>NZ_CP143053.1:1537500-3621220 GCF_036287335.1 Dietzia maris
GTGACCGATAGCGGATTAGTACCGTGAGGGAATGGTGAAAAGTACCCCGGGAGGGGAGTGAAATAGTACCTGAAACCGTGTGCTTACAATCCGTCAGAGGCTCATAAGCTGATGGCGTGCCTTTTGAAGAATGAGCCTGCGAGTTAGTGGTATGTCGCGAGGTTAACCCGTGTGGGGAAGCCGTAGCGAAAGCGAGTCCGAATAGGGCGATGTTAGTGGCATGCTCTAGACCCGAAGCGGAGTGATCTACCCATGGCCAGTGTGAAGCGACGGTAAGACGTCGTGGAGGCGCGAACCCACTTAGGTTGAAAACTGAGGGGATGAGTTGTGGGTAGGGGTGAAAGGCCAATCAAACTCCGTGATAGCTGGTTCTCCCCGAAATGCATTTAGGTGCAGCGTCGCATGTTTCACCTCGGAGGTAGAGCTACTGGATGGCCGATGGGCCCTACAAGGTTACTGACGTCAGCCAAACTCCGAATGCCGAGGTGTGAGAGTGCGGCAGTGAGACTGTGGGGGATAAGCTTCATAGTCGAGAGGGAAACAGCCCAGATCGCCGGCTAAGGCCCCTAAGCGTGTACTAAGTGGAAAAGGATGTGGGATCGCTGAGACAGCCAGGAGGTTGGCTTAGAAGCAGCCACCCTTGAAAGAGTGCGTAATAGCTCACTGGTCAAGTGGTCCTGCGCCGACAATGTAGCGGGGCTCAAGTACACCGCCGAAGCCGCGGCACTCACACGTATATCCTCCTCCGGGCAGGTGTGTGGGTGGGTAGGGGAGCGTCGTGTGGCCATAGAAGCGCCGGAGTGATCCAGGTGTGGAGGCCACACGAGTGAGAATGCAGGCATGAGTAGCGAATGACGAGTGAGAAACTCGTCCGCCGGATGACCAAGGGTTCCTGGGTCAAGCTAATCTGCCCAGGGTGAGTCGGGACCTAAGGCGAGGCCGACAGGCGTAGTCGATGGACAACGGGTTGATATTCCCGTACCCGTGTATGCGCGCCCATGGTGAATCAGTGATACTAACCGCCCTGAACCACCTAGAGACACTTCGGTGTACGTGGTGGGGATGCGCGGGACCTGATCTGGTAGTAGCCAAGCGATGGGGTGACGCAGGAAGGTAGCTGGGCCAGTCAGTGGTTGTACTGGTGTAAGAGTGTAGGCCGTGACAACAGGCAAATCCGTGTCACACACAGGCTGAGACTTGATGCGTACCCGTTGTGGGGAATTCAGTGATCCTATGCTGCCGAGAAAAGCCTCTAGTGAGTTCATACACGGCCCGTACCCCAAACCAACACAGGTGGTCAGGTAGAGAATACCAAGGCGATCGAGAGAACTGTGGTTAAGGAACTCGGCAAAATGCCCCCGTAACTTCGGGAGAAGGGGGACCACGCCCGGTGAACACCGTTGCGGTGGGAGCTGGGGGTGGTCGCAGAGACCAGAGAGAAGCGACTGTTTACTAAAAACACAGGTCCGTGCGAAGACGTAAGTCGATGTATACGGACTGACGCCTGCCCGGTGCTGGAAGGTTAAGAGGACCGGTTAGCCGCAAGGCGAAGCTGAGAATTTAAGCCCCAGTAAACGGCGGTGGTAACTATAACCATCCTAAGGTAGCGAAATTCCTTGTCGGGTAAGTTCCGACCTGCACGAATGGCGTAACGACTTCTCTGCTGTCTCGACCACAGACTCGGCGAAATTGCATTACGAGTAAAGATGCTCGTTACGCGCGGCAGGACGAAAAGACCCCGGGACCTTTACTATAGCTTGGTATTGGCGTTCGATTCGGTTTGTGTAGGATAGGTGGGAGACTGTGAAGCATGCACGCCAGTGTGTGTGGAGTCGTTGTTGAAATACCACTCTGATCGTATTGGACGTCTAACCTCGGCCCATGATCTGGGTTAGGGACAGTGCCTGGTGGGTAGTTTAACTGGGGCGGTTGCCTCCCAAAGAGTAACGGAGGCGCCCAAAGGTTCCCTCAGCCTGGATGGCAATCAGGTGTTGAGTGCAAGTGCACAAGGGAGCTTGACTGTGAGACTGACACGTCGAGCAGGGACGAAAGTCGGGACTAGTGATCCGGCACCGGCATGTGGAAGCGGTGTCGCTCAACGGATAAAAGGTACCCCGGGGATAACAGGCTGATCTTCCCCAAGAGTCCATATCGACGGGATGGTTTGGCACCTCGATGTCGGCTCGTCGCATCCTGGGGCTGGAGTAGGTCCCAAGGGTTGGGCTGTTCGCCCATTAAAGCGGCACGCGAGCTGGGTTTAGAACGTCGTGAGACAGTTCGGTCTCTATCCGCCGCGCGCGTAAGAAACTTGCGGAAGGCTGTCCCTAGTACGAGAGGACCGGGACGGACGAACCTCTGGTGTGCCAGTTGTTCCACCAGGAGCATCGCTGGTTAGCTACGTTCGGAAGGGATAACCGCTGAAAGCATCTAAGCGGGAAGCCTGTTCCAAGATGAGGTTTCTCACCACCTTCGCGTGGTTAAGGCCCCCCACAGACCATGGGGTTGATAGGCCGGAACTGGAAGCGCAGCAATGCGTGCAGGTGACCGGTACTAATCGGCCGAGGACTTACACACAAACACCTTTTTACGAGATCGACTCGCGTCCACTGTGCAGTATCTGAAACAACACACCCACACCGAAAGCGTGTGTGGGCCTTGTTTCGCAGAGTTACGGCGGCCATAGCGGCAGGGAAACGCCCGGTCCCATTCCGAACCCGGAAGCTAAGCCTGCCAGCGCCGATGGTACTGCACTCGCGAGGGTGTGGGAGAGTAGGACACCGCCGAACACAACTTCATGACCAGCGGGAGGGACTTCACAGTTCCTCCCGCTGGTCGCATTTGTGCCCCTTCTACCCACTCCGTGCCGGACCAACCGGCGCACGTAAGGTGAACGACGTGAACGAACCCCGGTCCGAGAACACAGACCGCTCGCCCCGACGCGGCGACCGCGACGTACCCCGCCGAGGCGACCGGGTCCCACAGGCACAGCGTCGGGACAACAGCTCCTACGGCGAGCGCCGCGGGAAGCGATACGACGGTTCCGACACCCCCCGCACCGACCGGAACCAGTCCGGCGAACGGCGCGGTAGCGGCGCGCGCTCGTCGTCCGGTCAGGACCCGCGTCGAGGGGACGGCGCTCCCCGCGCCGCGGGCAGTCCCCGGAGGGCCACCGCCGGTGGCCGCGCCGGTGGTGATCGCCGCGCCGGCGCCTCCGGCGGTGAGCGCCGTGGTAGCGCCCCGAGCGGAAACCGGCGGGGCGGCGGCCCGCGCGCCGGCACCGGTCGCGGGGAGCGGCCGGTGGGCGCCCGCAGGAACGAAGGGCGCCCCGGTCAGGACGCACGGCAGGCCGCCCGCGCCGATGAGCCCGCCCTCCCCGACGACATCGAGGCCGCCGACCTCGACGCCGACGTCCGTCGCGACCTGCGCAGCCTCGACAAGTCGAACGCCGAGACGGTCGCCAGGCACCTCGTCGCCGCCATGCACCTCGTCGACGACGACCCGCAGCTCGCCCTGGCGCACGGCCGCGCCGCCAAGAACCGCGCCGGCCGCATCGGCGTCGTCCGCGAGACCCTCGGCGTCCTGGCCTACCGTGCCGGCGAGTGGTCCGAGGCGCTCAGCGAGCTCCGCGCCGCCCGACGCATCTCCGGCGGGCCCGGTCTGCTCGCGATGATGGCCGACTGCGAGCGCGGGCTCGAGCGCCCGCAGCGCGCCATCGAACTCGCCCGCGGCGACGAGTCGCGGATGCTCGACGCCGACGAGCTGATCGAGCTGCGCATCGTCGAGGCGGGAGCCCGTGTCGACATGGGCCAGCTCGACGCCGCCCTCGTGACCCTGCAGGACGCCGGCGTCGACGCCGACGCCCGCGGCGAGTCCGCCGCCCGGCTCGACTACGCCTACGCGGAGGTCCTCCTGGCCTCCGACCGCAGGGACGAGGCGGCGGAGTGGTTCCGCCACGCACTCTCCGCCGACCCCGAGGACGTCACCGGCGCCGCGCCTCGTCTGGCCGAACTGGAGGACTGATCGCGGTGAGCGTCACCACCCTGGCCGAGGCCCACGATGCACTCCTCGTGGACCTCGACGGCACACTGATCCGCGGCACTGAGCCGATCCCCGGCGCCGCCGACGCACTCGAGCGGGCGGGTCTGCCCGTGGTGTACGTGACCAACAACGCCAGCCGGTCCCCGGAGGACACCGCCGCCCACCTCCGTGAGCTCGGGTTCGCCACCCGCCCCGGCGAGGTGATGACCAGCGCACAGGCCGCGGTGGTCATGCTAGGCGACCACGTCGACCCGGGCTCCAGGGTCCTGGTCGTCGGTCACGATAGTTTCCGGGAACTCGCCCGGGAGGGCGGCTACGATGTCGTCCTCTCCGCCGACGACCGGCCCGACGCCGTGCTGCAGGGCCTGTCGCGAGAGTTGACCTGGGCCGACCTCGCGGAGGGCTGCCTCGCGATCCGCCGAGGCGTGCCCTGGATCGCCTCCAACGTCGACACGACCCTTCCGACCGAACGGGGTCTGCTCCCCGGCAACGGATCCCTCGTCGCTGCCTTGCGGGCCGCCACGGATCGCGAGCCCGTCGTCGCCGGGAAGCCCGCGGCTGGCGTGCTGCGTGCTGCCGCGGACCGCGTCGGGTCCACACGCCCCCTGGTGATAGGCGACCGACTCGACACGGACATTGAGGGAGCCGTCGCCGCCGGGATGCCCGCGCTGATGGTCCTCACCGGCGTCCACGACCAGACCCACCTGCTGTCGGCGGATCCGCACCGGCGCCCCACCCATCTCGCGCCCGACCTGTCGGCTCTCGCCGAGCCCGCCGACGCGTCCCGGATCCCGCACACCGCTGAGTTCGACGGCGCGGTCGAGGCCGGGGTGCTACACCTCTCCGTAGTCCCGGACCATCTGCACGGGTTGGATCTAGCCCGTGCCGTGATCGCACTGGCGTGGCGTCACGACGTGTCGCAGGTGTCCGCGGGCGGAGACGGCCTCCGATCCCGGCTCGCGGATGCGGGACTCGTCGTCGGCTAGCGTGTAGGCCGTGACCACCCCCGGACCCCATCCACGTCCCGGGCCCACGGGGCCCGACATCGACGAGCTCCGCTCGGCGTTCGACGACCTGCTCGGCGACTCGGTCGGCGCGCCGGGGACCGACGCCGGCGGCGGGGCGGTCCGCGACGACCAGGTCGCCGCGCTCGACGCCGCCCACGAGCTCCTCGCGCAGGCTCTCACGGCCCTGGACAACCGACGCTGATGGCGGCCAGACGCATGCGGCTCGACGCCGAACTGGTACGTCGCAAGATGTGCGACAGTCGCGAACGGGCGCGGGACCTCATCGACTCCGGGCGCGTCATCGTCAACGGGGTGGCCGCCACCAAACCCGCCACCCAGGTCGAACCCACCACCTCGATCGCGCTCACCGCATCCGACGAGCCGGACTGGGCGTCCCGCGGCGCCCACAAGCTGGTCGGCGCCCTCGACACCTTCGCCGGCGTGACCGTCGACGGGGCGCGCTGTCTCGACGCCGGAGCCTCCACCGGCGGCTTCACCGACGTGCTGTTGAGCCGGGGCGCAGCCCGTGTCGAAGCCGTCGACGTGGGGTACGGACAACTGGTGTGGCGACTGCGCAGCGACGAGCGCGTCGGCGTCCACGACAAGACCAACGTCCGGTCGCTCACCCCGGGGGACATCGGTGGGGAGGTCGATCTCGTGGTGTCCGACCTGTCGTTCATCTCCCTGCCGCTCGTGCTGCCGGCGCTCGCTCTGTGCACGCGGCCGGGCGGGCATCTCCTCCCGATGGTCAAGCCACAGTTCGAGGTGGGGCGCGACCGCGTCGGGCAGGGCGGCGTCGTCCGTGACCCCGAGCTGCGGATCGAGGCCGTCACCGGTGTCGCCCACGCGGCCGCGGGACTGGGGCTCGAACTCCTGGGCTGCGTGGCCAGTCCGCTTCCCGGCCCGTCCGGCAACGTCGAGTATTTCCTGCACCTGCGCAGGTCCGCATCGGGAGAGCCGGCGGACCTCACCGACGAGTCGCGACACGCGATCCGCACGGCAGTCGAGGAGGGCCCACGATGAATGACATCCCCGGATCCGAGCAGCCCCGGCGCATCCTGCTCGAACCCAACATCGCCCGACCGGACATCGTCGCGACGGTCGCGCAGGTGGTCGACGCGTGCGCGGAGCGGGGCATCGCCGTCCGGGTTCTCGAGGACACCCGGGACCGGGTCGCCACCGGCGGTGGAGTCGAGTGCGTCCCCGACACGCCCGCCGCCGCCGAGGGATGCGAACTCGTCCTGGTCCTGGGCGGGGACGGGACGTTCCTGCGCGCCTGCCAGTACGCGCACGCAGCGGACGTGCCCGTCCTGGGGGTCAACCTCGGGCACATCGGCTTCCTCGCCGAGTCCGAGGTCTCCTCCCTCAGCGGCGTCGTGGAGCAGATCGCCGCGCGCGACTACCGCGTCGTGGAGAGGATGACGGTCGAGGCGACGGTCATCAACGGCGAGACCCGGCTCGCGCACGACTGGGCGCTCAACGAGGTCAGCATCGAGAAGGTGGCACGACAGGGCGTGCTCGAGGCCTCCGTCGAGATCGACGGCCGCCCCGTCAGCGACTACGGCTGCGACGGCATGTTGGTCTCCACCCCCACGGGATCCACCGCATACGCGTTCTCCGCCGGCGGCCCCATCGTCTGGCCCGAGCTCGACGCCATCCTCGTCGTGCCGAACAACGCCCACGCGCTCTTCGCCCGGCCCATGGTCGTGGCGCCCACCTCCAGGGTCGCGGTGGAGACCGGAGTGCACTCGGGCCCCGCCGTGGTCGTGCTCGACGGGCGGCGCCTGGTCGACGCACCGCCCGGTAGCCGCGTCGAAGTGGTCCGCGGTCGACGCCCGGTCAAGTGGGTGCGGCTCGACGACTCGCCGTTCACCGATCGCCTGGTCACCAAGTTCGAGTTGCCGGTGACCGGGTGGCGCGGACGATCGGGTGTCCGGCCGCTCACCTAGGGTGGGTGCGTGCTCACGGAACTCCGGATCAGCGGCCTCGGCGTCATCGACGAGGCCGTCGCCGACTTCTCGCCAGGGCTGTCCGTCCTCACCGGAGAGACGGGCGCGGGCAAGACCATGGTCGTCACCGGTCTGAGACTGCTGGCCGGGGGACGCGCCGACCCCGGCCGCGTGCGCCGGGGTGCGGACAAGGCGGTCGTCGAGGGGCGCTTCGACCTGTCCGCAACCGCCACGATGGACCCCGCCGATCGCCGGGATCTCGACGACCTCCTCGAGGACGCCGACGTCGACCTCGACGAGGACGGCAGCGTGATCGCCGCCCGACGGGTCGGCGCGGACGGGCGCTCCCGCGCCCGGCTCGGTGGTCGTTCCGTCCCCGCCGGCACCCTCGCCCGGTTCTGCGCGCCGGTCCTCGCCGTGCACGGCCAGAACGACCAACTCCGTCTGTTGCGCCCGGACCGGCAGCGCGACGCCGTCGACGCCCACGGCGGTGATGACGCCCGCGCCGCGCTCGAGGCGTATCGCGAGACCTACAGGCGGTGGCGCGAGGCCGAACGCTCACTGGCCGAGCGCACCGGTAGGGCCCGCGAGCTCGCCCGCGAGGCCGACCTGCTGCGCATGGGGCTCGAGGAGATCGACACCCTCGACCCACAACCGGGCGAGGAGGCCGAACTCGACGCCCTCATCCGCCGCCTGACCGATTCCGAGGAACTGCGCGAGGTGGCCGGGCAGGCCCACGAGGCGCTCACCGGTGACGGCGAGACCACCGAGCCGATGGTGGGGCTGCTCGACCAGCTGCGGCAGCGGCTGGCCGGCGCCGGCGACCCCGCGCTCGAGCCAATCGCCACGAGCATCGGACAGGCCGTCGCCGCACTCGGGGACGCTGCCACCGAGCTCGGCCTGTACCTCGCCGAGCTGCCCGTCGACGCCGCCGACCTCGATTCGGCGCTGGAGAGACGCCACGATCTCCGCGCGTTGACGCGCAAGTACGGCACGGACGTCGACGACGTCATCGCCTGGGCCGCCAGAGCCCGGACCCGACTGGGGGAGGTCGACACCTCCGACACCGCCGTCGCCGAGCTGCGAGCCACCGTGGAGCGACTCGCGGCGGAACTGTGTGAACGCGGCGCCGCGCTGACCGCCGTCCGACGCGCGGCGGGGGAAGACCTCGCCGCCCGGGTGACGGCCGAACTCGCCGAGCTGTCGATGGGTGGCGCCCGCCTCGCCGTCCGCGTCACCCCGTCGGGGGACGGGCTCGACGGCGCCACCGAGAGCGGGCTCGACGACGTCGAACTGGCGCTCGACGGGCCCTCCGGGTTGGTGCCGCTCGGCAAGGGCGCGTCCGGCGGCGAGCTGTCGAGGGTGATGCTCGCGCTCGAGGTGGTCCTGGCCGAGCGCTCGGGCGGGGGCACCCTGGTGTTCGACGAGGTCGACGCCGGCGTCGGAGGCCGGGCCGCGCTGAGCATCGGCAAGCGACTGGCCCGCCTGGCGCGGACGCATCAGGTCATCGCCGTCACCCACCTCGCGCAGGTCGCCGCCTACGCCGACACCCACCTGGTCGTGCACAAGGACGCCGATCCCGCGGGCGCCGACTCCGGGAGCTCCGGTGTCGTCGTCTCCGGGGTCACGGCGGTCGCGGACGCCGATCGGGTGACCGAACTGGCACGGATGCTCGCGGGACTCGAGGACACCGATACCGGGCTCGCCCACGCCCGCGAGCTGCTGGAGAAGGCCCAGTACGAAAAGTCTCAAGCTGAGGTCGACCGTTAAGGCGACACGCCGGGGTGACCTCCCTCGTCACTCGAATCACACGCGTGATACTCGTGCGCATGAAGATGTCGGGTCTGCTCAATCGTCGCTCCCAGGACCTCGCCGGTGTCGTGGGCACCGTGCGCCGGATCGAGCCGGGGACTCCGGTACCGAAGAGGCTCGGTGCCAAGGACGTCGCCGTCCTCGACCTCAACCGCACCACGGCGGAGACGGCCCACGCACTCGTCGAGGCGGAGGTGGCGGCCGTGGTGCACGTCCCCGCCGCGGGTGAGGAGATGCTGCCCCGGGCGGCCTTCCGCACCCTGGCCGCCTCGACGGTGCCCGTCATCGAGGACGCCGACCTGGCCGATGTCACCGACGGGACCCGGGTCCGCATCGACGACGGGGTCATCTACTCCGTCAAGTCCGAGGACGAACTCGCCGGTGGCCGCGAGGTCGACTCCGCGACCCTGCTCGCCGAGGTCGACAGCGCGGAGAAGAACTACGTCGAGTCGGCGCTGGCGCACCTGGCCAACGCGACCGAGTTCCTCAGCCTCGAGCATCCACTCCTGCTCGACGGCGAGGGGCTGCCCGAGATCGATGTCGAGTTCACCGACCGTCACGTCGTGGTGGTCACGGGCGACGCGTCCTCGCGTGCCCAGCTGGCCGAGCTCAAGCCGTTCATCCGGGAGTACCGCCCGCTCATCGTGGGCGTCGACGGGGGCGCCGAGCTGCTGCGCTCGGCCCGGTTGGCGGCCGACGTCGTCGTCGCCACCCCCACCGAGGTCTCCGACGAGGTCCTCACCGACGGTGCCGTCCTCGTCGTGCCGGCGGATCGTGACGGCCGGGCCGAGGGGCTGGAGAAGATCACCGAGCTCGGGGTCGGCGCCACGACGTTCCCGGCCGCCGCGACGGCGCGGGACATGGCGCTCCTGCTGGCCTACCACGGCGGGGCGGAGATGATCGTGGTCACCGGGGACGACCGGGGCCTGGAGAACGTTTTCCGCCCGGCCTCCGCGCCGTCGTCGACCATGGTCGACACGACCGTCTCCTCGCGACTCGTGCACGCCCACGCCTGCGCCACCCTCTACCGCTCCCGCGGTTCGGGGATCGGCCTCGCGCTGATCGTGCTCGCCGCCCTGGTCGCTGTCGCCGCCGTCGTGGTGGCCCGCGACGCCGCCCAGGACCTCCTGCTCTGGGCCATCGAGACCTGGAACTCCTTCGCGCTGTGGGTCCAGGGGCTCGTCCGTTGATCTCGATGCGCCGCCATGTCCTGACGTTGGTGGCCGTTTTCCTCGCCCTCGCGGTGGGGGTCGTCCTCGGGTCCACGTCCGTCGCGACGTCGATCCGGGACGCGGTCGTCGACCGCGAGGAGACCACGGCGGCGCGGCTCGAGGCGGCGCAGGACGACCTCGCCGCCGAGCGCAGGGCGGTCGACCGGCTGGACGGCCTGGCGGCGGACCTGACGCCGGCCGTCCTGGACGGTCGGCTCGACGGCCGGCCGGTCCTCATCGTCGTGGCACCCGGCGCGGCCGAGGAGGACGTCACGGCGGCGGGTGACGTCATCGCCGCGGCGGGCGGCATCGACGCCGGCCGCGTGACCCTCACCGACAAGGCCGTGGACCCGGCCGCCGACTCGGAGCTGCAGGCACTCGTGGCCAACCTGCCGATCGGCACCGCCCCGGCCGCCGACGCCGACCTGGGCACCCAGCTCGGCACCGCGCTCGGCCGCGCGGGGCTGCTGCGCGCCGAGGACGCCGAGCCGCACCTGGGGGACGAGGACCGGGCGACCGTGCTCACCACCCTCGCGGACGCGGACGTCATCGACTTCGAACCCGGCACTCTCCGACCCGGTCAGCTGGCGCTCGTCGTCACCGGCCCGCAGGAGCAGGAGTCGACCGCCGTCCGCGTGGCCGCCCTGGCCCGGACGCTCGACCGTGAAGGCGCGGGAACCGTGGTCTCCGCCCGCCTCGGAGCGGGCACCGGCCACGACGCGGTGGGCGTGCTGCGGTCCTCCGGCGAGGAGGACGTCTCGACCGTCGACGACGCGGGAACGGACGCCGGCCGGCTGGCGACGGCGTTAGCGCTGGCCGAACAACTCGCCCGTGAGCAGGGTCACTACGGTCTCGCGCCGGATGCGTCGGCCGCGGCGCCGCCGCTCCCCCCGACGCCGTAGCGGTGATAGCCTGAAGCCCCGTGGGGTGCACCGGAGCCGCACCAGCATTCATCCATTCCGGCGTATGGACACGGGAGTCCCCTTGGCACTGAATCGAGCCGCATCGCGGTCCGCGACCAAGCACATCTTCGTCACCGGCGGCGTGGCGTCGTCGCTGGGCAAGGGGCTGACCGCCTCGAGCCTCGGGCAGCTGCTCACCGCCCGCGGACTCCGCGTCACCATGCAGAAGCTCGACCCGTACATCAACGTCGACCCGGGCACGATGAACCCCTTCCAGCACGGTGAGGTGTTCGTCACCGAGGACGGCGCGGAGGCCGATCTCGACCTCGGCCACTACGAGCGGTTCCTCGACCGCGACCTCAACGCCAAGGCCAACGTCACCACCGGCCAGGTCTACTCGGCGGTCATCGCCAAGGAGCGGCGCGGCGAGTACCTCGGCGACACCGTCCAGGTGATCCCGCACATCACCGACGCCATCAAGGAACGCATCATCGCGATGGGGGACCCTGATGATCAGGGTCGCCGTCCCGACGTGGTGATCACCGAGGTCGGTGGCACCGTCGGAGACATCGAGTCGCAGCCCTTCCTCGAGGCCTGCCGACAGGTCCGCCACGAGGTCGGCCGGGAGAACATCTTCTTCCTCCACGTTTCCCTCGTGCCGTACCTGGCGCCCTCGGGCGAGCTCAAGACCAAGCCGACCCAGCACTCCGTCGCCGCGCTGCGGTCGATCGGCATCGTGCCCGACGGGCTGATCCTGCGCTCGGACCGGAACGTGCCGGACGGCCTCAAGGCCAAGATCGCGCTCATGTGCGACGTCGACCTCGAGGGCGTCGTGTCCACGCCGGACGCGCCGAGCATCTACGACATCCCCAAGGTGCTGTTCAACGAGCACCTCGACACCCACGTCATCCGCCGCCTCAACCTGCCGTTCCGTGACGTCGACTGGACCGTGTGGGGCGACCTGCTCACGCGCGTGCACGAGCCGCGCGAGGAGGTCGAGATCGCCCTCGTCGGCAAGTACATCGACCTGCCCGACGCCTACCTGTCCGTGACCGAGGCCCTGCGGGCGGGCGGCTTCGCCCACCACGCGCGGGTCAACATCCGGTGGGTCGAGTCGGACGCCTGCACGACCGAGGCCGGCGCGCGCGAGGCGCTGCACGGCGTCGACGGCATGCTCATCCCGGGTGGCTTCGGCATCCGCGGCATCGAGGGCAAGCTCGGGGCGATCTCCTGGTCGCGCAAGAACAAGATCCCGCTGCTCGGGCTGTGCCTCGGACTGCAGTGCTCGGTCATCGAGGCGGCCCGCTCGGTCGGCCTCGAGGGCGCCTCCTCCAGCGAGTTCGAGCCCGACGGCGCGCACCCGGTGATCTCGACCATGGCCGACCAGGTCGACGCGGTCGCCGGCAACGCCGACCTCGGCGGGACGATGCGCCTGGGGTCCTACCCGGCCGTCCTCGCCAAGGGGTCGATCGTCGCCGAGGCGTACGGGACCACCGAGATCACCGAGCGCCACCGGCACCGCTACGAGGTCAACAACGCCTACCGCGACACGATCGCCGAGTCCGGTCTGCAGTTCTCCGGCACCTCCCCGGACGGCCACCTGGTGGAGTTCGTCGAGTACCCGCGCGAGCAGCATCCGTTCTTCGTGGCCACCCAGGCGCACCCGGAGTACAAGTCGCGTCCGACCCGGCCGCACCCGCTGTTCGTGGCCTTCATCAAGGCGGCCCTGGACTACGAGAACGAGATGCGGCTGCCTGTCGAGCCGTGGCGCTCCGGTCAGGCGGGGGAGAACTCCGCCGGCGTCGTCGACGCCCCGGACGCCAAGACCTCGACGGTCCGCGCCGACGAGGTCGACTCCGAGTCGGCCGCCGGCGCCTCCGCGGACGGGAACTGAGCGCAGATGACCGACAGCGGTGCCCCCGGGTCCCACGACTACCGGACCGTCTCCAGCCGGGAGATCTTCGACGGTCGGGTGGTGCGCCTCCGTGTCGACACCCTGACCATGCCGGGCGGGGGCACCGCCGAGCGGGAGGTCTGCGGCCACGACGACGCGGTCGCGGTGGTGGCGCTGGACGACGAGCAGCGCATCACGCTGGTGCGGCAGTACCGTCACGCGGTGGGGGAGCGACTCTGGGAGCTTCCCGCCGGCCTGTGCGACGTCGAGGGTGAGGACCCCCTGGGGACCGCGCGCCGCGAGCTCGTCGAGGAGACCGGGCTCGAGGCCGAGCACTGGCGGCCGGTCATCGAGATGATCCCCTCGCCGGGGTTCTGCACCGAGCGCGTGCACGTGTACCTGGCCACGGGTCTGCGCGAGGTCGGGCGCCCTGAGGCCGAACACGAGGAGGCGGACATGGAGGTCGCGAGCATCCCGTTCGCGGAGGCCGTCGACTCGGTCCTCGACGGACGGATCGTCAACGGCATCGCGGTGGCCGGCATCCTCGCGGCCCGCGCGGTGATCGACCGGCCCTGACGCGGCGGGCATCGTCGATGACCTCCGGGGGCGGGGCGACCGCTCGGATCCGTGAGTACCTGGACCACCTCGTCGTCGAGAAGGGCGCGTCGGCCCACACCCTCGCCGCCTACCGTCGCGACCTGGACAGGTACCGCCGCCACCTCGCCGCGGTGGGCGTCGACGACCTCACCGCCGTCACGGAGGCGCACGTCGAGGACTTCCGCGCCCGGCTGGCCACCGGTGACCCGGACGAGGGCCGCCCCCCGCTGGCCCCGAGCTCGGTCGCGCGGACCCTCGCGGCGGTCCGCGGCTTGCACCGGTTCGCCACCCACGACGGAGTGACCGACACCGACGTCGCGGCGGCGGTCGCCCCGCCCCGCCCGCCGCGCCGGCTGCCCAAGGCGCTGCCCGTCGATCGGATGATCGCCGTGATCGAGGCGGCGGGCGACACGGGCGTCGACACCGACCCGGCGCGACTGCGGGACCGGGCGATGCTCGAACTGCTCTACGCGACCGGGGCCCGGGCCGCCGAGCTGATCGGCCTGGACGTCGACGACCTCGACGGCCTGGACCACCCCGACGGCGGGACGGTGATCCTGCGCGGCAAGGGCGGCAAGGAGCGACTCGTCCCCGTGGGCCGCCCGGCGTGCGAGGCGGTGGGCGCCTACCTCACGCGCGCCCGGCCCGCGCTGGCGAAGCGAGGTGGACCCGCGTTGTTCCTCAACACGCGCGGCGGCCGGGTCTCGCGGCAGACCCTGTGGAACGTGGTCTCGGCGGCCGCGGCACGCGCGGGCGTGACGCAGGAGGTGTCCCCGCACTCGTTCCGGCACTCGTTCGCTACCCACCTGCTCGACGGCGGAGCGGACATCCGTGTGGTGCAGGAGCTGCTGGGACACGCCTCGGTCACCACCACGCAGGTGTACACCCTCGTCACGGTCGACACGCTCCGCGAGGTCTGGGCCGAGTGCCACCCCCGCGCACGGTAACGTGACCGTGGGTACGGCGCGGGCCGCGAGACAGGCGGGTCCGGGTGAGACGGTGACGAGAGGAGACGCGGGTGGCGCAGGACACTGGGGCGATGGATCCCGCGTTGTTCTCGCGCGCGGAGCTGCTGGGCGCGGACGACCCCGCCGCCGGTGAGGGCTTCTCCGCGATCCCCGAGCCCGAGCCTCTGACCTCGCACGGGCCCGCCGTGGTGGTGTCGATGTGCAACCAGAAGGGCGGCGTCGGCAAGACCACCAGCACCATCAACCTCGCCGCCGCGCTCGCCGAGTACGGGCGTCGCGTGCTCGTGGTGGACCTCGACCCGCAGGGCGCGCTGTCGGCCGGTCTGGGCATCCCGCACCACCAGCTCGACCTGACCGTCTACAACCTGCTCGTGGACAACTCCGTGTCCACCGAGGAGGTCCTGGTCCGGACGCGCGTCGAGGGCGTGGACCTCATCCCCGCGAACATCGACCTGTCGGCCGCGGAGATCCAGTTGGTCAACGAGGTGGGGCGCGAGCAGGCCCTGGGCCGGGCGCTGTACCCGGTTCTCGACCGCTACGACTACGTGCTGATCGACTGCCAGCCGTCGCTGGGCCTGCTCACGGTCAACGCGCTGGCCTGCTCGGACGGGGTGCTCATCCCCATGGAGTGCGAGTACTTCTCCCTGCGCGGGCTCGCGCTGCTGACGGACACGATCGACAAGGTCCGCGACCGGATCAACCCGCGGCTGCACCTGACCGGCATCCTCATCACGATGTTCGACCGGCGCACGGTCCACGCCCGCGACGTCCTGGGCCGGGTGGTCGAGGTGTTCGGCGACAAGGTCTTCGACACGCTCGTGACCCGCACGGTCCGCTTCCCGGAGACCACCGTCGCCGGGGAACCGATCACCACGTGGGCCCCGAGGTCCGCGGGTGCCCAGGCCTACCGTGCCCTGGCGCGCGAGGTCATCCAACGCGGCAGGTGAGCGCGCGGTGACCGGGGCGGGGGCGCGGTCCCCTGAGAGGGAAGGCGCCGGGGACATCACCGCCCCGGAGGCCGGCGACCCGCGGGCGTTCACCGTTCACCTCACGAACTTCACGGGCCCGTTCGACCTGCTGCTGGGGCTCATCGACTCGCGCAGGCTGGACGTCACCGAGGTCGCGCTCCACGCCGTGACCGACGAGTTCATCGCCCACACGCGCCGGCTGGGCGAGGAGGCGGGGCTGGAGGAGGTCACCGAGTTCCTCGTGGTGGCGGCGACGCTGTTGGACCTCAAGACCGCGCGGCTGGTGCCGTCGGGTGAGGTGCAGGACCCCGAGGACCTGGCGCTGCTGCAGGCCCGCGACCTGCTGTTCGCGCGGTTGCTGCAGTTCCGGGCGTTCAGACGGGTGGCGGAGCTGTTCGCCGAGCTCGACCGGACCGCGCGGCACTCGTATCCCCGGACCGCCGGGCCGGACGAGGAGTTCCTCGGACTGCTGCCCGAGGTCGAGCTCGGGGTGGATCCGGAGCAGTTCGCCACCATCGCCGCGGTGGCGTTCCGGCCGCGGCCGGTGGAGGAGGTGGGGGTGGGGCACGTCCACGCTCCCGTGGTCTCGGTCCCCGAGCAGGCTGCCCGCGTCCTCGAGCTACTGCGGTTCCACGGCGAGGGCCGGTGGGTGGATTTCCGCGAACTGATCTCGGGTTGTGACGACTCCCTCGTCGTCGTCGCCAGGTTCCTCGCCTTGTTGGAGTTGTACCGGGCGCGCGCGGTCGCGCTCTCCCAGGACGAGGCGCTGGGGGAGTTGTCGGTGAGCTGGACCGGCGGCGAGGCCGACGAGGTGACGAGGGGGAGGGACGAGTGGACGTGAGTGGTGACGTGGGCGCTCCCGGCGACGTGGGTCGGGTGGGCGCGGTGGGACCGGACGGCGACGACGACGAGCCCGGTGGCCCCGGAACGGACGTCCCGCCCCTGCGGGCGCGGCTCGAGGCCCTGTTGCTCGTGGTGGACCAGCCGACGGCGGAGAACGCGCTGGCGGCGGCCGCCGGGTCCACGGTCATGGAGGTCGAGGCGGAGTTGCAGGCGTGGCGCGAGGAGCTCACCGCGGCGGGCAGTGGGATCGACCTGAGACGCACCGGTGACGGCTGGCGCCTCTACACGCGTCGCGAGCTGGCGCCGTACGTCGAGCGGCTCCTCACGGACGGGACGAGCTCGCGGCTGACCCGCGCCGCGTTGGAGACGCTCGCGGTGATCGCCTACCGCCAGCCGGTGACCCGCTCCCGCATCGCGGCGGTCCGCGGCGTCAACGTCGACGGCGTCATGCGGACCCTCGTGGCGCGCGGACTGGCGGTCGAATGCGGCACCGACGCCGACACCGGGGGCATGCTGTATAGGACGACGGAACTATTTCTGGAAAGATTGGGGCTCGCGTCGCTCGACGAGCTGCCGGACATCGCCCCGCTGCTACCGGATGTCGACCTGGTCGACGAGATGAGCGACGACCCCGCGGAGGATCCGCGGATCCCCCTGGGGCGGCGCCGCGCGGCGGCGCCCGAACCCACCCCCCGAGACGACGACGAAGAGATGTGACTCACCCATGACTGAATCCGCTGGCCGAGACGGCGCACCGGTCCGCCTGCAGAAGATCCTGGCGCAGGCCGGGGTCGCCTCCCGCCGGGCCTCCGAGGAGCTCATCGCCCGCGGGCGGGTGGAGGTCGACGGGAAGATCGTGCGCGAGATGGGCGTCAAGGTCGATCCCGCCACCGCCGTGATCCGCGTCGACGGCACCCGCATCGTGCTCGACGACACCCTCGTGCACCTCGCGCTCAACAAGCCCCGCGGGTACCACACGACCATGTCCGACGAGATGGGTCGGCCCTGCGTGGGCGACCTCGTGGCCGACCGCATCGACGCGGGGCAGCGCCTGTTCCACGTCGGCCGCCTCGACGCCGACACCGAGGGCCTGCTCCTGGTGACCAACGACGGTGAGCTGGCGCACCGTCTCATGCACCCGTCGTACGAGGTGTCCAAGACGTACATGGCGACCGTAACCGGCGTGGTCGGCAAGGGCATCGGCAAGCAGCTGCGCGAGGGCGTCGAGCTCGAGGACGGTCCGGCGAAGGTCGACCAGTTCTCGCTCCTCGACGTGCACGACGGGCGGTCGCTGGTCAAGGTCGTGCTCCACGAGGGGCGCAAGCACATCGTCCGTCGGCTGCTCGCCGAGGTCGGCCACCCGGTCGAGTCACTCGTCCGGACCCGCTTCGGCTCGGTCGCGCTCGGCGACCAGCGCGCGGGCACCTTCCGCAAGCTCAACCGCAGAGAGGTCTCCGACCTGTACGAGGCGGTGGGCCTGTGAGCGCCGTTCCCGCCTCCGCCTCCGCGACGGGGCCCGCGCCGCGTCGCCGTATCGCCATCGACGGGCCGGCCGGTACCGGTAAGTCCACGCTCGCCCGGACGCTGGCGCGCCGGCTCGGCGGTGCCTACCTCGACACCGGCGCCATGTACCGGGTCGCCACCCTGCAGGTCCTGCGCGCCGGGATCGACCCCGAGGACTCCGCCGCCGTCATCGCCGCGACCGCGGATCTCCCCCTGGAGATCGGCACCGACGCCGGCGCCGAGTGCGTCCTGCTCCGCGGCGAGGACGTGAGCGAGGAGATCCGCACCGCCCGCGTCACCGCGGCCGTCTCCGCGGTGTCGGCCGTGCCGGAGGTGCGTGAGAACCTCGTTCGGCTCCAACGGCGCCTGGCGTCCGACGGCGGCACGGTCGTCCTCGAGGGCCGGGACATCGGCACCGTCGTCCTGCCGGACGCCGAGGTGAAGATCTACCTCACCGCCAGCCCGGAGGTGCGCGCGCGCCGCCGTACCGACCAGGACCGAGCCGCCGGACGCGCGGCCGACTACGACGAGGTGCTCGCCGCCGTCATCGAGCGCGACCGCAAGGACTCCACGCGCGCCGCGAGCCCGCTGCGGCCGGCCGCCGACGCGGTCGTCATCGACACCTCCGACCTCACCCTCGACGAGGTGCTCGACCGGTTGGTCGCGCTCGCCGAGGGCACCCACGCGTCGCACGGCGCCACCGCAGAAGGGAACGCACAGTGACGAGCAACGAGGACACCACCGACTTCGACCTGCCGACCGGCCCCGGCGAGGAGACCGTCGAGGACGCCTGGAACGACGACACCGACTGGGACGCGGTCGCCGCGGAGTTCGCCGACGAGATCGGGGCGGTGACCGAGGGCGTGGAGATCCTCCCCACCGTCGCGATCGTCGGCCGCCCCAACGTCGGCAAGTCCACGCTGGTCAACCGGATCATCGGCCGCCGCGAGGCCGTGGTCGAGGACGTCCCGGGGGTCACGCGCGACCGCGTCTCCTACGAGGCGCTGTGGAACGGCCGGACCTTCATGGTCCAGGACACCGGCGGCTGGGAGCAGGACGCCAAGGGCATGCACCGCTCGATCGCCCAGCAGGCCGAGATCGCCATGGGGACCGCCGACCTCATCGTGCTGGTCTGTGACGGCACCGTGGGGATCACCGCGGCCGACGAGACGGTGGCCAGGAGTCTGCGCCGCGCCGAGACCCCGGTGATCCTCGCCGTCAACAAGGTCGACAGCGATAAGGCCGAGCTCGAGGCCGCCGAGTTCTGGGGGCTCGGGCTCGACCAGCCTTATGCCATCTCCGCGGCACACGGGCGCGGCACCGCCGACCTGCTCGACGAGATCCTGAGGCAGCTGCCCTCCAAGGCGAGGATGCGCGAGGCGGCCGACGTGCCGCGCCGGGTGGCCCTGGTGGGCAAGCCCAACGTGGGCAAGTCGAGCCTGCTCAACAAGCTCACGGGCGAGGACCGCGCCGTGGTCGACAACGTCGCCGGCACCACGGTCGACCCCGTCGACTCGCTGGTCGAGCTCGGGGGCCGCACGTGGCGGTTCGTCGACACGGCCGGGCTGCGGCGCAAGGTCAACCAGGCCTACGGGCACGAGTACTACGCCTCGCTGCGCACCCGCGGTGCGATCGAGGCCGCCGAGGTCGTGGTGCTGCTCCTCGACGCCTCCGAGCCCATCACCGAGCAGGACCTGCGGGTGATCTCCATGGTCGCCGACGCCGGGCGCGCGCTGGTGATCGCGTTCAACAAGTGGGATCTCGTCGACGAGGACCGCCGCTACGACCTGGACAAGGAGATCGACCGCGAGCTGTCACGGGTCCTCTCCTGGGCGCACCGTGTCAACATCTCCGCCAAGACGGGCCGTGCGCTGGCGAAGCTGGTGCCGGCGATGGAGACCGCGCTCGACTCGTGGGACAAGCGGATCCCCACCGGGCCGCTCAACACCTGGATGAACGAGGTCGTCGCGGCGACGCCGCCGCCCATGCGCGGCGGGCGTCTGCCCCGCATCCGGTTCTGCACGCAGGCCACCACCCGGCCGCCGACGTTCGTGTTCTTCTCCACGGGCTTCCTCGAGGCCGGGTACCGCCGGTTCCTCGAGCGTCGTCTGCGTGAGACGTTCGGTTTCGACGGCTCCCCGGTGCGGGTCAACGTCCGCGTCAAGGAGCGTCGACAGCGCAAGTGACCAGGCGATTTCGGTCCGGGCGAGGGGGTGCGCTAGTCTGATCGAGTCGCCGCGCGAGCCGCGGAGACGGACGGGCTGTGGCGCAGCTTGGTAGCGCACTTGACTGGGGGTCAAGGGGTCGCAGGTTCAAATCCTGTCAGCCCGACACGAGGATCAGGGCCGGTTTCCCGATAGGGGAACCGGCCCTGAGTCCATTTCGGAGAAGCGGAGTCGCCGCGCGGGAACCGGGCGCCTCCCACGGAGCCGGGTGGGTTAGCCTTTCCTCGTCACGAAGCGGCGGCCCGGGTCGACCGTCAGTCATCGATCCAGGAGTGGATGCGCGGTGGGAGAGCTACTCGTCATAGTGGGGCTCGTGGTCGCGGTGATCGCGATCATCGGGATCATCGCCAAGGCCCGCGGCGGGGAGAGGCCCGCCACGGCCGCGCCCCGCCGCGACCCGCTCGCCGCCGACCAGCCGATCCACGGCTTCGGGCCGCGCGAGCTCGGCCCCGGCGCGATCGTCGCCTACGGCGGTATCGACTACGTGGTGCGCGGATCGATCACCCTGCGCCAGGGCCCGTACGTCTGGTGGGAGCACCTCCTCGAGGGCGGGGACGGTGCGCAGTGGCTCGGTGTCGAGGAGGACGAGGGAACCCTCGAGCTGACCTGGTGGACCACCCGGAAGGGCCTCGGCGTCAGCCCCGGAGCCGAGGTGATCGTCGACGGCCGTGTCCATCGACTCGAGGAGTCGGGCGAGGCGGAGTACTCGTGCGAGGGGACCACCGGCCTGCCCGAGCGTGGTCGGATGCGCTACCAGGACATGCGCACCGGGGACGGCAGTTCGCTGCTGTCGTTCGAGAACTGGGACGGGGCGGGCTGGGAGGTCTCGTCCGGCCGCCCGATGTCCCGGGGCGAGCTGACCGTCTACCCGGCGCCCCCCGCGGCCGGCGACCCGGACTACAGGCGGTGACCGTGCACGACCTCGTCGCGGAACCGAGCGACGTCGCGGCCGCCGCGCTCGGCTACCGGGTCGGCGTGGCGCCCGAGCGGGACGCCCTCGTCTCGACCGTCCTCCAACACCCGGTGCACGACATCGCTCTACGCCTGTCGATCCTCGGCGCGTCGCACGCCGTGACGCTCGTGCGGACGCGACGCGATGACCGAGGAGGTGTCCTGCCGCGCGACGACCGCCGGGGGCGCGCCGTTGCCGGCCGAGGTGTCCTGCCCCGGCCCGTGGGGTGTGCACCACCTGCGCGGGGCCACCGAGACGCTCTCCGCCGACGCCTTCGGAGAACTGGTGGATCGTCTGACCGCGCTCGCGGCGACGGAGCCGACCGTGCTCGCGGGGCGCTTCCCGGGCTCTGAGGGGGCGCTCACGGTGGTGGCCCCCACGCCGGGCGACACGGGCTGGTCGTGGGACACCTGGCACCTCTACCCGGCGGGCGAGGACTCCGCCGGAGACGGTGGTGGTGACGTCGTCGCCACCACGTCCCGTGTGGTTGTCGCCGGGCTGAGCGCGGCGGTGGAGGTGGCCTCGTGAAGCGCTATCGCGGGTGGATCATCGCGCTCGTCGCCGGACTGTGCGCGGTCCTGCTGGGCCTCGTGCTGGTGGGGGCCGGCCAGAACGCCGTGCGCTACGTGCGGGAGAACTACACCCCGGTCGCCGGTGCCTCCCAGACCTACGAGTGCCGGGGCGACCGGGACGCCACGGCGAAAGACATCAGCGACCACGAACGGCCGGACGCCGACCAGCTGAACGAGGACACCCGGTACCTGCGGTACGGGGACGACATGATCGTCATCGGCCGGTCCGGCGATCTCGCCTGTCGCGTTCAGCTCGACGAGAACTCCCGCACGCTCCGTTCCGGAGGCTTCATCTTCCTCGGCGGCGCTTTCGGGCCCGGCAGCCCGGCCCGGTCCGCCGGGGGGAGCTCCGGCGGGGTCGGCGCGAAGTGACCCACGAGACGCCCACCCACGAACCGAACCCCAAGGAGACACGGTGATCATCGCCGCCGGACCCGCCGACCACGTACCCGAACTCCTGGACGGGATAGGGGTGTCGCTGGCCTACTTCGGCGTCGGCGCCCTGGTCTTGGCGCTCGGCTTCGTCATGCTCGACCTGCTGACGCCCGGCAGCCTGCGCCACCACGTCTTCGTCGACCACCGCCCCAACGCCGCCGCGCTGTTCGCCGCCTCGGCTATCTCCCTCGCGATCATCGTCGTCACCGTCATGACCAACGCTTCGGACTCCCTGGTCCTGGGGCTGATCGACGTCGCCGTATACGGCCTGCTCGGGGTGATCTTCCAGGCTGTCACCCTGGTGATCCTGGAACTGCTGGTCCCCGGCAGATTCCGGGACCTCGTCAGCGCGCCGCGGTTCAGCACCGCCGCGCTCGCCGTCGCTGCCACGCTCCTAGCCGTCGCCGCCGTAAACGCGGCCGCCATTGCCTGACGAGGTCGGCACGGCGGCCACCGTGCCGACCGGGGCGGACCACGCCGGACAGCCCGCGTCGCGCGCCGGCCGGTGGTGGCGCCCGGTCGTCCTGGCCTCCGTCGCCGCGGGCGCCGCCTGCGGGCTCATCTACGAACTCGCCCTCCTCACGCTCGCGACCACGGTCCAGGGCGGCGGGATCGTCGCCACGAGTCTCGTGGTGGCCGGGTACGTCGCGGCCCTCGGCCTCGGCGCGTTGCTGGCCAAGCCGTTCGTCGAGCGCGCGGCGTCGAGCTTCATCGCCGTCGAGGCCACGCTCGGACTCGTCGGCGGGGTGTCGGCGACAGCCCTCTACGTGACCTTCACGACCCTCGGGTCGGACGCGGCGTCGTTGTTCACGCTCGTGGTGGCCACGGCCGCGATCGGCATGCTGGTGGGCGCGGAGGTCCCGCTGCTCATGTCGTTGCTGCAGACCGGCCGGCGGACCGGGTCGGCCGAGGCCGGACGGGTGCTGGCCGATCTCAACGCCGCCGACTACCTGGGGGCGCTCGTCGGCGGGCTGCTGTGGCCGTTCCTGCTCCTGCCGTCGTTCGGGATGCAGCAGGCCGCCGCCATCACGGGACTGGTCAACGTCGCCGCGGCGACCGTGTTGCTCGTACTCGCGCTGCGCGGTCTGCTGTCCCGGACTCAGGCCGTCGTCGCGGGCCTGTCACTCGCCGTGGTCGCGGCCCTGCTGGGGACGCTGCTCGTCGCTCTCGACGGCGTCACCGAATGGTCGCGGGCCAAGCTCTACCCGGACCCGGTGCTCTCCCACACCCAGTCCGCCTACCAGGAGATCGTCGTCACGCGGGCGCGGTACAACGGCCGCACCGACCGACGGCTCTACCTCGACGGCACCCTCCAGTACTCGAGTCTCGACGAGTACCGGTACACCGAGGCGCTGGTCCAGCCCGCCATGGCCAACCGGCCCGGCGAGGTGCTGGTGCTCGGGGGCGGCGACGGACTGGCGGCCAGAGACCTCCTGGCCGTGCCCGGGGTCCGGCGCGTGGTCCAGGTGGAACTCGACCCGGCCGTCCTCGAGATCGCCCGCACCGAACTGCTCCCGGACAACAGGGGCTCCCTCGACGACCCGCGGGTGGAGGTCGTGGTGGACGACGCCTTCGCGTGGCTGCGCCGGGGCGGCGACGGCGCGGTGCCACCGGGAGGGTTCGGGGCGGTGCTCGTGGATCTGCCCGACCCGCGCAACGCCGCGCTGACCCGCCTGTACTCCGAGGAGTTCTACGGCCTCGTGCGCGGGGTGACCGGTGAGGACGGTCTGATGGTCGTCCAGTCGGGCAGCCCGTACTCCACGCCGAGGCAGTTCTGGCGCACGGTGGCGACGGTGGACTCGGCCGGGTGGGGGACGACCCCGTATCACGTCCACGTCCCGACGTTCGGGGACTGGGGCTTCGTCCTGGCGTCGGCCGACGGTGACGCCCCGGATCTCCGACTACGCCCCGACGTCGGCGGTCTGAGGTTCCTCGACCCCGGAACCCTCGAGGCCGCCGGCCGTTTCGGACGCGATGTGGCGCCGATGCGGCTCGAGCCCTCCACACTCGACCGGCCGCGGATCCTCGACGACGCCCGACGGGGCTATGAACGGTGACCGACGCGGCGCCGACACGCGGCCCGCGGGGGAACACGGGACACGGCCCGACCGTTGTACCCCGATGAAGGCGGGCCGACAGAGTGGACACGGGCGAGGAGGGGCACATGGCGGATGAGCGCGGGCCACGGACCGCACGGGACCGGATCGTGTCCGATGTCGACCTCATGTGCCGGGGCGAGGGCCGACCACCGGTCGCCGAGCTGTCCGACCGGTCGGCGTTGCTCGTCGCCTGCGGCCTCGTCGAACCGCGGATCTGCGATGTGGTGCTGGCCCGGCTCCACCGCAACCTCCCGTTCCCCACGGTCGGTGGTTTCCACCAGGTGCGCATCATCGAGGAGCAACGGCACGATCTGAGGAGGACGATCGACAGCCCCGCGCCGTCGATGCTGCGGATGGCCCTCCGCACCCGCCTGGCCGACCTCGACCGCAGATACCTGGTGATGCGCACGGGCTTCACCCGGGGGACCGGGGTGTGGGCGTTCCGGGTCAAGGACATCCGCGCCGACCGCCGCCGCGGCGTGCATCTGGACACCGATGACCGCGGGCGGCTCTTCGACGCGCTGGCCTCGACGCCGACCATGGCGCCGGTGCCCCTGGTGCCCCGAACGCTCGGCGAACTGGGCACGGTCGCCGCGGCCTACGGCCAGCGCGAGATGGGCCGGGTGGTGCTGCCGCAGCGCGTGCAGAACGCAGTCGCGTCGCTACCGTCGCTGCCACGGATCCGCGCGGACCGTCGCCGGATCCCGGAGATGTACACCGCGATGTTGATGGAGGTGGGCGGGCTCTACGACCGGCTACAACGGGCGTACGGCCGGGGCGGACGCGCGGTGGAGGAGATCCGCCTGCAGTTCGACGCCGAGACCGAGGTCGTGGGACTCGCGGGTGATCTGTGCCGACTGCGCGAGGCCTCCGCCTCGGCGGGTGTGCCTCCGGCTCGCGACGGCTTCACCACGCTGACCGGACTCGGCGCCTCCATCGACGGAGTGTGGGCCGAGGTGGTCGATCGCGCGGTCGCGTTCCGTGAGCTCGTCGAGTCGGTGGAGACCCGCGCCGAGACCGCGGTGGCCGAGGCGGAGAGGCTCGCCGGAATCGCCCGCGACAACGGCGTCCGGCCCCCGACCGCAGCCCACCGCCCGACGCCCGCCGACCTCGCGGCCGAGCACCTCGCGGCGCGCGCGGGGGACCGGATGCTCTCGACCGAGGCCATGCGCCGACTACGGGGGCAGATCGACCCCGATCGCTGATGCGGCGACCGGCGGGCCGCGGCCCCGACGGTGCCGGGCCCTGCGTACGGTGGGGGCAACTGTTCGTGACCGGGAAGGACTCCACGCGTGGGACTGGCCAACCGCTTCTGGAAGCTGATGGGCTCCACCCAGGGACGCGACACGTCGCGCGCCCAGAGCGCGGTCGAGGCCTCGCACGGGTTCGACGACTGGGCGGCGGGACTGGACGACGGCGAGTTCGCGGACGCCGCCCACGGCCTGCGCCTCTTCGGTGACGCGCCGGAGGATCTCGCGCGGTTCCTCGCCCTGGCGAGGGAGGCGGCCGGCCGGGCCGTCGGCCTACGCCCGTTCGACGTACAGCTCCAGGGCGCTCTCCGGATGTTCGCCGGCGACGTCGTGGAGATGGCCACGGGCGAGGGCAAGACGCTGTCCGGCGCCGTGGCGGCGGCCGGGTACGCACTGCAGGGACACACCGTCCACGTCATCTCGGTCAACGACTACCTCGCGGCCCGCGACGCCCGGTGGATGGGACCGATGCTCGAGCTGCTGGGCCTGTCGGTCGGCCACGTCACGGAGACGTCGACGCGTGACGAGCGCCGCGCGGCCTACGCCTGCGACATCACCTACGGTTCGGTGTCCGAGATCGGGTTCGACGTCCTGCGCGAGCAACTCGTGACCGATCCCGCCGACCTCATCTCGCCGACCACCGACGTCGCCCTCGTGGACGAGGCGGACTCCGTCCTGGTCGACGAGGCGCTGGTTCCCCTGGTGCTCGCGGGATCCACGTCCGGTGAGGCGCCGACGGGGGAGGTCCTGGCGGCGGTGCGGAAGCTACGACCCGGCCGCCACTACGAGACGGATTCAGAGCGTCGCAACATCTTCCTCACCGACGACGGGGCGGAGGCCATCGAAACCGAACTCGGGATCGAGGACCTCTACGACGCCGACCACGTCGGCACGACCCTGGTCCAGGTCAACGTCGCCCTGCACGCGTGCTTCCTGTTGCGCAGGGACGTCGACTACATCGTCCGCGAGGGCCGGGTCCAGCTCGTCAACGCCTCCCGTGGACGCGTGGCCGAACTCCAGCGATGGCCGGACGGGCTCCAGGCCGCGGTGGAGGCCAAGGAGGGCGTCGCGGTCTCCGAGGCGGGACAGATCCTCGACAGCCTCACGGTCCAGGCGTTCATCGGCCGATATGACAAGGTGTGCGGCATGACCGGCACCGCGCTGGCCGCAGGTGCGCAGCTGCGCGAGTTCTACTCCCTCGGGGTGTCCCAGATCGAGCCGAACACGCCCAACATCCGTGTCGACGAAGCCGACCGCACCTACATCGACAACGACAGCAAGAACCGCGCGCTGGTCGAGCACATCGCCGCCGTCCACGCCACCGGGCAGCCGGTGCTGGTCGGCACCCACGACGTGGCCGAGTCCGAGGCGTTGGCAGCCCGGCTCGCGGAAAAGGGCGTCCGGTGCTCGGTTCTCAACGCCAAGAACGACGAGGAGGAGGCGTCCATCATCGCGGAGGCCGGCGACGTCGGGCACGTCACCGTCTCCACGCAGATGGCCGGCCGCGGGACGGACATCCGGCTCGGCGGATCCGACGAGGCCCGGCGCGACGAGGTCGTCGCGCTCGGCGGACTCCACGTCGTGGGCACGGGCCGGCACCGCACCGAGCGGCTGGACAACCAACTGCGGGGCCGGGCCGGGCGTCAGGGCGATCCGGGCAGTTCTGTCTTCTTCGCAGCGATGGACGATCCGGTGGTGACGTCGGCGCTCGAGCCGGAGAAGATCCCCACCGCCCACGACAGGATCACCGGGCTGCTCAAGGGCAATCGGGGGCGGGACGCCGTCGACCACGCGCAGCGGGTCACCGAGGGGCAGATGCTGGAGATCCACGCCAACACCTGGCGGTACAGTCGGCTCCTCGCCGAGCAGCGCGAGATCCTCGCCGAGCGCAGGAGCGCTCTGCTCCGCACGGAGAAGGCGTTCGAGGAGCTCACCGCGCATGATCCCGAGCGGAGTGCGCGGCTGGTGGAGGCACACGGACGCGACGCGGTGGTCCGGGGGTGCCGCGAGATCATGCTGTGGCACCTCGACCGTGGCTGGGCTCGTCACCTGGAGACGATGACCGACGTCCGCGAGTCGATCCACCTCCGCGCCCTCGGCCGGGAGAACCCCCTCGACGAATTCCACCGCATCGCGATCGACCACTTCCGCGATCTCGCGGCAGACGCGGTCCGCGAGTCGGAGGCCACGTTCGCGGAGATCGAGTTCACTGCCGACGGAGTCGATCTGGAGGCCAATTCCATGGCGCGCCCCACGTCGACCTGGACGTACATGGTGCACGACAACCCGATGGCTGCCGGCGGTAGCGTCTTCTCCGGGATGATGTCGACGTTCCGATGAGTGCGGCACGCGAGGGAGGGCGCGAGACCGACCTGAGGGAGTGGCGAACCGGCGAGGCTCGGGTTCTGGGCGCCCGCATCCCGCCACCGCGGGGCGGGCATCTGTCCGCGGCGGTCCCGCCCGGCCTGGGGCCCGAGAGCCCATCGCGCGACCCGCGGGTCAGCGACCGCTTCTGGACCCTGCCCAACGCGATCTCGCTGGGTCGGATCGCCCTCATCCCCGTGCTGATCGTCAGCATCCTCGTGTGGGACGACGCGATGCTGGCGCTGTGGCTCCTCGGCGTCCTGGTCGTCTCGGACTGGCTGGACGGCAAGATCGCGCGACTGTGGAACATGCGCTCGACGTGGGGGGAGCGGCTCGACCCCATCGCCGACCGGATCCTCGTGGCGGCGGTTCCGGTCACGTTCGCGCTGGCGGGTTTCATCCCCGCGTGGATCGTCGTCGTGCTCGTCGCCCGCGACCTGCTGCTGGTGACCACCCTGCCGGTCTACCGCCGGCGCGGCCTCGACCCGGAGGTCACGTACCTCGGCAAGGCGGCGACGTTCGCGCTGTTCTGGTCGTTCCCCTTGCTGCTGGCCGGCTACGCGGACGCGCCCGGCGGCGAGGGGTTCCAGATCATCGGCGAGGCATGCCTCTACTGGGGTGTCGGTCTGTACGTCTGGAGCGGTGGCATCTACCTGTGGCAGGCACTGAACATCGTCCGCGCGGTTCCCCTCCGCCGGGCTCGATCGGCTGCTGTGGGCGGGCGCGACGGTGTGTAATGTCGCCAGATGGAATTCGTAGTGAGCCACTCGAGAAGGGCGCGTCAGTGAGCGATCAGAACATCCCCGACCAGCTCCGGTACACCGATGAGCACGAGTGGGTGGAACGGGTGTCGGACACGCGGGTGCGTATCGGCATCACCGAGTACGCGCAGTCGAAGCTCGGCGACATCGTGTTCGTCCAGCTGCCCGACGTCGGGGGCGAGACGGAGTCGGGTGAGCCGTTCGGCGAGGTCGAGTCACCCAAGAGCGTCTCCGACCTGTACGCGCCGCTCAGCGGCAAGGTCGTCGAGGTGAACACCGCGCTCGAGACGTCCCCCGAGCTGGTCAACTCCGACCCGTACGGGGAGGGATGGATCGTCGTTCTCGAGATCGCCGATATCGAGGACCTTGAGGCCCAGCTCGAGCAGACGCTGGACTCCGACGGGTACGCGAAGATCACGGAGAGCTGAGCGGATCGCCGACGCCCCCGGACCCCGCGGGCGACGACTCCGACATAGAATCAACTGCACCGTACGGTGAGCCCGCTGACGGGCTCGGACGAGGAGAGACCAACGTGACCGAGAACAAGAACATGCCCGAGGCGACCGCCGAGACCACCTCCGTGTTCCGTGCCGAACTCCTCAACGAGTCCGATCAGCAGTCGGCGCAGTCCGATTCCGCGGTGACGGGTGTCGAGGGTCTCCCCGAGGGGCAGGCCCTGCTCGTCGTCAAGCGCGGCCCCAACGCGGGTTCGCGGTTCCTTCTCGACCAGAGCACCACCTCCGCCGGTCGTCATCCGGACAGCGACATCTTCCTCGATGACGTGACCGTGAGCCGTCGGCATGCGGAGTTCCGCAGTGAGGGCGAGACCTTCACCGTCGTCGACGTGGGCTCGCTCAACGGCACCTATGTCAACCGTGAGCCCGTCGACTCCGCGTCGCTGTCCAATGGTGACGAGGTCCAGATCGGCAAGTTCCGCCTCGTGTTCCTGACGGGTACGCCCGGGCAGTGACAGCCGCCGGACAGGGCGCCCCGAAAGAGGAGGAGTTCCTCTCCATCGGAGGTGTCATCGCACTTCTGAGTCCGGAGTTCCCGGACCTCACGGTGTCGAAGGTCCGGTTCCTCGAGAACGAGGGGCTGGTCACCCCTGAGCGCACGGCGAGCGGTTACCGGCGCTTCAGCGTCGAGGATCGGGAGCGCCTGCGGTACGTCCTGACCGCCCAGCGCGACAGGTACCTGCCGTTGAAGGTGATCCGCCAGGAGCTCGACGCCCTCGACGCGGCGATCGCCGACGGGTCGACCACGGCGCTCCGGCCGCGGCCCGGCGCAGACGGCGTGCCCGGGTCGACGCCGGACGATTTCCGCAGCGACACCGTCAAGCGTCTCACCCGGGAGAACGTCATCGAACAGTCCGGCGTCGACGCCGGGCTCGTGGACGCTCTCGTCGACGCCGGCCTGATCGCCGCGGGGCCCGGTGGGTTCTATGATCCCGAGGCGGTCCTCATCGCCCGCACCGCGCACGATCTCGCCACCCACGGGGTGGACGTACGCCACCTGCGGAGCTTCAGGACCGCGGCCGATCGTCAGACCGGGCTGATCACCCAGATCGCCGGCCCGGTAGCCCGCCAGGGCGACGCGGACGCCCGGGACCGGGCCGCCGAGCTGGCGCGGGAGATCGCCGCACTGTCGGTGTCGTTGCACTCGACCCTGGTGACCGTGGCCGTGAGGCACGCACTGGAGCCCTGAGGGCCCCGCGTCCGCTCGCGCCGAACCGGATCAGGGCTACGCTGGTGACGTGGGAGAGGCGGAGAACATGGGGAAGAACATGCGAGAGGTCGACGTCGTCGGTATCCGTTTCGAGGAGCCGGAGTACGCGCCCGTACTGATCCTGCACGAGAAGGACGGTGGGCGGTACGTGCCGATCTGGATCGGCGCGTCCGAGGCCGCGGCGATCAGTCTCCAGCAGCAGGGGGTCCAGCCGAGCAGGCCGTTGACCCACGACCTGCTGGCCACGCTTCTCGAGACGTTCTCCCACCCTCTGGAGAAGGTCGAGATCATCGGGGTGTCGGAGGGGACGTTCTTCGCGGAACTGGTGTTCGCGAACACCCGTGTGTCGGCGCGCCCGTCCGACGCGGTCGCTGTCGCGCTCCGCACGGCCTCGCCCGTCCTGGTCAGTCCCGAGGTGCTCGACGAGGTCGGCATCTCGCTCGTCGAGCAGGGCGAGGAAGAGGTCGAGGCCTTCCGTGAGTTCCTGGACCAGGTGAGCCCGGACGACTTCCTCGGAGGCGGCGGGCCGGCCGAGAATCCCGGCGGATCCACCTCCTGAGCAGCGGATTCGGCGGTCCCTCCAGTCACTGCTGCACCAACTCGCAGGTGACGAATGAGCCTAAAGTTCAACTTGAGGTTGAGGTTTACCGCGTGTCCTATTGATAGTGGACCGCGGCGGGCATAGCGTTGCCCCCAGTGAACTACACCGATGGTGTTCACGCGTCCAGGATCCGGGTCTCGTCCCGGTACCGTGCCGCCCCGAACGAGGCGGCACCCGCAGCTTGAGGGAGCAATCGTGGCCGACCACACCCGGGTCTCGGAGCCGTCCGACGCCGTACCGAACACGCCGAGCCTCTTCGGTGACGCCGTCGAGGGGACGCAGGCGTCCTTCGACGAGGTGCAGCCCGGACTGTTCCCCGACGACGGGATCCCGGACGGCACCAGCGGGTACCGGGTGCCCATCGCGTGCCAGATCGCCGGTATCACCTACCGTCAGCTCGACTACTGGGCACGCACCGACCTCGTCGTGCCGTCGATCCGGAACGCCGCCGGATCGGGCAGCCAGCGCCTCTACTCGTTCAAGGACATCCTGGTCCTCAAGATCGTCAAGCAGCTGCTGGACACCGGGATCTCCCTGCAGAACATCCGCAAGGCCGTCGATCAGATCAGGTCGCGGGGTGTGGAGGACCTGGCCACCATCACCCTGTTCTCCGACGGCCGGACCGTATTCGAGTGCACGTCCAAGGAGGAGGTCTTCGACCTGCTCCAGGGCGGCCAGGGGGTGTTCGGCATCGGGATCGGCGGCGCGATGCGTGAGCTCGCCGGCTCGATCTCCGAGTTCCCCGCGGAGACGGTGACCGAGGACGACATCGTCGCGCCCGTGGAGGACGAGCTCGCCGCTCGCCGCCGGGCCCGCGCCTCACGCCGTACCGGCTAGTCGGCCGTCGTCGTCTAGACTCGGCGGTGCGTTCACGCGTCCCACGGGAGAGCTCCGCGGCCATGGCCGCGGGCGCCGAAGGAGCAACTCCTCTCCGAGAATCTCTCAGGCACCCGGACCGTGCGGTCGTCGAACGCCTCTGGAGAGCGGTGGAACAGACCACCCGCCCACGGGGAAAGCGGGGGTCCGTCGTGAGGGTCCCGCGAATCTCTCAGGCGCCGGCACCCGTCCGGCAGGGGACAGAGCGGAGAGGGAGCACCGGCCCGCAGGCCGCCTGTCCGGGCGGCCCCGCCACCTGAGGAGCACCTGTGACGACGACCCCCCACACTGCCCGGACCGGAGGCGAGTTCGTCGCCCGCCATCTGGGCCCCGATGCCGACGGACTCGCGCGGATCCTGGACACCATCGGCGTCGGCTCCCTGGACGAGCTCGCCGAGCGCGCCGTCCCCTCGGTCATCCTCGACGAGGTCGGCTCGGACGGACGGGCGGCAGGCATCAACGCGCTCCCGGAGCCGCTGTCGGAAGCCGACACCCTCGCGGCGCTGCGGGCGCTGGCCGACCGCAACACCGTCGCGGTGTCCATGATCGGGCAGGGCTACTACGACACCCTCACGCCGCCGGTGCTGATTCGCAACATCATCGAGAGCCCGGCCTGGTACACCGGCTACACCCCGTACCAGCCGGAGATCAGCCAGGGCCGTCTCGAGGCGCTGCTGAACTTCCAGACGATGGTCTCGGACCTGACCGGCATGGACATGGCCAACGCCTCCATGCTCGACGAGGGGACCGCCGCGGCCGAGGCCATGACGATGCTGCGACGGGCCAACCGCTCGTCCAAGAGCCCCCGCTTCGCCGTCGACGCCGACATCTTCCCCCAGACCGCGGCGATCCTCGCCACCCGCGCCGAGCCCCTCGGCATCGAACTGGTCACGGCGAACCTCGTCGACGACGGGCTCCCGGACGGCGAGTTCTTCGGGGCCCTGGTCCAGACCCCCGGTGCCTCCGGCCGCGTCGCCGACGTGGCGCCCCTCATCGAGAAGTGCCACGAGCGCGGCGTCATGGTCGCCGCGGGCGTCGACCTGCTGGCCGCGACGGTCCACACGCCGGCGGGGGAGAAGGGCGCGGACGCGTGCTTCGGCACCACGCAGCGGTTCGGCGTCCCCATGGGTTTCGGCGGGCCCCACGCCGGGTTCCTGGCGTGTCGCTCCGCGCACGCACGCAATCTCCCCGGCCGGCTGGTCGGTGTCTCGACGGACGAGGACGGGCACGTCGCCTACCGACTGGCCCTGCAGACGCGGGAGCAGCACATCCGTCGCGAGAAGGCCACGTCCAACATCTGCACCGCGCAGGTCCTGCTGGCCGTTCTCGCCGCGATGTACGCCTCCTACCACGGCGCGGAGGGCCTCACGGCCATCGCCCGGCGCGTCCACGCCCATGCCGCCGCGCTCGCCGACGGTCTCCGCGCAGCCGGGGTGGAGGTGCTGCACGACGCGTTCTTCGACACCGTCCGCGCCCGCGTGCCGGGCCGCGCCGACGAGGTGCTCGGCGCTGCCGCCGCGCGCGGCGTGAACCTGTGGAAGGTCGACGACGACACGGTGTCCGTCTCGTGTGACGAGGCCACCACCGCCGAGCACGTGGGGATCGTCCTCGACGCGTTCGGTGCCGACGCCGCCCGCACCGAGATCACGGTCGACCCGACCCACGGTGACCGCACGAGCGAGTTCCTGCAGCACGAGGCGTTCGTCCGCTACCGCACCGAGACGGCCATGCTGCGGTATCTCAGGGCGCTGTCCGACAAGGACATGGCGCTGGACCGGACCATGATCCCGCTCGGTTCGTGCACCATGAAGCTCAACGCCACCACCGAGATGGAACCGATCACGTGGCCGGAGTTCAACCGGCTACACCCCTTCGCTCCGGCCGAGCAGACCGCCGGGATCCGCGAGCTGATCGGAGACGTCGAGCAGTGGCTGGTCGACATCACCGGTTACGCCGCCGTCAGCCTCCAGCCCAACGCCGGCAGCCAGGGCGAGTACGCGGGCCTGCTGGCCATCCGCGAGTACCACCGCTCCCGCGGCGACGACGACCGGACGGTCTGCCTTATCCCGTCCTCGGCGCACGGGACGAACGCCGCGTCGGCCGTGATGGCCGGCATGAAGGTGGTCGTGGTGGCCTGCCGCGAGAACGGCGACGTGGACGTCGACGACCTGCGGGCGAAGGTCGACAAGCACGGTTCCGAGCTGGCGGCGATCATGATCACCTACCCGTCGACCCACGGCGTGTACGAGCACGACATCGAGGACATCTGCGCGATCGTCCACGACGCGGGCGGCCAGGTCTACATCGACGGCGCGAACCTCAACGCGCTCGTGGGCGTCGCGCGCCCGGGCCGGTTCGGCGGCGACGTGAGCCACCTGAACCTGCACAAGACCTTTTGCATCCCGCACGGTGGCGGCGGACCGGGCGTCGGTCCGGTGGCTGTGGCCGAGCACCTGCGCGAGTTCCTCCCCGGCCATCCGCACGAGTCCGGGCTGGGCTCGGGCGGCGCGGTCTCGGCGGCGGCGTTCGGCTCCGCCTCGATCCTGCCCATCACCTGGGCGTACATCCGGATGATGGGCGCCGACGGCCTGCGTAAGGCCACGCTGACCGCGATCGCGAGCGCCAACTACCTGGCCCGACGCATCGGCGAGCACTTCCCGGTGCTGTACTCCGGCGAGGGTGGCTGGGTCGCGCACGAGTGCATCCTCGACCTGCGTCCGCTCATCGACTCGGTCGGCATCTCGATCGACGACGTGGCCAAGAGGCTGGCCGACTACGGGTTCCACGCGCCCACCATGAGCTTCCCGGTGCCCAACACCCTGATGGTGGAGCCGACGGAGAGCGAGGACCTGGCCGAGCTGGACGCGTTCTGCGAGGCGATGGCGGCGATCCGCGCGGAGATCGACCGCGTCGCCGCCGGCGAGTGGACCGTGGAGGACAACCCGCTGCGCGGAGCGCCCCACACGGCCGAGAGCGTCTCCGCCGACGAGTGGGACCACGCGTACCCGCGCAGTGTCGCCGGTTACCCCCTCGGGTCGGCCTGGCGGCCGAAGGTCTGGCCCGCCGTCCGCCGGATCGACGGCGCGTACGGAGACCGGAACCTCGTCTGCTCGTGCCCGCCCCTCGAGGCGTTCGCGCAGGACTGAGCAGCATCCGGGGCGGGGTCGGGCTCGGGGTCCGGGGAGTGTCGTACCCGTATGACACCGTGCGGGCATGACCACCACCGGACCCCGCCTCGCGCCCGAACTACCCGCGGACTGTCTCGACTGGTGCCGCGCCCAGCCGCCCGCCCTGCTCGTGGCGGACGAGTACGTGGAGATCGACCTCGACCGCTGGAATCTCCGGCTCGCGGAGAGGGGGATCGACCTCCGCCTCGTCGCGGGAGGGCCCGACGGCGGGATCGTGGAGTCCGGGTCCGGGTACCTGCGCAGGAGTGATCTGTGGGCGGCGGGCCGCCGCGCCCGCGGCAGCCTGGAGGAATCCGTGGTGGCGCTCTACATGTGCGCGGCCTGGCTGTCCGCTCACCCGCTCCGGTCCGGGGTGAAGCGGGGACTGCCCGACTTCCGCGTCCCCGCCCGCGACCGCGCCGGATGGCGCTCGGTGTCACCCCACGGTTATCCCCTGGTGCTGCACGAGGTCGTGGACTGGCTCGACGCGCCGGTGGAGGCCATGAACCTGCTGCGTCACGGCGCGCCCGCGGGCGCCGGCCGCGGCGTCCCGGACCTGGGGTACCCGCTCGCCTCGCTCTACCTGTCCTCGTTGGGCATGGCGTGGTCGGCACAGAGCATCGTGCCGGTCGACCCCGCCGGGATCGGGACCCTCGTGCACGCCGGGTGGACCGAGATCGAGTCCTCCGCCCGGCTGACGCCCCGGCGCTACCAGCGCTACCTCGACGTGGTCGGCACGTGGGCCCGCGAGGCCGCGGTCGATCCGCTGGTGGTGGAGATGTGGCTGGTCCACGACTGGAACGAACGGCGCGCCCGGGTGTCCTCCCGCGGATCGTCCACCCACACGCCCCCGGGAAGTCGCCCGCGGTGAGCCCCGGACCGGTTAGGGTCCGCGCATGGAACCACGCACGGTCACAGTGGACGTCCCGGTCGGCGCGCTCGACGTGCTCGTCTGGGAGGGGGACGGCGGGGCACCGGCAGTGGAGCCGGCGCGCACGGTGCTGGCACTGCACGGTTTCCCCGAATCGGCGTGGGAGTGGGCGGGCGTCGCGGAGGGGCTCGCCGGCCAGGGCGTCCGGGTGCTCGCTCCGATGCAACGGGGCTACTCACCCGGTGCCCGGCCGGACGGCGTCGAGGCGTACGCCATCGAGCACCTGTCCGCCGACGCGCTCGCGGTGATGGACCGCTTCGGCCTGGAGCGCGCACACGTGCTCGGGCACGACTGGGGCGCATGCGTCGCGTGGTGGCTAGCCGCCCACCACCCGAGCCGGGTCGCGAGCCTCACCGCCATCTCCGTACCGCATCTCGGGGCGTTCGGCGACGCGATCGCGTCCGATCCCGACCAGCAGGCGCGGTCGGCCTACTTCGGGCTGTTCCGGCAGGAGGGTAAGGCCGAGGACGTGCTGCTCGAGGACGGGGCCCGCCGCCTGCGCGTCATGTTCGGCGGGCAGGTCCCGGACGATCTCGTGGGCCGACATCTCGAGGTGCTCGGGGACCGGTCCGCGCTGACGGGCGCGCTCAACTGGTACCGCGCGATGAGACGGTACGAACTGCCCGACGTCTCCGTCCCCACCACCTATCTGTGGGGCGGTCAGGATCCGGCGATCGCGCGGAGCGGGGCCGAGGCGACGGCGGCCAGGATGACGGGGGAGTACCGGTTCGTCCCGCTCACCGACCGAGGCCACTGGCTGCCCGAGGAGGACCCCGCGCTGGTCGCGCGCGAGGTCCTGGAACGGCTCGGCTGACCGCCGCCCGCCCGGCTCACCCCTGCCGGAGTTCGCGCTTGAGCAACTTGCCGGACTGGTTGCGGGGCAGCTCGTCGACGAACACGACGCGCTTGGGCACCTTGAACGGTGCCAGGTACTCTCGCGTGCCCGCGATGATCTCGTCCTCAGTGGCCTCCGCGCCGCCCTTGAGGACCACGACGGCGGTCACCGCTTCGATCCACTTCGGGTCGGGCGTACCGATGACCGCCACCTCCGCGACCCGCTCGTCCTGGTACACGGCGTCCTCGACCTCGCGGGAGGCCACCAGGACACCGCCGGTGTTGATGACGTCCTTGATGCGGTCGACGACCTCGATGTACCCCCCGGCGTCGCGCACGACGAGGTCCCCGGAGTGGAACCACCCGTCACGGAACGCCTCGCGGGTGGCGTCGGGCTTGTTCCAGTAGCCCCTGCACAGCTGCGGGGAGCGGTAGACCACCTCGCCCCGCTCGCCGTCGGCGACCTCGAGTCCCGACTCGTCGACTACCCGGGCCTCGACGAAGAAGACCGGTCGACCCGCGCTGGCCGGCCTGTCGTCGTGCTCCTCGGGGCGCAGGACGCAGGCGAGCGGGCCGATCTCGGACTGGCCGAAGCAGTTGTAGAACCCCAGCTCCGGGTACCTGGCCCGCAGGCGCTGCAGAACCGTCACCGGCATGATCGACGCTCCGTACTGGGCCTTGCGGAGGCTCGACAGGTCGCGACGCTCGAGGTCCGGATGGGACGCCAGGGGGACCCAGACGGTGGGTGCGAGGAACAGGGAGCCGATCCCGTCCTCTTCGATGCGGCGCAGGATCTCGGGGACGTCTGGGGCGGCCATCAGGTGCACGGTCGCGCCCAGGGACAGGTACGGCATCGCGAACACGTGCATCGCCGCGGAGTGGTAGAGCGGCATGGTCACCAGCGGCTTGTCATCGGCTGCCAGATCGAGGGACAGAATGCAGCTGAGGTACTCGTGGACCAGCGCGGAGTGGGTCATCATCGCGCCCTTGGGCCGCGAGGTGGTGCCCGAGGTGTACAGCAGCTGGGCGAGGTCGTCGCCGGAGGCCGGCGAGTCGACGGGCGTGACGTCGCCGGTCTCGAGTGCCGTACCCAGCACGGTGCCGTCGGGTGCCTTGCCGACGGCGGGTTGCAGCGCGAGGGACGTCAGGGCGGGTAGGTCGTCCAGGACCGCCTCGAGAGTGGGCGCCTGGGCGGGGTCGACCAGGACGAGCGAGGCCCCCGAGTCGGTGAGCAGATACTCGAGCTCGCCCCCCGTGAGTGCGTAGTTCACGGGGACGTGGATGTAGCCCGCCCGCGAGGTCGCGAGGAAGGCGATGAGGTAGGCGTCCGAGTTGACGCCGTATGCGGCGATGCGGGCGCCGTCCTCGAGATCATGACCGGCGAGCAGTGTGGCGACGCGGTCGACGGCGGCGTCGAGGGCCGCGTAGGTCCAGCGACGGTCCGCGAACGTCAGGGCGACGCGGTCGGGGAACCGGGACGCTGATCGACGCAGGGTGGCGTCGATCGTGCCGGCGGCGGCGGTCGAGGGGGCGAGTGAGGCGGAGTCGGTCATGGCCCGACCCTATAGCGGCGTGCGCCGGCCGGGTCGGAAAGTCAGTCGTCCGAGCGGAGCAGCTCGAGGACGGCCGGCGGGATGGCGCCGTCGGCCTCGCGCGGGGTCCACTGCTCGCTGGGGACCCACTGGGAGCCGCAGCCCCGGCACGCGAACAGGGGCTCGCCGCGGCGCTCGACGGGCGTGCGGTTCCAGTTGCACAGGTCGCGGCAGGACCGTACCCGCAGGGCGGCGAGGTCGGGGTCGGCGCGGCGCCGCGCGAGGGAACGGAGGGAGGCTAGTCCAGACATGTCACCGTTCACGATAGTCCGGCGGGGGCGGCGCGGTCCGCGATGCGGGGGGCCGGCAGGGGTGGCCTCGGGGGTCGGTAGCCTGGGCGGATCATCGGGGAACGGAGCGGACGGATGAGTGCGTGCCCGTGTGGCAGTGGGGTCGATCTCGGGGCGTGTTGTGGCCCGCTCGTGGAGGACGGGGTGCCCGCGCGGACGGCGGAGGAACTGATGCGCTCGCGCTACACGGCGTTCGCGCTGGGGCGGACGGACCACCTCTGGCGTACGTGGCATCCGCGGACGCGTCCGCCGGTCGTGGAGGCGTCGGGTGTGGAGTGGACCGGGCTCACCGTCCTGGAGGTGGTCGCCGGGGGCGAGGGTGACGACGGCGGGGTGGTCGAGTTCGAGGCCCGGTACGTCGAGCTCGGCGACCGGGGTCTGGTGCGTGAGCGCTCCCTGTTCGAGCGCAGGGGAGGGCGGTGGACGTACGTCGCGGCGGATCCGGCGGAAGCGGGCCCGGCGGGTGACTAGGACGGCGTCGGGTCGACGGGCTGGCGCGTCACCGTGATCGATCCGATCGTGGACGGGCTCGTCAGGTCGATGCGGCCGACCCTGGCCCCACGGGGCACGGTCCACGCCACCATGCCGCTGATCTCCTGCCCGGGGGTCGTCATCACCGACGGGACGAGCGGGTCGGGCACTGTCCCGGAGGGGTCGGCGATCCGCTCGAACGGCCTGCCCGACGGGTCATAGGCGGTGAGGTCCTCGGGGCCGATCTCCGGTTGGCCGGCGGACTGGACCGCGCGCACGTCCACAACGAGGACGGGGTCCGGGTACGAGTAGGACCGCACGAAGCGCAGGTTCGACACGGTGACGGTGGCGTCCCCGTCCTCGGCGGACACCGGGAACGGCCGGTCGAACTGCTGCGAGGTGGGCAACGGCCCGCTCGGTGCGGCGGCAGGGGCGGGTACGCCGCGTCGTTCGTCGTCTCCGAAGAGCGAACAGGCACTGGTCAGCATGGTCGCTGTGGTGACCACGGCGACGAGGGCGACGCGACGCATGGGCACTCCTGAGGCGGGATCGGGCGCCGGGCCCTTCCCGGCGGTGCCGATCCTACGTCTCACCGGTGCCGGGATCGTCGGAGGCGCGCAGGTCGCGGGAGTGCCCGCCGGACACACGTCGCGCGAGATCGGGGTAGACGTCGTCGAGTTCGGCGGTGATCTCGGCGAGGTGGATCTTGAAGTTGACGGGGACGAAGACCCTGTCGACGAACTCCGACTCGGCCGTGATGGTCGAGCCGTCGAACACGTAGCGGCACCACAGTGAGTCGCGGTTGAGGATCGCGACCTCGGTCTCGGCTGCTGCCGCGTCGCGCACCCCGGTCACCAGCGGGCTGCGGAACACGATGAGGGGGAGAGAGCGGTGTGCGCGTACGAAGAGCAGGACACAGCCCGCGGGAACGGTGAACACGTCGTGCTCGTCGGGGTGCATGCGCCTGCGGTAGACCTCGGCGAGCGCCGCTCCCACCGCCCTGGTCGCCTGGTCGGGGTCGGTGATGGGTTGCGGGCGGAAATCGTCCTCGTCGCCGCTCCCGGCCGGTCCCGTGGGGCCGCCGGGGTGGGCCGTGGCCGTGGTCGCCGGATCCGGGCCGGGCGTCGTAGCCGGGGCGTCCGGTTCGTCGACGCCGACCACGTCGTGGAGGAAGACCGGATGTCGGATTCCGAAGACCTGCTCGAGCGTGCCGGCGACGAGGTGGGCGAGTTCGGTGGCCCGATCCGTCGGCAGGGAGACCTGGGGCCCGGGTGTCGGCACCGCCGTCGCCTCGGCGTCCGCGGCCCGCCAGCCGAGCGCGGCCAGTTGCGCGAGTTGCTCGGGTCGCAGCGGGGCGGGGGCGTCGTCCGATCCGCCCCCGGAGACCTCGGCCTCGAGTCGCCGCTGTCCCACCGCGGTGAAGCGGATGAACGGCGTGAGGGGCGACGGTGCGCCGAGGACGGGCACCGCCAGGTCGAAGGTGGCGCCGGGAATGAGGTCGCGAAGGAGATCCGCCAGGCGGGAGGCGAACCGGTCCCACCCGGCGGCGATCGACGCGTCCACGTCGAACTCGAATGCCGGCATGCATGGCAGTCAACCATCGAGGCACCGCGCCCGTCAGCGGTTCGGGCGGTGTCCGGCCCGCAGGGGTCATGGATCGTCGGTGACCGGTCAGGCGTCCTCGCGCGCGTGCCCCGCCTGGTGGTCCGCCCAGTACTCGTCGGAACCGTCGAAGCCCACCCGGATGCCGCCGCGGTGCTCGATGATCTCCGGCTCGATCGGTGAGATCGTGCGTTCCGCCGCCAGGGCGGCGGCGACGTCCGGGAACTCAGACAGGTGACGGAGCTGGGTCCAGGTGGGAGGGAGGAGCATGGAGTGACCCGCGCGGAAGTCGGCGAGCAGGTCGACCGGGCGCGCCCACATGGTGAGGTCGACCTCGGTGGTCTGGTCGTCGGGTTCCTGACCCACGGGTAGCGCGGCGAGGAAGAACCGGGTGTCGTACCGGCGGGGCTCGACCGACGGGGTGATCCAGTGGTCGAACGGGCGCAGGCGATCCGCGGCGAGGGACAGCTCCTCGCGGGCCAGAAAGGCACTGAACGACAGCTCGTGGGCCTCGAGCTCGGTGCGCGCCGCGTGGTACCGCCCCGCGTCGGAGACGGGCGCGCCGTCCCGGTGGTCGGCGAGGAGGACGCCGCACTCCTCGAAGGTCTCGCGGGCGGCGGCGCAGACCAGCCGCCGTGCGCGCGGTTCGTCGCAGCCGAGGCGCTCGGCCCACCACGCGGGGGCGGGGCCGGTCCAGGCGAGGTCGGGGTCGTCGTCGGCGGCGTCGACGCCACCCCCGGGGAACACGGTCATCCCGCCGGCGAAGGCCATGCCCTTCACGCGGCGCGCGACGAACACCTCCGGGCCGGCATCGGAGTCGCGGATCACCATCACGGTGGAGGCGTCCTTGACGGGGCGGGCGGTGGTCTGGTCAACCTCGGTCATGAGGTCAGTCTCGCCCGCCGCATAGTGACACGCGCCACCGGGGTCCGCTCACGGCCCCGTCAGACCGTCGAGTCGACGCCGTCGCCGGGGTCCGACGTGGGGCCGCCCTCGGGGCGGTCGGTCAGTACGCCGTAGAGGACCCGCCGGACGTGCACCTCGAGTTCCCTGCGTCCCTCGCTGGCGGAGGAGCGCTCGACGCCGCACCGCACGAGGGTCATGTAGAGGACGTCGAACACGGTCTGGGCGGCGCCGGCCATGTCCGCGGGTGTCACCGCGCCGCCCGCGTACCCCGCGAGTACGGCGGCGATGAGCTCCCGCAGCTCGCCGAGGATGCGTTGCGCTTCGGCCCGGTGGGGGCCGGCCTCCCCGAACAACGTCTCGCGGTGATAGGCGGCGATGTTCTCCGGCTGCCTGTCGAGCGCCACCAGCAGGGGCTCGCACAGGACGACCAGGTCCTCGACCGCGTCCCCGGTCTCGGGAACGGTCTCGACCATCGCGCGGAACTCCTCGTTGGCGACCATGCACAGGAGTTCGCCCTTGGACTGGGCGTAGCGGAAGAGCGTCCCCGTTCCGACCTCGGCGCGGTCGGCCACCTGCTGGGTGGTGACGGTCGAGTACCCGTGCCGGGAGAACAGTTCGAGGGCGGCGGCGTGGATGCGCCGCTGTTTGTCGGCCTTGTTGAGCTCGCGGCGGCCCGGCTCTCGGGTCTGACTCACGAGAACCACTCGGTGGGCGGGCCGGCGGTGACCAGTAGCGAGAACACGATCGCCACCACGATCAGGGTGACCACCAGCGCCACGACGGGCGAGCGCAGTGCGAAGGCGAGGACCCGGTCCGCCGGGCTGCCGGGCCGGTCGCCACCCGGACCGAGTCGCCACGGGCCCTCGAGCAGGCCACGTCGCTCGACCGACCGCTCGAACGGGACCGTGGCGTACGGGATCACCGCCGAGGCCAGACCGAGGATCCCGGTGCCGGCGGACCAGCGCTTGTCCGTCCACACCGCCAGGGTCGCCACGACGTAGCACAGGAACACGAATCCGTGGACGCCGCCACCCACCGAGGTGGCCCAGTCCTGCCCGAAGCCGTATTTGCCGATCATCCCCAGTATCAGGAGAGTCCAGGTGACCACCTCCGCCAGAGCGAGTCGCTTGTAGAGAACGCGGGGGGTCACAGCAGGCCTCCAGTCATCGGGTGGGGTTCGTCGGACATCGTACGGTCCCCGGCCCGGTGGGCGGCCCCCCGGTCGGTGGCGGCTCACCCGTGGAGTGAGAGCGAGGCGAAGCGGACCTCCCCGGCCTCGTCACTGGCGGCCAGATCCACCACCCCCTCGATCGCCCAGCCGTGGTCGCCCTCGGGGTCGTCGAGCACCTGGCGCACCCGCCACGTCCCCGGCGCCACCGTGGGGCCCGACTCGCTCACGGTGAACAGTGCCGGGCCCCGCGCGGCGGGCCCGGTCCCGATCTCGTCGTACTCGTCCCAGTAGGCGTCGATCTCCGAGTCCCAGTCGGGGTGCTCGGGCACGTCGGTGTCCAGCTCGGCGAGGCGCTCGATGTCGTCGCGGGCGAGCAGCTCGACGCGGCGGAACATCGCGTTGCGCACCATCACCCGGAACGCACGCCGGTTCGCCGTGACCGGGCGGGAGGCGCCCGCGGTCTCGCCGAAGGCCAGTTCGGCGACCCGCTCGGAGGACACGTCGGGATCGGTGAGCAGCTCCCACTCGTCGAGCAGGCTGGAGTCGACCTGCCGGACCAGTTCGCCCAGCCACTCCACGAGGTCGTCGAACTCCTCGGACCGGCGGTCGGCGGGGACGGTCTGACGAAGCGCGCGGTAGGCGTCGGTGAGATAGCGCAGGACGGCGCCCTCGGACCGGCCGAGCCCGTACGCGGAGACCAGGTCCGAGAAGGTCATCCCGCGCTCGGCCATCTCCCGTATGACCGACTTGGGGGAGGGTTCGATCCCGGCCACCCAGGGGTGCCCGGCCCTGTACGCGTCGTAGGCGTCGGCGAGGAGGTCGTCCAGCGGCTTGGGCCAGGAGATGTCCTCGACCAGCTCCATGCGCTCGGAGTACTCGACACCGTCGGCCTTGAGCGCGGCGATCGCCTCGCCGCGTGCTTCCCGCTGCTGGGCGTAGAGGATGGGGCGAGGGTCGTCCAGCACGGCCTCGATGACGGAGACCAGGTCGAGTTCGGGCGTCGGGGAGTCGGGGTCGAGGACCTCCATCGCCGCGATCGCGAACGGCGCGAGGGGTTGGTTGAGGGCGAAGTCCCGTTGGAGGTCCACCGTCAGGCGCACGTGCCGCCCGTCGTCGTCCGGTTCGGCGAGGCGCTCGACGATCCCGGCGGCCTCCAGCCCCCGGAACAGCTCGATCGCGCGCAGGACGTGGTGGCGCACCCGCGCGCGGGTCTCGTGCGAGGACAGCAGGAGGTGCCGCATGTGGGTGTAGCAGCTGCCGGGTCGGGAGATGATGTTGAGCAGCATCGAGTTGCTCACCTCGAAGCGGCTCGTGAGCTGCTCGGGCTGGGCGCCGACGAGCTTGTCGAAGGTGGAGCGCGACCAGTTGACGAAGCCCTCCGGGGGCTTCTTCTTGGCGGCCTTGGCCTTCTTCTTGGGGCTCGCGGCGGCCTTCGCGGCGGCCTTGGCGTTCTCGATCTCGTGCTCGGGGGCGAGCACCACGACGAATCCCTCGGTGTCGAAGCCTGCGCGGCCCGCACGGCCGGCGATCTGGTGGAACTCGCGCGCCTTGAGCACGCGCTGTCGGCGGCCGTCGAACTTGGTGAGGCCGGTGAACAGGACGGTGCGGATGGGGACGTTGATGCCCACGCCGAGGGTGTCGGTGCCGCAGATGACGGTGAGCAGGCCGTCCTGGGCCAGCCTCTCGACGAGCCGGCGGTACTTGGGCAGCATCCCGGCGTGGTGGACGCCGATGCCGTGGAGGAGGAGCTTGCGGAGCGTCCTACCGAAGTTCGTGGTGAAGCGGAAGCCGCCGATCTCGGCGGCGATGGCGGCTTTCCGATCCTTGTCGGCCACGGCGAGCGAGGTCAGGGCCTGGGCCTGTTCGAGCGCGGCGGCCTGGGTGAAGTGGACGATGTAGACGGGGGCTTTGCCGTCGCGCAGCAGCAGCTCGACCGACTCGTGGACGCCGGACAGCGCGTACTCGAACGAGAGCGGCACCGGGCGCTCGGTGCCGCCGATGTAGACGCACTGCCGACCGGTGCGCCGGTGCAGGTCCTCCTGCAGCCAGTCCACGTCGCCGAGCGTGGCGGACATGAGCAGGAACTGGGTGTCGGGCAGCTCGATGAGCGGGACCTGCCACGCCCAGCCCCGGTCGGGCTCCGAGTAGTAGTGGAACTCGTCCATCACCACCTGCCCGATCTCGGCGCCCGCCCCTTCGCGCAGCGCGATGTTGGCGACGATCTCGGCCGTCGCGCAGACGATGGGGGCGTCGGCGTTGACGGCGGCGTCGCCGGTGAGCATGCCGACGTTCTCGGCCCCGAACACCTCGCACAGCGCGAAGAACTTCTCGCTCACGAGCGCCTTGATAGGCGCGGTGTAGTAACTGCGCTGACCGCGGGCCATCGCGGCGAAGTGGGCGCCGAGGGCGACCAGGGACTTGCCTGACCCGGTGGGGGTGGCGAGCACGACGTGGCTCCCGGCGGCCATCTCGAGTACGGCCTCCTCCTGGGCCGGGTACAGCGTCAGACCCCGGTCCGCGGCCCAGGCCACGAACGCGTCGAACACCGCCTCCTCGTGGAGGTCGGCGGGGACGTCGTCGAGATCGGTGAGGAGTTGGGGCAGCTGCACCCGGCCGAGCCTAGGGCGTGTCTCCCATAGTTGAGTGTTGACTCGCGAGACCGTGGCCGGATGGGACAGACGAAGTCACGTTTTCGCCAGTTCACCGATGAGCAGTGGGCACGGATCGAGCCCCTGCTGCCCTCGAACGAAGGACGGCAGGGGCATCCGTTCCGCGACAATCGCAAGGTCGTCGAGGGCATCATCTACCGCTACCGAGCAGGAATTCCCTGGCGGGACCTGCCGCGGGAGGAGTTCGGGGCCTGGCAGACGGTCTGGAAGCGTCACGCCCGCTACGCCCGAGACGGCACGTGGGACCGAGTCTTGCAGGCCATCCTTGCCGAGGCCGATGCGGCCGGAAAGATCGACTGGAACGTCTCGGTAGATGCCACCATCTGCCGAGCCCACCAGCACGGCACAAACACAACGCGCCCTGATCAGGACACAGGGGGCACGATCGAATCACAAGAACCGCCCCTTCCTGGACTGTGAACCTGCAGGTCACGGCATTGGCCGCTCCCGCGGCGGGCTGACCACCAAGATTCACAGCGCCGTCGACGGTCGCGGCCGGCCGCTGGCGAGTGTGGTCACCGGCGGCCAACGACACGACGGCGCGATGCTCGAACAGGTCTTGGCCGACATCCACGTCCCGCGCCCTGGCCGGGGCAGGCCTCGCACCCGTCCCGACGCGGTGATCGCCGACAAGGCGTACTCGTCCGGCACGATCCGCCGCCAGCTCCGCGCCCGTGGAATCACCGCGGCCATCCCCGAGAAGAGCGACACCATCGCCTCCCGCAAACGCCGAGGCTCCCGCGGTGGCCGGCCTCCGAAACTCAACGCCGACCTCTACAAAGACCGCAACGTCGTCGAGCGATCCTTCGCGCTGGCCAAGCAGTGGCGAGCTCTGGCCACCCGATACGACAAACTCGCGATCACCTACCGCGCCGCCGTCACGCTCTGCGCAATCCTGACCTGGCTACGCCAATTAGTAGACACTGGGGTGTACCAAGGTTCTTAGACAGGCCTCTTGATGGGAGAGGATTAAGAACATGGCAACGAGTTCGAGGCGGAGGTTCAGTCCGCAGTTCAAGGCCGAGGCGGTGCAGCTGGTCCTGCAGAGTGACCGCTCGATCGCCGAGGTTGCCGGGGAGCTGGCGATCAACCCCGGGACCCTGGGCAACTGGGTCAATAAGCACCGGCAGGCCAACCCGGATCCAGTTCCGGATATGAGCCCGGCAGACCACGGTCGGTTGGCGGAGCTGGAAGAGCAAAACCGCCGGTTGAAGATGGAAAATGAGTTCCTAAAAAAAGCCGCGGCCTTCTTCGCCCGGGAGCAGGACTGAGCGAGAAATCAGCCCTGATCGAGGCGGAGAAGGCGAACTTCCCGATCGACTGGATGTGCGCGCAGCTCGGCGTGCCCCGTTCGTCGTTCTACGCCTGGCGTGCCCGCGCTGGGCAGGTCACCGCCACCCAGGCCCGCCGCGAGGCACTCAAGGTCGAGATCCAGCGCATCTTCGACGAGCAACGCGGCACGGCCGGATGCCGGCGCATCGCCGCGATCCTCAATGACGAGGGGCACCCGGCCTCGGTCGGGCTGATCGCGGACCTGATGCGTGAGCTCGGACTGGCGGCTATCCAGCGCAAGGCCTACAAACGCACCACCATCAGCGATGAGAACGCCCAGGTCTTCACCGACAAGCTGGGCCGCGACTTCGCCCCCGCAAGTCACCGCGCCGGCACCGCGCTAGTGGGCATCTCCGTTAGTTCGTCGGGGGTCATGCTGCGCGGAGGGTGCCGTCGTTGTTGAGGCGGTCGAGGTGGCGGTTGAGGTCGTCGCGGGTGTACTTCCAGCCGAACGGTTCGGCGCTTCGGTTGTAGCGATCCTGGAACGCGAGGAGGCGTGCGGCGAGATCGTCGAGGTCTGCGAAGTCGCCGGTGGCGATGGCTTTGCGCTGCAGGATCGAGAAGTAGATTTCGACCTGGTTGAGCCACGAGGCGTGCACCGGAAGGTGCACCAGGACCGCGTTGGGAAACGCATGACGCATCCGGTCTTTCGAGGCCTGACCTGCGTGGGATGAGCCGTTGTCGACGACCCAGAACACTCGCTTCGCGGATGCGTATGGCTCTTGGGTCATCACCTGCTCGACCAGTTCGGTGAACGGGGCGATCCCTGTCTTGGGTGCGGTCATCCCCATCACGCGGGCCTGGTGGACGTCGTAGGCGGCGAAGTAGGCCAACGTCCCACCGCGGCGGTACTCGAACTCCACGCGCCGCGGCTGACCGGGCCTGGCGGGAGTCTCGGCGTGACGGCGTTTGAGGGCTTGGAGCTGTGATTTTTCGTCCGCACTGATGACGTACTCATCGTCGCCGAGAGCAACGCCGTTCCAGCGCCGGTGGTACAGGTCCAGCACCCGGGCGGCCTTGACGGCGAAGTCGGGGTCGCGGGGAAAAATCCACGACCGGTGCTGCCACGGCTTGATCGCATCTGCGGCCAGCCAGCGCCCGATCGTCGCCGACGCCACGGGGCGCACCAGCCCTGTGGCCACGGCGTGGGCTCTCAACTCGGCGGCCGACCATCTGGTCAGTGGCAGACCGTGGTCAGCCGGGCGCGTACACGCCAACGCTTTGACCTGGGCGACCTCGACGGGGGTGAACACTCGCGGTCGTCCCGAGCGGGGCCGATCTTTGAGACCCTCCAGGCGCTCGGTGCAGAACCGATGCCGCCACTGGCGCACCGTGTCTTCGCACACCCCGACCTCGCGGGCGATCGCAGCGTTGGCATCACCGGCAGCGGCCGCCAGGACGATCCGGGCTCGCAGTACATCGCGGTGCGCACAACGAGCAGCGTGCGCGCGGCGGGTCAGCACGTCGCGTTCTTTGCCGGACAGGATGACGATAACGGCGCTGGTGGGAGGCATGTTCATTTCTGACGCACCCAGCGGCGCCCGCCAAGCCGCCACGCCGGAACAAGCCGAAAGTCGAGGGCGAGAAACGGCGGCGGCGATGATGGAGACCATGGCCAAGATCCCCGACTCGACACAGACCTCACTGCGACAGAAACTCCTGGCCCGCGCTGCCGAACGGTGGCCCCAGATCCAGGCCCTGCACACCCGCTACCGGGCCGGATTCGCCTACATCGATGCCACCTTGACCGACGGGGACGAAGTCAAGCTCTGCCGACTGCGCTACGCCGGATCAGCCAGCCAGTGGGGTTTTGCGATCTACCGCGCCAGCCACGACGACTACCAGCAAGCCGCCCTGCCAAACGGATGGCCCTCAGGCACTCCCGCAGAAGCCCTCGACACCGCCTGCGGCCTCTATCTCGGCGACCCCACCGCCTGGATCACCGACCCCCGACGAACTAACGGAGATGCCCACTAGTCGGCGACATCACCTACCTACGCACTGGTCAGGGGTGGTTGTACCTGGCCACGGTGATCGACCTGGCCACCCGCAAGGTGCTCGGGTGGCAGACCGCCGAGCACATGCGTGCCAGCCTGGTGGTCGACGCCCTGGAAATGGCGCGTACGCAGGGACAAGCCGTCGAAGGAGCGATATTTCACTCGGACCATGGGTCGCAGTACACCTCCGATGAGTTCGTCAGCTACTGCACCGAGCACGGGTTCGTGCAGTCGATGGGGCGGACCGGGGTGTGCTGGGACAACGCCGCCGCCGAGACGTTCTTCGCCACCTTGAAGAACGAGATGTACCACCAGCAGGTGTTCCACACCCGAGCCCGGGCACGGTTCGCCGTGGCGGAGTACATCGAGGTGTTCTACAACCGTCGTAGACCGCATTCCAGCCTCGGCTACCGCACTCCGGCCCGCGCATGGGCCGACGCGCACCAGACCACCGCCGAGGACCTACCCGAGGCGGCCTGACACACCAGAAATCACCGAGGACCTGTCCACAATCCTTGACACAGCCCAACACGCCCTAGTAGGTTTCAGGCCGATACGCTGCTCCGCGCCGGGTCGGACAGTCGTCCCCGATTCGGTACGGATAGTCCGGGTAGAGGGCGTCGATCCGCGGATTGTCTTCGGGCGTATCGAAGGTCTGGCCGAACGTTGCCACCCATTTGCCACTGTCGGCGTGATAGGTCCACGCGGTGACCTCGCGGATGCGCTTCACGGTCCCGCCCACCGCAATCGTCATGGGCTCCAACGCCGCACGAACCGCCGCGCCAACTTTCCAGTACCCGGCGTCCGCCTGCTCCTGTTGGCGCTGGTCGACTTCTCCGTACGGCCGCCCGTCGGGGTCCTTGTACGTACGGCCAGAACGCGAGATCACCGGAAACGGTCGCCCCTGCTTTGCCTGACGTCGGAGCTGTGTTGATCGGTGAGGCTCTGCCGGCGGCATTCCGTGCTGCCTGAGTAGCTCAACTTGCTCCGGAGAAAGAACAGCATGGGTTCTGTGCACGGCTTCGTTCTGTGACATGGCGTCACGGTAAAGCACACAGCATTGCGGCGCAATAGTTTGCACGGTCCGCACGTGGTCTCTCATCACCTTGGATGTGGAAGCAGACCGAATGAGAGGCGATCGCCGGTAGCCGCGGCAGGCAGTGGCCGTGATCGAACGCTGACGTAGTGCCACCATTTCAGACGTGAGTCAACGTCCCCGGCAGTCGAAACCGGGACGGACTGCCCAGCTTTTCGAGCGACCGGCCCTCCACAGGCCCATTGCAGCGATTCATCAACCTGGCTGGTGGGTCATCAACACCGAAGTGCCCCTGCTGATGTGAGGTCTTTTTTCCCATTGTTTGCTGTGCGCACCCACTGACGGTGTTAGCGTCCGCAATGTGAGCATCAGTATCTTTGCTGTTGTGCTCACCCCTCCGCCACCTAGGGGCGTGGGTCAGTAACACGCCAGTTCAGGTCCGCTGGGCTGTGTCAAGGATTGTGGACAGGTCCTCGGTGATTTCGGGTGTGTCAGGCCGCCTCGGTTAGCCCCGCTGATTCATGGGGCGTGATGGAGTCGGTTCTCTACGGATGTTGTGCCCGGCGGGTCGTGTAGACGTGTTTGGGCGCCGGCTGGCGCTGCCGGTGGGCGGGTCTCCGGGTGGTGCTCTCAAGGGTGGGCAGGCGGGGTCAGGCCGGTTTGGGGATCGCGGCGATCTTGTGGAACACCGCTTCGATGGCGGTGGCCCAGGGCCAGGTTTCGGGGATTTTGACCCGTCTACGTCGGCTGCTGCGGGTCAGTAGGGCGGCGACGTGGAGGAAGCGGTAGCGCATCGCTTTGGGCTCGCACGCTGCGAGGATGGCGGCGGCGCCGGTGCAGGCCAGCATCCGGGTCCAGGCGACGAGGTCGGCGGCGATCATCACCGCCACCAGCCATGCCTGGTTGAGAGCGAACTCTCGCGAGGGCAGACGGCCCAGGCCGGTGTCTTTGGCGTGGCGGATCCGGTCCTCCACCCGGGCATGCGCCCGATGCCTGGCCTCGAGGAACTGCAGTTGACCGGTGGCGGTGTTGGTGACGAACGCCTGGTAGCGCCACCCGTCGAGTTCCTCGAACATCGACAACTGGGCGCCGGGGTGGGGCCGCTCACGGCGGACGATGACCCGCATCCCGTCGGGCCACTTGGCGAGCATCCTGGGCGGCAGCAGTCCAGTCAGCTCGGCGATCTCCGCGCCCGGCCTCAGGTCGCCGCCTTGATTCACCGCTGGCCCCCACGCGGTGTCGGGGGCGATCGCGATGGCCCGGCGGATTCCGGCGGTGATCGAAAAGCCGACCGAGTACTCCACCCGCCGACCACGGATCCGATTCTGCTCGGAGATCCACTCCAACAGGTCATGGGAGGCGCCGGCGCCGTCGGATCGGATCAGCAGATCACGCCGATGGGCGGCGGGAATCTGGGCGATGGCTTGCCCGAGGACGTCGATGTGGTCGGCCGCGGTGTTCGACCCCGCGTTGCCCGGGCGCAAGCTCGCAGCGAGGAACTCTTCTGTGTTGTCGCACCACACGCCGATCGGGTGGTAGCCGAAGGTGCGCTTATAGGTTGGCGCGCTCTGTTCTTTCTCGCTGTGGGTGACCACGATGGTGGCATCCACATCAAGCACGACCGTGTCCCCCAGATCCCGGCCCGCGCACTTAGAGGCCGGCACCCCGCCAGGCAGCTGGGACCACACATGCCGCCGCGTGCGGGCACGCGCGACCTGGATCTTCTTGCGTTTACCAGCGGTGACCTCATCCAGCGTGCGCCACACCGTCGGAGAGGAGGCGACCGGACCCAGGACCGTGGATTGGTGGCGCAGGACGCGGATATCGGCAATGGACGTGCCGCCACCGGTGAGCATCACCGCGACATCGGTCAACACCCGTCCACGGTCATGGATCGGGATGGATCGGCGCTGCGCCATGGCCCCCGACAGCTCGGCGGTCAGGCCGACGCGATCAGCCAGAAGACGTGGCGCGATGACCCCGGCATGAGCAATCACCCCGACATCCTCGACGGAGAACGACAGACCAGACGACCACGAAGTACGCTTCACCTACCGAGTGCTTTCTGCTTGAGAACCTGGAGCTCTAGACAAGTCCCAGTTTCCCCTGTTCAGGAAGCACTTCGGTCTATTTTCACCCAGCGATCCGCAGATCCCCGTGAATCACCGGGGTTAGGTCCTCGGCGGCGGGATTGTGGGCGTCGGCCCATGCCTGGGCCGGGGTGCGGTAGCCCAGGCTGGAGTGCGGTCTTTGACGGTTGTAGAACACCTCGATGTACTCGGCGACGGCGAACCGTGCTCGGGCGCGGGTATGGAACACCTGCTGGTGGTACATCTCGTTTTTCAGGGTGGCGAAGAACGTCTCCGCCGCGGCGTTGTCCCAGCACACCCCGGTGCGGCCCATCGACTGCACGAACCCGTGCTGGGTGCAGTAGGTGACGAATTCGTCGGAGGTGTACTGAGACCCGTGGTCGGAGTGAAATATTGCCCCTTCGGCGGCTTGGCCCTGCGTACGGGCCATTTCCAGGGCGTCGACGACCAGGCTGGCGCGCATGTGCTCAGCGGTCTGCCATCCGATCACCTTGCGCGTGGCCAGGTCGATCACGGTGGCCAGGTACAGCCACCCCTGGCCGGTGCGTAGGTAGGTGATGTCGCCGACCAGTGCGGTGCCGGGGCGGTGACTGCTCGGGGCGAAGTCGCGGCCCAGCTTGTCGGCGAAGACTTGGGCTTTCTCGTCCGGGACGGTGGTGCGTTTGTAGGCCTTGCGCTGGATCGCCGCCAGGCCGAGCTCGCGCATCAGGTCGGCCACGAGCCCCACCGAGGCCGGGTGCCCCTCGTCATTGAGAATGGCAGCGATGCGCCGGCACCCGGCAGTGCCGCGCTGCTTATGGAAAACGCGCTCGACCTCCATCTTCAGCGCTTCGCGGCGCGCCTGGGTGGCTGTAACCTGCCCGGCGCGGGCGCGCCACGCGTAGAACGACGAGCGGGCCACGCCGAGCTGGGCGCACATCCAGTCGATCGGAAAGTTCGCCTTCTCCGCCTCGATCAGGACTGACTTCTCGTTCAGTCCTGCTCCCGGGCGAAGAAGGCCGCGGCTTTTTTAGGAACTCATTTTCCATCTTCAGCTTGCGGTTCTGCTCCTCGAGCTCGGCCAGCCTGCCGTGGTCGGCCGGACTCATCGACGTGTCCGGCTCCGGATTGGCCTGCCGGTGCTTCTGAACCCAGTTGCCCAGGGTGCCCGGGTTGATCGCCAACTCCCCGGCCACCTCGGCAATCGAGCGGTCACTCTGCAGGACCAGCTGCACCGCCTCGGTCTTGAACTGCGGACTGAACTTCCGCCTCGAACTCGCTGCCATGATCTCGATCCTCTCGCCTCAAGAGGTTGTCCAAGATCTTTGATACACCCCACCGCTGATGGGGCGGGTTCGGCGGGATAATTGTCGTCATGGGCGAGGAAGGGTTGTTCGCCGCCGAGGAGTTCCGCGTCGAGCGGGCTGACCGGCAGGGCGAGGTCGAGCCGGTGGGCGCAGGCAAGACATTTCGGGCGTTCGACCCGGGCCAGGGGTTGTTGCTGCCGCCGTCGCTGGATGACTGGCTTCCGGCCGATCATCTGGCACGGTTCGTGGCGGATCTGGTCGATGAGCACCTGGATTTATCGCGGATCTACGTCTCCTACCAGGAGGGGCGCGGGGCCCCGCCGTACGATCCGCGGTTGATGGTGCGGTTGCTGATCTTCGGCTACACCACGGGGGTGCGCTCCTCCCGCGGGATCGAGAAGGCCTGCACCGACATCGTCGCTTTCCGGTGGTTGGCGGCCGGGGCGGCCCCGGACTACCGCGCGATCGCCAGGTTTCGCAAGAGGCACCTGGCCGCGCTGGGCAACCTGTTCTTGCAGGCGTTGGCGTTGTGCCAGGCCGCCGGGATGGTCACGCTTGGACAGGTCGCGCTGGATGGGACGAAGCTGCGGGCGAACGCCTCCAAACGCAAGGCCATGTCGTACGCGCGGCTGACGGACAAGGAGAAGGTACTGGCCCAGGAGGTCTCCGATCTGCTGGCCGCCGCCGAGGCCATCGACAAGGCCGAGGACGCCAAGTTCGGCAAGAACCGGCGCGGGGACGAGCTGCCCGATGAGCTGGCCCGCCGAGAGTCTCGCCTGGTCAAGCTGCGCCAGGCCAAAGCTGCTCTGGAAGCCGACGCCGCCGCCGATGCGGCGGAGAAGGCTGAGGCTAACCTCGATTTTTCATCCGGCAGTTGAGCGGAGTGAAGGCGCCGTCAACTCGTGATTCTGCCCGATTTTCGGTGTGTGGGCGTGATTGTTCGGCCGGTGTCGCCCGGGTGGGCGTCGGGGTTCCACGTCTCCCGCGTTTTGCTACGTCTGTCGAGGGCCTGCAGGGTCTTGCCGGGGTGCTAGCCAGGGTCTTCGAGTCGGGCGAGGCCGCGGGTGATCAGGTGGCCCCATGGTGCGGTTTCGTCGAGGTGGAGGCGGGTTTTTCGGGCGTGGCGGGCCAGACTCGCGGCCACGGAGAGAAGCCGCAGGCGCAGGCGTTTGGGTTCCCAGGTCGCGGCTGGGGTGGCGTCGAGGGCGATGAGCTGGGACCAGGCCAGGAGAAGCTGTGCGAGTTGGCAGATGAGGATCCAGATCCGGTTCTGCGCGGTGGTCTGCAGGGGAAGTTTGGCCAGGCCGGTGTCCTTGGCGGTGCGGATGCGATCCTCGCATCGGGCCCGTTGGCGGTGGCGGAGCTCAAGTGTCTGGATGTGGCCGCGGCGGGTGTTAGTGACGAACGCTGTCAGGCGGCGTCCGGAGGCGTCGGTGAATCGCAGTTGAGCGCCCGGATGGGGTCGTTCTGCTCGGACTATCAGCCGCATTCCGGCAGGCCAGTGGCTCAAATCGGCCACACCGGTCAGTTCGACGACTTCGGCGCCCTCGCGGGTGTCGCCGTCTGAGGTCAGTGCGGACTGCCACGCCTGGTCCGGCATATCGTCGACCAGGGCGGCCAAGGCCGGGGTGAGGGCAAATCCGATGGAGTACTGGACCCGCTTGCGGTGCAGGTGCTCGAGGAACTTATGCGATGCGCCGGCTCCGTCAGTGCGGACCAGTACTCGTTTCCCGGGCCGGGGGGTGTTGATACCCGGGATCGACTTCAGCGCCGTGGCCAGGAGTTTCTTGTGGTCGGCGGCGGTGTTCGCGCCGGCGTTGCCCGGCCGCAGCAGCGCGGCCACTGGTTCTCCGCCCCCGCCGGGCCCGTGGTCGCAGTACGCCAGCAGTGGGTGGTGACCGTAGCCCTTCTTATAGGTCGGGGCAGCGTGTTCCTTGTCCGAGTGCGCGGTGATCAAGGTGGCGTCGATGTCGATGATGACCGGGTTCTCCGCGCTCGGTGCCCGCAGCGACGGCCTGTTCTCTGCCCGGTTCCACACGTGCTCCCGTGCACGAGATATTGCCTGCTGGACGACTGATTCGACGCGGTCGACATCGTCAGCGAGCACGGCCAGCAGGCGGGAGATCGTGGCAGGGGAAGGCACGGGGCCGACGATGGTGTCGGCACCGGCGAGTTCGCGGATATCGACCAGATGATCTCCGCCGGCGGCGACCGCCAGTGCCAACTGCGTCAGCATGTGGCCGGGGTCGAACACCGCGGTCGGCGCCCGCCATGGCGCCAACGCCTGCGATAGGCCTTCCACCAGGCCTGATGTTTCGGCGACCCGGGCGGGAAGCACAATCCCGGCGTGGGAGACGACCCCCTTCCCGGCGTGGTCAACCTCCAGGCGGATGGGCGAGAGGGTAGAGTTCTTCACCAGAAAGGTGCTCCTTGACTGGATACTTTGCGAGCTTCAACACCCCGCATTATTCCAGCTCAGAGCACCTTTCTTTATGCCCGACACGCACTACCGAGGCCGCCACCATGAAATCTCGAGGCTAAGGCCCGCGGTAAGGGCGAAGACGAAGACACCGTCGCGCAGAAGGCCGCTGAGGCCGCCGAGCGCGCCACGCCCAGGCCGAAGGCCCAGCGCAACTTCACCGACCCGGAGTCGAAGATCATGCTCACCGGGGACGGGTCGTTCGCTCAGTGCTACAACGGCCAGGCCGTGGTCGATGCCGCCCATCAGATCATCGTGGCGGCCGAGGTCAACGACTGTGCCGCCGACGTCGGCAACCTCATCCCCATGACCGAGCAGGCCATCAGCAACACGGGGCAGGCCCCGAAGCAGATGCTCGCCGATGCCGGGTACTGCTCAGCCGCGAACCTCGCCGCCTCCGCCGAGGTCACCGGCGAGCAGGGCACCGAGTTCTTCATCGCCACCGGACGACAGCGCAGCGGGGAACCGGCGCCGATCGCCCCCCGGGGACCGATCCCGGCCAGCGCCACGGACAAGCAGCGCATGGCCCGCAAGCTCGCCACGAAGAAAGGCCGAGCGGTCTACGCCCGGCGCAAAGCGATCGTCGAACCGGTCTTCGGACAGATGAGCACCCTGCAGAACGGCAAGCAACTCCTGATTCGCGGTCTGGACGCCGCCCGCGGTGAATGGCTACTGCTCGCTGCCTGCCACAACCTGCGAAAGCTCCACGGTCATATCGGCGCCACCGGGCTCGGCGGCCTCCAGATCGCCTGAACTGGCAGGCCCGGGCGACCTACAGGCTGACCCGCGGACTGAACGCCATCACCGCGGCTTCGCAAACCGAATACCTGTCCGCCAGTGACGCCGGCCCGAGCGCAACGCTCTCACGCACTCCGCCGTACTCTCGGCGCGCTTCGAGCCATTACTGACCCATGCTCCTAGTCGATCAGGAGAAGACACATGAAAGCTCGTATCGGTGTGGTAGGGGCGACTGTCGCCACCATGGCAGCGCTCCTGGCGCCAACTGCCGCCGCACAGACCGGAAGCCTCGACACTCTCAGCAGCAACTCCGCCAACCCCACCACGGCGATCGACAGCGCGACCGAGAAGGCCGCCCTGGACGCTTACGCCAACCTCGACACCGAGGCGGCCCGAAAGGCAGATCCGGCAGGGTATGATCGGCGCCTCTCCAAGCTGTCGTCGAGCCCCGCGATGACGACGTTCCTCAATCGGTACTCGGTCGACCCGCAAGGGGAGCTGGACCGACTTGCAGCCCTCATGGACGAGAACGCGATCGACACTTTCCTCACCAAGACCGCCGGAAAGTACCTCGTCCCCAACACTGACGGGACCGGTGGATACCGACTCGTCTCCGAACTTCCCCCCGAGCCGAACAAGCAGGATGGACCGTTGCAGCCCGCTGCAACTTGCTGGAAGTCCTTCGTCGGTATCGGAGCATTCACCTGGGTGACCGGCTTCCACTGCGCCCTGACCGGGGTGCTCACTTTCCCCTGCCTCTGGATCGCCGCAATCGCCGGCGACAACATCAACTGGGACCGCTACTGCTGATGCGAATCGCCGCCGCACTTCTCACTAGCCTCATCGTCGGCCTCGTCGCCTACGCGCTGATCGTGCTTGTCAGCCCCAACCAGGAACCCTCAGAGACAATTAGAGTCGCGCTATGCGCGGGTGTCGTGATCGCCGACTTCGTGGTGGGAGCTGGGGGACGAGTCCGAACCGGCTCGTGGTCCGGTGGACTATTCGGAGCCCCATCGAATCAGCGCGAGAGTGACAGCGAGTAAGCATCGGTTCGACCTACCGCTTTGAGGCGCGGGCGGCCCGAAAGTAACCCGGACTGACCGCGCCTCGATGTATCACCTTCCCGGAGTCGAACATCCGCCAGTTGTCGAGTTCTCACAATGAGTCGCAGCCTTGGACATGAGAGGCATCGTCGATCAACCACCCTGTCATTTTCCGAAGTGGGCGGCACGTCAGCATAGATCTCACCAGGCATAGTGCTGTCAGCTTCTGAGCTCTGGTCGTCAACACTCCTATGCGCTAGCGTCGTTTCTGCTCAGTAGTCCTGTTCTCACGAAGGTGACAGGGATGGTCGGCGACGGCAGAGGCACTCCGGCGACGGGTCATCTGACGATGCCTGATGTCGCGTGGGAGCAGGCCCGGTTGCGGACCCGTCTGATCAGCGAGCTGGCCAAGCGCGATCCGGTCGGATTGGATGCCGCTGATCGAGTTGCTGTCGAGCTCGGGATCTCGCGGCGACGCGTCTATGTGCTGTTGCAGCTCTACCGTCAGGGATCGGGTTTGGTCACGGACCTGGCCAGCAGACGCTCGGATGGCGGCAAGGGCGGTCAGCGGCTGCCGGAGCCGGTGGAACAGGTCATTCGCGAGATCGTCCGGAAGCGGTTCCTGACGAGGCAGAAGCGAAGCGTGGCCTCGGTGCATCGCGAGGTGACTCGCGCGTGTGCTGTGCGGGGCTTGCCGGCTCCGGCTCGAAACACGGTGGCCGCCAGGATTGCCCGCCTGAGTCCTGTCGAGGTGGGCCAGCGACGCGAGGGCCGCGAGAGCGTTCGCTCATTGCAGTCGGCGGGTGGGCAGGTGCCCTTGATCACCGGAATCTTGGAGCAGGTCCAGATCGATCACACCGTCATCGATCTGATCGTGGTCGATGAGCGAGAGCGCCAGCCGATTGGTCGCCCGTACTTGACAGTCGCGATCGACGTGTTCAGCCGCTGTCTTGTTGGCATGGTCGTGACGTTGGAACCGCCGTCGGCGGTCTCGGTCGGATTGTGCTTAGCCCACGCAGCCGGAGATAAACGCCCCTGGCTAGTGGGCATCTCCGTTAGTTCGTCGGGGGTCGGTGATCCAGGCGGTGGGGTCGCCGAGATAGAGGCCGCAGGCGGTGTCGAGGGCTTCTGCGGGAGTGCCTGAGGGCCATCCGTTTGGCAGGGCGGCTTGCTGGTAGTCGTCGTGGCTGGCGCGGTAGATCGCAAAACCCCACTGGCTGGCTGATCCGGCGTAGCGCAGTCGGCAGAGCTTGACTTCGTCCCCGTCGGTCAAGGTGGCATCGATGTAGGCGAATCCGGCCCGGTAGCGGGTGTGCAGGGCCTGGATCTGGGGCCACCGTTCGGCAGCGCGGGCCAGGAGTTTCTGTCGCAGTGAGGTCTGTGTCGAGTCGGGGATCTTGGCCATGGTCTCCATCATCGCCGCCGCCGTTTCTCGCCCTCGACTTTCGGCTTGTTCCGGCGTGGCGGCTTGGCGGGCGCCGCTGGGTGCGTCAGAAATGAACATGCCTCCCACCAGCGCCGTTATCGTCATCCTGTCCGGCAAAGAACGCGACGTGCTGACCCGCCGCGCGCACGCTGCTCGTTGTGCGCACCGCGATGTACTGCGAGCCCGGATCGTCCTGGCGGCCGCTGCCGGTGATGCCAACGCTGCGATCGCCCGCGAGGTCGGGGTGTGCGAAGACACGGTGCGCCAGTGGCGGCATCGGTTCTGCACCGAGCGCCTGGAGGGTCTCAAAGATCGGCCCCGCTCGGGACGACCGCGAGTGTTCACCCCCGTCGAGGTCGCCCAGGTCAAAGCGTTGGCGTGTACGCGCCCGGCTGACCACGGTCTGCCACTGACCAGATGGTCGGCCGCCGAGTTGAGAGCCCACGCCGTGGCCACAGGGCTGGTGCGCCCCGTGGCGTCGGCGACGATCGGGCGCTGGCTGGCCGCAGATGCGATCAAGCCGTGGCAGCACCGGTCGTGGATTTTTCCCCGCGACCCCGACTTCGCCGTCAAGGCCGCCCGGGTGCTGGACCTGTACCACCGGCGCTGGAACGGCGTTGCTCTCGGCGACGATGAGTACGTCATCAGTGCGGACGAAAAATCACAGCTCCAAGCCCTCAAACGCCGTCACGCCGAGACTCCCGCCAGGCCCGGTCAGCCGCGGCGCGTGGAGTTCGAGTACCGCCGCGGTGGGACGTTGGCCTACTTCGCCGCCTACGACGTCCACCAGGCCCGCGTGATGGGGATGACCGCACCCAAGACAGGGATCGCCCCGTTCACCGAACTGGTCGAGCAGGTGATGACCCAAGAGCCATACGCATCCGCGAAGCGAGTGTTCTGGGTCGTCGACAACGGCTCATCCCACGCAGGTCAGGCCTCGAAAGACCGGATGCGTCATGCGTTTCCCAACGCGGTCCTGGTGCACCTTCCGGTGCACGCCTCGTGGCTCAACCAGGTCGAAATCTACTTCTCGATCCTGCAGCGCAAAGCCATCGCCACCGGCGACTTCGCAGACCTCGACGATCTCGCCGCACGCCTCCTCGCGTTCCAGGATCGCTACAACCGAAGCGCCGAACCGTTCGGCTGGAAGTACACCCGCGACGACCTCAACCGCCACCTCGACCGCCTCAACAACGACGGCACCCTCCGCGCAGCATGACCCCCGACGAACTAACGGAGATGCCCACTAGAGACTCTCGGAGTGGAGGCACAGTGGCCGATGAGCGGCAAGCCCAAGAAGCTGTACCTGGACAATGCGGCCGAGTTCAAGAGTGAGGCGCTACGGCGCGGCTGTGAGCAGCACGGCATTGAACTGGACTATCGCCCGCTGGGGCGACCGCATTACGGCGGCATCGTCGAACGCATCATCGGCACGGCCATGCATCAGATCCACGAGCTTCCGGGAACTACGTTCTCGAACCCCGTCGAGCGTGGCCGGTACGACTCCGAGAAGCTAGCGGCGCTGACGATGGCCGAACTGGAGACGTGGCTGGCGTTGGCGGCCGCGACGTATCACGGCACGGTACACAGCACACTGCACCAGACCCCGGCCGGACAATGGACGGACGGAGTCGCCGCGAGTGGCCGTCCGATGATGACCTCGAATCCGACGGCGTTTCTGGTGGACTTTCTACCCGTGATCCGGCGGAAGTTGACCCGGACTGGGTTCGTCATCGATCACGTGCACTACTTCTCCAATGCGCTCAAACCGTGGATCAGCCGCCGTGATAATCTCGGCCGGTTCATCCTGCGCAGAGACCCCCGCGACATCAGCCGGATCTGGGTGCTCGACCCTGACGGGATCGAGTACGTCGAGGTCCCGTACCGGACGATGTCCAATCCCGCAGTCAGCGTGTGGGAACACCGGCAAGCACTGGATCGCCTGCGAGAACGTGGGGTCGCCCAGGTCGATGAAGCAGCGTTGTTCCGAATGATCGATCAGATGCGGCATATCGCTGAGACGGCCGAGAAGACCACCAAACGAACTCGCCGAGAAGCTGTGCGACGCCATCGCGCAGGTACCCCGACGCAATCGACTCCGCTGGAGGCAAGGACGCCACCTGTAGTTCCTCCTCAGCCTGAGGCAAAGCCCAAGCCGGCGGTCCGATTCGAGGAGATCGAACAATGGTGACGGACCAGGAGTATCCGGTGCCGGATCTGTCTCACCTGCATGCATCGGCACAGCCGGCGGCGCGGCTTCCTGCCGCCGAGCGGGTCCATCGGATCCGGGCAGACCGGTGGATCGGCTATCCGAAAGCTGTCCAGGCCGTCGAGCGCCTCGAGACGTTGTTCGCGTGGCCGCCTAAACAACGAATGCCTAACCTGCTGCTGGTGGGGCCGACGAACAACGGCAAGTCGATGATCATCGAACGCTTCCGACGTCGGCACCCGCCCTGGACCGAGCCGGATCGGGAGCAGGTGCCTGTGGTGTGCGTGCAGATGCCGTCCGATCCGTCGCCGTTGCGGTTCTACACCGCCATTCTCGCCGCATTGGGTGCGCCGCTGCGGCCGAGGCCCCGTGTGGTCGAGCTCGAACGCCTCGCACTGTCCCTGCTCCGCGAGGTTGGTACGCGGATGTTGGTCATCGACGAACTGCACAATGTGCTCGCTGGCCACAGCAACACCCGCCGAGAGTTTCTGAATCTGTTGCGCTTCTTGGGCAACGAACTGCGCATACCGCTGGTTGGAGTCGGGACCCGCGAGGCGTACCTGGCGGTGCGCTCGGACGATCAGCTGGAGAACCGTTTCGAGCCCTTCGTGCTACCGCTGTGGAAAACAGATGAGCACGCCAGGTCACTACTGGCCAGCTTCGCCGCGTCCTTCCCGCTGCGCAAACCGTCAATCATCGATACCGAGGACATGGCCAGCTACCTCCTTGCCCGCAGTGAGGGCACGATCGGGGAACTCGCCCACCTGCTGACTATGGCCGCGGTTGTCGCCGTCGAGTCCGGTCTCGAGACGATCGATCATCGAACACTGACGATGGCCGACTACGTCGGACCAACCGAGCGGCGACGACTGTTTGAACGCGAGCTGATGTGACGCACCGTTGGCCGGTCCATCCGCGGCCCATCCCCGGTGAAGCCCTCACCTCATGGCTTCACCGGATCGCCGACAGATACGGGATCACCGTCGATGAGCTCGCATTCGACCTCGGCCACTCCGTCGACCGCGATGCCGATCTCGACATGACTGCTCCGCCGGGATTTGTCGAGCAGCTGTCAATCAGGACCGGAGTGGGCACCGACCGGCTCCACGGCATGAGCATCAGCGGATACACCCCGTGGCTACTAGACGACCTCGTACCCGGCACCGGCACGTTCCTCACCTACACACAACAACTGGCGGTGTGGGGTGTATCAAAGATCTTGGACAACCTCTTGAGGCGAGAGGATCGAGATCATGGCAGCGAGTTCGAGGCGGAAGTTCAGTCCGCAGTTCAAGACCGAGGCGGTGCAGCTGGTCCTGCAGAGTGACCGCTCGATTGCCGAGGTGGCCGGGGAGTTGGCGATCAACCCGGGCACCCTGGGCAACTGGGTTCAGAAGCACCGGCAGGCCAATCCGGAGCCGGACACGTCGATGAGTCCGGCCGACCACGGCAGGCTGGCCGAGCTCGAGGAGCAGAACCGCAAGCTGAAGATGGAAAATGAGTTCCTAAAAAAAGCCGCGGCCTTCTTCGCCCGGGAGCAGGACTGAACGAGAAGTCAGTCCTGATCGAGGCGGAGAAGGCGAACTTTCCGATCGACTGGATGTGCGCCCAGCTCGGCGTGGCCCGCTCGTCGTTCTACGCGTGGCGCGCCCGCGCCGGGCAGGTTACAGCCACCCAGGCGCGCCGCGAAGCGCTGAAGATGGAGGTCGAGCGCGTTTTCCATAAGCAGCGCGGCACTGCCGGGTGCCGGCGCATCGCTGCCATTCTCAATGACGAGGGGCACCCGGCCTCGGTGGGGCTCGTGGCCGACCTGATGCGCGAGCTCGGCCTGGCGGCGATCCAGCGCAAGGCCTACAAACGCACCACCGTCCCGGACGAGAAAGCCCAAGTCTTCGCCGACAAGCTGGGCCGCGACTTCGCCCCGAGCAGTCACCGCCCCGGCACCGCACTGGTCGGCGACATCACCTACCTACGCACCGGCCAGGGGTGGCTGTACCTGGCCACCGTGATCGACCTGGCCACGCGCAAGGTGATCGGATGGCAGACCGCTGAGCACATGCGCGCCAGCCTGGTCGTCGACGCCCTGGAAATGGCCCGTACGCAGGGCCAAGCCGCCGAAGGGGCAATATTTCACTCCGACCACGGGTCTCAGTACACCTCCGACGAATTCGTCACCTACTGCACCCAGCACGGGTTCGTGCAGTCGATGGGCCGCACCGGGGTGTGCTGGGACAACGCCGCGGCGGAGACGTTCTTCGCCACCCTGAAAAACGAGATGTACCACCAGCAGGTGTTCCATACCCGCGCCCGAGCACGGTTCGCCGTCGCCGAGTACATCGAGGTGTTCTACAACCGTCAAAGACCGCACTCCAGCCTGGGCTACCGCACCCCGGCCCAGGCATGGGCCGACGCCCACAATCCCGCCGCCGAGGACCTAACCGAGGCGGCCTGACACACCCGAAATCACCGAGGACCTGTCCACAATCCTTGACACAGCCCAGTGCTCTTGCCAGCGGGCAAACGTCGGCGCCGGACTGTCAAGACATGGCGAGCCTGGACCCCAACCAATGCTGACCGGTGCCACCGGGCCTGCCCACAGTGCGTACTGGAATCGACACCACCGCATCCCTACCTGCTGACGTGGTCGCTACCCCTGATGCTCTCTTGCCCCGTCCACGGCTGCTGGCTGGAACACCACGACGGTCCGCCCGGCTCCTACTACAGCTGGCATCCGCCGTGGTACCCGCCCGAACCGCGGGAGGCCTCCTCCGCGATCCGACGAATGGACGCCCGAACATGGCAGGCACTCACGGGCGGGTTTGTAGGTCTCCCACGCCGCCGCATCCACGCCGGCATCTGGTTCCGGCTACTACGCACCGTGGTCGATGAACTCGGAGCCACCATGGGCGACTGCGGCACCGCCCAACGAATCAGCCGCGAGGTGTGGCAACTCGCCGGGCACCCAGTCCGGGCCGGCCAATCGATGTGGCGTCCCTTCGAAGCACAGACCCCGCAGACACAGCAGCGCACCCTCGAGGCAGCAGCCATCGCCATGGACCTGCTCGAAAGCGGCGACCTCACCGGACGAGGCGACGCCGCGCCGCTGTTTCTCCCCGAACCCGACGTCTCCATTACCCCAGGTCCGCCTCGACAGACACACAAATCTCTCGAAGACCGTTGGCAAGATCTCGCTGACGCACTGAAGGCTGTCATCGAGGATGCGAAAACGAACCCCAACAGCGCCCGTCAACTATTCGCCATGATGACGATGTATCCCCGAGGCGATGCCGCCACGCACAACCAGCGAGTCCGCGCGAACTTCGAGGAGCTCGGAATCTCGCTCGACTTCTTGTCACAATAGATCGAACCGATACCGTCTGTGCGACGTAGAATGAGTGACGGGTTAAGTGACGAAATCTCGCCGTAGCGGCTCGCGCGCCCCATGTGTCATGTAAACGAACGAATAAGTGACGGAGGTGGCGGCAGTGTTAGTCGGGTACATGCGGGTCTCGAAAGCCGACGGTTCTCAGAGCACGGATCTACAACGGGATGCGTTGCTTTCGGCTGGCGTCGAGACCGATGCCCTGTATGAGGACAAAGCCTCCGGCAAGAAGGAGGATCGGCCAGAGCTGGCCTCCTGCTTGAAAGCTCTCCGATCCGGCGACACCTTGATCGTGTGGAAGCTGGATAGACTCGGCCGAGACCTCCGGCACCTGGTCAACATCGTTCACGATCTGACCGAGCGAGGCGTAGGCCTGAAGGTCTTGACCGGGCAGGGCGCGGCGATCGACACCACCACCGCATCCGGAAAACTGGTGTTCGGCATCTTCGCCGCGCTAGCCGAGTTCGAACGCGAACTCATCTCGGAGCGCACTAAAGCCGGGCTGGAGTCGGCGCGAGCTCGAGGTCGCAAGGGCGGTCGCCCGTACAAGATGACCCCGGCCAAGGTTCGTCTCGCAATGGCGTCCATGGGTCAGCCCGAAACCAACGTCGCAGCGCTATGCGAAGAACTGGGCATAACGCGTCAGACCCTGTATCGATACGTATCACCTACAGGGGAGTTGAGACCAGACGGAAGAAAGCTTCTGACGAAGTCATGACCCCAACTCCAGCGCCACCAGCCAGCGCGACGCTCGTGTCGTCGTCCAGACAAATCCGGAGGAGTCCTCTCCCCTACCGGCAGAACCGCACTCCGGCTAACCCGTGTGAGCATCGAGACTGCAATCTCCGGCTAGCCTTCATCGCCATTCAGCCGTGCGACCACGCCATCGGCGTCGACATCTTCAAGAACAGCGATCTGTATGGACTCTCTCTGAAGACTGCCCTGCACCCTGACTGCATGTTGCCGTCGATCTTCGTCACCAGACGCGTGTTTTCGCCAGCTTCGGACGCTTCTGTCGAAATCTTCAGGATCACAGATTCTGAAAATTGGCCCTGCCAAGACCGGGACCCGTTACGGTGTTAACTGGCCCTTCCGGAATCAGAGTGCATTGATCCGATTCTGGAGCTGACCGGAGTGGATCAGTGACCGCAAGATGTAGTGGTTGAGGTTGCGGAAGCCCAGGGCGATCCCGCGGAGGTGCTCGAGGCGACCGTTGATGGCCTCGACGGGGCCGTTGGAGGCGCCCACGTCGAAGTAGGCGAGGATCTCGCGGCGGCGCTTCCACAGCGACCGGCCCAGCTGGGCGAGCTCGGGCAGCTCCTTGGGCACCCCGGCCCGGATCGAGCGCAGGAGCTTGTACATCGCGATCTTGCCCTCCCGCTTGCCCGAGGCCTCGTAAGCGGTGATGAGACGCTGGTAGACGCCGTAAGTGACCTCCACCGCCGCGTGCGCGTCATGGGCGGTGAACGCTTTGAACAGCCGGACTTGCTGCTTGTCGGTGAGTAGCTCAGCTCGGGTATTCATGGTCCGGCGGATCCCGTACAGCGGATCGCCACTGCGGCCCCGGTGCCCGGTGGTGGCCTGCTGGATGCGTTGGCGGCACACGGTGAGCTTGTCCGCGGCCAGCTGCACGACGTGGAACGGATCCATCACCGTCCGGGCTTCAGGGACAGCGTTGGCGGCGGCGGTGTGGTAGCCGGCGAACCCATCCATCGTGACAACCTTGACCCGGTCTCGAAACACCTGGTCACGGGCGTCGAGCCACTCGGTGAGCACCTTCGCCGAGCGCCCGGGACCATGTCCAGCAGGCGCGACGGGCCGGTGCCGTCCACGACCGGGGTCAGGTCGACCAGGACGGTGACGAACGAAGACGAACCGTCGCCGCGCACGTGCTTCCATTTGTGCTCATCGACCCCGAGAACGCGGACTCCGTCGAAGTGTCCGGGCTGGTCGTAGACCATCGCGCGGGTCTCGGAGACCGCCAGGTCATTGACTAGATCCCAGCCCAACCCGAGCGCCTTGGCGACCGCGGAGACGCTGGTGCGGTCGATCGCCAAGCGCTGCAAGATCCACCGGTTACAGCGTCGGGTGGTCTTGGCCCGCGGCTCGGCCAACGCCGGCATCCGCTGCTGGAAGACCCTCGTCTCACATCCGGTGTTGTCGCAGGTGAAACGCGGTACTCGCACGTGCAGCCTCGTAGGGTGACCGACGATCGGAAGATCGGTCACCCGCCGCTCGACGTGGTCTCGCAGGCGCCCCGCCATCCCGCACCCGGGGCAGATCGGGTCGACTATGACCGGGGCGCAGAACAAGTGCGTGAACTCGTCAGCAACGGCGGCGTCGGTGATGCTCACCCCGAGTTCGACGGTGCGGCAGATGGTGTCGGCAAGCAGGCTGGCGGTAGCGTTCAAGACGGGTCCTGGGGTGTTCGATGCGCGGTGTGAGAACCTGCATTTTCACACGCCCCAGGACCCCTACATCTTGTGCCTCACCGCATCACCGGCGAACCCCAGCTACGCACTCCGGATCCGGAAGAGCCTGTTAACTAGCTCGCCAAAAGGCGAGCAGGGCCCTTCGGCAACCTGCCCCAAAGACGGCCTCGTACTCCTTTGACACCCACGGGTTCCACCTCAATACAGTTGATGGTCGACGAACCTGGCGACGCGAATAGCGAGGACAAGGAATGAAACGGCATAGCAAAACACTAACTGGAATCATAGGCGCAGCGATGTTGTGCCTAGTCGGAGTTCCGACAGCGCTGGCCCAGGAAGCTACCGGCGTTGCAGTGGACGCCCCAATCACAGTCAGTCCAGAACTCGCAGAGCTCCTATCGCCCCAAGAGTTGTCTGAGTTGAACAGCGGACAATCGACCGAACGCGCAGAGGGGGGCCCTGAGATATCCCCCATGACATGGACAAACTGCAAGGTATATGAGAATCGGATATGGCCCTTTTCGGATCGGAACGCGTGCTTTAACATAAACGGCTCAGGTCTTTGGGCAGATAACCAATCGGTCTGGTTCGATAGCTCACGAAATGAAGGCGAGCCGTACACCTACGTAAACGGGCTCTTCCGGATCCGGAGTGCGTAGCTGGGGTTCGCCGGTGATGCGGTGAGGCACAAGATGTAGGGGTCCTGGGGCGTGTGAAGATGCAGGTTCCTACGCCACGCATCGAACACCCCAGGACCCGCTTTGAACGCTACCGCCAGCCTGCTTGCCGACACCATCTGCCGCACCGTCGAGCTCGGGGTGACGATCACCGACGCCGCTGTGGCTGACGAGCTCACGCACCTGTTCTGCGCCCCGGTCACACTCGACCCGGTCTGCGCCGAGTGCGGGATGGCGGGCCGTTTGCGGGACCACGTCCAGCGGAAGGTCACGGATCTGCCGATCGTGGGTCATCCCACCAGACTGCATGTGCGGGTACCGCGCTTCACCTGCGACAACATCGAATGCGAGACGCGCATCTTCCAGCAGCGGATGCCGGCGTTGGCCGAGCCGCGGGCCAAGACCACGCGTCGCTGCAGCCGCTGGATCCTGCAGCGTCTGGCGATCGACCGCACCAGCGTGTCCGCGGTCGCCAAGGCCCTCGGGCTGGGGTGGGATCTGGTCAACGATCTAGCACTGTCGGAGACTCGCACGATCGTCTACGACCAGCCCGGCCACTTCGACGGCGTCCGCATTCTCGGAGTCGACGAGCACAAATGGAAGCACGTGCGCGGCGACGGCAGCAGCTCATTCGTCACCGTCCTGGTCGACCTGACCCCGGTCGTGGACGGCACCGGCCCGTCTCGCCTGTTGGACATGGTCCCCGGGCGCTCGGCGAAGGTGCTCACCGAGTGGCTCGACGCCCGTGACCAGGTGTTTCGAGACCGAGTCAAGGTGGTCACGATGGACGGGTTCGCCGGCTACCACTCCGCCGCCGCCAAAGCCGTTCCCGCTGCCCGGACGGTGATGGACCCCTTCCACGTCGTGCGCCTGGCCGCCGACAAGCTCACCGTGTGCCGCCAACGCATCCAGCAGGCCACCACCGGGCACCGGGGCCGCACGGGCGATCCGCTGTACGGCATCCGCCGGACCTTGAACACCCGAGCCGAGCTGCTCACCGACAAGCAGAAGGTGCGCCTGTTCAAAGCATTCACCGCCAACGATGCGCACGCGGCGGTCGAGGTCACCTACGGCGTCTACCAGCGACTCATCGCCGCCTACGACGCCGCCGGCAAGCGGGAGGGCAAGATCGCGATGTACAAGCTCCTGCGCTCGATCCGGGCCGGGGTGCCCAAGGAGCTGCCCGAGCTCGCCCAGCTCGGTCGCTCACTGTGGAAACGGCATCGCGAGATCCTCGCTTACTTCGACGTGGGTGCCTCCAACGGACCCGTCGAGGCCATCAACGGCCGCCTCGAGCACCTGCGCGGGATCGCCCTGGGCTTCCGCAACCTCAAGCACTACATCTTGCGGTCACTCATTCACTCCGGCCGGCTTCAGGATCGGATCAATGCACTCTGATTCCGGAAGAGATTCCCTAACGATTGTCAACCCCCCTCAGGATGGTCCTGTCGGGATGCATGTCGAGGCGCCGTAGAGCGCCGGGCTCTACGGCTGATCTGGGGCCTCGTGGTGGCGAGGCGAGGGAGGGGTCAGGCTGCCAGTCGGGCTCTCCTTTGGGCGGTGGTGTGGTTGCGGTGGCGGGCGCGGACTTCCGCGGGCACCTGGTAGCGCTCGCGGACGATGGCCCGAGCCTGGGTGATGTCGAGGATCGCGCCGTCGTCGTCGCGGTACTCGTAGGGCGCGTTGCGGTGCACGACTATCCACATCCGCTCGGCGAGCTTGCGGGCGACCGCGCACACGGCCTTGTTGTGGTGCTGACCCTTGTCGACCATGAGCCGGTGGTACACCCGAGCGAGCTGCGGGTCGGATGTGCGTGCCGCATTCGCGGCGAGGAACACCGCCATCCGCAAAGCCGACGGGCCTTCCTTGCTGATCGCGCGATGTTTGTGCTCCATGGTTCCCGACGACCAGTTCGATGGGGTCAGTCCGCAGTAGGAGGCGAAGTCCTCGGGGCGGGCGAAACGGGACCCGTCGCCGAGCCAGCCACGAATCGTCGCCGCGGTGATCGGGCCGGTCCCCGGCACCGAGAGCAGCAGATCATCGGGGCCGTAGAAGGCGTGCCAGAGCCCGTCGAGTTGCTCGGTGTAGCGGTCGAATCGGTCCGCGGCCTGATCGATGTCGGCGAGCATTCCAGCGACCTTCAAAGCCCAGAAATCTAGGTCGTAGTAGTCCCTGAGGATGCCCACCCAGGCCGCCGCGGCACTGCGGAGTTGGTCAGCGATCTGCTCCTGGCGGCCACCGCAGTAGGAGTGTTCGCGCAGCACTGCGGTGATGGTGGACCGGTGTGCTCGGGCCAGGGCTCGCAGGTCAGGCCACCGCCCCAGCACCGCCAACGTGCGGGTACGAGATCCGGCGAGAATCTTGTCGATGTCCGGAACGGTGGCGGCGACGTAAGAACGCAGTCGGCGCCAGCACTGGTCGTAGTGCACGCGGGCATCGCCCCGCGACAGGGCCGAGCGTTTGATGGCCTCGGAACCGACGTCGGCAACGACGAGCGGTTCAAGGTCGAACAAGTCGAGCGCCTTGGCCAGCAGATGCGCATCGATGACGTCGGACTTGTTCTTGCCGGCCACCGCTGCGCGCAGTCGAGAGGAGTGCCTGGTGCCGATCAGGTAGAACCGGCCGCCGGCGGCGCCGACCGCAGCCTGGATACCAACCCAGGTCAGGGAAGTCGGTTCAGCGACCACGTCGACGGCGACGTCGACTGCTGCGAGAAACCTGGTCAGCTCGTTCATCCCGGCCGCGGTGCTCGGGATGGTCTTGCGGGTTGTTCGTGTCGTGCCGTCGTCGCGATATTCGATCAGCTCGCACTGGTGATTCGCCACGATCGCGCAGTCGATCCCGGCGCGGGCCTGAATCGTTGTGGGACTATGGACTGTGCCCGTTGAAGTCATGGGTTCGGGCTTCCTTCCTGCCACGCTCGCCATAGCGGGACAGTCGAGACGATGTCGCCGGGCGTCCTCGAGCGGCATCGCACGTGCCGGCAGGCTCCACCAAGCCTGCCTGCGACGTCGCAGGAGGGAAGCCCCACAATCATCGCCGCGCCATCGGGTAGTGCGGCCGTGGCTTCCTGTGTACTTATCGGTCTCGGGAGCATCCCGTCGCCGCGGCCCCGCATACTCGAGCCGCTGCCACAGCAGGCCATCGGCGCCCCGCGGCCAGCAATCGGCCGAGAGGTGTCGCCGCCAGGGTGTGCCCGTGCTTACGTGTCATCCGGCGCGACCAGTCGACAGAACACCTCTGCCAGGCCAGTCCGTCAATTCCCTTCAAACGGGCCATGTGGCGGGGCAGATCCGGTGTCGCATTCTCTGTTCACGAGGCACAACCCTCAGCCGACAACCGCGCTCACCGAACCTCTCCCACCGTCAACCCTAGCGGGCTGCTGAGCTGGGAAAACCCAGCACCGAAAACGATATAAGCCCGTAAACGCGAGGTACAACGTCGATCGGCCTAACGGAATGTACTGGTGGGGGACCGGAGGCGGCGCAGTCAACATCCTGGACGGACATGGCGTTACCATGCCCGTGAACGCATTCATCGAGGCTGGGAATTGGTGTCTTCGGTTCCAGTTGCAAAGGACAAGCGGAGAGTGGGAAAACTGGCAGGAAGTCTGCGGCCCCGTTTGGGCGTAGCAACTCAATGGTAAACCAGACTTCAGGTGGTTCGCGGGCGATTTTTAATCGCCCGCGAACTGGCACTTCCGAATCAACTTGAAATTATCCCTTTGAAGTTAGGCCCCACTGGACCATCTTCTTCAATTTTTCCCTCTAGATTATTCAGCCGCCCTGTCAGGATTATTGGTTTAGATCAATGCTAAGAGTGGATATCTGCAGTTTAAGTAAAACGAAACTCTCCCCAATTCCATAGCGCGCTATGAAGAAGCACATCGCTCTCCTCGGACCCCTCCACGCCCGGCAGGGTAGAGTGACCCTGCAACTCGCCCCACTATCGAATGGGTAATTATGCCAGCCAGCAAAACTCCTCGGCGTAGATTTAGTCCATTTGGCACCACTACGCTCGCGCTGGTCGGCATCGCGGTCGGCTTGGCGATTTATACCGTTGCGTTCGTCATGAACTCGCCCCACCAAACCTGCGTGCCCAAATTGTTGACGCTCTCACTGGAGCACGGCGCAACGGAAATAACGAAGGGCTCCTATAGCACCGAGTGGGCGGGATTCGTCACGACTCGCTGCGAAGCCATACTTGTAAACGGCCCCAACGCTGGGGCGACGCTTTCCGAACGCGTCATGGAATGGGGCCCCTCAGCGGTGGCGGCGAGCGGGCTTGCGGTCGCGGTCACCGGCCTGTGGTTCCTGCTGCCGCCACCCCGCAAGAAAGTCGGTTCTCATGCCGGCTCTTCATGGCCCTTCCGCCGATAGCCCTCTCGGATGGGGTCCAACCAGCACAGGCCCGGCGAACCGTCGGACTCCGCCCAGTCGCCGTGAAGACGACTTCTGAGATCGAGGCCGCCGCCTTTTGAAAGCGACACACCCGGCCCGGACTGCCCCAGCTCGCGAGGTCTCATAACTCACCTCAAGATGCATCTAGGGTGTGTCTCCCAATCGGCGTAGCCAGGTGAGAATTGCGCAGAGTGTGACGGCGGCGCGGTAAGTGATCGCGAGTTTGTCGTAGCGGGTGGCCAGCGCTCGCCATTGCTTGGCCAGTGCGAAGGAACGCTCGACGACGTTTCGGTCTTTGTAGAGGTCAGTGTCGAGTTTCGGGGGTCGGCCACCGCGGCTGCCGCGGCGTTCGCGAGCGGCGATGGTGTCGCTTTTCTCCGGGATGACAGCGGCGATACCGCGACTGCGGAGCTGGCGGCGGATCGTGCCAGACGAGTAGGCCTTGTCTGCGATCACCGCGTCGGGGCGGGTGCGGGGTCGGCCCTTGCCGTGGCGTGGGACGTGGATGTCGGCCAGGACTTCGGCCAGCATCGCGCCGTCGTTTCGTTGCCCACCGGTGATCACGTTCGCCAGCGGTCGGCCGCGGCCGTCGACGGCACTGTGAATCTTGGTGGTCAGCCCTCCTCGCGAGCGACCGATGCCATGACCTGCGGGTTCACAGCCCCGGAAGGGCCGGTTCTTGTGATTCAACCCTGCCCCCTGTGTCCTGCTCAGGGCGCGTTGTATTTGTGCCGTGCTGATGAGCGCGGCAGATGGTGGCGTCGACCGAGACGTTCCAGTCGATCTTTCCGGCTGCGTCGGCATCGGCCAGGATCACGTGCAGGATGCGATCCCAGGTCCCGTCCCGGGCGTAGCGGGCGTGACGCTTCCACACGGTCTGCCACGCACCGAACTCCTCGCGAGGTAGGTCCCGCCAGGGAATACCTGCTCGGTAGCGGTAGATGATGCCCTCGACGACTTTGCGATTGTCGCGAAACGGATGCCCCTGCCGCCCTTCGTTCGAGGGCAGCAGGGGCTCTATCCGCTCCCACTGCTCGTCGGTGAACTGGCGAAATCGTGACTTCGTCTGTCCCATACGGCCACGGTCTCGCGGGTCACCGCTCAGCTATGGGAGACACGCCCTAGGAGCGTGGGTCAGTAACACGCCAGTTCAGGTCCGCTGATGGGGCGGGTTCGGCGGGATAATTGTCGTCATGGGCGAGGAAGGGTTGTTCGCCGCCGAGGAGTTCCGCGTCGAGCGGGCTGACCGGCAGGGCGAGGTCGAGCCGGTGGGCGCAGGCAAGACATTTCGGGCGTTCGACCCGGGCCAGGGGTTGTTGCTGCCGCCGTCGCTGGATGACTGGCTTCCGGCCGATCATCTGGCACGGTTCGTGGCGGATCTGGTCGATGAGCACCTGGATTTATCGCGGATCTACGTCTCCTACCAGGAGGGGCGCGGGGCCCCGCCGTACGATCCGCGGTTGATGGTGCGGTTGCTGATCTTCGGCTACACCACGGGGGTGCGCTCCTCCCGCGGGATCGAGAAGGCCTGCACCGACATCGTCGCTTTCCGGTGGTTGGCGGCCGGGGCGGCCCCGGACTACCGCGCGATCGCCAGGTTTCGCAAGAGGCACCTGGCCGCGCTGGGCAACCTGTTCTTGCAGGCGTTGGCGTTGTGCCAGGCCGCCGGGATGGTCACGCTTGGACAGGTCGCGCTGGATGGGACGAAGCTGCGGGCGAACGCCTCCAAACGCAAGGCCATGTCGTACGCGCGGCTGACGGACAGGGAGAAGGTACTGGCCCAGGAGGTCTCCGATCTGCTGGCCGCCGCCGAGGCCATCGACAAGGCCGAGGACGCCAAGTTCGGCAAGAACCGGCGCGGGGACGAGCTGCCCGATGAGCTGGCCCGCCGAGAGTCTCGCCTGGTCAAGCTGCGCCAGGCCAAAGCTGCTCTGGAAGCCGACGCCGCCGCCGATGCGGCGGAGAAGGCTGAGGCTAAGGCCCGCGGTAAGGGCGAAGACGAAGACACCGTCGCGCAGAAGGCCGCTGAGGCCGCCGAGCGCGCCACGCCCAGGCCGAAGGCCCAGCGCAACTTCACCGACCCGGAGTCGAAGATCATGCTCACCGGGGACGGGTCGTTCGCTCAGTGCTACAACGGCCAGGCCGTGGTCGATGCCGCCCATCAGATCATCGTGGCGGCCGAGGTCAACGACTGTGCCGCCGACGTCGGCAACCTCATCCCCATGACCGAGCAGGCCATCAGCAACACGGGGCAGGCCCCGAAGCAGATGCTCGCCGATGCCGGGTACTGCTCAGCCGCGAACCTCGCCGCCTCCGCCGAGGTCACCGGCGAGCAGGGCACCGAGTTCTTCATCGCCACCGGACGACAGCGCAGCGGGGAACCGGCGCCGATCGCCCCCCGGGGACCGATCCCGGCCAGCGCCACGGACAAGCAGCGCATGGCCCGCAAGCTCGCCACGAAGAAAGGCCGAGCGGTCTACGCCCGGCGCAAAGCGATCGTCGAACCGGTCTTCGGACAGATGAGCACCCTGCAGAACGGCAAGCAACTCCTGATTCGCGGTCTGGACGCCGCCCGCGGTGAATGGCTACTGCTCGCTGCCTGCCACAACCTGCGAAAGCTCCACGGTCATATCGGCGCCACCGGGCTCGGCGGCCTCCAGATCGCCTGAACTGGCAGGCCCGGGCGACCTACAGGCTGACCCGCGGACTGAACGCCATCACCGCGGCTTCGCAAACCGAATACCTGTCCGCCAGTGACGCCGGCCCGAGCGCAACGCTCTCACGCACTCCGCCGTACTCTCGGCGCGCTTCGAGCCATTACTGACCCATGCTCCTAGTCGCCGGCGGGCGTCACCCGTCGCGTTGCGGGTCGTCGCCCTGCCCGCCGTCGCCCGTCTGCTGGGCGAGGAACCGCTCGAACTCCGCTCCGATCTCGTCGCCCGACGGCAGTGGCTTGCCGCCCGGGTTGAGGGAGTCGGAACCGAGGCGCGTCTCCATGAACTCGTCGTACTGCTTCTCCATGAGCTCCACGGCGGTGAGGATCTCGGGGCTCTGCGCGATCTGCGCGTTGACCTGGGCGGTGAACTCCTCGGCGGCCTTCTCCAGCTCGGCGGTGGGCAGCTCGAGGTCGGCGATCTTAGCGATGCTGCCGACCAGGTGCAGCACGGCTGCCGGGTAGGCCGTCTGCGACAGGTACTGCGGCACGTGCACGGTGAAGCCCGCGGAGGGAATCCCGTGTTCGGCCATCCGCAGCTCGAGCAGGGAGGTCACGTTGCCGGGCACCGAGAACTCGCCGGGCCAGGCGGAGAACCCCTTGATGAGGTCCACATCGCTGGCGTGGGCGCTCGAGTTGGTGGGCCGGGTGTGGGGGACGCCGAGGGGCATCGCTCCCAGTCCGATCGACATCCGGACCCCGAAGGACCCGGCGAGGTCGATCACGGACTCGGTGAAGCCGTCCCACTTGAGATCCGGCTCGAGCCCGGACAGGAGCAGGAAGGACGTTCCGTCGGAGGCCTTGACCGCGTGCATCTGGATGGTCGGCTCGTTGTAGTCCGCGAAGCGGTCGAACGAGTACTTGAGATGCGGGCGGCGCGAGCGGTAGTCCACGAGCTCGTCGACGTCGAACTCGACGATGAGCTGGGAGTCCAGGCTCTCGCGGAGATGCTCGGACACGCCCTGGATCGCCAGTCCGGCATCGGAGAAGCCCTCCAGTCCGTGCACGAGGACCGGCCCGCGGCCGTCCTCGGAACGCAGGTCGGGAACGGGTTCGATCAGTCGGTACAGATCGCTGTGCCTGGCCATGTCGACTCCTCTCATCACCACACCCCGTCCGTCGGTGGCGGGGTTCGCCCGGTCGTCCATCCGGGACGGGGGGTTCACCACTGTCACAACGTCACCACCCGCGAGATGATTCCCGCGCGATCCCCACAGGCCCCGTCTCCCTCCACAGGCGGCCGTCGGTCCGGCGTCCCGGGGCGGGGATCGGCCGCCGGGGTGGCCGATGGTGGGTCCGGTGCACGACACCCGCGGACCGCGCCACGACGGGGCGTGGACGCGCGAGACGAACGGGCGGCGAGCGATGACGACGGGCGAGTTGAAGGACGAGGGCGGCACGGACGGGCGGGCGACGGTGGTGATCACCTCGCCGGAGGAGCTGATCGCCTCGATACCGGCGATGCTCGGCTTCCCGCCGGGGCCGGGGTCGGTGGTGATCCTGTGCGGTCGCACCGCGGACGGTGGACAGGGGCCGGTGGTGCGGATGGACGTCGACGGGCTGCTGGACGACGGCCGTGGATTCCCCGGGGCCGACGACCTCCTCGACGACCCAGACGACCCCGACGACCTCGCCGACCTCGACGATCCGTTAGTCGAGGACCCGCTGGACGGCCTCCCCGGTGACGCGGGCGACCCCGGCGACGCCGCGATCGGTCGTGCCCGTCCGGCGATCGACCCCGGCCCGGCGCGGGGACTCGCGCGGTTCTGCGCGCGGGAGGGCATCGACTCGGTGCACCTGGTGGTGGTCCACGAGAACTGTGCGGACGGGTATCTGGCGGGGCTGCGTGCGGAGGACGCCGCGTCGGCGTTCGAATACTGGCTGGGCGAGGCGGGCACCGGGGTGGAGGCGGCCTACGGGGTCGGTGAGTTCGCCGAGGGGGAGCCGTGGGTGGATCTGTTCGGGATGACCCGGGGTGTGCAGATCGACCCGGACACGACGCAGATCGCCGCGGTACACGCGTACGACGGCCGCGTCCGGGCCGGCTCGAGGGACGAGATCGACCGGCTGTACCTCGTCCGCGACCCCGACGCGTGCGACGAGGACCGCCCGGATGACGCCGTCGTGGGCGGTGCGGGAGAGGTGGACGCGGCCGACCCGGGTGGCGGGTCCGCAGGGGGACGCGACCGGCGCGCGGAGCGGGCGCGCGCGGTCGCGGCGGCGGTGGAGCGCCATGACGACGCCGCGCGTCGGCTGGGAGTGGGGGAGGAGGTCGACGACGACGAGCTCGCCGCCATCGGGCGGGACCTGCTGGTGATCGCCGTTCGTGACGAGATCTACCGACGTCTCGCGCAGCGGGGGCTGGGCGATCGCGACGGTCGGCGGCTCGTGTGGTGGGCGGTCGCGCGTCGTCGGCCCGCGCGCGAACGCTCGGTGGCGCTGTTGCTGTTGGGTGCGGCATCGTACTTCGCGGGCAGCGGGGTGCACGCGTGGTCGGCGCTGTCGGCCGCCGTCGACGCCGACCCGGGGAACAACCTGGCCCGGCTGCTGCTGCAGGGGCTGCACCACGGGATGGCGCCCGAGCGGCTCAGGAGGGTGGCGGCGACCGCGTGAGCCGTGTCCGCGGCGGGAGGCCGCCCGTCAGCGGGGGGCCGAGTGGGCGCGGTCGCCGAGCGCCCCGGTGAACGCCCAGGCGTCCTCGACCACCGTGCGCAGGTCCGTCCGGGTGGGGTTCCAACCGAGCTCGGCGATCGCCCGGGCGCTCGAGGCCACGAGGACCGCGGGGTCGCCGGCGCGCCGGGGGGCGACGACGTCCGGGATCGGGTGCCCGGTGACCTCGCGGCACACGTCGATCACCTCGCGGACGGAGAATCCCTCGCCGCTGCCGAGATTGAGCACACGGTGGACCCCCGGGGCGTTGGACTCCAGGGCCAGCAGGTGGGCGTCCGCGAGGTCCGCGACGTGGATGTAGTCGCGGATGCAGGTGCCGTCGGGGGTGGGCCAGTCGTCGCCGAAGACCTTGATGTGGTCCCGGTGACCCAGGGCGACCTGGAGCACCAGCGGGATGAGGTGGGTCTCCACGACCCGGTTCTCACCCGCGCCGTGGTAGGCGCCGGCGACGTTGAAGTAGCGCAGGCTGGTCGCGGCGAGTCCGTGCGCGACCGCGTACGAGGTGATGGCGTGGTCGATCGCCAGCTTGGTCGCCCCGTAGGTGTTGGTCGGCCGGGTGGGCATGTCCTCGGTGATGGGCACCTGCTCGGGCTCGCCGTAGGTGGCCGCGGTGGAGGAGAACACGAGGTTCCCGACACCGGCCGCCCGCATGGCGTCCAACAGGGCCAGCGACGTGACCACGTTGCCCTGCCAGTACTCCTCGGGCTTCTCGACGGACTCGCCGACGAGCGAGCGCGCGGCGAAGTGCAGCACGCCGTCGAAGGACGGGTCGAGGACCTCGCCCGCGCGGGCGGCGACGTCACCCTCGAGGAAGGTCGCCCCCTCGGGGACGCCGTCCCGGTTACCGGTGGACAGGTCGTCGAGGATCACCACCTCGTGCCCGCGCTCGATGAGGACGGTGGCGCACACTCCGCCGACGTACCCGGCCCCGCCGGTGACGAGGAGTTTCACGACAGGATCTCGACCTGGATGGCGTGGGCGTGGTCGCCGTCGAGTTCGACGGTGCGGCCGTCCCCCGAGTCGAGTTCGACGAGGTGCCCGCGGCGGGTCGCGGTGACGGTCTTGAGCGGCTCCACGCCGGCGGCGCGGAACTCGGAGATCAGGTCCGTGTCGATCTGCACGTTCTCGCCGATCGCCCGGATGCGCACGGTGTGCGGTGTGTCGGTGGGCAGCGCGGATAGCCGGACGTGGTCGCCGTGGTCGAGCGTCGACTCGGCGTAGCCGATGCGGTCCAGACCGGGGATCGGATTGCCGTAGGGCGACGTCCGGGGGTCGTCGAGCACCTCGATGAGACGCCGTTCGACGTCGTCGCTCATCACGTGCTCCCACCGGCACGCCTCGGCGTGGACCTTCTCGAGCTCGAGCCCGATCACGTCCACCAGGAGCCGCTCGGCCAGGCGGTGCTTGCGCATCACGTCCACCGCGAGCTCGCGCCCGGTGGCGGTGAGCTGGAGGTGCCGGTCGGGTGCGACGAGCACCAACCCGTCGCGCTCCATCCGGGCCACCGTCTGGCTCACGGTCGGGCCGCTCTGCTCGAGGCGCTCCGCGATCCGCGCCCGCAGCGGGATCACGCCCTCCTCCTCGAGTTCGTAGATGGTGCGGAGGTACATCTCGGTGGTGTCCACCAGGTCCTTCACGCTGCAGTCCTCCACGTCTGGATTCGAATCGACATCCCGGTGGGTGACGACACCGACCGGGTTCTCACACCGAGACTACCGTCGGGCCACCGACCGGGGTGGGGAGCCGACGTTCATCGGCCGCCCCCGTCGTCGCCGCGTAGATTGTTGAGGTGATGTACCCCACGGATCTGGCGGGGTGCGCGGGCCGGGAGAGACCCGGTCCGACGAGAGGGCGGTGGCCATGGCCGGGATCGCGGACGGCGTCGAGGCGAAGGTGGTGTGGAGCCCGTCGCTGCTCGAGTACCGACACTCCGCCGATCACCCCATGAGTCCGAGGCGCCTCGACCTGACCATGTCGCTGGCCACCGAACTCGGCGTGCTGCAGGGGGTGGAGTTGCTCGATCCCGGCACGGCCGGTGACGACGAGCTGCTGCGGGTGCACACCTCGCGCTACATCGACGCCGTGAAGGCGGCCGGCGACCTGTCGCCGGGGGAGCACGTCGGGATGAGCCACGGTCTGGGCACGGCCGACAACCCGACGTTCCCGGCGATGCACGAGGCCAGCGCGGCGGTCGCCGGCGGCACGCTGACGGCCGCCCGCGCGGTGGCCAGCGGGGCCGCGACGCGCGCGGTCTCCGTCGCCGGCGGGATGCATCACGCGATGCCCGCGGCCGCCGCCGGATTCTGCGTGTACAACGACGCGGCCGTGGCGATCAGCTGGCTGCTGGACAACGGTTTCGACCGCATCGCCTACGTCGACATCGACGTCCACCACGGCGACGGCGTCCAGACCGCGTTCTACGAGGATCCCCGCGTCCTCACGGTCTCACTGCACCAGCACCCCGCGACCCTCTGGCCGTCGACGGGCTGGGCGTCCGAGGCCGGCGTGGGCCGCGCGGAGGGCACGGCCGTCAACCTCGCGTTCCTGCCCGCGGTCACCGACGACCTCTGGCTCCGCGGTTTCCACGCCGTGGTCCCGGGCGTCCTGCGCGCGTTCGAACCGCAGATCATCGTCCTGCAGGCGGGGTGCGACTCGCACCGCGAGGACCCCCTCGCCGATCTGTCGTTGACCGTCGACGGACACCGGCGTTCATACCTTGACGTCATCGCCCTGGCCGACGAGCTCTGCGAGGGGCGCCTCATCGCGGTCGGCGGCGGTGGCTACGAGCTGGTGCGGGTGGTCCCGCGCTCGTGGACCCACCTCATCGCGGCGGTTCTCGGGGCGCCGGTCGACCCGGGCACGGCGATCCCGGAGGGGTGGCGGTCCGCCGCCGGTCGGCTCACCGTTCCCGATCGGGTCCCGAAGGTGATGGGCGACGGCGAGATGCCGACGTTCGCACCGTGGGAGCCGGCGGGCGCCGACCGCGGGGTCGAGATGGACCGCTCGCTGGCCCGGCTGGACCAGTCGATCCTCGACACCCGTCGCACGGTCTACCCCCTGCTGGGGCTCGATCCCGACGACCCCCGGGACTGACCGCTTCTCGAGCCCCGTCCGGCACGACCTCGCATTGGAGGACCCCATGGCGCACCCCGGCGACCCCGCGACCGGCCCCACCGCGACCGAGACCCCGGAACCCGGCGGGCGTCCGGGCGATCCGCCCCCCGCGGTCGATCCGCCCGAGCACGCCTCGACCGACACCTCGGTCGACGAGTACCCCGAGGGCTACCCGCACGAGTGGGCCGCGGACGTCCTCGGCTCGGACGGCCGGGCGGTGCGGATCCGCCCGATCCTGCCCAACGACGCCGAGAAGATCGCCCGCTTCCACACCAGCCTGTCCGAACGCACCCGTTACCTGCGCTACTTCGGATCCCGGGACGTCCTGAGCGATCGGGAACTACGGCGGATGACCCACGTCGACTACCGCGACCGGATGGCGTTCGTCGCCGAGTTGGGCGCGGAGATCATCGGGATGGCGATCTACGAACGGCTGCCGGACTCCACGTTCGCGGAGGTCGCCTTCACGATCTCCGATCAGCACCAGGGCCGGGGGCTGGGCTCGATCTTCCTCGAGCACCTGGCCGGCGCGGCGGCCGAGTGCGGGATCGACCACTTCGAGGCTGAGGTCCTCTCCGAGAACCGGTCGATGATCCAGGTGTTCCGCCGAGCCGGGTACGAGATCTCACGGTCCTTCGACGGCTCCACGCTGCACCTCGAGTTCGCCATCGATCCCACCGAGGCGCTGACGAACGTCCGGAACTCGCGGGAGGCCGCGGCGGAGGCCCGGAGCCTGGCGCGGGTGCTGAACCCGGGATCGGTCGCCGTGATCGGCGCGTCCGACCAGGTGGGCAAGATCGGCCACACCGTCATGCGCAACCTCATCGGCAACGGGTTCGCCGGCCCCGTCTACCCCGTCAACTCGGACGCCACCTCGGTGCAGTCGGTCCGCGCGTACGCGAGCGTCCGGCACATCCCGGATCCCGTCGACCTCGCCGTCGTCGCCGTGCCCGCCGCCTCGATGTCGGAGGTCCTCGACGACTGCCTGTCCAAGGGGGTGTCGACGCTCGTCGTCATCTCCGCCGGGTTCTCCGACGTGGGGAGCGCGGGAGTCGTCTCGGAGCGACGACTGGTCAGCGAGGCCAGGGCGCACGGGATGCGCGTCGTCGGCCCCAACGCGCTCGGTGTGATCAACACCTCCGCCGACGTCAAGCTCAACGCCACGCTGGCCGAGGTCGTCCCCGGCCCGGGCCGGGCCGGATTCTTCTGCCAGTCCGGTGCGCTCGGCATCGCGATCCTCGCCGCCGCGGCGCGGCGCGGGCTCGGGCTGTCGATGTTCGTCTCCGCCGGCAACCGCGCGGACGTGTCCGGTAACGACCTGCTGCAGTACTGGGACACGGACACCTCGACCGAGGTGGTCCTGCTCTACCTTGAAAGCTTCGGTAACGCCCGCAAGTTCTCGCGGATCGCGCGGCGTGTGGCCCGCAACAAGCCGGTCGTGGTCGTGCGGCGGGCCGTGGACGACCTGGAGTCCGGCGTGGAGGGGCTTACCGCGAATGCGATCGGGGGACTGTTCCGCGACTCCGGCCTCATCCAGGTGGACTCCATCACCGACATGTTCGACACCGCCACCCTGCTCGCCTACCAACCGCTGCCCACCGGCGGCCGCCTGGGGATCGTGGGCAACTCCTCGGCCGTCGGCAGGCTCGGCGCGGACTCCGCCCGCCAGCAGGGGTTCACCGTCTCCCACGCCGTGGACCTGGGTGCCGGGGCGTCGCCCGAACAGTTCCGCGAGGCCATCGCGGACGCGCTCGCGCGAGACGAGGTCGACTCGGTTCTCACGGTGTTCGTCCCGCCGGTCGCCACGGATCCGGACTCCTATGCCGAGGCGATCCGCGCGGCGGCGGCGGAGAGCGCCAAGCCGGTGGTGAGTACGTTCCTCGCCGGCGAGGGCCTGCCCGAGGGGTTGACCGTGACGGACGAGTCGGGCGTGGCGGCCCGCGGTTCGATCCCGTCCTACCCCTACCCGGAACGCGCGGTGTCGGCGCTCGTGCGGGCCCGGCGGTATGCGGAGTGGCTCGACCGGCCCGCCGAGGAGCCCGCCGAGTATCCGGACATCGACCGCGCGCGGGCCCGCGAGCTCGTGGACTCTCTGTCCCAGCTCCACGCCGGGACCGAGTCGTTCGAGCTCACGCAGGGCCAGGTCCGGGCCCTGCTCGAGTGCTACGGGATCGACATCGTCGACTACCGCGTCGTCACCGACGTCGATCAGGCCGTGATGGCGGCCGACGAGCTGGGCTACCCGGTAGCGGTCAAGGCGATGAGTGACCGGTGGCGCACCCGCAGCGACCAGTCGGGGGTCCGCCTCGACCTCGCCGACTCCGCGGCGGTGCGGCACGCCTTCGCGTTGCTCCAGTCCACGACCGGGTCGCGGTCGCTGCACGTGCAGAAGATGGCCACGAAGGGCGTCGCGGTGACCATCCGCGTCGCGGACCACCCGATCTTCGGCTCGTTGATCTCGTTCGGACTGTCCGGGATGCTCTCCGACCTGCTCGCCGACCGGGCGTTCAGCACACTGCCCATCTCCCCCTCCGAGGCGTCGGCGCTCCTCGGCAGACCGCGGGCGGCGCCGATCCTCGACGGCTACGCGGGGGACGCGCCGGTCGACCGCGACGCACTTGTGGAACTCATGGGGCGGGTGTCATGTCTGGTGGAGGACGTCCCCGAACTGCGCCGCCTGGCGATCGACCCCGGACTGGCCGCACCCGACGGGCTCTCCGTGCTCTACGCCACTGTGCGGCTCGGTCCGCCGCCCCGCTTCAGCGGGAACGAGGGGCCCCGCAGGCTCCGCTGACGCCGGTGCCCGGTGCCCGGTGGCCGCGGCGACGACCACGCGGGCACCGGCACAGACGAGCGGCGGCCCCGCCCTTCGTGGGCGGGGCCGCCGGAGTGTGACCGGGGTCGGGGAGGATCAGACCGCGTAGGACCGCAGCTTGTCGGCGCGACGGCCCTCACGGAGCTTGGCCATGACCTCACGCTCGATCTGGCGGACGCGCTCACGGGACAGGCCGAAGCGCTTGCCGATCTGGTCGAGGGTGCGGGGCTGCCCGTCGTCGAGCCCGAACCGCAGGGTGATGACCTGCTGCTCACGCTCCTCGAGAGTGGCCAGCACGGCGCGCACGTCCGAGTGCATGACGTTGGACACCACCGTGTTCTCGGCGCTGGTGGCCTCGGCGTCCTCGATGAAATCGCCGAGCGGGGCCTCCTCGTCCGCGCCGACCGGCATGTCCAGGCTCACCGGGTCGCGCGAGTGGTCGAGGAGCTCCTCGATCTTGTGAGCGGGGATCCCCGACTCCTCGGCCAGTTCCTCGAGTGTGGCCTCGCGGCCCAGCTGCTGGTGCAGCTCACGCTTGATGCGCGCGAGCTTGTTGACCTGCTCGACCAGGTGGACCGGGAGACGGATCGTGCGCGACTGGTCGGCCATGCCGCGCGTGATGGCCTGGCGGATCCACCACGTGGCGTAGGTCGAGAACTTGAAGCCCTTGGCGTAGTCGAACTTCTCCATCGCACGGATCAGGCCCAGGTTGCCCTCCTGGATGAGATCCAGCAGCGGCATCCCCCGGCCCGTGTAGCGCTTGGCCAGCGAGACCACCAGACGCAGGTTGGCCTCGAGGAGGTGGGCGCGGGCGGCCTCGCCCTCGGCGACGATCGTCTTGAGATCCGCCTTCTTCACCGGGCCGAGACGCTTCTTGGTCTCCAACAGGTGCTTGGCATAGAGACCGGCCTCGATCCGCTTGGACAGCTCCACCTCGTCCTCGGCGTTCAACAGAGCCGTCTTGCCGATCCCGTTGAGGTAGACACGGACCAGGTCAGCGCTCGGGCTCTGGCCTTCCGGATCCGCCTCCGTCCGACGGTCCGATCGGGTGATGGCTGACGTCATGTCTCCTCCTCCTGCCTGGCCTTGTGACGAGGCCGGCGTTCGGTTGCTGGTGGACGGATCAGGCGCGTGCCCGGGTCACGGTCACGTACACCTACAACGACGGGGGTGCCGGCAATGTTCCCCGACCGATGATTTCGGTCACGGACCGTGCCGTAAAGGCCGTCACCCTGCCGCGTCGGCGGCTCAGGCCGAGCCCGGCGTCTCCACCAACACCGTGAACGGGCCGTCGTTGACGGAGTGGACCTGCATCATCGCGCCGAACACGCCCGTGGACACCTCGAGTCCCCGCTCACGCAGACCGGCCACCACCGCCCGGACCACGGGCTCGGCCCTGTCCCCGGGAGCCGCCCTCGCCCACGACGGTCGCCTGCCCTTGGCGGTCGAGCCCATCAGCGTGAACTGACTGACGACCAACACCGGGGCGCCCACCTCCGCGACGCTGCGCTCCTCCCGCAGGATCCGGAGCTCCGAGATCTTGCGGACCATCGTCGCGACGTCCGCCTCGTCGTCGTCGTTCGAGACCCCCAGCAATACCAGGAGGCCGGGCGCCGACAATGACCCGACGAGCTCTCCGTCGACGGTCACCGACGCCTCGGTGACGCGCGAGATGACCGCCCTCACCCGCGCGGCCCCCCGGGCGCGGCGGCGACGGCCCCCGGCGGCAGGAGGCCCGGCACACCGACCGGCACCACGAACCCGTGCACGAACAGGTCCGCGATCACCCGTCGGACGGGTGCGGCCAGCTCGTCCGGATCCTCACCGGCGCCGGCCGCGGCGAGCACCACCAGGTCCTCCAACGGAAGCGCGCCCGTCCGGGCGCCCTTCAGCACCGCCGCGGTGAGAGGGTCGATCTCGTGGCGCCAGCGGGCGCCGGTCACGCGCTCCACCACCACGGTCGACGCGCCCGGCGCGCCCGCCCCCTCCGGGTCGGTCGGTGCGAGGGATTCCGAGACGTGCAGGTGGACGTCGGGCGAGACCGTGAACACGGTCGCGTCCAGGGCGCGGTCCTGCCCGCCGTGGCGCCCGGCGGCCGCGCGCAGCCACGCGGTGCGCGCGAAATACGCCTCCGCCTCGTCCCCGAGGCCTTCGCCGAACGGATGGGTGAGGTCCTCGCACAACACCGACGACGGTCCCTCGACGCGGCGGAGATACACGTAGCCGAACCCGACCCCGGCGACGTCCTCGGCCTCGAAGTGGTCCAGCCAGCGGTCCGTCGCCCGCCACGTGGACTCGTCCCGCGGATCCATGCCCTCGTCCGTGAGCCACGTCCACACATACAGTCCCGGCTCGGAGACGTCCCGGCGGAGGATCCAGGCGTCCACGCCCTCGGACGGCACCCACGACGCCACCCGGCTCCGCCAATCGGTGTCCTCGCGCTCCACCCAGGACGCCAACATGACGGCCGTCCCGCCGTCCGCCAGATGGTCGGCGGCGCCGGACACCACCGTCCGACTCGCACCATCGAGCGCCAGGCCCGACTCGCGGTACGAATGCCCGGTCTCCGGCGGCCCCACCACGAACGGGGGATTGGCGACGATCCGGTCGAATCGACGGCCCGCCACCGGCTCGAACCACGAGCCCCGCAGTAGCTCGGCCCGCAGGTCGTTGATCGCCAGCGTCGCGGCGGCCAGTTCGAGGCACCGCGGGGTGATGTCGGTCCCGGTGGCGGATCCGGCGGTGTCCAACGCGTGGACCATCTGGATGCCGCACCCGGTGCCCACGTCCAGAACCGACCCGGTCGGCGAGGTGGGCGTGACCCGCAGCAGCGAGAGCGTCGCCTGGCCGACCCCCAGCACGTGGTCCGGCCGGGTGACGGTCCGCACCATCGACCCGTCGGGATCCGCGAACACCCACCGCGTCCCGTGGCCGGTGTCCACCGGGCGCAGGTCGACCACCGCGCGCAGTGCCGCACCGCCGTCGGCCGGCTCCCACAGGCCGGCGTCCACGCCTGCGCGCGGCTCGACGCCGGGGAGCGCGTCCGTCACCGCGGACGTCGGCAGCGGATCACCCAGCGCGAACAGGCGCACCAGCAGCCCGGCCGGACCTGCCGAGCACGCGTATCGGCGCACCGTCGCGGCGTCCGACCTGCCCAGCGCCGCGACCGCCTCCGGCCCGAGCCTGCGCTCGAGGCCCTCGACCGTGTAGTCGTGCCGGCGGAAGGCGTCCGCGAGCGCGGGCGCGAGATCGGCGAGGGTAGGGGTCGGGCTCGTCACTGGTCGGAGTCGCTCTCGTCGGGGGTGGGGTGGCTGCGGGGTGACCCGGAGCCGGGGGAGTCGGGCCCGGGGTCGGTCCGGTCGTGGGGGGCGCTGTCGGTCCGGGTCGAATCGGGCCCACGTTCGGTCCGGCCGTGGGGGCCGCCGTCCTGGCCGGTCGCACCCGGCGGCGGGCCGATCGCGCGGCGGCCCCCGGTGTCGGCATCCGGACCGGAGCCGCCCGCGGCGCCGGTGAGGCTGGACGGCAACGCGTAGGGGGCGTTCGAGGGCAGGCTCCCGGCGGTGTACGTCCGGGCCTGCCCTTTGGGCAGGGGCGGTCGGTCGTTGGCCCCGATGACGGCGATCCACGGGATCGGGATGGACCCCGCCACGATCGCCAACGCGATCCACGGGTTGTTCCAGAGGGCGAGCGACCCCGCGGCCAGGAGCAGCGCGGGGATCCGCACGCTCATCAGCACGAAGTAGCGCTTCTTCCGGGCCGCGAGCTCGTCCCTGTAGGACTCACGCGCGCCCGTGATGAGCACGGGGCTCGAGGTGTCGTCCCGTTCGCCGGATCGATGACGGCGGAAGTCGGGTGCCATGGGGCCCAAGGTACTCCGGCGTTGGCGCGGCGACGCCCGGGTGCGGCATCATGAGGGGGTGAGCACCACCCGGACCAAGACACTCGAGCGCCCCGAGGTCACCACGACCGAGGAGACGCAGGACGACGCGCCCAAGTTCTTCCACTACGTGGACAAGAGCAAGATCGCGGAGAGCGCGGTCATGGGCACCTATGTGATCGCCCTGTGTGGTGAGGTCTTCCCGGTCACCCGCTCCGCCAAGCCCGGCTCGCCGGTGTGCCCGGAGTGCAAGCGCGTCTACGAGACTCTGAAGCCTGGTGAGTGACCCCGGCGCGGTCCCGGGCCCAGACGAGACGACCGCAGAATCCGCCCCCCGCCCCGCCGGGGGTGGTTCGCTGCGCGCCTGGCAGCGGACCGCTCTGCGCAAGTACCTCATGGCGCGGCCGAAGGACTTCCTGGCCGTGGCAACGCCGGGCGCCGGTAAGACGACCTTCGGTCTGCGGGTCGCCTCCGAGCTCCTCGCCGACCGCACAGTCGACGCCATCACCGTCGTCGCCCCCACCGAGCACCTCAAGTACCAGTGGGCTGCGTCAGCCGCGCGATCCGGCATCGCGCTCGACCCCGAGTACTCCAACTCCTCGGGCGCCCTGGCTCCCGAGTACCACGGGGTGGTGGTGACGTACGCCCAGGTGGCCGCGCACCCATTCAAACACCGCGAACGCACCGCCTCGAGGCGGACACTGGTGATCCTCGACGAGATCCACCACGGCGGCGACGCGAAGAGCTGGGGTGACGCGATCCGCGAGGCGTTCGAGGACGCCGAGCGGCGCCTGTCGCTGACGGGTACCCCCTTCCGTTCCGACGACAGCCCGATCCCGTTCGTCACCTACGAACCAGACGGGCAGGGGCACCAGCGCTCCAAGGCCGACCACTCGTACGGCTACGCCGACGCCCTGGCCGACGGCGTCGTCCGGCCGGTCGTCTTCCTCGCCTACTCGGGCGAGGCCCGCTGGCGGAGCAACGCCGGCGAGGAGTTCTCGGCCCGCCTCGGCGAGCCCCTGAGCGCCGACCAGATGTCCCGCGCCTGGCGCGTCGCGCTGGACCCCCACGGCGACTGGATGCCGGCCGTCCTGCAGGCCGCCCACACGCGCCTGCGGCAGATCCGTGCGGGCGGGGTGCCCGACGCCGGCGGCCTGGTGATCGCGACCGACCAGGAACGCGCGCGCGACTACGCGGCGCTGCTCACCGAGATCACGGGCACGCCGCCGACGCTCGTCCTGTCCGACGACCCCACGGCCTCCAGCCGGATCGGCACCTTCTCCGACTCGACCGACGAGTGGATGGTCGCCGTGCGGATGGTGTCCGAGGGCGTCGACGTCCCCCGGCTGTGCGTGGGCGTCTACGCCACCAGCGCCTCCACGCCCCTGTACTTCGCCCAGGCCATCGGCCGTTTCGTGCGCTCCCGCCGGCCGGGGGAGACCGCCTCGGTGTTCCTGCCGTCCGTGCCTGTACTCCTGCAGCTGGCCTCGCAGATGGAGGCCCAGCGCGACCACGTCCTGGGCAAGCCACACCGGGAGGAGGCGCTGGAGGACCAGCTCCTCGCCCAGGCGAACCAGCAGCAGGACGAGAACACCGAGGACGAGGAGGACCGAGGTTACATCTCCCTCGGCGCCGACGCGGAACTCGACCAGATCGTGTACGAAGGGTCCTCCTACGGGACCGCGACCTTCGCCGGCAGCGAGGAGGAGGCCGACTATATCGGCCTGCCCGGACTGCTGGGAGCCGACGACGTCAAGGCGCTCCTGCGGCAGCGGGAGAAGGAGCAGATCAAGCGGGCGTCCGCGGAGTCTTCCTCCGGACCCGGCGCGGTCGCCGTCGTGGGCTCCGACCCGTCGGTGGCAGGCACGACGCTTCCCGGGAACGCGGCCGGGCCCGGTGCCCATGCCGGGGCCGCCGCGGACCGGGTGGCCTCCGCCGCCGAACTCAAGGACCTGCGACGCCAGCTCAACACCCTCGTGTCGGTGTACTCAGGCCGGCTGGGCAAGTCGCACGGCGCGATCCACACCCAGCTGCGCAACGCGTGTGGTGGCCCGCCCGTGCCGATGGCCTCCGCCGAGCAGATCCGGGAACGGATCAGCCTGCTCCGCAGCTGGTGAACGCCCCTACTCCGGGGTCGGGTGCCGCGCCGGAGGACGCGCGATGGCAGAGGGCGGTGTACACGGAAGGCACACCTGAGCCGGTCCGCACAGACGAGAACGGGCCCCCGCCGGTCGTCCGGCGAAGGCCCGCTGCAGCGGTCTTGTCAGTCCAGTCAGTCCAGGTAGTCCCGCAGGACCTGCGAGCGCGACGGGTGCCGCAGCTTGGACATGGTCTTGGACTCGATCTGACGGATGCGCTCACGGGTGACCCCGTAGACCTGGCCGATCTCGTCGAGCGTGCGCGGCAGACCGTCGGTGAGGCCGAAGCGCAACCGGACGACGCCGGCCTCACGCTCGGAGAGCGTGTCGAGCACGGAGCGGAGCTGGTCCTGCAGCAGGGTGAAGCTCACGGCGTCCACGGCCACCACGGCCTCGGAGTCTTCGATGAAGTCGCCGAGCTGCGAGTCGCCCTCGTCGCCGATGGTCTGGTCCAGCGAGATGGGCTCCCGGGCGTACTGCTGGATCTCCAGCACCTTCTCCGGGGTGATGTCCATCTCCTTGGCCAGCTCCTCCGGGGTGGGCTCGCGGCCCAGGTCCTGGAGCAGCTCGCGCTGGATGCGGCCGAGCTTGTTGATGACCTCGACCATGTGCACCGGGATGCGGATGGTGCGGGCCTGGTCGGCCATCGCGCGGGTGATGGCCTGACGGATCCACCACGTGGCGTACGTGGAGAACTTGTAGCCCTTGGTGTAGTCGAACTTCTCGACGGCGCGGATGAGGCCGAGGTTGCCCTCCTGGATGAGGTCCAAGAACGCCATGCCGCGGCCGGTGTAGCGCTTGGCCAGCGACACGACGAGGCGGAGGTTGGCCTCGAGGAGGTGGTTCTTGGCGCGCACACCGTCCCGCTCGATCCACTTGAAGTCGCGGCGCTGCGCGGTGGTGAGCTTCTCGCCGCGCTCGATGACCTGTGCCATGTACCAGGTGGCGTATAGGCCGGCCTCGATGCGCTTGGCGAGCTCGACCTCCTCCTCGGCGTTGAGGAGGGCGACCTTGCCGATCTGCTTGAGATAGGCGCGGACGGAGTCGGCGGAGGCGGTGAGCTCGGCGTCCTTGCGGGCCTGGCGGAGGGCCTCGGACTCGTCCTCGTCCCAGACGAAGTCGCCCGACGCCTTGTCCTTGGCGCTGGGCTCCGCCTTGGTCTCCTCGTCGGCCTGCTCGTCTTCGACGCTCTCGACATCCACCTCGACGTCTTCGAGCTCGGACGTGTCGGGCTCGACCTCGATAGAATCCCCGGCGTCCTCCAACTGGTCGTCCTCGACCACGTCGGCGCCCGCGGGGGAGGCGGTCTTCTTGGCGGCCTTCTTCTTGGCCGCGGTCTTCTTGGCGGCGGTCTTCTTGGCCGCCGTCTTCTTCGCGGGCGCCTTGCGCGCGGCGGTCTTCTTGGCGGGGGCCTCGCCAGTGACCTCGGTGGCCGACGGATCGCCGCTCGCCGCGGAATCCGAATTGGTGGTCTTCGTGGCTGCCACAAACGCCCCTTCACAACCGGTTACTCGATGGGAATCGGGGATCGATGCCGCCTGGTCTGCAGACATGCGAGCCGTCCGCCTTGCGGTACCGGGCCCGTCCCCGGCCGGTACGTGTTCCCGGCCTGCGCCATTGTAACGAGATTCTGTCCGGAGGGTTGCATCCGGCGGAGTTAGCCCGGGTCAGACGCCCACGTCGGGCAGGACCCGGCCGAGGTCGAGCACCCCCGAGTGACCTGCGGCGTAGAGCGCCGCGCCGATGATCCCGGCGTCGCCACGCCGGACGGCCGCGCGGACGGGGGTGCGGTTCTCGAGCAGGGGGAACCACTGGTCGGCGGCCTCGCTGACACCTCCCCCGAGGACGAAGGCGCGGGGCCAGAGGAGGTCCTCGATGGCGCGCAGCACGTTGGACACGTGCGGGGCCCATTCCTCGAAGCTCAGTCCGTCGCGGGCGCGGACGGAGGCGGAGGCCAGGTGCTCGGCCTCGTCGAAACCGCGCCCGGCGATGTCCTCGACCATCAGGTGGCCGAACTCGGTGTTGGGTAGCAACCTGCCGTCCAGCAGGAGGGCTGAGCCGATGCCGGTGCCGAACGTCAGCAGGATGACCAGCCCGTCGACGCCCTCACCGGCGCCGTAGTGGACCTCGGTGAGGCCGGCGGCGTCGGCGTCGTTGAGCATGAGGACGGTGCGGCCCGGTAGGTGCCGGTCGAAGAGGTCGACGACGTCGCAGCCGATCCAGGAGTGGTCGATGTTGTGCGCGATGCGCGCCACGCCCTCGTGGATGACGCTCGGGAGGGCGACGCCCACCGGGCCGCGCCAGTCGAATTCGGCGACCATCTCGCGGATGAGCGCGGCGACGGCGTCGGGGGTGGCGGGCTGGGGCGTGGGGCGGACGAGCCGGTCGCCGATGAGTTCCCCGCGCGCGAGGTCGACGAGCCCCACCTTGACGCCGGTGCCGCCGACGTCCACGCCGAGTCCGGTCGGCGTCTCCGTCGGCGGGACGGCGGAGAGGGGCGAGGGGCTGGACATGTGGGGCTCCCGTGGGGTGGACCGTGCGGGGCACGGCGTCGGTTGTCAGGTGCCCGGGCCGTCGGGGCACGATGGGCGTCGGGCGCCCGCGGGCCAGCGTATCGGTCCGGCGGGCCCCGGGGCGGGTTCACCGCCGCGCCCGTCCGGCGGGTCCGAGTACGGGCCCCGGAGGGGTACGACGACGAGGAGGGGCACATGACGTCCAGCGGAGCAGCAGAGGAGGCCGGCCGGACCGGCCCGGAGTTCGTCGACGGGTTACGGGAGCTGGCCGAGAGGGTGGCGGTGTCGGGCGGTGACGTGGCCCGGCGGATGCTGGCCGAGTTCGACTCGCGGGGGCCGGGTTCGCAGGGGCTGGGCTCGCGGTCCAAGTCGTCGGAGACCGATCCGGTGACCGTCATCGACACCTCGGTGGAGGAGCACCTGCGGCGGGAGATCGCGGCCGCCCGCCCGGGCGGCACGGTCCTCGGCGAGGAGGGCGGGGAGGTCGCGCACGACACGCACGAGACCCCGGGCGATCCGGGGGGCGTGCCGACGGACGGGGACATCGCCGGTGCGCGCGAGCCGCGGGTCCGGTGGGTCGTCGACCCCGTCGACGGGACGGTCAACCTGCTGTACGGGATCCCGTTCACGGCGGTGTCGGTGGCCGCCGAGGTGGACGGCGTCGTGGTCGCGGGGGCGGTCCACAATATCGTCACGCGGGAGACCTGGAGCGGGGGCTCGGGCCGGGGCGCGGCCCTGAGGGAGGCGGACGGCACCACGACGGCGCTGCGCGTGTCGGACTGCGCGGACCTGTCGCTCGCCCTGGTCGGAACCGGGTTCGCCTACGACGCGGGGATCCGGGCGGAGCAGGGCCGCGTGGTGGCCGAGTTGCTCCCGCGGGTCCGTGACATCCGCCGGTGCGGGTCCGCGGCGTTGGATCTGTGCATGTTGGCCACCGGCCGGCTGGACGCCTACTACGAGCGCGGGCTCAAATACTGGGACCACGCGGCGGGCGCGCTGATCGCGGCCGAGGCCGGGGCAGTGGTGGCGGTGTCGGAGGACGACGCCGTGCCCACCACCGGCGCCACGCCCGGCGTGGCGCCGGAGTTCCTCTCCGCGCTCGCGGGCGCGACCGGACGGCTCAGCAGCTGACGGCGCGCGCGGCGTCGAGCTCGGAGGAGATGGGCTGGCGACCCACTTTGAGCTCGTCGAGCGCGCCGACGGCGGCGGTGGAATCGGACAGGCGGGAGAACGTCGTGCCGAGCGCCAGGTCGACGGTGCCGTCGGTGCGGCCGTCGGTCACCAGCTGCATGCACGGCGCGGCGAGGGAGAGCGAGCGGGCGGCGGCCCGGCCCGCCTCGCCGTAGCGGATCTGACCGTGGCACTCGAGGGCCTGCCCGTAGACCGGGTCGTTGCCGATCGCGTCCGAGCCCGCCGGTTGGAATCCGCGCTCGGCCAGCTCGGCGGCGACCGCACCGGCCTGCCCGCTCTGGCCGTTCGCGTTGAGCACCCGGATGCGGGTGTCGGCGAGCAGCGCCGGCGCGACCTGATCGAGGGCGTCCACGGACTCCTCCTCGAGGCCCGCCTCCTCGGCCGCCGGCGGGAGCGGGCAGGCGACGGCCTGGGTGGCGGCGTCGTCTCCGCGCAGTGCCGCGGCCCAGACGAGCGCACCGAGGACGAGCACCACGACCACGAACAGGACGTAGGGCGAGCGCAGGCGGGTCAACCCCCGCGCGGGGGTCGGGCTCGGTGTCGCCTGGGTGCTGAGATGGACGACCATGAGGGCCTTTCCTGCAGGTGAACGGGCTGCGGGCCCCGATGGGACCCGGCCCTCCACTGTAAACGTCGGGCGCAGGCGATCCCGCCCGGAACACGGACGTGACCGCTGGATGAAAAAGGCGGGAGATTCCGTTACTATGCGTGCGCCGGTCGGTCCACCGCCGAATCGGGCACCCCCCACACAGACCCAGAAAAGAGACTCATGGCAACCGACTACGACGCTCCCCGCCGCACCGAGGCAGACGAGCTCACCGGCGATTCGCTGGAGGAGCTCAAGGCACGGCGCGCGGAGGGAGCCACCGGCGAGGTCGACGTCGACGAGACGGACACCGCCGAGTCCTACGAACTGCCGGGTGCCGACCTGTCCGGCGAGGAGCTCACGGTGCGGGTTGTGCCGGAGCAGGACAACGAGTTCACGTGCGGCGAGTGCTTCCTGGTGCACCACCGCAGCCGCTTCGCCGAGGAGCGCGACGGCATGGCCATCTGCGTGGACTGCGCGGGCTGAGCACCGCGCGCGGCGGCGCCGCCGGTCAGCTGTAGTGGTTGTCCGGCAGCGCCGCCGCGAGCCCCTCGGGGTCGCGCGTGCTGATGAGCCAGTACGGCGTGGGGTCCAGAGGGTCGTCGAGGACCACGATCACCATGGTCGGGATGTACCCGCGGTGGACGACGAACGCCTCCGGGTCCAGCTGCCGTCCCATCGCCGCCTGCTTCGCCGTCGCGGGAACGACCGCGCTGCGGGCGATCGCGTCGAACGGCAGGCGCGCGCGGCCCGCGTACAGTGTCCCTCCGCCCTGACCGTCGGATTCGACCTCGATCCTCTCGCGGCCGAGCGAGACGAACAGCCAGGCGAGCAGGGCGGGGACCACGATGACGAGTAGCCACATCCACCAGCGTGCGCCGGCCGTGAAGGCCAGGACGACCGCCACGACGGTGACCGCGGCGAGCAGGAGCCACCACCACACCGGGACCCGCAGCGTCTCGGAGTGGACGGGGCGCGGCGCGCGATCGGGTGGGGGGCGGAGATCTTCGTCGGACACGACATCAAGACTATCGAGCAACCGGGCGACGCCCGGCAGGAGGGCGGCGGCATGGTGAGCGGATCGGCCGGGGTGAGCGGTACCGGCGAGGTGCTCCGGATACGACGGCTGGACAGTGGACTCCCGCTGCCTGTCCGGGCGCACGCGGCGGACGCCGGGATCGATCTCCACGCCGCGGAGGACTGCGACCTGACACCCGGACACCGTGTCCTCATGCCGACGGGAGTCGCCATCGCGTTGCCCGTCGGGTACGTGGGCCTCGTGCACCCACGGTCCGGCCTGGCGGCACGGGCGGGACTGTCCATCGTCAACGCACCCGGGACCGTCGACGCGGGATACCGGGGGGAGATCAAGGTGAACCTCATCAACCTCGATCCGGCCGAACCCGTCCGTATCGCGCGCGGTGACCGGATCGCACAGCTCCTCGTCCAGCGGGTCGAGTTGTGGGACGTCGTGGAGGTCGATGATCTCGACGAGACCGACCGCGGGGACGGCGGCCACGGCTCGACCGGGGGCCACCACCGCCTGAGCTGACCGGCCGCCCTCACGCCCGGGGAGACAGACCACCACCGCCCTCACACCCAGGGAGACAGACCACCATCGCGCCTGACCTGACCGGCGGCGACGCCGTTGGGTAGCGTCGTCCGCGACGGTCCCGTCCGGGGCCGGGTCGCACTCCGAGAGGATTTCCACCATGTTCGGACGAAAGAAGCCGGTGACCGGGGCCCGCGACGCCGCCGCGTCCACCGAGGCGGAGTCGCAGGCACCCTCGTCGACGGGGCCGCACGACCGCTCGTCCGTTCCAGACGTGCGCGCGTACTACACGGCCCTCGGCTACGGCCATATCGACCTGGGGTCGCTCGTCATCGGAGTGCCGCAGGGCCGCGATCTGAACGTGGCCCTCGACCCGGCCGGCCAGCCCGAGTTCCACGTCGTCACCCAGGTCTCACGTGTCATCCCGCGGGCGTTCGCCGCCCCGAAGTCGGCAGGACAGTGGCGCACGATGGTGGCCGGGATGCGTGAGCAGCTCGAACAGCAGGGCGCCGACGTCTCGGTGGTCGACGGTCCCTGGGGGCGCGAACTCGTCGCCGTGCTGCCCGGGGCGGTCTTCCGCGCCATCGGGGTCGACGGCAACCGGTGGACCGCCGAGGTCCGGGTCATGGCCACGCCTGAGCTCGCGGACCAGGCGGCGGAGGAGGGGCGGGAGGTGTTCCGGCACCTCCTCATCAACCGCGGTGACGGACCGATGCCCGTGCGGGAGCAGCTCCCACTGACCATCCCGGACGAGATCCAGCAGGCGCTCACCCAGGCGCGGTCCCAGCAGGCGGCGCAGCAGCAGGCGCAGGCGTACCAGCAGCAGATGGCGGCCGGCCAGCAGGGTCGGGCCGGCCAGGCGGCGCAGGCGGGGGCGCAGGCGGCGCCCGCGAACCCGCAGGCGGCGTCCGCGAACCCACAGGCGGCTGCGCCGTCCGCCGGCGCCGCCGCGGCTCCGCAGAGCGGCGGTCAGGCCACCCCGTCGTCGGGCGCAACGGCCGCGTCGTCGACCGGTGGCACCGCGACGCCCCGCAGGGACGGGAGCGCGATGGACCGGCTCCGCGGCGCGGACGACGACCTGTGACCGGAACCGGTCGGCCGAGGGAGATCTGACCATGCCTTTCCCCAGGGTCCTGCGGGACCTGACCGCCCGACTCACCGACCCCGTCGAGGCCCTCGACGCGGCGGATCTCGCCGTGCGCGTCCAGCGCACGGGGTGCACCCACGTCGCGGATGTCGCGCGAGGGGACCGCGTGACGTTGACCGGGCGCATCCGGACCGTGCTCTCCTGCGGGGGATCGGATTTCCTGGGGATGACCGCGGAGGTGTTCGACGGGACCGGCGCGATCGAGGTGTGTTGGCTCGGACGGCGCACGATCCCCGGGATCGACACCGGTCGTTTCATCCGTGTGACGGGCCGGGTCGGCATCCGCGACGGCCGCAGGATCATGTACAACCCGCGCTACGAGCTGCTCGACGGGCAGCCGTGCAGGACCGGGGAGGAATCGCGTGACAGAGCCTGAGCAGGCAGCGGGGGAGTCGGATACCGGCGCTGGCACCGGGCGGCAGTCGGTGGCGAGCCGGAAGACCGCGTTCGGGGATCCCGACGCGTCCGTGCTCGAGCAGATGGGCGGTGTCCGGGGGCTCGTCTTCTCGTCGATCCCCGTCCTCACGTTCGTCCCCGTCAACGCGTTCTGGGGCCTGACCGCCGCCATCTGGGGCGCCCTCGGCGTCGCGGTCGCCATGCTCGCCTGGTCCCTGGGACGCCGGGACAACCCACAGCCGGCGATCTCCGGGTTCATCGGCGTGGCGATCTGTGTCTTCATCGCCTGGCGGACGGGAGACGCCAAGGGGTACTTCCTCTACGGCATCATCACCCAGGCCGTGTACGGGTCGGCGTTCGCGCTGTCGGCGATAGCCGGGTGGCCTCTCGTCGGGGTGATCTGGGGTTTCCTCGACGGCAAGGGGATGGCCTGGCGTCGGATCCCGCCCGCCCGCCGGTGGTACACCGTAGCGACGGGCTTCTGGGCCGCGTTGTTCGCGATCCGGGCTGTCCTGCAATACGTCCTGTACCTCAACGACGAGGTCAACTGGTTGGGCGCCGCGCGTATCGGTATGGGCTGGCCACTGGCGCTGGTCGCGTTCGTCGGGACCGTGTGGGCGGTCCGTCGCGCGATGGCCCACGAGAAGGACGCGGAGAACCCCGTCGCCGGGCAGTCGCCGGGAGATGCCGAGCGCGGGGAATGACACCGCGCCGGGAATGACACCGCGCCGGGAATGACGACGCCCCGACGGCCACTCGGCCGTCGGGGCGTCGTCATCTCAGGGGCACGTCGCCGCCGTTACCGCGGATCAGGCGGTGGCGTATCGGGCGGCGGTGGATCAGGCGGCGGCGGCGGTCGCGGCGCGGGAGAATTCGCTCGGGCCGGTGATCACCCGGTAGGCGTACACCGACGCGAGCGTGGTGACCGGGATGGCCACGAACAGACCCACCAGCAGTGCCAGGGTGCCCGCGATGATGATGAGGACGTTGAGCAGCGCCAGCGCGAGCAGGTTGCCCGCGTCCGACTTGATCGCGCGGAAGCTCGAGACGATGGCGTCGGTGGCCGTCATGTTGCGGTCGACGACGAAGTACTGCGTCCAGTAGAGGAAGAACGCGACGACGAAGGCGCCGACGATGAGGAGGAAGACACCCACGAAGGTGGCGATGCCCACGAGGATCGCGGCGACCACGAACCATCCGAAGTTGTGCAGCTTGAAGAAGTCGCCGAACGACGGCCTGTGGCCGTCGACCTCGAGGAGGGCGCCGCGGACGATGAACGCCTGGAGCAGCAGGCTCACCACGAACGAGAGGACCTGGGCGATGAACATCACGGCCCCGGACTCGTCCGTGGAGAACGCACTGATGATCCCGCTGACCACACCGCTGGCCAGGGTGATGAGCAGCCAGGGGACCGGGTTGTTCTTGAACATCTGCCAGCCGGCGCTGACCGCGCCGGTCGGGGACACCCGGCCGACCATGGCCGGGGCCCCGCCCGGCCCCGGCTGGCCGTAGCCGCCGTACGCCGGATCGCCGTAGGGCTGCTGTCCGTAGGCCGGTTGGCCGTATCCCTGCTGGCCGTAACCCGGCTGCTCATGACCCGGCTGTCCGTATCCCTGCCCGGGGTAGGGATCGTAGCCACCGCCCTGCCCGGGGTACGGCTCGTAGCCACCCTGGCCCGGGTAAGCCTGCTGGCCGTAGCCCGCGTCGCCGTAGGGGCCCTGTTCCGGTCCGGTCCGGAACCGTAGGGGTCGTTCGGGTACCCGTCCCCGGGTGGGGTGCCTCCGGTGGTCATCGCCGTCTCCATCGCTCGGTGCCGCGGGACTCTTCCACGGCTCTCCTGCCGAACCTAGTTGCGCAGCGGCGTGAGCACGAGGTCCAACTCGCGGACCATGAGGCATTCGGCGGAAACACACCGGGCCCCGCTGACTCTCGTCAGCGGGGCCCTACGGTCACCGGAGAGGTGAGCGTCAGATGTTGGCGTCGATCTCGACGGCCTGCGCGACACCGGCGATGGTGCCCGCGATCTTCACGGCCTCCCAGGCCTGCTCCTTGGTGACGCCCTCCTTGCGGATGACGTCATCGTGGGCGGCGGTGCAGTTCTCACAGCCGTTGATGGTGGACACGGCCATCGACCACAGCTCGAAGTCGGCCTTCTCCACGCCGGGGTTGGCGATGATGTTCATCCGCAGGCCCATGCGGACCTGGGTGTAGTCGTCGCCGAGGAACTCCTTGGCGCGGTAGGCCACGTTGTTCATGGCCATGATCGAGGCGGCGCCGAGCGCGGCGTTGAACGCCTCGTCCGACAGGTGCTGGCGGGCCTCGTCGGCGATCTCCGACAGGACGGTCGCCGAGCGGGTCGCGGCGGCGGTCGCGAGGAACGTGCCCCAGAGCTGCTGCTCGTTGAGCTCGGTGGACCGCGCCAGCGAGCCCAGGTTCAGCTTGAGATCCTTGGCGAACTCGGGGAGTCCGGACTTCAGGTTCTCGATGCTCACTTGATGCCCTCCTGCAGCATGTCCATCTTGTTGATGTTCTTGGTGGGATCGTTCTTCTGCCAGTTGCAGGCACAGACCTCGGACGACTGCAGGGCGTCGAGGACACGCAGGACCTCGTCGACGTTGCGGCCGACGGCGTCCGGGGTGACCGAGACGAACTGGATGACGTTGTCCGGGTCGACGATGAAGGTCGCGCGATCGGCGACACCGTCGGCGTTCTCGACACCGAGGGCGCGGATCAGCTCGTGCTTGATGTCCGACAGGAGCGGGAACGGCACGGTCTTCAGCTCGTCATTGGTCGCGCGCCAGTTGAAGTGCGCGAACTCGTTGTCGATCGAGCCGCCCAGGATCTGGGTGTCGCGGTCCTGGAAGTCCTCGTCGAGCTTGCCGAAGGCGGCGATCTCGGTGGGGCAGACGAAGGTGAAGTCCTTCGGGTAGAAGAAGATCACGCGCCACTTGCCCTCGTAGGACTGGTTGGTGATCGTCTCGAAGTAATCCTCGGGCTGCTGCGCGTTGACCTCCTTGAGGTCACCACCCTTCAGCGCGGTGAGTTCGAAGTCGGGGAACTGATCGCCGATGGTGAGAAGAGCCATGTGATCCTCCTGAGGGTTTGGCGTTAGTCGGACGGCCAGGCCCGACTATGCCCCACTCCCTGTGAGAGGTAAAGTCGATGAGACATAGATCACTCATAGGCATGCGCGAATAATCATCGACTTCTGGTTATCGACGGCCGTACACTGATCGGCATGGCTGATCAGCGGTTCGTCCCGAGCCTCATGCAGCTCCGGGTCTTCCTCGCCGTGGCGGAGCGCCTGCATTTCCGCAGTGCCGCCGAGGAGCTCGGCATGAGTCAACCCTCCCTGTCCCAGGCGCTGGCGACGCTCGAGGACGGACTGGGTCTGCACCTGGTCGAGCGCAGTACGCGGTCCGTCCTCGTCACGCCCGCGGGGCACCGCCTGCTGCCGTACGCCCGCGCGGCGGTGACCGCGATGGACGCGGTGGCCGACGCCGCCGCGGGCAGTGACGGGCCGCTGTTCGGGTCGTTGCGCATCGGCGTGATCCCCACCGTCGCCCCGTACCTGCTGCCCGGCCTGCTCCCGGCGCTGGGGGAGCGGTTCCCGGACCTGACGCCGCGGGTGGTGGAGGACCAGACGTCCCGACTGGTGGACGGGCTGCGCAGCGGCGTCATCGACCTCGCGATCATGGCGGTCCCGACCGACGCGATGGGCGTCGCCGCCACGCCGCTCTACTCCGAGCCGTTCGCCCTGCTCGTGCCGGCGTCCCACGAGCTCGCCGGGCGCGAGGGCCTGCCCCTGGAGATCCTCGTCGACCAGCCGTTGCTGATGCTCGACGAGGGCCACTGCCTCCGCGAGCAGACGGTCGAGCTGTGCCGCCGGGTCTCCGCGCCCGTGCTCGGGCGGGGCGAGTCCCGCGCCGCGTCCCTGACCACCGCGGTGCGGTGCGTCGCCGGAGGGCTGGGCGTGACGATCGTGCCCGAATCCGCGGTGGGTCCGGAGACGCGCGACCCCGGGATCGCCGTGGCGCGGTTCGCGGACCCGGTGCCCGGTCGTACGATCGGTCTCGTGCTGCGGACCGCGACCGCCGGGGCGGACGCCTACGCCGAGTTCGGTCGCGTCGTCGCCGACGTGGCCGCGCAGGAGTTCGGCGCGTTCCCCGTGTGACGACCGGTCAGCGGGCGCCGGCGGGGACACGTCCCCCGAGCCGCTCGACGCGGTCGACCGCGGCCAGAAATCGTGAACGGAGCACCTGGGTGCGCGCGATCCACTGCTTCTGGAAGGCGACGAACTCGGCGCGCCCCTCGGCGGTCTCCACCGGTATCGGCGTCAGGCCCCAGGCCGAGAGGTCGTAGGGCGAGGAGCGCATGTCCACCTCGCGGGCGTCGAACGCGGCTCGCAGGGCGTCGAGGAGGAGCTCGCCCGGTGCGCCGGCCTCGAGGGCCGCCGTGTGGGCGTAGACGTCCATCCCGGCGTGGAGGCACGCCGGCTGCTCGTCGCGGACCTGCCCGTCGCGCGTGAGCGGCTCCCGGTTGAGAGGCACGGCGTCGTCGGTGAAGAAGCGGAACGCGTCGAAGTGCGTGCACTGCAGACGCGAGCCGCGGACGACCTCGTCGATCCGCTCGTGGCTCAGGCGCAGGGGGACCTGCCCGTGGCGCACGCCGTCGCGGCCGGAACGATAGAGCATCGCCCACTCGTGCAGGCCGAAGCACCCCGTGGCCCCGCGGCGGCCCGCCGTGGCCGCGACCACCGCACGGGCGCGGGAGACCCGGTCTCCGCAGCGACGCCACACCGAGTCGGCGTCCACGACGAGCCCGTCACGACCGGCGACCGTCGCGCGTAGGTAGTGCCGCCACTCCCGGCGCTCCGACCGGTGCGCGTTCTCCAACAACACGCCGGGCCCCGGGTGCCAGCGACGCACCGTGGCGACGCTCGTGCGGTAGTAGGTGAAGAGGAAATCGACGACGGGGTGCGGCTCCCCGCGGCGACGGCGTTCCAGGTGCTCGGCCGTCAGATGGTCGACCCAAGCGTGGTGGCGTTCCTCGCGGCGCCGCCAGAGCTCCTCCGGGAGCACCACCGGGTCGGGTGGGCGTACGTCGGACGTCACGACCGCTTCTTCCGCTTGGGGCGGTGGACCCGCGACGTCGCGGGTCGCGGGGGCTCGGACGGCCGCCGCGACCGTGCCGGTGGGGCGGGGGCTCTCCGGGCCGCCGGCGTCATCAGCTCGGGGCCGAACACCCGCGTGATCGCGTCGTCGGCGCCCGGCCGGGAGACGTCGACGGTCTCGACCGACATCCCCGACTCCCGCGCCTGATCGGCGACGCGGTCGACCTGGGAGGGTCTGAGGACGGCGGCGACGACGCCGGCCTGCGCGACGCCGCGACCGGTCCGACCCGAACGGTGGACGAGGTCGTCCGTCGAGTGCGGCGGTCCCACGTGGACCACGTGGCCGACGTCGACGATGTCGAGCCCCCGGCCCGCGAGGTCCGTGGTCACCAGGACACGGACGGCACCCGAGGCCAGCTCGGAGAACGCGGACGAGCGCCGGGTGGGGGAGTCCGACCCCTTCACGCCGGCCACGCGCACGCCGGTGTCCGCGATTGCGGCACGCAGCGCGTCGACTGCGTCCCGGCGTGGGACGAAGAAGAGTCCCCGCGTGCAGCGGGCCGCCAGTGCGACCGCCACGCCGTCAGGATCCGGGGTGGAGAGGATGACCAGCTGACGTGGCGCGCCCGTTGTCGTCGTCGTCCCCGTCCCGGTCTCCCCGGCCGCGGTCTCGGCCTCCGGTGACACCCCGGGACCGGGTTCCTGCTGTACCGACGCGGGCGCGCGCTCGACGCGGTGGACCCGGAGGCCGGGGCGCGCCTCGCGCAGGCGTGCCTCGACGCCGGAGTCGGCGGTGGCCGTGGTCGCCACGAGTCCCGCACCGGCGCAGGCGGCGAGAAGCGACTCGGTCTGTTCGACGAACGAGGGCCCCAGGAGCTGGTCGGCCTCGTCGAGGACCATCACCCGCGCGTCGGTGAGCGACACGGCCCGGGACCGGACCAGGTCGGCCAGGCGACCCGGCGTGCCCACGGCCACGTCGACCGGGGCGACGAGGGCGCGACGATCCCGCTTGATCGGTTGGCCGCCGACGAACGAGGCCACCCGCAGCCCGGCGCCCGCGCCCACCTCCGCGAGGACCTCGGCGCTCTGCTCCGCGAGTTCGCGGGTGGGTGCCACGACGACCGCTCGGGGCCGGCCCGGCAGGCTCGGTGACCCCGCGAGGCGGTGGACCACCCCGATCGCGAACACGAGCGTCTTGCCGGAGCCGGTCGGCGCCACCGCGAGCAGGCTCTCGCCGCCGACGGCGTCGGCGAGCGCGGCCGCTTGCACCGGTGTCGGCTCGCCCGGAACGAGCGCGGACACGGCATGTCTGATCGGGACCGACACCCCGAGGTCCTCGAGGAGCCGGCCCAGACCACCGGGCTGCGAACCGCTCAGGCCCGGACCTCCGAACGATCGCCGCTCCACAGAGTGTGGAAGCTGCCCTCACGGTCGGTGCGCTGGTAGGTGTGCGCGCCGAAGAAGTCGCGCTGACCCTGGATCAACGCGGCGGGCAGACGCTCGGTGCGCAGGCCGTCGTAGTACGCGAGCGCGGCCGAGAAACCCGGCGCGGGGATGCCCGCGGTGACCGCGGTCGCGACGACGCGGCGCCAGCTGTCCACGCAGTCCGCCAGTGCCTCGGCGAAGTACGGCGCCGCGAGCAGGGAGGGCAGCGACGGGTCGGCGGCGTACGCCTCACGGATCCGGTCGAGGAACGTGGCGCGGATGATGCAACCGCCGCGCCAGATGGTGGCGAGGTCGCCACGGGCGACGTCCCACCCGTACTCCGCGCTGGCCGCCGTGATCTGGTCGAATCCCTGCGCGTAGGCGATGACCTTGGACGCGTAGAGCGCCCGACGGACGTCCTCGACGAACTCGGGACCGGTCTGTGTCGGGGTCGACACCGAGCCGGCGGGCAGGGCGCGCCCGGCCTCCCGCTGGGGGACGGAGCTCGACAGCGCGCGGGCGAAGACGGCCTCGGCGATGCCGGTGACCGGGACGCCCAGATCGAGGGCGGACTTCACCGTCCACCGACCGGTGCCCTTCTGGCCCGCGCGGTCGACGATCACGTCGACGAGCGGGCCGCCGGTCTCGGCGTCGACCTGAGCGAGCACCTCCGCCGTGATCTCGATGAGGTACGAGTCGAGCTCACCGGTGTTCCACTCGCGGAAGACGTCGGCCATGGCCGCCGGTTCGATCCCCGCCACGCCGCGGAGGAGGTGGTAGGCCTCGCCGATCAGCTGCATGTCCGAGTACTCGATGCCGTTGTGCACCATTTTGACGAAGTGGCCCGAGCCGTCCTCGCCGACGTGGGTGCAGCACGGCGTGCCGTCGACCTTGGCCGAGATGTCCTCGAGCATGGGTCCGACGACCTCGTAGCTGGACGCTGGCCCGCCCGGCATGATGGACGGCCCCTCCAGGGCACCTTCCTCGCCGCCGGAGATGCCCGCGCCGATGAACCGGATGCCGCGCTCGGCCATGGCCTTCTCGCGACGGATGGTGTCCGTGTAGAGGGAGTTGCCGCCGTCGATGATGATGTCGCCCTCGTCGAACGCGTCGGCGAGCGCGTCGATCACCGCGTCGGTGGGCGCGCCCGCCTGCACCATCACGAGTGCGCGACGCGGCGAGCGCAGTGCGGCGGCGAACTCGGCGATCGTCTCGGTGCGGATGAAGTCACCGTCCGCACCGTGCTCCGAGAGCAGGGCGTCGGTCTTGCCCGCGGAGCGGTTGTGGACCGCCACCGTGTAACCGTGCCGGGCGAAATTGCGGGCGATGTTCGAACCCATGACGGCGAGGCCGGTCACTCCGATGTCGGCGGTGCCGACAGTGCCGGCGGCGGGCTGCGCGTCCTCGCGTTCAGTACTCATGCGACTCAGCGTAGTCGACGCCCGCCGAGCGATCGGACCTGCATCGATGCGAGCTATCGGCCGGGCCGGAGGCGGGGTGGCGGCAGCGAAGTGGTTGATAGATCAGACGTGCACTGAGTGCAAGGATTCGTCGATCGGCCGAAAAACTCTTGGTAACAACCGGCGATGTGTTGTAACACTTATGGTCGGGCCAGATGACCTGGACCACAACGATTCGGGGGACGGATCGCCGTGGTCCGGACGTCTCCGCGGAGGCGCGCCGGACCCGGTTCGGGGACTCTACGAGGGGAAAGACCAGACATGACCGGCTCATTGCTGCCCACGCAGTTGGCGGGGACACGCACGCTGTTCGACGACACGGTCGAGGTGCTCGGTGGCCTCCGGGCCGGCTATCCGAAGTTCTACTCGATCGCGGACCTGGGGACGCAGTCGCGGCGCCGGTGGGTGCCGCTCGAGCGGGCCGTTGACAGTGGCCGTGTGGAGCAGATGTTCCGCGACCACTTCACCGAATCCGGAGACATCCGCTTCTCGACGTACCTGGTCGCGGAGGCCTTTACCCACGGTGTCCTCGGTCGCGCGGTCGCCAGCTTCGTCACCATCGGACGCGTCTGGGACACCGGCGCTGAGAACATGGCCGTGCGGACAGACATCGAGGGGGGCCTCGACTGGGCCGGCGTCCGCGACACCACCCTCCGGGTGCTGCCGGACGACCCCGCCGCGGGATCACCCGGCACCGTCGTCCTACCCTGTGAACAGGCGCTCGCACAATGGCTCGCCTGCCGGTCCCGCTCGACCCTGACGGCGGTGTTCGAGGGCCTCGCCGAGGTGAGCAACTGCAGTGTCGACACGCTCTGGTCGATGGCCGGTGAATGTGTCCTGGGGGCCGCGACGATCGTGCCGACGTTCGCCGACACCAGCCCGGAGACCGGATACCGGCGCGGACAGATGGTGCTCCAGGCCCTTCACGATTCCGGATTGGCCGTCCGCCGGCGTAGCCGGCTCCCGCGCACCCCGGGCTCGGGGCCCATCCCCGTGCGCGACCGGGGGTGGCGCTCCGTCCGCTGATCCGGGAGGCGTGAGTGATCCCGCACGAGTACGGCCCGGGTAACGTTCGATCCCGGTGGTCCGGACCGGCCGGGCCGGGGAGAAGAGGTCAGATGTCCGACACGGCTGACAGTGATGTGATCGAGCGGATCCGCGCCCATTCCGGCATCGGCTTCGGTGGCAACATCGGGATCGAGTACGCCGAGGTCACTCCCGACAAGGTGGTCGTGACGGTGGCCGTGGAGCCGCACCTGCACCAGCCGTACGGCATCGTCCACGGCGGCGTCTATTGCGCGATCGTGGAAGAGGTCGCGAGTGTGGCCGGCGCGGTGTGGCTGGGCGGAGAGGGCAAGGTCGTCGGGGTCAACAACTCGACCGACTTCCTCCGCGCCGTCACCGAGGGGACCCTCACGGCGACCGGGACCCCCGTGCACCGGGGCCGCTCCCAACAGCTCTGGCGGGTCGAGATCACCGACGACCAGGGGCGCACGGCCGCGGTGGGTCAGGTGCGACTGGCGAACCTGCAGTAACCGGGGCAGGTCCGGACCGGCTCCGAGACGGCTCTGAGACGGCGACGCGCCCGGCGGCGACCTGCCCGCCGGGCGCGTTCCTCGTCGTCGACCCCGGTTGAACGGCCCTCAGTCGACCGAGGCGGAAGCGGACTGTTCCTCCCGCGACCGATCAGCGGACCGCTGGGCGGCGTCGTCGGCGGCCACCTGCTCGAGGGCCTGGCGCGCGTAGACCCACTGCTTCGTCGAGGTCAGCTGCGAGCGGTGATCGCCGCCCATGTGCATCCCCCACGAGAACATCGTCGTGATGCGGTTCTTGAAACCGATCAGGTAGGCGAGGTGCACGACGAGCCACATGACCCAGGCGATGAAACCCGAGATCTCGATCGGGCCCATCTTCACCACCGCGCTGTAGCGCGACACCGTGGCCATGGAGCCCTTGTCGAAGTACTTGAACGGCTTCCGCTCCGCCGGGGTCCGGCCCTTCTCGACCTCTGCGATGATCTGCTTGGCCGCGTACTTGCCACCCTGGATGGCGACCTGCGCGACACCGGGCAGGTTGTCGAGGCTCATCATGTCGCCCACCACGAAGATCTCCGGGTGGCCCGGCAGTGAGAGGTCCTTGTTGACCAGCACGCGTCCGGCGCGGTCGATCTCGGCGGCCGTCTGGTCGGCGAGCTGCTTGCCCAGGGGGCTGGCCTTGACGCCGGCGGACCAGATCTTGCACGAGGCGTCGATGCGACGCACGGAGCCGTCGGGGTCCTTGACCTCGATGCCCTGGTAGTCGACGTCGGTGACCATCGCGTTGAGCTGGATCTCGACGCCCATCTTCTCCAGGCGGGCGCGCGCGGCGTTGCCGAGGTTGTCGCCGAACGGTGGCAGCACCGCGGGCGCGGCATCGAGGAGGATGACGCGGGCGGAGGCCGGGTCGATGCGGCGGAAGCTGCCCCGGAGGGTGTGCTGGGCGAGCTCGGCCACCTGGCCGGCCATCTCGACACCGGTGGGTCCGGCGCCGACGATGACGAAGGTCAGTAGGCGACGGCGCTCCTCCTCGTCGTCGATCACCTCGGCCTGCTCGAAGCAGCCGAGGATGCGGCTGCGCAACTCCAGCGCGTCGTCGACCGTCTTCATGCCGGGCGCCCACCGCTCGAAGTGGTCGTTACCGAAGTAGGACTGATTGGCGCCCGCGGCGACGATGAGGCTGTCGTACTCGAGATCGAAGTTGATGTGGCCGGCCGAGGCGTGGAGCTTCTTGGCCGCCACGTCGATCGTGTCGACGTCACCGAGGACAACCGTGGCGTTCTTCTGGTCCCGCAGGATGAGGCGGGTCGGCGGGGCGATCTCGCCCACGGAGAGGATGCCGGTGGCCACCTGGTAGAGCAGCGGCTGGAACAGGTGGTGGCCCGTTCTGGCGACCAACGTCACGTCGACGTCGGCCTTGTCGAGCTGTTGGGCGGCGAAGAGACCGCCGAAGCCGGAGCCGACGATGACGACGCGGTGCCGGCGGCCGGCCGGTGCGGTGGCGGTGACCTGGTCGATTGCGGGCTCGGTCATGGCGGCTCCTGATGAGGCTGGTCTGTGGTGAGGGGCTCGTTGGCCTCGTCGGTCTGGGGCCCGCGAATCTACCGCCGGGCACGAGTCCCCAGGATAGTGCGCCGTCCGACACCGTGCACACGGAGAGGCGCGGCGCGCGGGTGCGCGGGCCCCCGTCGAGCCGAGCCGGAGGGTCGCCGCCGCGCCTGAGCGGGGGGACGGCCGGTCGGCGGTAGCGTCCCTGTGACGCGAGCCCCACAAGGAGGGACACCGGTGGTCAGAGTCGAACCCCAGGCCGTCGACATCGAGCGCTGGCCCGCGCTCGCCCCGCCGTCCGGGGTGCCGGGCCAGCCGCCGGTCCTCATCGCCCAGGCCCTGCGGCGCTCGGCGCGCGAGCTCGGCCTGCGGATCGACTACCCCGACGCGTCGGCGGCGGGGGAGTACGACGCCCCGGTTCGGGTGGTCCTACGCGAGCCGGAGCACTTCTGGGCGCGGCTGGCGGTGGGCGGGGTGGTCGGGCTCGGCGAGTCGTTCATGGCCGGGGACTGGACCACGCCCGACCTGTGCGCCGCCATCGCGACGCTGGCCCCGTGGATCGCAGCGAACGCCGACTGCGCCCACCCGGGAGAGCGGGCTTACGGACGTGACGGTCGCGGCCCCGTCGGCGGTGGGCGGCGGCGGGGCGGTCCCGTCACGGTGGAGCTGGAGGATTCCGTGCCCGGCGCACTGACCTCGTTGTACACGGACGAGACGATGTCGACGTCGGGCGCCGTCTTCGCGTCCGGTGCCCGGACCCGGACCCGCCTGGCGGGCGGGACCGACGTGGTCCACCTGGAGGCGCCGTCGCCGGCCCCCCGGCGGGCCGATCTGGGGGACGCCCAGCGTCGGTCGGCCGACACGATGCTGACGTTGGCGGGGGTGGAGGACGGCTCCCACGTGATCGTGGCGACGCCCGGGTGGGGCGAGCTGCCCATGCGCGCCGCGGAGCGCGGGGCTCACGTGCGCACGATGACGGCGTCTACCGAGAGGTTGTCGGCGCTGGGGTCGAGGTTCGCCGCGGCGGGGCTGGACGAGGAGATCTCCCTGTTCCTCGGCGCCCCGTCCGATGCCGCCGGGACGGTCGACGCCGTCGTCGCGGCGGAGCCCGGCACGACCGCCGGCCGCGCCGGGCACGACGAGGTGATCGGCGTGGCGGACCGGCTCCTCGGTGCGGGGGGGCGGCTCGTGATCCACACGACCGTCGCGCCGGGCCGTCCCAACCCCGCCGTGGTGGAGCTCGCGGCGTGGGAGTCGAGGTACGTCTCCGAGGCGGGGCCTCCGGTCGCGTGGTCGGAGCTGGTCGACGCGATCGAGCGGGCGCCGAGGCTGACACTGCGGGGGCGGGTAGAGACGACCGCCCACCACGCGGAGACGGTCCGGCTCTGGTCCGAGACCTTCGCCCAGCGCGGCCGCGACGCCGCCGCCCTGGGCTTCGACGCCGTCTACAGACGGATGTGGGCGTTCCACCTCGCGGTGTTGGAGGCGGGGTTGCGCACGGGATGGACCGAGTCGGTGCAGGTGCTGGCGACCGCGGAGAGCGCGGTGTCGCACCGCGACGGACGGGGTACGACCTAAGGTCATCGGCATGGGAAACCTCCTCACCCCGCTCGCGATCTGGTTCGGTCGGCAGGACGCGACGCGCGAGAACTCCCACCTCGTCGTCACTCTGGACCGGTGGCTGAGCCGGGTCTCGCGTGGTCGTGTCCCGCTGCTCCGGCTGGCCGCGCTGCCCACGCTCACGCTCCACGTGCCCGGGCGCAGGAGCGCGGAGCCGCGCAGCACGCCCCTGCTGTGTGCCTCCTGGGACAACGGCCTCGTGGTCGTGGGCTCCAACTGGGGCGGTCAGACGACTCCGGCCTGGGTCCACAATCTGCGCGCCGCCGGCGAGGGGGAGGTCGAGATCTCGGTCTACGGCGCGCGGCTCGTCGTGGACGTGCGCGAGCTGCCCGACGACGAGCGGGCGTCGGCGTGGGCCGCGGCGGTGCGGGTGTGGCCGAACTACGAGATCTACGCCCGCCGCACCACGCGGACGCTGCCGATCTTCCACTTCACCCCGAGGCTCTAGCGGTTCCCTCGGCGGGTCGGGCGGGTCAGGGCCTGCGGGCCACCATGTTCATCGCGGTCGCGGTGAGGACCGGGTCGCCGTCCTGGTTGACCAGGGTCACGTCGGTCGTCAGCACCCCGCGGTCCGGCTTGGTGCGCGACGGGCGGACACCCGTGGTCTCGCACAGCAGGGTCAGCCGGTCACCGGGGCGCAGGGGCCGCACCCACCGCAGCTCGTCGATCCCCGGGGAGGCGAGGCTCGCCACGCTGGTGAGGTAGTTGTCCGCGAACAGGCGCATCATGAGCGCGGCGGTCTGCCAGCCGCTCGCGATGAGGCCGCCGAACGGGCCGGCGGCCGCGGCGTCCGGGTCGGTGTGGATGCTCTGCGGGTCGTATCGCCGCGCGAACTCCATGATCTCCCCGGCGTCGACCGACTCCTCGCCGAAACGGTACCGGTGACCTTCGGTGTAGTCCTCGAGGTAGCGGTCGTCGATAGGGGTGGTGAACTCGTCGAACGTCTCGTCCTGCATGCTGCCTCCCGCTGTTCTGTGTACGCTCCCCAGTTAATCACCACTCACCGACTGGAGGACGGGGATGGCGTACTTCGAGAGGCTCGATCCGGGGAGTTTCCGGCCCACCGATCATGTGAGCGGCGCCTGGGACGCGTCCACGCAGCACATCGGACCCGCGTTGGGTCTGCTGGTCCACGCCGTGGAGCTCGACCTGGCCGGACGACGCGACGATCCGATGGTCCTCTCCCGCCTGACCTACGAGCTGTTGGGTGTGGTGCCCATGGACGCGGTGGACGTCGAGGTGGAGGTGATCCGACCCGGGCGCACGATCGAACTGGTGGAGGCGACCTATTCACACGGCGACCGCACCGGCATCCGGCTGCGCGCGTGGCTGCAGCAGCCGCGCGACACCGGGGCGATCGCCGGCGACGCCTTCGACCCCCTCCCGCCGCCCGAGGAGATGGAGCCGTGGGATCCCACCTCCGTGTGGGGCGGTGGGTACCTCGCCTCCGCCCGCGTGCAGCGGGAGTCGAGCGGGCCGGGCCGGGCACGGTACTGGGTGCGCACCGACGTCCCTCTGCTCGCGGCGGAGGAGGTCAGCCCGCTCGCGCGGATGACGGCGCTCGTCGATATCGCCAACGGGATGGCGATCCGCGCGGACCCGGCCGTCGTCACCTTCCCCAACATCGACCTCACCGCGCACCTCGTGCGCTCGCCCGCGGGGGAGTGGCTGGGCTTCGACACCCGCGTGACCTTCGGTCCCGGCGGCCTGGGGCTCACCGCGAGCGTGATCCATGACGAGAACGGCCCTGTCGGGACCGTGTCCCAGTCGTTGACAGTACGGCCGTAGAGGGCCGGCGGCCGTCCAACCCGGGCGCCGCTCTACAACTGTCGCAGGTAGCAGCGCATCCCCGATCCGCTATCCGGATCGCGGTCGGTGAACCCGTGGCGTTCGTAGAAGCGCCGTGCGCCCAGGTCGTCGGCGTCGACGTTGATCAGCATCTCCTCGCAGCGTCGCGCGACCACCTCGAACAACGAGCGGGTGATGATCGCGGCCCCGACGCCGCGCCCACGGAGGTTCGGCCGGACGTAGAGCTCCTCGAGCTGCGCGAGTGGGTGGTCCGAGTAGGGCGTCGGGCGCAGCGTGAGCAGCGCGAAGCCGACGTCGGTGGGAGCGTCCGACGAGCCGGGAGAGGCGACGACGGCGAGGACGTCGTCGCGCGCGAGGAGGTCCCCGAACCGCCGGGCGGCCTCGTCGGCGGTGGGGGTCGCGGACTCGAACTCGGTGTTGAACTCGTGCAGCATCCGCCCGAGCGACCCTGCGTCCGCCGGCGTGGCCAGGCGTACACCCGGCTCGGCGATGGCCGAGGCGGTCCGAGGCGGCGCCCCGGTGGGGAGCGGGCCCTCGAAGACGGCCCGGAGGCGCGCCAGATCCTCGGCCACCATCGCGGCGTCCCGCTCGAACTCGTCGTCGTCGACCCCGCGCAGCGTGAACACCACCTCCGCACCCTCGGGGTGCGGCAGGACCCGCAGCGGGTTGTAGGTGACGGTCCCGTCGGACAACGTGACCTCGTGGTCCAGTACGCCCAGCTCGTTGCGGGGCACGAACCGCACGCTCACGCGTCCCATCGGGGAATCCACGACGAGCGTGTCGCCGCGGTCAGGGTCACGACCGCCGCGCGCGCCCGTCAGTCGACGGGTTCGGTGTCGTAACTTCCCTGACCGGGGATGCTGGTGACCGTCGTCAGCAGGAACACGGAGTCGGCGAGCGCGGTGACGGAGTGCCGGTGGTGGGTGAGCGTGTGAAGCTCGCCGGCGGCGATGTCGGTGGTGCCGTCACCGGTCACGCGGACGGCGCCCTGCAGCAGGTACAGGCTCGCGGCCGGGGGAGAGTTGTGCTCCTCGAGCTCGGTGCCCTCGGTGAGGGCGAGGAGCGCCTGACGCAGCGGGCCCTCGTGGACGAGGAGCTCGGCGTGGCGACCGTGCTTGGACTCCTTGGCCTTGTCGAGGATGCGGTCGGCGGTCTCGGTCACATGGTTCATGGTGGAACTCACTGCCTCTCGTGTCGCGGCCTTGCGGGTCACGTGCCCCGAACCCTACGTCAGGACGGCGACGACCGCGCACAGCACGATCGTCGCCGTGACCACAGCGGTGGCCAGCGTGCGGGTGGCGCGGGCGGGGAGCCGGGTGCGGCCGGCCAGGACGACGCCGACGGCGAGGGCCACGCGCGGGGGAGAAACGATGATCGCGAAGGAGCCGCCGACGTTCTGGCCGGCGAGCGCGACGAGCCCGTCGGCGCCGAGGCCGGTGGCGGTCGCGGTGGTGGCCGCGGAGAACATGGCGGCGGCGCCGGTGTTGGTGCCGGTGAGGTAGCCGCCGAGCGCACCCACCGCGGGGGTCAGCGCCACGGCCGCCGCACCGAGTCCGGTGGCGAGCTCGGCGAGATGGGCGGCCGTGCCGGCGGTGGCCATGACGATGCCGATGGCCATGAACACGATCGCGTTGCCGGCCACGGGGACCCACGTCGCCAGCGCTGTCCGGAGCAGGCGCGTGATGCCCGGGCCGGGTGTGGTGTACACACGCAGCGCGACGAGGGCGGCGACGAGGACCCAAAGGGCGGGGGAGGTGAGCCAGCTCGTTCCGGCCGGGGCGCCGGCGAGCGCGAGCGCGGCGGTGGTGCCGAGGATCCCCGCGAGCAGGACGGCGAAGGGGACGAGCGCCCGCACGAGCCCGTCGGTCACCGCGGGCAGCGCGCCGTGCCGCACCCGCGCCACCGCCAGCAGGAGGGCGATGACGGCCGCCGAGGCGATGATGCCCGACGGCGCCACGCCGACCAACGCGTTGGACGCGACGAGGACGGCCCACTGGGTGACCACGACGGCCGCGCCCAGTGCGGCGTGGCGCGCGGGGGGTCGGGTGAGGGCGGGCCACCGTGGGGTGTCCGGCGCCCCGGTGGTCGCGTGGACCCGGCCGGTGACGACGACGAGGACGGTCATCATGCTCACGACGAAGACCGGGAGGCTGAGTAGCGCGGACCAGTATCCGAGCGCGTCGACGTCCTGACCGCCCAGCTCCGCGGCGACGAGGGTGCCGGGGCCGAGTGAGCCCCACGGGACCAGAACCAGTCCGAGCAGCCCCACGACGACCGCCTTCACCGGCGACAGGCCCATCCGCACCAGCAGCGGCGCGGTGATGACCACGCCCAGCCCGAAACCGGTGACCGACTCCATGAACGGCGTGAGGCCGAACACCAGCAGCAGGATCGCGGGCACCCGGTCACCGCCCGAGCCGATCCGCTCCAGCCACCTGGCGATGTGGTCCCTGCTCCCGGTGGCCGACAGGGCCGTGGCCAACAGGACGCCGCCGAGGAGGATCAGTGCGACCTCGAGCACCGTCGGCCCCAGCTGGACGGCCGCGGTGGCGACCTCGTCGTCGTCGGGCCGGAAGACGGTGACCGCCCCCACCAGGGCGGCGACCAGCCCCGCGGTTCCCGCCACCAGCGAGGGGACCCGGAGAGCCAACAGGGCCAGGACCACGACGACCGGGGCGACGGCGACGCCGGTCGACACGAGCTCGCTCATCGCTCTCAACCTACCCGCGCGGGTGGCCGGGGTCGCCGGGCCCCGCGGTGGACCGGTTGCGGGCCGATCCGCCCGCGCGCACCCTACGCGGTAGGGAGGACACCACATGCGATCTCTGTCAGAGCAGAACCTCGATGACCTGGGCGGCCGGTGGAGCGTCCTCGCCCGGCAGAAGCTCGACCACATGGAGCTCGACCGGCTCCTCAGGGAAGTGGAGCGGACGGACGGCGCGGAGCAGAAGCTGGCCCTGATCAAGACCTATCGGCTCGTGTTCCCCCACGCCTTCGCCGAGGAATCCGTGTTGTGGCCCGTGATGCGGGCGGAGCTGCCCGACGGGCACGAGCTGACGCTGCGCGTGGAGCAGGAACACCAGGAGGTCAACGAGCTGGTCACCCTGCTGGAGAACCTCGGTGACGCCCACCCGGAGCGCGACGAGGTGCTGCGTCGCCTCATCACCGTGCTGCGCGACGACGTCCGGGACGAGGAGGACGAGCTGCTGCCGCGGCTGCAGGAGAAGCTGAGCCCAGCCCGGCTCCGGGCCCTCGGCGTGGCGTGGGAGGCGGTCCGGCGCACCGCGCCCACCCGTCCCCACCCGGTGGTCGCACGCCGGCCCCCGGGCAACGTCGCGGCGGCGCTCCCGCTGACCGTGACCGACCGCCTGCGCGACGGGCTCGAGACGGCGGCCCTCCGCGGGCCGGACGCCGTCGGCCCCGCGATGACCGCCGCCAGCGGGGTGCTGGCGCGCGCCGCCGGCGCGATCGAACACCTGCCGATCATGCGGCGCGGCGAGGATCCCAGCACGTCGAGAGGAGAATGAATGCACGCCACCGAGGTCGCCGACCGCGTCCACCGCCTGGCCCACGCCCACGTCAACTGCTATGTCATCGACGACGACGACGGAGTGACCCTCGTCGACGCCGGCCTGCCGAGTATGTGGGACCTGATGACCGACACCCTCCGCCGCCTGGGACGCGGCCCCGGCGACGTCCGGGCGCTGGTGCTCACCCACGGTCACTTCGACCACGTGGGATTCGCCCGCCGCGCTCGCGTCGAACTGGATATCCCCGTCCTGGTGCATCCGGCGGACGGTCACCTGGCCGCGCACCCCTACAGCTACAAGCCACAGCGCAACCGCCTGCTGTACCCGCTTCTGCACCCCCGGTCGCTCCCGGTGCTCGGGCGTATGGCCGCCGCGGGCGCGCTCAGTGTCAGGGGGATCGAGGACACCGACGAGTTGGCGGTGGGCAGCGCGCTGGACGTCCCGGGCCGGCCGGTGCCGTTGTTCGCGCCGGGCCACACCGGCGGCCACTGCATCCTGCACCTGCCGGACCGGGACACGGTGATCAGCGGCGACGCGCTGGTCACCCTCGACCCGTACACCGGCGCCACCGGACCGCAGATAGTGGCGTCCGCGGCCACGGCCGACACCGCGCGGGCGATGGAGTCGCTGCAGCCCGTGGCCGACACCGGAGCCTCGACCGTCCTGACCGGCCACGGCGAGCCCTGGACCGACGGGGCCGACTCCGCGGTGGCGCACGCCCGCAGGGTCGGGGAGCACTGATCACCGCACGCAGATCGGGAGGACTCACATGCGAGCCACCACGTACCGCGGACCGTACAAGGTCCGAGTGGAGAACAAGCCGATCCCCGCGATCGAGCACCCCAACGACGCGATCATCAAGGTCTCGCTCGCCGCCATCTGCGGCTCCGACCTGCACCTGTACCACGGCATGATGCCCGACACCCGCGTCGGTCACACCTTCGGTCACGAGTTCGTGGGCACGGTTCACGAGGTCGGTCCGTCCGTACAGAACCTCCGGCCCGGGGACCGCGTGATGGTGCCGTTCAACATCTTCTGCGGCTCCTGCTATTACTGCGCCCGCGGGCTGTACTCGAACTGTCACAACGTCAACGCCGGCGCGACCGCCGCCGGGGCGATCTACGGCTACTCCCACACCTGCGGCGGTTACGACGGGGGACAGGCCGAGTTCGTCCGCGTGCCGTTCGCGGACGTGGGCCCCTCGATCATTCCCGAGTGGATGGACGAGGAGGACGCGCTCCTGCTCACCGACGCCGTGGCCACCGGGTATTTCGGCGCGCAGCTCGGCAGCATCGTCGAGGGCGACACGGTGATCGTGTTCGGGGCCGGGGCAGTGGGGTTGTTCGCCGCCCAGTCGGCCTGGCTGATGGGCGCGGGCCGGGTGATCGTGGTCGATCACCTCGAGTACCGCCTGGAGAAGGCGCGGACCCTCGCCCACGCGGAGACGTACAACTTCACCGAGTACCGCGACATCGTGGTGGAGATGAAGCGCACCACCGACCACCTCGGTGCGGACGTGGCGATCGACGCCGTGGGCGCCGAGGCCGACGGGCACGTCATCCAGCACGTGACCTCGGCGAAGTTCAAGCTCCAGGGCGGCTCGCCGATCGCGCTCAACTGGGCGATCGACTCCGTGCGCAAGGGCGGGACCATCTCGGTGATGGGTGCCTACGGCCCGGTGCAGACCTCGATCAAGTTCGGCGACGCGCTGAACAAGGGCCTGACGATCCGGGGCAACCAGTGCCCGGTGAAGCGGCAGTGGCCCAGGCTCTTCGAGCACGTCCGAAACGGGTATCTCACGCCCAGCGAGATCATCACCCATCGCATCCCGCTCGAGCACATCGCGGAGGGGTACCACATCTTCTCCGGCAAGCTCGACGGCTGCATCAAGCCGATCGTGCTGCCCGGTGCCAGCTGAATCGGATGCCAGGTAGATCGAACGCCGGCTGAACCGAACGCCGCAGAGACCACAGGAGGCCGACATGCCGTACGCCGCCGACGATCGACCCCCGCACAGGTCGAGCGAGGAGCTGCGCGCCCGGATCCCCGGGTGGGGGGCGGACCTGGACCCCGCCGACCGCCCCTCGTACCCCAAACTGCGCCGGGACCTGGAGACCGGCGCGCACTGGGACTTCCCCGAGCGTCAGCCCGAGCACACTCCCCGGGAGCGCTCGATCGAGCATCGCCATCTGACCCCGGTGTTCGGGACGGCCCAGCCGCTGCACGGGGTGTCCGGGATGATCCGGCGCAGGGCCTACCGGTACGGGGAGGACAAGACGTACCGGTGGCTGATGCTGCTCGGCGCCGACCGGGTGGACGCGGTGGGGAGCCACGTCCGGTCGCTCGTCACGCTGCGGCCCGACAACCCCGTCACCGAGACCGGGGTGGTCACCGAGTTCACTGCGGGCGGGCTCTCCTCACGGGTGGGGAAGAAGCGCTACGACGTGCGGCACCACTGGATCGACCCGATCCTGGTCGGCGGACCGTGGGTGCTCGCGGCGGGCGCGGCGGCGGGCGGGATCGCCGCGCTCCGCGCGCTGAAGGACTGAGGGGGCGCCGCCGCTAGGAGCGTGGGTCAGTAACACGCCAGTTCAGGTCCGCTGATGGGGCGGGTTCGGCGGGATAATTGTCGTCATGGGCGAGGAAGGGTTGTTCGCCGCCGAGGAGTTCCGCGTCGAGCGGGCTGACCGGCAGGGCGAGGTCGAGCCGGTGGGCGCAGGCAAGACATTTCGGGCGTTCGACCCGGGCCAGGGGTTGTTGCTGCCGCCGTCGCTGGATGACTGGCTTCCGGCCGATCATCTGGCACGGTTCGTGGCGGATCTGGTCGATGAGCACCTGGATTTATCGCGGATCTACGTCTCCTACCAGGAGGGGCGCGGGGCCCCGCCGTACGATCCGCGGTTGATGGTGCGGTTGCTGATCTTCGGCTACACCACGGGGGTGCGCTCCTCCCGCGGGATCGAGAAGGCCTGCACCGACATCGTCGCTTTCCGGTGGTTGGCGGCCGGGGCGGCCCCGGACTACCGCGCGATCGCCAGGTTTCGCAAGAGGCACCTGGCCGCGCTGGGCAACCTGTTCTTGCAGGCGTTGGCGTTGTGCCAGGCCGCCGGGATGGTCACGCTTGGACAGGTCGCGCTGGATGGGACGAAGCTGCGGGCGAACGCCTCCAAACGCAAGGCCATGTCGTACGCGCGGCTGACGGACAGGGAGAAGGTACTGGCCCAGGAGGTCTCCGATCTGCTGGCCGCCGCCGAGGCCATCGACAAGGCCGAGGACGCCAAGTTCGGCAAGAACCGGCGCGGGGACGAGCTGCCCGATGAGCTGGCCCGCCGAGAGTCTCGCCTGGTCAAGCTGCGCCAGGCCAAAGCTGCTCTGGAAGCCGACGCCGCCGCCGATGCGGCGGAGAAGGCTGAGGCTAAGGCCCGCGGTAAGGGCGAAGACGAAGACACCGTCGCGCAGAAGGCCGCTGAGGCCGCCGAGCGCGCCACGCCCAGGCCGAAGGCCCAGCGCAACTTCACCGACCCGGAGTCGAAGATCATGCTCACCGGGGACGGGTCGTTCGCTCAGTGCTACAACGGCCAGGCCGTGGTCGATGCCGCCCATCAGATCATCGTGGCGGCCGAGGTCAACGACTGTGCCGCCGACGTCGGCAACCTCATCCCCATGACCGAGCAGGCCATCAGCAACACGGGGCAGGCCCCGAAGCAGATGCTCGCCGATGCCGGGTACTGCTCAGCCGCGAACCTCGCCGCCTCCGCCGAGGTCACCGGCGAGCAGGGCACCGAGTTCTTCATCGCCACCGGACGACAGCGCAGCGGGGAACCGGCGCCGATCGCCCCCCGGGGACCGATCCCGGCCAGCGCCACGGACAAGCAGCGCATGGCCCGCAAGCTCGCCACGAAGAAAGGCCGAGCGGTCTACGCCCGGCGCAAAGCGATCGTCGAACCGGTCTTCGGACAGATGAGCACCCTGCAGAACGGCAAGCAACTCCTGATTCGCGGTCTGGACGCCGCCCGCGGTGAATGGCTACTGCTCGCTGCCTGCCACAACCTGCGAAAGCTCCACGGTCATATCGGCGCCACCGGGCTCGGCGGCCTCCAGATCGCCTGAACTGGCAGGCCCGGGCGACCTACAGGCTGACCCGCGGACTGAACGCCATCACCGCGGCTTCGCAAACCGAATACCTGGCCGCCAGTGACGCCGGCCCGAGCGCAACGCTCTCACGCACTCCGCCGTACTCTCGGCGCGCTTCGAGCCATTACTGACCCATGCTCCTAGTGGCTGTGGCGACCCCGTCGTGACACCAGCGTCGGGCGGAGCGCCCGCTCGGCGATGAGCCCGGTGGCGGCGGAGAACACCGCCTTGTGCAGCACGTCGACCGCCAACTCCCGGCGTGGCCAGGTGGCCGGGGGAGCGCCGACCCCGGTGGCGTTCTCGAGGGTCTGGTCCACGCCGAGGCGGATGATGGTGTGCCACGCGGTGGCGTGGGCGCCGCGGATGCCGGTGGCCGCCCAGATGCCGCGGAGCGCGCCGAGCGAGGCCGCCGTGCCGTAGTGCATCGCGTGGTTCCAGGCGGTGGGCTTGGCGTCGTCTCCCGGCGAGCGACCCACGAGGGTCAGGAGCGTCCGGGCGGGCACAAAAGAGTTCGGGCGGCCGGTGATCGCCTGCTCTGCCTTCTCGCCGGCCGTCATCACGCCGGCTCCGGCGAGTCCGGCGAGGGCGCCCGTTCCGGCGGCGCGTAGGAGGGTGCGGGTCCTGGTCTCTGACTGCATGCGGTGCCTCCCGGTGGTGAGGTGGGGTGGTGGCGCCACCGTAAACCGGGGCGAACGGGGCGTCCACCACACGCCGACCGGGGAGATCCGCGTCATGACGAACCACCTTGCTCAGAAGCGCTCTTTCCCGGGGCGCCCGCCGGCGATCGGACGACCGACGCTGTGATCCGGGCTGCGGTCGGAGTGGACATGGGTTGCGCCAATGGTGGCCGCTGCGCGCTGCCACTCATTAGGCTGAGGCTGGTGAGTGGCAGACTCCCGGACCAGCCGATTCGCGTGCCGGCGAGCCGCCAGCGCTGGGAGCACCTCACCTTCCTCCACTGGCGTTACGACGCGGAGACGGTGCAGGCGTTGATCCCGCCGAGTCTGCGGGGTGCAGGGCTGGGACGGCTCGACCTGGGTGGGGATCACGCCGTTCCGCATGGTCGACGTACGGTTACCGGTACTTCCGCCCCCGCCAGCATGGCGTGACTTCCCCGAGCTGAACGTCCGCGCCTATGTGCGGGCACCGGATGGGCGGGACGGGATCTGGTTCCTGGGCATGGCGGTGCCCCGCGTGTCGTTCCTCGCGCCTATGCGCGCTGCGGGGCTGCCGTACGAGCGGTCGCGCTCGGAGGTCTCGATCGTCGATTCCCGGTGGTCCTACCGCTTCGACCCGCCGCGTCGGATGCGGCGGCTCGGCGCCGACCCCTTCGCGGCGGTGGTGGACGTGGGGGACGAGCTCTCCGAGCACAGGCGAACGCCGTTGGTGGACAGCATCACCGGTAGGTGGTCCGGCTTCCACCGGCGCGGCGGCATCTTGTTGCGGACGCCGATCGCGCACGAGCCGTGGCCGCTCCTCTCGGCGACCGCCGACGGTGACCTCACCCCACCGCTGCGGTGGTCGGGCCTACCCGAGCCGGCGGAACCGTCGCTGGTGCATGCCGCCCCGGTGGTCCACACCTCGCTCGGACCGCCGCGCCCTGTGCGCCGAGTTCGGTCGGACGGTTGGTGACATCCCAAGGCGGGCACTGGAAGACGGCTCTCAGTGACGACCCGCACGGATCGCCGGCGCGTACGTTGGATGGGGACCGATGTCCACCGTGGAAAGGCATGCTCCATGTCAGATGACACCAGATCGCCCGAGCAGATCGTCGCGGACCTGATCGAGAAGTCGCCGATCTGCATGATCACCACCGTCGGCCCCGACGGTCGCCTGCTGAGCCGCCCGATGACCCGCCAGAATTCCGACTTCGACGGCACGCTGCGGTTGCTCGCTCCCAGAGACGGCGACCTCGTGTCGGAGATCGCGACCAACGCGCAGGTCAACGTCTCGGTGCAGTCGTCGGACGGGTTCGTCTCGGTGGCGGGGCGAGCGGTCGTGGACGACGACCGGAACGCGGTGGCCGAGAACTGGAGCCCTGCGGTCGACGCGTGGTTCCCCGACGGTCCGGAGCAGGCCACCTCGATCCTCGTGCACGCCGACTCGGCCGAGTACTGGGACTCGAGTGGTTCGAGCATCGCCCATATCGCCTCGTTCGTCCGTGCGGCGGTGTCCCGTGACGACCGGACTCCCGACATGGGCGACAGCGGCACCGTCGAACTATAGAGCCGGCCCGCGACCACTCTCTCCGCCCGGTGCCCCGGACCTCCTGGGAGGGGAGTGACGCTCACCCCTGCGCCGGTGTCCCGCCGTCCGGATCGCGACGTACGACGAGTCGCGGCCTCAACCGGTCTGGAGCAGGGGAGACGCCCTCTCGGAGGCCGGCGATGATGTCGTGGGCGTAGGCGACCAGCCCCGTCGCATCGACCCCGTGCGGTGCCGGCCCGTCACCGTGCGCGAGGCGCTCGGCCGCGCGCTCGAGTAACGCCATGGCTCCCTTGGCGTTGCCGCGCTGGATGTGGGTGATACCGACCGCCAACTGGGCGAGACCCTGCCACAGGAGTCTCTCATCGGTGGGACCGCTCTTCCACGCGCCCTCCAGGACCTCGTGGGCGTGGAACGCGCGGCCCCGGTCCAGCAGGTCCTGCGCCCACGCCAGGGACTCGGCGGGCGGTAGGTCGAGGTCCTCGGGAATGCGCTCGACCCCCACGCTGCCCGGCGGCAGCGGGCGACCGAGCTCGTCGCGTGGGCGGGCGTTGCGCGCGCGACCTTCCTCATCGCGGTCACGATCCGAACGGGGAGGGGTGGACATGGCGCCATGGTCTCACCCGGTGCCGCACGAGTGCCACCACGCGGCGGCCCGGAACCGGGACAATGGAGGTATGCCAGTCACTCTCGCCCCGAATGTGCTGTCCTGGGCGTCGGCGATCGACGAGACGACAGTCGACCAGGCGGTGGCCCTCGCGCGGCTGCCGATCATCCACCCACACATCGCACTCATGCCGGACGCGCACGCCGGCAAGGGGTCCGCCGTCGGCACGGTCATCCCGACCGTCGAGGCGGTCATCCCGGCCGCGGTCGGAGTCGACATCGGATGCGGGATGGTGGCCGCGCGTACCCGGTACACGGAGTCCGACCTCGAGCGCATCAATCTGAGCACGTTGCGCGACAGGCTCGAGCGCGCGATTCCGCTGTCGCCGGGCAACTACAACAAGGCCGTCCGTCACGACCACACGCGGGAGCGGGTCCGGGAGCTCGAGATGCTCGCCGACTCCGGCGGCGTCGACCTGTCCCACTCGCCGAAGTGGCGCGAGCAGCTCGGAAGCCTCGGCGGGGGGAACCACTTCATCGAGCTGTGTCTCGACGACTCCGGAGTGGTGTGGTGCTTCCTGCACTCCGGGAGCCGAGGAGTGGGCAACAAGATCGCCCAGAAACACATCAGGATCGCCCAGGAGCAGTGCGCGGAGCGGGGCATCCGGCTCGAGGATCGAGACCATGCGTACCTGGAGCAGGGCACCGCCGAGTTCTCGCAGTACCTCGCGGAACTGCGGTGGGCGCAGCGTTTCGCGCGGCTCAACCGTGACGAGATGATGGATCGCTTCCTCGCGGAGTTGGCGCGCATCTTCCGCGACGACGACGCCGGCGAATCGGAACGCGTGAACTGCCACCACAATTACACCGAGAAGATCGGACTTGACGGTAGGGAAGTGTGGCTCACCCGCAAGGGCGCCATCGACGCGAGCGAGGGCCGCGTGGGATGCATCCCGGGATCGATGGGCACCCGCTCGTACATCGTCCGAGGCAAGGGGAACGCAGACGGGTTGTTCTCCGCGCCGCACGGCGCCGGTCGTCGGATGTCGCGCACACAGGCCAAGAAGCGGTTCACAGCAGCCGACCTGGACGCGGCGATGCAGGGAATCGTCTACCGGCCCGGCGATGCGTGGGTAGACGAGATCCCCGCCGCCTACAAGGACATCGACCGGGTGATGGAGGATGCCGACGACCTCGTCGAGATCGTGCACACCCTGCGGCAGGTGATGAACCTCAAGGGGACCTAGAGGGAATCCCGGGGAGCGCCTTGATGGGAAAGAGCGTTATCCGATTCCTCGGGAATCAAGGGCTGCGGAACCGCCGTCGGGCAGGGCAGACCGTAGTTCGCAGCGCGTCGGCCGGTGTCGAGTAGCTATTTGCCGGGGGCGGGCGAGCGCCACGCGGTTGTTTCGACGCTCACCTTGCAGTCGTATCGGAGACGGCGTCTATTCCAGGCATTTACGCTGTTGCTATGGCTGCCTCGCACTCGCCCCCTATTGGTGATCGTGGGGCCCGGATAGCCTCGCGCGCTATCCGAGTGGTCTGCGTGTTCGCTGCGGTCATTGTGGTGGTCGTCATCGTGGCGCTGAGCCTGCTTGCCGTCGACTGGTTGCCATTCGTCGAATACAACGTGACGAACGGCGAGCGCATAATCGGTGTCGTGTTTTCCGGTTGGGCCCTGGCAATTGCGGGTCTGGCGTGGTTGGTCGTGCTGTTGTTGGCATGGCGCAAGCGGCACCTGCGTACTCGGTGGCTCTTCGTTCCTCCCGCCCTCGTCGTGGCCGCCGGTGTGAGCGGAATGCTGGCGATCGCAGTGGCAAAGCCGTCGGACGGGTTCAGTTCTTCGCGCTCGGAGATGGAGAAGGTTGTTGTCGAGGTGCGTTCCCATCCGCCGGGGTGGTCGGAGCTATACGGCTTCGATACTCCTCGGGAAGTCGGCCATGTGGAGGTGTGGAAGTTGAGCCACCGGGACGACGGGGTGGTCGTGATCAGCGATGCCGACTACGTGTTTGGATTCCAAATGTGTGGCTGGGCCCACTCGCCGCAGGGCCAGCCCACGTTTGATCCCGGAGTAAAAGAGTTGGAGGTCAATCACCTGGATGGGCCCTGGTACGCGTACCGCTACGTGCTGTAGTTCCGGTAATGCCGGGGCGTTAGGGCTGTTGATGTCGCTGTTTCAGGGTGATGTAGTCGGACATGGGCGTTCTGGAGCGTGCTGCGTGCTGGGCAATGATGCCGGGGCTGTAGCCGAGTAGGTCGATCAGGCTGCGGGCGTCGAGTTCTTGATTTAGCCTGCGTTCCGCAGAATTGGTCGCGGCTAGATGCACGGATAGGCATGCTGGCCTGCGGTGATGCGGGTGTGCGCTGGTGTAGCGCGTGTATCTAGCGTCGTGCGGGGGTGCTGGTCAGGCGGCGGGGGTCAATCCGGTCAGTCGTGTGGGCGCAGCCAGTCCGGTGGCGGTGAACAGGGCGTTTTGTTCGGCGGTGGGGCGGGTGAGGTGTTCGGCGGTGCCGTCGGGGCCGGTGAGGGTGACCTGGTGTAGGCGTTGGGTGTGGCGGCGGATGTGGGCCCAGGTGTGGCCGGTGCGGTTCTCGGCCAGGCGGATCATCAGCAGGGCGAGCCAGCAGAGCTTGACGTGGGAGCGGATGCGGTCCTCGCGGCGGTGGTACACCGGCCGCAGGTCCAGGGTCGATTTCATGTCCCGCCAGCCGCGTTCGACCTCAAGGAGCTGCTTGTAGCACAGGGCGATGTCCTCGGCACTCAGGTGCGGATCCGAGGTGCGCAGCAGGTACTTGCCATCGAGGTTGGCTTCCCGTTCGATGGCCTTGTTGTCGATACGCAGCAACCCACCTGGCGTGGTGCGCAGGTAGCGGTTCAGCCCGGGCATGGTGGAGATCCGCCCTTTGAGTTCAGCCCTCTTGGTCTCGGTGCGCTTGTCGGTGCCGGCGATCATCTTGGAGAGCTTGGTGACGAGTTCGTCGCGGGTGTGGGCATCCCGCTGGGCCTGGGCGGGGTTGAAGCAGACCACGAACCGGTCCGTGGCCCCGGTCGTGGCGGCGATGTTGACCTCTTTGACGTGCAGATTCTGGCGCACCTGCCGGTACTTTCCCGGACGAGACAGGGCCGCCCGGGCCTCGGGGGAGTTGCCGCGCAGCTTCTCGCCGAGGATGTAGCCGTCTCCACCTGCCATGAGTTCATGCCGGTTGGTCTTGGAGGTGAAGCCGCGGTCGGCGGCGTAGATGATCCGTGACAGGGACCAGTCCCGCAGCTCCGAGCGCACCTGCCGGATCAGCGCTGAGTCGGCGGTGTTGCCGGGCCAGCACCACACCCGGATCGGGATGCCGGTGCGGGTCACGGCCATCCCGATCACGATCTGCGGCAGATCATCGCGATGGTCCTTGGACTTGCCGTGCGTGCGAAACCCCACCCCGCCGGAGTCGTCGGCATTGGCGCCGGTGTTATCGGGGTCAACCGGGTGGCCGGCCTCATCACGCAGTACCGCTTCGTCGGGATCGGTTTCGAAGTAGGTGGAGGTGGTGTCGAAGAACAGCAGGTCCACCTCGAGGTTCAGCAGGTCTGCGACCTGGTCGAACACCGCCTTGTCGAACCCGGTGCCGGCGTCGTGGAGCCAGTCCATCGCCCGGTAACAGGAGTCCTCATCGACCTCGCCCGCGGCGTCGGCCAGTCCGGGGATGGCCACATCATGGTTGGCCCAGTCTGCGGCGGCGAGCTTGGAAGAGGGCGCCAGTGCCCGCGAGGCCACCAGGGCGAACACCGTGCGCTCCAACGCCTGAAGGTCACGCTTGCGGCCCCGCCCCGACTGGGCCGCAGAGGTGATCACCGCATCCAGGCCGAGCTGGCGCCAGAGCCCATCCAACAACAGGGCGCCCCCTGCGGGACGGGAGGCGGTCGGCTCCAAACCCGGCCCGCCCGCCTGGTCCGGGTCTTCCTCGCCGAGGTAGCGGCGCACCGAGGACACCAGGCGGCGGAGTCCGGCCTCGTCGACCTGCTCGGCGCGGCCGAACGAGTGCAGCACCTTGGCCACCGAGCGGGCCTTGACCGGGTCCCACTCGTTGTGCGCCAACTGCACATACGACACCTCGCCCGTGCGGGTGCGCCGCTTCGCCGTCCGAATGTACACACCTAGACCCTAACGCATACAGGCCAGTGCACAACAGTCGAAAAACGAAAAGCGTGTATCTAGGAAATCGTGCCCGTATGACTAGCCCAGAATACGTCCGGGCAGGTCACAGAGTTACGGGCACCCCGAAATCACGCCAGAACCGCCGAATTCTGCGGAACGCCGGTTTAGGTCCCGGAGGGTGGCGTTGCGGGCCCGAAGAGCGTCGATTCCGAGGACTTTGAGGCGTGCGGATAGTGTTCCCGCATGTAGGTGTTGACCTGCGGTTCGACCGGGGAAAAGCCACTGGGGTGTACCAAGGTTCTTAGACAGGCCTCTTGATGGGAGAGGATTAACCTCGAGATTTCATGGTGGCGGCCTCGGTAGTGCGTGTCGGGCATAAAGAAAGGTGCTCTGAGCTGGAATAATGCGGGGTGTTGAAGCTCGCAAAGTATCCAGTCAAGGAGCACCTTTCTGGTGAAGAACTCTACCCTCTCGCCCATCCGCCTGGAGGTTGACCACGCCGGGAAGGGGGTCGTCTCCCACGCCGGGATTGTGCTTCCCGCCCGGGTCGCCGAAACATCAGGCCTGGTGGAAGGCCTATCGCAGGCGTTGGCGCCATGGCGGGCGCCGACCGCGGTGTTCGACCCCGGCCACATGCTGACGCAGTTGGCACTGGCGGTCGCCGCCGGCGGAGATCATCTGGTCGATATCCGCGAACTCGCCGGTGCCGACACCATCGTCGGCCCCGTGCCTTCCCCTGCCACGATCTCCCGCCTGCTGGCCGTGCTCGCTGACGATGTCGACCGCGTCGAATCAGTCGTCCAGCAGGCAATATCTCGTGCACGGGAGCACGTGTGGAACCGGGCAGAGAACAGGCCGTCGCTGCGGGCACCGAGCGCGGAGAACCCGGTCATCATCGACATCGACGCCACCTTGATCACCGCGCACTCGGACAAGGAACACGCTGCCCCGACCTATAAGAAGGGCTACGGTCACCACCCACTGCTGGCGTACTGCGACCACGGGCCCGGCGGGGGCGGAGAACCAGTGGCCGCGCTGCTGCGGCCGGGCAACGCCGGCGCGAACACCGCCGCCGACCACAAGAAACTCCTGGCCACGGCGCTGAAGTCGATCCCGGGTATCAACACCCCCCGGCCCGGGAAACGAGTACTGGTCCGCACTGACGGAGCCGGCGCATCGCATAAGTTCCTCGAGCACCTGCACCGCAAGCGGGTCCAGTACTCCATCGGATTTGCCCTCACCCCGGCCTTGGCCGCCCTGGTCGACGATATGCCGGACCAGGCGTGGCAGTCCGCACTGACCTCAGACGGCGACACCCGCGAGGGCGCCGAAGTCGTCGAACTGACCGGTGTGGCCGATTTGAGCCACTGGCCTGCCGGAATGCGGCTGATAGTCCGAGCAGAACGACCCCATCCGGGCGCTCAACTGCGATTCACCGACGCCTCCGGACGCCGCCTGACAGCGTTCGTCACTAACACCCGCCGCGGCCACATCCAGACACTTGAGCTCCGCCACCGCCAACGGGCCCGATGCGAGGATCGCATCCGCACCGCCAAGGACACCGGCCTGGCCAAACTTCCCCTGCAGACCACCGCGCAGAACCGGATCTGGATCCTCATCTGCCAACTCGCACAGCTTCTCCTGGCCTGGTCCCAGCTCATCGCCCTCGACGCCACCCCAGCCGCGACCTGGGAACCCAAACGCCTGCGCCTGCGGCTTCTCTCCGTGGCCGCGAGTCTGGCCCGCCACGCCCGAAAAACCCGCCTCCACCTCGACGAAACCGCACCATGGGGCCACCTGATCACCCGCGGCCTCGCCCGACTCGAAGACCCTGGCTAGCACCCCGGCAAGACCCTGCAGGCCCTCGACAGACGTAGCAAAACGCGGGAGACGTGGAACCCCGACGCCCACCCGGGCGACACCGGCCGAACAATCACGCCCACACACCGAAAATCGGGCAGAATCACGAGTTGACGGCGCCTTCACTCCGCTCAACTGCCGGATGAAAAATCGAGGTTAAGAACATGGCAACGAGTTCGAGGCGGAGGTTCAGTCCGCAGTTCAAGGCCGAGGCGGTGCAGCTGGTCCTGCAGAGTGACCGCTCGATCGCCGAGGTTGCCGGGGAGCTGGCGATCAACCCCGGGACCCTGGGCAACTGGGTCAATAAGCACCGGCAGGCCAACCCGGATCCAGTTCCGGATATGAGCCCGGCAGACCACGGTCGGTTGGCGGAGCTGGAAGAGCAAAACCGCCGGTTGAAGATGGAAAATGAGTTCCTAAAAAAAGCCGCGGCCTTCTTCGCCCGGGAGCAGGACTGAGCGAGAAATCAGCCCTGATCGAGGCGGAGAAGGCGAACTTCCCGATCGACTGGATGTGCGCGCAGCTCGGCGTGCCCCGTTCGTCGTTCTACGCCTGGCGTGCCCGCGCTGGGCAGGTTACCGCCACCCAGGCCCGCCGCGAGGCACTCAAGGTCGAGATCCAGCGCATCTTCGACGAGCAACGCGGCACGGCCGGATGCCGGCGCATCGCCGCGATCCTCAATGACGAGGGGCACCCGGCCTCGGTCGGGCTGATCGCGGACCTGATGCGTGAGCTCGGACTGGCGGCTATCCAGCGCAAGGCCTACAAACGCACCACCATCAGCGATGAGAACGCCCAGGTCTTCACCGACAAGCTGGGCCGCGACTTCGCCCCCGCAAGTCACCGCGCCGGCACCGCGCTAGTCGGCGACATCACCTACCTACGCACTGGTCAGGGGTGGTTGTACCTGGCCACGGTGATCGACCTGGCCACCCGCAAGGTGCTCGGGTGGCAGACCGCCGAGCACATGCGTGCCAGCCTGGTGGTCGACGCCCTGGAAATGGCGCGTACGCAGGGACAAGCCGTCGAAGGAGCGATATTTCACTCGGACCATGGGTCGCAGTACACCTCCGATGAGTTCGTCAGCTACTGCACCGAGCACGGGTTCGTGCAGTCGATGGGGCGGACCGGGGTGTGCTGGGACAACGCCGCCGCCGAGACGTTCTTCGCCACCTTGAAGAACGAGATGTACCACCAGCAGGTGTTCCACACCCGAGCCCGGGCACGGTTCGCCGTGGCGGAGTACATCGAGGTGTTCTACAACCGTCGTAGACCGCATTCCAGCCTCGGCTACCGCACTCCGGCCCGCGCATGGGCCGACGCGCACCAGACCACCGCCGAGGACCTACCCGAGGCGGCCTGACACACCAGAAATCACCGAGGACCTGTCCACAATCCTTGACACAGCCCACACGGTGTATCGGCATTGATGGTGTTCTGATTTCCGGGGTTGGAGAGCTGTTCCCAGAACAGTTCAGTGAGGGCTTCGGGGACTTGCGCGGCGTGCGTGCCGAGTGTGATGCGCATTCCTTCGGGAGCGGCGATGAGGCGGTCTCGACGGAGCATGACGATCTTGTTCAAGGGGTGGGCCCAGAGCAGGAGGATGAGTCCGGCGACGCGGGTGGCCGGGATGACGTTGCGGTGCTCGAGGCAGTTCCGAACGAGCTGGATACGCTCGGTCTGGGTGATCATGGGCGTGGTCTGGGCCTTGCGAAACGGCACATCAAGTGTGCCGTTGGGGTGTCCTTGCTGGTTATTGAACCATCGGGCGAAGCTGCGGATGTGTTTGCGCGTACTGGGGCCGTCGCTGAGGTAGTCGTCGATGTGGTGCTGGCGCATCTCGCCTGCCGGTACGTTGTGGCGTTTGCGCAGCCAGATCAGGAATTCCCCGGCCTGGGTGATCTCCTGTTTCGCGGCGTGGATGACGGTCTCGAGGTTGGTGTCGGGGTCTGTGACTTTGGCGCGGATGCGTTTGAGGTGCCGCCAGGCTGCGTAGCGTTCGATCAGCTGGCTGGTGCCGTCGTCGGGGAGATCGGCGAATCTGGTGGCCAGCCATTGTTCGAAACGCACGAGAGTCTCGTTGCCGCGTTCGGGCATCATGCGGTGATGGGTGAGCAGGGCACGCAAGTGGTCGACGGCTCTGGAGGCGGGAAGCTGGTCGAAGGCGTCGTGGGTCAGTGGAAGTTCGCGCTCACCGATCGCCTCCAGGAGGGATCTGGCCTTGGTTCCCCGCATGTAGGTGTAGATGCTCTCGGGCCGATCGCTGCTGGTCAACAGGACGATGAGACGGTGGAGCCGGAGGTCGTCGCCAGGCTTGAGGACCTCTTGGAGGTCGTCGTGCAGGACGCAACGGATGCAGAGGCCGGCGCGAAACCGTTCGGCCTCGCGATGACAGCGGGTGCAGGTCAGGGCCGTGGTGATGCCGGCGCAGTCACGGCATAGGGGTTGCCCGTCGGCGGAGCGGCCGGGGAGCATGCGGTGCTCACCGCAATCTGGGCAGGTGCCGTAGGTGTGGGTGGCTTCGGTGAAGCAGCGTCCGCAGATAGCTCCGTCGGGCGAGCGAAGGCGGATCTTGGCGACCTGTTGGTGGCAGCGGTCGCATCGGTGGTCCCCGGTCGAGCGGGGGCGGCCACGTTTGTGCTGCTCGCGTAGTCCGGTCACGGTCGGTGGCCGTGCGGATCCGTTGCCGCCGGTGGCGGGCCTACCGGTGTGGGCCATCGTCGTCGAGGATGCGGGCACGGACGGGCCGGAATCCGCGCAGGTCGGCGACGTCGTCGCCGGATGCGGCCTGCTGTTGACGGCGGGTCTTGGCGTCGGCGGCGGTGTAGGTGATCAGGTCGTTGGGTGTGACGTCGAGGGCGTCGCAGAGAGCGACGAGCACCTTGAAGGAAATGCGCTCGGGTTCCTGGGCGACGATGCGCCAGACGGCGTTGGGGGTCAGGGTGATGCCGCGTTCGTGCAGGAGCGCGGCGAGGTCTTTGGCGGTGTGTACGCCGCGGCGTGCCATGATCTCGCGGACCCGCCAGGTGTAGTTGATTTCGCGTTTACTCATGAGTTCTTCTCCGCTGCGGGTAGACCAAGCGCTGCACTGATGGTGCGCTCGTGCGCCCGTTCCAGGGCCAGGCGTTGGTAGTCGGGGGAGGGCAGCGAGTAGATGGACGTCGTTGCGGCGTGTTCGTGGCCGAGTTGGAGCTGGACGAAGGTGACGTCGAAGTTGTCGCCGGTGATCAGCTGGGTCGCGTACGAGCGGCGGAAGGAATGCAGGTCGAGTCCGGGAGGGAAACCGAGTTCGTCGACGAAGGACCTCAGCCGGCCGATCAGGTGCGAGGCACCGACCAGGGCGCCGCTACTGGTGGGGAAGCAGTCGGTGACCGGGTGCCCATACCGCGGTAGGCCGTGGCGGATCCACTGGTCGATCATCTCGGCCGACCATGGCCACACGGTCAGCACGGAGCGCACCTTCTTCGCAGAGCCGCGGTGCGGCTTTCCCCAGCGCACGCGTAGGACGCCATGGTCACCGAGATAGGGGGCGCGGCTGTTGCGGGAGAAGTCCACCACCTGGAGATGGCGCAGCTCATTTGATCGCAGTCCCCAGCTGTAAGCGGTCTTGAACGCGATGGCATCGCGCCACGCTGCCAGGGCTCCTTTGCGCCCGGAGTCCAGGATGCGTTCGACCTCGAGGTCGGCCAGATCGAACAGGGCCTGCAGCTCGTGCTGGGTGAATGGGCGCTTGGCCGGGCGTGCCTCGGTGGGTTCGGAGTGAGTGACGCGGTTGAGTTCGGTCACGACTTGGGCGAAGACTCGACCGAACTGGGTCGCGCTTAGTTCGGACCAGTCGTAGCGCGGATCGCAAGCAAAATCGCAGAACAGCTTGATCGCGCCTTGGTAGGAGCGCACAGTCCCGTGCGAGAGGTTCCGTACCGCACGGGCGTGAGAAAAGAAGTCGTCGGCGTCAGCCAGAGTCCATTCCCACGGATAATGCCCCGAGAAGTCCACGAGATTCATCACGGCCTTGCGGCGGGTGCCGATCGTGGCCGCCGCGAAGTCTTTTGCCCGCTGCTGGCGGGCCCACCCGTCCAGGACGCTTTCCAGGAAGACGTCCGGATCCGGGGCCTGGTCACCGAAAACAGCGAACGTGACGTTGTCGTCGTGGGTCATAGTGACCCTCCTCGCTGCCCCGAAGGTGATTGCGATTTTCGCACACAGATTGCTTCAAGCGCAATGCCTGTCAAGGAAATGCCAGCTCAGGGGCGCTCCGGAATCGCTCGAAACAGACGTCGCCCATGGCGGATACGTCACCGCGGCCTGCCGCAGTAGCGCAGGCAATGCGCAGGTCGGGGCCGATTCCGGGGAGGGGTCAGGCTGTTATCCGAACCTTCACTATGTGCGGTGAGCGCAGATAGAGTCCTTTCTACTTTACATAATGTAGATTATCGGCACTTGGCGGATACGGCGGCCGGGCCAGAAGGGGTCGACGACGCGCGACGTGACATGGCCGCAGGCCGTGATCCTCCGGGCTGGCGTTGTCCCACCGTTCTCGACCGGCGGCCTCGACGTGACTGCGCCCGCCCTCGTCCGCCTCGGACTTGTCGTCGGCGACACTGCTGATATCTCCGGACCTTCCGACGCCGCCGAGCCCGCCGACGTCGGCTCCGGACCGCGCCACGGCGCGCTCGCGCACTGCGTCGTCGTGCCACCCGGCTGCTGCGTCGTCGGTGTCTCGCGTCGCCCGGCCGACGGGCGACGACTGGCGCTGCGCCGGGTCCGGGTCGGCGCCGGCGTCCCCGGCCCCGGTGTGCCGGCCGTGTGCGTGCTTCGACAATGCAGTCGAAACGTCACGGGTGACGAAACACGGGTAGGTCCGAGGTCGCGGTCGGGACGAGTCTCGGCGGCCCCCACGGGGGTCATCTGGTCGCCGGTCGCCGATCGCGCCCGCCCCGATTCGGGGCGTCACCTCGTCGACGCGGCGGTGCCGACCCCGTCGATCGCGGCCGGCTGGCGATCGGCCCAAGGCACGGCCTGCTCGAGCTGTCCGGCGAGCCGCAGTAACCGGCCCTCCCCGCCGAGGGGCGCGACGAACTGGACCCCCATCGGCAGGCCCTCCGGCGTCCAGTGCAGTGGAAGCGACATCGCCGGCCGCCCGGTGAGGTTGGCCAGTTGCGTGTACGGGACCCAGCTCAAGTTGTCGTCGATGATCGACTCCGCGAGCCCCGAATGGCGTAGTAGCGGCGCGGTCCGGGTCGCCAGCAGCGCCTCCGCACCCCGGACGGCCCACGGCGGGGTTTCGAGGGCGCCGACGAGCGGTGGCAGATCCGCGAGGCCGGGCGTCATGAGCAGGTCGTACCCCGAGAAGAAGGCGGTCAACTCGCGCACGTGGTCGTCGCGACGCATCACCGCGGCGAGGTAGTCCACGCTGCTCTGCGACCTGCCCAGCGCGGCGACGATCCGGGTGTCCGTCTCGAAGTTCCGGTCGCGGCACCCCGTCCGCTGCCGGGTGCTCTCCACCGTCCACGCGAGGTACGCGAACCAGCTGGTGAGGAAGTCGCGGGCCAGTGCGAGATCGTTGACGGGCTGCGACTCGAGAACCTCGACGTGATGGCCGAGCCCCTCGAGCACACGGCCCGCGGACGCGACCGACGCGAGCGCCTCCGGGTGGGGCGAAGCGTTGATGGATGACGCCGTGCACACCCCGATCCGCAGACGGCCCGGCTGGGCGCCCACCTGGGACAGGAACGTCTCTGACGGCATCGCCGGGAGGTACGGGCCGCCCGGGTCGCCGCCGGCGAGAACGTCCAGCATAGCGGCGGTGTCGCGGACGGTTCGCGAGACGACACCGTCGGTCGCCGCGCCGTGCATCGCCTCCCCGCGTACCGGGCCCATCGGGACGATGCCGCGGCCGGGCTTGAGGCCGACCAGTCCGCAGCAGGCCGCCGGGATCCTGATGGACCCGCCGCCGTCGCTCGCGCCCGCGACGGGCACGACACCCGCCGCGACGGCGGCCGCCGACCCTCCCGAGGACCCGCCGGGAGTGCGGCGCGTATCCCACGGATTGCGGGCCGGCCCGAACAGCTCCGGTTCGGTGACGGCCTTCGCGCCGAACTCCGGGGTGTTGGTCTTGCCGAAGACGACCAGGCCGGCGTCCAGCCACCGCGTGACGACGGTCGCGTGCTCGGCCGCCGGAACCTCGGCCAGGGCGCGGGACCCGCCGCTGGTGGGGATCCCCCGGTAGTCCTGGCCGAGGTCCTTGAGCAGGAACGGCACACCGGCGAACGGCCCCGTCAGGTCCTCGGCGACCCGCGCCCGCGCCGCGCCGTCCATCCGTCGCACGATGGCGTTGAGCCGAGGGGCCACGAGATCGGCCCGCTGGGTGGCGGCGTCGAGCAGCTCCCTCGGCGTCACCTCACCGCCGCGGACGAGGGCGGCGAGACCCAGGGCGTCATGACTCCGGTACTCGTCGAAGCGCATGGACGCCGAGTCTACGCACGGCCGCCCTCGCCGCGCGCCCGTTGGCGACCGAGGCGGTCAGCGGCGGGACCGGGCCTGCCATGCGCGCCACGCACCGGTCGACCACAGGGCCCAGGCGACGAGGACCGGCTGGAAGAACAGTCGGACGAACCGGTCGCGGTCGGTGTCGAGCCCGAAGGCCGCGGTGCCGGTGACGTACTGCGAGATGTTGCCCGGGAAGATCGCGACGAAGAACGCGGCGGCCACCCCGCCCACCGCGGGACGGAAGCGGGCCGGAGCGAGGATGAGCGAGGCGCCGAGGCCCAGCTCGACGACGCCGGACGCGACCACGACGAAGTCCGGGTCGAGCGGCACCCACGTCGGGACCTGCGCCTGGAACTCCTGCCGCATGGTCGTGAGGTGGCCGGTGCCCGCGCCGAGCAGGGCGGCGCCGAGCGCCCAGCGGCCGACGTGGCGCGCCACCTCCCCGATGCGCCGGCCCCTGCGGGTCGACGACTGCGTGGGTGCGGTCCGGTGTGACTGGGTGAGATCGTCCATTCCGGAAGTGTTGCGCACAACTGAGTTGAGCGCAACCGGTATGTCCGGGATACTGGGACCCATGCCCGCCGATCTCCGCCTCGACCACCAGGTCTGCTTCTCCCTCTACGCGGCCTCGCGCGCCTCGACCTCGGCCTACCGGCACGCCCTCGCCTCGGTCGGCCTCACCTACCCGCAGTACCTCGCCCTGCTCGCCCTGTGGGAGGAGGACGGCCTCACGGTCCGCCAGCTAGGCGACCGCCTCCACCTGGACTCCGGGACACTGTCCCCGCTCCTGGCGCGCCTCGAGAACGCCGGGCTCGTCGCCCGCTCGCGGTCCGCCGACGACGGCCGGAGCGTCCACGTCCACCTCACCGAGTCCGGCGAAAAGCTGCGCGCGGAGGCCGAGACGATCCAGTGTTCCCTGCTCGGCAGGCTGGACATGTCGGAGGAGGACCTGCTGCAACTGCGCACGCTCGCCCAGCGCCTCGTCGACTCTCTCGAGGCCGGCGCGTAGCGGACCCGGCGCGGCGGCGGCTCAGCCGGACGCGACGGGCTGGCGGAGGATCGTCTTGAGCCTCGCGGGCTCGACCCTGCGCGGATCCGAGAGATAGATCTCGTGATGGTGGCCGGACAGCGCCGCGCGCCGGCCCGCGATCGCTTCCGCGTGCATCCGCGCGATGACCGGCCCTTCCTCGTCATAAGGCCCCACGTGCAGCGTCTGCACTGCCGTACCCTCCGCGAACCGGGCGAACCGCACACGCTCCCCGGCGTCCGAGCCCCTCGTCGTCGTCACCCTCTCCCCCGCGGCGGCGACGACCTCCGGCGTGATCCACTCCGGCTGCCAGATCATCATCGTCCAGTTCCACGCGTCCTTGTCCCGCGCGGTGAACACCCGCGGATCGTCGGCGTACCAGAGCCCCTCGAGCGGGCCCACGGTGTGGACCCGCCCGAGCTCCGACTTCGCGATCGCCCGGATCGCGTACGACAGGACGTACAGCGACTCGACGGCAGTGCGGTAGGCCGGCGCGGTGTCGGGGTCGCCGCGGCCGTCGACCTGCAGGAACCACATGGGCGGGACCTCCACCGTGTCGATGCGCCCGACGCGGCCCGAGTACAGGTCGCGTCGCAGCCGCTTGATGTCGACGCTTCCGGGGTTCGCGTTAGCGGACATGCGCAGAATCTACTCCCGACGGCGTCAGGGCGAGGGCCGGCCACGAGGACAGGTCCCGCAGGAGCTGACGGTCGTGGGTGGCCACGACCACCGCGCAGGACGCGGTGACCAGCGCCTCGGTGAGCCCGTCCACCAGGGTTGACGACAGGTGGTTGGTCGGCTCGTCCAGTATCAGCAGCGCGGGCCGCGCGGCCAGGCACAGCGCGAGGTGGAGGCGACGCTGCTGGCCCTGCGACATCCGGCTCACCGCGGTGGCGGCGGCGCGCGGGTCCAGGAGCCCGGTCGACGTCAGCCCCGGCGCGTCGGCACGGCCCAGCCGACTGACGTGCTCGGTGTAGATCTGCGCCGCGGTCCGCAGCGGATCCCACTCCGGCACCTCCTGGGACAGGTACGCGACCCGCGCGGCAGGACGACGATCGACCGCCCCACGGTCCGGGACGAGCTCCCCCGCGAGCAGGGCGAGCAGCGTCGACTTGCCCGCCCCGTTCGGGCCGGTGACCAGTAGTCGGTCGCCGGTGTCGAGCGAGAACGAAACCGGCGTGCGCAGCCGCCCCGACACGACGACCTCACGGCAGGTCAACACCCGCTGCCCGGCCGGGACGTCCCACGCCGGCCACCGGAACCGCGGCGGAGGCGGCGGCACGGATACGCGGTGGCGCTCGAGCTCCTCGCGGCGGCGGACGAACGCCCGGACGGTGCCGCCCGCGCGCGTCGACCGCTCATGCTTGCCGTGTCCCTTCGCGGGGCGCCACCCGTCGCGGAGCCGGTCCCGAGCCTCGTCCGCGGCGCGGGCGAGTCTGTGGTGCTCGTCGAGCTGCTCGGCGTGGGCCTGCTCCCACGCGGAGCGCACACGACGGCGCCCCTCGAGCCAACCCTCGTAGCCGCCGCCGAACACCAGAGGCTTCCCGTCCGGGCTCGGGTCCAGGTCGCAGAAATGCGTCGCCACCTCGCGCAGGAGCGCCCGATCGTGCGAGACGACGGCGACCCCGCCGGGGTGCGCCCGCAGCCGGGCGGTGAGGAACTCCAGCCCGGACGCGTCGAGGTGGTTGGTCGGCTCGTCGAGCAGCAGCAGGTCGTGGTGCGCGCCCAGCACGCAGGCCAGGCGGACCCGGTAGCGCTGCCCCACGGACAACGACGCCAGCGGGCGCGCGCGGTCGTCGCACGCGCCGAGCCCGGCGAGCGCGACGTCGACGCGGCGGTCGGCGTCCCACGCGTCCAGTGCGGTGGCCAGCTCGAGTGCGGCCGCGTACTCGTCCTCGGCGCCGGGCTTCCCGGCTCCCATGGCGTCGGCGGCGGCGTCCAACGCGCGCAGGGCGGCGAGGCTGTCGGCGATCTCCTCGGCGACGAGGTCGCCGACCGTGCGCGCCGCGGGGGCGTCCAGGTGTTGGTCGACGGTCCCTATCCGTCCGACCCGTGAGACGGTTCCGGAGTCCGGGCGGTGCCGCCCGGCCAGGACGCGCAGGAGCGTCGTCTTGCCCCGACCGTTCTCCCCCACCACGGCGAGCCGCGATGCCGCGGAGACGGTGAGGTCGACGCCGGTCAGGACGGTGCGGTCGCCGAGCGTCACCGCCACGTCGGTCAGGCGGATGTGTGCGCGGTGGCCCGCGGGGAGTCGGTGGTGCTGGTGATGATGCTGGTCGTGGTGCACGGTGCCCTCTTCGGCTCGTCGTGGAGCCGGGTAGCACGAGATGGCCGCCCGGCGTGTGCCCGTGGACGGCGTGCAGAGAGAGGGGTGAAGGTGGTCTCCGCCGCCGTCAGCGGCGGGGCCAGGGCTTCATGGTGATGGCACCGGGATACATGCCCGGGAGTGTATCCCGGGACCGCCCCGGGACGCACCCTTGGCGTCAACTCTGGTTGACATCGCCGGTAGTGTCAACGTAGGTTGACGGATGAGGTGGTGACAATGGAGACGACGTTCGACTTCAGCGCGGAGGACTCCCCCGTCGACAGACTGGCCGCCATCGCGCGGGCCAAGGCCGAGATCGCCCGCGAGGAGGCGGCCGCGGTGCGATTCGCCAGAGTGCACGGGTTGAGCTGGGCGGAGATCGGCACGGTCCTGGGGGTGAGCAGGCAGGCACTGCACAAGCGATTCGGAAGGACGGCCTGAGGAGCACATGGCGAGGACGCGAACCGGAGAACTCCTGCGACCACTCGTCACGCTGGCCCCGAGCCCCCCGCGGCTGCCCAATGCGACCAAGGCGGGGCTCACGGTCCTGCTGTGCCTGGCGGTCCCGACGCTGCTGGGGCGCTTCGACCTGGGGCTGCTCACCGTCACCGGGACCTTCGCCGTCCTCTACGCCCCGGCCGCCCCGCTGCGTCGTCGCGCCGCGACCGTCGCCGGCATCGGTCTGGGCCTGGTCGTCGCCACCTCCCTCGGCGCGTTCACCGCGGGCTCCCACCTCGGTCGGCGAGCACGGCACCGAACCCGTCCTCGTCCCGGCCATGACCGCTGTCGGAGCCGCCGTGGCGTGGCTGGTGGCCATGGCAGATCTCCTCCCCGATCCCCGCCGACCGGAACGTCGAGCGGTGCGCCGCGCGCGGGACGCGGTAGCGGCCTACGCGGCCACCGAACCGGGGCCTGACAGCCGACCGCAGCACCACGCCGCGCCCCACGCGCTCGCCGACACCGAAGAGGCCGTCGCCGAGGGGATGTGGACTCCCTCCGAGTCGATCAGCACTGAGCTCGCCGCCGCCCACCGCGAGTACGACGCCCGCGCGGCGCGGGCGAGCCGGCACATCGTGCCCGGCGACGACCCCGCTTGCGATCCCCGCAATCCCGACGCCGGCCGATGGCTCGAGGGGGACCCGGGTCCGCAGATGTGGAGCTGCCGACCGCCGCCGCGGCCGACCGGGCCGAGCGGGAGTTCGTCCGCGACGACATCCGGCGCGCACTCCGCGAGATCGCCGAGTACTCGCGCGGCGACGAGCAGGCCCCGGACCAACCGACGCTGGCGTCAGCGCTGCGGGACCTCAACAGCAGCACCTCTCTGCTGATCGCGGACGGGCACGGTGATTCCCCCGAGTCGCGGACCGCGGAAGCGGTCACCTACGCCGGGTATCTCATGCTGGGCGCACGCGACAGCGACGCCGTCACGGGCACGGCCGAGGAGTGGACGGACCTCGCCGACCTGGAGCTGCCCTCCGGGTGCCGGCCCGCCGCTCCCCTCTGCCGGCGTGGCTCAGCCCGCGGCCGGGTCGGTGGCGTCGGCGACCCCGGTGTCGCCCGGGCGGTCGACGTTCTGGAGACGCAGCTGACCGCGGGCCAGCACCTTCCCGGTCTCGGACTGGGTGATGACCACGTCCCACAGCTGCTGACTACGGCCCTGGAACAGGGCCTCGGCGGTCACCTCAACCCGCCCGCCGGCCGAGGCGCGCAGGAAGTCGGTCCCGTTGTGGACCCCCACAGCGACCTGACCCCGGTTGGCAACGGCGTACCCGGCACCCGCCCCGCCCGCGGACTCGACGATGCTCGCGTACACGCCACCGTGCACGGTCCCCCAGTCGGTGAGATGGTCGGCGCCCAGGTCCGCGTGTCCGCGCAGGGACGTGGCGCTCACCTCGTCCACGACGAGGCCGGAGACGCGGACGAACGTGCTCGCGGAGGACGAGGAATCAGGGACAGCGCGGGAGTCGGACATGACGTCTTTCTACCTCCGGGTGTCGCGATGGACGGCGCCCGGCCCCCGAGACGGGTGTCACCCGCCGACGTAGCGGGCCAGGTACTCCCCGGTCAGCGTCGACGCGTCGGCGACGAGGTCGGCAGGGGCGCCCTCGAACACCACGCGACCGCCGTCGTGGCCCGCGCCGGGGCCGAGGTCGATGATCCAGTCCGCGTGGGCCATCACCGCCTGGTGGTGCTCGATCGCGATCACCGACTTGCCGGCGTCGACGAGCCGGTCGAGCATGCCGAGTAGATTCTGCACGTCCGCGAGGTGCAGGCCGGTCGTCGGCTCGTCCAGCACGTAAACGTCGGCCTTGTCCGCCATCTGGGCGGCCAGCTTGAGGCGTTGACGCTCGCCCCCGGACAACGTCGTGAGCGGCTGCCCGAGCCGCACATATCCGAGCCCGACGTCCCGCAGGCGTACCAGGATCTTGTGGGCCGCAGGGATGCGCGCCTCGCCCGCCGAGAAGAAGTCCTCCGCCTCGGCCACGGACATCGCCAGCACCTCGCCGATGTTGCGCTCCCCCAGCCGGTACTCGAGCACCTCGGCCTGGAACCGGCGGCCCTCACAGTCGTCACACGTCGTGGCGACACCCGCCATCATGCCGAGATCGGTGTAGATGACCCCCGCGCCCTTGCACGTCGGGCACGCGCCCTCCGAGTTCGGGCTGAACAGCGCGGGCTTGACCCCGTTCGCCTTGGCGAACGCCTTGCGGATGGGCTCGAGCAGACCGGTGTAGGTCGCGGGGTTGCTGCGGCGCGAGCCCCGGATCGCCGACTGGTCGATCGCGACGACTCCCTCCCGCGGGGACACCGAGCCGTGGATGAGCGAGCTCTTGCCCGAGCCCGCCACCCCCGTCACCACGCACAGCACGCCGAGAGGGATGTCCACGTCCACGTCCCGCACATTGTGCGCGCTCGCCCCGCGCACCTCGATCCACCCCGCCGGCGCGCGGACCGAGTCCTTGAGCGAGGCGCGGTCGTCCAGGTGCCGGCCGGTGACGGTGCCGCTGGCCCGCAGCCCGTCCACCGTGCCCTCGAAGCAGATCTCCCCGCCCTCGGACCCAGCCCCGGGGCCCAGGTCCACGATGTGGTCGGCGATCGCCATGGTCTCGGGCTTGTGCTCGACCACGAGGACGGTGTTGCCCTTGTCCCGCAGGCGCAGCAGCAGCCCGTTCATACGGTCGATGTCGTGCGGGTGCAGGCCGATAGACGGCTCGTCGAACACGTAGGTCACATCCGTCAGCGCTGACCCGAGGTGGCGGATCATCTTGACCCGCTGGGATTCGCCGCCCGACAGCGTGCCCGCCGGCCGGTCGAGCGAGAGGTACCCCAGCCCGATCTCCACGAACGAGTCGAGCGTGTGCTGCAACGACCCCAACAGCGGGGCCACCGACGGCTCGTCGAGTCCGCGCAGCCACTCGGCGAGGTCGGTGATCTGCATGGCCGAGACGTCGGCGATGTTGTGCTCGCCGATCCGTGACGAACGGGCGCCCTCGTTGAGCCGCGTGCCGTCGCACTCCGGACACGTCGTGAAGACCACGGCCCGCTCGACGAACGCCCGGATGTGCGGCTGCATGGCCTCGACGTCCTTGGACAACATCGACTTCTGGATCCGGGGGATCAGCCCCTCGAACATCACGTTGATGCCGTCGGCCTTGATCTTCACCGGCTCTTTGCGCAGGAGGTCGTCCATCTCGCGCTCGGTGAACTCGCCCACCGGCTTGGCCATGTCGAAGAACCCGGACCCGGAGTAGATGCGGCCGTACCACCCGTCCATCGAGTACCCGGGGACCGTGATGGCCCCCTCGGCCAGCGACTTCGAGCGGTCCACGAGCGCGTCGATGTCGAAGTCGGAGACCGACCCTCGGCCCTCGCACCGGACGCACATGCCGCCGGTGATGGTGAACTCGGCCTTCTGCCGGGTGCCGTCGGCCTTCTTCAGCGTCCCCACCCCGGAGGCCGACGCTACGTTGAACGAATACGCCTTGGGGCCGCCGATGGCGGGCCGGGCGAGCCGGCTGAACAGGATCCTCAGCATCGCCCCGGTGTCGGTCGCGGTCCCCACCGTCGACCGCGGGTCGGAGCCCATCCGCTCCTGGTCCACGACGATCGCGGTGGTCAGCCCCTCCAGCACGTCGACGTCCGGCCGGGCCAGCGTCGGCATGAACCCCTGGACGAACGCGCTGTAGGTCTCGTTGATCATCCGCTGCGACTCCGCGGCGATCGTCGCGAAGACCAGCGAGCTCTTACCCGACCCGGAGACACCGGTGAAGACGGTCAACCGCCGCTTCGGCAGCTCCACGTCGACCGAGCGGAGGTTGTTCTCCCGCGCGCCGAGGACGCGGATGATGTCGTGCATGTCTGCGGTGTGGGTGCTCATTCGCGGGTCTCCTCGGCCGGTTCTCTCCGAGGCAACGCTAGAACACGGACCCGGGACGGGGAAGGCGTCAGCCGCGGTCCTGATTGAGCATGGCGACGGCGTGCAGCTCCGCGAACCGCTGGAACTCGTCGTCGTCCCACCCCTCGCGGCCCGTCGCGGCCGCCCACCCGTCGAGGATCTGATGATCGTAGAGGTGGCCGTAGCCCTGGGACCCGCCGACCGCGTTGCCGAGGTCGGCCGTCACCTGGAAAAACGTGAGCACGGGCATGTAGAACATGCCCGGGTGGCGGCCCTTACCCGGGGGTTCGGCCAGCCACGCCGGACGGTCGAACAGCAGATCCGGCGTCCACCACACCACCGGGTCGGTCGCGTGCTGGACGTACAACACGTGCGGCGGGATCCACGGACTGTCGTCGCCGCGGAACTCGGCCGGGTCCTCGGAGAAGCGCACCAGCAGGCCATCGGCGTACACCGGCTCGGTGACCGGCGTGCCCGGGTCGCGGCGCTCGACCAGCGAGTGCCAGATGTGGTTGGAGTTGGGCGGGCCCATCCACAGCACGCCGTCCACGGTGGCGCGGATGTCCCGGATCCCCGAGAACGCCGCCTCCCCGGCCTGGGTGCCGAGACTCTCGCCATAGACGTAGAGTGCCGGCCGCGGCAGGTCAGGGGGCAGCGAGTCGCGCCACTCCACCACCGACTCGACGAGCGAGCGCCCGGCGGCCTCCGCCTTCTCGCGGTCGGCGAGGAATGAGATCCAGCTGGGCAGGAACGAGTACTGGGTGCCCACCATCGCGACGTCACCGCCGGAGAGCAGTTCGATCGCCTGGGCGGCGTGCGGGTTGATCCACCCGGTGCCGGTGGTCGGCACGATCACGACGGACTCCCGCTCCCAGGCCCGCGTCCGGTCGAGCTCGGCCACCACGAGGTCGGAGCGCTCGTCGTTCGTGGGCGCGGACTCCAGGCCCGCGTAGGCCCGGATCGGCTCCTTCGCCTCCTCGCCGAGCAGGTCGCTCAGCGTCTCCCGGTCGACGCCGCCGCTGACGAACCGCCGACCCTGCAGGCCCAGGTCCTCGAAGTCCACGAGCGAACCCGGGCCCCCTGACTTCTCGGGTTCGCGCGGCGGGCGCGCGTCGGGCAGGTCCTCGTTGTTCTGGGCGCTGAAGATCTGGTTGGCGGCCTCGAAGAACAGGCGCGGCACCACGCCCTGGACCATGCCCAGCAGCAGCGCGGCGGCCACCACGACCCCCGCGAGCCGCGCGGTGTACTCCCCGATCCCGAACCGGCGGCGCACCGCGCGGACGAACGCCCGGTACGCCGCCCGCAGACCCCGGGCGGCGATCAGCAGCGCGACGAAGAGCCCCAGCGCGACCCACGGGATGCGCATGTAGTCCGCCCACGGCGGGCGCGGCGACTCGACGAGGTCGGAGACCTGGTCCTGCCAGCGGATCGCCGTGGCGGTGGCCGTGATGAGGTAGACGACCAGCACGTACGGAGCGGACAACCGCGCGAACGCCAGCAGGCGGTCCCCCAACGCGGTGAGGTCGGGGTGCAGGCTGATGCGGGGGGCAACAACGCGCCGCCACAGGGTCCGGAGCGCCACGCCGACGCCGTAGCCGACCAGCATCGACACCCCCGTGACGATGCCCTGGTAGTGCCACGCCCGCGGCAGCAGCGACGGCATGAGTGAGACCCACGCCGCGAGCGCGGCGACGATGAGACCCGTGACGGAGGGCCGCCACCGATCCCACCACGTCCGCAGGACCTCGCCGACACTGCGCACCGCAGCTGTTCGGTTCACCGCAGCCGCTCGGCCCGGCGCGCTGCGGCCACGAGGTCCTCCGACATGCGCGCCAGTTCCGCCGGGTCCTCGCCCTCGGCGATCGCGGTCCGCAGGTCCTCGCACGCGCAGCGCAGCTGGAACATCCGGTCCATGAGGTCGGTGGACTCGGCCTCGGACAGCACGACCGTCCCCTCGGGCAGGTCCTGCATCCGTAGCGACCGGCGCTGCTCGTAGGCGCGCTGTCGGCACGAGCGACGGCAGTACCGCCGCCGCCGTCCGGTGCCGCCCTCGTCGACGGGCCGACCGCACCACGCGCAGGACGCCTCGCCCCGCCGGGGGGCGGGGGGCTCTGCCCGGACGTCGGAATCCACGGAGGAAAGGGTACCCAGGTCGCCCCCGGGGTGGCCCGCGGCGTCGGGCCGTGGGAACATTTGGGGGTTCCTCTGGCGTTGATACGAGCAGGAACCACGCAGCGTCGTGTCGATCCGCAGAATTGACCGCAGCGCGGTGATGTGACCGCAGTGCTTTGACGCAGACGAACACGGCAGAAGGAGTTCGCATGGCAGATCGAGTCCTCAGGGGCAGCCGCCTCGGAGCGGTGAGCTACGAGACCGACCGGGACCACGACCTCGCGCCCCGCCGCATGGCCCGGTACCAGACGCCGAACGGCGAGGTCTACGAGGTGCCGTTCGCCGATGACGCCGAGATCCCCGGCACGTGGATGTGTAAGAACGGCCAGGAGGGCCAGCTCATCGACGGCCCCGCGGTCGAGGTGAAGAAGGGCAAGCCGCCGCGCACCCACTGGGACATGCTGCTCGAGCGGCGTTCCCTGGAGGAGCTCGAGGAGCTTCTCAAGGAGCGGATGGACCTGCTCAAGAAGCGGCGCCGCGCTGGCGCTCGCTGATCCACCCGGTGGCATGACGCCCCGGTCCCCTTCCGAGGGGGCCGGGGCGTCCGCCGTTGACGGGCGCGTCAGGCCCCCCGGGCGTTCGGATCTCAGCGCCGGAGCAGGGCACGCAGCTGGGCGCGGCGCTTCTCCCAGCCCCAGCGGGCGACGTTGACCGCGGCCTCGCGGAAGATCGACTCGCTCATCTTGGAATGCCCCACGGTGCGCTCGGTGAAGGTGATGGGGACCTCCACCACACGCCGCCCGTTGTTCAGCAGCCGCCAGCTCATGTCGATCTGGAAGCAGTAGCCCTTGGACTCGATGGCGTCCAGGTCGAGTTCGGCCAGCGCGTCGGCGCGGTAGGCGCGGTAGCCGGCGGTGATGTCCTTGATGCCGACTCCCAGCATGACGCGGGAGTAGATGTTGCCGCCGCGGGAGATGACGTGGCGCTGCCACGGCCAGTTGACCACGGAGCCGCCGGGGACGTAGCGGGACCCGATCGCCAGGTCGGCGCCGCCGTCCACGGCCTCGAGCATGGCGGGCAGGCGCTCGGGCGGATGACTGCCGTCGGCGTCCATCTCCACGAGCACCGTGTACCCGCGCTCGAGTCCCCAACGGAACCCGGCGATGTAGGCGGCGCCGAGGCCCTGCTTGCCGGTGCGGTGCAGGACCGAGATACGGCCGCGCGGGTCGTCGGCGGCGAGACGGTCGGCGACTTCCCCGGTGCCGTCGGGGCTGTTGTCGTCGGCGATGAGGACCGACACGTCGGGGGCCGAGGCGAGCAGGCGCTCCACGACGCCGGGCAGGCTGTCCCGCTCGTCGTAGGTGGGGATGATCACCAGCGTGCGCCCGGAGGGCGCGCTGCCGCCCGGAGTCGTCGGTTCGGTCACTTACGTCTCCTCGTGTCGGGTCACGGGCCGTCGGCGGGTGTGGGCCAGCGCCCAGGCCAGTGCGACGAGCCCGACGAGGCAGCTCACCGCCTGCGGGACGCCGCCCAGTCGGGTTGCCACTGTACCGGCCCCGCCGACCTCGACCCGAGCCGCCAGCACCGCCGGCTCGAAGATGTCGGTCTCCTGCCGCACGTGCCCGTCGGGGCCGATGACGGCGCTCACACCGCTGGTCGCGGCGATGAGGACGGGCACGTTGTGCTCCACCGCGCGGACCCGGGACATGGCCAGTTGCTGGTACGTCATGGCCGAGTGGCCGAAGGTGGCGTTGTTGGTGGGGACGGTGAGGATCTGGGCGCCGCGCGAGAGGGGTTCGCGGGCGGCGGCGTCGAACGCGATCTCGAAGCAGATCGCCACGCCCAGCTCGACCCCGTTCGCGGTGACCAGCCCGTCACCTTCCCCGGGGACGAAGTGACCGGCGGCCTGCGCGATCGGGAAGAGCGCCTCGAACAGGCCCCGCATCGGCAGCCACTCGCCGAAGGGCTGGATGTACTTCTTGTCGTGCCGGTCGGCGACCCGGTCGGAGCCGGCACCGCCGCCGACGTCGACGCGGGCGTCCCAGACGAGGGTGGAGTTGGTGGCCTCGCGCCCCTGGCCCGTGGGCAGGACGGTGCCCACGAGGATCGGCGCGTCGAGGCGCCGGGACAGGGCACTGATCTGCGCGCCGGCGAGGCGGTCGTCGAGCGGCGAGATGTCGGAGGCGTTCTCCGGCCACAGCACGAGGTCGGGAGGCGGGAGGGTGCCGGCCTCGACGTCGTCGGCGTACCCGGCCGTGACGTCGAGGTGGTTGTCGAGGACCGCGCGGCGCTGCGCGTTGAAGTCCAGGCCGAGGCGAGGGACGTTGCCCTGGATCACCGCGACCTCCACGGTGTCGGTGTGCTCCCCGCTCGGGGTGAGGGCGGCGCCGGCGACCAGACCCACCGCGACGAGCGGGACCGACAGGAGGCCGGCGGCCGCGCGGGCCCCTCGCCGTCTGCTGTCGGCGTCGCGGCGCAGCAGGAGGACGACGGCCACCCCGAGGGCGGCGCCGACCGCGGAGACGACGAACCCGAGCAGCGGCGTCCCGCCGAGCGAGGCCAGCGGCAGCAGGGGGCCGTCGGCCTGCCCGAACGCCAACCGGCCCCACGGGAAGCCTCCCCACGGCCACGACGACCGGACCCACTCCCACACCGACCACCAGCCGGCCACGCCGAGCACCGCGCCGAGCGCGCGTGCGGCGGACCGCGGGCCGGGGTCGAGTCCGGCGCGCAGGATGACCACGGCGCCCGCGCCGAACGCGGCGAGGTAGAGGGCCTCGACCAGCGACAGGCCCCAGGAGGCGTAGGCGCCGACGTACATGCCGACCCACGGGACCAGCAGGAGGAAGAAGGCCAGGCCGGAGACGAGGCCGAGGAGGGCGCCGGTGCGTGCCCGGGGCGGGTGGTCGCCGGAGGGGGCCATGACGACGACGAGGAGCGCGATCGCGAGAACCGCGGTCCACCACAGACCGATCGGGGGGAACGAGGCGGCCAGCAGCGCGCCGGAGGCGGCCGCGAAGGCCAGCCTCGTCATCAGGGGCATCAGACCGCGGGGCCGGCGGGCAGGCCGTCCACGACGAGCGCCCGGAGGACGGGGTCCGGGCCGGTGAGGTCGGGCATGGGCGGCACCCCCGACCGCGGATCGGTGGACCAGCGCTGGACGGCGTCGTCGGCCGCGACCACCGCGAGCTCGCCCGTCTCCCATCGCGAGAATGTGGCGGGCGCACCGGGGGTGAGGGTGCCGGCCGCGCCGTCGCGGGCTCCGGCGGCGCGGCGCGCTCCCCGGGTGGTGGCGGTGAAGGCGGCGCGCGGGGACAGTCCGCGACCGCCTTCGACGGAGGTGAGCGCCCGCAGGGCGTCCCACGGGCGGACCTCGCCGCCGGCCCGGGTCGACGCCGCCAGGGCGACTCCGGAGGCGGCGATGCGCACGAGGTCGGTGCCCGTCAGGTCGTCGACGAGCGGACGCAGCAGGACGATCGCGCCGACGGCGGCGAGGGCGGCGAGGGTCTCGTCGTCCGGGGCCGCCGCCCCGCCGGACACCGCACCGATAAGGACCGGCGCGCACCGGGCGACCGCGGGCCCGCCGAGTTCGTCGGCCAGGCGCGTGAGGTAAGCGGCGAGGCGCGTTGGCTCCACCCCGGCGTCGAGGACGACCCGCTCCCCCGCACGCACCTTCTCCTCGACCGCGGCGAGGTCGTCGAGTGTGTCCGGCCCTGGTACCGGCGTCAGAGCGGCCGGGACCACCCCGCGGGCGGCGGCGGCCGCGAGGTCGAGACCGGCGGCGAGGCACTCGACGAACGCCGGGGCGACCCAGTCTCCCGCCAGGTCGACCCGTTCGGCGTCCGGGAAGAGGGCGGGCCCCGGGGCGTCCGAGCCGGCCCACACGATGAGTCCGTTCTCGTGCGCCAGGGCGGTGGCGTCTCGGGAGGCGGGCGTGAGGACGCGGCCCCCGGTGGCCAGGAATGCGGTCATGCGTCCGATTATCCCCGAGCACGCCCGGAGGCCCGGCCCGCCCACCCCCCGTCGCGTCACGGATCACCGCCGGGCGTCGGGTCCCCCGCGACCGGGCCGGCCGATACTGTGGTCCGCCATGGACGACTCCGCCGCTGACCACCTCCCCGGCCCCCGGGGCGTCTCCGCGATCACCGACGGCGACAGGGCCCGCCTGCACTTCCCCGGCGGCCGACTGCGCCCCGCCGACTGGACCGCACTGGCGGCCCTCGCGGCCGACCACGGTGGCGCCGTCCACACGGTCGCCGGCGGCGGGCTCGAGCTCCGCGGGATCGATTCCGGACCCGCGGGCGGCGATCAGCAGGACGGTACCGATCCCACCGCGCGCCGGCTCTGGGACCGCGCCACGGATTCCGGCCTCCTGCCGCCGGGCGGTCCGCGCCGCCTGCCCGTCGTCCTCGCCTCGCCGCTGGCCGGCCTGCTCGACGGCCACCACGACCTCGCCGACCTGCCCGACCGGCTCTCCGCGGCGCTGGCCGGCCACCCCGGGATCGACGCCCTCGCGGGTCTCCTTCTGCTGGGGTTCGACGACGGCTCGGGAGACGTGCTGGCGCACTCCCCCGACCTGGCCGCCGTCGTCGACGGCACGGACGGCACCGCGCGGATCCACGTCGCCGGCCGGGAGATCGCCGTCCGGGTCCGGCTCGACCACGCGGCGGTCGTCCTCGCGGACGTGGCGGCCCACCTCGCACGCTCCGCGGGGCCGGCCGACGTGCCCGCGTCCGGGGAGGTGCACGACCTCGTCGTCGTCGCCCTGGACTCCCACCCACTCACCACCACGGTCACCCGGGACGCCGGCGCGATGGCCACGTCCCCCTCTACCCCGGTAGAGCGGCGGCTCGTGGCCGCTCCCCCGACGGTCGGGTGGGTCGACACCTCCGACGGGCTCGTCAGCCTCCTCGCCGTGGTCGCCGAGGGCGTCATCCCCGCGCGGCTCGCCGAGTTCCTCGGCGCCGTGGAGCGGCCAGGCACCGTCTCGGCGGACGGGGTGATCGGACTGCACGGGCTCACCGAGGGGATGGCCGAGCAGGTCGTGCGGGTCCTGGCGCCGATGGGGATGATCTTCGACGCGACCTCGCCCTGGGTGCCCGGCTCAGCGTGAACCGAACCGCCCCACCAGCCAGCGGGCGGCCTCGTCGACCGAGTGCACCGTCTCGGGGGCGGGCGGCGCCTCCGGCCGGTCGACCATCACCACCGGGATACGGAGGTCCCGGGCGGCCGCCAGCTTCGCCGCCGAACTGTCGCCGCCACTGTCGCGCGTGACGAGGACGTCGATCCGGTGCCGCGACATCAACGTCCGCTCGGAGTCCTCCCCGAACGGCCCGCGGTCGAGTACCAGCAGGTAGCGGTGCGGCAACGGTCCCGGCGGTGGCTCCGAGCAGCGGATGAGGTACGAGCCGCGGGTGTCGCCGGCGAACTCGGACGCGCCCTGCTTGCCGACGGTGAGCATCGGGCGGCGGAACCGCTCGGCCACCACCTGCGCGGCGGCCCGCGTGTCGGGGACGCGGATCCACTCGTCGCCGGGGCGTTCGGCCCACGGCGGGCGGTGCAGCCGCAGCAGCGGGATCCCCGTCTCCGTGGCGGCGTGGACCGCGTCGGTCGAGATCTCGTCGGCGAACGGGTCGGTCGCGTCGATCACCGCGCTCACCGCGTTCTCCCGCAGCCAGTGCGCCAGGCCCTCGGCGCCGCCGAACCCGCCGATACGGACCTCACCGCGGGGCAGCCGCGGGCGCGTGACCTTGCCGGCCAGCGCGGTCACCACGTCCAGACCGGCGGTCACCATGAGATCGGCCAGCCGCCGCGCCTCGCCGGTGCCGCCGAGGACGAGGATGAGGCCCGGGTCGCCGGACGGTCCGCCGCTTAGCCCGCCGGACGGGGGCGTCGTCTGCGCCGTGGCCGGGCTGTCGACGGTCGTGGGCGCGGCTGGCGCTGCGTGGCCGGCCGCCGGGATCCCGGGCACGAGCTCCCACTCGATCTCCGCGGCGTCGAGAGCGCGCGTGTGTGCGGCCAGTGCGGAGTGCTGCGCCGGGTCCCCGGCGTAGAGCCGCACGACCCGGTCTCCGCGTTCCACCGCCTCGTGGATCCGCGCCGCGGCGTCCTCCGGCGAGAGATCGGTCGCATCGACGACCCGGGCCGTCGGCGGGCACAACGACAACGCCGCGCCGACGTCGGAGTCACACAGGCAGGTGCCGCTCAACGCGATCAGCCGGGACGCGCGGACCGTGAGCAGATCGACCGGTCCTGGGCCCGTGCCGACGAGGTGGACGACCGCCGGGTCGGGACCCGGCCGTGGCGGAGCGCTCACCGCGGCATCCGCCTCCACACGGGCTGCGGGACGAGCCGCGCCACGGCGAACATGACCCGCAGCTGCCTCGGGATCCACACGACCCCGGCCCGCCGTTCGAGCACCCGCTCGACCACCGCGTCCGCCACCTGGTCCGGCGTCGACGAGAACGGCGCCGGGTCCATGCCCTCGGTCATCCGGCCGATGACGAACCCGGGGCGCGGGATCACCAGGGTGACACCCGTGCCGTGCAGCACATCGGCCATCCCGGAGGCGAAACCGTCCAGCCCGGCCTTCGCGGAACCGTAGACGTAGTTGGCGCGCCTGACCCGCTGCCCCGCCACCGAGGAGAACGCCACCAGCACACCCGTCCGGCGCGGTTTCATCCGCTCGGCCAGCACCGTGAGCAACGCGGCCTGCGCCACGAAGTCGGTGTGCAGGATCCGGGCCGCGGCCAGGGAGTCGCGCTCGGCCACCTCCTGGTCGCCGAGGATCCCGAAGGCCAGCACGGCGATGTCGATCGGCCCGACGCGGGCCTCGATCCCGTCCACGACGCGCGCGTGTGCGTCGAGGTCGTCGGCGTCGAAATCCACGAACTCCACCGCCGCCGCGCCGGCCTCGACGAGCGGGGCTTCGAGTGCGGACACGTCGCCCCCGGGGCGGCTGGCCAACACGACCGTCCGGCCGGGTGCGAGGCGGTGGGCGACGGCGAGGCCGATCTCGCTGCGGCCACCGAAGACCACCACGACCTCTCCGCCGGACGCGGGCCGGGACGACGGGGTTGCGGGTGTGGGCATGCGCCCAGTCTCCCACGCACGCCTGCGCGCCCGGCGCCGTGTCGCTGTGGCAGGCTCGGCGGCATGGCGCACACCCTGGCAGAGCTCTCCGACGAAGCGCACCGGTTCCTGTCCGAGTACCACCTGGGATCGCTCACGACGCTCCGGCGCGACGGGTCCCCGCACGTCGTGGCAGTGGGCTTCACCGTGGACGTCGAGGGTGGGCTGGCGCGCGTGATCACCCGGCGCGGCTCCCAGAAGGCCCGCAACGCCGCCCGAGGCGGACGCGCTGCCGTCTCACACGTCGACCGCGGTCGGTGGCTCACCTTCGAGGGCACCGCCCGGCTGCTCGACGACCCCGACGCCGTCCGTGAGGGAGAGCGCCGGTACGCCCTGCGCTACCGCGAGCCGACGCCGAACCCCGAGCGGGTGGTCGTGGCCATCGAGGTCGACCGCGTGCTGGGCTCGGCGCAGATGTTCACCGGCGCCTGATCTCGGTCGCTCCGGCGCGGTCGCTTGGGCGGGCCCGCTCGGGCAGTCGTGCGCTGGGCGGGCGCTGGGCGGGTGGGTATGCCGGGCGGGCGCTGGGTGGGCGGCCTCCGGGCGCAGCCGCACGCGAACATGGCGTCTCGCGCGCACCGCGGGGTGGGCGAGACGCCATGTTGAGGGGCGGCTGCGGTACTCGCGTGCATCGACGGGAGCGAGACGCCAAGCACGGGAGCGGCTGCGAGGACAGCGGCGGGAGCGAGACGCCAGGCAGAGGGGCGGCAGCGGTTCTCGCGTGCATCGGCGGGAGCGAGACGCCAGGCACCGGGGCGGCTGCCCGAGCGCCGGACCCCGCCGGCGGTCAGAGCACCCGCAGACCGCGTTCGCCGGTGTTGAGGTCGCGCCGGCCGTCGGCGGTCACCGCGACGATGTCCTCAAGCCGCGCGCCCCACTGCCCGGGCCGGTAGATGCCCGGCTCCACGGAGAACGTCATCCCCTCCTCGAGCACGGTGTCGGCACCGGGCATGACGAACGGCGGCTCGTGCAGCCCCAGCCCGATTCCATGGCCGGTGCGATGGATGAACAGCTCGCCCAGGCCGGCGGCGGCGAGGTGCTCGCGGGCCGCTGCGTCGACCTCGCCGATCGCGACGCCCGGACGCACGGCCTCGCGCGCCAACCGCTGCGCCTCCTGCAGGACCTCGTAGTTCTCGGCGACCTCGGCGGCGGGCTCCCCCATCGAGTACGTCCTCGTGCAGTCCGAGTGGTACCCGCTGGGCAGCGGGCCGCCGATGTCCACCACCACGATGTCGCCGGACTCGATCACCCGATCCGACACGCCGTGGTGCGGGTCGGCGCCGTGCGGGCCCGACCCCACGATCACGAACTCGGCGTGCGTGAGCCCCTCGGCCTCGATCGCCGCCGTGATGAGTTCGCCCGCCTGCTCCTCCGTCCGGCCCACCCGGAGGAACTCCCCCATGCGCGCGTGCACGGCGTCGATACGGCGGGCCGCCTCGGCGAGCTGCTCCACCTCGTCCGGGGTCTTCACGGCCCGCACGTGGTCGATCACCTCCGAGGCGAGCACCACCTCGCCGTCGACGCCGTCACGGAGCGGCACCAGGTGCAGTGCCGGTAGCGCGCTGGAGACCGCCACCCGCCCGGCGACCTTCCCCGCCACGAGCGGCACCGGGTCGGTCCCGTCGGACCACGGGTGGATCTCCGCTCCCACGCGCTCGGCGGCGCGACGGGTGACGTCGGTGAGCTCGAGCGCGGGCAGCACGAGCAGCGGCTCGCCGCCGGCGACGGGCACGACCAGCGCGGTGAGTCGCTCGTGGGAGTCCATGCGCTCGCCCGTGAGGTAGGACATGTCCTCGCCGGAGTACACCACCACGTGGTCGATCCCGAGTGCGCCGGCGCGGTCGCGGACGGCGGTCAGGCGGGTGGAGTGGAGCTGCGGGTCGGGAGTCGGCATGCCTCCACACTATGCGCGGCGGAGCGGGCGACGCGGGCGGACGCGCGCGGCGGGGGTCGGCGCTGGTGGCCGAGGGCGACTAGCCTGACGGGCGGTGGTCGTCCGCGACCCCCGACCTGCATGACCGCCGATCTGCATGACTTCCGGCCGACATGACCGCTGACCGGCATAATCCCCGGCCGGCATGATCCCCGACCCATAAGGAGGCGCGGTGTCCCAGGGCCCGCTCATGGTTCTCGACAGCGCCGGCCTGTGGTTCCGCGCGTTCCACTCCGTGCCCGAGAAGATCACCGGGCCCGACGGCGCCCCGGCCAACGCGGTGCGCGGGTTCTGCGACATGGTCGCCGTGCTGGTCGAGGAGTACTCGCCGACCGGCCTGGTGGCCGCCCTGGACCGGCAGTGGCGCCCGGACTGGCGGGTGGAGTTGTTGCCGTCGTACAAGGCGCACCGGGTGGGTGACGACGGCGAGGAGGACGCTCCCGCATCGCTGGGCCCGCAGGTCGGCGCCATCCGCGACGTCCTCGGCGCGGCGGGCCTCGCCCAGGCCTGGGCGGAGGACGCGGAGGCAGATGACGTGCTGGCAGCGCTGTCCGCTCGTGATCGCGAGGTGCTGGTCGTCACGGGCGACCGCGACCTGTTCCAGCTGGCCTCGGCGACGACCACCGTCGTGTACGTGGGGGCGGGGATGAAGAAGCGGCTCGCGTACACCCCGCAGGTCGTGGCCGAGCGCTTCGACCTGCCGGCGGGCGACGACGCGCGGGTGTACGCGGACTATGCCGTGCTGGTCGGGGACGCCTCGGACGGCCTGCCGGGCGTCGCGGGGATCGGTGCGAAGTCCGCTGCCATGCTGCTGCGCGAGTACGGCGACCTGGACGGGATCATCGCCGCCGCGGGCGACCCCGGTTCGGCGATGAGCGCCCGCCAGCGGAAGGCGATCACCGAGGGCGCCGACTACCTGACCGCGGCGCGCGGGGTGGTCCGGCTGGGCGGGCGCGCGTTCGACGTGCGGTTCGATGGCGACGTGGACGGCCGTCGCGGGCCGGTGGACTCCGGGCGTATCGAGTCGCTGGGCGAGTCGACGGGCCAGGCGCGCGCGATCGGCCGGCTGGTGGAGGCGACGGCGGTCCTCGACGAGGTCTGATCCGCGCCCGCCGGGGAAGCTCGTACGCCGGGATTGGTCGTAACGGTCGCGGTGAATCGCGCGATCCAGTCCGACCATGACGACCGGGACCACGCTGATCACGACCACTTTGGGTTCCGGGCGCGGCGCGGCGATGAGGGGGACGCGGCGCGGCGATGAGGGGGCGCGGCGCCGCGATGACGGGCGCGGGATGCGAGGCGCGCCGGGGCGGGTGGGCTCAGGCCATGTGGTCGAGCACGACACCGCGGCGCAGCGATCCCACCGCCGAGCGTGCGGTCCGGGCGAGGTCCGGCTCGGCGACCTGGCCGACCTGAGCGAGCACGTCCACCACGAGTCGCGCGGACCGGACGAAGTCGCCGGCGGTGAGCTCGACGCCCTCCTGCCACGACGCGGCGAGGATCGAGGCGAGCGCGCCCCCTGATACCCAGTGGTGCAGGACCGGCGCGAGTCCGGCGTCCAGGTCCGGGGTCGTGGGCAGCCCGTGGGCACGCTCCACCTCGGCGACGTCGGCCGCGACCCGCTCTGTCTCCGCGAGGGCTGACCGCAGCACCTCGTCCGAGGGCTCGCGGATCGCCGAGTCGGTGCGCGGGTGCGCGACGATGGTCGCTATCACGGCGGCGAGCCCGGCCGCGTCGAGACCCCGCCACACGCCGCGACGCAGGCACTCGGCCACGAAGAGGTCCTGTTCCGTGTGCACCCCGGCGAGCAGGTGGCCCGCGTCGGTGGCACGCAGGACGCCGTCGACCTTCTCGAGGTAGCCGAGGTGGCGGAGCAGGTCGACGATCCGGCGGAAGCGTCGGGCCAACGAGTCCGCGTCGGCGTCGACCTCGGCGGTGAGGGCGGCCACGTCGGCGTCGGCGCGGGCCCACCGCTCGTGCACGCGGGCGAGCTTGTCGATCCGCGGGTCGTCGTGCAGCGGATGCTGGCGCAGGGCCCGGCGGGCCGCCGCGATCCGCGGATCCTTGCGGACCGACTTGCCGCCGGCGTTCGTCATGCGGCCCTTGGCCTTACCCCGCAGGTGTTCCATACGTTGGACCAGCGCGCGCTTGGCCCGGCCGTCCAGCTTGCGGCGGCCCTTGGGCAGGTCCACGCGGCCCACCGGCACGGGCGGTGCCGCGAAGTCGTGTTGGCGCAGCCAGCCGGTCCACCCGGTGTCGGTGAGGCAGAGCAACGCGGGGTCCGAGGGGATGTCGGTCCGCACCTGCAGCACGGTCGCGACCATGCCGAACCGCTTGCGACCCACCGTGATGACGGAGCCTGCGGTCTGCTTGAGCATGGCCGACCGCACGGAGTCGAGCCGGTCGTCGCGCGTGGCCTTCTCGGCCTTGCGCTCGAGCCTGCTCAGCTCGGCGCGCAGGCCCATGTACTCGTCGAGGTCCGCGTCGCCCCCGGCCTCCTCCAGCGAGGCGCGCATCCGGTCGCGCTCGTCGGAGCGGCGCTCGATGGCGCGAGACCGCGACACCAGCGTGCGGTCGGTCTGGAACTGGGCGAACGACCGTCCGATGAGGGTCGTGGCCTCCTCCACCCCGAGCTGCTCGACGAGGTTCACGGCCATCGAGTAGTCCGGCGTGAAGGCGCTGTACAGCGGGAACCGGGGGGTGTCGACGAGCGCGGCCAGCGCGTCCAGGTCCAGGTCGGGCTGGTCCAGCACGACCGCCGTGCCCTTGGTGTCGATGCCGCGTCTGCCGGCGCGCCCCGTGATCTGCGAGTACTCGGCGGACGTGAGCATCATGTGCGTGTCGCCGTTGAACTTGGTCGTCTTCTCGAGCACCACGGCGCGGGCCGGCATGTGGATCCCCAGCGCCAGCGTCTCGGTGGCGAAGACCACCTTGATCAACCCGGCCGAGAACAACTCCTCGACGATCGTGCGGAACAGCGGCAGCATCCCCGCGTGGTGGGCGGCGAGCCCGTTGACCAGTCCGGCGCGGAACGCCGCGAAGTCGAGCGCGTCGAGGTCGGGCTGCGGAACCTGCGCGACCGCGGAGTCGACGTGCGAGGCGATGCGCCGGGCCTCCTCACCGGTCGTGAGGCGCAGCCGGGCCCGGCGCATCTGCGCGACCGCGCCGTCGCAGCCCGCCCGGGAGAACACGAAGTAGATGGCGGGCAGGAGGTGCTCGTCGTCGAGCCGCTCGATGACGTCCTGACGGCGGGCCCACTGCGCGCGCGGGCGGGAGGCCATCCGTTCGTCGTGATACCCGGACCGGGCCCGCCGGCGCTGCTCGGCGGCGGCGCGGATGGGGACGAGATCGCCGTCCGTGTAGAGCATGTGGGCCAGCGGCACGGGACGGTGCTCGGAGAGCACGACGGCGGTGTCGCCGCGGATCTCGGTGATCCAGTCCCCCAGCTCGTCGGTGTTGCTCAGCGTCGCGGACAGCCCGACCAGCAGGACGGCCGGGTCGAGGGTGAGGATGATCTCCTCCCACACCACGCCCCGCGAGCGGTCGCCGAGGTAGTGGATCTCGTCCATGACCACGCAGTCGAGGTCATGCAGTGCCGACGAGGCGCTGTAGATCATGTTGCGCAGCACCTCGGTGGTCATCACGACGATGGGCGCGTCGGCGTCGATCGAGTGATCACCGGTGAGCAGGCCGACGTTCTCGGGGCCGAATCGCTCGCGGAACTGCCGGAACTTCTGGTTGCTCAGTGCCTTGACCGGCGTGGTGTAGAAGCAGCGTCCCCCGCCGGCGAGGGCGCGGTAGGCCGCGTACTCGCCGACCAGGGTCTTGCCGGACCCCGTCGGCGCGGACACGAGCAGGTTCCGGCCGGCGTCCAGGGCTGCGAAGGCCTCGAGCTGGAACGGATCGGGCGCGAAGCCCTCGCCGGAGAGGAAGCCCTCCAGCAGGTCGTCGGGGTGCGTCTCGTCAGGTGATGTCGTCATAGATCGAACCGCCGCCCGCCGGGGCCTGGAGCGGTCGGGTGTCGCCGGGCGCGCGGGTACCGGATACGCCGGCGCCGGCGGAGGGGATGGGTGGGGTCAGTGGCTCGGGGCGTTCGAGCGGGCCTGCGCCGCCGAGGCCGTCGGCGGGGGCGAGCGGGGACGCGGACTCGTCGTCCACCTCGAGCCAGTCCGCGCGGGACTTCTTCCTGCGCTTGTCGTGCAGCCGGGCGAACTGGATGGCCGCCTCGACCAGGATGCACACGGCCACCGCGAGCGCGAGCATGGAGAACGGGTCCTGGCCGGGTGAGGCGACGGCGGCGAACACGAAGATGCCCATGATGATGCCGCGACGCGACCGGGCCAGCGTCTCGTAGCTCACGACACCGGCCACGTTGAGCATGGCGATGAGCAGCGGGATCTCGAAGCTCACGCCGAAGATGAGGATGAGCTGGATGAGGAACGTGAAGTACTGCGAGCCGGACAGGGCCGTGGTCTGGACGTTGTCGCCGATCGAGAGCAGGAACTCCAACGCGTGGACGATCACGACGTACGCCAGGACCGCGCCGCCGATGAACAGGACGGCGGCCAGGATCGTGAAGACGATGCCGTAGCGCTTCTCGTTCTTGTGCAGGCCGGGCGTGATGAACGCCCACAGCTGGTACAGCCAGATCGGGCTGGCCAGGACGATGCCGGCGGTGGCGGCGACCTTGAGGCGGAGCATGAACTGCTCGAACGGCCCCGTGGCGAGAAGGCGGCACTCGTCGCCGGCGTCGCCCAGCTGGAGGCGGGCGCCGGGCGGGATGTCGCAGTAGGGGCCGGTGAGGATGCCGCCGAGCGACGGCACGCCCAGGAACCCGGTGCCGTACCACCAGAAGCCGAAGCCGAGGGTCACCACGATCGCCGCCACCGAGATGAGCAGGCGGGTCCGAAGCTCGTAGATGTGCTCGATGAGCGGCATGGTGCCGTCGGGGTTACGCGGCCTGCGGCGTCGCTTGGACAGCAGGCGACCGGCGCCGCCCTGACGGGTGGCGCCGGTGTCCGTGGTCCCGGTCTGTGTCATGGACGAGGCGGCCTACTGCCCCTGCTGGCCCTGGCCGCCGTGGTACGGGGCGGTGGGGTCGGTGAACTGCTGCTGACCCTGCTGGGGGGCCGGCTGCTGGTACGGCTGCTGCGGAGCCTGCGGGTACCCCTGGGCCGGGGACTGTCCCTGCTGCTGCCCCTGCGCCTGGTACTGCTGCGAAGGCTGTGCCTGGTACTGCTGCGGAGCCTGCGGCTGGTACTGGTTCGCCTGTGGCTGCGCGTACTGGGCGGGGTTCGGCTGACCCTGGGTGAGCGCCTGCGGCTCCTGGTCCTCGGCCGGCTTGTCGTCGTTCTGCATCTCCTTGATCTCGGACTTGAAGATGCGCATCGACCGTCCGAGGCCGCGGGCGGCGTCCGGGAGCTTCTTCGAACCGAAGAGCAGGAGCACCACCGCGAGGACGATGAGCCAGTGCCAGATGCTCAACGCACCCATGTCAACCTCCGTTTGTCTGACAACGTTTCCATGCTAGCGCACCCGCCGCCGGCGACGACACCTCGCAAACCCAGGAAACCCCCCGTGACCTCGTCGTTCACCGGGAATTCACGCGCTGGTCGCCAGAGTCGTCGCCCGTCTCGTAGACGGCCAGGCCCTCAGCGGCACGGCGGGCGACCTCGGCGGCGAGCCCGGGGTCCGCGGGACGCACCACATCGGCGTGCCCGAGCAGGAAGCGGAGCAGCCACGCACGGTCGTGATAGGCGATCTCGACGTCCAGATCGCCGTCGGGGCGGCGGACCACCGTGTGGAAGCGGAACTCGTCGAGGAACCACGCCGCGGCTGCCGGGACACGGGCGGCCTCCAGGCGGACGTCCCCCTCGCCGTCGTCCTGTGGCTCCGGGCCGAGCGCGCGGCGCGGTCCCACCTCCTCCACCCCGCTCATCCGATCCGTGCGGAAGGTCCGCCACTGACCGGACGAGCGGTCCACGCCGTGGAGGTAGGAGTGACCGTCGGCGACGGACAGGCGGGCCGGGTCCACGACGCGTGTGGTGGAGGTGTCGGAGCTGGCCGAGTGGTAGACGAAGCGCAGCGCCCGGCCGTCGTGCACCGCGGTCCGCACCACGTCCGCGTCGGAGTCCGCCGACTCGCGGCGCGCGTCGGCGGCGGTGACGCGGGCGTCGGAGCCGGTGGCCGCGCGCAGCGTCGTGAGCAGGTCGCGCAGCGCGGTCTGGTCGATCACCTCGGGCTGGCCGAGGAAGACGGCCAGACCGGTCTCCAGGGTGACCGCCTCGGCGGCGGTGAGGCGCACGGGGCGGTCGATGCCGGCGGTGAACGTCACCTCGACCATCTCGGCGTCGTCGAGGTCCTCCGAGGAGAAGGCCAGGTCGATGAGATCACCGGGGCCGTAGCCGGGGAGGCCGCAGGACCACAGCTGCCACAGGGCGTCGCGGAGCTGCTTCTCGCTCATGCCGAGGTCGCGGGCGGCGTCGGCCACGCGGACGGGACCGCGGGTGTGGAAGTACGGGACCACGCTGAGCAGCGTCGCGAGCGGGACGGAGCGGGGACTCATCGGACGGCCTCCTCGGCGGCACTGAGGATCGACACGACGCGCACCCGCAGCTCCGCCGGCTCGAGGGCGACGGCGTCGGGACCCTGGGCGGCCACCAGCGCGGACAACTCGCCCAGCGGCGCGGCGAGGCCGAGGTCGGCGCCCGACCTGCCGAAGCGTTGTGCGGGCGTGGCGGACCGGGCCATCGCGCGCAGCTCGGCGGCGCGCCCGTCGGCCACCCACACGGTGGCCTCGAGTAGCGGGTTGAGGCGGGAGACGGCGTCGTCGAGCAGCGCCAGGACCTGCTCGGTGGGCGGCACGGGGACGGTCCGGGTCGCGCGCGTCGCCCTGACGTCGGAGATGCGGACGAGCCGGAAGGTGCGGGGCTCGCCGCGGTCGAGGTCGTGGCCGACGAGGTACCAGTGCCCGTGGCGGGAACCGGTCCACCACGGCTCCACCCGCCGGGTCGTCGGATCGGAGGCGCCGGCCGGGGTGTGCGAGAACGTGAGGCCGGTGCCCTCGGCGACCGCCTCGGCCACCAGGGCGGCGGTGGCGAGCTCGGCGGGGTCGGCCACGGAGACGGTGGCGCCGGCGTCGTGGACCGGGTCGATCCCGGCGGCGGTGAGCTTGGCCAGCGCCCCGCCGGCGCGGGCGGCCCGCTCCCCCTCACGCCACACCTCGGCGGCCACGGCGAGCACGCCGGCCTGCTCGGGCGTCAGCGTGATCTCGGGCAGCTCGTACCCGTGGGCGGGGATGCGGTACCCGGCGGGCGAGCCGGGCGCGAGCGACGCGCCCTGTTCGAGCGGCACGCCGACGTCGCGCAGCTCCCGCTTGTCGCGTTCGAACATCCGCAGGAAGGCGTTCTCGGATTCGCAGTCGTCGTAGCCCTGGACCATCCGGCGGATCTCGTCGGCCGAGAGGAAGGCGTTGGTCGACCTCAGGCAGATGACGAGGTTGACCAGGCGTTGCGACTTCGAGGTGGACACTGCTGGAACGCTATCGTCCGAGCGCGGCGATGAGATCGTCGACACGCGGGTCGACCTCGGCGAACGGGTCGGTCAGCGCGACGGTGGGCATGGTGCCGTCGGATACCTTGAGGTGCACCCAGTCCACGGTGAAGTCGCGTCCGGCCTCCCGTGCGGCGGTGATGAACCGGCCGCGCAGCGCGGCGCGGGTGGTCTCGGGGGCGACGGCGCGGGCGCGCGCGACCGCGGCGTCGTCGACGACGCGCGAGACCATCCCCCGGCGTTCGAGCACGGAGTGCAGCCCCCGTCCGGGCCGGATGTCGTGGTAGGTGAGATCGATCTGCGCGAGGCGCGGGTGGTCGAGATCGGCACCCGTCCTGGCCTGCACCTGCCGGATGAGACGCAGCTTGGCGGCCCAGTCGACGTCGGCGGCGATCGAGTCGTGGTCCCCGGACTCCACGGCGTCGAGGATGCGCTCCCACAGGGCCACGCAGTGTTCGACGTCGGGGCGGTCGTCGCGCTCCCAGCCGCCGGCGTCGAGGTAGCGCCGGACCGCGCCGAGGAACTCGCGCTGGATCTCGAGCGCGGACATGGTGGTGCCGTCGGTGAGGGCGACGGGGCGGGCGCCGGTGAGGTCGCGGCTGATCTCGCGGATCGCGCGCACGGGGTGCGCGACGGCCATCGGCCGCAGCTCGACGCCGGCCTCGATCATCTCCAGCACGAGCCGGGTGCTGGCGACCTTGAGCAGTGTCGAGGTCTCGATCATGTTGGAGTCGCCGACGATCACGTGCATGCGCCGGAACCGCGTCGAGTCGGCGTGCGGCTCGTCGCGGGTGTTGATGAGCGGGCGCGAGCGGGTGGTCGCCGAGGACACGCCGTCCCACATGTGTTCGGCGCGCTGGGAGAAGCAGTACACCGGCTCGGAGCTCTCCCCCAGGCCCACGCCGGCGGGAGTGCCGGTCAGGATCTTGCCGGCGCCGCAGATGAGCTGCCGGCTGACGAGGAACGGCAGCAGGGTGTTGGCGATGCCCCGCACCTGGGTGCTGCGGTCGAGCAGGTAGTTCTCGTGGCATCCGTAGGAGTTGCCCACGGAGTCGGTGTTGTTCTTGAACAGGTAGACGCGGGCGTCGATGCCCTCGTCCGCGAGGGACTGTTCGGCGGCCAGGGCGAGGTCGTCGACGATCCGCTCCCCCGCCCTGTCGTGGGCGACGATCTGTCGCAGCCCGTCGCATTCGGCGGTCGCGTACTCGGGGTGGGAGCCCACGTCGAGGTAGAGGCGTGCGCCGTTGTCGAGGAAGACGTTGGAGCTGCGCCAGCGCTCCACGACGGGGCGGAACAGGTAGCGGGCGATCTCGTCGGCGCCGAGCCCACGAGCGCCTTCACCGCTGACGCTGGTGATCCCGAACTCGGTCTCGATCCCGACGATGCGACGGATCATGGGGCTCTACTGCCCGCCCTTCTGGACGTAGGACTTCACGAACTCCTCGGCGTTGGTCTCGAGGATGTCGTCGATCTCGTCGAGCAGCGAGTCGGCGGAGGTGGTGTCGGCGGCCTTGACGACCTGCCCGGCCTCGTCGTCGGGGTCGGCCGGGCCGCCGGCGTTCGTCTGGATCTGGGACATGGTGTCTCCTCGTGTGTCTGGGCGGGACGGGTCTGTGCGGGCCGTCAGTACGGGTCGGGCCCGTCGGGCCCGAGGAAGTCGGGATGGGCCTCGCAGTACTCGCGGGACCCGAGGTAGGGGTCGGTGAGGTCGACGTGGCGTTCGTGGCCGCGGGAGTCGACGACGACGACGTGGTCCCACCCGGCGGCGCGGATGCGGTCGCCGAGTTCGGCGAGGAAGCGTCCCCTGGCCCAGGCCCGCGTTCGTGCGGGCGGGGTCGTGACCGCGGCCTCGACCTCGTCGTCGGTGACCAGTCGGCGCATGGCGCCCTTGGCGACCAGGCGGTTGTAGAGTCCGCGCCGCGGGTCGATGTCGTGGTACTGGACGTCGATGAGGGCGAGCCGGGCGTGGTCCCAGTCCAGGCCGTCGCGGGTGCGGAAGCCCTCCAGTAGCCGGAGCTTGGCGGGCCAGTCCAGTCGGTCGGCGCACGACATCGGGTTCTCCTCGAGCGCGTCGAGGATCCCGCGCCACTCGTCCAGGACCTCGAGCGCCCAGCCCGGGCGGCCCGTGCCGTCGCCGACGACGCCCGCGACCCGCTCGAGGATCTCGCGCTGGAGGGCGAGGCCGGTGACGTTCCGGCCGTCGGGCAGGGGCACGGTCGCGCGGAGCGACGGGTCGTGGCTGATGGTGTGGACGGCCTCGACGGGGTCGACGGGCAACAGGTCGGAGAAGTCGACCCCCGCCTCGATCGCGTCCAGCACGAGGCAGGTGGTGCCGATCTTGAGATAGGTGGCCAGCTCGGACATGTTCGCGTCGCCGATGATGACGTGCAGGCGGCGCCACGTCTCGTCCGGGGCGTGGGGCTCGTCGCGGGTGTTGATGATGCCGCGGCGCAGCGTGGTCTCGAGCCCGGTGAGGACCTCGATGTAGTCGGCGCGCTGGGCGAGCTGGTATCCGGCCGTCTCCCCGGACTGGCCGATCCCCACTCGGCCCGCCCCGCAGAACACCTGGCGGGACAGCAGGTGCGGGGCCAGGCTCACGGTGAGCCCGTCGAAGTCGACGTCGCGGCGCACGAGGTAGTTCTCGTGGGCGCCGTAGGAGGCGCCCTTGCCGTCGACGTTGTTCTTGTAGAGCTTGAGCTCGGCGTTGCCCTCCGTGGCCGACGACTCGACGCCCGCGCGGTGCATGATCACCTCGCCGGCCTTGTCCCAGATCACCGCGTCGCGTGGGGAGTCGACCTCGGGAGCCGAGTACTCGGGGTGGGCGTGGTCGACGTAGAAGCGGGCCCCGTTGGTCAGCACCCGGTTGGTCACCCCGAACTCGCTGGGGTCGTAGGCACGGGCCGCGCCGAGATCGAAGCCGCGGGCGTCGCGCAGGGGGGACTCCGAGCCGTAGTCCCAGCGGGCCTCGTCGGCTCCTCCCGCGGTCTCGCCCGGGTCGGTGTAGGCCTTGATCACCTGGGTCGAGGTGACCACCGAGCTGAGCAGCGGCTGCCCGACGGCGACGATGCCGAACTCGATCTCCGTGCCGATGACGCGCCCCCGCGGGTTCACTGCCCGGCTCCCCGGTTGGGGACGGAGACCTCGATGACGCGCTCACCGCGGACACCGGTCAGGCGTGCCCACTCCTGCGGGTTGGACGTGTTGGGCAGGTCCGTGTTCTCGGCGAACTCGGCGTCGACCGCGTCGAGGAAGTCGTCGGTGGTCAGGCCCCGGCCGGTGCCGTGGACGATGTCCTTGATCGCCAGCTTCTTGGCCCGGTCGACGATGTTGCGCAGCATCGCCCCGGAGGTGAGGTCGGCCAGGTACAGCGACGACCGCCGGCCGGAGGCGTACACGAGGTGCACGTAGGTCGTGGAGGCGTCACGCGTGTAGAGCCGGTCGACGATGCGCTCGATGAGCTCGCGGACGTGGGTCTCACGGTCCGCGTCGCCGACCTCGACCGGGTCGAAGCGCAGGTCCGGGGTGATGTACTTGGCGAGGATGTCCGCCGCCGCGTCCCGGTCGGGCCGGTCGATGCGGATCTTCAGATCCAGGCGGCCTGGCCGGAGGATGGCGGGATCGATCATGTCCTCACGGTTGGAGGCGCCGATCACGATGACGTTGCGCAGGTCCTCCACGCCGTCGATCTCCGCGAGCAGCTGCGGGACGATCGTCGTCTCCATGTCCGAGGACACGCCGGACCCGCGGGTGCGGAAGATCGAGTCCATCTCGTCGAAGAAGACGATCACCGGGTTGCCCTCGGTGGCCTTCTCCCGCGCCCGCTCGAAGATGGACCGGATGTGCCGCTCGGTCTCGCCGACGTACTTGTTGAGCAGCTCGGGGCCCTTGATCGAGAGGAAGTACGAGTTCGGGTACCGGCCGTCGCTGACGTCGTCACCCCGGGCCACCGCGGCCGCACGCGCCAGAGAGTGGGCCACGGCCTTGGCGATGAGGGTCTTGCCGCACCCGGGAGGGCCGTAGAGCAGGACGCCCTTCGGCGGGGCCAGGTGGAACTCGCGGTACAGGTCGTGGTGGACGAACGGCAGCTCGATCGCGTCGCGGATCTGCTCGATCTGCGGCCCCAGACCGCCGATGTCGGAGTACTCGACCGTCGGGATCTCCTCGAGGAGGAGCTCGTCGACCTCCGCCTTGGGCACCACCTCGTAGGCCACGCCGGCCTTGGGATCGACGAGCACCGCGTCGCCGGGGCGGACGGGTGCGGGGTGCTCGGCCGTGCGCGCACCGCGCAGGGCGGCGGCGAGGACCACGATGTGCTCCTCGTCGTTGCCCATGACCACCCGCGCCCGCACGCCGTCGGCGAGCACGTCCCGCAGGACGGCGGTCACGCCGGTGACCGGGAGCTCGCTCGAGACCTCCAGAACGGTCATGGCCTCGTTGAGGCGCACGGTCACGCCCGGGGTCAGGTCCGCGGCGTCCACGCCGGGGGCGATCGCCAGGCGCATGCGGCGGCCGGCGGCCATGACCTCGACGGTGTCCGCGCCGGCGGGACGGGTGAGGACCACGCCGTAGGTACTGGGCGGGGTACCGAGCCGCTCCACCTCGCCCTTGAGGGCCTCGAGCTGGTCGCGTGAGTCCTTGAGCAGTTCCGCGAGCCGGACGTTGCGGGCGCCGAGGGCGTCGATCTTGATCGACTTCTCCCGATCCGATCGGGCCCCCTCGTCCACGGCCTTGCGCAGCCGCGCGAGTTCGGCGCGGTCGACCGCCACCCTGTCCTCGCCCTGGCTGGCCGGGGAACGTCCCTCGGTCACGCGATCACCTGCCCTCCTGGTCGTCGACGGGTCTCCTCGTCGTCGTCCCCTCCACCCTATCGCCGGGGTGCCACGCGGGTGGGCGCGCGCTCCCTCAGCCCTTACCGCTGCGACGCTTGGGCTTGAGGGTCGTCACCCCCTCGGCGAGGCGACGCGCGGTCACCAGGAACGCGGTGTGGCCCTGCATGCGGTGCTCGGGGCGCACGGCCAGTCCCACCACGTGCCACCCACGGTTGATCGACTCCCACGCGCGGGGCTCGGTCCAGCACTGCTGGCGCCGCAGCGCCTCGACGACGTCCGACAGTTGTGTGGTCGTGGCCACGTAGGCCACCAGCACCCCACCCGGCACCAGGACCTCGCTCACCGTCGGCAGGCATTCCCACGGCGCGAGCATGTCCAGCACCACGCGATCGACCTGACCGCCCAGCGCCTCGACCGAGGTCTCCGCCAGGTCCGCGACCCGGAGGTCCCAGTTCCCGGGGTGCTCACCGTAGAAGGTGCGGACGTTGCGCTCGGCGTGCTCGGCGTGGTCTTCGCGGATCTCGTAGGAGAACACCCTCCCTTCCGGGCCGACCGCCCGCAGCAGCGAGCACGTCAGGGCCCCCGACCCCGCGCCGGCCTCGAGGACACGGGCGCCGGGGAACACGTCGCCTTCGTGGACGATCTGCGCGGCGTCCTTGGGATAGATCACCTGCGCGCCGCGCGGCATCGACAGCACGTAGTCCGTGAGCAGCGGGCGCAGCGCGAGATACTGCGCGTCCTTGGTCGAGGTGATGATCGATCCCTCGGGCGCACCGATGAGATCGTCGTGGCGCACCGCGCCGTGGTGGGTGAAGAACTCCGCACCCTCGACCAGCACGACGGTGTACTTGCGCCCCTTGGTGTCGGTGAGCTGGACGCGGTCACCCACGACGAACGGGCCGGATCGCTGCACGGGACCTCCAGAGGACGGGGGGTCGGTTGTCCGACCGGTTGTCTACCCTGCCAGGTGTGACGGATCCCCTCGAAATCGGTGGCATCCCGGCAGCGGGCGACGTACCCCTGCCGGAGCGCAAGCCCCTCGCCCTGTCGGCCTCTCGCGCGTCCGACTACCGGCAGTGCCCGCTGCTGTACCGGCTGCGCGCCGTGGACCGCATCCCGGAGCCCAAGACTCGCGCCCAGGTCCTCGGCACGGTCGTCCACTCCGTGCTCGAGGAGCTGTACGGACTCGAGCAGTCCGAGCGGGCGCCGCAGCGCGCCGCGGAACTCGTCCCCGCCGCCGTCGAGCGCTTCTACGCCGAGGAGGACGGCGCGACGGTGGTCCCGCTGTCCGACCGCGCCGACTTCCAGGCGCAGGTCGCGGCGCTGGTCGCGGCGCTCTACGGCGTCGAGGACCCGCAGCGCTTCTCCCCCGCCTCCTGCGAGCAGTACCTGGTCACCGCCACCGCGGCCGGCACCCCGCTGCACGGCTTCCTCGACCGGGTCGACGTCGCGCCCACCGGGGAGGTCCGGGTGGTCGACTACAAGACGGGTAAACCCCCGCACCCGCGCTTCCAGGACCAGGCGATGTTCCAGATGCGGTTCTACGCCCTGATGTACCAGCGCATCCACGGTGTGCTGCCCGCGCAGCTCAAACTCATCTATCTCAAGAACGGCAGCTGGCTCACCTTCACCCCGGACCACGCGTCGCTCGTCGAGACCGAGGCGTCGCTGGACGCGCTGTGGTCGGAGATCGAGCGGGCCGGGCAGACCGGTGACTTCCGCCCCCGCACGTCGCGCCTGTGCGACTGGTGCAATCATCAGGCGCTGTGTCCGGCGTTCGGCGGCACCCCGCCCGAGTACCCGGGGTGGCCGGGGACCCGCGTGGTCCCCGCCGGCGCACACGATCTGTTGACCGGGCGAGGAGAACCGAGGAGTTCATGATGACGGAGGCCTACTTCGAGCCGCTGGGATCCGACGACGGCTGGGAGGTCTTCCGCGCGACCCCGCACACCGTCAGCGCCTGGGGCCCGGACCTGCAGCACGGAGCGCCGCCCTCGGCCATCCTCACCCGCGCCATGGAGCGCCTCGACGCCGGCGGCGGCGCACGCATCGCCCGCGTGGCCGTCGATCTGCTGGGGCCCGTCCCGCTCGGTGAACTGCGGACCCGTGCCCGCGTGGCCCGACCGGGCCGCCGGATCCAGCTGCTGGAGTCGGAGCTCGTCGCCGGCGGACGGACCGTCGCGCGGGCGAGCGCGTGGCGGCTGGCCACCGGCGACACCACCCACGTCGAGCAGGCGGCAGAGGCGCCGCGCGTACTACCGGACACCGATCACAACGGCGACTTCTTCACCCGCTGGACGAGCGGCTACATCGACTCGCTCGAGATCCGCGGCGCCGAGGACGGCACCGTCTGGGCCCGGCCCACTCTGCCGCTGGTCGCCGGGGAGGAGCCGACGCCCGTCCAGCACGTGATGTGCGTGGCCGACATCGCCAACGGGGTCGGCGCGGTCCTCGAGCCCGCCGAGTGGCGGTTCCTCAACACCGACCTCGTCACGCACCTGCACCGACCGCCCGTCGGACGCTGGATCGGCGTGGCCGCCCGGGCGTCGATCGGGCCGGACGGGGTCGGCGCGACCTCCGGGACGCTGTTCGACGAGAAGGGCGCGATCGGCGACACCCTGCAGGCGCTTCTCGTCGAGCCGGTCTGAACGCCGCCGGCCGGCCCCGCACACGCAGCGCGGGGCCGGCCGGACCGGTTCTCGGGTACGCCGGGGCGGATCAGCCCATGCGGCAGGAGCGGATGTCGGTGGCGATGATCGCCTTCGCCCCGGCCTCCGCCAACTCGTCCATGATCGCGTTGACCTTCTTCCGGGGGACCATCGAGCGCACCGCCACCCAGGCCGGGTCGGCCATCGGGGACACGGTCGGCGACTCGATCCCCGGCGTGATCGCCGAGACGGAGTCGAAGATCTCCTTGGGGCAGTCGTAGTCCAGCATCATGTACTGCTGGGCGAAGACGACGCCCTGGAGCCGGGCCCGCATCCGCGCCACCGCCGGGGACGACACGGCGTCGGTGCGACCGATGAGCACTCCCGCCGAGTCGCACAGGACGTCCCCGAACGCCTCGAGGTCGTGCACCTTGAGCGTGCGACCCGATCCGACGACGTCCGCGATGCAGTCGGCCACCCCGAGCTGGATCGAGATCTCCACCGCCCCGTCGAGCCGGATCACCTCGGCCTCGATCCCGCGCTCGCGCAGATCGCGTCGGACGATGTTGGGATAGGAGGTGGCGATCCGGGCCCCGGCGAGACGCTCGGTGGTCCACCCGGCACCGGCCGGGCCTGCGTAGCGGAACGTGGAGTGGCCGAAGCCCAGGTCGAGCAGTTCATCGACCTCGGCCATCGAGTCGGCCGCCAGGTCGCGGCCGGTGATCCCCAGCTCGAGGCGGCCCGACCCGACGTAGACGGCGATGTCCTTGGGGCGGAGGAAGAAGAACTCGACGTCGTTCTCACGGTCGATGAGCGAGAGGTCCTTGCTCCCCTCGGGGCGGCGGCGGTAACCGGCCTCGGAGAGCATCTCGGAGGCGGATTCGGACAGGGCGCCCTTGTTGGGCACTGCGACGCGCAGCATGATGGCGGCTCCGGAGGTTCGGTGCGTGCGGGTGGTGGGCGGGGCGGCGCCTACAGATGTCGGTAGACGTCCTCGAGGGTCAGTCCGCGCTTGAGCATCATGACCTGGGTCCAGTACATGAGCTGGGAGATCTCCTCCGCCAACTCCTCGTCCGACTGGTACTCGGCCGCGATCCAGACCTCTCCGGCCTCCTCGATGACCTTCTTGCCCAGATGGTGGACGCCCTTGTCGAACGCGGCGACGGTGCCGGACCCCTCGGGGCGCGCGGTGATGCGCTCGGAGAGCTCGGCGAACAGGGAGTCGAAGGTCTTCACGCGGCCTATTGTCCCACAGCCGCGCCCACGGGTGACCCCGAGGTGAGCGCGTGGAGCCCCGCGACGTCGACCCCCTCGAGCGTCGAGTGCGTGTGGGCCCCGGCGACGTCGGGCTGACCGTCGGTGGACGGGATGTAGAGGACGCGGCACCCGGCCGCGACCGCCGCCGTGGCCCCAGTCACCGAGTCCTCGACCGCGACCGCCGACCCGGGCTCGACGCCCAGCTCGGCGCAGGCGAGCAGGTACGGGTCCGGCGCCGGTTTCCCTTCGGCCACCACGCAGCCGGTGACGACCACGTCGAATCGGGACCGGTCGATGAACTCAAGGGGCACCACGGCGACGTCGGCGGTCGTGTTGGTCACCAGGGCGACGGGGACCCCGGTCGCGGCGATGTCGGCCAGCAACTCCTCGGCACCCGGCCGCCACCGCATGTCGGTCCGCATCAGCTCGGTGACGCGCGAGTTGAGGCGATGCGCGAGACGGTCGAACTCCTCCCCTTCGATCCGGCGTCCGGTGTATTCGCCGAGGATCTCGAAGAACCCGTGCAGGGAGTTGCCCAGTGTCCGCTCGCGGGTCGCCTCGTCCAACGGCCGCCCCATGTGCTCGGCGAGCTCGAAGACGGCGGTGTCCCACAGTCGCTCGGTGTCGACGAGGGTGCCGTCCATGTCGAGACACACGGCGGCCGGGAGCTGGGCGGGAGAGGTGCTGGTCACGGCCTCCTGTCTACCCGAACCGGGTGAACCGGGGGTGACGCGCGGCAGCCCGACGGCGGCCCCTCTTCCGTCAGCAGTCCTGCGGCGGGACGATGAACCGTTCCGTGTGCGTCGCGGAGGCGAACGGCGCCACCGAGCCGGGTACCGCCGTGGGCAGGGCGGATCTGCTGGCGGTGACGGTGACCGCGACCCATCCCCGACCGGTGTGCGTGGCACCGATCCCCACCTCGGGTCCCGTGGACTGCACGGTCTGCGTCCCCCGAGCGTCGGTGTCCAGGTTGTGCCACTCCACCGTCGCCGAGTTGAACGGGAAGAGGGTCGCGGAGAAGTCGAAGCATCCGATCGGCTGGTCGAGATCCCTCGCGTTGGCGGCGATCGCCTGGTGGAATCTGTCATCGCCACTCCGCAGGCAGCTCGGGAAGACGCCGAAGCGGATCGTGTGCTCGCCACCCAACGGGTAGGGCATGCGGACGTCCCAGGCGGGCGAGTCGTGCCACACCTGTGCGGAGGCCGCCGGGGCGGCGGCGACGGCCGCGCCCCCGGCGAAGACGGCACCCGCCACGGCGAGGGCGGCGGATTTGCGGATGCTGGGCATGACGGTCTCCTTCAGCCGGATGAAGGTGATCTTACCCACCCGGGATCCGGCCGACCCTTCGTCCGACGGTTCAGACGTTGAAGTACTTCGCCTCCGGGTGGTACAGCACGAACGCGTCCGTCGACTGCTCCGGGTGCAGCTGCAACTCCTCGGACAGGACCACCCCGATGCGCTCGGGCTCGAGCAGGTCCACGACCACCTTGCGCGACTCCAGATCCGGGCAGGCACCGTAGCCGAAGCTGTAGCGGGCTCCCCGGTACTTGAGGTTGAAGTAGTCCTGGATGCTGTCGGGGTCCTCGTCGGAGACCGATCCGTCGGGCAGCGTGAGCTCGTCGCGCACGCGTCGGTGCCAGAACTCCGCCAGCGCCTCCGTGAGCTGCACCGACAGTCCGTGCACCTCGAGGTAGTCCCGGTAGTTGTCCCCGGCGAACAGCTCGTTGGCGAAGTCCGCGATCGGCGACCCCATCGTCACCAGCTGGAACGGCAGGACGTCCACGGTCCCCTCCGCCTCGCAGCGCTCGCGGGAGGCCACGAAGTCGGGGATCGCCAGGAAGCGGGAGCGCTGCTGCCGCGGGAAGGCGATCTTGTGCAGCACCTCGGCGTCGGGGCGGGGCTCGGCCAGCACCCAGATCTCGTCGCCGACCGAGTACGCCGGGAAGTAGCCGTAGACCACGGCCGAGTGCGACAGGATGCCCTCGGTGGTGAGGCGGTCGATCCAGGCACGCATGCGCGGCCTTCCCTCGGTCTCCACCAGCTCGTCGTAGTCCGGCCCCTCCCCGCTGCGGGTGCCGCGCAGGCCCCACTGCCCGAAGTACAGCGCGCGCTCGTCGAGGTGCCCGAGGTAGTCGGCCACCGGGATGCCCTTGGCGATGCGGGTGCCCCAGAACGGCGGGGTCGCGATCGGCTGGTCCGCGGCGACGTCAGAGCGCTCGGGGATGACCACGGGCTCGGCCTCGGCCGCGCGCTTGGCCGCGATCCGCTCACTGCGGGCACGGCGCTCGCGCCGCTCGGCCGCCTTGGCCGCGGCCTCCGAGGACTGTGCCATCGGCACGCCGGTCCGCTTGGCCGTCATCACCTCGTCCATGAGCCGCAGGCCCTCGAACGCGTCACGCGCGTAGAACACGTCGCCCTGGTACATCCCGGCGAGGTCGACCTCGACGTAGGAGCGGGTCAGGGCCGCGCCGCCGAGCAGCACGGGGAACTCACCGGCGATGCCCTCGGAGTTGAGCTCGGCGAGGTTGTCCTTCATCACCACGGTGGACTTCACCAGCAGGCCGGACATGCCGATCACGTCGGCCTTGTGCTCGCGGGCGGCGGAGATGATCTCCGATATCGGCTGCTTGATGCCGATGTTGACCACGTCGTAGCCGTTGTTGGACAAGATGATGTCCACGAGGTTCTTGCCGATGTCGTGCACGTCGCCCTTGACCGTGGCCAGGACGATCCGTCCCTTGCCGTCCTCGTCGCTCGCCTCCATGTGGGGCTCGAGGTGGGCGACCGCCGCCTTCATCGTCTCGGCGGACTGCAGGACGAACGGCAGCTGCATCTGACCGGAGCCGAACAGCTCACCGACCGTCTTCATCCCGCCGAGCAGGTGCTCGTTGATGATCTCCAACGGGGGGATCTCCGCCATCGCGGCGTCGAGATCCTCTTCGAGTCCCTTGCGCTCGCCGTCGACGATCCGCGCGGCCAGGCGCTCCATGAGCGGCATCGCCGCGAGCTCGGCGGCGCGGGCGTCCTTGGCTCCGGCCGCGGAGACGCCCTCGAAGAGCTCCATGAACACCTGCAGCGGGTCATAGCCCTCGCGGCGACGGTCGTACACCAGGTCCAGGGCCACCTCCCGCTGGCGGTCGTCGATCTTGCTCATGGGCAGGATCTTGGAGCTGTGCGCGATGGCCGAATCGAGACCGGCCTGGACGCACTCGTGCAGGAACACCGAGTTGAGCACCTGGCGGGCGGCCGGGTTGAGGCCGAACGAGATGTTCGACAGACCCAGCGTCGTGTGGATCCGCGGGTGGGCCTCGGTGAGCCGACGGATCGCCTCGATGGTCTCGATGCCGTCGCGGCGGACCTCCTCCTGCCCGGTCGAGATGGGGAAGGTCAGACAGTCGATGATGATGTCCTCCTCCGCCATCCCCCAGTTCCCGGTGAGGTCGGCGATGAGCCGCTCGGCGATCTCGACCTTGCGGTCGGCGGTGCGGGCCTGGCCCTCCTCGTCGATCGTCAGGCCGACGACGGCCGCGCCGTGCCGGGACACGAGCCGCATGATCCGCTGGAACCGCGAGTCCGGCCCCGCGCCGTCCTCGTAGTTGACCGAGTTGACCGCGCAGCGACCGCCCAGCTTCTCCAGGCCGGCCCTGATGACCTCGGGCTCGGTCGAGTCGAGCATGATCGGCAGCGTCGAGGAGGTGGCCATCCGGCCGGCCAGCTCGGCCATGTCCCCGGAGCCGTCGCGGCCGACGTAGTCGACGCAGAGGTCGACCATCTGGGCGCCGTCGCGCATCTGCTCCTTGGCGATGTCCATGCAGGTGTCCCAGTCGGAGGCCAGCATCGCCTCGCGGAACCGCTTGGAACCGTTGGCGTTGGTGCGCTCGCCGATCATGATGATGCCGGCGTCCGCGCGCAGCGGCGTGGAGGTGTACAGCGAGGCGACCGCGTTGACGGGCTCCACCGTGCGCTCGGCCTTGGTCCGTGCGCTCACCTGCTCCTTGAGCCGGGTGATGTGCTCGGGCGTGGTGCCGCAGCACCCGCCGACCATCGACAGTCCGAACTCGGAGACGAAGTCGGCCACCTGGGGCGCGAACTCCTCCGCACCCAGCGGGTAGACGGCGCCGTGCTCCCCCAGCTCGGGCAGGCCGGCGTTGGGCATGACCGACACCGGGATCTCGGCGTGCCGCGACAGGTAGCGCAGGTGCTCGACCATCTCGGCCGGCCCCGTGGCGCAGTTCAGGCCGATCATGTCGATGCCCAGCGGCTGCAGCGCGGTCAGTGCCGCGCCGATGTCCGATCCGAGCAGCATCGTGCCGGTCGTCTCGATGGTGACGTGCGAGATGATCGGCAAACGCCGTCCCGCGGCCGCCATGCCGTCCTGGCACCCGAGGACCGCGGCCTTGACCTGCAGCAGGTCCTGGCTCGTCTCGATCAGGTACGCGTCCGCTCCCCCGCGGGCCAGCCCCTCGGCGGCCTTGGAGTACGCGTCACGGATGTCCTCGAAGGTGGTCTGCCCCAGCGAGGGCAGTTTGGTCCCGGGCCCGAGCGACCCCAGCACCATCCGCGGGGTCCCGTCCTCGGACGGGCCCATCTCGTCGGCGACCCTGCGCGCGATCGCCGCACCCTTCTCGGCGAGCTCGCCGATCCGGTCGACGATGTCGTAGTCACCCAGGTTGGACAGGTTGCACCCGAAGGTGTTGGTCTCGACCAGGTCGGCTCCGGCCTCGAAGAACGCACGGTGGATCCCCTCCACCACGTCCGGCCGGGTCGCGTTGAGGATCTCGTTACAGCCCTCGAGACCCAGGAAGTCCTCATCCACGTCGAGATCGACAGCCTGAAGCATCGTGCCCATCGCCCCGTCACCGATCAGTACTCGCCGACGGGCGGCGTCCAACAAGGGCGAATCGAAATCGACAGACATGGGCCCAGTGTATGGGTGTCTCCGGATCGGAGGTACGTAGGCTGTACTGATGACTGTCGAATGGAGTCCCGACGGGCATCTCGATCTCGAGAACCCGGTGATGATCGTGGCCTTCGAGGGCTGGAACGACGCGGCGGACGTGGCGACCGGCACCATCGAACACCTCGCGCTCAACTGGGAGGCCCGCCAGATCGCCGAGGTCGGCGGAGACGAGTTCTTCGACTACCTCGAGCAGCGGCCCGTCGTCCGGTTCGCCGGCGGGGTCTCGCGCTCGGTGGAGTGGCCGCGCATCGTCGTCTCGGCGTGTCGGCCGGACGGCGTTGCCAACGACGTCCTGCTGGTGCGCGGGCCCGAGCCGGCCCTGAAGTGGCGGCGGTTCGCCTCCGAGTTCGTCGACCTCGTCGACACCCTGGGCGTCTCCCAGGTCGTGCTGCTGGGGGCCTACCTCGCCGACGTGCCGCACACCCGCCCGGTGCCGCTCACCGGTGCGGCGTTCAGCCGTCAGCGGATGACGACCATGGGCGTGGCCCCCTCGGACTACGAGGGGCCGACCGGGATGTCGGGCGTGCTGCAGCAGCTGCTCACCGAGGCGGGCGTGCCCACCCTGAGCCTGTTCGCGGGCGTGCCCCACTACGTGGCCTCCCCGCCCAACCCGCGCGGGACCGAGGCGATGTTGTCGTGGCTCGCCGAGAACCTCGGGATGGCCGTGCCGATGGACGCGCTCCGCGTCCAGGCCCGGACGTGGGCCGAGCGTGTCGACGCCGCGGCGAGCGAGGACGAGGACCTGCGCGACTACATCCGGTCCCTGGAGGACCGGCTGGACGAGGAGTCGGGGGTCACGCCGGGCGTGGACCCCGAGCCCGACCGCGGCCGCGCGTCCGGCGGGGAGGCGATGCCACTGGTCGACGGCGAGGCGATCGCCGCCGAGTTCGAGCGCTTCCTGCGGGGTGACCGGGACGAGCCCGACGCCGGCTGACCGGCGTCAGACGGCGATCGTCGGGATCCCCATCAGGGCGTCCAGCGCGGTCGCGATGCCGGCGCCGGCGGACGGGTCGGAGTCGTCGCCGTCCAACGTGGCGGACGCCCACGCGTCGATCACCGCGAGCGCGCCGGGCGTGTCGAGGTCGTCCGCGAGGCGCTCGCGCATCTCCGCGATCACGGGCGCCGCGTCCGCGCCGACCCCCCGGCCGATGGCCCGGCACCACAGGCCGTACCGGGCGTGTGCCCGCTCGAGCAGCTCATCGGACCACGAGCGGTCGACGCGGTAGTGCCCGGCGAACAGCCCGAGCCGGATGAGGGCGGGATCCACTCCCTGCTCGCGCAGCGCCTGCACGCGCACGAGGTTGCCGAGCGACTTGCTCATCTTGACGCCGTCGAGGCCGATCATCGCGGCGTGCACGTAGAACCGCGCGAACGGTCGCCGGCCCGCCGCGGCCTCCGCGTGCGCGGCGGAGAACTCGTGGTGGGGGAACGCCAGGTCGCTGCCGCCGCCCTGGATGTCGAACTCCATCCCGAGCCGGTTGCGGGCGATCGCCGAACACTCGATGTGCCAACCCGGTCGGCCCGCCCCCCAGGGGGACGGCCACGACGGCTCGCCGGGCCGTTCGACCCGCCACAGCAGGGCATCCAGCGGGTGTTCCTTGCCGGGCCGGTCCGGGTCGCCACCGCGCTCGGCGAACGCGACCGCCATCTCGTCGTCGTCGTACCCCGACTCGTATCCGAAGTCGGCGGTGGCTCTATGCCGGTAGTACACGTCGGAGTAGCCGTCGACGTCGGGGTCGATCCGGTAGGCGTGGCCGCGGTCGAGCAGCTCGCCGACCATCTCCACCACCTCGTCGATCGTCTCGGTGGCCGCGACGTAGTCGCGCGGCGGTAGCACCCGCAGCGCCTCCATGTCCTCGCGGAACAGGTCGGTCTCCCGGTCTCCCAGCTCTCGCCAGTCGACCCCGTCACGCTCCGCGCGCTCGAACAGCGGGTCGTCGACGTCCGTGGTGTTCTGGACGTAGTGGACCTCGTGACCCGCGTCCAGCAGTTGCCGGTAGACGAGGTCGAACGTCAGGTAGGTCGCCGCGTGACCCAGGTGGGTGGTGTCGTAGGGGGTGATCCCGCAGACGTACATGCCCGCGACCGGGCCGGGCGCCACCTCGCGGACCTCACCCCCGGCCGTGTCGAACAACTTCAGGGGGACGCCGTCGCCGGGGACCGAGGGGACGACAGGCGAAGACCACGAGTGCATGGGGCCGAGTCTAGAGACCGCCCGGTCAGAAGAGCGGCCAGGGTAACGGGTAGCCCGGCCCCGGGACGGGGAACGTCCGACTCGCCAGCAAGGTGTCGACCCGCTCGCACAGTGCCGCGATCTCGGCGGCGGACAGCAGGCCGGAGAGGGTGCGACGCAGCTCCCCACCCGCCTCCAGGCCGCGGCGCACGAGCTCGAGACCCTCGACCTCGGCGCCCTCGAGGGGCTGGCCCGCCCACCCCCACAGGACGGTGCGCAGCTTGGGATCGGTGTGGAACGACAGACCGTGATCGATCGCCCACACCACCCCCGCGGCGTCGACCAGGACGTGCCCGCCCTTGCGGTCGGCGTTGTTCACCACGTGGTCGAACACCGCGATCCGGCGCAGCCGGCCGTCGGTGACGTGGGCGACCACCACGTCCTCACCGCGGGAACCCTCGCCGCGCAGCACCACGGCACGGCCGTGCGGCACCGCGTCGGCCGGGTGGACGTCGACCGGGTCGTGACCGGGTGCGTGCTCGCGGTCGACCTCCTCGATCCACCGCTGCGCCATGCCCGGCCCGCCGGGGCCGTGAGCCGCGACCGTCTCCGGTACCAGGCCCCAGCCCGATGCCTCGGACACGGCGTAGGCGGCGATCTCGCGCGCCGCGAGACTGCCGTCGGGGAAGTCCATCAGCGGGCGCTCCCCCGCCGACGGCTTGTACACCCAGCTGTCGCCCCGCTCGTCGACGCAGTGGTAGACCGCGTTGCTTCCGGACGGGATCCGGGACAGGACGGTGAGCTCGGGGCCCGCCGGACGGTCGGTCACGGGTCGATGAGGTCGGTGAGCGCCTCCCCCGACCGCGGCAGGTACCCGTTGAGGCGGACACACAGGTGACCGGTGGTGTCGATCGGCTCGCCGCACAGCGGGCACGGCGCCCGGCCCGCGGAGACCACGCGCTCGCTGCGCAGGACGAACTGGCGGGCACGCTGCGGGGTGAGGAACACCCGCAACGCGTCCGGGGCGTCCTCGGCGTCCGACAGCACCACCGACTCATCCGTGGCCGACGGGTCCATCGCCAGCAGTTCCACGACGATCTGGTTGCGCTCACCGTCCCAGCCGAGGCCCATGGTGCCGACCTGGAACTCCGCGTCGACCGGCATCTCGAGCGGGTCGAGGTCGTCGACGTCCCCTCCGGCCGGGGGCACGGGGATGTCGGACTTGGCCGCGATCTCGTCGAGCAGGTCGCCCATCCGCTCGGACAGGATCTGCGCCTGCTGCTTCTCGCAGCGGACGGAGATCGTCCGGCCCGCCTCGGTGGCCTGGACGAAGAAGACGCGTTCGCCCGGCTGGCCGACCGTGCCCACCACGAACCGGGCCGGATCGCGGAACTCGTGGACTGCCCTGCTCATGCCGGTCGTCTCCTCGGGTGCTTGATGGTGCTGCGGATCATCAGGGTACGTTCCCGCCGGGCACCGCGTCCGAGCTGGCGTGGCCGGGCGTCGGCTCACCGACCTGGCCGGCCGGCTCCCCTCGCAGGCTGGCGAGGTCGCCGCCGGTGTCGTTGACCCGGAGGACGAACGGTCGGTGGGGTGTGTAGCGCACGACCGACATCGAGGCGGGTTCGACGACGATCCGCTGGAACTGGTCCAGATGCATCCCGTACGCGTCGGCGAGCACGGCCTTGATGACGTCACCGTGGCTGCACGCGACCCACAGCACGTCCCGGCCGGCCCGTTCGGCGAGCCTCCGATCGTGTCCGCGGATGGCCGTCACCGATCTGCCGGCCATCCCGGCGAGCGACTCCCCCCCCGGGAAGACCGCGGACGAGGGGTGCTGCTGCACCACGGACCACATGTGCTCGGCGGTGAGGTCCTTGAGGGGACGGCCGGTCCAGGTGCCGTAGTCCACCTCCACGAGGTCCTCCTCGACCTCTGGTTCCACTCCGAACTGTGCAGCGAGCGGCTCGACGGTCTGCCGGCACCGCATCAGAGGCGAGCGGACGACGGCCTCGACCGGCAAGCCCTCCAGCCGCCGGCAGAGGTCCTGCGCCTGGGCGTGACCGGTGTCGTCGAGCCCGACGCCCGGGGTGCGGCCGGCCAGAGTGAGGGCTGTGTTGGCGGTGGAGCGGCCGTGCCGGAGCAGGATGACGGTCATACCGGCAGGTTACCGACGCCCCGGCCGGTGCGGTCAGGTCGCGGGGATGGTCCCGGTGCCGAGCAGGATCATCACCAGGGCTCCCAGGAGGATCCGGTAGCCGGCGAACCAGCCCAGCGAATGGTTCTGGACGAACTTCAGGAACCAGGCGATCGCGGCGTAGCCGATGACGAACGCGACGGCCGTGCCGACGAGGAGCTGCCACCCGGTCGCGGCCTGGCCGGCGCTGGGGTCGAACGCGTCGGGCAGGCTGAAGAGCCCGGAGGCGAGCACGGCGGGGATCGCGAGGAGGAATGAGAACCGGGCGGCGGCCTCGCGCGATATGTTGAGGAAGAGACCGGCCGAGATGGTGCCCCCCGAGCGGCTGACGCCGGGGATGAGGGCCAGACACTGGGCCAGGCCCATGACGATCGCGTCCTTCATCGACAGTCCCTCGAGCGACTTCGCGTCGACCGGTCGGTCCTGCCTGCCGAACCTCTCGGCGGCCAGGAACACGAACGAGAACACGATGAGCACGATCGCGGTGATCCAGAGGTTGCGGGCGGCGTCCCGGATGAAGTCCTTGCCGACGAACCCGATGATCGCGATCGGGATCGACCCCACGATGACGAACCATCCGAGCCGGTAGTCCGGGTCGTCCCGTCGGGCGGAGTCGATCACGCCACGGAACCACGCCACCAGGATGCGGACGATGTCCTTGAAGAAGAAGACCAGGACGGCCAGTTCGGTGCCGAGCTGGACGACGGCGGTGAACGAGGCGCCGGCGTCCTCGCCGAAGAACCACGTCGAGAAGATCCTCAGGTGTCCGGACGAGGACACGGGCAGGAATTCGGTGAGTCCCTGGAGAACGGACAGGACGACGACCTGGAGCCAGGACATCCCCTCCGCGCCCTGGGCGAGGACCGATGTGTTCACGTGTGCGGTTTCCTCTCGGCAGCCTGCGGCTCGGACGCGGTCGCGTCACGACACGCCGCGAGAGTAGTCGCCCGGACCTGGACGGGGACCCCGGACCCGCGTGGTGGACAATGGCGGGCAGTCGAAAGGAACATCGTGCACCGACGTGTCCTCCGCCGTTCCGGCGTGCCCGCCGCCCTCATCGCTCTCGCGATCGGCCTGACCGCCTGCTCCTCGCCCACGAGCGAGCTCGAGGAGCAGAACCGTGTCGCGCAGGGCAACGCGGCCCCCGCCGAGTCCCCCCAGGTCTCCGACCCGTCGGGGGGCGAGCTCATCCCGGTGCCCGGGTCGGTCCGCGCCCTGGTCGCCACGGGCGACCGGGTGGCTGCGCAGGTCGAGAACCCACCGTCGCTCGAGCTGGGCCGGGTCGACGGCACCAGCTGGAGTGCGGAGGACTCCGTGCCCCTGCCGGCCGGGGCGGGGTCCGCCTCGGCCGCGCACGACGGGACCGTGCTGGTCCCCCACGGCGACGGTGTCGTGCTGGTCTCCCCCGACGGCGGGGTCCGCGAACTCTCGGGCCTCGGGCCCGTCTCGGCCGCCGCCCTCACCCTCGACGGCCGCCTGCTGACGGGGACCCCCGACGGCGAGATCGTCGTGCGCGACGCCGGCGGCGCGGAGCAGCACCGCATCGACGGGTTGACGTCGGTCGACGAGATCAGCGTCTCCGGCGACGGGTCCGTCACCGCCCTGAGCCGACCGGACACCGTGATCGCCAACATCGACCTCGAGGCGGACCACGCCGGGCCGCTCCTGCGCGCGGGCAAGGGCGCGGGGCTCCTCGACGAGCTGGGGGAAGGCTCCGTGATCGCCAGTGACACCGTCGGCGGCACGCTGCTCGTCTACTCCACCTCGCCCGTCCGGCTGCACCAGCAGTTCCCCGTCGCCCCGGCCCCGTGGGCGGTGGCCGAGGACCCGACCCGTCAGGTCGTGTGGGTCGCCTCCACTGGAACGAACACCATCCAGGCGTACGATCTCGGCGACGGCGTGGGGATCCTGCGGGCGGACATCCCGACGGTCCGCCAGCCGGATTCCCTGGCGGTCACGGAGTCCGGCACCGTGGTGGTCGGGTCCGCCGACGGCGCAGGGCTGCACCTCCTCCGTCCGACCCTCACCGAGCCGGCGAGCTGATCGCACCGACGACCCACGTCCCATCGAGGAGGACCGTGTACGCACTGCTCAAGAAGGTGCTGTTCCGCTTTCCCGCGGAGCGGATACACCACCTGGTGTTCGGCCTGCTCAAGCTGCTGACCCTGGTGCCGCCCCTGGGCGCCGTCGTGCGGCGGGTCCTGGGCGTGCGCGACCCCGTGCTCGCGCAGGAGGTCCTCGGTCGCACCTTCCCCGGCCCGCTGGGCCTCGCGGCCGGGTTCGACAAGAACGCCGCCGCCGTCGACTCGTGGGGCGCTATCGGATTCGGTTTCAGCGAGGTCGGCACGGTGACCGCGTCGCCCCAGCCGGGCAACCCGGCCCCGCGTCTGTTCCGGCTCGTCGAGGACCGCGCGATCCTCAACCGGATGGGCTTCAACAACCACGGCGCCGGCAACGCGGCCAACAACCTCCGCCGGCGCCGCAGCAGCGATCCCGTGGGGATCAACATAGGTAAGACCAAGGTGGTGCCGGCGAAGGACGCGGTCCGCGACTACGTGGCCTCGGCGACGATGCTCACGGGCCTGGCCGACTACCTCGTCGTCAACGTCAGTTCCCCCAACACCCCCGGCCTGCGTGACCTGCAGGCCGTCGAGTCGCTGCGCCCGATCCTCGCCGCGGTCCGGGACGTGGCGACGATCCCCGTGCTCGTCAAGATCGCGCCCGACCTGGACGACGCCGACATCGACGCGGTCACCGACCTGGTGCTCGACCTGGGGCTGGCCGGCATCGTCGCCACCAACACCACCATCTCGCGGGACGGCCTGCGTACCCCCGCCGCGCACGTCGAGGCCCTGGGGGCGGGCGGCATCTCCGGCGCGCCGGTGGCCGCGCGCTCGCGCGAGGTGCTCGCCCGGATCCACGCGCGCGCGGGGGGACGCCTGGTGATCATCTCGGTCGGCGGCATCGAGACCCCCGAGGACGTGTGGGACCGCATCACCCACGGGGCGCACCTCGTGCAGACCTACACCGGGTTCATCTTCACCGGCCCGTCGCTCGTGCGCGGCACCAACCGCCTGGTGGCCAGGCGCCTCCGCCAGGGCGGGTTCGGCTCGCTGGCGGAGGCGGTCGGCTCGGCGGTGCGCTGAGCGCCGCAGCGCTCGAGCGCCGTGGCGCTATATCGCTACTGCTCGTAGATGCCCGTCACGGTGCCACGGGCCAGTCCCTGACCGAACAGGTTGAAACCGACGAACGCACACGAGGCGTCGTCGCCCAACTCGATCTCGTCGCCCACCGCATGGACGGCGAGGATGTAGCGGTGCGGGCCGTGACCCGCCGGCGGTGCCGCGCCCACGAAGCCCTTGAAGCCCGCGTCGTTGCGCACCACGACGGCGCCGTCCGGCAGGCCCGAGGTGTCGTCACCCGTACACGCGCCCTCGGGCAGCGACGTCACGTCCGCGGGGATGTTGGCGACGGACCAGTGCCAGAAACCCGACGCCGTGGGCGCGTCCGGGTCGAACACCGTCACCACGTACGTCCTGGTGCCCTCGGGGCCGGCGCTCCAGCTCACCTGGGGCGACTTGTCCTGGCCGCCCTCGACGCCCATCTTCCCGCCGAGCTGCGCGGCCGACAGTGTGGCGCCCTCGGTGAACGACTCGCTGGTCACCTCCAGAGCGGGCAGATCCGGAAGGGCGGCATACGGGTCGGGCACGCGGAACTGGGTCATCGTTCTCCTCCTGCGATCGGACGGTGTGGAGTGGTCCTCCAGCCGGTCACGTCCCTGTCTACCAGCGATGACCGCCCCGCGCGCCCCGCGGCGGGACCGCGATTTGGTCCCGGGTCCGGGCATCGGCTAATGTCATTCCTCGCACGGCCAAGCCGGACCAGAACCGGCGAAGGCGGGCAGTGTGCGAGCGCGAGTGGCGGAATGGCAGACGCGCTAGCTTGAGGTGCTAGTGTCCTATTAACGGACGTGGGGGTTCAAGTCCCCCCTCGCGCACACTGTGTCGAGACAGTAGAAGGGCCCCGGATCCGCGAGGAACCGGGGCCCGCTCTCGTCTCACGGGAAGGTTCCGACAGATGGCCCGGACGCCGGTACCCGTCGATTCAGCCGGTCGCGTCCCGGACGCGCTGGGGCGCGCGCTGGCCGCGGTCGCGCGTGCGGCCGACCGCCGACTCGACGCCCTCGGCCTGGCCCCGCCGCCGCTCGACCTGCCGCCCGGGGTCCGCACCGATCTCCGCGCGTTCTTCGCCGGAACCGTCGACCCCACGGCCGTGACGATCCGGCGCGGCCACGTCCCCGGGATCCCGCACCCGCGTGCGTTCGCGTTGCCCGGGCTGATCTACCTCGGCGCCGACCCCGGCGTCGTCGGCATCGCGGGCCTCGACGGCACCGTCCGCCCACGGGCGACCCCGACCCTGGTCCACGAGCTGGTCCACATCTGGCAGGGGCGTTTCCTCGGCCCGCGGTACGTCGTGCGGGCCCTGGGCGAACAGATCCGGCTCGGGCGCCGGGCGTACGACTGGCGGGCCGTGCTCGACCAGCGGGCCGCTCTGCCGGTGGAGGCCCACGCCCAGCTCGTGTCCGACGCCTACGCCGCCCGCTACGGCCCTCCCCGGCAGCCGGCCCTCTCCGGGCGGGACGAGCACCTGCGGGCGGTCGAGGAGGTACTGTCCGGTCTGCGCGCCGGTGACGCGAGCACCCTGCGGGGGCGGACGGTTTAGGGGCTGACCACCTCGTCGTCGTACCGTATCTGTCGTGACCGGCACCAACCCAGACGGTATCCCCGCAGACGGTATCGACCCCGACGACCTCGAGACGTGCCTGCGCGTCCTCGACCGGGCCGCGGAGCTCGGCGAGGACCATCCCGACTCGATCCGGGTGCAGCGGTCGGTGGGCCACATGTTCAAGCTCCTCAAGAAGGCGCGGCGCGCCGAGGTACGCCGCGCGCGCCAGGAGGCCGACAAGGCCGTCATCGAGGCCACGGCGACCGGCTCCCCCACGCGCATCGACGACGAGACCGCCGGCATCCGTCTGGTCTCCAACACGCCGGGCGCCGTCGCCGGCCACCTGCAGCGCGCGGTCGCCTGCTACGTGTGCAAGCAGCTCTACACCCAGGTCGACGCCTTCTACCACCAGTTGTGCCCGGCCTGCGCGGCGGTCAACCGCGCCAAGCGAGACCCGCACATGGACCTCACCGGCCGGCGGGCCCTGCTCACCGGCGGCCGCGCCAAGATCGGCATGTACATCGCGCTGATGCTGCTGCGTGCGGGCGCCGACGTCACCATCACCACCCGCTTCCCGCGCGACGCCGTGCGCCGCTTCGCGTCGATGGACGACTACCCCGACTGGGCGGACCGCGTCCACGTGATCGGCGTGGACCTGCGCGACCCCGCGCAGGTGGTGGCGCTGGCCGACGAGGTCGCCGCCGCCGGGCCGCTCGACATCCTCATCAACAACGCCGCCCAGACGGTGCGCCGCTCCCCCGGCTCGTACTCGGGCCTGGTGGAGGGCGAGTCCGCGCCGATCACCGGCCGCGCCGCGGACATCCCCATGGTCACGATGGGCCGCACCTCCGAGCTGCACCCCGCCGCGCTCATGGGCGGCGAGTCGGCACTCATCGGCAGCGAGGAGGCCGAGCGGGAGGCCGACCACATCGCCACCCTCGCGCTGCAGGGCGGCTCGGCGTCGCTGGAGCGCATGGCCGCCGGCACCGCGATCGACGCCGGCGGCCTACTGCCGGATGTGGTGGACCACAACAGCTGGGTGGCCACGGTCGAGCAGGTCGAGCCCATGGAGATGCTCGAGGTGCAGCTGTGCAACTCGGTCGCGCCGTTCATCCTCGTCTCGCGCCTGCGCCCGGCGCTGGCGGCCTCGAAGGCGCGCCGCAAGTACGTCGTCAACGTCTCGGCCATGGAGGGCCAGTTCTCGCGCCGGTACAAGGGCGCCGGGCACCCGCACACCAACATGGCCAAGGCGGGCCTCAACATGCTCACCCGCACTTCCGCGGAGGAGATGTTCACCGAGCACGGCATCCTCATGACCGCCGTGGACACCGGGTGGATCACCGACGAGCGCCCGCATGTGACCAAGGTCCGCCTCCACGAGGAGGGCTTCCACGCCCCGCTGGACCTGGTCGACGGCGCGGCCCGCGTAGTGGATCCCATCGTGCGCGGTGAGGCCGGCGAGGACCTCTACGGATGCTTCCTCAAGGACTTCGAGCCGAGCCCGTGGTGAGCGTCGACGCCGTCCACCGGATCCTGGCCGGGGACCTGCTGCCCACGATCCGCGCCGCCGTGGCCGACCTCGGCGGTGACGAGCCCGGCTCGCTCGTGCACACCCGTCCCACGCCCGCGGGCTCCGGGTGGCCCACCAACTCCGCCGCCGTGCTCGTCCACCACCTGTGCGGGGTCCTGACCTCGTGGGGCGCGGCGTGCCTCGGCGGCGAGACCATCTCCCGCGACCGCGGGGCGGAGTTCGCCTACACCGGCCCCGTGGAGCCCGAACTCGACCGCCTCGCCGCGCTCGTCGACCGGCTGCCCGGCTGGCTCGCCGCGGCGGTCGAGCGCGGGGACCTCGCCGATCCCGCCGGCACCACCGTCGACGTCGGCCGCGCCCGCACGGCGGGGACCTTCACCCCGGACTGGGTGGTGGCCCACATCCTCCACGAGGTCGCTGCGCACACCGGGCAGCTGCAGGTGACGCGCGACGTGCTGGCCTCGCGGGGCGCCTCGCGGTGAGCCCCGTCCCGGTCCTGCTCGACTGCGACCCGGGCATCGACGACGCGCTGGCCATCGCCTACCTGGTCGCCGAGCACCGGGCCGGGCGGATCGACCTCGCCGGGCTGGTGTGCACGGCCGGCAACGTCGGACTCGACGACACGGTCGCCAACGCCCTGGCGTGGCTGGACCTCGCCGGTGCTCCGGCGATCCCGGTGGCCGCCGGTGCACCCGGCCCGATCGCCGTCCCCCACGTGCTGACCCCCGAGACGCACGGCCCCCGCGGGGCGGGGCACGCGGAACTGACGACGACGACGAGGGCGCTCGATCCCCGCGACGGCGCCCGCCTCTGGGTGGAGCTGGCGCGCGCACATCCGGGTGAGCTGGTGGGGATCGTGACCGGTCCCTCGTCCAGCCTGGCCCGGGCGGTGGCGCTCGCCCCCGCCCTCCCCGGTCTGTTGGCGCGCCTGGTCGTGATGGGTGGGACGTTCCGCGGGCACCCGGGCAACACCACGCCGGTCAGCGAGTGGAACGTCGACGTGGACCCGGAGGCCGCCGATCGGATCTGTCGGGTGTGGGAGGACGCGCGGGCCGCCGATCCCGCTGTCACCGCCCCGCTGTGGTGCGGCCTGAACCTCACGGAGCGGGCCGTGTGGACGCCAGAGCGCTCGCGGGGGCTGCTCGCCGCCGCCGACACGCCGCTGACCCGCGCCCTGGTGGACGCGCTGCGGTTCTACTTCGAGTTCCACGAGTCCGTAGGCGAGGGCTACCTGGCGCAGGTGCACGATCCGCTGGTCGCCTGGCTCGCGCTGCATCCGGGGGCCGAGGTGTCCGTGCCCGCGCACGTGCGGGTCGAGTGCACCGGCGAGCACACGCGCGGGATGACGGTCGCGGACGTGCGTGGTCAGCGCGGGCGGGTCGACAACGCGCGCGTCGCGACCGACCTGCTCCTGCCGGGCGGGGCGGGCGCCGTGCTCGACGAGGTCTGCGCGGCGCTCGCCTCGCTGGCCGGCCCACAGGCCTGAGCCGGCTGGGCCGCCCGCCGGCGTCAGTTGTCGGGCCGGGTGAAGTTCCGCGTCGGTGGCGCCGGATCCGGGACGCTTTGCTCGGTATCGTGCCCGCGCAGCGAGGTCGCGCACGCCACCCCGGCCGCCGCGCCGGTGCCCACGGCGATCGGCACCAACTGCAGGCCGGTCACGATGTCGCCGGCCGCGTACACCCCGCCGACGTTCGTCAGCTGCAGTGAGTTGACGATGAGGCCCCCGTGCTCGTCCATCTCGCAGCCCAGTGCCTCCGCGAGTTCGTTGGTCGGGTGGTGTGCGTAGGAGAAGAACACCTTCGACCCCTCGATCACCCTCCCGTCGTCGAGCCGCACCCCCTGTAGCGCGCCGGGGGCGCCGACCAGCTCGCGGGCGACGCCGTCGACCACCTCGATGCTGTGCTCGGCGCACGCGGCGCGCTGGTCGTCGTCGAAGGCCGGGTCCGCGTCGCTCTCGGTGACGATCACGACCTCGGACGCCCAGTCGAGCAGCTCGGAGGCGTACGCCGGCACGTGGGCGCCGACGCCCAGCACGATGATGCGCTGGCCCGCGGCGGTGAGGCCGTCGCAGGCCGGGCAGTGGTGGACGTCGACCCCGTAGTGATCGTCGATCCCGGCGAGCTCCGGCAGCCGGTCACGTACGCCGGTGGCGAGGATGATCCGCTTAGCGGTGACGGTGATCGTGTCGTCCGCGCCGCCGTTCGAGGCGTTCGCCGGGGTGATGCGGGCGACGAACTTCTCGTCGGATTCCTTCTCCAGGTCGGCGACGACGCCGTCGAGCCGGCGGACGGTCGGGTACCGCCCGAGGCCCTCGTGGATGTCGGCATAGAACTCGGCGGGCGTCGTGGGTCCGGTGCCGAGCATGCCGTGGATCTCGGTGGCGGCGAGGTTGCGCTGCCGGCCCGCGTCGACGAGGAGGGTCGAGCGCTGATACCGGCCGACCCACGTCGCGGCGGACAGCCCGGCCGGGCCCCCGCCGATGACGAGGACGTCCACCGACTCGGGAACCGGTTCTTCCGAGGACTCGGGCAGGGGGCCGGTGCGGGCGTCGCTCATGTGTGTCCTCTCGCGGGCCGGGTGACGCCACCCTACGGAAATGGTCCGATGGCCACCGTGTAGGCGGGTGACGGAACTAGAACCGGTGCTAGGCTCCACCGGATGTCCGGCGGCTCAGAAGGGGTCCGGACACGCGTTGTCGTCCCCTGTCACCGCCCTGGGAGAGTCCATGAGGTCTGTCGCCGCCGCCCTGATCGTCGTCGCGGGCGGAGCGATCGCCGCCCGTGCTGTGGTGCGGGTGGCCGCGCGTCGCCGGGCGGGCCGGCGCGAGTTCACGATGGCTGGGCCGGGCGCCGCGACCCCTGGCTCCGTCCGCCCAGCTGACACCACGACACCGGCCGCGGGGTCCGGCTCTGCGCGTGCGGGACACACCCCGGGGACCCCGGGCCCGGGCGGCGCGATACGCCCTCCGGCTGGCGCCAAGGGCTTCGTCCCGGCGCTCGAGGGGATTCGCGGCCTCGCCGCCGTCGGCGTGCTCACCACGCACGTCGCGTTCGTCACGCGGTCGTCCACCGGCTCGCCGATCAAGAGACTGTTCGGCCGTCTCGACCTGGCCGTCGCGGTCTTTTTCGCCAAGTCCGGTTTCCTCTTGTGGCGTGCGCACGCCGATCACGCCCGCCGGGACAGGCCGGGAACGGCGAGGCCCACACGCGAGTACCTGCGCTCGCGGCTCGTGCGGATCATGCCGGCGTACGCCGTGCTGGTCGCCGCCGCGATGCTGCTGCTCGAGCAGAACCACGTCAACGGGCCCGCCTCGTGGATCGCCAACCTGACCCTCACGCAGATCTACACGTCGAACTTCCTCGTCGCCGGCCTCACCCATGCATGGTCGCTCGCGGTGGAGATGGCGTACTACCTCGCGTTCCCGCTGCTGTGGACCGCGCTGAGGGGCCTGCGCGGCGACGCCGCGAAGTGGCGGATCCCGGCCATCGCCGCGTTCGGCGCGTCCGGTCTGGTGTTCCCCATGATCCCGTGGCACGCGCTCGGCCTCCTGCCGACCGATGTCAACGTGCAGATCCTCCCACCGTCGTTCACCGCCTGGTTCGCCGCGGGGATGCTGCTGGCCGAGGTCGTGACGGCCCCGCCCGGGACGCTCGTCCGGGCGTGTCGCGATCGACTCGCGCGCTGGGGCTGGTGGATCGCCGGTGGGGCGGCGCTGGTCGTCACCACCGTGCCGGCGTGGTTCTCCGAGGGGTTCGTCCATCCGGGACCGCTCGAGTTCGCCGCCCGCACCGGGCTGGCGGGCACGATGGCGTTCCTCGTCCTGGCCCCTGTCGTCCTGGCGCCGGAGGGCACACGGTTCCCCGTGCTGGAATCGGCTCCGCTGCAGAAGGTCGGCACCTGGTCGTACGGGATCTTCCTGTGGCACCAACTCGTGCTGCACGCCGCGTTCCCCCTCACCCGCACCCCGCTGTGGGCGCCGCGCATGTCGGTCATCTGGCCGGTCACCGTCGCGGGTTCACTGGCGGCGGGCGCAGCGAGTCACCGATTCCTCGAGGAGCCCGCGCGCAGGGTACTCGAACGACGCTGACCGCGGCTGTGGAATCGGGCGAACGCTCGGGGCGGGAGCGGAGAAATCGGGGGTGTACCGGGCCCGTTAGTCAGGTTATGATTACCTAACCGGTTCGCGTCCGGCACGGTGTCGGCGTTCAGCGTCCGGCCCCGAAGGGACGTGCGTCATGACCTCCAGCCCTCTCCCCCAACACGACCGCGACTCCGACACGGTCGCCGGGCACTGGCTCCTGGCCCGGGTCGGCAAGAAGGTTCTGCGCCCGGGCGGACGCCAGTTGTCGCAGTGGCTGGTCTCGGCGGCGCCGGTGGCCGGTCGTCGGGTGGTCGAGTTCGCGCCGGGCCTCGGTCTCACGGCGCAGCTCCTACTGAACGAGAGGCCCGCGTCCTACGTCGGCGTGGACTCTGATCCCGATGCCGTCAGGGTCACGCGGGGAGTCGTCGGCAACCGTGGCGAACTCGTGGTCGCCCGAGCGCAGGAGACCGGTCTGGACACCGCGTCCGCCGACCTCGTCGTCGGCGAGGCGATGCTGACGATGCAGGGCGATTCCACCAAGAAGGAGATCGTCGCGGAGGCCCGCCGCCTACTCGACTCCGGTGGCCGGTATCTGGTCCACGAGCTGTGCCTGGTGCCGGACACGCTGGACGACGAGACCAAGACGAGCATTCGCAGAGACCTCGCCCGGTCCATCCGCGTCAACGCGAGGCCGCTCACCGTGGCCGAGTGGACCCGGCTGTTCGATGAGGCCGGCTTCGAGGTCGAGGCCACCGAGCTGCGCCCGATGGCGTTGCTCCAACCGAGGCGGATGCTCGCGGACGAGGGCCCGGGCGGCGTGTTCCGGATCGTGCTCAACCTCCTGCGCGACGCCGACGCGCGCAGACGCGTCCTCGCCATGCGCACGACCTTCTCCACATACGAGGAGCACATGCGCGCGGTCGGGTTCGTTCTCCGCACGCGCTGAGCCGCTCTCCTGCCCGGCCGGGACCCGCGGCGGCCACGACCCACCGCAGCGGGAACGCGGGAGCGCTTCAGGAGTCGAAGGCGTCGATGATCGCCTGTGCGGCCAGTGCCGCCGTGAGCGTGCCGTCGCGGACCTGCTGCTCGACCTCGGGCGCCACCCTCTTGACGTCGGGATCCGCGGCCAGGCGTGCCATGAGCGTCTCGTGCACCATCGACCAGGTCCAGTCGACCTGCTGGCGGGCGCGACGCGCCTCGACCTCGCCGATCTCGGCCATCGTCTGCTGGTGCTTGCGGACCGCGTCCCAGAAGCCGTCGAGGCCCTCGCCCTCGAGGCCGGACATCGTCAGGACGGGGACCTTCCACACCGCATCGGCCGGCCTGACCAGGCGCAGGGCGGCCCCCAGCTCGCGGGCGGCCCGCTGGGCGTCTTTCACGTGCGGCCCGTCGGCCTTGTTGACGGCCACCACGTCCGCGAGTTCGAGGACGCCCTTCTTGATGCCCTGCAGCTGGTCACCCGTCCGCGCGAGCGTGAGGAAGGTGAAGCAGTCCACCATCCCGGCCACGGTCACCTCCGACTGGCCCACGCCGACCGTCTCGACGAGGATGACGTCGAAACCGGCGGCCTCGAGCAGGACCATCGTCTCCCGCGTCGCCTTCGCGACGCCGCCGAGCGTGCCGGAGGTCGGCGAGGGCCGGATGTAGGCCCGCGGCTCGGTGGAGAGAGTGGCCATGCGGGTCTTGTCGCCGAGGATCGAGCCCCCGGTGCGGGTGGAGGACGGGTCGACGGCGAGGACCGCCACCTTGTGGCCCTGCTCCACCAGATAGAGGCCGAACGACTCGATGAACGTCGACTTGCCGACTCCCGGCACCCCGGTGATGCCGATCCGCAACGCCCCGCCGGCGTGCGGCAGGGCGCCGAGGAGCAGCTCCTGGGCCTTCTCACGGTGAGCAGGATTGGTGGACTCGAGCAGCGTGATCGCGCGGGCCAGCACGGGCCGGCGGTCCGCCAACACTCCCTCGAGCAGCGCGTCGACGTCGATCTCGCGGCGGGGGCGCGGCCCGGTCGACCTGGGCACCGGACCCCGCGGGGCGCCGGTGCCCGCCGTGGTGGACATGGCGCCCAGGGGGTTCCCCGAACCCGCCGGATCAGGTCCCGAGCCGAGCCGTGCCACGTCCGATCAGGCCTCCGTGGCGTCGGTGGCCGCCGACGACAGGTCGTAGCCGAGCTCGCCGGCGAGGGCGTCGAGAAGCCCGATCGCGGCCTCGGCGATGACCGTGCCGGGCGGGTAGATCGCGGCGGCGCCGGCGTCGTAGAGTTCCTGGAAGTCGCCGGGTGGGATGACGCCGCCGACGGTGACCATGATGTCCTCGCGGCCCACCTCGGCCAGAGCCGAACGCAGCGCCGGCACGAGCGTGAGGTGCCCGGCCGCGAGCGAGGACACGCCCACCACGTGGACGTCGGCGTCGGCGGCCTGCTGGGCCACCTCCTCCGGCGTCTGGAACAGCGGTCCCATGTCCACGTCGAAGCCGAGGTCGGCGAACGCGGTACCGACGACCTTCTGGCCGCGGTCGTGACCGTCCTGGCCCATCTTGGCCAGCAGGATCCGCGGGCGGCGCCCGTCCTGCTCGGCGAACGCATCGGCCATCCGCATCGCCCGGGTGACGTTGTCCACGGCGCCCTCCTTGGTGACCTCCTGTCGGTACACACCGGACAGGGTCTTGATCTCGGCCTTATGACGACCGTAGACCTTCTCCAGCGCGTCGGAGATCTCACCGATGCTGGCGTGGGCCCGGGCGGCGTCGATGGCCAGCGCGAGGAGGTTGTTCTCCAGGTCGCTGCTGGGGCCACCGGAGGCGGCCTCCGTCAGCCGGGCGAGGGCGGCCTGGCAGGCGTCCTCGTCGCGCTCGGCCCGCAGCTTCTCCAGCTTGGCGAGCTGCTCGGAGCGCACGCGCGAGTTGTCGACCTTGAGGACCTCGATCTCCTGGTCCTCGGTGACGACGTACTTGTTCACGCCGATGACCGGCTGGCGGCCGGAGTCGATGCGCGCCTGCGTGCGGGCCGCGGCCTCCTCGATGCGCAGCTTGGGGATGCCCTCGCCGATGGCCTGCGCCATGCCGCCGGCCTCCTCGATCTCCAGCAGGTGGAGCCGGGCCTTGTCGGCGAGCTGGGCCGTGAGCCACTCGATGTAGTACGAGCCGGCCCACGGGTCGATCGGACGGGTGGTGCCCGACTCCTGCTGCAGCAGCAGCTGGGTGTTGCGGGCGATGCGCGCGGAGAAGTCGGTCGGCAGCGCGAGCGCCTCGTCGAGAGCGTTGGTGTGCAGCGACTGGGTGTGGCCCTGCGTGGAGGCCATGGCCTCGATGCAGGTGCGGGCGACGTTGTTGAACACGTCCTGGGCCGTCAGCGACCAGCCCGAGGTCTGAGAGTGGGTCCGCAGCGACTTGGACTTGGGGTTCTTCGGACCGAACTTCTCGACGAGCTCACTCCACAGCAGACGTCCGGCGCGCAGCTTGGCGATCTCCATGGAGAAGTTCATGCCGATCGCCCAGAAGAACGACAACCGCGGGGCGAACTTGTCGATGTCCAGGCCCGCGTCCAGGCCGGCACGTAGGTACTCGACACCGTCGGCCAGCGTGTACGCGAGCTCGAGATCGGCCGTCGCCCCGGCCTCCTGGATGTGGTACCCGGAGATCGAGATGGAGTTGAAGCGCGGCATCTTCTGGGAGGTGTAGGCGAAGATGTCCGAGATGATCCGCATGGACGGCTTGGGCGGGTAGATGTAGGTGTTGCGGACCATGAACTCCTTGAGGATGTCGTTCTGGATGGTCCCCGCGAGCTGCTCCGGCGTCACCCCCTGCTCCTCGGCCGCGACCACGTAGAACGCCAGGATCGGGAGGACCGCACCGTTCATGGTCATCGACACCGACACCGACGAGAGGTCGATGCCGTCGAACAGCTCCCGCATGTCGAGGATGGAGTCGATCGCCACGCCGGCCATGCCCACGTCACCGGCCACGCGCGGGTGGTCGGAGTCGTAACCGCGGTGGGTGGCGAGGTCGAACGCCACGGACAGGCCCTTCTGCCCGGCGGCGAGGTTGCGGCGGTAGAAGGCGTTGGACTCGGCGGCGGTGGAGAAGCCGGCGTACTGGCGGATGGTCCACGGCTGGTTCACGTACATCGACGGGTACGGCCCGCGGAGGAACGGCGCCTGACCGGGCACGGTGTCCAACGGGAAGGGGGTGATCTTCTCGCCGTCGTCGGTCGGGGCGGTGCCGGCCTCGACGGCGTCACGGTCGGCCTTGGTGTAGACGCGCTTGACGTCGATACCCTCGGGCGTCTCCCAGTGCGCGTCGGCGGCGATGCCGTCCTCGACAGCCACGGCGGCCGCCCGGGCGTCGGGGCCGTCGGTGTCGCGGAGGGAGGCGGTGCTGAAATCGGGGAAGGTCGTCATGTCACTTCACTCCCAGCTGGTCGAGGAGGGTGGTCAGGGCGGCGACGGCGTCGATGCCGAGCGCCAGGTAGCCGTCCGGGCGGTCGGTGGCGTCCGCCGGGAAGCCCTTCTCGGCCCCGGCGAGGTAGACGGTCGACACGCCCGCGTCGCGGAGGGTGCGCACGGCGCCCTCCCCTTCGGTGGCGTAGCGCTTGTCGGCGCCGCAGAGCACGGCGATGTCCTCACCCTCGCGGGCGGTGGCGTACTGGCCGGCCTCGGTGACGCCCGGGTTGCGTGCCTCGATGCCGCCGGCGGCGAGCAGGTTGGCGACGAACGTCACGCGCGGCGTCGTCTCGGCCTGCGGGCCCAGACCCGCCAACAGGACGGTCGGCCGGGATCCGGTCGCCTCCAGGTGCGCGTCGGAGCGGTCACGCAGATCCTCGAACGCGCGGCCGTACCGGTAGTCGTCGCCGCCACGGCGGGAGGCGTCGAGCGGCGGCTCGGCCAGGTTAGGGAACTCGGACACGCCAGTGATGGGCGCCGCGCGGCGCGCGATGTCGTTGTCGCGGGCCTCGCGGACCCGGGCGATGGCCGCCCGCACGGTCCCCGACTCGATCGCCGCGACCAGGCCGCCCTCGGCCTCCACGGTCTGGAGGGCCGACCACGCGGCGTCCGCGAGGGAGTCGGTGAGCGACTCGACGTACCAGGAGCCGCCCGCGGGGTCCACGACGTGGCCCAGGTGGGCCTCCTCGAGGAGCAGGAGCTGGGTGTTGCGGGCCATGCGCTCGGCGAACGAGCGGGAGGTGCTCTCGAGCCCGCCGGGCACGGAGGCGTCGAAGGGCAGGACCGTCACGGAGGTGGCGCCGCCGACGCCGGCGCCGAACGCGGCGAGCGTCGTGCGCAGCATGTTCACCCACGGGTCGCGGCGCGACATCATGGCGGCGGAGGTCACGGCGTGCTGCGGTGCGCCGCCCGACTCGGGGGCGTCCAGCAGTTCGGCGACGCGGGCCCACATGAGGCGGCCGGCGCGGAACTTGGCGATCGACGTGAACTGGTCGTCGGTCGCGGCCAGCCGGAACGAGACCTGGCGCAGCGCGGCCGCGGCGGGCACGCCCGCCGAGACGAGCGCGCGCACGTACTCGAGCCCGGCGGCCACCGCGTAGGCCAGCTCCTGGGCGTCACCGGCACCGTCGCCGTGGAAGACCGTGCCGTCGGCGACAAAGGTGCGGATGGTCTCCTCACGCTCGGACATCCGGGCGGCGAGTGCGACCGCGGCCTCGAGTCCGATCGAGTCGGCACCGGCGTAAGCGGCGGTGACCGGGGCGGCGCCCAGGTCGGCGATGACCGCGGCACGGTCGGCGACCCCGTCACCGGCCGAGCGGCGCTGGTCCAGCAGGTCCAGGAACGCGCCGGCGACCTCGTCGAGGTCCGCGCCCGCGTCGAAGGTGACCGGGGCCAGATCGAGGTAGACGTCCTTGAGGACCCCTGCGAGGTCCGCGGCGGGCACGGACAGCCAGAGCGCCGAGACGCCCTGGTTCAGCAGGTCCAGGACCTCGGTGTTGAGCTCGGAGGCCTCCCCCGTCGCCTCGACGCGGGCGCTGACGTGCCAGCCGCTCTCCGGCAGGCCCGACCGGTCCCCGCCGCGGACGAACGGGAACCGCCCCGGTGCGGGGCGTTCCGCGATCTCGTCGACCCGGGTGTAGAGCGGGTTGATCTCGATGCCGTCCCGGGTGGTGGCCACGAGGGCGCGCCACGCGTCCACCGGCATGTCGGCGGGATCCTTGCGGGCGGCCTTCGCGAGGACGGCTCCCACAGAGGCGTACCAGGAGTGAAGGTCAGGACCTGTGGTCGGACTGGTCACCGGTACCTCGTTCTCGTGTGGAGTGAAGGGGGTCACTGTCGGACTCTAGCCGAGCCCTGTTCGCAGAGGGAACGCGGCAATACCCGCTGGCCCGCACGCTGGGGAAGGCGTCCGCCCGCACGCCGGACGGGTTGGCCGGTACGCGTGGACTACAGTCGCCCGCGTGCGGGGACGGGTGATCGCGTGGGTGGGGGCCGTGGCGCTCGTCGTGCTGGTCGCTACCTTCGTGCCGACGCCGGGCCTCGAGCAACTGCGCGAGTGGGCCGCGCAGTTCGGGCCGTGGTTCGCCGCGGCGTTCTTCGCCGCCTACGCCGTCGTCACCGTCGCGCCGATCCCGCGTTCGACCTTCACCTATTCGGCGGCCGTGTTGTTCACCCCGGCCGTGGCGATCCCGTGTTCCCTGGTCGCCACCGGCGTCGCGGCGGCACTGTCGTTCGTCGCGGTGCGGCGGCTCGGTCACGAACGGACGGCCGCGCTGCGGGCGCACCCCCGCGTGGCCGCCGTGGACGCCCGACTCCGTCGACGCGGGTGGTTGTCCGTGGGGAGCCTGCGACTGGTGCCGGCCGCGCCGTTCTCGGTGGTGAACTACGCCGCCGCCCTGACCTCGATCCCCTACCCGCAGTTCATCGCGGCCACGGTGATCGGTAGCGCCCCGGGAACCGTCGCCGCGGTCCTGCTGGGCGACTCGCTCACGTCCGGCGATGGTGCGGCCGCGCTGTGGGCCACGGTCGGGTTCGCCGCCGTCGGACTCGCCGGGATGGTGCTCGACGCCCGGTTGCCGGTCAGGCCGGCTCGGTGACGAAATCGACCAGCCGCTCCACCGCGCCGAGCAGCGCCGGCTCGACGTCACGGTAGGAACTCACCGACGCCAGCACCCGCCGGAACCCGTCGGCGGGCTCGCCCCAGCCCAGTCGCCGGCAGATGCCCGTCTTCCAGTCCTCGCCGCGTGGCACCACCGGCCACTCGCGGATGCCCACCGCGGACGGCTTCACCGCCTGCCAGATGTCGACGTACGGGTGGCCGGTGACAAGAACGTTCTCGCCCAGGCCGGCGACGATCCTCGACTCCTTGCTGCCCTCGACCAGATGGTCCACGAGCACCCCGAGGCGCGCCGAGGGTGTGGGTCCGAACTCGGCGACCAGCGCGGCCAGGTCATCGATGCCGTGGAGCGGCTCCACGACGACACCCTCGACCCGGAGGTCGTGGCCCCAGATCTTCTCGACCAGAGCGGCGTCGTGGATGCCCTCCACCCAGATGCGGCCCGCCCGGGCCGTGCGGGCGCGCAGACCCTCGACCTTCCGCGACCCGGAGGCCGTGACCGCGGGCCCGCGACGGGCGGCCGGGACCGGCTTGCGCAGGGTCACCGGCGAGCCGTCGATGAGAAAGGCCGAGGGCGTCATCGCGAAGAGGCGGACCCGACCGTGCCGGTCCTCGAGTTTGACGAACTCGCCGTCGTAACTCCGGTCGAAACCCACCACCGCGCCGCAGAACCCGGACTCGGCGTCCTCCACCACCAGGTTCCGCTCGGCGTCGACGACGGGGACCTCCGGGCGGCGGCGCCGCGCCGTCCCGGACAGGATGTCGGAGCCGTACATGTCTGCCATGGCCAGACACCGTAGCCGCAGTCGTGCCGGGGGTACCGGCGGCGCACCGTCGGTAGGATCGATCATCATGTCCCGACCCCTCACCCGTGACTCCGTGCTGTCCCCGGCGTGGCCGTTGCCCCTCCACCTGCTCCGGACCGCGTGGGCGGATCAACCCTTCGACGAACTGACCGGGTATGTCTCCGGTTTCGCCGGGTCCCATCTGCTCGACATCGTCGGCGAGCCGGTGCGGATGCTGGACGGGCTCTCCCCCGCCGGCGGTCCCACGGGCCTGCTGCCGGACCTGGTCACCACGCTGCGGCGCGCCGGCCGTGAGCACCCGGCGCCCGAGGTCCTGTCGCTGCTCACGACAGCGCCCGGTGACTCGTCGAGCCTGCCCCCGATCCCGGCGGTCCGGGCGGACGTGGCCGACGCCGGCTGGGGTGTGCTCATCCGCGACCCCGCCTCCCGCGAGGCGGTGTGTCTGACCTGCATCCAGCCCCATCCGGACGTGCTGCGCTGGCGGGCGCGCGGGGTGCTCGACTGCCCGGTGGCGCCCCAGCCGGCGGGTCCGTCCGAGGCGCTGGCCGAGCTCGGGCGCGCTGTCATGGACGCCGCCGAACTCATCGAACGGACCGCGGTGCGGACCGGCCCGAGCACGCACGTGGACATTCACGGCCACGTCTCGAGGTTGCCGGCCGGGCTCCCCCCGCGGGTGGTGGAGCTCGTCGACCGGATCGACCGGGTCGAGGCGATCATCGCCGTCGCCCTGGCCCAGCCGGACGTCGGCGCGGACCCTGCCGCGCGCGAACCGGTGCTCCGGCGGCTGATCGCGGTCAAGGACGCGGCGCGCCGGTCCGCCGTGGCCGCGGCCGGCGACGCCGCTCTCCGGGCGCGCTAGTCGGCCGCCGTCAGCCCCCGCAGCAGCCGAGGGCGCAACGGGCGCCGTCGCGGTTCCGGCCGAGGGCGGGTACGGAACCGGGGCGGTCCTGAGCAGACCCGGTCTCGACCTCGTCGAGGAGCTCGAGCACCATCCGGGCGAACTCTCGGCTCGGACCCGGCGTGGCGCACCGCGTGACCGTGACCCCCAGCTCGCGGACCTCGTCGACGAGCTCGGTGTCCAGGTCCCAGATGACCTCGACGTGATCGGAGATGAATCCGATCGGGACGATCACCACGTCCGTGACGCCGTTCGAGGTGGCCAGCTCGCTCACGTGGTCCACGACGTCCGGCTCGAGCCACGGCACGCTCGGCGGACCGGAGCGGGACTGCCAGACCAGGTCGTAGTCGGCGACGCCCGCCGCCTCGGCGACGAGACGCGACGCCTCGGCGACCTGACGGCTGTAGAGGCGGCCGCCGAGGGACGGTGGCCCGGCCGCCTCGTCCGCCGACGTGGGCACGGAGTGGGCGGTGAAGATCACCCGGGCCCCCGGGGCGGCGGAGGCGATGGCCTCCAGCAGGTCGGCGGCGAACCGCTCGATGAACAGCGGGTGGTCGTAGAACTGGCGGAGCCGCACCATGGTGGGCGCGCCCTCGACCTGCTCGCGGGCGCGGGCGATGTCCTCCTGGTACTGCGCGCAGCCGGAGTAGCCGCCCCAGGCGGAGGTGGCGAAGACGGCGGCCTTGCGGACCCCGTCCGCGACCATCTGTCGGACGGTGTCCTCGGCCATCGGCGTCCAGTTGCGGTTACCGAAGTACACGGGAAGGTCGCGGTCGCGGTCCGCCAGCTCGGCCTCGACGTTGGCGATGATCTCGCGGTTGAGGTCGTTGATGGGGCTGCGACCGCCGAGGTGCCGGTAGTGCGTGGCCACCTCCTCGAGGCGCTCGCGCGGGATCCCGCGGCCGCGGGTGACGTTCTCGAGGAACGGGATGACGTCGTCCTGGCCTTCGGGGCCGCCGAACGAGAGCACCAGTAGGGCGTCCACCTGCCCGGAGGTGGCGCCCGGGGTGGAGGGGGCGTCGGTCGATGCGGTCATACAGATCACTCTTGTCCGCTGAAGGAAACGGTCCCGGCGCCGCCGTCGGCGTAGATGACGGTGCCGGTCGTGGCGGCCATGAGGTCGGAGAGCAGGGCGACGGCCGTCGTCGCCACAGGGGTGGGGTCGTCCACGTCCCAGCCGAGCGGCGCCCGCCGGTCCCACTCGTCCTGCATCCTGTCCAGCTCGCCGCCGGGGCCGAGCGCCTCGCCGGCGATCGCCTTGGCCGCGAGGGTCTTGACGGGGCCGGCGGCGATGAGGTTGGACCGCACGCCCTCGGGGCCGAGTTCGCGGGCGACGTAGCGGTTGACGGCCTCGAGCGCGTTCTTGGCGACCGACATCCAGTTGTAGAAGGGCATGGAGAACCGCGGGTCGAAGTCGAGTCCGATGATCGACGCGCCCCGGTTGAGCAGTGGCCTGGTGGCCTTGGCCAGGGCGGAGTACGAGTAGGCCGAGACCTCGAGCGCGACGGCCACGTCCTTCCAGGGCGCGTCGAGGAACGGGTCCCCGAGGCAGCTGGGCGGCGCGAACCCGATCGAGTGGACGACGCCGTCGAGCGAATCGGCGTGTTCGCGGACCCGGTCGGCCAGCGCGGCGAGATCGTCCTCGCTCTGCACGTCCAGCTCGATCACCGGCGGACGTTCGGGGAGGCGCTTCGCGATCGCCTTGACGAGGGAGGGCCGACCGTACGCGGTGAGGATGACCTTCGCGCCGTGCAGCTGGCAGTGCTTGGCGATGTGGAAGGCGATCGAGGCGTCGGTGATGACTCCCGTGACGAGGATCGTCCGGCCGGCCAGCAGTCCGCCGCCGGTCGTGGTGGTATCGCCGGAGGCGACCGTGGCGTCCGTCTCGGTCTGGCTCATGTCAGTGCCCCATTCCCATTCCGCCGTCGACCGGGATCACGGCCCCGGAGATGTAGCCGGCGTCGTCGCCGGCGAGAAAGCTCACGAGCCCGGCCACGTCGTCGGCCGAGCCCTTGCGCCCGAGCGGGATGGCGGCGACGGCCATCTCCTGCGTCTTGTCGTCCAGCCCCGCTGTCATGTCGGTGTCGATAAAACCCGGCGCGACGACGTTGGCCGTGATGTTCCGCGAACCCAGCTCACGGGTGAGCGAACGGGCCATACCGATGAGCCCGGCCTTGGAGGAGGCGTAGTTGACCTGACCGGCGGTGCCGGACTGGCCCACGACGGAGCCGATGAAGATCAGTCGACCGAAACGGGCGCGCAGCATCCCGCGCGAGGCGCGCTTGGCCACGCGGAACGCCCCCGTGAGGTTGGCGTCGAGCACGCGCGTGAACTGCTCGTCCTTCATGCGCATGAGCAGGGTGTCCTCGGTGGTGCCCGCATTGGCCACGACCACCTCGACCGGCCCGTACTCGGCCTCGACCGCGGTGAACGCCGCGTCGACGGAGTCGGGGTCGGTGACGTCGCACCGCACCCCGAACAGTCCGTCAGGGGCGCCGGAGCCCCGGTGGGTGACGGCGACCCGGTGGCCGTCGGCGTGGAGCCTGGCGGCGACGGCGCGTCCGATCCCGCGGTTGCCCCCGGTCACGAGGACTGTCCGTGGGGTGGTGCCGTGCGTGCTCTCGGAAACCATGCCCCCACCCTAGCGAGCCGGGCCGGCGGGCCCGGCGCTGGTGCGTTCCGCCGGCCCGCCGGGCCTCACGGGATCCGCCGGTGCGCGGTCAGCGAGCCCGCCGCCGCCGTCATGGCGAGTAGGGAGCCGACGATGAGCCAGGGCCGCGAGGCGTCGGCCTTCTTCCACTCGTAGCCGATCTGCTCCTCGAGGGTGCGATACACCGAGTCCAGTTCCTCGAGGGTCGACGCCGTGAAGAAGTCGCCGCCGGACAGTTCGGCGATGGTGCGCAGGGAGGCGTCGTCGACGGGGACCGGCTGGGGCCGACCCTGGATGTCGACGGTGCCGTAGAGGGTGCCGAACGAGATCGTGGAGACGGGGATCCCGGCCTCGGCGGCGCGCTCGGCGGCGGTGAACGCGCCGCGCTCCTCGGTGGGGTCGGCGGGGACGGTCTCCTTGCCATCGGAGAGGAGGACGATCCGGGCTGGCGGGGCCTGGTCGGGGCCGCCGAGGCTCTCGGTGAAGGTGGTGATCGCCTGGGTGGCGGTGTAGATGGCCTCGCCGGTGGCGGTGCGCTCGTCGAGGCTGAGCCGGTCGACGGCGCGGACGACCGGACCCCGGTCCGTGGTGGGGGCCACGAGCATCGAGGCGGTCCCGGCGTAGGAGACGAGGCCCAGGTTGACGCCGGGGGTGAGGTTGTTGGCGAAGGTCGTGGCGGCCCGCTGCGCGGCCTCGAGGCGCGAGGGTGAGACGTCGGTGGACTCCATGGACAGGGAGACGTCGACGACGAGCATGACAGTGGCCCGGTTCCGTGGGACCTTCTGTTCCCTCTGTGGGCCGGCCAGTGCCACGACGAGCGCCAGCAGGGAGAGCACCAGGAGCACCGCCGGGACGTGCGTGAACCAGCGGCGACCGCGGCGGTCGACGGTACGCAGGGTGCCGAAGTTGCCGAAGCGGACGGTGCGCCGCTTCTTCGAGCGCAGCGCGATGACGTACCCGACAGCGAGGGCGACCGGGACGATCAGTAGGAACAGCCAGAGCGGGTGCTGAAACTCGGACAGGCTCATCGGCTCGTCACCTCCCCCGCCGGGCGGTGGTCGTCGGGTAGATCACGGGTCACGCTGTCGCCGGTCGGGAGCCCACCCCGGCGTCGGATGCCGACGAAGTCGATGACGTCGCGGATCCAGTCGCGGTCGGTGCGCAGAGCGAGGACCGGCGCACCGCACCGTCGCAGCGCGGAGTGGACGCGCTCGCGGTGTTCGCCGGCCGCGCGACGGTAGTCGGCCGCGAGGGCGTCGTCGACGTCCAGTTCCAGGACCTCGCCGGTGGCGGGGTCCTGGAGGAGGGCCGCGCCGACGACCGGCAGGGCGATGTCGAGCGGGTCGGCCACGTGGACGGCGAGGAACTCGTGCCGGGTGCCGAGCACGCGCAGGGAGCGCTCCCAGTCCACCTCGGACAGGAAGTCGGAGATGACCACCACGAGACCGTGGCGGCGGGCGGCGTTGCGGACCGCGTGGAGGCAGTCGTCGAGCGCGCCCCCGGGCGAGACACCGGTCGCGGCCCGGGAGACCTCCTCGAGGAGCCGCCGGACGTGGTCGCGTCCTCCGGTGGCCGGGAGGACCCGCGGCCGCCCGTCGCCGGTGAGGACCATCCCCACGCGGCTGCCGCCGCCGGCGGAGAGGAACCCGACGGTCGCGACCGCCGCCTCGACCAGGCGCCTCTTCACGCCGTGGCGGCCCTGCACGTCGAGACTCGGCGTGAGGTCGACGACGAGCCAGGTCTCGAGCTCGCGGTCCGCGATGGTCTGCCTGATGTGGGGCACGGTGGTCCTGGCGGTGACCGACCAGTCCATCGTGCGGACGTCGTCGCCCGGTTCGTAGGCGCGCGCCTCCCCCGGTTCGGTGCCCGGCCCCGGGAGCAGCCCCCGGTGGTCGCCGTTGAGGACGCCGTCGAGGCGGCGGGTGACGAGCAGCTCGAGCTGGGTCAGGGCCGCGCGGGAGGACGCGTCGACCGGGTCGTCGCGTCTGCCCTCGTCCGCGGTGGTCACCGTGACGGCGGCGGGCCGGCCTGGGCGGGGACCGCGCTGATCTGCGGGAGGGGAACCGCCTCGAGCACCCGGCGGACGACCGTGTCGGCGGAGACCTCGTCGGCCAGCGCGTCGTAGGTGAGCACGAGTCGGTGGCGGAGCACGGCCGGCAGGACGTCCACGACATCCTGGGGGACGACGTAGTCGCGGCCCCGCACCAGGGCGAGGGCACGTGCGGCGGTGACGGCGCCGAGGGTGGCGCGCGGCGAGGCGCCGTAGGACAGCCACCGGGCGACGTCCTCGAGTCCGTGCCGGGCGGGTTCGCGGGTGGCGACGGTGACGCGGACGACGTAGTCGACCAGCGCGTGGTGGACGAACACCTCGCGGACCGCGCTCTGCAGTCGCACGAGCGCGTCCACGCCGAGGACCTGCGTGGGCGTCGGCGTGGTGGAACCCATCCGATAGACGATCTCGCGTTCCTCCTCGGGGCTCGGGTAGTCCACCACGAGTTTGAACAGGAAGCGGTCGCGCTGGGCTTCCGGGAGTTGGTAGACGCCCTCGCTCTCGATGGGGTTCTGCGTGGCCATCACGAGGAACGGGCTCGGCATGGGGAAGGTCTGCCCGCCGATGGAGACGTGCCCCTCCGCCATCACCTCCAGCAGTGCCGACTGGACCTTCGCCGGGGCGCGGTTGATCTCGTCCGCCAGGACGAAGTTGGCGAGGATCGGACCGAGCTCGACCTCGAACTCCTCGCGGCCCTGGCGGTAGATGCGGGTGCCCACGATGTCCGCGGGGACGAGGTCCGGGGTGAACTGCAGACGGCGGAAGCTCCCGCCCACCACGGCGGCGAAAGTCTCCACGGTCAGCGTCTTGGCGACGCCCGGCACGCCCTCGAGCAGGATGTGGCCGCGAGAGAGCAGGCCGACCAGGATCATCTCGATCAGGCGGTCCTGGCCCACGACGACCTTCTTGACCTCGTAGACCGCGCGCTCGAGGAGCCGGGCGTCCTCGGCGGCGGTCGAGGCGCTCACCGCGGGGGACGCGGCGGCCTGGGTCGGGTGGTCGGGGTGGGGATCGCTCACCGCGGAGGGCTCCTTCGCGTGGTCGGGTGGTCCGGGCGCCCCGCCCGGGCCGTCCGAACGGGCTGGGGACGACAGTACCGCTGCGCGGCTCAGACCAGCCGGACCACCATGGGCGAGATGCCGGCCATGCGGACGGGCGAGATCTTCACGACGTCCCCCGACTGGGGGGCCTCGACCATCTTGCCGTCGCCGAGGTACAGCGCCACGTGGCCAGGCCAGAACAGCATGTCGCCCCGCTGGCGGGTGGCCACCGGGTACTGCGGGCCGGCGGTGTACTGGTAGCCCGTGTAGTGCGGCAGGGCCTTCCCGATTCCGGCGAACGCGTAGATCATCAGGCCGGAGCAGTCGAATCCGATCTTGTTGTAGTCGCCGTGACTGTCGGCGACGCCGCCGTCGCGGATGCCGCGGGTGGGCCCGTTCGCGTCTCCCCCTCCCCAGGCGTACGGGACGCCGAGCTGGGAGAGCGCGCGGTTGACGACGGTCTCCACCCTGGCGTTGCCCGAGGGCGTGCCCGGGTCCCCGCCGTGGCCGGTGCCCGGGGACGCGGGTCCCTGGGCGATCGACCCGAGGTCGGCGCGGCCGATCGCGTCGGCGACCTGCTGGACGATCGCCTCCGTGTCGCCGCGGATGCCCGCGTCGACGGCGGCACCCACGCTGCCCGCGTCGACAGCGCCTCCCACCGCCCCGCCGAGAGCGCGGGTGGCCTGGTCCGACGACCCGCCGGCGAACTGGCGCACGGCGCCGAGGTCGAGGTGGGCGGGTAGGGCGGACGCGATGTCGGCAGCCTGCTCGCCCGCCCCCGGATCGGCGGCGAGGACATGCAGGGCCTCGGCGCGCATCGCCTCGGCCTCGGCATCGATCCCCGGGGCGGGGCCCGACGGGGGCCCCGCCGGCGTGGCCCCGGACTCCGCGAGCGCGGCGCGGTGGTTCTCGAGTTCGCGGGTCAGCGCCGCGACCCGCTCCTCCAGTCCGGCGACCTCGGCGGCGACCCTGGACACCTCCGACTCGGCGGCGTCGCGACGGGCGGCGGCGTCGGAGTACCGCTGCTGTGCCGCGTCGCGGGCGGTGACCGCCTCGGCCTCCCGGCGGGCGGCCTCGTCGGCCGCGGCGACCATCTCCCCGACCACGTGACGCTGGTCGGCCGCCGCGCGACGGAGGTACTCCTGGCGCAGGCCGGCCTCGCCGGGCCCGCCCGGGTCGAGGATCGCCGACGCGGCGCCGGGAGCTGTGCCCTGCCGGTGAAGCAGTCGCGAGTAGTCGTCGAGTGTGCTGCGGGCGGACTCGACACCGGAGTCGGCCTGCGCGCGCTCGGCGGACGTGCGATCGGCCTCGGCGATCGCGCGATCGAGGTCGACCCGGGCCATCTGGAGATCGACGAGGGTCTTGTTCACGCCCTCGCGCTTGACCGCGATCGACTCGCGGGTGCCGTCCAGCCTCGCGGTGGCGTCGGCGACGGCCCGGATGAGACCCGAGATGTCGCCCGGGGCGACGGCGGAGACACCCTGCGCACCCGCGGCCGGGGGGTGCAGCAGCCCGGAGGCCGTTCCCAACACGAGCGCCGCGGCCAGGGCCGCACGCCCTGCCGCCCTCGACGGGCTCTTCGGTGGCCGTGCCACCGGGGCACGGCGGGACGAATGCTCAGGCTCCACGTTTCACCTTCCGCTGACCGCACCGGGGTGCGGCTGACCGCGCGCCCCGCACGGCGGGACGCGTGACCGGGGCGGCGCGGGCTCCGGTGATGCCTTCCCCTGCGCCACTGGAGTTCGTTACCGCCTCGGGAGAACCGATGGTTCCTTATGCACCGTAAGTCACAGCGAACACATGTGAAACAGCGGGCAGCAAAATACACTGCTGTAACTCAATGCACAGTTGTGTCCGCGGCGTGTCCGCGGCGTGTCAGTAGACGCGTGTTAGTGGGCGCGTCGGCGCAAGGCGACCGCGAAGGCGACCATCGCCACCACGGCCAACACCAGGGTCACCGCCGTGACGGTCCCCCACGGCGGGGTCGGCGCCGTGACCTTGTGCGCGAAAACCGCGGCGGAGGCGACGGGGTCGAACTCCTCCCACGCGTCGTCCTGGCCCGCCTCGAGCCGGTGCCGCGGGATCGTGTCGCTGGAGCTGCCGATGAAGGCGGGTGTGCGGACGAGGATCGTGCCCTCGTACTCCTCGTTGAGGAACGTCGCCACGTCGCGCGCGTCCGTGTAGACCGCCGCGGGGGCCTCCGTGTAGACCACTTTCAGGTCGAGGCCGCGATCCGCCGCCTCCTCGACCACCGTCCGCAGACCCTCGACGAAGGGCTCCGGGGCCGACACCCCGTCGTCGGCGAGATCCGCCACGACCGCCGGGAAGTCCAGCCACTGCGGGACCTCGTTCTCGCCCAACGACGGGATCGGCCCGGCCTCGCGGGCGAGCGTCATCACGGCATCGTCGGGGTTGTCCACGCCCGATATGGTGCCATCTCGTCGTCGTCGCACCGAACCCACGCGCCGACGGCGCGACAACCGCAGTGCCGTTCCCACGTTCGGGCGCGCCGAGTTTATACAGAACGTCCGTACTGGTAAATTGGGGGCCGCAGACGGATGGCAGGGTCCACAATGGACCGTGTGTCCGCCCCGGCGCCGCCGCCCGACACACTCGAGGTGACGGCTCCGGGTGGGATGACGAATCGACATAGACACCACGAGTGGAGCTGACGTGACAGCAAGCATTGACAGCTTCGGCGCCAAGGGGACCCTTGAGGTCGGCGACGAGGCCTACGACATCTACCGCCTGTCGGCGGTCCCGGGAGCGGAGAAGCTCCCTTACTCCCTCAAGGTCCTCACCGAGAACCTCCTGCGCACCGAGGACGGCAAGAACGTCACCAAGGCGCACATCGACGCCCTGGCGAACTGGGATCCCAACGCCGACCCGGACACCGAGATCCAGTTCACGCCCGCCCGCGTGATCATGCAGGACTTCACCGGCGTGCCCTGCATCGTCGACCTCGCCACGATGCGCGAGGCCGTCGAGAAGCTCGGCGGCGACCCGGACAAGGTCAACCCCCTCGCCCCCGCCGAGATGGTCATCGACCACTCCGTCATCATCGAGTCGTTCGGTGACCATAGCTCGTTCGACAAGAACGTCGAGATCGAGTACCAGCGCAACGAGGAGCGCTACCAGTTCCTCCGCTGGGGCCAGGGCGCGTTCGACGACTTCAAGGTCGTCCCCCCTGGCACCGGCATCGTCCACCAGGTCAACATCGAGTACCTGGCCCGCACGGTCATGGTCCGCGACGGCGTCGCCTACCCCGACACCTGCGTGGGCACCGACTCCCACACCACCATGGAGAACGGCCTCGGCGTCCTCGGCTGGGGCGTCGGCGGTATCGAGGCCGAGGCCGCCATGCTCGGCCAGCCGATCTCCATGCTCATCCCCCGCGTCGTGGGCTTCAAGCTCACCGGCTCGATCAAGCCCGGCGTGACCGCCACCGACGTGGTCCTCACGATCACCGAGATGCTGCGCAAGCACGGCGTCGTCGGCAAGTTCGTCGAGTTCTACGGTGCCGGCGTCGCCGCCGTGCCGCTCGCCAACCGCGCCACCATCGGCAACATGAGCCCGGAGTTCGGCTCCACCTGTGCCATGTTCCCGATCGACGGCGAGACCATCGACTACCTGCGCCTCACGGGCCGCGACGAGGAGCAGCTCGCTCTGGTCGAGGCCTACGCCAAGGAGCAGGGCATGTGGCTCGACCCCGAGGCCCCCGAGCCCGCCTTCTCGGAGTACCTCGAGCTGGACCTCGGCGACGTGGTGCCGTCGATCGCCGGCCCCAAGCGCCCGCAGGACCGCATCGAGCTGTCCGACTCCAAGAGCGCGTTCCGCAAGGACATCCACAACTACGTCGGCGACGACGCCACGACGCTCGAGGACACCCAGAAGGGCTCCACGCAGTACGGTGACGCCCCGGCCGAGGGTGCCACGCTCGTCCACGCCGAGGAGGGCTCCGTCCGCGCCGACGCCTCCGCCGGCGCCGAGGGCCGGCCCTCCAAGCCGGTCGAGGTCACCATCGAGGGCCGGGAGATGGTGCTCGACCACGGCATCGTCTCGATCGCGTCGATCACCTCGTGCACCAACACGTCCAACCCGTCGGTCATGATCGGCGCGGGCCTGCTCGCCCGTAAGGCCCACGAGAAGGGCCTGACCGCCAAGCCGTGGGTCAAGACCTCGATGGCCCCGGGCTCGCAGGTCGTCACCGAGTACTACGAGCGCGCCGGCCTGTGGCCGGACCTGGAGGCCCTCGGCTTCCACCTCGTGGGCTACGGCTGCACCACCTGCATCGGTAACTCCGGCCCGCTGCCGGAGGAGATCTCCAACGCGATCCAGGAGAACGACCTCACCGCGACCGCCGTCCTGTCCGGCAACCGCAACTTCGAGGGCCGGATCAACCAGGACGTCAAGATGAACTACCTGGCGTCCCCGCCCCTGGTCATCGCGTACGCGATCGCCGGCACGATGGACTTCGACTTCGAGAACGACTCGCTGGGCAAGGACCACGACGGCAACGACGTGTTCCTCAAGGACATCTGGCCCACCTCCGAGGAGATCGAGGAGACCATCAAGGCCTCCATCTCGTCGAACGAGTACAAGTCCAAGTACGCCGACGTGTTCGCCGGTGACGAGCGCTGGCGCGGCCTCGACACCCCCGACGGCAAGACCTTCGAGTGGGACGAGAAGTCGACCTACGTCCGCAAGGCCCCGTACTTCGACGGCATGGAGATGGAGCCGGAGCCCGTCAAGGACATCAAGGGCGCCCGCGTCCTGGCCAAGCTCGGCGACTCGGTCACCACCGACCACATCTCGCCGGCCTCGACCATCAAGCCGGGCACCCCGGCGGCGCAGTACCTCGACGCCAACGGTGTGGAGCGCAAGGACTACAACTCCTTCGGTTCCCGCCGCGGCAACCATGAGGTCATGATCCGCGGCACCTTCGCCAACATCCGTCTGCAGAACCAGCTGCTGGACGGCGTGACGGGCGGATACACCCGCGACTTCACCCAGGAGGGTGCGCCGCAGGCGTTCATCTACGACGCCGCGCAGAACTACGCCGAGAAGGACATCCCGCTGGTCGTGCTCGGCGGCAAGGAGTACGGCACCGGCTCCTCGCGTGACTGGGCCGCCAAGGGCACCCGCCTGCTCGGCGTCCGCGCTGTGATCACCGAGTCGTTCGAGCGCATCCACCGCTCCAACCTCATCGGCATGGGTGTCATCCCGCTGCAGTTCCCCGAGGGCGAGTCCCACGAGACCCTCGGTCTGGACGGCACGGAGACCTTCGACATCACGGGCATCGAGGAGCTGAACAACGGCACCACGCCCAAGACGGTCAAGGTCACCGCGACCAAGGAGGACGGCTCCACCGTCGAGTTCGACGCCACCGTGCGCATCGACACCCCCGGTGAGGCGGACTACTACCGCAACGGCGGCATCCTGCAGTACGTGCTGCGCAACATGATCAAGGGCTGATCCCCTCACACATCGACGGCGGTGCGCGGTACTCCCTGAATCGGGCGAGGAACTGCGCACCGCCGCGGTGTATCCGCGAGAAAGGTTGTGAGATGCCCAGGGTCAGCCAGGACCACATGGACGCCCGCCGCCGGCAGATCCTGTCCGGCGCCCGTGAGTGTTTTGCCGAGTACGGGTTCGAGGGGGCCACCGTGCGCCGGCTGGAGGAGGCCACCGGCATGAGCCGCGGCGCCATCTTCCACCACTTCGACGACAAGGACGCCCTCTTCCTCGCCCTGGCCCACGACGACGCCGCGGCGATGGCCGCGACCGTCGCCGAGCAGGGCCTCGTTCAGGTCATGCGGGAGATCCTCGCCGACCCCCAGGAGTTCTCCTGGCTCGGCACGCGGCTGGAGATCGCCCGCCGGATCCGGACGGACCCGGAGTTCCGGGAACGGTGGACGGACCGGCAGGCGGAGGTCGACGCGGCGATCGTCGCTCGACTCCGCGAGCAGAAGGCCTCCGGTCGGATGCGCACTGACATCCCGGCCGACGTTCTGCGCGTCTACCTCGACATCATCCTCGACGGACTCATCACGCACCTGGCCACCGGCCGCGGCACCGAGCACGTCAGCGAGATGCTGGACCTTGTGGAGGCGTCGCTGCGCACCGGCCAGGGGTGACACCGCGCGCCGGGGCGTACGTTGTAGCGCATGAGCACACCCCAGACGTACGTCCCGACGATCGAACTGAACGACGGGCGGTCGATCCCGCAACTCGGGTTCGGCACGTTCCAGGTCCCGCCCGCGGACACCGAGAAGGTGGTCACCGACGCCATCGAGGTCGGGTACCGGCACCTCGACACCGCGCAGATGTACGGCAACGAGGAGGGCGTGGGCCGGGCGGTGGCCGCCTCCGGGATCCCGCGCGAGCAGTTCTGGATCACGACCAAGCTCAACAACACCTTCCACGAGCGCACGGCCGCCCGTGAGGCCACCGAGCGGTCGCTCGAGGCGCTCGGCGGCCGGATCGACCTGTACCTCGTCCACTGGCCGCTGGCCATGCACGACGATGTCGCGCGGGTCTGGGAGGCCATGGAGGAGATCCGCTCCGACCTGCCCGTCGACTCGATCGGCGTCTCCAACTTCACGGAGGCGAACCTCGCCCGTCTCGCCGATGCCGGGCTGAGCACCCCGACGGTCAACCAGATCGAATCGAACCCCTACTTCGTCAACGACGAGCTCCGCGCCGCGTGTGTCGAGCGCGGGATCGCCGTTGAGGCGTGGAGCCCGCTCGCCCAGGGATCGGTCTTCGGCGACCCGCAGCTCACGGCTCTGGCCGAGCAGGTCGGGCGCACCGTTTCCCAGGTGGTGCTGCGGTGGGTCCTGCAGCGCGGGGATATCGTGTTCCCCAAGTCGTCCAGCCCGGCGCGGATGCGTGAGAACCTCGAGCTGTTCGACTTCGAGCTGACCGACGAGCAGATGGCCTCGGTCTCGGCGCTGCACAACGGCACGCGTTCCGGCCCGGACCCGGACGTCTTCGACTGGCGCGGCTGAACCACACCGGATCCGTCGGCGAAGTCCGGCGGGACGGCGGCCGCGGGTCCTAGAGTCGGTCCATGACCACCACCGACGCGGCCGACGCGCCCGACCGGGTAGCGCGCGACCGCGCCACCACGGCCCCGGTCCTGGCCTCGTACGCAGCGGGCAGCCTGGGCACGGGCGCGTTCGGCACGCTGCCCGGCCTGGTGTTGGCCTACTACCTCACCGACTCGATCGGGGTCGCCGCGGCGGTGGCGACGGTGCTCGTGTTGGTGCCCAAGGTCGTCGACGTGCTCGCCTATCCCCTCATCGGGGCGATCTCCGACCGCGCGTCGCACCGCACCGGCTACCGCACGGGCCTGATGCTGTCCGGCGCCCTGGCGCTCCCGGTGCTGTTCGTCGCGACGTTCGCCGCGCCGACGGGCTGGAGCACGGGTGCAGCGGGCGTGTGGGTGATGGGCTTCTTCCTGCTGGCCTCGCTCGCGTACTCGTGTTTCCAGGTGCCGTACCTCGCGCTGCCGGCCGAGCTCACCGAGGACGCCGCCGCCCGCGTGACGGTGTTGGCGTGGCGGGTGGCGGTGCTCGCCGCGGCGATTCTGCTCACCGGCGGTGGCGGCCCGGCACTGCGGGACGCGGCCGGCGGCGGGGCGACCGGGTACGTGGTGATGGCCGCGGGCGTTGCGGCGCTCATGCTGATGGGGATGTTGTGGTCCACGTTCGTGGCCGGTCGCCGCACGATCATGCGCGCCGACGCGCCCGCGGGCGGCCTCGCCCACGAGTACCGCGACGGCCTCGACGCGCTGCGGACCACCCGACCGTTCCGGCTGCTGGTGGTGGTGTTCTGCCTGCAGGCGGTGGCCACGGCGGTGATGCTCGCGGGCGGTCAGTACGTGGCGACGTACGTGCTGGGCGACGAGACCGCGCTGACCGGACTGTTCCTGGCGCTCGTGGGGCCGGCGTTGCTGGTGATGCCGCTGTGGGCGCGGCTCGCGCACGCGCGGGGCAAGGTGCCGGCGCTCGCCGCGGCGACGGCCCTGTTCACGGTGGCCACCCTCCTGCTCGTCCCGGCCGGCGTCGCGCCCGGTGGGTGGGTGCACGTGCCGGTTGCGTTGGCGGGCGTCGCGTACGCGGGCATGCAGGCGCTGCCGATGTCGATGCTGCCCGACTGCACCGACCTGGACCGCACCTTGGGGGGACGACGACGAAGTGGCGCCATGAGCGGCCTGTGGACGGCCTCCGAGACGGGCGCGATGGCGTTGGGTCCGGTGGTCGTCCTCGCCCTGTTGGCGGTCGGTGGTTTCCGCTCCGGCGGGGTGGCCGATCAGCCCGGGTCGGCGCACTGGGCGATCGTCCTGGCGTTCTCCCTGGTCCCCGCGATCCTCGCGGCGGCGAGCCTGCTGCTGATCCGGACCCTCGGCAGGTCCTATCCCCGATGGACGGAGCGCGCATGACCCCCGACCCCCTGGCCCTGGAGATCGCCGACCGCGGAGAGCACGCCCTGGCCCGGTTGGCCGCGCTGCGGGCACAGGACCCACCCACGACCGGTGGGCGGGTCCTCAGTTACGTCTACGACTCCGGGCTCGAGGAGCTCGACGAGCTGGCCACCCGCGCGGCGCGGCTCGCGCACGGCGTCAACGGTCTGGATCCCACGGTGTTCGCCTCGGTCGCCGAGATCCACGGCGGGATCGTCGACCGCGTCCGCGCGATCCTCGGTGGTGCGCCCGGCGGCGCTGCACGTGGTGGCGATGCGGCCGGTGGCGATGCGGCCGACGGCGGTGAGGTCTACGGCAGCGTCACCTCCGGCGGGACCGAGAGCTGCATCCTCGCCTGTCTCGCCGCCCGCGAGGTCTCGGGCCGCGAGCCCGGAAGCGGTGGCACGATCGTCGCTCCCGTCACCGCGCACGCCGCGTTCCGCAAGGCCGCCCACCTGCTGGGACTGCGCTTCGTGGGCGTCGAGGTGGACCCGTCGACGGGGCGGGTCACCGCGGAGGAGTTGCTCGCCGCGGTCGACGAGCACACCTTGCTGGTCGTGTGCTCGGCCCCGGCCTACCCGAACGGGGTGATCGACCCGGTCGCCGAGGTCGCCGCCGGACTCGAGGCGCACCACGATCCGCGGATCGGGTTGCACGTCGACGCCTGCCTCGGCGGTCTGGTGCTGCCGTACTGGCCCTCGACCGAGAGGACCGGACAGTCCGAGTCGGCCGAGCCGGACGGAGCCGCGCGGTGGGACATGCGCGTCCCGCGCGTGACGAGCATCTCGGCGGATCTCCACAAGTACGGCTTCGCCCCCAAGGGCACCTCGGTTCTGCTCAGCCGCGGCCGGGAGCGCCACCGCGCCGCGTGGTTCGCCACCGTGGACTGGCCGGGCTACCCCGTGGTCAACCCCACGCTCGCCGGGTCGAAGCCCCTCGAACCCGCCGCCGCGGCGTGGACGGTCCTCGAGGCCCTGGGCGACGACGGGCAGCGGGAACTCGTCGCCCGCACCGCCCGCGCCACCGATCGCCTGGTCGAGGGATTGTCCGCCATCGAGGGACTCCGTGTTCTCGACCGCGACCCCGGCCCACTCATCGCAGTCGCCGCCGACGACACCGTCGATGATGGCCGACGCGTCCACCCCCACCTCTGGGCCGACGCCTGCGGTCGGAGGGGCATCTCCGTCCAGGCGCAGCCGGCCCACCGCCAGGAGCGGGGCGCCTTGTCGTCGTCGTCCCATCTCACCGTCACCCCGGTGACCGAACGGCTGGTCGACGACATCCTCCTGGTGGCGCGCGAGGCCGCCGACGAGGTACGCGGTCAGGGCGCGCCGACGCCTGCGGCGGCGTTCGGCGACGTCCTCGCCGCGCTGGACTCCGGTGCCCTCTCCCCCGGCGATCTGCTCGCGCTACCGGAGGACGACGTACACGCCATCGTGTCGGGGGTCCTCTCGGACGCGCCCGACGACGGAGCGGGCGGCGGGATGGCCCCGCTCATGGCGGCGATCGAACGCCTCCCCGCCGACGTCGGGGCCCGGCTCGTCCGCGCCTACCTCGCGGCCGTCATGGAGTGAGCAGACGAGAACCGCCCCCCGACTCGAGGTCGAGGGGCGGTGCGCCGTGCGGGGTGCGTCAGACGAAGACCGCGATCGCGACGTTGACGATGCCGAGCACGCCGGCGACGTGGGCCAGCGTCGCGGTGGTGCCCTGCGCGCGGGCCTCCTTGCGGACGCCGAGGATGGCCACCACCAGGATGGCGATCGCGATGACCAGCTTGATGCCGATCTTCATGTGGTTGACATCCACGTCGTCCATCTCCCGCAGGCCCACCAGCAGCAGGCCGGTGACCACCTGCAGGATTGCGCCGTGCAGGATCGCCTTGTTGACGTGGGGCGCCTTGATGGTCGCCAGCCAGCCGCCGATGATGCCCGCCAGGCCGATGAAGTGCAGGATGAGCACGATGTTGAAGACGATGTCCATACGGCGATTCTCTCAGGTCGGAGGGACATAAGCCTGCTTAGGGTGGCCTATGTGACCGGCGTCTCGGCGGGCCTGCGTCGGAACGGACAGGCGCAGTGGGCTAGTGGGCATCTCCGTTAGTTCGTCGGGGGTCGGTGATCCAGGCGGTGGGGTCGCCGAGATAGAGGCCGCAGGCGGTGTCGAGGGCTTCTGCGGGAGTGCCTGAGGGCCATCCGTTTGGCAGGGCGGCTTGCTGGTAGTCGTCGTGGCTGGCGCGGTAGATCGCAAAACCCCACTGGCTGGCTGATCCGGCGTAGCGCAGTCGGCAGAGCTTGACTTCGTCCCCGTCGGTCAAGGTGGCATCGATGTAGGCGAATCCGGCCCGGTAGCGGGTGTGCAGGGCCTGGATCTGGGGCCACCGTTCGGCAGCGCGGGCCAGGAGTTTCTGTCGCAGTGAGGTCTGTGTCGAGTCGGGGATCTTGGCCATGGTCTCCATCATCGCCGCCGCCGTTTCTCGCCCTCGACTTTCGGCTTGTTCCGGCGTGGCGGCTTGGCGGGCGCCGCTGGGTGCGTCAGAAATGAACATGCCTCCCACCAGCGCCGTTATCGTCATCCTGTCCGGCAAAGAACGCGACGTGCTGACCCGCCGCGCGCACGCTGCTCGTTGTGCGCACCGCGATGTACTGCGAGCCCGGATCGTCCTGGCGGCCGCTGCCGGTGATGCCAACGCTGCGATCGCCCGCGAGGTCGGGGTGTGCGAAGACACGGTGCGCCAGTGGCGGCATCGGTTCTGCACCGAGCGCCTGGAGGGTCTCAAAGATCGGCCCCGCTCGGGACGACCGCGAGTGTTCACCCCCGTCGAGGTCGCCCAGGTCAAAGCGTTGGCGTGTACGCGCCCGGCTGACCACGGTCTGCCACTGACCAGATGGTCGGCCGCCGAGTTGAGAGCCCACGCCGTGGCCACAGGGCTGGTGCGCCCCGTGGCGTCGGCGACGATCGGGCGCTGGCTGGCCGCAGATGCGATCAAGCCGTGGCAGCACCGGTCGTGGATTTTTCCCCGCGACCCCGACTTCGCCGTCAAGGCCGCCCGGGTGCTGGACCTGTACCACCGGCGCTGGAACGGCGTTGCTCTCGGCGACGATGAGTACGTCATCAGTGCGGACGAAAAATCACAGCTCCAAGCCCTCAAACGCCGTCACGCCGAGACTCCCGCCAGGCCCGGTCAGCCGCGGCGCGTGGAGTTCGAGTACCGCCGCGGTGGGACGTTGGCCTACTTCGCCGCCTACGACGTCCACCAGGCCCGCGTGATGGGGATGACCGCACCCAAGACAGGGATCGCCCCGTTCACCGAACTGGTCGAGCAGGTGATGACCCAAGAGCCATACGCATCCGCGAAGCGAGTGTTCTGGGTCGTCGACAACGGCTCATCCCACGCAGGTCAGGCCTCGAAAGACCGGATGCGTCATGCGTTTCCCAACGCGGTCCTGGTGCACCTTCCGGTGCACGCCTCGTGGCTCAACCAGGTCGAAATCTACTTCTCGATCCTGCAGCGCAAAGCCATCGCCACCGGCGACTTCGCAGACCTCGACGATCTCGCCGCACGCATCCTCGCGTTCCAGGATCGCTACAACCGAAGCGCCGAACCGTTCGGCTGGAAGTACACCCGCGACGACCTCAACCGCCACCTCGACCGCCTCAACAACGACGGCACCCTCCGCGCAGCATGACCCCCGACGAACTAACGGAGATGCCCACTAGCGGGCCAGGGTCAGTCGGCGTCCCGTCGCGGCAGAACCACCACCGGACAATGCGCGTGCGGCACGACGTGCTGGCTCACCGATCCCAGCAACATGCCCGCGAAGCCGCCGCGCCCGCGCGACCCCACGACGACGAGCCGGGCATCCCGCGACGCCGCGACGATCGACTCGGCCGGGTGGCCGCGCATGACGAGCTGCTGCACGACGGCGTCCGGCCCGAGCGTGTCACGCACGGTGTCGGCCAGCACCTGCCGCGCCTGCTCCTCCAGTTTCTTGGGCGACTCCGCCCCGGACATCGCGTACGGGCCGAACACCGGCGCGACGTCGAACGCGGTCAGCGCGATCAACGGCGCATCGACCGTGCGGGCGTAGTCGGCCGCCCAGATCAGTGCCCGCCGGGAATCGGGGCCGCCGTCCACTCCGACGACGACTGGTCCTGTATCCATGAGCGCTCCTCCTTCGACGAGTTCGTCGCCGGCGCTGGACATGTCGTGCACCGACGACACCTCCCACCGTAGACGGGATTGAAGGGACGGGCGGAGTTACGCGAGTTCGACGGTCGCATGCGCGAACGTCGCGTGCCCTCGCTGCGCTCGGTTACGCGAGTTCGACGATCTCCATGTACTCCTGACTCCACAAGTCCTCCGTGCCGTCCGGCAGGATGATGACCCGCTCCGGCTCCAGCGCCTCCACGGCGCCCGGATCGTGGGTGACCAGGACGACCGCACCCTCGTAGGTGCGCAGGGCGTCGAGGACCTGCTCACGAGAGATCGGGTCGAGGTTGTTGGTGGGCTCGTCCAGCAGCAGCACATTGGCCGCGGACGACACCAGGCCCGCCAGCGCCAGACGCGTGCGCTCACCGCCGGACAGGGTGCCGGTGGGCTGCTCCAGTTGCGGGCCGGAGAACATGAACGCGCCCAGCAGGCCGCGCAGGTCCTGCTCCCCCGCGTCCGGCGCGGCGTGGCGGATGTTCTCCCACACGGTCGCGTCCATGTCCAGGGTGTCGTGCTCCTGGGCGAAGTAGCCGATCTTGAGCCCGTGGCCGGTCACCACGCCGCCCTCGCCGTCGGTGCGCTCCACGCCGGCGAGCAGCTTGAGCAGGGTTGTCTTGCCGGCACCGTTGTAGCCCAGCACGACCACGCGGCTGCCCTTGTCGATCGCCAGGTCGACACCGGCGAACACCTCGAGCGAGCCGTACATCTTGGTCAGACCCTTGGCGAACAGCGGCGTCTTGCCGCACGCGGCCGGCGTGGGGAACTTGATGTGCGCGACCTTGTCGGCCACGCGCACCTCGTCGAGTTCGTTCATCATGGTCTCGGCGCGGCGGATCATCTGCTTGGCGGCGGCGGCCTTGGTGGCCTTGGCGCCGAGCTTGGCGGCCTGCTGCTTGAGCGCAGAGGCCTTCTTCTCTGCGTTCGCGCGCTCGCGGCGGCGACGCGCCTCGTCGGTGGCGCGCGCGTCGAGGTACTTCTTCCAGCCCATGTTGTAGGCGTCGATCTCCCCGCGCACGGCGTCGAGAAACCACACCTTGTTCACCACGGCCTCGAGCAGCTCCACATCGTGGGAGATGATGATGAGCCCGCCCTCGTGCTTCTCCAGGAACTGGCGCAGCCACGTGATGGAGTCGGCGTCGAGGTGGTTGGTGGGCTCGTCGAGCAGGAGCATGGTCTGCGACTTGCCGGCGCCGTCGGAGGCGGCGAAGAGGATCCGGGCCAGCTCCACGCGGCGGCGCTGACCGCCCGAGAGCGTGCCGAGATTCTGCGTGAGGATCCGGTCCTCCAGACCCAGGCTGCTGCAGATGCGGGCCGCCTCGCTCTCGGCCTCGTACCCGCCGCGGGCGGAGAACTCGTCCTCGAGCCGGCCGTACCGGCGCACGGCCTTGTCCATCGCCTTGTCGTCGGGGGCGTCGACCATCTGCTGCTGGGCCGCGGTCATGTCCGCCATGAGGACATCGAGCCCGCGGGCCGAGAGAACGCGGGACCGGGCCAGCTGGTCCATGTTGCCCTCACGCGGGTCCTGCGGCAGGTACCCCAGATCCCCGGTCCGCACGACCTTCCCGGCGTACGGCTCACCCTCGCCGGCGAGGATCCTCATCGTCGTCGTCTTACCCGCGCCGTTCCGTCCCACCAGGCCGATCCGGTCGCCGGGCTGGACCCGCAACGAGGACCCGTCCATGTGGAGCAGGGTGCGCACACCGGCGCGCACCTCCAGGTCGTCGATGGTGATCACGTGCGCGGGTACCTCGCTGTAGCTTTCGGGGAAGAGTCGGCGGCCCGCCCGCTGACGGGTCCGGGCCGACCTGCCACTCTACCTGCGGCGCGAGTGAGCCGACGAGTCCGGTGACGTGGGTCTCCGCGAGCAGAGCGACCACGCCGGGTCGGCGTTCGAGCGGATTCTCCCGCCGCGCTTCGTTCGCTGCGGTCTGTGGGCGGCCTTCCAGGCGTCCACTGTGTGCAGCTGCTCCCGGCCCTGGCTCATCGCTCCCGCCCGTGCATTCCCGCCCGGCGCGGCCGCGTCGCGATTCCGCACAGCCGCTCGTCTGCCTGGCGTCTCGCTCGTGCAGATGTCCACGACAGCCCTCCTCGCCCCTCACGATGGCGTCTCGCCCGCGCATCGGGGCAGGCCAGGCGCCATCGTGAGGGGCGGCTGCGAAAGCTCAGCCCGCGCGTCGCCCGTAGAGGTTCTGCACACAGCGGCCGAGCCGCCCTCGATCGTCCGAGATCAGCGTGTCGGTGAGCACTCCCTGACCGGGCCCGCCGACGGTCTCGCTGTCCAGGTGCACCCAGCCGGGCTCGGGGTCGCGGTGCAGCGAGACCACGAGGTCGCAGTTGACCGCCGGGTGACTCAGCGGATCGCTGGCCAGGGACACCCCGCTGGCGGAGTCGGCCACCACCACGGCGTGCTGCCACCCGGTCATCCGCTCCCCCTCGACGAGATCGACGCGCGCACGCCCCCAGGCCCGCGCGGGCCCGAGCTCGTCGCCGCCGCCGGAGACGAAGGAGAAGTCCACGACGGACAGGTAGCCGTCGGCGTGGGCGAAGCTCATCATCGGTCCGCGTTCGCGTGTGGCGGGCACGGGCGGCCCGTCGTGGGGCCCGACCGTCGGGAAGTCGTCGGGTGTCCGGCGCATGCGCCACCCGCGGGCGACGAGCGCGGGCCGGCCGGCCACGGAGGCGCTGGCCTCGAGCAGTTCGACGCTGCGTCCCGGGCGCACGGTGCGGACCTCGATGTCGAGCGGAGCGATGGGAATGGGGCCCAGCACGTCCACCGAGATCCGCGCCAGCCGCAGCGTCGCGTCCGCCTCGAACCTCTCCATCGCCCTCACCAGCAGCGCGCTCGGCGGCCCGGCGTGCTGGGATTCGGCGGACCACGGGCCCGCGGTGAGCGCGGTCGACCCGAAGCGACCGTGGTCCATCTGCTGGTAGAAGGCGCCGGACATGGGTTCCTCTCGCGCGACGGTAGTGTCAGTTCGTATGAAGGCTACGGGTGGCGGGTTGTTCGACGTGGCCGTCGTCGGGCTCGGCCCCGCCGGCCGCGCGCTCGCCTCCCGCTGCGCCGCAGACGGTCTCACGGTCCTGGCTCTCGACCCGCGGCCCGACGCGCCGTGGCATCAGACCTTGTCGGTGTGGACCGACCAGGTGCCGCCGTGGCTGCGTCCGAAAGTGTGTGGGATCGACGTGCTCGCGCACCGGGTCTCCTCCCCCGCCCTGTACGCGCCCGGGCGCGCGGTGCTCCACCGCGAGTACGCGGTGCTCGACAACGACGCACTGCGGCGCGCCCTCCCGCTCGGGGCGGGGGTCACCGTGGAGCGGAAGGCGATCGACGACGAGGCACTGCCTGCCCTGACCGCCCGGGCCCACCGCGTGGTGGACTGCCGCGGCGCGGGGGGCCGGCTCAACTCGGGCCCGCTGCAGACGGCCTACGGCATCGTGCTGGACGCCGCCGATGCCGCCCCCGCGCTGGGTGGGGAGGCGGCCCTGTTCATGGACTGGCGCACCGACTACGCGCGTGACGGGAACGACGACGACGAGATCGGCCCCAGCTTCCTGTACGCCATCCCCCTGTCCGCGGATCGGGTTCTGCTGGAGGAGACGTGTCTGGCGGGGCTGCCCGCCCCGGATCCCGCCGTCCTGGCGAGCCGACTGCGCTCGCGCCTGACGGGCCGGGGGGTGCCCAGCGCGGCGATCGACGACCCGCTATCGGTCGAGCGGGTGCACATCCCGCTCCTGCCGCGGCCGGGCGGGCCCGGGAACCCGCTGGTCGAGGCGTTCGGCACCGCGGGCGGGCACGGACACGCGGCGACGGGGTATTCGGTGGCCGCGATGCTCGCGGCCGTCCCCGCGGCCGTCCTCGCGCTCGGGGCCGGCTACCCGCTTCCCGAGCCGCGGTCCCCCCTGAGCACGACCCTTCACGGTGTTGGCCTGCGGGCGCTGCTCCGTACGGACGACCGGACCCTCCGGGCGCTGTTCGCGGCGTTCGGGCGCCTCGACGGCCGCCGCCAGCGGTGGTTCCTCGACGGGGCGAGCCCCTCGTACCAGGTCGCTGCCGCGATGTGGGACATGTGGGTGACCATGTCCGTGCGCGACAAGGCCGGGATGGTGGCCGCGGTCCTGCGGCGCTCTGCCCGCGGTCCCGCGGCGCTGTCAGGCGTCGCGGGACCGAAACCCGTCGAACGTGAGTAACAGGCCGCCCGGGCGGCGAGCGACGCGGAACATCGACGACAGCGCGACCGCGGCCCCCGCAACGCCGAGGAGTTCGAAGGTCTCCTCGACGTACATCAGTGTGAGGTAGAGAGTCGACGACGCGCCGATCTCGCGGTCGACGAGCCCGGTGAGGCTCTCGATCACGAGCGAGCCGGACAGGAAGACCACGGCCGCCGCGATCAACGAGACGGCGACGCGGCGGTGGAGAGCGAGGACCAGCCTGATGAGCAGACCGCCCACGATCAGGGCGATCACGGCGCCGGGGATCACCCAGTTGTAGTAGGTGTCGAACGGCAGGTACGGGGCCAGCCGGTCCCCCACCACGAAGAGCCGCTCGTGGAGGGCGCCCGCCTCGTCCACGGAGGCGGTCACGGCGACCGCGGAGAAGAGCCACCACGACGAGCGGAAACGGGCGGTGGTGACGGCGGCGAGGGCCGCGAAGGCGCCCACGAGGAGCCAGACCGCCGAGGCGAACCACACGGCCGCGTTGCCCTCGGCACCGATGTCGAAGGCGGTCCACAGCAGGTTCCAGACGTGCCACGGCTGATCGCTGCCAGTGGCGTGCACCATGTAGAGCAGGAAACCCGACAGCGGGGCTAGCAGAAGCGACGGGGGGAACACCAGCCACGCCGTCGCCCGGGTGAGGCGGATTCCTTCGATGACACGCCCGCCCCCACTCTCGGCCTCAGACCGGTCGCCAACAATGTGATCAGCGGATGCGGACATGTCCCCCAGCGTAAATGTCGGCCGAACGGAACCGTAATCGCCGGCGACGACACGGAGACGCCCGCCCCGTCCGGAACGGGGCGGGCGCTCTAGCAGCGGGCACGCGGATCGCGGCGGCGGCGCCGCGAGGAGGGCTACACGGTGAAGCCGATGGCCCTCAGCTGCTCGCGTCCCTCGTCGGTGATCATCTGGGGTCCCCACGGCGGCATCCAGACCCAGTTGAGCTCGAGCTCGTTGACCAGGTCGGAGCCGATGGTCGCGGAGCGGGCCTGGTCCTCGATCACGTCGGTGAGCGGGCAGGCGGCCGACGTCAGCGTCATGTCGATGCGCGCGATCGTCGAACCCTCCGTCTCGCCGGGGCGGACCCAGATGTCGTAGACCAGACCGAGGTCTACGACGTTGATGCCGAGCTCGGGGTCGACCACGTCACGCATGGCCTCCTCGATGTCGGCGACCAGTGCGAGGTCCTCCTCCGACTGCTCGGGCCGGTTGGGGTCCGGGCGGAACTCCCCGTTGTAGGCGGTGCCCGCGGGCGTGTCGTTCTCGGCGGCCGACATGGGGTCGTCGACCGTCGGATCGTTGGCAGGTGTCATCTGCTCGGTCATGTCACATCACTCCTGATGGTGTTCGGTCTGTCGGCCGAGGGCGTCCTTGAACGCCATCCAGCCCAGCAGGGCGCATTTGACGCGCGCGGGGTACCGCGACACCCCGGCCAGGGCCACCGCGTCGTCGAGGACCTCTTCGTCGCCCTCGTCCTGGCCGCGGGAGGAGATCATCGCCTGGAAGGCGTCGACGACCTCCAGTGACTCCTCGACCCGACGGCCCACCAGGAGGTCGGCCATCATCGAGGTCGACGCCTGGCTGATCGAGCATCCCTGTGCGTCGTAGGACACATCCTCCACCGTGGCCAGATCCTCGGACAAGCGCAACCGCAGCGTCAGCTCGTCACCGCACGTCGGGTTGACGTGGTGCACCTCGGCGCCGAAGGGCTCCCGCAGCCCGCTGTGGTGCGGGTGGCGGTAGTGGTCGAGGATGACCTCCTGGTACATCTGCTCGAGTTTCACTTCAGACCACCCCCGTCGACTCCGAAGAACTCCTGGGCACGGCGCAGGGACCGGGCCAACGTCTCGACCTCGTCGAGCGTGTTGTACAGCGCGAACGATGCCCGCACCGTGGACTGGACGCCGAGACGCCGGTGCAGCGGCCACGCGCAGTGGTGGCCCACCCGCACGGCGACGCCGTCGTCGTCGAGCACCTGGCTCACGTCGTGCGCGTGGATGCCGTCCACGACGAAGGAGACCGCGCCGCCACGGGAGACCATGTTCTCCGGTCCGACGATGCGGACGCCCGGGATCTGCTGCAGCGCCTCGAGCGCGGCCACGGTGAGCGCCTCCTCGTGGCGGGCGATGGTCTCCATCCCCACCGATTCGAGGTAGCGCACGGCCGCGGCCAGGCCGACGGCCTGCGACACCATCGGCACGCCGGCCTCGAACCGCTGCGGCGGCTCGGCGAACGTCGACTCCTCCATCGTGACGGTGGAGATCATCGATCCCCCCGTGAGCACGGGCGGCATCGCGTGGAGCAGCTCGCGACGACCGTAGAGGACGCCGATACCGGTGGGGCCGAGCATCTTGTGTCCGGAGAAGGCGGCGAAGTCGACGCCCAGATCGTGGAAGTTGACGGCCATGTGCGGGACGGACTGGCAGGCGTCCAGCACGACCAGCGCGCCGACCTTCCGGGCCGACTCGACCACGCGGGTCACGTCGGTGACCGCGCCGGTCACGTTGGACTGGTGCGTCACGGCGACGACCTTGACGGCGTCGGTGAGCTCGAGCGAGTCGAGGTCGATACGCCCGTCGTCGGTCACGCCGTACCAGCGCAGGGTCGCGCCGGTGCGCCGGCACAGCTCCTGCCACGGCACCAGGTTCGCGTGGTGCTCGAGCTCGCTGATGACGACCTCGTCGCCGGGGCCGACGGCGTGGTCGCCGAACCGCTGGTCCCCCAGGGCGAACGCCACGAGGTTGAGCCCCTCGGTCGCGTTCTTGGTGAAGACCAGCTCGTCCACGTCGGCCCCGACGAACCGCGCGATGTCCGCGCGGGCGCCCTCGTAGGCGTCCGTGGCCTCCTCCGCGAGCTGGTGCGCGCCACGGTGGACCGCGGCGTTGGAGTGCAGGAGGAAGTCCCGCTCGGCGTCGAGCACCGGGGTCGGGCGCTGCGACGTCGCCCCGGAGTCGAGGTAGACCAGGGGCTTTCCGTCACGGACCGTCCGCGACAGGATCGGGAAATCCGCGCGGACTGCTGTCAGGTCGAGGGTCGAGGTCATGTTCTCCCAGCTGTTCCGATCAGGCGGTGGCGGGCGCCAGGTACTTCTCGTACCCGTTCGCCTCGAGCTCGTCGGCCAGCTCGGCGCCACCGGAGGCGGCGATGCGGCCGTCGACGAACACGTGGACGGTATCGGGCTTGATGTACTGGAGGATCCGGGTGTAGTGCGTGATGAGCAGGATGCCGCCGTTCTCCTCCGCCTTGTAGCGGTTGACACCCTCGGAGACCACGCGCAGCGCGTCGACGTCGAGGCCGGAGTCGGTCTCGTCGAGCACGGCGATCTTCGGCTTGAGCAGGTCGAGCTGGAGGATCTCGTGGCGCTTCTTCTCGCCACCGGAGAAGCCCTCGTTGACGCTGCGCTCGGAGAACGCGGGGTCGAAGTCGAGGTCGGACATGGCCTCCTTGACCTCCTTGACCCAGTGGCGCAGCTTGGGCGCCTCGCCACGGACCGCGGTGGCCGCGGTGCGCAGGAAGTTGGCGGTGGAGACGCCGGGGATCTCGGTGGGGTACTGCATGGCCAGGAACAGGCCCGCGCGGGCCCGCTCGTCGACCTCCATGGACAGGACGTCCTCGCCGTCCAGGGTCACGGTGCCGCCGGTGACCTCGTACTTGGGGTGGCCGGCGATGACGTAGGCCAGGGTCGACTTGCCGGAGCCGTTCGGACCCATGATGGCGTGGGTCTGCCCGGACTCGATGGTCAGGTCGACGCCCTTGAGGATCTCGACGGTCTCGGGTGAGTCCTCGGTCGCGGCGACGCGGGCCGTCAGGCCCTTGATCTCGAGAGTGGTCATTGGTGTGCTCGCAATCTGTGTGAGAAGTCTTCGGGGGATGATCGGGGGCCTGCGGGCTCGGTCAGATGCCGGAGGACTGCAGCTCCAGCTCGACGGCCTCGGTGACCCGCTCGCGCACCTCGGGCACGCCGATGCGGTTGATCACCTCGCCGAAGAACCCGCGGACGACGAGGCGTCGGGCGACGTCCTCGGGGATGCCCCGCGACATGAGGTAGAACAGGTGCTCCTCGTCGAACCGGCCGACGGCGCTGGCGTGGCCGGCACCGGCGATCTCGCCGGTCTCGATCTCAAGGTTCGGCACCGAGTCGGCGCGGGCGCCGTCGGTGAGCACGAGGTTGCGGTTCATCTCGTACGTGTCGGTGCCCAGTGCCGCCGCCCGGATGAGGACGTCGCCGATCCAGACGGTGTGCGCGTCCGGAAGGTTCGACGAGGCGTCCCCCTGCAGCGCGCCCTTGTACAGGATGCGCGAGGTGCAGTTGGGCACCGAGTGGTCGACCAGCAGGCGGTGCTCGAGGTGCTGCCCGTCGTCGGCGTAGTACAGGCCGTTGAGCGTGACCGTGCCGCCGGGCGCGGTGAACCGCGCGAACGGGGAGATACGCACGACCTCGCCGCCGAACGTCACCGCGGTGTAGGTCAGCGTCGCGTCGCGGCCGACCTGCAGGTGGTGCCCGGCCATGTGCAGGGCGTCGTCGTCCCAGTCCTGAATGAGGACGACCTCGAGGTGGGCGGAGTCGCCGACGATGAACTCGACGTTCTCGGCGATCGTGCCGCCACCGCGCTGGTCCACGACGAAGGTCGCGTTGGCGAACGGCTCGAGGCGGACCTGGGTGTGGCCGTAGGCGAGCTGGCCCTCGCCCGGACCGTCGACGGTGACGTACACGGGCTCGTCGAGCACGACCTCCTTGGCCACGGTGATCACCGAGGCCTCGGCGGCCGAACTGAACGCCTGCGCGGCCACGCGGTCGCGGGGGGCCCCGGCCTCGCCGACGCGCTTGTCGTCCATCGCGACGGTCTCGACGGTGAGGCCTTCGCGCTCGCCGACGGACGCCGTCAGGCGACCGGTCGCGGTGACGTTGGAGCCGTCGTGGAGACCGCGCAGACGACGCAGCGGGGTGAACCGCCAGATCTCGTCCTTGTGGCTGGGGACCTCGAACGCGCCCACGTCGTACGAGGTGAACTGGTCACCCTTCGTCGCGTCGACGGGGACGCCGTAGCGATCCGTGAGGGGGGCCGGGGCGGACCCGGTCTCGGGGGTGGTCGTGTCGGTCATGGGGTCAGCCCACCGATCCTTCCATCTGCAGTTCGATCAGGCGGTTGAGCTCGAGCGCGTACTCCATGGGGAGCTCCTTGGCGATCGGCTCGACGAAGCCACGCACGATCATGGCCATCGCCTCCTCTTCGGCCAGCCCGCGGCTCATGAGGTAGAACAGCTGGTCCTGGCTCACCTTGGAGACCGTGGCCTCGTGCCCCAGCGTGACGTCGTCCTCGCGGATGTCGATGTAGGGGTAGGTGTCGGACCGGCTGATGTTGTCCACCAGCAGGGCGTCGCACTCGACGTTGGACTTGGAGCCCTTGGCGCCGGGGTTGATCTGGATCAGCCCGCGGTACGCCGAGCGTCCGCCACCACGCGCCACCGACTTGGAGACGATGTTCGACGAGGTGTTGGGGGCCAGGTGCAGCATCTTGGAGCCGGTGTCCTGGTGCTGGCCCTCGCCGGCGAACGCCACCGAGAGCACCTCGCCCTTGGCGTGCTCACCGGTCAGCCACACGGCCGGGTACTTCATGGTGACCTTGGAGCCGATGTTGCCGTCGATCCACTCCATGGTCGCGCCCTCTTCGGCGCGGGCGCGCTTGGTCACGAGGTTGTATACGTTGTTCGACCAGTTCTGGATGGTCGTGTAGCGGCAACGGCCGCCCTTCTTGACGATGATCTCGACCACCGCGGAGTGCAGGGAGTCCGACTTGTAGATCGGCGCCGTGCAGCCCTCGACGTAGTGGACGTAGGCGTCCTCGTCGACGATGATCAGCGTCCGCTCGAACTGGCCCATGTTCTCCGTGTTGATGCGGAAGTAGGCCTGCAGCGGGATGTCCACGTGGACGCCCTTGGGGACGTAGATGAACGAGCCGCCGGACCACACCGCCGTGTTCAGGGCGGAGAACTTGTTGTCACCCGAGGGGATGACCGAGCCGAAGTACTCCTCGAAGAACTCCGGATGCTCCTTGAGCGCGGTGTCGGTGTCCATGAAGATGACACCCTGGCTCTCCAGGTCCTCGCGGATCTGGTGGTAGACCACCTCGGACTCGTACTGCGCGGCCACGCCGGCCACGAGCCGCTGCTTCTCGGCCTCGGGGATGCCGAGCTTGTCGTAGGTGTTCTTGATGTCCTCGGGCAGGTCCTCCCAGCTGGTGGCCTGCTTCTCCGTGGACCGGACGAAGTACTTGATGTTGTCGAAGTCGATCCCGGACAGGTCCGAGCCCCACTTCGGCATCGGCTTCTTGTCGAAGATCTTCAGAGCCTTGAGCCGCTTGTCGAGCATCCACTCGGACTCGTTCTTCTTGGCGGAGATGTCACGCACGACCGCCTCGGACAGGCCTCGCTGCGCGGCGGCACCGGCATCGTCCGAGTCGTGCCAGCCGTAGTTGTACTGGCCGATGGAGGCGATCCGCTCCTCATCGGTGGTCGGCTCGGTGACGTCGGCCGTCACCTGGTCGGGGGTGAGGGTCATCGCACTGTCCTTTCGGCGGTCGGTGCCGACGCGGGTGCGCCGGCCGGTGCGGGGATCGTGGCCGCGAGATCCTCCGCGGTCACGGTCCCTGTCGGGATGTTCGTGGTGCAGGCGCAGTTACCGCCCGCGATGGTCGCGAGACGCTGGACGTGGGTGCCCACTATCTCGGACACCACCTCCTGCTCGGCCTCGCAGAGTTCGGGGAATCGGGAGGCGACGTTCCACACCGGGCAGTGGTGCTGACAGATCTGCAGCCCCGTCCCGGCGTCCTCCACGGAGGACGCGTAGCCCGCCTTCGACAGGGCCACGGCGATGTCGGTCGCGGCGCGCTCGACGTCGTGGGCACCCTCGGCCGGTCGGACGTGTCCGATGACCGAGCGCACCCGCTCGCGGGCGAACTCCGAGACAGCCTCCGCGCCGCCGATGCGACGCAGTGCCGCCATGGCCTCGACCGCCAGGTGATCGTACCCGTGCCGTGCGGTGCTCCGACCCGTGGCCGTCACCTGGAACGCCCTGGCCGGGCGACCGCGGGTTCCCGCCGGACGGGTGCGTGCGGCCTCCACCTCGCCGGCCTCGACGAGGTGGTCCAGATGGCGTCGGACCCCTGCGGCGGTGAGCCCCAGTTCCTGTCCGATCTCGGCCGCGGTCAGCGCTCCGCGCTCCAGCAGGAGTTCCCGGATCGTCGAGCGGGTGTCGGGGCGCGTGCCGCTGTCCATCGCGTGCTGCACGCTCATACGCCACTCCCTTCCGGATATGCTCTGTGCGCCCGGGCGGGGCGCACCTCCTGATATTACGCAACACTTTCGTTTCGGAATTATTCCCCCACCCCCGGGCGCGTCCCTCGGGGCGCCGACATGCCCGACAGTTCCAGGTGGAGGAGGGACGAGACGATGGCACGCGACGTCCCGACACGTGGCGCGGGCTCGGTCACCTCGCGGCTCCACGCGCAGGAGCGGTTCACCGGCTCCCCGCCGTCCGCGGAGATGGCGCGACTGTGGCGCATCCGGCGTATCGGCACCACGGCATCCGTCGCGATGGCGGTGGGAGCCCTCGGCGCGGGCGCGCTGCCGGTGCTGCAGAACCCGATCGCCGGTGAGCGCCTGTTCGGGCTCTGGCTCCGCCTCCAGCAGTCGTCGATGACGGTGGTCATGGCCGGGATGGTCGTGGTGACGCTCTGCTGGCTGCTCCTCGCCCCGTACGTGCTCGGGCGCGATCGCCGGGGCCGGATGAGTGGGCGCATCGACCGGGCGACGCTCGACAGGGTGATCGCCTCGTGGGCGCTCCCGCTGGCCCTCGCGCCCCCGATGTTCAGCAAGGACGTCTACAGCTACCTCGCCCAGGGCGCCATCGGCAACGCGCTGGACGACCCCTACGAGCGCGGACCGGTCTCGGCGCTCGGGACCGGCCACGCGCTCACGATCAACGTCCCCGACATCTGGCGCGACACGCCCAACCAGTACGGCCCGCTCTTCCTGGGCGTGCAGAAGGCCATCCACGGGCTCACGGGCGACGACGTGGTGGCGGGGACCGTCCTGCACCGCGTCGTGGCCGTGCTCGGCATCCTCATGCTGGGCTGGGCGGTGCCGCGACTGGCCGAGTACTGCGGCGTGTCGGACGTGGCGGCGCTGTGGCTGGCGGTCGCCAACCCGCTCGTGCTGTTCCACCTGGTCTCCGGAATCCACTCCGAGTCCCTGATGATGGGCCTCCTGGCCGTCGGCCTGGTACTGGCCCTCCGCGCCGTCGACCACGCGGGCCGCGGGCGCGGCGCGATCCCGCTCTTCGTCCTGGGAACCGTCCTGATCACCGGTTCGGCCCTGGTCAAGCTGCCGACCATCGTCGCCCTGGGCTTCGTCGGCATGGCACTCGCCCGCCGATGGGGCGGCGACTGGCGGGCCACGATCCGGGCGACGGCCGTGATGGTCCTGATCTCGGGCGTCACGACCGGTGTGGCCATGGTCGCCACCTCGTCGGGCCTCGGCTGGGTCACCAAGCTCGGCGCCGCCACCTCGTTGCGGAGCTGGCTCTCCCCGCCGACCGCCCTCGGTGTGCTGGTCGGCGGGATCGGTCAGTACCTCGGGCTGGGCGACCACACCGCGCAGATCCTCGTGATGGTCCAGACCGCGGCCCTCGTGATCGCCGGCGCCTTCACCGTCCGCATGCTCTTCGCGGTCCAGGCCGGACGCATCGATCCGGTGGGTGGGCTGGGCGTCTCGATGGCGGCGATCGTGCTGTGCTTCCCCGTGGTCCATCCCTGGTACATCCTGTGGGCACTCGTCCCCCTCGCGGCGTGGGCGTCACGGTGGGAGTTCCGCGTCCCCGTGGTCGCGGTCAGCGCCGTCCTCGCCTGCTTCACCCTGCCGCCCGGCGCGGGGCTGCCGCCGTTCGTCACCGTCCAGGCGTGGGCGGCGACGGTGGTGATCGTCGCCGCGCTGCTGATCGCCCTCTTCCGGTGGCCGGGGCTGTTGCGGTACCGGTAGCCGGGCGGGCCTACAATCGGCACCCGTGACCTCATCGACGGACTCCCCCGCACTGCACGTCGAGGGACTCGTCAAGAGGTTCGGCGCCACCACCGCGGTCGCGGGACTGGACCTGCGTCTCGACCGCGGTCAGGTCATGGCGTTGCTCGGACCGAACGGCGCCGGCAAGACCACCACGGTCGAGATCTGCGAGGGTTTCGTGCGCCCCGACGCCGGAACGGTCCGCGTCCTCGGCCTCGACCCGCTGACCGACCGCCAGCGGGTACGCAGCCGCATCGGCATGATGCTGCAGGGCGGCGGCGCCTACCCGGCCGCGCGGGTCGGCGAGATGCTCCACCTGGTGGCCTCCTACTACGCCGACCCCCTCGACCCGGACTGGCTCCTGGGCGAGCTCGGCCTCAGCGACCACGTCAGGACCCCCTACCGCCGGCTGTCCGGCGGGCAACAGCAGCGACTGTCCCTGGCGATCGCGGTGGTCGGACGGCCGGAACTAGTGTTCCTCGACGAACCCACCGCCGGGCTCGACGCCCAGTCACGGCGGGCCGTGTGGGACCTCGTCCACGCGCTGCGTCGCGACGGCGCGGCCGTCCTGCTCACCACCCACCTCATGGACGAGGCCGCGTCACTCGCCGACCAGGTGGTGATCGTCGACCACGGACGGCGCGTCGCCTCGGGCAGTCCGGCGGAACTCGAACGCGCCGGGACCGCCGAAGGGGTCACCCTCGTCGTCGACGGCGAGGTGTCCCCGTCCCTGCTCGCGGACGTCCTCGGCGACGAGCACACGGTCGCCGAGGGGACCGCGGCCGGCGTTCTGGAGGTCCACGGCCCCGTCTCCCCCGGCCTCATGACAGCGATGTGCGCCGCGCTCGAGCGGGCCGATGTGCAGCTCACCTCCCTGGCCACCCGCACCAGGAGCCTCGAAGAGGTCTTCCTCGACCTGACCGGACGGGAACTGCGATGACCCACGCCCCCGAAGACGGAAACCGCTTCGCCCCCGGCACGTTCGCCCGGCCGTCCGCCCCGGCGTCCGTCGCCCGGATGGCCGCGGCACAGACCCGCATGGAACTGGCGCTGTTCCTGCGCAACGGCGAGCAACTGCTGGTCGCGCTCGTCATCCCGGTCGCGATCCTGTTCGCCCTCACCGCCGTCGAGTTCGGAGCCGTGCCCGAGCCGCGGATCGACCACGCGATCACCGCGGTGCTCACCATCTCCGTCATGGGGACCGCGTTCACCGGGCAGGCGATCGCCGTCGGCTTCGACCGACGCTACGGCGCCCTCAAACGTCTGGGCGGCACCCCGCTCCCACCGGCCGTCATCATCGCGGGCAAGATGCTCGCGACCCTGGTGCTGGTGGCCGGGCAGGCCGTCATCCTCGGAGTCATCGCGGCCGTACTCGGATGGCGTCCCGACACCGCCGGGCTCGCGCTCGGTGCCGTGGCGGTCGCTCTCGGCTCGGTCGCGTTCTCCTCGATGGGGCTGCTCCTCGGGGGCACCCTGCGCGCGGAGATCGTCCTCGCGTTGGCCAACCTCATCTGGTTCGTCCTCATCGGTGGGGCCGGACTCGCGATCGGGGTGGTCGATCTCCCCACCGCGGTCCACGACCTCCTCGTCGTCGTCCCCTCCTACGCGTTGACCACCGCACTGGTCACCGCGACCGGCGGCGGCGTCCCCGCACTGGCCGCGCTGTCCCTGGCCCTGTGGACGGCCGTCTGCGGCGGCTTTGCCGTGCGTCACTTCTCGTTCACCTGATAGCAGAGGCCGGCGCCGCGCGGCCTAGAATCGGGGCCGTGACCTCGACATCGCACGCCCCGACCTCCGGAGCCCCGGCCGCGCCCGCGTCGAAGGGATCCGGCGGTCCGCTCTCCCGGCTGCCGATGCCGTCCCTGCGGGTCCAGAAGGGCATCGCCCTGGCCAACGTGATCGCCCAGATCGGCATCATGACCACCGGCGTCACCGTCCGCGTGACCGCCTCCGGACTCGGGTGCGAGACCTGGCCCCGCTGTAACCAGGACAGCTTCGTCCCCGTGCCCGGCGCCGGGCCCGCCATCCACCAGGCCATCGAGTTCGGCAACCGACTCCTCACCTTTGTCCTGGTGGCGGTCGCCGCGGCCCTGATCCTCGCGGTCTTCCGGGCGGGGCGACGCACCGAACTGAAGGTGCTCGCCCTCGCCATGCCGCTGGGCATCGTCGCGCAGGCGGTCATCGGCGGCATCACCGTGCTCGCCGGGCTCGTGTGGTGGACCGTCGCGCTGCACCTCCTGCCGTCCATGCTCCTGGCCTGGGTGGCGGCGGTACTGTACGTCCGGATCGGAGAAGACGACACCGCCCCGCCCAGGCGCGTGGTGCCCCGGCCGCTCGCCTGGCTCACGGCACTGTCGGCGGTCCTGCTCGCCGGCGTCCTCGCGACCGGGACCATGGTCACCGGCGCCGGCCCCCACGCCGGGGATGCCCGGATCGAGGCCGCCGACCGCCTGCAGCTGCCCATCCAGTGGCTCGTCCACTTCCACGCCGAGCTGATGATCGGCTACGTCTGCCTGCTCATCGGCCTGCTCGCCGGACTCATCGCGTTGCGGACCGAGGGGCCCGCGATCCGGCGCTGTGCGATTCTCATCGGGCTCATCGCCGCGCAGGCGGTCATCGGCATCACCCAGTACCAGCTCGGCGTCCCGGAGGTCCTCGTCGTGGCGCACGTGACACTGGCCGGCGCGATCACCGCCGTGACCGGCGCCCTGTGGGCCGCCGGGGTCATCCGCGACCGGGTCCCCGCGTCCGCCGCACGCTGACGGGTTTCGGAGTGGGCGTCGGAGCGGGCGGGCGCCGGTCGACGCCCGCGCCAGCGCCCCGAACCCGCTGAAACGCCGGAATCCGCTACCCCGATCCCGGATCCGCTACCCCTGTGCGGGTAGCGGATCCGCGGGTGGAGTAGCGGATTCTCGCGTTCCGGCGCCGGGCCCGGGGGCGGGTCCGGCACCAGGACGGTCAGACCAGGGCGCCCGATCCCGCCATGCGCTTCCAGTGCCCCGCCGGGACATCGGTGCGCGACACGAGCTCGCGGGTCCAGTCCGAACCGGTGAGGCCGGAGATGCCGTCGCGGACGGCCTCGGCCTCGGACAGCGAGTCCACCATCGTGTCCCCGAGGACGCCGTCGGCGCCCACTAGGGTGATACGGACGCCGCGGCGACCGACCGGCTGGAGGACGACGTCCGCCGACCCGCCGTGGCGCGCCAGGAACTTCTCCACGAACTTGGCGGTCTTGGCCGGGGGCGTCGGACCCGCGGGAACCGGCGCGGCCTCGATCTTCTCGGCCGGGGCCTTGGCGGCCTTCGGCGCCGGGGTCTTGTCTGCCGGGGTCTTACCGGCGGGCTTGTCCGATGCCGCGGCGGGCGCGTCCTGCTTCTCGGCCGGCTCCTCCGCCGGGGGCACCGCGGCGGGCTGCGACGCGGCGGGGGCGTCCGCCGGGCGATCGGCGGCCGACGGCGCGTCGGACTTCTTCGCGTCGGTTGTGGGCTCCGCGGTCTGCTTCGCGGCGGCCGCGCCGCCACCGAGCGTGAGGCCACCGGACTTGCCTCCGCCGGGGGCCTTCGCCTTGGACCCGCCGCCGAGCGTCAGGCCGCCGGACGCGCCGCCGCCCGGTGCCTTCGCACCGGAACCGCCACCCAGGGTGAGACCGCCGGACTTCTTCTCGGCCGGCGCAGCGGTGTCGGGGGCCTTCTCCTCTGCGACGGGCGCAGCGGTGTCGGCGGCCTCGCTCTTCGGCTCGTTCTTCGCTTCGGCCTGCCCGGACGCCGGAGCCGGGGCGGACTCCCCCGCCGCGGTGGACTTCTCCGGGGTGCCGGCGGCTCCCGCCGCGGCGGCGGCGGCGCCGCCCCCGAGCACGAGCTTGGCGGCCGAACCGCCGCCGGGGGCCTTGGCCTTGGACCCGCCACCGAGCTTGAGGCCGCCACCGGACGCGGGAGCGCCGGTCGCCGGCTTCGGCGAGTCGGGCGCCGCGTCCTGCGCCTCGGGCGCGGCGTCGGCCTTCGTATCAGGAGCGGTGTCGGTCTTCGCCGCGGGCGCTGCCGGATCAGCGTCCGCCTGGGTGGCCGAGGTGGACGACGCCGCCGGCGCAGACTCGGTGGAAGTGGGCTCGGACGCGGAGGGCGCCGGGGCAGAACCGCCACCGAGCTCCGTGATGCGCGAGCCGTGCAGGGTCGACGTACCGCCGCCCGGGGCGCGCGGGGCTCGACGGCCGAGAGAGATACCGCCCGCACCGCCCCCGCCGGCTGCGGCGGGAGCCGGGCTCGGCTTTTCCTGGGTACCGGCCTTCGCGGCCGGCTCCTTTGCCTCCGGCGCGTCCTTGGCGGTGGAGGCCTGCTCGTCCGCGCCGGCCCGGGACGGCTCGGCCTGCGCGGCCGCGGGGGCCGCCGCCGTCTCCTGCGCGTCCGTCGACGACTCGACGGGTTCGGACGCCGTATCGGATCCCGTCGTGGTGATCTCGGACCTGCCGGTGGCCCGGACTCGCGGCCCCCCGGCGTACTGGGAAAGGATCTGCAGGCTCATGGGGCGTAGCCTATCGCCTCCCCCGCCGCGGATCGGTCGGCACTCCCGCGTTGCCCCGAACCGCTGACGGCACTCCGGCTGCGGCGGGCCGCGCCCTACCGGATACTGGGCGCCATGCGTGCGATCCAGATCTCCCGACACGGCGGACCCGAGGTACTCACTCCCGTGGAGGTCGACGTGCCGTCGCCCGGCCCGGGCGAGGTGCTCGTCCGTACCCGTGCCATCGGGGTCAACTACATCGACACCTACTTCCGCGAGGGCGTCTACGAGCGGGACCTCCCGTTCATCCCGGGTAGCGAGGGCGCGGGGGTGATCGAGGCGGTCGGCGAGGGCACGCCCGACCTGGTCGCCGGCGACCGGGCGGCCTGGTGCCAGGTGCCCGGTTCCTACGCCCAGTACGTCGTCGCCCCCGCAGAATCGGTGGTCACCGTGCCGGAGGGGGTCGACGACGACGTGGCGGCCTCGATGCTGCTGCAGGGGCTCACCGCGCACTATCTGATCACCGACACCCACCGGGCCTCAGCCGGCGATCACGTACTGATCACCGCGGGGGCGGGCGGCGTCGGACAGCTCCTCATCCAGCTGGCGGTGGCCCACGGCTTCCGGGTGATCACGACGACCTCGACCGAGGAGAAGGCCGACCTCTGCCGCGACCTCGGGGCGCACCACGTGCTGCTCTACCCGGAGGCGACGCCGGAGAGGGTGCGCGAGCTGGCGGACGGGGGCGTCGCCGCGGTCTTCGACGGCGTGGGTAGGGACACCTTCGACGACAGTCTGGCGGTGCTCGCGCGGCGCGGCACGCTCGTGCTGTTCGGGGCGGCCAGCGGCCCGGTTCCGCCGGTAGATCCGCAGCGGCTCAACGCGGCCGGTTCGGTGTTCCTCACCCGCCCGACCCTGGCGGATTACATCGCGACGACGGAGGAGTTCCGCGGCCGGGCCGGCGAGATCCTCGAGGGGGTCGTGGACGGCGCGCTGCGGCTGTCAGTGGGGGCGACGTTCGGCCTGTCGGAGGCCGCGGAGGCGCATCGCGCGCTGCAGGAGCGGCGGACGACCGGCTCGGTGACACTCGACCCCGAGCGCTGACCGCTACTCGCCGGACGCGGTCAGGCCAGCGGCAGGAGTTCCGCCACGGTCTGCAGTCCGAGCACCGCGTCGATGGACAGGGCCACGAAGACCCCGGCGAGGTAGTTGTTCGACAGGATGAACAGCTTGAGCGGCTTGACCTCGACGCCGCGGCGCACGCCCGCCTCGAGGCGGTGCGCCATGACGATGAACCACACGCCGAAGCCGATCGCGCCCGCCGCATAGACCCAGCCCGCCGCGGGGATGAGCGCGAACGTACAGAGGACGGTGACCCACGTGTAGATGGTGATGCGGCGGGTCACGCCCTCGGGGCCCATGACCACGGGCAGCATCGGCACGCCGGCGGCCTTGTAGTCCTCCTTGTAGCGCATGGCGAGGGCCCACGTGTGTGGCGGCGTCCAGAAGAAGATGATGAGGAACAGCACGACCGCCTGCCACCAGTTGTGGGGCTGGCCGTCCGGCAGGTTGTCGGTGATGACCGCCCACGAGACGAAGACCGGCATGCAACCCGCGGCGCCACCCCAGACGACGTTCTGAGCGGTGCGGCGCTTGAGGATCATCGAGTACACGATCACGTAGAACAGGATCGTGATGAGGATGAAGAAGGCGGCGAGCCAGCTGTTGGCCAGGAGTCCCAGCCAGAGGATGCTGGCCACTCCGAGTGCCAGGCCGAAGATCAGCGCGGCTCGCGGCGTGATCGCGTGGCGCGCGAGCGGGCGGCGCTCGGTGCGCTTCATCACCTGGTCGATGTCGTAGTCGACGACCATGTTGAGCGAGTTCGCGCTCGCCGCGCCCATCCAGCCACCGACGAGGGTGAGCAGGACCAGCGAGAGGTGGATGTTCCCGCGATCCGCTTGCAGCAGGGCGGGGATCGCGGCGACGAGGAGCAACTCGATGACGCGCGGCTTGGTGAGGGCGATGTACGCCATCACCACGTCGACAACACGGGCTCGCCCGCTCGCCGGAGCCGGCCGCCCCGTGGACTCTGGAGGGGAGACGGCTGGCCCCCCACTCCGGGTCGGGGTGGAATCGTGCACCGGAACTCCTCGCAGCAGACGTCAACGCACTACCGAGCCGATACTACGTCCCCCCTGCGCGGTCCGCGAAAGAGCGGGGGCGGGGACGGTACGCCCCACCGTGGGCGCGACCACTAAGGTGGTTCACGACATACGCGCGGATCCGCGCCGCACCCTCAGACCCGGGAGAACCACAAGTGACCAGCGCGTCGGAGATCACCGAGCTCACCACCGCCCGCCACCCATCCGACTGGACCGAACTGGACACCCGCGCAGTGGACACCGCGCGCGTCCTCGCCGCCGAGGCCGTGCAGAAGTGCGGCAGTGGTCACCCGGGAACCGCGATGAGCCTCGCGCCGCTGGCGTACACCCTCTACCAGCGCATCATGCGGCACGACCCGTCCGATCCGACGTGGGTGGGACGGGACCGGTTCATCCTGTCCTGCGGGCACACTTCGCTCACCCAGTACATCCAGCTGTACCTCGCCGGGTTCGGCCTCGAACTCGAGGACCTCAAGGCTCTGCGTACCTGGGGCTCCAAGACCCCAGGCCACCCCGAGTGGCGGCACACGGACGGGGTGGAGATCACCACCGGTCCCCTCGGCCAGGGCCTGGCGTCCGCGGTGGGTATGGCGATGGCGGCGCGCTACGAGCGCGGGCTGTTCGACCCGGACACCCCCGCGGGCAAGAGCCCGTTCGACCACTTCATCTACGTGATCGCGTCCGACGGCGACATCCAGGAGGGCGTGACGGCCGAGGCCGCCTCGCTCGCGGGTACGCAGCAGCTCGGCAACCTCATCGCCATCTATGACGACAACGAGATCTCGATCGAGGACGACACCAAGATCGCGTTCAATGAGGATGTCGCGGCCCGCTACGAGGCGTATGGCTGGCACGTGCAGACGGTGAACGGCGGTGAGGACGTGGCCGCCATCGAGGAGGCGATCGCCGACGCGCGCGCCGTCACGGACAAGCCCTCGATCATCGTCCTGCGCACGATCATCGCCTACCCGGCGCCCAACGCGATGAACACGGGCGCCGCGCACGGTGCCGCGCTCGACCAGGACGAGGTCGACGCCGTCAAGGAGGCGCTCGGCATGGCCGGCACGGAGCCGTTCACCGTCGAGGACGAGGTGATCGCCCACACCCGCGCGGCCCGCGACCGCGGCGCCCGCGTCCACGCTCAGTGGAGCGACATGTTCCACGCGTGGGCGGAGGCGAACCCGGAGCGCAAGGCACTGTTCGACAGGCTGTACTCGGGCGAGCTCCCCGAAGGCTGGGACGCGGACCTGCCCACCTGGGAGGCCGATCCCAAGGGCGTCGCCACCCGCAAGGCCTCCGCCGAGGCCATCCAGGCCCTCGCGGCCACGCTTCCGGAGCTGTGGGGCGGCTCCGCCGACCTCGCGGGCTCCAACAACACCCCCATCAAGGGCGCGGACTCGTTCGGCCCCGCGTCGATCACCACCGACACGTGGACCGCCTCCCCCTATGGGCGGAACCTGCACTTCGGTGTCCGTGAGCACGCGATGGGCGCGATCCTCAACGGCATCGCACTGCACGGACCGACCCGCCCGTATGGCGGGACGTTCCTCATCTTCAGTGAGTACATGCGACCGGCCGTCCGGCTGGCCGCGCTCCAGGGCAGCAACGCGTACTACGTGTGGACCCACGACTCGATCGGTCTGGGCGAGGACGGCCCGACCCACCAGCCGGTCGAGCAGCTCGCCGCGCTGCGGGCCATCCCGGGACTGGCGGTCCTCCGTCCTGCGGACGCCAACGAGACCGCCGCCGCCTGGCGGGCGATGCTCGAGGCGCTCGACGGGCCCAAGGGGCTGTGCCTGACCCGGCAGAACGTGCCCGTGCTCGAGGGCACCGCGCAGCTCGCCCGTGAAGGTGTCGAGCGGGGCGGCTACGTCCTCGCCGAGGCGTCGACGGGTACCCCCGAGGTGATCCTCATCGGTACCGGGTCCGAGGTCCAGCTGGCCGTGGCCGCGCGGGAGACCCTCGAGGCCGAGGGCGTGCCCACGCGAGTGGTCTCCATGCCCTGTGTCGAGTTCTTCGACCAGCAGGACGCCGAGTACCGCGAGTCGGTCCTCCCGCGTGCCGTGCGCGCACGGGTCTCGGTCGAGGCCGGCATCGCGATGCCGTGGCACCGGTTCCTCGGAGACGCCGGCCGGGCAGTCTCGCTCGAGCACTTCGGCGCCTCCGCGCCCTACGAGACCTTGTTCACCGAATTCGGGATTACCGCCGACGCGGTGGTCTCCGCCGCCCGCGAGTCGCTCGCGGCCGTTGCCGGGGAGGCATGATGACCAACGCCAATCTCGCCGCTCTCAGTGCCGCCGGGGTCTCCGTGTGGCTCGACGACCTGTCCCGTCAGCTCCTCGCCTCCGGTGAGCTCGAGAAGCGGATGGCGGAATACTCGATCGTGGGCGTGACCACCAACCCGGCGATCTTCCAGTCGGCGCTGGCGGATTCGTCGGCCTACGAGGGCGCGCTCACCGAGACGGTACGTGCGGACCGCGAACTCGCCTCCGTGATCCGGGCGCTCACCACCGCGGACGTCCGGGACGCCTGTGACCTGCTGGCGCCGACCTATCGGGCGACCGACGGCGTGGACGGTCGCGTCTCGCTCGAGGTGGACCCGGGCCTCGCACACGACACGGCGGAGACCGTCCAGCAGGCGGTCGAGCTGTCCGCCGCGGTCGACCGGCCCAACGTGATGATCAAGATTCCCGCCACCGCGGCGGGACTGCCGGCGATCACCGACGTCATCGGCAAGGGCATCGACGTCAACGTCACGCTGATCTTCTCGGTGGATCAATACCGAAAGGTCGCGGAGGCGTACCTCACCGGCCTCGAGCAGGCCGTGGCCGCCGGGCACGATCTGTCGTCGATCCACTCCGTGGCGTCGGTGTTCGTCTCCCGTCTGGACACCGAGATCGACTCGCGCCTGCCGGAGTCGTCGGAACTGCGCGGTCAGGCCGGGCTCGCGAACGCCCGCCTGTGCCAGGAGGTCTACGACGAGGTCTTCGACCCCGCCGGCCGCTTCGGCGAGTTGGCGGATCGCGGAGCCCGGCCGCAGCGACTGCTCTGGGCCTCCACGGGAGTCAAGGATCCGGCGTACCCCGACACGCTGTATGTGACGGGCCTGGTGACGCACGGGACCGTCAACACGATGCCCTTCGCGACGATGCAGGCGTTCGCAGACCACGGGGTGGTCGAGGGTGACACGGTGCGGGGCACCGCTGAGGCTTCCCGCGCCACCCTCGACGCGCTGCGTGCCGAGGGCATCGACCTGGACGAGGTCTTCGCGCTGCTCGAGCGCCAGGGCGTGGAGAAGTTCGTCACCGCCTGGGACGACCTGATGGACACGGTGAGGGCGCGGATCGACGAGATCCCGTCGGATTCGTGACCGGCCCCGACCGTCTGGACACGTCCGACGCCGAAAGTTCTACAGGGGCCACCGAGGGATGGGTCAACCCGCTCCGGGACCCCCGCGACCGGCGTCTGCCGCGGATCGCTGGGCCCTCCGGCCTCGTGATCTTCGGCGTCACCGGTGACCTGTCCAAGAAGAAGCTCATCCCGGCGATCTACGATCTCGCCAACCGGGGTCTGCTCCCGCCCGGGTTCTCGCTCATCGGGTTCGGTCGGCGTCAGTGGGCGCACGAGGAGTTCGCGGCGTTCGCCCGCGAACAGGCCCGCGAGCGCTGCCGGACACCGTTCCGTGAGGATGTATGGGAGCAACTCGCCGCGGGACTGAGGTTCGTGACCGGCACCTTCGACGACGACGAGGGATTCGACCGCCTCGCGGACCAGCTGGTCGCGCTCGAGGCGGAGCGGGGCACGGCTGGCAACTACGCGTTCTACCTGTCGATCCCCCCGGATGACTTCCCGACCGTGTGCCGGCACCTCGATCGCACCGGGTGCACGCGGGGCCCCGAGGGGTCCTGGCGCCGGGTGGTCATCGAGAAACCCTTCGGTCATGACCTCGCCAGTGCGTGCGAGCTCAACGCGGTCGTGGGGGCGGTGTTCCCCGAGGACTCGGTGTTCCGTATCGACCACTACCTCGGCAAGGAGACGGTCCAGAACATCCTGGCGTTGCGCTTTGCCAACCAGCTCTTCGAGCCGGTGTGGAACGCCAACCACGTGGACCACGTCCAGATCACGATGGCCGAGGACATCGGTCTCGGCGGGCGCGCCGGGTACTACGACGGTATCGGTGCCGCGCGCGACGTCATCCAGAACCACCTGATCCAGCTGATGGCGCTGGTGGCGATGGAGGAGCCGACCGATTTCTCCGCCGCCGCGCTGCGTGCGGAGAAGACCAAGGTCCTCGAGTCCACCTCGCTGGCGTTGCCGATCTCCGAGACCGCCGCGCGCGGTCAGTACGCCGGTGGCTGGCAGGGTTCCGAGCAGGTCGTCGGGCTGAAGGACGAAGAGGGCTACGACCCGTCCTCGGCGACCGAGACCTACGCGGCCATCACCCTGGAGGTCCACAACCGACGGTGGGCGGGCGTCCCGTTCTACCTGCGGACCGGTAAGCGCCTGGGGCGTCGTGTCACCGAGATCGCGGTCGTCTTCCGGCGCGCGCCGCACCTGCCCTTCGACGCAACGATGACGCAGGAGCTGGGACAGAACGCCCTGGTGATCCGCGTCCAGCCGGACGAGGGGGTCACCCTGCGGTTCGGGTCGAAGGTACCGGGGACCGCGATGGAGGTCCGCGACGTCAACATGGACTTCGCCTACGGCGAGGCGTTCACCGAATCCTCCCCCGAGGCGTACGAGCGCCTCATCCTCGACGTGCTGCTGGGCGAGCCGTCTCTCTTCCCGGTCTCGCGTGAGGTGGAGTTGAGCTGGCAACTGCTCGACCCGGTCCTGCGCGAGTGGAAGTCCGAGGGCCAACCGGAGCAGTACCAGGCGGGCACCTGGGGGCCCAGGGGCGCCGACGAGATCCTGGCCCGCAGCGGCCGCGCATGGAGGCGACCGTGATCATCGACCTACCCGACACCTCGACCCGCGCGATCGCCAAGAAGCTGGTGCAGATCCGCGAGGAGGCGGGCCTGAGCACGATCGGCCGCGTCCTCACGCTGATCGTCATCACCGACCACGTCCGTGGCAGCGAGTCGGCGATCGACGCGGCGAACGAGGCCAGCCGGGAGCACCCGTGCCGCGTCATCGTGGTGATCCGGGGGCGGCGCGCCGACGCCGATCGGCTGGACGGCCAGATCCGCGTCGGCGGCGACGCCGGCGCGGCGGAGGTCGTCGTGTTGCGCACGTCCGGCGCGATGGCGTCGCAGTCGGCGTCGCTCGTGACGCCGCTGCTGCTGCCCGACACCCCGCTCGCGGTGTGGTGGCCCCGCCACTCCCCGACGCTGCTGTCCGAGGACCGCGTGGGTCGGCTCGCCCGGCGCCGCATCGTCGATTCGGACGCCGAGGGGCATCCGACGGACGCCCTGGCCAAGCGAGCGGCCGGGTACTCCCCCGGTGACACCGATCTGGCGTGGGCGCGCATCACCCATTGGCGTTCGTTGCTGGCCGCAACCCTCGATCGACCCCCTTTCGAGCCGATCACGGGCGCCACCGTGTGCGGGCCGGAGCGTGCGGCGTCGGTCGATCTCGCCGGCGGGTGGCTAGCGTCCCGCCTCGGGATCGACGTCCTGCGGGCGGTCGGGCCCAGAATGGTCGTGTTGGAGCGGGCCTCCGGGTCCATCGTCGTCGAGCAGGTCAGCGCGACCTCCGCGGAGCTGCGCATCACCGGGCAGTCCCCCACGCGGGTCGCTCTCGTGGGTCGGAGTGTGGCCGACTGTCTGGCGGAGGAGTTGCGCCGCATGGACACTGATGGTGTGTACGCGGACGCGTTGGCCAACCACGATCGCGTCATCTACACCTCGGCGTCGGTTCGTTGAGCCGGGGCCGGAAGGCCGGCACCCGCGTCCGTTCCCACCCCACCACCACGACAGGAGCGTCGATGTCAGTCACCCGTCATCTCGTCCATGAGGATGCGCAGTCCCTCGCGGAGGCCGCCGCCCTCGCCGCGGCCGGTCACCTCAACGAGCGCGTTGCCGCGGCCGGCCGGGCGACGCTCTCCCTGACCGGTGGTTCGGTGGGCGTGAAGACGGCCGCCGCCCTCGCCGGAACCGAGGTCGACTGGAGCCGGGTCACGATCTTCCTCGGGGATGAGCGCTTCGTCCCGGCCGGTCATCCCGACCGCAACGACGGGCAGCTCGCCGAGGTGCTGTTCGATGCCGTCGGCGACCGGGCCACCATCCACCGCTGGCCGGCGCGGGGAGATGAGTTCGACGACGTCGACGCCGCCGCGGAGGCGTTCCTCACGGAGGTGGACCTGCCCGGTGCCGGTGGCGACGAGCCGTTGTTCGACGTGACGCTACTCGGGATGGGGCCGGAGGGGCACATCGACTCCCTGTTCCCGCACACTCCGGCGATCGCCGAGACCGACCGGCTGGCGGTGGGCGTCCGCGACTGTCCCAAGCCGCCGCCGGAGCGACTCACCTTCACGCTGCCGGCGGTGCGCCGGTCGCGGCACGTCATCGTCGTGGCCACCGGAGAGGGGAAGGCCGAGGCGGTCGCGAAGGGTCTGGGTGGTGCTGATCCGGCGGACTGGCCGGTCGCCGGGGCTGTCGGCACCGAGTCCACGACCTTCCACCTCGACGGGCCAGCCGCCTCGCTGGTGAGCTGACGCCGGCCCTGCGCCGCAGAGCCGGCCCGGCGCCACAGAGCCGGCCCGGCGCCACGTCGGATCACCCGGTACGACGAAGCGGGGTGCGCGCCCTCCCTCATGGGAGAGCGCGCACCCCGCTTCTCGCGTGTGGGCCCCGAGCGGGGATCAGCCGAAGCGGACGAGCAGGCCGACGGCGATGATCGCGATCACCCAGAGGACCGCGACGACCACGGTGACCCGGTCGAGGTTGCGCTCGACGACGCTCGAGCCCGACAGGCTCGACTGGACACCGCCACCGAACAGCGAGGACAGGCCGCCGCCCTTGCCGCGGTGCAGCAGGATGAACAGCATCAGCAGCAGGCTGGTGATGATGAGGAAGATATCCAGGGCGAGCTTCATGTAGGGATCGTGCCTCACGTCAGGTCGGGCGGTCGGGTGCGACCGCTACAGACTACCCGGTCGGGCGTCCGCGGTTGATCCCGGCGTGCCGGGCCGGCGAGGGCCCGACCCGCCGGGGGCGGGAACGGATCAGGGCAGCGGGCCGCCGGCGGCGATCGCGCACAGCTGGGCGAACTCGTCGGGCTTGAGCGACGCCCCGCCCACCAGACCGCCGTCGACGTCGGACTGTTCGAGCAGCTCGCCGACGTTCGAGGCGTTGACGCTGCCGCCGTACAGCACGCGCATCGACTCGGCCGTCTCGGCGTCGGCGAGCTCGGCCAGCGCGGAGCGGATGGCCGCGCACACCTCCTGCGCGTCGGCGGCGGAGGCGGTCTTGCCGGTCCCGATCGCCCATACCGGCTCGTACGCGATGACCGTGGAGGCCAGCTGTGCGGTCGTCAGACCCTCCAGCGAACCCTTGAGCTGGTTCACGACGAAGTCCACGTGGTCACCGGCCTCGCGGACCTCGAGCTTCTCCCCCACGCAGACGATCGGGGTCAGGCCGTGACGGTGTCCGGCCGCGGCCTTGGCCGCCACGAGTTCGTCGGTCTCGGCGTGGTAGTCGCGGCGCTCGGAGTGGCCCACGACGACATAGGTGCAGCCGAGCTTCGCGAGCATGGAGGCCGAGATCTCGCCGGTGTAGGCGCCGGATTCGTGCACCGAGACGTCCTGGGCTCCGTAGGCGAAGCCCAGCTTGTCACCTTCGATGACGATCTGGACGCCTCGGATATTCGTGAACGGCGGGAGGAACGCGACGTCGACCTTCTCGAGGTACTTCTCCGGGAGGGAGAAGGCGACCTTTTGCACGAGTGCGATCGCCTCGAGGTGGTTGAGGTTCATCTTCCAGTTGCCGGCGATGAGCGGAGTGCGTGACATGTTCTCTCCTTGTAGTTCCTGGGTGTCCGGGTCAGTTGCCGCGCTCAAGGACGGTGACGCCGGGCAGTTCCTTACCCTCCAGGTACTCCAGCGAGGCGCCACCGCCGGTGGAGATGTGGGAGAAGTTCTCCTCGCCGAGCCCCAGGGTGCGCACGGCGGCCGCCGAGTCGCCGCCACCGACGACGGAAAACGCTCCGGCGGAGGTCGCGGTGATGATCGCCTCGGCGACGCCGCGGGTGCCCGCGGAGAAGGCCTCGAACTCGAACACGCCCATCGGCCCGTTCCAGAACACGGTCTTGGCCGAGGTGAGCTTCTCGGCGAAGGCGGCGACCGACTCGGGGCCGATGTCCAGGCCCATCGTGCCCTCGGGGATCGCGTCGGCGGGAACCGTGGTGTGGGGGGCGTCGGCGGCGAACCCGTCGGCGGCGACGACGTCCACGGGGAGCGTGATGACGTCGCCGTACCTGGCCAGCAGGTCCTTGCAGGTGTCGATCATCTCCTCCTGCAGCAGCGAGGAGCCCACACCGTGGCCCTGTGCGGCGAGGAAGGTGAAGCACATGCCGCCGCCGATGACGAGGGTGTCGACCTTCGGAGCCAGCGCCTCGATCACGGCGAGCTTGTCCGAGACCTTGGATCCACCGAGCACAACCGCGTAAGGACGCTTCGGGTCCCCGGTGAGGGCGGCGAGCACGTCGACCTCGCTCTGCACGAGGTCGCCGGCGTAGGCAGGCAGGAGCTTGGCGACGTCGTAGACGGAGGCCTGGGCGCGGTGGACAACGCCGAAGCCGTTGGAGACGAACGCGCCGTCCTCGCCCACCAGGCTCGCGAGTTCCGCGGCGAACGCGGCCCGCTCGGACTCGTCCTTGCTCGTCTCGCGGGGATCGAAGCGGACGTTCTCGACCAGCAGGACGTCGCCGTCGGTCAGGCCGTTGGCCCGCTCACGCGCGTCCGGCCCCACCACGTCACCGGCGAGCTGGACGTACCGCCCCAGCTCATCTCCCAGCTTCTCCGCCACGGGTGCGAGGGACAACTCGGGGTCGGCCTCGCCCTTGGGTCGGCCGAGATGGGCGGTGATCACGAGTGCCGCGCCCGCGTCGAGCAGCGCGTTGAGTGTGGGCAGCGAGGCGGTGATGCGACCGGCGTCGGTGATGGTCTTCCCGTCGAGCGGGACGTTGAGGTCGCAGCGGACGAGGATCTTGCGGCCCTCTACGCCGGCGTCGAGCAGGTCGGAGAGCGTGCTCACGGCCATGTGGTGGAACTCCTGTCGGAAGAACTGTGGGTGGGTCACCGGGTGGGTGGGCTGACCGTGCGGCGCCGGTCGATGTGCGCCGGGCCCGGCCGGGACGCTCGCGGCGTCCCCGGACCGGGCCCGGTGGTGGTACGGGGTCGTCAGGCCCGAAGGCTCTCAGAGCGACTTGCCGACCAGGCCGATGAGGTCGGCCAGGCGGTTGGAGTAGCCCCACTCGTTGTCGTACCAGGAGGCGATCTTGATCTGGCCGTCGATCGCCTTGGTCAGCGGCGCGTCGAAAATCGACGAGTGCGGATCGGTGACGATGTCAGAGGAGACGATCGGGTCCTCGGTGTACTTGAGGATGCCCTTCATCGGCCCCTCGGCGGCGGCCTTGACCGCGGCGTTGACCTCGTCGACCGAGGCCTTCTTCTCGAGCTCGACGGTGAGGTCGGTCAGGGAGCCGGTGGGCAGCGGGACGCGAACGGCGTAGCCGTCGAACTTGCCCTTGAGCTCGGGCAGCACGAGGGAGACGGCCTTGGCGGCACCGGTGGAGGTCGGGACCATGTTCAGCGCGGCGGCGCGGGCGCGACGCGGGTCCTTGTGGGGCGCGTCCTGCAGGTTCTGGTCCTGGGTGTACGCGTGGATCGTGGTCATGAGGCCCTTGACGATGCCGAACTCGTCGGACAGGACCTTGGCCACGGGCGCGAGGCAGTTGGTGGTGCAGGAGGCGTTCGAGATGATCGTCTGCGAGCCGTCGTACTTGTCGTCGTTGACACCCATCACGATGGTGATGTCCTCGTCCGACGCGGGGGCCGAGATGATGACCTTCTTGGCGCCGCCCTCGAGGTGGCCGCGGGCCTTCTCGGCCGAGGTGAAGATACCGGTGGACTCGACGACGACGTCGACGCCGTAGTCACCCCACGGAACGGAGGCGGGGCCCTCCTTGATGGCGAGCGCGCCGATCTTGGTCCCGCCGACCGTGATCGAGGTGTCGTCGTAGGTGACGTCCTTGCCGAGGCGACCGAGGATCGAGTCGTACTTGAGCAGGTGAGCGAGCATGTCGTTCGTGGTCAGGTCGTTGACGGCCACGATCTCGATGTCCGTCTTGCCCTCGGCCTTGAGAGCCTCCACCGCGCGGTAGAAGTTGCGGCCGATACGTCCGAATCCGTTGATGCCTACGCGCACGGTCACTTCGATGTCTCCTTATTGGTGGTGCGAGAACGCTGGACGTCACCAGAGCCGGGTGGGGCCCGGGGACGTGACCCAGACTACCCGCCGGTGCCCGGCCACGTGCAGGGTGTTCTGGGGGCCGATCAGGCGTCGTCGAGCATGTCCTCGGTGACCACGGACTCGGTGTCCGGGATCCCGAGCTCGGCGGCCTTGCGGTCCGCCATCGACAGCAGTCGCCGGATGCGTCCGGCGACCGCGTCCTTGGTCATGGGCGGGTCGGCGAGCTGTCCGAGTTCCTCCAACGAGGACTGGCGGTGTTGGACGCGGAGCTCGCCGGCCGCTAGAAGGTGGTCAGGGACGTCCTCGGCGAGGATTTCCAGCGCCCGCTGGACGCGGGCCGCGGCCGCGACGGCCGCGCGGGCGGACCGGCGGAGGTTGGCGTCGTCGAAGTTAGCCAACCGGTTGGCGGTGGCGCGGACCTCGCCACGCGAACGACGCTCCTCCCAGACGTCCCTGGTCGACGTGGCCCCGAGGCGGGCCAGTAGGACCCCGATCGCCTCCGCGTCGCGAATGACCACCCGGTCCCCTCCCCGCACTTCGCGGGCCTTGGCGGTGACGCCGAGTCGGCGCGCGGTACCCACGAGCGCCATCGCCGCCTCCGCTCCGGGGGCGGTCACCTCGAGGGCGGACGAGCGACCGGGCTTGGTGAGCGACCCGTGCGCGAGGAACGCCCCCCGCCACGCGGCCTCGGCCGCCGCGACGGACCCCCCGACCACGGCCGCGGGGAGCCCGCGGACGGCCCGACCGGCGTTGTCGATGAGCCCCAGCTGGCGGGCGAGGTCGGCGCCCCGGTCGATGACGCGGAGGACGAACTTGCGGGCCGGCCGGCCGCCCGAACCCCCGATCGGGTGGATCTCGCAGGTCACGGAGAAGAGGGCGTCGAGTTCGGCGGCGAGCCGATCGGCGATCTCGCCGGAGTCGACCTCCGCCTCGATGACGAGTCGGCCGGAGAGGACCTGGAGCGTTCCGGCGAACCTCAACAGCGCGGCGACCTCGGCCCTCCTGGTCTCGGTGTTCCCGACGGGGACCCTCACCAGTTCGGACTTGACCTGTGCGGTCAGCGACACGCCCTGCTCCTTCGTTCTCGGTCGTCACCCCGCGCCCCCTGGCAGCGAGGCGGCGAGTGCCGTCGCCAGCGAGGCGGGGTCGTGGACAGCCCTCATGGTCCCATCCGAGCCGGTCTCGGCTATCTCCGCGGTCACCACGCGGGCGCCCAGTCCTGCCGCCGCGCGCTCGAGGTGCTCGCGTTCGGTGGCGCTGAGCGGCATCCGCGGGTCCACGAGCAGGACGTCGACGTCTACCCGAGGCGCGTGCTGGCGCAGGACGTGCAGATGCTGCTCCGCGGAGAAGCCCGCCGTCTCCCCCGGCTGCGGGGCGAGGTTGAGAACGAGGGCCTTGGTGGCGGCGGTCCGCGTGAGGGCCGCCGCGATCTCCGGTACGAGGACGTTGGGGATGACGCTGGTGAACCACGAGCCGGGGCCGAGCACGACGAGGTCGGCCTGCTCGATCGCCTCGACCACCCCGTCCGCGGCGGGCGGGGCGTCGGGGATCAGCCGCACGCGTCGGACGCTGCCCGGCGTGGTCGCCACGGCCACCTGCCCGATGATGGTGCGCACGACCCTGGGGTCGGCCTCGAGACCGACGACCTCGGCCGCGATGTCGAGGGCCACCGGGGACATGGGCAGGACCCGTCCCGTGACGCCGAGGATCGAGCCGACCGCGTCGAGGGCCTCGATCGGGTCGCCGAGGAGTTCCCACAGTCCGGCGAAGACGAGGTTGCCGACGGCGTGCCCCGCCAGGGCCCCGGTACCGCCGTAGCGGTGCTGGAAGAGCCTCGTGAGGCGGGCGTGTTCGTCGTCCTCACCGGCGAGGGCGCACAGCGCCATGCGCAGGTCGCCGGGCGGGAGGATGCCGAGCTCGCGGCGCAGGCGGCCCGAGGAGCCCCCGTCGTCGGCGACGGTGACCACCGCGGTGACGTGGTCGGCGACGAGCCGACCGGCCTTCAGGGTCGCCGAGAGGCCGTGGCCGCCGCCGAGCGCGACGAGCGAGGGGATCCGCTTCGTGGGTTCCGTCATCGCCGGGTCACTCCCGTCCGAGGTCGCGGTGGCGGACGTGAACGTCGACCGCGTCCAGGCCGGTCAACCGGCCCGCGAGGGACTCGGAGATGGCCACGCTGCGGTGCTTGCCGCCGGTGCACCCCACGGCGATGGTCATGTACCGCTTGCCCTCGCGTCGGTAGCCGGTCATCGCGAGCCGGATCATCGTCACGGCGGCGCGCAGGTACTCCTCGATCGACTCGTCCGCCAGGACGTAGTCCTGCACCGGCTTGTCGCGCCCCGTGTGCGGTTGGAGTTCGTGGATCCAGTGCGGGTTGGGCAGGAAGCGCATGTCGAGGAGCATGTCGACGTCCACCGGGACCCCGTACTTGAAGCCGAACGACTCGACGGTGAGGTGGAAGTCGAACCCCAGGTCGCCGAACGGCGTCTCCAGACGGTGGCGCAGGTCGTGAACGCTGAGCGCGGTCGTGTCCACGACGACGTCTGCGCGTCCGCGCAGACCCTCGAGGGTCCTGCGTTCCCGGGTGATGCCGTCGATGAGCCCGCCGCCGGACTGCAGGGGGTGCGAGCGGCGCACATTGTTGAACCGGTTCACCAGCGCCTCGTCCGAGGCGTCCAGGAACAGGATGCGGGACCTCTGTCGGCCGGCGAACAGCTCGAGCAGCTCACCCAGGTGCTCGTCGAAGCCCAGGCTGCGCGTGTCGGCGACGATCGCGAGACGGCGGGGTTCGTCGGCCGAGTCGTCGAAGCGGCCGAGGAACTCCCCCACGAAGGACAGCGGAAGGTTGTCCACGACGTACCACCCGAACTCCTCGAGGACTTTCGAGGCGGTCCCCTTTCCGGCTCCCGACATACCGCTGATTAGGAGGAGCTCACGCCCCCGGTCCTTGTCGCCGTCGTCGTCCATCGTGTCACCTCGCGTCGTTCGTCGCGGCCGACTCCGGCCGCCCCGCCGAGTCTTCCACGTCGGTGCCGTCCGTGTCCCCGGGCTCGGAGTCGGCATCGGCCGACCCACCGCTTCCGAGCGTCGCGAGGATCGACGCCGCGACGCCGGGACCGATGCCGGGGACCGTGCACAGGTCCTCCACGGTGGCGGCGCGCAGCGCGGAGACGGTGGGGAACTTCTCGACCAGCGCCGCGCGGCGGGCGGGGCCGAGACCGGGGACGTCGTCGAGTACGGAGGCGGTCATCCGCTTGGAGCGCGCGCCCCGATGCGCGCGGATGGCGAACCGGTGGGCCTCGTCGCGCAGGCGCTGGAGCAGGAACAGGCCCTCGCCGTGACGCGGGAAGATCGCCGGGTACTCCTCGCCCGGCAGCCAGATCTCCTCGAGTCGCTTGGCGATGCCGATGACCGGGACGTCGGTGACGCCGAGCTCGGACAGCACCTCGGCGGCCGCCTCGACCTGCGGGCGCCCGCCGTCGACGACGAACAGCTGCGGCGGATAGGCGAACCGGCGGGCGGGCGGGGCCGCCTCCGGGTCGCCCGCCTCGTCGTCGACCGGTCCGTCCGTCTCGTCCGGGGTGAGCGCCGGGTCCTCGTGATGACGACGGAAGCGTCGGCGGGTGACCTCGGCGATGCTCGCCACGTCGTCCGAGTGACCGTCCCCCGCGGCGTCGCGGATGCGGTACAGGCGGTAGTCGCTCTTCCGGGGGATGCCGTCCTCGAACACCACGAGCGAGGCCATGACGTCCGTGCCCTGGGTGTGCGAGATGTCCACGCACTCGATGCGCAGGGGCGCGGAGTCCAGCTCGAGGGTCTCCTGGATCTCCTGCAGGGCGGCGGAGCGCGCGGTGAGGTCGCCGCTGCGACGCAGCTTGTGCTGGGTCAGGGCCTCGACGGCGTTGCGGTGGACCGTCTCGGCCAGGGCCCGCTTGTCCCCGCGCTGCGGCACCCGCAGGGAGACCCGGGAGCCGCGCAGGCCCGAGAGCCAGTCGGCGAGCTCCTCCGAGTCCTCGGGCAGGGCCGGCACCAGCACCTCGCGGGGCACGGCGGAGGCGATATCGCCGGACTCGGCGGCCTCGGCCAGGTCGGCCTCCCCGCCGTAGAACTGGGCGAGGTAGTCGGACACCACGCCGGGGATCGCGCGGGCCGCGTCGAACTCGCCGTCCTCGTCGATCCCGTGCGCGTGCTCGACCACCCAGCCGCGCTGGCCGCGGATACGTCCGCCGCGGACGTGGAAGACCTGGACCGACACCTGGAGCTCGTCGACCTCGACGCCCACGATGTCGGCGTCGGTTCCGTCGCCCAGGACCACGGCCTGCTTCTCCATGGCCCGGCGCATCGCCCCGAGGTCGTCACGCAGCCGCGCGGCGCGCTCGAAGTCCAGATCGGCGGAGGCCTCCATCATCTGCTTCTCGATGCGCCGCATGATGGCGTCGGTCCGCCCGGCGAGGAAGTCGATGAGTTCATTGACGATCAGCCGGTGCTCGTCCGGGGTGACCCGGCCGATGCACGGGGCCGCGCACTTGTCGATGTAGCCGAGCAGGCAGGGCCGCCCGAGCTGGGCCTGACGTTTGTACACGCCGGCCGAGCACGAGCGCACGGGGAACACCCGCTGCAGGGTGTCGAGGGTGTCGCGGATTGCCCACGCGTGGGAGTAGGGGCCGAAGTAGCGGGTGCCGGGCCGGCGGGGGCCGCGGTAGACGAACGCGCGCGGCACCTCCTCGCCGACGGTGACGGCGAGCATCGGGTAGGTCTTGTCGTCGCGGTAGCGGACGTTGAACCGCGGGTCGTACTTCTTGATCCACGTGTACTCGAGCTGCAGCGCCTCGACCTCGGTCGAGACGACGGTCCACTGCACGCCGGCGGCGGAGGTGACCATCTGCCGGGTGCGCGGGTGCAGCAGTGACAGATCGGCGAAGTACGAGCTGAGCCGACTGCGGAGGTTCTTGGCCTTGCCCACGTAGATGACGCGTCCGTGCTCGTCACGGAAGCGGTACACCCCCGGCTCGGTGGGTATCGAGCCGGGGGCCGGGCGGTAGGAACGCGGGTCGGCCACGGCGCGTCAGCGGTCGGCGACGGTCTCGGGGTCGGCGGCCGAGGGCTTGTGGGCGCGGATGACGTCGCGCAGTCGCGACATGGCCTCGACGCCGTCCCGGCCGTCGAAGGACTGGATCGCCCAGATCCCCGCGTGTTCATAGGCCGGCAGTTCCAGCCGGGGCCAGTAGCTCGAGCGGGGGAAGGTCACGCCCACGATGTCCTCCCAGCTCCACCCCCGGGTCCGGAGGGGGCCGCGCAGTTCGACGCCCTGCTCGCCGGCGCGGACGCGGATGCGCAGGAGGGTGAGCAGGACGCCGGCGAAGATGAGGCCGGTGACGACGAAGGCCAGCTGGTCGGCGACGCCGATCGTCACGCCGGTGTCCCCGCGGACGAGGATGACGGCCCACACGACGTGGATGATGACGATGAGCACCGCCAGCGCGATCACGGTGGTGCGCATCCGGCGCGGGGTGTGCTCGAACTCCCAGGTGCCGTTCATCGGATGGTCCTCAGTTCGCGCAGGGCGATGGCGGCGCCGAGCGCGGCGGCCACCGCCTCCCCGCCCTTGTCCTCCGCTGCGCCCTCGTGGCCGTCGCGGTCGCGGGCCTGGTCCTCGTCCTCGGTGGTGAGGACGCCGTGGGCGACGGGCGTGGCCTCGTCGAGGGCGATCCGGGTGAGGCCGTCGGTCACCGAGCGGCAGACGTAGTCGAAGTGGGGCGTGGCGCCCCGGATGACGACGCCGAGCGCGACCACGGCGTCGTGGGTGCGCGCGAGCTCCTGCGCCACGACGGGCAGTTCCACGGCCCCGGTGACGCGGGCGAGGGTGACGGCCGCTCTGGAGGCCTCGGCGACGGCCAGTGCCCGGTCCACGAGCTGGGTGCAGATCTCCTGGTGCCATGTCGAGGCCACCACGCCGAGCCGCAGCCCGCGGGCGTCGGGGACGACCGGTTCAGGCCTTCCGCTGCCGCTCATCGCTGATCCTCTCCGTTCACGTCGGCGCCCGCCGGGCCGGCCGGCCCGGCCGGCCCTTCGTCGAGCCCCTCGAGCAGGTGGCCCATACGGTCCCGTTTCGTGCGCAGGTACCTCAGGTTCTCGGGGGTCACCGCGGTGGGCATGGGCACCCTGGCCACCACCTCCACTCCACCGGCGCGCAGGGCGTCGGCCTTGGCGGGGTTGTTGGTCATGAGCCGGACCCGGGTGACCCCGAGGTCGCGCAGCATCTGCGCGGCGAGACTGAAGTCACGGGCGTCGGCGGGCAGGCCCAGGTCGAGGTTGGCGTCGACGGTGTCGCGGCCCGAGTCCTGGAGCTGGTAGGCGCGGAGCTTCTGGACGAGGCCGATCCCCCGGCCCTCGTGGCCCCGCATGTAGAGGACGATCCCGCGTCCCTCCTCGCATACGGCGGCGACCGCGGCGTCGAGCTGCGGGCCGCAGTCGCACCGCAGGGAGTGGAAGACGTCACCGGTGAGGCACTCGGAGTGGATCCGGACCGAGACCGGCTCGTCGCCGGAGACGTCGCCGGCGACCATGGCCACGTGCTCGACGCCCTGGAGGGTGTCGCGGTAGCCGTGGGCGGTGAGGGTGCCGGCGGGGGTGGGCACGCGGGCCGCGGCCTCGTGGACCACCTGCACCTCGTGTGCACGCCGCCAGGCCTGCAGTGCCTCGATGGTCACCATCGCCAGGCCGTGCTCGTCGGCGAACCGCCGCAGCTCGGGGGTGCGGGCCATGGTCGTGGGATCGTCCTCGGAAACGATCTCGCAGATCACGCCGGCGGGACGCACGCCGGCCAGTCGGGCGAGGTCGACCGCGGCCTCGGTGTGACCGGGCCGCGTGAGGACGCCGCCGGGCCGGGCGCGCAGGGGCACCACGTGGCCGGGGCGGGTGAAGTCCCCGGGCACGGTGTCGTCGGCGGCGAGCAGCCGCGCGGTGCGGGCGCGGTCGGCGGCGGAGATACCGGTGGACACGCCGGTGCGGGCGTCCACGGTCACGGTGTAGGCGGTGTCGTGGCGGTCCTCGTTGATGGCCCGCATCGGCGGCAGGTCCAGGCGGAGGCAGTCCTCGGGCTCGAGTGCGACGCACACGTACCCGGAGGAATACCGGACGAGGAAGCCCATGAGTTCGGGGGTGGCGAGCTCGGCGGCGAAGATCAGGTCGCCCTCGTTCTCGCGGTCCTCGCTGTCCACCACCACCACGGCCCGTCCCGCCGCGATGTCGGCGATGGCTCGCTCGATGCCGTCGAAGGTGGTCACTGGTGCGGGGTCTCCTCGTGTCTGACGAGCCCGGGCGGCGGCCGCGGGTCCGGGCTCAAGTATGGCGCATCCGGTCAGCGGGACCCGCCACCGCGTCCGTCCAGCAGCCGCTCGACGTACTTCGCCAGCACGTCCACCTCGAGGTTGACCGCGTCCCCGTGGGCCAGGCCACCGAGGATCGTGGCCTCGAGGGTGGTGGGGATGAGCGACACCTCGAACCAGGCGTCGGCCTCGCCGGGCGCGCTCACCGCCGAGACGGTGAGCGAGGTGCCGGAGACGGTGATGGAGCCCTTCTCCACGACGTAGCGGGCGAGGTCGCCGGGCAGGGAGATCCGTAGGACGTGCCAGTGCTCGTGCTCGACGCGGCTGACGACGCGGCCGGTGCCGTCGACGTGCCCCTGGACGATATGGCCGCCGAAGCGGGCGTCGGCGCGCATGGCGCGCTCCAGGTTGACGGGGTCACCGGGCGCGAGGGCGGCGAGCGCGGTGCGGTCGAGCGTCTCGGCCATGACGTCCACGTCGAAGTGGGCGCCGGGCTCCCACTCGGTGACGGTGAGGCAGACCCCGTTGACGGCGATCGAGTCGCCGTGGCCCGCGTCGGAGGTGGCCAGCGGGCCGCGGATCCGCAGCCTCGCGGAGTCTCCCCGCCGGTCGATCGATTCGAGGGTGCCGAGCTCCTCAACGATTCCGGTGAACATCAGCGGGGTCCTCTCGTCGGTGGGGTGGCGGGCGCCTGCGTGTCGGGCGCCGCGGGCGTGGGTCGGGTGGTCGGCGCCGTCATGCGCAGGTGGACGTCGGCGCCGAGGACGGTGATCTCGCGGACGGTGAAGCCGTGCGCGTCGGCGAGCGTGGCGACGCCGGCCCCCTCGACGGCCGACCGTCCGCCGCCGAGGACGAGCGGGGCGATGTAGGCGTCGACCTGGTCGACGAGCCCGGCGGCCAGGAACGCCCCGGCCAGGCGCGGGCCGCCCTCGACGAGGACGTGACACACGTCCCCGAGCATCGCGAGCGCCTCGGCGGGGTCCCGGGTGGCGAGGTGCCGGAACCGGCCGTCGTCCCCGCGGACGGCCGCGTCGGCGGGCACGGCGGACAGGCCCATCACCGCCCGGAGGGGCTGGCGTGGGGCGGGGCGTCCGTCGTCTAGGCGGGCGGTCAGAGCGGGGTCGTCGGCGGTGAGGGTCCCGGTGCCGACGACGAGGGCGTCGATCTCCTGCCGCCTCGCGTGTGCGTGGTGTCGCGAGACGGGCCCGGTGATCCACCTGCTCGACCCGTCTGCCGCGGCCACCCTGCCGTCCAGGCTGGCCGCGTACTTCCAGGTGACGAACGGTCGGCCGTGGGCCTGCCGGTGGAGCCACGCCCGGAGCGGGCCGTCCCCGGCGGCGCGGACCTCGTCGTCGTCGCCCCTGGACACGTCGACCCCCGCCCGCCGCAAGGTGTCGGCACCGCCGGCCGCCACGGGGTTCGGGTCGGACACGGCGTACACCACGCGCGCGACGCCCGCGGCCAGGGCCCGCGCGGTGCAGGGGCCCGTGCGGCCGTGGTGATCGCACGGCTCCAACGTCACGACGAGCGTGCCACTCCGCGCCCGGTCGCCGGCCTCGTCCAGGGCGACCACCTCGGCGTGCCGGCCGCCCGGCGCCTCGGTGGCGCCGCGACCGACGACCGCACCGGCGGCGTCGAGCACCACCGCGCCGACCGGGGGGTTGGGCGTGCTCACCCCGAGAGCGGCCCGCGAGAGGGCGATCGCCTCGGCGAGGGCGGCCCGCTCCCGGCGGCGCGACGCCGACGCCTCCGGGGTCGACCCGGGGGGGACGGTCTCGTCGGGCACGGTCACGCCCGCGCGGCGAGCGCCCGGTCGCGCAGGGTCCCGATCATCGCGTCGGGGTCCGGCGCGCCGTAGACGGCCGAGCCGGCCACGAACACGTCACAGCCGGCGGCCGCGCACTCCCCGATCGTGTCGGCGTCGATCCCGCCGTCGATCTGGATGCGGACGTCGAGACCGCGGCGGTCGATCTCGGCACGCAGGGCGCGGACCTTGTCGAGCGACTCGGGCATGAACTTCTGACCGCCGAAGCCCGGCTCGACGCTCATCACGAGGACCAGGTCCACGTGGTCGAGCACCTCGAAGCACATCTCGGCGGGCGTGCCCGGCTTGATCGAGATCCCGGCACGGCTGCCCTTGACGTGCAGCAGGTCCGCCACCGCCACCGGGTCGTCGGCCGCCTCGAGGTGGAAGGTCACGTTCGCGGCGCCCGCGTCGACGTAGTCCCCGACCCAGCGCAGCGGGTTCTCGATCATGAGGTGGCAGTCCATGGGCTTGTCGGTCACCCGGCCGACCGCAGCGGCGACCGGCGCGCCGAACGACAGGTTGGGCACGAAGTGGCCGTCCATGACGTCCACGTGGATCCAGTCGGCGGACGGGATGCGCTCGATCTCGCGGTCGAGTCGGGCGAAGTCGGCGGACAGGATCGACGGCGCGATGAGCGGCTGGTACGACATGCCGCCCAGTCTAGGCGGGCCGCGTCAGCGGGTCCGCCGCAGCGCCGCCATGAACATCGCGTCGGTGCCGTGCCGGTGCGGCCACAGCTGCACCCACGGCCCCTCCCCCGACCCGTCGGGCGGGCCGCCGACCGCGCCGCCGATGTCCGCGAGGATCTCGCGCACGTCGAGCGTCTCCACGTCGTCCCGGCGCGCGGCCTCGCGGACCACCGACACGGTCTCCGACAAATGCGGCGAGCACGTCGCGTACAGCACCACACCCCCCGGTCGGACCAGTCGCATCGCCGAGTCCAGCAGCTCGCGCTGCAGAGAGACCAGCGCGGGGATGTCCGCGGCCGTCTTGCGCCACCGCGCCTCGGGGCGCCGGCGCAGCGCGCCCAGGCCCGAGCACGGCGCGTCGAGGAGGACGCGGTCGAAGCCGGGCTCGAGGCCGGGATCGCGGCCGTCGGCCGTGTGCACCGTCACCGGAAGGTCCCGGGTGGCCTCACGGACCAGGTCGGCGCGATGCGGCGACACCTCGACGCCGGTGAGGGTCCCGCCCTCGATCTCCGCGAGCGCGCCCAGCATGACCGCCTTGCCGCCGGGGCCGGCGGCGAGATCGAGCCAGCGTCCGCCGTCCGGCCCGTCGAGTGGCGCGCGTGCGGCGGCGAGCGCGACCAGCTGGCTGCCCTCGTCCTGGACCGCGGCCAGCCCCTCCCGCACGGCGTCGAGCGTGCCCGGGTCGCCCGAGTCGAGGTGCACCGCGTACGGCGACAGCTCGCCCTCGCGGCCCCCCGTGACCAACGCGAGTTCCTCGGCGGAGATCGCGCCCGGCCGGGCGGCCAGGTGGACCCTGGGCCGCGCGTCGTCCGCGGCGAGCAGCTCGGGCAGCTCCCCGGCGGCCGCACCGAGCGAGTCGGCGAACGCCCGGGCGATCCACTCCGGGTGGGCGGTGCCGATGGCCATTCTCGCCACCGGGTCGGTCACGCCGTCGCGTAGCGCCTCCACCCACGCGTCCGCGTCGCGCGCCGAGATCTTGCGCAGGACCGCGTTGACGAACGCACCTGCGCGGCCGAGCCCCGCGGTGCGGGCCGCCTCCACGCTGGTGTCGACGGCCGCGTGCGCGCCGATGCGCGTGAACAGCAGCTGGTAGGCGCCCAGGCGGATCAGATCGAGCACCGGCGGGTCGATCTCCTCGACGGGGCGCGACGAGGCGAGGGTGATGATGCGGTCGAGGAGCCCCTGCGCGCGGAGCGTGCCGTAGGTCAGCTCGGTCGCCAGGGCGGCGTCGCGGGTGTCGAGCTTCGCCCGGCGCAGCTCGGCCGGCAGCGTGAGGTTGGCGTAGGCCGCGCGCTCGCGGACCGCCGCCATGACCGTCAGGGCCACGGACCTCGCGTCGGGCCGTCGCTGCGCTCGCTGCTGGTCGCCCGACCGCTGCCGGCCACCTTGCTGCTGCCGGTCACCAGACCGCTGCCGGGCTCCCGAACGCGGTCCCCCTGACCGTTGCTGGCCGCCCGACCGTGGGCGACCTGCGCCCGTGTCCCGGGGGCTACCTCCGCCGTCTCCGCGCTTCGGAGCGTCACCGCGGCGCCCGCTGCCGCCGCTTCCGGCGCCACGGCCCCGTTCGCTGCCGCCGTTTCCGGCGCCGCGACCCCGTCCGCCGTCGGCGCTCACTCGAAGGCCGCCTCGGCGTCGAGGCGCGCACCGCGGACCCAGTTGAGTGCGTCCATCATCCTCTTGCCCGGGGGTTGGATGGTCTCGAGCACCATGGGAGCGGAGGCCGTGCCCACGTGCACGGCCTTCTTGTCCCACGCGATACGGCCGGGCTCGAGGTCGGGGGCGGTCTCCTCGGCCGGGCGGGCCGAGCCGATCTTCACCCGCTCGCCGCCGAGTGTCGTCCACGCACCGGGCGCCGGGGTGACCGACCGGATGTGTCGATCGACCGCCAGGGCGGGGTCGGACCACCGCACCCGCGCGTCGTCGACGGTGAGCTTCCCCGCGTGGGAGACGCCATCGGTCGGTTGCGGTACCGGGCGCAACTCCCCCGCCTCGAGGCCGTCGAGCGTCGCGACCAGCAGACCGGCCCCGGACTCGGACAGTCGCCCGAGCAGGTCGCCGGCGGTGTCGCGTGGCCGGATCGTCTCGGTCATCGTTCCCAGCACGGGGCCGGTGTCCATCCCCTCGTCGAGCCGGAACGTCGTGGCGCCGGTGACCTCGTCACCGGCCGCGATGGCGGCGTTGACGGGGGCGGCCCCCCGCCACGCGGGCAGGAGGGAGAAGTGCAGGTTGATCCAACCGTGCGCCGGGATGTCCAGAACGGGCCGTGGGACGAGGTGTCCGTAGGCGACCACGGGGACGGCGTCGGGCGCCAGTTCACGCAGCCGCTCGGCGAACCCGGAATCGCGGGCGTTGGGCGGGGTGAGGACCTCGATTCCCGCCGCGTCGGCGGCGGCCGCGACGGGACTGCGGGACAGCCCGCGGCCACGTCCGGTGCGCGCGTCGGGTCGGGAGACCACGGCCACCACCTCGTGGCGGTCGCTGTCGAGGAGAGCCCGCAGGGACGGGACGGCGACGTCGGGGGTGCCGGCGAAGACGAGGCGCATCGGTCACCTCACCGCCATGGCGTCGGAGAGCTGGTCGTAGACGACCCCGGCGCTGACGGCGGCGCTGCCGAACCACGCTGACGAGCGGATCTCGGCCATCGCGGCGCGGCGACGTTCCGGGGTGAGCCGCTGGAGGAACAGCACCCCGTCGAGGTGGTCGATCTCATGCTGGACAGCGCGGGCGAGGATGCCCTCCGCCTCGAAGCTGACCGGGTCACCCTTCATGTCGAACCCGCGTGCGCGGACCCGGGCGAACCGCTCCGTGGGCATCGACACCCCCGGGATGGACAGACAGCCCTCGTTGACCTCGGTGGTCTCGTTCCCGATGGCTTCCCATTCCGGGTTGACCAGGTGGCCCCGACGTCCTCCACAGGTGTAGACGAACACGCGGGTGGACAGGCCGATCTGCGGGGCCGCGAGACCGGCGCCCTCCTCGTGCGCGACCGTGTCCATGAGGTCCGTCACCGTCCGCGCCAGCCGGTCGTCGAAGGAGGTGACGGGATCAGCGGCGGTCCTCAGGACGGGATCGCCGAAGAGCCGGACGGGGTGGACGGGCATGCGTATCGGGTCTCCTCGGGGCGACGGTGATGAACAGCCATTCTAGGCGCTGCGTCAGTCATCCGATGTTCACGGGATCCAGGCGGACGCGCAGCGGATGGGTGGATCGTCTGCCCGCCCGCCGGACGATGAGGGCGCGCAGCTCCGCGGCGACGTCGTTCAGCATCGCCGGGGGGACCCGCAGGAGGACCCGCTCGGGATCCTCCACCTCGTCATGGCCGGGCAGCTCCTCGCCAGGGGGGAGGTCCACCGGGCCGAGCACCTCGACGCTGTCGGCGAACCGGAAGTCCTCGAGGAACTCCGCCAGCGCCGCCGCGGGGCCGTCGACCGCCATCATGTGGACCGCCGGGGGGAACCCGACCTCGGCGCGGTCGGCGAGCTCGCGCTCCGCCCAGCCCTGTGGGTCCCACCGGACCAACGCCTGGGCGACCGCGGACCCGGAGTCCGCCGACAGGAACACCCTGCCACCCTCGTCGGCCGGGCGGACGAGCCCGGCGGCGCCGATCCACAGCCGGAGCGCGTTCTGCACAGCCCTCAGGTCGGGCCGGCCGAGCAGCGCCCACGAGTCCAACAGCAGCGCGGCGCCGTAACCGCCGTCGGCGACGGGCTCCGCGCCGGGGGTGGACACGATGATCGCGGGACTCGCGGGCACGGAGTCGAGGATCTCCCCTCCCCCGCTCGTGCGGATCCGCACCCCGGGGAACATCCGGCCCAACTCCTCGGCGGTGCGCCCCGCGCCCACGACCCCGGCGCGCAACGCACGCGATCCGCAGGCCACGCACCGGAACCCCGGCTCGGGCGCCCCGCACCACCCGCACGCCAGCTCGACCGGCCCGTAGACCTCGTCCATGCGGCCGGCGCGCAGGGGGCCGTTGCAGCGACGACACCGGGCGGGCGTCCGGCAGGAACCGCACAGCAGAGTGGGGATGTACCCCTTCCGGGGAACCTGGACCAGGACCGGCGCGTCGACGTCGATCGACTCGCGGGCCATCGTCAACGCGACGGCCGGCAGGCGCGTGCGGCCGCCCGCGACGTCGCGTGCCTGGAGCGGGTCGGCGTCCGTCACGGCCACCACGCGCGGGGCCAGCTCGCGGACCAGGCCGGCGCGGGGCCGGATCTCGTGTGCCCAGCCGGTCCTCACGTACTCCGCGACTTCCGGCGTCCGGTCCACCGACGTCAGCAGGAGCGGGGTGCCCTCCAGCGCGGAACGCTGGGCGGCGACATCACGCGTGTGCGGATACGGAGCGCGGGGTTCGACGAAGGAGTCGTCACCGTCGTCGTGCAGCACGATGAGGCCCGGTTCGGGGAGCGGGGCGAAGACGGAGCTGCGTGTGCCCACGACGATCCGTGCATGCCCGCGGACCGCGCGCAGCCAGCGTCGGTACCTGGCGGAGGGGCCCACTCCCGCGGACAGGTCGGCGACGAGGTCCCGGCCGGCCGCTCCGCCCCCGACCACCTCGCGGCACGCCCCGGCGAGGCGGTCGACGTCACGTTGGTCCGGGACGATGAGCAGCACCTGCAGACCCCGTCGTCGGACGGAGTCGGCGAGTGCGGCCAACGACCGCGCCCAGTCCCGGCCGGGCGGCACCGTCCACACCCCCCGGGCCGGCACACCGCCGGTGACCGCCTCGAGGAACCTGGCGACCATCGGGTGGTCCTCCCAGCCCGCCGGTAGTTCGACCGGGCCGATCGACACCCCCTCGGGCGCGCCGGGCTCGGGCACGGACTTCTCCGCCGCCGCGTGCCGGGGCGGGATGGCCAGTCGGAGCACGTCGGACCGCGTGCCCACCCACCGGCGCGCGACGAGGTCCACCAGGCGCAACAGCGCCGGGGTGAGGACGGGTTCCGGGGAGACCACGCGTTCGAGCCAGGCGAGCTCGCCCTGGTGGTCGGTGTGGGCCGCGCGTTCGACGAGGAAACCGTCGACAAGTCGGCCGGCGAAACGCACCCGCACGCGTACGCCGGGGCGAGCCTCGGCCGACATCGACTCGGGCACCCGGTAGTCGAACTCGCGGTCGAGGTGGGGTACCCCGAGCAACGGCAGAACCCGGGCCACGGGGCGCTCGGCCGCCGCGACCCGGGTCGCCGGGCGCGTTGTCGTCACGTCGGAAATCCTCGCACCCCGCTACGACACCCAGGTGCGACGGCTCTACAGTCCGGCGGCCGTCCTGAGGTCCTCGACGCGGTCGGTGCGCTCCCAGGGCAGGTCGACGTCGGTGCGTCCGAAGTGGCCGTAGGCCGCGGTGGGGGCGTAGATGGGCCGCTTGAGGTCCAGGTCGCGGATGATGGCGCCCGGGCGCAGGTCGAACACCTCGGTCACGGCCTGCTGCAGACGGTCGATCTCGACCTTCTCGGTGCCGAAGGCCTCGACGAACAGGCCGACGGGGGCGGCCTTGCCGATGGCGTAGGCGACCTGGACCTCGACGCGCTCGGCCAGCCCGGCGGCGACGATGTTCTTGGCGACCCAGCGCATTGCGTACGCGGCGGAGCGGTCGACCTTGGACGGGTCCTTGCCCGAGAAGGCGCCGCCGCCGTGACGGGCCATGCCGCCATAGGTGTCGACGATGATCTTGCGTCCGGTCAGACCGGCGTCGCCCATCGGGCCACCGAGCACGAACCGGCCCGTGGGGTTGACCAACAGGCGGAAGTCGGAGGTGTCGATGTCACCGGCCGCATCGGCCAGGACCGGGTCGATCACGTGGGCGGTGAGGTCGTCACGCAGCGTGGTCTCGAGGTCGATGCCGTCGGCGTGCTGGGTGGAGATGACGATGGTGTCCAGACGCACCGCGCGGTCGCCGTCGTACTCGATGGTGACCTGGGTCTTGCCGTCCGGGCGCAGGTAGTCCAGGGTGCCGTCTTTGCGCACCTCGGTCAGCCGCCGGGACAGGCGGTGCGCCAGCGCGATCGGCAGCGGCATGAGCTCGGGGGTGTCCGAGCAGGCGTAGCCGAACATCAGGCCCTGGTCGCCGGCGCCCTGGCGGGCGATGGCGTCCTCGACCGACTCGGTGGAGGTGCGTGCCTCGTGGGAGGTGTCGACTCCCTGGGCGATCTCCGGGGACTGCTGGCCGATAGAGATGGACACGCCGCAGGAGACCCCGTCGAAGCCCTTGTCGGAGGAGTCGTAGCCGATCTCGACGATCTTGTCGCGGATGAGCTGCGGGATCTCCACGTAACCAGTGGTCTTGACCTCGCCGGCCACGTGGACCTGGCCGGTGGTGACCATTGTCTCCACGGCCACGCGGGCCGCCGGGTCCTGTTCCAGCATCGCGTCCAGGATCGAATCTGAGATGGCGTCACAGATCTTGTCCGGATGCCCCTCGGTCACGGACTCGCTGGTGAACAGCCGACGTGCCTGCGTCACAGTGCTTCTCTCTTCCATGGTGGGATCGCGTGTGATCGGTGCCGATCGCGTGAGAACGACACTAGTCGGTGCGGTCTGTGTCACTCCGGCGGGTCCGGCGGAGGCTGACCGCTGCGACCGCGTCGAGCAGCCGGTCGGCCAGGAGGTCCTTGCTCGCCCGGTCCAGCGTGGTCTCGGCGCCGTCGACGTCGAGGATCCAGCCCCCGTTGTCGTCCCGGCCGAAGGTGGTGTCCCGCCCGACCTCGTTGACGACGAGGAGGTCGCATCCCTTCCTCGCGAGCTTCGCCCGGCCGTGCTCGAGGACCGATCCGGAGGAGTCGCCGGTCTCGGCCGCGAAACCGACCAGGACGCAGCTGGCGGGGACGTCGCCGGCGGAGCGGGCCGCGACGAGGTCGGCCAGGATGTCCGGGTTGCGCTGCAGCCTGATCTCGGCCGGCTCGGAATCGCTGCCCTTCTTGAGTTTGGACTCGGAGACGTCCGCCGGCCGGAAGTCGGCGACGGCCGCGGCCTTGACGACGACATCGGCGTGGGCGGCGGCGCGCAGGGTCTCCTCCCGCAACTGCAGTGCGGACTCGATGTGCACGGCCTCGACGGCCGCGGGCACCGGGAGGTCCGAGGACGTCACCAACGTGACCCGGGCGCCACGGGCCGCGGCCACCGCGGCGATCGCGTGTCCCTGCTTGCCGGAGCTCCGGTTGCCGAGGAACCGGACCGGGTCGATCTCCTCGCGGGTACCGCCGGAGGTCACCACGACGCGCCGACCCGCCAGATCCCACGGCAGGGTCCCGCCGTCGAGGAAAAGCCAGGCCAGCCGGGCGATGTCCGACGGCTCGGGTAGGCGCCCGGCGCCGGTGTCGGCGCCGGTGAGGCGTCCGGAGGCCGGTGGCATGACGTGCACCCCGTCCCCGCGGAGGGTGTCGACGTTCCGCCGGGTGGCGGGGTGCTCCCACATCTCGGTGTGCATGGCCGGGGCGAGCAGGACCGGGCAGCGTGCGGTGAGCAGCGTGGAGGTGAGGAGGTCGTCCGCCCGGCCGCTCGCCGCGCGGGCGAGCAGGTCGGCGGTGGCGGGGGCGACGACGACGAGGTCCGCCCGCTGCCCGAGGGCGACGTGGCGGACGGACGGCACGTCCGAGAACACCCCGGTCGACACCGGATTTCCGGACAAAGCCTCGAAGGTGGCGGACCCGACGAAGCGCAGGGCCGCCTCGGTGGGGACGACGTCGACGTGGCATCCGGACTCGGTGAGGAGCCGGATCAGGCCGCAGGCCTTGTACGCGGCGATCCCGCCGCCCACGCCGACGACGACACGCTTGCCGCGCATGTCGTCCCCGGTGGGGCTCACTCTCCCTCGGCGCAGTCGAGCAGATCGGAGTGCAGCTCGCGCAGCGCGATGGTCAGCGGCTTCTCGTGCAGCCCCGGGTCGACCAGCGGACCGACGTACTCGAGGATGCCCTCCTCGATCTGGTTGTAGTACGAGTTGATCTGCCGCGCGCGCTTGGCGGCGAAGATTACGAGCGCGTACTTGGAGGACGCCCGCTCGAGCAGCTCGTCGATCGGGGGGTTGGTGATACCGATCGGGGTGTCGTACAGCGGGGTGGCCGCTGCGGCTTCGGTGGTGGCCACTATGGGATCTCCTCTGGGTACTGCGGGCGGTGTCTCGTGACACCCGGGTGACGCTGGGACCGGCGCTAGTCGCGGCCGACCAGCAATGATACCAACTCGTCGACGGCGGCCTCGAGTTCGTCGTTGACGATGACCACGTCGAACTCGTCGCGGGCCTCCATCTCGACCTTCGCGGTCTCGAGTCGACGGGCGACCACGTCGTGGGGTTCGGTACCCCTACCACGCAGGCGGACCTCGAGTTCTTCCCATGACGGAGGTGCCAGGAAGACGGTCGTGCCCTCGGGTAGGGACTCGCGGATCTGACGGACCCCGGCCAGATCGACCTCGATGAGGACCGGCCGACCCTCGTCCAGGGCGCGGCGGACCGGCTCGGCGGGGGTACCGGAGAGCTGGAGGCCCCGGTGGATCTCGGCCCACTCCAGCATGCGGCCCCCCGCGACCGCGTCGCGGAACTCCTCCGTGGTGACGAAGTGATAGTCGCGACCGTCGACCTCGCCGGGGCGGGGATCGCGGGTGGTCATGGAGACGCTGAAGTAGAGATCGGACAGGCGCTCGCGCAGGCGGGCGACGACGGTTGACTTGCCGACAGCGGAGGGGCCGGCCAAGACGATCAGCCGGCCCCTCTTCGCCGTCGCCTCCGGGGCGGCCCCGGACGACGGTGTGTTCATTCGCCGATCAGTCGACCGTGAAGTCGAACCGCTCGAGCAGTGCGCGACGCTGGCGGTCACCGAGACCACGCAGACGGCGCGTCGGCGCGATCTCCAGCTCGGTCATGATCTCCTGAGCCTTGACCTTGCCCACCTTCGGCAGGGCCTCGAGCAGCGCCGAGACCTTCATCTTGCCGAGGATCTCGTCGCTCTCGGCGTCCTTGAGCACCTGCTTGAGGTCGGTGCCGCCGCGCTTCAGGCGCTCCTTGAGCTCAGCCCGGGCGCGACGGGCGGCAGCCGCCTTCTCCAGAGCAGCAGCGCGCTGCTCATCGGTCAACTGGGGAAGGGCCACAATTCCTCCGTCTCGTTCGTGTGTGTCTCATGACTCACGCGGGTGTCCACCGTAGGACACCCCCGCCTGGTGTGCGGTGACCGTCCCCGGCGCGTCCGCGGGCTGCGGAACGCCTCCGGGAGCGGGCGCTCCCTCGTGCTCACCGTACCCGGGCGGTTCCGACTTCCCCGAGGGGATGTCGACTGTTCCGGGCCTGATGACCTCAGCAACAGTACGCGGCCGAGGGACCCCGTACCAGCGCGGGGCCCCGTAGCGGTACCCCGTCTGAACTGCGCATTGGCGTGGTGAGGTTGTACAGAAGACTAGCGGCGCGCCTCGGCCACCGCGAGTCGAACCACCCGAATGCCGCCGATCCGGTTCCCGCCGGGCACACCGGTGACGTGTCCCCATGTGACGTCGGTGAACCGGAGGGGACGGCGGTGACTCAGGAGTCGCCACCGAACCTGTACTGTGCCGCCAGATCGCGCACGACGGTCCGCATCGCGTCGACGTCCGGGCCCGCCCGGAGGACGTGCCGCGAGACGTTGACCAGGGTGTGCGGCAGCGCGGGCCCGGCGATCCTCCTGACGTCCTCGAGCGTGCCGCCCTGCTCCCCCACGCCCGGCATGAGGACGGGCCCGTGCAGCGCGTCCAGCCGCGGCGGATCGGCGACCGTGGCCCCCACGACCACACCGAAGGGGCCGGGTGCCCCCGGGGTGGCCGTGCCGTTGCGGCGGCCCACCTCGTCGACCACCGCCTGCGCGACCGATCCCGCGGACCCGAGCGAGCGCTGCAACGGACCCGCTTCGGGGTTGGAGGTGCGGGCGAGGACGAACAGCCCTCGCCCGGTGTCCGAGGCCGCCTCGAACGCGGCGTCCAGTGATCCGACGCCGAGGTACGGCGAGACGGTGAGCGCATCACACGCGAGCGGAGAGGAATCGCGCAGCCACGCCCGGGCGTACCCGGCCATGGTCGAGCCGATGTCGCCGCGCTTGGCATCCGCGACGGACAGCGCGCCGGCCTCGCCGATCCGGTCGAGGACCTGCTCGAGGACGCCGATGCCGGCCGAGCCGTGTTCCTCGAAGAACGCGACCTGGGGTTTGACCGCCGGGACGAGGTCCGCGAACGCCTCGAGCGACCGGCGTGCGAACTCGGCGAGCCCGTCGGCGTCCGCCCCGAGTCCCCACGCCTCGAGCAGTGCGGGGTGTGGATCGATCCCCACGCACAGGTTGCCGCGGGCGGAGACCGCCGAGCGTAACCGCTCGCCGAAGGGGGCCCGGGGGGCGGAGACGGTCATCAGGAGGCGAACCCCGAGTGCAGGTCCTGCAGCGGGCTGACGGTGACGTCGCCGCGGCGTGTCGCCTCGATGCCGTGGACGGCGGCCGTGGCGCCCTGGACGGTCGTGACGCACGGGACGCGACGCGAGATGGCGGCGGAGCGGATCTCGTGTCCGTCCGCCCGGGTCCCGCCCGTCGAGGAGGCGATGTTGAGGATGAGATCCACCTCGTCGGCGTTGATGCGGTCGACGATCGTCCGGACCGCGTTGCCCTCGGCGTCCACGGGACCCGAGCCCGACTCGGAGAGCTTCGCCACGGTCTCGCACGCGATCCCGTACCGCCGCAGCATCAGAGCGGTCCCCTCGGTGGCCAGAACGGTGAACCCGAGCGCGGCGAGGCGCTGCGCGGGGAACACCATCGAGCGCTTGTCCCGGTTCGCGACCGAGACGAACACGGTGCCCGACGTGGGGAGCACCCCCTCGGCGGCGAGCTGACCCTTGGCGAAGGCGACGGCGAAGTCGGGGCCGATGCCCATGACCTCGCCGGTCGACTTCATCTCCGGGCTCAGCAGGGAGTCGACGGTGTCGCCTTCCGGGGTGCGGAAGCGGTTGAACGGGAGGACCGCCTCCTTGACCGCGACGGGCGCGTCCGCGGGCAGGGAGCCGCCGTCCCGGTCCGAGGGCAGGAGTCCCTCCTCGCGCAGCGCTGCGATGGACTCGCCCATCATGATCCGGGCGCAGGCCTTGGCCAGGTGGACGCCGGTCGCCTTGGACACGAACGGCACGGTGCGGCTGGCGCGCGGGTTGGCCTCGAGGACGTAGAGGACGTCGTCCTTGATGGCGTACTGGACGTTCATCAGGCCCTTGACGCCGATGCCGAAGGCGAGTGCCTCGCTCGAACGGCGGACACGGTCGATGTCGTCCTGGCCGAGGGTGATCGGCGGGAGTGCGCAGGCGGAGTCGCCGGAGTGGATGCCGGCCTCCTCGATGTGCTCCATCACGCCACCGAGGTAGACCTCGGTGCCGTCACACAGGATGTCGACGTCGATCTCGACGGCGTCGTCGAGGAAGCGGTCCACCAGGACCGGACGGTCCGGGCTGATCTCGGTCGCCCGGTCGATGTAGGAGCGAAGTGAGGCCTCGTCGTAGACGATCTCCATACCCCGGCCGCCCAGCACGTAGGACGGGCGCACGAGAACGGGGTAGCCGATGTCCGCGGCGATGGTCGTGGCCTCCTCCGCGTTGATCGCGGTGCCGAACGCGGGGGCGGGCAGGCCGGCGCGGACCAGCACCTCGCCGAACTCGCGGCGGTCCTCGGCCAGGTCGATGGCGGACGGGCTGGTGCCGACGATCGGCACCCCGGCCTCCTCGAGCTGGGCGGCCAGGCCGAGCGGGGTCTGCCCGCCGAGCTGGACGAGGACGCCCGCGACCGTTCCCGACTCGGACTCGGCGTGGTAGACCTCCATGACGTCCTCGAACGTGAGCGGCTCGAAGTAGAGGCGGTCCGCCGTGTCGTAGTCGGTCGAGACGGTCTCCGGGTTGCAGTTGACCATGACGGTCTCGTAGCCGGCCTCGGACAGGGTCAGGGCGGCGTGCACGCACGAGTAGTCGAACTCGATGCCCTGGCCGATCCGGTTGGGACCGGAGCCCAGGATGATGACCTTCTCCCGCTCCGTCTGCGGCGTGACCTCCGACTCGGCGGCGGGGTCGAGCTCGTAGGTGGAGTAGTGGTACGGGGTCTTGGCCTCGAACTCGGCCGCGCAGGTGTCGACGGTCTTGTAGACGGGGCGCACCCCCAGGCGGTGCCGAAGGCGCTGCACGCCCTCGGCCCCGGCGAACTCGGGGCGCAGCGCCGCGATCTGGGCGTCGGACAACCCGTTGTGCTTGGCGCGACGCAGCAGGGGCTCGTCGACGACCGGGGCGTCGATGATCTCCTGACGCAGCTCGACCAGCGCGGCGACCTCGTCGACGAACCACGGGTCGATGCCCGAGGCCTCGTGCACCTGCTCGACCGTGGCGCCCAGGCGCAGCGCGAGCTCGACGTCGTACATGCGTCCCTCGGTCGGGCGACGCAGATCGTCGAGGACCGCCGTGACGTCGGTCGAACGCCCCGGGGCGATGACCTCGTCGGGCAGGGTCCAGAAGCCGGCGGCCTTGGTCTCGAGCGAGCGCATGACCTTGCCGAGCGCCTCGCGGTAGTTGCGGCCGAGGCTCATGGCCTCGCCCACCGACTTCATCGTGGTGGTGAGGGTGTCGTCGGCACCCGGGAACTTCTCGAACGCGAAACGCGGGGCCTTGACGACGACGTAGTCGAGGGTCGGCTCGAAGCACGCCGGGGTCTCCCCCGTGATGTCGTTGGTGATCTCGTCGAGCGAGTAGCCGATCGCGAGGCGGGCCGCGATCTTGGCGATCGGGAAGCCGGTGGCCTTGGAGGCCAGCGCCGACGAGCGTGACACGCGGGGGTTCATCTCGATCACGACGATGCGGCCGTCGACCGGGTTGACGGCGAACTGGATGTTGCAGCCGCCGGTGTCGACGCCGACCTCGCGGATGATGGCGATGCCGAGGTCGCGCATGTTCTGGAACTCGCGGTCGGTCAGCGTCATCGACGGCGCGACCGTCACGGAGTCGCCGGTGTGCACGCCGAGGGCGTCCACGTTCTCGATCGAGCACACGACGACGACGTTGTCCTTGTTGTCGCGCATGAGCTCGAGCTCGAACTCCTTCCACCCGAGGATGGACTCCTCGATGAGGACGTTCGCGGTGGGCGAGGCCGACAGTCCGCCACCGGCGATCCGCTCGAGGTCCTCGGTGGTGAAGGCGAGGCCGGAACCGAGGCCGCCCATGGTGAACGACGGGCGGACGACGACGGGCAGGCCGAGCTCGGCGACCGTCGCGTGGACCTCCTCCATCGTGTGGCACACGGCGCTGCGCGCGGACTCGCCGCCCACACTGGCGACGATGTCCTTGAAGGTCTGCCGGTCCTCGCCGCGGTTGATCGCGGGGATGTCGGCGCCGATGAGCTCCACACCGTGCTTGGTGAGGATCCCCTGGGCGTCGAGCTGCATGGCGGCGTTGAGCGCGGTCTGCCCGCCCAGCGTCGCGAGGACCGCGTCGACGGGATGGCCCTGCTCGGCCTCGCGGACGAAGATCTTGTCGATGTACTCGGGAGTGATCGGTTCGACGTAGGTCGCGTCGGCGAACTCGGGGTCGGTCATGATCGTGGCCGGATTGGAGTTGACCAGCGTGACGCGCAGCCCCTCCGACTTGAGCACACGGCACGCCTGGGTCCCGGAGTAGTCGAACTCACTGGCCTGGCCGATGACGATCGGGCCGGAGCCGATGACGAGGACGTGGTTGATGTCTGTGCGCCGGGGCATCAGTTCGAGCCCTTTCTGGAGTCTGCGGAGCCGGTGTCGGAGGAGGCGAGCAGGCTGACGAAGCGGTCGAACAGGTCCGCCGCGTCGCGGGGGCCCGCGGCCGCCTCGGGGTGGTACTGGACGGAGAACGCGCTGCCGTCGGTGAGGGCGACGCCCTCGACGGTGCCGTCGTTGGCGCACACGTGGGTGACCGTCGCGGTCCCCCACGGGGTCTCCCAGGTGTCGTTCTCGGGGGCGCGGAGGGCGAACCCGTGGTTCTGCGAGGTGATGGCCACGGAGCCGGTGGCCTTCTCGATCACCGGGATGTTGGTGCCGCGGTGACCGAACCGCATCTTGTACGTGTCCAGACCCAGGGCGCGCCCGAGGATCTGGTTGCCGAAGCAGATGCCGAAGAACGGGATGCCCTGGCCGAGGACCTCCTTGGTGAGGTGCACGGCGGAGTCGGCGGTCGCCGGGTCGCCGGGCCCGTTGGACAGGAAGACGCCGTCGACGTCGAGGTCGAGGACGTCCTGGAGGGTCGAGCCGGCGGGGATCACGTGGACCCGGACGCCCCGCGCCGCGAGCATCCGCGGCGTGTTGGACTTGATGCCCAGGTCGAGGGCGGCGACCGAGAATCGGGCCTCGCCCTCCGGCTCGACCACGTACGGCGCGGAGGTGGTGACCTCCTCGGACAGCGACGCGCCGGCCATGGACTCCTGGGCGCGGACCGCGGCGAGCATGGTCTCGTCGTCGGAGAGATCCGCGCCGGAGAAGATGCCGGCCTTCATCGCACCTCGCTCGCGGATGTGGCGGACGACCGCGCGGGTGTCGATCCCCGCGATGCCGACGACGCCCTGGGCGACCATCTCCTCTTCGAGCGTGCGCGTGGAGCGATGGTTGGAGGCGCGGCGCGACAGGTCGCGGATGACCAGGCCCGCGACCCAGATGCGGCCGCCGCCGACCTCGCCGTCGAGCAGCGACTCGCCGTCCTCGTCGTTCCAGCCGGTGTTGCCGATCTGGGGCGCGGTGGTCACGACGATCTGTCGACAGTAGGACGGATCGGTGAGGGTCTCCTGGTACCCGGACATACCGGTGGTGAACACCGCCTCACCGAGCGTGGTGCCGGTGGCGCCGAAGGCCTGCCCCCGGTGGATACGCCCGTCCTCGAGGACGAGTGCGGCGGGCTCGCCGACCCCCTGTCGCGCGGGCGTGGTGCTGTGCGATGTCACTGCTTCTCCTCGGTGGTGGAGTCGGTATCGGGGGTGGGGGCGGCGTCACCGCGCAGTGCCTCCCAGCGGGGGTAGCCGTCCTTGTCGTCGGCCCGGAAGCCCGAGTCGACGAGGGTGCGGCCGTCCGCGCCGGTGACCTGCCAGCGGGCGACGAGGATGCCGCCGCCGGGCACGGTCTTGTTGGCCAGTGCCGAGGCGCGGCGCACGTCGACGAGGTCGTGGCGCGGGATCCAGATGGTGGCGTCGGCGAGGTCGAGTCGCAGGCCGTCGGCGTGGGCGGTGAGGGTGCCGGCCGAGCGGTGCCCGAGCGGCGGGCGGGCGATCCTGGCCTGCCAGTCGCCCGCGATGGTGCTGCCGATGTACACGCCGGACAGCGGACCCAACACGATCTCGCCCGGGTCGGCGGGCGGTGCCGGCAGGTCGTCGAACAGACCCGCCTGGGATCGGCTCCGGTTCCGCCAGCCGACCGTCATCAGGCCGATCAGTCCGAGCAGCACGGCGATGACGACGATGACGGTCCAGGTGTCCTGGGTCATGCGAGTACCTCTCCGTCGCGGGTGGTCAGTCGGCCCCGGTACACGGTGCCGACGACCCTCGCCGCGAACGTCATTCCCTCGTAGGGGGTGTTGGCGGACAGACTTGCGAGCTCCTCGCCGACGACGGTCCACGGGGAGTCGGGGTCGACGACGGCGAGGTTGGCCGGCTCCCCCACCGCGATCGGCCGCCCCTGGTCCGACAGGCCGGCGATCTCGGCGGGCCGGGTGCTCATGACGCGGGCGAGGTCCCGCCAGGTCATGTCCCCGGTCTCGACCAGCAGTGCGGCGACGATGGGCAGGGCGGTCTCGAGGCCGAGCATGCCGGGACGGGCGGCGGCGAACTCGCAGCACTTCTCCTGGGCCGCGTGCGGGGCGTGGTCGGTGGCGACGCAGTCGATCACCCCGGAGATCAGGGCCTCGCGCAGTGCCGCTGCGTCGTGCGCCTCGCGCAGCGGCGGGTTGACGCGGTACACGCCGTCGTACGACTCGAGTCGCGAGTCGTCCAACAGCAGGTGGTGCGGCGTGACCTCGGCGGTGATCGAGATGCCCTGCGCCTTGGCCCACCGCAGCAGCTCGACGGTGCCGGTGGTGGAGGCGTGGCAGATGTGCACGCGGGCACCGGCGTCGCGGGCGAGGATCGCGTCGCGGGCGACGATCGACTCCTCGGCCGAGCGCGGCCAGCCGGTGAGCCCGAGGCGCGCCGCGGTGGGTCCCTCGTGGGCCACGGCCCCACGGGTCAGTCGCGGCTCCTCCGCGTGCTGCGCGATGAGCACGCCGAGACCGGCCGAGTACTCGAGGGCACGGCGCATCACCAGCGGGTCGTACACGCACATGCCGTCGTCGGAGAAGACCCGTACGCGGGCCGCCCCCGAGGCCATCTGCCCCATCTCGGTGAGCTGCTCCCCGGCGAGCCCGACGGTGACCGCGCCGACGGGGTGCACGTCGCACAGACCGACCTCGCGGCCGATCCTGAAGACCGAGTCGGTGACGGTCTGGTTGTCCTGCGGGGGCTGGGTGTTGGCCATCGCGAACACCGCGGTATAGCCGCCGCGGGCGGCGGCGGCCGACCCGGTCGCGATGGTCTCGGTGTCCTCGCGGCCGGGCTCGCGCAGATGGGTGTGCAGATCGACGAACCCGGGCAGCAGGACAGCACCGTCGAAGTCGAGGACCTCGACGGCCTCCCCACCGTCCGTGGCATCGGCGGTACCGGCCCCGACGTGGGCGCCGGCGTCGTCACCGATCGCCGCGATCCGGCCGTCCCGGACGAGGACGTCCACCGGGTCGCCCTCCCCGTAGGGGCGTACCCGACGAAGCAGCAGGGTAGGCGCAGTATGGGCGCTCACTCGGGGTTTCCTTCCGTTCCGACCAGGGCGTGCAGCAGGACCGACATGCGGACGTGCACCCCGTTGGTGACCTGCTGGAGGATCGCGGACGACGGCGCGTCGGCGGTGTCGAAGCCGATCTCCATGCCGCGGACCATCGGACCCGGGTGCAGGACGACGACGTCCTCCCCGAGCCGGGCCGCGCGGGCGGGTCCGAGTCCGTAGCGCACCGCGTACTCGCGGGCGGACGGGAAGAACCCGCCGTTCATCCGCTCGGCCTGGACGCGCAGCATCATGACGGCGTCCGCGCCGTCCAGCTCGGCGTCGAGATCGGTGGAGGCGCGGACCGGCCAGGACTCCACGCCCACCGGCAACAGCGTGGGCGGGGCGACGAGGACGACCTCCGCGCCCAGCGTCGACAACAGCAGGGCGTTGGACCGGGCGACCCGCGAGTGCAGGATGTCGCCGACGATCACCACGCGGCGTCCCTCGACGCCCCCCAGCCGCTCGCGCAGGGTCATGGCGTCGAGCAGTGCCTGGGTGGGGTGCTCGTGCATGCCGTCACCGGCGTTGATGACCGACGGGCCCGCCCCTCCGGGGGCGACCCAGCCGGCGATCTGCTGCGCCGCACCCGAGGCGGGGTGGCGGACGATAAGGGCATCGGCACCGATGGCGGTGAGGGTCAACGCGGTGTCGCGGAGCGACTCGCCCTTCTGGACGGAGGACGCGCTCGCCGAGACGTTGATGACGTCAGCGCTCATCCATTTGCCGGCGGTCTCGAAGGACACGCGGGTCCGGGTGGAGTTCTCATAGAACACCGTCAGCACCGTCTTGCCGCGCAGCGTCGGCAACTTGCGGACCTCGCGACCGAGGAGTGCCTCCTTCAGTCGCGCCGCCTCGTCGAGAATCGACAGCGCCGCGTCCCGGTCGAGGTCGGCCGCCGAGAGCAGGTGCTTCATCGCGTCCTCTCCGGGTCGGGCCGCCGCAGGAACACGGCGTCGGTGCCGTCGATCTCGGTGAGCCGCACCGACACGCCCTCCTCCCGGGAGGTCGGGACGTTCTTGCCCACGTAGTCGGCGCGGATGGGCAGCTCGCGGTGACCGCGGTCGACGAGGACCGCGAGCTGCACGCGCGCGGGCCGCCCGAGATCACGGAGCGCGTCGAACGCGGCCCGGATGGTGCGGCCCGAGAACAGTACGTCGTCGACGAGGATGACCGTGGCCCCGTCGATCCCCTGCCCCGGGACCTTGGTGGGGCCCAGGGGCCGGTGCGGACCGCCCGCGAGATCGTCACGGTAGAGCGTGACGTCGAGTGACCCGGCGTGGACCTCGGCCCCGCTGAACTCGCGGATCCGCTCGGCGAGGCGAGCGGCCAGCGGCACGCCCCGGGTCGGGATGCCGAGCAGCACCACGGGGCCCGAGCCGGGCGCGTCCGCAGCGGTGCGTTCGATGATCTGATGTGCCAGGCGGGACACCGTCCTGGCGACGTCGTCGGACGTGAAGAGTGACACCGAGTTCGTCTCCGAACCGTCAGCGCTCACCGATCACCACCTCCTTGTCCGCCTCGCTGGACGGCTCGTTAAAGGGATAGCTTTCGGACCTGAACTCTATCAGCCGGCCGCGCCCGTCCCCGGATCGTCGGACGTGGCCTGCGACACGTCGGGCCCACCGGTGTCGCCGACGTCCGGTCCGTCGGGGCCGTCCAGACTCGACACGGCCCGCTCGGCGGCCCGGATGTGCTGGGCCAGCCCGGCCACCCGGTCGAGGACCGCGTTGACGTACGGCACCGACTTCTCCGCGGACAGGTCCGACACCAACAGGACCGCCTGGTCGATCACCACCGCCGCGTCCACCTCGTCGGAGCCGAAGAGCAGCTCCCACGCGGCCGCACGGAGCACCGCGCGGTCGACGGCGGGCAGCCGCTCGAGCGTCCACTCCCGCAGGTGCTCGGAGATCGTCGAGTCCAGCCGGTCGAGCCGCTCGGCGACGCCGGTGACGATCTCCATGGTGTACGGCGCGACGTCGTAGAACTCCTGGGACTCCTCCCCCATCCGGCGGCGCTCCTCGGCGAGCTGCACGACGTCGGCGTCCCGCAGTTCGGCCTCGAAGAGCAGGGAGACGGCACGCCTGCGCGCCCGGTACCGAGCTCCTCGGCGCCGGTGGTCGACCTCGTCCGCCATGATCAGTCGTTCACCCGGCTGAGGTAGTGGCCGTCACGGGTGTCGATGCGCAGCTTGTCGCCGGTGTTGATGAACAGCGGGACCTGCACCTCGGCGCCGGTCTCGAGGGTGGCGGGCTTGGTGCCGCCGGTGGAGCGGTCACCCTGGAGGCCGGGATCGGTGTGCTGCACGATCAGGTCCACGGCGACCGGCATCTCGGCGAACAGCGGGACGCCCTCGTTGAACGAGACCTGGACGGTGGTGTTCTCGAGCAGGAAACGCGCGCCGTCGCCCATGACGGCCGGGCTGACGTTGATCTGCTCGTAGTCCTGCTCGTCCATGAGGACGTAGTCCTCACCGTCGCGGTACAGGAACGTCATGTCGCGGCGGTCGACCGTCGCGATCTCGACCTTGACGCCGGCGCTGAACGTCTTGTCGACGTTCTTCCCGGTGACGACGTTCTTCAGCTTCGTCCGCACGAACGCCGGGCCCTTACCGGGCTTGACGTGCTGGAATTCGACGATCTGCCACAGCTGCCCCTCCTCTTTGAGGACGAGGCCGTTCTTGAAGTCGGCGGTGGACGCCATAGTCGGTACTCCTTCGGGAAAGTCGTCGGGCGGGACGCCGGTGGGGGCGCCGCGCACGTGGTCGTGGGCAGACCACTCGGGGCGTGCTGGTGGTCAGAGCGCCCTGAGAGCCTTCGACGTGGTGGTCAGGGACCTCCCGCCACCTCCGGTGACGGCCACGGTGTCCTCGATCCGGATCCCGCCGAGACCCGGGAGGTAGATCCCCGGCTCGATGGTGATCACATCGCCGTCGGACAGTGTACTCGTGGACCTCGTCGACACCGCGGGCGCTTCGTGCACGTCCAGGCCCACCCCGTGGCCCAGCGAGTGGCCGAAGTGGTCGCCGAACCCGGCGTCGTCGATGATGCCCCGGCTCACCGCGTCGAGGTCCGCGCACCCCATCCCCTCGCGCACCGCCCCCACGCCGGCCAGCTGCGCACGCAGGACGACGTCGTAGGCGTCCAGCAGCCGATCCGGGGCGGTGCCCAGCGCGACCGTGCGGGTGCAGTCCGACGCGTAGCCGGAGACGGTGGCGCCGAAGTCGACCACCACGAGGTCGCCGTCGGCGAGCGCCCGGTCGCCCGGCACGTGGTGCGGGTGCGCTCCGTTGGGGCCGGAGGCGACGATCGTCTCGAACGCCACTCCGTCCGATCCCGCCCGCCGCATCGCGTGTTCGAGGTCGGCCGCGACCTCCCGCTCGGTGCGGCCCACGGCGATGGCACCGGCGTTCACCAGGTGTGTCCACGCCTCGTCGACCACGCCGCAGGCGCGCTCGATGAGCGCCAGCTCCTCGGGGTCCTTGGCGCGGCGCACCTGCTCCACGAGGCCGCTGGTCTCGACGATGCGGGTGGCCGCTCCCCCGGTGTCCGCGAGCGCGCGGCGGAGGGCGGACGCCGCCGACAGCGTCATGTGCTCGGCCTCCACGGCGAGCGGGGCGTCCGCGGGGCCGCGGCGACGCCCGAGCACGCCGGAGACGTACTCCCGCGAGATCACGTGCCCCACGTCCGGGGCCTGCTCGACCACCTGGAGTTCGTACCGCGAATCCGTGCAGAGCACCGCCTCGCCGTCGTCGTCCACCAACGCGACGCCACCGGACCCGCGGAACCCGGTCAGGTAGGCGATGTTGCGCGGATCGGTGACCAACAGGCCCTGCGCGCCGACGTCCGCGAGGGCGACGGCCAGGGCCTTCCGGCGGCGGGCGAGTCGCTCGATCACAGGAGGATCCCCCCACCGCTGGGGGCACGGCCCTCGGAGATGGTGGCGTAGGCGGCCGTCATCAGCGACGGGTCCGGGGCCTCCATCCGGGAGGGGCGCGCGAGCCCGTCCAGCACCACCAGCCGCAGGAAGCCGGAGTGGTTCTTCTTATCCCCGGCCATGAGCTCGAGCAGGCGCGGGAACGCGTCCGGGTCGTACCCGGTCGGCAGGCCGAGCGAGGCCAGGACCGAGGAATGGCGATCGGCCGTCGCGTCGTCGAGGCGACCGGCGAGCCTCGCGAGCTCCGCGACGAAGCACATGCCCACGCTGATCGCGGCGCCGTGACGCCAGCGGTACTGCTCGCGACGCTCGACCGCGTGGCCGAGGGTGTGCCCGTAGTTGAGGATCTCCCTCAGGCCCGACTCCTTGAGGTCCTGCCCCACGACGTCGGCCTTGACCTGCACGCTGCGGCGGATCAGCTCGACGATCGTGTCCCCGGACGGGTCCAGCGCCGCCTCCGGGTCGGCCTCGATGAGGTCGAGGATCACGGGGTCGGCGATGAAGCCGCACTTGACCACCTCGGCCATGCCCGAGACCAACTCGTTGCGGGGAACGGACTCCAGGGTGGCCGTATCGATGAACACCGCCGCCGGCTCGTGGAAGCTGCCCACCAGGTTCTTGCCCGCGTCCGTGTTGATGCCGGTCTTGCCGCCGACGGCCGCGTCGACCATCGCCAGCAGCGTCGTGGGGATGTGCACCACCCGCACGCCCCGCATCCACGTGGCGGCGACGAAGCCGGCGAGGTCGGTGGCGGCCCCGCCGCCCAGGCTGACGATCGTGTCCTTGCGGTTGAGCCCGATCTGCCCGAGGACGTCCCAGCAGAACCCGGCCACGGCGAGGTCCTTCCCCGCCTCGGCGTCGGGGATCTCGATCCGGTGGGCGTCCACCCCCGCCTCGGCGAGCTTCTCGCGCAGCGTCTCGGCCGTCTGCGCCAACGGCGGCTGGTAGAAGATCGCGACGGTCCGCGAGGACGAGCACTCCTCGAGGATCTCCGGCAGCAGCCCGCGGCCGATCACCACGGGATACGGGTCCGCGGCGCGCACCTCCACGACGACGGGGTCGCTGGTGTTCGGATCCTGGTTCATCTGTCGCTCCCGCTCATCGATCGTCTCCGCACGCGTGTGCGCGTCCTCACCATCATCTCGTCCGGCCGCCGGCGCCCCGCGGATGCGGGTCGCCGGAGTCGAGCCTGTCGACGATGTCCGACACCACCTTGCCCGAACTGCGTCGCTCGGTGCTCACGGTCGTCCAGGCCACCTCCCGGTACAGGGGTGCCCGCTCGGTGAGCAGTGCCTGGTACCGCGCGGTGACGTCACCGCCGGACAGCAGTGGGCGACCCGGTCCCTGGGAACGGCGCACGCCCTCGGCGACGCCGATCGTGAGGTGGACGACCCGGTGCCCGCGCAGCCGCTCCCGTGTCACCGGGGATAACACCGCGCCCCCGCCGAGGGAGAGCACCCCGCCGAAGGTGGTGAGAGCCTCGCCGATGATCCGCTCCTCGATCTCGCGGAAGGCGGGCTCACCGTCGGAGGCGAAGATCTCGGGGATACTCCGGCCCTCGGCCTCCTCGATCAGGTGATCGGCGTCCAGGAACGGCAGCTCGAGACGTCGGGCGAGTTTGCGGCCGATGGTGGTCTTCCCGGCGCCGGGCGGGCCCACGAGCACCGCGACCGGACGTGCCGGGCCGCTCATACCTCGTCCGTCGCCCAGTCCAGACGCTCGGCGACCGCGTCGAGGTACCCCTCGGCGTTGCGGCGGGTCTCCGCCAGCGAGTCGCCACCGAACTTCTGCAGTACCGCACGGGCCAGCACGAGCGCGACCATCGACTCCGCGACGACGCCCGCCGCGGGGACGGCGCACACGTCCGAGCGCTGATGGATCGCCGTGGCCGCCGACCCGTCCTCCATGTCGACCGTCGCGAGGGCACGTGGAACGGTCGAGATGGGCTTCATCGCCGCCCGCACCCGCAGGGGCTGGCCGTTGGTCATGCCGCCCTCGAGTCCGCCCGCGCGGTTACTGCGGCGCTCGACGCCGTCCGCACCCCGGACCATCTCGTCATGGGCGACGCTGCCGCGCCGGCGGGCCGTCTCGAACCCGTCACCGACCTCGACGCCCTTGATGGCCTGGATCCCCATGAGGGCGCCGGCGAGCTGGGCGTCGAGACGCTCCTCGCCCGACACGTGCGACCCGAGTCCGATCGGGAGCCCGTGGACGACGACCTCGACCACGCCCCCGAGGGTGTCACCGGCCTTCTTGGCGGCCTCGATCTCGGCGATCATCGAGTCCGCGGCGGCGGCGTCGAACGCGCGCACCGGGCTGGCGTCGATCGCCTGGAGATCGGCGAACGTCGGCTCGGGGCCCACGTAGGGCTCCGAGGCGCCGATGGAGATGACGTGGGACAGCACCTCCACGCCGAGGACGTCGCGGAGCACACCGCGGGCGACCGTCCCCGCCGCGACGCGGGCGGCGGTCTCACGCGCGCTGGCCCGCTCGAGGACCATCCGGGCGTCGTCGAAGTCGTACTTGAGCATCCCGGAGAAGTCCGCGTGACCGGGCCGCGGGCGGGTCAGGCGGGCGGCGCGGGCCTTGTCGTCGATCTCCTCGGGGTTTACGGGGTCCGCCGACATGATCTGTTCCCACTTGGGCCACTCGGTGTTACCGACCTCGATCGCCACCGGCGATCCCATGGTGCGACCGTGCCGGACGCCGCCCAGCACGCGCACGGCGTCGGCCTCGAACTTCATGCGCGCACCGCGGCCGTAGCCGAGGCGGCGGCGGGCGAGTTGCGCGGCGATCTGCTCGCTCGTCACCTCGACGCCCGCGATGACGCCCTCGACGATCGTCACGAGGGCCTGGCCGTGCGATTCTCCGGCAGTGGTCCACTTCAGCACGTCGCCGATCATCCCACGACCGGGTGGGCGGGGGCACATCAGGCCCGTCGAGGCGCCGCGTCGACGAGCACCGGGTGCCCCTCGCCGCGCGCGCCGGCGCTACCGCCCGAGGGCCCGCGCGAGTGCCGCGGCCATCTCGGCCCGCGGCGCGGGCCTGCCCGTGAACAACTCGACCTGACCGAAGGCCTGGTTGAGCAGCATGACGTCACCGCCCACCACCGGTACCCCCGCGGCGGAGGCGGCCGCCCCGGCCACGGTCGGCCAGGGGTCGTAGAGCACGTCGAAGAGCCGGCGGGCGCGGGACACGAGGTCGGTGAGGTCCCGGATCCCGGGCTCGGGGACGGTGTTGACCAGCACGTCCGCGGCCTCGATCTCGCCGGGCAGCGACGCGTCGGTCAGCAGCACCGTGCTGATGTCCAGTCCGAGGGCGCGTCCGCATTCCGCGGCCGGGCCGGCGTTGTCGCGGCGGGAGGCCAGGACGACCCGGGTCGCGCCGGCCGCGGCCAGGCCCGCCAGGACGGGCCGGGCGGTGCCGCCCACGCCGAGGAGGACCGCCGTCGGCGCGGCGGGCAGGTCGCCGAACTCGGCCAGGGCCCCGGTGACCCCGTCGACGTCCGTGCAGTCGGCGTACCAACCGCCGCTGCGCCGCACGAGGGTGTTGGCGCTGCCGACGATGCGGGCGCGGTCGCTGACCTCGCTGGCGTGCGCGAGGGCGGCGAACTTCCCGGGCATCGTGACCGAGTATCCGATCCGGTGGGCCGGCGAGGAGACGACCAGGGACGGCAGGCGGTCGGCGTCGCAGTCGATGCGCTCGTAGGTCCAGTCGTCCAGCCCGAGGGCGCGGTAGGCGGCGCCGTGCAGGACCGGGGAGAGAGAGTGGTCCACCGGGTGCCCGAGTACGGCCGCCGACCGCGGCCCGGCGCCGGCGGACAAGGGATCAGCGTCCACTTGCCAGGACCCCGTTGGCGATCGCCTCGCTCTGGTTGCGCTCGTGTTCGGGGTACTCGTCGGCGAAGCGGGTGGTCCCCTGCATGTCCACCGTGACGAAGTACTTCCACTGCCCGTCGGCCGGGTTCTCCATGGCGCGGAGCGCCTCGAGTCCGGGTGAGCCGATGGGCCCATAGGGGAGGCCGTCCATGGCGTAGGTGTTCCACGGGGTCCGGGCGGCCCGGTCGGCGTCAGTGGTGGCGATCTCCTGATCGGCGAGAGCGTAGTTCACGGTGGAGTCGAACTGCAGCCGCATGGGTTCGGCGAGGCGGTTGAGGATGACCCGGGCGACCTTGTCGAAGTCCTGCGGCAGACCTTCCTTCTCCACCAGCGAGGCCGCGGTGACCACCTGGTACGGGGTCAGGCCGATCCGCTGGGCCGCCGGGACCAGACCGGTCTCGTCATAGGCGGCGGTGGAGGTCTCGATGAGGTGCCGCAGGATGTCGACGGGCTCGGAGCGGGGGTCGATGGTGTGGACGCCCGGCCGGATGAGGCCCTCGAGTCGGCGCACCGGGTCCGGGGCGGCCCGGACCTCGTTGATCGCCCAGTCGGGGACGCCCAGCACCGCGGGGTCGGCCTGGGCGGCGGCGTCCACGATCTCCTGGGGCTGTCGACACGCCGGGGCCTCGTCCGGCGCGTCGAGGTCGCGCAGGCAGGTGGCGTCGGCGATCAGGGTGAAGATCCCCTTCTCGGTGCCGCCGCCCACGACGACCGTGTCCAGGAGCCGGCCGCCGGGCTTGACGTCGACCATCCCGACGCGGTTCCGCGGGTCCGACAGCGCCTCGACGGCGGCGGCCGCGCTCATCTCCTGACGCACCTGGTAGTAGCCGGGCTGGATGCCCTCGACGGGCGTGCCGGCCGCGGCGCCGGTGAAGGCCCGGGTACTGGCGACCGTGCCGATCTCGTAGAGGCGGTCCCCCACGACGCCCAGGGTGTCGCCCGGCTCGACGTGCAGGAGACCGTTGCCGCTGCCCTCTCCCTCGTGGTCGGGAGCGGCGGCGACCTCGGTGTTGAGATTGCGGTAGACCATGAAGCCGAAGGCGAGGACCACCCCGATCACGGCCGCCAGGAGGAGGAACCTGGTGGTGCCGCTCGTGCGTGAGCGTCCTCGTGCCGCAGACATGGTGCTCCTCGGTCAGGGTTGAAGGGGAGCTGCCCGTCGGACAGCATCGTGCTCGGCCGCAGTTTAGCCATCACCGCCGGTCGGCGCGCCGTTCATCAGCGGGCGTGCCGCGAGTCGATCCAGGCCTGGAGGAGGACGACGGCGGCGGCCTGGTCGATCACGTCGCGCTGCTTACGTGTGTTGCGACCGGCCCCGTGGAGGGCCGCGCCGGCGGTGACGGTGGTCAGCCTCTCGTCGACGAGTTCCACCGGCACTTCCGGGGAAGCGGTGGTCAGCGCGTCGGCGAACGACCGGGCCATGGCGGTCGAGGCGGTCTCGCGCCCCTTGAGGGAGGTGGGTAGCCCCACGACCACGCCGACGGCGTCGTACTCGGCGATCAGCTCGCCGAGCCGCCGGAGCTCGGCGGCCCACCCGGGGTCGCCGTCGACCACGCGGATGGTCTCGACCGGGGTGGCCAGGATCCCGTCTGGGTCGCAGGAGGCCACGCCGATGCGGGCGGTGCCCACGTCCAGGCCGAGCCGGCGCCCGCGGGTCCAGGCCGCGCCGGTGGCCGCGGGCGCGCCGGGGTCGGTCATCCCGCGTCCCGGACGGCGTCGCGCAGGGCTGAGACCGCGGCGTCGATGCCGCCGGGCTCGGTGCCCGCGCCCTGGGCCATGTCCGCCTTGCCGCCGCCGCGGGCGCCGAGTGCCGGGGAGATCGCCTTGACGAGGTCGCCGGCCCGGAGGCCGCGCTCCTGGGCGGCCGGGGTGACGGCGATGACGAACGGCACCTTGTCCTGGCCGGGTGCGGTGAGGAGGACGACGCCCGCGTCGGAGCCGAGGCGGCCCTTGAGGTCGGACGCGAGGGTGCGCAGGTCGCCGGCGGCACCGCCGGGGGCGCTGTGGGCGAGGAACCGGACACCGTCGAGGTCCTCGGCCGAGGCGAGCAGGTCGCCGGCCTGGGAGGCCAGCTGGGCCGCGCGCAGCGACTCGAGGGCCTTCTCGGTCTCGCGCAGCTTGGCGGTCAGCGCGGCGATGCGGTCGGGCAGCTCGTCGGCGGGTGCCTTGAGCGAGGTGGCGAGGCCGGACACGAGGGCACGCTCGCGGGCCTGGTGGCGGTAGGCGTCCATGCCGACGTAGGCCTCGACACGCCGGATGCCGGACCCGACGGACGCCTCGCCGAGCAGGCTGACGGGGCCGATCTGCGCGGAGCTGCTGACGTGGGTGCCGCCGCACAGTTCCATGGAGAACGGGCCGCCGATCTCCACCACACGGACCGTGGACCCGTAGTTCTCGCCGAACAGGGCCATGGCGCCCATGCGCTTGGCCTCGTCGAGGGTGGTCTCGATGGTGTTGACGCCGTAGTCGGCGTCGACGGCGGAGTTGGTGACCTCCTCGATCTGGGCGAGGACGTCGGCGGGGATCGAGCCGGACCAGTTGAAGTCGAACCGCATGTAGCCGGGCTTGTTGAGCGAACCGGCCTGGACGGCCTCGGGCCCGAGGATCTGGCGCAGTGCCGCGTGGACGAGGTGGGTGGCCGAGTGGCCCTGGGTGGCGCCCTTGCGCCACTCGGGGTCGACGGCGGCCGTGACGATTTGCCCGGCCTCGACCTCGCCCCCGGTGAGGACACCCTTGTGGATCCAGAGCTTCTTGCCGATCTTCTGGACGTCGTCGACGCGCATCTGGAAGCCGGCGGTGGAGATCATGCCGCGGTCGCCCAGCTGGCCGCCGGACTCGGCGTAGAACGGGGTGCGGTCGAGCACGAACTCCACCTCGTCGCCCTCGCGGGCCACCGCGACGGCCCGGCCGCCGGAGACGATGCCCAGCAGGCGCGACTCGTCGGTGAGGTCGGTGAAGCCGGTGAAGACGGTCTCGCCGGCGTCGAGGAAGTCGCGGTAGACGGACAGGTCGGCGTGGGCGTGCTTCTTCGCCTGGGAGTCGGCCTTGGCGCGGGCGCGCTGCTCGGACATGAGCGAGCGAAAGCCCTCCTCGTCGACCTGCAGCCCGGCCTCGGAGGCCATCTCGAGGGTGAGATCGATCGGGAACCCGTGGGTGTCGTGGAGGGCGAACGCCTGCTGGCCGGAGAGCACCGCGGCGCCGGACCGGCGGGCGGACTCGGCGGCGCGCTCGAAGAGTTGGGTGCCGGACTCGAGGGTCTTGAGGAAGGCGGCCTCCTCGGCCACGGCGATCCGTTCGATCCGCTCGTAGCCGGAGACGGTCTCGGGGAACGAGGGACCGATCGCGTCCCGGACGGTGGCCATGAACTCGGCCATGGTCTCCCCCGTCGCGCCGAGGAGGCGCACGGAGCGGACGATGCGCCGCAGGAGGCGACGGAGGATGTAGCCGCGGCCCTCGTTGCCGGGGGTCACGCCGTCGGAGATGAGCATGTAGGCGGTCCGGGCGTGATCGGCGATCACGCGGAACCGCACGTCCGAGGCGCTGTCAGCGCCGTACTTCGCGCCGGACAGGCGCTCGGCGGTGTCGATGACCGGGCGCAGCAGGTCGGTCTCGTAGACGTTCTCGACGCCCTGGAGCAGGAAGGCCACGCGCTCGACGCCCATGCCGGTGTCGATGTTCTGCTTGGGCAGCGGGCCGAGGATCTCGAAGGAGTCCTTGCCGGAGCCATCGCCGCGCTCGTTCTGCATGAACACGAGGTTCCAGATCTCGATGTAGCGGTCCTCGTCGGCCTCCGGCCCGCCGTCGACGCCGTAGGCCGGTCCGCGGTCGTAGAAGATCTCCGAGCACGGTCCACAGGGTCCGGGCACGCCCATGGACCAGTAGTTGTCGGCCATGCCGCGCCGCTGGATGCGCTCTTCGGGCACGCCGATCACGTCGCGCCAGATGCCGTACGCCTCGTCGTCGTCGAGGTAGACGGTCACCCACAGCAGCGCGGGGTCGATGCCGAAGCCCCCGTCGTCGAGTGAGGACGTCAGCAGCGACCACGCGTGGCGGATGGCCCCTTCCTTGAAGTAGTCGCCGAAGGAGAAGTTGCCGGCCATCTGGAAGAAGGTGTTGTGGCGGGTGGTGATGCCCACCTCCTCGATGTCGAGGGTGCGCACGCACTTCTGGATGGATGTCGCGGTGGCGTACGGCGGCGTCTCCTGGCCGAGGAAGTAGGGCTTGAACGGGACCATGCCGGCGTTGACGAACAGCAGGTTGGGATCGTCCAGGACCAGTGACGCGCTGGGGACCTCGGTGTGTCCGGCGCGGACGAAGTGGTCGAGGAAGCGGCGCCGGATCTCATGGGTCTGCACAGGGGGCCTCACTGGTCGTCTACGGGTGGTGTCGGGCGAGAGTCAAGACTACCGCCGCGCGGGTCGGCGCCCGGGAACGAGGTGGGGCGGGCCGGGATGCGCTGCGGGCGGGGTGAGGGGCCGCCGGGCTGGGGACGTGGTCCCGACGACGACGACGAGGGGCCGCCACCCGGAAGGGACGCGGGCGCCCGCTCCACCGGTCCGGCGGAGGGGCGCCCGGGCTGGCCGTGTGCGGCGAGAGGGTCGGTCAGCGCGGCATCGGGGGCAGGATGATGCCGAAGTTGGCGGCGGTGATGAAGGCCTCCTGCGGCAGCAGGCCGAGGCTGTGCGCCCCGGTGCCCCAGACGCCGACCGAGGTGGCGACGCCGACGAGCGTCGAGAAGATGCTGGCGAGACCGGTGAACATGAGAACCTCCGAATGCTGATGTGGACACAACATCCTGCCTGCTCAGGCAGGAAATATGACTTTCACACAGTTCTCAGGATTTGGCCAGGCTTTGCCGCGGGGGTCCCCTGGAGCCCGTCCCGGCGTGGCCCCCGGGCGCGCCTCAGTCCCGGATGATCCGGCGGAGTTTGTCGACCCGGGCGGACAGCTCGCGCTCGTGGCCGTGCGGCCCGGGCTCGTAGTAGTCCCGCCCCACCAGCTCGTCGGGCGGGTACTGCTGCGCCACGACCCCCGGCGCCGCGTTGTGCGGGTACCGGTAGCCCACCCCGTTGCCGAGCCCCTTGGCCCCGGCGTAGTGGCCGTCCCGCAGGTGCTTGGGCACCTCGCCGACGCCACCGGCGCGGACGTCGGACATGGCGGCGTCGATGGCCGCGATCACCGCCTTGGACTTGGGGGCGGTCGCGAGGTGGATGGTGGCCTGGGCCAGCGCGAGCCGGCACTCCGGCATGCCGACCTTCTGGACGATCTCCGCCGCCGCGCTCGCGGACAGCAGCGCGGTCGGGTCGGCCATGCCGATGTCCTCACTCGCGTGCACCATGAGCCGCCGGGCGATGAACCGGGGGTCCTCCCCCGCGACCAGCATGCGTGCCAGGTAGTGCAGCGCGGCGTCCACGTCGGACCCGCGGATGGACTTGATGAACGCGCTCGTGACGTCGTAGTGCTGGTCGCCGTCACGGTCGTAGCGCACGGGGGCCGCGTCCAGGCTGAGCTCGACGATCTCCGGCGTCACCACGCCGTCCGCCGCGGCCCCGGCCGCGGCCTCCAGGATCGTCAGGCTGCGCCGCGCGTCCCCTCCCGAGAGCCGGACGATGTCCTCCGCCGCCGCGTCGGTGAGCTCGACCCGCCCCGCCAGCCCCCGTTCGTCGGAGACCGCGCGCCGCAGCACGGCGGCCACCCCGGCGTCGTCCAGGCCCTGCAGTTCGGCGATGAGCGACCGGCTCAACAGCGGCGCGATGACCGAGAAGTGCGGGTTCTCCGTGGTCGCGGCCACGAGCAGGACGATGCCGTTCTCCACCGCCGCCAGCAGGGCGTCCTGCTGGCTCTTGGAGAACCGGTGCACCTCGTCGATGAACAGGACCGTGCGCTGACCGTGGACCTGCCGGGTGCGGGCGTCGTCGATCACCGCGCGGACGTCCTTGACCCCGGCGCTGAGCGCCGACAGGGCGACGAAGTGTCGACCCGACGTGCTGGCCACCAGATTGGCGAGCGTCGTCTTCCCGGTCCCCGGAGGGCCGTAGAGGATCACCGACGAGCCCCCGCGCCCCTCCACCAGCCGCCGCAGCGGCGAATTGGGGCGCAGCAGGTGCTCCTGGCCGATCACCTCGTCCAGCGTCCGCGGCCGCATCCGGACCGCCAACGGGGCGCCCGGGTCCACGGACGCCGACGCCGGAGGAACGGGCCCGGCGCCGCCCGCGTCCCCGGCGGCGAACAGCCCAGCGTCTTCGGTCACGCCCCCAGGCTACCGGCGGGCCCCGACAGCGAACCCCGGGTGAACATCCGGCGACGGATCCGCGGAAGTGACCGCGGCCTTCGTCGTCGTCGGGTTGTCTGGAACTCAGGTCTGCCACCTCCCCGGCGGGGGCACGCCGCCGCCACCCGGGCCACTACCTCAGGCCGCCACCCCACGACACCACCCCACGACACCACCCCGTGCCACGACCCCCGGAGGTCCCACCCGATGTGCCGCGACGACCACCCCACCCACGGACCCACCCTCACCCGTCGTGAGGCGCTCGCCGGCGCCGGCATGGTCGCCGCAGCGGGCGCCGTCGGGGTGACCCTGCTCGCTGAACCCGCCCCCGTGTGGGCGAACCCGGTACGGCCGGTCGCCGACGACCTCGACGTCTACGTGATCGTCACCGACGGCATGCGACCGGACGAACTGAACGCCGCGCAGGCGCCGACACTGCACCGCTGGGCAGCCGAGGGCACGCGGTTCACCGATGCGTCGTCGATCATGATCGCCGAGACCCTGCCCAACCACGCCGCGATGGTCACCGGCGTCCTCCCCCACCGCAACGGGGTGCCCGCCAACGCCATCTGGGACCACGCGATCGGGGACGAGCGGACCCTCGACCGGCCCGACGACCTGCGGGCCGCCACGGTCCTGGACCGCATTCGGACCGAGGCCGGCCTCACCACCGCGAGCGTGCTGAGCAAGGACTACCTCCACGGCCTGTTCGGCGGCCGAGCCAGCGTGCAGTGGGCGCCGTTCCCGCTCGTGCCGATCACCGACCACTCGCTCGACTGGTTCACCGTCGAGGCCCTCAAGCGGACCATCACCGACCACGCCCCGAGGATGACGTTCGTCAACCTCGGGGACATGGACCGCTTCGGCCACATGGACCTGTCGGGGACCTCGCTCCGACTAGCCCGCAACCAGGCGGTGTTCAACTCGGACCACAAGCTCTGGGACCTCGAGCAGTTCCTCCGCGCCACCGGGCGCTGGGAACGTTCCGTGCTCATCGTCCTGGCCGACCACGGGATGGACTGGTCGGAGCCCCTGCGCCTCATCAGCGCGGCCGGGGCGATCGACGCCGACCCGGCGCTGCGGGGCCGGTTCGGGATCGCCCAGAACGGGGGGGCCGACACGTTCGCCTACCTCGGCCCCGCCGGTGAACGCGACGCGGCACTGGCGCGCCTGCGGGAGGTGGTCGGCGCGCTCCCCGGCGTCAACCGCCTCTACGACCCGGCCGAGCTCGACCTCGGCGAGCGCGGCGGCGACCTCGTGGCCACGTGTCACCCGGGATGGCGGTTCTCCGACCCCACCCCGTTCTCCAACCCGATCCCGGGGAACCACGGGCACGAGGTCACGCTCGGCATCCCGTTCTTCATTGGCGGTGGGCACCGGATCGTCCGCCGCGGGCAGGTCGTCGACCGGCCTGTCCGGACCCTCGACGTGGCCCCGACGGTGTCCCGGCTGTTCGGGCTCGGCCACTCCGGGATGGACGGGCGGCCCGCGCTCGAGGCGTTCCACCTCTGAGACCCCGATATGACGGAAATCCGCTACTCCCCCGTCACATTCGCTACCGTTTTCCGTTCTTTTCCGGGTAGCGCGGCGAATCGCGCAGGAGAGTAGCGGATTCGGGGGCGGGGCAGGGCGGGGTGGGGCCGACTACTCGGCTGCGGCCCCGGACGGGGCGGCCTGGCCGCGCTGCACCGGCTTGGCGTCGATGCCGGACTCCTTGCGCTGCTGCGCCGTGATCGGCGCCGGCGCATCGGTCAGCGGGTCGACGCCGCCGCCGGACTTGGGGAACGCGATGACGTCGCGGATCGACTCGGTCCCGGCCAGCAGGGCGCAGATGCGATCCCAGCCGAACGCGATGCCGCCGTGCGGCGGGGAGCCGTAGGAGAAGGCGTCGAGCAGGAAGCCGAACTTCTCCTGCGCCTCGTCGGCCGAGATGCCCATGACGCCGAACACCCGCTCCTGGACGTCCTTGCGGTGGATACGGATCGAGCCGCCGCCGATCTCGTTGCCGTTGCACACGATGTCGTACGCGTAGGCGAGCGCCGAGCCCGGATCGGTGTCGAACGTGTCCAGGTGCTCGGGCTTGGGCGAGGTGAACGCATGGTGCACCGCGGTCCAGGCACCCGACCCCACGGCCACGTCACCGGCGGCCGTGGCGTCGTCGGCCGGCTCGAACATCGGGGCGTCGACGACCCAGGTGAACGCCCACTTGGTGGGGTCGATGAGGCCGAGCTTGGCGGCGATCTCACCGCGGGCCGCGCCGAGCAGGGCCCGCGTGGACTTCACCGCGCCGGCGCCGAAGAAGATGCAGTCACCCGGCTCCGCGCCGACGTGGGCGGCGATGCCCGCCCGCTCGGAGTCCGACAGGTTCTTGGCGACCGGGCCGCCGAGCTCGCCGTCGGAACCGACGAGGACGTACGCGAGTCCCTTGGCGCCGCGCTGCTTGGCCCACTCCTGCCAGGCGTCGAGCTGACGACGCGGCTGTGACGCCCCGCCCTTCATGACGACCGCGCCGACGTACGGCGCCTTGAACACCCGGAACGGGGTGTCGGCGAAGAACTCCGTGCACTCGACGAGCTCGATGTCGAACCGCAGGTCCGGCTTGTCGGAGCCGAACCGGCGCATCGCCTCCTCGTACGTCATCCGCGGGATCGGCGTGGTGATCTCGTAACCGGCGGTGGCCCACACCTCGGTGAGGATCTCCTCCGCCACGCCGATCACGTCGTCCTGGTCGACGAAGCTCATCTCCAGGTCGAGCTGCGTGAACTCCGGCTGCCGGTCGGCGCGGAAGTCCTCGTCGCGGTAGCAGCGGGCCAGCTGGTAGTACTTCTCCATCCCGGCCACCATGAGCAACTGCTTGAACAACTGCGGCGACTGCGGGAGGGCGTAGAACGTACCCGGCTGCAGGCGGGCCGGCACGAGGAAGTCGCGCGCACCCTCCGGGGTCGAGCGGGTGAGGGTGGGGGTCTCGATCTCCACGAAGTCGTGACGGGCCAGGACTCCGCGGGCCGCGGCGTTGACCTTCGACCGCAGCCGCAGCGCCGCGCCCGGACCCTCGCGGCGCAGGTCGAGGTACCGGTGACGCAGACGTGCCTCCTCCCCCACCTCGTCGTCGAGCTGGAACGGCAGCGCCGCCGCCTCACCCAGGACCTCGAACGACGTGACGTCGATCTCGATCTCGCCCGAGGCGAGGTTAGGGTTCTCCGATCCCTCCGGACGACGGTCGACGACGCCGGTGACCGCCACGCAGTACTCGTTGCGCAGGCGGTGGGCGCGCTCGGCCACGTCCTCGGAACGGAAGACCACCTGGCACACGCCCGAGGCGTCGCGCAGATCGACGAAGATGACACCGCCGTGATCCCGGCGGCGTGCCACCCAGCCGGCCAGGGTGACGGTGTCACCGGCGTCGGCGGCTCGGAGCTGGCCGGCGGAATGGGTGCGCAGCACTGCGGTGGTCCTCTCGTCGGGGAAAGTGTGGTGTGATCGCCTGAGCGTGAGCACCGACGGGACGACCCCACGGCCCGCCACGGGCTCGGACGGGGAACAGTCTACGTCCACGACAGACCGGGCGACGCACCACCCGGAAGGCGGAGATCATGACGTTTCGGCAAGGCGGAAGGCTCGACACCAGCGGAGTCTCCGGCGGAGGCAGGGGAGGTCGCCGGGGGATCGCGGTCGGCGGAGGGGTCGGCGGCCTCGCCGTCGTCCTCATCGCCCTGTTCCTCGGTGTCGACCCGGGCCAGCTCGGCCTGGACACCGGTCCCACCGGCGCGCAGGAACAGGGTTCCGACTCCGCGCAGCAGTTCCAGGCCCACATCGACCAGTGCGACCTGCAACAGGCCAACTCCGACACGATCTGCCGCATCGTCGCCACCACCGAGAGCCTCGAGGACGTCTGGACAATCCAGCTGCCGGATCAGGTGGGGATGAGCTGGGTCCAGCCCCGGACCACCGTCTTCAGCGGCGCCGTCGACACCGGCTGTGGTGCCGCCTCCTCCGACATCGGCCCCTTCTACTGCCCCGCCGGGCAGACCGTCTACATCGACCCCTCGTTCTTCGACAGCGTCCTCGTGGGGCAGCTCGGCGGACCGCCCTCCGGCGCGGCGCAGATGTACGTCGTCGCGCACGAGTTCGGCCACCACCTGCAGACCATGCTCGGCGACATCCGACGCTCGCAGCAGGACCCGCAGGGCCCGTCCTCCGGAGCGGTCCGCGTCGAGCTCCAGGCCGACTGCTACGCGGGGCTCTGGGCCCACTACGCGACCTCCACACCGGCGCCCGACGGCGGCCCGCCGCTACTGGAGAGCCTGACCCCGCAGGACGTGGATGCGATCGTCCGGACCGCGGAGGCCATCGGCGACGACCACATCCAGCGCACCGGAGGCGGGCGCGTCGACCCCCGCTCGTGGACCCACGGCTCGTCCGAGATGCGCAGGCAGTGGTTCCTCACCGGCTACGAGCAGGGCTCCGTGCAGGCCTGCGACACCTTCCGCGCGCAGCTCTGACGCGCGGGAGGAGTCAGCGCCCGACGGCCCGGGTGACGTGCCCGAGAATCGCCTCGAGCGGAACCGGCTCCTGCTCGCCGGTGGACATCGTCTTGACCACCGCGGTGCCGGTCTCGAGCTCGTTCTCGCCGATGACGACCGTGACCGCCGCGCCCGACCGGTCCGCCGCCTTGAACGCGCCCTTCATCCCCCGGTCGCCGTACGCCATGTCGGCCCGCAGCCCGTTGCGGCGGAACTCCGCCAGGACCGGAACCATCGCCGCCTTGGCCGCCGCCCCCAGCGCGACGCCGTACACGTCGACCCGCCCCTGCGCCGCCGGATCGATCCCCTCGGCCTGCAGCGCCAGCACCGTGCGGTCGACACCGATCCCGAAGCCGATGCCCGACAGGGCCTGACCGCCGAGCTGCTCCATCAACCCGTCGTAGCGCCCTCCGCCGCCGATCCCGGACTGCGCACCGAGGCCGTCGTGAACGAACTCGAAGGTCGTCTTGGTGTAGTAGTCCAGGCCGCGGACCATGCGGGGGTTGACCGTGTACGGCACGCCGAGCGCGTCCAGGTGCGCCCGCACGGTCGCGAAGTGCTCGGCGCTGGCGTCCGAGAGGTGATCGATCATCAGCGGCGCGTCCTCGAGCTGCTCACGCACCTCGGGGCGCTTGTCGTCGAGCACGCGCAGCGGGTTGATCCGCGCGCGCTCACGCGTCGCCTCGTCGAGATCCAAGCCGGCGAGGAACGCCTGCAGCCGCTCGCGGTACTGCGGGCGGCACGTCTCGTCGCCGAGCGAGGTGAGCTCGAGGCGGAAGCCGGTCAGGCCGAGCGACCGGAACGCCTCGTCGGCCACGGCGATCACCTCGGCGTCGAGGGCGGGGTCGTCCACCCCGATGGCCTCGATCCCGACCTGCTGGAGCTGCCGGTAGCGGCCGGCCTGCGGACGCTCGTACCGGAAGAACGGCCCGGCGTAACAGAGCTTGACCGGCAGCTGTCCGCGGTCCAGCCCGTGCTCGATCACCGCACGCATGACCCCCGCCGTGCCCTCGGGCCGCAGCGTGACGCTGCGGCCGCCCCTGTCCTCGAACGAGTACATCTCCTTGGAGACCACGTCCGTGGACTCGCCCACCCCGCGGGCGAACAGCGCCGTGTCCTCGAAGATCGGCAGCTCGATGTGGCCGTAGCCGGCGCGCCGGGCGGCGGTGGTGATCGCGTCGCGGACGGCGACGAACCCGGCCGACGCCGGGGGGACGTAGTCGGGCACGCCCTTGGGGGCCTTGAGGGCGGTCTTCTTCTCGGTGCCGGTCACAGGGAAAGTCCTCGGGTCAGATAGGGGGCGGGGGCGCCGGTCGGTCTAGAGGTCGCGCAGGAAGGGGTTGGACCGGCGCTCGCGACCGATCGTGGTGGACGGGCCGTGTCCGGGCAGGACCACCGCGTCGTCATCCAGGACGAGGAACTTCTTGGCGATCGACTGCATGAGCACCTCGGTGTCCCCCGCCGGCAGGTCGGTACGGCCGACCCCGTCCTGGAACAGTACGTCGCCACCGAGGACCACCATCCGCGGTCCCTCTTCGGTCTGCACGGTGATCCGGAAGGACACCGAACCGGGGCTGTGGCCGGGGGCGTGGTCCACGTCGAAGGTCATCGACCCGAACCGCAGGGTGTCGCCGTCGAAAACCTCGACGACCTCGGCGGGCTCGGTGAACGTCATGTCCTTGAGCATGGCCGACAGGTCGAGCGACAGGCCCTTGCCGGGATCAGACAGCATCGGGCGGTCGTCGGGGTGGATGTAGGCGGGGACGCGGTAGTGGTCCGCGACCTGCCGGGCGTTCCAGATGTGGTCGAGGTGACCGTGGGTGAGCAGCACCGCACGCGGCCGCAGGCCCGCCTCCGAGACCTGGCGGCGCACCTGCTCCTCGGCGTCCTGGCCCGGGTCCACGATCACGCAGTCCCCCGCGTCGTCGGACACGATGTAGCAGTTGGTCTGGAACATCCCGGCGGGGAAACCGACGATCTGCACGTCCCGTACTCCCTTTCTTCGACAATCCACGGCGCCTGGCGCGCGGCGTCGGGTCAACGCGGTCCGACACCGGAGTGGTGTGCGATCGACTCTGCCCGACCTGGTAGACAAGGACCCTGGGCCGGACCGTCCCCGGGGCCTCCGTGAGGAGACCCGGCGAGTCGATCCGGCCGACCGTTCCAGCCTAGTCCAGGTCCCCAGGAGGGTCAGTGTCCACCAACCAGGAACGCCGAGCCGAGGCGCGCCAGCGCCTGCGCGAGCAGATGGAGGCCCAGGCTCGCCGCGAGAAGCAGCTCAAGATCGCCGGCGCCGCTGTCGTCGTGGTGGTCCTGCTGGGGATCGTCGGGGTCGTGGTCTGGAACAAGACCGAGCAGGCGCGCGCCGAGGAGTACGCGGCCAACTGGGTCACCTGCGAGTACCCGGCGGAGACCCCCATGGAGAAGGTCGATCCCGCGCAGTTCGAGGACCAGGGCCCCGAGGTGGTCGAAGAGGCCGAGCGCTTCAACGAGCAGATCGACGAGATCGAGGAGACCAGGCGCGAGGTGGAGCCGCCGAGCGGCGACCAGCCCCGCCGGGGTACCGCACAGATCACCATCGCGACCAACGCCGGGGACATCCCGCTCGAGCTGGACCGGGCCGGGGCCCCCTGCAACGTCGAGAGCTTCGTCCATCTGGCCGAGCAGTCCTACTTCGACGACACCGAGTGCCACCGCCTGACCATCGGTGAGGAGGGCGCCGAGCTCTCCGTGCTGCAGTGCGGGGATCCGACCGGCACCGGCCTCTCGGGTCCCGGCTACTCCATCGTCGACGAGCCGCCCACCGATCTCCCCGTGGCGGAGGACGGCTCCGGGATGTCGGTCTACCCGCGCGGCACGGTCGCCATGGCCAAGTCCCAGGCGCCGAACAGTGCGGGCAGCCAGTTCTTCCTCGTCTACGAGGACTCCATGCTCCCGCCCGAGTACTCGGTCATGGGCACCATCGGTGAGTCGGGGCTCGAGGTCCTGGACCGGATCGCCGAGGGCGGGATCAAGAGCAACGATCCGATGAGCGAGGACTACCAGGCGCCCAAGCGTCCGGTCCAGATCGAGAAGGTCACGGTCGACGCGCAGGAGGGTCTGCCCGAGGAGTGACCCGGCCCGGGCCCGCCCGGATCGCGACCTGGACGACACCGCCCCGGCCATCCGGCCGGGGCGAAGTCGTTCGTGCGGCTCCGGCGCTCGCCGGGCCTAGGAGTTGGACGTCATCCGGTAGGCGTCGAAGACGCCCTCGACCCGACGGACCGCGTTGAGGACGTGGCCCAGATGCTTGGGGTCGGCCATCTCGAATGTGAACCGGGAGATCGCGACCCGGTCGTCACCTGCGGTCTGCACCGACGCGGACAGGATGTTGACCTTTTCGTCAGCCAGCACCTTGGTGACGTCGGACAGGAGCCGGTGCCGGTCCAGCGCCTCGACCTGGATGGCCACGAGGAACAGCGACCCCGGCTGTGGCGTCCACTCGACCTTGACCAACCGCTCGGGTTCGCGATGGAGGTCCGTGGCGTTGGTGCAGTCCGTCCGGTGGACGCTCACCGTGCCGCCGCGGGTGATGAAGCCCAGGACCTCGTCGCCGGGCACCGGTGTGCAGCAGCGGGCGAGCTTGGCGTGGACGTCCTCCACGCCTCCGACGAGGACGCCGGCGCCCGCGGGCGTGGGGCGGTGCGGGGTGATGGTCTTGTCCCGCGACCGGTCCGCGAGCTCCTCGGTGACCTCGTCGACGCCGCCGTGGGCCGCGACGAGACGCCCGACCACCGTCTTGGCGGAGACGTGGTTCTCGCCGATCGCCGTGTACAGGGCGGTGACATCGGTGAAGCCGAGTTCGCGGGCGACGCCGGCGATCGACTCGTTGGAGAACACCCGGTGGACGGGGACGCCACCGCGACGGACCTCGCGGGTGATGAGGTCCTTCCCGCGCTCGAGAGCCTCCTCGCGGCGCTCCTTGGCGAACCACTGCCGGATCGAGCTCTTGGCGCGGCCGGAGACCACGAACTTCTGCCAGTCCAGGCTCGGTCCCGCGTTGGGGTCCTTGGAGGTGAAGACCTCCACCACCTCGCCGTTCTCGAGCGGGCGCTCGAGGGCGACGAGCTTGCCGTTGACCCGGGCGCCGATGCAGCGGTGGCCGACCTCGGTGTGGACGGCGTAGGCGAAGTCCACGGGGGTCGCGCCGACCGGCAGGTTGATCACGTCGCCCTTGGGGGTGAAGACGAAGATCTCCTTGCTGGTCATCTCGAAACGGAGGGAATCGAGGAACTCCCCCGGGTCGGCGGCCTCGCGCTGCCAGCTCAGGAGCTGGCGCATCCACGCCATCTCGTCGACCTCGGCGGGGTCGCCGTTGTGTTTGCCGCGGGTCTCCTTGTACCGCCAGTGCGCGGCGATGCCGTACTCGGCGTTGCGGTGCATCTCGTGCGTGCGGATCTGGATCTCCAGAGGTTTCCCGTCCGGCCCGATCACGGTCGTGTGCAGGGAGCGGTAGACGCCGAAGCGTGGCTGGGCGATGTAGTCCTTGAACCGGCCCGGCATGGGTTTCCAGGTTGAGTGGACGACACCGATCGCCGCGTAACAGTCCCGCACGTCGTCGCACAGGACGCGGATGCCGACGAGGTCGTGGATCTCGTCGAACTCGCGACCGCGGACGATCATCTTCTGATAGATCGACCAGTAGTGCTTCGGCCGTCCCTCGACGCGGGCCTGGATGTTGGCCTTCTCCAGGTCGGCCTTGACCCGGTTGATCACGGTGTTGAGGTAGACGTCACGGCTGGGTGCGCGGTCGGCCACCAGCCGGACGATCTCTTGGTACTTCTTCGGTTCGAGGATCGCGAAGGCCAGGTCCTCGAGTTCCCACTTCACGGTGGCCATTCCGAGCCGGTGCGCGAGCGGGGCGATCACCTCGAGGGTCTCGCGGGCCTTCTTGACCTGCTTCTCCGGTGGCAGGAAGCGCATGGTCCGCATGTTGTGCAGGCGGTCGGCCACCTTGATGACCAGGACGCGGGGATCGTGCGCCATGGCGATGATCATCTTGCGGATGGTCTCTGCCTCGGCGGCCTCGCCGAAGTCGACCTTGTCCAGCTTGGTGACGCCGTCCACCAGGTGGGCGACCTCTCCCCCGTAGTCCGCCTCGAGCTGTTCGAGCGAGTAGTCGGTGTCCTCGACCGTGTCGTGCAGGAGGGCGGCGACGAGCGTGGTGGTGTCCATGCCCATCTCCGCGCAGATGGTGGCCACCGCCAGCGGGTGGGTGATGTAGGGGTCGCCGGACTTGCGGTACACGCCCTCGTGCTGGCGCTCGGCGAGAGTGTAGGCGCGCGCCAGGAGCCCCACATCCGCCTTGGCGTGGTGGATGCGGTGGACGCGGACGAGCGGTTCGAGGACCGCGGGGGTGGAGGTGACCGTGAGACCGGAGGTGAGTCGACGCGCCCACCGCGCCCGGACCCGGCGTCCGGCGGACGGCCGGGAGCCGGGGATCACCGGCAGCGGCTGGGTGGTGGGCTGCGGCGTGGCCTTCTTACCCGTGGGGCCGCCCCCGTCGGGGTTGCCGGCGGGGTTCTGGTGCTGCGTCATCTCCGGCTCCTCCCTGCAGTGTCGGGCCGTCAGGAGCGGCCGGGGGTCACGCGACCGTGAGGCAGGTCAGCGGTGTGCCGGCCAGTCTATCCCGGCCGCCGAGGCCGGGGATCTCGAGAACGACGGACAGTCCGGCGACGACGGCGCCACAGTCCTCCAGCAGGCCGACCGCCGCGGTGAGGGTGCCACCGGTGGCGAGGACGTCGTCGACGACGAGGACCCGCTTGCCGCGCAGGTCGAGCCCGTCTGCGGGCAGTTCGAGCGTGGCGGCGCCGTACTCGAGCTCGTAGGAGCGCGAGTGCACGGGCGGCGGTAGCTTGCCCGCTTTCCGGACGGCCAGGACGCCGGTGTGGAGGCGCACGGCGACGGCTCCGGCGAGCAGGAAGCCGCGCGCGTCGAGGCCGGCGACGTAGTCGACGGTGCCGATCTCGTGACCGGCGATGAGCCCGCGGACGACGGCGTCGAAGCCGTCGGGGTCGGCGAGCACGGGCGTGAGGTCGCAGAACTGGACGCCCGCGGACGGGAAGTCCTCGACGCGGCGCATCAGACGCTCGACGGAGGAGCTGATGGTCGGTGAGACGTGGGTGACGGATGAGTCGGTCATGCGATGGCCTCGGCCTTCTCGCGTCGGGCCAGGACCTTGGCGGTCTGGCGTCGGATGTCGGGGTCACGGTTCTTCAACGACACCAGCAGTGGCGTCGCGAGGAAGACGGAGGAGAAGGTGCCGGTGACGATGCCGACCATCTGGACCAGGGCGAGATCCAGCAGCGTACCCACGCCGAGGATCCACACGGCGATCACGACCAGCGCCAGCAGCGGCAGGACACCGATGATGGTGGTGTGGATGGACCGCATGAGAGTCTGGTTGACGCCGAGGTTGGCCTCCTCGGCGTAGGTCCGTGTGGCGGTGTGTCTGATGCCCCGCGTGTTCTCCTCGACCTTGTCGAACACGATCACCGTGTCGTACAGAGAGAAACCGAGGATCGTCAGCAGGCCGATGACCGTGGCGGGAGTGACCTCGAAGCCGATGATCGAGTAGACCCCGGCGGTGGTCACCACGTCGAACAGCAGCGCGACGATCGCGGCCGTTGCCATCTGCCATTCGAAGCGGAAGGCGATGTAGCCGAAGACGATCACGAGGAACACGCCGAGGGCGATCAGCGCGTTCTTGGTGACCTGACCACCCCAGCTCTCGCTGCGGGCGGAGTCGCCGATCGCCTCGACCGAGGCGACCCCGTCCGAGGTGACGGGCTGGAACTCCTCGAACATCGCGTTCTTGGCGGCGCGGATCTCGTCACTGGTGAGGAACCGGGTCTCGACCTCGACGATCCGCGCGGCCCCCGCGCCGACGACCTGGACCGTCTGGGGCTCCTCGCCGATGGCCTCCTCGACGACCGCGGCTACGCGGTCCTGGTCGTGATTGCCCGCGGGCATGGAGAGCTTGGTACCGCCGGTGAAGTCGATGCCGAAGCTGAAGCCGCGGAAGATGATGCTGGCGAGGCAGATGGCGACGATGACCACGGTCAGCACGTAGAACTTGCGTCGGTTCGCGACGATGCCGAACGCGCCGGTACCGGTGTAGAGCCGGGTGAACAGACTGCCGGTCGGCGCGCCGGCCGGGGCGCCGCTCTCGGTCGCGGTGCTGGTGGGAGTGCTCATCGGCCCTCCTCCTCGTCGGTGGCGGGTCGGTCGGTCCGGGGTTCGGTGAGCGTGTCGCCGCCCGGGCCGCGGATGGTCGCCGTGACCCCGCGATCCGCGGTCTCCTCGGTCTCCTTCTCGGCCTGTCGGTCGAGCCGGCGCTGCTCGGCGGCGGCCGCCTGGAGGTTCTCCATCCGGCCCATCCCGTTGGCCGACGGCTTGGCGAACAGGGGCCGGGTCGAGGCCAGGTAGACGAGCGGCCAGGTCACGGTGAAGGCCACGAACACGTCCATGACGGTCGTGAGGCCGAGAGTGAAGGCGAAGCCGCGTACCTCTCCGCTGGCGAGCAGGTAGAGCACGACGGCGCCGATGAGGCTGACCATGTTGCCGGTGACGATGGTGCGGCCGGCGCTCTTCCAGGCCCGGGGCACGGCGGATCTGAACCGGTGCCCGTCGCGCAACTCGTCCTTGATCCGCTCGAAGAACACGACGTAGGAGTCGGCCGTCATACCGATGCCGATCACCAGGCCGGCGATCCCGGCCAGGTCGAGGCTGTAGTCGACCGTGTAGCCGAGGAAGACCAGGACGACATAGGTGAGCAGGAAGGACAGCAGCAGCGAGACGAACGCGAGGACGCCGAGCAGGCGGTAGAAGAACGCGGAGTAGGCCAGCACCAGCAGGAAGCCGATCGCGCCGGCGAGTAGTCCCGCCTCGAGGGAGGCGAGCCCGAGGGAGGCCGGGACGTTGTCGACGTTGGGGTCCTCGAAGGAGATGGGCAGCGCGCCGTAGCGCAGGTTTGCGGCGAGTGAGGCCGCCTCGTCGATCGTGAAGTCACCGGTGATGGAGGTCGCGGACCCGACCGGCGTGACGCCCTGCACGACGGGGGCGCTGATCACCTCGCCGTCGAGGAGGATCGCGATCTGACGCTGGAGGTTCTCCTGCGTCAGGCGCGACCAGGTGGCGCTGCCCTGTTCGCCGGGACCGGCGTTGAAACGGAACGAGACCTCGTTCTTGCCGGCCTGCTGGTTGAAACCGTGGCTCACGGAGTCCTTGACGATCTGCTGACCGTCGAGTCGCTGCCCGTCCTCGGGCTCACCGACGAGCAGCGGCACCGGACCGAGGACGTACTTGGCTCCCTCCCCGCAGGCGATGAGAGCCTGCGCCGGGTCGTCGAAGCCCGCGAGCACGTCCCGCTCGGGGCACCGGAAGGTGGGTAGCTTCTGGATGAGCTCGGCGGGCTCGCCCTGACGTTCCGCGCGCGCCTCCTCGACGGCGGCGGCCACGGCCTCGCGATCGCCCTTGTCGGCGGGCACCGGCTCACGGTCCCCCTCCGCGACGGGTTGCACCTCGAGCACCGGCCTGATGGTCAGCTGGGACGTCGTGCCGAGGTCGCGCGCCTGGCTGGAGTCCTCGCCGGGGACGGTGAGGACGATGTTGCTGCCCTCGATGACGACGGTGGTCCCTGCGACGCCGAGGCCGTCGACGCGCTCCCGGATGATGTCCTGAGCGAGCCGCAGGTCGGCCTCGTCGGGATCGCCCTTGGGGATGAGCGTGACACGGGTTCCGCCCTGGAGGTCGATCCCCAGTTTCGGGGTCAGCCCCCTGTCCGCGACGGCAAACGCGGCGAGGAAGAGGATGAACAGCACCAGGAAGAAGCTGGACAGCAGCGCCCAGGGTCTGGGGCGGGCGTCGGCGCCTCGAGAACGTACTGGCGACACAGGTGATCTCTCTCGGTCTTCGTCTGAGGCCTCCGGCTGGGCGGCCCCACTACACTACTCGCCGGTAGTCGACTACCGGGAACCCGACGCGTCGGTCCCCGATCCGGTTTCCGGCGCGGCGGAGGTGTCGAACTTCTCCCGGATGACGCGCCGGTCCCAGCGGGTGCGGATCCCGGGCGCGATCTCCAGCTCGAGGGTGTCCGTGTCTACGCCGACGATGGTGGCGTGCAGGCCGGAGGTGGTGAGCACGTGGTCCCCCGCGGCGAGGGACTCCTGCATCTTCCGCAGTTCCTTCATCGCCCTGCGCTGCTTCGAGCTCTGCATGAACATCAGCACGAGCAGCACGATGATCATCAACGGCAGCAGCAGTTCCAGTCCCATGGGGGTCCTCCTGATGTGGACCCGCGGGTTCCGGGTCCGGTGGGTCGGGTCCGGGCTACGGACGGTCCCGTCCGAGGATGCCAGCCCGGGGGTCAGCCGCGCGCGCCGGGGCCCCGGTCGACCTCGACCGGGAGCATCGGCTCGGAGGGCGTCTTGTCGGGGCGGGTGAGCCCGAGGTGGTCCCACGCCGCGGCGGTCGCGATGCGTCCCCGGGGGGTCCGGGCGAGCAGGCCCGCGCGGACGAGGAAGGGCTCGCAGACCTCCTCCAGGGTGGTCGACTCCTCCCCCACCGCCACGGCCAGCGTGCTCAGGCCCACCGGCCCGCCCTCGTGCTGGACGAGCAGCGCGCGCAGCACGGCGCGGTCCAGACGGTCGAGCCCCAGTTCGTCGACCTCGTAGACCTCCAGGGCCGCGCGCGCGACGGGCACGGTGATGCGGCCGTCCGCTCGTACCTCGGCGAAGTCGCGGACCCGCCGCAGCAGTCGGTTGGCGATCCGGGGTGTTCCGCGTGAGCGACCGGCGATCTCCAGGGCGGCATCGGGGTCGACGGGGATGGCGAGGATCTCGGCCGCGCGGGTGACGATCCGGGCGAGGTCGGAGTCGGTGTAGAAGTTCATGTGCGCGGTGAACCCGAATCGGTCGCGCAGTGGACCGGTGAGCGCGCCGGAGCGCGTGGTTGCTCCGACAAGGGTGAACGGGGCGATCTCCAGCGGGATCGACGTGGCCCCGGGCCCCTTGCCCACCATGATGTCGATCCGGAAGTCCTCCATGGCGAGGTACAGCATCTCCTCGGCCGGCCGGGCGATGCGGTGGATCTCGTCGATGAACAGTACGTCGCCCTCGATGAGGTTGGAGAGCATCGCGGCGAGATCCCCGGGGCGCTCGAGGGCCGGGCCGGACGTGATGCGCAGCGAACCGCCGAGCTCGGCGGCCACGATCATGGCCAGACTCGTCTTGCCCAGCCCCGGCGGTCCGGAGAAGAGCAGGTGATCGGGTACTACTCCGCGGCGGGTGGCGGCGGTGAGGACCAGATCGAGTTGCTCGCGGACGGTCTCCTGCCCGATGAACTCCCCGAGGCTGCGTGGCCGCAACGCGCCCTCGACGTCGGTGTCGAACGGGGTGAGCGAGGCCGAGAGCTCCGCCTCGTGGCCGTCCCCGGCGTCCGCGCCGCCTCCCGTCATGCCGTTCTGACCGGTCATCAGCGCTTACCGAGTGACTTGAGGGCCAGGCGCAGCGCCTGCGCGGGGTCGAGGTCGGGCTGTGAGTCCAGTACGGCGGTGGCGGTCTTCTCGGCCTCCGCGGCGGAGAAGCCCAGGCCCTCCAGGGCGTCGGCCACCTCGGTGGCGGCCGGCGCGCGCCCGGTCCCGCCCACGGCGGTCGCCGCGTCACCGTCCGGCACCGGGCCGACCTTGTCTTTGAGCTCGAGGACCATCCGCTCGGCAGTGCGCTTGCCGACGCCCGGTACCCGGGTCAGCGCCTTGACGTCCCCGGTCCCGAGTGCGCGGATGAGGGCCTCGGGTTCGAGTGTGGCGACGATCGCCAGCGCGAGCCGAGGTCCGACGCCGGAGACGGTCTGCACGGTGAGGAACAGTTGCCGCGCGTCGACGGAGTCGAAACCGTAGAGGGTGAGCGAGTCCTCGCGGACCACGAGTTCGGTGTGGAGCATGCCCTCCGCGCCGCGCCGTAGTCCCGCGAGCGCGGCCGGGGTCGCGTGTACGAGGACACCGACGCCTCCGGTCTCCACGACGCAGCGGTCCAGGCCGATCTCGGCCACCGTCCCCCGGATCGAGGCGATCACCAGCGCACTCCTTTCGTCCGCGCCATGCCCCGGGCGGCCGCCCGGGCGCGTTCCTGGTCGGCGGCCGGGTCGCGCCGCCCGGTCCCGTCCGATGCCGCCGCTTCCCTGGCGGCCGCGACCTTCGCCTCGAAGCCGGCCCGCGAGCGGGCGACGTGGGCATTGAGCGAGGCCACCCGACCCTGCATGGGCGCGCGCCAACTGTGGCACACGGCCAGGGCGAGCGCGTCCGCGGCGTCGGCCGGGCTCGGCGGCTTCTGCAGACCCAGGATGCGAGTGATCATGAGGGTCATCTGCTTCTTGTCCGCGCGCCCGCTACCGGTGATCGCCGCCTTGACCTCCGACGGGGTGTGGAACGCCACGGGGATCTCCCGGTAGGCCGCCGCCAGCGCGACGACACCCGCCGCCTGAGCCGTACCCATGGCGGTCGAGACCTGGTTCTGCGCGAACACGCGCTCGATGGCCACCACGTCCGGGCGGTGGATCTCCATCCACTCGTCGGCCACGGAGTGCACGGCCCGCAGGCGCCGCTCGAGCGGCTCGTCGGAGGTCGTGCGCACCACGTCCACGTCGAGCGCCGTGACCGCGCGACCCGGGGCGGTCACGATGAGGGCGAGCCCGCACCGGGTCAGCCCCGGGTCCACACCCATGACGCGCATCTGCGACCTCTCCTCGACCGGTGGTAGAACCTACGTTCGAGACCCTACCAGCGGGGTCGGCCGTCAGGCGTCGAGGCTCGCCAGCACGTCCTCGGGGACGTCCATGTTCGAGTAGATGTTCTGTACGTCGTCGGAGTCCTCGAGCGCGTCGATCAGCTTGAAGACCTTTGCGGCACCGTCGGCGTCGACGGTCACCTCGACCGAGGCGCGGAACCCCGACTCGGCGGACTCGTAGTCGATCCCGGCCTCCTGCAGGGCGGTGCGCACCGCGACCAGGTCGGTGGGCTCGCAGACCACCTCGAATTGCTCGCCGAGGTCGTTGACCTCTTCGGCTCCGGCATCGAGAACGGCCATGAGGACGTCGTCCTCGGTCAGCTCGCCCTTGTCCAGGACGATCTCCCCCTTGCGGGCGAACAGGTACGCGACGGAGCCGGGGTCGGCCAGGTTGCCGCCGTTGCGGGTCATCGCCGTGCGCACCTCGCCGGCGGCCCGGTTGCGGTTGTCGGTCAGGCACTCGATGAGCATGGCCACGCCGTTCGGGCCGTAGCCCTCGTACATGATGGTCTCCCACTCGGCGCCGCCCGCCTCCTCGCCGGCGCCGCGCTTGCGGGCGCGCTCGACGTTGTCGGCCGGGACGGAGTTCTTCTTCGCCTTCTGGATGGCGTCGTAGAGAGTGGGGTTTCCGGCGGGGTCACCGCCGCCCGTGCGGGCGGCCACCTCGATGTTCTTGACGAGCTTGGCGAAGAGCTTGCCGCGCTTGGCGTCGATCGCCGCCTTCTTGTGCTTGGTGGTGGCCCACTTGGAATGGCCTGCCATTGATGTTCCGCCCTCCGGGGGTCTGGGGACCGGGTCCCGCCGTCCGGCGGCCCGGCGCGGGGCTGCGCTCGAGGCCCGCTGAACGCCCAGTCTACGAGGTCGTCTGCCGCACCATGTCGAGGAAGTACCGATGGACGCGCACGTCGTCGGTGACCTCCGGGTGGAACGACGTGGCCAGGGCGTTGCCCTGACGCACCGCGACCACGTGGTCTCGGCCGTCGGAGGCGCGGACCTCGGCGAGGACCTGCACGTCGGAGCCGACCGATTCGACCCACGGCGCGCGGATGAACACCGTGCGTACCGGGTCGGCGCCGAGGGCGTCGACGACGAGGTCGGCCTCGAACGAGTCGACCTGCCGTCCGAAGGCGTTGCGGCGGACCGTCATGTCGATCGCGGAGAACCAGGTCGCGTCGGCCCGGGTGTCCAGGACATCCGAGGCGAGCAGGATCATGCCGGCGCACGACCCGTAGACGGGCATGCCGTCGGAGATCCGCTCGGCCACGGGCTCATACATCTCGTGGACGTCCATCAACCGGCTCATGGCGGTGGACTCGCCACCGGGTAGGACCAGGCCGTCCACCGCGTCCAGTTCGGACCGTCGGCGCACGGGGACGGCCCGCGCGCCGACGGCCTCGAGGTGGGACAGGTGCTCGGCGACATCACCCTGCAGGGCGAGGACACCGATCGTCGGTGCGGGTCCGGTCACGACACGGACGTGGAGCCGGAGGTGTCCACGGGGAACGACTGCGCCCCGGGATTGAGTCGCCGGGACAGTCCCTCCTGGGTCACGGCGGCCACGAGTCGGCCCGATCGGTCGAAGATCCGCCCCTGGGTCAGGGCACGCCCCCCGGAGGCGGACGGGGACGTCTGGTCGTAGAGCAGCCAGTCGTCGGCCCGGAACGGACGCATGAACCACATGGCGTGGTCGAGCGAGGCGTCCTGGGTCGGCTCGTCCGGGTGCGGGATCTTGGCCGACCCCAGGAGGGTCATGTCGGACATGTACGCCAGCGTGCACACGTGGAAGTTCGCGTCGTCCGGGAGGGTGTCGACGCACCGGAACCACACCCGCTGCTGCGCGGCCAGCGCGGAACTGGTCGGCATCCCGTCACGCGGGACGAACCGGATGTCCCACTGGGCCCACTCGTCGACGAATACGCGGTGGACCTCATCCAGGTCGTCGACGGAGGGCACGGGGATCTCCTCGGGGTCGACGACGCGGGGCATCTGGTCCTGGTGCTCGATCCCATCCTGGTCGCGCAGGTGGAACGAGGCCGACATCGTGAAGATCGGCTCGCCCTCCTGGATGGCGGTGACCCGTCGGGTGGCGAAGCTCCGCCCGTCCCGCAGTCGGTCGATCTGATAGACGGTGGGCACGTCCGGGATCCCCGGGCGGATGAAGTACCCGTGCAGGGAGTGGACGTGCTTGTCGGAGTCCACGGTCCGGACGGCGGCGGTCAGGGTCTGACCGGCCACCTGTCCGCCGAAGGTGCGCTGGAGATGGGTGCGGATCGCGGGGCCCCGGTAGAGGTCGCGGTCGATCCGCTCGAGGTCGAGGATGTCCTCGATCTTCGCCACCGGCGGGTCACCAGCCCCGCTCGGCGAGCCGGTGGGGCTCCGAGATGTCGTCGACGTTGATGCCGACCATGGCCTCGCCGAGGCCGCGGGAGATGTTCGCGAGCATCTCCGGGTCGTCGTGGAAGGTGGTGGCCTTGACGATCGCCTTGGCCCGCTCGGACGGGTTGCCGGACTTGAAGATGCCGGAACCGACGAAGACGCCCTCGGCGCCGAGCTGCATCATCATCGCGGCGTCGGCGGGGGTGGCGATGCCGCCGGCGGTGAACAGCACCACGGGGAGCTTGCCCTTCTCCGCGACCTCCTTGACGAGTTCGTACGGGGCCTGCAGCTCCTTGGCCGCCACGTACAGCTCGTCCTCCGGCAGGCTCTGGAGCTTGCGGATCTGCTGGCGGATCGACCGCATGTGGGTGGTGGCGTTGGAGACGTCGCCGGTGCCGGCCTCACCCTTGGAGCGGATCATGGCCGCGCCCTCGGTGATGCGGCGCAGCGCCTCGCCGAGGTTGGTCGCGCCACAGACGAACGGCACGGTGAAGGCGAACTTGTCGATGTGGTTGGTGTAGTCGGCCGGGGTGAGGACCTCGGACTCGTCGACGTAGTCCACGCCGAGTGCCTGCAGGATCTGGGCCTCGACGAAGTGGCCGATGCGGGCCTTGGCCATCACCGGGATCGAGACGGCCTCGATGATGCCGTCGATCAGGTCGGGGTCGCTCATGCGAGCGACGCCGCCCTGGGCGCGGATGTCGGCGGGAACACGCTCGAGGGCCATGACGGCCACGGCACCGGCGTCCTCGGCGATCTTCGCCTGCTCGGCGGTGACGACGTCCATGATGACGCCGCCCTTGAGCATCTCGGCCATGCCCCGCTTGACGCGGGCTGTTCCGGTGGTGTTCTCGCTCGACTGCGGCTCGCTCACGAAATTGGCCTTTCCTGGCTCAGACGACGTGTTCAGGCCTACCAGTGTAGGTCGCCCTCACCTCCGTTCCCCAACCGCCGTCCCGCCCGGGTGGGTCAGGCGCGCGGGGGCGGGGCGTCGACGAGCTCGACGTAGTCGGGCATGGGGGCCCGGCCGGCCAGTCGGAGGGCGCGGACGGCGGTCTGCTCGCGCAGACCTCGGGTGTCCCGCACGGCGTCGTTGTAGAAGCGGCGGGCCATGGAGACGCGGTCGGTGGCGTCCTCGAGTTCGCTGGCGAGGTCGACGGGCAGTGCCTCCACGTCGAGCGCGGCCAGCATCATGCCGAGCGTGTTCTCGGCCAGTTCTGCGTTCTCGCCGGGCTCGTCGTCGTCGGCCCGGTCGGTCCTCCGGCGCGGCGGCGGCTGGGGCGCCGGGTCGGGCCCGGCGACGGCGTCCGGGGGATGCGCTCGGGCGCGGGCCAGCGCGTGGAACAGGCGGTAGGCCCCCGGTGGGTCGCGGTCGGCGAGGTCACGCGCGACCGCGGCGGCGACCGCGTGGCGCCGCTCCAGGGCGCCGGCCAGCGCGGCGCGGGCGAGGTCGGTGCGGATGTGCAGCCGGTCCAGCCGGTGGGCGGTGAGGTAGGCGCCGAGCAGGGCAGCGGCCAGGGCCGCGACGAGAACGACGACGACGACGAGGACGATCAGCTCAACGGACACGGAGCGTCTCCCCCGGCGCGCGGATCGTCTCGTACACGCGGATCACCCGGTCCGCCACGACGGGCCAGTCGTACTCCCGGACGGCCTCGCTGCCACTGGTGCACAGCTCGGCCCGGCGGGCGGGGTCGGTCAGGACAGCCTTGAGGGCGCCGGCGAGGGCGTCGGCGTCCCCGACCGCCGCGAGTTCTCCGCACTCCCCGTCGCGCAGGACCCGGCGGAACGCGTCGAGGTCCGAGGCGACGACCGCGGTGCCGGCGGCCATGGCCTCCACGAGGACGATGCCGAAGCTCTCGCCGCCGGTGTTGGGGGCGCAGTAGACGTCGGCGGCGGCCAGGACGGCGGCCTTGCGGGCGTCGTCGACGCGGCCGAGGAACTCCACGTCCAGACCGGCGGGCAGCCGTGCCCGCAGGGCGTGCTCGTCGCCGTCGCCCATGATCCGCAGGCGCAGGTCCGGCACCTCGCGCAGGACGGCCGGCAGCGCGGCGGCGAGGACCCCCATCCCCTTCCGGGGCTCGTCGTAACGGCCGAGGAACGTCACGGTCGGGGCGTCGGTCGGCTCCCCTGAGGTGTCGACGTCGCTGAAGGCGCCCACGTCGACACCGTTGGGGATCTCCACGGCGTCGGAGCCCAGGGCCTCCATCTGCCAGCGGCGGGCCAGGCTCGACACGGCGATGCGGCCACGGATCTTCTCGAGCAGCGGCGCCAGGACGCCGTCCGCGGCGTCGAGGATCATCGACCCGGTGGTGGAGGTGTGGAAGGTCGCCGTGATGGGGCCCGAACACATCGCGAGAGCGAACATGCCGACCCCGGGGGCGTTGGGTTCGTGGATGTGCAGCACGTCGAGGGGCTGTTCGCGGAGCCAGTGCCGGGTCGCTCGCCAGGTCGCGGGCCCGAAGCTGAGCCGGGCGACGGACCCGTTGTACGGGATCGGGACGCCCGGCCCGGTCAGCGTCATACCGGAGACCGGGGCACTGCCGGGGCTGCCCGGCGCGAGGACGCGGACGGTGTGCCCGCGACGGCGGAGCTCCTCCGTGAGGTCCACGACGTGGGCCTGTACTCCGCCGGGGGCGTCGAAGGAGTAGGGGCAGATCATGCCGATACGCACGGCCGGATCAGCCCTCGATCCGCTCTCGCCGCTCGGCCGACAGGTCGTCGAGCCACAGGGGCTGCAGCATGTGCCAGTCCGCGGGGTGGCGGGCGATGCCCTCGGCGAACAGATCGGCCATCGCCTGGACGGCGGGCTCGACTCCCCCGGAGACGTCTATCGGCGGGGTGACCCGCACGCGCATCGTGTCGGGGCCGTCGTACCAGAACTGGGCCACGAGGAACGGTGCGCCGGTCTCCACCGCGAGCCTGGCGGCCCCGGCGGGCATGCGGGTGGTCTCGCCGAAGAACGTCACGGGCACACCGGTCCGGCGCAGGTCCCGCTCCCCCGGCAGAGCGACGATGCCGCCTCCGGCGAGGTAGTCCCGCAGCGCGTCGAGCGGTGGGGTGGGTCCGCCCGTATGTGGGTAGATGGTGAACCCCAGACTCTCGCGATAGTCCAGGAAGCGCTGGTAGAGCGACTCCGGCTTGAGGCGTTCCGCGACCGTGGCGAACCCGCCGTACCGCCGCGCGAGCCAGGTGCCACCGAGGTCCCAGTTGGCCGAGTGGGGTAGCGCCACCACGACGCCACGCCCCTGCGCGAGAGCCGCGTCCAGGTGCTCGATCCCGTCGATGGTGCGGTCCATCTCGCGGGCGACGGCCTCGCGGTCCATGGACGGCAGGCGGAACGCCTCCCGCCAGTACCGGGCGTAGGACCGGAAGGAGTCGCGGATGAGCTCGTCGGGGACCTCCGCCGGGGCGACGCCGAGGACCCGGGCGAGATTCCTGCGCAGCTGGGAATCGGGGCCCTGCCGACGGGCGGCGATGTCGGCGCCCGTGCGGAAGAGCGCCCGCGCCAGGCCTTCGGGGAGGGCCCGGACCACGGCCCACCCGGCCGCGTAGCCCAGGTCGGACAGGCGCTCGGGCACGTCGCTCATCGGTCTCCCGGCCCCGTGGCCGGTGCGGTGGCGACGTCCTCGTGGGCCACGCGCCGGAGGTAGTCGGTGCGCCCGCCCCACACCCGCTGGACGACCGTGACGAGGCTGCCCACCGCGACGGCGGTGAGCCCGACCTCGAGGGCCCACGGGACACCCAGTCCCTCGAGCCCGGCGCCGAGCAGGATGAGCACCAGCCGGTCCGCGCGCTCCATGAGCCCGCCGGGGGTACGCAGGCCGCCGGCGTCCGCGCGGGCCTTGGAGTAGGACACCACCTGTGACAGCACCAGGCAGGCCAGGAGCATGACGAGGGCGTAGCGGTTGTCGGGCTCGGCGTGGACGAGCCACCACAGCAGGGAGGACAGGATCACGCCGTCCGCGACCCGGTCGGACACCGCGTCGACCAGGGCGCCGTAGGGCGATCCGCCGCCGCCGGCACGCGCGACGGCGCCGTCGACCAGGTCGAGCAGGGTGCACAACGCGATGACGATCGCGCCCGCGACGAGCAGTCCGTTGCCGAACAGGGCGACGGCCGCGGCGCTGGTCAGCACGAGCCCCGTCAGGGTGATGCCGTTGGCCGTGACGCCCGCCCGGACGAGGAGCGTCGCGAACGGGTGCGTCACCCGGGTGACCCCCGACCTTCCGTACTCGCTGAGCATTCGTCCCCCCGCTTACCTAGAAGGTGTGGTCGACCCGGGCACGGTAGCCGGGGACCCCGTGGTGGACCACGCCTCGGCGAGCAGCTGCCGTGTCTGACGGAGGAGCTGCGGCAGTACCTTGGTGCCGCTGGTCACCGTAATGAAGTTGGCGTCCCCGATCCAGCGTGGGACGACGTGTTGGTGCAGATGGTCGGACAGCGACCCGCCGGCCGCGCCGCCGAGGTTAAGCCCGACGTTGAACGAATCGGGTGCCGAGACCGCCTTGACGACCCGGATCAGGTGCTGCGTATAGGACATCAGCTCACGGGACTCGTCGTCGTCCAGGTCCTCCAGGTTCGCCACCTTGCGGTACGGCACCACCATGGCGTGACCCGGGTTGTACGGGAAGAGGTTGAGTACGACGTAGACATGGTCGCCCCGGGCGACCACCAGCCCGTCCTCGTCGCTCATCCGGGGGATGTCGAGGAACGGCTCCCCCGTCATCCCCTCGGCGGGTTCCGGGCGGGTCTCCGCGATGTAGGACATCCGGTAGGGCGCCCACAGCAGCTGGAGACGGTCCTCGCCCACGCCGAACTGGCGGTATTCCTCGGTCGGCACCGAGTCCCCGGACGTCACACGCGCTCCGCGGTGGGCACGTCGTTGCGGCGCGAGTTGATCCAGTAGGCGATCTTGTCCATGGCGGCGTTGCGCGAGACACCGTTGAGCTGGGTGCCGTCGGGGAACCGGAAGCTCACGGCGCCGGCCTCCACGTCGCGGTCGCCGGCCAGCAGCATGAACGGGACCTTGCCGGTGGTGTGGTTGCGGATCTTCTTCTGCATCCGCTCGTCGGACGTGTCGAGCTCGGCTCGGATGCCCCTGCCGCGCAGTTCGTCGATCACGTCCTCGAGGTGCTTCTCGTGCGCCTCCGCGACGGGGATGCCCACCACCTGCACGGGCGCGAGCCACGCGGGGAACAGGCCTGCGTAGTGCTCGAGGAGCACGGCGAAGAACCGCTCGATCGAGCCGAAGAGCGCGCGGTGGATCATGACGGGGCGCTTCTTGGTCCCGTCGGCGGCGTTGTAGGTCAGATCGAACAGCTCGGGCAGGTTGAAGTCGAGCTGCACGGTCGACATCTGCCAGGTGCGGCCGATCGCGTCACGTGCCTGCACGGAGATCTTGGGACCGTAGAAGGCGGCCCCGCCCGGGTCCGGCACGAGTTCGAGCCCGGAATTCGTCGCCACGCGGCGCAGGGTCTCGGTGGCCCGCTCCCACAGTTCGTCGCCGCCGACGTACTTCTCCGGGTCCTTGGTGGACAGTTCCAGATAGAAGTCGTCGAGACCGTAGTCACGCAGGAGGGAGATGATGAACGAGAGCACGGAGGCGATCTCGCCCTCCATCTGCTCCTCGGTGCAGTAGATGTGCGCATCGTCCTGGGTGAAGCCGCGGGCGCGGGTGAGCCCGTGGATCACGCCCGACTTCTCGTACCGGTAGACGGTGCCGAACTCGAACATCCGCAGTGGCAGCTCACGGTACGAGCGACCGCGGGAGTCGAAGACGAGGTTGTGCATCGGGCAGTTCATGGGCTTGACGTAGTAGTCCTGCCCCGGCTTGGTCTCGTTGCCGTCCGCGTCGTGTTCGGCGTCGAGCACCATCGGGGGGAACATACCCTCCGAGTACCAGCTCAGGTGCTGCGACTTGCGGAACAGATCCCCCTTGGTCACGTGTGGGGTGTTGACCAGCGAATAGCCGGCGGCCAGGTGGCGCCTGAGGGAGTGCTGCTCCATCTCGTTGCGGATGATTCCGCCGCGCGGGTGGAACACCGGGAAACCGGAACCGATCTCGTCGGGGAAGCTGAACAGGTCGAGCTCGGTGCCGAGCCGCCGGTGGTCGCGCTTCTCCGCCTCGGCCAGTCGGTCGAGGTAGGCGTCCATGGCCTCGGTGCTCTCCCACGCGGTGCCGTAGATGCGCTGGAGGCCGGCGTTGCTCTGGTCGCCCCGCCAGTAGGCGGCCGATGAGCGGGTGAGCGTGAACGCGGGGATGAACTTGGTGGTCGGGGTGTGGGGCCCGCGGCACAGGTCGGACCAGATGACCTCACCGGTCCGGGGGTTGAGGTTGTCGTACGCGGTGAGTGCGCCCGCGCCCACCTCCATGATCTCGGAGTCCTCGAGCGCCTCGGCGCCGCTCTCGTCGCCGGCGTCCGCTCGACCCTTGTCCTCGATGAGCTCGAGCTTGTACGGCTCGCCGGCCAGCTCGGCCCGGGCCTCGTCGAGCGAGGCGTACTCGCGGCGCGAGAAGCGCTGACCGGCCTTGATGATCTTCTTCATCCGCTTCTCGAGGTCCTTGAGGTCCTCGGGGGTGAAGGGCTCGGCGACGTCGAAGTCGTAGTAGAAGCCGTTCTCGATCGGCGGCCCGATGCCGAGCTTGGCCTCGGGGAACTTGTCCTGCACGGCCTGGGCGAGCACGTGCGCACACGAGTGTCGGATCACCGACCGGCCGTCCTCGGTGTCGGCGCGGACGAGCTCGACCTCGGTGTCCGCCTCCGGCGCCCACGACAGATCCCGAAGGGTGCCCTCCGGGTCGCGCACCACGACGATGGTCTCCGGCCCGCTGCGCGACTGGAGCTCGCGCTCGGCGAGGATCTTGCCCGCCGGCTCACCGGCCGGGATGACGGTGGTCACGGTGGCCGCACCCGTCGCGTCGACATCGGCTTGAGGCATGCGGTTCTCGGACACGGGGGACGATCTCCTCGGCAGTGGACGTCGGGCGGCGACGGGCCGCCCGGGCTGACACCGCGGTCCGAACGTGGGACCGGGCCGGTCCATGCTACCCGGGCCCCCTCGGAATCCCGGACCTCGCCGGGGCGTTGCACCCGGGTATGCGCATCGACATCTGGTCCGACGTCATCTGTCCGTTCTGCTGGATCGGCAAAAGGCACCTGGAGGCGGCGTTGGAGTCCTTCCGCGCCGAGCATCCCGACACCGAGGTCGAGGTCGCGTGGCGCGCGTACGAACTGGATCCGACGGCACCCCGCGTCACGGGCGACGAGCCGGGTGAGACCAGCGTCGAGATGCTCGCGCGCAAGTACGGGATGTCCCGGGCCGAGGCCGAGGCCGGTCAGGAGCAGATGGCCGCCCGATTCCGCGAGTTGGGCCTGGAGTTCGACTGGCGGTCGGCGCGGGTCTGCTCGACGTTCGACGCTCACCGGCTCGCCGCGCTGGCGGCCGAGCACGGACGCGCGGACGAGGTGGACGAGGGCCTGCGCCGCGCCCATTTCTCCGAGGGTCAGGTGATCTCGGACCCCGCGGTGCTGCGGCGTATCGGTGTCGACGCCGGCCTGCCCGTCGACGCGGTGGACCGGGTGCTGGCCGGTGATGATTTCTCCGATGAGGTCCGGCGCGACGTGGAGACCGCGCGGGGCCTCGGGATCCGAGGGGTGCCGTTCTTCGTGTTCGACGGCCGGCTCGCGGTGAGCGGTGCGCAGCCCGTGGAGGTGCTCGAGCAGGCACTGGAGTCCGGCGCGGAGGCCGCATCCGACGCCGGCTGACCCGTCGCCGCCGGGCGCTCCTGCTGCTCCCGCGCCTCGATCAACCCCGGCAACGACAGAAGCCCTCCCGATGTCCGGGAGGGCTTCTGTCGTGATTGTGGTCCTAACTGGGTTCGAACCAGTGACCTCTCCGGTGTGAACGGAGCGCTCTTCCGCTGAGCTATAGGACCGCATGTCGCCGGGCTCTCTCGCTCGGCACCGGAACACTGTAGCAAGCCCCGGCCCGGCGCCCAATTCGGGGTCCGCATCCTCGCTCCCGCCCAGCTCCCGTCCAGCTCGGGCCTTGCCCGGGCCCAGCGTTTCGCTCCTACGTTGCTCCCGCGTCGCATCCGCCTCGGCTTAGCTTAGCGGCCTCCGTGCTCCCTCGCGCCTCGCCGCCTCCGCGCTTCGCCGCCTCCGCGCTGCTTCCGTCGCCGGCGGTGCGGCCGACGGTCGAGTGGTCACGAACGATGCGAACCCTGAGCCGCGATCTCGGTAACCGCGTAGAGGTGTGACCGCTCGGCGGACACGCAGGCGCGTTCGCTGCGGGAACGGCGGGGGCGCCGCGTTCGCGGAGATCGTCGCTCTCCACGTTTGCCGATCGGGCCGCGTGCGCGATTCCCGGAAGCGGCTAAGGGACGGCCGATTTCGGACATCTGCCCAGTTCATCACGCATTTACGGACCCGGATTTGTGTTCCGCCGAACCCGTCGGCTAGTGTTCATTCTCGCAACGCGGTGAGCAACAGCGAGCCGGGAAGCGATGCGGATGTGGCGCAGCTGGTAGCGCATCACCTTGCCAAGGTGAGGGTCGCGGGTTCGAATCCCGTCATCCGCTCGGAGGGATCGAGGAGCCAGGACGTCCTCACCAGGCTCGATACCTTTGCGGTGGAGTGGCCGAGTGGTGAGGCAGCGGCCTGCAAAGCCGTCAACACGGGTTCGATTCCCGTCTCCACCTCTACGTCCGGACTCGTCCGGGCGCAGAACCCGCGCGATTAGCTCAGCGGGAGAGCGCTTCCCTGACACGGAAGAGGTCACTGGTTCAATCCCAGTATCGCGCACCACAGGAAAGCCCCGGCCCCCGGCCGGGGCTTTCTGCGTTGACGCGCCGGCGGGCGGAGTGATGCACTTCGGGACGTGCCCGCGGGCCTCGCTGCCTCCGGGCGGATCGCCGTCGTACCGGTATCTGACCGTTCCTCGTATGTGATATCCATCACGGATGATGGTGGCATGACTGCCACGCCCCGACTTCACCATTCGACGACGGTCGGCCGGGCCGACGTGGCGAGCATGCGCGGCCGCGTCGTCGATTTCCGTCACACCACCGGGGTCCTCGCCGATTTCCACCGGACAGCAGCCGGCTCTTATGAGGTCACACTCGTCCTCGGCGGTGGCGACGACATCGAGCGGTATGTCATCCGCGGGGTACGTGAGGACGAGAGCCTCCATCTGCACGCGTGAACGCTGTCCCTAGGCTGGCCGGGTGACCGCGCGACTCGACGAGGCCGTAGAGGCCGACCTCCGCCCCCTCTCGGAACTGGCCGCCCGTACGTTCCCGCTGGCGTGCCCGCCCGACCTCGACGCCGAGGTGATCGGCGCCTTTATCGCCGAGCACCTCAGTGAGGAGGCGTTCAGGGCATACACGGAGTCCGCGGACCACGAGGTGCTGGTGTGCCGCGCACCCGGCGGCGCGATTGTGGGATACGTACTGCTCGTCGAGGGCACCGCGATGGATCCCGACTGCGCAGCGCAGATCGTCCACCGCCCCACGACGGGCATCAGCAAGTTTTACGTCGACCCGGACCACCACGGCGCAGGGATCGCGTCCCGGATGCTCGACGACGTGACGTCGCGGAGCCGACGGTCGGGTGTGCGGAGCCTCTGGCTGGCCACGAACGTCGCGAACGCGCGGGCCCGGAGGTTCTACGTCAAGCACGGCTTCGAGCCCCGCGGGAACCGGACTTTTGACGTGGGCGGCGTCGCCAACACCGATGTCGTCTACGAACTGCCTCTCTGAATCGCGCTCTTTCTGAGCCGCGCTGCCGCGGCCGGACGATCCCGGTCCTCGAGCGCTCCTTCGGGATAGGCCGTCCTGGCGATGCCCGGCTGTGGCAACGCCACCTATCTGCCCACGCGCCACCTGTGGGATCCCGTAGGCGTCGCGCTATCGGATAGGTGGCGCGTGATGCAGGGTGGCGCGTAGGCAGATAGGCGGCGCGGAGGCCGATGGGTGGCGGGTGATCCGATAAGCGACGTCGCGGGTCGAGAACCCGGGCGGGTCGGGCGAGTCGCCGTCACCGGGCGCGCCGCGGCGCTGCGGTCGCGAATCAGGCGGCTGCGGCCGGCGATCAGCCGCCGACGGTCTCGAAGCGGGACAGCGCCAGGAGGCGCGAGGTCGCCCGCAGGTACTTCTTCCTGTAGCCGCCGGCGATCATCTCCTCGGTGAAGATCGCGTCGAGCTTGTCGCCCGAGTTCCGCACCGGGATGCCGGCGTCGTAGAGACGGTCCGCGAGCACCACGAGCCGCAGCGCGATCGACTGGTCCGGCAGCGGCTTGACCCCGCTCAGGCAGACACGGTTCACCCCGTCGACCAGGCGGTTGTACTTGGAGGGGTGCAGGGTCGACAGGTGTTGGCACAGCTCGTCGAAGTCATCGAAGGTCGCGCCGTCGACCGCCTCGGCGTCCGCCCGCAGGTCCTCGTCGGTCATCGGCTCCGGCGCCGGCGGCAGGTTGCGGTGCCGGTAGTCCGGACCGTCCACCCGGATGGACTCGAAGATGCCCGACATCTTGCGGATCTCCCGCATGAAGTCCTTCGCCGCGAAGCGCCCCTCCCCCAGCTGCTCGGGCAGGGTGTTGGACGTTGCCGCCACACTGACACCGGCCGTCGTCAACTCGGCTAGCAGGCGGGAGACGAGCATGGTGTCGCCCGGGTCATCGAGCTCGAACTCGTCGATGCACAGCACGGAGTGGCCCGAGAGCTCCTCGACCGCGCGGTTGAAGCCGAGCGCACCCACCACATGCGTCAGCTCGACGAACGTGCCGAACGCCTTGGGCTCCGGGCAGTTGTGATAGATCGAGGTCAACAGGTGGGTCTTGCCCACACCGAACCCGCCGTCGAGGTAGATGCCGGTGCCCTGGACGGCCTTGGGGCGCCGCCCGAACAGGCCCTTCTTGGGCGCTCGCCGGGCGTTGACCTCCTCCGCGAACCGCCGACACGCCTTGACCGCGGCGGCCTGCGAGGGCTGTGCCGGATCCGGGATGTAGGAGTCGAAGCTGACGTCGTCGAACATCGACGGCGGCACCATCTGGGCCACGAGCTGGTCGGCGGGGACCACCGGGGTGACGTCAACGAGGCGAGAGACCATACGCAGAGCCTATCGTGGGGGCACCCGACGTCAGAACGGAAGGAGTCCGCGGTGCACACGACACGGCTGACCGTGATCGACGAGGACCCCGCGGGCCTGGACGCCCTCTGGGAGGCGCTGGAGCCGGAGCCCGATCTCGCCCTGCCCCGCATCCGGGCGGTGATGATCTCCACGGTCGACGGCAGCACGACCGTCGACGGACGCAGCGGCGGGCTCGGCACCCCGACCGACAGACTCGTCTACGACGCCATGCGCGCCCGCGCCGACCTGGTGATGGTGGGCTCCGCCACGGCCCTGACCGAGGGATACGGCCCCGCCGGGATCGCCGACGCCTGGGCGGACCGTCGCCCCGGTCCCCCGCCGGTGGTCCTGGTGTTCAGCCGCAGCATCCCCGACCGGCTGATCGAGCACTGCGCTCCCCTCGGGGACGCCGTCCAGGTCGTCGCCGCGCACGGCGTCCCCGGCGACCGCCTCGAGGCCGCCCGCCGACAGGGGGTGACCGTCCACGTGCTGGACCCCGGGCCGCTGCGCGCGGCGGTCCGGTCGCTGGCCACCCACTTCGGGGCGTCCGAGGTGGCCCTCGAGGGTGGCCCCGGACTCCTCGGCACGTTCCTCCGAGAGGGCGCGGTCGACGAGCTGGTGCTGTCCGTCACGCCGCAGCTCGTCGTCGGAGGCGACCGCACGCCGCTGGCCAGCGGCCCGGGCACCAGCAGGGTGCCGATGCGGGTCGCCGCCGCGTTCACCTGCCCACGCGGCGGGCTCTACACGCGATGGGTCGTCGACGGGGCGGCCGGGTGACCCGCGGCGGAGACCACCCGGCTCCCCGGTGCCGCGACCGGCTGACGCGCGCGCTCGGTGCCGTGCTGGCCGCCATCGCGGTGGCGGCGGCCGCCTGCGCGCCTCTGCCCGCCACGGGCCCGCGGCTGGCCACCGGCGACGGCCCGGGCCGTGACGCCGACGGCGGTACCGGCCGGGAGACAGCGGACCGCCCGGAGTGGCTCGCACCGCGCTCCGACCTCACCTGGACACCCTGCGCGGCGGACCGGGCCCGCGGGATGCCGGAGGAGGCCACCGTCGAGTGCTCGACGCTCGGGGACACGCCCGTCCTGCGCCTCACGGCGACGGGCACCCCGGACGACGCCGCGCCCCTCGTCGTCGTCGCCGGTCCCGAGACCTCACCCGACAGCCTCACGGCGCGGCTCGCCTCCGCCGGCCCCGAACTCACCGACTCCCGGCCGCTCGTCGTCGTCGACCATCGGGGCCGGTCCGGCGCGGCCGGAGCGTGCCTGTCCTTCCCCGCCCGGCGCACACTCGACGGGCTGGCGGACCGTGGCACCGACCCCACCTCCCCCGAGGTGCGCGGCGCCCTCGCCGACACCGCGCAGTCCTGCACCGACCAGCTCCAGGGCCGCGAACTGGACTTCGGCGCCGCGGGCGCCGCCGAGGACCTCGAACGGCTCCGGCAGGAATGGGGGGTCCCCGGACTCGCCGTTCTGGGGATCGGCACCGGCGCCCGCACCGCCCTGGCCTACGCGAGCGCCCACCCCGGCCGTCTGTCGACGCTGGTCGTCGACTCGCCCGCCCCCGCCGACGGCGACCAGGAGGCCGCCGCCCGCGCCGCCCTCGACGGCTCCGACTCCGCGCTGCGGCTCTGGGCCGCCTCGTGCACGCGGCCGGAGTGCGGACCCGGCGACGCCGACCAGAAGGTCGACGCGATCGCCCGGGCCCTCGACCGCGCCCGCGACCCCGGCGCGACCGTGGCCGCAGCCCTGCTGTCCGACGTCGTCCGCTCCGCGCTGGCCGACCTGTCCGGCGCCTCCGCCGGCGCCCCGTCCCCGGGCGACGTGATCCTCGGCGACCTCGTGAGCGCGGCGCCCGACGAGACCCCCGACAGCGTCCGCGACCGCGCCACAGAACTGTCCGGGACCTCCCTGCCGTACGTGGCCGGGTGCTCCGACCTGTCACGCCGCGTGCCGGTCAACCGCGTCGACGAACTGAGCACCGAGTGGGCCGGGACCCCGCCGTTCGGGGAGATCCTCGCCGCGCAGCTGTCCGCATGCTCCACCTGGCCCGTCCCCGGGCAGGCCCCGGTCAGCGTGCCCGCCGACGTCCCGGTCCTGCTCCTGGGCGGGATCGCCGACCCCGTCGCCGGCGCCGCCGCCGTCGAACCGTCCGTCGCCGCGCTCACCGCCGCCGGCGCCACCGACGTCCGCACGCTCACCTGGGGCGCGCCCGGGTCGCGGGTGATCCTGCACTCCGGGTGCGCCCGAACCGCGGTGACCGGATTCCTGGCCGACCCCGACACCGCCGAGGACTCCGCCGCCTGCCCGTCCTGACCGACCGGAGCGCCTCGCCCGACCCCGGAGGGCCAGGCGGTACCCTGCCTGACGTGCCGTTGCCCACCCGAAACACGATGACCGTGCCCCGCGTCCTTGCCCACGTGTTGTGGCCGTTGGCGATCATGACCGTCATCCACCGTGTCCTGATCCGGGCCGTCAACGGCTCGATCACCAACGATTTCGGCACGGTCTACGCCGCCACCAGGCGGTTCCTCGCCGGCGAGCCGGTGTACGCCGAGAACCTGCTGACCGTCCAGCCGCACTACCTCTACGCCCCCAGCGGGACGTTGATGCTGGCCCCGTTCGGGATGATCGACAACTACACGCTCGCCCGCTGGCTGTTCATCGGCCTCAACACCGCCGCGATCATCGCCGCGCTGTGGCTGCTGATGCGGCTGTTCGACCTGGACGTCCGGTCGTTCGCCGCCCCCGCGATCCTGCTGGCCGCGTTCTGCACGGAGGCCGTGACCAACACGCTGGTGTTCACCAACGTCAACGGCGTGATCTTCCTCTGCCAGGTCGCGTTCCTGTACCTCCTGCACCGCCGGCGCCTGTGGTGGGCCGGCGTGGCCATCGGCCTGTCGCTCGCGATCAAACCGATGCTGGCGCCTCTACTCGTGCTGCCGCTCATCCGCAGGCAGTGGCAACCGTTCGTCACGGCCGCCGCGATCCCCGCCGTGGCCATGGCCGCCGGCTGGGCGCTGACCGTCGACGCCCGCAGCTACCTCGACACCACACTGGCCTACATGGGCGAGGTGCGTGACTACTACAACAGCTCGCTCGCGGGGCTCGGTCTGTACTACGGGGTCCCGGAGCCGCTCATCCTGGTCGCGCGGATCCTCGTGGTGGCCGCGACGCTGCTGGCGGTGTGGCTGCTGCTCGAGTACCGCCACAACCACGAGGTGCTGTGGCTCGCCACCACCTCCGGCGTCGTCCTCACCGGTGTGTTCCTCGTCTCCACCCTCGGCCAGATGTACTACTCCATGATGCTCATCCCCATCATGCTCACGGTGGTGCTCGACAGGTCCCTGGTGCGCACCTGGCCGGCGTGGCTCGCCGCCTACGGGTTCTTCACACTCGACTTCTGGGAGTCGACACGCTGGCCGTACTACGGGCGGCTGCTCGAGTTCGCGCACCCGACCCTCGGCTGGCTGCTGCTGTTGGCCACCGTCCTGGTGGTGCTCCTGTGGCGCCGCTCGGACCCCAGCCGCCACGAGCGGATCGCACCGGCTGCCGCGGCGGCGTAACCTGCGGGCATGAGCAAGCCCACCGACAGCCACACCCCCCAGCCCGACTTCACCCTCGACGACGCCGAGTGGCGCCGCCGCCTCACCCCGGCGGAGTACCAGGTCCTGCGGCAGGCCGGGACCGAGCGGCCCTTCACGGGCGAGTACAACGACACCAAGACCGAGGGCGTCTACCGTTGCCGCGGCTGCGGTGCGGAGCTGTTCCGCAGCGACGCCAAGTTCGAGTCGAACTGCGGCTGGCCCTCGTTCTTCACTCCGCTGGCCGGCGACGCGGTCATCGAGCGCGAGGACACCTCGCTCGGCATGACCCGCACCGAGGTCATCTGCGCCAACTGCCACGGTCACCTGGGACACGTGTTCGCCGGCGAGGGCTACGGCACGCCCACCGACCTGCGATACTGCATCAATTCGGTGAGCCTGACGCTCGAGCCCGCCGAGGGCTGAGCGCGACACGCGCGAAAGGGGCCGACCGGATCAGTTCCGGCCGGCCCCTTTTCCGCGCTCTGTCGGGTGAGCGTGGACCCTACGGCAGGGACGCGGTGAGCTGCGCGGCCGTGACGCGCGGCCCGGTGAAGAACGGGATCTCCTCGCGCACGTGGCGACGGGCCTCGGTCGAGCGCATGATCCGCATGAGATCGACGATGCGGTCGAGCTGCGGCGCCTCGAAGGCGAGGATCCACTCGTAGTCACCCAGCGAGAACGCGGGCACGGTGTTCGCGCGGACGTCCGGATACTCGCGGGCGGCGCGACCGTGCTCGGCGAGGATCTGGCGCCGCTCTTCGTCGGGCAGCAGGTACCACTCGTAGGAACGCACGAACGGGTACACGGAAATGTACGCTCCCGGTTCCTCCTCGGCGAGGAAAGCGGGGATGTGACTCTTGTTGAATTCGGCGGGCCGGTGCAGGGCGGTGTTGGACCAGAACGCCGTGCTGGCCCGGCCGAGCAGGGTGGTGCGTCGGAAGTCGTTGTAGAACCGCTGCAGGTCCTCGATGTGCTCGGCGTGGGTCCAGAACATGAAGTCGGCCTCGGCGCGCAGGCCGGAGACGTCGTACAGTCCGCGCACCACGACGTCCGTGCCCTCGTAGCGGGCGAGGAAGGTCTCGAGATCCGCGGCGACCGCGTCCCGGTCGTCTCCGAGCTGCCCGGGCGTCACGGTGAAGACCGAGAACATGAGGTAGCGCAGGGTGGAGTTGAGCTTGGAGTAGTCGAGGCGTGCCATGGCTCAATCCTGCCACTTCGCGGCCAGCCGACGGGCCGCGGCCCGTGCCGACCCGATACAGGCGGGTACCCCTACGCCCTCGGTCGCCCCGCCGACGAGCTCCACGCCGGGTAGCCGCTCGGCCAGCTCGGCCCGTACCCCGGCGATCCGGGCGTCGTGACCGGGGCCGATCTCGGCGAGTGCGTCCGTCCAGCGGCGCACCCGCGAGTGCAGGATCGTCGGCACCGAGCCGCACAGTCCCCCCAGCGCGGACCCGGCCATCCGGGTGAGGGCGGCGTCGTCGGAGGCGAGCACCTCGTCGTCGTCGAGTCGCCCGAACGACACCCGCACCAGGTGACCGGGGCGGGTGTCGAGGTGGGGCCACTTGTGGCTCGTGAAGGTCATGGCCTTGAACGGCACCGGCTCGTCGGTTGCGACGAGGATTCCGGACCGCTCCGGGAGGTTCGTCGAGCGGTCGACCTCGAGCGCGACGACGGCCGAGGAGGCCGTGCGGATTCCGGACAGCGCCTGTTCCCCGGCGTCGAGGCCGCCGGCGGCGGTGAGAAGCGGCGCGGCGTGGCGAACAGGGACGGCGACGACGACGAGGTCCGTGTTCTCGGTCCACGACCCGCGGTCGCCGGCGACCGCCAGCGTGTATCCGTTGCCCTCGCGACGCAGGGAGGTGCACCTCGCGCCCGTGCGGATCAGGGCGCCGGAGGCGGCGGCGAGTGCGTCGACGAGGACGCGATAGCCGCCGTCGAGAGTGGCGAACACCGCGCCGGGCGTGCGGGTGCCGGTGAGCTGGCGGGCGGCGGCGGTGAGGCTGGGTGCGCCGCGATCGAGCGCCTCGGCGAGCCCGGGCACGACCTGGCGCAGGCCGAGCCCGCTGCTGGGGGCGGCGTACACCCCGCCGAGCATGGGATCGACGAGCCGGGCGACGACCGCGGGGCCGAACCGCTCGGCGACCAGGGCGCCCAGGGACACGTCCGAGCCAGGCTCCCACGCGAGCGGCAGATCCGCCTCGCGCGCGGCGACTTCCCGCTCGGCGGGGCCGAGCACCTCCGACAGGGCGTCGACGTCCGACGGCAGACCCATGAGGGTCCCGCGCGGCATGGGGACCGCGCGCCCGCCGGTGAGGATGGCCGGCCCGAGCGGGCCCGGGTGGCGCAGCGAGTCGGTGAGGCCGAGTTCGACGACGAGCTGTGAGGCCTCGGGGCGGCGGGCGATGAACGCCTCCGCACCGAGCTCCATGGGCCCCGACGGGAAGTCGACCGTGTGCAGCGCTCCCCCGGGTGACGCCGACGCCTCGAGGACGGTCACGTGGGCGTCGGGGAGCTCCAGGGAGAGCTGGTAGGCGGCCGTCAGTCCGCTGAGGCCGCCCCCCACCACGACGACCCGCGGCGACGTCTCCGTCACTTGCCGGAGAGTTCGTGGACGAGCTCCACCACGTGGGTCACGGCACCCGCGTCGGTCGCGGGCAGGACCCCGTGGCCGAGGTTGAAGACGTGCCCGGCGGAGCCGGCCTCGCGGGCGCGGCGCCCCTCCTCGAGGATGCGCCGGACTTCGCCGTCCAGGGCCGAGCGGTCGGCGAAGAGCATCGCCGGGTCGAGGTTGCCCTGCAGGACCTTGCCGGGCACCCGGGCGGCGGCGTCGTCGAGTGGGATGCGCCAGTCCACGCCCACCACCTCTGGGCCGGCTTCACTCATGGCGCCGAGCAGCTCGCCGGTGCCCACGCCGAAGTGCGTGCGCGGTACCGAGGAGATGACCTCGTCGGAGAAGATGCGCGTGGAATGCGGCAGGACCAGAGAGCGGTAGTCCCGCTCGGTCAGCGCCCCGGCCCACGAGTCGAAGAGCTGGATCGCGTCGACGCCCGCCCCGATCTGCGCGCGGAGGAACACGGTCGTGAGGTCGGCGAGCTTGCCCATCAGCGCGTTCCACACCTCGGGGCGGGAGTACATGAGCGACTTGGTGTGCTCGTGGTTGCGGCTGGGGCCGCCCTCGATGAGATAGGAGGCCAGGGTGAAGGGCGCGCCCGCGAAGCCGATGAGGGCCACGGCCGGGTCGAGCTCCGCGGTGATGAGCCGGACCGCCTCCTCGATGGCCTCCAGTCGGTCCGGGGTGAGCTCGGGCAGCGCGGCCACGTCGGACTCGTCGCGGATCGGCTCGGCCACCACGGGACCGGTCCCCGGGACGATGTCGATGTCCACGCCGGCCGCGGCCAGGGGGATGACGATGTCGGAGAAGAAGATCGCCGCGTCCACGCCGTGACGGCGCACCGGCTGCAGCGTGATCTCGCAGGTCATCTCCGGGTCGAAGCACGCCTCGAGCATGGTCGAGCCGCCCCGGACCTCCTTGTACTCGGGCAGGGACCGTCCCGCCTGGCGCATGAACCACACCGGCGTGTGCGACCCGCCCCTGCCCGTCACCTCGTCGAGGTAGGGGCCGGTCCCGGCGCGACGGCCCGGGGCCACGGCCACCCGCTCGGTGGTTCCGGCGCCGGGGGCGCCGCCGGGAAGGGGGGACGAGGACGCATCAGAGTTCAACACGCCTCCATCGTCCCATGAAGTGACCGCCGGGGCCGGTCTGCCCACCCGGCCAGGTGACGGCGCGCCTCTTCCACGCCCGTGGCGGTGGTCGCTAGCGTGACGACCTGTGAGCACATCGGTCAATGACGGCGAGCCCGAGGTCTTCCGGGCGGCGGTCGAGTCGCTGTCGCGGCTCGAGGTCCGCCCCGAGATCTCGGTCGGCCCGATCCGCCCGCCGCAGCGACTGGCGCCCTACAGTCACGCCCTCGGTGTGGAGATCCTCCCGCCCCGGGGCGACGACGTGCCGGAATTCTCCGACGGCGACGCGTTCGGCCGGCTCATCCTGCTGCACGACCCGTCAGGCGACGACGCGTGGAACGGCACCCTGCGGTTGGTCGCGTACATCCAGGCGGACATGGAGGCCTCGTTGGCGGGTGATCCGCTCCTGCCGCAGGTGGCGTGGAGCTGGCTGACCGAGGCGCTCGACGAGGAGGCCGGACCGTACACGGCCCTCGGCGGGACCGTCACCAGCACGGCCTCCGTCCGCTACGGCGACATCGCCGGCCCCCCGCAGGCCCATCAGCTGGAGCTGCGCGCGTCGTGGACGGCCCTCGAGCCGGACCTCACCGGCCACGCGTCGGCGTTCTGCAAGACCCTGGCGCAGGCCGCCGGCCTGCCGCCCGTCGGGGTCACGTCCCTGCACGGACGGGCGTGAGCGGGCGCCGCCGCGGCGAGACCCCGCCCGGGGCGGCGCCTCCCCCTGCCGAGTACGAGTTCATCGACGACCTCTCCGGAATCGGTGCGGTCGTCGACGCCCTGGACGCGTCGTCCGAGCCGATCGCGGTGGACGTCGAACGCGCCTCCGGGATCCGCTACTCCGAGCGCGCGTTCCTCCTCCAGCTCCGCGTCCCCGGCGAGCCCGCCCTGCTCGTGGACCCGGAGACCCCGGGCCGGACCGTCGGACCGCTCGCCACCGTCCTCTCGGAGCGGCCGCTGCTGTTCCACGCCGCGAGCCAGGACCTGCCGTCCCTCCGCGAGCTCGGCATCCATCCCACGTCGCTGGTGGACACCGAGCTCGCCGGCCGGTTCCTCGGGATCGAGAGGGTCAACCTCGCCGCCATGATCTCCGAGCACCTCGGGATCGGGCTGGCCAAGGCGCACTCGGCCGCGGACTGGTCCCGCCGGCCGCTGCCCGCCGCGTGGCTCGACTACGCGGCCTACGACGTGCTGTTACTCCACGAACTGGCGGACGAGGTGCTGCCCCGACTCGACGCCCTGGGCCGCCGTGAGTGGTTCGAGGCGGAGTGTCGGCACCTCGTCGACTCGGTCCCGGCCCCGGCCGCCGCCGACCCCTGGCGACGTCTGACGCGCCTGTCGAGTCTGCGCGACGCCCGCCAGCTGGCCCGCGCGCGGGAGCTGTGGATGGCCCGCGACCGCGTGGCCGCCGAGCGGGACATCGCCCCCAAGCGATTGCTGGCCGACGCCGCCGTCATCGAGGCCGCACGGGTAGGCCCGACCAGCCGGTCCGCGCTACTGGCGATCGACGGTTTCGACGGCCCGCAACGCAGACGCCTGGTCGGCGAATGGCTGGCCGCACTGGAATGGGCCGACGGGCTCGGCCGCGAGGACCTGCCGTCACGTCAGGGGCCGCCCGCCGAGCATCCCCCGCACGCGTCCTGGAAGCGCAACGAGCCAGAGGCCGCCGCGCTCCTGGACGTCGCGCGGGAGGCGATCGCCGCTCTCGCCGACGACCTGGGCATCGACCAGGGGCTGCTCCTCAAGCCTTCGACACTGCGGCTGTGGGTCTGGCGTGCGGCAACCACCACTCCCGCCGACGACGCCGAACTGCTCCATGAGGTTCTGCGTGAGGAAGAAGCACGCGAGTGGCAGATCGAGTTGACGACCGGCCCCCTGCTCGAGGCGGTGCGCCGGTTCCGGGCGGAGAGCTGACCCGCCTGGTCGGCCGGGCCGCGGTCACAGTGCCAGGCGGGCCCTGATGCTCTCGGCGATCCCCTCCGCGGTCAGGCCGGCCTCGGAGAGGATCTCTGCGCGGGAGCCGTGGTCGAGGAACTCCTGCGGGATGCCCAGTGCGATACGGTCGCACTGCACCGCGGCACCGTCCAGGCGGGCCGAGACCGCGGACCCGACTCCGCCGTGGAGTCCGTTGTCCTCGACCGTCACCACCAGGCGGCGGCCGCGGGCGGACTCGACGATCGACGCCGGCACGGGGTAGACCCACCTCGGGTCGACCACGTCCACGGAGATCCCCTCGGCCTCGAGCGCGCGGGCCGCGGCCACGGCCGGAGCGACCATGGGGCCCACGGCCACCACCAGCACCTCGGCATCACCCGGGCCGTGAACGCGGTCCACGCCGTCCTCGGAGGTGGCCAGGGCCGGCACGGGCTCGCCCACGGAGCCCTTGGGGAAGCGCACGACAGTGGGGCCGTCGTCGACGGCCACGGCCTCGCGGAGCTCCTGGCGCAGGGTGAGCGCATCGCGCGGCGCGGCCACCCGCACGCCGGGGACGATGCCGGTGAGCGACAGGTCCCACATCCCGTTGTGGCTGGCGCCGTCGGGGCCGGTCACGCCCGAACGGTCCAGCACCAGGGTCACGGGCTGACGGAGGAGGGCGACGTCCATGAGGAGCTGGTCGAAGGCCCGGTTGAGGAAGGTCGAGTAGACGGCCACCACGGGATGCATCCCGCCCAGGGCCAGCCCGGACGCGGAGGCAACCGCGTGCTGCTCGGCGATACCGACGTCGAACATCCGATCGGGGAACCGCTCGCCGAACGCCGCGAGCCCGGTGGGCCCCGCCATCGCGGCGGTGATCGCCACGACGTCGTCACGCTCTGTGCCGATCGCGCAGAGCTCCTCGGAGAACACCGAGGTCCAGTCGACGGACGACGAGGTCGACAGCGGCTTGCCGGTCTCGGGGTCGATCACCCCGGTGGCGTGCATCTGATCGGCCTCGTTGTTCTCCGCGTGGACGTAGCCCATGCCCTTGCGGGTGACCACGTGGACCACCACCGGGCCCCCGAAGTCCTTGGCGAGTCGGAGTGCCGCCTCGGTGGCGGCGAGGTTGTGCCCGTCGACCGGACCCATGTACTTGAGGCCGAGGTCGGCGAACAGCTCCTGGGGAGACACGACGTCCTTGACGCCGGCCTTGATGCCGTGCAGTACCGAGTAGACCGCTTTGCCGACGACATCCTTGCGGGCGGTCAGGGCGCTCTTCGTCCGGTCCATCGCCTTCTCGTACGCGGGCTGCAGACGCAGGGCACCCAGCCGCTCGGCGAGACCGCCAATCGTCGGTGAATACGATCGCCCGTTGTCGTTGACGACGATCACCATGGGCCGGTCCTTCGCGGCCGCGATGTTGTTGAGGGCCTCCCACGCCATGCCACCGGTCATCGCCCCGTCCCCGATCACGGTGACGACGGTCCGGTCGCGCTCGCCACGCAGCGCGAAGGCCTTGGCGAGCCCGTCCGCGTACGACAGCGACGCGGTGGCGTGCGAGGACTCGACGATGTCGTGCTCGCTCTCCGCCCGGCACGGGTAGCCGGAGAGGCCCCCGCGGGTGCGCAGGCCGTCGAAGCAATCCCGGCGCCCGGTGAGCATCTTGTGCACGTATGACTGGTGCCCGGTATCGAAGACGATGGGGTCGCGCGGCGAGTCGAACACGCGGTGCAGGGCGACCGTCAGCTCGACGACGCCCAGGTTGGGTCCGAGGTGCCCGCCCGTGGCAGCGACCTTGCGGATGAGGAACTCGCGGATCTCGCCGCACAACCGGCCCAACTCGTCGGGTCCGAGCCCCCTGAGGTCCGAGGGGCCGTTCACCTGATCGAGCACGCTCATTGCTGTCGACTGCCCCTTCCCTGTCCGACACCCCGATGGGTCGAATCGCCAGTCTACGGGCTGAGGGCCCGCCGGCTCGCCCGCGGTCGGTCGGTCGGCCGCCGACCGCCGTGGCGGTTCAGCGCGCGACCGGGGCATCCAGCACCGCGATCCCCTCGACATGGTGGGTACCGGGGAACGCAGCGACGCCACGCAGGTCCGTCAGCGTCCACCCGGCCGCGACGAGCGCGCCGACGTCCCGGGCCAGACTCGCGGCGTCGCAACCGACGTGGACGATCCGTGACCGGGCCACCTCCGCCAGGCGCTGCATGACGGGGATGCCGGCGCCCCCGCGCGGCGGGTCGAGCACGACGACGTCGGGCGCCCGGCGGGCGTCGGCGTCCAACGCGTGGTCTTCGAGGAACGTCTCGACCCTCGAGCGCACCGTGTGCACTCCCGGGCCGGCCGCGGACGCCGTGTCCGGGTCGCCGGATCCGGAGGTGGTCGACACCGCCCCCAGCGAGGCCGAGGACGACTCCACCACCGTCACGTCCGCGCCCGGAACGGCCTCCCGCACGGCCGCGGCGAACAGTCCGGCGCCCCCGTAGAGGTCCCAGACGACGGGCTCGTCCGGAAGTCCCGGGGCCTGCGCCACGGCCGTGCGGACCGCCGACGCGTAGTGGGTCGCCGCGCTGCGGTGGGCCTGCCAGAAGGCCTCGGGGGGCAACCGCCACTCCCGCTCCCCCACGCGCCGCACGACGTCGGGTCCGCCGGTGACGAACTCCCAGTCCGCCGCCCGGGAGCGCCGCGCCCGGGCCCGGGTCGCGGCGGATCGACGCGCGCGCGAGCCCTGCCCGCGGGGCTCGTCACGCACCGCGGGCCGGTGGGCGACGTGGACCGTCCCGTCGTCACCGAGCAGCCCGAGGAGCTCGCGTCCGGGGCCCACGTCCGCGACGGTCACCGCGTCGAGAATGCGCGGATCGGGTTGGACGCAGGGCTCCATCACGAGGTCCCGCGACCGCGCCCGACGGACGCCGGGACGGCCATCCGGGCCGGTGACCCACCGGGCGACCGTGCGCCACCCTGTCGCGGTGGCGTCGCCCGCGGGGGCCTCGACCGGGATCTCGTCGGCGCGCGGGTCGATCCGGCCGATCCTGACTGCCTGCTCGGCGAGGATCCGGCCGGCGAAGCCGCGGGCCGCGGCGGGTTCGATGTGGCTCCAATCACAGCACCCGGCTCCGGCGGCGGCCGCCGGGCAGGCGGTCTCCACCCGGTGCGGGGACACGTCGATCACCGACTGCACGGTGCCGCGGCAGAAGGCGCGGCCCGGGTCGTCCTCGACCAGGACGTCGACCGTCTCCCCGGTGATGCCGCCACGGCAGAACACCACCCGTCCCTCGTGCCGGGCGACGAACTCACCGCCGTGCGCCGGGCCGGCCACCTCCAGCCGCAGGACGCGGCCCGTCCAGTCGGTCGTGTGCTCGTGTGTCATCTCGCCTCCGGTCCGCCCAAACGCCCGACGATCGGTTCATTGCGGGCCTGCTCCGCCCGGCCACGCGAGGACGACAGCTGCCACGGCACGCTGGTGACCATGACGCCACGCTCGTAGAGCAGGCGGGTCTTGAGGCGCAGCGCGCTCTGGTTGTACAACAGCTGCTCCCACCAGTGGCCCACCACGTACTCCGGGATGTACACGATCACCACGTCCCGCGGCGACTGGTCCCGGAGCCGCTTGACGTAGTCCACGACCGGGCGGTTGATCTCACGGTACGGGGACTCGACGACCTTGAGCGGAACGGAGATGCCCCGGCTCTCCCACTCCCTGACGAGGGTGCGCGTCTCGGCGGTGTCGATGTTCACCGTCAGGGCCTCGATGGTGTCCGGGCGGGTCGCCCTGGCGTACGCGAGGGCCCGCAGGGTCGGCAGGTGCAGTTTGGAGACCAGGACGAGGCAGTGGGTGCGGCTGGGCAGCACGACCTCGCGGGAGGAGTCGTCCAGTTCACGCGCCACCGCGTCGTAGTGCCGGTGGATGAGCCTCATCACGCCGAAGACCGCCACCATGGCGAGGACGGCGATATAGGCGCCGGAGAAGAACTTGGTGGACATAACGATGACGAGGACACCCGAGGTGAGGCCGAACCCGACCGCGTTGACCGCCCGCGACCGGCGAGCCCGCCGACGCACCGCCGGGATCTCCTCGTGCTGCAGCCGCCGTGTCCAGTGGCGGACCATCCCGAGCTGGCCCAGCGTGAACGCCACGAAGACACCCACGATGTACAGCTGGATGAGGACCGTGACCCGGGCGTCGAACGCGATCACCAGCGCGATCGCCGCGATCGCCAGGAGCACGATGCCGTTGGAGAATGCGAGCCGGTCGCCGCGGGTGGCGAGCTGCCGGGGAAGGTACTTGTCGCGGGCCAGGACCGACGCCAGCACGGGGAAGCCGTTGAACGCGGTGTTGGCCGCCAGCACGAGGATGGTCGCGGTCACGACCATGACGACGTAGAACGCGATCGGCAGCCCGGCGAAGACCGGCTCCGCGAGCTGCGCGATCATCGTCTTCTGCTGATACCCCTCCGGGGCGCCGACGAGCTGGGTGGCCGGGTTCTCCGCGATCCGGACCCCGAGCCTGCGCGCCAGCGCGATGAGGCCCAGCAGGAAAGAGACCGACAGCACGCCCAGGATCGTGAGGGTGATCGCCGCGTTGCGGGCGCGGGGCTTGCGGAAGGCCGGCACCCCGTTGTGGATGGCCTCGACACCGGTGAGCGCGGCGCAGCCCGAGGCGAAGGACTTGGCCACGACGAACGCCAGCGCCAGGCCGGTCACCTCGGCGCCCTCCGCGGGGACGAGGTCGAACCCCGCCGACTCCGCGCGCAGGTCGCGGCCGAGGACCTCGACCTGCACCAGGCCCCACACGATGAGGGCGATCATGGACGCGAGGAACGCGTAGACGGGCACCGCGAACATCGCCCCGGACTCCCGGATCCCCCGGAGGTTGAGCGCGGCGAGTCCTGCGATCGCGAGTACGGCGAAGAAGACGGCGTGGGACTGCACGAACGGGATGGCCGAGCCGATGTTCGCCGCCGCGGCGGAGATCGAGACGGCGACCGTGAGGACGTAGTCGATGAGCAGCGCCGCACCAACCCCGAGGCCGGCGCGGGGACCGAGGTTGACCGTGGCCACCTCGTAGTCACCGCCCCCCGACGGGTAGGCGTGGACGTTCTGCCGGTAACAGGCGATGACGACGACCATGACGAACGCGACCGCCACCCCGACCCACGGGGTGAACGCGATCGCCGACATCCCGGCGATCGACAGCACGAGGAAGATCTCCTGCGGGGCGTAGGCCACCGACGACAACGCGTCGGAGGCGAACACCGGCAGGGCTATCCGTTTGCGCAGGCGCATCGTGCCGATGGTGTCGCTGCGGAAGGGGCGCCCCACCAACAGGCGCTTGGCTCCCACGGAGACCCTGGAGATCCTGGACACCGACACATCGTAGGACCCGCGCGCCGCGGCGGACAGCATCCGCGGATGTGAGTAGCGTGACGTCCCTGGGGCACGAGGGTGCGCCGTGAGGAGTGGGACTCGCGATGAGGGTCGTCGTCATGGGCTGTGGCCGCGTCGGGGCGGCGTTGTCCGCCGAGCTCGACGCCGCCGGCCACGCGGTGGTGGTGATCGACCGCGACCCCGCGGCCTTCGCCCGACTGCCCGAACGGTTCGGCGGTCAGACCGTCACCGGCCAGGGCTTCGACAGAGCGGTGCTCACCGACGCCGGACTCGTCGGCGCCGACGCGTTCGCCGCCGTGTCCTCCGGGGACAACTCCAACATCATCGCGGCCCGTGTGGCCCGCGAGACCTTCGGTGTCGAGCGCGTGATCGCCCGCATCTACGACGCCGGTCGCGCCGAGGTCTACGAACGTCTGGGCATCCCGACCGTCACCACCGTCCCCTGGGCGACCGGCCGGCTCGTCCGGTACGTCACCGCCGGGACGAGTCCGGTGGAGTGGCGAGACCAGACCGACAGGGTCTCCCTCGTGGCCCTCGACGCACCGCCGGGATGGGTGGGCCTGCCCGTCGACCGGCTCGCCGCGGAGGTCGGTGGGCGCGTCGCCGCGGTCACCCGCTTCGGCGAATGCCGCATCCCGGACGAGGACACGCTCGTCCAGTCCGACGACGTCGTCCACCTCACCCTGCCCTCGGAGGCGGTGCGCGGCCTGGAGGACCTGCTGCAGCGAGGCCCCTCCGATGCCTGACCCGACTCCCGACCCCACCGTCGACGACTACGCCGACGGCTCCGGCCTGCTCGCCGACGCCCCGTCCCGGGCGTTCCGCACCAGCTCGATGCGGATCGTCGTGGCCGGCGCCGGGGTCGTCGGACGGTCCATCGCCCGGGAACTGCTCGCGGGCGGCCACACGGTGACCCTGATCGACAAGCGTCCCAGCGTGTTCTCCGCCGACCCGGTCGAGGACGCCGACCAGCAGGTCGGTGACGCGTGCGAGCTCAGCGTCCTCGAGCGGCTCCGTATCGAAGAGGCCGACGTCGTCGTCGCCGCGACCGGGGACGACAAGGCCAATCTGGTGGTGAGCCTGCTCGCCAAGACGGAGTTCGCGGTCGCCCGCGTCGTGGCCCGGGTCAACGACCCCCGCAACGAGTGGCTCTTCGACGACCGCTGGGGGGTCGACGTGGCGGTCTCCACCCCCCGACTCATCGTCTCGGTCGTCGAGGAAGCGGTGTCCGTCGGCGACGTCGTCCGGCTCATGACGCTGCGTCGCGGCGGCGCGAACCTCGTCAGCGTGACCCTGCCCCCGCAGACCCCACTGGCCGGGCGCCCCGTGTCCCGCGTTCGGATCCCCCGCGACGCCGCGCTCGTGGCGATCCTGCGAGGAGGGCGGGTGATCGTCCCCGAGCCCGACGTGCCCTTCGAGCCCGGTGACGAACTGCTCGTGGTGGCCCCCGAGGCGGTCGAGGCCGACGTCAGCGAGGCGATCCTGGGGGGTTGACCGTCACGGCGATCTCCCGCCCGTAGTCCCAGCCCGGCGCCAGGGGCAGGTCGTCCCCGCTCCAGAACCTCCCCGGGTCGTACCAACTGGCGTCCCCGGCGGGCCGGAGCACGCTCATCGCCTCCAGGGTCAGGCCCACGACCTCCGCGCAGTAGGCCGCCTCCATGCGCATCGCGGGACCGGGCGAGACCCGCCCGCGCCGCGGGATCAGGTCCAGGAGCCGGCCGCCGCCCACCTCGTCGTCGTCCCCCGACGCCACCCCCGGCCTCCCGGCCACGACTCCGCCCGACGACCGCCGGCCCCGCGACGCCCAGCGTCCCCGCGCCCACCGCGCGGTGAGGCGACCCGCCGACGGGAACGACACGCCGTCCAGGCGCGCGATCGTCTCCAACAGCGCCTCCTCCTGCTCCGTCCCGACCTCCCGTGAGATCTGCCGGAACCACGCCCGCTGCCCGTACGGGCCCGTCCACTGACGCACCGCGGCCTCGAGGTCGTGCAACTGCACCCCGCGCTGGCGGCGGCCCGTCCACACGTCCGGCAGCGCCCTGCCCATCTCCGCGTGCCACAGCAGGGGCGGCATGTCCTCGAGCACCACCGCGACGCCCACATGGTTGACCGGCGCGTTGGTCAGCGTCTGGATGAGCCGGTCCGCCGTCGTCCGGCCGCGGAACAGCCACAGGTCGCCGGTGCGCGTACGGTCGGCCGCCGCGGCCAGCGGCACGGTGTCGATGTCCATGGGGCGATCCTGCCAGGGCGGCCCGGCCGGTCGGCCTAGGCTCGACTACATGGCTCCCCGGGGACGACAGTGGCTCAAGATGATCGGTGCGGCGGGACTGGCGGGTGTCGCGGCCTCCGGGATCCTCGCCGCCAGGTCCGAACGGCGCCGCCGCTCCTACGAGCCGGACGAGATCCGCGAACGACTCCACGAGCGCTACACGCGGATCCAGGCCAGGCGCGACGCCGCCGGCGACTGACGACGCCGTCCGGCCGACCCGGTCCGGGTGCCGATATCCTGGCGGGCACCATGCCGTCGTCCACCTCAGCCCCACCCGAGCTCCGCCGGGCCCGCCACGATCTGCTCGTCCGGCTCGACGAGGTCGGCACCCTCGACGCGCACCGGCTCCGCCCCCGGATCCGCCGGGCCCGCGCCGACCAACTCGACGACCTGGCCCGCCGCGTCGACGAGGCCGCCGAGCGCGTCCGGCGGCGCGCCGAGGCGATCCCCGCTCCCGAGTACCCCGAGCAGCTCCCCGTCAGCGCGCGCAAGGACGAGATCGCGGAGGCCATCCGCGAGAACCAGATGGTCGTGATCGCCGGCGAGACCGGCTCGGGCAAGACCACCCAGATCCCCAAGATCTGCCTCGAGCTCGGGCGCGGCGTGCGCGGCATGATCGGCCACACCCAACCGCGGCGCCTCGCCGCCCGGTCCGTGGCCGAGAGGATCGCGGACGAACTCGGCGTGGAGATCGGCGGCCCCGTCGGCTCCGCCGTGCGCTTCGACGACCGCACCGGACCCGACACCTCGGTCAAGCTCATGACTGACGGCGTCCTGCTCGCGGAGATCCGCCGCGACCGGCTGCTCCACGCCTACGACACGATCATCATCGATGAGGCACACGAACGCAGTCTCAACATCGACTTCCTCCTGGGCTACCTCAAGCAGATTCTCCCGAGGCGCCCGGACCTCAAGCTCATCATCACCTCCGCGACCATCGACCCCGAACGGTTCGCCCGCCACTTCGCGGGCCCCGACGGTCGCCCCGCCCCGGTCATCGAGGTCTCCGGACGTACCTTCCCCGTGGAGATCCGCTACCGGCCGCTCCAGGTCGAGCACGGGGACCGGGTGATCGACCTCGACCCCCTCGACGCGCTCGCCGACGCCGTGGCGGAACTGCTGCGCGAGGACGACGGCGACGTTCTGGTCTTCCTCTCGGGCGAGCGTGAGATCCGCGACGCCGAGGAGGTGCTGCGTGGCCGGAAATTCCGCAACACGGAGATCTTCCCGCTGTTCGCGCGCCTCACCGCCGCGGAGCAGCAGCGCGCCTTCCGCGCCCACTCCACCCGCCGGGTGGTGCTGTCGACCAACATCGCCGAGACCTCGGTGACCGTCCCCGGCATCCGCTACGTCGTCGACACCGGACTGGCGCGCATCTCGCGGTACTCCACCCGTACCAAGGTCCAGCGACTTCCGATCGAACCGATCTCCCAGGCCTCCGCCGCGCAGCGGGCCGGGCGATGCGGTCGCGTGGCCGACGGCATCTGCATCCGCCTGTACTCGGAGGAGGACTTCGAGGCACGACCGGAGTTCACCGACCCCGAGATCCTGCGCACCAACCTCGCCTCGGTGATCCTGTCGATGGCGGACCTCGATCTCGGTCCCGTCGACGACTTCCCGTTCGTCGAGCCGCCGGACCGCAAGGCGGTCCGCGACGGCATGACCCTGCTCACCGAGCTGGGGGCGTTGACGGTCGACGACGACGAACGCCCGCACCTGACCGAGGTGGGCCGCGACATGGCCGCGCTCCCCCTCGACCCCCGACTGGCCCGGATGGTGGTGGAGGGCCACCGCAACGGGGCGCTGGGAGACGTGCTCGTGGTGGTCGCCGCCCTGACGGTGCAGGACGTCCGCGAGCGGCCCGCGGAGGAGCGGGACAAGGCCGACCAGTTCCATCGTCGCTTCACCGACAAGACGTCCGATTTCCTGGGCTACCTCAACCTGTGGCGCTACCTCACCGAACAGCGCCGCGAGCTCTCCGGCAGCGCGTTCCGCAAGATGTGCAAGGCGGAGTACCTGCACTGGCTGCGCATCCGCGAGTGGCAGGACCTCAACGCCCAGCTGCGGAGCATGTGCCGCGAACGCGGCTGGCACCCGCCCTCCGGCCAGGCCTCCGAGGACGACCTGCACAAGGCGATCCTCACCGGCCTGCTCACCAATGTCGGCATGCGCGACGAGGACGCCCGCGAGTTCCGGGGCACCCGCGGCATCCGCTTCCAGATCTTTCCCGGCTCGGACCTGGCCCGTAAGCCACCCCGATGGGTCATGGCGTCTGAGCTCGTGGAGACCTCACGGCTGTGGGCCCGCGACGTGGCGCGAATCGACCCCGCGTGGATCGAGCAGCTCGGGGGCCACCTCACCCGTACCCAGTACTCCGAGCCGCACTGGTCGGACGCCCGAGGCGCCGCCATGGCCTACGAGAAGGTCCTTCTGCTGGGCCTGACGGTCGTGGAGGCACGCCGCGTGTTGCTGTCCCGGGTGGACGCTCCCCTGGCGCGGGAGATGCTCGTCCGCCACGGGATCGTCGAGGGCCGCCTCGACACGCGCGTGCCGGTCATCCGTGAGAACGCCGAGGCCGTGGCGCAGGCGAGGGAGCTGGAGACCCGCAGCCGTCGCCGTGACCTGGTGATCGACGACGAGGCCCTGGTGGCGTTCTACCTCGAGCGGCTCCCCGGCGACATCACCTCCGGCCGTCACCTCGAGTCGTGGTGGAAGAAGCGCGGCCACCGCGATCCGGACTCGATCCGGCTGACCCCCGCCGATATCCGCACCTCGGAGGCCGCCCCCGACGCCGGCGACTTCCCGCCGTTCTGGCAGCAGGGCGACCGCCGATTCGAGTTGCGCTACGAGTTCGATCCGGGCGTCGACGCCGACGGCATCACCGTCCGCATCCCGCTACCCCAGCTGTCCTCGGTGACCACCGCCGGTTTCGAGTGGCTGGTCCCCGGTCTCCGCGAAGAGCTCTACACGGAGATGCTGCGCACCCTTCCCAAGTACCTCCGGCGGCTCTGCTCGCCGCCCGTGGAGTACGCCGCTCTGCTCGCCCGCGACGTCACCCCGCGCTCCGCTCCTCTGCCGGTGGCCCTGGCACAGGCGCTGTCCGCGCGGATCGGGACGACGGTCGACCCGCGGGAGTTCGACCCCACGCAGCTCCCCGATCACCTGCGGGTGCGGTTCGAGGTGGTCGACGGCGAGAAGGTCGTCGCGTCCGGAACGGATTTGGCGGCGCTGCGGACGCGTTTGCAGGACAAGGTGCGCGACACCCTCAACACCCGGCTCGTGCCCGACGACGGGCCGTTCCGCCAGTGGAGTGCCGACACCATCGGAGATCTCGCCCCGTCGGTCACCGGCACGGTGGACGGTGTGGAGGTGACGGTCTACCCCGCCCTGCGCGTCGATGCGGACGGCATCCACCGGGTCGCGTGCGCGACGGAGGAGGAACGCCGGACCAGGCAGGCGTCGGCGGTCCTCACGCTCATCTCGTCTGACCTCGTCTCCGCCTCCTCGATCCTGCGAGGCCGCCCGGTCGAGCAGCGACTGGCCCTGACCCAGTACCCGCACGGGGGCGTCGAGGCACTGGTCTCGGACGCCGCCCTGGCGGCGTGCGGCCGCATCATCGCCCGACGTAAGGGCGTGCCGGTGTTGACGGTGGCGGAGTTCACCGAACTGCGGGACGCCGCCAGGGCGGAGGTGCCGGGGGCCGTGGCATCGGCGATCTCGACGGTCGTGCCCGCCTTGGTGGCGGCGCAGGAGGTGTCCGTGCGTGTGGCTGAGGCCCCGGCCGAGGTCGCCGAGGCGGTGAGACCGTCACTGGAGTTCCTGGTGGGTAAGGGTTTCCTGGCGCGTCATCCGGTCGACGTGCTGCCGCACCTGGAGCGGCACGTGAAGGCGGTCGGTGTCCGACTCGACCTCGCGGAGAAGTCCCCCGCCCGACATCGGGAACTGACAGCCCGGTTGGCGCGGTCGGAGGAGACCGTCGAGGAGGCGTGCGCGGCTCTGCGGCGTCGGCCCGGCGGCGCGCGCGCGACCCGCGAGCTGCGGTGGTTGCTGGCCGAATACAGGGTGGGGTTGTTCGCCCAGTCCCTCGGCACGGCCCGCCCGGTGTCGGCCGAGCGCATCGACAAGGCGGTCGCGAACGCGCTCGCTCCCCGCGCCCGGCGTTGAGCGCCCGGCGGGTCAGACGTTCGCGCGGCGGCTCAGCGGCTCGCGCGGCGGTCTCTGAGTGCGATGATCTCGCGTTCGAAGTCGTCGGCCGAGCTGAACTGCTTGTAGACGGAGGCGAAGCGTAGGTAGCCCACCTCGTCGAGGTCCTGGAGGGGGCCGAGGATCGCGAGACCGATCTCGTGGGCGGGCACCTCGGACGCGCCGCGAGCGCGGACGGTGTCCTCCACCTGCTGGGCGAGGCGCCGCAGGGCGTCCTCATCGATGGACCGGCCTTGGCAGGCGCGGCGAACTCCCCGGACCACCTTGTCGCGACTGAAGGCCTCGGTGACACCGTTGCGTTTGAGGACCGTCAGCAGTGGCGTCTCGAGCGTCGTGAACCGGTGCCCGCACTCCGGGCACTCCCGGCGGCGCCGGATGGCCTGACCCTCGTCGACCGATCGTGAGTCGATCACCCGGGAGTCCTCGTTGTGGCATGTAGGGCAGTACATTCCCGTGTGGCCCTTCGTCGACCGGACTTCACGCCTCCCGGGACGTGGACCACGGGACGCGGGGACGATTGACCACCGTCCCCGACTCATTCTAGGAGGCAGGTGCGCCGGTCACGCGTAGGCGGGCCCGCCGAGGAACGCCACGGCCAGGAGCATGAGTATCCCGAAGGCGATGCCGCAGGCCAAGAGTGCCCAGGCGGGCACGTCATCGACGACACGGGTCGGAGCCGACGACTCGACGCGGCAGGCGCGCACACTGTCGGACGCCACCGGGCGGGCCTGGACGATCCGCCGCGGAGCCGGTGTGCGGGAGGGCGCCGGTGCGAGGGTGGCGACCCGGTCGGCGGAGGCGCCGCGGTTGGGCGAGGCGGAGTCGCGACGGCCCACCGGCCGCGCGCCGGGTCGGGTCCCGGTACGCCCACGGGTCTGACGCTCACCGGACCGGTCGGGATCCCGGCGGACACCGTCCGCGCTCGGTGCGGGAGCGCGGTGTTCTGCCGCGCAGATCTCCGTCCAGCGCGCGGTGGAGTCGGTGTGCGAGTGCATCTCCAGAATGGTCATGTCCACTCCCTGCTCGATACGGTGTGCGAAGCGGATTCGCACAACCGTATGGGTTTCTGTGTACGTCTGTTCGAATCCCGATACGCCTAGAGTTGTATCACGCGACTCCGACAAGGTCACCATTCCGCGACGAAAAACTTCGAACGTGTGTGTGGCGCTCCCCGCTGAGGGGCGATAGGGTGTACACAGATGACGACGTCGAACATCCATTCGCCGAAGGGACCCGAGATGCCGAAGCCCGACTTCGACTCACTGACAGACCGACAGAAGAGCGTGCTACTGCACATCCACGACACGGTCAAGGAGCGCGGCTATCCGCCGAGCATCCGCGAGATCGGGGACGCGGTGGGCCTGCAATCGACGTCGTCGGTAGCGCATCAGCTGCGGACCCTGGAGAAGAAGGGGTTCCTGACCCGGGATCCGCACAAGCCGCGGGCTGTCGACGTCCACGGGGTGCCCGGGCAGAAGGCCCGGGGTCGCCGGTCGCCGACCAGCGAGGTCCGTCGTCCGAGCGGAGCGGTCGAGCCCGTCTACGTCCCGGTCCTCGGCCGGATTGCTGCGGGTGGCCCCATCCTGGCCGAGCAGGCCGTGGAGGAGGTCTTCCCCCTCCCGACCGACCTCGTCGGGTCCGGGGACCTGTTCATGCTCAGGGTGGTCGGTGAGTCGATGATCGACGCGGCGATCTGCGACGGTGACTACGTCGTGGTGCGGCGGCAGAACGTAGCGGACAACGGCGATATCGTCGCCGCGATGATCGACGGTGAGGCGACCGTGAAGACCTTCCGCAAGGACTCCACGGGGGTCTGGCTCCTGCCCCACAACCCGTCCTTCAGTCCCATCCCGGGCGAGCACGCCACAATCCTGGGCAAGGTCGTCACGGTGTTCCGCAAGCTCTGAACCGGCCCTCGACGACGACGCCGCCTGCCCGGGATCGATCGGGTCAGGCGGCGTCGTCGTCGCAGGGGCCGGTCAGGCGGCCCCGTCGCGCGTACTGCTGTCCGAGACGAATTCGCCGAGCTCACCGGCCACCGAGGCGGGCAGCCGCACGACCAGGCGAGTGCCACGGTCGGTGTGCTCCTCCTCGACGACCGCACCCTCGGTGTGGACCCGTGCGACCACGTCACCCCGCGTGTACGGGACCTCTAGAGTCATCTCCATGTCACCGGAGGCCACGATCTGCATGATCCGTTCGAGCAGCTCGTCGACACCCTGCCCCGTGGCCGCCGAGACGAATACCGCGTCCGGCAGGGCGTGGTGCAGCTCGGTGAGCACCACCGGGTCGGCCGCGTCGATCTTGTTGATGACCACCAACTCGCGGGGGCGCTCGGCGTTCTGCTCCTCCACCACCTCGTTGATCACCTTGCGGACCGCCTCGATCTGACGAAGGGGGAACGCGTCCGAACCGTCCACGACGTGGAGTAGCAGCTCGGAGTCGACCACCTCCTCCAGCGTGGACCGGAACGCCTCGACCAACTGCGTGGGCAGATGCCGGACGAAGCCGACCGTGTCGGTGAACACGACCGATCGCCCGTCGGGGAGGTCGGCGCGGCGGGTGGTGGGATCGAGGGTGGCGAACAGCGCGTTCTGTACGAGGACGCCGGCGCCGGTGATCCGGTTCAGCAGGCTCGACTTGCCGGCGTTGGTGTATCCGGCGATAGCGATCGACGGAACGGGCGTGGCACGCCTGCGGTAGCGCTTGGTGTCGCGGGACTGCTTCATGCCCTTGATCTCGCGACGCAGCTTCGCCATCCGCTCGCGGATGCGGCGCCTGTCCGTCTCGATCTTCGTCTCACCGGGGCCACGGAGGCCGACGCCACCGTTGCTGCCGGCCCGGCCACCCGCCTGGCGGGAGAGCGACTCACCCCACCCGCGGAGACGAGGGAGCATGTATTCCATCTGCGCCAGGGAGACCTGCGCCTTGCCCTCGCGACTGGTCGCGTGCTGGGCGAAGATGTCGAGGATCAGCGCCGTCCGGTCGATGACCTTGACGTTGACCGCCTTCTCCAGCGCCAGGAGCTGACCCGGGGTGAGCTCACCGTCGCAGATGACGGTGTCGGCACCCGTCGCGGCGATGACGTCCTTGAGAACGCTCACCTTTCCCGAGCCGATAAAGGTCGCCGCGTCCGGCTTGTCGCGGCGCTGGATGAGAGCGTCGCAGACCTCGGAGCCCGCCGTCTCGGCGAGCTGGGCGAGCTCCGCCATCGCGGCGTCCGCCTGGGCTGCGGACCCCTCGGTCCACACGCCGACCAGTACGACCCGCTCCAGTCGGAGCTGGCGGTACTCGGCGTCGTTGACGTCCTGGAGTTCGGTTGACAGACCCGCCACCCGGCGCAGCGAGGATCTCTCCTCGAGCTGCAGTTCGCCGATGGATGGATCGAGGTCGCGTGTCGGCCGCTCAACGGCCGTGTGATCAATAGTCATTCCCCAGCATCATCTCACATCGGGGCCGCGTGTGTCGCGTATGCGGGCGTGTGATACGCACCGCCGTGGAACCGGCCGCTGGCGACGAGCGCGGACGGACCGGTGAGGGTCGAACCGCCGTCGGCCAGGTGGACCTCGACCTCCCCGCCCGGTACCGCCACGACGACGTCTCCGCTGCCGCGTCCGGCGTCGGCCAGTGCGGCGACCGCCGTCGCCACGATGCCGGTCCCGCATGACATCGTCTCCCCCGCTCCCCGTTCGTGCACGCGCATGGTCACCCGGCCCCCGGTCAGGGGCGTGGCGATCTCCACGTTGACACCGTGTGGGAAGAAGTCGCGATCGAAGGTCGGGGGGTCGGCGACCGGCAGGGCGGCCAGAGCCGCGGCGTCCAGCCCGGGCACGACGCAGGCCAGGTGGGGGTTACCCATGTCGACGGCCACGCCCGCGAAGGTGCGGCCGCCGAGTTCTGCCGAGGAGAGTCCGAGCAGTCGCGGCTCGCCCATGTCGACCCGGACCGTGGCGTCGTCGCCGGAGCGGGACACAATCGTCGCGGGCCGCGGCCCGGAACGCGTGCCGATGGCGATCGTTCCGATGTCGGCCCGGTGCGTGGCCACCAGAGCGTGGGCGAACACCCGGACTCCGTTGCCGCACATCTCGGCGATCGAACCGTCCGCGTTCCGGTAGTCCATAAACCAGTCCGCGGGGTCGACCCCGTCCGGTAGCGCGGGAAGGACCCCGCGATCGACGAGGGCGCCGGCGGTGGCGATCCGGAGGATCCCGTCGGCACCGATCCCGCCGCGTCGATCGCAGAGCGCGCGGACCAGCGTCTCGTCGAGGTCGAGCTCGGCGTGGTCATCGGGCAGGATCACGAAATCGTTGAGGGTGCCGTGGCCCTTGATGAAGGCGATGCCGTCGGTGGCCGTCGGCGTGTTGTGGTCCGGAGTCATGTCGCGATCGTACTAGCGGCGGACCGGCGTTCCGCACTGCGGAAATAGCGGATGAAGCGCCACGACGAGGACATTAGAGTCGGTCGGGAGAACGATCCCCTACCTGAGGAGAGCATCGATGTCCGAACGCATCACCGTCGGCGGTATCCAGGTCGACGAGGTCCTCTACGACTTCGTCAACACCCAGGCGATCCCGGGCACCGGGGTCGACCCCGACGCGTTCTGGGCCGGTGCCTCCGAGATCTTCGCCGACCTCGCCCCCCGGAACCGCGAGCTGCTCGCGGTGCGGGACGAGCTGCAGTCGAAGATCGACGCGTGGCACCACGAGAACCCGGCGCCGATCGACCAGGCGGCGTACAAGGAGTTCCTCCGGGAGATCGGCTACCTCGTGCCCGAGCCCGAGTCGGTCTCGGTCACCACGGAGAACGTCGACGCGGAAATCGCGACCGTCGCCGGTCCGCAGCTGGTGGTGCCGGTCACCAACGCGCGGTTCGCCATCAACGCCGGCAACGCCCGCTGGGGTTCGCTCTATGACGCCCTCTACGGCACCGACGCCATCCCCGAGACCGACGGCGCCGAACAGGGCGACTCCTACAACAAGGTCCGTGGCGACAAGGTGATCGAGTGGGCACGTGAGTTCCTCGACGACGCGGCGCCGTTGGCCTCCGGCAGCCACGTGGGGACCACCGGGTACGCGGTCGTGGACGGCACGCTGCAGGTCACGCTCGCGGACGGCGCGACCACCGGGCTGGCCGACCCGGAGAAGTTCGTGGGCTACCTCGGGGACACCGCCAGCCCCTCCTCGGTGCTGCTGCGCAACAACGGCCTGCACATCGACATCCAGATCGACCCGGACTCCCCCATCGGCTCGACGGACGCGGCCGGCGTCAAGGACGTGGTCCTCGAGTCCGCCGTCACGACGATCATGGACTTCGAGGACTCCGTCGCCGCTGTCGACGCCGAGGACAAGACGCTCGGCTACCGCAACTGGCTCGGCCTGATGAAGGGTGACCTCTCCGAGGAGATCAGCAAGGGCGGCAAGACGTTCACCCGCGTCCTCAACGACGACCGCGTCTACACCTCTCCGGACGGCTCCGGGGAGGTCCGCCTCCACGGGCGCTCGATGCTGTTCGTCCGCAACGTCGGCCATCTCATGACGAACCCCGCGGTCCTGGACGCCGAGGGCAACGAGCTCCCCGAGGGGATCCTCGACGCGCTGATCACCGCGCTGGCGGGCATGCACGGGATCGCGGAGGGCAACGAGCGCGGCAACAGCCGCAGCGGGTCGATCTACATCGTCAAGCCCAAGCAGCACGGGCCCGACGAGGTCGCGTTCACCACCGAGCTGTTCGGCCGCGTCGAGAAGCTCCTCGGCCTGCCGACCAACACTCTCAAGGTCGGCATCATGGACGAGGAGCGCCGCACGTCGGTGAATCTCGCCGCCTGCATCGCGGAGGCGACGGAGCGTGTCGTGTTCATCAACACCGGGTTCCTCGACCGCACCGGCGACGAGATCCACACCTCCATGGAAGCCGGGCCGATGATCCGCAAGGGCGAGATGAAGTCCGCGCGCTGGATGAACGCCTACGAGGACTTCAACGTCGACACCGGCCTGGCGTGTGGTCTGCGGGGCCGCGCGCAGATCGGCAAGGGCATGTGGGCGAAGACCGACCTCATGGCGGAGATGCTCGCCGAGAAGATCGGCCAGCCGCAGGCCGGCGCCAACACCGCCTGGGTCCCGTCGCCGACCGGTGCGACCCTCCACGCGACCCACTACCACCGCGTCGACGTCCTGGCCCGCCAGGAGGAGCTCCTCGCCGGCGGTCGTCGCGCGAGCGTCGACGACATCCTCACGGTGCCGCTCGCCCCGAACACCGACTGGTCGGACGAGGAGAAGAAGGAGGAGGTCGACAACTCCTGCCAGACCATCCTGGGCTACGTCGTCCGCTGGGTCGAGCAGGGTATCGGCGTCTCGAAGGTGCCGGACATCCACGACGTGAACCTCATGGAGGACCGAGCCACCCTGCGGATCTCCTCGCAGCTGTTGGCCAACTGGATCCGCCACGGCATCGTCACGGCAGAGTTCGTGGAAGATTCGCTGCGCCGTATGGCCGAGGTCGTCGACAAGCAGAACGCGGGCGACGACGCCTACCGGAACATGGCGCCGGACGTCGAGTCCTCAATCGCTTGGCAGGCTGCCCGCGAGCTGATCCTCGAGGGCACCACGCAGCCGTCGGGCTACACCGAGCCGATCCTGCACCGCCGTCGCCGCGAGTTCAAGACCGCCAACGGGCTCTGACCCCTGCGGGAATCCGCTACTCCCCCTCGGCATCCGCTACCCCTGCAGAGGTAGCGAATCCGGGCCGGGGGTAGCGGATTTCCTGTATCGGGACGGCGCCACGCCGGCACGGTCGGTCAGCCGAGGAGGCCCTCCACCGCGGCCCTGAGGATGTCGACGGCGGCGTCCCTGCGGTCCCGGGTGAACCGGGCCTCGGGCCCGGACGCGGAGATCGCGAACGCGGCGTCGCCCGTGCCCACGGCGATGGCCACGCACCGCACCCCTTCCTCCTGCTCGGACTCGTCGGTGGCGAAGCCCCGGCGTCGGACCTCGTGGATCTGCTCGATCAGTGCACCGACCTCGACGAGGGTCGAATCGGTGTAGCGGCGCATGCCGGCCCGTTCCAACATGGCGCGGATCTCGGCGTCGTCATCGCCCGCCACGAGGGCCTTGCCCACCGCCGTGCAGTGGACCTCGACGCGCCGCCCCACCTCCGTGAACATCCGCATCGAGTGGGGCGAGGGCACCTGGGCGAGGTAGACAACACCGTCGCCCTCCCGGACGGCGAGGTTGGCGGTCTCCCCGGTGCCCTCGACGACGGCCCGCAGCACGGGCTCCGCCCACGCGGCGGTCGCGCGCTCGGCCGCGTCCCCGATCCGTTGGAGGCGGGGGCCGAGGAGGTAGCCGCGGCCGGCGTCACGGCGGAGGTGTCCGCTCTCGGCGAGGGTGCCGCAGAGCCGGTGGACGGTCGCGGCGGCCAGACCGGTGTCTGCGACCAGTTCACCGAGGCTGGCGCGCCCGCCGCGGCGGCACAGGGCGTCGAGCAGCGAGAACGCGCGGTCGACGGACTGGACGCGGGACCGCCCGCCGCCGGGCGCGGTCATCGGGATCCCTCCCCCAGGATCCGCAGCGCCGCGTCCAGCGGGCGCGGGGCGTCGTCGGCCCGGTCGCGGGTGTCGGTGTCTATCCACCGGATCCGGTGGTCGCGGCCGAACCAGGACCGTTGACGGCGGACGTAGCGGCGGGTGCCGATGACCGTCCGCTCCTCCGCACGGGCCAGCCCGTCGTCGTCGATGCGCAGGGCGTCGTCCATCTCGTCGAGGACCTGGGCGTAGCCGATCGCCCGGCGGGCCGTGACGCCCTCGAGGAGCCCGACTCCGACGAGGCCCCGCACCTCCTCGACGAGCCCGTCGGCGAACATCGTCGAGGTCCGGGCGGCCAGCCGGTCGTCGAGCTCGGGCAGCGCGCACCGCAGGCCGATCAGACGGGTGCCGAATCGCGGCTCGCCGATGGTCGGTCGGGACGCGGAGAACGGCCGCCCCGTGAGCTCGACGACCTCCAGTGCGCGGACGGTGCGCCGCGGGTCGGTGGGCAGGATGGTCCGCGCCGCCTCGGGGTCGACCCGTGCGAGTTCGTCGTGCAGGGCGCGGACGCCGATCTCCTCCAGCCGCCGCTCGTAGCGAGCACGCACCTCGGGATCGGTGTCGGGGATGCTCCACCCGTCCACGAGCGCCTGGATGTACATCATCGACCCACCGCACAGGATCGGCACGTGTCCCCGGTCGCGGATCCCGGCGATCTCCCGCTCGGCCTCATCGCGGAAGTCGGCGACGCTCGCGGTGTGGGTGACATCGAGGACGTCGAGTCGGTGATGCGGGATGCCGCGACGCTCCTCGGGCCTGAGCTTGGCGGTGCCGATGTCCATGCCGCGGTACTGCTGCATCGCGTCGCAGTTGACGACTTCACCGCCGAGGCGTTCGGCCAGATCCAGCGCGAGCTCCGATTTGCCGGTGCCCGTGGGCCCGATCACGGCGACGGGGGCCGGGCCGGTCATGACCACCACCCGCAGTGGTAGCCGACACCGAACGGCGCCCAGGACAGCCGTTCTCGCGCGGCGCGCCCGCCCACGAGGTCGGCGAGGACGAGCCAGGCGGGACGGCTCCACCACCCGATCTCCTCGGCGACGGCCGCCCCGTGGTCGGGAAGCTCGCCGGGGTCCCGGAGCCACCGGCCGAGCCGGGCGTCCAGGGCGACGCCGCGCGGGTCCTCGGGGACGGGGGCGCGCGGCGCGAGGGAGGCGGGTCCGTCGGCGACGACGACGACGAGGTCGTCCGCCGCGACCTGCGGCGTGGTGGGCGAGGGCCCGGTCACGCCGGTGAAGCCCCTGGTCAGGCCGATCTGTGCGCGGTCCAGCAGCCACCACGCGATCAGCGCGGCATCGGGAACCGCCTCGTGCGGCGCCGGCGGGGCACCGGGCCGTCCGACCGGCACGTCGGCCCCCCACCGGGCGAGCGTCGAGCGGACGTCGCCCAGTGAGCGTCCGCCGCTGTCCGCGCCCACGACCCTGACCGCGGTCGCGTCCTCCGCGGCACGCCGGAGCACGCGGACCATCTCGTCCACCTGGCGTGCGGAGTCGGCGGCCGCGCTCCCGGAGAGCACGGGCACGAGCGCGGGTGCACCGGGGACCAGGACGACTGACGTGTTCACACCTCGAAACCCTACTGACCGCGTACGACACCGTCGCAGGACGCCGCCCCGTGACGCCGGGTGGGCCCGGTGGGGCGTACCCGGGGATACGGCGGACACCCGCGCGACGGTTGGTACACACTAGGAGGATGCCGCGCCGGTCCGAGCCGGGGCGGCGAGGCGACGTCCGGTGCGATCCCGGCGACGGTGCCGTGGCACGCGGCAGAAGGAAATGAGGACGAGATGACCGAGCAGTCACCCACCGCCACGGGCGGAGCGAGCGACGGCGGGGCGACCCCGGCACCGGGTCCGCGACCCGGGCCACGGCCGGGCGCACCGTCGCCCGCGGCGCTCGCCCGGAAGGTGGCTCCGCGGCCCGCTCCCGCGACCGATGTCCGGACGACGCGCGGTTCCGACCCGTCACAGTGGGGTCGGGTCGACGAGACGGGCGCGGTGTTCGTGCGCACCGGTGACGGTGAGCGCCAGGTGGGCTCCTGGCAGGCGGGGGCTCCCGAGGAGGGGCTGGCCCACTTCGGGCTCCGTTTCGACGACCTGGCGGCCGAGGTGTCCCTGCTGGAGACGCGTTTGGAATCGCACCCGCAGGACGCGCGCAAGACCCGCGCCTCGGCCGAGGCGCTCGCGGCGCAGATCCCGACCGCCGCGGCCGTGGGCGATCTGGATTCGCTCGCGGCGCGTCTGGCGGCGGTGATCGAACGGTCCACGGAGGTCGAGGCCAGCGCCCGTCAGCGCAAGGACGAGCAACGTGCGGCCGCGATCGCCCGCAAGGAGGCCCTGGCGGCCGAGGCCGAGGAGATCGGCGCGTCCTCGACCCAGTGGAAGGCCGCGGGTGACCGTCTCCGGGACATCCTCGAGGAGTGGAAGACGATCCGCGGGATCGACCGCAAGACGGACGACGCGCTGTGGAAGCGCTTCTCCAAGGCGCGCGAGGCGTTCAACCGCCGGCGCGGCTCCCACTTCGCGGAGCTGGATCGCAACCGGGCCTCGGTGAAGCGTGTCAAGGAGGAACTCGTCGAGCGCGCGGAGGCGCTGTCCGGGTCGACCGACTGGAACGACACGGCGACGGCCTTCCGCAAGCTGATGGACGAGTGGAAGGCCGCGGGCCGCGCACCGCGTGAGGCGGACGACGCGCTGTGGAAGCGGTTCAAGGCCGCCCAGGACTCCTTCTTCGACGCGCGGCATGCTGCGGCCGCCGAGCGGGACGCGGAGTTCGAGGCGAACGCCGAGGCCAAGGAGGCTCTGCTCGCCGAGTTCGAGGGCCGGATCGACCCGGCCGCCGATCTGGCCGCCGCCCGGTCCGCGCTGCGGGACCTGCAGGCCCGGTGGGAGGAGATCGGCAAGGTCCCGCGCGACAAGATGGGTCGCCTCGAGGGTCGTATCCGTGCGCTGGAGAAGGCGGTCGCGGACGCGGCGGACACCGAGTGGCGCCGCACGGATCCTGAGGCCAAGGCGCGTGCCGGCCAGTTCTGGGACCGGGTCCGCGACTTCGAGGAGCAGGCCGCCAAGGCGGACGCCGCGGGCAAGGTCAGGGACGCCGAGAGTGCGCGTGCGCAGGCCGCGCAGTGGCGTGAGTGGGCCGAGGCCGCGGAGAAGGCGGTCGACACCCGCTGACGGTGGCACGAACAGACGCCGGGAGCCCGGCCGGTGACCCCGGCCGGGCTCCCGGCGTCTACGCGGGTGTGGTCAGGCCCCGTCGCCGTGCCGCGCGTCCTCTTCCAGCTGTCGCTGCTCGGGAGTCCGCGACCACAGCACCGCGGCGAGGGTGGCGACCAGCGCCAGCACGAGCAGTTCGCTGAGGTAGAGGCCGAAGCCCGGCCCGCCGAAGTCCTGGAAGTCCGCGTTGGGCCCGCGGCCGGACTGGCGCAGCCAGATCGCCAGCACGCCGTACACGGCGGCCACACAGGCCGTGCTCCACGCGATGCCGGCGGCCCACCACTTCTGCGTCAGGATCATTACGGCGCCGAAGACGATGGTGCCCACCGAGTACAGGAGGACGAACAGGTGGGACGGTAGCGACGTGTACTGCTCGCGGGCCACGTCGGTGAAGAACAGGACGTCGAATCCGCGGACGCCGTCGCTGTGCGGGAGCGCGAGCGCTGCGGCGAGCAGCACGATGAGGACGGCCGAGGCGAGGTAGGCCCGGCCGATCACGAGCGTGCGTCCGAGGATGCGGTCCTTCGAGCGCAGTTCCGATTCCGCGTTGCGGGTGACCTCCATGATCCCTGCGATAGGGTCGCGTCGGTCGTCGTCGGTGCTCACGTGGGGCATCCCTTCTCGATGGTGGCGGCGGGGGCGGTCTCGCGGCGCAGGGTGGGCAGCCCCAGCCCCACGCCGATCGGTGGCGTCTCGGGCTTGCGGCCCTCCTCGTGGCGGTCCCCGGCGCGCGTGGCGCGGTAGCTGAGGACACCGTCGTCGGCGAGCAGGTGGTGCGGGGCGGCGGCGGTGACGCGGGTGGTGACGACGTCGCCGGGGCGCACCCGGTCGGCGGCTTCTCCGACGGGCGCGAAGTGCACGAGGCGACCGTCGCGGGCACGGCCGGTCATGCGGGCGGTGGCGGCGTCCTTGCGGCCCTCGTCGGCGGTGACGAGCAGTTCGACGACGCGCCCGACCTGCGCCTGATTCTCCTCCAGGGTGATCCGCTCCTGGAGGGCGATGAGCCGTTCGTACCGCTCCTGGACCACGGTCTTGGGAATCTGGTCCTCCATCGTGGCCGCCGGGGTGCCGGGGCGGGGCGAGTACTGGAAGGTGAAGGCACTGGAGAACCGGGCCTTCTCGACGACGTCGAGGGTCGCCTGGAAGTCCTCCTCGGTCTCAGCGGGGAAGCCGACGATGATGTCGGTCGTGATGGCGGCGTGCGGCATGGCCGCGCGGACGCGATCGATGATGCCGAGGAAGCGCTCGGAGCGGTAGGAGCGCCGCATGGCGCGCAGGACGCGGTCGGAGCCGGACTGCAGCGGCATGTGCAGTTGCGGGCAGACGGTCGGGGTGGAGGCCATGGCCTCGATGACGTCGTCGGTGAACTCGGCGGGGTGGGGCGAGGTGAAGCGGATCCGCTCGATGCCCTCGATCCGGCCGGCCGCGCGGAGGAGCTTGGCGAACGCGCCCTTGTCGGACGGCTCGTCGGGGTCGTGGAACGACCGTCCGTAGGCGTTGACGTTCTGGCCGAGCAGCGTCACCTCGAGTACGCCCTCGTCGGCGAGGGCCTGCATCTCCGCGAGGACCTCGCCGGGGCGGCGGTCCACCTCCTTGCCGCGCAGGGACGGCACGATGCAGAACGTGCAGGTGTTGTTGCAGCCGACGGAGACGGAGACCCAGCCGGCGTAGGCGGAGTCACGGGTCGCCGGCAGGGTCGAGGGGAAGTGCTGCAGGGAGTCGGCGATCTCCACCTCGGCCCGCTCGTTGTGCCGGGAGCGGTCGAGGAGGGTCGGCAGGTGCCCGAGGTTGTGGGTGCCGAACACGACATCGACCCACGGCGCCCGCGAGACGACGGCGTCCTTGTCCTTCTGCGCCAGGCATCCGCCGACGGCGATCTGTAGTCGGGGGTTGGCGTCCTTCCACGGCCGCAGATGGCCGAGGGTGCCGTAGAGCCGGTTGTCGGCGTTCTCACGGACCGCGCAAGTGTTGAACACAACGAGGTCCGGCAGGCTGCCGGTGGCCGGGTCGGCGTCGCCCTCGAAGGGCACGTAGCCGGCGGCGTCGAGCACCCCGGAGAGCCGTTCGGAGTCATGGACGTTCATCTGGCATCCGAAGGTGCGCACCTGGTAGGTGCGGCGGTCCACGCCCTCGGCGGGGGCGTTCTCCGCCGCCGGATGCAGGTCGGTCACGAGAGAATCCACGCAGGCCAGGGTACTCAGGGCGAGGCGTGGGCCGCCAATTCGGCGTCCACGACGGACATCGCCAACCCCGTGGGATAACCCCGCCGGGCGAGGAATGCGACGAGCCGCCGCCGCTCGCCCTGCGCCTCGGGCCCGGAGAGCGCGGCGGCCGGGCGTCTGCCGAGCCGGGCGCGCGCGAGTTCAGTCGCCTGCCGACGCTCGTCGGACTCGTCGATATCGGCCACCGCGTTCGCGATGTGTCCCTCGGCCACGCCCTTGTCGCGCAGCTCCCGCTCGAGCGCCCCGCGCGAGCGGCCGCGGCGGCGCCGGCGTCCGCGGACCCACTCGGCGGCGAACTCGGCGTCGTCGAGCAGGCCCCACGCACGGACGCGATCGAGCGCCTCGTCGACGGCCGACGGCGCGAACTCCTTGGCGATCAACCGCTGACGGAGTTCGTGCTCACTGCGCGGCCGATGTCGCAGCAGCCGCAGGGCGGACGTGGCGGCTTCGTGCGCCTCCGGTGCCAAGGGGGGAAGGTCCGCGGTGCTCGAGGGCCGCGACTCCACGGCGGCGATGGCGGCGCGCAACCCGTCCGCGTCGATGCCCCCGCCGGCCGGGCCCGGCCCGCCGGACCGGCCCGACCGCGTGGAGCGGCCCGGCATCAGAAGTCGACGGGCACCACGTCGATCGGAGCGTCCTCATCGGACTCCGCCTCGATCTCCGCGATCTCCGCGCCCGCACCGATGTTGAGCTTGTCGAGGATCTTCCGCTCGATCTCGTCCCGCACCGACGGGTTGTCCTTGAGGTAGCGGCGAGCGTTCTCCTTACCCTGGCCCAGCTGGTCCTGACCGTAGGTGAACCAGGAGCCGGACTTCTTGATGAAGCCGTTGTCCACACCCATGTCGATGAGCGAGCCCTCGCGGCTGATGCCCTCGCCGTACAGGATGTCGAACTCGGCGATCTTGAACGGCGGTGCGACCTTGTTCTTGACGACCTTGACCTTGGTGCGGTTACCGACCGCGTCGGCGCCGTCCTTGAGGGTCTCGATGCGGCGGACGTCCAGACGGACGGACGCGTAGAACTTGAGGGCCTTACCGCCGGTGGTGGTCTCCGGCGAACCGAACATCACACCGATCTTCTCGCGCAGCTGGTTGATGAAGATCGCGGTGGTGCCGGTGTTGTGCAGCGCGCCGGTCATCTTGCGCAGCGCCTGGCTCATGAGCCGGGCCTGCAGGCCGACGTGGCTGTCACCCATCTCGCCCTCGATCTCCGCACGCGGCACCAGCGCCGCGACGGAGTCGATCACGAGGATGTCGATCGCGCCGGACTTGACCAGCATGTCCGCGATCTCCAGCGCCTGCTCACCGGTGTCGGGCTGCGAGACGATGAGATTGTCCGTGTCCACGCCCAGCTTGCGGGCGTACTCCGGGTCGAGCGCGTGCTCCGCGTCGATGAACGCCGCGATGCCTCCGGCCGCCTGGGCGTTGGCCACGGCGTGCAACGCGACCGTGGTCTTACCCGAGGACTCCGGGCCGTAGATCTCCACGACGCGGCCCCGGGGGAACCCGCCCACGCCCAGTGCCACGTCGAGCGACAGCGCGCCCGACGGGATGACCTGGACCGGCGGCCGGGTGTCATCGCCCAGCCGCATGACGGAGCCCTTGCCGTAGGCCTTGTCGATCTGCGCCAGAGCCAGCTCCAGCGCCTGCTCGCGGTTCTGGGCGGCTCCGGGCTTGCTCGAGCCCGCCTTGGCCTTGCCTGCCATCTCATGCTCCGTTCTCGGTCCGACCCCCGGCCTCCGGCCGATCGGTCTGTGTGGTCTTCACTCGCGGACGTTAGCTGCCGGGTACGACACGAACCCCTCGCGCCGTATCCGGCGACCTCCCCCTGTGGAGGAGGCACGCCCTGTGGATCCCTGTGGACGGTGGACCCGCCATCACATACCCTTGAGTGTAGCCGAACGGGTGTTCGAGGTCGAGGGACACGCCCCGCGGATCCGCCTAGCGCAGATGCTCGGGCACCTCGAACTCGTCGCACAGTGCGAGCCACACGCGCTTGACGGACTCCCCCGCGTCGATTGCCTCGCGTGCGGTCCTACCGCCGCACGCCGCCAGGTGGTGCGAGCGCACCAGATGGTCGGCGCGCAGCGTACCGAACGCCTCGACCGTGCGTGCCTGGAACTCGGTCAGCGTCACGTCTCACCCTCCCCTGCGGACGACAACGGGCCGCCGGCACGCTCGCCGACGGCCCGTTGCCCAGAAATCACTGCTGTTCGGTTTGCGCCTGCTGCTGCGGCGGGGTGGCCGGCTGGGACTGGCCCTGGCCGATCTGACCGGCGGCACCGGAGCCCTGGCCGAGCTGGCCGCCCTCGGCCTTCATCGACGCCCGGATCTGCTCGAGGCGGCTGTGACCGGCCATCTGGGTCGACGCCTGCTCGACCTCGAGCATCCGGCCCTGCACGGAGTTCTGCGCGAGCTCGGCGGAGCCGAGGGCGTTGGCGTAGCGACGCTCGATCTTGTCGCGGACCTGGTCGAGGTTCGGGGTGTTGCCGCCCGACGACAGCTCCGACATCGACTGCAGGGAGGCGCTGACCTGTTCCTGCATCTTGGCCTGCTCGAGCTGGCTGAGCAGTTTGGTGCGCTCGGCGACCTTCTGTTGCAGAACCATGGCGTTCTGCTCGACGGCCTTCTTGGCCTGCGCGGCGGCCTGGAGCGACTGGTCGTGAAGACCCTTGAGATCCTCGACGTTCTGCTCGGCGGTCACGAGCTGCGCGGCGAACGCCTCCGCGGCGTTCTCGTACTCGGTGGCCTTCTGCATGTCGCCGTTGTTGCGCGCCTGCTCGGACATCTGCAGCGCCTGGCGGGTCGACCCCTGGAGCTTCTCGATGTCCGCGAGCTGCCGGTTGAGCTTCATCTCCAGCTGACGCTGGTTGCCGATCACCGCCGCGGCCTGCTGCGAGAGCTGCTGGTGCTGGCGCTGCGCGTCGGCGATCGCCTGCTGGATCTGAACCTTGGGGTCAGCATTCTCGTCGATCTTCGAATCGAACAACGCCATGAGGTAGCGCCATGCCTTGGTGAACGGATTGGCCATCGCTGCGTAGTGTCCTTCTGCCGATTCGGACGACGGGTCTGTTCCACGGTACCGAACGACGCCCGTGTGCGACCACCGGGCGACGCGGCGGCACTGTCAGGCCGCGAGTACGGGTTCCGCGAGGGTCCCGGGAGGCGAGACCTCGAGCGCGGCGCGGATGAGGATCTCGCCCAGGGATACGTCGAGCGCCCCCGAGATGGAGGCGAGGAGCTCGCTCGAGGCCTCCTTGCGGCCGCGTTCGATCTCGGAGAGATAGCCCGGGCTGACCCGCGCGGCGTCGGCCACGTCACGCAGGGTCCGACCCGTCTCCCCGCGAAGCCCGCGCAGGACGGTACCGAGGGTCTCGCGCAGCAGCGGAGTCGCTCCGGGCTGGTCCGGTCGGGGCAGTGTGGTCATCTGGATGTTCGGCATCACTCGGTACAACGCGTCAGTTCCCGGATTCGTTCCCGTCGCCGTCGTCGCCCCCCGTATCCCCACCGGCCGCGGCGACGACCAGCGCCAACGCCGACTCGCAGGCCGCGCGGCGGATCGCGGACCGGCCGCCCGACAGGGACAGCGGCACCGACCACGCCGCGCGGTCCGGGGTCGTCAGGCCCACGTACACGGTGCCCACCGGTCTGCACTCCTGGGTGTCGGGCCCGGCGACGCCGGTCAGTCCCACGCCCACCTCCGCCCCGCAGCGTCGTGCCGCGCCCGTGGCGAGGGCGCGTGCGGTCTCCGGGGACACCGCGCCGTGGCGCTCGAGGACGTCGGTGGGCACATCGGCGAGCTCGTGCTTGAGGGCGGTCGCGTAGACGACCAGTCCCCCGCGCAGCACGGCACTCGCGCCAGGAACCTCGGCGACGGTCGCGGCGAGCAACCCGGCGGTGAGGGACTCGGCAGTGCCCAGCGTCCACCCGCGGTCGCGGAGCGCGGCGACGGCCGCCGCGGCGGCCGGTGACGGTGGGGCGGTGTCCGGCGACGGCGGTACGGCGTCCATACCGGTCTCAGCTCCGCACGAGCGCGGCCCGCCTGGCCTTGACCAGGTAGTCCACGCCCGTGTACACGGTCAGCGCCACGGCGATGCCCATGACGACCCACTCGGCGGGCCACACCCAGTGCGGCAGCGGCAGGATGAGCATTCCCACGCCGAGGGTCTGGGTCACGGTCTTGAGTTTGCCGCCCTTGCTGGCGGCCACCACGTAGTCGACGCCGAACAGGCGCCAGAGCGTGATACCCACCTCGCGGACGAGGATCACGACGGTCACCGCCCAGAACAGCTCGCCCACGAGGGACAGCGAGATGAGTGCGGCGGAGATGAGCGCCTTGTCCGCGATCGGGTCGGCGATCTTGCCGAAGTCGGTCACCAGGCCGAGCCGCCGCGCGAGGTAGCCGTCCACGTAGTCGGTGAGCATGGCCACGGCGAAGACGACGAACGCGCCCACCCGCCACCACGGCTCCTGGGCGCCCGCGACGAAGAACATCACGACGAAGACGGGCACGAGGAGGATCCGCAGCACGGTGAGGACGTTCGCGATGTTGAGAACGGGGACGTCGGCGGCCGGGCGGCCGTCCTCGCGCGTGGAAGCAGTCACCCCCACACCTTAGCGAGACCCCGGGGAATACCCTTGGCCCCGGGCGCACCCCCGCCCGTCACCGCCGACCCCCGAGGGAGAGCCACCCATGCCGCTGTTCGCCGTCACCTACCGCTACGAGGCCGCCCAGAGCGAGGAGCGCGAGGCCAACAAACCCGCCCACCGTGAGTGGCTGGACGCGCAGGTCACCGCCGGCGCCATCCGGTCCGTGGGACCGTTCGTCGACGGTTCAGGCGCGTTGCTGCTCGTGGAGGCCGACGACGACGAGGCCGCGCGCTCCCTCGTGAACGACGACCCCCACTGCCTACGCGGGATGGTCTCGGAGATCACGGTGCGGGAGTGGAGGCCCGTCTTCGGCGCCTTCTCCTGACCGCTATCCGACCGGCGTCTCGGCCGGCGCGTCGAGTTCGGCGGGCTGCTCGCCGGGATCGTCCTCGGGCGGGGTCCCGCCCTTGATCATCCACAGCACCGACGCCAGCTCCTCGGGCTTGACCAGGACCTCGCGCGCCTTGGACCCCTCCGAGGGGCCCACGATGTCGCGGGACTCCATGAGATCCATGAGGCGGCCCGCCTTGGCGAACCCCACGCGCAACTTGCGCTGGAGCATCGAGGTGGAGCCGAACTGGCTCGAGACCACGAGCTCGACCGCGGCGAGCAGGTCGTCGAGGTCGTCCCCGATGTCGGAGTCGATGTCCTTCTTGCCGTCGTCCTTCGCGGCGGTGATGGACTCGTCGTACTCCGGCTCGGCCTGGTTCTTGGCGTAGTCGACGACCTCGTGGATCTCCTCGTCGGTGATGAACGCGCCCTGCATACGGATGGGGCGGGAGGCGCCCATCGGGATGAACAGGCCGTCACCCATACCGATGAGCTTCTCGGCGCCCGCCTGGTCGAGGATGACGCGCGAGTCCGTCAGTGACGAGGTGGCGAACGCCAGCCGCGACGGCACGTTCGTCTTGATCAGGCCGGTGACCACGTCGACCGACGGCCGCTGCGTGGCCAGCACGAGGTGGATGCCGGCGGCGCGCGCCTTCTGGGTGATGCGGACGATCGCGTCCTCGATGTCGCGCGGTGCGGTCATCATGAGGTCGGCGAGCTCGTCGACGACGGCCACGATGTACGGGTACGGGCGGTAGACCCGCTCGCTGCCGGGCGGCGCGGTGATGGCCCCGGACTTCACGCGCTCGTTGAAGTCGGTGATGTGCCGTACCCGCGTGGACTTCATGTCCTGATAGCGCTGCTCCATTTCCTCCACGAGCCACGCCAGGGCCGCGGCCGCCTTCTTGGGCTGCGTGATGATCGGCGTGATGAGGTGCGGGATGCCCTCGTACGGCGTGAGCTCGACCATCTTGGGGTCGATGAGGATGAGACGGACCTCGTCCGGGGTGGCGCGCGTGAGCAGCGACACGAGCATCGAGTTGACGAAGCTCGACTTACCGGAGCCGGTCGAGCCGGCGACCAGCAGGTGCGGCATCTTGGCGAGGTCGGCAGTGACGAAGTCGCCCTCGATGTCCTTGCCCAGACCGATGAGCATGGGGTTGTGCTTGCTCGCGGTCTTGGGGTCGGTGAGGACGTCGGCGAGCCGGACGAGTTCGCGGTCGAGGTTGGGCACTTCGATACCGACGGCGGACTTGCCGGGGATCGGCGCGAGCAGTCGCACGTTGTCCGTCGCCACCGCGTACGCGATGTTGCGGTGCAGTGCGGTGATCTTCTCGACCTTGACGCCCGGTCCGAGCTCCACCTCGTAGCGGGTGACCGTCGGGCCGCGGGTGAAACCGGTGACGGCGGCGTCGATCTTGAACTGCTCGAGAACGCCCTGGATGGCCTCGATCATCTGGTCGTTGGACTCGCTCCGCGCCTTGGGCGGGTCGCCGGCGGTGAGCAGGCTGACCGGCGGCAGCGCGTAGTCGATGCCGCTGAGGAGCTGGGTCTGCGAGGAGAGCCGCTCCGTGTCGCTCTCGGCGGCCGTGTGCGTCGACGGCGTGTTGGTCTGCGGCACGGCCGAGGTGTCCACCGCGGGCGTCACCGGGGCGGGCGCGGACGCACGGGCCGCGGGCGTGGGTGCGGAGGTCCGCGGTGATGCCACTCGGGTGGGGGCCTCCTCCGCCGCGGCACGGGCCGCGGGGTCGGCCGCCGACGTGGGGTCGGCCGCCGGGTCCTCGCCGGCCGGCAGGACCTCGGTCCGGCGCGGGGCGCGCCGGGTGCGGGTCGGCGCCGGGGTCTCGTCGTCGAGCGTCGCGCCGTCACCGGGGAGGTCCGCGTCGGAGGTGTCCCGTGCCTGTGTGGCGCCGCGAGAGGCCCGCGGCATCTCGACGGTCTCGCCCGTGGTGGGGGTGTCGGACCAGGCGGCGACGCGCCGCCGCGAGCTGCGCCGCGTGGCCGCACGCCCGGAGTCCTCCTGCCCCGTGGTCTCGGCGATCGGATACGCGGTGGTCGCCTCGTCGTCCCAGTCCCCCTCGGCGTCGTCGTAGTCGTGGTCGACGATGTCGCCACTGCCGTCCCAGCCGAAGAAGCCACGGACGATGCCGGGGATCTCGCGAGCCGGCCTACCCACGATCACGAGGACGCCGAACGCCACGAGGAGGACGAGCAACGGGACGGCGACGAACACCGACAACCCGGCCTCGAGCGTGCCGCCCACGATCCGGCCGAGGACGCCGGCGCCGGAGCGCACGCCGCCCGGATCGGTCGGCGAGCCGGAGCCGAGGTGCCACAGGCCCAGGACGCCCAGAGCGGTGATAGTGGCGCCGACCAGCCAGCGCGAGTGCACGTCCGGTCGCGGCTCACGCGCCATGACGAGCACGCCCCACCCGCCCAGCAGCAGGGGTAGCAACGCGCCGGGGGTGCCGACGATCGTGCGGATCCCGGTGTCGATCCAGTCCCCGACCGGCCCGGCCGCGCCGAACCACACGGCGCCGGCGAAGACGATAGCGATGCCGATGAGGACGAGCCCGAGGCCGTCCCGGCGGTGCGGAGGGATCACCTTGTCGTCGTCGTCCCCTCCTCCGAGGCCACGGACACCGTGCCCGACTCCCTTGGCCACCGCCGACCATCCCCCGCGCAGGCCGCGGCCCACGGCGCCGAACGCACCGGAGGTCCGCTCGGGCGCCGGGGATGCCGTCCGCGCGCCGCCACGCGTGCCCTTCTTGGGCGTGGAGACCACCGCTCCACGCCGGGAACCGCCACCCCGTGACGACGACGAGGTGGACGTGGTCGATCGCTTCGCTCCCGATGTCGGAGCCGGACGTCGGCCGCCGGGGGCACGGGAGGATCGCGTGCTCGAGGTGGATGCCATGACCGTCACTCTATCGTCTCAGGCACCACCGGTAACAGCAGCCACACGGGCGGGGGGCTCTTCTACAGGCCTCGCGGAACGGCCCGCAGCGCGTCGATCCCCCGCTGCGCTCCGGAGAAGTCGACCTCGACCTCGTCTCGACCGAACGCCCACAGCAGCAGCTCGACCGGATCGGCGGAGACGCTCACCAAGGGCGCCAACGCGGCGCCCGTCGAGACCGGTGCGATCTTCGCGGAGCCGATGTCGGAAGGGGTGCGCAGATCCACGCGGGCGTCGACCTTGCGGAGGAACGTGCGCGCCACGGTGGTGGCCAGCGTCCAGACCCGCTCGAGGTCCTCGAGGTCGAACCCGCGCCTGGTCCACCCCGGTCCGCCGCGTCGGACGTCCTCGTGGTGGACCAGGTACTCGGCCGTGTTGGCCACGCGGTCCGCGTAGCGCAACGGCGAGTACCACGGCGCGCCCGCGGCGATCGCGGACAGGAGCTCCTCCCACGGTCTCTCGGCCTCACGGAGCCGGATCTGCTCGAGCCGATCCGCGAACGCGGGGACCACGACCCCGGCCGCGGCGTCAGGCCGCCCCTCTCGTACGACGAGGTGGGCGGCCAGGTCCCTTGTCGTCCATCCCTCGCACAGCGTGGGGGCGTCCGGCCCGACGGCGCGCATCGTCTCGACGAGAGCGCTCCGCTCCCGCTGGGCCAGGCTCGGACGGTCGGGACCCACGGTCTCAGACCTCGGCTACGGCGGACGTGATGACGGTCGGCACGATCATGGGCTTGCGGCGCCACTTCTCCGACACCCAGCGGCCGACGGCGCGACGGACCGCCTGGGCGATCCGGTACGGATCCGTCTCGCCCTCGCCGGCGAGATCCCACAGCGCGTTCTCCACCAGCTCGACCACCGGGGCCAGCGCGCCCGGCTCGTCGGTGAAGCCCTTGCCGATGATCTGCGGCTTGCTCACGGGCCGTCCCGTGCGCGGGTCCACCACGACGGTGGCGACGATGAAGCCGTCCTCGCTCAGGGCCGTGCGATCCGCCAGCACGGTGTCCCCGATGTCGCCGGTGGACAGGCCGTCTACGTACAGGTTGCCGACCGGCACCTGGCCCACCACGGAGGCCTTGCCGTCGACGAGGTCCACCACCACGCCGTTCTGGGCGAGGACGACGTTCTCCTCGGCCACGCCGGTGGCGATCGCCAGCGCCTTGTTGGCCCGCAGGTGCCGCCACTCGCCGTGCACGGGCATGGCGTTCTTCGGGCGAACGGCGTTGTAGATGAACAGCAGCTCGCCGGAGTACCCGTGGCCGGACACGTGGATGTCCGCCTCGCGACTGGTGACCACGTTCACGCCCATCTGCGACAGTCCGTTCTGAACGCCGAAGACGGACTCCTCGTTGCCCGGGACGATCGACGAGGAGAACAGCACGGTGTCACCCTCTGACAGGTTGATCTGCCGGTGCTCGCGGCGGGCCATCCGCGAGAGTCCGGCCATGGCCTCACCCTGCGTACCGGTGGTCATCACGAGGACCTTCTCGGAGGGCAGCTTGGCGGCGGTGTCCATGTCCACCAGAACCCTGTCCGGATCCGTGAGGAGCCCCATCTCGAGCGCGATCTCCATGTTGCGGAGCATCGACCGACCGGTCAGCGCGACCTTGCGGCCGGTGGCGGCGGCCGCGTCGACTACGGACTGGACGCGGTAGACGTTGGAGGCGAAGCAGGCGACCACCACGAGCTGGCGCGCGTCGGCGATGAGCCGCTGCAGGGCGGGCCGGACTCCGCACTCGGAGGGGCTGATGCCCGGCGTGGTCGCGTTGGTTGAGTCCAGGAGCAGCAGGTCGACACCCTCGTCGCCGAACCTCGACATCTTGGGCAGGTCGGTTGGGCGTTTGTCGGTGGGGAGCTGGTCGAGCTTGATGTCGCCGGACATCATCACCGTGTTGTCGCCGGCCTTGATGACCACGCCCAGGCACTCGGGGATCGAGTGGTTGACGTCGAAGTAGCGGACCTGGAACTTGCCGAGGTCACTGACGCTGGACTCGTCGACCGTGCGGAACACCGGCTTGATGCGGTGCTCCTGGCACTTGGCCGCCACCAGCGCGAGGGTGAACTTGGAGCCCACCACGGGGATGTCGGGGCGCAGCTTGAGCAGGAACGGGATCGCCCCGATGTGGTCTTCATGGGCGTGGGTGAGGACGAGCGCCTCGACCTGGTCCAGGCGGTCCTCGATGTGCCCGAAGTCCGGGAGGATGAGGTCGACTCCGGGCTCGGTCGAGCTCGGGAACAGGACGCCGCAGTCCACGATGAGCAACTTCGAGTCGTACTCGAAGACCGTCATGTTGCGGCCGATCTCGGAGATGCCGCCGAGCGCGACGATCCGCAGGGCGCCCTTCCGGGGCTTGGGCGGGCGGGGCATGCGCACGGTCATGTCGCCGCCCTGCATGGTCTTGACCCCGCCGAACTCGGCCGTCGACGTGTCGCCGCGTCCGCGGCCCCGGTTGCGGCCGCCGCGCCCGCGTCCGCCGTTCTGACCGCCGGAGTCCTGGTTCCCGCCGTTCTGACCAGCGGGCTTCTGGCCGCCCGACTTCTGGCCGCTACCCTCCTGACCGCCGGAGGCGGAACCGCGACCGCGACCCCGTGAGCCGCCCCTGGACGAGTCCTGCTGGGCCCTGCCCTGGTCGGCCTTTCTCTGGCCGCCCTTGTCCTGCTCGCCCTTGTTCTGGCCGCCCTTGTTCTGGCCGCCGTTGCCCTGGTCGGACCTGCCCAGCTGGCCGCCGCGCTGGCCCTTGTCCTGCTGGCTCTTGTCCTGCTGAGCCTTGTCCCTGCCGGATCGGGTCGGTGCCGACTCGGCGGCAGGGGTGTCCGCGGCCGGGATCGGCTCGGTGAACTGCACCGCGGTGGTGGGCGCCGGCTCGCCCGAGGGGCGGCCCGCGGCGCGTCGGGTACGGCCGCGTCCGCGGCCGGTGGAGGAACTTTCCGTCATCTGGTGACTCCTGCTCTGAGCAGCAGTGCCTCGAGGGCCCCTCGCTGCTCGTCGGTGGGTGGTAACTGCGGGAGTCGCGGCACACCGGCCGGGATCCCGAGAAGTTCTAGTGCTGCTTTGGACATCGACACGCCCCCGAGCGCCCGCTGGGCGTCGAAGAGCGGGAGGAGTCCGAGGTTGATCCGGCGGGCCGTCTCGATGTCTCCGGACAGGAACGCGCGGCGTAGCTCGACCAGACGCGGCGCGGCCACGTGGCCGATCACGCTGACGAAGCCGCTCGCCCCGACGGCGAGCCACGGGAGGTTGAGTTGATCGTCCCCCGAGTAGTAGATGAGGTCGGAATGCGACATGACGGTGACCGCGTCGTGGAAGTCACCCTTCGCGTCCTTGACGGCCACGATGTTCGGGTGTGCGGACAGACCGATCAGCGTCTCCGCCTGGATCGGGACGACCGACCGTGGGGGGATGTCGTAGAGCATCACCGGCCGGTCGGTCGCGTCGGCGACGGTGCGGAAATGGGCGTCCAGGCCCGCCTGGGTGGGCTTGGAGTAGTACGGGGTCACGACGAGCAGTCCGTGCGCCCCGGAGGCCGCGGCCTGTCGGGCCGCGTGCACGGAGTGCGCGGTGTCGTAGGTCCCGACGCCCGCGACGATCGTCGCCCTGTCCCCGACAGTGGCGAGGACGGTCTCGAGGACCGCGATCTTCTCCGCGTCGGTGGTGGTGGGCGACTCGCCCGTGGTCCCGGACACGACGAGGCCGTCGCATCCGGAGTCCACGAGATGTCGCGCGACACGTGCGACGGCCTTGAGATCGACGTAGCCGTCGGCCCCGAACGGGGTCACCATCGCCGTGACGACCGTGCCGAACGGCGCCGGGCGCCCTGTCTCGGCGGGGGCCCGGCCACTACCGGCCGGTGTCGGCCCCCCGGTGGTCACGTGTGTCATGGTCTCCCAGGGTACCCGCAGCCTGGTCCGGATCCCGATTCCGACCCGGCGGGTGTGCTCATCCCTCGAGCACGTACGGGCTGACCGCGATCTCCGATCCGTCCTCGAGGGTGGCGATCTCGAAGTCCGAGAACACGGCCGGCGCGGCCTCGCGCAGCTGCCGCAGGACGTCGATCGCGAGGCCCCGGATCTCGGTGTCGGCGTGCTCGGTGGCGCGCATCCCGATGAAGTGCCGCCACGAGCGGTAGTTGCCGGTCACGACGATGCGGGTCTCGGTGGCGTTCGGCAACACCGACCGGGCCGCCTGCCGGGCCTGCTTGTGCCGCAACATCGGGTTGGGCACGTCCGCGAACCTCTCCTCGAGCCTCGCGAGCATCTCCGCGTAGGCGTCGCGTGAGGCGTCGGTGGCCCGGCGGAAGATCTCGACCAATTCCGGGTCGTCGGCGATCGCCGGGGGCGGGACGACCTTCGAGTCGTGCTCCGGGACGAACCGCTGGGAGAGCTGGCTGTAGGAGAAGTGTCGGTGCCGGATCAGCTCGTGGGTACAGGATCGTGAGATACCGGTGATGTAGAAGGTCACGCTGGCGTGCTCGAACACCGACAGGTGCCCCACCTCGAGGATGTGACGGAGGTACCCCGCGTTGGTCGCGGTGCGCGGGTTGGGCTTGTCCCAGCTCTGGTAGCACGCCCGGCCGGCGAACTCCGCGAGCGCGGACCCCCCTTCCGCGTCGGTCTCCCAGCCGACCTCGTCGGGTGGGAGGAACTCGGTGTGCGCGACCATGCGGACCTGCCGCCGGACGAGCTCGGACATGATGGGTCTCCTCGTGGTGACGTGGTGCGCCCGGCGGTTCAGCCGAGCAGGTGTGCGGCGACCGTGGCCGCGACCTCGGCGACGGCGTCGAGGTCCTCGCGTGTGGGTTCGCCCGTGAGCTGTGCGGCCGGGCCCACGGCACGTAGGCCCCAGCCGGTCGTGATGCGTTCGACGGAGGTGACCGCACCCGCTGTGTCGTTGTCGCCGTGCACGCACAACGCGTAGGGGCGGCCGGAGACCGCGCCCTCGCAGGTGTAATAGGTGCGGTCGAAGAAGTGCTTGAGCGCACCGGACATGTACCCGAAGTTCGCCGGGGTGAGCAGGACGTAGCCGTCGGCTCGCAGGACGTGGTCGTCGGTGGTGGCCAGGGCGGGTACCGACTCCACCGCGATGCCCTCCAGCTCCGGATGGGCGAGCCCGGTCTCGAGGGCCTCCAGGATGCGACGCAGCCGCGGCGACGGCGCGTGGTGGACGAGCAACACGGTGCTCATCGCGGGTCCCCTCCCGGCGCCGATTCGGCCTCGTGCAGCGAGATGGCCGTGCGCATCATCTCCCGCGCCCGGACGCGGTCACCGGCGTGGTCGTAGGCGCGCGCGAGACGGTAGGTGGACCGCCAGTCGTCCGGCGCCGCCTGGTACTCGGCGCTGACGCGGTCGAACAGCTCGTCGGCCGCGTCACGCTCGAGACGGCCGGAGGGGCGCCGGTCTAGCCCGGTGAGGTCCAGCTCCACGCCCTCGGCGGCGGCCGCGGCCGAGATCTTCTGCAGCTCCAGCCCGTTGCGCACGATCGCCCAGGTGGCCCACGCCCCGACGACGGCGAGCAGGAGGATCCCCACCCCGAGACCACGGACGGACAGGTGCTCCGAGGCGCGGAACATCGACCACCCCAGGTAGAGCAGGTAGAGGAAGGCCACCACCAGGCCCGCCGCGGTGAGGGCCATGACCAGGGGTTTGACGACTCTGTCCACTGTGGGCGACCTACAGATCCATGAAGGCGTCGAGTCCCACGGTCAGCCCCGGGGCTCCGGCGATCGAGCGGACACCCAGCAGGACGCCGGGGGCGAACGAGGACCGGTCCAGCGAGTCGTGACGGATCGTCAGGGTCTCCCCCTGCGTCCCGAGGAGCACCTCCTGGTGCGCGACCAGGCCGGTCAGCCGGACGGAGTGGACGCGGACGCCGTCGACGTCGGCTCCCCTGGCACCGTCGAGCGCGGTGGAGGTCGCGTCCGGCGACGGACCGAGCCGCGCCTCGGCCCGCGCGGCGCCCATCATGGCGGCCGTGCGGTACGCGGTGCCGGACGGCGCGTCCGCCTTGTTCGGGTGATGGAGCTCGATGATCTCGGCGGACGGGAAGTACTTCGCCGCCTGCACGGCGAACCTCATCATGAGGATCGCGCCGATCGCGAAGTTGGGTGCGACCAACACCCCGGTGTCCGGACTGTCGGCGAGCCAACCGCGGAGGGCCTCGAGGCGCTCGTCGGTGAACCCGGTCGTGCCGACCACGGCGTGGATGCCGTTGGCGACGCAGAACTCCAGGTTGCCCATGACCACATCGGGATGGGTGAAATCGACCACGACCTCGGCCCCCGCGTCGACGAGCGCGCTGAGCGGGTCGCCCTGGTCGACCTCGGCGACGAGCTCCAGGTCCCCGGCCGCGCGAACGGCCTCGCAGATCGCCGAACCCACCTTGCCGCGTGCCCCGAGCACCCCGACCTTCGTCACCGTCATCGTCTCCTCCGTGGTCATCGTCGTCCTCCCCAGACTATCCGCCGACGCGCGCGAGCAATCCCGCCGCGCCGTCGTCCGGCATGCCGGGTCCGACGGCGGCCAGGCACCAGGGTGCGGACTCGGCGCCCCAGTAGTCGGCGACCTCACCGGCGGTGACCCGCCGCAGCCGGGCCACGGAGTCCTCGACCGTCACGACCCGGTCGCGGTCGAGCAGGTGTCGTCCGATCCGCGTCATCCGGGACAGGGGGTCGTCCAGGCCGAGCCTGATGGAGCCCGTGAGGTGCCCGATCGCACGGTCCACCTCGTCGGACGAGGGCGGCGCCGTGCGCATCCCGTCGACGACGTCGCCGAGTTCCCCGAGCAGCGATCCGACGCGGTCGACGGGGCAGCCGGCGACCACGGTGAGCAGCCCGGTCGGGTGGAACTGGTCCATGCCGGCGTAGACCGTATAGGCCAGACCGAGCTCCTCCCGGATCCGTTGGAACAGGCGCGAGCTCAGCCCGCCGCCCAGGACCGCGGTGCCGATCTGGGCGGCCGCTCGGTCGCCGTGACCCCGCGCGGGGGTGCGGCGGGCCAGCGCGAGCAGTGCCTGCTCGGAGTCCTCGTCCTCGCCGACCAACACCGGAGCGGTCGCCCAGCCGGGGTCAGCGCGGTCGACGGCGAGCCGCCCGCGAGCCGTGACGATGGACCGCGGGCTCCCGCCCGGCCGGGCGGGAGCATCCGCGCCGGGGAGACTCCGCGCCACCGCCACGGGCAGCGGTCCGCAGGCGATCCGGGCGACGAGCGCGTGGTGGTCGATGCGTCCCGCGGCCGCCACCACGACGTCTCCGGAGCCGAGGATGCGCTGGTGGAACGCTCTGAGGGTGTCGGTGTCGAGCGCCTCGACCGACTCCTCCGTGCCGATCACCGGGCGGGCGAGCGGATCGCGTCCCAGGGCCGCGGTGGCCACCAGCTCGCACGCGAGGTCCTCCGGATCGTCCGCCCGACCCGCCAGTTCGTCGAGCACCACGTCGCGCTCCACCTCGACGTCCTCCGGGTCGCAGGACCCGTTGGCCACCACGTCCACCAGGACGTCGACGGCGGTGTCCAGCCCCTCGGCGGGGACCTGGACGTGGTAGCACGTGTGCTCGCGCCCGGTGTAGGCGTTGAGGTCGCCCCCGAGCAGGTCGATCCGCTCGGACAGCTCGCGCCCGGACGCGGTGGTCGTGCGTTTGAACAGGACGTGCTCGAGGAAGTGGGCCGCGCCGTGCTCGTCGGGGCCCTCGTCCGCCGACCCGGCGCCTATCCAGATGCCGACCGCGGCGGTGTGGCACCACGGGAGTTCCTCGGTCACCACTCTGACGCCGGGGATCGTCCGGTCCACGCGGATCTCTGGGTTCACGGCCCTCCATCGTCGGTCTGCTTCTCGCGGCTCGAACGAACGAGGCACGCACCCCGCGCGGGGTGCGTGCCTCGGATGTGCCCGGGCCCCTCCGGGGGCGCCGGGCACGGGATCAGTCGTCGCCGCCGGCGTCCGCGTCGGAGCCGTTGTCGGAGTCCTCGCCCACGGGCACGAGGCTGATCTTGCCGCGGTTGTCGATGTCGGCGATCTCGACCTGCATCTTGTCGCCGACGTTCACCACGTCCTCGACCTTGCCGACGCGCTTGCCGCCGCCGAGCTTCGAGATGTGGACCAGGCCGTCACGGCCCGGCAGCAGCGACAGGAACGCGCCGAAGGGCGCGGTCTTGACCACGGTGCCGAGGAACCGCTCGCCGACCTTGGGCAGCTGCGGGTTGGCGATGGCGTTGATCTTGTCGATCGCGGCCTGCGCCGACTCGCCGTCGGTGGCGCCGATGTACACGGTGCCGTCGTCCTCGATCGAGACGGACGCGCCGGTCTCCTCGGTGATCGAGTTGATCATCTTGCCCTTGGGCCCGATGACCTCGCCGATCTTGTCGACGGGGACCTTGATCGCGATGATGCGCGGCGCGAGCGGGCTCAGCTCGTCCGGCTCGTCGATCGCCTCGGCCATCACGTCCAGGATGGTCAGGCGGGCCTCACGGGCCTGCGTGAGCGCACCGGCCAGGACCTCTGACGGGATGCCGTCGAGCTTCGTGTCCAGCTGCAGCGCGGTGACGAACATCCCGGTGCCGGCGACCTTGAAGTCCATGTCGCCGAACGCGTCCTCGGCACCGAGGATGTCGGTGAGGGCCACGTAGCGGGTCTCGCCGTCGACCTCGTCGGAGACGAGGCCCATCGCGATGCCGGCGACGGGCGCCTTGAGCGGCACGCCGGCGTTGAGCAGCGACAGCGTCGACGCACACACCGAGCCCATGGAGGTGGAACCGTTGGACCCGAGCGCCTCGGAGACCTGGCGGATGGCGTAGGGGAACTCCTCGACGCTGGGCAGCACCGGCATGAGGGCACGCTCGGCGAGCGCGCCGTGGCCGATCTCGCGACGCTTGGGCGAGCCCACGCGGCCGGTCTCACCGGTGGAGTACGGCGGGAAGTTGTAGTGGTGCATGTAGCGCTTGCTGGTCTCGGGCCCGAGCGAATCGATCTGCTGGGCCATCTTGACCATGTCGAGCGTCGTGACGCCCATGATCTGGGTCTCGCCGCGCTCGAACAGCGCGGATCCGTGGGCGCGCGGGATGACCTCGACCTCGGCGGACAGCGCGCGGATGTCGCGCACGCCGCGGCCGTCGATCCGGAAGTGGTCGGTGAGGATCCGCTGGCGGACGATCTTCTTGGTCAGCGACTTGAACGCGGCACCGATCTCGCCGAGGCGGTCGGCGAAGCGGTCGGCGAGCTCGTCGAGCACGGACGCCTTGAGCTCGTCGGTCGCGACCTCGCGGTCCTGCTTGTCCGCGATGCGCATGATGTCGGCGAGCTTGGTCTCCGCGACCTCGGCGACGGCGGCGTACGCGTCGTCCGCGTACGGCGGGAACAGCGGGAACTCGCGCGGCGTCCCGGGCGCGGCGGTGGCCAGTGCCTGCTGGGCGGCGCACAGCTCCGCGATGAACGGCTTGGCGGCCTCGAGCCCCTGGGCGACGACCTCCTCGGTGGGCGCCTGTGCGCCGCCGGCGATCTTCTCGATGACGTTGTCGGTGGCCTCGGCCTCGACCATCATGATCGCGACGTCCGCGTCGTCACCCGAGCCGACGACGCGGCCGGCGACGACCATGTCGAACACGGCCCCCTCGAGCTGCTCGGAGGTCGGGAACGCGACCCACTGGCCGGCCGGGTCGGCGGCCGTGGGGATGAGCGCGACGCGCACGCCGCCGACGGGACCCGAGAAGGGCAGCCCGGACAGCTGGGTGGACGCGGAGGCGGCGTTGATGGCCACCACGTCGTAGAGGTCCTTGGGATCGAGGCTCATGACGGTCACGACGACCTGGACCTCGTTGCGGACACCGTCCGCGAAGGTCGGGCGCAGCGGCCGGTCGATGAGACGGCACGTGAGGATCGCGTCCGTGCTGGGGCGACCCTCACGACGGAAGAACGAGCCGGGGATGCGGCCGGCGGCGTACATCCGCTCCTCGACATCCACCGTCAGGGGGAAGAAGTCGAAGTGGTCCTTGGGGTGCTTGCCCGCGGTGGTTGCGGACAGCAGCATCGTGTCGTCGTCGAGGTAGGCGACGACCGAGCCGGCGGCCTGCTTGGCCAGCCGGCCGGTCTCGAAACGGACCTCGCGGCGGCCGAAGTCGCCGTTGTCGATGGTCGCGACGGATTCGAAGACGCCGTCTTCGATCTCGACGGCCGTGATCTGTGACATGTGTTTCCTGTCGTATCGGGGGCGATGGGGCCTCGCGGCGGATCCGGGTCCGCCGGGGCCGCCGGTCACGTGTCAAGGGGGTCCCGGTACGACCTCGGCCTTCGATCGAAGCGGCCGGAACGGCACTCACGCGGCTCTCAACGACCCCGCGTGCGTCGGGTTCCGGCGGCCACTACCGAGGACCGCCAATCGGACCTGTCGACCACCCCGGCACGTGCGCACCGGCTGCACCTGAGGCTATCAGGGATAAACGCCCGGGTCACCGGGGCGCGCGGGCACCGCCCCCCGACGCGAGGGAAGCCGCGCCGCCCGGATGCGGACGATCCCCGCCCTCACGTTGAGGGCGGGGATCGTCGACGGGTCCGGGCGGGCCGGTGTCAGCGGCGCAGGCCGAGGCGCTCGATCAGCGAGCGGTAGCGCGCGATGTCGACCTTGGCGATGTACTTGAGCAGCCGACGACGACGGCCGACCAGCAGCAGCAGGCCACGACGCGAGTGGTGGTCGTGCTGGTGGGTCTTGAGGTGCTCGGTAAGCTGCTGGATGCGACGGGTGAGCAGCGCGACCTGGGCCTCGGGGGACCCGGTGTCGGTCTCGTGGACCCCGTACTCGGCCAGAACGGCCTTCTTCTCTTCGGTGCTCAGCGCCATGATGACTCCTGGTTGTTCCAGTCCGCGAAAATGTGAGGCCACCGCCGCCGCGGACCGCAGCAGGGCCGACCGGCTACGTTACCAGCCGGGGGCGGCGGTCCCAATTCGGGCGCGGTCAGGCCCCGAGCACGGTGCGGGTGCGTCGGACGTCGCGGTCCATCGCCACGAGCAACTCGTCCACGGAGGAGAACTTCTCCATGTCGCGCACGTGGTCGACGAAGTCGACGGCCGCCGTCCGGCCGTACAGGTCGGCGGACTCGTCCAGCACGAACGCCTCGACACTGCGCGCGGCGTCCCCGAACGTCGGGTTGGTGCCGACGGAGATCGCGGACGCGTACGGGCGCCCCGGGACGATCGACCCGTCCACCGGGCCGTCGTCGAGGACGGTGAACCAGCCCGCGTACACGCCGTCGGCGGGGACCGCGGTGTGCTCGGGCAGGTCGAGATTGGCGGTCGGGTAGCCCAGGTCCCGACCCCCTCGCCCGGCGCCGTGCACGACGACGCCCGAGACGCGGTGGGGGCGGCCGAGGATCTCCGCGGCGGCGGCGACGTCGGACTCCGACAGCAGGCGCCGGATCCGACTCGAGGAGACGGTCTCGCCGCCGGACTCCAGCAGGTCGACCACCTCGCACGCGATCCCCCGCTCCGCGCACAGGGCACGCATCGTCTCGGGGGTGCCGGCGGCACTGCGACCGAACGTGAAGTTGCGACCGACGGTGACGGCGCGGGCGTGGAGCCCGGAGACGAGGACGCGGTCCACGAACTCGTCGGGCTCCCACGAGGCCATCTCGCGGTCGAAGGGCAGCGCGAAGACGGCGTCCACGCCGAATCCCCCCGCGAGCTCGGCGCGCCGGGCGAGGGGGGTGAGGACGGACGGGTGCGTGCCCGGCCGGACGACCTCGACGGGATGGGGGTCGAAGGTCACCAGCACCGGGCTGGCACCGAGTTCGCGACCCGCTCCGACCGCGCGGTCCACGAGGGCGCGGTGCCCCCGGTGGAGTCCGTCGAACACCCCGAGGGCGACGGAGGTCCCGCCGTCGGGGATCACGATCTCGTCGAACGTCCGCCACAGCTGCACGGCGACCACCTTACGCGCGGGGTTCACAGCCCCGCCGGGCGCATGACCACGACCGGAGCGGCGCGGCGTCCGGACTCCGAGACCAGCGCCGCGACACGACCGTCCGGGCCCACGGCGGCGACGACGCCGGTGTCACCCCGGGCCTCGAGCCACCGTCCGTGGCGGAGCCCCTCGGCGGCGTCCGCGTCGATGTCGCGGCGGGGGAACGCGGCCAGGGCGGCCGCGTCGAGGTCGAGGGACAGGGTCGGCGCGGCCTCCAGCTCGTCGAGCGTGCGGGCGACATCGAGGCCGAACGGTCCGACCCGGGTCCGGCGCAGCGCCGTGAGGTGGCCCCCGACGCCGAGCGCGGCGCCGAGGTCACGGGCGAGCGCGCGGATGTAGGTCCCCATGGAGCAGTCGACGACGACGACGAGGTCGATCACCGCCCCGGCGCGGACCCGCTCGAGCACGTCGAACCGGGAGACGGTGACCCGCCGGGACCGGAGCTCGACCTCCTCCCCCGCCCGCACCCTGTCGTAGGCCCGCCTCCCGTCGACCTTGATCGCGCTGACCGCCGACGGCACCTGGTCGATCTCCCCCGTCAGGTCGGCCACGGCCGCGTCGATCGCGGTGTCGGTCACCGCGGAGGCGTCCACGGTCGCGGTGGTCTCCCCCTGGGCGTCGTCGGTGGTCGTGGTCTCGCCGAGGCGGATGGTCGCCTCGTAGGACTTGGTCTCCAGCGCGAGCATGCCGAGCATCTTGGTGGCGCGTTCGATGCCCACGACGAGCACACCCGTGGCCATGGGGTCGAGGGTGCCGGCGTGTCCGACCTTGCGGGTGCCGAAGAACCTGCGCAGTCGCGCCACCACGTCGTGGCTGCTCATCCCCCCGGGCTTGTCCACGACCACCAGGCCGGGTTCGGGGGCGGGACGGGGGTCGGGTCTGCGCGGCGTCACGGCCCCACGCTATCGACACCCGCGGGCCGCAGCACGATCGCCGAGGCCACGTGGCCGCCCCGGACGGCCCAGCGGCCGTGGAACTCGGTCGCGTCCGGGCCGCCGTCCACCGTCTGCGCGTCGACGAGGATCCGCGAGACGAGCGTGCCCCGGACCACCTCGTCGTCGTCCCCGTCGGGGACCAGGGTGATGTGCGCGTCGGCGAACCCCAGCCACCGGTGGGTGAGCGGGAACCACGCCTTGTACGTGGCCTCCTTCGCGGTGAACAGCAGCGCGTCCCACGCCACGGACGACATCTCCGTGCGCGCGGCGCGCACCCACGCCGCCTCCTCCGGCAGCGACACCGCCTCGAGCACCCCGTCGGCGAGCGGTTCGTGCCGTTCGACGTCCAACCCCACTGATCGCACCCGACCGGCCCGGGCCAGCGCGGCCGCGCGCAGACCGTCGGTGTGCGTCAGCGTGCCCACGAGGCCCGTGGGCCACACCGGTACGCCCCGCACGCCCCGCAGCACCGGACCGGGCGGCACCCCGAGCCGCGTCATGGCCGCCCGCGCACAGGCCCGCGCCCCGGCGAAGTCGACCCGCCGCCGCTCCACCGCCGCACCGATCTGCTCGACCTCCACCGGGTACAACGACGCCAGCAGGGCGGCGTCGTCCATGCCGAGCTCCGTGTCGGTCACCACCGCCACGTCGTCGGGGAACAGATCACCGGGGAACGAATCGGCCATCACCGCTCCTCCTCGAGCTCCGGAGCGCTCTCCCCGGGCCGGGCGAGCCGCGGCATGCCGTCGCCGCCGCGCACCCACCGCACCTGCGGCGCGTCCGGGGCGGGCAGGATCTGGCGTGTCAGCGGCTCCGGACGCCCCCGGGCCCCCCACTCCCGCGGGTAGCCCAGCGAGACCTCCTCGAAGCGCACGCCGTCGTGCACGGTCGTGCGCGGGATGTGCAGGTGCCCGTAGACACACGCGGTCGCCCGGTAGCGGCGGTGCCAGTCGGCCGTCTGCTCGGTCCCGCACCACAGCGCGAAGTCGGGGTGGCGTAGTACGCGCGTGGGCTCGCGCAGCAGCGGCCAGTGGTTGATCAGCACGGTCGGGTGGGCGGGGTCGAGGCGCGCCAGCCGGGTCGTGGTGGCCACGAGACGCTCCCGGCACCACGCCACGGCGTCGCCGAACGGGCCCGGGTCGATGAGGAACTCGTCGGACGCCACCACCCGGCGTTCGCGCGCCCCGGCCAGGGCCTCCGCGCGGGCCTGCCCCGCCACGGGGGTCCAGCTGTAGTCGTAGAACAGGAACATCGGCACCACCCACGCCGGCCCGCCGGGGCCGGTCCACAGGGGGTAGGGGTCCTCGGGGGTGTCCACGCCGATCGCCCGGCACGCCTCCACCAGCCGGTCGTACTTCGTGGTGGAGGTGATCCCCTCGTCATCGCGCCCGATCCACAACTCGTGGTTGCCGGGCACCCAGATCACGCGCTCGAACCGGGCCGCCAGACGCTCCAGGGCGTCCACCACGTGGCGGGTCTTCTCCGCGACGTCTCCGGCCACGATCAGCCAGTCGCCCGGGTGGCCGGGCTGGAGGTCGTCCACCACGTCGGCGTTCCCGCGGTGCCCCACGTGCAGGTCGGACACCGCCCGCAGCGACGGTCCCGCCTCCGCGCCGGTACCCGCGGTCATCCGGCGGCCTCCGCGCCGGCTCCGGCGGCCCCCGGGGTGCGCGCGCCGAGGACCACCCACCGGTCACCGCGCACCCGCATCCCCACGGCGACGAGGCGCATCCCCACGAAGACCCCCATCCCCCACCAGATCCCCGTCAGGCCCCACCCGAAGTGCCGGGTCGCCAGGAGAACGGGCAGGAACCCGCACAACGCGGCGATCACCGTGCTCGTGCGCAGGTACGCCGCGTCCCCGGCCCCGAGCAGGACCCCGTCGAGGCCGAACACGACCGCGGCCGGCAGGACGACGACCGCCATGCCGATCAGCGCCACCACCAGCCGGTCCGCCACCCCGGCGTCGCCGGCCAGCAGGGTGGCCATCGGCTCGCGGAAGAGCACGGTCACCAGGGCGAGCGCGACCCCCAGACCGAGTGACCACACGACGACGGCCCGGGCCAACGCCCGACCGTGCGCGGCCAGACCGGCGCCCAGGGCGGCGCCCACGAGCGATTGCGCGGCGATGGCCACGGAGTCCAGGACGAGCGAGTACAGCGACCACAACTGCTGCGCGAGATGATGGGCGGCGAGCGAGTTGACGCCCGCCGCGGCGGCGGCCGTGGTGGCGACGGCGAAGGTGATCTGGAATGACGCGGTACGGATGACGAGGTCGACGCCCATCCGCAGCTGGCTGACGATGACGGCCCGGCGGGGACGCAGCGAACCCGTGTGCTCGAGGACCAACGCGGTGAGGAAGCCGCCCGCCATGAGCAGCTGACCGGCCAGGTTGGACCAGGCGCTGCCGACCAGACCCATCTCCGGCGCGGGTCCCAGTCCGGGGACCAGCACCACGCACCCGACGGTCGACACGCCGATCCCGACGGCCACCAGCACGAGCGGGGTGCGCAGGCGCTGGACGCCGCGCATCCATCCGTGGCCGGCCGAGGCGACGAGGATGCACGGGATACCCCACACGGCCACCCGCAGCCACTCGGCGGCGCCCGCGGCCACCTCGGCGTCGGCGGCGAGGGCGCGGGTGAGCGGGCCCATCAGCGCCGATACCGCGGCGACCACGAGCGCTCCGACGCCGAGGGCGATCCACGTCGCCTGCACGCCCTCGGCGACCGCATCAGCGCGCCGACCGGCGCCGTGCAGCCGCGCGGACCGGGCGGTGGTCCCGTAGGACAGGAAGTTCATCTGGGTGCCCAGCACGAGCAGCACGAGCGCGCCGACCCCGAGGGCCGCGAGCGCGTCCGCGCCCTGTCGGCCCACGATGATGCCGTCGACCAACAGGTAGACGGGCTCGGCCGACAGGACCGGCAGAACGGGCAGCGCGATGGACCACAGGCGTCGGCCGATCGCCCCGACCCCGACCTCCGGCGCCGGCTCCGGCTCCGGCCGCGCCGCCGACCGCGGCGCGGTGGGCGCGGCGTCAGCCGAGGAGTTCACGGAGCCTCGCACTCACGGCGTCGAGGTCACCGCGGACGGTGCAGCCGGCCGCAGACGGGTGTCCGCCGCCGCCCAGAGCCCCGGCCACGACCGAGACGTCGATCGCCTCGCGGTCCGCGTCACCCCGGGAGCGCAGCGAGACGGCCCACTCCCCCGGCCGGTACTCCTTGAGCAGGACCGCCACCCGTGCCTCGCGGACGCCCCGCAGATGGGACACGAGCGACTCGACGTCGTCGTCGTCCGCCCCGGCGATCACCTCGTACGGGACCGCGAGCCAGACCGCGCCCCGGCCCCCCACGGCGTCGACGTCCAGACGGACGGTGGCGAGCAGCTCACCCAGGACCCGCAGCCACGTGAAGGAACGGGCGTCGAGCAGGTCGTACGCGAGCTCCTCCGACTCCGCTCCGGCCTCGAGCAGGCGGCGGGCGGTCTCGTGCGCGTCCGACCCGCCCCACCGGAAGGACCCGGTGTCGGTGACGAGACCGGCGTAGAGACTGGTGGCGATGTCGGCGTCGACGACGTAGCCGCCGGCGTCGAGCACCTCCAACACGAGCGAGGCGGTCGACGCGGCGGTCGGGTCGAGATACATGTGCGATCCGAAACCCGGGTTCGATCCGTGGTGGTCGACCACCAGCACCTCGGAGGCGCTCTCGGCCAGCCGTTCCCAGGCCCCGGCCCGGTCGGGGCTCGCACAGTCCAGGGTCACCACGAGGCCGCCGTGGGCGGGCACCCGGGACAGCGGGATCACCCGGTCGGTGCCCGGGATGGCGCGCAGCGCGTCCGGGACCACGCCGGGGTCGAACGAATGGTGGACGGTCACGCCGACCGCGCGCAGCGCCCGGGCCAGACCGCAGGAGCTGCCCAGGGCGTCGGCGTCCGGGCGGACGTGACAGAGCACGGTCACCTCGCGGTGCCGCCCCAACACGTCCGCCGCCCCCGCGGCGTCCACCGCCGTGGTCACCGGTCGTCGTCCTCCGGTCGGTCCTCCTCCGGCTTCCGATAGGGGTCCTCGTCACCGGCCGGACGCGCGTTCTCGGCCGCACGACGGACCTGCTCGTCGCTGGCCCGCGCCCTGGCGAGGAGTTCCTCCATGTGCCGCGCGGCGTCGGGCACGGAGTCGAGCACGAACGTGAGCTCCGGGGTGAACTTGACCCCGGTCTGCCGGCCGACCATCGTGCGCAGACGCCCCCGCGCGGCGGTCAACGCCGCCTCCGCGGCCTCGAGGTCCGGCTCCTCGTCGAGGGTCTCGCCCCGAACCGTGTAGTACAGGGTGGCGACCCGCAGGTCCGCGGTGATGCGCGAGTCGGTGATGGTGACGTACTCGAGACGCGGATCCTTGATCTCGTGCTCGATGGCCGTCGCGACGATCTCACCGATCCGCTTGCCGAGCCGTCCCGCGCGTCCCTTGCCGGTCATGGCGATCCTCCTTGACATGGTGCGACCGCTGGGCGGTCACGTGTTGACGAGCGCACCGCGGGGGCAGGTCCGTACGATACGGAACCCGCCCCCACGGTGTGCTCTGCGACGTCAGTCGCGCGGCTTCTCGACGAGCTCGTACGTCTCGATCACGTCGCCGATCTTGATGTCGGAGTACGTCACCGTCAGACCGCACTCGAAGCCCTCGCGGACCTCGGTCACGTCGTCCTTCTCGCGGCGCAGCGAGGAGACGGTCATCTCCTCCACGACCACGTTGCCGTCGCGTATGAGCCGCGCCTTGGCGTTACGCCGCATGATGCCGTCGAGCACCATACAACCGGCGATGTTGCCCACCTTGGAGGAGCGGAAGATCTGGCGGATCTCCGCCTGACCGAGCTGCTTCTCCTCGTAGATCGGCTTGAGCATGCCCTTGAGCGCGCTCTCGATCTCGTCGATCGCCTGGTAGATGATCGAGTAGTACCGGATGTCGACGCCCTCACGGTTGGCCATCTCGGTGGCCTTACCCTCCGCGCGGACGTTGAACCCGATGATCACCGCGTCGGACGCCGCCGCCAGGTTGACGTTCGTCTCGGTGACGGCGCCGACACCGCGGTCGATGACCCGCAGCTGCACCTCGTCGTCGATCTCGATACCCATGAGGGCCTCTTCGAGGGCCTCGACCGTACCGGAGTTGTCGCCCTTGATGATGAGGTTGAGCTGGCTCGTCTCCTTGAGGTGCGAATCCAGGTCCTCGAGGCTGATCCGGCGACGGCTGCGCGCGGCCATCGCGTTGCGCTTACGCGCATTGCGTCGATCGGCGATCTGCCTGGCCGTGCGGTCCTCGTCGACCACCATCAGGGTGTCGCCGGCGCCACACACGCTGGTCAGACCGATGACCTGGACCGGACGCGACGGGGTCGCCTCCTCGACGTCCTGGCCGTGCTCGTCGACCATGCGGCGCACACGACCGTATGCGTCGCCGGCGACGATCGAGTCGCCGACCCGCAGCGTGCCGCGCTGGATGAGCACGGTGGCCACGGGGCCACGACCGCGGTCGAGGTGCGCCTCGATCGCGACGCCCTGGGCGTCCATGTCCGGGTTGGCCCGCAGGTCCAGAGCCGCGTCCGCGGTGAGGACGACGGCCTCGAGCAGCGAATCGATGTTCAGGTTCTGCTTGGCGGAGATGTCGACGAACATGGTGTCGCCGCCGTACTCCTCCGGCACGAGGCCGTACTCGGTCATCTGGCCACGGATCTTGTCGGGCTGCGCGCCCTCCTTGTCGATCTTGTTGACCGCCACGACGATCGGCACGTCGGCCGCCTGCGCGTGGTTGATCGCCTCGACCGTCTGCGGCATCACGCCGTCGTCCGCCGCCACCACGATGATCGCGATGTCGGTCGACTTGGCGCCGCGGGCACGCATGGCGGTGAACGCCTCGTGACCCGGGGTGTCGATGAAGGTGATCGTGCGCTCGACGTCGTCGACCGGCACGGTGACCTGGTAGGCACCGATGTGCTGGGTGATGCCGCCGGCCTCACCCTCGCCGACCTTGGCGGACCGGATGCTGTCGAGCAGCCGGGTCTTGCCGTGGTCGACGTGACCCATGACGGTGACGACCGCGGGACGACGCTCGAGGTCCTCTTCGCCGCCCTCGTCCTCGCCGAAGGACAGGTCGAAGGACTCGAGCAGCTCGCGGTCCTCGTCCTCGGGGCTGACGATCTGGACCTTGTACCCCATCTCCTCACCGAGGAGCTGGAGGGTCTCCGGAGTGACCGACTGCGTCGCGGTGACCATCTCGCCCAGGTTGAACAGCGCCTGGACCAGCTGCGACGGGTTGACGTCGATCTTGTCCGCGAAGTCGCTCAGCGAGGCGCCCTGAGCCAGCCGCAGGACCTGCCCACGACCGTCGGGGAGCCGGACGCCGCCGACCTCCGGTGCCCGCATCGAATCGTATTCCTGACGCTTCTGCCGCTTCGACTTGCGACCCCTGCGCGGGGCACCGCCGGGACGACCGAACGCGCCCGCGGCACCGCCGCGACCGCGCCCGCCGCCACCGGGCCGACCGCGGAAGCCACCGCCGCCCGCTGCCGGGGCACCGCCGCCACCGCCGGGGCGGAAGCCGCCGCCGCCGGGACGTCCGCCGGGGCCACCGGGCCGACCGCGGCCCGCTGCGGGCCGTGCGACCTGCCCCGGCATCTGACCGGGGTTGGGACGAGGCGGCATGTTGCCGGGGCTGGGACGGGGGCCGCCCTGGCCCGGAGCACCCTGGCGCTGCGGGGGACGGGGACCACCCTGGCCCGGCGCCGGACGTGCGCCACCCGGACGCGGACCGGCCTGCCCGGGACCCGGGCGGGGGCCGCCCTGCGGGCGCGGGGCGGGCGTGGTGCCGCTGGAGTACGGGTTGTTACCCACGCGCGGCGTCTTGGGCCCGGGCTTCGGGCCGGCCGGACGGGGGCCGGGAGCCGGGCGGGACGCCGCCGCCGCTGCGCCCGGGGTCGCGCCCTGGGCGGGACGCTGCGAGCCGGGCTTCGGACCCGGTGCGGCGGGCTTGGCACCCGGCGTGGGTCCCGCGGCGGGCCTGGCGCCCGACGTCGGTCCCGCGGCGGGCTTGGGGGCCGGTGCCGCGGGCTTGGCGCCCGGGGTGGGCGCGGCCGACGGCTTCGGCGCCGCGTCGGGCGCCGCGGACCGCGGGGTCGCACCCGGACGCGGGCCCGGGGCGGGCTTGGACGGTGCGCCCGGCTTGGGTGCGGACCCACCGCCGGACTTGGACGCCGGTGCGGCGTTGTCGCCACCTCCGGCCGGTGCGTGCGCCTCGCGCAGGCGCCGGACGACCGGTGCCTCCAGCGTCGACGACGCGGACTTGACGAACTCTCCCTGATCGCGGAGCTTCGTCAGAAGTTCTTTACTGGTGATACCGAACTCTTTGGCCAGTTCGTGTACCCGGGGCTTGCCTGCCACTGCTCTCCTCACTGCGAGGTCTCACGGCAGGGCTGGCCGCGCGACCTCGGTCTACATTCGATGGACGTTCATCGCTGGAGCTTCACGGTGTGCTCATCGTGTCTGGTCCGTTCCTCTTCTTGTGCTCCCCCGCCGGGCCGTACGGCCGACGGGTGGTGTCGTGCCCGGGGCGTAAGGCCTCGAGCACCTCCGAGATCGCGTCCTGGGACACGTTCCCGGCGACCCGCAGCGACCTGATGAAGGCCTTGCGGTCGAGTGCTGTCGCGATGCACCGCTCGTCGCGGTGCACCCAGGCTCCTCGTCCCACCGCCCGCCGGCGTGGATCGGGCGAGAGCGCCGCCGTCCGCGGATCGTGGACGACCCGCAGTAGCCGGGAGTCATTATCCCGGCCACGACAACCGACGCAGGTCCGGATGGGACCCCCGGCCTCGATGGCGTCTGTCCGCCGATCCTGACGACCCGACATACGGCCACCTCGGTCTCTCGCCGCCCGACCCGTGGGGGCGGGTGAACGTGAAGTCACTGTGACAACTGATCAGTCTACAGAAGATGCTGTGTCGACACGAACGGCGCGCCCGACCGCGTGGCGCGGTGGCCGACGGGCCTCACTCCGCGTCGCTGTGGATGTCGATCCGCCACTGGGTGAGGCGGTGTGCCAGGCGGGCGTTCTGCCCTTCCTTACCGATCGCCAGGGAGAGTTGGTAGTCCGGCACGACGACCCGGGCCGCCCTCGCCTGCTCGTCCGCGACGGTGACCGAGATCACCTTCGCTGGCGACAGGGCGTTCCCCACGAACACGGTCGGGTCATCGTCGTAGTCGACGATGTCGATCTTCTCGCCGTTCAGCTCCGCCATCACGGCACGGACGCGTGCGCCGTTGGGGCCGATGCACGCACCCTTGGCGTTGAGACCGGAGATGGTGGACTCGACCGCGATCTTCGTGCGGTGCCCGGCCTCCCTTGCGATCGCCGCGATGCGCACCGAACCGTCGCCGATCTCGGGGACCTCGAGTGCGAAGAGCCCGCGGACGAGATCCGGGTGCGTTCGGGACAGGGACACCGAGGCGCCGTGCGGGCCCTTGTGGACACCCACCACGTGGCACTTGATGCGGTCGCCGTGCCGGTAGCTCTCGCCGGGCACCTGCTCGGCGGGAGCGATCGTGCCCTCGGTGCCGCCGTTCTCAGGTCCGATGTGGACCACCACGATCCCCCGGGCGTTGGCCCGCGAGTCCGACTGGATGACGCCGCTGACGACCTCGCCCTCCCGGGTGACGAGATCGCCGTAGATGCGATCGGTCTCCGCCTCACGCAGGCGCTGGAGGATGATCTGGCGTGCGGTCGCGGCCGCGACCCGCCCGAAGTCGGAGGGGGTGACGTCGTACTCGCCGATGCGGTTGCCGTCCTCGTCGACCTCGGCCGCCAGCACGGCGACGGTGCCGGCCTTGCGGTCCAGCGCGATGCGGGCCACGCGGTGCGCCCCGTCGGTGCGCTTGTAGGCGGTGAGAAGCGCGTTCTCCAGCGTCTGCACGAGATCGTCCAGCGGGATCTCGCGCTCCAGGGACAGCATGTTGAGCGCTGCCATGTCGATGTTCAACGGTCTTCTCCTTCTCGCGCGCCACGACCGGGCTCCCCCGGCTCCGACAGCAGGTCCAGCTCGTCCTGCGGGGCGGGCCGGAACTCGACCCGGATCACGGCGTGGGCCACCTCGTCCAACGCCACCGGCACCACCTTCTTGTCCCGGCCCGCCCCGGACACGACGCGGACCACCCCCGCGGCCTCGTCGAGGTCGCCGACCCGTCCGCGTGCCGGGCCCTTCGCGCCCCGCACGTAGGTGAGATCCACCTGGCGCCCACGGGCCCGACGCCAGTGCCTCGGCTGCTCGAGGGGTGCGTCGACCCCGCGGCTGGTCACCTCGAGAGTCACCGGTCGGTCGGGCCCGCCCCATCCCTCGGCGAGGGGATCGAGGTCGCTCGACAGATCGGCCAGGTCGTCGAGTGAGACCCCGGCGTCCCCGTCCACGACGATCGTCACGCGCCAGGCGGACGAGCGGGCGTCCTCCCGGATGTCCTCGAGGTCGAGGCCGCGGTCGGATACCGCTCTGAGAATGTGGGCCCTGTCGGGCTCGGGGACGATCACTGTGCTCCTGGAGTGCGGGCCGGGGAACCCGTCCGGGACGCGGACGGGCCGCATCACTGTACCGCCTCGACGCCCCCACCTCCGAGCCCTGGCAGGATGTCGGAGTGCCCCATTCCGCCCCCGTCGTCCTCTCCCGCCGTCGATTCGTGGGCGCGGCCATCGGCGTCACCGGGTTCGCGGTCGCCGGAGGCTGCGCACTGCCCGCGGTCGTCGACCGTCCGGACCCGCTGATCCCGTTGATCGACGCCGCCGTCCGCGACGCCCGGGAGCTGGCGGCCGCGGACGCCATCCACGGGGACCGCGTCGGTGCGTTGCGCCGGATCGCCGACGCCCGTCGGATGCACGCCGACGCGCTCGCGGGACTGACGGACACCGCGGACGAGGGCGAGGGCGAGGGCGAGGGCGAGGAGGAGCCGGCGACACTTCCCCCGCCCCCGGTGTGCCCGCCCGTCGACGAGGTTCGGGCCAGGTTGCGTGCGGACGCGGCGCTGGCCGCGGACGTCGCGGCGGAGAGCGACGGGGACCGCGCCGAGATCGCCGGTGCCGTCTCCGCGGCGTGCACGGCCGCCGCCGAGGTGGTGCTCGCATGACCCGGGCCGTCGGGCTGGCGGCGGAGGACGCCGCGGTCTACGGGTACGGTCTCGTCCTCTCCCGCGCCGACGCGAGTATCCGCGCGGCCGTCCGGCGCGAACTGGCCGCCCACCGGGCCCGCCGCGACGAGGCGGAACGACTGTGGCCGGGATCCCCGCCGGCCCCGGCGGGGTACCTCATGGGACCGGAGACCCCGTCCTCCCCGGTCCTCCTGGCCATCCGACTGGAGTCGGACTGCTGTGAGGCGTGGCGGGTGGAGCTCGGCCGCTCGGACTCGCCGGAGACACGCCGGTTCTGCGTGGACGCCCTCAGCGCGGCGGCGGTGCAGCTCGCTCGGTGGAGGACGTTGGTCCCGGGCGCCCCGTTCGAGGCGTTGCCAGGGTTCCCGCCCTCCGCCTGACGGACCTAGCGCCCGGCGCCGATGAGCCGGATGATCTCCTCCGCGGCGCCGTCGACCGCCACCTGGGTGACGTCGCCGGTGGCGCGGTGGCGGAGCTCGACCGTCCCCTCGGACCAGCCGCGACCCACCACGACGACCCAGGGCACGCCGATGAGTTCGGCGTCCTTGAACTTCACGCCCGGTGAGGCCTTGCGATCGTCGAAGAGGACCTCGAGTCGCGCCCGGTCGAACGCCTCCACGAGGGTCGCCGCCCCGTCGATCGCGGCCTGGTCCTTGTTGGCGATCACCACGTGCACGTCGGCCGGCGCGGCCTCCGCGGGCCAGACGAGGCCCTTGTCGTCGGCGAACTGCTCGGCGAGGACGGCGACCAGGCGCGAGACGCCGATCCCGTACGAGCCCATCGTGACGCGTGCGGGCTTTCCGTTCTCCCCCAGCACGTCGAACCCGAAGGCATCGGTGTACTTGCGGCCGAGCTGGAAGATGTGGCCGATCTCGATACCCCGGGCGAGCGTCAGGGTGCCGTGACCGTCCGGTGCCGGATCGCCCTCGCGGACCTCGGCGACCTCGATCGTCCCGTCGGGCGTGAAATCGCGCCCGCACACCAGGTCCACGACGTGGCGGCCCGGCTCGTCGGCGCCGGTGATCCATGCGGTGCCCTCGACCACCCGGGGATCGACCAGGTACCGGACCTCGTTGTCCCGGAGCGCCCGGGGGCCGATGTACCCCTTGACGAGGAAGGGGTTGGCGGCGAAGTCGGCTTCCTCCAGGATCGCGACCTCGGCGGGCTCGAGGGCGGCCTCGACCCGCTTCATGTCCACCTCACGGTCGCCGGGCAGGCCCACCGCCAGGAGCTCCCACTCCTCGCCGGGGCGGCGCACCTTGAGCATCACGTTCTTCAGCGTGTCGGCGGCGCCGATCTCTCGGCCGAGACCGGCGGAGTTCGCCCACGCGACCAGCGAGTCGATGGTCGGGGTGTCGGGCGTGTCGTGGACGGTCGCCTCGGGCAGGCCCTCCAGCGGACGTGCGGGGGGCGCGGGGGTGACGACGGCCTCGACGTTGGCCGCGTACGCTCCGTCCGTCGATCGCACGAACGTGTCCTCTCCGGCGGCCGACACCGCGAGGAACTCCTCCGACGCCGATCCGCCCATCGCGCCGGACGTGGCCGCACAGATGACGTACTCGATGCCCAGTCGGTCGAAGATCCGCTGGTACGCGTCACGATGCGCCCGGTACGAGCGCTCGAGCCCGGCGTCGTCGACATCGAAGGAGTAGGAGTCCTTCATCACGAACTCGCGGCCGCGCAGGATTCCGGCGCGGGGCCGCTCCTCGTCGCGGTATTTGGTCTGGATCTGGTACAGGGTGACCGGCAGGTCCTTGTACGACGAGTACTCGCCCTGCACCGTGAGCGTGAAGAGCTCCTCGTGGGTGGGCCCGAGCATCATGTCGTTGCCCTTGCGGTCCTTGAGGCGGAACAGGGCCGGACCGTATTCGGTCCACCGGCCGGTGGTCTCGTACGGCTCGCGGGGCAGGAGCGCGGGCAGGCTGATCTCCTGGGCGCCGAAGGCGTCCATCTCCTCGCGGACCACCTGCTCGACCCGCCTGAGCGTGCGCAGCCCCAGCGGGAGCCAGGAGTACACACCGGGCGCGACGCGGCGGATGTAGCCGGCGCGGACGAGCAGCTTGTGGCTGAGGACCTCGGCGTCCGACGGGTCGTCGCGGAGGGTGCGGAGGAACAGGTGGGACAGGCGCGTGATCACGGTGATCCAGAGTAGCCGCCGGGGGTGCCGGACCGGCCCGACGGTAGCCTCTGCCGGGTGCGTATCCTCCTCTCGCCTTCCGAGACGAAGTCCATCGGCGGCTCCGGTGCCCCGCTCGATCTCACGGCGCTCTCGCTACCGTCTCTCGGCGACACACGGAAGATGGTCGTCGAGTCGCTGGTCTCCCTGTGCACCGGTGACCCGGAGGCCGCGCGCGCCGCTCTGGGGTTGAGCGAGCGACTCTCGGGCGAGGTCGAGCTGAACGCGCAGTTGTGGTCGTCCCCCACCGCCCCGGCGTTGAGCCGGTACACGGGCGTCCTCTACGACGCGCTCGACCAGCCGTCGCTGAGCGGCGCGGCGCGATCACGGGCCGAGGCACGCCTGTGGATCGGCTCCGCGCTCTTCGGCCTCGTCGGCGCCTCCGACCCGATCCCCCACTACCGGCTCTCCGCGGCGACGAAACTGCCCGGGCTGGGGACGCTTCGCTCGGTGTGGAAGCCGTCGCTCACCGCCGCCACCGCGGCGTGGGCCGACGACCTCGTCGTGGACCTGCGTTCGGGCGGTTACCACCAGCTCGGTCCGGTCCCGGGCGCGGTGACGGTCGACGTGGTCACGGAGTATCCGGACGGCACCCGCAAGGTGGTCTCCCATTTCTCCAAGTTCCACAAGGGGCTGCTCGCGCGGACCCTCGCGACGTCGCGGGCGGAGATGGACGACGTCGCCTCGCTGCTCCGGGTGGCACGTCGTGCCGGCCACACGGTCGAGCACGAGTCCGACTCGGTCGTCACGATGGTCACCGCCCCCTGAGCCGACGACCCCGCACGGGGCATCGCCCCCGGGCAGGCCTCCCCGGGCGGGCCACCGTCACCCGGCGGGGATCAGCGCCAGCCCAGCTCCGGCGCGACATGGTTGAGGATCGACTCGAGCAGGTGGGCGTTGTAGTCGACGCCGAGCTGGGTCGGAACGGTCACGAGCAGGGTGTCGGCCGCGCTGATCGCCTCGTCGGCCCGGAGCTGTTCGACCAGCTCCTCGGGCTCGGCCGCGTACGAGCGGCCGAAGACCGCACGCAGGCCCGGTTCGATGTCCCCGAACTGATCTCCGCGTTGCCCGCCGCCCAGGAAGTAGCGCCGGTCGGCGTCGGAGGTGATGGCGACGATCGACCGGGACACCGAGACCCTCGGCGCGAAACCGTGGTCGTGGCGCGCCCACTCCTCCCGGAACGCCTCGATCTGCCGGCGCTGCTGGACGTGCAGCGGCTCTCCGGACTCGTCCGCCTTCAGGGTGGAGGACATGAGGTGCATCCCCGTCGAGGCGGCCCACCGGGCGGTCGCGTCGGAGGCGGCGCCCCACCAGATGCGTTCCCGCAGGCCCTCGGAGTGGGGCTCGATGCGCAGGAGCCCCGGCGGGTTGGGGAACATCGGACGCGGATTGGGTTCGGCGAACGCCGCGCCCTCGACCGCCCGGAGGAAGACCTCCGTGTGGCGGCGGGCCATGTCCGCGTCCGTCTCCCCCTCCCCGGGCCGGAAACCGAAGTAGCGCCAGCCGTCGATCACCTGCTCGGGCGATCCACGGGAGACCCCGAGCTGGACGCGCCCGCCGGCGAGGAGATCGGCAGCAGCGATGTCCTCGGCGAATCCGAGCGGATTGACGTAGCGCATGTCCACCACGCCGGTACCGATCTCGATCCGACGGGTCCGGGCGCCGACGGCCGCGAGCAACGGGGCGGGGGTCCCGAGCTGGCGGGCGAAGTGGTGGACCCGGAAGTACGCGCCGTCCGCGCCGAGTTCCTCCGCCGCCTCCGCGAGCTCGACGCTCTGGAGCAACGCGTCGGAGGCGGACCGGACCGCGGAGTCCGGATGGTCCATCCAGTGTCCGAAGGACAGGAAGCCGATCTTCTTGGGTGTGCCCACGACGCCATCATGCCGGAGGTCGGCGCGGAACCGCGGCGCCGCGGGCGCGACCGGGTGCGTCAGTCGGCGGCGAGCACCTGTGGGAGGCCGGCGACGTCGCCGATCACGACGATGGCCGGCGGCCGCACCTCGTGCTCGTCGAGGGTCGCGGCCAGGGTGCCGAGGGTGCAACGGTATGTCGACTGGCCCTCGAGGCTGCCGTCGACGACCACCGCGGCCGGGGTCTCGGGCGACCGGCCGCCGGCCATGAGCGACCCGGCGATCGCCGGCGAGTTCTTGACGCCCATCAGCACGACGAGCGTGCCACGCATCCGTGCGAGCGCCTCCCAGTCGATGAGGGACCCCGGGTGCCCGGGGGGGAGGTGTCCGGAGACGACGGTCAGCTCGTGGGTCATCCCGCGGTTCGTGACGGGGATGCCCGCGAGGGCGGGTACGGCGAGCGCGCTGGACACGCCCGGCACGACCGTGCACGGGATCCCGGCCTCCGCGCAGGCCTGGGCCTCCTCGAAGCCACGTCCGTAGAGGAAGGGGTCGCCGCCCTTGAGCCGCACCACGAACTTCCCGGCCCGCGCCCGGCTCACGAGTACCTCGTTGATCGCGTCCTGGGCCATCGCGCGGCCGTACGGGATCTTCGCTGCGTCGACGATCTCGACGTCCGCGCGTAGTTCGGCGAGCGGACGCTGCGGGGCCAGCCGGTCGGCGACCACCACGTCGGCGCGGGCGAGCAGTCGGCGCCCACGGACCGTCATGAGGTCGTCCGCCCCCGGCCCCCCTCCGACGAGGGCGACGGTCCCGCGTAGGGATTCGTCGACCTCCGGGGCCTCGGCACCGGCCTCGTCGAGGGCCTTCGCGACGACGTCGCGCGCCTCGGCGGTCCGGTCGCGGTCACCGGTGAGGACCGACACGAGCATCTGCCCCCGCCGGACGACGGCGGGGGTCACGGCTGTGCCGGACGTGACGGCGTCGGAGCGGACGCAGAAGGTACGGTACTGCTCCGCCTCTGCGGCGACGCGGGCGTTCACCAGGGAGTTCCTGGTCGCGGCCACCGCATACCACGCGCCCTCGAGATCCCCCGTCCGGTACTCGCGGGGTTCCCACCAGACACGGCCCGCGTCGATGAGCCCCTGGAGAGTGGGCGTGACCTCCGGGCTGATGAGGTGGACGACCGCGCCGGCCTCGAGCAGCACGGGGACGCGGCGTTGCGCCACGGATCCACCGCCGATCACCACGACGCGACGGCCCTCGAGGTCCAGGCCGACGGGGTACGGGTTCACTGGCCGGATCATGCCCCGATCCTATCCGCCGTCGGCGGCGTCCCGGTCGTCGACCCGGGCCGTGTGAGACGACTCATCCCCCGGCCTCGTCGAGGAGGCGGCCGGGGGATGAGGGCGTCGGGACGGCGGCGCGACGGCGCCGGTCGATCAGACCTTCTGGTCGAGCTTGAGTGTCCGGGTGGACCGCTCGAACTGCTCGGTGAACAGCGCCGGCTCCTCGGCGAGCTTGCGACCCAGCGACGGGATCATCTCCTCGAGCGCGGGCTTCCACTCGGCGAACCGGCTCGGGAAACAGCGCTGGAGCACGTCGACCATGGCGTCGACAGCGGTGGAGGCGCCGGGCGACGCGCCGAGCAGGCCGGCGATGGACCCGTCCGCGGCGTTGACCACGGCGGTGCCGAACTCCAGGGTGCCGCCGCGACCGTTGGGCTTGATCACCTGCACCCGCTGGCCGGCGACGACCTTCTCCCAGTCGCCCTCCTGCGCGGACGGGACGAAGTCGCGCAGGGACTCGACGCGTGCGCCGTGGTTCTTGGCCAGCTCGGTGATGAGGTACTTGACCAGACTCATCTCGGTGAGACCGATGTTGGCCATGGGCAGGAGGTTGCCGAGCCGGATGCTCGACGGCAGGTCGAGGAAGCTGCCCATCTTGAGGAACTTGGGGGTCCAGCCGGCGAAGGGACCGAACAGCAGGCCCTTCTTGCCGTCGATGACGCGGGTGTCCAGGTGCGGAACGGACATCGGGGGCGCGCCGACGGAGGCCTGGCTGTAGACCTTGGCCTGGTGCTGCTCGACGAGCTCGGGGTTGGTGCAGCGCAGCCACTGGCCGCCGACCGGGAATCCGCCGATGCCCTTGATCTCGGGGATGCCGGACTTCTGCAGCAGGTGCAGGGCACCGCCGCCCGCGCCGACGAACACGAACTTGGCGTCGACGGTGCGCTCGTCACCCGTGTGGCGGTTGGCCACCGTGAGGCGCCACGTCCCGTCGGTGTTGCGCTCGAGGTCCTTGACCTGGTTCTGGTAGTGCACCTCGGTGCCCGTGCGGGTGAGGTACTTGACCAGCTGACGGGTGAGGGCGCCGAAGTTGACGTCGGTGCCGTTGGAGAAGTGGCTCAGCGCGAACGGCTGCTCGGGCGAGCGGCCCTTCGCCATGAGGGGGACGAGCCGCTCCAGCTCGGAGAAGTCGGTGGTGTGGTTCATGCCCGGGAACAGCGGGTGTCCGGCGAGCTTGTCGTACCGCTTCTGCAGGTAGTCCTGGCCGTCCTTGCCGGCGACGAAGCTCATGTGCGGCACGGGACGGATCCACTCCGTCGGGTCGCCGAGGATGGTGTTCTCCACCGCGTAGGACCAGAACTGGCGGGAGACCTGGAACTTCTCGTTGACGTTCACGGCCTTGGTGATGTCCACGTCGCCGTCGGCGGTCTTGGGCGAGTAGTTGAGCTCGCACAGGGCGGAGTGGCCGGTACCGGCGTTGTTCCACGCGTCGGAGGACTCCATGGCGGGGCCCTCGAGCCGCTCGAAGACCTGGATGTCCCAGTCCGGCTGGAGCCGACGCAGCAACGCCCCCAGGGTCGCGCTCATGGTGCCCGCGCCGATGAGCGCCACATCCGTCGTTCCGTGCTTTGCCACCTGGTCTGAAGTCACCGGCTACCCTCGCTCATTGGTCGTGGACCCGAATCTCACGTCGACGCGGGGCGGTCCCTCGGGGGCCCGCGCCCACAGGGCTACAAGCCTACTCACGGGGACGCCGCCGCGGCACACCGGACTAGGGTGGTCGTCGTGTCGCCGCACTCCCCCGATCCCGCCGCCCACGGAGACGACCCGCGATGGATCCCCGATCTGCTGGGCCCGTCCTATCGTCGGCGCGAACTCCCGCTCGGGACCGATCCGGACGGCGAGGGGCCGATCTCGGCGACCCTGGTGCGGCACGAGGACGCGCCGTTCCGGCCGGACGCCGCGGTTCTCGTGGTCCACGGACTGTCCGACTACTTCTTCCACACGCACCTGGCCGAGTTCCTCGCCGCGCGGGGGATGGCGACGTACGGCATCGACCTGCGCAAGTGCGGCCGGTCGAGGCGGGAGGGTGTGACGCCCCATTTCACGACGGACCTGGAGAGGTACGACGACGAGCTGGATCAGGCGCTCGAGGTGATCGTCGCCGAGCACCCGGGCGTGCCCGTGTTCGTGTTCGCGCACTCCACGGGTGGCCTGGTGGTCCCCCTGTGGCTGGCGCGGCGTCGCGACCGGTCCGCGCTGGAGCCCGTCGTGGGAGTGGTGCTGAACTCCCCCTGGTTCCAGCTCGACGTGCCGGAGCGCGCCCGGGCCGTGCTCGATCCGGTGATCCGGACGTTGGGCTCGGTCCGCCCGTTCTACCGGCTGCCGTTGCCCACGTCGGACCGGTACGTGATCAGCACCCACGTCGACCACGACGGTGATTTCCACTTCGACACCACCCTCAAACCCCCCGGAGGGGTGGGTGTCCGCGCCGGGTGGCTCGCCGCGGTACGCCGCGCCCAGCGCCGCCTGCAGGCCGGCGTCGGTCTGCCGTTGCCTGTGCTGCTGTTGCGTTCGACCGCATCGTCGGTGGGGACGAGGTCCCGCGGCGGCGAGATCGACGTCGACACGGATCTCATCCTCGACGTCCGGTCGATGCAACGGTTCGCCGATCGCGTCTCCGCGGACGTCACGGACGTCGCCGTCGACGGCGCCCGCCACGATGTCTTCCTCTCCCGCGCCGACGTGCTCGAGGTGGTCTTTGATCATCTCGGGCGTTGGCTCGACCAGACCTTGTCCGCACACCCCAAGGAGTCCTGACCGCAATGACACAGACCCCCTCGCGCCACTTCGATCTCGTCGTCATCGGCACGGGCAGCGGCAACTCGCTGGTCGACGAGTCGTTCGCCGACAAGTCCGTCGCGATCTGCGAGAAGGGGACGTTCGGCGGCACCTGCCTCAACGTCGGGTGCATCCCCACCAAGATGTTCGTCTACGCGGCGGACACGGCCACCTCGGTCACCCATTCGTCGACCTACGGGGTCGACTCGACGCTTGACGGCGTCCGGTGGCCGGACATCGTCTCGCGGGTCTTCGAACGCCGGATCGACCCCATCGCCGCCAGCGGCGAGGACTACCGGCGTCACCGCTGCGACAACATCACGGTGTACGACGGTCACGCGCGGTTCGTCGGGCCGCGCACGATCGACACCGGTACCGGGGAGATCATCACCGCCGACTCCGTCGTCATCGCCGCCGGCGGCCGTCCGTCGATCCCCGACATCGTCACCGAGGCCGGCGTGGCCTACCACACCAGCGACGACGTGATGCGTATCCCGGAGCTGCCGAAGTCCATCGTCATCCAGGGATCCGGCTTCATCGCCTGCGAGTTCGCACACATCTTCTCCTCCCTCGGTGTGGAGGTCACCGTGATCGGCCGCTCCGACGTGCTGCTCAAGCATCTCGACCGCGAACTCGCGGAGCGGTTCACCGCCGCGGCCGGGCGTCGCTGGGACGTGCGACTCGGTCAGGAGATCACCAGCATGACCGCGACCGGTGAGGACCGTCGGGGCGTGGAGATCAGCTTCGAGGACGGCTCGAGCTGCTCGGGCGACGCGCTCCTCGTCGCGACCGGGCGCACGCCGAACGGCGATCTGCTCGGGCTCGACTCCGCCGGGGTGGAGATGGACGGCGCCCGGGTCCGGGTGGACGAGTACGGCCGCACGACCGCCGACGGGGTGTGGGCGCTGGGCGACGTGAGCTCGCCGTTCCAGCTCAAGCACGTCGCCAACCACGAACAGCGCGTGCTCGGGCACAACCTGCGTCACCCCGACGATCTGCACCCGTTCCACCACAGCAACGTCCCGTACGCGGTCTTCACGTGGCCGCAGATCGCGTCGGTCGGCCTCACCGAGTCGGAGGCGCGGGCCGCGGGGTACGACGTGACCGTCAAGACCCAGGACTACGGCGACGTGGCCTACGGCTGGGCGATGGAGGACTCGGTCGGCTGCTGCAAGCTCATCGCCGACCGGGCGACCGGCCTCCTGCTCGGCGCCCACATCATGGGTGCCCACGCGCCGTCGCTGATCCAGATCCTCATCCAGGCGATGGAGTTCGAGATCACGGTGCCCGATCTCGCGCGGCGTCAGTACTGGATCCATCCGGCGATGGCCGAGGTGGTCGAGAACGCGCTCCTCGGGCTGGACTTCCCCGACCGCGGTTTCTAGTCCGCGGCCGACGCGGTCAGGTGAGGACGAAGTCCTCCGGATCCACGACGCGGACCTGCTCGCGATACCGGAACGTGAACGTCGGCCACTGCAGCGAGTTCCGGCCGCGCGAGTCGATGTACCAACTCGAGCACCCGCCCTGGTTCCACACCGTGTGGGCCAGCTCGCGGTCCATGCGATCGGCGTAGGCCCGCTCCACCTCGGCCCGCACCTGGATCGTCCCGCTCCCCGACCGCTCCGCCAGGTCGACCAGGCGCAGGACGTGCCCGGCCTGCGATTCCAGCATGTACACGATCGACGAGTGCCCCAGATTCGTGTTGGGTCCGTAGAGCAGGAACAGGTTGGGGAAACCGGCGACCGTGACTCCGTTGTGGGCACGCGGGCTGCCGTCCCAGTGCTCGGCGAGCGTGCGGCCGTCGGCTCCGGTGATCACCTTCGAGATCGGCGGCTCGGTCGGCTGGAACCCGGTGCCGAAGATGATCACGTCCGCCGGGTGCTCGGTCCCGTCGTCGGCGACCGGGCCCCGGGGCGTGACCGCGGACGCCGCTCCGGGGACGAGCGACACATCGGGGCGCGTCAGCGCGGGGAGCCAGTGGCTCGTGAGCAGGACGCGCTTGCAGCCGATCGAGAAGTCCGGGGTGAGCGCTCTGCGCACGCGGCGATCCCGCACCTTGAGGAAGAGGTAGAACCGCGCGAACCACTCGAAGAAGCGCAGCAGGAACTGCGCGCGGGTGAACACGACGACATACAGTTCGCGCCCCAGATAGATCCGGCCGCGGACGAGCTTCTGCAGGAGCGGCAGTCGCCGGTACAGCCTCTTCCGGCGTTCGGAGATCGGACGGTCGAGCCGGGGCAGGATCCACCCGGGGGTCCGCTGGAACACCGTCACGTGCTCGGCGGTCCCCGCGATCTCGGGGACGAACTGCACGGCGGAGGCCCCGGTGCCCACCACCGCGACCCTCTTGCCCTCGAGTGGGATGTCGTGTCGCCACCGGGCGGAGTGGAACACCTCCCCCTCGAACGAGTCGAGTCCCGGGAGACGGGGAACCGACGGTGCGGAGAGAGCGCCCGTCGCCGCCACGAGGTGACGCGCCCGCACCTGCCCGCGACTGGTGTCGACGACCCACGTCCCCTCGGTCGCGTCCCACTTCGCCGCGGTCACCTCACACGACGTGACGAGCCGCTCACGTAGGCCTATACGGTCGGCGACCGACACCAGGTAGGAGTGGATCTCGGGCTGGCGTCCGAACGAGTGCGACCACCCGGGGTGGGCGTGACGGGACAGCGAGTACAACGCCGTCGGCACATCGCAGGCGCAGCCCGGGTACGTGTTGTCGCGCCAGGTCCCGCCGACCTCGTCGGCGGCCTCGAGGACGAGGAAGTCGCGGCCCCGCCCCTCGCGCAGGAGACGGTCGGCCATGGCGATACCGCCGAAACCGGCGCCCACCACCAACAGGTCGATCTGGTCCACGGGTCCACGGGGCGAGTCGATCATGCTGGACAGTATGCACTGTCGTGTCCACGCTCGAGGCCGCATCGGGACGACCGTCCATATCCCGGTCCGGGCGGGTCAGGAGCCGGAGGGCAGGGTGAGGATCTCATAACCGTCCTCGGTCACGACGACCGTGTGCTCGAACTGAGCGGTCCACGCCTTGTCCGCGGTCGTCACGGTCCAGTCGTCGTCCCAGACCTCGAATCCCGGGCCGCCGAGGGAGATCATCGGCTCGACGGTCAGCGTCATGCCCGGCTCGAGCACCTCGGTCCTCGACGGGTCGTCGTAGTGCAGGACGACCAGACCGTTGTGGAAGGTCGGCCCGACGCCGTGACCCGTGAACTCACGGACCACCGTGTAGTCGAACCTCCGGGCGTAGGACTCGATGACGCGACCGATGACGTTGACCTCGCGTCCGGGGCGGATGGCCTTGATCCCGCGGTTCATCGCCTCCTCGGTCCGCTCGACCAGCAGTCGCACCTCGTCGCTGACCTCGCCGGCGAGGAACGTCGCGTTCGTGTCGCCGTGCACGCCCTGGATATAGGCCGTCACGTCCACGTTCACGATGTCTCCGTCCCGGATCACCGTGGTGTCCGGGATGCCGTGGCAGATGACCTCGTTGAGCGAGACGCAGCACGACTTGGGGAACGCCTTGTACCCCAGCGTCGACGGATAGGCCCCGTGGTCACACAGGTACTCGTGGACGACCCGGTCGATCTCGTCCGTGGTCACGCCCGGCGCGACGGCCTCGCCGGCGGCGACGAGCGCGTCCGCCGCGATCCTGCTGGCCACGCGCATCGCGTCGATCACCTCGGGCGGCTGCACCCACGCCTCGCCGTTGGCCTCGTCGACGCGGTCGCGCCACACGTACTCCGGACGCGGGATCGAGTCGGGCACCGTCCGTATCGGGGTGGGATCACCGGGGACGAGGGGATGGCGGGTGGAGGTGGTCATACCACCAGGATAGGCCGCGTCGAGCCGACCGGCCCCGCCGGTGCTCACGGGCGGGGGCGGCGGGTCACCAGATGACGAAACAGATCGAGGCGATGATCACCATGGCCCCGAAGAGGCACATGGTGAGCACGTCGCCGCCCGGGGACCGGCCGGTCTCGTCGGGCTCCACCCGGTCGTCCTGCTCGGCCCCGGTGTCGGGGTTCTGTCGCGGATCCATCACATCACCCCCAACCGGCTCAACTCGGAGACCATGGCCACGCCGAGGATGACGAACACGACGCCCATGAAGGCGGTGTAGGTCCAGCGCCGGGCGTGGTCGGACGCCCAGAAACGCCGCACGCTCACCACTCCGTTGACCACGGCGATGACGCACAGCGCGATGCCGACCGGGGCCGCCACCCACCCGGACAAGCTGAGCAGCGGCACGAGGATCGGGATCGCGAGGTACGTGATGAGGCAGCGCACGGCGGACACGAGAACGGAGATCCGGAACGCCCGGTGCGCGCCCGAGCCGGCCTTCCTGTCGATCTCGTGGATACCGAGGAGGCGTCGCATGACCCGGTCGGCTCCACGCTGCGACCGGAAACCCGGATCGGTCACGGCACCGCCGACCGGCGCCCCGGTGACGGGCGCAGTCGTGACGGGCGCAGTGGTGGCGGGCGCAGTGGTGACGGGCCCAGTGGCTGGGGCGGGAACGCTCACGCGGCCCTCCCCCGCGAGGCGCCGTGTCCGGTGATCACCGTCGCTGTCCTGTCCATCGCCGTCCTACCCTCCGTGCGATTCGAGAAATCCGAGCTCACGATCCGACTTCCGGTCCACTGTCCCACAGCGCCCGACCCGGGCCGAAGCCGCGGTGGCCGCGGTACCCCGCTCGGGGTCGGGCCCGCGCGGCGGCGGCCGTGCCGATCACAGCAGGACCGTCGCGTAGTCGACGGCGTCGGTCATGCCGACGCGGCGGTAGGCGGCGCGGGCGGCGACATTGGACCCGTTCACCACGAGCGACGGCGTGAGCCCGTGGGACCGGAGCGCCGCGCACACCGCGGCCGTCCCCCCCGATCCGAGACCGGCGCCCCGCTTGTCCCGGTGGACCCATATGCCCTGGATCTGCGCGACCCGCGGGGCGAGAGCGGCGATGTCGGCCTTGAAGACCACCTCGCCCCGGTCGAGCCCGATCCAGGTCCGTCCCCGCGCCAACGAGCGGGCGACGCGACGACGGAAGGGGATCCCCGCTCCCACGGCGAACGGGTCGGCGCGCAGCTCCTCGCGATACATGGCCGCGGCGGCCGCCAGAACCGGCTCGAACTCCTCCAGGGTGGCCGGACGGATCCCGTCGGGAATCATGGCGGGATCCACCGGGCGCTCCAGCGTCATGAGGTACTGCTGGTCCCGGTACTCCCTGGCCTCCCCCCAGGCGTCACGGAGGGCCGGCCACAGGGAGGCCACCTGCTCCCGCCGACCGTGGACGGACATGGGACCGAGCCCGAGGCCGGCGACCGCGCGGCCGAGCGCGCGGTGATCGGCGTCGTCACCGCGCAGCGGCAGCACGGAGCTGCCGACGAAGACCAGCGACCGCGCGGGACCGCCGAGGGTGAGGAACCGCCCGTCCGCACCGGCCACCACGCCCGACGTCGCGAACTTCTCCGCGGCGGGCGCCGCGACCAGCGGATCGGACGCCAGCACATCGGACACGGCCCGGGACTCGCCCGGGCCGACCTCCCGGCACCCACCGATCCCGGTGTCCGGCGCAGCCGTGTCGGTCACGGCCTATCGCGTGACCTTGACCTGGGGGCCCTGGCCCTCGGCGGCCTCCCCCACCGTCTCGCCCATCTCGTCGGCGATCCGCATGGCCTCCTCGATGAGGGTCTCCACGATCGCCGCCTCCGGCACCGTCTTGATGACCTCGCCCCTGACGAAGATCTGCCCCTTGCCGTTACCCGAGGCGACACCCAGATCGGCGTCACGCGCCTCGCCCGGTCCGTTGACCACGCAACCCATCACGGCCACGCGCAGCGGAACGCTCATCCCCTCGAGGCCGGCGGTGACCTCCTCGGCGAGCTTGTACACGTCGACCTGCGCGCGACCGCAGGACGGGCACGAGACGATCTCCAGCTTCCGCGGTCGCAGGTTGAGCGACTGCAGGATCTGCGCGCCGACCTTGATCTCCTCGGCCGGCGGGGCCGAGAGGGAGACACGGATCGTGTCGCCGATGCCCTCGGCCAACAGCGCGCCGAACGCGACGGCGGACTTGATGGTGCCCTGGAACGCAGGGCCCGCCTCCGTCACGCCGAGGTGCAGCGGGTAGTCGGTCTGGGCGGCGAGCTGTCGGTACGCCTCGACCATGATCACCGGGTCGTTGTGCTTGACCGAGATCTTGATGTCACCGAACCCGTGCTCCTCGAACAGGGACGCCTCCCATACGGCGGACTCCACGAGCGCCTCGGGCGTGGCCTTGCCGTACTTGGCCAGCAGCCGCGGGTCCAGCGAGCCCGCGTTGACGCCGATACGGATCGGGATGCCCGCGTCACCGGCCGCCTTGGCGACCTCCTTGACGCGCCCGTCGAACTCCTTGATGTTGCCCGGGTTGACGCGCACCGCCGCACACCCGGCGTCGATCGCCGCGAAGATGTACTTGGGCTGGAAGTGGATGTCGGCGATCACCGGGATCGGCGACTTGCGGGCGATCGTCGACAGCGCGTCGGCGTCCTCCTGTCGCGGGCAGGCCACGCGCACGATGTCGCAGCCGGACGCCGTGAGCTCGGCGATCTGCTGCAGCGTCGAGTTGATGTCGTGCGTCTTGGTGTTGGTCATGGACTGGACCGAAACCGGGTGATCACTGCCCACGCCGACCGGGCCGACGTACAGCTGCCGGGTTCTGCGCCGCGGCGCCAGCACCGGCGGCGGTGCGTCGGGCATACCCAGTCCGACCGGGATCGAGGATGAGTCGTTCACAACAGGCCTTCCGTAGGGGCTGCGGGCCGGGTGCCCACGAGTCCCGACCGCCATTATCCGGGTAACCGGCGACGGGGGCGAGGTGGGTGTGGGTCGGCTCAGCCCGGCAGCAGGATCGGGTTGACGAAGTCGGCGGTGATGACGATCGCGGACACGCCGATCAGCAGGACGAACACCGCCATCGTCAGCGGCGCCAGCTTCTCGTAGTCGGCCGGGCCGCCGGGGGCCAGACCGCGCAGCCTCCGCACCGCGTCGCGGATCTTCTCGTAGAACACCACCGCGATGTGGCCGCCGTCGAACGGCGTCAACGGCACGAGATTGAACGCGCCGAGGAAGAGATTGAGCCCGGCCAGGAAGAGCAGGAACAGACTCCACAGCCCCTGCTCGACCGCCTGTCCGCCGATGTAGCTGGCTCCGACCACTGACACCGGCGAGTCCTCGGCCCGCTCCGCACCGAAGATCGACGCCGCGACGGCCGGGATCTTCGCCGGGAACGAGATCAGCCCCTCGACGGTCGCCTCCACCATCTCGCCGGTGAAGACGAAGGTCGCGGGCACCGCGGAGAGCGCGTCATAGGTGTTGACGGTCTGATACGCGGGGTCATCGAGGATCTCCTGCGGGATCCCGTCCTCCGAAAGCCGGACACCGAGCGCTCCCCGCTCCTGACCGTCGACGGTCGACGAGGTCAACCTCGTCGTCGTCGTCACCTCCTCCCCGTCCCGCTCCAACGCCACCGGCACGGTCTCGCCGGGGCGCGCCGACACCACCTCCGACAGGTCGGCCCAGCTCACCACGGGGACCCCGTCGACGGCGGTGATCCGGTCGCCCGGGAGGATCCCCGCCTCACCGGCGGGGCCCACGCCGATGCCACAGTCGTCCGCACCCGCGCACGTGTCACCGACCACCGCGGCGACCCGGTCGGTCGGGATCGGTTGGACGTCCCGGTTGGCCAGCCCCCACCCCAGGGCGACCGTGTAGAAGAGGGCGATCGCCAGCACGATGTTCATGAACGGCCCCGCCAGCAGCACCGCGACGCGCTTCCACCACGCCTGACGCCACATGGCCTTCGGCTCGTCCTCCGGCGGCAACCGGTCGTACGCGGTCATCCCCGCGATGTCGCAGAAGCCCCCCAGCGGGATCGCCTTGAGCCCGTACTCGATCCCGCCCCGCCGCACCGACCACAGGGTCGGGCCGAAGCCCACGAAGAACCGGCGCACCTTCATCCCCGACCACAGGGCCACCCTCATGTGCCCGTATTCGTGGAGCACGATCGACACCATGATCCCCAGCGCGAACAGGACGATCCCGACGATCAGCACGACTCAGCCCTCCAGGCCCGTGACGATGGCCGCGGCGTGCCGCCGCGCCCAGGACTCCGCCGCCGCGACGTCGTCGGGATCCCGCGGATCAGACGACCACTCGTCCGCGGCGCCGACGGTCTCCGCCACCACGTCCACGATGTCCGTGAACCGGATCCGACCGTCGAGGAACGCCGGCGCGGCCTCCTCGTTGGCCGCGTTGAACACCGCCGTGCGCAGGCCACCCGACTCGCCGGCCGCGCGGGCCACCTCGATAGCGGGGAAGGTCCCGGTGTCGACCGGCTCGAACGTCCACGTGTGCGCGCGGGTGAAATCCAGCGGCGTCGACGCACCCGGGACGCGGTCGGGCCAGCCCAGGGCCAGCGCGATCGGGAGCTTCATCGACGGCGGCGACGCCTTGGCCACCGTCGCGCCGTCGACGAAGGTCACGGCCGAGTGCACCACCGACTGCGGGTGGACCGTGACGTCGATCCGGTCGTAGGGCACCCCGAACAGCAGGTGCGCCTCGATGAGCTCGAGAGACTTGTTGACCAGCGTCGCCGAGTTGAGCGTGATCATCCGGCCCATCGCCCACGTGGGGTGGCGCAGGGCCTCCTCGGCCGTGACGTCGGCCAGCTCCGCGCGCGTCCGACCGCGGAACGGGCCACCGGACGCGGTGAGGACCAGCGAGGCCACCTCGTCGCTCGCGCCCGCACGCAGGCACTGCGCCATCGCGGAATGCTCCGAGTCCACCGGGATCAACTGCCCCGGCGCGGCCGCCCCCGTGACGAGCGCGCCCCCGGCGACGAGCGACTCCTTGTTGGCCAGAGCGAGCCGGGCGCCCGAGCGCAGGGCGGCGAGGGTCGGCCCCAGTCCCCTCGACCCGTCGATGCCGTTGAGCACCACGTCCGACTCGACCGCGTCCACCAGTCGCGTCGCCGCGGACGGGCCGGACAGGACCGTCACGTCCGGGAACGCCGAGCCGATTCGCCCTGCCGCGGTCGGGTCCGACACCGCGACGAAGCGCGCACCGGTCGTGCGGATCTGCTCCGCGAGGAGATCGACGCGGCCACCACCGGCGGCCAGACCGACCACCTCGAAGCGGTCGGCGCCGGCCTGCGAGGTCACCTCGAGTGCCTGGGTCCCGATCGAGCCGGTACTGCCGAGGACGAGAACGCGCGTGGTCACCCCGCCATTGTCCACGCCGACGGCCGTGTGTGCCGCATCGGACGACCCCCTCGGGGCCTCCCGCGGCGGGTTAGGCGTCGACCTGAGAACGCGGTGTGACAAACTGGGCACGATGTCGGCGGCCCGCAGGGCTGCCAGCGAGCCGTGAGGAGAACCGGGGAGCATGAGCGCTGACGGACACCACACCAGCAGGGAGATCGTCGTCAACGGGATCAGTTCCGTGGACGAGCCCTCGGTCGCCTGGGGCTGGCACAAGCACAGCAGGATGGTCGGCGTCGCCGTGGGCGGGTTCTTCGTCCTGTTCCTCCTGGCGATGCTCTTCGGGAACCACATCGGCCGGGTCGAGAACATCTGGCTGGTGAGCATCGCCGCGTTCCTGGCCATCTGGATGGTCATCTCGCTGCGTCCCAAGAAGGACGACACCCTCAAGAAGAGCCGGATCCACGAGGTCTCCGCTCACCACTACGCCGCGGCCAGCGCTGTCGCGACCGGTGAGGCAGCCCGGAACCCTGAGGGCGTCGCTCCCGCCAAGCACTGACGACGGGCGGACCATGACGAAGGGCCGCCATCGCTCCCCGGAGCGGTGGCGGCCCTTCTCGTCGGTGAGGCGATCAGCCCTCGGCCGCCAGCTGGCCGCACGCGGCGTCGATGTCCGACCCGCGGGTGTCGCGGACGGTGCAGGAGACGCCGGCAGCGCGCACGGCCGCGACGAAGGCGTCCTGCTGGTGGCGGGGGCTGGCGTCCCATTCGCTCCCCGGGGTCGGGTTGAGCGGGATGAGATTGACGTGCGCCATGGGTCCGAGCCGCTGCGCGAGCAGCCGACCGAGCATCTCCCCACGCCAGACCTGGTCGTTCACATCGCGGATCAGCGCGTACTCGATGGACACGCGCCGGCCCGTGGCGTCGGCGTAGTGGCGGGCGGCGTCCATCACCTCGGTCACCGGCCACCGGTTGTTCACCGGCACCAGGGTGTCGCGGAGCTCGTCGTCGGGGGTGTGCAGCGACACGGCGAGGGTGACCTGGAGTCCTTCCTCGGCGAGCTTGTGGATGGCGGGGACGACCCCGACCGTCGACACGGTCACCGACCGCTGCGAGAGCCCGAAACCGGACGGCGGGGGCGAGATGATCCCGCGGACCGCGGCGAGGACGCGCTTGTAGTTGGCCAGCGGCTCACCCATCCCCATGAACACCACGTTCGACAGGCGCCCCGGTCCCCCCGGGATCTCGCCGTCCCGCAGCGCCCGCGCCGCCACGCGGACCTGCTCGAGGATCTCCGCCGTCGACAGATTCCGCTGGAGGCCGCCCTGACCCGTCGCGCAGAACGGGCACGCCATGCCACAGCCGGCCTGGCTCGAGATGCACACCGTCGCCCGATCCGGGTAGCGCATGAGCACGCTCTCCACCAGCGAGCCGTCGTGCAGCTTCCACAGCGTCTTGCGGGTGGTGCCCTCGTCCGCGGAGACGTGACGCAGCGACGTGGTGAGCGGCGGGAAGAGTTCCTGCCCCACCCGGTCACGCAGATCGGCCGGGAGGTCGGTCATCTCGCGCGGGTCCGCCTCGAGCCGCCCGAAGTACTGGTTCGCCAGCTGCTTCCCGCGGAACGAGGGAACCCCGAGGTCACCCATCGCCACCGCTCGGCCGTCGGAGTCGAGGTCGGCGAAGTGGCGCGGGGGCAGCCCGCGTCGGGGGGCGTCAAAGACGAGGGGAAGAGGATCAGCCATGATTCGGCCATTCTGTCAGAAACGAACGCGCAGGACACACCGCCAACGGTGCCGCCCGGGGAGATGAGCACATACAGTTCTGCTATGGCCACACGATCACACGATCCCGTCGACCCTGATCATCCGGGCGCAGGCGACGCGTCGGGCGCGATACCCGCCGGGCGATCCGATGCCGGCGACTCGGCGCCGGCCCCCCTGGACGGGGCGACCGACAGTCCACGACCGGGCCGGGCAAGCGGGGATGACGTCTACCCCGACACCGCCGGCGGCCTCCTGGGATCGGCATGGGTCGGTCTCGTCCTGGGCGCACTGGTGACGGTCCTGCTGCTGATCTTCATCGCGCAGAACACGACCTCGACCGACGTCCGCTACCTCGGGTGGGAGTTCAGTCTCCCACTGGGGGTGCTGATCCTCCTGGCGGCGATCGCCGGGGCGCTCATCATGGCACTGTTCGCCGGATTCCGGATCCTCCAGCTGCGGATGCGCGCGCGCAAGGCCCGCAAGCTCTCGGCCCGCGCGCACTGACCACGTCGGGCCGGCGGCTCCCCACGCCGTCGGCCCGGGCGGTCCCGCGGCCGGCCCATACGGGCCCGGCCGCTCAGGTGGGCACGACGTAGGTGAAGACGACCCAGACGACGACGGCGGTGGGCAGCACGGAGTCGAGGCGGTCCATGAAACCGCCGTGGCCCGGCAGCATCGTCCCCATGTCCTTAATGCCGAGGTCCCGCTTGACCTGCGATTCGACGAGGTCGCCCAGCGTCGCGGTGAACACGGTGAGGACGCCGAGCAGGATCCCCTTCCAGACGCTGTCGTCGAACATCGTCGCCACGACGGTGGCGCCGCCGACCGTGGCGAACAGCAGCGACCCCGCGAAACCCTCCCAGGACTTCTTCGGGCTGATCGCCGGGACCATCGGGTGTCTGCCGAACAGCACCCCTGCGACGTAGCCACCGACGTCCGAGCACACGACCAGCAGGATGAGCGCCACGACCCGCTGCGCCCCGAACTCTCCGTCGGACAGCATGGCGCCCAGCGAGCCCGGGACGGCGATCCACACCAGGACGAACACCGCGACCGAGGCGTCCCGCATGTAGTTCTTCGGCGCGGTGGTCAACCCGCCCATGAGCAGTCGCCACACCAGCACCACGACGGTGGTCACGGCGAACGCGGCGAAGGCGCCCTCCGCCCCGCTGAGGAAACCCGCCCACACCGTCGCCTGGCCGCCCAGCAGGAGCGGGATCAGCGGGAGCCGGAACCGCGCCTGGCGCAGACGCTTGAACACCTCCCAGGTGCCGATCGCGACTGCTCCCGCGGCGACGATGTACCAGGCGCGGGGGGTGAAGGCGATGCTCGCGATCACGAGCGCGCCGAGGCCGACCCCGACGGGAATGGCTCGGGTCAGGTCCCGGCCAGCGCGCGACGGAGGTGCGGCGGCCGCGGCGGTGGGCCCGGGCGGTCCGGGGGGAGCGGTGTCCACGGCGTACTCCTCGACTGTGAAGGGCGGATCGGGGTGGGAGGTCAGACCTCCATCAACTCGCCTTCCTTGACCTTGACCAGGTCGTCGACATCGGCGACGTAGCGCTGGGTGAGCTTGTCGAGCTCCTTCTCGGCGGCGGTGACCTCGTCCTCGCCGGCCTCGCCGTCCTTCTGGATGCGCTTGAGCTCGTCCATCGCCTTGCGACGGACGCCGCGGACCGCGATCCGGCCGTCCTCGGCCTTGGCCTTGGCCTGCTTGACCAGGTCACGACGCCGCTCCTCGGTGAGCTGCGGCACCGTCACGCGCAGGACCTGCCCGTCGTTGGTCGGGTTGACGCCGAGGTCCGAGTTGCGGATCGCGTTCTCGATGGGGCCGATCTGCGACATCTCGTACGGCTTGATGATCAGCATCCGCGGCTCGGGGACGGTGATGCTGGACATCTGGGTGATCGGGGTGAGCGTCCCGTAGTACTCACAGAGCACACGGTTGAACATGCCCGGGTTGGCTCGGCCGGTGCGGATGGAGGCGAGCTCGTCACGGACGTGCTCGAGTGCCCTCTCCATCTTCTCCTCGGCCTCGAGCAGAGTGTCGTCGATCATGTGCGTCTCTTTTCGTTCTCGTCGGTGGCTGTGGTCCGGTGGCGGGCGGGTCGGTCCGGGCTGCTCCGGTCAGAGCTGCTTCAGTCAGAGCTGCTGACCAGGGTCCCGATCTGCTCACCGGCCACTGCACGAGCGATGTTGCCCTCAGTGAGGAGGTTGAAGACCAGGATGGGCATGTTGTTGTCCATACAGAGGCTGAACGCTGTGGCGTCGGCCACCTTCAATCCGCGTTCGAGGCACTCGCGGTGCTCGATGCGGGTGAAAAGCTCGGCGCGGGGGTTCGTGCGCGGGTCGTCCGAGTACACCCCGTCGACGGCCTTGGCCATGAGCAGCACGTCGGCCTTGATCTCCAACGCGCGTTGCGCCGCGGTGGTGTCGGTCGAGAAGTAGGGCATGCCCATGCCGGCGCCGAAGATCACGACACGCCCCTTCTCCAGGTGCCGCTCGGCGCGCAGCGGGATGTACGGCTCCGCGACCTGCCCCATGTGGATGGCGGTCTGGACGCGCGTGGAGACGCCCTCCTGCTCGAGGAAGTCCTGAAGGGCGAGGCAGTTCATCACGGTGCCCAGCATCCCCATATAGTCGCTGCGGGCGCGGTCCAGGCCGCGTTGCTGCAGCTGGGCGCCGCGGAAGAAGTTGCCTCCCCCGATCACGATTGCGATCTGCGCCCCCGTGCGGGACACCTCGGCGATCTGACGGGCGACCGACTGGACCACATCCGGGTCGATACCCACGCCGCCGCCGCCGAACATCTCGCCGCCCAGCTTGAGCATCACTCGCCTGTAGCCGTCCCGCGGGTCGGTCATCGTTCTCCTCGTCCCGGGCGGATCGAGCCCGTATCGCGCGTCAACGCCCCCGACGGGGTCTCGTCGGGGTGGCGTGCGGCCCATGGTGGGACCGCGTTCATTCTGCCCTATCGCCCCTGCCTCCACACCGCAGCCCGCCGGGCGTGGGGACACCCGGGCCGACAGACGCCGACGGCGGCACCCGGGGATTCCGGGTGCCGCCGTCGCGTGGGACCCGTCGTGACGGGTCAGGGCCGCATCAGGCCTGGCCGACCTCGAAGCGCAGGAAGGCCGAGACCGTCGCGCCGGCCTCGTCGAGCAGGGCGCCGACAGTCTTCTTGCTGTCGGTGACCGACGGCTGGTCGAGGAGGCAGACGTCCTTGAAGAAGCCGTTGAGGCGTCCCTCGACGATCTTCGGGAGGGCCTGCTCCGGCTTGCCCTCCTCGCGGGCGGTGGCCTCGGCGATCTCGCGCTCCTTGGCGACGATGTCGGCGGGGACCTCGTCGCGGGAGACGTACTGGGCCTTGAGCGCGGCGATCTGCATCGCGGCGGCGCGCGCGGCGGACTCCGCGGCCTCGCCCTCACCCGAGTAGGCGACCATGACGCCGACGGCGGGCGGCAGGTCGGAGGAGCGCTTGTGCAGGTAGACGGCGACCGGGCCGTCGAGCTTGCCCACGCGGCGCAGGACCAGCTTCTCGCCGGACTTGGCGGAGAACGACACGACGGCGTCGGCGACGGTGGCACCGTCGAGCTCGGCGGCGTTGAGGGCGTCGAGGTCCGAGATGCCCTGCGAGGCGGCCACGTCGACGATCTTGTCGGCGAGCGCGATGAACTCGGCGCTCTTGGCGACGAAGTCGGTCTCGGAGTTGAGCTCGATCATGACGCCGTCCTTGATGGCGACCAGGCCCTCGGCCGTGGTGCGCTCGGCGCGCTTGCCCACGTCCTTCGCGCCCTTGATGCGCAGGACCTCGACGGCCTTGTCGAAGTCGCCGTCGGTCTCCTCCAGGGCCTTCTTGCAGTCCATCATCCCGGAGCCGGTGAGCTCACGCAGACGCTTGACGTCGGCAGCGGTGTAGTTCGCCATTGTGGGGCGACCCTCCTTAAAGGGGTTCGTGATCTGTCGGGAAAGGTGTTGAAGAGTCGGTCGGCGGGCGAGATCGTCTCCACCCTAGACGTCGGGGCGTCCGGGGACGGCTGCCCACCGCTTCCGACACCTCGGGCCCGGCCCCCGGAAGATCCCCTGGGGGATCGTGGGCGGCCGGGCCCGATGGCGCTCGAGCTGGTGGTACTGATCAGGCCTCGGTGGCCGGGGCCTCGGTGGGGACCTCGGCCGCGGGGGCCTCGGCGGCCGGCGAGTCGGTGCCCGTGACGTCCGCGGCGGGCGCCTCGGCGCCCTCGCTGGTGGCGCCACCGGTGACCTGGTCGAGCTGCTCGGTCTCCCACTCGGCGAGCGGCTCGGCCTCCTCGCCGGTGGCCTTACCGGCCTGCGAGCGGGCCTTGAGGCCCTCGGCGACGGCGGAGGCGATGACGCGGGTCAGCACGGTGACCGAACGGATGGCGTCGTCGTTCGCCGGGATCGGGTAATCGACGACATCCGGGTCACAGTTGGTGTCGAGCAGCGCGACGACCGGGATGCCCAGCTTGCGGGCCTCGCCGACGGCGATGTGCTCCTTGTTGGTGTCGACGACCCACACCACGGAGGGGACCTTGCTCATGTCACGCATACCGCCGAGCGTGCGCTCGAGCTTGTTCTTCTCGCGCGTGAGCATGAGGATCTCCTTCTTGGTGCGACCCTCGAATCCACCCGTCTGCTCCATCGACTCGAGCTCCTTGAGCCGCAGGAGCCGCTGGTGCACGGTCTGGAAGTTGGTGAGCATGCCACCCAGCCAACGCTGGTTGACGTACGGCATCCCGACCTTGGCGGCCTCCTCGGCGATGGCCTCCTGGGCCTGCTTCTTGGTGCCGACGAACAGGACGGTGCCGCCGTGGGCGACGGTCTCCTTGACGAACTCGTACGCCTGGTCGATGTACGTCAGGGTCTGCTGCAGATCGATGATGTAGATGCCGTTGCGGTCGGTGAAGATGAACCGACGCATCTTCGGGTTCCAGCGGCGGGTCTGGTGGCCGAAGTGGGCGCCTGCGTCGAGCAGCTGCTTCATGGAGATGACTGCCATGATGGGTTGAGGGCTCGTCCGGCTTGAAAGCAGCCGGACCGCGAGGCCCTCGTCCTCGCTTTCTGGTACGTATCGGGTTGTGCCCACTCGCCGGGCGGCGGCGGGCCCTGGTGTCCGCGCCGGGCCGGACCCCCTGTATACGGGGGCACCTGCTGGTCCGACGTCCGGGAAGGCCGGGGCTCTTCTGCAGCCCCGGGGCCCGGATGCGGCGCCGTTGACCGGGTCGCCGCAGGACACGCGAAGTCGATCGACGAGAGTCGACCGCACGGGAGAGCATATCCCCTCGGCCCCGCACAGCCAAGGCGGGCCTCTCGCCACCGGTCGCCTGACCCTGGGGATGGTCGTCCACCCTGTCCACAACCGGCGCGCCGCCCCTGGCGGTGGGCGGGCCGGTGCGGTGCACTCGTGGCGTGGCGATGATCAGGTCCCGCGGACGGGGTGGACGCGACGGGGCGCCCGCCGGCGTCGTGACCGCGGCGCTCGTCGTCGTCCTCGTCGTCGTGCCCCTCGCCTCCGCCGCTCCGCCCGCCTCCGTGCCGCCCGCCTCGGGGCCTTCCGCCTCGGTGCCCTCCGCCTCGGTGACGTCCGCGGGCGCCGTGTCGGTCGGTCCACGTCCGGCGATGGTCGGCCCCGTGCCGGGCCCGCTGTCGGTGGTCACCCCGTTCGACCCTCCGGCGCGGCGGTGGTTACCCGGCCACCGCGGGGTCGACCTGGCCGCGGAGCCGTACTCACCCGTCCTCTCCCCCGCCGACGGGACGGTGTCCTTCGCAGGCGCCGTGGCCGGGCGGCCGGTGGTGTCGATCGACCACGGCGGCGGGCTGCGCACGACGTACGAACCGGTCGCCGCCGAGGTGAGCGCCGGGGACGTCGTCGCCGCGGGTGCGCGGATCGGCCGACTCCTCGCCGGCCACCCCGGGTGTCCGGTGGTGGCGTGTCTGCACTGGGGCGCGCGGGTGGCCTCGGGAGGCCCGTCCGGTGACGACGACGACTACGTCGATCCGCTCGCGCTGTTGGCCGCCACCCACCGTCCGATACGTCTCAAGCCCACACTGCCCGGCGACGGCGTCGGCTGAGAAGCGGCGGCGGCGACCCGATCAGGCGCGGGGATGGGCTCCGCGGTAGGCGGCGCGGAGGCGCTCGGCCGAGACGTGCGTGTAGATCTGGGTGGTCGCCGGCGTGGAGTGCCCGAGCAGCTCCTGGACGTGTCGCAGGTCCGCGCCGCCCTCGAGCAGGTGCGTGGCCGAACTGTGGCGCAGCGCGTGGGGCGAGACGCGGGGCGCGCCCGGCGTGGCCTCGCTGACCTCGTTGACGATCCTGCGGGCCGCCCGAGGGTCCAGGCGTCCGCCGCGGGCACCCAGAAGGAGGGCCGGCCCCGAGCGGGCGTTCGTCAGGGCCGGTCGGCCGGTGTCGAGCCAGGCGCGCAGTGCCCGGTCGGCGGGCGCCCCGTACGGGACGGCACGCTCGCGGTCGCCCTTGCCGATCACGCGGAGGAGTCGCCGTTCCGCGTCGACGTCGTCGACGTCGAGGCCGCACAGTTCGGCCACCCGGATGCCGCACGAGTACAGCAGCTCCACCACGAGGCGGTCGCGGACGGCGAGGGGGTCGCCCTCGGCCGCGCCGAGTTCGCTCGTCCGGATGGTCTCGCCCGCCTGGGCGGCGTCGAGGACCTCGGGCAGGTGCCGTCGGGCGCGCGGAGCCTCCAGTCTGGCCGCGACGTCGGTCGGGAGCAGCCCGGTGCGCGCCGCCCACGTGCTGAACGAGCGCGCCGCCGCGACCCGGCGTGCGACGGTCGACCGCGCGGCTCCGGCGGCCACCTGGGCGGCGAGCCAGCCCCGCAGGGCGGGCAGGGTCAGCGCGGCTCCGAGCTCCGGGCCGGTGGTGGGCCCGCCGTCGCCCGCCGCGAGGTGGCCGAGCAGTCCGCGGACGTCCGATCGATAGGACCGGGCGGTCGCCTCGGAGCGAGACCTGCCGGTGAGGAGGTGCGCGACGTAGTCGTCGAGCACCTCCTCGAGGTGAACGGACAGCGATTCCCCATCGTCCTCACGAGTGCGCATCCGTCCCATGGACACCGATTGTCGCGCCCCTTCGACGGGCACGCAACCACCCGGCGCGGGGCCCGACTCAGGAGACCGGCAGGCTGAGCTGCATCCCGCCGTCGCCGGATCTGCGCCAGCCCTCCGGGCCGCGCACGGCCGCGCCCGTGGACATCAGCCGACCGAGTACGGCCCGCACCGTGGCCGCCGCGATCCCGGCCGACCTGGCGACCTCCGCGGGTGCGGCCCCTCCGGAGGTCGGGAGCGCCTCGAGGATGCGCCGCGTCACGTCGTCCAGCCCGTCCCACGACGTGGCCTCCCGGGCCGGCGGCGGCGCCGTCTCCCCCATCGCTCCGGCCAGCTCGACCACGTCCGCCGTGCGTCCGATCAGCACCGCCCCGCGGTCCCGGAGGAGGAGATGGCACCCGACCGACGCGACCGAGGTGACCGGACCCGGTACGGCCCCGACCGGCCGGTCGAGGGCCGCCGCCCACGCCGCCGTGCTCAGCGCACCGCTGCGGGCCGCCGCCTCGACCACCACCGTCGCGCCCGTCAACGCCGCGATGATGCGGTTGCGGTCGAGGAACCGGTACCGCGTCACCCCGGTTCCCGGCGGCTGCGCCGAGATGACCGCGCCTGTCTCCGCGACCTCACGGAGCAGGCCGTCGTTGCCGCGCGGGTACAGGCGGTCGACGCCCCCGGCCAGGACCGCGATCGTCGTGCCGCGCACCCCGAGCACAGCGCGGTGCGCGGCCGCGTCGATGCCGAACGCGCCTCCCGAGACCACCGTGAACCCCTCCGCCGCGGCCCCGGCGCTCAGATCCGCGGCCACCGTCCGGCCGTACGGCGTGGGCGCCCGGGTGCCCACCACCGCCACAGACCTCCCCAGCGCCGTCGCCGGGTCGGCAGGCCCCCGCCACCACAACCCGAGCGGGCGCAACGCGGTGGGCACCCCGCCCGTGCCGTCCCGGCGACGCCCGCGTGGCCGGTCGAGTGGCGCGAGCGCGTATCCCGGCCAGCCCGGGTCGCCCGGCACCACCAGGCGGGCACCCACGGTCGCGGCCGAGTCGAGAAGGGCCGCCCCGTCCACGTGCTCGCGACGGGACTCGGCCTGGGCGTTCAGCGTCTCGCCCGCCCGCCCGGCCCGGATGAGGTCCCGCGCGGCGACCGGACCGACCGAGTCGACCAGGTCCCACACCTGCGCGGTCGGTCTTTCGGTGACCGCTCCCAGATACGCGTACGCCTCGCGGACGTCCCACGGCACCGCCACGGCCTCTTGCTCGCCCACCGACATCAGTCCTCTCCTCGCAGCATCAACGCCTCGGCCACATGGGGCTCACGCGGCACGGTCGCCCCGTCCAGGTCGGCGACCGTCCACGCCAGGCGCAGGCATCGATCGACGCCCCGCGCGGACAGCACCCCGTGGGCGAGCGCGCGGTCGAGCGGCTGCACCGCGCTCCGATCGAGCCCCCACACCGAGCGCAACACGCGCCCGGGTACCTCGGCATTGGACCGGGCGCCCGCCGCGTCCGGGCACCCGGCCCACCTCTCGGCGGCTGCCGCGCGCGCCGCGGCCACCCTGGCGCGTACCGCGGCCGTGTCCTCGACCTCCCCGACCGCGAACAGATCCGATCCGATCGGCAGGGTGCGGGCCGCGATATCGATGCGGTCCCGCAATGGGCCCGTCAGCGAGCGGCCGTACCTCCGCCGCGCGTCCGGCGTGCAGGTGCACGCGTCCGGGCGCGCGCTGCCACACGGGCAGTCGTTGGCGGCCATCACCAACTGGAATCGCGCGGGATAGACCGAGATACCGTCCCGGCGGGCGATCCTCACCTCCCCGTCCTCCAGCGGGGTGCGCAGGCTGTCGAGCACACGGGCGGGGAACTCGGCGCACTCGTCGAGGAACAACACCCCACGGTGCGCGAGCGTCACCGCCCCCGGACGCGCGACGTTGTTCCCGCCCCCCACCAACGAGGCCACCGAGGCCGAGTGGTGCGGGGCGACGAACGGCGGCCGACGCAGCAGCGGATCCCTCGGGGCGAGCTTGCCCATCACCGAGTGGACGGCCGTGGCCTCGAGCGCCTCGCACTCCCCCAGATCCGGCAGGAGGCCGGGCAGTCGACGCGCCAGCATCGTCTTGCCTGTCCCCGGCGCCCCGCGGAGGAGAAGGGCGTGCCCGCCGGCGGCCGCGATCTCCACCGCCCGACGGCAGTCGTCCTGGCCGTGCACCTCGGCGAGGTCCTCGCGGGGCCGCCCGCCCACGGCACGCGCGGCCGGCGCGTCCGACACCAGCGCCCCGCCACCACGGCTCCACACCCCGAGCATCGCCAGCGAGTCCACGCCCGCGGAGTCGATTCCCCGCACCAGCCGGGCCTCCGCGAGGTTGGCGCTCGGAACGATCGCGCGGGGCAGCCCGGCGTCCCGGGCGGCGAGCACCGCGGGAAGGACCCCACGGACCGCACGGACCCGCCCGTCCAGGGCGAGCTCACCCACCAGCAGCGTGCCGTCGAAGCAGGACGCGGGCAGCTCCCCGGACGCGGTGAGGGTCCCCACCGCGAGCGCCAGGTCGAAACCGGAGCCCCGCTTGGGCAGACCCGCCGGCGACAGGGACAAGACGACCTTGCCCACTGGCCACGACAGTCCGCTGTTGATCACCGCCGCCCGAATCCGCTCCCGGGCCTGCAGCACCGCCGAATCCGGCAGCCCCACGATGCTCACCCCCGGCAGCCCGCGTCCCACGTCCGCCTCGACCTCGACGATCTGACCGCCCACCCCGTGCAGGGTCACCGCCCACGTCCGCCCGAGCGCCACGGCTACATCACGTCCTCGAACAACTCGAGCCGGGGCCGTGAGGGATCGGCCAGATCCACCCCGACCACGTCGAAGCAGACCTGACGCCAGCGACCCGGGTGCTCCGCCAGCCAGTGGGCGGCCAGCAGGCGCAGGCGCCGGCGCTTCTTCCCCGTGACGGACTCGGCCGGGCTGCCGAAACCCCTACCGGTGCGGGTCCTCACCTCGACGAATCGCAGTCTGCCCGCGGAGTCCAGGACCACCAGATCGAGTTCCCCGACCGGACACCGCCAGTTCCGGCTGATCACCACCGCACCGCGGGCCTCCAGCAGGCCCGCCGCGTGTTGCTCCCCGATCCGACCTGTCCGCACCCGCTGGTCCTCGCCGCCCCTGGCGCGTCCCACCCCGTCCCCTGTCATCGCCGTCCTCCCGGCGGCCCGGCCCGTCCGGGTCCGCCGGGGCACACCCTGCCCGACGACGACGGCCCGATCCGCTGGTCGCGGACCGGGCCGGGGGTCTCCTGTGGAGGCGGATCGGGCTGTGGAGAACCGGGCCGGTGGCTACTCCGGCAGGCGCAGTTCGGGCTTGTCGAGTTCCTCGATGTTGACGTCCTTGAACGTCAGGACGCGCACGTACTTGACGAAACGAGCAGGTCGGTACATGTCCCACACCCACGCGTCGGACATACGTACGTCGAAGTACACCTCCCCGTCGGCGGACCGCGGGATCAACTCGACGGCGTTGGCGAGGTAGAAGCGCCGCTCCGTCTCGACGACGTAGGTGAACTGACCGACGATGTCGCGGTACTCGCGATATAGCGAGAGCTCCATCTCGGTCTCGTAGTTCTCCAGATCCTCGGCGCTCATCTCGTGCTGCTCCTCGAATGCGCCTGCGCGGCGCGACGGACGTTGGCGTACGACATCCGATGGATGTCGCTGGGACCGAGCTGCTCGATCGCCCTGGCGTGACCCGTGGTGCTGTACCCCTTGTGGGCGGCGAAGCCGTAGCCCGGGTACCGCGAGTCGAGGTCCACCATAATCCGATCGCGCGTGACCTTCGCGAGGACACTCGCGGCGGCGATGGATGCGACCACCGCGTCACCCCCGATCACCGCCGTGGACTGGCACCCGAGACCGTCGACCGCGAACCCGTCCGTCAGGACGAACCCGGGTCGCGGGTCCAGGGCGGCGACCGCCCGACGCATCCCCTCGATGTTGCAGCGGTGGATCCCGCGCGCGTCGATCCGATCCGGTTCGATCACGACGACCGAGACAGCCCTCGCGCGCCGCAGGACCGCGTCGTGGAGCCGGGCGCGGGCCGCGGCGGTGAGCTTTTTGGAGTCGTCCAGGTCCGCGAGTTCCGGGTGGAGCCGGTCACCGAGCACACACGCCGCCACGACGAGCGGTCCCGCACAGGAACCGCGGCCGGCCTCGTCGACGCCCGCGACGGGACCCAGCCCCCGTCGGGTGAGCGCGGCCTCCAGCGCGAGCCGGCCGTCCCTGCGGGTCACCCGCGCCCGGGTGGGCAGCAGGCGGTGCCGTCGCGACCGGTCGGGGCGTGCCCGGGTCACCCCGCGCTGATGTCCGGCGAGGAGACCGTCCCGATCCGGTCGAACGGGAGGATGATCGCCTGCACCTTGCCGATAATGTTCTCCGCCGGCACCGTGCCCTGGTGTTCGTCTCCCATGTGGAAGCGGGAGTCCGCGGAGTTGCCGCGGTTGTCGCCCATCACCCAGTAGTTGCCCTCGGGGACCGTGACGGGACCGAACGCGCAGTTCAACGGGTTACGGGCGGGCGACGGGTCCTCGTTGAGGTAGGGCTCGTCCAGGGGTTGACCGTCGACGAGGAGCGACCCGTCCGGCGCGCATCCCCCCACCGTCTGCCCGCCCACCGCGATCACGCGCTTGACCATGTCGTTCTGGTCGGGCGGGACGATGCCGATCACTCCGCCGATGTTTTGGAGGGTGCGGATGACAGGGTTGTCCGAACGGATGGACTGGTACCCCTCGTTCCACGACTCGGGCCCTTCGAAGACGACCACGTCGCCGGGCCGGGGATCACCGAACCGGTAGCTGATCTTGTCGACGAAGATCCGGTCGCCCGTGCAGCCCGCGCAGCCGTGCAGCGTGGGTTCCATGGACTCGGACGGGATCTGGTAGACGCGACCGACGAAGGTCTGGAAGACGAACACCAGGGCCAGGGCGATCACCACCAGCAGCGGGATCTCGATGTACCAGGGCTGGCCCTTCTTCTCGACGCCACGAGCCGGGGCCCCGTGATCACGGGGCCCCGGCTCGGCGGTGTCGTGTCCGGGCGTGTCGGTGCTGCTCACCCGGATGAGCGTAGTCGATCCCGCACCGCTGACGGCGGTCGAGTCCGACGCGCTCTATGCGCTCAGCGCTTCTCCTTGATCTTCGCGGCCTTGCCGCGGAGCTCACGCAGGTAGTAGAGCTTGGCGCGGCGGACGTCGCCACGCACGAGCACGTCGATGCGGTCGATGTTGGGCGAGTGCACGGGGAACGTGCGCTCGACGCCGACGCCGAACGAGACCTTGCGGACGGTGAAGGTCTCGCGGACGCCGCCGCCCTGGCGACGGATCACGACGCCCTTGAAGACCTGGATGCGCTCCTTGGAGCCCTCGATGACCTTGACGTGCACGTCGAGCGTGTCGCCGGCACGGAACTCCGGGATGTCGTCCCGGAGGGACTTGTTGTCGATGAAGTCGAGAGTGTTCATTGTGTTCCTTGCATGTCAGGAATGAGGACAGAGGACCCTGGCGCCCGCCGTCAGGCGGGTCGACCGGTTCGTGCCCCGGATCAGCGCGACCGTCCCCGGGCGCGCGTGCGCCCGAAAGGTCAACCTCGCTAGTGTGCCATCCCCGCCGGGGGTGGCCCAAATCAACCCTCTGGCGGTTCCCAGCCCAGCTCGGCCAGGGTCTGCAGGTCGGCGGCGCTGAGCGGGGCCCCGCCCAGGAGGTCCGGGCGCCTCTCCGCGGTCCGCCGCAGCGATTCGTCGCGGCGCCAGCGTGCGATCCTCGCGTGATCGCCGCTCTTGAGGACGTCGGGCACCGGGCGGTCGCGCCATATCTCGGGGCGGGTGTAGCTCGGTCCCTCGAGGAGACCGTCGGAGAAGGAATCCTCCTCGTGACTACGCCGGTTCCCCAGCACACCGGGCAGGAGGCGTACCACGGCCTCCGCGATGACGAGGACGGCTACCTCGCCTCCGATCAGGACGTAGTCCCCGATGCTGACCTCTTCGACGTCCATGCGCTCGGAGGCCTCGTCGACCACGCGCTGATCGATGCCCTCGTAGCGGCCGCACGCGAACACGATCCGACGGCGGCGGGCGTACCTGTGGGCGTCGGACTGGGAGAAGGGCCGCCCGGCGGGGGTCGGGACGATCAGCAGGGGCCGGGAGTCCGGATCCGAGGCGGCCGGCCCGGTCGTCAGCCCGGTGTCGGTCTGGGGAACTAGGTCGTCGAGCGCGACGCCCCACACCGTCGGCCGCATCACCATCCCCGGCCCGCCGCCGAACGGGGTGTCGTCGACGGATTTGTGCACGTCGTGGGTCCAGGCGCGCAGATCGTGGACGCCGACCTCGATAATGCCCCGGTCGACGGCGCGACCGAGGAGGGCGAGCCGGAGCGGGGCGAGGTAGTCGGGGAAGACGGTGACGACGTCGAGACGCATGATCGGCCCGCGCCGCTCCTCGGCGGCGGGCCCGGTCACGACGTGCCCAGGTCGAGCAGCCCCTCCGGTGGGTCGATGACGCACGTCCCACCGGGGACGTCCACCTCGGGGACCATCTCGGTGACGAAGGGCACGAGCGCGTCGGCACCGTCGGTCAGTCGGATCCCGAGGAGCTCACCGGCGGGGGTGTGGACGATCTCGGTGACCTCGCCGAGCGGTGCGCCCGAGGTGTCGAGGACCCGGAGCCCGACGAGCTGGTGATCGTGGTACTCGTCCGGGTCCTCTGGATCGGGGAGCTCGGCGGAGTCGACCAGCAGGAGCATGCCGCGCAGCGCGTCGGCCGTGTCGCGGTCGGATACACCGGCCAGGCGCACGAGAAGCCGCCCGGAATGGCTCCGGGCGGCTTCCACTGTGACGTCACGGTCGGTGGCGCGGTCCCCCTTGCCGACGCGGCCGGTGAGCCGCGCGCCGGGGGCGAAGCGCTCCTCGGGCGAGTCGGTACGGACCTCCACCACGAGCTCGCCGCGGACGCCGTGCGATTTGACGACGCGGCCCACGACGAGCTCCATGGTGTGTCAGGTCCTCCGGTTGTCGGCGCGTACGGGGTGGGATCAGCGGTCGGTGTCGACCACGTCGACCCGGATGCCCTCTCCCCCGACGGCGGAGACGATCGTCCGGATGGCGGACGCGGTTCGACCGCCCCGCCCGATGACACGGCCGAGATCCTCGGGCGCGACCGCCACCCGGATCACGGTGCCGCGCCGACCACCACTCGACCGGACGGACACGGCGTCGGGATCCGACACGATGCCGCGGACGAGGTGGTCGACGGCGTCGACGACCATGTCGTTCATCTGTCTCAGGCCTCGGCGGTCTCGGCGTCAGCCGACGCGGCCTCACCCTCGGCGGAGTCGGTCGACGCGGCGGCCTCCTGCTCGGCCTTCTTGGCCTCTTCGGCCTTCTTCGCCTTGTCGGCCTTGCGCTTGGCGGTGATGGCCTCGGCGGACGGCTCGCCCTGGGCCTCCTCGAGCGCCTTGTTGAACAGGTCCAGCTTGGAGGGCTTGGCCTCCGGGGTGCGCAGGGTGCCCTCGGCGCCCTCGATGCCCTTGAACTTCTGCCAGTCGCCCGTGATCTTGAGCAGCTGCTCGACGGCCTCGGTCGGCTGGGCGCCCACGCCGAGCCAGTACTGGGCCCGGTCGGAGTCGATCTGGATGAAGCTCGGCTCCTCCTTCGGGCGGTAGAGGCCGATGGTCTCGATGGAGCGACCGTCGCGGCGGGTACGGGCGTCGGCGACGACGACCCGGTACTGCGGGTTGCGGATCTTGCCGAGTCGGGTGAGCTTGATCTTGACGGCCATGAGCGCGTCTCACTTCCTGTAGTGGGTCACATGGCGATTCAGCGACGCCCGCGCTGCTCGCGGGGTCCGGTTTCGCCTTCCGGGTGACCGCCGTTCGGCCCGGACCCCCGCGTGGGGACCCACCGGTGACGGCGTCCAGCGGTCCAGTCTAGACACGCCCGGCCCGCGCGCACCAATCGGTGCACACGGGCCGTCGGGTCACCTCTTGGGGAACTTGAGGTTGTCCAGATCGATGCCCTCGAGGCCGGGCGGGAGCTGGTCCAGGCCCGGCGGCATCTGGGACAGGTCCGGCATGCCCCCGGGCGGCATCCCGGGCATCCCGGGCATCCCGGGCATCATGCCGCGGTTCTTCGGCGGCGTGGGGCCGCGCCCCTTGCCCTTCCCCTTGCCCTTCTTGCCCTTGCGCTGGTTCTTTCGCCCGGCACCGGGCATCCCCATCTGGCCGGCCATCCGGCTCATCATCTTGCGCGCCTCGAAGAACCGGTCGACGAGCTGGTTGACGTCGGTGACGGTGACGCCCGAGCCGTTGGCGATGCGTTGACGCCGGGATCCGTTGATGATCTTGGGATCGGCGCGTTCCTCGGGGGTCATGCCGCGGATGATCGCCTGGATGCGGTCGAGGTGCTTCTCGTCGATGTCGCCGACGGCGGCCTTCATGTCCTTGCCGCCGGGCAGCATGCCGAGCAGGTTCCCGATGGGACCCATCTTGCGGATCATCATCATCTGGTCGAGGAAGTCCTCGAGCGTGAGCTCGCCGGAGCCGATCTTGGCGGCGGTCTTCTCGGCCTCCTTGGCGTCGAAGACCGTCTCCGCCTGCTCGATGAGCGAGAGGACGTCGCCCATGCCGAGGATCCTGCTCGACATGCGCTCCGGGTGGAAGACGTCGAAGTCCTCGAGCTTCTCGCCGTCCGAGGCGAACATGATCGGGGTGCCCGTGAGCTCGCGGACGCTCAGCGCGGCGCCGCCGCGCGCGTCGCCGTCGAGCTTGGTGAGCACGACGCCGGTGAAGCCCACGCCCTCGCGGAACGCCTCGGCGGTGACCACCGCGTCCTGACCGATCATGGCGTCCAGGACGAAGAAGGTCTCGTGCGGCTGGACGGCGTCGCGGATGCCGCGGGCCTGGGCCATCATCTCCTCGTCGATGCCGAGGCGGCCGGCGGTGTCGACGATCACGACGTCGTGCATCTTGGCGCGTGCGTGGGCCAGCCCGCGCTGCGCGACGGACACCGGCTCCTGGACGCCGATCTCCGCGCCGTCCCCGCCGACCGAGGTGCCGGGGTGTGGGGCGAAGGTCTGTACTCCGGCGCGCTCACCGACGATGCGTAGCTGGTCGACCGCGCCCGGGCGTTGGAGGTCGCACGCCACCAACAGCGGCGTGTGCCCCTGGCCCTTGAGCCAGTACGCGAGCTTTCCCGCCAGCGTGGTCTTACCCGCACCCTGGAGGCCGGCCAGCATGATCACCGTCGGTGGTTGCTTGGCGAACTCGATCCGGCGGGCCTCGCCACCGAGGATGGCGGTGAGCTCGGCGTCGACGATCTTGACGACCTGCTGGGCGGGGTTGAGCGCCTCGGAGACCTCGGCGCCCTTGGCCCGTTCCTTGACCCGGGAGATGAAGGCGCGAACGACCGGCAGTGCGACGTCGGCCTCGAGCAGCGCGAGTCGGATCTCGCGGGCCGTCGCGTCGATGTCGGCGTCGCTCAGCCGACCTTTTCCGCGCAGGTCCTTGAGCGCCCCTGTGAGACGGTCGGACAAGGATTCGAACACGGCAACAGCTCCCTGGTTCGCGTCCCGGGAGCGCGCGCGTCCCGGCGTCGTCGGCGACGACTGATCACAGGGTATCGGCACGCGCGACGACGGGCGTCGCGGGCTCGTGTCCCGGCAGCAGTGACTCGACCTGACCGGCCGTGCTGAGGACCGCACCCGGACCGGAGAGGGCGAACACGTCCTCGACCGCGGCACCCCTGGTGCGGACCACCACCCAGTCGATCCGGGCGCCCGTCTGCAGGATCGCGGAGACGATCCGGGCGAACAGCCCGGGTCGGTCCTCGGCGCGGACCTCCATCATCACGCCGTCCGCGTCGGAGCGGTGCCCGACGAGGACCGAGGATCTGGCCCGCGGGGGACCGATGGGCACGGCCTCGCCGCGGGCGAGGGCCGCGCGCAGCGATCCCGGCAGGCCGGCGTCGATCGACCGTCGCAGGTCCTGCCGGAGCACGCGGGCGTCCACCGGGTCGCCGAACCGCGTGGAGACGGTCATCCTCGCGCGCATCCCTCCGGGCGGCCGCAGGTCGATCTCCGCGTCGACGATCTCCAGTCGGTGGGCGGCGAGGACCTCCGCAGCCACCGCCAATGACCTTCCGGCACCGGGGGCCACGAGGGTGACCTCGTGTGTGGTGCCCGTGCCCGCCGCACGGAGGTCGACGACGACGTCGGGGGGACCGTGCCGTCTCGACGCCCGCACCGTCGGGGCCTCGACGGCGGCCGGGCGGGGTCCCACCTGGGCGCGGCACGCCGCGACGAGCGCCGTGTGCACGCCGGCCCGTCCCGCCGACCACACGGTCGGTCCGGTGGCGATCGAGTCGGCCTCGGTGAGCGCGGCCAACACGTCCAGCGCGACCGTGTCCCAGTCCAGGGTGTCGAGGACGAACTGGGCGGTCTCCGGGTCGGAGGGGTCGCGGCGTGCGGCGGTCCTCGCGAGGAGGAGGTGGTGTCGGACCAGTCGTTCCAGGGTCTGGGTGTCGCGCACGCTCAACCCCATCCTCTCGGCGATCGGCCGGATCATCACCGCGCCGTTCTCGCTGTGGTCGCCCACGCGGCTCTTGCCGAGGTCGTGGAGGAGCGCCGCGAGCAGCAGGAGGTCGGCCCGCGCGACCGAGGTGGTGAGCCGCGACGCCTCGACCGCCGTCTGCACGAGGTGCCTGTCGACGGTGTAGACGTGCGTGCGTTCGCGGGCGGGCAGATCCCGCACGCCGGACCACTCCGGCAGCAGGCGTTCCCACAGTCCGCAACGGTCGAGGGCCTCGTGAACGGGGATCTGCGCCTCCCCAGAGCCCAGCAGGACCAGCAGGTCGGACAGCGCCTCCGCGGGCCAGCGGCCGTCGGGGGCGGGGCTGCGCTCGGCCAGGACGCCGAGGGTGGACCCCGCCACCGGGAGGGAGAAGCGCGCGGCGGCGGCCGCCACGCGCAGGGGTAGCCAGGGCTCCTCCTCGACGCGCGCGCCACGGGCCAGCGCCACCTCGCCCGCGTGCTCGACCACGCCGTCGTCCAGCGGCCGGCGGACCGGGGACCGCCTCAGCAGCCCGGTGAGTCCCCGCGTCGACAGGGTGGCGCACGATCCGCGGATCGCCTGGTCGGCGGTGAAGGCGATCGTGCGGGAGGCGTCGCTGAGGGCACGGGCGAGGTCGAACCGGTCACCGAGTCCGAGGGCACGGCCGACCTCGTCGCCGTACTCCGCGTGTAGCACCTCGCGGGCTCGTCCGGCGACCCGGTGCAGCTCGGTGCGGGCGTCGAGCACGAGCCGGTGCGCGGCGGCCATCCCCCCGGGCACCACCGGCCGGCCGTCGCTGAGGTGCGCCAGCGCCAGGGCGGTGACGAGCTGTGCGTCGCGCAGCCCCCCGACACCGTTCTTGAGATCCGGCTCGCTGCGGTGGGCGATGACGCCGGCGCGGTGGCGCCTGGCCGCGGCCGCGGCGACGAGGTCGTCGAAGCGGGAGGCGATCTGGTCACGCCACTGGCGGCGGGCACCGTCGACGACCAGAGCACCGAGATCCGCGTCGCCGGCGATCACCCGCGCGTCGAGCAGGCTCAGGCCCACCGAGACGTCAGCCGCGGCGACGGCGAGGCACTGGTCGACCGTGCGGACGCTGTGGTCGAGGCCCACCCCGGAGTCCCATAGCGGGTACCACAGCGCGTCGGCGAGCTCGCTCACGTCGCGGTCGGTGCGGCGCTCGTGCACGAGCACCAGGTCGAGGTCGGAATGTGGCAGGACCTCCCTGCGACCGAGTCCGCCGAACGCGATGAGGGCGAATCCGGAGCCCGGGTCGACGCCGGCCTCCTCGGCGAGCCTCGCCAACTCCATCTCGTAGAGCTCGCAGAGGGCGGCCCGTAGCGCAGCGGCCGGTAGATCCTCGCGTCGCGCGGAGAGGATCCGTGCGCGTCCGGCCCGCAGTGCCGTGGCACGTTCGCCGTCAGCCGTCGCCGTCATCCCTCTCCCCTTCCCCACGTCCGTCGGATCCAGAGTCCCGCGCCCGTGTCACCCCGCCGGGGCGGGCGTGTTTCGCTTCTGTGAACGGCCCCGCACGGAGCAGGCGCGCACGAGAGCGCGCGGGCCGTCCCCGTCGGGGACGACCCGCGCGCGGAAGCGGGGTGTGCGTGGGTGAACGGGCGGGGCCGCTCAGATGGCGTCGACGCCCTCCTCGCCCGTGCGGACACGGACGATGCTCTCGACGGCGGTCACCCAGACCTTGCCGTCGCCGATCTTGCCGGTGCGGGCCGCGTCGACGATCAGCTGCACGACCGCCCCGGCGGTGTCGTCGTCGACCACCACCTCGACCCGGATCTTCGGGACGAAGTCGACGGCGTACTCGGCGCCGCGGTAGACCTCGGTGTGGCCTTTCTGGCGGCCGTAGCCCTGGACCTCGCTGATGGTCAGTCCGTGGATGCCGGCCTGCTCGAGGGCGGCCTTGACGTCGTCGAGCGTGAACGGCTTGACGATCGCGGTCACGAGCTTCATGTCGTGGTTCCTTTCGAGGTGATCGGGTCAGCGGATGAGCGCGCTGGTGGAGGGCTCGTACGCGGTCTCCGCGTGCTGGGCGCCGTCGATGCCGGCCTGCTCGTCTGCCTTGTCGATCCGCCACCCGAGGGGGCGGCAGATCGCCCAGGCGATCGCGGTCATCACCGCGGTGAACACGAGCGCCGCGACGGCGATCACGATCTGGACCACGAGGAGCTTCCATCCCTCGCCGGAGTAGAAGATCCCGGGGGCGGTGTCGAAGGTGCCGGTCGCGAACAGCCCGATCGCGATCGTGCCCCACAGGCCGGCGACCAGGTGGACGCCCACCACGTCGAGCGCGTCGTCGTAGCCGAAGCGGTGCTTGAGGCCCACGGCGAGGGCGGACAGCACGCCCGCGATCGCGCCGAGGGCGATGGCACCGAGCGGGTGGACGGACCCGGCGGCGGGGGTGATGGCGACCAGGCCGGCGACGACGCCGGAGGCCGCGCCGAGGCTGGTGGCGTGCCCGTCGCGGATACGCTCGGCCAGGAGCCAGCCCAGCATCGCGGCGGCGGTGGCGGCGGTGGTGTTGACCCAGGCCAGGCCGGCGGTGCCGTTGGCACCGAACGCGGAACCGGCGTTGAACCCGAACCAGCCGAACCACAGCAGCGCGGCACCGAGCATGACCAGGGGCAGACTGTGCGGGCGGAAGGCGGTGCGACCGAAGTCGAGCCGCTTGCCGACGAGCAGGACGAGCACCAGGGCGGCCACGCCGGCGTTGATGTGCACGACGGTTCCACCGGCGAAGTCGACGGGGCCCACGGCGGCGGTCAGACCGCCCTCGCCGTCGTCGACCGTCCCGAAGATCATGGCGGCCAGACCACTGTCGGAGTGGGAGAGCAGTCCCCCGCCCCACACCATGTGGGCGAGCGGGAAGTACGCGAGGGTGACCCACAGCCCGGCGAACGCGAGCCAGGTGCCGAACCGGACGCGTTCGGCGATCGCGCCGGAGATGAGCGCCACGGTGATGATCGCGAACGTCACCTGGAAGGCGACGTCGACGACCGCCGGGTAGGCGCCCGAGCCGGACATCATCCAGCCGCTCGCGTCCCCGATCACGCCGGACAGTCCGAACATCTCGAAGGGGTTGGCGAACAGTCCGGCCACGGACTGGCTGCCGTAGGACATCGACCAGCCCCACAGCAGGTAGATGACGCCGATCAGCCCCATGGTGCCGAACGACATCATCATCATGTTGAGTACCGACTTCTGCCGGGACATGCCGCCGTAGAAGAGCGCCAGGGCGGGCGTCATGAGCAGGACCAGGGATGCCGCCATGAGCATCCAGGCCGTGTCTCCCGTATCGAACTCCGGCGTCGCCTCCTGGGCGAGCAACGCGACACTGTCACCTATCACGGTGCGGTCCTCCTCGTTTCATCGCGTGGTGAGCGTCTTTTCGCTCCCCGGTCGCCTGTAGAGGTTTCCGCTGCCGTGTTGCGGTGGTTGTCCGCGCGTGTTTCCTGACGGTTACACGCGGCGGGCCCCGGTTCCGGTTGTGTGTCGCGGCCGGCCGCACCGGGACTACGTCCCGAGCAGGGCGTCCACGAACGCCTCGGGGGTGAACGGCGCCAGGTCGTCGGCGCCCTCCCCCAGTCCGACGAGCTTGACCGGCACACCGAGCTCGTGCTGGACCTGGAAGACGATCCCGCCCTTGGCGGTGCCGTCGAGCTTGGTCAGCACGACCCCCGTGATGTCGACGACCTCCTTGAACACGCGCGCCTGCATGAGCCCGTTCTGTCCGGTGGTGGCGTCGATCACCAGCAGCACCTCGTCGACCGGGGTCTTCTTCTCCACCACTCGTTTGACCTTGCCGAGCTCGTCCATGAGCCCGGTCTTGGTGTGGAGCCGACCGGCGGTGTCCACGAGCACGGCGTCCACGCCGGTCTCGACCCCGCGGGTCACCGCGTCGAAGGCGACGGAGGCGGGATCGGCGCCCTCCTTGCCGCGGACGACCTCGGCGCCCACCCGCTCGGCCCAGGTCTGGAGCTGATCCGCCGCGGCGGCGCGGAACGTGTCCGCCGCGCCGAGGAGGATCTCGCGACCGTCGGCGACGAGGACGCGGGCGAGTTTGCCGGTTGTGGTGGTCTTGCCGGTGCCGTTGACGCCGACGACGAGGAGGACGGCCGGCGTCCCGTCGTTCGGCAGCGCACGCAGCGAGCGGTCGAGTTCGGGGTGGAGGTTGTCGATGAGGGTCTGCCGCAGCAGATCGCGCACCTCGGCCTCGGTGCGGACCTGTCGGGTGGCGATTTCCGCCCGCAGGCGGTCCACGACGAGCTCGGTGGTGGCCGAACCGAGGTCGGCCATGATCAGCGTGTCCTCGATCTCCTCCCAGGCGTCCTCGTCGAGATCGCCGGCGCCGAGGAGACCCAGCAGGCCCTGGCCCACAGTGTTCTGCGACCGCGCGAGGCGGCCCCGCAGGCGGTCGAGGCGGCCGGCGGCCGGGTCGATGCGCTCGACCGGGGCGACCGGCTCCGGGGTCCCGGTCACCGTCTCCGGGGGCGCCGGGATCTCCTCGTCGGGCACCTCGGGCGGGACCACGACGGGCTCGACCGGGGCGGGCTCGACGACCTCGGTGGCCTCGGTCGGGCCGGGATCGACGTCCGGCTCGGGCGCGGGGACGGCTGTCTCGGGCGCGGTGTCCGGCGCGGTCGCAGGGGCGGCCGTGGGTTCGGCGGCGGGTTCGGCGGCGGGGGCCGCCCCCGTCGCAGCGGACGGCGGCGCGGGGGGCCGTGGGGCCGGTGTCGCCGGCGGCAGGTCCTCCCGCGGCGTCGGGTCACGGCGCACCGGCTCCCTGGGCGGGGCCGCCGTGGCGCCGCCCCCTCCCTGGGCGAACGAGAACCCCGTCCCGGCCTGATAGTTGCCGGAGCGCTCCTCGCGGGTGAGCTCCTTGCGCTCGGCGGCCCTGGTGAGCGAGATCTGTCGCTTCTTGCGCAGCTGCAGACCCACGACGAGGGCGATGATGGCAAGCAGCAGCACCGCGGCGACGGCGATGATGATCCAGGTGGTGGTAGTCACGGTGCCCAGTATGGCCGACCGCACCCGTCGCCATCTCGGTCCCGGGGGGGCTGTGGCGGACCTAGACTGGCGCCTGTCGTCGTCCGGGGAGGAGCCCACGTGGTCGAGCTCGCCGCCCAGCCAGGGGGTACGTCCGTACGCCGGCGCCCCCTCCGCCGGGCCCCGGCCCTGCCCACCTGGCTCGCCAAGACCATCATGGCGGTGACGGGATTGCTGTTCACCGGCTTCGTGGTGGCGCACATGGTCGGTAACCTCAAGGTGTTCGGCGGGGCGTCGGGTTTCGACGCCTACGCCGCGTGGCTGCGGACGTTGCTGTACCCCCTCGTCCCCCACGAGGGCGTCCTGTGGGCGTTGCGCGTCGTGCTGGTCCTGGGTCTGGTGGCGCACGTCTGGTGCGCGGTGGTGTTGGTTCGGCGCTCCCACGCGTCCGCGGGCCCGCACCGCCGGCGGACGGGGCTGACGGCGGGCTCGTTCGGCGCCCGCTCGATGCTGCTCACCGGAGTGGTGCTGCTGCTCTTCGTCGTCTTCCACGTCCTCGACATGACCACGGGCGCCGCCCCTGTCGCGTCGGAGGCGTTCGAGCCCGGTTCGGCGTACGCCAATCTGGTCGCCAGCTTCTCGCGGCCCTGGGTCGCGGCCTTCTACGGCATCACCATGGCGCTGCTGGCGCTGCACGTCGCCCACGGGGTCCGCACGGCGGCCGGCGACCTGGGGGTGACCGGCGTCCGGAGCCGGGCGGTGATCACGACCGTGGGCGGGATCGCCGCGGTGGCCGTGCTGCTGGGCAACGCCGCGATCCCTATCGCGGTCCAGGCCGGGTGGCTGACGTGACCTTCACACCGCCCCCCGTCCTCGTCCCCGACGCCCGACAGGGACACGTGCTGAGCTCCGGCACACCCGGGGGCGACCCGGCCTCCGCTTGGGCGAGGCGTCGCGACGCCTACCGACTGGTCGCGCCGGCCAACCGCCGCCACTTCCACGTGGTGGTGATCGGCACGGGCCTGGCCGGGGCCGGCGCGGCGGCCGCCCTCGGCGAACTCGGCTACCGGGTCACCGCGTTCACCTATCACGACGCCGCCCGGCGCGCGCATTCCGTGGCCGCCCAGGGCGGGATCAACGCCGCCCGCGGCCGCCGGGTGGACGGCGACTCGGTGGCCCGGTTCGTCGCCGACACCGTCTCGGGCGGGGACTTCCGTGGGCGGGAGGCCGAGGCTTTCCGGCTGGGCGAGGAATCCGCGCGGGTGATCGATCATTTCTCCGCCATCGGGACCCCCTTCGCACGTGAGTACGGCGGCGTCCTGTCGACCCGGTCCTTCGGCGGCGTGCAGGTCTCGCGCACGTACTACTCCCGCGGGCAGACCGGCCAACAACTCCAGATCGCGGGCGTCTCGGCCCTGCAGCGGCAGATCCATGCCGGCGCCGTCACGCTGCACACCCGCCACGAGATGCTCGACCTCGTCGTCGACGATTCGGGGTGCCACGGTGTGGTGGTCCGCGACCTGGTGTCCGGCCACATCCGGGCCGAGACCGCGCACGCGGTCGTCCTCGCGACCGGCGGCTACGGGACCGTCTTCCACGACTCCACGCTGGCGATCCACTCCAACGCGTCGGCGGTGTGGCGCGCGCACCAGCGGGGGGCCCTGTTCGCCTCACCGTCGTTCGTGCAGTTCCATCCCACCGCGCTGCCCAAGGACAACGACTGGCAGGCCAAGACGATCCTCATGAGCGAGTCGTTGCGCAACGACGGCCGCGTCTGGGTCCCGCTCCACGACGGCGACGACCGGCCGCCCGGTGAGATCCCGGACGCCGACCGCGACTTCTTCCTCGAGCGCCGCTATCCCGCCTTCGGCAACCTCGTGCCCCGCGACGTGGCCTCCCGGGCGATCACCGCCGAGATCCGAGCCGGGCGAGGGGTGGGGCCACGCCGCAACTCCGTCTACCTGGACTTCCGTGACGCCCTGGCCCGCGACGGCCGGGGGACGATCACCGAGCGCTACGGCAACCTGTTCGAGATGTACGCCCACGCCACCGGCGAGGACCCGTACGCCGTACCCATGCGCATCGCGCCGACGTGCCACTTCACGATGGGCGGGCTGTGGAGCGACTTCGACCTGCAGACGTCGATCCCCGGCCTGTTCGTCGGCGGCGAATGCGGCTGGGCGTATCACGGCGCGAACCGGCTCGGCGCCAACTCCCTGCTCAGCGCGAGCGTCGACGGGTGGTTCACCCTTCCCTACTCGGTGCCGGCGCACCTGGCCACCCGCCTCGGGGACGACCTACCGGGCGACGACGACGAGGTGGTCGTCACCGCCGTGGCCCGCGCCCGGTCGCGGGTGCGGAACCTGCTCGCGGTGGGCGGCTCGACCGGGCCCGAGCACTTCCACCGTGAGCTCGGCGAGATCCTCTACTCGGGGTGCGGCGTCACACGGACGGCCGACGGCCTGACCCGGGCGATCGAGCGCATCCGTGACCTGCGGACCCGGTTCTGGACCGACCTGCGGGTCACGGGCACAGGCGGTCACCTCAACCAGGTGCTCGAACTGGCCGGGCGGGTCGCCGACTTCCTCGAACTGGCGGAACTGATGTGCGTGGATGCGCTGGACCGGGACGAATCGTGCGGCGCCCACTTCCGCGACGAGCACCAGACGCCCGACGGCGAGGCCCGGCGGGACGACCGTCGGTGGGCCTTCACCTCCGCCTGGGCCTCCGAGGGCGATGACCGTGGCGGGCCCCGGTCCTTCACCCGACACGCCGAACCGCTGGAGTTCTCGGCGGTCGCCCCCACCGCGAGGGATTACCGATGAGACTGACCCTGCGCATCTGGCGGCAGTCCGGGCCACACGAGGCCGGACGGTACGAGGAGTTCGAGGTCCGCGACGCACGGCCGGAGATGAGTGTGCTGGAGCTGCTCGACGTCCTCAACGGCGACCTGGTGGACGCGGGCATCGAACCGGTGGCGTTCGACTCCGACTGCCGCGAGGGCATCTGCGGGGCCTGCGGCGTCACCGTCGACGGTCGCCCGCACGGTCCCGCGGAGAACACCCCGTCGTGTCACCAGCGGCTGACCCCCTACGCCGACGGGGACACCCTGCGCATCGAACCGCTTCGCGCCGCCGTGTTCCCCGTCATCCGCGATCTGGTGGTGGACCGGTCCGCTCTGGACGGGGTCGTCGAGTCCGCGGCCCATGTGGGAATCCCGGCCGGCGCCGCCCCGGACGCGGACTCGACCCTTCAGGGTCACGACACGGCGGAGACCGCGCTGGACTTCGCGGCGTGCATCGGGTGCGGGGCGTGTGTGGCGGCCTGCCCCAACGGCTCGGCCAACCTGTTCGTGGGGGCCAAACTCGGGCACCTCGCCCTCATGCCCGTCGCGGGCGCCGACCGCGCGGCCCGCGCCCGCGAGATGGGCAGCGCCGCCGACGAGGAGTTCGGTCCCTGCTCGCTCTACGGGGAGTGCTCGCGGGTGTGCCCGGCGGGGATCCCGCTGCGGGCGATCGGCGTGGTCAACCGTGAACGGCTCCGGGCGGTCTTCCGGCGCTCGTGAGCGAGCGGCGACGCCTCGGGCACGTGCACGGAGGCCGGCACGTCGCACTCGGGCGACGACCGGGCCGTCCGTGACCTAGACGTCGTCCTCCCCGACCGGGCCGCCCTCTGCCTCCCACGTGTCGATCATCTCGACCTTGGTCCGCGTGAACTTGCGACGCACACCCACTCCCCCTCGGTCGCTCTCCGGGATGAACCGGGCGCCGAAGTAGGTCAGGGCGTCGGTCAACGCCTGCACCTCGGCCGCGTCGAGTGCGCCCACTCCCCGTTCGTACTCGCGGATCCGCTGCTCGTCCAGTCCGGAGCGCAGCGCCACCAACTTGGTGGAGACGAGGCACAACGCGCGCGCCGCGCGCGCCAGACTGGGGTCCATGAACAGTTCTCTCTGAGGCATGACCCCATGATGCCGAATCCGACACCGCAGGGCCTCCGCGAGGAGTCAGCGCATGCGTTGGGAGATGACCTTGGAGATGCCGTCGCCCTGCATCGACACGCCGTAGAGCACGTCGGCCACGTCCATGGTGGGCTTCTGGTGGGTGATGACGATGAGCTGGCTGGTCTCCCTGAGCTGTTCGAACAGCCCGATGAGCCGCCGCAGGTTGGTGTCGTCGAGCGCGGCCTCGACCTCGTCCATCACGTAGAACGGGCTGGGTCGGGCCTTGAAGATCGCCACCAGCATCGCCACCGCCGTGAGCGACTTCTCGCCGCCCGACAGCAGCGAGAGCCGCTTCACCTTCTTCCCGGGCGGCCGCGCCTCCACCTCGATGCCGGTGGCGAGCATGTCGTCGGGCTCGGTGAGCACCAGCCGGCCCTCGCCGCCCGGGAACAGCACCGAGAACACGTCGCGGAACTCGCGCTCGACGTCGATCCACGCCTCGGTGAAGATCTGCTCGATCCGGTCGTCGACGTCGTCGATCACCCCCTCGAGGTCCGCGCGGGCCTTCTTCACGTCGTCGAGCTGGGTCGACAGGAACGCGTAGCGTTCCTCGAGCGCGGCGAACTCCTCCAACGCGAGCGGGTTGACCTTGCCGAGCGTGGCCAGGTCCTTCTCGGCCCGCCTGAGGCGTCGCTCCTGCTCGGACCGCACGAACGGCATGGGCGGCGGCGGGGTCACGTCCTCCCCGCGCTCGCGGGCCGCCTCGTACTCCGACATCTCCAGCGCGGACGGCGGCAGGTCCACGTCGGGCCCGTACTCGGCGACCAGCGCCTCCGGTTCGATCCCGTGACGCTCGAGCACCGCCGCCTCGAGCTCCGAGACCTTGACCTCGAGCTGGGCACGGACGATCTCGTCGCGGTGGGCGGCGTCTCCGAGCCGTGAGACCTCGGACTCCGCCGCCGTGAGGTCGCCGCGCAGGGCGGTGGCCCGGGCGGTCGCCTCCGCGCGCGCGGCCCCCAGCCGGTCGCGTTCCGCCGAGGCGGCGGCGATGAGCTCGTCGAGGCGTGCCAGCAGTCGCCCGCTGAGCTCGTCCACCACCCCGGCGACCTCGGCTCCCCGCCGGCGCTCGGCCGCCGCCCGGGCCGCGCGGGCACGGGACTCGCGCTCAGCCTGGGCGGCCCGCCGCAGGGACGCCGACTTCCCGCGGACGCCGGCGGCCCGTTCCTCGGCGGAGCGGTGCGCGAGCCTGGCCTCCAGTTCGGCGGCCCGGGCTGCCGCCACCTCCGCCTGCGCCGCGACCCGACCGTCGTCCTCGGGCGCACTGACCTCGTCGTCGTCGTCACCCGCCCGGACCAACCGGTCGGACAGCTCGGCGTGCTCGGCGCGCGCGGCGTCGAGCTTGTCCACGGCGATGCGCCGCGACTGCTCGAGGCGGCGTACGTCCGCCTCGGCGCGGCGACGCCGCTGCCCGATGCGGGCGAGCTCGGCGTAGATCTCCTCGATCGCGGCGTCGGACTCCCCGATCGCGGCGAGGGTCTCCGCGTACCGGTCGGCGCGCTCGGCGTCCTCCGCCTCGGCGCCGGCCAGCTCGGCGCGGGTGGTCTCGATCTCGGCGCGGACCGAGTCACGCTCGGCGACCGCGGCGTCGATCGCGGACTGGATCTCCAGACCCGTGCGCCCGGACGCCGAGCCACCGACGGTCCACCCCGCGCCGGCGAGCTCCCCGTCCCGGGTCACCGCGCGCACGCGCCGGTCCGCGCCGACCTGCGCGTGGGCGGCGGCCAGGTCGTCGACCACGACCACGTCCACCAACAGGGCGGTCACCGCGGCGACCAGGTCCTCGGGCACGTCCACCACGTCCAGGGCCCACCGGGCGCCGTCGACGAGGTCCACCTCGAGGCGGTAGTCCCCGCCGGGCTCGCCGCGGCCCACGAGCCCCGCCCGGCCGGCGTCGGCCTCGCGCAGCGCGGCGAGCACCTCCCCGCGGTCCACGCGGGCGTCCACGACCACCGCGTCGACGGCGGGGCCGAGCGCCACACCGATCGCCCGCTCCCAGCCGTCGCGCACGCCGAGCGACTCCCCCACCGTGCCCGCCACGGCGTCCGCGCCGAGGTGCCGCACGACCCAGTCGGCGCCGTCACCGGCGCCCTTGTTCTGTTCGAGGGTCTCGATGCGTGCGGCCAACCGCGCGATCCGCTGATCGGCCTCCCGCTCGAGGCGCTGCAGCTCGGCCAGTCGCGCCCGGGCGGCCAGGTGGGCGCGCTCCGCGCGGCCGAGGTGCTCGTCGAGGGTGCGCTCGCTCTCGGAGTGGGCGCCGATCCGGGCGTGCACGGCGTCGAACTCGGTCTCGGCGTCGGCCACGGCGGCGCGGGCGGCGGCTACCTCGGCGTCCAGCCGCGCGATCTCCGCCTCGGTCGACTCCACGCGCGCGGCGAGCGTCTCGACCTTGCCGGCGAGGCGCGCGACGCCCTCCCGCCGGTCGGCGATCGCACGGACCGCCCGAAGGTGCTCGGCCTCGAGCGCGGCGAGCGCCGCCTCGGCCGCGCCCAGCGCCTCCGTCGCGCGGCGGGCCCGGTCGGCGGCGGCCTCCACCTGGCCCGCGAGGTCCTGCTCGTGCGCTGCGGCGCGCTCGGCCTGCCGGTCGAGCGCGTCGGGATCCGTGCCGTGATGGACCGCGACCTCGGCCGCGAGCGAACGGGCGCGGTCGGACGCGATACGGGCGGTCGCGCGGGCCCGCTCGGCCAGGGTCGACAGGGCGAACCACCGCTGCTGGGCGGCGTCGGCCTCGGGGGTGAGCCTGTCGAGCTCAGCCTGGGTCTCCGCCGCGGCGCGGGCCAGCTCGTCCCGGCGGTCGACCGCCTCGGCGACCCGGTCGGCCAGGCGGGCGCGCACGCTCTCCGCGTCGGCGAGCTCGCGCCGGCGGGTGACGAGGTCGTCGGCGGCCAGCCGGAACGTCGCGTCGCGCAGGTCGGCCTGGATCGTCTGCGCCCGCCGCGCCACCTCCGCCTGTCGCCCCAGCGGCTTGAGCTGGCGTCGCAGTTCGGTGGTGAGGTCGGTGAGCCGGTCGAGGTTGCCCTGCATCCCGGCGAGTTTGCGCTGCGCCTTCTCCTTGCGGCGGCGGTGCTTGAGGATACCGGCGGCCTCCTCGATGAACGCGCGTCGCTCCTCGGGTTTGGACTCGAGGATCTCGGCGAGCTTGCCCTGACCGACGATCACGTGCATCTCGCGCCCGATGCCGGAGTCCGACAGCAGTTCCTGCACGTCCATGAGGCGGGCGCGGTCGCCGTTGATCTCGTACTCGGCGGCCCCGTCGCGGAACATCCGGCGGGTCAGGGAGACCTCGGCGTAGTCGATCGGCAGGGCCCCGTCGGAGTTGTCCAGGGTGAGCGTGACCTCGGCGCGGCCGAGCGGTTGCTTCCCGGCGGTGCCGGCGAAGATGACGTCCTGCATCTTCCCGCCGCGCAGGGTCTTGGCGCTGTGCTCACCCATGACCCACGTCAGCGCGTCCACGACGTTGGACTTGCCCGAGCCGTTGGGGCCGACGACGCAGCAGATGCCGGGCTCGAACTTCAGGGTCGTCGGCGCCGCGAAGGACTTGAAGCCCTTGAGCGTCAACGACTTGAGATACACGGGAGTCGATCCTAGGTCAGCGTTCGACGAATCCCGTCAGTCCGCCTCGCGCCGGTTCGTAGGTGTCGACGACGAGGTCCACGCGTCCGGGGGTGTCGCCACCGCGGAGGAGTTCGAGCAGGCTGGAGCACGCGGCCTCGTCGCCCTCGGCCACCACGTGGACGCGGCCGTCCGGCTTGTTGGCCGCGTACCCGCTCAGGCCCAGTTCGAGGGCGCGGCTGCGCGTCCACCAGCGGAAGCCCACCCCCTGGACGTGGCCGTGCACCCACGCGACCAGGCGGACCGGGTCCCGTCCCGGGGCGCTCACTCGGGATCGCGCCCGGTCTCGAAGTGCAGCGCGACCTCGGTACCCGCGGTGATCGTCCGGCCGACGGTGCACGTGGCGTCGACCGAACGGCGGATCATGTCGAGCACGCGGTCGACCATCGCCGGGTCCAGGCCCGACAGGTCGAGCTCGTAGGTCTCCTCGAGGCGCGGGTAGCGCTCGTTCTCGCGGTCGGCGTCGCCGGAGACGCGGACCGTCGCGGCGTAGTCGTCACCGAGCCGGCGGGAGACGGTGAAGTCCGACGCCATGGCCGTGCACGCACCGAGAGCGATCTTCAGCAGCTCGCCCGGGGTGAACACGCCCTCGACATCGGCCGACCCGATCTCGACCCGTGCCCCGCGCGAGGAGGTGCCCACGTAGCGCCGGGTGCCGATCCGGTCGACCCGGAGCTCCGGGCCGGTGCCCGGGGCGGGGGCGTCCCCGGCGGCGGGTGCGGGATCCTGAGGTGCGGGCTGAGGCGTCTGGGTCATGCGGTCATCGTACGACCGGGCGCCGACGCGCCCCGCTCCGGCGGCGGGGCGCGGGCTGGCACACGGGGCAGAAGTGCGAGCCCCGGCTCATGAAGTCCTCGCGCACGACGGCGGTCCCGCAGCGGCTGCACGGCAGGCCCGCGCGGCCGTAGACGTCGAGCGACCGGTCGAAGTACCCGGAGGCGCCGTTGACGTTGACGTACAGCGCGTCGAACGACGTGCCGCCGGCCTCGAGGGCGTCGGCCATCACCGCGCGCGCGTGCTCGAGGACGCCGGTGACGGCGCGCAGGGTGACCGCGCCGGATCGTCGCCGCCCGTGCAGGCCGGAGCGCCACAGCGCTTCGTCGGCGTAGATGTTGCCGATGCCGGACACGACAGTCTGGTCCAGCAGGAGTCGCTTGATCTCGGTGTCGCGGCGTCGGATGACCCGGGCGGCGGCGATGGGATCGAACGCGGACTCGAACGGGTCCGCGGCGATGTGCGCGGCCGGCGCGGGCAGCAGCACCCCGCTGCCGTCGCGGGCCCCGGCCAGCGGCACGACCGTCCACCCGCCGAACGTGCGCTGGTCGACGAACCGGAGCTCGTTGCCGTCGTCGAGGACGGCCCGGGCGTGCAGGTGGCGCACCGGCGGTGCGCCCGCACCCGTGACGAGCATCTGACCGCTCATGCCCAGGTGGACCAGGAGGCAGTCCGCACCGGCCGCGTCGTCGCCGTCGAGGGTGAGCCACAGGTACTTGCCGCGCCGCCGCGCCCCGCTGACGGTACGCCCGGTCAGCCGCGCGACGATCTCGGCCGCGCCCCCGGGCTGGCGGCGGGCCGTGCGCGCCCCGGTGACCTCGACGGAGACGAGCGTGCGGCCCACGACGTGATCGGCCAGTCCCCGGCGGACGACCTCGACCTCGGGAAGTTCGGGCACGTCAGCCGGCGGTCCGGTCCGCCGTGGTCCCGTCCAGGGCCGCCCAGGCCTGCTCGGCGGCCTTCTGCTCGGCCTCCTTCTTGGTGCGGCCGGTGCCCTCGCCGAGCGAGTCGTCGCCGACGAACACCACGGCGGCGAAGGTCTTGTCGTGATCCGGTCCCGTCGAGGTGATCTCGTACCGCGCCTTGGGCCGGCCGAGCGACGCGCACTTCTCCTGCAGACTGGTCTTCCAGTCCAACGCCGCGCCCAGATGGGGCACGACCGTCAGGCGGTCGCCGATGATCTTCTCGATCAGGCCGCGGGCCGTCTCGAGGCCGTGGGTGAGGTAGACCGACCCGAACACCGCCTCGAGGGTGTCGGCGAGGATCGAGTGCTTGTCCCGACCGCCGGTGAGCTCCTCCCCGCGGCCGAGCCGCAGGTGCCGGCCCAGTCCGCCGTCGCCGAGCTCGCGGGCGATGTCGGCCAGGACGTAGGTGTTGACCAGGCTCGCGCGGATCTTGGCCAGGTCGCCCTCGGGGCGATCCGGGTACGCGTTGTAGAGGTACTCCGTCACGACGAGCTCCAGCACGGCGTCGCCGAGGAACTCGAGGCGCTCGTTGTGTGGCAGCCCCCCGTGCTCGTAGGCGTAGGAGCGGTGGGTCAGCGCCTGGGTCGCCAGGCCGGCGGGCAGGGCCACGCCCAGGACGGCGTCCAGCGCGGAGGGCTGGTCGGTCACGCGCGGTCCCCGTCGGTGTCGGCCGGATCGGTCATGCCGAACTTCTCCGCCAGTCCGGCCCAACGCGGGTCGATGCGGCCGGTCTCCTCGCCGGAGACCCCGTCCGGGGCGGGCGTCTCGGGGTTCACGCACTCGTCGTGTCCGTAGTCGGTGCACGTGGGCGACATGGGGAACTCGAGCCCGAACGCGTCGACGAGGCCCGGTTCGAGATCGATCAGCTCGCCGTCGAGCAGGCGCACCTCGTCCTCCTCGGCGCCGTCGGCCGCGGCGGTCCCGGGGGTCGCGTACATCTCGGTCAACTCGACGGCGACGTCGGTGGTGAACTCACCGAGGCAGCGCGCGCACTCGACGTCGGCCCGGCCGCTGACCGCCCCGGTGACCAGCACACCCTCGTCGACGAACGTCATCATGAGGTCCAGCTCGACCTGCGACCCGCTCGGGATCCGGATGAGCTCGACGCCGATGTCGGAGGGCAGCACGGCGGCGCGCCGCACCGGCTCCATCGCGCCGGGTGTGCGGGACAGCACGCGGGTGTCGAGGACGAGCGAATCGGCGGCCGGGCGGCCGTGGCGGGGGGTGCGGGAGGTGGTGGACACGCCCAGCAGACTACCCGCCTGACTCAGTAGTCCCCGTACCCGTCGCCGAAGCGCTCGTCGTCACGGGTGCCCCTGCGGGCGGCCGGATCGCGCCGCGCGGTGGGCGCGACACCGTGCAGTTCCTCGCGGCCGCGGGCGACGGTGCGCAGCGTCGACCCGAGGAACTCCTCGAAGCGGGCCATCTTCTCGTCGATGTAGGCGTCGCACTCCTCGCGCCGACGCTCGCTCTCGGCGTGGGCGGCGTCGCGCACGCGGGCGGCCTCCTCGTCGGCGATCCGCACGACCTCGGACTCGAACAGCATGCGCTGCTGCTCCTGGCGGGCCTCGGTGATCGTGCGGTCGTAGAGGATGTTGGCCTGCTCGACCAGCCGGTCGGCCTCGGCGCGGGCGCGGGTGGTGGTGGACTCGGCGTCCCGGCGTGACCGGTCCAGCAGTTCGGCGGCCTCGGCACGGGCGTCGCCGACGAGCCCGTCGGCGTGCGCGGTGGCCTCGGCGACCATGCGGTCGGCGCGGGACTTGGCGTCGGCGAGCATCGCGTCGGCGGCCTCGCGGGCGTCGCGCAGGGTCCGGTCCGCCTCGGCGTCCGCGGCGGCGATGGTCTCGCGGGCGGTGGCGTCGGCCTCCGCGAGCACCCGGTCGCGCTGGTCCAGCACGTCCTGGGCGTCGTCGAGTTCACCGGGGAAGGAGTCGCGGATGTCGTCGAGCAACAGCAGGGACTCGTGCCGGGGCACCACACAGTTCGCGGTCATGGGCAGACTGCGGGCGTCCTCGATCATCGCGTTCAGCTCGTCGAGGGCCTGGAACACTCGGTACACGCTCGTCCCTTCACCGGATCGTCTCATTCGTCCCATCAGTGTGCCCGCAACACACGGCGGCGGGCCGGTGCGGCGGCGGTGTGTCCGGTGGTCGGGCGATTTCGGCCGAGGCGTTCCCGCAGCGCGACGGTTCAGCCCAGGCGCTGCCGCAGCGCGACGGCGACCGGCTCCGGCAGCAGATGCGAGACGTCGCCGCCGAGCCGGGTGACCTCGCGGCACAGCGACGACGACACGAACGCCAGGTCGGCCCTCGTCGGCAGGAAGACGGTGTCGACGCCCGCGATGGACCGGTTCATGTGCGCCATCGGCAGCTCGTAGTCGTAGTCGGTGGAGTCGCGCAGGCCCTTGATGACGGCCGTCGCCCCCTGGTCCCGGCAGTAGTCCACGAGCAGTCCGTAGAAGCTGTCCACCCGCACGCCGGGCATGTCCGCGCACACCTCGTCGATGAGCGCCTTGCGCTCGTCGATCGTGAAGGTGCCCTGCTTGTTGGGGTTGGCGACCACGCACACGATCACGTCGTCGAACAGCTCCGCGGCGCGGCGGATGATGTCGAGGTGCCCGAGGGTCACCGGGTCGAAGGAGCCTGGGCACACGACGGTCATCATGGGGCGACCGTATCAACCGGCCTGGCCATCTCGATCGTGGTCTCCCCGTACGTGCGCTCGAAGATCACGTCGTAGCCGGCGGGCCAGCGCACGGCGGGGTCCCGCTTCGAGCGCTCCCACACCACCAGGGCGTCCTCCGCGAGCCAGCCCCCCTCGAGCAGAGCGCCCAGGACCGGCTCGTCGAGCACGGCCGAGCGCTCGTACGGCGGGTCGGCCAGGACCAGGTGGAACCCGCCGGGCACGGGGCAGTCGCCCTCGACGGCTGCCGGGAGGGCCGCCCGTCTGACGGTGGTGCGCAGGGAGGGGGACGACGACGAGGCCCCTGCGGTGTTCTTCTTCAGGCAGGCCACCGCCCGGGGGTTCTCCTCGACGAACCACGCGGTGTCGGCTCCCCGGGACAGGGCTTCGAGCCCGAGCGCCCCGGAGCCGGCGAACAGGTCGAGGACGGCGGCGCCGTCGAGGTCCACCCGGCTCTCGATGGCGCTGAACAGCGCCTCGCGGACCCGGTCGGTCGTGGGCCGTGTCCCGGCCGGCGGCACGATGATCGACAGCCCGCGCAGGCGGCCGGAGATGATGCGGGTCATTGGGGTTCCCGTCGAGTCAGTATCTGAACAGGTAGTCGGATTCCTCGGAGCCGGCCAGTCGGCGGACCCGCTCGGCGAGCGCGGGGTGCCGGTGCAGCCCCGGGTCCGCCTCGAGGATCTCCTCGGCGTGGCGGCGGGCGATCTCGATGACGTCGCCGTCGTCGACCACCGACAGCAGCCGTAGCGCTGACAGCGCCCCGGACTGCGCGTCCCCCAGGACGTCCCCCTCGCGCCGTTGGACGAGGTCCAGTTGGGCCAGGACGAACCCGTCGGTCGTGGCGGCGACCGCGTCGAGCCGCTCCATGGACCGACTCCCCGCGCGGGAGTTGGTCACGAGCAGACACAGACCCGGCAGCCCGCCGCGGCCGACCCGACCGCGCAGCTGGTGGAGCTGGCTCACACCGAAACGCTCGGCGTCCATCACCACCATGACCGTGGCCTCGGGGACGTCCACACCGACCTCGATGACGGTCGTGGACACGAGCACGTCGAGGCGGCCCGCGGCGAAATCGGCCATGGTGGCGTCCTTCTCCTCCGACGGGAGCCGGCCGTGCAGGAGGCCGATTCTCAGCCCGGCCAGCGGGCCGGTGGACAGGTACTCGTGCAGATCCACGGCGGCGACCAACGGCGGTCTGTCGCCGCCCTCGTCGTCGTCCCCCTTCGTCGCGTCGTCGGACCTGCCGTCGTCGGCGTCGATGCGGGAACACACCACGTACGCCCGGTGGCCGGCGGCCACCTCCTCGCGCACCCGCTCCCACGCCCGCGCCAACCACGCCGGCCGCTCGCGTGCGGGCACGACGGACGTCGAGATCGGACGCCGACCCCCGGGGAGCTCGTCGAGCTCGGAGACCTCCAGGTCGCCGAACACCGTCATGGCGATCGTCCGCGGGATGGGGGTCGCGGTCATCACCAGCAGGTGCGGCACCATGCCGGCGCGGCCCTTGGACCGCAGGCGGTCACGCTGGCGCACCCCGAAGCGATGCTGCTCGTCCACCACCACCAGGCCCAGGTCGAAGAAGTCCACCGAGTCCTGGATCAGGGCGTGGGTGCCCACGACGATCCCCGCCTCACCGGTGACGATGTCGAGCAGGGCCGCCCGCCGCTGGGCGGTCGACATCGACCCTGTGAGCAGCACGACGCGGGTGGCCTCGTCGGCGGCGCCCAGCCGACCGCGCTCGCCGAGGTCACCGAGCATCGCCGTGAGTGACCGGTGGTGCTGGACCGCCAGGACCTCGGTGGGGGCGAGCATGACGCACTGCCGTCCGGCGTCGAGCACCTGCAGCATCGCGAGCAGCGCGACCACGGTCTTGCCCGAGCCGACCTCACCCTGCAGGAGCCGGTTCATGGGCTCGTCCCGCGCCAGGTCGGCGGAGATCTCCTCCAGCACGGCCTTCTGTCCGTCGGTGAGCTCGAACGGCATGCGGGCGCCCATCGCCGCACGGATACCGTCGTCGCGCACCGGGCTCGCCGGCGCCGGGTCCCGCGCGACGAACCGGCGCCGCGCGCCGAGCAGCAGCTGCAGGGCGAGCGCCTCGTCGAAGCGCAGCCGGTGGCCCGCGTGGTCCTTCTCCCGCGCGTTCTCGGGCAGATGGGCCTTGCGCAGCGCCTCGTCCAGCCCCATCAACCCCGCCGCCGAGCGCACGGTGTCGTCCAGGGGGTCGACCACCGGCACCAGGGCCCGCAACGCGGTCACGACCGCGCCGAGCAGATCCCAGGAGGTGACGCCCTCCTTCGCGGCGTAGACGGGCAGCAGCGGGCGGTCGAACAGGCTCGGCCCACCCTCGGCGTCGATCTCCGCCGCGAGCCGGGCCAGCGCCGCGAGGTCACCCGATCCCTTGAGCTGCCCGCCCTGCCCGGAGACCGGCCGCAGCACCAGGAACTCGGGGTGCTTGAGGTCCGGCGCGCGACGGAAATGCGACACGGTGCCGTCGAACATGGCGAGGGTGCCCACCGGGAGCAGGTACTTGATGCTACGACCGGCGAAGAAGACCACCCGGAACTCCGTGTCGCCGTCCTCCACGGTGAGCGTGAGCATCTCCCGGGGCTGGCCCTTCTTGGTGTGGTACGTCCTCGTCCGGGCCGTGGTGACCGTGCCGATGACCGTCACGCGCTCGCCGTCGACGAGCTGCCGCTTGTCGTAGCGTTGCCCGTGCTGGCGGTAGCGCCGCGGCAGGGTGTGCAGCAGGTCCCCGACGGTCCGGTGGCCGAACGCCGTGGTGATCCGCTCCGCCAGCCCGGGGTCGAGCACCTCGACCAGGGGCGTGTCCGTGGTGGCGAGCGTCGTCATTCGACCCCGACGTGCGCCAGCGCCCGCCCCGGGCCCGCGGCGTAGCCGACGACCTCGATGTCGGGGTGCGCGCTGCGCAGCCTGGACAGCACCGACTCGGTCGCCGCCTCGTCGTACTCGTCTCCGAACAACACCGTGACGAGCTCCCCGCCGGCGGACAGCATCCGGGCGACCAGCGCGCACACGGCCTCGACCGCGTCGGTTTCGATGAGCGCCACGTCGTGGCCGACAACGCCGAGCAGGTCGCCCGCCGCGCACCGGCCGACCAGGGTGAGGGCGTCCTGCTCGGCGCGGACGAGGTGCGCGTGCCGGGTGCCCGCCGCGGCGTCGGCCATCGAGAACCCGTCCAGGGACAGGGTCGTGGTGGGGTCGTGCACGGCGAGCGCGGCCAGCCCCTGGACCACCGATCCCGTCGGCAGGATCAACGCGTGGCCGACGGCGTCCCGCAGGGCGGCGTCGAGCGCGCTGATCCGGTCGCGCGAGAGCTCCCCGTTGGGCAGCACGAGGAGCTCGTCGGCCTCCACGGCCAGCACGGCGTCGACCACACCCTCCCCGTCCTCGCCGGGGTCGACGGTCGCGGCGCCCGCGCCCGCGAACAGCTCGGCGAGCGGGCCGTCCGGGACGACGGCCACCACACGACGCACCCCCGGCTCGCCGCCGGCACCGCCGCGCCGGGCGGCGCCGCCGGTACCCGCGCCCGCGGCGTCGTCGGCGGATGCGTCCCGGCCGCCGTCCCCGGTCGGGTCGAGCATGTCCGTGACCCTGATCTCGGTGACTCGGCCCAGCGGCAGCGCCGTCTCGATCGCCGAGCCGATGTCGTCGGTGTGGACGTGGACCGCCCACCTGGCGTTGACGTCCGAGCCGCCGTCGCCGACCACCACCACGCTGTCGCCGAGCATCCGGAGTGCCGACCGCAGCTCGTCGGCGCGCGCGTCGTCGGAGTGGGTCAGCGAGTACATCACCTCGTAGCGCGTGCCGCGCCCGACGCCCTCGGCGTCGCAGGTTTCACCGGCTCCCGCGCCGCCGGGCCGGCCGTCTCCACCGGATGCCGCGACCGCGGCCGCCGCGGCGGCGGGCTCGGACGGCGTGAAGTACTCCGGCCGCTCGGGCGTCTGTCCCGTGAGCACCTCGACCATCGCGTCGAGCAGGACGAGCAGGCCCCGGCCGCCGGCGTCGACCACCCCGGCACGGCGCAGCGCCGGCAGCTGCGCGGTGGTGCGGTCCAGGGCCCCCGCACCGGCGTCCGCCGCCGCGCGGGCCACCTCGACCAGCGAGTGGGCCGAGGAGCGACCCGCCGCCGAGGCGGCCTCGCGCAGGACCGTCACGATGGTTCCCTCCACGGGGTCGCTCAACGCGTGGTCGACGAGCGTGACCGCCGTGCGCAGGGCCCGGCGGTAGGTCGAGGCGTCGACGACGGTGAAGGTCGCCGCCTCACCGACCGCACGGAGCACCTGGGACAGGATCACCCCGGAGTTGCCGCGCGCCCCGTGGACCGCGCCGTGGCCGAGCGCGACCGCGATCTCGCGGGCGCCCGCCGTGCCGCCGCCCTCGGCGATCCACGCGTCCTCACCCTCCGCACGGTCCACGGCTGCGCGCATCGTGTAGAGCAGGTTTGTCCCGGTGTCCGAATCGGGCACCGGGAAGACGTTGAGGGCGTTGATCTCCTCGCGATGGAGGGCGAGCATCTCGACCGACCGCCGCGCCCACGTGAGCAGTCCGTGCGCGTCGAGGGTCGACGGACGGTCCTCGACATGTGTCGACTCCTGCGTCATCACCCCTCCTCACCACACGACCACCCCTGTGGTGCAACTCCCGGCCGGCGCGGCCAAGCCTAGTACCCTCACCACTCGACAGCCGTCCGACTAGCCGAGACGGCCGATACGACCCGGGAGCAGCACGATGACCTTCGACCTCGCCGACACCCCGCTCGTCACCCTCTCCGAGGGCGTACTCACGCTCCCGATCTCGCTGGAGGGCAAGGGCAACTCGCTGGACTCCGACGCGGTCGACCAGGCGTCGGTCGCGCTGCGCGCCCTGCTCGCGGGTGATATCGAGGCCGGCGCGGTCCTCCTGGTGGGCCTGGGGGCGAACTTTTGCGCGGGCGGCAACGTCCCGGGCTTCGCCGCGGCCCCCGACCGCGCGGAGCACGTGCGTGAGCTCGCCGACCGTCTCCACGCGGTCGTCCGTCAGCTCGACGAGCTCCCCGTGCCGATCGTCGCCGCCGTCGCGGGGTGGGCGGCCGGCGCCGGAGCCTCGCTGGTCCTGGCCGCGGACTTCTCGGTCGGTGGCCCCGACACCCGACTGCTGGCGGCCTACCCGGGAATCGGCCTGTCCCCTGACGGCGGGATGTCATGGCGCCTGCCCCGCGCGATCGGCCAGGGGGCGGCGCGGGCGTTCATCGTCGGCAACGAGCCGATGGACGGGGCGCGGGCGTACCAGCTGGGCCTGCTCACAACGTTCGTCGAGGGCGACGTCCGCGAGGCCGCGCGCGAGCTGGCCGTGCGCCTGGCCGCCGGGCCCCGCGAGTCCCACGCGGCCGCCAAGGCCCTGCTCCGTGCCTCGGAGTCCGCGACGCTCGCCGAGCAGCTCGACGCCGAGCGGGATTCCATCGCCCGCCTGGCGGTCTCCCCCGACGGGGTGGAGGGCGTGGATGCCTTCGTCGCCAAGCGCACACCGGAGTTCGGCGGGCGCTGACGCGGCAGGGCGGGCCGGCCGGCCGGCCCGCCGGAAACGGTCTGCCTCTACGCCTGTCAGGGCTCGTCGGGGAGACTCCAGTCGACCGGCTCCACGCCGAGTCGACGGAGCTCCTCGTTCGCGCGGCTGAACGGCCTGGAGCCGAAGAAGCCCCGCGACGCCGACAGGGGTGAGGGGTGCGCAGAGGCGATGACCGGGGTGTCGCCGAGCATCGGCGTCAGTGACTGCGCGTCACGCCCCCACAGGATCGCCACCATGGGTCGCTCGCGCTCGACGAGCGCCTCGATCGCCCGCTGGGTGATCTCCTCCCAGCCCTTGCGGCGGTGGGAGGCGGGTTCGCCGGGGGCCACGGTGAGCACCCGGTTGAGGAGCAGCACCCCCGCCCGGGTCCACGCGCCGAGGTCACCGTGTGCGGGGGCCGGCAGCCCGAGATCGTCGGTGTACTCGCGGTAGATGTTGACCAGACTGCGTGGCAGCGGGCGCACGTCCGCCTCGACCGCGAAGCTCAGTCCGATCGGATGGCCGGGCGTGGGGTAGGGATCCTGGCCCACGATGAGCACGCGGACGTCGTCGAACGGCTGGGTGAACGCCCTCAGGACGTGGTCGGCGGCCGGCAGGAAGCCCCGGCCGGCGGCGTTCTCGGCGCGGAGGAAGTCGCCCATCCGGTGGATCCGCTCCTCGACCGGGGCCAGGGCCTCCGCCCAGCCGGGGTCGAGGAGGTCGGCGAGCGGCGCGGGGGCGCGTCGTGTGCTCACCGGTCAGTCGAGGCGTCGCAGGTCGGCGCGGTAGCGCATGGCGTTGTCGTGGTACATCTGCGTGTTGCCCTCGAGCATCGCGGGGTCGACCTCGTGGCCCTCCCGGATCTTCGCGGGCATGCCCATCGCCATGCGGCGGTCGGGCAGCTCGAACCGCGGGGGCACCAGGCATCCCGCGGCGACGACGGCGCCCGAGCCGATGACGGCGCCGTTGAGAACGATCGACCCGGACGAGATCAGCGTGCGGTCGCCGATGGTCGCGCCCTCGATGTGGGCGTTGTGCCCGACCACGCAGTGCTCACCGATGATCGTCGCGTCGGTCGCCGTGCAGTGCACGATGGTGCCGTCCTGGATGTTGGACATGGCGCCGACCTCGATGCGCCCGTAGTCCCCGCGGAGCACGGCGGTGGGCCACACGGAGACGCCGGGCCCGAGGGTCACCCGCCCGATGACCACCGCGTCGGGGTGCACCCACGCGTCGGGGGCGATATCGGGTTCGAGGTCTCCGAGTGCGTAGACGGCCATGCGTCCACCCTAGTTCGCGCCCCGCGCCGAGTCCCAGCCCCCGGGGACCCGCGGCTCGCCGTCGAGGGTGACGCGCCCCGGCTCACCGGCCCGGACGGTGCCGATCACCGTGAACCCGGCCGGCGGGGCGACCCCGGGCGGGAAGGTGCCGAGCAGGCCGTGGTCCTCGCCGCCGTCGAGCACCCAGTCGGTGACCTGCGCGTCGGGGTCGGCCGCACCGAGCGCCCCGGCGGCCTCGTACAGGAGGGGGTCGACGGGGAGCGCGTCCATGGTGAGATCGGCAGCTACGCCCGACGCGCGCGCCAGGCCCGACAGGTCACGCAGCAGGCCGTCGCTGACGTCGGTGAGGGACCGGGCGCCGGCGAGGCGCGCCGCGGTCCCGAGCCCGACCGGGGGCACCGGGACGCGGTGCGACTGCTGTAGAGGTCCGTGTGGGTGTCCGGCGAGGAGGAGGGCGAGGCCGGCCGCCGAGCGCCCGGGGGTCCCGGTGAGTGCGACGGTGTCCCCGGGCCGCGCGCCGTCGATCCGCAGTGGTCGCGCGCCGCGCGGGAGGGTGCCGAGCGCGGTGACGCCGACGACGACGAGGTCGGCCCTGGTGAGATCGCCGCCCACCACGACGGCACCGGATCGGGCGGCTTCCCCGTGGATCCCCGCGGCGAGGTCCTCGATCTGCCGCATGGTCGTCCCGGCGGGTACGGCGAGGGCGACGAGCACCCGGGTGCAGTCGGCGCCCATCGCCAGGACGTCGGAGACGTTCTGGGCCACCGCCCGGCGCCCCAGGTCGGCCCAGCCGGTGAAGTCCAGTCGGAAGTGGGTGCCCTCGACGAGCATGTCGGTGGTGACCACCGTCGCCTCCGCCGGCCCCAGCACCGCCGCGTCGTCCCCGTTGCCCACGGGATCGTCCGGGTGGCCGTCGCCCGGCCCGCTGAGAACGGCGAGAACCGCCGCCTCCCCCGCCCGTGCGACGGTCAGATCCCGGTCGGGGCTGACCGCATGCATCCAGGTCCCGGCCCGGTCCGACACGGCGGCCACCCCTTTCCCCGTGGAGTCCCACGCCGGGAGCTCCGGCGTGGGTCTGTAGCGTTGCCGTCAGGCTAGCGGCCGCGCCCCGGGCCGGTCGCCGTGGGAGGAAGGACGACGCGACGTGGCTTCGAGGGATTCGGATCCGGCCGACCGGTACGACGCCGGACCGAGGGATGCGGGCACCGCGTCCGCGGCGCCGGTCTCGAAGATCGTGGTGGCGCTCGCCGTCGTCATCCCCCTCGCGATGCTGGCGGTGGTGCTGGTGATGGTGCGCGGCATCGGCGACGAGGCGGCCGAGGAGGCCGCGAGCGAGCCGGTGGCCGCCGTCGCCATCCCGGCCCCGGGCGCGGGGTCCGAGGAGTGCGTCGCCCTGATCGAACAGCTGCCGGAGTCGCTCGGCGACGCCGCCCGGGTGGCGCTGGTCGAGCCGGCGCCCGAGGGGACGGCCGCGTACCGGATGCCGGACGCCGAGCCGGTCATCGTGCGGTGTGGGATGCCGGCCCCGCCGACGTTCACGGTCGGCGTGGCGCTGCAGGCGGTCAACGGCGTGCAGTGGTTCAACGAGCCCGATCCGGATCCGGCCGTCACGGCCTCCACCTGGGTGGCCGTCGACCGCCCGCAGTACGTGGCGGTGACCCTGCCCGAGGGCAGCGGCACCGGCCCGATCCAGGACCTGTCCGACGCCATCACCGCCGTGCTCGAGGAGGTCGAGCCGGACCCGGCCCCGGTGGGCTGACACGCCCGACGGCGCCACGACGCCCCTCGGCAGGGCCCCACCGCGCCCTGAGGTCAGCCGCGGGTGATCGCGGTGCGGATCAGGGTGTCGAGCAGGCTCTCGTAGTCGACCCCGGTCGCCGCCCACATCTGCGGGTACATCGAGATCGGGGTGAATCCCGGCATCGTGTTGACCTCGTTGATCACCGGCCCCTCGGCGGTGACGAAGAAGTCCACGCGGCTGAGGCCGCGGGCGTCGAGGGCGTGGAACGCCTCGACCGCCAGGGTCCGTAGCTGCTCGGTCTGCTCCGCCGGGAGGTCGGCGGGCAGATCGAAGGTCGTCACGTCGTCGAGGTACTTGGTGTCGAAGTCGTAGAAGGCGTCGCCCTCCGTCTCGCCCTCCACCCCGGTCGGTTCGCCGGGGATGTGCAGCTCGGCCGGCAGGCTCGCCTCGACCCGGCCGTCCGGGTACTCCAACACGCCGCACTCGATCTCGCGGCCGACGATCGCAGCCTCGACGATCACCTTCTCGTCGAAGCGGCGGGCCTCGGCGATCGCGGCGTCGAGGTCGGCCGCCCGAGAGACCTTGGTGATGCCGATGGACGAACCGCCGCGGGCCGGCTTGACGAAGAGCGGCAGCCCCAGACGGTCGCGGTCGGCGGGCGAGAGCGTCGCGGTGCCGGGCCGCAGGACGACCTGACGGCCGATCGGGAGCCCGGCCGCGCCCAGCACGACCTTGGTGAACTCCTTGTCCATCCCCGCGGCGCTGGCGAACACACCCGGCCCGACGTACGGGATGCCGGACAGCTCCAGCAGCCCCTGGATGGTCCCGTCCTCGGCGTGCGTGCCGTGCATGACCGGGAAGACCACGTCCACCCGGGCGATCTCCTGCCCGGCCCGGTCGCCGTCGGCGAACCGCAGCACGCCGCGGTCGTCGGTGGACAGTCCGAGGGCCACCCGCGGACGGCCGGCGTCGACCACGGGCATGATCCGGTCGGCGATGCGCAGGTCCGCCGTGTCGTCGGAGCCGAGGGTCCACGCCCCGGCTTCGGTGATGCCGACGGGGATCACCTCGTAGCGGGAGCGGTCGAGGTGACCCATGACGGCACCGGCGGACACGCAACTCACGGAGTGCTCGGAGCTGCGGCCACCGTAGAGGACTGCGACGGTGATGCGATTCACCGGGCCGAGGCTACTCGGGCTTGGTGCTGCGTCTCATGAGGCGCACCGCCACCTCCACGGCGTCGCCGCCCTCGTGGCAGATCTCGTGGACGGCCTCGGTGAGCGGCATCTCGACCCCGGCCCGCCGGGCCAGCTCGCGGATCGAGGTGCACGACTTGACCCCTTCGGCGACCTGGCCGTTGGTCGCCCGCTGCGCCTGCTCGAGGGTCTCGCCGCGGCCCAGCCGTTCCCCGAAGGTCCGGTTGCGCGACAGCGGCGAGGTGCAGGTGGCCACGAGGTCGCCCAGCCCGGCCAGCCCGGCGAACGTCATCTGGTTGGCCCCCAGCGCCACCCCGAGCCGGGTGGTCTCGGCCAGCCCCCGCGTGACGAGGGTGGCCATGGTGTTGTCCCCCAGGCCCATCCCGGTGGCGATCCCGCACACCAACGCGATGACGTTTTTGGTGGCGCCGCCGATCTCGCATCCCACGACGTCGGTGTTGGTGTACGGCCGGAAGTACGGGGTGGAGAACGCGTCCTGGAGGCGCGCGGCCCGCTCCTCGTCCGAACACGCGATCACCGTGGCGGCGGGCTGTCCCTCGGCGATCTCGCGGGCGAGATTCGGGCCGGACAGCGCGGCGATGCGGGACTCCGGCAGACCGACGACCTCCGCCACGACCTCGCTGATGCGCATGAGGGTGCCGGTCTCGATGCCCTTGGCCAACGAGATGACGCCGGCGTCGGGCTCGAAGGACCGGACCCAGGTCTCGAGGTTGCCGCGCAGGCTCTGCGAGGGCACGGCGAGCACGACCTCCTCGGCGCCCTCGAGGACCTCCGCGGGATCGGTGGACGCCGACACGCTCGCGGGCAGCACGATGTCGGGCAGGTAGGTCGGGTTGCAGTGCGCGCCGTTGATGTCCGCCGCCACCTCCTCGCGGCGCGCCCACATCACGACCTCGGACCCGGCATCGGCGAGCACCTTGCCGACCGCGGTCCCCCAGGACCCCGCTCCCATCACCGCGATCCGCGCCATCTTCGCCTCCCGGCCCTCGTCGTCCCTGCCCGCCGACCGCGGTGGATCCCGGCAAACGCTACCCACGCGGGACGCCGCCGAGGCGCGACTGGCAGGATGGCGGTCGATGAGCACAGCTGAGGGCAGCGCGACCGGCACTGACGGCTGGACGATCGTCGTCCCCGTCAAGGCGCTGGACCGCGCGAAGAGTCGCCTGGACCCGGCTCTGCCGTCGGCCGGGCGGAAAGCCCTGGTGCTGGCGATGGCCACCGACGTGCTGCGCTCTTGCCTCGCCGCCCCCGGTGTCGGTCGGGTCCGCGTCGTCTCGGCCGCCGATCCGCTCGTCCGGGACCTGGCGGCCCGGGTCGGCGCGGAGTTCGTCCCCGAGCCCTCTCTGCCCCGTTCCCACGTCGATCCCCTCAACGCCGCCCTGACGGCCGCGCTCGCCGGCGTCCCCGGACCGGTCGGGGTCGTCGCCGCCGATCTGCCCGAGCTCCGCCCGCATCACCTCGCGCGCATCCTCGCCTCCGCCGAGCGGCATCCCCATTCGACGGTCGCGGACCATCGCGGGGCGGGGACGACGATGGCGTTCTGGACGGGCGCGCCCGACTCCCGGGTGTGCCGGTTCGGCCCCGACTCCGCGGCCCGGTTCCGCGCGGGCGGGGCCGTGACCGTCGGCGTGGCGGCCGATCTCGCCGCGGCGAGCCGGGACGTCGACATCCCTGCCGATCTCGCCACCCTCTCGGCCCGTGACGTCGGCGCCGCCACGGCCGGGGCGCTGCGCGACCCCTCGACACGGCATGCGACACACGCGGACGGGGTATCGGCCACAATGGTGCCGTGACCGTAGAACAGCACGCCCTCCAGGAACTGCCCCGGCCCCGTGACCGTTATCTCAACCGTGAACTGAGCTGGCTGGACTTCAACGCGCGCGTGCTCGCGCTGGCCGGCGAGAAGGGCCTCCCACTGCTGGAGCGGGCCAAGTTCCTCGCGATCTTCGCCTCGAACCTGGACGAGTTCTACATGGTGCGCGTCGCCGGCCTCAAGAGACGTGACAAGACCGGGCTGTCGGTCCGCTCCGCGGACGGCCAGACGCCCGCCGAGCAGCTCGGGCGGATCAGTCTGCGCACGCGCGAGCTGTGCGACGAGCAGACCCGGTTGTTCCGCGACGAGATCCGTCCGGAGCTGGAGGCGAACGGCATCCGGATCCTCCCGTGGTCCGACCTCACCGCGGACGAGAAGTTCTCGCTGGCGGAGCTGTTCCGCAACTCGATCTTCCCGGTGCTCACCCCACTGGCGGTGGACCCGGCGCACCCGTTCCCGTACATCTCGGGCCTGAGCCTCAACCTCGCGGTCATCATCCGCGACCTCGACTCGGGCCAGGAGCACTTCGCCCGGGTCAAGATCCCCCACAACGTCCCGCGCTTCGTCCGGGTGGACCGCGGCGGACCGGACGAGTACTCGTTCGTCCCCGCCGAGGACATCATCGCCGCCCACCTGGGCGAGTTGTTCCAGGGCATGGAGGTCGTCGAACACCATGTCTTCCGGGTGACCCGCAACGCGGACATGGAGGTCGAGGAGGACCGCGACGAGGACCTGCTGCAGGCCCTCGAGCGCGAACTGGCGCGCCGCCGGTTCGGGTCGGCGGTGCGGTTGGAGATCGCGGAGGACACGACCCCGCGGATGCTGCGGATCCTGCAGCGGGAACTCGACGTCGACTCCGCCGACGTCATCCGGTTCTCCGGTCTGCTCGACCTCACCGGCCTGTGGCAGATCCACGGACTGGACCTGCCCGACCTCAAGGACCCGCCCATGGTCCCGGCCACTCCCCCGGCCTTCGGCGAGCGGGAAACCGCCCGCAACATCTTCGCCTCGCTCCAGGAGTGCGACGTCCTCGTCGAGCACCCCTACGACTCGTTCGCCACGACCGTGCAGCGATTCATCGAGCAGGCCGCCGCGGACGAGGACGTCCTGGCGATCAAGCAGACCCTGTACCGGACCTCCGGTGACTCCCCCATCGTCAACGCGCTCGTCGACGCCGCGGCGGCCGGCAAGCAGGTGGTCGCGCTGGTGGAGATCAAGGCCCGGTTCGACGAGCAGAACAACATCCGGTGGGCCCGCGAGCTGGAGCAGGCCGGCGTCCACGTCGTCTACGGCCTGCTCGGCCTGAAGACTCACTGCAAGACCTGCCTGGTGGTGCGCAAGGAGGGCGACCGGCTCCAGCGGTACGCGCACATCGGCACGGGCAACTACAATCCCAAGACGGCCCGGCTGTACGAGGACGTGGGGCTGTTCACGGCCGACGAGGAGGTCGTGTCGGACCTGACGGACCTGTTCAACCACCTCACCGGGTTCTCCAACGTGAGCAAATACCGCCGTCTGCTGGTGGCGCCGGAGGGGATCCGCTCCGGCATCATCGAGCGGATCGACCGCGAGATCGCCCTGGTCGAGGACGGTCACGAGGCGGGCATCCGACTCAAGGCCAACGCGCTGGTGGACGAGCAGGTGATCGACGCCCTGTACCGGGCCTCCCAGGCCGGCGTGCCGGTGGAAATCGTGGTGCGCGGCATCTGTTCACTCCGCGCCGGGGTCCCGGGCCTGAGCGAGAACATCCACGTCCGGTCGATCCTCGGCCGCTTCCTCGAGCACTCGCGGATCCTGCACTTCCGTGGTGCGGACGAGGTGTTCATCGGCAGCGCTGACATGATGCACCGCAACCTCGACCGCCGGGTCGAGGTGATGGTCACCGTCACCGACCCCCGCCTCAAGGAGCAGATCCACCGCATCTTCGACTCGGCGCTCGACCCGGCGACCCGCAGCTTCCACCTCCAGCCGGACGCGACCTGGCGACGCATGCCGGCGCCGGAGGACTGGGGCGACTCGGTCGATCACCAGGAGCGAATGGCCTCCCAGCACGCGGGGTTCCGTAACCGATGAGCCCGAAGCCTGGGAAATCCAGGGTCCGCGTGGTCCCGGCCGCCGGAGCGGTCCTGTACCGGATGGACGGCGATTCGCCGCTGTGTGCGGTCGTCCACCGACCGCGCTACGACGACTGGTCGCTCCCCAAGGGCAAGGTCGACGCCGGAGAAGCACTGCCGGTCACCGCTGTGCGCGAGATCGAGGAGGAGACGGGCTTCGCCGCCGAGCTGCGCTCCCGGATCGGGACGACCGCCTACCCCCTCAAGGAGAACACCCGTAAAGAGGTCACCTACTGGTCGGCGCTGGCCACCGGCGGTGACTTCCACCCCAACTCCGAGGTCGACGAGATCCGCTGGGTGCCCGTGGACGAGGCCAAGTGCCTCGTCTCCTACCCGCTCGACCGGAAGATCCTCACCCGCTTCGACGACGCGCCGCGCGCCCGGTCGGTCCTGCTGCTCGTCCGGCACGCCAAGGCGGGGCGCCGGAGCGAGTGGAGCGGTAACGACGACCTGAGGCCGCTGGAGAAGAACGGCCGGGTGCAGGCCGAGATGTTGGCGCCGATGCTGCGGGCGTTCGGTGTCACCCGTCTCCACAGCGCGCCTCGCGTCCGGTGCGAGCAGACGCTCGCGCCGCTGGCCGACGAGCTCGGGGCGTCGATCTCGACCGAGCCGGCGCTGAGCGACGAGGCGTACCTCGACGATCCCGTCGCGGCCGTGTCACGGCTGACCCGGATCGCCGGCGCCGAGGGGATCGCCGCGGTGTCCTCGCAGGGCACAGCCATCCCCGGGATGGTCCGCGATCTGGCCGGGCCGGCCGGCCTCGACGTGGGCGACGCGTCCACGAAGAAGGCCGGCGTGTGGGTGCTGGGGTTCGACGGCGGGACAGTGGTCCACGCCGACTACTACCCGAGCCCCCTGCCGCTGTTCTGAGGCGCGTGCGGCCCCGTCACCGGGCCGCCCGGGCCCGACCGCGGCCGGGCGGCTCAGCTGACCTTGTCGCGGAGGCCGACCCCGTTGGCGTGCAGGCCGCCGAACGACTGATGCGAGCTCGACCGCTTGGCGGCGAGCCGGCCCTCGGGCAGCGTCTCGGTGCCCTGGATGACGGACTTGAAGTACTGACCCGGCCGGAACACCGGCGAGTAGGTCGGCGGGACCGGGATCGACTCCCCGGTGTGGGGGTTGCGCGCGACGCGGGCCGCACGTGCCTTCTTCTCGAAGATGCCGAAGCCCATGATGGTGATGGACTCCCCGGACGCCACCGTCCGCACGATGATGTCGAGGGTGTTCTCCAGCGCCTCGGTCGCGAGCTGGTGGTCTCCGCCCATCCGGTCCGCCAGCTCGGCGATCAGGTCGGCTTTGTTCACGTGGGGATCCCCCTTCGGCTGAGTATGCGTGCGCGGCTTTCGCAACCGCACGGAATGAATATAAGCATAATCACACGGCCGGGCCAGGCGGGGGTCAATTCGGAGGTGACTCCGAAACATTTTTGACGCGCGTCGGTCAGCGGGGCGTGGTGACCGGTTTGAACGCCGGCCGCCGGCTCTCGAACGCCTCGATATCGTCAGCGCGCCGCAGCGTGAGGCCGATGTCGTCGAGCCCCTCCATGAGCCGCCAGCGCGTGTAGTCGTCGATGTCGAACGGTACGGTGACATCGCCCGCGGTGATCGTGCGGGTGACCAGATCCACGGTGAGCTCGATACCCGGTCGCTCGTCCATCACCTTCCACAGGAGCTCGACGTTCTCCTGCTCGACCCGGGCGGCCACGAGGCCGGACTTACCCGAGTTGCCGCGGAAGATGTCGGCGAAGCGGGACGAGACGACCACGCGGAAGCCGAAGTCCATGAGGGCCCACACGGCGTGCTCCCGCGACGAGCCCGTCCCGAAGTCCGGCCCGGCGACCAGGACGGAGGCGCGGTCGTACGGCGGGCGGTTGAGGACGAAGTCCGGCTCGTTCGCCCGCCAGGAGGAGAACAGGCCGTCCTCGAACCCGGTGCGTGTGACGCGCTTGAGATACTCGGCGGGGATGATCTGGTCGGTGTCCACGTTGGAGCGGCGCAGCGGGGCGCCGATGCCGGTGTGGGTGGTGATCGGCTCCATGAGGTGTCAGGCCCCCTTCGCGGGCTCGAGATCGGCGGGTGAGGCGAGGTGCCCGAGCACCGCGGTGGCCGCGGCGACCGACGGGCTGACGAGGTGAGTGCGCGCACCCTTGCCCTGGCGTCCCTCGAAGTTGCGGTTGGAGGTGGACGCGCACCGTTGGCCGGGCAGCAGCGAGTCGGGGTTCATGCCCAGGCACATGGAGCAGCCCGGCTGGCGCCACTCGGCGCCGAACTCGGTGAACACCCGGTCCAGGCCTTCCCGCTCGGCCTGCTGGCTCACCCGCATGGAGCCCGGCACGACGAGCATCCGCACGCCGTCGGCGATCCTCTGCCCGTCGATGACCTCGGCGACGGTGCGCAGGTCTTCGATGCGGCCGTTGGTGCACGACCCGACGAACACGACGTCGACGGGCACCTCGCGCATGGGGGTGCCGGCCCGCAGGTCCATGTACTCCAGGGCGCTCTCGGCGGCGATCCGCGCGCTCTCGTCCGTGAACGACTCCGGGTCCGGGACGGACGCGCCCAGCGGAACGCCCTGACCGGGGTTGGTGCCCCAGGTGACGAACGGGGTGAGCGCCGAGCCGTCGATCACGACCTCGGCGTCGAAGACCGCGTCGTCGTCGGTGCGCAGGCTCTCCCAGTACCGCACGGCCTCGTCCCACTCGTCGCCCGTGGGCGCGTGCGGACGGCCGCGCAGGTAGTCGTAGGTGGTCTGGTCGGGCGCGATCATGCCCGCCCGCGCGCCGGCCTCGATGCTCATGTTGCAGACGGTCATCCGGGCCTCCATCGAGAGCTTCTCGATGGCCTCGCCGCGGTACTCGATGATGTAACCCTGCCCCCCGCCGGTGCCGATCTGGGCGATGACGGCGAGGATGAGGTCCTTGCCCGTGACGCCCGGCTGCAGCTCGCCGGTGACGGTCACGGCCATCGTCTTGAACGGCCGCAGGCTGAGCGTCTGGGTGGCCATGACGTGCTCGACCTCGGAGGTACCGATACCCATGGCGATGGACCCGAACGCCCCGTGGGTGGAGGTGTGCGAGTCGCCGCACACCACCGTCATGCCCGGCTGGGTCAGGCCCAGCTGGGGGCCCACGACGTGGACGATCCCCTGGTCGAGATCGCCCATCGGGTACAGCCGGACACCGAACTCCTCGCAGTTGCGGCGCAGGGTCTCGATCTGGACGCGCGAGGTCTGGTCGGCGATGAGGTTGACGGCGCCGCCGACGATGTCGGTCGGCACGTTGTGGTCCTCGGTGGCCAGCGTGAGGTCCGGGCGGCGGAGCTGACGGCCGGCCAGGCGGAGTCCGTCGAACGCCTGAGGACTGGTGACCTCGTGGATGAGGTGGAGGTCGATGAAGATGAGGTCGGGCCCCCGGGACTCGCCCTCACCCTCTCCGCTGACCACCACGTGGTCGTCCCAGACCTTCTCGGCCAGGGTCCGCGGGCGCGTTCCACCGGTCACGGTCTCAGTCATCACGCCTCCAGTCACATCCCGGATGAGCCTCTGATGGATTCTCACCATGTAGGACGATATAGTCGAACTGTGAGACAGTATAGCGGGATCGGGGTCCTCGACAAAGCGATGACGGTGCTGCACGCGGTGGCCGAGCAGCCCTGCGTCCTGGCCGACCTCTGCGAGCGGACGGGACTGCCGCGCGCCACCGCGCACCGCCTCGCGGTGGGCCTGGAGATCCATCAACTGCTGTCCCGTGACGACGCCGGGGTGTGGAGCCTCGGGCCCGGACTGGCCAAACTCGCGGCGCACGTCTCCGACTCCCTTGCCGACGCCGCCTCCTCGGTGCTGCCGCGGCTGCGCGAGATCACCGAGGAGAGCGTCCAAGTCTACCGCCGGGACGGCGACCGCCGCATCTGCGTGGCCTCGGCCGAGCCGCCGACCGGCCTGCGGGACACGGTGCCCGTCGGTGCGGTCCTGCCCATGAGCCGCGGTTCGGGGGCCAAGGTCCTCGCCGCGTGGGCCGACCCGGCCACGCAGCGCGCGCTCCTGACCGACGCCACGTACACCGAACGCCAGCTGGCGGAGGTCCGCCGGCGTGGCTGGGCGCAGTCCGTCGCCGAGCGGGAGGCGGGCGTGGCCTCGATCTCCGCGCCCATCCGGGACTCGACGGGCACCGTGGTCGCGGCGATCTCGGTCTCCGGTCCGGTGGACCGCATCGGCCGCCGACCGGGCGTGAAGTGGGCCGCCGACCTGCTCACCGCGGCGGACGCGATCCACAAGCGGCTGTAGGGCGGCCTACCGGCACGCGGCCGACCTCAGGCGGGCCGTCGCCCGCGGACGAGCCTGTCCAACGCCCACGGCAGGCTCGAGACACTGGGCTGGCGCACGGCCGCGACGAGGTCGTCGTCGCGGGGATCGACCCGCACCACCTGGACGCCCGGACGCCGCAGTTCGCGGTACGGCCGGGGCTCGGCCCGCGCGTCCACCTCGAACCCCAGGGCGCGGATCTCCGCGCCGAGCGGCGAGTCCGCCGCGAGGGTGGCGACGGGGGTGTCGGGCCGGGCGCCGGTGCCGACGACGACGGCGAGGGCCTCGACCCCGAGCCGACGCTGACCCCGGGCCCACGCGTCGAGCGCCTCCTCGGCGGTGGCGGTCGCCGGTCCGGGATCGCGGTCGAGCGCGTCGGCCACGAGGTCGAGGTGGTCCCGCCAGCCCGGTCGACCCTGCGGGTCGACGATCACGGTCGCCAGGCGCTCGTACCCGCGTAGCTGGTCGCCGGTGACGTCCGCGGCGGCCAGGACGAAGGCGTCGACACCGAACGGCAGCAGGGACCGCAGACTGGGCAGCCCCGGGCCGTCCCATTCCGGCCGCGGCGGGGCGGGTCGCCCACGCCACGGCCGCGGTCCCGTGCCGTCGACCGCCCACGCGGCCTCCGGCTCGCGGTCGAGCGCGTGCAGGACGTCGAGATCGGCCGAGGAGAGTGCGAGGAGACGGCGCGGCGGCGCGTCCGGCGTCGGTGTCCGGACCGGCTCGGGAGGGGCGAGCGGGTCCGTCGGGGTGGCGGACGGGCTCGTCGTCGTCGCCCCCTTCTCCGCGCCGCACGCACCGAGTGCGGCGAGGGACAGGCCGGCCCCCACGGCGAGGCGGAACAGGTCACGGCGCGAGGTCACGCGGTGATCTTCGCACGCACCCCGAAATGCGGAACGTCCCGGCTCGTCAGTGACGAACCGGGACGGCCTCCCTCGTACCCCCGATGGGATTCGAACCCACGCTACCGCCGTGAGAGGGCGGCGTCCTAGGCCGCTAGACGACGGGGGCCTTGCTCGCTGCTCCACCACAGTAGCCGACAGGTGGACGCGGAACCAAATCGGGGCGCGCGGCAGACTTCACCCGGTACAAAGATGCACTCGGTCTACTTTTTCCGTTAGGATTCCTCCGTGAGCTCTCCCCCCGACGCCTCCCTGCAGGCCCCCCACGCTCCCCCTCGTGCGGACGCTCGGCGTGACGACTCCCTGCGCGACCGGAAGCGCCGCGCGACCCTCCTCGCCATCGAGGACGCCGCCACCGCGTTGGTCCTCGAGCACGGGTACGACGCGGTGACGGTCGACCAGATCTGCGCGGCCGCCGAGGTCTCCAAGCGCACGTTCTTCAACTACGTCGCCTCCAAGGAGGCCGCGGTCATCGGCGCCAGCCCGCAGGACGTCCCCGAGGCCGAGCGCGAAGACTTCCTTGACGGGGTCGATCCGGACGTCCCACGCGCGCTGATGCGGGTCTTTCTCGCAGGCTTCGCGGCCACCCGCATCGCGGACAGGGAGCAGACAGCCATGCTCGTCCAACGCCGGCGTGACATCTTCCGGGCCGAGCCGCAGCTCGGTGCTGCGCGGATGACCGCCTCGTACCGGTTCCAGATCGAACTCGTGGACCTCGTGTCCTGCCACCTCGACCGGCATCCGCGGCTGCGCCGCCTGCCCGGGGTGAGCGCCGAGGCCGAGGCGCGCGCGTGCGTCGCGCTCGTCGCCGCCTCGGCAAACCTCGGCATGGCCACCTGGCTGAACCGCGACTCCGCCTCCTTCGACGACCTCCACGCCGACTGCGCCACCGCCCTGCGCCAACTCGCAGTGCTCGTCGGCGAGCCCTCCACCGCCGCCACCACCACCACCGACGGGATCCCGCATGAGTGAGACAGACCTCCGCACCACCGCGGCACCGCCCGGTGCCGACCGCTCCCCCGCCCCGGCGCCGACGACGCACAACGTCCCGCTGGTGTTCACCTCGCTGCTGCTGGGGATGCTCATCGTGTCCCTGGGGCAGATGATCTTCGCCACCGCGCTGCCGACGATCGTCGCCGACCTCGGTGGCGTCGACCGCATGAGCTGGGTCATCACCGTCTATCTGCTCACCATGACGATCGGGCTGCCCGTGTACGGCAAGCTCGGGGACCAGATCGGGCGCAAACCCCTCTTCGTCACGGCCATCCTGCTGTTCTCCGCCGGCTCCCTCCTCGGCGCGCTGGCGTGGAACATCGATCTGCTCATCGCCGCACGCGCGGTCCAAGGGCTCGGCGGCGGCGGCCTGATGGTCCTCTCCCAGGCGATCGTCGCCGATGTCGTCCCCGCCCGGCAGCGCGGCCGGTACATGGGCGTCATGGGCGCCGTCTTCGGGCTGTCCTCCGTCCTCGGCCCGCTCCTCGGCGGATTCTTCACTGAGGGGCCCGGCTGGCGGTGGGCGCTGTGGTTCAACCTCCCCGTGTGTCTGATCGCCCTCGTCGTGGCCGTCGTCTGGCTGCGCCTGCCCAACCGCGGCAGCGGACGCCGCACCGACTGGCCCGGCACGGTGCTCATGGCCATCGGCACCACCGCACTCATCCTCCTCTCGTCGTGGGGCGGCAACCGTTACGACTGGACCGACCCGGTCATCCTCGGCATGGGCGCGCTGTTCCTCGTGTGCGCCGTGGCCTTCGTCCGGGTCGAGCGTCGCTCCCCTCACCCGCTGATCCCGATGACACTGTTCGCCGAGCGCAACTTCTCGGTCTCCACCGCCGCCGGGCTCCTGATCGGCGTCGCGATGTTCGGGTGCATGGCCTACCTGCCGACGTACATCCAGATGGTCCACGGTCTCGGCCCCACCGCGGCCGGCCTCATGATGATCCCCATGATGATCGGCATGATGGGCACCTCCATCGTCGTCGGCAACATCGTCAGCCGCACCGGCCGCTACAAGTGGTACCCCGTCGTCGGCACGCTCATCATGGCCGTCGGGCTCTGGCTCATCGGCTCGCTGCAGGCCGGTGACACCCTCGTCCACCTCGGCGTGGTGCTCTTCGTGTTCGGTTTCGGACTCGGCCTGTGCATGCAGCTGCTCGTGCTGATCGTCCAGAACGCGTTCGCCATCACCATGGTCGGCACCGCGACCGCGTCCAACAACTTCTTCCGCCAGATCGGCGGCACGATGGGTTCGGCCATCGTCGGCTCGCTGTTCGTCAGCCGGCTCGCCGACCTCATGGGCGAGCGCGTCCCCGCGGCCGCTGCCGAGCTAGGAGCGTGGGTCAGTAACACGCCAGTTCAGGTCCGCTGATGGGGCGGGTTCGGCGGGATAATTGTCGTCATGGGCGAGGAAGGGTTGTTCGCCGCCGAGGAGTTCCGCGTCGAGCGGGCTGACCGGCAGGGCGAGGTCGAGCCGGTGGGCGCAGGCAAGACATTTCGGGCGTTCGACCCGGGCCAGGGGTTGTTGCTGCCGCCGTCGCTGGATGACTGGCTTCCGGCCGATCATCTGGCACGGTTCGTGGCGGATCTGGTCGATGAGCACCTGGATTTATCGCGGATCTACGTCTCCTACCAGGAGGGGCGCGGGGCCCCGCCGTACGATCCGCGGTTGATGGTGCGGTTGCTGATCTTCGGCTACACCACGGGGGTGCGCTCCTCCCGCGGGATCGAGAAGGCCTGCACCGACATCGTCGCTTTCCGGTGGTTGGCGGCCGGGGCGGCCCCGGACTACCGCGCGATCGCCAGGTTTCGCAAGAGGCACCTGGCCGCGCTGGGCAACCTGTTCTTGCAGGCGTTGGCGTTGTGCCAGGCCGCCGGGATGGTCACGCTTGGACAGGTCGCGCTGGATGGGACGAAGCTGCGGGCGAACGCCTCCAAACGCAAGGCCATGTCGTACGCGCGGCTGACGGACAAGGAGAAGGTACTGGCCCAGGAGGTCTCCGATCTGCTGGCCGCCGCCGAGGCCATCGACAAGGCCGAGGACGCCAAGTTCGGCAAGAACCGGCGCGGGGACGAGCTGCCCGATGAGCTGGCCCGCCGAGAGTCTCGCCTGGTCAAGCTGCGCCAGGCCAAAGCTGCTCTGGAAGCCGACGCCGCCGCCGATGCGGCGGAGAAGGCTGAGGCTAAGGCCCGCGGTAAGGGCGAAGACGAAGACACCGTCGCGCAGAAGGCCGCTGAGGCCGCCGAGCGCGCCACGCCCAGGCCGAAGGCCCAGCGCAACTTCACCGACCCGGAGTCGAAGATCATGCTCACCGGGGACGGGTCGTTCGCTCAGTGCTACAACGGCCAGGCCGTGGTCGATGCCGCCCATCAGATCATCGTGGCGGCCGAGGTCAACGACTGTGCCGCCGACGTCGGCAACCTCATCCCCATGACCGAGCAGGCCATCAGCAACACGGGGCAGGCCCCGAAGCAGATGCTCGCCGATGCCGGGTACTGCTCAGCCGCGAACCTCGCCGCCTCCGCCGAGGTCACCGGCGAGCAGGGCACCGAGTTCTTCATCGCCACCGGACGACAGCGCAGCGGGGAACCGGCGCCGATCGCCCCCCGGGGACCGATCCCGGCCAGCGCCACGGACAAGCAGCGCATGGCCCGCAAGCTCGCCACGAAGAAAGGCCGAGCGGTCTACGCCCAGCGCAAAGCGATCGTCGAACCGGTCTTCGGACAGATGAGCACCCTGCAGAACGGCAAGCAACTCCTGATTCGCGGTCTGGACGCCGCCCGCGGTGAATGGCTACTGCTCGCTGCCTGCCACAACCTGCGAAAGCTCCACGGTCATATCGGCGCCACCGGGCTCGGCGGCCTCCAGATCGCCTGAACTGGCAGGCCCGGGCGACCTACAGGCTGACCCGCGGACTGAACGCCATCACCGCGGCTTCGCAAACCGAATACCTGGCCGCCAGTGACGCCGGCCCGAGCGCAACGCTCTCACGCACTCCGCCGTACTCTCGGCGCGCTTCGAGCCATTACTGACCCATGCTCCTAGGCCCCGAGGGCGCCCGGGTCGCCGAGACCTTCGCCAACGGTGCGGGCGCCAACTCCATGAGCCCCGAGATCCTGGCCGGGCTGCCGGGCCCGCTGCACGACGCGATCGTCGGGGCGTACAACGACGCCCTGGTGCCGATCTACCACATGGTCGTCCCGCTCATCCTCGTGGCGACCGTGCTGCTGTTATTCGTCCGTGAGGACACCCTCAAGGAGACGGTCGACTGACCGTGCCCGCGGCGCACGCACCGGTGCGCCCGCCCCGACCGCGGTCCGCCGCCCTCACCCCCTCACCCCCGTGCCCGCGCTCACCGCGCGCCGGCGCGGGGGTGAGGAGTCCGACACGGGATCCGTACGCACGACACACGGCCCCGTCACGCGGCGTCACTAGCGTCCGACGAGTGACCACGCCTCACCTCACCGCTCCCGACCACACCGCCTCCCACCAGACCGTGCTGCGGTTCCTGGCCGCCCCGACCGACGTCGGGACGGGTACCCAGGTCCATACCGGCCGCATCCTCGAGTGGATCGACAAGGCCGCCTACGCGCTGGCCGCGGGATGGTCGGGTGGGTACGCCGTCACGGCCTACGTCGGCAACGTCCGTTTCTCCCGCCCGATCGCCTCCGGGGACCTCGTGGAGGTGTCCGCCCGGCTCGTGCACACGGGCACCTCCTCCATGCACATCCAGTGCGACGTCCGCGCCTGCGATCCCGCACGCACCGGGTACCGGCACTGCGCCGAGTGCCTGGTCGTCTTCATCGCCGTCCGCGACGGCGCGCCCACCCCGGTCCCCGCCTGGCGGCCCGCCTCGAGCCTGGAGATCCACGAGTCCGACGAGGCGGTCATGCGCATCGGGCTGCGCAAGGACATCGAGCGCGCGATGGCGCAGCAGGTCTACTCCGAGGCCGGCACCGCCCCGCGATCGACGCTGCGCCTGCTCGCCGCCCCCTCGGACGTCAACTGGGGAGGCAACGCCCACGGTGGACGGATCATGGCGTGGATCGATGACGCGGCGAACCTGTGCGCGGCCCAGTGGTCGGGTACCCCGTGTACCTCGGTGTACGCGGGCGGGGTGCGCTTCTACCATCCGGTACGGATCGGGGACGTGGTGGAGGTGGAGGCCCGCCTGCTGCACACCGGCCACGAGACCATGCACGTCTCCGTGCACGTGCGCTCCGGGGCGGCCACCTCGTCCGCCCGCACGCTCAGCACGCACTGCCTCACCGTCTGCGCCGCCCTGGGCGCGGACGGGCGCCCCACCCCGGTCGCGCGGTGGTCCCCCGTGTCCGCCGAGGACCACGCCCTGGACGCCCACGCACGCGACCTCGTCCGGCTGCGGGCGCGGGGACGGTCCTCGAGGCGGGCGCCCGCCTCAAGCTGAGCGATGCCGCCCGAAATGCGGAAGACGCCCGGAGCGATGTGCTCCGGGCGTCGTCACGGTGTACCCCCGATGGGATTCGAACCCACGCTACCGCCGTGAGAGGGCGGCGTCCTAGGCCGCTAGACGACGGGGGCTAGGACACGGATCCACAGGGGATCCGCTGTGAGCACTCGCGTGGAGCACTCCGCTGGCCTACCAGGACTCGAACCTAGAACGGCTGAACCAGAATCAGCTGTGTTGCCAATTACACCATAGGCCACTATTTTCACTTCTCCGCCGCTCTTCAGCGACCTCGAAGAGACTACCAAACCTCTGTGGGTGAATAGCAAATCGCCTGGTCAGTGGCCTCGTTTCTTCGACGGCTGGATTCGGCCACGCCCGTCATCCGTCGACGGGCGCGGCCGCTCTCATCAGCCGGCGACCGGTGCCGAGCGCAGACGGGACAGCGTCGCCTCACGGCCGAGCAGCTCGATGGACTCGAACAGCGGGGGCGAGATGTGCGAACCCGTCACCGCCACCCGGACCGGGCCGTAGGCCTTGCGCGGCTTGATGCCCAGGCCGTCCACCAGGGCCCCGGACAGCGCGGCCTCGATGGCGGGCGCCGTCCACTTCTCGAGAGAGCCGAGGGCGGCGATCGCCGCGTCGACGACCTCACGCGACCCGGGCTTGAGGTTCTTGGCCGCGGACTGCGGGTCCACCGTGAACTCCGACTCGTCCACCAGCAGGAAGCGGATCAGCTTCCAGGCGTCCGACAGAACCACGATGCGGGTCTGTAGCAACTCCGCCACGACCGCCCACCGTTGCTGGTCGAAGTCCTCCGGCAGCGTCAGTCCGTCCTGGGCCGGGTGGGCGACGAGGTACTCGCGCAGACGCCGTGCGAACTCGTCGGTCGGCAGCTGCCGGATGTGCTCGGCGTTGATCGCGTCGGCCTTCTTCTGGTCGAAGCGGGCCGGGTTCGCGTTGACCTGCCGGACGTCGAAGGCGTCGACCATCTCCTGGAGTGAGAACACGTCGCGGTCCTCTGACAGGCCCCACCCGAGCAGCGCCAGGTAATTGAGCAGGCCCTCGGGCAGCATGCCTCGGTCCCGGTGCAGGAAGAGGTCCGACTCGGGGTCGCGTTTCGAGAGCTTCTTGTTGCCCTCACCCATGACGAACGGCAGGTGACCGAACTCGGGCACACCGTCGGCCACGCCGATGCGCTCGAGGGCGCGGTACAGGGCGATCTGCCGCGGGGTGGAGCTGAGCAGGTCCTCGCCGCGCAGGACGTGCGTGATCTTCATGAGGGCGTCGTCGACGGGGTTGACCAGCGTGTAGAGCGGGATCCCGTTGGCGCGGGTGAGCGCGAAATCGGGGACCGTGCCGGCCTTGAAGGTCGTCTCGCCGCGGACGAGGTCGTTCCAGGACAGGTCCTCGTCCGGCATCCGCAGGCGGATCACCGCTCCGCGACCCTCGTCGCGGAAGGCCTGCTTCTGCTCCTCGGTGAGGTCGCGGTCGTACCCGTCGTAGCCGAGCTTGGGGTCGCGTCCGGCCGCCCGGTGCCGGGCCTCTACCTCCTCGGGGGTGGAGAAGGACTCGTAGGCCTCCCCCGCATCGATGAGCCGGCGCACGACGTCGAGGTGCAACTCACGCCGCTCCGACTGGCGGTACGGCGCGTACGGACCGCCGACCTCGGGCCCCTCGTCCCAGTCCAATCCGAGCCACCGCAGCGCGTCGAGGATCGCCTGGTAGGACTCCTCGGAGTCGCGCGCGGCGTCGGTGTCCTCGATCCGGAAGACGAACGTCCCACCCGTGTGCCGGGCGTGCGCCCAGTTGAACAGTGCCGTCCGCACGAGCCCCACGTGGGGTGTGCCGGTGGGCGACGGACAGAAGCGGACGCGGACATCGGAGGCTGTCATGAGGCCCATCCTAGAGACGGTCCCGGCTCGCACCCCCGTCGAGGACCGGCCTAGGATCAGCGGGTACCCGTGGCAGGCGCCTGCAGGACGGCGCCCCACGGACCGAACCGAGTCGAGGGAGGCGAGCCGTGGCGTCAGGGCTCCACCCCGACGTCGGACGACCAGTCACAGCCCCGGACTTCCTGCTCTCGCGGCCGACCGGCTCGCTGCGCACGCAGGGCGCCCTCGCCGCGTTCACCGATCCCGCCGACGCCGCACTGGCCCTTCGTTCGGGCTCCTGCGGACTCGTAGTGGGTGCGATCGGTTTCGAGCCGGACGCACCGGCCGCGCTCGTGGAGCCCGACGTCGTGGTGCGCACCGACGGCCCGCTCGAGCCGCCTGCGTATTTCCGCGCGATGCGGACCCGCGCCCACATCGCCGAGGAGGTGCCCACGGCGGCAGAGCACCGGGCGCGTGTCGCGACCGCGATCGCGGGCGTGCGCGCCGGTGAATTCGACAAGGTGGTGTTGGCCCGCGCGGTGCGACTAGCGGCGGACGAGCCGATCGATCCCCACGCGGTGTGCGCCGCCCTCATCGACTCGAGCCCCTCGGCCGACGGGTATCTCGTCGACCTCTCCCCCGCCGGCGGTCGCTACTCGGGCCGCGTCCTGGTGGGTTCCAGTCCCGAATTGCTCGTCCGTCGCCGGGGTGACCTGGTGGAGTGCCACCCGTTGGCCGGATCCGCGCCCCGTTCCGCTGACCCCGCCGCCGACCAGGCCGCGGGCCGCGCGCTGCGGGCCTCCGGGAAGGATGCCTCCGAGCACGCCTTCGTCGTGGACTCGCTGGCCCGGTCACTCGGGCCGGTGTGCACCGACCTGGAGATCCCCGAGCACCCTTCGTTGACGTCGACCCGGGAGATGTGGCACCTCGGGACCCGGATCCGGGGGCGCATCGCCGACCCCAGGACCACCGCTCTGGACCTGGCCCTGGCCGTCCACCCCACCCCCGCGGTGTGCGGGACGCCGACGGACGCGGCCCGCCGCCTCATCGCGGGGATCGAGGGCGACCGGGGGTTCTACGCAGGTGCGGTCGGGTGGTCCGACTCCGGCGGTGACGGCGACTGGATGGTCACCATCCGGTGCGTCGAGATCGACGCGGACCGCGCCGGGGCCGTCGCCTGGGCCGGGGGCGGGCTCGTCTCCGACTCCCAGCCCGACGACGAGGTAGCGGAGACCGGGGCCAAGCTGCGGACAGTCCTGCGGGCGGTCGGCGCCGCGTAGGCCACCGGAGGCCGGGCCCGCCCCGGCGCAGCCTAGGCCGCCGGGGTGGAGCCCGGCGGCACGCGGGTGGGCTACCTGTCGACGACCGGGTTGGTCAGCGCACCGATGCCCTCGATCTCCACGGTGACGCGGTCACCGGGCAGCATCGCCCCGACGCCTGCCGGGGTGCCGGTGAGGATGACGTCCCCGGGCAACAGGGTCATGACCCGGCTGACGTACTCGATGATCTCGCCGACGGTGTGCATGAACTGTGAAGTGTTGCCGTCCTGGCGCAGCTCGCTGGTCCCGTTCTCGTGCGTGAGGGTGGTGCGGACGTCGAGTCCGTTGGGGTCGAGGTCGGTGACGATCCACGGACCGAGCGGGCAGAAGGTGTCGTAGCCCTTGCCCCGCGTCCACTGTCCGTCGGAGAGCTGCTGGTCGCGCGCGGTGACGTCGTTCGCGCAGGTGTAGCCAAGGATGACCTCGTGCGCGCGGGCGGCGGCGACGTCGCGGCACGGCTGCCCGATCACGACGGCGAGCTCGCCCTCGTGGTCGACCCGCTCGGAGCTCGGCGGGTACGCGATGGCCGCCTCGGGGCCGACGACCGAGGTGTTGGGCTTGAGGAAGATCAACGGCTCGGCGGGCGCCGGCGATCCCATCTCCTCGGCGTGGTCGGCATAGTTCTTGCCGACGCACACGATCTTCGACGCCAGGATGGGCGCGAGGAGACGCACGTCGGCCAACGGCCACTCCCGGCCGGTGAACTCGGGGGTACCGAACGGGTGCTCGGAGATCTCGGCACAGGTCAGCGAGGAGGGGTCGGCGATGTCCCCACGGACCTCGACGAAGGCGAACCCCTGCGGATGGGCGATACGGGCGAGACGCATACCGCGATCCTAGGGCGTACGGAGGTCACGTAGGACGCGTGCCCCACGGTCGCGGAGCTCGGCCACCTGTGCGAGGTACAGCTCAGCGCAGGCGAGCGCGTCGACGGCCGCGTCGTGCGCGCGGTACCGGGGAAGCCCGTAGCGTCCCCGGGCACCCCACAGGCGCAGCTCGTCGGGCGAGGGATCCGCCGTGAACCCCATGTCGATCCCTCCGCCGAGGATCCGTCGCTGCAACTCGAGTGTGTCGACGGCCTCCAGCGGCGGGCGTACCCCGTACACGCGCCGACACAGCACGCCGAGGAAGTCCACCTCGATCGTGCTGTAGTGCGCAAGCAGGACGCGTCCGGTCAGGGCGGTGAGCACCCGGTCGAGCACCTCCGCGACCCCGGACCCGTGCGCCACATCGTCGTCGGTGAGGCCGTGCACGGTGGCGCTCTGGCCCACCCCGCCGTCGTCCCCCGACCGGCCGTCCGACCGCAGCACCATCGAGCCTGCCCCGCGCAGCACGATCCGGTCCCCGTCGACCGGGACGAATCCCACCGACACGACCCGGTCACGTCGTGGGTCGAGTCCCGTCGTCTCCACGTCCACGGCCAACAACCGCACCTCGTCGAGCGGTGTGGCGGGGCCCGGCGGCGGTGTCCGCAGGAAGGCGCCGAGCGGGCCGTCGGGCACCCGACGCGCCGCGCGCCGCCGGCGGGCGGCCGACGTCAGTCTGCCCAGTCCCGTCACATCTGCCCCACCCGGTACTGGATGGCCAACGCGGACTGCGCGGCCGCGATGATGCGGAACGCCGCCCGCAGGCGGTGGCGGTCCATCGTGCCGAGGCTCGACGGGTCGACGTGGTTGTCCAGGTCGAGTCCCTCGGCGATCTGGCGCGCGTGGTGGCGGTAGGCCAGACCCCTGAGGAATCGGATCGCGCCGGCGAGGTTCTCGGCGTCCGTCCGGGCGAGCACCCCGGCGGCCGCCGCGGCCTCGAGCCGGCCCAGCGTGGAGACCTCCGACAGCCCGGCCGACAGCGCGTGCAGCCGGGCAATCTGGACGACGGGTGCGATGCCGCCCGCCTTGATGTCCAGCGTGTTGCGGTACTCCCCCCGGCGCGCGACCACAAGGCCCCGGAAGAACCCGAGGGGCGGTTGCCAGTCGCAGGCGATCCGTGCCAGGTGGGCGAGGAACCGCCGGCTCCCCCGGGATCTGGAGAGCATCTCGCAGCGGACCCGGTCCACCAGACGCTCGGCCCCGTGGACGGCGCGGATGTCGAAGAACACCTGACTGTTCAGGACGGCCTCGGGGTCGGGCGCGCCCACCCAGTCCCGCACCCGTCGTTCCCAGTCGGACGCGGTTCGTCGCCACTGCGGGTTGCTCGCCATCACGTCGCCCGGGCACCGCGGGAAGCCCGCCCGGTCCAGGCCGTCGCAGACCTGGTCGGTGAGTGCGGCGAAGTAGTCGTGGGCGCCCGGGACCGTGTCGGCGGCGTCGTCGAGGATCAGGGCGTTGTCCTGGTCGCTGGAGGCGCCGAGTTCCCCGCGGGCCTGCGAGCCGAGTCCGACCCAGCAGTAGTCGGTGGGCGGCGGACCGAGGTCGGCCTCGGCCAGGGCGAGCAGTCTCCGGGTGGCGGCGTCGGCGGTGGCGGTGATGACCCGACCGATGTCCTGGGGTGCGGTCCCGCGCCGCACGAATTCACCGATCAGCGGCAGGAGCCGTTCCGCCAGCCGGGCGACCGTATCGGCGTCCGGGGCGCGGGAGATCCGCGCGGCGAGGTAGACGGGGTCGGCCTGTGCGAGCCGGAGCAGGTCGCTCGTGGTGACCATCCCCATCGGCGCCCCGTCCTGGCACACGGGTAGATGGTGGACCCCGCGGTCCATCTGGAGCAGCGTGGCGTCGAACGCCCGGGTGTGGGCGTCCACCGTCACCGGGTCGGGGGTCATGATGGTCGCGACCGGGGCCTCGGGGTCCCCGCTCACGGCGACGACCTTCGCGCGGAGGTCGCGGTCGGTGAAGATCCCCACCACGCGCCCGGCCTCGACCACCACCAGCGCCGACACCCGCTCCCTCGTCATGATCTGTGCGGCCTCCCGGATGGGGGTGTCGGGCCCCACGGTGACCGCGTCCCGCGTGAGCAGCTCCCCCACCGGCGTGCCGAGGGCGTCGCCGCCGGACGCGGCGACGCGGACGGAGGCCAGATCCTGGCGGATGCGGTCGCTGCGTGCGCCGAAGAAGGCGCGCAGGGCGGGATGCCCGGCGGCCAGCTCGTCGAACACCTCGCGGGGCATCTCGAGGAGAAGGGTGTCCGCCGAGGCGACCATGAGGTAGCGCGACAGGCGGGACTCGGTGAGGGTCGAGTAGCCGAAGCAGTCGCCCTCGTCGCGCGCGTCCAGCAGGGTGCCGTCGGGATCGCACACCTCGACGGCGCCGGTGCGGATGATGTGCAGGTAGTCGTTCGGCGTCCCCGGCTCGATGATCACCGAGCCGCGGCGGTGGTACCGCTGGGACAGCAGGGCGGGAAGCCGGTCGAGTTGCTCCGACGGCAGCGCGTCGAAGGGTGCGCAGCGGGCGAGGAAGTCGCGCACCTCGGCCAGTTCCACGTCCACGCCTCCACTGTGGACGCCGACGGCCCGCGGTGTGATCGCTTCACGCGATTCACACCCGCGGGCCGTCGGGGTGGGACGGGTCCCGGCGTGCCGACGCCGGGGAGGCGGTCCGGGCTAGGCGCTGACCGCGGCGACGATCCGGTCGCCCACCTCGGAGGTGACGACGGGTGCGTCGCCGCGCGAACCGAGGTCGGCCTCGACGGCGGCCTCGACGCGCGCGGCCTCGTCCTCCTTGCCGAGGTGGCGCAGGAGTAGGGCCACCGACAGGATGGCCGCGGTCGGGTCGGCCGTGCCCTCGCCGGCGATGTCCGGAGCCGAACCGTGGACGGGCTCGAACATCGACGGGTTGGTGCCGGAGGCGTCGATGTTGCCGGACGCCGCGGTGCCGATCCCGCCGGTGACGGCCGCGGCGAGGTCGGTGATGATGTCGCCGAAGAGGTTGTCGGTGACGATCACGTCGAAGCGCGCGGGGTCGGTGACCAGGTAGATGGTCGCGGCGTCGATGTGGCAGTAGTCCACCTCGACACCCGGGAACTCGGGCGCGACCTCGTTGACCGTCCGCTGCCACAGGCCACCGGCGTTGACCAGCACGTTGGTCTTGTGGACCAGCGTGAGCTTGCCGCGGCGGACCTGCGCGCGGGCGAACGCGTCGCGGACGACGCGCTCCACGCCGAAGCGGGTGTTGACCGACGTCTCGGTCCCGATCTCCTGCGGGGTGCCGACGCGGATCGCGCCACCGTTGCCGGTGTAGAGGCCCTCGGTGCCCTCGCGCACCACCACGAAGTCGATCTCACCGGGGTCCTTCAGCGGCGTGGCCGAGCCCGGGAACAGCCGCGAGGGACGGAGGTTGACGTGGTGGTCGAGAGCGAACCGCAGCGGGAGCAGCATGCCGCGTTCGAGCACGCCGGCCGGCACGGAGCGCGGGTCGCCGATGGCGCCCAGCAGGATGGCGTCGTGCTCCTTGAGGCTGGCGATGTCGGCGTCGGTGAGGGTCTCGCCGTTGCGCAGGTAGCGGCGGGCCCCGAGGTCGTACTCGGTCGTGGAGACGTCGGGCACCAGCGCGTGGAGGACCTTGAGCGCCTCGGCGATGACCTCGACGCCGATGCCGTCTCCGGGGATGACTGCGAGCTTCATGACGGTGTGGATTCCTTTGCTGCTCGTCAGTCGAGGTTGATCTGGGTGGCGGTGGCGCCGAGGTCGGAGACGATCCGGTCGATCGTCGGCTCGGCGACCGCACGGTCCACGCGCAGGATGAGCGACGCGCCCTCACCGGTGGCGTCCTGGCTCAGGGCGGCGGCCTGGATGTCGATGCCCTCGCCGCCGAGGATCGAGCCCACCTTGCCGAGCACACCCGGGCGGTCGGAGTAGTGGACGAAGAGGTTCTGGCCCTGGGCGCGCAGATCGAAGCCACGCTCGTTGATCCGGACGATCTTCTGCACCTGGTCCAGGCCCGAGAGGGTCCCGGTGACCTTCCCGGTGGAACCGTCGGCCGCGACGGCCGTGACGGTGACCGTGCTGCGGTAGGACTTGGACTCGCTGCGGGTCTCGACCGAGTGCGTGACGCCGCGCTGCTCGGCCATCTGGCCGACGTTGACGAACGTGGCCGGCTCGTCGGTGATGGCGGAGAACAGGCCGCGCAGGGCGGCCAGGCCGAGGACGTCGACCTGCTCGGCGGCGAGCTCGCCGGCGACCTCGACGTTGACGGTGGTGGGCACGCCCGGGCACAGGTGGCCGGCAATGAGGCCGACCTTGCGGACGAGGTCGAGCCAGGGGGCGACCTCGTCGCCGACCGGGCCGCCGGAGACGTTGACGGCGTCGGGCACGAACTCGCCGCGGAGCGCGAGCAGGACGCTGCGCGCGACGTCCGTACCGGCGCGGTCCTGGGCCTCGGCGGTGGAGGCGCCCAGGTGCGGGGTGACGACGGTGTTCTCGAGCTCGAACAGCGGCGAGTCGGTGCAGGGCTCGGTGTCGAACACGTCGAGCGCGGCGGCGCGGACCTTGCCGGACTTCAGGGCGTCGACGAGGGCGTCCTCGACGATGAGGCCGCCGCGGGCGGCGTTGACGATCACGACGCCGTCCTTGGCACGGGCGAGACGCGCGGCGTCGAACAGGCCGGCGGTCTCCTTGGTCTTGGGCAGGTGCATCGTGATGATGTCGGCCCGGGAGACCAGCTCGTCGATGTCCACGAGCTCGATGCCCAGCTGCGCCGCGCGGGCGGCCGGCAGGTAGGGGTCGTAGGCGATGATGTGGGTCTCGAACGCCGCCAGGCGCTGGGCCACGAGCTGCCCGATGCGCCCCAGGCCCACGACACCGACGGTCTTGCCGAGCAGCTCGACGCCGTTGAAGGAGCTGCGCTTCCAGGTGTGCTCGCGCAGCGTCCGGTCGGCGGCGGGGATCTGGCGGCAGGCGGCCATGAGCAGCGCGACGGCGTGCTCGGCGGCCGAGTGGATGTTGGAGGTGGGCGCGTTGACCACCATGACGCCGCGCTCGGTGGCGGCGGGGATCTCGACGTTGTCCAGGCCCACGCCGGCGCGGCCGATGATCTTGAGGTTGGGCGCGGCGGCGAGCACCTCGGCGTCGACGGTCGTCGCGGAGCGCACGAGCAGGGCGTCGGCGTCGGCGACGGCCTCGAGGAGCTTCGGACGATCCGGGCCGTCCACCCAGCGGACCTCCACGGCGTCGCCGAGCGCGTCGACGGTCGACTGGGCGAGCTTGTCGGCGATGAGGACGACGGGACGTCCGGATGCTGTCACAGTGGGATCTCCTCGGTGTCAAAACGGTCAGGGCCAGTCTAGGCCACCTGTCACCGCCGTCGATCAGTGGCCGGTGCGGCCCGGGCCGCCTACCGTGGCGGGGAGTCCGGCCCGACGGTCGCGCCCCATCCGGCCGCCGTCGTGGCACGGGCACGCCGACGAACACACCGACGAGCACACCGCCGCGCGACGAACGGAAAGCCCTGATGCCCCGCAGCCCCCGGTCGACACCGTCCCCGGTCCGATTCCCTGACCCGTGGTTGCCGGTGGTGGCGCCGGCGCGGGGCGCGACGGCGGTGGCGACGTATCTGCGGGCGCACCTGTACGGCGCGGCCGTGGGCCGCAGCATCCTCGACCGCTGTATCAGCGCCGTGGAGCCGGCCGACCGCGTGCGGTTGGTGCCGCTGCGCGCGGAGTTCGACCGGGAGATCGACACCGCCGCGGCTCTGCTGCGGCGCCTGTCGCCGTGGGGCGCGCCGGGTCGCGGACTCCTCAGGGCGTCGTCCGTGGTGACGCTCGCCGCGTTGCCCGTGGGACCGGTGTTGCGCGATCCGTTGGCGCGGCTCGCCGTCCTGGAGACGCTCCGCACCCTGGTGGTGGCCAAGCGCTCGATGTGGGAGCTGCTCGCGGCGTCGTGGGTCGCCGACGACCCGGCGCCCGGCGGTGACGACGACGACGAGTTCGGCGTCCACGACACCGGCCGGCTGCTGCGGGGTCTCGCGGAACAGGCCCGGGCGCAGGAGGAGTTACTGGAACAGTTGCGCCGCACCTACGGCCTGGCGGTCTTCGGGTGAGCGCCGCCGGGATCGTGCGCGCGGACGTCGTCGTGGTGGGCTCGGGCCCGAGCGGTCTGGCGGCGGCCGTGATGTGCGCGCGTGCCGGGCGGAAGGTCGTGGTCCTCGAGGCGCAGGACACCATCGGCGGCGGCTGCCGGACTCTGCCGATGTCCGACGTCGCCGGCGACATCCCGGACGATCTCGCCGACGGCCTGTTCGTGGACCCCTGTTCGGCCGTGCACCCGATGGCGGGGGCCTCGCCGTTCTTCCGCGACTTCGACCTGGCGGCCCACGGCGTCGAGCTGGCCGTGCCCGCGGTGCAGCTCGGGCACGCCCTGCCGGGCCGGGACGCGATCGTCGTGCCGTCCGGCCCCTCCCCCGCGACCCTCGCCGAGGGGTTGGGTTCGCGCGAGGAGGCCGACCGGTGGTGGAGCGTGATGGGCCCGCTGGGCCGCCGCGCCGAGGACGTGGTCGCGGCCGCCCTGTCCGATCAGCGCTCGATCCCGCCCGTGGCGGCGACGGCGGCGCTCGCCGGCGCCTTCCTGCGGGCGCATCCCCGCGGCGGGGTCGCCGATCCTCTCGGCCCGGACGGCCGGACGCTGCTGTCCGGTATCTCGTCCCACGCCATCACCCCGCTGACGTCCCCGGCCGCGACGGGCGTCGGGCTCGTCCTGGGCGCGCTGCTGCACTCCCCGCGCGGATGGGGTCTGCCCGTCGGCGGCAGCGGCGCGATCACGGCTGCCCTGGCCGATGCCGTGCGGGACGCGGGGGGCGAGATCCACACGGGCGTCACCGTCGACTCGCTCGCGCGACTCGACGCCCGCGACGTGGTGTTCAACACCTCGTCGAGGATCCTCGGCCGGATCCTGCTGGCGTCATCGCCGTCACCCGCCGTTGCGCGCCGCGCACGGAAGCTCATGGAGGCGCCGATGGGCGGCGCGGCCGCGAAGGTCGACCTCGTCCTATCGGGCCCTGTGCCGTGGCGGGACGAGCGCCTCGCCCGGGCGGGCACCGTTCATCTGGGCGGGGACTCGCAGGCGCTGGCCGTCGCCGAGCGCGAGGTGGCCGCCGGCCGCCACGCCGAGCGCCCGATGATCCTCGTCTCGCAGCCGTGGGTGACCGACCCCGGCCGCATCGCCCCGGACGGCCGGCGGCCACTGTGGACCTACGCCCACGTCCCCGCCTACTCCGGCCGCGACCAGACCGAGCAGGTGCTCGCCGCGCTGGAGGAGGTCGCACCGGGAGTGCGCGACGTCGTACTCGCCACCCACTGCACGCCCGCGGACCGGATGGCCGAACACAACGCCAACAACGCCGGCGGGGACATCGCGGCGGGACGGGTGGACCTGCGGGGTCTGGTCGCGCGCCCGGTGCCGCGGGTCGACCCGTTCGCCACGCCCGTCCCCGGCGTCTGGCACGCCTCGGGCTCCACGCCGCCCGGGCCCGGCGTGCACGGGATGGCCGGCCGGCACGTGGCGGACCGGATCCTCGGCCGCTGACCACCTCGCCGGCGACGTCACCTCGGGCAGGTCTGCCGGGTCACTGATAGGACACGAACCACGGGCGCGGCCGCACGGCCATCGTCTGCTCGGGCGTGAACGTGGGCGTGTCCTCGTCGTAGAAGTTCTTCCAGGCCATCCAGATGTCGGGAGAGAGCCCGCTGCGCAGGACGTCCCACGTCTCCATCTTGAGCTGCGGCGTGCCGTGGCCGTCCGCGTGCAGGGCGATCGCCACCTCCGCGCGGGAGGTGTCTATCCGGTCGCGGTTGCTGATCATGGCCATGCTAAACTGGTGGAGGATGAGCAGCTTCTGCGGTCCCCCGCTGTCGCGGGTCAGGTCCGCCAGCCAGTGGATCACCCGGTTGATCTCCTCGGCGTCCACCGACCCGATCTGCGCGCCCGGCTGCTGGCCCGGCTTCAGTTTCCACTCGGGGTCCAGCGCCAGCCCTACGCCGGGCCGGCGCAGCAGGTCCTCGAAGATCTTCGCCTGGTCGACCATGTCGGCCATCCCCGGCTGCAGGTCGATCACCGCGTACCCGCCGGCCTCGGTGATCGCGTCGACGAGCGGGACGAAGATCTCCGGGTCCCACTCGTTGGTGAAGTTGCCGTCGGCTCCCGGTCCGCCCGCGGCGACCGTCCCGATGATCTCGAACGCCGGGACCACCGGTTCCGGCGAAAAGGGTTGGTACTGGTCGACCAGAGTCTGCACACGCGCCACACTCTCGGCGGGGCCCTGCTCGCCGAGGATGCCCAGCGCAGGGGTGATGGGCGAGCCGTAGGCGGCCACGAAGCGACGCCCGGGGAACATGAGCTGCCCGCCGCCCGGGAGCTCGGGCACCGTGCGGGCGGTCTCGACGCGATCGCCGAGCTCCTGCTCGGTCCCCCACCCGGGGCCGAGTGCGTAGACCGCGTCGGCGTCCCGCACTGCCTCGACCGACCCGCCGTCGACCCGGGGATCCGGTGCCCGGAGGTGGGACACCGCCGCACCCGCGGCCACGGCCGTCGCGATCGATGCGACGGGGGTCCGGTCGTGGACGAGCACGCTCGGGGCGTCGTCGCCGTCCCATGCGGGTGCACCCGGCTCGAACGGCTCTGCCGCACCCTCGCCGCCTCCGGCGGCATCCGCGCCGCCGCCCGCGGTGTTCGGACCGCCGATCGTCATCAGCGCCGGCGCGCCGGGTGACTGGTGGACCGTGACGTCGTCGATCCGGTCGCCGGGGACCTCCAGCTCGGAATCGAAGGTGATCCCGGTCAGCTCCTCGAGCCCCGGCCGGTCGGTCGGGGAATCGACCACCTCGCCGTCGTCGTATCCGAACGACACCGCGCCGACCCGGAGCACCCGCTCGGCGCCGAGTCGCGACACCTCGTCGGCCAGGCCCGCCTCGCCGCCCGGAACGGCGGTGAGCATCGGGGCGCGCAGGCCCACGGCGACCGACGCTGCGGTGGCCTGGGCGGCCTCGTCCGGCGCGGCCACCACGACCACCGGCGCGGACTCCACCAGCAGTCGCGTGGCCTCCACACCCGAGCCGTCGGCGTCGGTGGCGATCCGGACCCCGTCCGCCTCGACCGCCCGCATCCCCGGGGCGTCACCGTCCTCCGTCGACCCACAGGCCACCGTCGTGGCGGCCAGGGAAAAGGCGAGGACCGCCGCACCCACACCTCGGTTGATGTGACGCACGGCGGTCCTCCTAAAGTTGTCGGGAATCGATCCCGGTGGACCCTACAGGGGCCTCACACGAGATGCTTCCGCAACACTCAGGCGGTCTCCGTGATGGGACGGTCGACCCAGCTCATGAGGTCGCGCAGCTTCTGGCCGGTGACCTCGATCGGGTGCTCCGCGTTCTCCTTGCGCAGCGCCTCGAGCTCCTTGTTGCCGCCCTCAACGTTGGCCACGAGGCGCTTGGTGAACTCGCCGTTCTGGATGTCCGCGAGGATCTCCTTCATGCGCTCCTTGGTGCCGGCGTCGATGACGCGCGGGCCGGAGAGGTAGCCGCCGAACTCCGCGGTGTCGGACACCGAGTAGTTCATGCGGGCGATGCCGCCCTCGTACATGAGGTCCACGATGAGCTTGAGCTCGTGGAGCACCTCGAAGTAGGCCAGCTCGGGCTCGTACCCGGCCTCGACCATGACCTCGAAGCCCGTCTTGACGAGCTCCTCGGTGCCTCCGCACAGCACGGCCTGCTCACCGAACAGGTCGGTCTCGGTCTCGTCCTTGAAGGTGGTCTTGATGACGCCGGCGCGGGTGCCGCCGATCGCCTTGGCGTAGGACAGCGCGAGCGCCTCGCCCTCGCCCTTGGGGTCCTGCTGCACGGCGATGAGCGCCGGGACGCCCTTGCCGTCGACGAACTGACGACGCACGAGGTGGCCGGGGCCCTTCGGCGCGACCATCGCGATGGTGACGTTCTCGGCCGGCTTGATGAGGCCGAAGTGGATGTTGAGGCCGTGGCCGAAGAACAGCGCGTCGCCGTCGTTCAGGTTGGGCTCGATGTCGTCGGCGTAGATCTGCGCCTGCGAGGTGTCGGGGGCGAGCAGCATGACGACGTCGGCCCACTTGGCGGCCTCGGACGCGGTCATGACCTTGAGGCCGGCCTCCTCGGCCTTCTCGCGGGACTTGGAGCCCTCGCGCAGGCCGATCACGACCTCGACACCGGAGTCGCGCAGGCTCAGCGAGTGCGCGTGGCCCTGCGAGCCGTAGCCGATGACGGCGACCTTGCGGCCCTGGATCAGCGACAGGTCCGCCGAATCGTCGTAGAACATCTCCACTGCCATGGTGGATTCCCTTCGTTTGTTATCGGTAAGTCGAAACCGGGTTACTGGTCGAGACTATCGAGTGGTGGTGATGGACTTGGGACCGCGTCCGAGCGCGACCATCCCGGACTGGACGATCTCGCGGATGCCGTAGCCGTCGAGCATTCGCAACAGCGCGTCGAGCTTGTCCGGCGTGCCGGTCGCCTCGAGCGTGAGCGACTCGGGCGAGACGTCGACGATGTGCGCACGGAACAGGCTGGCGATCTCCACGATCTGCCCGCGGTTGGTGGCGTCGGCCCGGACCTTGACCAGCGTGAGCTCGCGGGCCACCGAACCGGCCGGGTCCTGCTCGACGATCTTGATGACGTTGACCAGCTTGTTGAGCTGCTTGGTCACCTGCTCGAGCGGGAAGTCCTGGACGTTGACCACGATCGTCATGCGGGACAACCCGACGGTCTCGGTCGGGCCCACGGCCAGCGACTCGATGTTGAACCCGCGCCGGGAGAACAGCGACGCGACGCGCGCGAGCACGCCGGGCTTGTCCTCCACCAGCACGCTCAGGGTGTGGGAACGCGCGCTCACTGATCCTCCTCCTGGCCGGCGATGACGGCGGCGTCGATCCGCTCGGTCACCTCGTGGATCTCCGTGGCCTCGTCCGCCGCGGAGTCGGTGTCGTCGAACAGCGGCCGGATGTCCCGGGCCGCCATGATCTCGTCGTTGGACGTCCCGGCCGCGACCATCGGCCAGACCTGGGCGTCCTTGCCCACGATGAAGTCGATGAGCACCGGCCGGTCGTTGATCTCGCGCGCCTTGGCGATCACGTCGTCCACGTCCTCGGCCCGCTCGCAGCGCAGCGCCACGCAGCCCAGCGCCTCGCCGAGCTTGACGAAGTCGGGGATGTGCATGGAGTGCGTCGACAGGTCGGTCTGCGAGTAGCGCTCCTCGTAGAACAGCGTCTGCCACTGCCGGACCATGCCGAGGTTGCCGTTGTTGATGAGCGCGACCTTGATCGGCGCACCCTCGATGGCACAGGTGGCCAGCTCCTGGTTGGTCATCTGGAAACAGCCGTCGCCGTCGATGGCCCACACCTCGGCGTCCCGACGGCCGAACTTGGCGCCCATCGCGGCGGGCACCGCGTAGCCCATAGTGCCGAGGCCGCCCGAGTTGAGCCACGTGCGTGGCTTCTCGTACTTGACGAACTGGGCCGCCCACATCTGGTGCTGCCCCACGCCCGCGCAGTACACCGCGTCGGGGCCGGCGGCCGCGCTGAGGCGCTCGATGACGTACTCCGGCGACAGGGACCCGTCCGACTGCGGCGCGTACCCCAGCGGGTACTCGTCCCGGATCTCGTCCAGCTCGCCGACCCACGCGGACGGCGCGTCCAGTGCCCCGGACTCCCGCTCACCGCGGAGCGTCTCGACGAGCTCGACCAGCACCTCCTTGATGTCGCCGACGATCGGCACGTCGACCGCACGGTTCTTGCCGATCTCCGCCGGGTCGATGTCCGCGTGGATGACCTTCGCGTCGGGCGCGAACGTGTCGAGGCGGCCCGTGACCCGGTCGTCGAAGCGCGCCCCGAGCGTCACCAGCAGGTCGGAGCGCTGCAGCGCGGCGACCGCGGCGACCGTGCCGTGCATGCCGGGCATGCCGTAGTGCAGCCGGTGCGAGTCCGGGAACGCCCCGCGGGCCATGAGCGTGGTGACGACGGGGATGCCCGTCAGCTCGGCCAGCGCCATGAGCTCCGCCGAGGCGTCCGCCTTGATGACGCCGCCGCCGACGTACAGCACCGGTCGCGTCGACCGCGCGATCATCCGGGCGGCCTCGCGGATCTGCTTGCCGTGCGGCTTGGTGACGGGCCGGTAGCCGGGGAGCTTCATCTCCGGCGGCCACGAGAACGTCATCTCGCCCTGGAGGACGTCCTTGGGGATGTCCACCAGCACGGCACCCGGACGGCCCGTCTGGGCGATGTGGAACGCCTCGGCGATCATCCGCGGGATGTCGTCGCCGTGGGAGACCAGGAAGTTGTGCTTGGTGATCGGCATCGTGATGCCGGAGATGTCGGCCTCCTGGAAGCCGTCCGTGCCGATGAGGGAGGTCCCCACCTGGCCGGTGATCGCCACGACCGGAACCGAGTCCATCTGTGCGTCCGCGAGCGGCGTCACCAGGTTGGTGGCACCGGGCCCCGAGGTCGCCATGCAGACGCCGACCCGGCCGGTGGCCTGGGCGTAACCGGTGGCGGCGTGGCCCGCACCCTGCTCGTGCCGGACGAGCACGTGCCGGACCTTGGCCGAGTCGTAGAGCGGGTCGTAGACCGGCAGGATCGCCCCGCCGGGAATGCCGAAGACCACCTCGGTGCCGATCTCCTCGAGGGACCGGACGACGGCCTGCGCGCCCGTCATCCGCTCGGGGGCCGCCGGGCGGGCCTTCTGGTCTGTGCCCGGACGGGGTCCGGGCTGTGCCGTTGGTGCGCTCACTTCAACTGTCCTTCATGCTGGTCGTGGAGCTTGTCGTTCGTCGCCTCACCCGGTCCGGTGGGACCGGTGGAACCTGGCAACAAAAAACCCCCGACGGCCACATGGGGCCGGCGAGGGTGCGCGTCGGGGGAAAGCCAGGTTGCGGCTCAGGCGCCGACGCGCCGGCCGAGTACGAGACCGTTCCAGGTGTTCACGCGGCCCAGACTAGGCCCCGGCCGTCCGAAGCGTCAACTCGTGGAACACCGATCCCACATAGTGGACCGTGCGAGACTAGAGGACATCATGAGCGCCCCATTCAGAGCCCCCGTGCCGGAGTCGACCCCGCGCGACCGCGCCCTCTTCCGCGTCAACCCCATGTCCTACATCGTCATCGCCATCCTCGTCGTGGCGATCCTCTGGCCCGTCGCGGCCTACCCGCTCGCCCTCGGCTGGCTGGTGCTGATCCCGGTGGCCTTCGCCTGGTGGGTGGCCAGGACCCGCACCCGGCTCGACGAGCGCGGAGTGCACCTGTCGACCTGGCGCTCCCGGCGCTCGGTCCCGTGGGACGAGGTGAAGGGCGTGATGTTCCCGAAGAAGGGCTTCGCCCGGCTCGTGACGACCTCGGACGACTCCCTACCGATGGGCGGCGTGTCGTTCCACGACCTTCCGCGCCTGTCCGCCGCCAGCCGGGGCCGCATCCGCGACCCCTACTCCGCGCCCGGACCCGAGCAGCCCTGATCCTCCCCGGCCGGCCGGCACCCGGTCGGCCACGGCCTGTCGGCGCATCCCCATGCGCTCGTACACGAGGGTGACCGCGATGCCCACCACGAGGCCGCCCACCGTCCAGGCGCCGAGCACCCACACGGCGTGACCGAGCCCGGCCTCCCAGTCCGAGTCGAAGAACATGATCGCGCGCAGGCCGAGATATGCCTGGTGCATCGGCTGCAGGTCGCCGATGGCGACGAAGACGGGCGGCAGCATCTGCGTGGGCGTCGCCCCACCCGAGGTGGGGATCCCGAGCACCACGAACAGCACGAGGTTGACCAGCAGTCCGGCGTTGCCGATCGCGGCGATGATGGTGTGCGCGCAGACCCCCACCGCCACGATCACGAGGTTCGAGAACCAGAACATGTGCCACGGGTCGTACCCGCTGATGCCGAGGATGTCCGCCACCCACAGGCACAGAGCCGACACCAGCGGGGCGGTGACCAGCGTGACCGCCCACTTCCGTACGAGAGTCTGGACCCGACCGAACGGCGCCACGTGGACGTGATGGGCGAACGGCCCGATCTCCAGCGGGATGAACCCGAGCCGGGCGTCCAACAGCGCGGAGATGATCATCGCGCCGGTGAACCCGGCCAGGATGACGACCAGCGCGTAGAACATCGGCAGCGACGCGTTGGAGACGCCCGCCGGCAACGGGTTCCACGCCGTGACGTCGACCCGGATCGGGTCGCCGAGCGCGAGCTCCGCGGCCGCGTCGACCGTCCCGCCCTCTGCCCCGGCGAGGAGCTGGGCGTCCTCCACCAGACCCGGCCCGACACGCTCCCGGAACGACTCCCGCATCCGGTCGGCCATCGTGTTCATCACCTGGCCGGAGACGATCGACACCCGCGGTGAGTACTGCATCTCCACGCGGGCGCGGCCCGGCACCGGCCCGCTCCGACCCGCCTCCGTCGCGGCCGCCTCGACCAGCCCGACGACCCGTTCGCTGAGGTCGGCGGGTATCCGCAGAGCGCCGAAGTACGTACCGTCCCGCAGCCCGGCCTCCGCGGTGGCGGAGTCCACCATGTGCAGCCGGACGGTTCCCCAGTCGTTGTTCTGGATGAGCCCCGCCGTGATGCGGGTGCCGACGTCGATCCGTCGCGGGCCGACCGGGGTCTCGAGCGTCGCCGCCTCGTCCTCGTTCACGACCGCGACAGGGATGTGTCGGGCGTGGGCCTGCGGGTCCGCGGTGCCGCCGATGTACATGAAGGCCAGGAGGAAGAACAGGCCGCAGACGACCGCGACGGCCCCTGCGGAGTGCGAGACGAACTCCCGGATCCCGCCGGTGTGGCCGGAGTCGCTCATGTCCATCCCCCTCTCGTCGTGGGCGGGCGGGCCTGGCGGCCGACCGTGAGAAGAGTAAACCCGCACCGGGGCGTATCGTGGGGAGGTCACGGCCAGTCCGGGGCGCCGCCGTCGGCGCGTCCGGAACGCCCTGCGGGTGCAGCCCCTCCGGCCGCCCGTTCTCCTTCGAACCGGATCGAGGTCCCATGCCGCCCCTGAGGTCACGAACCAGTACCGCCGGACGCAACGCCGCGGGGGCCCGGGCCCTCTGGCGTGCGACCGGTATGACGGACTCTGACTTCGGCAAGCCGATCATCGCGATCGCCAACTCCTACACGCAGTTCGTGCCCGGCCACGTCCACCTGAAGAACGTGGGCGAGATTGTCGCGGAGCAGATCGCGGCGGCGGGCGGCGTGGCGCGTGAGTTCCACACCATCGCCGTCGACGACGGCATCGCCATGGGACACGCCGGCATGCTGTACTCGCTGCCCAGCCGCGAGATCATCGCCGACTCGGTGGAGTACATGGTCAACGCCCACACGGCGGACGCGTTGGTGTGCATCTCCAACTGCGACAAGATCACGCCGGGCATGCTCAACGCGGCCATGCGGCTCAACATCCCCACGGTGTTCGTCTCGGGCGGTCCGATGGAGTCGGGCTTCTCGGTGGTCGTCGACGGCGTCGTCAAGGCGGGTTCCGACCTCATCACCGCGATCTCCGCCTCGGCGAATTCCGCCGTCGACGACGAGAATCTGGACGCCATCGAGCGATCGGCCTGCCCGACGTGTGGGTCGTGCTCGGGCATGTTCACCGCCAACTCGATGAACTGCCTCTCCGAGGCCCTCGGGCTGTCCCTACCGGGTAACGGCTCGACGCTGGCCACGCACAGTGCGCGCCGCGAGCTGTTCGCCGAGGCGGGTCGCCTCATCGTGGACCTGTGCACGCGCTACTACCGCGACGAGGACGACTCGGTGCTCCCCCGCTCGGTGGCCACCAAGTCCGCCTTCACCAACGCGATGGCCCTCGACGTCGCGATGGGTGGCTCCACCAACACGGTGCTGCACATCCTCGCCGCCGCGCAGGAGGGCGAGGTCGACTTCGACCTGCACGACATCGAGGAGGTCTCCCGCCGGGTGCCGTGCCTGGCCAAGGTCGCCCCGAACTCGGACTACTACATGGAGCACGTGCACCGGGCCGGGGGCATCCCCGCGATCCTCGGCGAGCTGTACCGCGGTGGCCTGTTGGAGACCGACGTCCACTCGGTGCACTCCCCGTCGCTCGAGCAGTACATCGCCGACTGGGACATCCGCAGCGGCACGGCCACCGAGAAGGCCGTCGAGCTGTTCCACGCCGCCCCGGGCGGGGTGCGCACGATCGAGCCCTTCTCCACGGACAACCGCTGGGAGTCGCTCGACACCGACGCGGTGGGCGGCTGCATCCACTCGGTGGAGCACCCCGCGACCGCAGAGGGCGGCCTCGTCGTGCTGCGCGGGAACATCGCGCCCGACGGGTCGGTGTTCAAGACCGCGGGCGTGTCGGAGGAGAACTTCCACTTCTCGGGTCCGGCCAGGGTGGTCGAGTCCCAGGAGGAGGCGGTGTCGGTGATCCTCAACAAGACGCTGCAGGCCGGTGAGGTCCTGGTGGTGCTGTACGAGGGGCCGGCCGGCGGCCCGGGGATGCAGGAGATGCTGCACCCGACCGCGTTCATCAAGGGCGCGGGCCTCGGCACGAAGTGCGCTCTCATCACCGACGGTCGGTTCTCGGGCGGTTCCTCGGGGCTGTCGATCGGCCACATCGCGCCCGAGGCCGCCTCGGGCGGCCCGATCGGCCTGGTGCGTGACGGCGACATCGTGACGATCGACGTGGCCACGCGGTCCATCTCGGTGGAGGTGGACGACGACGAGTTGGCCCGCCGCCGGGAGGAGAAGGGACCGCTACCGTGGCGGCCTGCGAACCGGGACCGGAAGGTCTCGACCGCCCTGCGCGCGTACGCCTCGATGGCGTCGTCGGCGGACAAGGGCGCCGTCCGGATCCTGCCGGACTGATCGCGGATCCGGGCCGACCGCCGACGAGCGGTCGGCCCGCAGCGACCGGCGCGGTCAGCCCGCGGTGATCGGTGCGCTGTCGGCGGACGACGTCAACGGGTAGGTGCCGTTGAGGAAATACCACAGGACGCCGGCCAGCACGACGACGATCACCAGCCAGACGATCCCGCTGAACCTCGGGCGGTGCGACCATCCCCACTTGCGGTCGGCGGCCCACCGCCCGGGTCCGGTGAAGAGCAGCGTCAGCAGCGCCGCGGCGTAGAGGATCGACGGCTCGAGTCCCCGCGAGGTGTCGCTGAGGACGGGAATGGGGTCCGCTCCGGTCAACCGGACCGCGATGCCGAGCCCGACGATCCCGAGGAGGCCGGCCGCGGCGATGGGCGTGGCCAGCCCCACGACGAGCATGACCCCCGCGACGAGTTCGACGGCGCCACCGGCGATCGCCAGCGCGCGGGCCATGTCGAAACCGGAGTCGGCGAGCGTCTCCGCGAACCCGTCGATCCCCGGGCCGCCGAACAGCCCGGCGAGCTTCTGCAGGCCGCGCATCGCCAGCAGGACGCCCACCGCCAAACGGAGGACGAACAGTCCGAGGTCGATGGTCCCGCGCCTGCCGATATCGTCGCGGGGGGCGGGCGCGATGGTGGTCGGCTGCTCGCCGAACGGCAACGGCGCGGACATGTCGTATCCACCCGACTCGGAGAACTGCGAGTAGTCGGTGCGCCCGGCGGCCGGGAACGCTGTGGTGGCGGTGTCCCCCGTCCCGCCGCTCGCGCCCGTTCCCGCACCCGGCCCCGGACCCTTGGTGCCGGGCACGTCGAGCGGGTAGTCGACGTCGTGGATGATCTCTGTACGGGCGTCGTCGTCACCGCGCTTTGAGGAAGTCACCTCTCGACTGTAGGCCGGGGCCGCCGCGGGGACCCGTAGGACACGGCGCGCCGTACTCTGGTCGGCATGAGATCGCTCGCGCTCGTCCTGGCGCTCGCCGTCGCGGTGTCGGGCTGCGCGAGGTTCGACGATCGCCTCGAGGCCCCGTTCACGCCGGCCCCGGGTCCGGGGGCGGGGGCCGCGCCGCCGCCGAGTGCGCCCGGATCTCCGACTCCCCCGCCGACCTCGCCCTCCGGCGAGCCCGAACCGGCCCCTGAGACCGGACCGTGCGTGGACCCTGATCCCGCTGTGATCGCCACGTGTCTGGGTCCGGCCGTCGCCGTGGCCGGTCTGGGTGACGGGGCGCTGGTCGCGGAGTCGACGGGTGCGGTGCGGATCGTCTCGCCGGACGCGGTTCCGGAGGAGTTCGGGCGGGTGGATCCGCGGGGCGGTCGGGTGGCCGCGGTCGCGCCGTCCCCGGATTTCGCCCAGGACCGGTTGGTGTATCTCCTCGTCGTCGGCGATGGACCCACACGCGTCGAGCGCCTGGCGCGCGGCGACGCTCCCCGCACGGTGGCGGAGCTCGCCCCTGCTGAGAGCGGCGGCCTCGCGTTCGTCGCGGACATCCTCACCGTCGGCGTCGGTTCGGAGCTCGTGCGGTTCCCGTCGTTCACGGGGATCGGTCGCGCCGAGCGACCCGAGGTGATCGCGCGCGATCTGGGCGGCATCCAGGCGCTGTGCGTCCACGACGACGAGCTGTATCTCTCCACGGTGACCGACCGTGGTGCCGCACTCCGCGCCCCGGGTCGGATGGTGTGGACGTGGCCGGACCAGCGTTCGGCGGGTGGGTGCGCGGCCGGCGAGGGGACGCTGGCGATCGCGCTCCCGGACGCCGAGCGGGTCGATACCCTGCAGACCGCCGGCGGTGCCGCGCGTGGTCAGCCCGAGGCCCTCGCGGAGGGGCGCTACGGGCGGCTCACCGGCCTCACCGTGGTCGGCGAGGGCATCCTCCTGGCCGGGACCACCAACAAAGCCGGCGGCTCCCCTGTCTCGACTGACGACCGGGCGGTCATCCTGCCCGACTCCGGTGGTGGCCGGGACGCCCGCATGTGAGTCCTACTCGAACGCTTGTGCGATCTCGACCCGCCCGGTAGGCTCGTTCTCATGTTCGAGTGATGGCGCGGCGCTGCAGGGGGTGACGGGGTTGGATACGACGACGACGGCGAGGGCGTTCGGTCTCGGGGCGCTGCGCGCGGTGGACGAGCCGTTGGAGTCGTTGGACGCCTCGGCGCTGAGCGAGGTGGCGCGGTCGGTGACGCTGGCGCAGAACCTGGCCGGAGCCACCCGGCTGCAGGCCGCACACCTGCTGGTCGAGAGTTTCAAGGCGCTGGACGAGGCCGCCCACGGCGAGCCCGGCACCGATACCCGTCCCGCGCACGCCCGCCTGGACCCGGCCGACCGGGCCCGCCACCACTTGGCCGCGGCGATGGCCCTGACCGGCTGGCACGCCCGCCACCTGGTCACCGCCGGCGTGCAGATCCACACCCGCCTGCCGCGCCTGCGCGAGGCCGTCGAGCGCGGGCTGTTGCCCGAGCAGTTGGCCATCGACGCCGCCTGCCGCCTGGCCGGCATTCCCGACGACATCATCAGTGGTGTCGAATCCGATGTCGTGGCCCGCCTGACCCGCGACCTGGCCGGCGGTCACCGGCCCAGCCGCACCGCCCTGGACACCACCGTCGACGCCTCCCGCGAGCGCCACGACCCCCAAGGCGCCGGTGATGCCGTCGACGCGGCCGCCGACCAGCGCACCGTGCGGTTCCGCCCCGAACGCGACGGCATGACCAGCATGTGGGCCCACCTGCCCTCCGGCGATGCCGAGAAACTACGCCGCCGCATCGACGCCGCCGCCCGCGCCGCCGCCGACACCGGCCACCCGCGCACCCGTAACCAACTGCGCGCCGACGCCCTGGTCGCCCTCGGCGATCCCAACACCACCGACATCGCCGACCCCCTGCCCGAGCACCCGGGCGATCACTCGGGCGACAACCCGGGCGACGACAGTGCGGCAGGCCCGGCCACCGCAGGCAGCACCGCCACCACCGGCACCGCCACCGGCACCGGGACCGACGCCGCCACCGGCACCGGCTCCGACGCCGACGACAGTGCCGCCGGTCGTGCGCCGTTGGGGGCCTCGTGGGGCACCGATCAGCCGATCCGGATCTCGGTGATCAACAGCATCGCCCAGGGCCTGCCCAACCGCGTGGAGTTCGTCACCGGCGCCTACGCCAGCTTCGACTGGCTCTGCGAGGAACTGCTCTCCGGCGGCGACGCCAAGGTCCGGTTCGAACTGCTGGACCCGCAACCGGGCACCGAGGACACCCCCGAGGCGGCGCTGAAGTACCGCATCAGCCCGGCCCTGGCCGAACGCATCCGCCTGCGCGACGGCACCTGCCGCCACCCGGGGTGCACGGTCGATGCCCACGACTGTGAGATCGACCATGTCATCGCCTTCGACCACCAACGCCCCGAGCTGGGCGGGCCCACCGCCGAATGGAACCTGGTGTGCCTGTGCCGAAAACACCACCGGGAGAAAACCTTCGGCCACTGCGCCTACCGACCAGGACCGCTCGGCGAGCTGACCATCATCACCGAAACCGGACACGAACACCACACCAGACCCCACGGCCCCCTGGCCCACGCCCGCGACCGCATCCTCGACCACCGCTGGCACCAACACCTCGACCGACTCATCGCCGACGACGGCCACCTCACCAACCCACCCGGCGCCGAACGCGACGGACCCCGCCCTGCCTGATCGGCGGGGCGAGGTCCGGACGTGAGGGACGACCGACGGAGTAGCCGGTTGTACCGCCTAGCTACAGGCGGCGATCACCAACTCCTTCACGCGAGCCGGATCCGCCTGGCCGCGGGTGGCCTTCATGACCGCACCGACGATCGCGCCTGCGGCCTGCACCTTGCCGGAGCGGATCTTGTCCGCGATGTCCGGCTGAGCGGCGAGCGCATCGTCGACGGCCTTCTGGAGCGCCGAGTCGTCGCGGACCACCTCGAGGCCCTTGTCCGCCACGATCTGATCGGGCTCGCCCTCACCGTCGAGGACCGCGTCGACGACCTGTCGGCCCAGCTTGTTGGTGAGCTTGCCTTCGGCGACCAGCTCGATGACCCGCGCCAACTGCGTCGGCGTGATGGCGAGGGCGTCCAGTTCGACGCCCCTCTTGTTGGCCTGCTGCGTCAGGTAGGACACCCACCACGACCGGGCCTCGGCGGGCGGCGCGCCGGCATCGACAGTGGCGAGGATGAGGTCCAGGGCGCCGGCGTTGACGAGATCGCGCATCTCCTCGTCCGACACGCCCCAGTCCGCCTGCACGCGCGCCCGACGCACCCACGGCAGTTCCGGCAGCGTCGCGCGGATCGACTCGATGAGCTCCTCCGTCGGCTCGACGGGCGCCAGATCCGGCTCGGGGAAGTAGCGGTAGTCCTCGGCCGACTCCTTCGGGCGACCGGCGGTCGTCGTGCCGTCCGACTCGTGGAAATGCCGGGTCTCCAGGACGACCTCGCCGCCCGACGTCAGTACGTCCGCCTGGCGGCACATCTCGTGGCGCACCGCGATCTCGACGCTGCGCAGGGAGTTGACGTTCTTGGTCTCGGTGCGGGTGCCGAACTCGGTGGCGCCCTTGGGCATCAGGGAGACGTTCGCGTCGCAGCGCATCGACCCCTGATCCATCCGGACGTCGGACACGTCGAGGCTCTTGAGAAGGTCACGCAGCGCCGACACGTAGGCGCGCGCGATCTCGGGGGCCCGCTCCCCCGCCCCGACGATCGGCTTGGACACGATCTCGATGAGCGGCACGCCCGCACGGTTGAAGTCCAGCAGCGAGTGCGTGGCGCCGTGGATGCGTCCGGTCGCCGAGCCCACATGCGTGGACTTCCCGGTGTCCTCCTCCATGTGGGCGCGCTCGATGTCCACGCGCCAGGTGGAGCCGTCCTCGAGCTGGACGTCGAGGTAACCATCGTGGGCGATCGGCTCGTCGTACTGCGAGATCTGGTAGTTCTTCGGCTGATCCGGGTAGAAGTAGTTCTTCCGCGCGAACCGGCTGTACGGCGCGATCGAGCAGTTCAGCGCGAGACCGATCTTGATGGCCCACTCCACCGCCTGCCGATTGGCGACCGGCAACGCGCCCGGCAGGCCGATGCACACCGGACACACCTGCGTGTTGGGCTCGGCCCCGAACGCGGTCGGACACCCGCAGAACATCTTGGTGTTGGTGTGCAGCTCGACGTGCACCTCCATACCCATGACGGGATCGAAACGTGACACGACCTCGGTGAACTCCATGCCGAACAATCTAGCCGAAGAGGCAGGCGGCCTCGCGGTAGCGGTCCTCCGGAACGGTCTTGAGCACCGACACGGCCTCCTCGACCGGCACCATCGCGATCGACTCCCCGCGCAACGCCACGATCTGGCCGAAATCCCCGCGGTGCACGGCGTGCGCCGCGTGCACCCCGAACCGCGTCGCCAGGTTGCGGTCGTAGGCGGTCGGCGTGCCACCCCGCTGGATGTGGCCCAGCACCGTGGTGCGGACGTCGCGGTTCATGCGTTCACGGATCGCCGTCGCCATCTGGTCGGCGACCCCGGTGAAGACCTCGTGTCCGAACTGGTCGGTGCCACCCTCGCGCAGGGTCATCCCGGAGCCCTCGACGGGCGTCGCGCCCTCGGCGACCACGCAGATGCCGTAGGCCTCCCCCATCTGGAAGCGACGCTTCATCACCTTGCACACGTAGTCGATGTCGAACGGGACCTCGGGGATCACGATCATGTGAGCCCCCGAGGCGAGTCCGGCGTGCAGAGCTATCCACCCGGCGTGGCGGCCCATCACCTCGACCAGCATGACCCGCTCGTGGGACTCGGCTGTCGTGTGCAGACGGTCGATGGCGTCCGAGGCGATCGATACGGCCGTGTCGAAGCCGAAGGTGTAGTCCGTGCCGCCGACGTCATTGTCGATGGTCTTCGGCACGCCCACGACCGGGATTCCGTTCTCGGTGAGCCACCGGGCGGCCTTGAGCGTCCCGTCGCCGCCGATCGCCACCAGGGCGTCCAGGGCGTGCCTCTCGAGCGTCCGACGGATCTCCGGGAGGCTGGCCGTCAGAACGTCCGGGTTGAGTCGGCCGGTCCCGAGGATCGTGCCACCGCGGAGCAGGATCCGGTCGATGCCCTCGTCGTCGAACAATGGGACCGCACGGTCCTCCACCAGGCCGGACCACCCGTCCTGGAAGCCCAGGACCGGCGAGTCGTACTCGGAGTTGGCGGTGCGGACCAGGGCGCGGATCACCGCGTTGAGGCCCGGGCAGTCGCCGCCGGCGGTGAGGACACCTATACGCACGTCGAGCTCCTCTCGGTTCCCCCGCAGTCTAGGGGCGCACGGCCTCCCGCCGCGCGGGTCACCTCGCCGCGCCGGTCACCTCGCCGAGCGGGTCACCTCGCCGGGCTGGTCGACGGCTCCGCGGGCGACCGATCGCCCGTCTTGAACGCCATCGTGGCGAGGCCGCCGAGAAGGACGACCACCGCGGGGAGGAACATCGAGTCAGCGACCGCCTGTCCGATGTCCCCGTGCGCGACCTGGCGGGCCTGCATGAGCGCGCCGATCGCGGCGGAACCCAGCACTGCGCCGACCTGACGAGTGGTGTTGTACACACCCGACCCGGCTCCCGCGGAGGCCAGCTCGAGGCGGCGCATGGCGGTGGAAGACGTCGGCGCCCACACACACCCGTTGGCCACCCCCATCAGAGCGATCGGGCCGAGCAGGACGAGCACCGGCGTCTGCGAGTCCATCACCAGCGCCAGCCAGAACAGGGAGATCGCGAAGGAGAAGTACCCGACGCCCGTGAAGATCCGCGGGTCCAGGCGGTCGGCCCACCGGCCCACGGCCGGCGCGAGGACACCGGCGACCAGGGCCATCGGCAGCAGCATGAGCCCGGCCCGTGTCGGGGTCAGCTCCTTGACCCCCTGGAGGTAGAACATGAGCGGCACCATGGTCCCCGCGGTGACGAACCCGATCGTCGACACGCCGAACGTGCCGATCGAGAAGTTGCGGTCGCGGAACAACCGTAGAGGCACCAGTGGCTCGGTACGCACGCGCGACTGCCACCACACGAACAGGGCGAGCCCCACGACGCCGGCCACGATCAGCGCCGCGGTCGTTCCGCCCCAGCCGTGCGACTCGCCCTGCTGGATGCCGAACACCAGCAGGAACATGCCGATCGCCGACAGCACGATTCCGGGCACGTCGTAAGAGCGCGTGCGCGTCTCCAGTACCGGCACCCACAGCCACACCAGCACCACGGCGAGCACGCCGAACGGGATGTTGACGAAGAAGATCCACCGCCAGTCGAAGGCGTCGATCAGCACGCCGCCGAACACCGGGCCGACCACCGAGGCGATCCCGGCCACGGCACCCCACGTGCCCATGGCCGCACCGCGGCGCTCGGGCGCGAAGACGCGCGTGATCACGCTCAGCGACTGCGGCGTCAGGAGCGCGGCACCGACGCCCTGGAACACCCGGGCGACGATGAGCATCTCGACGTTCGGGGCGAGGCCGCACCACAGCGAGGCCCCGGTGAACACCACCAGGCCGGCGATCGCGACCGTGCGCGGCCCGATCTGGTCCCCGAGCCGCCCGGTGAACAGCAGCGGGACCACGTACGCCAGCAGGTAGGCGCTCGTCACCCAGATCACCTGGTTGGTGCTGGCACCGAGCTGGGTGACGAACGCGTCGGTGGCCACGGCGACGATCGTCTGGTCCACCAGGATCATGAAAAACCCGATGACCAGGGCCGCGAGGGCCTTCCAGGCGTCCCGCTCGGGGACCGTGGTCACGCTATCGCGCCTCTCGCGGCCTCGTACGCGGCGCCCACCCGGTAGAGGCGGTCGTCGGCGAGCGCCGGCGCCATGATCTGCAGGCCCGCGGGCAGACCGTCGACCAGACCGGACGGCACGGACATGCCACAGTGCCCGGCGAGGTTGAGCGGCAGCGTGCACAGGTCGAACTGGTACATCGCGACCGGGTCCTCGACCTTGTCCCCCAGCGGGAACGCGGTCGTCGGCGTGGTGGGCGAGACGAGGACGTCCACCTTCTCGTAGGCGGCGTCGAAGTCGCGCGCGATGAGCGTGCGCACCTTCTGCGCCTGGCCGTAGAAGGCGTCGTAGTAGCCGGCGGACAGCGCGTAGGTGCCCAGCATGATGCGGCGCTTGACCTCCGGCCCGAAGCCGGCCTCGCGACTCGCGGCCATGACCTGGTCGGCCGAGCCCTCGCCGGTCCGCAGGCCGTAGCGCATCGCGTCGAAGCGCGCGAGGTTGCTGGAGACCTCGGACGGGAGGATGAGGTAGTAGGCGGGCAGGGCGTAGCGGAAGTTGGGGCAGGAGACCTCGGCGATCTCGGCGCCCAGCTCTCGCAGGGTGTCGACCGCGGCGCGGAATGACGCCTCGACGCCGGGCTGGTAGCCCTCCCCCGAGAACTCCGAGACCACGCCGACGCGCAGCCCGGTCAGGTCGCCCTTCGCGCCCTCGCGGGCGGCCGCGACGACATCCGGGATCGCCACATCGAGGCTCGTGGAGTCGCGCGGGTCGTGCCCGGCGATCACCTGGTGCAGCAGGGCGGTGTCCTCGACGGTGCGGCCGCAGGGCCCGCCCTGGTCGAGCGAGGAGGCGCAGGCCACGAGGCCGTAGCGCGAGACGGTGCCGTACGTGGGCTTGACGCCGACCGTCGCGGTGAGCGCGGCGGGCTGGCGGATCGACCCACCGGTGTCGGTGCCGATGGCGAGCGGGGCCTGGTGGGACGCGAGCGCCGCGGCCGATCCGCCGCCCGACCCGCCCGGCGTACGGCTGGGGTCCCACGGGTTGCGGGTGGGCCCGTAGGCCGAGTTCTCGGTGGAGGACCCCATGGCGAACTCGTCCATGTTGGTCTTGCCGAGGATCGGGATACCCGCCTCCCGCAGCCGGCCCGTCACGGTCGCGTCATACGGCGAGCGGTACCCCTCGAGCATGCGCGAGCCGCACGTGGTGGGCGCGTCGGTGGTGGTGAACACGTCCTTCAGGGCGATGGGCACGCCGGCCAGCGGGCCGAGCGCCTCACCGGCGGCCAGGCGGGAGTCGACGTCCCGGGCCGCCGCGAGGGCCTCGTCGGCGCCCACGTGCAGGAAGGCGTTGATCTCGCCGTCGACCTCGTCGATCCGGTCCAGGTGCGCACGGGTGACCTCCTCCGAGGACACCTCCCGCGCGGCGATCCGGCCCGCCAGCTCGGCGGCGGTGGCGGTGGTGAGCTCGGTCATGCGTCCTCTCCCAGGATCTGCGGGACCTCGAAGCGCTGCTCGTCGGAGGCCGGGGCCTGGTCGAGCGCCTGTTCCGGGGTCAGACCCGGGGCGACCACGTCGTCCCGGTACACGTTGGTGATCGCGGTGGGGTGGCTCATCGCCGGGACGTCGTCCGCGGCGACCTCGGAGACGGCCTGCACGTGGTCGAGGATGTCGGTGAGCTGCTGTGCGAACGAATCCAGCTCGGCGTCGCTCAGTTCCAGGCGGGAGAGCCTGGCCAGATGCGCGACGTCCCCGCGTGAGATCGAGGTCACGTGCCTGCCCCTTTCCGTGGCGTGGTCGGTACCGGCCCAGCCTAGTCAGGCCGCGGGGGTGCGGCACAATGGGCGTCATGTCTTATCTCCTCCGCGTCATGTTGCCCGACCGACCGGGCAGCCTCGGCTCCCTCGCGGTGGCCCTGGGAACCGTTGACGCGGACATCGTCAGCCTCGACGTCGTGGACCGTTTCGACGGTGTCGCGGTCGACGACATCGTCGTGGACGTCCCCCACGGCACCTTCCCCGACACCCTCATCACGGCCGCCGAGCGGCTCGACGGCGTGGTCGTGGACTCCCTGCGTCCGTTCGGCGGGATCCTCGACGCCCATCGCGAGCTCGAGCTGATCGACGCGGTCGCCGGGGCGGGCGCCGGGGCCGCGCAGATGCTCGCCGACGAGATCCCCGCCGCGCTGCGCGTCGGCTGGGCGCTGGTGCTGGAGGTGACCGGCGACGCGACGTGTCGGCTGGTGGCGCGCGGGGAGTCCGCGCCGATGTGGGAGGGGGGCGAGGTCCCCGTCGTCTGCGGCCTGGCTCGCGTCACCGCACTGGATGACGACGACGAGGTCCCGGCCGAATGGACGGCGATGGACACCGCGCTGGCGGCGGCGCCCCTGAACGCCGGGCACGTCCTGGTGGTCGGTCGGCCCGGCGGCCCGTCGTTCCGGCCGTCGGAGATCGCCCGTCTCGGCTACCTCACGGGGATTCTGCGCTCGCTGCACGCCGGCTGAGGCGCGTCGTCACCGCGATCGCGGCAGAGACGAGGGCGACCGCCGGGAGGATCCACGCGAGGTCGGTCATGAGCTTGATCTGCCGGAACTGCTCGTTCGACAGGAACTGCAGCCCCTCCTCACACGAGTAGAGACAGGCGATCGGGTTCGACATCCCGGCGCCCCAGAGACCCAGCAGGCCGACGAACGCTCCGGCTGCCACCCCTGCGACGGCGGCCGCCAGCGTTCCGACGACGTCCACCGGTCCCCCACCCGGCCGGCCGAGGCGGGAGGCCACCAGCGCGAGTGCGAACCCGACGACCCCTCCGAAGACCAGCGGCCAGGGGAACTGGACGAGGGGCGTCCCTATCGTCACCGGTCGACGTCCTCAGTGTCCGGATCCGCGGTTCCCGCCGGGGCGGGCCCGTTCTCCATGAGCTCGACGAAGCCCGCCTCGTCGAGGATGGTCAGACCCAGCTCCTCGGCCTTCGCCGCCTTCGAGCCCGGGTTGTCGCCCACCACCACGTAATCGGTCTTCTTGGACACCGACCCCGAGGCCTTTCCGCCGCGGGCGATGATGGCCTCCTTGATGCCGTCGCGGGTGAAGCCCTCGAGGGAGCCCGTGGCGACGATCGTCAGCCCCTCGAGCGTGCGCGGGATCGACTCGTCCCGCTCGTCGGCCATCGAGACGCCGGCCGCCGCCCACCGGTCGACGATCTCGCGATGCCAGTCGACGCCGAACCACTCCACCACCGACGCGGCGATCGTCTGACCCACGCCGTCGGTCTCGGCCAGCTCCTCCTCGGATGCCGCGCGGATGGCCTCCATCGTCCCGAACCTGGTCGCGAGGGCCCGCGCCGCCGTGGGGCCGACATGTCGGATCGACAGGGCGACGAGGACCCGCCACAGCGGCCGGTCCTTCGCGGTGGCGAGGTTGGCCAGCAGCTTGCGTCCGTTCTCGGTGAGCACGACCTGCTCGGGCTCGGCCCCCTCCTCGATCTGCTTCCGCGTCGCCTTCTCAATACGGGTGTAGAGGTGCGTGCGGAGGAGGTCGGCCTCGGTGAGATCGAAGAGCCCGGCCTCGTTCTCGAGCACCCCACTGGCGAGGAGGTCGGACGCGCCCTCATATCCGAGTGCCTCGATGTCCAGCGCGTTGCGGGAGGCGAGGTAGAACAGCCGCTCGCGCAACTGGGCGGGGCACGACCGCTGGTTGGGGCATCGCCAGTCGGCGTCGCCCTCACGGGCGGGGGCCAGGACGGTGTCGCATTCGGGGCAGCGCTCGGGGAAGACGAACTCTCGCTCCGTCCCGTCGCGGCGCTCGACCACGGGGCCGAGGACCTCGGGGATCACGTCGCCGGCCTTGCGGATCACCACCGTGTCGCCGATGAGCACACCCTTGCGGATCACCTCGGTCTGGTTGTGGAGCGTCGCGAGCGAGACCGTCGACCCGGCGACGAGGACCGGCTCCATGTAGGCGAACGGGGTCACGCGCCCGGTCCGGCCGACGGAGACCCGGATGTCGAGGAGCTCGGTCATGACCTCCTCGGGCGGGTACTTGTAGGCGATCGCCCACCGCGGGGCCCGGGAGGTCTGGCCGAGGCGACGCTGGACGGCGCGGTCGTCGATCTTCACGACGAGTCCGTCGATCTCGTGCTCGGGGTCGCTGCGGTGCTCACCCCAGTACCGCATCCGCTCGACCACCTCCTCGACCCCGGTCGCGGGCGCGGTGTGCGGTGAGACCGGCAGGCCCCAGTCCGCCAGGGCGAGGTAGACGTCGTGGAGACTCTCGAACGTCGCCCCCTCCACCGCCCCGAGCCCGTGGCAGTACATGCCGAGACGACGTTGGGCGGTGATGGCGGGGTTCTTCTGCCGCAGCGACCCGGCGGCGCTGTTGCGGGGGTTGGCGAACGGCGCCTTGCCCTCGGCCACCAGCCGGGCGTTGAGCTCGGCGAAGTCCTCGAGGCGGAAGAAGACCTCCCCGCGGACCTCCAGAAGCGAAGGCACCGGCCGGTCCGGCGTCGGGGTGAGGGTGACCGGGATGTCCTCGATCGTGCGGGCGTTGAGGGTGACGTCCTCACCGGTCCGCCCGTCGCCGCGGGTGGCCGCGCTGACCAGCTTCCCGTCGCGGTAGACCAGATCCAGGGCCACGCCGTCGATCTTCACCTCGCACAGGAACGGCAGCCGGTCCTCGGGCACACCGGCCTGCTCGACCGCGGAGGCGACCCAGTCGCGCAGCTCCTCCTCGGAGAAGACGTTGTCGAGACTGGTCATCCGCTCCAGGTGCTCGACCGGGGCGAAGTCGGTGGAGAACCCACCGCCGACCAACTGCGTGGGCGAGTCGGCGGTACGCAGTGCCGGGTACTTCTCCTCGAGCGCCTGCAGTTCCCCGAAGAGCCGGTCGAACTCGGCGTCGGAGACGATCGGCGCGTCCTTGACGTAGTAGCGGAACTGATGGTCGCGGACGGTCTCCGCGAGCTCGGTCCACTCCTGCCGGATCTCCGGCGGGATGTCCCCGGTGCCGACGGGCTCGGTGCTGTCGCTCGCTTGGCTCACAGTGACAGGTTATGTCGCACGCGGCCGCGACGCCTCCGCGGTGTCGGAGCGCTGGCCTACGGTGAGCCCATGACCAACGACATCACGCTCCCCGTCACCATCGACCGGAACCGCCTGCTGGCCTTCGACCTCGAGACGACCGGTCCCGACCCGCGCACGGCCCACGTCGTGACCTCGGCCCTCATCGAGATCGACGGGCCGCACAAGAGGGAACGGAACTGGCTGGCCGATCCCGGTATCGAGATCCCCGAGGGGGCGACGGATGTCCACGGCATCACCACCGCCCACGCGAGGGAACACGGTAGGCCCCACGCGGAGGTCATCGCGGAGACCGTGGAGGCCATCCGGCAGGGATGGCGCGACGGCCGCACGCTCGTGGTGTTCAACGCGTGCTACGACCTGACGATCCTGCGCCGGTGGCACCCGACCTTCGAGGTGGCCGGCCCGGTCATCGATCCGTATGTCGTCGACCGTGCCGTCGATCCCTTCCGCAAGGGCAAGCGCACGTTGGAGGCGCTGTGCGGTCAGCACGGGGTGCGCCTCGACGCCGCGCACGAGGCGGCCGCGGACGCGCTCGCGGCCGCGCGCCTGGCGTGGAAGATGCTGGGGACGCAACAGGAGTTGTCCGGCTGTGACTGGCGCGAGTCCAACGCCCAGCAGGCCCGGTGGCACGAGGCCCGCCAGCGGGACTTCGCCGCCTACCTCGAACGCTGCGGGAAGGACGCGTCCGACGTCAGCACCCTGTGGCCGATGGCGACCGTGTAGGCCCGGTCGGTCACTCGGCCATGCGGGGAGCGGTGTCCGCGACGAGTCTGACTCCGCGGAGTGCCGCGGCGGCCCCGGAGGCCGCGACGACCTCGTCAGCCGTCGGAGTGAGCACGGTCAAGGGCAGGCCCGACTGGGGTGGCGCCCCGAGCCGGTCGAGCAGTGCCAACACCTCCGCCGCGGGCCGTTCGGCCTCGGTGGAGGTCAGCGGCGGCCCGCCGGCACCGGGCAGACCCTCCAACTGGAGGGTGCGGCCATCCCCCAGCAGGGTGCCGGCGGCGTCGAGGGCGGCGTGTGACCGCGCGGAGTACAGCGGTGAGGCGGCTAGGCACGCGCCGTCGAGAGGCGTCTCGCCCCGGGGCGGCTCGGCGATGACGGACCAGACCGGCGGAGCGCCGGGATCCGATGTCACGGGGACACGCACCATGACCTCGGCGGCGCCGGCGCGGCGCAGGGCGTCCCCGAAGCGGCACAGCGACAGGGCGAGCTGGTCCGCGGGGACGGCCGCGATCGGGTCGAGACGGCTGGGTGACTGCACCGTCCCGGCGGCCACCTTCCAGAGCAGTGGCTCGTCGAGCAGGACGCGGGCGCCCGCGCGCAGTCGGCTCGCGAACCGGGCGGCGAGGGCTCCCGCGCCCTCGCCGAGGGAGGCCGCCAGGTCGCGTCGAGCACCGCGGTCCGACAGGACCGGCATCCCGCCGGGCAGTTCCACCTGCGCCGCGAGCGACCACGGGCCCACGATCCGCACCTGGAGCCGACGACGGCCGGGCTCGGGGACCTCCTCGGGGTCCCTCGCCAGCTCGTCGGCCTCCTCGAGGGCGTCGCCGTCCCGGTCGAGGTGGTCTGCGGCCCGCCGGGCGAGACGGCCCGGCGAATCCGCGAGTCGCCACCCGCGCGGGGTGACGTCCGTGGGCAGGTCGGCGAGCGTCGCGAGGGTGCGGCCGATCGCGTCCGCGCCCGGTCCCCGGTCCGGCAACTCCGGCAGGAACGGCAGGGAGTGGCACTCCCCCATCACGACGCGGGCCGCCTCGCGGGGATCGGTGCCGGGCATCGGGCCGGGCCCGGTGCTGGACGGAGCGGGGCCCGCCTCCGGCGTCACACCGCCTCCGTCGCCGGGCGGGAGGCGGAGATGGTGCCGCTGCCCAGGACGCGGTCGCCGTCGGGCTCGGAGCGGTACAAAACGGCGGCCTGCCCGGGCGCGACCCCGCGGACCGGCTCGTGCAGGGTGATCTCGAGAGTGGCGTCCGCTCCGTCCCCGATGCGCCGGACGTGGGCCGGGGTGGCCTCGCCGTGCGCGCGGATCTGGACGTGGCAGTCGGTCTCGCGGATGTCGTCGTCGACCAGCCAGTACGGCGAGGTGGCCGTCATGGCGACGGACAGCAGGTGAGCGGCACCGCCGACGGTGACCGTGCCGCTGTCGGCGTCGATCGCGGTGACGTACCGGGGGCGGCCGTCGGCCGCGGGTCCCTGCACGCCGAGCCCCTTGCGCTGGCCGATGGTGAACCCGTGGATCCCGTCGTGGCGGCCGAGCTCGTCACCGGTGTCGGCGTCGACGACCGCGCCGGGGCGCACCCCGATGCGGGCACCGAGGAACGCACGCGTGTCGCCGGACGGGATGAAGCAGATGTCGTGGCTGTCGGGCTTAGTGGCCACCGGCAGGCCCGCCGCCTCCGCCTCGGCGCGGACCTGCGACTTGAGCGAGGCTCCCAGCGGGAACATCGAGTGGGCGAGCTGCTCGGGGGTGAGCACGCCGAGGACGTAGGACTGGTCCTTGGCCGCGTCGACCGCTCGGCGCAGGACGGGTCGGCGGGAGCCGTCGGGGAGCTCCTCGGTCGACAGCCGCGCGTAGTGTCCGGTCGCGACGGCGTCGAACCCGAGCGCCATGCCGCGCTCGAGCAGCGCCTCGAACTTGATGCGCTCGTTGCAGCGCAGGCACGGGTTGGGCGTCTCCCCGCGGGCGTAGGACTCGACGAAGTCGTCGATGACGTCGGCCCGGAACCGCTCGGCGAAGTCCCAGACGTAGAAGGGGATCCCCAGCAGGTCGGCGACGCGGCGTGCGTCTCCGGCGTCCTCGCGCGAGCAGCAGCCCCGGGATCCGGTCCGCAGGGTCGCCGGATCGCTGCTGAGGGCCAGGTGCACGCCCACGACCTCGTGGCCGGCGGCAACGGCTCGGGCGGCGGCCACGGCGGAGTCCACTCCCCCGCTCATCGCGGCGAGCACTCTCATGATGCGCTCACCCCGGCGCGGGCCAGGCCGAGGCCCGCGACGCGGGCGCGGTCGGCGGCGGGGCCCAGGGCGGCGATCGCGGCGTCGATGTCGGCCTCCGTCGTCGTGTACCCCAGGCTGAGCCGCAGGCTGCTCCGGGCCGAGGCGTCGTCGGCGCCGAGGGCGAGCAGGACGTGACTGGGCTCGGCGACCCCGGCGGTGCACGCGGAGCCGGTCGAGCACTCGATCCCGGCGGCGTCCAACAGGAGGATGAGCGACTCCCCGGAGCATCCGGGGAAGGTGATGTTGGCGATCCCCGGGAGGCGCTCGCCGCCCCCGTTGGCGATAGCACCGGGGACCGCGGCGAGCACGCCGTCGATCAGCCGGTCCCGCAGCGCGGTCAGCCGCCGCGTCTCGGTCTCCATCTCGCGGACGGCCTCGTCGAGCGCCACGGCCATGGCGACGACACCGGGGACGTCCACCGACCCGGAGCGCAGATCGCGCTCCTGCCCGCCGCCGAAGCCGATCGGAACGCACTCGGCGCCCCGGTCGAGGATCAGGGCGCCCACCCCGAGCGGGCCTCCGAATTTGTGGGCGGACAGGCTCAGCGAGGTGACGCCGAGGGCGGCGAAGTCCACCGGCACGTGCCCCACGGCCTGGACGGCGTCGGTGTGGACCGCGGCGCCGACCGCGCGGGCGTGGCCGGCGACCGCCGCGACGTCGCCGAGGGTACCGATCTCGTTGTTGGCCAGCATCGTTGCGACGAGGGCGAGGCGGGGGCCGGCCTCCTCGGCGAGCTCGCGGACGGTGTCGGGAACGACGGCGCCGCGAGTGTCGACGGGCAGGAGCCGGATCTCCTTTTCTCCCCCGCGCCCGGTCGCCAGATGGGCTGCGGCGTCGAGCACGGAGTGGTGCTCGGTGGCGCCGACGGCGACGAGGTCGCCGTCGTGCGCGGCGGCCTGGCCGAGGATCGCGAGGTTGTCGGACTCGGTGCCGCCGGAGGTGAACACCACCTCCGAGGGGCGACACCCGAGGTGGTGGGCGAGCGACTCGCGGGCCTCCTCGACGCGTCGCCGCGCGCGGCGACCGGAGCCGTGGAGCGAGGAGGCGTTGCCGACCACCGAGGCCGCCTCGGCGTAGGCGGCGACGGCCGCCGGACGCATCGGGGTGGTCGCGGCGTGGTCCAGATAGTGCACGGGGCGCAAGGTGGGCATATCGCAGGCAAGGATACGCCCGGATGCGCCGGACCCCGGCACCGCAGGGGTGCCGGGGTCCGGGTCGCGTCCGTCAGACACGGTGTGCGGGGCTCACTTGCGGGCGTTGATGGCCTCGGTGAGCTGCGGGGCGACGTTGAACAGGTCGCCGACGATGCCGTAGTCCGCGATCTCGAAGATCGGGGCCTCCTCGTCCTTGTTCACCGCGACGATCGTCTTGGACGTCTGCATGCCGGCGCGGTGCTGGATGGCGCCGGAGATGCCCAGGGCGATGTACAGCTGCGGCGACACGGTCTTGCCGGTCTGGCCGACCTGGAACTGGCCCGGGTAGTAGCCCGAGTCGACGGCGGCGCGGGAGGCGCCGACCGCACCCTTGAGGGAGTCGGCGAGCGGCTCGACGACCTCCTCGAACTTCTCGGCCGAGCCGACACCGCGTCCACCGGAGACGACGACGGTCGCCTCGGTGAGCTCGGGGCGGTCGCCACCGACGATCGGGTTGCGCGAGATGATCTTCGCGGCGTTCTCGGGCTCGGGGACCTGGACCTCGACGACCTCACCCGCGCCCGCGGCCGGGGACGCCTCGACGGAGCCGGGACGGACCGTGTAGATCGGGGTGTCGCCGGAGACGGTGGCCTCGACGGTGTAGGCGCCACCGAAGATCGAGTGGACGGCGGAGCCGTCCTCGCGGATCTCGATGACGTCGGTGAGGACGCCCGAGCCGGTGCGCGCCGCGAGACGACCCGCGACCTCCTTGCCCTCGAAGGTGGCGGCCAGGACGATCGCGGCGGCGCCCTGCTCGGCGAGGCCGGCCAGGACGTCGACCTTGGGGGTGACGAGGTAGTTCTGCACCGCGTCGCCCTCGGCGACGTAGATCTTCTCCGCGCCGGCCTCCTTGAGGGCGTCGGTGAGCGCGGCGGCGGTGCCGGTCTCGCCGAACACGACGGCGGACGGCTCGCCGAGCGCGCGGGCGGCGGTCAGCAGCTCGTTGGTGACCTTCTTGAGTTCGCCGTCGACGTGCTCGACCGCGACGAGGACTTCAGCCATGGTGGGTTCTCCTTGAAAAAGACTGTGATGAGTCGGTCGGGGTGAGCTCGCGTCAGATGAGCTTCTGCGACACGAGGTACTTGGCGATGTCGTTGCCGCCCTCGCCCTCGTCGACGACCTTCTCACCGGCCGCACGCGGCGGCTTGGGGGCGGAGGAGGTCACGGTCGACGCGGCGTTGTCCTTGCCGACCTGGCCGGCCTCGACGTTCGCGTCGGCCAGGGTGAGGACCTCGACCGGCTTCTTCTTGGCGGCCATGATGCCCTTGAAGGACGGGAACCGCGGCTCGTTGATCTTCTCGCCGACCGACACGACGCACGGCAGGGAGGCCTCGACCTCGAAGATGCCCTCGTCGGTCTCGCGCTCGCCCCGGGCCACGCCGTCGGCGATCTCGAGGGTGCGCATGTGGGTGAGCTGGGGCAGGCCCAGGTACTCGGCGAGGATGGCCGGGACGGCACCCATGCGGCCGTCGGTGGCCTCGTTGCCGGCGATGACCAGCTCGGTGCCCTCGATGGTGCCCAGCACGTTGGCCAGGGCCCACGCGGTCTGGACGACGTCGGAACCGTGGAGGCCCTCGTCGTTGAGGTGGACCGCCTTGTCGGCACCCATCGACAGGGCCTTGCGGATGGCCTCGGTGGCGCGATCCGGTCCGGCGCACAGGACGGTGACCTCGCCGCCGTTGGCCTCCTTGATCTGGAGCGCCTGCTCGACGGCCTTCTCGTTGATCTCGTCCAGGACCGCGTCCGCGGCCTCGCGGTCCAGGGTGTAGTCCCCGTCCGAGAGCTTGCGCTCGGAATAGGTGTCGGGAACCTGCTTGATCAGTACGACGATGTTCGTCATGGGCCTGCGTCGACCTCCTGCGAGTCGGGGCGGGGTGCGCCCCCGTCATGACCGGGCGCACCGGATTGTGGTCCTACCTGACACAATAACGGCACCGGCACCACGGTGGCGGGGCCGGGTTCGCCCGCCTCAGTTGATCCGCTTCTCCCAGCCCGCCCACGCGGCGTCGCGCAGTTCGTTCTTGCGCACCTTGCCGGTGGACGTCCGGGGCAGCGCCTCGGTCAGCTCCACCGCGCCGGGGACCTTGTAGCGGGCGATCTTCGTGCGGCAGTGCTCGATCACGCCGGCCTCGTCGAGCTGCGACCCCGGCCGCACCACGACGTAGGCCTTGGGCCGCTCGCCCCACTTCTCGTCGGGCATGGACACCACGGCGCAGTCCACGACGTCGGGGTGGGAGACGATCGCCTGCTCGACCTCGATCGTGGAGATGTTCTCGCCGCCGGAGACCACCACGTCCTTGGCGCGGTCGAGCAGCTGCACGTATCCGTCGGGGTGCATCACGCCGAGGTCACCTGAGTGGAACCAGCCCCCGGCGAACGCGGCGGCGGTGGCCTCGGGGTCGTTGAAGTAGCCCTTCATGACGCCGTTGCCGGTCATCACGACCTCGCCCATCGTCACGCCGTCGGCGGGCACGTCGATCAGACGGGTCTCCCCGGGCGAGGTCCGCTCGACCACGCGCACGGTGTCGGCGTGGATCATCGCGACGCCCTGGCGGGACTTGAGGCCGGCACGCTCGTCGGGGTCGAGATCGGCCCAGCCGGGCTGCGGGGTGCACACGGTGAAGGGGCCGTAGGTCTCGGTGAGGCCGTACACCTGGGTGACGTCGATCCCTAGCTCCTCGAAGCGGCGCAGGATGGTCGGCGAGGGCGGCGCCCCGGCGGTGATCATGCGGATCCCCTCGATCGGCCGGGCGGCCGGGTCGTCCGCGATGGTGCTCAACACGGCGGGGGCACCGGCGAGGCGGTTGATCCCCTCGTCGTCGAACAGTCTCCAGATGTCCTCCCCGCGGACGGCGCGCAGACACACGTGGGTGCCCCGCGCACCGGTCAGCGCCCAGGTGGTGCACCAGCCGTTGCAGTGGAACATCGGCAGGGTCCACAGGTACCGCGAGTCGGCGTCGAGGTCCTGGGTGATGATCTCGCCGAGCGCGTTGAGGTAGGCGCCGCGGTGGGTGTACATGACGCCCTTGGGGCGACCGGTCGTGCCGGAGGTGTAGTTGACGGCGATGACGGAGTCCTCGTCGGCGACGGTCCACGGCACGGGCTGCGGCGAGGCGTTCGCGAGGCCCTCCTCGAGGGCCTCGGCACGCGGGCCGAAGCGGGACGCGTCGGGCTGCGTGCCGTCGGCGTCGGGCGCGACGAGGAGCAGCCGCAGCGCGTCGGGGACCTCGTCGCCCAGGCCGGCGAGCAGGTCGGCGTCGGCGATGAGCACCTCGATGCCGGCGTGGTCGACGATGTAGGCGATCTCGGCCGGGGCCAGACGGGTGTTGAGTGCGACCACGGCTCCGCCGGCCAGCGGGACGGCGAACTGGGCGAGCAGGGCCTCCGCGGAGTTGGGGGCGAGGACGCCGACGCGGTCGCCGCGCGCGACGCCGCGCATCTTCAGCAGCGAGGCAAGTCTGGTGGCCCGGTCGGCGAACTCGGCGTAGGTCTGGCGCCGCGGGCCGTCCACCACCGCGGTCGCGTCGGGTGAGACGCGCGCGGCCTTCTCCAGGAAGCTTAGCGGGGTCAGCGCGGTGTCGAGTCCGGAGTTCGCTGTCATCGGGGTGTCCGCCTTCCGTCGGGCCGGGGCCGGGGCTGGTGCCCTCGCGGGCAGGGTGAGTGTCGTCACGGTATCGGCGGAGCGCGCTCCGCGAGTAGCGGTTCCCCCGGGCGTACCCCTGGGTCGCCGGGCGCTCGGACTACGCTTACGCCCTGATCACTCTTTCGACGGGGGGACCTGTGGCACCGGCATCGTTACCGCGCACCGTGCGGTCCCTGGTCGTGGCCGGGCTCGCCCTGGGCGTGGTCTCGGGCTGCGCGTCGGACACGCCGAGCGGGGGCGCGCGCCTCGGCCAGGCCGCGAGCTGGTCGTCGGTGGCCGGTGGCCCGCCGAACTCGTCGCGGGCGCACGCCGGGGTGTCGGACTCCCCCGAGCTCTTCTGGTCGCGCACGCTGGGCGCCCCGGCGATCGGGGTGGCCTCCTCCGACGGGATCGGCACGTCGTTCCAGGCGACGGTCTCCGAGCGCGGCTGCAACCTCTTCGCCCTGACCGCCGACGACGGCCGCAAGCGGTGGTGCTCCCGTATGCCGACGGACGGCCCGCGCATCACGGCGACGGTCGACGGGCGCGGTTCGCTGTTCGTCCCGGCGTACGGCGGGGTCGCGGCGGTGGCCGCCGAGGGCGAGAACCGGTGGTTCGCCGCCACCCGCGGCGTGCCGACCACCGTGACGTTGATGGACAACCGCCACCTGTTGCTCGTCTCCCACCTCGGGGTCGCGCGTGTCGTCAACGCCCACACGGGTCTGGACGTCACCCCCGAGCTGCGTCTCACCGGTGACGTCGTGACGGACGATCCGGCCTACGGTCTGCCGTGGTGCGCCACCGGCGCGCGGGGGTGCCCGGTGCCGGCGGCCGCGGCCGTGGACACCGACGCGGCCACGGCGTACCTCACCGCGTGGACGCCGGGCGCGGCGGAGCCGGAGCTGGTCGCCGTGCGGTTGGTCGGTGACGACGCGCCCGCCCTGGAGGTCCTGTGGCGCGTCCCTCTGACCGAGGGCCGGCTGGGCGTGCCGGTGGTCCTGTCGGGTGACCGGGACGAGGTCTACGTGCACGCCGCGGACGGCGCCCTCGCCGCGTACCGGGCGGCCGACGGCGCCGAACTGTGGTCGGTGCCGGTCGGGTACCGCCCGGACGCCTCGCCGGCGTTGCTGCCCGACGGCACCCTCGTCACCGCGGGCCGCACGACGACCGTGTGGAGGGGTCCCGACGACGAGCACGACGACGACGCGGGCCCGGCGCCCGTGGTGGCCGTCCGCCCGGTCGACGGGACCGGCCGCGAGGTCTGGCGCCGGGACGATCTGCAGCAGCTCACCAACCCTGCCGCGACCCCGGACGGGCAGGTGATCGTGGCCGTGCGCGCGGGCGGTGGCGGCGGCGAGCCCGGCATCGCCGTACACGTGCTCGACGGCGGCGACGGGCGGACCGTCCACCGGCTCGAGGTGCCCGCGGCGTCGGGTCCCGTGTCGGGGCTCAGCGTCGATTCGGACGGTCGGATCGCGTTGACGACCGCGATGGGCGCGGTCTACATGTTCGGCTGATCCCCGGTGGCCCGGGTCCGGGGCCCGCACACGAACACCACGGCCGACGTGCCGATGCGGGTGACCACCAGCGCGAGCGGCCGCGACCCCGACAGCGACAGCGAGCGACGCAGCACGTCCGGGTCGGTGTCGACGCCGCGCACGAGGATCTCCAGCGACCCGCAGTCCCGCGCGCGCAGGGCGCGACGCAGCTGCTTGCGGTCCAGCCGACACCGCTCGAGCACCTCGAACCCGCTGTGGCCCGGAGGGATCCGCGGGCCGGTCAGGTGCGCGATCCGCGGGTCGAGCTGACGGAGCCCGTGCCTGCGGGCCCAGTGCCGCACGAGCCCCGCCCGGACGACCGCCCCGTCCGGGTCCACGATGAACCGCTCGGGTTCGGGGTGGGCGGCGACCTCGTCGTCGTCGCCGTCGGTCACCTCCTCCACGTGCACGGCGACACCGTCCGCGGTCAGGCGCGCCGGTCCCCACGGGCCCGGCGCCCCGGCGGCGGCGGTGCGCACGACCGTCGCGCGTCTCCGTACGCCCCCGGCCAGGCCCGACGACCACAGGCAGGCCTCGCGTACCGAGCCGTCGAGGGAGACCAGCTCGACCTCGCCCTCGTGGCCGAGGGCGGAGGTGTCGAGTCCGGGCGCGCACTTGATGACGTGGTCGCGGTCCGTGGCCACGGCGAGGAGGTCCGGCAGCGGTGGGCTGAGCTGCGCCGGGTCGTGGATGCGGCGTCCCCCGGCGCGGCGGGCGGGATCGGCCACCAGCACGGCGTCGCGGCTCGGCGGCGCGAGCGCGTCCGCCACACACACCAGCGCCCCGGGGACGTTGTGGGCGGCCATCCGCGCGCGCACCGGGTCGAGGTCCGAGCCGATCACGCGGCCGGCCGTGCGGACGAGCTCGGTGAGCTCGGCGCCGACCGAGCACGTCACGTCGTGGACGTCCCGGCCCGCCAGGCGTTCGGCGCGGAGGGCGGCGACGGGCCAGGCCGTGGCCTGCTGCACCGCCTCGTCGGTGAGAAGCATCGCCCCCGCCCCGCGGATCCGGCCGTGCGCGCGGGCACGGGCGGTGACGACGTCGATCGCCGCGGCCGCGTGCTCGGCGTCCGCGCGGCGCACGGTCGCCGTCGAGGACACGACGTGGGCCCGCGACCAGTCGAGCCCGGCGGCGAGCTCGATCAGGTCGCGGCCGGCGTCGGTGCGCAGGAAGTCGAGGTCCTCGGGGGTCACCGCCGCAAGGTTAGTTCCCGCCGGGCGCGATGGCCCGTTCGGTGGCCAGCACCTCGGCGACGTCCGCGGCTCCCGCGAGGTCGGACAGCACGTCGAGGGTCGGCCGGAGCATCCCCAGGTGGCCGAGGATGCCGGCCTGGGCCGCGTCGTCGGCGCGGATCCACTCGGCGGCCCGTGCTTCGCTCGTCCCGCCGTCCGGTTCCGTCCCCTCCGGCAGTGCGGCCACGAAGAACAGTGTGTCGTAGCGCCGCTGCGGACCGATCGGGGTCGTCCAGCGGTCCCACGGCCGCAGCAGGTGCGCGGACAGCACCAGGTCGTGGGCGGCCAGGAGCGAGTCGAGGTCCCCGTGCCCCGCGTCGAGCGCGCGCCGCTCGGCGACGCCGGGCGACGCCGGGGGCACGGCCGCGGGCGTGGTCGGGCGCGGGGTGGGTTCCGCCGGCTCGGCGAGCAGGACGCCGGTCTCCTCGAACAGCTCGCGCGCGACCCCTCGCACCGCCGCGGCGGCGCGGCCCTCGTCGATGCCGAACCGCTCGGCCCACCACCGCGGCGCGGGCCCCCGCCAGGACCGCGTGCCGTGGTAGTCGCGCGGCTCCACCCCGCCGCCGGGGAACACCGACATGCCCGCCGCGAACTGCATCGTCGACACGCGGTGCTGCAGGAACACCTCGACTCCCCCGCCGACCCGGGCGTCGCGGATCAGCGCGACCGTCGCCGCCTCACGGATCGGGACGGAGTCCGGCGCGTATCCCGCGTGGGTGTCCCCGCCGCCGCCATTCGCGCCCGCCACGCCGGTCACGCCCGTCGGTGCCGGCCCGATCGGCGGGCACGGCGGGCGAAGTAGCGGCCGTCGATCGCGTCGACCGTGATCGACTGCGCGAAGGCCCGGCTGAGGTTCCCGGAGGTGATCACGTCGTCGATGAGCCCCATGGCGGTCACTTCACCCTCCGCCAGCAGCATGGCGTGGGTGAATCCCGGGGGGATCTCCTCGACGTGGTGGGTCACCAGGACCGTCGCGGGGGCGTCCGGGTCCATGGCCATGTCCCCGAGCCGGGCGACGAGGTCCTCGCGGCCGCCGAGATCCAGCCCGGCGCCCGGCTCGTCGAGCAGTAGCAGTTCGGGGTCGGTCATCATGGCGCGCGCGATGAGCACGCGCTTGCGCTCGCCCTCCGAGAGTGTGCCCCACGTCCGGTCCGCGAGATGTTCGGCGCCGATCGACTCCAGGGTGTCGGCGGCGCGGTCGAAGTCCTGCTCGTCGTACCTCTCCCGCCAGCGGCCCAGGACCGAGTACCCGGCGGAGATGACGAGGTCGCTCACCACCTCGTCGCCGGGGATCCGGCCCGCGACGGCGACCGACGACAGGCCGACCCGGCTGCGCAGCTCGGTCACCTCCGTCCGACCGAGCTGCTCACCGAGGATGACGGCTGTGCCGGTGCTCGGGTACTCCAACGCCGAGGCGATCCTCAGGAGCGAGGTCTTACCCGCACCGTTGGGGCCGAGCACCACCCACCTCTCGTCGAGTTCGACCTGCCAGGTCAGTGGCCCCACGAGGGGCTTGCCGTCCCGCCGGAGCGAGACGTCACGCAGGTCGAGGACGAGGTCGGGGTCGATGTCGATGGCGGTGCTCACGACGCCCATCTAACCGGTTATCGCGGCCCCGGGTGCGGAGGAACACGACTCGCGCGGGTTAACCGGAGATGACGGCCCTGAAGGATCGGCCCGACTTCGCTAGCGTCGACGGTGACGGACGTCGCCACTTCGCGGCGCCGACCCGCAGCCGGAAGGAGCACCGACGTGAACGACCGTCTTGCCATCGACGAGGTCCGTCCCCTCGTCTCCTGCGGGAGGTTCCCGTCGAAATCGGTGGTCGGCGAGATACTGCCGATCTCGGCCGTCGTCTGGCGGGAGGGGCACGACGCCCTGTCCGCCAGCCTCGTGGTACGCCGACCCGGCGGCCTCTCCTCGCGCACCACGATGGCGCCCGGTACCGAACCCGACACCGTGCACGCCCTGTTGCCCACCGACGTGCCCGGCATGTGGTCGTTCCGCGTGGAGGCCTGGTCCGACCCCTTCGCCACCTGGCGCAGCGGCATCATCAAGAAGATGGACGCGGGTCAGGACGCCGACGTGCTGGGCAACGAGTTCGAGGTGGGCGCACGCGTGCTCGACCTCGCGGTCGCCCGGGCCACCACCGCGGGGGAGACCGACCGCGCCGCCCTCCTCTCGGGGGCCGCCGACGCGCTGCGCGGTGACGGAGACGCGGCCACCCGCACGGAGCGCGCCCTGTCGGCGGAGGTCGCCGCGGCGCTCGCCACCGACCCGGTGCGCGAACTGGTCACCGTGGGGCAGACCCACCGGGTGTGGGTCGATCGCCGCGAGGCTCAGTTCAGCTCCTGGTACGAGTTCTTCCCCCGATCCACCGGCGGCTGGGACGCCGAGGGCAGACCCGTCCACGGCACGTTCGCCACCTCGCGGGCGTACGTCGACCACGCGGTCGACCTCGGGTTCGACGTGGTGTACCTGCCGCCCATCCACCCCATCGGGGAGATCAACCGCAAGGGTCGCAACAACACACTGACCCCCGACCCGGACGACGTGGGGTCCCCGTGGGCCATCGGTTCACGGGACGGCGGCCACGACGCCGTGCACCCCGACCTCGGTACGACCGAGGATTTCCGGCGTCTCGTCGAGTACGCGGGCGAACGCGGCGTCGAGGTGGCCCTCGATCTCGCGCTGCAGTGCGCGCCCGACCACCCGTGGGCCGCCGAGCACCCGGAGTGGTTCACCGTCCTGCCCGACGGACACATCGCCTACGCCGAGAACCCGCCCAAGAAGTACCAGGACATCTACCCGATCAACTTCGACAACGACCCCGAGGGCATCTACGCCGAGGTGCTGCGCGTGGTCAGGCACTGGACTTCACTGGGCGTGCGGATCTTCCGTGTGGACAACCCGCACACCAAGCCCGCCGACTTCTGGAACCGGCTCATCAGCGAGGTCAAGCGCACCGAGCCCGACGTGTTGTTCCTCGCCGAGGCGTTCACCCGACCGGCCCGGCTGTTCGGGCTCGCCAAGCGGGGGTTCTCGCAGTCCTACACGTACTTCACGTGGAAGACCAGCAAGGCCGATCTGGTCGAGTTCTGCGAGCAGCTGCTGGCCCACGTCGACGAGGCGCGGCCCAACATGTTCACCAACACCCCGGACATCCTGCACGAGTCGCTCCAGCGCGGCGGCCCGGCGATGTTCGCGATCCGCGCCGCCCTCGCCGCGACCCTCTCGCCCGCCTGGGGCGTGTACTCGGGCTACGAACTCTACGAGTGGCAGCCGGTCGCCGAGGGCAGCGAGGAATACCTCGACTCGGAGAAGTACGAACTGCGGCCCCGCGACTTCGCGGCCGCCGAGGCCGCCGGACAGTCGCTGGCGCCCTGGCTGCGCGCGCTCAACCGGATCCGGCGCGAGCACCCCGCGCTCCAGCAGCTGCGGACCCTGCACTTCCACGACGTCGACAACGACCAGATCCTCGCCTACTCCAAGATCGATCCCGCCACCGGCGACACCGTCCTGACCGTGGTCACCCTGGACTCCCTCGGCGCGCAGGAGGGCACCCTGCACCTGGACATGGCGGCGCTCGGCTACGACGACGACGCCCGGTTCAGCGTCCGCGACGAGGTGTCGGGCACCGAGTTCCACTGGGGGTCGAGCAATTACATCCGGCTCGAGCCGTGGTCCGCGGTCGCGCACATCGTCTCGATCCCACCCTGCTCCGAAGCACGTAGGGTCGAACTGTCCTACCGAACGCACACCGTGGATTGAGGCGAACGACCATGGGAAAGCACAAGAAGCAGGACCCCGCGACCGCCCGGCGCCGGCCGGAGAAGACCTCGTCGTCGTCGCCGTCATCCCCGGCGGCACCCGCGACACCCGGGCCGGCCGCGAGCCCCGCTCCGGCCGCCGCCCCGCATCCCACGCCTCTCACCGACGAGGTGCTCGGTCGGCTGCGCGCGGGCACCCACCACGATCCCCACTCGGTGTACGGGACGCACCGCGACGGAGACGGTTCCGTCGTGCGCACCATGCAGCCGGGTGCGGTGTCCGTCGAGATCGACTTCGGTGACCGGACGGTCCCGATGGAGCCCGTCTCCGACGGCCTGTTCCAGGCCGCGCTGCCCGAGGCCGAAGTGCCCGACTACCGCTACCGCGTCGCCTACGCGGACGGCCACACCCGCACCGTCGCCGACGGCTACCGGTTCCTGCCGACCCTGGGCGAGGTCGACCTGCACCTCATCGGTGAGGGACGCCACGAGCGCCTCTGGGACGTGCTCGGTGCGCACGTCCGCACCTACGACTCCCCCGGCGGGCCGGTCACCGGGACGTCCTTCGCCGTGTGGGCGCCCAACGCCCGCGGCGTCAGCGTGGTCGGCGACTTCTGCGGCTGGAACCCCGTGGCGCTGCCCATGCGCTCGATCGGCTCCTCCGGCGTGTGGGAACTGTTCGTCCCCGACGTCGGCGACGGCGCCGTCTACAAGTACCGCGTCCGGGGTGCCGACGGGCGGACCGTCGACCACGCCGACCCCATGGCCGTCGCGACCGAGGTGCCCCCCGCCACCGCGTCGAAGGTGTTCACCTCCGCCTACGAGTGGAACGACGACGAGTGGATCGCCGCCCGCGCGACCCGCGACCACTCGCGCTCCCCCATGACCATCCTCGAGGTCCACGTCGGCTCCTGGCGGCCCGGACTCGACTACCGCGAGTTCGCGCACCAACTCGCCGAGCACGTCCTCTCCACCGGGTTCACCCACGTCGAACTGATGCCCGTCGCCGAGCACCCGTTCGGCGGCTCGTGGGGCTACCAGGTCTCCGGCTACTTCGCCCCCACCAGCCGGTTCGGCTCCCCGGACGACCTGCGCTACGTGATCGACCACCTGCACTCACTCGGCATCGGCGTCCTGGTGGACTGGGTCCCCGCGCACTTCCCCAAGGACGAGTGGTCCCTCGGCCGGTTCGACGGCACCCCGCTGTACGAGCACGGCGACCCCCGGCGCGGCGAACAGCCCGACTGGGGCACCTACGTGTTCGACTTCGGCCGGCGCGAGGTCCGCAACTTCCTCGTCGCCAACGCCCTGTACTGGGCCGACGAGTTCCACGTCGACGGCCTCCGTGTGGACGCCGTCGCCTCGATGCTCTACCTCGACTACTCCCGCGACGAGGGACAGTGGACGCCCAACATCCACGGCGGCCGCGAGAACCTCGAGGCCATCTCGTTCCTCCAGGAGGTCAACGCCACCGTCCACCGCAAGCACCCCGGCGTCCTCACCGTCGCCGAGGAGTCCACCTCGTGGGGCGGCGTCACCGCCCCCACCTACACCGGCGGCCTCGGCTTCTCCATGAAGTGGAACATGGGTTGGATGAACGACACCCTCCAGTACGTGGGCCTGGACCCGATCTACCGCGGCTACCACCACGGCGAGATCACCTTCTCGCTCATGTACGCCTGGAGCGAGCGCTTCGTCCTCCCCCTCAGCCACGACGAGGTCGTCCACGGGAAGGGCTCCATGTGGGAGCGCATGCCCGGCTCCTCGTGGGACCGCGCCGCCGGGATCCGCAGCCTCTACGCCTACATGTGGGCCCACCCCGGTAAGAAGCTCCTCTTCCAGGGACTGGAATTCGGCCAGACCACCGAGTGGAACGCCGAGCGCGGGGTCGCGTGGGACGACCTCGAGGGCTGGGAGGGCGAGTACCACCGCGGCATCCGCGACTGCGTGCGCGACCTCAACGCCCGCTACGCCGAGAACCCCGGTCTGTGGGCGCTCGACGACGACCCCTCGGGCTTCTCGTGGATCGACGCCAACGACTCCGAGCACAACACGCTGTCGTTCCTGCGGACCGACCACGACGGCAGCACCATCGCGTGTGTCGTGAACTTCTCCGGCGCGCCTCTCGGCGACTACCGCATCGGCCTCCCCGAGGGCGGGTACTGGGAGGAGATCCTCAACACGGATGCCGAGGCCTACGAGGGGTCCGGCGCCGGCAACTACGGCGGCGTCCACGCCGAGCAGATCTCCCACCACGGGCGGCCCTACTCCGCCGCGATCACGGTCGGCTCCCGCGCGACCGTGTGGTTCCGCCACACCCCCACCGGATAGCGGAGAGCCGTCGGCGGCCCCGGGCAGGGGCCCGCCGACGGCTCGACGCGGGGCACCGGCGGCCCGACGCGGGGCCACCGGTGATGCGTCAGTACAGGGCGCTCGCCAGGTCGCGGCGCGCGGCCAGCACCCGCGGATCATCCGCCGGCAGCGCGTCGAGGAGCTCGAGCAGCCTCGCACGCAGGGCGGCACGGTCGTCGCCGGTGGTGACGCGGACGGCGCCGACCAACCCGGAGAAGGCGGTCTCGTACTCGCCGGCCACAAGCGCCGCGTCCGCGGCCCGCAGCGCCTCGGGCACCGCACCCTCGCCCGCGTCCGCGTCCTCCGACACGCGCCGCGCCGCCCGGACGTACCGCAGCGCCTCGACGAGCGTGTGATCGCCCGGGCGCGCGTCCACGAGCGCGGTGAAGCGCTCCTCGGCGGCCGCGAGATCCCCCTCTGCCAACGCCTCCTCCGCGGCGTCCCGCTCGGGATCCGACGCCTCGTCCGGCTCGGTCTCCCCGGTCTCCGGGGCCGGCCCGCTCAGCTTGCCTTCGGTCGCGCGGAGCACGGCCGCGAGCCACTGGCGGAGGGCGTCCTCGGGCTGCTCGCCCTCGAAGTCCGCGAGCGGCCGCCCGGCCGCGACGGCGTAGACCGTCGGCACCGCGCGCGCCTGGAGGGCCTGCGCGATGCCCGGAGCCACGTCGACGTCGACCGTCGCGTGCACCCACTGGCCCCCGGCCTCCTCGGCCAGGGCCGCCAGCGTCGCCGTCAGCGCGGTCGGCGCCCGCTGCGACACGAGTTCGAGTATCACCGGCACCTGGGCGGAGCGGACGAGGACCTCCTGCTCGAAGGAGGCCTCGTCCACCTCCACCCGCACCCGCGACCCCCCGTCCTGCGGCGGACCGCCCTGACCCGGGGCGCGACCGGGGGCGGCCGCGTCCCGGCGGGTCTCGGCTCGCTTCTTCAGGCCGGAGAGATCGACGGCGCCGGCGAGCGACGCCGCGAGCTTCTGCTCGGCGGCGGACGGGGGTCGGTTACCTGGTCTCGTCACGTCTCCGATCCTTCCACGATGCCCGGACGGGGGTGTCAGCCGGCCGCGGGCACCCGGATGAGCAGGGCGTCACCCTGGCCGCCGCCGCCACAGAGCGCGGCCGCGCCGAGTCCGCCGCCCCGCCGGGCGAGCTCGAGCGCCAGCGTGAGGACGACGCGGTTACCGGACACACCGATCGGGTGGCCGATGGAGATGGCCCCGCCGTTGACGTTGACCTGGTCCGAGCTGAGCTCGAGCATCCGGGTCGAGTGCAGCCCGACGGAGGCGAAGGCCTCGTTGAACTCGAACAGGTCGATGTCCTTGACATCGATGTCCGCACGCCTGCAGGCGTCCAGCACCGCGTCGGCGGGCTGGTGCTGAAGCGTCGAGTCCGGGCCGGCGACCGTCCCGTACCCGACGATCTCGGCCAGGACGGTCCAGCCCTCGGCCTCGGCGCGCGCGGCGCTGGTGACGATCACCGCGGAGGCACCATCGGAGATCTGCGACGACGATCCGGCCGTGATGGTGCCGTCCTTGGAGAAGGCAGGCTTGAGCTTGGCCATCGACTCGGGCGTTGAGTCGGGGCGCACCCCCTCGTCGGTGTCCACCACGGTCTCGCCCTTGCGGCCCTTGACCGTGACCGGCACGATCTCGTCGGCGAACCGGCCCTCCGCGGCGGCGGCGGCCGCGCGCTGGTGGGAGATCGCGGCGAACTCGTCCTGGTGCTCACGGGTGATCTCGAGCTCGACGTTGCGGGCCTCGGTGAGCGCGCCCATCGGCTGGTCCGTCGGCACGTCGTGCAGGCCGTCGAAGGCCATGTGGTCCAGGACCTCGATCGAGCCGTACTTGTAGCCGGCCCGGCTCTTGGGCAGCAGGTGCGGGGCCTGCGACATGGACTCCTGGCCGCCCGCGACGACGACCTCGGAGTGGCCCGAGCGGATCGCCTGGTCGGCGAGCGCGATGGCGGTGAGCCCGGACAAGCACATCTTGTTGATGTTCAGCGCGTCGACGCGCTTGGGGATACCGGCCGCGAGCGACGCCTGCCGCGCGGGCATCTGACCGTTACCGGCGGACAGAACCTGACCCATGATCACCTGGTCGACGGCCTCGGCGGGGACGTTCCCGCGCTCGAGGGCGGCGCGGATCGCGATGCCGCCCAGCTCGGGAGCGGACAGGGAGGACAGGCCTCCCTGCAGGCGGCCGAACGGGGTACGGGCACCGGAGACGATGACGGTGCGGGTGGGGTCGGCGGTCATGGGACACCTTCCGATCGAGGGGAAACGACTGTACTGGCCAAACTACCGGGAAGGGGGAACGGATAACGTGGCAGGTATGACCACTACCCCAACCGGCCAACCCCTGCTGCCCTCCGAGCTCGTCGTGGCGATCGACCACGTCGGCGTGGCGGTGCCCGACTTCGACGCCGCGGTGGCCTGGTACCGCGACAACCTGGGCATGGAGAACCTCCACGAGGAGGTCAACGAGGAGCAGGGCGTGCGCGAGGCGATGCTCGGATCGCCCGGTCGCCCCGAGGGCAGCGCCCTCCTCCAGGTCCTGGCACCGCTCGACGAGACCTCGACGATCGCCAAGTTCATCGACCGCAACGGGCCCGGTATCCAGCAGATGGCGGTCCGTGTCACCGACATCGACGCGATCACCGAGCACCTCACCGGCCGCGGCGTCCGGGTCCTGTACCCCGCGCCCAAGCGGGGCACGGCCGATTCCCGCATCAACTTCGTGCACCCGAAGGACGCGGGCGGCGTGCTGCTCGAGCTGGTCGAGCCCGCCTCCGACCAGCACTAGGAGCGTGGGTCAGTAACACGCCAGTTCAGGTCCGCTGATGGGGCGGGTTCGGCGGGATAATTGTCGTCATGGGCGAGGAAGGGTTGTTCGCCGCCGAGGAGTTCCGCGTCGAGCGGGCTGACCGGCAGGGCGAGGTCGAGCCGGTGGGCGCAGGCAAGACATTTCGGGCGTTCGACCCGGGCCAGGGGTTGTTGCTGCCGCCGTCGCTGGATGACTGGCTTCCGGCCGATCATCTGGCACGGTTCGTGGCGGATCTGGTCGATGAGCACCTGGATTTATCGCGGATCTACGTCTCCTACCAGGAGGGGCGCGGGGCCCCGCCGTACGATCCGCGGTTGATGGTGCGGTTGCTGATCTTCGGCTACACCACGGGGGTGCGCTCCTCCCGCGGGATCGAGAAGGCCTGCACCGACATCGTCGCTTTCCGGTGGTTGGCGGCCGGGGCGGCCCCGGACTACCGCGCGATCGCCAGGTTTCGCAAGAGGCACCTGGCCGCGCTGGGCAACCTGTTCTTGCAGGCGTTGGCGTTGTGCCAGGCCGCCGGGATGGTCACGCTTGGACAGGTCGCGCTGGATGGGACGAAGCTGCGGGCGAACGCCTCCAAACGCAAGGCCATGTCGTACGCGCGGCTGACGGACAAGGAGAAGGTACTGGCCCAGGAGGTCTCCGATCTGCTGGCCGCCGCCGAGGCCATCGACAAGGCCGAGGACGCCAAGTTCGGCAAGAACCGGCGCGGGGACGAGCTGCCCGATGAGCTGGCCCGCCGAGAGTCTCGCCTGGTCAAGCTGCGCCAGGCCAAAGCTGCTCTGGAAGCCGACGCCGCCGCCGATGCGGCGGAGAAGGCTGAGGCTAAGGCCCGCGGTAAGGGCGAAGACGAAGACACCGTCGCGCAGAAGGCCGCTGAGGCCGCCGAGCGCGCCACGCCCAGGCCGAAGGCCCAGCGCAACTTCACCGACCCGGAGTCGAAGATCATGCTCACCGGGGACGGGTCGTTCGCTCAGTGCTACAACGGCCAGGCCGTGGTCGATGCCGCCCATCAGATCATCGTGGCGGCCGAGGTCAACGACTGTGCCGCCGACGTCGGCAACCTCATCCCCATGACCGAGCAGGCCATCAGCAACACGGGGCAGGCCCCGAAGCAGATGCTCGCCGATGCCGGGTACTGCTCAGCCGCGAACCTCGCCGCCTCCGCCGAGGTCACCGGCGAGCAGGGCACCGAGTTCTTCATCGCCACCGGACGACAGCGCAGCGGGGAACCGGCGCCGATCGCCCCCCGGGGACCGATCCCGGCCAGCGCCACGGACAAGCAGCGCATGGCCCGCAAGCTCGCCACGAAGAAAGGCCGAGCGGTCTACGCCCGGCGCAAAGCGATCGTCGAACCGGTCTTCGGACAGATGAGCACCCTGCAGAACGGCAAGCAACTCCTGATTCGCGGTCTGGACGCCGCCCGCGGTGAATGGCTACTGCTCGCTGCCTGCCACAACCTGCGAAAGCTCCACGGTCATATCGGCGCCACCGGGCTCGGCGGCCTCCAGATCGCCTGAACTGGCAGGCCCGGGCGACCTACAGGCTGACCCGCGGACTGAACGCCATCACCGCGGCTTCGCAAACCGAATACCTGGCCGCCAGTGACGCCGGCCCGAGCGCAACGCTCTCACGCACTCCGCCGTACTCTCGGCGCGCTTCGAGCCATTACTGACCCATGCTCCTAGGAAGCTGCTGAACAAGGCGCCATTGGGGGTTGCGGTGGTGTGAGCGGCTTGCGGATCGGTCTCGGTGGGCCGTCAAGCGGCGATTCAGGTCAGCGCTCTGGGTACGGCGACTGGGAGCGATGCGCCCGCCTGTGGTCCTCGTGTGGCTGACCGGCCTGCAGCAGGGAGGTTCATGAGGCCCTGGTTACTGGGTCAGGCCAGGGCCCAGGTCCCGTTCTCCATGGTCAGCCCCATGGCGAGCAGGCGTCGTAGGTTGAGGGCGGCGGCGCGGTGGTGGAGCCAGTTATTGTTCTTGTCCACGCCGCGATAGGGCACTCGTCGGGCGCCTCGGGTGAGCCAGGCGATGGAGCGTTCCACCATCGGGCGATGCTGCCGGTAGGTGGCCCGGAAGTCCTCGCCCTGTGCGCGCTGGCGGTGCTGGCGTTGCAGCACATGGTGCTCGCCCAGCAGCACCGAGCGGCCGGATTGTGAGGTGGTGCACCGCTGGCGCAGCGGACACTGCCGGCAGGCCGCACCGAACTTCGCCCGGCCCTGCGGCGACACTGTCCGCGTGACATCAGCCGGGCAGGTCAACGTGTTTGCCGCGGCATCGAAGGTGAAGTCATCGAGACCAAACCCGCCCTCCACAGCGGGCCTGGTCGGCCAGGGTTTGACCAGCGGCAGCCACTGCTTTCCGGCGAGGGTGGCCAGCATGTCTCCGGTGGCGTACGCCGAATCGCCCAGCACCTCAATGTTCTCGACGTCTGTAGTGGTGGGATCTGTGGTGACCAGGTCCGCGCCGACAGTGGCATCGGAATTGTCCGGGCCGCTGGCCCGGGTCAGCCGGGTCGCGGTGGTCAAGCCGGTGTCGGGTTCGACCACGATGTGGGCTTTGAACCCGTCCTGGCGACGCTGCTGGGTCTTGTGCGCGTGCCGGGCATCAGGATCGACAGTGGAGATCACCCGATCCGGGGCGGTACGGCGCGCGATGCGCCACCGCCCGTCGGTGCCATCGGAATCCTCGGCCGGTTCGACGTCCTGACCGGCCACCAACGCCAAGAGAGCGACCGCCTCGGCCGGCCTGCCACCAGCGGCGGTGATCGCCTCGACGTTCAAAGCCTCCAGCAGTGCCAACGCATCGGCTACCAGGGCGGAGACCAGCTCGTCGCGGGCGGCCTGGTCGTCCCACGCGATACGTGGTTTGCCCGCCGTCTCGTATCCGTGGCCGGTCACCTGGGCCAGGCGGGTGCACACGCTGGCGATGAGGTCTTTGGCGTCGGGGACCTCGCGGCCCACCCGACGGATCTGGGCGATCAACTGGGTGATCGTGTCCTGACGGGCAACCGCATCGTCCAGCACCGTCGAGTCCAGTGCCCGGCGGGTCTTGGACTTGACCGCCCCGGTCTCGGCGATGACCTGACGTACCACCTCGAAGATCCGCTGCGGACGCTCGCTGGCCGCCAACCGGCGCCGCCAATAGGTCAACGTCGACGAGTCAAAGCCCTTCGCATCGACCGCGTACCCGCAGGCAGCCTTCCACCGCAGATCGAACGTCAACGCATCCACGGCCTCACGGTCCGAATGGCCGTACAGGGCTTGCAAGACGATGACGGAGGCGATCACCTCACCCGGGATCGACGGCCGGCCCCGACCCGACCGGAACAGGTCGGCGAACAACTCCGCCGGGAACAACCGGTCCCGATGCTCGGCCAGCAATGCGAACACGCTGCCGGGCTCGAGCAGATGCCCCGCCACCGACTCCACATCCAGCAATTCCCGTTGCCGATCCGACTCACCCTGCATACACGCAGTATTTCAGGCGCCCCGCCAACCCGAGGTGCGGACACCCGGATTGTTCAGCAGCCTCCTAGGGCGTGTCTCCCATAGCTGAGCGGTGACCCGCGAGACCGTGGCCGTATGGGACAGACGAAGTCACGATTTCGCCAGTTCACCGACGAGCAGTGGGAGCGGATAGAGCCCCTGCTGCCCTCGAACGAAGGGCGGCAGGGGCATCCGTTTCGCGACAATCGCAAAGTCGTCGAGGGGATCATCTACCGCTACCGAGCAGGTATTCCCTGGCGGGACCTACCTCGCGAGGAGTTCGGTGCGTGGCAGACCGTGTGGAAGCGTCACGCCCGCTACGCCCGGGACGGGACCTGGGATCGCATCCTGCACGTGATCCTGGCCGATGCCGACGCAGCCGGAAAGATCGACTGGAACGTCTCGGTCGACGCCACCATCTGCCGCGCTCATCAGCACGGCACAAATACAACGCGCCCTGAGCAGGACACAGGGGGCAGGGTCGAATCACAAGAACCGGCCCTTCCGGGACTGTGAACCCGCAGGTCATGGCATCGGTCGCTCGCGAGGAGGGCTGACCACCAAGATTCACAGTGCCGTCGACGGCCGCGGCCGACCGCTGGCGAACGTGATCACCGGTGGGCAACGAAACGACGGCGCGATGCTGGCCGAAGTCCTGGCCGACATCCACGTCCCACGCCACGGCAAGGGCCGACCCCGCACCCGCCCCGACGCGGTGATCGCAGACAAGGCCTACTCGTCTGGCACGATCCGCCGCCAGCTCCGCAGTCGCGGTATCGCCGCTGTCATCCCGGAGAAAAGCGACACCATCGCCGCTCGCGAACGCCGCGGCAGCCGCGGTGGCCGACCCCCGAAACTCGACACTGACCTCTACAAAGACCGAAACGTCGTCGAGCGTTCCTTCGCACTGGCCAAGCAATGGCGAGCGCTGGCCACCCGCTACGACAAACTCGCGATCACTTACCGCGCCGCCGTCACACTCTGCGCAATTCTCACCTGGCTACGCCGATTGGGAGACACACCCTAGATGCATCTTGAGGTGAGTTATGAGACCTCGCGAGCTGGGGCAGTCCGGGCCGGGTGGTTGATCGACGATGCCTCTCATGTCCAAGGCTGCGACTCATTGTGAGAACTCGACAACTGGCGGATGTTCGACTCCGGGAAGGTGATACATCGAGGCGCGGTCAGTCCGGGTTGCTTTCGGGCCGCCCGCGCCTCAAAGCGGTAGGTCGAACCGATGCTTACTCGCTGTCACTCTCGCGCTGATTCGATGGGGCTCCGAATAGTCCACCGGACCACGAGCCGGTTCGGACTCGTCCCCCAGCTCCCACCACGAAGTCGGCGATCACGACACCCGCGCATAGCGCGACTCTAATTGTCTCTGAGGGTTCCTGGTTGGGGCTGACAAGCACGATCAGCGCGTAGGCGACGAGGCCGACGATGAGGCTAGTGAGAAGTGCGGCGGCGATTCGCATCAGCAGTAGCGGTCCCAGTTGATGTTGTCGCCGGCGATTGCGGCGATCCAGAGGCAGGGGAAAGTGAGCACCCCGGTCAGGGCGCAGTGGAAGCCGGTCACCCAGGTGAATGCTCCGATACCGACGAAGGACTTCCAGCAAGTTGCAGCGGGCTGCAACGGTCCATCCTGCTTGTTCGGCTCGGGGGGAAGTTCGGAGACGAGTCGGTATCCACCGGTCCCGTCAGTGTTGGGGACGAGGTACTTTCCGGCGGTCTTGGTGAGGAAAGTGTCGATCGCGTTCTCGTCCATGAGGGCTGCAAGTCGGTCCAGCTCCCCTTGCGGGTCGACCGAGTACCGATTGAGGAACGTCGTCATCGCGGGGCTCGACGACAGCTTGGAGAGGCGCCGATCATACCCTGCCGGATCTGCCTTTCGGGCCGCCTCGGTGTCGAGGTTGGCGTAAGCGTCCAGGGCGGCCTTCTCGGTCGCGCTGTCGATCGCCGTGGTGGGGTTGGCGGAGTTGCTGCTGAGAGTGTCGAGGCTTCCGGTCTGTGCGGCGGCAGTTGGCGCCAGGAGCGCTGCCATGGTGGCGACAGTCGCCCCTACCACACCGATACGAGCTTTCATGTGTCTTCTCCTGATCGACTAGGTGGCGGAGGGGTGAGCACAACAGCAAAGATACTGATGCTCACATTGCGGACGCTAACACCGTCAGTGGGTGCGCACAGCAAACAATGGGAAAAAAAGACCTCACATCAGCAGGGGCACTTCGGTGTTGATGACCCACCAGCCAGGTTGATGAATCGCTGCAATGGTGTTTGGGACGCGTTTCGGAAAGCGCGGTTCTGATGATCGGGTAGCGGTCGGACGGGCATCGGATAGCGGAGTTCACCCGTCCGACCGCTGGGCCGCTATGGCGTTGCCGTGGCGAGGTGTCGTCTCATGTTCGGGCCGTCGAGGGCGATGATCTCGGCGCCGGCGACGATCCGGTTGAGGATCGATTCGGCGATGACCGCGTCTTGGAGCGACTTGTACCAATCGGGCGGGTCGAACTGCGAGGTCACCAGCGTCGAGCCCCGCCCTTCCCGGGCGGCAAGGATGTTGAGCAGCTCCGCCGCGGTGTGCGGGGCCACCGGCGTGGTCAGGAAATCGTCCAGCACTAGCAGGTCGCAGTTGTGCAGATCAGTGAGGAAGTCCAGCCTGCGCTGCGAGGTCGGCTCCAGCACGGCGAGCCGGTTGGCCAGGTCGTCGAGCCGGAAGAACCTCGCGGTGTAGTACTTTCGGCACGCGGCATTGAGAAGCGCCTGGGCGAGGTAGGTCTTGCCCACGCTGGATTGGCCGAGCACGACGAGATTGCGAGTGGCGTCGATCCATTGACAGCTGGAAAGTCGTGCGATTAGCTCGCGGTTGACGTTGCGGTCAGGCAGGTAGCGAATCTCTTCTACGCAGGCGTCAGGGTTTGGCGATCTGGAGGCCTTGAGTAGTTTCTGGGTCCGGCGTTCCTGCCTGGCCGTGATCTCTTTGTCCAGGGCGTGGAAGATCTTCTCCGAGAAGGTCCACTCGTCGCAGGCGGGATCGTTGGCCAGGTCAATGACGGTCTGGCCGAACGCGGTCATCCGCAGCTGCGTGAACAGCGGCATGTCGGCGTCGGTGAGATGACGATCAGTCACGACCGGCCTCCCGGTTTGAGTCGTTGGGAGCGCTGGTGAGGGCGGCGAGGCTGAACTGCTCAGGCCCGGCCAGATGCGCCCCGGTGGTATCTCGCCGACCCGGCGGCGGCTCCAGCCGGTCCGTCGTAGCCGCCACCGCCGGCTGCGTGGTGGTGGGCCGGGCGGCGGCCTGGGCCCGCAGTGCGGCCAGCTGCTGCTTGACGGCGGTGTAGCTGATCGCCCGGCGGGAGGTCTCGGAGACGAGTTGGCCGCAGGCCCGCTCGAGGAGCTGCTTGTTGTCGCCGCGGGCCAGGGCGAGGATGTTCTGGCACGAGCGGTAGCCCTGCGCCTCGATCCGCTGACGATCGAGGACCTCGCTGATCGCGGCGACGGTGTTCGGCCCGATCTTGTGGGCCTGGCGCACGAAGTACGCCCGCGACCACAGGTCCGAGGTCTGCAGATGCGGAGCGGGCACGTGGTCGGGATCGGTGACGAAGGAATGCCGCATACCGGAGACGGTGTGGGAGGCGATGACCTCGCCGCCAGCCATGACCGTGAGTGTGGGGCCGGTGATCTTCACATCGACGTGCTGGCCGGCGAAGGTGTAGGGCACCGAGTACTTCACCGTGGCGATCTCCACGTGGTAATCCCGGTTGACCTTGGATTTCTTCCAGATGACCGGCTGCCAGCGGGCCTCGGGCAGAGCGATCAGTTCGGACTTCTCGTGCTCGGTGAACAGCTCCCGCCGGCTCGTCTTCTGGCCCCGGAACGGGATCCGGTCGTTGATCGACTCGACCTCGGCGGCGATCGCCTCATTCAGATCGTCCAGGCTGGCGAAGCGCCGATCGGCCAGCCGTCCGATCACCCAGTTGGTCACCACCTTCACCCCGGCCTCGACGTTGCCCTTGTCCTTTGGGCGGACTGGTCTGGTGGGCACCGCGGCGGTGCGGTGGTACTCGAGGAAATCCCGATACTCACGGTTGACCTCGCGGGCCCGGTCACCGCGGGCGATCTGGTTCGACGCCGTCGAGGCGTTATCCGGGACGATCACCTGCGCCGCGCCGCCGAAGTACTCGAACGCCTGCAAGTGCGCGTCGAGCCAGCTGGGCATCTTCTCGTCCAGGCAGCCGCAGGCGAAGACCATCCCCGAGTACGGCAGCGACGCCACGAACACCGACACCGTGGTCTTGGTGCCGGTGACGGGATCGAAGATGGCCATCTTCGTGCCCGCCCAGTCGACTTGCATCGTGTGCCCGGGCACATGCGTGATCCGCATCGTCAGCTCGTTGACCTCGACGTACTCGCCGACGATCTGGCAGAACCGCTGATAGCTGTAGTGCCGCTGCCCCGGCGTGCCGTCAGTGTCGAGGTAGTTGGCCCACAGCACCCGCAGCGGCAGCTTGTTCTTGCCCGTGCGCTTCTTCACGGCAGCCGCCACGTCGAAGGCGACGAACTCCGCCGACGGCGTCTTGCGCCCATCGGTGAACAAGGCGTCGATCTCCTCGCCGCTGAGCGCCTCGACCTGGCTGGTGGCGGTCACCCCGTGCTCGTGGCAGACCTTCTTCGCCTTGGCGATCGTGCGGTGCGAGCAGCCCGCGATCGCCTCGATGTCCCGGTAGGACCTGTCCTGCAGCAGTAGCGACATCACCAATCGGTAATCAGTCACCCGTGCCTCCTGTTCGGATCCACGCGCAGCCCAGTTGCCACGCGTAGAACCGACACGAGCACACGAGGACCGGCCCCGCTATCCGATGCTCATACTCGCGCTACCCGATCATCAGAACTCTGCTATCCGAAGCACGTCCCTAACACAATGGGCCTGTGGAGGGCCGGTCGCTCGAAAAGCTGGGCAGTCCGTCCCGGTTTCGACTGCCGGGGACGTTGACTCACGTCTGAAATGGTGGCACTACGTCAGCGTTCGATCACGGCCACTGCCTGCCGCGGCTACCGGCGATCGCCTCTCATTCGGTCTGCTTCCACATCCAAGGTGATGAGAGACCACGTGCGGACCGTGCAAACTATTGCGCCGCAATGCTGTGTGCTTTACCGTGACGCCATGTCACAGAACGAAGCCGTGCACAGAACCCATGCTGTTCTTTCTCCGGAGCAAGTTGAGCTACTCAGGCAGCACGGAATGCCGCCGGCAGAGCCTCACCGATCAACACAGCTCCGACGTCAGGCAAAGCAGGGGCGACCGTTTCCGGTGATCTCGCGTTCTGGCCGTACGTACAAGGACCCCGACGGGCGGCCGTACGGAGAAGTCGACCAGCGCCAACAGGAGCAGGCGGACGCCGGGTACTGGAAAGTTGGCGCGGCGGTTCGTGCGGCGTTGGAGCCCATGACGATTGCGGTGGGCGGGACCGTGAAGCGCATCCGCGAGGTCACCGCGTGGACCTATCACGCCGACAGTGGCAAATGGGTGGCAACGTTCGGCCAGACCTTCGATACGCCCGAAGACAATCCGCGGATCGACGCCCTCTACCCGGACTATCCGTACCGAATCGGGGACGACTGTCCGACCCGGCGCGGAGCAGCGTATCGGCCTGAAACCTACTAGGGCGTGTCTCCTAATTGGCGTAGCCAGGTCAGGATTGCGCAGAGCGTGACGGCGGCGCGGTAGGTGATCGCGAGTTTGTCGTATCGGGTGGCCAGAGCTCGCCACTGCTTGGCCAGCGCGAAGGATCGCTCGACGACGTTGCGGTCTTTGTAGAGGTCGGCGTTGAGTTTCGGAGGCCGGCCACCGCGGGAGCCTCGGCGTTTGCGGGAGGCGATGGTGTCGCTCTTCTCGGGGATGGCCGCGGTGATTCCACGGGCGCGGAGCTGGCGGCGGATCGTGCCGGACGAGTACGCCTTGTCGGCGATCACCGCGTCGGGACGGGTGCGAGGCCTGCCCCGGCCAGGGCGCGGGACGTGGATGTCGGCCAAGACCTGTTCGAGCATCGCGCCGTCGTGTCGTTGGCCGCCGGTGACCACACTCGCCAGCGGCCGGCCGCGACCGTCGACGGCGCTGTGAATCTTGGTGGTCAGCCCGCCGCGGGAGCGGCCAATGCCGTGACCTGCAGGTTCACAGTCCAGGAAGGGGCGGTTCTTGTGATTCGATCGTGCCCCCTGTGTCCTGATCAGGGCGCGTTGTGTTTGTGCCGTGCTGGTGGGCTCGGCAGATGGTGGCATCTACCGAGACGTTCCAGTCGATCTTTCCGGCCGCATCGGCCTCGGCAAGGATGGCCTGCAAGACTCGGTCCCACGTGCCGTCTCGGGCGTAGCGGGCGTGACGCTTCCAGACCGTCTGCCAGGCCCCGAACTCCTCCCGCGGCAGGTCCCGCCAGGGAATTCCTGCTCGGTAGCGGTAGATGATGCCCTCGACGACCTTGCGATTGTCGCGGAACGGATGCCCCTGCCGTCCTTCGTTCGAGGGCAGCAGGGGCTCGATCCGTGCCCACTGCTCATCGGTGAACTGGCGAAAACGTGACTTCGTCTGTCCCATCCGGCCACGGTCTCGCGAGTCAACACTCAACTATGGGAGACACGCCCTAGGAGACTGCTGAACAAGGCGCTATTGGGGTTGGCGGTCGTGTGAGCGGCGGGCCCGGGCGTCACCGGTGGGATGGCGAGCGGCGTTTTAGGTGAGCACTCTGGGTGCGACGACCGAGGGCCTTCGGTCCACTTGATGTGATTATGCGCGGTCTCACCGGCCATCGGCGAGAGGCGGCTCCCCTAACCGCTGGTCAGGCCAGGGCCCAAGCTCCGTTCTGGTGGGTCAGGCCCATGGCTAGCAGGCGACGTAGGTTGAGGGCGGCGGCGCGGTGGTGGAGCCAGCTGTTGTTCTTATCCACCCCGCGATAGGGCACTCGTCGGGCGCCTCGGGTGAGCCAGGCGATGGAGCGTTCCACCATCGGGCGATGCTGCCGGTAGGTGGCCCGGAAGTCCTCGCCCTGTGCGCGCTGGCGGTGCTGGCGTTGCAGCACATGGTGCTCGCCCAGCAGCACCGAGCGGCCGGATTGTGAGGTGGTGCACCGCTGGCGCAGCGGACACTGCCGGCAGGCCGCACCGAACTTCGCCCGGCCCTGCGGCGACACTGTCCGCGTGACATCAGCCGGGCAGGTCAACGTGTTTGCCGCGGCATCGAAGGTGAAGTCATCCAGACCAAACCCGCCCTCCACAGCGGGCCTGGTCGGCCAGGGTTTGACCAGGGGCAGCCACTGCTTTCCGGCGAGGGTGGCCAGCATGTCGCCGGTGGCGTACGCCGAGTCTCCGAGCACTTCAATGTGTTCGACGTATGTAGTGGTGGGATCTGTGGTCACCAGGTCCGCACCGACGGCGGCGTCGGAATTGTCCGGACCGCTGGCCCGAGTCAGCCGGGCCGCAGTGGATGCTCCTATGGATGTCAAGCGGCTTTGGCGAGGTCGGCGGTGGTCGGTGCTTTGGTGGCGGGGTCGCGAGCCTGTAGGTCGTTGATCAGGGCATGGTAGATCTCGCGCGCGATGTGGCGTTTGAGGCAGCGCATGATGTCTTTCTTGGACAGGCCTTGCGCGGTTCGTCGGTCAACGTAGGAGCGGGTGCGTTCGTCCCATCGCATGCGGCTCAGTGCGATGGTATGCAGGGCGTGGTTCGCGGCCCGGTCGCCACCGCGGTTGAGTCGGTGTCGGTCTCGTCGTCCTGAAGAGGCAGGGATCGGGGCCACGCCGCACAGGTGCGCGAACGCCGCTTCGGAGCGCAGCCTGTCTGGGTTGTCGCCCGCGGTGGCCAGAAGCTGCCCGGCGACGTCAGGTCCCACGCCCATGCGGTTCATCAGGGTCGGAGCCGTCTGCGCGGTCAGGGCTTTCAGCTCGACGTCGAGGTCGGCGATCTCCTCACTCAGTGCCAGGATCCGGCGGCTCAGAATGCGTAGTGCCGCCTTGGTCGCGCCGAGGGGACTAGCGAGGTCGCTGGGACGGAACCGGGCGCAGACTGCGGCCAGCTCGCGGGCGGGCAGGCCACGCAACTGGGCTCGCAATTCCTCCGGAGCGGTGATCACCAGCTGCCTGGCCTGGTTGATCGCTTGGGTACGGGCCTTGACCGCGGAGCGCCGAGGCACACGCAAGGCCCGGACGGCCTCCACGATCCCGTCGCGGGTCTTCGGCACGCCAGTGGCACGCCCGGAGGCGACCGCGGTAGCAGCGGCATAGGCGTCTATCGGGTCGGACTTGCCCTTCATCCGCCGGGTCTTGCGGTCGGGTCGGTCGACTTCGACCACCGATAGTCCGGCCCGGGCCAGCACCCGAGACAGCTCGGCGCCGTAGGCACCGGTGCCCTCGACCCCAACGGCCTGCACGGTGCCGTGGCCGCCGAGCCATGAAAGTAGCTGCCGGTACCCGGAACCCGTGGCCGGGAACTCTCGGTCGGCCAGATGCCGCCCGAGGGAGTCGATCACCGCCGCGTGATGGGTCTGGCCATGCGTATCCACTCCGGCGATGACATGCACGTGCTGATCGGACATCATGGTCACTGCTGCCTTTCTCGTTGATCCCGGTGGGGCAGCACGCGCCGGCCAGGCGGGCGGACAAGACAGTGGCGGGGCTTCTGAACCAAGCTCCTATGAGGTCACAAACGCCCGTCCGGTCGCGTGCGTAGCGATCCCCCGAGCGGGCCGACAAATCCGCTTCTAGTCAGCCACCGCGACGGTCAGCCCGTGAGTCAGACCCGCCCGAAGAACCACTACACACATCATCACTGTCAGCCCGGTATCGGGTTCGACCACGATGTGGGCTTTGAACCCGTCCTGGCGACGCTGCTGGGTCTTGTGCGCGTGCCGGGCATCGGGGTCCACGGTAGAGATCACCCGGTCCGGGACGGTGCGGCGGGCGATGCGCCACCGGCCGTCGGTGCCATCGGAATCCTCGGCGGGCTCGACGTCCTGGCCGGCGACCAATGCCAGCAGCGCCACCGCCTCGGCTGGTCTGCCGCCGGCGGCGGTGATCGCCTCAACATCCAGAGCCTCAAGCAGTGCCAGAGCGTCTGCAACCAGGGCCGAGACCAGCTCGTCGCGGGCGGCCTGGTCATCCCAGGCGATACGCGGCTTACCGGCCTCGGAGTAATCGTGCCCGCACACCGCCGCCAACCGGGTGCACTCGGAGGCGATCAGCTCTTTCGCGCCGGGCACTTCGCGGCCGACCCGCCTGATCTGGGCGATGAGTTGGGTGATCGTGTCCTGACGGGCCACCGCATCATCCAGAACCGTCGAGTCCAGTGCGCGGCGGGTCTTAGTCTTGACCGCTCCGGTCTCGGCGATGACCTGGCGCACCACCTCGAAGATCCGCTGCGGATTCTCGCTGGCGGCCAGCCGGCGCCGCCAGTAAGTCAACGTCGACGAGTCGAAGCCCTTGGCATCGACCGCGTACCCGCACGCGGCCTTCCACCGCAGGTCAAACGTCAACGCATCCACGGCCTCCCGGTCGGAGTGCCCAAACAGAGCCTGAAGCACGATGACCGAGGCGATCACCTCCCCCGGGATCGACGGCCGGCCCCGGCCCGAGGGAAACAAATCGGCGAACAACTCCGCCGGGAACAAGCGATCCCGATGCTCGGCCAGCAACGCGAACACGCTGCCGGGCTCGAGCAGATGCCCCGCCACCGACTCCACATCCAGCAACTCACGCTGCCGATCCCACTCACCCTGCATGAACCAAGTATTTCAGGCCCGGGTCAACCCGCGGGGCGGACACCCTGATTGTTCAGCAGTCTCCTAGGCGCGACGGCCGCGCCCGCGGCTAGGGTGGGGGTATGTCGAGCATGCACACACCCCCGGCGACCATCGAGCCGTTCGCGGTGGTGCGCAGGGGTTTCGACCGCGAGCAGGTGACGGCCGCCCTCTCCCGCCTCGAGGCCGAGACGGAACTCCTGCGCGCTGACCGCGACGCCGCCGTCGCGCGCGCCGACCGGGCCGCTGCAGAGGCCGGGCGGGCACACGACCGCGTGCGCGAGCTGGAGTCCCGCGTCGCGGAGCTGGGACGGGCGCCGGTCACCAGCGACCAGATGTCGGATCGCCTGTCCACCATGCTCTCGCTCGCCACCGCAGAGGCCGCGGCCATACGCGACGCCGCCCTCTCGGCCGCGGATCGCGTCCGCACCGAGGCCGACGAGGAGACGTGGAGACTCCGGGAGACCGCGGCCGCCGAACTGTCGGACGTCCGCGCCCGGGCCGCGGCCGTCCGGACAGAACACACCGTCGTGCTCGCCGCGGCCCGCACGCGGGCGGAGGAGATCGTCCGCGCCGCCCAGCGGCAGGCGCGGGCGCTCGACGAGGAGGCCGCCCGTCGTCGGGAGCAGATCGACGAGGATTTCCGACTCGCGTCGGATCTGCGCCGCAGCGAGTCGCTGCGAGAGGAGCGCGAGCGCCACGACGCCGCGGTCGCCGCCGCCGACGCGACGCGCCGTGAGGCGCACGAGGAGGCGCGACGGATCGTCGACCGGGCCCGCGACGAGGCGAGGGCCGTCACGGCGCGGGCACGCGCGCACGTCGAGGAGCTACGGGACCTCCGGCTGCGTGTGGTCGGCGATCTCACCGCGATCCGCGCGAGGCTCGAACCCGTCCCCGGCACCGAGGGCGACGACGTGTTCGAGCTGCCGCCGGAACCGGGGTTCAGCTCCAGCGACGGGTGAGGCCACGACGGAGGCGGCCAGCCCAGCATCCGGCGTGCCAGTGCCGTCGCTCGTCGTCGCCGCCCGGCCGGTCCGGCCAGGCGACCACGTGAGGTGTTCCCACGGTGACGAGGTGGTCGCAGCCCGGGCACCTGTAGTCCTTCGTAGCCCGTGCCGCCGGGATCCGCCGGACGTGGTACTGATCGGGATCGCCGGCGGGGCCGGACTCGAGCGCGCCACCGCCGAGGCCGTCCCGCCGCGGCGCGGGGCGTTCGCCGCCGCCGCGCCGGTGTCTCCTGGGCATCTGCCTAGCTCAGAAGAGCCGTAGGTCAGTGGACTCGATGCCGCGGAGAGTGTCGTAGTCGAGGGTGACGCAGCGGATTCCCCTGTCAGTGGCGAGGGTGCGGGCCTGCGGCTTGATGACCTGTGCGGCGAAGATCCCGGTCACCGGGGCGAGCAGCGGATCGCGGTTGAGCAGCTCCAGGTATCTCGTGAGTTGTTCCACGCCGTCGATCTCGCCACGACGCTTGATCTCCACCGCCACTGTCACACCGTCGGCGTCACGGCCGAGGATGTCGACCGGCCCGATGGCGGTCATGTACTCGCGGCGCACGAGGCTGTACCCGGGGCCAAGGGTCTCGATGTGCTCCGCGAGCAGTTCCTGGAGGTGGGCCTCGACGCCGTCCTTCACGAGACCCGGATCCACGCCGAGTTCGTGTTGGGACTCGTGGTGCACCTCGGCCACGGTGATCCGCAGCTGCTCCCCTGACTTGTTCTCCACTATCCAGAGGACGTGATCAGGGTTCTCCGGGTGCTCCTGCTCGGAAAGCGAGCAGGGCGGCGTCATCCAGTTGAGCGGCTTGTACGCCCGGTCGTCGGCGTGGACGCTGACCGAGCCGTCCGCCTTGACGAGCAGCAGGCGCGGCGCCATGGGAAGGTGCGCGGTGAGACGGCCCACGTAGTCGACCTGACAGGTGGCGACGACGAGACGCAAGGATTCCTCCTGGATACGGGCAGTGAACCGCTGGGAGCGGGCAGCGGACCGAGAGCGCGGTCCCGGGGCGTCAGCGGTGGGGACGCCGGGGCCGGATCTGCTCGGTCGAACAGGCCTCGACCCATGCGAGCAATCCGGTCAGTTCGGCGGGCGCGAGGCACAGCTCACCCTCGACGACGGAGCCCCCGGGATCGGTCCCGGAGAAGGGCACGATCACCTCGCCCTCCTCGGCCACGTCGAGCTCGGGACCGGTCGGTTGTCGTCGCGCCCCCAGTGCGAGACTCCGACGGTCGAGCCGTACATCGGCTCCGAACCGGACGCTGCCCAGGCGGTAGAAGGCGACGTCGGTATCGGAGTACCGGACCGCTCCGTATCGCCACGACTCCTCCCCCGTCCTGCGCACGAGGACCGACGTGGAGTTCCGTCGGACGACCACCAGACGATAGACCGCGGCCGCGACCACCGGGATCAGGACGAGCAGGACGACGACACCGAGAACGATCTCGATGGGAGCCGTCAATCTGCTCAACTCCTTCCGGTGGCCGCGGCCGGGGGTGCCGGTCGGGCCGGAGGTCGACTTAGGCGCCGGCCTTCTCGATGGCGCGGAGGCGACCCCGGGCCTTTGCGGCGGCGGCGGCGTCGTCGCCGGCCTCGGACAGCGCCTTCTCGGCAGCGGAACGGTCGATCGCGTCGGACCACTCCGCCGCCTCACCGAGGATACTGACCTTGTGGGCGGTGACCGAGAGGAAGCCACCCTGGACCGCGGCGACCTTCTTGCCCTCGTCGGTGTAGACGGTCACGGTGCCACCGGCGTCCAGTTCGCCGAGCAGCGGCTCGTGCCCGGCCTGGATGCCGATCTCGCCCTCGGTGGTCTTGGCGACCACCATCGTGGCGGTACCGGACCAGAAGCGGCGCTCGACCGTGACGAACTCGACTTCGATGTCAGCCATTGTCTACGGTCACTTCCCCGAGAGCTTCTTGGCGGCCTTCTCGACGTCGTCCAGACCGCCGATGCCGTTGAACGCCTGCTCGGGCAGGTGGTCGAGCTCGCCCTTGCACAGCTTGTCGAAGGCCTCGATGGTCTCGGACAGCGGCACGACCGAGCCGACCTGGCCGGTGAACTTCTCGGCGACGAGGAAGTTCTGGCCCAGGAAGCGCTCGAGACGACGGGCCCGCTGGACGGTGACCTTGTCCTCCTCGGACAGCTCGTCCATACCGAGGATCGCGATGATGTCCTGGAGCTCCTTGTACTTCTGGAGGATCCGGATGACTTCCTGCGCGACGCGGTAGTGCTCCTCGCCCACGATGCCGGGCTCGAGGATGCGGGAGGTCGAGGTGAGCGGGTCCACGGCCGGGTAGATACCCTTCGACGCGATGGAGCGGGAGAGCTCCGTGGTGGCGTCGAGGTGGGCGAACGTGGTCGCCGGCGCGGGGTCGGTGTAGTCGTCCGCGGGGACGTAGATCGCCTGCAGCGAGGTGATCGAGCGCCCGCGGGTCGAGGTGATCCGCTCCTGCAGCTGACCCATCTCGTCCGCCAGGGTCGGCTGGTAACCGACGGCGGACGGCATACGGCCCAGCAGCGTCGAGACCTCGGAACCGGCCTGGGTGAAACGGAAGATGTTGTCGATGAACAGCAGGACGTCCTGGCCCTGCACGTCGCGGAAGTACTCGGCCATCGTCAGGGCCGAGAGGGCGACGCGCATACGCGTCCCCGGCGGCTCGTCCATCTGACCGAACACCAGGGCGGTGTCCTGGAGAACGCCCATCTCCTCCATCTCGAGGAAGAGGTCGGTGCCCTCACGGGTGCGCTCGCCGACGCCGGCGAACACCGACGTACCGGAGAACTCACGCGCGATACGGGTGATCATCTCCTGGATGAGAACGGTCTTGCCGACACCGGCGCCACCGAACAGGCCGATCTTGCCGCCCTTCACGTACGGGGTCAGCAGGTCGATGACCTTCACGCCGGTCTCGAGGATCTCGGTCTTGCCCTCGAGCTGGTCGAAGGCCGGCGGCTCGCGGTGGATGCCCCACTGCTCGCCGTCCCGGCCCGTGCCGGGGGCGTCGAGGCAGTCGCCGAGCGCGTTGAAGACGTGGCCCTTGACGACATCGCCGACCGGCACCGAGATCGGCTTGCCGGAGTCGACGACCTCGGCACCGCGGACGAGACCGTCGGTCGACTGCATCGAGATGCAGCGCACCATGTTGTCACCGAGGTGCTGGGCGACCTCGAAGGTCACCGTCTTGGCGACGGCCGGGAGGGTGATCTCGGCCGTGAGGGCGTTGTAGAGGGCCGGGAGGGCGCCGCGCGGGAACTCCACGTCGACGACCGCGCCCAGGACGCGGGAGACCCGGCCGGTGAGACCGGCCGTGCCCGTCGTGCTCTGATCGGTTACAGCTGTGGTCATTGTCTAGTCACTTCCTGCGCTCGCGGCGAGCGCACCGGCTCCGCCGACGATCTCGCTGATTTCCTGGGTGATCTGTGCCTGACGGGCCTGGTTCGCCTCACGGCTGAGGCCCTCGACGATGTCGGTCGCGTTGTCCGTCGCCGACTTCATGGCCGTACGACGGGCCGCCGACTCCGACGCCGCCGACTCGAGCAGTGCGGCGAAGGCCCGGGTCGACATGTACCTCGGGAGGAGGTTGTCGAGCAGGGTGTCGGCGTCCGGCTCGAAGGTGACCTCGGGCTTGAACTCGGCCTCTGGGGAGTCCATGTAGTCCTCGCCCAGGTCCAGCTCCTCGATCTCGACCTGGGTCTCGATCGGCGCCAACCGCCGCGCCTTGGGCGTCTGGGTCAGCATGGAGACGAACCGGGTGTAGACGATGTGGACCTCGTCCACGCCCTTACGGGTCGTGCCGCCCTGGTGATCCTCACCGAGGAACTCCGCGGCGTCGAACGAGTCCTCGCCGCCGACAGCGAACGCCTTCGACAGGAGCTGGAAGGCCGGCCGGGCCTCCTGGTAGTCGGGCTTCTCGGAGTGCCCGGACCACGAACCGGCGAGGGGGATCTCCCGGAAGGTGTAGTAGACGATGCCCTTGTTGCCGAGGACGTAGATGTCCACCTCGCGACCCTCGCCCTCGAGGTACGCGATGAGCTCGGCGGCCTCCTTGAGGACATTGTGGTTGTAGCCGCCGGCCATGCCACGGTCGGAGGTCACCACGAGGACCGCGGACCGCTTGGGATCCTCGGGCTCGTTGAGCATGCGGTGCTGGATCGACGACGCACTCGCGAGGTCGGTCAGGATCGCCGTGATCTGGTCCGCAAACGGCTTCGCCGCGGCGACCCGTGCCTGGGACTTGGAGATCTGCGAGGTGGCGATCAGCTCCTGGGCCTTGGTGATCTTCTTCGTCGAGTTGACCGACTTGATCCGGTCGCGGAGTTCGCGCAGGTTGGCCATGGTCTCAGATCACGCTCCTCTCGCCCGAGTATCGGATGGCTGTCATCGCGAGGCCTCAGGCCTTCTTCTTCTTGGTGACCGTCAGCGTCTCGCGGTCGATCTCGTCCTCGGACAGCGCCTCGGCCTCGGGCTCGTTGACGACCCGCGAGCCGTCGGAGGCCACGAAGCCCTCCTTGAACTCGTCGGTCTTGGCCTTGAGGGTGGACATCGAGTCGTCGGACAGCGCGGCGCCGCCGGCGATCTGCTCGTAGACGTCGGAGGCGGCGTGGTGCAGGTGCTCGAGGAGCTCGTTCTCGAAGCGACGCACGTCCTCGACGGGGACGCTGTCGTAGAAGCCCTCGCCCGCGAGGTAGATCGACACGATCTGGTCCTCGACGGCCACCGGCGAGCTCTGGTCCTGCTTGAGGATCTCCACCAGACGCTGGCCGCGCTCGAGCTGGGCCTTGGAGGCGGCGTCGAGGTCGGAGGCGAACGTCGCGAACGACTCGAGATCGCGGTATGCGGCCAGGTCGAGACGCAGCGAGCCGGAGACCTTCTTCATGCCCTTGGTCTGGGCGGCGCCGCCGACTCGGGAGACGGAGATACCGACGTTGACGGCCGGCCGCACACCACGGTTGAACAGGTCGGACTCGAGGAAGACCTGGCCGTCGGTGATCGAGATGACGTTGGTCGGGATGAACGCCGAGACGTCGTTGGCCTTGGTCTCGATGATCGGCAGGCCGGTCAGCGAGCCGCCGCCCATCTCGTCCGAGAGCTTGGCGCACCGCTCCAGCAGGCGGGAGTGGAGGTAGAAGACGTCACCCGGGTAGGCCTCGCGGCCCGGCGGGCGACGCAGCAGCAGCGAGATCGCACGGTAGGCGTCGGCCTGCTTCGACAGGTCGTCGAACACCACGAGGACGTGGTTGCCCTGGTACATCCAGTGCTGGCCGATGGCCGAGCCGGTGAACGGGGCGAGCCACTTGAAGCCGGCGGAGTCGGAGGCCGGGGCCGCGACGATGGTCGTGTACTCCATCGCGCCGTGCTCCTCGAGGGTCGCCTTGACGCCCGCGATGGTGGAGCCCTTCTGGCCGACCGCGACGTAGATGCACCGCAGCTGCTTGGTCTTGTCGCCCGACTCCCAGTTGGCCTTCTGGTTGAGGATGGCGTCGATGCAGACGGCGGTCTTGCCCGTCTTGCGGTCACCGATGATGAGCTGACGCTGGCCGCGGCCGATCGGCGTCATGGCGTCGATCGCCTTGATGCCGGTCTGCATGGGCTCCTCGACCGGCTGGCGCTCGAGGACGGAGGGGGCCTGCAGCTCGAGGGCGCGGGTGTCCTCCGACTCGATGTCGCCGAGGCCGTCGATCGGCTGGCCGAGCGGGTTGACGACGCGGCCGAGGAAGCCGTCGCCGACGGGCACGGAGAGGACGTCACCGGTGCGACGGACCTCCTGGCCCTGGGCGATCTCCTCGAAGTTGCCGAGGATGACCGCGCCGATCTCGCGGTCCTCCAGGTTCAGCGCGACGCCGAGGATGCCGCCCGGGAACTCCAGCAGCTCGTTGGCCATCGCCGAGGGGAGACCGCTGATGTGCGCGATGCCGTCACTGGTGTCGACGACGACGCCGACCTCTTCCTTGGTCGCGTCGGTCGAAACAGTCGAGGTGTAGTTCGCAATCGCGCTGCGGATCTCATCGGAGGAGATCGTCAACTCCGCCATGTCATTCCTGCTCTCAAAGTCGGGATGTGCTTTATAGGTGTGTGCCGAGCCTCGACCACTGGAGACCGCAGCTCGTCGTTCGACCGGTCGAACCGGTCAGCGCAGGGTGCGCCGCAACGCGTCCAGGCGACCCGCCACGCTGCCGTCGATGATCTCGTCACCCACGCGGACCACCGCCCCGCCCAGCAGGGCGGGATCGACGTCGTTGTGGATGGCCAGCTCGCGGCCGTAGATCGACGCGAGCCGGCCACGGAGGTCGTCGGTCTGCTGCTCGGTCAGGGGCTCCGCGCTCGTCACCACGGCCACGGCGCGGCCGCGCAGTTCCGCGGCCTGCCGGGAGATCTCCATGAAGTCGTCCGCGGGCATCCCGGCCGGCCGGGCGACGGCCTGGGAGGCCAGCGCCTCGGTGACCGCGGTGACCTTGCCGTAGAGCACCTGGGCGAGCAGGGCCCGCTTGGCGTCCGCCGGCGCGGTCTTGTCGGCGAGGGCCTGCTCGAACTCCGCGTCGCCGGCGACGATGCGGCCGAGCCGGAACAGCTCGTCCTCGACCGTCTGGAGCTGGCCCTGCTGCTCCGCGGAGCGCAGGAGCGCCTCGCGGCCCAGCAGGATCAGGCCCGCCCGCAGTTCACGCGGGTTGGACCAGTCCCGGGACACCGCAGCGAGCAGGAGGTCGAGCGTGGTCTGGTCGACCTTCCACCCGAAGACCCCGCGCACGAGGTCCTGGCGGGCCTCCACCGGGGCGGACGTGTCGGCCACGGCGACCCGGAGTGACCGGTTGTCCTCCAGGACGTCGACGACCTGGAAGAGCTCCTGGCCCACCTTCGCACCGGTCGCCCCGCCGGCCGGGTCGGCGGCCAGGGCGGACTTCAGTGCCTCACGGGTCTGGTCGAGCGCGTCGCGACTCGCTGCGTGCATGGACTCCACTTCCCTTAGTTCTTGCCCGCGCCGGGGACCCGGTCGAGGTCTGCCAGAAAGCGGTCGATGGTGCCGGAGCGACGGACGGAGTCCGACAGCTGCTCACCCATGAGCCGCTCGGCCAGATCGACGGACTGACGCCCGAGATCGGAACGCAGTTCCGCGACGATCTGCTGACGCTGGGCCGCGAGCTGCTGGTTGCCGGCGGCGACGATCCTGTCGCTCTCGGCCTGCGCCTCGGCCTTCATGTCCGCGAGGATCTGCTGGCCCTGGGCTCGCGCGTCGTCGCGGATCTTGGCCGCTTCGCTGCGCGCCTCGGCGAGCTGTGCCTTGTACTTGGCCAGCTCCTCCTTCGCCTCGGCCTGGGTCTGCTCGGCACGACGCAGACCGCCCTCGATCCGCTCCTCTCGCTCATCGAGAACCTGCTGGAACTTCGGAAGGATGAACTTCCAGAACAGCCAGAGGATGACGGCGAGCGGGATGAGCGACCAGACGATGTCATACAGCGGAGGAATGAGCGGGTTGGGGCTCTCCTCCAGGGGGAGTGCTTCCCCCTCGGCCGCCAAGATGGCGATGACGTTGTTCATGGTGCGTCCCTAAGAGGTCGGTGTGTCGTCGATCAGAACAGGAAGCCGGCGACGATACCGATCAGGGCGAGCGCCTCGGTGAAGGCGATGCCGAGGAACATCGTGGTACGGAGGGTGCCGGCCATCTCGGGCTGACGGGCCATGCCCTCGACGGTCTTGCCGACGAGGATGCCGATGCCGATGCCGGGGCCGATGGCGGCGAGGCCGTAGCCGATCGCGCCGTAGCCGGTGACGTTCTGCTCGGCGGCCTGGGCGAGAGTGACGATGTCCATGGGGTTTCCCTTTCAGATGGCCGGGGCGGGTGGTTCCGCCCCGGTCGGACGTGGGTTGTCTGATTGACGGGTGGTCGTGTCAGGCCTGGGGGCCCGGGTACTAGTGGTTCTCCGCGTGGAGCGCACTGTCGATGTAGACGGCGACCAGCAGCGCGAAGATGTAGGCCTGCAGGAAGATCACCAGCAGCTCGAAGAGCGTGAACGCGACGGACAGCAGGGAGATGCCGGCGGACAGGACCGTCCAGCCGTTGAGCTGCCAGAAGAAGAAGTTCGACGCGCTGAACAGCAGCACCAGGATCAGGTGCCCCGCGAGCATGTTCGCCATGAGTCGGATGGTCAGCGTGGCGGGGCGCAGGATGAACGTCGAGACGAGCTCGATCGGGACCACCAGCAGGTGCAGGGCCGGCGGCAGGTTGGGGATCACGACGCTCGCCTTGATGAAGCGTCCGAAGCCGTAGCGCTTGGATCCCGCGTAGATGAAGGTGACGTAGCCCAGCAGGGCGAGCACCAGCGGGAACCCGATCCGGGCGTTCGGGGAGATGTTCAGCCCCGGGATGATGGCCGGCAGGTTCATCGCCACCACCGCGAAGAAGATCGTCGCGATGATCGGGAGGAAGCGGCGACCCTGCTCCTTGCCGAGGATCTCCTCCGAGATGTGCACCCGGACGAAGTCGAGGCAGATCTCCGCGACGTTCTGGACGCCCCGCGGCACCAGCTTCGGGTTGCGCATCGCGATCACCAGGAACGCGAGGAGAACGACCGCCATGAGGAGTCGGACCAGCATGAGGCGGTCGAGGGTGAAGGCACCGCCGGCGAAGTCCGTCAACCACTGCTCGGCAGGGAAGAACTCCTTGTCGATGTTCGGGGGGTGGAACTCGCCTTTGAAGGCCAGAAGCGTGGTACTCAGTGTGTTCTCCCCTGGTCGTGTCGGGCGACGGGCGCCCCAGCGCGTTCGGTATGAGCGGCCCGGAGTTCGCGGCCGGATCGGGTCAGCGCGCGAACGTCGTCAGGCCACGTGGCAGCCCGGTGACGTGCTCGTCTCACCGTCGTAAAGAGTAACACCCCGGTCTCGGTCCGTGACGGCAGGGGCACCCCTCAGGGGACGGTGGGTTCGACGTACGGCGTCCGGGCCTTGAGCACGGCCCACGTCTCCCCCGCGAGCACCACGACCAGTGCGACGATGATCGTCACGCCGAAGGCCGTGTGCGAGTAGAAATCGAACTGCGCGAGGGCGGCGACCACGCCCATCGCCACCAGGAGCTTGAGGAGCCACGTGCCCAGCACGACCGCTGCGGTGGTCTGCGGCGCGGAGCGCGCGGTGGCGATGACGACGATCGCGGTGGCGAGGACGAACGCCCCGCCGATCCCGGCGCCCATCAGGGCGCCCCACAACCCGGGCAGACCGTCGACGAGCGCCCAGACGATCGCGCTGATGACGGCGAGTACAGCCAGGGCCAGGACGCCGAACCGGACCGCCTTGCGCAACGCGGCGGTGTGCGGGCTCTCGGCGGGACGGTCGTCGGGTGCGGGCGCATCAGTCATGCCGTGCAGCCTAGCCGGATGCGGTCCCGCCTCCCGCGTGGTGTTGCGCCCGGGAGCTGCGGAGGCGCGGCACCAGGGTCGCGGCCAGCACGGAGAGCAGACCGGCGGCGACGAGCGGCACGATCACCTCGGTGGGCAGCATCGTCGCGCCCACGGCGCCGAAGGCGATGAGCGAGACCCACGCGTAGATCACGAGGGCGACACGGCGGTGGGAGTGCCCCAACGCGAGGAGGCGGTGGTGGAGGTGCATTTTGTCGGGCGCGAACGGGCTGCGCCCCGCCCCGACGCGGCGGACGACCGCCATGACGAGGTCCAGGACGGGCACGAACATCGCCGCGGCCACGACGATCACCGGCGAGAGCAGCACGATCATCTCCTGCGGCCCGTACAGGCTCTGCGAGATCTTCCCGGACGCGCTGGTGGAGGCCGCGGCGAGCACCAACCCGATGAGCATCGACCCGGAGTCGCCCATGAAGATGCGCGCGGGCTGGAAGTTGTGGGGCAGGAAGCCGAGGAGCGCGCCCGCGAGCACGGCGGTGACGAGCGCCGGCGGATAGGCGCCTACCGTTCCGCCCTGGTCGAGCATGATCCCCACGGAGAACACGCAGATGGCGAGCGCGGCGATCGCGCCGAGTCCGGCGGCGAGCCCGTCGAGCCCGTCGACGAAGTTCATCGCGTTGACGATCGCCAGCGTGAAGACGACGGTGAGCAGCCCGGCCTGCAGCTGATCCAGGACGAGGATGTTGCCGTCGCCGAACGGCAGGTACACGAGGGTCCACGACACGCCCATGGCGACCAGGACACCGGCGGCCGCGGCCTGACCGGCGAGTTTGGTGACGGCACCGAGGCCGAGGATGTCGTCGACGATCCCCACCAGCACGATCACGCCTCCGGCGATGATGGTGGCCTCGACGTCGGGCGCGAAGGGCGGGAACGCCCTGTTGAGGGCGGGGAGCTGGGCGGCGAGGTAGACGGCGACGAGCATCCCCGTGAAGATGCCGACCCCGCCCAGCCGGGGGGTGGGCACGACGTGCACGTCGCGCTCACGGGGGTACGCCAACCCGCCGATCGCGGGCGCCACTCCCCTGACCAGCCCGGTCACGACGAAGGTGACGAGGCCGGCGGTGACACCGATGAGCAGGAGCTCCCGGAACGGGATCCCGATGCCCACGGCTCAGCCGCGCAGGGCCGCGGGGTCGATGCCGAGGACCTCTCCGACGCGCTCCGCGGTCACTGCGCCCTCTCGCACGATGCGCGGCGCGGCCCCGGTGATGTCGACGATCGTCGACGGGGCCCCGATCGCGCAGGGACCGCCGTCGAGGTACACGGCGACGGAGTCGCCGAGCTGCTCGCGCGCCTGGGCGACGGTCGTCGCCGGCGGCTGTCCGGAGACGTTGGCGCTGGACACCGCGAGCGGGCCGACCTCCCGGAGGAGCTCGATGGCCACCGGATGCAGCGGCATGCGCAGCATGACGGTGCCGCGGGTGTGCCCGAGGTTCCAGTTCAGCGACGGCGCCTGGTGGACGATGAGGCTCAGCCCGCCGGGCCAGAAGGCGCGGATGAGGTCGCGGGCGGGGGCGGGCGTGCTCACGACGAGGCCGTCGATGGTCTCCCACGATCCGACCAGGACGGGGACGGGCATGTCGGGGCCGCGGTGCTTGGCCGACAGCAGCAGGTTGACGGCGTCGGGGTCGAAGGCGTCGGCGGCGATGCCGTAGAGCGTGTCGGTGGGGGTGACGACCAGCCTGCCCGCGCGCAGGGCGCCGGCCGCGGAGCTGAGGCCGACCTCGCGGCCGGTGTCCTCGGTGCAGTCGTAGGTGATGGTCACCTGGTGGTCCCCTTCCGGGCGCTCGTGACGACCTCGTCGTCGTCGTGGGTGTCACCGTGGTCGCCGACGGTGCCGCGGCGCGCGTCGAGTCGCCTCGCGGTGACGAACCGCGGCCGACCGGCGAGGTCGGTGTGCTGCTCCACGGTACCGAAACCCCCCTCCGCGGAGACCACCGCGGCGACCGCGTCGCCGGTCGTGTCGTCGTGCTCGACGGCGAGGAGGCCGTCGGGCGCGAGGAGCGCGGCCGCGAGGTCGACGAGGGGGACGACGACGACGAGGCCGTCCCCTCCCCCGAACAGCGCGGTGGCCGGCTCGTGCGCGAGGACCTCGGCGGGTAGGTCGTCGGTCACGGGGATGTACGGCGGGTTGGACACGACGGCCGCGACCCGGCCCCGCAGGTGCGCGAGGGTCTCGGGATCGGTGGCGTCGGCGTGGTGGACCTCGACGGGGGTGTCCCCCGCCGCCGCCCGCTCGTCCGCGTTGCGGCGGAGCCACTCGAGGGCCGCGTCGTGCAGTTCGACGGCGTGCACGCTTGCATCCGGCCGGGCGTGGGCGATCTCCAACGCGATCGTGCCGCTGCCGGCGCAGAGGTCTACCACCACCGGTCCGGGTCCGGGCGCGGGAGCGGGCGCGGGCAGCGCGGCGAGGGTCCACTCGACGAGCAGTTCGGTCTCCGGGCGCGGGATGAACACGCCGGGCCCCACGGCCAGGTCGAGCCGACCCGAGGCCGCACGGCCCAGCAGGTACTGCAGGGGCGTCCGATTCCGCGCGCGGGCGGCCACGATGCGCTCGACCTCGGCCACCGCCGTGGCGTCGAGGTCATCGGCGATCATGAGTCGGCCGCGGTCGATGCCGAGGACGTGGGCGCAGATGAGCTGCGCCTCGACGTGTGCCGAGTCGACACCGGCCGCCTGTAGCGTCCGGGTGGCCGAGCGCACCACCTCGGCGGCCGGGGCGGGGCGGGGATCCACGACGTCAGCAGCCTTCCACGGGCTAGGCCTGTTCCATGCGGCGACGGCGCTCCTCGGCGGCGAGGGCGTCGAGCACCGCGTCGAGGTCGCCGTCAAGCACGGCGTCGAGATTGTGGGCCTTGAACCCGACCCGGTGGTCGGCGATGCGGTTCTCCGGGTAGTTGTAGGTGCGGATGCGCTCCGAGCGGTCGACGGTGCGGACCTGGCTGGCCCGGCCCTCCGCTGCCTCCGCTCCGGCGGCCTCCTCCGCCGCGGCCTGGAGCCGCGCGGCGAGCACCTGGAGGGCGCGTTGCTTGTTCTGCAACTGACTGCGCTCGTTCTGACACGTGACGACCGTGCCGGTGGGCAGGTGGGTGATGCGCACTGCGGAGTCCGTGGTGTTGACGCCCTGCCCGCCCTTGCCGGACGAGCGGTAGACGTCGATCCGCAGATCCGACTCGTCGATCTCCACGGGGCCGACGTCCTCCGGCTCCGGGAAGACCAGCACCCCGGCGGCCGAGGTGTGGACACGTCCCTGCGACTCGGTGACGGGCACCCGCTGAACGCGGTGCACGCCACCCTCGAACTTCAGCCGCGACCAGACCCCGTCGCGCGACGGCTGGCGGGAGCGGATGGAGAACGACGCGTCCTTGTAGCCGCCGAGGTCGGACTCGGTGACGCCGAGGACCTCGACGATCCACCCGTGCTTCTCGGCGTACCGCGTGTACATGCGGGCCAGGTCGGCTGCGAACAGCGCGGACTCCTCACCGCCCTCGCCGGACTTGATCTCCATGACCACGTCGTCGGCGTCGTGCGGGTCGCGGGGCGCCAGGAGATCCGCCAGTCGTGCCTCGAGCTCGGCGGCCTCGGCGTCGAGACGGTCGGCTTCCTCGGCGAACGACGAGTCGTCCCCCGCGAGCTCGCGGGCCGCGGCGGCGTCGTCGCGGGTTGAGACCAGCGCGCGGTGACACTGCACGATCGGGGTCAACTCGGCGAACCTCTTGCCGACCCGGCGCGCGGCGGCCGCGTCCTCGTGCAACGTCGGGTCGGACAGCTGCGCCTCGAGGCCCCCGTACTCGGACAGGACGTCGTCGATCGAGGACGGCGACCGTCCCGCGCCCTGGGTCACTCCTCGTCCTGCGGCAGCGTGGGCGTCGTCTTGGCCACCTGCAACAGGAACTCGTAGTTGGTGTTGGTCTTGCGCAGCTGCGACATGAGCAGGTCGATGGCCTGGTGGGTGTCCAGACCCGAGAGCACCCGGCGGAGCTTGTGCATGATGCCCGCCTCCTCGGGGCTCATGAGCAGCTCCTCCTTGCGGGTGCCCGAGGGGCCGACGTCGACGGCGGGGAAGACCCGGCGCTCGGCGATCCGACGGTCCAGCTTGAGCTCGGCGTTGCCGGTGCCCTTGAACTCCTCGAAGATCACGGTGTCACCGGCCGAGCCGGTCTCGACCATCGCGGTCGCGATGATCGTCAGGGACCCGCCGTTCTCGATGTTGCGTGCCGCGCCGAGGAACCGCTTGGGCGGGTATAGGGCGGTCGAGTCGACACCACCGGACAGGATGCGCCCCGAGGCCGGGGACGAGTTGTTGTAGGCGCGACCGAGACGCGTGATCGAGTCGAGGAGGACGACGACGTCCTGGCCCAGCTCCACCAGCCGCTTCGCACGCTCGATCGCGAGCTCGGCGACCTGCGTGTGGTCGGACGGCGGACGGTCGAAGGTCGAGGCGATGACCTCGCCCTTGACCGACCTCTGCATGTCGGTGACCTCCTCCGGTCGCTCGTCTACGAGGACGACCATGAGGTGGCATTCAGGGTTGTTCGTGGCGATCGCGTTGGCGATGTTCTGCAGGATCGTGGTCTTACCGGCCTTCGGCGGCGACACGATGAGGGCGCGCTGCCCCTTGCCGATCGGCATGATCAGGTCGATCACGCGGGTGGAGATGATGTTCTTCTCCGTCTCGAGCCGCAGCCGCTGGTTGGGGTACAGCGGAGTGAGCTTGGAGAACTCCGGACGCTGGCGGGCCTGGTCCGCCGGGCTGCCGTTGACCGTGTCGATGCGGGCGAGCGGATTGAACTTCGCCCGGTTCTTCCCGCCCTGTCCGCCACCGCGGCCGCCACCCTGGCCACCGCCCGGACCGTCGTGCTGACCGTCGGACTGCCCGTCCCGGGGCATCTTGACCGCGCCGGTGATCGCGTCACCGCGACGCAGCCCGTAGCGACGGATCATGTTCATCGACACGTAGACGTCGTTGTTGCCGGCGAGGTAGCCGGAGGTGCGGACGAACGCGTAGTTGTCGAGGACGTCGAGGATGCCGGCGACCGGCTGGAGGACGTCGTCCTCCCGCACCTCGGTCTCACCCTCGGCCGGGCGGTTGCCGCCACGATTGCGCTCGCGGCGGCGGCGACCACGGCGACCGCGGCCCCCGCCGTCGTCGTCGCGGTTCTGGCCGTCGCCACGGGGGCCGTTGTCGCCGCCGTCCTGGCTGCCCTGGTCGGACCGGTTGCCCTGGCCGTCCTGGTTGTTGCGGCCACCCTGGTCGTTCCGGTTGCCCTGGCCGTCCTGGTTGTTCCGGCCGCCCTGGTCGTTCCGGTTGCCCTGGCCGTTCCGGTTGCCCTGGCCGTCCTGGTCGTTGCGGCCACCCTGGCTGTTCCGGCCGCCCTGGTTGCCGCGGTCGTTGCGGCCGCCCTGCTGGTCACGGGTGTCCTGGTCGCGGTTCTGCTGCCCGCGTCCCTGCCTCTGACCAGCGCGGTTGCCGTCCTCGCGGCGCGACCGCTCGCCCTGGGCCCGTCCGTCGCCCTGGGAGCCGCCCTCGTCGCCCGCCGGTGCGGAGTCGCCGCCGTCGCCGCCGTTGCGCGCCTTCTCCCCCGCGGTGTCCGCGCGGTTGCCGCGTCCCCGGCGACCCGTGCCGGTCGACGGTGCCGCTCCATCTGCCGAGGGGGACTCGGACGGCGCCTGCGGCTCCTCGCGGCGGGGCACGTCCGCCTGCTCCGGCGCGTCGGCCCGGCTCGTGGCCTCTGCCTCGCGCGGGGCCTCTGCCTGGCGCGGGGTCTCTGCCTCGCGCGGGGTCTCGGCACGGCGCGGTGCGTCGGACTGAGCGGGGCGGCCGCCTCGCGCGCCTTCGATCATCGCGACGAGGTCGCCCTTGCGCTTACCCGACAGGCCCTTGAGGCCCATCTGCTGCGCCAGTGCCTTGAGCTCGGGCAGTCGCATCGCCGACAGCGCGGCACCCTGGGGAGGGGTGGAAGTGGTGTCCGTCGAGGTCACAAGGATCCTTTCTGGGCCCGGGGCCGGGGCGGTGTGTTCCGCCTCGCATCGAGCAGGTGTCCGGGAAGCGGACTCGGCGTCCCGGGGTGGCCACGTGGGCCTTCCGCACCGGCACAATGGCCGGGCACGGATCTTTCGTCTGAGGGGGATCCACGCGAGGGGAGAACCGCCCGATGCGGGGGATCCCTGTACGTCACTCGCCGATCGGCCGCTCCGACCGAGACCGACCCACGTCGTACCGACCTGTAGCGGCGGGAATGGAAGTGGGATGACTCGGGACGCGGGGACGACCGAGCGCCCGTGACTGAGGTACAGCATACTACCCGGATGCCGATCTCGTGCACATCCCCCTCACGCGGGTCGCGACCGGCGCGAGGGGGCGGTCTCCCGGGCCGGTAACGTACACCACACCGAAGGGCGCACGAGGTGGAGGTGACCGTGTTCGGAACCATGGCGGACACGCCGTTGCTCGTCTCCCGCATACTCGAGCACGCCGCCGAACGACACGGCGGTTCCACCGTCACCGGATTCGTCGGAGATCTGGAGCCACGGCCCGTCCGCTTCGACGTCGTAGCCTCGCGGGCCGCCGCCACCGCACACGCGCTCGCCGGCCTCGACGTGCGCCCCGGCGACGTGGTGGGCATTCTCTCCGGCGCCCGCACGGAGGTCGTCGAGCTCATGTTCGCGCTGCCCGCCATGGGCGCCGTCGCATTCCCCGTGAACATCCACCGTTCGGAGGACTTCATCCTCTCCGTCCTGAGGGACAACCGGGTCGAGGTCGTCGTGGTCGATCCCGAACTGCTCCCCTCGGCGTACGCCGTGGCCGCACAGGTCGAGACACTGCGCCACCTCGTCGTCGTCGACGCCGCCGTCCCCTCCGCCCCCGGCGACATGCGCGCCGAGGTCCACGCCCTCGAGGCCCTCCTCGACGGGCAACCCACCACCTACCCGTGGCCCGAACTCGACGAACGCTCCGCGGCGGCCATCGCCTACACCTCGGGCACCACAGGCGCCTCCAAGGGCGTCGCCTACACCCACCGGTCCATCTGGCTCCACTCCATGCAGATGTGCATGGCCGAGAGCGCGGCGCTACGCAGCGGCGACACCGTCCTGACCACCATCCCCATGTACCACGTCATGGCGTGGGGACTCCCCTACGCGGCGTTCATGTCCGGCGCGGGCATCATCACCGCCAGGCCGCGCCCGGGGAAGGTCATGAGCACCGGCGCAGACGTCGCCGGACTTCTCGCCACCTACCGACCCAACAAGATGGCGACCACACCCGCCACCCTCCAACGACTCCTCCAGCGCCTCGAGACGAACCCCCAGCAGGTCGGCCACCTCAGCGAGGTCCTCGTCGGCGGCTCCCCCGTGCCCGAGGCGCTGTTCGACGCGTTCGTCAAGCGCCACGGCGTCACGATCATGCAGGCTTACGGCCTCACCGAATCCAGCCCGATCGCCGCGTTCGCGCGCCCGGACCCGCACTCGTCGGCCACCTACCGACGCGCACAGATGCTCGGCCAGGGCAGGTTCCCCGCCGGCGTCGAGGCGCGCCTCGTAGACGGCGACCGAGTCCAGCCGAACGACGGGTGGTCCGCCGGCGAACTCCAGATCCGCGGACCGTGGGTCACCGCCGGATACCTCGGGGACGAGGCGTCCGACCGGTTCGTCGACGGATGGCTCCGCACCGGCGACGTGGGCACCATCTCGTCGAGGGGCTACCTCGACGTGGTCGACCGGGTCGACGACATCATCGCCTCCGGCGGCGAGCTGATCTCCACCGTCGAACTCGAGCACGCGGTGCTGCGCGACGACCGGGTCGCGGAGGTCGCCGTCGTCGGCGTGCCCGACGAGCGCTGGGGAAACCGGCCCCTCGTGCTGGTGCGTCTCAAGGCCGGCGCCACCGCGACCGCCCGCTCGCTGTGGGACGGGCTCGACGGGCTCGTCGAGCCGTGGAAACGCCCCGATCACTGGGCGTTCGTCGACAACATCCCCCAGACCACCGTCGGGAAGTTCGACAAGATCCGGATCCGCGCCCGCCACGCCGCGGGCGAATACCAGGTCACGACGATCGCGCCGCGCTGACGCCGGTCAGCCGGCCGCCACGACGCGGGCGCCGTCCGCGATCTCCAGGTCCCGGACCGTCCACCCCTGCCGCTCGGCCAGTTCCCGCAGATCCGAGGGGAGCGCGCCGGTGCCGAGCACCAACACGGTCGGGCCCGCACCGGAAACCGTCGCGGCCAGCCCGCGCTCGCGGAGCCGGGTGACCCACTCGGTGGTGCCGACCAGGGCCGGCGCGCGGTACGACTGGTGCAGCCGGTCCTCCGTCGCGGCCAGCAGGTGCTCGGGGTGGGAGGCCAGGGCGACCGACATGAGCGCAGCGCGGCTCGCGTTGAACGCCGCGTCCTCGTGTGGGACGGTCGCCGGCAGCAGGCCCCGGGTCTGGGCGGTCGAGGACGTCTCCGACGGCACCAGCACGGTCGCCACGATCGACGGGTCGACCTCCATGCGCACGGCCCGGTAGTGGACGCCGTCGGACGACCGCTCGGTCCACGAGACCACGACGCCGCCCAGGACACTCGCGGCGGCGTTGTCCGGGTGACCCTCGAACTCACTCGCCAGCTGCACGAGATGGTCGGTGGACAGCGCACCGTCCATCAGTCCGTTCGCCGCCACCAGTCCCCCGACCGCGGCCGAGGCCGACGATCCGAGACCGCGCGAGTGCGGGATGGAGTTGGAGCACGAGATCCGGACGCCCGGCGCTCCGACACCGCCCGCCCGGAGACCCGCCTCGACGGCCTTGGCCACCAGGTGCGAGGCGTCCTCCGGCACCTGGCCGGCGCCCTCCCCCGAGACCTCGAGCTCGAGACCCGAGGCGATGACGGTCACCGTAATGGTGTCGTACAGGCCGAGCGCGACACCGAGCGCGTCGAACCCTGGCCCGAGGTTCGCGCTCGAGGCGGGGACCTCGATCGTCACCGTCCGGCCGACGGGCAGGATGCGCCCGCCTGAACTGCCGAAGACCTCCGGGCCGGAACCGTCCACGGCGCTCACTGCAGACCGAGAGCGCCGGCCACCGCGGAGGGGTCCACCGGCACGGGCTCGACCTCGGGCATGCCCAGCAGCGCCGTGTCCGGGTCCTTGAGACCGTTACCGGTCACCGTGCACACGATGGTCTGCCCGGCCTCGAGCTCGCCGTTCGCGTGCGCGTCGAGCAGGCCCGCCACCGACGCGGCCGAGGCGGGCTCGACGTAGACGCCGTCCTTGCCGGCGACCGTGCGGTACGCCTCGAGGATCTGCTCATCCGTGCGCTTGCGGAACGTCCCGCCGGACTCATCCCGCGCCGCCACGGCCCCGTCCCACGACGCCGGGGCGCCGATCCGGATGGCGGTGGCGATGGTCTCCGGATCCTTGACCGGCGCGCCGTCGACGAGCGGTGCCGCACCCGCGGCCTGCACACCCATCATCCGCGGCCGGGACGAGATGACGCCGTCGGCGTTGTACTCGGTGTAGCCCTTCCAGTACGCGGTGATGTTGCCCGCGTTGCCGACGGGCAGGAAGTGCAGGTCGGGCGCCCGGCCGAGGACGTCGACGATCTCGAACGCCGCGGTCTTCTGCCCCTCGATACGCACCGGGTTCACGGAGTTGACGAGCCCGATCTCCGCGTAGGTGGCGGTGGTCTTGCGCGCCAACTCCAGGCAGTCGTCGAAGTTGCCGTCCACCTGGATGATGGTCGCGCCGTGCATGACCGCCTGGGCGAGCTTGCCGGCGGCGATCTTGCCCTGCGGGATGAGCACCGCGCAGCCCATGCCTGCCCGGGTCGCGTACGCCGCCGCGGACGCCGACGTGTTACCCGTCGACGCGCACAGCACCGCCTTCTGGCCCCGTGCCTTCGCGTCCGTGACCGCCATGGTCATGCCGCGATCCTTGAACGAACCGGTCGGGTTGAGGCCCTCGACCTTGAGGTACACCTCGCACCCGGTCACCGCGGACAGATGGGTGGCGTGGATGAGCGGGGTGCCACCCTCGTACAGCGTCACCGGCTCCCAGTCGGAACCGATCGGCAGGCGATCGCGGTAGGCCTCGATGAGGCCGGGCCACCGGCGGTGCACGGGCTGGTGGGTGTTGCTCATTCGGTGTCCACTCCCTCGAGACGGATGACGCTGGTGATGGCGGTGACCGCGTCCTGGTCCGACAGCGCGGCGACGGTGTCCGCCAGAGCGCGCTCGGTGGCCAGGTGCGTCAGGACGGTGATCTCGGCGGTCGGCTCGACGTCCTCGGCCTCGGCGTCGGGCACCTCGACCTCGGTCTGCCGGACCTGGGCGATCGAGACCCCGTGCGTGGAGAACTCGGTGGCCACCTGCGCGAGCACACCCGGCTTGTCCGCGACGCGCATGCGCACGTGGTACCGGGTCGAGATCTCGTCCATGTTCGCCACCGGCAGGGCGGCGTACGTCGACTCCCCGGGCGCACGGCCCGCGCCGGCCTTGTTGCGTGCGGCCGCGACCATGTCACCGAGTACGGCGGACGCCGTGGGCGCGCCGCCCGCGCCCTGACCGTAGAACATGAGGCGACCGGCCGCCTGGGCCTCCACCACGACCGCGTTGAACGCGCCGTTGACCGCCGCCAGCGGGTGGCTGTTCGGTAGCAGGGCCGGGTACACGCGCGCCGAGACGGCCTCCGAGCCGTCGCTCTGACGCAGCTTCTCGCAGATCGCCAGCAACTTGATGGTGCAGTCCATGTCACGCGCGGACTCGAAATCGTCGGGCGAGATGCGCGAGATGCCCTCGCGGTAGACGTCCCCGGCGGTCACGCGGCTGTGGAAGGCGATCGAGGCGAGGATGGCGGCCTTGGCCGCCGCGTCGTAGCCCTCGACGTCCGCGGTCGGGTCGGCTTCGGCGTAGCCCAGCCGGGAGGCCTCGGCGAGCGTCTCCGAGTAGTCCGCGCCGGTCGAGCCCATCTCCGACAGGATGTAGTTGGTGGTGCCGTTGACGATGCCCACCACGCGCTCGACCTGATCGCCGGCCATCGACCGACGCAGGGGTCCGATGACGGGGATCGCGCCGGCGACGGCCGCCTCGAAGTACAGGTCGGTGTGCGTCGAGTCCGCGGCCTCGGCCAGCTCGTCGGTGTACTCGGCGAGCAGCGCCTTGTTCGCGGTCACCACGGCCTTACCGTGGCGCAGCGCCTCGAGCAGGAGCGGACGTGGGAGGTCGATGCCGCCCATGAGCTCGACGACGATGTCGACGTCCTCGCGCGAGACGAGCGACGCCGGGTCCGCGGTGAGCAGATCTGGGTCCAGCCCGCGGTCTTTGGTCAGGTCGCGGACGGCGACGCCGCGCAGGGCCAGGGGTGCCCCGATGCGGGCAGCCAACGCCTCGGAGTTCTCGGTCATGTAGCGGATGACCTCGGTTCCGACGGTGCCCATCCCGAGCACCGCCACTCCCACGGGTCGCACACCCGACGCGGTTACGTCGCTCACTGTCCCACCTCCAGGCTCGTCAGATCGTCCAGGGTCTCACGGCGCAGCATCAGTCGTGCCCGCCCGTCGCGCACCGCGACCACCGCGGGACGCCCGATCAGGTTGTAACGGCTCGACATGGAGTAGCAGTACGCGCCGGTGGCCGCGACGGCCACCAGGTCGCCGGAGCCGGCGTCCTCCGGCATCCACAGGTCGCGGACCACCACGTCACCACTCTCACAGTGCTTGCCGACGAGCCGGGACACGACCGGCTCGGCGCTCGAGGCGCGCCCCACGAGCCGGGCGTCGTAGACGGCGTCGTAGAGGGCCGTGCGGATGTTGTCGCTCATGCCGCCGTCGACGCTGATGTACCGCCTCTGCTCGCCCCCGGCGAGGTCGACGTCCTTGACCACACCGACCTCGTACACGGTGACCGTCCCGGGACCGGCGATGGCGCGGCCGGGCTCGACGACCAGGGTCGGAGGGGTCAGCCGCGCGTCACGCGCGAAGCCCTCGACGATCTCGCGGAGGGAGGCGGCGAGCCTGGCCACAGGAGGCGGATCGTCCGAGGGGACGTAGCTGATCCCCAGTCCTCCGCCGAGGTCGAGGTGATCGAGCTGAGCGGTGCGTTCCGTGCCGAACTCGTCGACGATGTCGCGCAGGAGTCCGATGACCCGGCGGGCCGCGAGCTCGAAGCCGTCGATGTCGAAGATCTGCGAACCGATGTGGCTGTGCAGGCCGGTGAGCCGGATGTGCGACGCGGCGAAGACGGCGCGGACCGCCTCCATCGCCGCGCCGCCGGCGAGAGAGAAACCGAACTTCTGGTCCTCGTGCGCGGTGGCGATGAACTCGTGGGTGTGGGCCTCGACGCCGACGGTGACGCGGATGAACACGTCCTGGACCACACCCTCCTCGCGGGCGATCCTGTCCAGCAGCTCGATCTCCGACATCGCGTCGATCACCACGTGGGCGACGCCGCTGCGCACGGCGTACCGCAGCTCGTCGGCCGACTTGTTGTTGCCGTGCACGGTGATCCGCTCCGGCGGGAAGCCCGCCCGCAGGGCGATGGCCAGCTCGCCCCCCGATGCGACGTCGAGACTGAGTCCCTCCTCGGCGACCCATCGGGCCGTCTCGGTGGTGAGGAACGCCTTGGACGCGTAGTGCACGCGATCCGCTCCCCCGAACGCGTCGGCCATCTCGCGGCAGCGCGACCGGAAGTCGTCCTCGTCGATCACGAACAGCGGCGTGCCGAACTCGGCGGCCAGGTCGGTCACCGGCACGCCGGCGATCTCGACGACGCCGTCGTCGCGTCGACGTGCGCCCCGCGGCCAGACCGACGGGGCCAGCGCCATGAGGTCGTCGGCGTCGGCGGGCCGCTCGGCGATACCGGGGGCGTGCGGGACCTCGTGTCGGGTGCCCGCGGGATGCGCGCTCACATTCTCTCCGGGGCGGTGACGCCGATGAGGCGGAGGCCGTTGGCCAGCGTCTGCCGGGTCGCCGAGCTCAGCGCGAGCCGGGCCTCGTGCAGGGGCCCGGGCTCCTCGTCGCCCATCGGCAGGACCCGGCAGGTGTCGTAGAAGCGGTGGTAAGCGCCGGCCAGTTCCTCGAGGTACCTCGCGACGCGGTGCGGCTCGCGCAGGTCCGCGGCGCTGGCGACGACCCGGGGGAACTCGCCGATGGTGCGGATGAGGGCGCCCTCGCGGTCCTCGACCAGCAGTGCCAGGTCCGCGCCCTCCGTGGTGACCCCGAGGTCGGCCGCGTTACGCGCGAGCGAACACAGACGGGCGTGCGCGTACTGAACGTAGAAGACGGGATTGTCGTTGGTCGCCGACGTCCACAGCTTCAGGTCGATGTCCATGGTCTGGTCGACCGAGGAGCGGATCAGCGCGTAGCGCGCGGCGTCGACACCGATCGCGTCCACGAGGTCGTCGAGCGTGATGACCGTGCCCGCCCGCTTGCTCATCTTCACCGGTTCGCCGTCGCGCACGAGGTTGACCATCTGGCCGATGAGCACCTCGATCGTCGCCGGGTCGTCGCCCAACGCCGCGGCGGCCGCCTTGAGTCGTGCGATGTACCCGTGATGGTCGGCGCCCAGCATGTAGATGCACAGGTCGAATCCACGCTCGCGCTTGTCGAGGAAGTAGGCGATGTCGCCGGCGATGTAGGCGGCGTCGCCGTCGGACTTGAGGACGACACGGTCCTTGTCGTCCCCGAACGCGGTGGAACGCAGCCACCACGCGCCCTCGGACTCGTACAGGTTGCCGTTGCCCTTGAGCGTCTCGATCGCCCGGTCAACGGCGCCCGAGGTGAACATGGAGTTCTCATGGGTATAGACGTCAAAGACGGTGCCGAACTCGGCGAGCGAGTTCTTGATGTGGGAGAACATCAGGTCGACCCCGGCCGCGCGGAAGGTCTCCAGCGCCTCGTCCTCCGGCATGTCGAGGACACCCGGATGCGCGGTCATCACCTGCGCGGCGATGTCCTGGATGTAGGCCCCGGCGTACCCGTCCTCCGGGGTCTCCTCCCCACGCGCAGCAGCGGCCAGCGAGCGGCTGAACCGGTCGATCTGGGCACCGTGGTCGTTGAAGTAGTACTCGCGGGTGACCTCGGCTCCGGAGGCCTCCAGGACGCGGCCGAGCGCGTCACCGACGGCCGCCCACCGGGTGCCGCCCAGGTGGATGGGGCCGGTGGGGTTCGCGGAGACGAACTCGAGATTGACCCGTCGGCCGGCCATCGCGTCGCCGTAGCCGTACCGCTCCCCCTTCTCGAGCACGGTGGCGACGAGCGAGCCCTGCGCACCGGAGTCGAGCCGGATGTTGAGGAAACCGGGACCGGCGATCTCCGCCGATGCGATGCCCGGATCCTGCGCCAACGCGTCCGCGAGCGCCTGTGCGAGGTCCCGCGGTGCGGACCCGATCTTCTTGGCCAGCTGCAGCGCGACATTGGTCGCGTAGTCGCCGTGTTCGGGGTTGCGGGGCCGCTCGACGGTCACCGTCTCCGGAACGACCGACGTGTCGGCGCCGCGCTCGGTGAGAACGGCGATGAGGGCGGCGCGGATGACGGCGGCGAGGTCGGCGGGAGTCACGTCTGCCCATCCTAGATGTCGGCACGTCGAGCCGGGAATCGGAGCCCGTGGGCACGCCGGTCGCCCGGCCGGAGGACACCCGATGCGGTGTCCGCCCGGGCCCGGTGCTACGATCAGTCTCGCTGTTCGACCGGATCCGCCACGCGGGTCCACGAGACAGCCTCCGGCCCATGCGGGTCGGTATCCCGCCCTCGTAGCTCAGGGGATAGAGCGTTGGTTTCCGGTACCAAAGGTCAGGGGTTCGATTCCCTTCGGGGGCACGACGGAAAGCCCTCTCCCGCCTGCACAGACGCAGGACAGGGAGAGGGCTTGTCACTTATCCGGGGCGGGCGCCGGGAGCAACGCGGCAATCGCCGGGCCGGTGGGCGGCGCACCTGATGAGCGCCCTGCCGCGGCGTCACCGTGGCGTCACCGCGGCAAGGTGATGCCGTCTACCTTCCCGACGCGCTGCACGACCCTTTCGAAGATGTCGGTGAGGATTCCGACCTCGTCGGGCGTGAGCTCGTCGATGAACAACTCGCGGACCTTCTCCACGTGCTTGGGGGCCACGGCGGCGATCGCCTGGGCGCCGGCCTCGGTCAGGGTGACGACGGTGCCGCGACCGTCCTCGGGGCACTCGCCCTTGGAGACCAGGCCGCGCCCCTCCATCCGACGGACCTGGTGGGAGACCCGGCTGCGGTCCCAGCCCAGCGCTGCGCCGAGTTCACGAGCACGCAAACCCTGCTCGCTGCCCTCGCTGAGGCTCACGAGTACCGAGTAGTCGGACTGGGACATCGAGGCGTCACGCTGGAGTTGCCGTTCCATCGCGAGCTCGAGCAGTTGATTGGCGTCGCGGTACCGCCGCCACATGCGCTGCTCATCGTCGCTCAACCAGCGTGTTTGACTCATGTGACTATTACAGCACGACGTTCCTTCGCCGAGTGTCCAGGCTCTACCCCGCCACCCGCACTCGATCAGTCCGCGTTCACCCGTTGGACGCACCCGATCGCTGCATCACGTGCGTCCGGGCCCCACCGATGCCGGCGAAGCGCGCCCGGTCGCACGTGAGCACGATCACCTGTGAGGTCGCCGCGGCCGCGGCGATGACCGCTCCCATGGTGAGCCTGCGTGTCGGGTCGGTGTAACCCATGGTGTCGTCGAGGAACACCGGGACGCCGTCGTCCCCGACAAGACGCGCACACGCGATCCGGACGATCACCGCCAACTGCTCCCGCGCTCCACCGGACAGTGACTCGTAATCCACTGTGACATCTCCGATCCGCCGGGACAGGATCGTCAGGTCCTCACCGAGCCGGACGTCGAAGTCCCGCCCGTAGACGAGCGACCCCAGTTCGACGACCGCACGGTGGAACGGCTCCTGATAGGCGAGCAACGCCTCGGAGCGCCGGGCGACGAGCGTTCGGTGGAGTAGGTCCGCCGCGCGGGCCCGACGCCAGAGGGCGGCGTTCTCCCGCTCCGCCGCGTTCAGCTCGCGCTCCGCAGTGGCGACCGCCTCGAGCCGTCCCTGGTCGCCGATCGCGTTGACCCGACCGAGCGCCGTGGCCACCGCCGCGGCGGAGTCGCGTTCCTCCGCCGCGAGTGTGGCGAGTGAGGCCCGCGCGTTCTCGAGCAGGTCCGGCGGTGCATCGGCGAGCGCGTCCTCGAGCGCGGCCCTGGCCTGCTGCGCCTTATCCCGCGCCGACTGTGCGTGCTCGCGTGTCTCCGCCTCAGCCTCCTCCAGGTCCCGGTCGGAGACCGCCTCCCTCGCGGCGCTGAGCGCGTCTCTGCACTCGCCGAGCCGTCCGGCGGCCTCGGCGGCCAACGCCGCCTTGGTCGCGTGCTCGGTCCTGAGGGTCGCGGCCTCGACATCCGCGGCGCGGTCGTCGGCCCGGCATCGTGCGAGCGCCTGTTCCGCGTTCGCGGTCTCCTCCGCCGGGTCCCCGGCCCCGTCGGCGTCGGGTGCCGCCGGCCCGCCTTCCTCCTCGGCCGCCGGTTCCGGCGCGTCTGCCAGCAGGGCCCGCAGGTCGGCGCGCCGGTCCTCGAGATCCTGCGGGGTGTCGGCGCCGAGCAGGTCCGCCCGCCGACGCCTCAACGCGGCGACCTCGGCCCGGAGGCCCTCGGCGCGTCGTGCACGCAGATCCGCCTCCTCGACGGAGTCGACGCCGAGGTCGGCGAGGAGCCGGTCACGTTCGGCGCGGGCGGCGTTCTCCTCCCGCCTGACCGCCTCCGTGTCGCCCGCGGGGACGACCGTGAGGGAGACCGTGCCCACCTCGAAGACCGTCTCCTCGACGATGTCGCGGGTCCACCCCGTCCCCGCATCGAGGCTCTCCCCCGCCACGCGGACGTCGCCCTCACCGGCGATCTCCACCCTGGGCGCGCTGGCCGCACTCCGGGCGACGGCCTGCCGGAGCGCGTCCTCGGCACGGCGACAGGCTTCGACGGCGCCGTCGGGAACCGCGATCGCGGCCAGGTCGGCCTCCTTGCCCCGCAACTCCTCGCCGAGCGTCTCCAGCGTCCGCAGCAGGCGCTCGATCCCCTCCAGATCAGCACGCCTCCGCGCCCGTTCCTCCTCCGCCCGGACGGCGTCGAGTCGAGCCCGGGCACGGGACACGCGTTCCTCGGCTGCCTCCAGTTCGGCGCGGGCGCGGTCGGCCCGGGCCTGCGCCGGCGCCATCCGCTCTGCGGCCACTGCCGTGGCCGCAGACAGGTCGTCGTGCCGGCGTTGCTCGTCCTCGGCCCTCGCGATGAGTGCCCGCCGCTCCCGCAGCGCGCCGGACGCGGCGTCGTGCGCGGCCACGGCGCGGTCGAGTTCGGCGTCGGCGGCCGCACGGGCACGGCGCAGCTCGTCCACCACGCGGCCGGCGGCCTCCAGCCTGTCGACCTCCGCGCGCAGCGTGGTCAGCGACTCCTGCCGCGCCCGGTGGACGGACGCCTGAGCCTCGTGATCGGTTACCGCGGCGTCGAGCTCGGCGTGGCGTGCCCGCGCCTCGGACAGGGCGGCGCGGGCCTCGGCGAGCCGCGTCTCCGAACGCGCGAGCTCGCCGGTCGGCTCGCCGCGGCGGGCCGTCAGGTAGCGGTTGCGCTCCTCCGCGACGCGGTCCATCAGCGAGTCGTCACCCGTGGGGTCCTCTCCGCCCGCGGCGGCGTCCAGGGCGCGGCGCAGAGAGCCCATCCCCTTGGCCGCGTCCACCTGACCCAGTGGTTCGTCCTGCGCGATCCGCAGAGCCTTCCACAGCGACCGGTCCACCTGGCGGTCCAGCAGGTCGCGGACGTGGTCGTGGGCGTCGTCACCGCTCAGCGCCGGGCGCGTGGAACCCGCGAACTCGAGTGACGTCCGCTTTCCGCGGACGAACTCCTTGCGGTACCGCATCCGCTGCCCGTCGACCGTGAACTCGGCCTCCACCACCACCGGCACGTCCCTGCCCACGGGGCTCGCGGCCTTGATCTCCGCGCGGCCGGACGACGCTTTGTGCTCGAGGAGCATCTCCAGGGCGTCCATGAGGCTGGTCTTGCCCGATTCGTTCGGCCCCTCGATCACCAGGACGCCGCGCGGTTCCAGTTCGACCTCCTCGCGGACCACCCCTCGGAAGTCCTCGAGCATGAGTCGGTGCAGGATCATCGCGTTCCTCCGTCCACGAGTCGGTACAGCAGACTGAGGGCGTGGCCCGCGTCCTCGGCCTCGGCCCCGCCGGACCCGGCCATTGCGACGAGATCCGCGACCGCGCGGCCCGCGTACCCGTCGACCAGGTCCGTGAAGTCCGTGTCCTCGGCCCGGACGACCAGATGGGTCCGGGACTGTCTCAGATAGGCGGCGGCGAACAGCGCGTCCCACGTCTCCAGCAGGTCGTCGATCCGCGCCCGGAGAGCGACCCCGACCGTGCCCGTGAGTCCGAGTTTGAGCACCGTCCGCGGCTTGTCGTCCATCGCCTCGATCCGCTCCGCCAGGGCGTCGAGATCGGCGTCCGTGTCGATCCGGGCGTCGACCGCGTGGAACGACCATCGTCCCGTCCGCAGCGGCGTGACCGTGCAGGCGCCCCGCTGCGACGAGGTCGCGGCCCGGGAGAGTTCGACGAGCAGGGCGTGGCCCGAGTCGGTCTCCACATCGTCGAAGTCGGTGGTCTCGGGGCTGCCCGAGAACCAGATCCGTTCACCGGAGCCCACCCTGGTCACCGAATGCCGGTCGCCGAGCGCGACGTAGTCCAGCCGACCCGACCCGATGGCCTCCTCCAGGGAGGCGACCGCGATCGCCTCCACCGACGGCGAGTGACCTCCGTAGATCTCGTCCGTCCCCCCGTGGGCGACCAGGACACGCAGACCGTCCGTCGGCTCCAGGGAGTCCAGCAACGCCGGCAGTCGGGAGGGATCCGGCCGCTTGGACGTCCACGGGACGCCCACGACCTCGACGCCGGGCACGACCTCGACCGGTCCGGTGCCGTCGAGCACGACGACGCCGCCGCCCTCGACCGCCGGCGCGAAGTCCCTGCACCGGAACACCGACGACACGTCCAGCGGATCGTGGTTGCCGGGAAGCACCAGCACCGGCACCGGGAACGCCGCCAAGGCCTCGACCGCGCGCAGGACGACCGAGCGCGGCACCGCGTTGTCCTCGAAGGCGTCGCCGGCCACCACGATGAACTGCGCCCCGTGTTCGGCCGCAAGCGTGCCGAGCGCCTCCACGGCGGCCAGCCGGTCGGCGGTGTAGACGGCCTGCGACTCGTCTCCGAGGAATCGCCGCGTCATGCCGAGCTGCCAGTCGGCGGAATGCAGGAATCGGATCGTCTCGCCGTCCCGTGGGGTGGTCATGGCCGCATCGTAGGACGCCGGTCCGAAACGACGGCCGACGCGGGCCCGCTCACCGCGGTCGGTCCCTGCCGAACGCGTCGAGGAAGTCCTCCAGATCGGCCACGACCCGCAGCTGCTCGAGGGGGTCGTTGGTCGTCGCGGCGGCCAGTCTGCGGGTCACGGGCGCGTCCAGGAGGTCCTCGAGTCCGGCCGGCTCCGGGGACGGCACCGTCGGCAGGACCGGCTCGGTCCCCCACAGCGCCTCCTCGACGTCGACGGACACCTCGTCGTCGTCACCTCCCCTCAGAACGGCGCCGAGGTGCTCGGCGCTCAGGCCCCGCAGCGCGAACATGACGTCCGGCCTGGCGTCCCACCACTCGACCATGATGTACGCGGCCGCCAATACGTGCAGGCACGGCCCGGGCTGGACGGGGCACCGGCAGGAGTAGGCGGTGTCGCCGTGGACCGCCGGGAGGAGGAGGAACCCGACGGTGTCGGAGAAGTTCCCCGCGAGCGCTCCGAGCACACCGCCCTCCTCGCGTCTCAGGGCGGTGCGGAGCGCGTCCGAGTCCGCGGAGTCGAGGGGGGCGAAGGTGAACTCGACGGTGAACGGCTCGGGTCGGCTGCCGTCGACGTCGCAGCGCACGGACCGGCCCGCGTGCTCCAGCGAGAGCACCCTGTCGGCGCGCGCGGCCTTCCGCGCGAGGTACGCCTCGCCGCGGGTGACCCCGGATTCGAGGTCGCTCGTCCACCGCCGGCTCCACATGTGCCCGCCGAACGCGCCCGCGCGCGCCCTCGCGCGGATGCCCTTGCCGCCGTTCATTCCTCGTCCCGCCCCTCGTCGGTGAGCTCCACCAGCGCGGCGAGATCGGCGTCGGCGAGCTCGGTCAGCGCGCCCGCGAGCGGGCCCAACGTCAGCTCGGCGAGGTCCCGCTTGGCCTCGAGCAGTTCGTCGATGCGGTCCTCGACCGTCCCGGGCGCGACGAGAGTGCGGACCTGGACCCGCCGCGTCTGACCGATCCGGTGCACACGGTCGGTCGCCTGGTTCTCCACCGCCGGGTTCCACCACCGGTCCAGGTGCACGACGTGATTGGCCTCCGTCAGCGTCAGACCCGTCCCGCCCGCGCGCAGCGACGCCAGCATCACCGGCGGTCCCTGCGCGCTCTGGAACTCCTCGACCATCTGCGCCCGACCGGCCGCCGTGACGCCACCGTGGAGGAACGGCACCGAGCTGGCCGCCCGTCGCTCGAGCAGGGGCAGGATGAGGTCCCCGAACGCGCGGTACTGCGTGAACAGGAGGACCTTCTCGCCCGCGTCCAGGATCTCCGTGAGGACCTCATCGAGGGCGGCGAGCTTTCCTGAGCGATGGCGGCCGCCGCGCAGGAGCGCGGACCCGTCCCCGAGGTAGTGGGCGGGGTGGTTGCACACCTGCTTGAGCGCGGTGAGCCCGGCGAGGATCGCGCCTTTGCGCGCGGTCCCCTCCGACTCCTTGACCTGCTCCATCATGTCCTCGACGACCGCCTGGTACAGGGTCGCCTGCTCGCGGGTCAGTGGCGCGTCGACCCGGATGTGCAGCTTGTCCGGCAGGTCGGCGACCACCCTGGGATCCGATTTGAGGCGACGCAGCACGAACGGCGCGGCCAGGGCCCGCAGCCGCGAGGCCGCGGCCTCGTCGCGGTGCGATTCGATGGGCACCGCGAAACGCGCGCGGAACGTGCTCGCCGACCCGAGCAGACCCGGGTTGGCGAAGTCGAGTACCGCCCGCAGCTCGTCCAGCCGGTTCTCGACCGGCGTGCCCGTAAGGGCGATACGGTGCTCCGCCGGGATCGAGACGATCGCGCGGGCGACCGAGGTGGAGGGGTTCTTGATGGTCTGGGCCTCGTCGGCGACGAGTCGGCGCCACGGCACCGCGGCGAGGAGCTCGGCGTCACGCGAAGCGGTGCCATACGACGTGAGGACGAGGTCGGCGGCACCGAGCCGCCCGGCCGCGTCGTCGCCCCGCTCACGTGAGGGGCCGTGGTGGACGCGCACCGTCAGCTCCGGGGCGAAGGTCGCTGCCTCGCGCGCCCAGGTGGCGACCAGGGTGAGAGGCGCCACCACGAGGGTGGGGCCGAGCACGCCCCGGGCGTGCTCGGAGGCGGTGAGAGCGAGAACCTGCATGGTCTTGCCGAGCCCCATGTCGTCGGCCAGGACGGCGCCGACACCCGCGCGGGCGAGCGACGTCAGCCAGCGCACGCCCTCGAGCTGGTAGGGACGGAGGGTGGCGACGAACCACGCCGGGAGGTCGACGGGCATCGACGACGACGAGGGGATCCAGTCGAGGGTCGTGGGCGCCTCGATCTCGACGCCCTCCGCCTCCTCGGACATCATCGCGGCGGCGAGAGCCGGTGCGGTGACCCGCCCGCCACGCCTGGCCGCGAGGAAGCGGGCCGCGCGCCGGAGCGCCCCCGGATCCGCACGGACCCACTGACCGCGGAGCTTGACGAGGTCCGAGGCAGCGTCCAGGAGCATCCGGACCTCGGTGGCGTCGAGGGGGACGTCGTCGACCACCATCTCCCAGTTGACGTCCGCCAGCTGGTCCAGCCCCAGGCGGCGACCGGAGTCGACGTTCTCCGTGCCGGGTTCCGCGACGGTGACGCGCACGGCGGTCCGCACCCTGGTCCACGCCCGTGGCAGGAGCACCTCGACGCCCCGCCCGCGCAGCGCCTCGACCCCCTCGTCGACGAGCTGCACCACCAGCTCGGTGGGGAGGAGGAGGTCCTGGCCGTCGAGCGCCGGTACGGCGCGTCCCAGTGGCGGCCAGCAGCGCACCGCGCGGTCGACGACATCGCGGACGGCGTCGCCGACCGCGGTCGTGTCCGGCAGGTCGGAGAACGGGCGCAAGGTGTCCGTGCCCGTGCGCACCAAGACCTCCAGCCGCCACAGAACCTCCGCGTCGACGGCACCACCGGTCCTCTCGTCCCCGTGGACGCCCGCCCCGGGCTCGGCGCCCCGCCCGGCATCACCGACTCCGTCCCGGTCGGCATCACCGACGCCGTCACCGTCGACGTCCGCCTCCCCGGACGGCTCCACCACGCGGAAGACCACCTCGACGTCTCTCGCCGCCGCCGCGCGTCCGAACTCCCCGATCGCCTCGGCCAGCGCGTGGCCACCCGAGGTCACCTCTCCACCGACGATCAGGGCCGAGCCCAGCACGCTGCGCCGGTCGGCGGCCAGCGGCGCGAGGGCCATCCGGGCGTGCTGATCCGCCAGCGCCGCGAGCAGCCGGTCGAGATCCTCGCGGTCCGACACCAGACCGTGGCACCGGCTCAGACTCTCCGCGGCCCACGCCGACACGACGGGCGAGGCCGCGAGCGCCCACGAGGCGTTCCACGCGCCGTCCGACCGCGACATCGTCGGAACGACGTGGCCGGCGCGGACGAAGGCCGCCACACCGGCGGAGAGCGCCGCGAGCGCCCGTAGCCCCGGGCCGACCCAGTGTTCGGCGACGTCCGTCATCCCGCACAGGTCCACCGCCGTGGCCACCGAGACGCGGATCCCCGGGACGGTCGCCGGACGGACCCGACCCTCGAGGGGCACCCGCACCGCGATCCGGTGGGTGAGCGAGAACCCGCCGAGCAACTCCACTACGTCCCGCGGGGCCCCGGCCCTCCCGACCGCGGTCACCGACGACGCGGGGGCAATCGAACCGGGCCGGCGCAGGCCCGTCTCGCACCACAGGCCGATGACCCCTGACTGCCACACGGCGTGGAGGCGGGGGGCTGGCGTCGGGGTCACGCCCACATGTAAGCACGCCGGTCCGACACGGCTCCGGGCGCACGCCCCCGAGACGACGCGCGGGTGCTCCACAGGGCCGTCCCTCTCCACAGGCCGACCGCCGCAACCTCGTGCGCGGGCGGCGGGCCCCGGGGTCGGTGTCAGGATCGGTCCGTGATCCGGAGAGTGCGGCAGTGGTCGTCGGCGCGGGCGGCGGCGGGCCCGTGGCCGCCGCGGCGACGGCGCACCACGGCACGCGCGAGGGTGGTCCCGCCCCTCGCACCGCGGGCACTGGCGCTCGCGTCGGCGGTCGTCGTGGCGGCGATCGTCGTCGCCCGCCTCGGCCAGCCGCCCGACTCGGCGCCCGGTAGCCCGCCGAGGCAGTCGGTCCTGGCTCTGCTCGAGACGGTGCGCGTGGTGGACGCCCGCGAGCCGGTGCCCGGATACGACCGCGAGTGCAGCGGTGCATCCGCCTGCGTGTTCGGGCCCGCCTGGAGTGACACGACCGAGGCGCCAGGGTCGGGCAACGGGTGCTCGACCCGCCACGACGTCCTGGCGCGTGACCTGCGCGGGGGGACCCCGGTACCCGGCTCGCCATGCGAGCGGGCCGGTGGCGTCCTCGTCGACCCGTACACCGGGAGGACCGTCGACGTGGGCGTCACCGGGCTCCGCGGGATCCACATCGACCACGTGTACCCACTGTCGGCGGCGTGGGACCTCGGCGCGTCGGCCTGGCCCTCGAGCCAGCGTGCCGCCTTCGCCAACGATGTCGACCACAATCTGCTGGCCGTCACCGCCGCGGTCAACACCGGGAAGAGCGATTCCACCCCGGCCGACTGGCTCCCGCCGGACCCGGCCCGTCACTGCTTCTACGCGTCCCGGTACCTCACGGCGGCGACGGTCTACGGGCTACCCGTGACGAAGGCAGATCACGCGGCGCTCGCCGACGCCGCCCGCCGGTGTCCGGCCGGGCGGTGAGGCGGCAGGCCGGTGTCGACACGGACTCCCCGCGGGAATCCGTGTCAGTAGCGGTCCTGCCCGCCCCCGGAACGCCCGCGGAACCCTCCGCCGCCGCGACGGTCGTCGTCCCCTCGGCGGAAACCACGCCGGTCGTCGCGCCGGTGGCCGCCCCCGCGCGGCTTCCCGCCGCGGTCGTCCCGGAACGAGGAGGGCCGCCCCGCCGGCGCACCGCTGTCGGGGCGGATGTCGATCTCAGCGCCGCCGACGCGGATGCCCTTCATGGACTCGAGCTGATCCGAGGGAAGGCCGGCGGGCAGTTCCACGATCGAGTGATCGAAGCGGATCGAGATACGCCCGATGTCGCCCCCGCTGAGGCCGGCCTCGTTGGCCAACGCACCCATGATGGAACCGGGCTTGACGTTGTTCCGCTTGCCCACCGCGATCCGGTACTGGGCCATGTCCCTGCCCGAGCGCGACGGCCGCGGCCCGTCGGAGAAGTTCCGCGCGGGACGGTCGCGACGGTCGCCCCCGCGGTCGTCCTGCCGCTCACGCCGCTGGGGACGCTCGGGCTCACGCATGAGGAACTCGTCCGAGTTGCGGGACTGGGTGGCCAGTGCGGCCGCGATGTCGGCCATCGAGACCGAGTGCTCGGACGCGTACTCCTCCACGAGCCGGCGGAACAGCGCGATGTTGGGGTCGTCGAGGCTCTCGGTGATCGACTGCGCGAACTTGGCCATCCGCATCTCGTTGACGTCGTCGACGCTGGGCAGCTGGATCTCCGTGAGCGGCTGCCGGGTCGCGCGCTCGATCTGGGACAGCAGTCGACGCTCGCGGGGGGTGACGAACAGCAGTGCGTGCCCGCTCCGGCCGGCGCGACCCGTGCGGCCGATGCGGTGGATGTACGACTCGGTGTCGTGCGGGATGTCGTAGTTGACGACGTGGCTGATACGCGGCACGTCGAGGCCGCGGGCGGCGACGTCGGTCGCGACGAGGATGTCGGTACGCCCGTCCTTGAGCGCCTCGATGGTGCGCTCGCGGAGATTCTGGGGGATGTCGCCGTTGATCGGGGCGGCGGAGAAGCCACGTGCGCGCAGCCGCTCGGCGAGTTCCTCCGTCGCCGACTTGGTCCGGACGAACATGATCATCGCGTCGAAGTCCTCGACCTCGAGGATGCGGGTCAGGGCGTCGAGCTTGTCACGGTGGTTGACCAGGACGTAGCGCTGCTGGATGGTCGGCGCCGTCGACGTCTTCGAGGCGACCTTCACCTCGGTGGGATCGGTGAGGTACTTCTGCGAGATGCGTCGGATCGCGGACGGCATCGTGGCCGAGAACAGCGCGACCTGGGTGCTCTCCGGAGTGTCCGAGAGGATTCGCTCGACGTCCTCCTGGAAGCCCATCGCGAGCATTTCGTCCGCCTCGTCGAGGACGAGGTGCCGCAGGCCGGAAAGATCAAGCGTGCCCTTCTTGAGATGGTCGATGACCCGCCCGGGGGTGCCGACGATGATCTGCGCGCCCCGCCGGAGACCCGAGAGCTGGATACCGTAGGCCTGACCGCCGTAGATGGGCAGGACGTTCACCTGGGGCATGCCCGCGGAATAGGTGACGCACGCCTCGGCGACCTGGAGCGCGAGCTCGCGGGTCGGCGCCAGGATGAGGGCCTGGGGGCTCTTCACCGACGGGTCGATCAGCGAGAGGATGGGCAGCGCGAACGCGGCCGTCTTGCCGGTACCGGTCTGGGCGAGCCCGACGACGTCCCGTCCCTCGAGGACGAGCGGGATGGTGGCCGCCTGGATGGCGGACGGCACCTCGTAGCCGACGTCCCGGACCGCCTTCGCGACGGCGGGCGCGAGCCCCATGTCCGCGAAGGTGACCGCGGCGTCCTCGGCGGGAGCCTCGTCGTGGGGGGCGTCGTCGCGGGCTCCGGCGGGCGCGGCTACGGGCGTTTCGGGAGTGCTGGCGTCGGTGTCGACCTCGTCGCCGGCGGTGGCGGTACGGTCCTCGTCGTTGTTGTCCATGAGGCCTTACATGCTACGGCCTGCGAGGTCCGTTGAGCGACACGGCTTGCGCAGGTCACTCCCCCGCGGCCACCCTGTCGGCCGTCTGCCGGGGCTCCCTGGCCACGGCCCACGGCACCACCGCCGCCAGGAGGAGGACGCCGGAGACCGCGAAACCCGTCGCGTAGCCCAGCCGGTCCACCACCAGGCCCACGACCACGGGGCCGAGGATCGCCCCGGAGTCACTCGCCATCTGGAACGTGGCCAATACCTTGCCGCCGGCGCGGTCCGCGCCGATGACGTCCGCAACGGCCGCCTGCTGTGCCGGGTTGAGGATCCCCGCGCCCATGCCCGCCACCACCGACGCCGCGACGAGGAGAGGAACCGTGTCGCACCATCCCAGGGCGATGGTCGTGACGCCGGAGACGACGAGACCGGTGATCACCATCGGCCGCCTCCCGAACCGGTCCGACAGTCTGCCCGCCACCGAGACCACGGAGGCCGTGCCCACGGCGAAGGACGCCAACGCCGTGCCCGCGATGCCGGCACCGGCGTCGAAATTGGCCGCGGCGAACAACGGGATGATGGCGACACGGACGCCGAACGAGGTCCAGCCGTTGACGAAACTGGAGATCAGCGCGGCACGGTAGCCGCTGTGACGCAACGCCTCGCCGACGAGCAACGACTCCTGTTCGGGGGAGTCGTCATCGGGTGAGCGTCGACGGCCGCCGCGTAGGAACACGGCCACCACGCCGGTCGCCGCGAGCAGGGTCCCGGCATAGACGAAGAACGGGACGCGCATCCCGAACTCCGCCAGCAGTCCGCCCAGCACGGGCCCGCCGATGTTGCCGATGAGGAACGCGGTCGCGTACAGCCCGGCGATCCGTCCCCGCTCGCCCGGCGGTGAGAGCCTGGTCAACAGCGCCATCGCGGAGATGGTGAACATCGTGGACCCGAGACCGCCGAGGCCGCGGAAGACCAGCAGCTGCCAGTAGGACTGCGCCAGGCCGGTCGCCAGGGTGGAGACCGCGACGATGAGCAGGCCGGTCATGTAGACCCAGCGCTCCCCCATCCTGTCCACGAGGAACCCACCGGCGGGCGCGAACACCAGGCGGAAGAAGGCGAAGGCACTGACCACGACCGAGGCGGCCGCGACCGACACGTCGAAGTCGCGGGCGAACTGCGGCAGCACCGGCGCCACGAGTCCGTACCCGATCGCGACCGCGAACGCGGCCACGACGAGGACCCAGATGTCCGCGGGCAGGCGGGGTCGCGGCGAGGACCGCGCGGCGTCGCGGTCCTGCGTCGTGCCCCTCACGCCGATCGGAGGACGCGCGCGAGCACGTCAGCACCGAAGTGCAGCGCGTCGACGGGCACCCGTTCGTCGACGGCGTGGAAGTGCCCGAACACGTCGAACTCGTCGGGCACACGCAGCGGGACGAAGCCGTATCCGTCGATCCCCAGCTCGGAGAGATGCTTGTTGTCGGTGCTGGCGGGCAGGAGATAGGGCACCACCAGGGAGTCCGGATCCGACTCTCGGACGGCCTCGCCGATCACGTCGACCAGGGGGGCGTCCGCCGGAGCCGCGATGGGCGGCTGCCAGATCCACTCGACCGACACGTCGGGCCCGAGTTCCCGCTCCACCTCCGCGCGGAACGTCTCCTCGCCGCCGGGCAGGACACGGCAGTCGATCTCGGCGTGCGCCTCGGTCGGGATGACGTTGGTCTTGTACCCGGCGGACAGGACGGTCGGCGACGCGGTGTGCGACAAGGAGGCGGCGACGAGCGGGCCGAAGTGGCCGAGGACCTCGAGGCGGTCCGGCAGCTCCGCGACGTCCCCGCTGCCGCCGGCGATTCGGCCGACCGCCGCGGCCAGCGCGGTGTTGGCCTCGGTGGGTTCCACCGGGAAGTCGATGCCGGCGACGCGGTGGACCGCACCGGCGATGGCCGCGACGGCGTTGTCGGGCGTGGGGCGCGACGCGTGTGCGGCAGCACCGTGCGCGGTCACCTTCGCCCAGGCCACGCCTTTCTCGGCGATCGCGATGGGGTACAGACGACGTCCCGCCACGGGCACCGACCATCCGCCGACCTCGCTGAGCGCCTGGGTCATGCCGTCGAAGAGCTCGGGGCGTTCGCGGACGATCCACTTGGCGCCCATGATGCCGGCCGCCTCCTCGTCGGCGAAGAAGGCGAGTAGAAGGGAGCGACGGGGGACGATCCCCTCGCGGCGGTAGTGGCGCACCACGGCCAGGATCATGCCGATCATGTTCTTCATGTCGACGGTCCCGCGGCCGTAGAGCCACCCGTCCCGGATCTCCCCCGCGAAAGGCGGGACGGACCAGTCCTCCGCGACCGCCGGCACCACGTCGACGTGACCGTGCACGACGAGACCACCTGCGTGCGGATCCTCACCCTCCATCCGCGCGAACAGGCTTCCCCTGCCCGGGACCGACTCCACGAGTTCGCTGTCGATGCCGACCTCGCGGAGGTACTCGGCGATCCGTAGACAGACACGGGTCTCGCCGTCGCCGATCGTCGCGGGATCACCGGTGTTGGTCGAGTCGATGGCGACGAGGTCGGCCGTGATCGAGACGGCCTCCGCGCGCATCCGCTCCCGGGCCTCGTCGGTCATCTCGTGGGCGTCGGTCATCCGAAACACTTCCCTTCACCACGGTAGGTGGGCCAGCGGTCCACGAGGGCGGGCCCGTCAGCAGTCTCGTCCACCACGTGCAGCGTGTCGAACCGCTCGCACAGCTCACCGGCCTTGGCGTGCCTCCACCAGGCACGCCCGCCGATGGCCACCTCCCCGCGCACGGGCGTCTGGACCTCTCCGGCGCCCTCCCGGCCGAGGTATCGCAACCCCGCCGGCGCGACGGGCACGGGCAGGCGATCGCCGCCCGGTACGCCCGAGGCGACGTAGCCCCCGTAGAGAAACGTGGTCAGTCCGGGCCCGGGCCTCCGCACGGCGGGCAGTGCGAACATCAGGGCCGGCCGTGGCGTGAAGGACCGGTAGGCGTCGAACAGCCCCGGCACGTAGAGGCCCGAACCGGCGGTGACCTCGGTGACGGCGGGAGCCGCAGCGCTCTCGGCGACCGACCCCGAGCCGCCGGAATTGACGATCTCCGGCCACTGACCGGTGATGTCCGCGATGACCTCGGCGACCGAACTGCGGACCCCGCGGAGCCGCCGCATCGACAGCCGCTTCACCACACCGACCCCGGGGACGTCGTCCGGCACCCCTGCGACCTGCGCCTCGTAGAACATCGAGCCGACCACACGGAACCCCTCGCCGGTGGCGTGACGCACCAGGGGTGCCACGTCCTCCGGGCCGCGGAGGGGGGATCGCCGGACCCCGAGGTGGACCGGACCCAACCGCAGCGACGAGTCGACGTCGATGCACACCCGCGCGTCGCCCGCCCCGGCCTCGCGGGCGATCTCCAGCTGCCGCGGGTGGTCGACCATGAGGGTCACGGCGTCGAGCGCCGCCGCATCCGCACCGAGGCGGCCCAGCGCCGCGCGGTCGACGGTGGGGTACCCCATGAGAACGTCGTCGCACCCCGAGTCGACGAGCCACAGCGCCTCGGAGAGCGAGTACGCCATGACGCCACGGACCGCCTCGTCCCCGAGCAGGTCCGACCCGAGTACCTCGCGGAGCACCCCACGCGACCGCACCGATTTACTGGCGACGCGGATCCTGGTGCCACCGGCCCGCCGGCGCAGATCCCGCAGGTTCGCCCGCAGGCTCGGCAGGTGCAGCGCGGCGAGCGGCGCGTCGATGTCGGCTGTCGCGGCGTCCAGGGCGCCGACGACTCCGAGCTCATGGGCCCGGGCCGGGCTACGCACCGTCGGCGGGCCGCGCGTCCCGCACCACGAGGTCGACCGCACGGTGCAGCAGGTCGTTGGCCTCGTCGTCGTCCCGGTAGATCTGCCACCGCAGGCTGATGCCGGTGATGATCGACAACACCACCCGCACCATGTCGTCCAGGCCCATGCCCCACCGCACGCCGGCCGACTCGGCGGTGCGCTCCAGGAGGGAGCGCACGATCGCCTCGTTCGACTCCTGCTGGTCCCGGGCCAGCCCCACCTCCGGCAAACCGTGCGTCCGCAACGAGTACGAGACGATCTCGTAGGTGAGCAACTGCCGATCCGGCGACGCGGAGATGACCGCCCAGATCAGGTCGATCGCCTCATACAGCCGGCGGCGGAGGCCCTCCGTCCCGCGGGCGCCCGAATCGAAGTCGACGCTCACGAAGGCCCTGGCGGCCTGGTGCACCTCGGAGTTCACAGCGCCGATCACCTCTCGGAGGAGTTCCTCCTTGTCGGTGTAGCAGTAGTGGACGACACCGAGGGAGACGCCGGCACGCTCGGCGACGCCTCGCACGGTCACCGCCCCGAGGCCGTCGTGCTCGGCGATCTCCAGCGCGGCCCGGAGGAGCTGCGCCCGGCGCTGATCGGCAGGTAGTCGTCTGGTCACCCGTCCATGGTACGACGGCGAGGAGGGAGTAGACACCGATAACAGGCCTCTGCTCCCCCGGCCGTCCGGGCCTCCGTCATCTATTCAGGTCGATTGTCCAGGACGGCTCCCGGTCCGGCCGCCCGCGGGTACTCTCTCCAGCCATGACGACCTCGGTGTCCCCCTGGCAGAACTGGGCTGGCAACGTGCTGGCGACCCCGTCGGATCGGCGGGCGCCCACGACAGTCGCCGAGGTGAGCGACGTGGTGACCGCGGCCGCGGAGCGTGGTGACCGGGTCAAGTGTGTGGGCGCCGGGCACTCCTTCACGCCGGCCGCGGCGACCGACGGGGTCCTGGTATCCCTTGACGACCTGACCGGCATCGAGTCGATCGTGCCGACCCGCGACGCGGCCGGCCGGGTCGACGGCGCCGACGTGACGGTCTGGGCCGGGACCCGCCTGCACCGGCTGGGCCCTCTGCTCTGGGAACTCGGGTTGGCGCAGCAGAACCTCGGGGACTTCGCGGAGCAGTCGCTCGCCGGCGCGGTGTCCACCGGGACCCACGGAACCGGGTGCGGAGCGCCCGGGCTGCCCGCCACCGTCGTCGGACTGCAGCTCGTCGCCGCCGACGGGTCCGTCCTCTCCTGCTCGCCGACCTCGCATCCGGAGGTCTTCGAGGCCGCGCGTCTCGGGATCGGAGCCCTGGGGGTCATCACCAAGATGACGATCCGGTGCGTGCCCGCCTTCGCCCTGCGGGCCGAGGAACGCCCGTGGACGCTCTCGGCGGCACTGCGGGACCTGGAGGGATTCGCCCGCTCCGCCGACCACGCCGAGTTCTTCTGGTTCCCGCACACCGACGCGATCACCGTCAAGCGCAACACCCGCTTACCCGGGGACACTGAGCTGAGCCCCGTGGGCCGTGTCCGCGAGCTGGTGAGCGACGAGTTCCTGGCCAACGAGGCGTTCGACGCGTTGTGCCGCGCCGCGACGCGCAGGCCCACCCTGACACCCCGGCTCAACCGCTTCGCCTCACGGGCGCTCACCGCCCGCGGGTTCACGGATCGCGGCTACCGCGTGTTCGCGTCGCCGCGGCGCGTGCGGTTCCGCGAGATGGAGTACGCGGTACCCCTCGGAGCGGCCTCCAGCGTGCTGCGCGATCTGCGAGACACGATCGATCGGTCCGGCGTCGTCACGCCGTTCCCCGTGGAGGTGCGGTTCGCCGCCGCCGACGACGTGTGGATGTCCACGGCGCACCACCGCGAGGTGTGCTACATCGCCGTCCACCAGTACCACCGGATGGACCACACCGAGTTGTTCCGGCTGGCCGAGTCAATCTTCCTCGCATCGGGCGGGAGACCGCACTGGGGCAAAATGCACACCCGGACCGCCGCGGACCTGTCGACGATGGTCGAGCGCTTCGACGACTTCGTCTCGGTGCGCGACCGACTCGACCCCGATCGGCTCTTCGGCAACGAGTACACCGAGCGTGTACTGCCCTAAGGCGCGCCCCGCCCCGGGTTGCGTACCGTGGTGGTCCGAGCGGCCCGAGCCGACCGCCCGCCACGACCCCCAGGAGTGAGTGACCAGTGCCCGACCGCGTCCCCGCCGAAGCCTCCGGTCCCGCAGCGGGGGTGGTGACGGCAGCCCTGCGCCGGGCTATCCGAGGTCAGGCCGGCGCCGCCCGCGCCTATGTCCGCCAGCTCCGTCGCGCGCACCCCGACGAGTCGCCCGCGCGGATCCGTGAACGTCTCGACAGCCGATTCCTCACCGCCGTCACCGCATCCGGAGCGGCCGTGGGCGCCGCCGCCGCCGTTCCCGGCATCGGCACGGTCGTCGCGATCGGCGCGGTGGGAGCAGAATCTCTGGTGTTTCTGGAGGCGGCCGCCTTCTACACGATGGCGGTGGCGGAGGTGCACGGTATCGACGTCCGAGAGGGCGAGCACGAGGAACTCCTGGTCATGACCGTGATGCTCGGGGCGTCCGGCACGGCGATCCTCGCCAACGCGGTCGGGCCGTCCGGCGGCGCGGGTTCGCTGGCGAGCAGGTCGCTGCACGTGCCGGGCCTCAAGGAGATCAACCGCCGCATGCTGAGTCGTTTCGCCCGCAAGTTCGCCGTCAAGCGCGCCGGGCTGGCCGTGGGCAAACTCGCGCCCGCCGGGCTCGGGGCCGCGGTCGGTGGATGGGGAAACCGGCGACTCGGGAGGACGGTCGTGGAGACCGCCGACGCGACCTTCGGCGCGTCCCCGAAGGAGTGGCCCACCGTATGAACAGACGACCCGGCCCACCGTGTGAACCCACGGTGACGGGCGAGTGGCATCCCCCTGTCAGGTGAGATCGGAAAGCCCCGATCGGGCAGACGGTCTAGCCTGGACCCATTGACGTGTGAAACCCACCACAGAATCAGAGAGGCACCACAAGATCGTGAGCAACAACGTCTCACAGTTCGGACAGAACCAGTGGCTCGTAGACGAGATGTACGAGCGGTTCGCCCAGGACCCGTCCTCGGTGGACGAGTCCTGGCACGAATTCTTCAAGGCCAACCCGGAGGCCGCCTCCTCCACCGGGTCCGGCTCCACCAACGGCACAGCCCCGCGCGGAACGGACGGAGCCGAAGACCGGGCGCGGTCCGGCGGTGAGACCCGAGCGTCGTCGAAGCAGTCGGCCAAGGCGACGGGTGCGACCGCCCCGGCCGAGACCGGGTCCTCGGCGGAGAAGAAGACGAAGAAGGCCGCGGATCTGACTGTGGACGATGTGACGCCGACCGCGTCCGCCAAGGACGTCGCGGCCAAGCCGGACGCCGACGCGTCCCCGCGTCGCAAGGCGCGGGGACAGGGCGTACCCGCCCCCTCGGGAACCCCGGAGACACGCAGGAAACCCGATACGCCGGCGGTCGGCAAGCCCTCCCGTCCGCAGTACACCCCTCCGCAGGAGACGGAGACCAAGGCGCTGCGCGGTGCGGCCAACGTGATCGTCAAGAACATGAACGCGTCGCTCTCACTGCCGACCGCGACCTCCGTCCGCGCGGTCCCGGCCAAGCTGATGATCGACAACCGGATGGTCATCAACAATCATCTCAAGCGCACACACGGTGGGAAGATCTCCTTCACCCACCTCATCGGGTACGCGATGGTGCAGGCCATCAAGGCGTACCCGAATATGAACAACCACTACGAGGAGATCGACGGCAAGCCGCACACCGTCACCCCGGCGGGGATCAACCTCGGACTGGCCATCGACATGAAGACCAAGGCCGGTCGCTCGCTCGTCGTCGCGGCCATCCGCAACTGTGAGGCGCTCGACTTCCGCGGCTTCCTCGACGCCTACGAGGACATCGTCGCCCGCGCCCGCGAGGGCAAGCTGACGATGGACGACTTCTCGGGCGTCACGGTCTCGCTGACCAACCCGGGCGGTATCGGCACCGTGCACTCGGTGCCCCGTCTGACCGTGGGTCAGGGCGCGATCCTCGGTGTGGGCGCCATGGAGTACCCCGCCGAGTTCCAGGGTGCCAGCGAGGAGCAGCTGGCCAACAACGCCGTCGGCAAGATCACCACACTGACCTCGACCTACGATCACCGGATCATCCAGGGCGCGGAGTCCGGCGAGTTCCTGCGTGAGATCCACCGCCTGCTCCTCGCGGACGAGTTCTACGACGAGATCTTCGACGCCCTCGGCATCCCGTACGAGCCCGTCCGGTGGCGCCAGGACATCACCGATCCCCGCGTCGACAAGGACGCCCGCGTCCTGGAGCTCATCGCCGCGTACCGCGATCGCGGCCACCTCATGGCCGACATCGACCCACTCGACGGGAAGCACGCGCAGCGGCGCCGCACCTTCCACCCGGATCTCGACGTCAACTCGCACGAGCTCACCCTGTGGGACCTCGACCGCAGGTTCTCCGTCGGTGGATTCGTCGGCAAGGACAAGATGCGTCTGCGCGACGTGCTGGCCGCGCTGCGCGCCGCCTACTGTCGCAAGATCGGCATCGAGTACACCCACATCCTCGAGAACGAACAGCGCCAGTGGATCCAGGAGCGCATCGAGGGGGTCGACGACAAGCCGACCGTCGCCGAGCAGAAGTACATCCTGTCCAAGGTCAACGCCGCCGAGGCATTCGAGACCTTCCTGCAGACCAAGTACGTGGGTCAGAAGCGGTTCTCCCTCGAGGGCGCCGAGTCCGTCATCCCGATGATGGACGCGGTCATCGACGAGGCCGCCGAGTTCAGCCTGGACGAGGTCGTCATCGGCATGCCGCACCGCGGTCGCCTCAACGTGCTGGCGAACATCGTCGGCAAGCCCTACCGCCAGATCTTCACGGAGTTCGAGGGCAACATGGACCCCTCGGCCGCGCACGGTTCGGGCGACGTGAAGTACCACCTCGGCGCCGAAGGCATCCAGTACCAGATGTTCGGCGAGAACGAGATCAAGGTCTCGCTCACGGCCAACCCGTCCCACCTCGAGGCGGTCGACCCGGTTCTCGAGGGCATCGTCCGCGCCAAGCAGGACCTCATCGAGGACCCGGAGTGGCGCGCCGAGTACCCGGTCGTGCCGCTCATGCTGCACGGTGACGCCGCGTTCGCCGGCCAGGGTGTCGTCGCCGAGACGCTCAACCTCTCCCAGATCGACGGTTACCGCACCGGTGGGACGATCCACATCGTGGTCAACAACCAGATCGGGTTCACGACCGCCCCCGAGGCCGGCCGCTCCAGCCAGTACGCCACGGACGTCGCCAAGATGATCGGCTCGCCGATCTTCCACGTCAACGGCGGCGACCCCGAGGCGTGTGTGCGCGTCGCCCGCCTCGCGATGGACTTCCGTCAGCAGTTCAAGAAGGACGTCGTGATCGACCTCGTCTGCTACCGCCGTCGCGGGCACAACGAGGCCGACGACCCGTCGATGACCCAGCCGCGGATGTACGAGGTGATCGACGGTAAGAAGAGCGTCCGCCAGTCCTACACCGAGGATCTCGTCGGCCGTGGCGACATCACCGAGAAGGAGGCGGAGAACGCCCTGCGCGACTTCCAGGGCCAGCTCGAGCGCGTCTTCAACGAGGTCCGCGAACTCGAGAAACACCCGGTCAAGGCCTCCGAGTCGATCCTGCCCAACCAGCCGCTGCCCAAGCGCCTGGTGACGGCGGTGGACGAGTCTGTCATCCACGCGATCGGCGACGCCTTCGGCAGCCTGCCGGAGGAGTTCCACATCCACCCGCGCGTGAAGCCGGTGTACGAGGCACGCCAGAAGATGGCCTACAACGGCAACGTCGACTGGGCCTTCGCCGAGCTCCTCGCGCTCGGCTCGCTCGTCCGTGAAGGCAAGACCGTCCGCCTGGCCGGCCAGGACTCGCAGCGCGGCACCTTCACCCAGCGGCACGCGGTGGTGGTCGACAAGACCACCTCCGAGCCCTACTCCCCGCTGCAGAACCTCGAGGACGCCGAGGGCCGCTTCGAGGTGTGGAACTCGGCGCTCACGGAGTACGCGGGCCTCGGCTTCGAGTACGGCTACTCCGTCGGCGACCCCGACGCACTCGTGCTCTGGGAGGCGCAGTTCGGCGACTTCGTCAACGGTGCGCAGATCATCATCGACGAGTACATCTCGTCCGGTGAGGCCAAGTGGGGCCAGAAGTCCTCGGTCACCCTGCTGCTCCCCCACGGCCACGAGGGCATGGGCCCGGACCACACGTCCGGCCGCATCGAACGGTTCCTCCAGCTGTGTGCGGAGGGCTCGATGACCGTCGCCCAACCGTCGACCCCGGCGAACTACTTCCACCTCCTCCGCCGCCACGCCACCGACGGCATCAAGCGGCCGCAGGTGGTGTTCACGCCCAAGTCGATGCTGCGCAACAAGAAGGCCGTCAGCGCGATCGCGGACTTCACCTCCGGCAAGTTCCGGTCCGTCCTCGACGATCCGACGTTCGCGGACGGGTCCAGGGACGCGGGCAAGGTCAAGACCATGCTGCTGGTGTCCGGCAAGCTCTACTACGAGCTGGCCGCCCGCCAGGAGAAGGAGGGCCGCGACGACATCGCGATCGTCCGCCTCGAGCAGCTCTACCCGATCCCCCACCGCCGCATGCGCGAGGCGCTGGACCACTACCCGAACCTCACCGAGGTCCGCTGGGTCCAGGAGGAGCCGGCCAACCAGGGCGCGTGGAGCTTCCTCGCGCTCGAACTGCCGGAGCGGATCGACGACTTCCCGCCGCTCAAGCGGGTCTCCCGTCGCCCGATGGCCGCCACCTCGACCGGCCTGAGCAAGGTCCACGCCGTCGAGCAGAAGGCTCTGGTGGACGAGGCGTTCGCCTGACCCACCCGAACCGGGAACGGGGCCCGGCCGCCATCGGCGGCCGGGCCCCGTTCTCCTATGCGGCGCGCCGCCGCCGGGCCGGTCAGTACCCGTGCGAGTCCAACCAGTAGTTGGCCAGGGCGACGGGGGTTGAGGTCCCGAACTCCACACCCAGCAGCAGCTCACGCACGTCGTCGGTGGTCAGCTCTCCGCTGATCCGGTTGATCAGACTCAACTGGTCCTCCGAGAGCGAGCCCTTGCGGAAGACGGGCACCAGGTTCTGGGCGCGGACCGCGTTCTCGTCGTCGTCCAGTGTCACGATGTCCTCGGGGAGGCCCACCGGGTCGGCCGACTGGACCAACCCCACGCCGATCTCCCCCGCACGCAGGGCGTCGAACACCGCACGAGGATTCGGCCCCAACGGGATCCGACGGCCGAAACCGCAGTCGTACGTCTCTCCCACGGCGGCGGCCAGGTCGCCGTCAGCGAGGGCCTCCTGCCTCGCGCCGAGCGTGAGGTCACCGCACCGACCGGCCAGGTCGGACATCGTCCGCAATCCCCGGGTCTCCGACGTGTTGCGCGTGACCACGTACACCGGCGCGTCCTCGGCGGGTGCCGGGTCCGCGGCGGTGACCCCCTCCGGTAGCGCGGCCATCATCGCGGCATACACCTCGTCCCCCTCGGTCGCCGTCGCACCGGGGTCGAAGGCTCCCAGGAGCTCACCGGTGAATCCCACCGTGAAGGTCGCGTCTCCCGCGACGACGGACTCCACGACCTCCGCCTGGGTCCCGGATTGGGGTCGCGCGGTCACCCGCGAGCCGGACCGTACCAGCGCGTTGCCGTAGATGTGGCCCACGATCTCCGCCTCACCGAACGAGGCCGTCTCGATCACCGCCACCGGGTCGTCCCGGTGCGCCGGCACGATCGACGACTGCGCCTGACAGCCGGACAGAGCCATCGCCACCACACCCGCGAGCGCCACCGCGCGCCTCCCGGGCCGCCCCACCGTCCGCAGCACCCGACCACGTCCTTCCTCACACCGACCGCACCCGTCAGCGCGGACATCTCGTCCGACAGTGTCCCAGAACCGTCCCGGCGCCGTCACGCCGAGGCCCCACGTGGTCGCCGTCCGGAGTCGACGGGCCGTCCGTCAGCGGGTCAGGCCGGGGTTCACGGCGGACCGGGCGGGATCGGTGACGTCGATCCCGGCTTCCGCCCACGCCTCCTCGAGTTCGGCCGCACCCTTCATACGGACCCACGCCGCCTCCGTGTGGGTGACCGGCACGGCCCGGAACACCCGGACGGGTGCCGCGTCACCCGGCAGTTCGACGTCCGGGATCTCGGGGGCACGCAGCACCACGGCGGTGAACGCCGCGCCGGGCCACAGCGGCTCGCCCAGGTCGATCAGCGCGCCCTCGGACAAGACCAGTCCCTCCACCGCGGGCGCGGCCGCGAGCACGGCCAGGGCGCGCACCACGCCGTCCACACCGCCCCGGAGCACGAGGCTCAGCTCCGCGCGCGGCGCTGTCGGATCGGGCACGAGCGCCGACGGATCCCCCATCGGCTCGGCCGAACACCCCAGCGAGACGTACCGCACCACACCGCTCTCCAAGTCCACGAACCGGAGGATCCGGATCGGCGCGGTGCCGAGGAACGTCACCGACGCCTCCTGCGGCTCCGGTCCGTAGCGCTCCTCCAGGTGAGCGCGTACCGCCGCCGGAACCGTCGACCCGTCCGCAGGGCCTCCCGGTAGCACTACTTCAGCCCGAGCCGGGCGAGCTCGTCGCGCACCCGCTCGGCGTTGGCGGGTTCGCACAGGACGTCGTAGCGGCCCGCGACCAGCTGGGAGGTGGACGCGAAATCCCGCTTCCCGCGGGTCGCGGCGTAGGACAGCGACGCCGAGACGACGCCGAACACGGAGCCGCCGACCAGACCGGTCAGCACCACGCCCCACATGGGTTGCGTGAAGATGCCCAGGAGCAGGCCGATGAACAGGCCGAGCCACGCGCCGGTCGCCAGCCCGCCCAGCAGGACCTTCGGCCAGGTGAGTCGGCCCGTGACCCGCTCGACCTGCATGAGATCGACGCCGACGATCGTGACCTCGTGGACGGGGAAGTCCTCGTCGGCGAGGTGATCGACCGCCGCCTGGGCCTGCGCGTACGTGGGGTAGGAGCCGACGACCCACCCGGTGGGCGGTGTGGGCAGACCCGGCGTCTGGGCGCCCCGGGCGCGCGCGCCCCGCGGGTTCACGGGAGTGGTCATGAGGTCCGTCCTTCCGTTTCGTTCCCGGCGGGGTCCCGATCCGAGACGGTCATCCCGGCCGCACGGCCACGGGCGGAGACGACCAACGCCATCTTACGGCTGGCCTCGTCGAGCATCTCGTCACCGAACATCACCGCACCGCGGGCGCCGCCCTCCACCGAGGTCGAGCGCGCGTAGGCCTCGAGGATGGCCTCGGCCTTGTCGAACTCGTCCTGACGCGGGCTGAACACCTCGTTACCCGCGTCGACCTGCGCGGGGTGCAGGACCCACTTGCCGTCGAACCCGAGGGCGGCGGTGCTGGCCGCCGCGCGGCGGAAACCGTCCTCGTCGCGGACTCTGAGGAACGGACCGTCGATGGCCTGAAGGCCGTGCGCGCGGGCGGCCACCAGGATCGTCATGAACACGTGGTGATAGGCGTCGCCCGGGGCGTACCCGTCCGGCTGCTCCCCCACCGTCAGCGTGCGCATCCCGATGGAGGCCATGAAGTCGGCGGGACCGAACACGAGCGTGAGCACCCGCGGGCTGGCCGTCGCGATCGCGTCGATGTTGGTCAGACCGAGGGCGTCCTCGATCTGCGGCTCGATCCCGATGTGACCGACCGGCAGGCCCGCGGCCTTCTCCACCTGGGTCAGCACGAGGTCGAGCGCGGCGACCTCCGCCGCGGTCCGCGCCTTGGGCAGCAGCAGTGCGTCGACGTGGGCACCCGCCCGACCGACGACCTCCGTGACGTCGCGGACCGTGTACTCGGTGTCCCAGGCGTTGACGCGCACCACCACGGTGGGCGCCGCGAACCCACCCCGGCCGAGAGCGGCCACGACGTTCTCGCGCGCCTCCTCCTTCGCCGGGCCGGCCACCGCGTCCTCGAGATCCAGGAAGACCTCGTCCACTGGCAGTCCCCGCGCCTTGTCGATCATCTTCACACTGCTGCCGGGCACGGCGAGGACCGTGCGCCGTGGCCGGGCGCGCAGGTCCGCGATCGCCGAGGCGGCGTCCTCCGAAGGCGCGGCTGTCGCGTGGGGGGCTGCGGTCATCGTGGGTGGCACTCCCTTACGTCCGGTACGGCGGGCGGGCGCCGCCTGTCGGTGACTAGGTTGGTCTGCATGGCGAACCTCAACAAGGCCTTCGTCGCCAGGCTAGCCGGATTGCCCGTGATCGGCCCTGACGGGGACGACATCGGACGCATCCGGGATGTCGTGGTGACGATGCGCTCCGGGCACAAACCCCCGCGGGTCATCGGGCTGGTCGTCGAGCTACCCACGCGGCGCAGGATCTTCGTGCCCATGCTCCGGGTCGCCTCGATCGATCCGCGGTCGGTGTCGCTGGTGTCGGGCACCATCAACCTGCACCGGTTCCAGTCCAGGCCCGGGGAGAATCTCGTCCTGGGCGCCCTCGTGGACTCGGTCATCGGCGTCGAGCGCGACCAGCCCGCGGGCGAGCGCTCCGGGAACCCGGACCGCCCGACCCGGTACCAGGTCGTCGACGTGGAGATCGAACGCCAACGCTCGCGGGACTGGCTCGTGTCGCGGCTCGCCGTCCGCGAGCGCCGCGGGCGTTCCCCCCTCGGTCGGCGCGGGGAGGTGTCGATCCACCCGTGGAACCGCATCAGGGGCCTGGACGACGCGATCGGCACCCCTGAGCACGGCGCCGAGAGCCTGGTCGAGCAGTACGCCGACCTCCGTCCGGCGGACGTCGCCATCGCCCTGCGCGAACTGCCTGAGGTGCGTCGACTCGAGGTCGCGCGCACCCTCGACGACGAACGGCTGGCCGATATCCTGCAGGAGCTCCCCCACGACGAGCAGACCGAGATCGTCACCCGGCTGGAACTCGAGCGTGCGGCGGACGTTCTCGAGGCCATGGACCCCGACGACGTGGCCGACCTCCTCGGCGAGCTCCCCGAGAAGGACGCCGAGTCGTATCTCGAGCGGATGAACCCCGAGGACTCGTCGAACGTCCGGCGCCTGCTGACCTTCGACGCCGACACGGCCGGCGGGTTGATGACGCCCGAACCGATCATCCTCTCGCCGCAGACCACGGTGGCGGAGGCGCTCGCGCACTGTCGCAACCCCGACCTCAGTCCCGCTCTGGCCAGCCTCGTCTTTGTCGTCCGCCCTCCCACGGCCACCCCGACGGGCAAGTACCTGGGCTGCGTCCACATCCAGGCGCTGCTGCGCGAGCTCCCGTCCGCCATGGTCGCCGAGACGGTCGACACGAGCCTGTCGGCGTTGCGCCCCACCGACTCGGTGGACGCGGTGACCCGCTTCTTCGCCACCTACAACCTGGTGTGCGGCCCCGTAGTCGACGACGAAGGGCACCTCCTCGGAGCGGTCGCGGTGGACGACCTGTTGGATCACCTCCTGCCCGACGACTGGCGGGACATGGACCTGCACGACGACACGGAGACGGCGCGATGACCGAACCCACCGTGAGGTCGTCGCTGTCCACCCCGATGACGTCCCGCCGACCCCGGATCAGCTTCGACTCCGACGCGGTCGGCCGGTACAGCGAGGCCGTCGCCCGGTTCTTCGGCACCGGGATGTACCTGCTCATCCAGACGGTCGTGGTGATCGTGTGGATCGTCATCAATGTCGCGGTCGTGGCGCTGCGGTTCGATCCGTATCCGTTCATCCTCCTCAACCTGGCGTTCTCGACCCAGGCCGCCTATGCCGCGCCGCTCATCCTGCTCGCGCAGAACCGTCAGGAGGACCGCGACAAGGAGTCCGTCAAGGAGGACCGGCTCCGGGCCACCCAGACCAAGGCGGACACGGAATTCCTCGCCCGCGAGCTCGCGTCGGTACGCCTGTCGGTGGGCGAGACCGTCACGCGTGACTACCTGCGCCGCGAGCTCGACGACCTGCGGGATTCCGTGGAACGGATCGAGACGATGCTGGCCGGGCTCTCCACCGGCGGCGGTAACGCCGATGGCGGGAAAACCGATCCAGACGACAGGGGCCGGGGGTAACCTCGCCCCAGACGAAGCGTCGCGGGGGCGGTGCACGGCCGTGGCGCCGTCCGTTACGTCGTAGGGGGAGAATCTTGCGCCGAATCGCGCACACTGCAGACCGCCGGGTGCTCACCAGTGCAGCCGTGACCGTCGGAGCCATCACGGTCCTCGCCGCGGTCGGGCTCACGATCGACACGAGCCGCCCCGCCGCACCTGACATCACGCCGCTGGCCGAGTACTCGCCGGAGCCGCCTCCCGCGACGACGCCGCCCCCTCCCACCACCGACCCCACCACCTCGGAGCAGATCCCGGAGCCGCCGGTCGACCCCGGCGCCGCGCACATCGAGCCGGCGACGATCCCCGACGGACCGCTCGGGATCCCGGGCATCGCCCTGGACGCCTACCACCGCGCGACGGAGCGGCTCAACGCGGAGCGCCCCGCCTGCGAGATGGACTGGACCGTCCTCGCCGGGATCGGTCAGGTCGAGTCCAACCAGGGCCGCGGGCTCTTCGACGTGCGCGGCAACACCATCGGCCGGATCGTCGGCCCCCGACTCGACGGCTCCCTGCCGGGCACCGCCGTCATCACCGACACCGACGGCGGCAGATTCGACGGCGACCCCGACTTCGACCGTGCCGTCGGACCCGTCCAGTTCATCCCGTCGACCTGGGCGACGCTCGGGCGCGACGGCAACGACGACGGCGTGGCCGATCCGAACAACATCTACGACGGTGCCCTGTCCGCGGCGACGCTCCTGTGCAACCAGGGCGGGTCGATGGCGGACCCGGCGGCCCGCACCCGCGCGATCCTGGCCTACAACAACTCGCTGGCGTACGTGGCCAACGTCAACGCGTGGGCGCACGGCTACGCGGTCAACGCCTTCCCGCTGCCCTCCGATCTGCCGGAGATCCACCGACCGGAGCCCACGGTCGAGCCCCCGCGGCCACCGGAGCGCTGCCCCGAGGGCTGGGAGGGCGAGCCGACCGCCGCGCCGGAGCCCGCGAAGCCCGGAGAGGCGGAACCGCCGGTGCCCGGCTGCACGGAGGTCGCCCCGCCGGCGGCGCCGACGTCTCCCGCGACCGAGGCGCCGTCGACGGCGCCGACGCCGACAACGACGGAGTCGTCCCCGGCCGCCGCGCCCGCCCCGGCGCCGGCGCCGCCCGCCATCCCGGGCCTGCCGGTCATCGAGTTGCCCTGTATCCCGCCGTTCTGCGTGCCGCCGCCCCCGGCCTGAATCGTCACGGGGTGCCGCGACCCCTAGACTCGGGGCATCATGAGTGCACCCAGCGAAGAATCGATCCGCGCCGCACTGGCCAAGGTCGACGATCCGGAGATCCGCAAGCCGCTCACCGAGCTCGGCATGGTCAAGGGCGTCGAGGTGGACCCCGCGACCGGCCGCGTCGATGTCGGCATCTACCTGACCGTCGCCTCGTGTCCGATGCAGGACACGATCAGCGACCGCGTCCGCTCGGCGGTGTCCGACGTCCCGGGCGTCGGCGAGGTCGCCGTCGAGCTCGACGTCATGAGCGACGAGCAGCGCACCGAACTGCGCAAGCACCTCCGTGGTGACGCGGCGGAACCCGTCATCCCGTTCGCCCAACCCGGCAACCTCACCCGGGTCTACGCGGTCGCCTCGGGCAAGGGCGGCGTGGGCAAGTCCACCGCGACGGTCAATCTTGCGACGGCGCTGGCGTCCCGCGGCCTGTCCGTGGGCGTGCTCGACGCGGATATCTACGGGCACTCGATCCCGCGGATGCTCGGCACCGACGCCCGGCCGACCCAGGTCGAGCAGATGATCCTCCCGCCCGTGGCGCACGACGTGAAGGTCATCTCGATCGCGCAGTTCACGAAGGGCAACACCCCGGTCGTCTGGCGTGGTCCGATGCTCCACCGGGCCCTGCAGCAGTTCCTCGCCGACGTGTACTGGGGCGACCTCGACGTCCTGCTGATGGACCTGCCCCCGGGCACCGGCGACGTGGCCATCTCGATCGCCCAGCTCATCCCGTCGGCGGAGATCCTCGTGGTCACCACTCCGCAGCAGGCGGCCGCCGAGGTCGCCGAGCGCGCGGGGTCGATCGCGCTGCAGACCCGTCAGCGGATCGCCGGTGTCATCGAGAACATGTCGTGGCTGGAGCTGCCCGACGGCACCCGCATGGACGTGTTCGGTACCGGCGGCGGCGCGGAGGTCGCGGCCAACCTGTCCCGCTCGGTCGGCGCACCCGTCAAGCTCCTCGGTCAGGTGCCGCTCGAGCAGGCCGTGCGCGAGCACGGGGACGAGGGCACGCCGATCGTCCTGGCCGAGCCCGAGTCACCGTCGGGGCGCGCGTACCGCGAGATCGCTGACGGCCTGGCCGTGCGACCCCGGGGCCTGGCGGGGATGAACCTGGGGATCGACACCACACGTCACCTCTGACGGACCGGCATCTCGGATGGCCGGCGGGGCGTCACGCCCCGCCGCCCCCGGGCGGGGTCGCCTACAGCCCCCGGGCGGGGTCGCCTACCGCCTCCGGGCGGGCGATAGCCCACCCGACGTCCGACCTCAGGTGGCGTCGAGGTCCCAGACCGGACCGGACGCCGGCGCCGTGTCGCCGGGGGCGTCCGCGTCCCGGCCGGCCGCGGGCGGGGTGGTGGCCGGCGGGCGGGTCGAGCGGCGCGGCTCGGCCGCGGTCCCGCCGCCCGCGGAGCCGGCCGCGCCGGCGCCTCCCGCGACGGCGGCACCTCCAGCGGGAGCGGCGGCGCCGAAGTCCCCGGTGAACAGGGAGTCGTCGCCGTCCAGCAGGTGCTTGGTGACCATGGCGCGGGGGCTCATGCCGCGCAGGTCGTTGAGCTGCTTGAGCGGCTCGCGGAACTCCTCGAAGTCGGTCCCGTAGTCGTCCTTGAGCTGTTGCTGCGCGTTGCTGGCGAACTCGCGGACCTTGCGGATCGCGGACGCCAGCCAGCGGGCGGCCTCGGGCAGACGCTCGGGCCCCAGGACGACCAGTGCGATCACCCCGAGGACCAGGAGCTCGGACCACCCCACGTTTGTGAACATCGCAGTCAGGATACGTCGTGGCGCGCGCGAGCGGGAGCGTGACCTGCGCGGGTGACCCCCGGGCTCAGCCGAGCGTGGGACGGACGGTCAGCTCGACGCGTGATCCGCCGCGGATGACCTCGACCGGGACGTCGACGTCCGCACCGGCGCGGCGGACCGCCACCACGAGTTCGTCGGACGAGCGCACCCGTCGCTCCCCGACGCGGGTGACGACGTCGCCCTCGCGTAGTCCGCCGGACTGGGCGGGCGATCCCTCGCGCACGTTGACGATCTCCGCGCCCTCGACCGCGCCGTTGTCCGCCTTACGGGCGTTGACCCCGATCGTCGCGTGTCGGACCGACCCCTCGGTCATGAGTGAGGTGGCGATGTCGCGGACGTCGTTGACGGGGATCGCGAAGCCGAGGCCGATGGATCCGCCGGACTGCGTGAAGATCGAGGTGTTGATCCCGATGACCGCCCCGGTGCCGTCAATGAGCGGCCCGCCGGAGTTGCCGGGGTTGATGGCGGCGTCGGTCTGGATGGCGTCGATCACCACGTCGCCGTCGGAGGTCGACTCCCCCAGCGCGATCGGCCGCCGGGTCGCGGAGACGATCCCCTCGGTGACCGTCCGCGCCAGTCCGAGCGGGGATCCGATCGCGATGACCTGCTCGCCGACCTGGACGTCGTCGGAGTTTCCGAGGGTGGCGACGGTGAGGTTCTGGACGTCCTCGACCTTGAGGACCGCCAGGTCCGTGGCGGGGTCGCGGCCGACCATCTCCGCCGCGGCGCGGGAGCCGTCGGGGAAGATGACGTCGATGTCGGCGCGGTCGGCGGCACCGTCCATGGTGACGACGTGGTTGTTGGTGACGATGTATCCCTGGGGGTCGATGACGATGCCGGAGCCCTCCCCGCGGGCCGACGGGGTGGAGACCTGGATGTTGACGACGGCGGGTTGGACCCGCCGTGCGACCTCGCCGACCGGATTGTCGGGGCGCAGGACGTTGTCCGGCGCGTCGGCGATGCGGACGGTCGAGGTGGTGAGGACGCGGGCGGAATCGGCGACGACGGCGCCGATGGCACCGCCGGCGAGGGCGACGACGGCGACGGCCGCGATCGCCCCGGCCAGCGCCCGCCTGCTCAGTCGGCGCTCGAACAGCGCCTCGGAGAGCGAGAGCCGGGCCGGTGGGGCCTCGTCCGCACCGGACAGGTCGACGGGGCGCGGCTCGGGAGTGGCCGCCACGGCGGGAGCGCCGAGACCGACCGGGGCCTGCGGGTCACGCCAGGGGTCGGGTGTGCGCGCCGGGGGCGTGGCGGCCTCGTCCTGCCACTCCGGATGACGTTCGATACCCCGGGGGCTCTCCGGGCCGGGGCCGAACGCCTGCGCCAGTGCGGGATCGGCGTCACGGACGACGCCCGGGTCGGCGCTGCCCACGGCGCCGGTGGCGGAGGTGGGGTCGAATCCACCGGAGACGCCCTCGGGGCGGGAGAACAGGGCGACGACGTCCGGATCGACGGCCGGTCGGTGGATGGGTGCCGGCTCGCGCAGGGGGCGGTCCGGCTCCTCGTCGCGCCCCGTCGCCCCGCGCACGCCACTCTGGTCCTCCACCCGGCCCACCCTAACGGCCGCGTCGCCGCAGCCGGCGAAGCAGCCTCGCCCACGCGGTCGCGGACGCCTCCGCGGGGGCGGGCGTCCCGTCCCGGTCGTCGGCTGGCCCGTGAGCGGCCACGGTCAGATCGTCCAGGTTGCGTAGTCGCTCGAGTAGCTCGCGGGGCATGTGGATGGGTCCCGAGCCCCGCAGCGCGTGGCGCGCCTCGCGCTGCCCCTCGACCTCGCGGCGGCAGTTGGCGCAGCGGGCGAGGTGCGCGTCCGCGCGGGACTGGCCGGCCTCGGGCAGCCGGCCGTCGACGTACGCTGCCGCGGCCTCGATGGAGAGGTGGTCGGTGGACAGGAAGTGCTCCCGCGTCCGCGGCGGCCCGGTCCGGCCGACCACTTCCCGCGCGGACGTCTGCGACAACCTGAACTCGGGCGCGGAGCCGCGCCCGTGACGATGTCGATCCACGCCACGCCCTCCCGACCGTCGGCCTGCGGGGCGGTGTCCCGCCCGATCTCGATGGGTCAACGTCCGAAACGGCTCCGCTGTTCCCGCCGTCGGACGCGGCGGCTCAGCTGGACCGCTGGTGCGCTCCGGTGACCCCGGCGGCCTCGAGCTCGGCGCGCAGGGCGGCGCGGCCGCGGTGGATACGGCTGCGGACGGTACCCATCTTCACCCCGAGGATGCGGCCGACCTCCTCGTAGCTGAGGTCCTCGATGTCGCTGAGGACGACGGCCGCCCGGAACTCCGGGGTCAGGTTGTCGAGCGCCGCCTGCAGCACCGGGTCGAACGTCTCGTCGGCCAGGACCTGCTCCGGGCTCCGCTCGCGCCCGGGGACGCGTTCGGCGTCCTCGGGCAGGGTCTCGAAGCGAATGCGCGAGCGTCGCCGGGCCATGTCGAGGAAGAGGTTGGTGACGATCCGGTGCATCCACCCCTCGAAGGTCCCGGGCTTGTAGCGGTCGAGGGACCGGAAGACGCGGATGAACGCCTCCTGCGTGATGTCCTCCGCGTCATGGGCGTTGCCGCAGAGTCGGAACGCGAGGCGGTAGACCCGGTCACCGTGCTGGGCGACCAGTTGGGACCAGGTGGGCATGTCCGCCGCGTCGCCGGTCGAGTCGAATCGTGCGGTGCCTGCCGACTCGTCGGGGGCCACCGGGGCGATCGTCGTCCCGTGCACGGTTCGTGAGTACATGCGCTGCCGCCGCCTTCCGGCGCGGGGCGTGTCCCCGCGCGGTGGTGGTTCGCGCCCTCGTGGCGCGACGTCTGACCACTGTCCCCTACCGGTCTGTCCTCACGGTATACGCGTACTGAGATCGCACTGAGAGTTTTGTACCGATCCGGTCACCGCGCGTTGGTCGCCGCTGCGCCGGTCCGCGGCGATACGCTGCTCGGGTGTCCGATTCCTCTGATCTCCCCGCCACCGACCGCTCCGGAGCCGACGGGCTGGCGCACCGGAGCGCGGCCCTCGTCGACGACTCCCTCTACGCCCCGGCCCGCGCCGAGGCCGACGAACTGGGTGCGCCCTCACCGGACGCCCCGACCGCGGAGGCCATCCGGATGATCGCCCGGCTGAACGGCACCCGCGCCGCGGTGTGCATCACGCCGGCGCCGGGTGTCCCCGCACTCGCGATCCTCGCGGCGGCGGGACAGGGGTCCGGGGCCGTGGTCACGTGCATCACCGAGGATCCGCACCACCTCGACGCCGCGCGGGCCGCGGTCCGCGGGGCGGGTCATCCCTCCTCGGCGGCGCGCTACATCGCGGCCCGCCCGCTGGAGGTCGCGGACAAGCTCACCGACGGCGCATACGACCTGGTGGTCGCGGACGTCCCCGCCCACTCGGTGACGCGCCTGATCTCGCGGTCGCACCAGCTGCTGCGCTCCGGCGGGGCGCTCGTGCTCATCGGCGAGCACGCGCCCCTGCCGGAGGACACGGACCTCCCGGAGCACGCCCACGTGACGCTCCTGCCGGTGGGCGCCGGGCTCACCGTCGTCACGCTCTGACCCGTCACGCTCTGACCCGTCACGCCGCCCGGCGCGCCCGGCGATCAGCCCGGCAGGGACGTGACGGTGTTCTTGGCGACGCTGACGACCCCGCCCGCGCTGATGGGGAACCGCTTCCGGTCGCGTTCGTGGTCGACGCCGATGAGGTCCCCGTCGCCGATGTGGCAGTTCTTGTCGACGATCGCCTTGCGCACGACCGCGCCGCGGCCGATGCGCACCCCCGGCATGAGGACGCTGCCCTCGACCACGGCGCCGTCCTCGACGACCACGTTGTTGGACACGACCGAGTTGCGCACGGTGGCCGCGGAGATGATCGTGCCCGCCCCGACCATCGACTCCTGCGACATCCCGCCGTTGACGAACTTCGCGGGCGGCAGGTTGTCCTGCTGGGTGCGGATGGGCCACCGGTCGTTGTAGAGGTTGAACACCGGGTGGACCGAGACGAGGTCCATATGGGCGTCGTAGAACGCGTCGATGGTGCCGACGTCGCGCCAGTAGCCGCGGTCGCGCTCGGTCTCGCCGGGCACGTCGTTGCGGGCGAAGTCGTAGACGTAGGCGCGCTCCTGCTCCACCAGGGCGGGGATGATGTCGCCGCCCATGTCGTGGGAGGAGTCGGGCTTCTCGGCGTCCGCCCTCAGGGTCTCGATGAGCGCGTCCGTGGTGAAGATGTAGTTACCCATCGACGCGAAGGTCGCGTCCGGGTCGTCGGGGGTGCCGGGCGGGTCGGAGGGCTTCTCCACCCAGCCGCGGATGATGTCGTCCTCGCCGGCGTCGATGCAGCCGAAGGCGAACGCCTCGTCGCGGGGGACACGGATCCCGGCGACCGTCACCGCGGCGCCGGTGGTGATGTGGTGGTCGAGCATCTGGCGCGGGTCCATGCGGTACACGTGGTCGGCGCCGAAGACGACGATGTGGTCGGGCTTCTCGTCGTGGACGAGGTTGAGCGACTGCAGGATCGCGTCGGCCGAACCCGTGTACCAGCGGGGCCCGAGCCGCTGCTGGGCCGGCACGGGGGCCACGTACTCGCCGCCCATGCCCCGCATGTGCCACACCTGCGCGATGTGGCGGTCCAGGGAGTGCGACTTGTATTGGGTGAGGACGCAGATGCGCATGAACCCGGCGTTGACGAGGTTGCTCAGCACGAAGTCGATGAGCCGGTAGGACCCGCCGAACGGCACGGCGGGTTTCGCGCGGTCCGCCGTGAGCGGGAAGAGTCGCTTGCCCTCGCCGCCGGCGAGGACGATTGCTAGGACATGCGGCTGGTTCCTCACGACCCCACCGTATCGACTCCGCGCGACCCGCCACGGGGCAACGGGCGCTTTGACCCCCGTCGCGCGCCCGGTCGTCACCCCGGCGACGGGCGGCGTTCACCGGGCACGCCTCGGGCGGGGGCCCGAGCGACTACCTTGGCCGGTGTGCGAGTAGCGATGATGACGAGGGAGTACCCGCCGGAGGTCTACGGCGGGGCCGGGGTACACGTGACCGAACTGGTGGCCAACCTGCGGCCGCTGTGCGACGTGGACGTGCTGTGCATGGGCGCGGACCGCGACACCGCCCGCGCGTTCCGCCCCGACCCGGAGCTGGGGCCCGACGCCAATCCCGCGATCCAGACCCTGTCCGCCGGCCTGCGGATGTCCGTCGCGGCCGAGGGGGCGGACATCGTCCACTCCCACACCTGGTACACGGGGCTCGCAGGGCATCTGGCCGGTCAGCTCTACGGCGTCCCCCACGTGGTGTCGGCGCACTCGCTCGAACCGAGCCGGCCGTGGAAGGCCGAGCAACTGGGAGGCGGCTACCGGGTCTCGTCGTGGTCGGAGCGCAACGCGTTCGCGAACGCCGACGCCGTGGTCGCGGTGAGCGCCCGGATGAAGGACGAGATCCTGCGTGTCTACCCCGAGGTCGAGCCGGGCCGCATCCACGTGATCCTCAACGGCATCGACACCGCGGTGTGGGCGCCGGTCGAGACGTTCTCCGGGGAGGACTCGGTACTGCGGCGCCACGGGGTCGACCCGGACCGTCCGATCGTGGCGTTCGTCGGGCGGATCACCCGGCAGAAGGGCGTGCCGCATCTCGTGCGGGCCGCCCGCGACTTCCACCCGGACGCCCAGTTGGTGTTGTGCGCGGGCGCGCCGGACACCCCGGAGATCGCGGCCGAGATGGAGTCACTGGTCGCCGAGCTCAGGGCGGCACGGGACGGGGTCTTCTGGCTGCGCGACATGCTGCCGCGCGAGGAGGTCATCGAGATCCTGTCCGCCGCGACGGTGTTCGCGTGCCCGTCGGTGTACGAGCCGCTGGGCATCGTCAACCTCGAGGCCATGGCGTGTGACACCGCCGTGGTGGCCTCCGACGTCGGTGGGATACCGGAGGTCGTCGTCGACGGCGAGACGGGCGTCCTCGTCCACTACGACGAGTCGGCGACCGGGGCGTTCGAGCGGGGGCTCGCGGAGGCGGTCAACGAGCTGATCGCGGATCCCGAGCGGGCGGCGCGGATGGGCCGGGCCGGCAAGGAGCGGGCCGTGTCCCGGTTCTCGTGGCAGGCGATCGCCGAGCAGACCCACCGGATGTACTCCTCGCTGCTGTAGCGCCGTGCCGACGGCGGCCGCCCGGTGCGCCCGCACGCCCGCACGCCCGGATCGTCAGTAGCGGCGGTCGCCCAGCGGCACGCGGTAGGAGCGCACCTCGACGTGCAGCCGGACCGGCCGGTCGTCGGCGCCGAGGGCGGCCTCCAGCCGTGACCGGTCGAGGTGCACCCCGCTGGGCCCCATGAGCGCGAGGTCGACGGCGACCGCCGCGGGCACCTCGGTGCGCTGGTCGACGACGCGGACCGGGCCCGGCTCGAAGGCTGCCGCCAGTTCGGAGTCGAGTCTCGCGGCCTTGTCCGGCGCCGGCTCGAGCAGTCCCCCGGCCGACCGCAGCGGCTCGAGGTGCCCCTCCCCGGGCACCGCGACGACCAGCGTCCCGCCCGGGCGCAGCACACGCGCGAACTCCGACGGATTGCGGGGTGCGAAGACCACCTGCACGAGGTCGACGCAGCCGTCCGCGAGTGGGAGGCCGTCCCACGTGTCCGCCACCACCGCGGCCACCGCCGGGTGCGCGCGGGCCAGCCGCCGGGCTGCCGCCGCCGAGATCTCCGTGCCGATCCCCACCACGTCGGCGCCGTCGCCGTGTCGGCCGACGGCGTCGAGCACCCCGGCGAGGTAGTGGCCGGTTCCCGCGCCCGCCTCGAGGACGACGCGGCGCGCGGCGGGCCCGGTCGGGGCCCCGGCACCGAGGGCGTCACGGGCCGGGGTCCCCGCCCCCATGCCGTCGCGGTCCGGGATTCCCGCCCCGAGGGCGTCACGGGCCACCGCCGCCAGCGCGTCGAGGACCCCGTCGAAGAGCCCCGAGGACAGCACCCGGTCGCGGGCCGCGACCTGATCGGCGGTGTCCCCGGGGAAGCGCCGACCCCGGGGGCCGAAGAGGCTGAGATACCCCTGGCGGGCCCGGTCGAACGGATGCCCGGAACCGCACGTGACGCCCTGGTCGGTCGCCCGCATCGCCTCCCCGCAGAACGGGCAGCGCAACAGGGGCACGATCCGTCGGAGGGCGGGTCCGGGGGTCACGCCCGCGGTCGATCCGCGAGGTCGCGGAGCAACCCGAGCAGCGTGCGGGTGGCGAATCCCGTCGCGATGGGCCCGACCTCGTCGATCTCCTCGGGAGAGCGGGCCGGCCCGGCGATGTCGAGGTGCGCCCACGGGCGGCCGTCGACGAAGCCCTCGAGGAAGAGCGCCGCGGTGATGGCGCCCGGTCCCTTCGGTGCCTGGCGGCGGTCGGCGACGTCGGAGCGGACCGCCGGACGCAGATCGTCGGGGAGCGGGAGCCGCCACCACCGCTCCCCCGCCCTCGCCCCCGCGGCGGCGACCCGGTCGGCGAGATCGTCGTCGGTGGCCATGACCGCACCCGTCCGCATCCCCAACGCCACCTTCATCGCGCCGGTGAGCGTCGCGACGTCGATCACCACCTCCGGGTCGCACTCGGCGATGCCGTGAGCCAATGCGTCGGCCAGGACCATCCGGCCCTCCGCGTCGGTGTTGGTGACCTCGGAGGTCGTCCCGCCCACATGGGTGACGACGTCGCCCGGACGGTAGGCGGAACCGGAGAGCATGTTCTCCGCCGACGGCACCACCACCGTGAGATCCACTCCCGTGTACGCGGGCGCGGTGTCCGCGCAGAACGCCTCCGCCGCCGCCACGACGGCCGCCGAGCCCGCCATGTCGGTCCGCATGAGGTGCATGCCGTCGGCCGGTTTCACCGAGATCCCGCCCGTGTCGAACGTGATGCCTTTGCCCACCAGCAGCACCCGCGGGCCCGGGCCGGGGCGACGGGCCACCAGAACGGCCGGCGGGTTCGCCGAGCCACCGCCCACCGCGAGCACGCCGCCGAACCCGCCGGAGACGAGATCCCCACCCGAGAGGACGTCCGCGCGCATCCCAGCGGCGCGCAGCGCCCCGGCCATCCGCCCCACCAGCCACTCCGGCGTCTTCCGGTCCGAGGGGGCGCCGGCGAGATCGCGGGCCGCGGCCGTCGCCCGCGCGGCCTCCACCGCCGTCGCCACCTCACGGCAGACGCGCTCCTCGTCGTCGTCGCCCCCTCCCGGTCCCGCGGTGACCACCACCACGAGTTCCGGCGCCACCGGCGCGGGGTCGGCCGCGAACACGTCCTGGCCGCGCGCCCCCAACAGGTAGCCCAGGACCACGTCCGCCACCCGGTCTGTCGGGACCTCGCCGGGCACCGAGACCGCCACCGGTTCGACGGACCCGGCCTCGCGGAGGTGACGCGCCAGCGCCGCGCCCGCGCGGCGATGCCCCAACCCGTGGTCCACGGCGCCCGACCAGCCCGAACGCGGCGTCGACCCGTCGACCTCCACCTCCAGCACGGCACGCCCGTCACGGACGGTCACACTGACCTCACGGGCCAGGCCGCGCGTCACCCGGCCGGCCTCCGGACGACGCACCACGACGGGCCGCGCTGCCGCGGGGACCTCACCGGACGCGACACGGACCGCGGGCAGGGGGCGGCTGGGGACATCGGACATCGGCGGTACCTTCCGGTGACATGAGTCGGCGCATCCGCCACAAGGGTCGGATGCGCCGGCATCGGTGGGACGATCGATCAAGAGGTGGCCTGCGTCAGCTCCTCGCCGAGCGACTTGGCCTCATCGGGGGTCAGCTCGACGACCAGTCGACCGCCGCCCTCGAGAGGGACGCGCATGACGATCCCGCGGCCCTCCTTGGCCGCTTCCATCGGTCCGTCACCGGTCCTGGGCTTCATAGCCGCCATCAGGTCGATTCCCTTCGTCCTAGTCCGCGGGGCGCGCCCTGCCGGGCGCCCGTGCCCACGATCGGTACTGCTCCAGTGGATACAACAGATTCTAGCGCGTCCGGCCCGACTCGGACGTCGTAGCAGACCGACCGTCCGCACCACGCACCCCGCCGACCGCGCCGCCGTCCGCCCCGACGGGCGCGCCGTCACCGACGGCGGTCTCCCCGAGCCGCGCCCGCAACCTGTCGATCTCCAGCGCGGCCTGCTCCAGGGTCCAGTCGACCTCGGCCATCGTGTACCCGCGCGCGGACACCCCGAGGCGTACCGCCCGGATATCATCCCCGGACAGCGGGCCCTGCGGCAGGCGGGTGACGGTGTGGCCCGCCTCCACTGCGGGCAGCAACTCCGAACGCCCGAACACCAGCAGCGACAGCGCGAACAGGCCCGAGGCCACGATCAGCGTCACGACCACGTAGACGACGATGGTGAGCATCGCGCTCCCCTCCTGTAGTGACGACCGCCGCGCCCAGTCTCCCACACGGGTCAGGCCAGACCGCGTACAGTCCGCGCAGGTCGGCGGGTGCCCACGATCGACGCGACCATCTCCAGGGCGCGCAGCGTGCCCGGCACGTCGTGCGTGCGGAACACCCGTGCGCCGAGGTAGGCGGCGACCGACGTGGCCGCCAGCGTGCCCTCCGCGCGGTCGTCCACCCCGGCGTCCAGGGTCTCGCCGATGAAGTCCTTGTTGCTCAGGGCCATGAGCACCGGGTATCCCACCGCCACGATCTCGTCCATCCGCCTGAGCAGTTCGAGCCCGTGGAAGGTGTTCTTGCCGAAATCGTGGGTCGGGTCGATGAGGACGCCGTCGGCCGGCACCCCCGCGGCCAGCGCCCGCTCGGCCGCGGACGTGAGCTCCTCGACGACGTCACGGACCACGTCGGCGTACCCCACCCGGAACGGGCGCGTCCGCGGCACCGCGCCTCCGGTGTGCGAGCACACGAAGCCCGCGCCGGCCTCCCCGGCCGCGGTGAGCACCCCGGGGTCGTGGCCCGCCCACGTGTCGTTGACCACGTCCGCCCCGGCCGCGAGCGCGCGCCGCGCCACCTCACCGCGCCATGTGTCCACCGAGATGAGCACGTCCGGGTGCCGCCCGCGCACCGCCTCGACGAACGGTACGACCCGGCGGGTCTCCTCGTCGACGTCGACGAGGTCCCCCGGCCCGGCCTTGACGCCGCCGATGTCGAGGACGTCGGCCCCCGCCGCCACGACCTCGTCGACGCGGCGCATCGCCGCGGGATCGGTGAACGTCGCGCCGCGGTCGTAGAACGAGTCGGGGGTGCGGTTGACGATCGCCATGACCAGGGGGCGGTCCACCGGCACCGGCCGACCGCACAGAGTGGGTGCCACGACCGGCCGGGGAGCGGGGCCCGGCTGGGTGGCGGGCTGGTTGGCGGGCTGGGTGGCGGGCGAGTCGCCGGGCGTGGTCACCTGCGCCCTCCACAGGCGTCGAGGGCAGCGTCGAGATCGTCGCGCACCACCAGGCGGTCCAGCGCCGCCGGCTTGACCAGCCCGGCCTCCGCCAGCCCGTCGACCCAGTCGAGGAGCGGGCGGTAGAACCCGATGGGGTCGTAGAGCACGACCGGCTTGTGGTGGAACCCCAGCGAGGCCGAGGTCCACATCTCGAACATCTCCTCCATGGTCCCGATCCCCCCGGGCAACGTGAGGAACGCGTCCGAGCGCTCCTCCATCTCCCGCTTGCGTTCACGCATGGTGGTGACGACGACGAGCTCGTCGGCCGCCGTGTCGGCGACCTCCCGCACCCGCAGCCCCTCGGGGATCACCCCGACCGTCCGGGCGCCGCCCCCGCGGGCCGCCTCGGCCAGCGCGCCCATCATGGAGACGTTGCCACCGCCCGAGACCAGCGACCAGCCCCGGCGGGCGATCGCGTCGCCCACCTCGGTCGCGATCTCGAGCAGGCGCGGGTCGTAGGTCGAGGACGCGCAGTAGACGCACACCCGACGGTTCGGGACCGGCGCCATCAGCGCTCGACCCCGCGGTGCTCCTCGCCGATGAGGTCCTCCCGCTGCTCGGACGTCAGTGCGGCGCGGTGGTGCGCCTCGCGGATGAACTCCACCGCCTCGGGCACCGAGTCGGTCACGAGGAACAGCTCGAGGTCGGACGCCGAGATCATGCCCTGTTCGGCCAGCGTGCCGCGGATCCAGTCCACGAGAGGGGACCAGAAGTCCACGCCCAACAACACGATCGGAAACCGGGTGATCTTGTCCGTCTGGACCAGGGTGATGGCCTCGAAGAACTCGTCGAGGGTGCCGAATCCGCCCGGCGTACACACGAACGCCTGCGTGTACTTGACGAACATCGTCTTGCGGATGAAGAAGTACCGGAAGTGCAGACCGAGGTCGACCCACCGGTTCATGCCCTGCTCGTGGGGGAGCTCGATACCCAGTCCGACCGACTGACCGTCGGCCTCCCACGCGCCCTTGTTGGCCGCCTCCATCTGGCCCGGGCCGCCGCCGGTCACCACCGCGTAGCCCGCCTCGGACAATGCGCGGCCCAGTTCCACCGCCTGCTCGTAGGCGGGGTCACCGGGCCGGGTGCGGGCCGAACCGAACACGCTGACCGCGTCCCTCAACTCCGCCAGGGCGCCGAAGCCGTTGACGAACTCGCTCTGGATGCGCAGGACCCGCCACGGGTCGGTGTGCAGCCAGTCGGTGTCCTGGTTCTTGTCCAACAGTCGCTGGTCTGTGGTCGTGCGCTCGCCGTCCTTCTCTCGACGGACGAGGACGGGTCCACGCATGTGGACCGGGTCGTTGGGGGCCATGGGCCGTGTCTCCTTCTGTGCTCTGGTGAGTCGGGCGGCGGCGCGGGACCCTGGCTCGGGCGGGGCCCGGCGCCGTCTCAGCCCGGGGTGGTGAGGTAGTCGCGCAGAGTCCGGGTCACCTCGGTGATCTGGACGGCGGGACAGTGCTCATCGCGCTTGTGCGCCAGTCCGGGGTCGCCGGGTCCGAGGTTGACCGCGGGGATCCCCAGTGCGGCGAACCGGGACACGTCGGTCCAGCCGTACTTGGCGCGGACCCGCCCGCCGGCCGCGCGGACGAGGTCCGCCGCCGCGGGGGCGCTCAGCCCGGGCAGCGCGCCCGGGGACAGGTCGGTCAACTCCCAGTACAGCCCCGGTTCGGTCGGCGGGACCTCGCCGGTCTCCACCCGGGGGAGCCCGGCGAGTCCGAGGGCGTCGAGCGCGTGCGCGAGGGCGGCGTCCGTGTCCCGGTCCGGGGCCGAACGGAAGTTGACGTCGAGCCACGCCTCGTCCGGCACGGTGTTGCCGGCGACTCCCGCCGACATCCGCACCGCCTGCAACCCCTCGCGATAGACGCAGCCGTCGATGTCCACCGACCGGGCCTCGTAGGCCGCGAGCGCCCCGAGCACCGGCGCGAGGCGGTGCACCGCGTTGTCGCCGAGCCAGCTGCGCGCCGAGTGTGCGCGCACACCGCGGGCGTGGACCCGGATCCGCAGGGTCCCCTGACACCCGGCCTCGATCAGTCCGCCGGTGGGCTCACCGAGGATCGCGACGTCACCGACCAGCCAGTCGCGGTGGCTGCGCTCCAGGTGACCGAGGCCGTTGGCCGTCGCCTCGATCTCCTCGCAGTCGTAGAGCACGAGGGTGAGGTCGTGGACCAGGTCCTCGCTGTCCGCCAGGAGAGCGAAGAGGTGGAGGAACACCGCGTCCCCGGATTTCATGTCGACCGTCCCGCAGCCGTGCAGGATCTGCTCGTCGGCCTCGCTGGTGACCCGGCAGGGGACGTTGTCGGCGAGCGGCACCGTGTCGAGGTGCCCGGCCAGCACGGCCCGGCCCGGCAGCCCGCGTCGGGTCCGGGCGAGGACCCGGTTGCCGTCGCGGATCACCTCCGTCCGCCCCGCGGCCGGGCCGGTGAAGGCCGCGACGGTCGACTCGAGCGCGGCGTGTACGGCCGTGGCGATCGCGTCCTCCTGCCGCGAGGGGCTGGGGATGTCGACCAGGGCACGGGTGAGGTCGACCGGGTCGGCGGTCAGATCGAGGGCGGCGGTCACGGTCTCCACCCTAGTTGCCCTGGCCCGGTGTGCGACTCGACCGTGACCGGTGTGCGTCCGGGCGGACCGCTAGCATCGGGGCCATGAGTGCACATGGAGCCGTGGCCACCGGAATCGCCACCCTGACGTCCGACCACACCGTCCTCGACGTGTGGTACCCCGAACCGGAGCTGGGCGCCGCCTCCTCGAGCGGTCACGCCGTCCTGTCCGGCGACGAGGTGCCCGCCGAGCTCGCGTCCCTGACCGGGCCGGACGAGGACCGCGGGGTCGAGCGGGTGGCCGTGCGGGTCGAGATCTCCGACCTCACCGAACCACCGGCAGACGCCTACGACGCCTACCTACGCCTCCACCTGATCAGCCATCGCCTCATCCGACCGCACTTCGCGAACATGGACGGCCTGTTCGGAAAGCTCACCAACGTCGTGTGGACGAACTTCGGCCCCTGCGCCGTCCCGGGCTTCGAGTCGGTCCGGGCCAGGCTCCGCGCCCGCGGCCCGGTGACCGTGTACGGAGTGGACAAGTTCCCGCGCATGGTGGACTACGTGGTCCCGTCGGGCGTTCGGATCGCCGACGCCGATCGCGTCCGCCTCGGCGCGCACCTGGCCGAGGGCACCACCGTCATGCACGAGGGCTTCGTCAACTTCAACGCCGGGACGTTGGGCGCGTCGATGGTCGAGGGCCGCATCTCCGCGGGCGTCGTCGTCGGAGCGGACTCCGACGTGGGCGGCGGGGCCTCCATCATGGGCACCCTTTCCGGGGGCGGCAAGGAGACCATCTCGATCGGCGAGCGCTGCCTCCTCGGCGCCAACTCGGGCGTCGGCATCTCGCTCGGTGACGACTGCGTGGTCGAGGCCGGTCTCTACGTCACCGCCGGCACCAAGGTAGACGTCCGCGCCGGGGCCTGGGCGGAGCGCGAGCCGGTCAAGGCCGGTCAGCTGTCCGGGATGGACAACCTGCTGTTCCGCCGCAACTCCGTCTCCGGTGCGGTCGAGGCCGTTCCGTGGAAGCGCGAGGGCGTCGAGCTCAACGCGGATCTGCACGCCAACGACTAGAGACGCGTCCCGCAACGACAAGACGGCTCCGCACACCCCACTCGGGCGATGTGTGCGGAGCCGTCTTCTCGATGTGCTGTGCAGGACGCGGGGGCCCGGGCCGGGCGGTCAGGCCAGCCGGCGCACGGCCTCGTCGACAGTCGCGTCTGTGGCGGTGAGTGCGATGCGCACGTGCCGCGCACCGGCGGGGCCGTAGAATTCGCCCGGCGCCACGAGCACGCCGCGCTCAGCGAACCAGTCCACCGTGTCCCGGCAGCGCTCGTCGCGGGTCGCCCACAGGTAGAGCCCGGCCTCGGAGTGGTCGATCCGGAAGCCCGCGGCCTCCACCGCCGGCCGCAGACGCGCCCGGCGGGCCCGGTACCGCTCGCGCTGTTCGTCCTCGTGGGTGTCGTCTGTCAGGGCGACCGCCATCGCGGACTGCACCGGCAGCGGCATCATCAGCCCGGAGTGCTTGCGCACCGCGAGCAGCTCCGCCACCAGGGCGGGGTCGCCGGCGACGAACCCGGCCCGGTAGGACGCCAGGTTGGAGGTCTTGGACAGCGAGTGCAGCGCCAGCAGCCCGGTGTGGTCGCCGTCGCACACGCGCGGGTCGAGGATCGAGGGGGCCTCCCCCTCCCACACCAGGCCGAGGTAGCACTCGTCGGAGGCGACGATCACACCGCGGTCGCGTGCCCAGCCCACGACCTTGCGCAGATGGTCCACGCCGAGGACCTTGCCGCTCGGGTTGGACGGCGAGTTGAGGTACAGGAGCGTCGGCGACGACGGTCCGAGTTGCGTGAGCGAGTCCGCGCGCACGACCGTGGCCCCGGTGAGCAGGGCCCCCACCTCGTAGGTCGGGTAGGCGACCTCCGGCACGACGACCGTGTGGCCCGGGCCCAGGCCGAGTTGTGAGGGAAGCCCGGCGATGAGCTCCTTGGTGCCGATCGCGGGCAGGACGGCGTCGGTCGTCAGGCCGGTGACGCCGTAGCGCCGTGCGAGGGCGCCCACGGCGGCCTGCCGCAGTGCGGGTGTGCCGACGGTCGTGGGATAACCGGGTTCGGCCGCGTCGACGGCGAGCGCCTCGCGGATGACCGGGGCGACCGGGTCGACGGGAGTGCCGACCGTGAGGTCGACGAGCCCGTCGGGGTGAGCCGCCGCGCGGGAGCGCGCCTCGGCGAGGGTGTCCCAGGGGAACACCGGGAGCGCACGCCCGGGCGGTCGACGCTCCGGGCGCGACACCACCGGGTTCACTCCTGGTTCATGGGCGGGAGTGCCTTGATGAACGGCACGTCGTAGTCGACCTTGCCGACCTTGGCCGCCCCGCCCGGCGAACCCAGCTCGACAAAGAAGTCGGCGTTCGCGGCGTTGTACTCGGTCCACTCGTCCGGGACGTCGTCCTCGTAGAAGATGGCCTCCACGGGACAGACCGGCTCACACGCGCCGCAGTCGACACACTCGTCGGGGTGGATGTACAGCATCCGTCCCCCCTCGTAGATGCAGTCGACCGGACACTCCTCGACGCAGGACTTGTCCATCACGTCGACGCACGGCTCTGCGATCGTGTAGGTCACGTCAGCCACCTTCCTCGTAGCGGTATGGCCAGCATCGTATGCCACGACACACTCCGATGCCGAAGCCGCCCCACGCGCGGTTCCGGCTATGTGACGACCGCCACGTGAACGGGGCGCGGCGCGGGCCCGTACAGGGTGTCACGCCGGCGGGCCGGGCGACCGATCCCGGTGGCGATCTCCTCGATCTCCGCCGGCGACTTGGCCGAGCCGTTCTCCGCCCCCGCCATCCGCGAGATGGTCTCCTCCATGAGGGTGCCGCCCAGGTCGTCGGCGCCCGACCGCAGCATCGTCCGCGTGCCCGCCACGCCGAGCTTGACCCAGCTGGTCTGCACGTGGTCGATGGCCCCGTGCAGCATGATCCGCGCCAACGCGTGCACCGCCACGTTCTCCTCGCGCGTCGGCCCGGGACGGGCGGCCCCGGCGAGGTACAACGGGGCGCTGCGGTGCACGAAGGGCAGCGGCACGAACTCCGTGAACCCGCCGGTGCGTTCCTGGATCCCACGCAGGGTCCGCAGGTGCGCCACCCAGTGGCGGGGCGTGTCGACGTGGCCGTACATCATGGTCGAGCTCGAGCGCAGGCCCACCTCGTGAGCGGTGGTGACGATGTCGATCCACTCGGCGGCGGGCAGCTTGCCCTTGGTGAGGACCCAGCGGACCTCGTCGTCGAGGATCTCCGCGGCGGTGCCCGGGATGGTGTCGAGACCGGCGGCCCGCAGCTCGGTGAGCCATTCGCGTACGCCGACCCCGGAGCGCGACGCGCCGTTGGAGATCTCCATGGGGCTGAAGGCGTGGACGTGCATCGACGGCACCCGCTCCTTGACCGCGCGCACGAGGTCGGCGTAGCCGGACACGGGCAGGTCCGGGTCGATCCCACCCTGCATGCACACCTCGGACGCCCCGGTGACGTACGCCTCGTACGCCCGGTCGGCGACCTCGGCGGCGGACAACGAGAACGCGTCGGCATCACCCTTGCGCTGGGCGAACGCGCAGAACCGGCAGCCGGTGTAGCAGATATTGGAGAAGTTGATGTTCCGGTTGACCACGTAGGTGACGGTGTCCCCCACCACGTCGGCGCGGATCCGGTCGGCGAGCCCCGCGACGGCCGCCAGGCCGTCCCCGGTGGCGGTGGCCAGCGCGAGGTACTGCTCATCGGTGAGGCCGGCGGGGTCCGCCTCGGCGGCGCGCAGCGCGGCCACGACCTCGGCGTCGGCCCGCTCGGGGACCAGCGCCGCGGCCCCGAGCTCCGCCGCGCGGGCCCGGATGACGTCCCAGTTGCCGAAGGCCTCGCCGATGTCCGACCGGGTGTCCGTATTGCGGCCCTCGGAGTCGATCGCCGTGTGCAGATCGGTCCGTCCGCTCGAGTCCCAGTCGTCGTCGGGCTCCTGCCAGGGCCGTCCCTGCGGCTGCACCACCTCGTCGTCGTCGCCCGACACGGCCAACCCGCTGGCCGGGTCGGCCAGGGCGCGGACGTGGCCCGCCACCCGCGGGTCGATCCAGGCGTCTCCCCCGCCCACGTAGCGCGGATGGGCGGTGAGGCGCTCGGTGAGCGTCCACCCGCGCGCGGCGAGGTCCGCGGTGAGCTCGTCCAGGTGCGGCCACGGCCGCTCGGGGTTGACGTGGTCAGGGGTCAGGGGCGAAATGCCCCCCAGGTCGTCCACCCCGGCGTCCACCAGCGCCAGCACGTCACCCCGGTCGACGAGGTTGGGCGGTGCCTGCACGGCCACGCGCGGCCCCAGCACGAGTCGCGCCACGGCGATCGCGGCGAGGAACTCGTCCCGGTCGGCGTCGTCGGCCGAGCGCATCGCGGTGTCGGGCTTGGCGCGGAAGTTCTGGACGATCACCTCCTGCAGGTGGCCGAACTCGCGCGCGAGCCCGGCCAGCGTCAGCAGGCTCTCGGCGCGCTCGGTGCGGTTCTCCCCGATCCCCACGAGGATCCCCGTGGTGAACGGCACCGCGAGGCGGCCGGCATCGGTGAGGGTCCGCAGCCGCACGGCCGGGTCCTTGTCGGGGCTGCCGTGGTGGGCGGCGCCCGGGGTGGTGAACAGGCGGGTCGCCGTGGTCTCGAGCATCATGCCCATCGACGGCGCGACGGGCTTGAGCCGCGACAGCTCCGCCCAGCTCATGACGCCGGGGTTGAGGTGCGGCAGCAGGCCGGTCTCCTCGAGCACGCGGATCGCCATGGCGCGCACGTAGTCCAGCGTGGAGGAGAAGCCGCGCGATTCGAGCCACTCGCGCGCCTCGGGCCACCGCTCCTCGGGCCGGTCCCCCAGGGTGAACAGCGCCTCCTTGCAACCGGCCTCCGCGCCGCGGCGGCACAGCTCCACGACCTCATCGGGGTCGAGGAACATGCCCTGTCCGGCCGCGCGGAGCTTGCCCGGCACGGTGACGAACGTGCAGTAGTGACACCGGTCCCGGCACAGGCGGGTGAGCGGGACGAAGACCTTGCGCGAGTAGGTCACCACGCCGGGGCGTCCCTCGTCGACCAGACGCGCGTCCCGACGCGCGGCGGCCAGGGCCATCAGGCGGTCCAGGTCCCCGCCCCGCGCGGCCAGCAGCACCGCGGCCTCGGTCACGTCGAGCGTGAGGCCGTCGGCGGCGCGGCGCAGGGCGCGGCGCATGGCCGACGGCGTGGGCTGGGGATCGGCGGGCGGCACGGCGGGATCCATACCCGCGATGATGCCCCACCGCGGCGGCGGCGAGAGCGGAGCGGTGCTCCAACGGTGGTCACGGGCTTACCGGCGCCAGGCTGGCGTTACTGTTGTCGCCATGCCCGATCACGCAGTGCCCCTCCGCACGAACGGGGACCCCCTGGTCTCCTCCGCGGCGCCCGGCCAGGGGGGCGCCCACGCTCTCCGCGAGCCCCGTCCGGCCGACGACGGCGGCTCCCCCGACGTCGTTCCGGACGCCGGTGACGCCCTGCTCACCTCCAACCGGGTGCTGGTGACCGCGCCGCGGCACCGTATCGAGAAGCGGACCGCGTTGCTGTTCGTGATCGAGGGGATCTGGTCGTGGGCCGTCCTCGCGGGCCTGCAGGTCGCCTGGTTCTACTGGGGTGACAACGTCATGGGCTTCTGGAACTGGGTCGCCCTGGGCGTGACGGTGCCGTTGGCGTTCATGGGCATCGTCGTGGCGCCGTGGTGGCGCTACCTGGTCGCCCGGTGGGACGTGTCGGACACGGCGGTGTGCTCGCGCCAGGGGTGGTGGACCACCCAGTTCCGCATCGCCCCGTTGGCGCGACTGCAGAGCGTGTACACCACGCGGACGCTGTTCGAGCGCTGGTTCGGCCTCGCGACGGTCAACGCTACCACCGCCTCCGCGCAGGGGACGGTGCAGATCCGCGGCCTGAACCTCGCGGACGCCGAGGCGTTGGCGCAGCACCTCATCGCGATCGCCAACCTGGACGCGGGGGACGGGACGTGACCGCGCCCGGCGCGGGGGGACGACCTGACGGCGACGACGACGAGGGCCGCTCCCCCGTCGACACCGCCACCGCCCCGGAGGCGGGACCGGCGGAGGAGGTCCTGGCGGCCGACGAACCCGCGGCGGCGGAGAAGGTCGACCCGGAGGCGCCGTGGGAGCGCCTGTCGTGGCGGATGCTGCTCGTCTATCCGCTCGGGATGCTCACCCGCCTCCTGCCGCTGTTCCTCGTCTCCCTCTGGCTGGGTTCCAACCGGAGCAACTACTGGTTCGAGATCGTCATCGTCTCGATGGTGATCCTCGGTGGCGTGCTGCGGTGGCTCTCGACCAGCTACCAGGTCGGCCGCACGCACATCATCCTGCGCAAGGGCTTCTTCAGCCGCCAGGTCGTCACGGTGGCCCGGCAGCGGATCCGCAGCGTGGACACCGAGTCCGACCTGTTCCACCGGGTCCTGAGGGTCTCGATCGTGGAGGTGGGCACGGGCCGCGCGGACTCGGGTAAGTCGGACGCCGAGCGGTTCCGCCTCGACGCGATCGACACGGCGCTCGTGGAGCCGCTGCGCGACGAGCTGCTCAAGCACCGGCGGGCGCTGGATCCCTCCCTCTCCGAGGAGGACGAGGTCCAGTGGGGGTCGAAGTACGGCGAGGACATCGCGCAGTGGAAGGTCACGTGGGCCCGGTTCGCCCCGTTCTCCTTCATCGGGTTCGGCGTCCTGTTCTCCCTGTGGCTCATCACGTGGCAGATGGGCGACATGCACGACCGGATCATGGACCTCGCGGTGGTCGAGGGCACCATCGCCTGGCTGGACTCGCTGGGGCAGCCGTGGGCGTTCGTGGGCAAGGGCGTCGCCATCTGGGCGGTCGCCGGGGTGCTGGCGGTCATCACCTACGCGATCCGCTACGGCAAGTACGCGCTCACCGACCACGGCCAGCTGCTCTACGTGCAGAACGGTGTCCTGCGCCGTAAGCACCAGGCGCTGGACAAGGCCCGCCTGCGCGGCGTGGAGATGCGCCTGCCGGTGTACCTGCGGATGCTCGGGGGCGGCCGCCTCGAGCCGATCATGACGGGCACCAAGAAGGGTGCCACGGCGTCCACGCTGCTGCCGCAGGCACCGATCAAGGACGTGCGCCGCGTGGCGATCCGCATCCTCGGGGACCCGACGCCGGTGACCGTCCCGCTGCGTCGTCACCCGTGGAAGGCGGCGCGGCGTCGCATCACGCGCGGCCTGCTGCCCTTCTGGATCGTCGCGGGATTGATCGTGCTCGTGCGGATCGACTCCGGCCCGTCCGCCGACATCTGGGTGGAGTGGGGAATCCCGGCCGCGCTCGTGCTCTTCCTGCTGCTCGCGGCGGACCGCATCCGCATGCTCGGGCACGCACTCCTGCCGGGGATGCTCGTCACCTCGCACGGGTCGTGGACCGCCAAGCGGACAATCCTCGAGGCCGACGGGATCATCGGATGGACCGTCACCCAGTCGGTCTTCCAGCGTTCGGCGGGCGTGGCGACGGTGGCGGCGGCGACCCCGGCCGGCAACGGCGTCTACTCCGTGATGGACATCGATGCCGACGAGGCGTGGGCGCTGGCCGAGGCGCTGACGCCGGGCATCACCGACGTCTGGCACCACGACGCCGACCCGGGCGGCCGCGTGTCACCGTCGTTGGGGGTCCGGCGCGGGTGAGACCCGCAGGGTGGCCACCCACAGCGGGATGAGGCCGCCGAAGACCAGCAGCGCCAGACCGCGCAGGCCGACGGGCACCGGCATGTCGCCGCCCGGGCCCAGTTCGAGTGCGACGAGCGTGAGGATCCACACCAGGGCGGGGAACGCCGCGACGATCCTCCGGTCCGACCACGTCGAGGCGACGCGCACCAGGAACAGCGACCAGGCGCCCGCCGCCAGCACGCTGACGGGCATCGGCACGGGGCCCAGGTACATCGTCAGCCATGCCGAGGCCAGCACGCAGCTGGCCGCCGCGCCGATCGCCAGCAGCACCAGGGCGACCCCGAACTCGACCGCCGAGGCGGGCCGGGCCGGGCGGACCGGGTCGGTAACCGTGGGCACGGCGGCCGCACCGGCCGCACCGGCCGCGGCGGTCACGACGCGTCCCCGCGGAGGCCGTCGAACAGACGGGCCGAGCCGGGCTGGCATGTGACGTAGGGCCCGTCGTCGCCGGACCGGTCGTGGGCGATGTACCACTCCACCTGCGGGACGGGCTGCAGGACGCCGTTGGTCAGGGCGAGGAACCACGGCTCCCCCTCGGGCCCGGGCACGAGCTCGAGCTGGGTGGCGTGCCCGGTGAGGGCCTCCAGCTTGGCGGCGTAGTCCGCGTCGTCCAGCGGGACGCGGTGGGTGAGGCGCGAGTCCGGCACGGAGGGCAGTTCCTCCGGTTCGGCGTGACGGAGGTGGGCGGGCGGCTCGGGGTGCGTGCGGTCGAGCTCGGAGCGCGCGGTGACGGTCCACGCCACCCGGTCGGGCCGGTGGGCGGACTCCTCGATCGCGGCGTGCACCACCTCGTGGGCGCGGATGTGGTCCGGGTGTCCGTACCCGCCACGGGGGTCGTAGGTCACGACGAGGTGGGGCCGGACGTCGTCGAGGACCGCCACCATCTCGGCGACGGCCTCGTCACCGGACCGGACGAACGCGCGCGGATGGTGGGCCGACGGCGTGCCGGACATCCCCGAGTCCCGCCAACGGCCGGCCCCGCCGAGGAATCGGGTCCGGTCCACGCCGAGGGCGCGCAGCGCGATCCCGAGTTCTCCGATCCGGTACCCGCCCAGCTGGTCGGCGCGGTCGGCGACGAGCCCGGACAACGCATCTCCGAGGACCTCCCCCTCCTCGCCGAGGGTGCAGGTGATCACGCGGACCTCGGCGCCGGCCGCGACCAGCGCGGCGATCGTGCCACCGGTGGTGATCGCCTCGTCGTCGGGATGAGCGTGCACGAACAGGGCGCGCAGCCCGTCCGCGGCCGGGGTCGCGGGCGTCGGGGTCATCCGGTCCTCCTCCAGGTGCGTGCGGTGTCGAAGACGTCGGTGACCGGACGCGTGGCCTGTGCCCCGCCGTCGGGATCGGTGCCTGACCCGCTCACGTCGACCCCGTCGGTGGCCAGCAGCAGGGTGGGGCGCACGAGCGGCACACGCAGCGCCAGGTCGGCGACGCGTTCTCCCGCGGCGACCAGATCGGGTGTGGCCGTCGGTGCCGATGCGTCCCCGCCGGACACGCCCAACGCGCGGTCGAGCACGGGATCGCAGATCCCGGAGACGTCGGAGGCGCGGGCGGTGGCGTCCCGGCCGATCGTCCGGGGCGGGGAGGTCGGGGCGGTACTGGTCGCGCCGGCGCTCACGGTCGTGTCGGTGGTGCGGCGCTGGCGGCTCCGGCCGGTGTCCGGCTCGGGCGGGGACAGGCTCGGCACGGTCGTGCGGGGCCGGGCCGGTGTCGTGGTCGCCTCCTCCGACGTGGCCGAGCCGGACGTGGACGCGGACGCGGACGCCCCCGATCCCGGTCGGGGAGCGGCCGGGGCGCAGGCGAAGCGGGAGACGGCGGCGAGCTCCGGCTGCCCGTCGGTGCTCTGCCAGCCGACGACGGCGTCGACCAGACCGTGCGGCAACGCGTCGGCGTACAGAGCCGTCGACCCGAGTTCCCACACCCGGGCGCCGATCCCGGCGCCGCGCAGCTGGTCGGCGACGGAGTACGCGGCGGTCACGGCGCGGTCGTCGGTGGCCTCGACGCCGAGCGTGAGGGAGAGCGGGACCTCGTCGCGCTGCCAGCGCGGACCGGTCAGGGCGAAACCGGCTCCCGTCAGCGCGCGTTCGGTCAGCGCGGGATCGGCGGTCGTGGTCACGGCGGACCCGGCCGGGAAAGGATGGGATGTCACCTCGGGCCGCGCCTCCCCCGTGACGACCCGCCCGATCACCTGCGGGTCGAGAGCGGCGGCGACGGCGCGACGGACCGCGGGCTCGGACACGGTCGGGGCGACGGTGTTGAACGCCAGCTCCAGCTGGGCGGTGCCGGCCAACGGCGTGCCCGTCACCCCGGGGACGGTCTCGGAGACGTCCCTGGCCACCGGCGTCGCGGAGACCAGGGCCATCGACCCCGGACCGTCACGCAGGGCCGCCCCGAGCTGGCCGGGGCCGGTGGCGCGGCGGACGACGATCTGCTCGATCTCCGGGGCCCCGGCCCAGTAGCGGTCGTTGCGGACGAACTCGATCTCGCCACGGCCGATGTCGGCCGCACGGATCATGAACGGCCCCGCGCTCATCACCGGCAGCGCCTCCATCGAGCCCTGGAAACCGTCGGGGGCACCCTTGAGGATGTGCGCGGGCAGCATGTGCTGGAAGAGTGACCGCCAGTGCGCGGGTACGGACTCGAAGACGACGTCGACGACCTTGCCGCCGGCGCCGGAGCGCACGTCGACGATCTGCTCGTAACCGGCGGGGTCGACTACGCCGGGCTGACCGGTCATCTGCCGCCACAGGTACTCGAAGTCCTCGGCCGCCACCGGGACGCCGTCGGACCACTGGGCCTGCTGATCGATGGTGTAGCGGATGGTCTCTGGGGCGTCCGGCAGCGGTGCCGCGGACAGCAGCAGGTCGCGGTTGAGGACGGGCTCGCCGTCGACGCCGGGGACGAACGCGCTGGGGAGCAGCAGCGAGGCGACGAGGTCGGTGTCCGCACCCTGGTCGGCGAGGAGGTGTGGGTTGAACCCCGCCTCGACACGGTCGAGCGCGAGGAGGATGCCGCCGTCCGTGAGACTGACGGCCGTGCCGTCGGTGCGGTCGTCGCCCACGACCGTTGGGGGTGGGGGGTCGGCGACGCAGCCGGAGGCGACGACGAGGGCGAGCGCGGCGCCCAGTACGGCGGATGCCCGCCGGCGCGCGTACACCCCCGTCGTCCTCACGGCCTCACCTGCGTCAGCTGACGGACTGCTGCTCGCGGGACTTGGCCTTGCTGCGGGCCTTGGCGCGCTCGGTCGCGGTGAGCGCGACCTTGCGCACGCGGATCGCGTCGGGGCCGACCTCGACGCACTCGTCGCCGGCGCAGAACTCCATGGCCTCCTCGAGCGAGAGGTTGCGGTGCTTCTGCAGCGTCTCGGTGGCGTCGGAGGTGGCCGAGCGCATGTTGGTGAGCTTCTTCTCCTTGGTGATGTTGACGTCCATGTCCTCGGAGCGCGGGTTCTCCCCCACGACGACGCCCTCGTACACCTCGGAGCCGGGCTCGATGAAGAAGTCGCCGCGATCGGCCAGGCCGAGCAGCGCGAACGCGGTGGCCTTGCCCGCGCGGTCGGCCACGAGGGAGCCGGTGTGCCGCGAACGGATCTCCCCGACCCACGGCTCGTAGCCGGCGGACACGGAGTTGGCGATGCCGGAGCCGCGCGTCTCGGTCATGAAGGTCGTGCGGAAGCCGATCAGGCCGCGGGCCGGGACGAGGAACTCCATCCGGACCCACCCGGTGCCGTGGTTGCTCATCTGCTCCATGCGACCCTTGCGTGCGGCCATGAGCTGGGTGACCGCGCCGAGGTACTCCTCGGGCACGTCGATGGTCATGTGCTCCATCGGCTCGTGGACCTTGCCGTCGATGCGCTTGGTGACCACCTGGGGCTTACCCACGGTGAGCTCGAAGCCCTCCCGGCGCATCGTCTCGACCAGGATGGACAGCGCCATCTCACCGCGGCCCTGCACCTCCCAGTCGTCGGGACGCTCGGTGTCGAGCACCTTGAGGGAGACGTTGCCCACGAGCTCCTGGTCGAGGCGCGCCTTGACCATCCGTGCGGTGAGCTTGGTGCCGCCGTTGCGTCCGGCGAGCGGGGACGTGTTGACGCCGATGGTCATGGAGATCGCGGGCTCGTCCACGGTGATGGCGGGCAGCGCGACCGGGTTCTCCGGGTCCGCGAGGGTGTCGCCGATCATGATGTCGCTGATACCGGCCACCGCGACGATGTCGCCGGCCACGGCTTCCTCGGTGGGGACGCGCTCGACGCCCTCGGTCGCGAGGAGCTCGGAGATCCGGACCGACTTGGTCTCCGTCTCGTCGTTCGGCAGATGGTGGATCCACGCGACCTGCTGCCCTTTGCGGAGGCGGCCGTTGTGGATGCGGACCAGGCCGATGCGGCCGAGGAAGTTGGACGCGTCGAGGTTCGTCACGTGCGCCTGCAGCGGGGCGTCGGCGTCGCCACGGGGGGCGGGGATGACGTCGTAGAGGAGCGAGAAGAAATCGTCGAGGTTCTCGGCGTCCGGCTCCTGGCCGTTGGCCGGCTGGGTCGTGGAGGCCTTGCCGGCGCGACCGGAGGCGAACACGACGGGGAGTTCGAGGGCGCGCTCGGCGGCGGCCTGGGCATCGGGGTCCTCGAGGTCCGAGGCGAGGTCCAGCAGGAGGTCCTGGGCCTCCTCCACCACCTCGTCGATGCGGGCGTCCGGGCGGTCGGTCTTGTTGACCACGATGATCACCGGCAGCGACGCGGCGAGCGCCTTACGCAGGACGAAACGGGTCTGGGGCAGCGGACCCTCGGACGAGTCGATGAGCAGCACGACGCCGTCGACCATCGACAGGCCGCGCTCGACCTCACCGCCGAAGTCGGCGTGGCCGGGGGTGTCGATGATGTTGAGGACGAGATCGGCACCGCCGGAACCCGCGCCCGGGCGGCGGACTGCGGTGTTCTTCGCGAGGATCGTGATGCCCTTCTCGCGCTCCAGGTCCCCCGAGTCCATCACGCGGTCCACGAGCTCGGCGCGTTCGTCGAATGCGCCCGACTGGCGCAGCATCGCGTCGACGAGGGTCGTCTTGCCGTGGTCGACGTGCGCGACGATCGCGACGTTACGGAACTCGGTCTGGGCCATACGCTGGGTTCTCCCTCGGAGGCTTTCGGCGCCGAGGCGGCTGGGGTCGCCGCCGGGGCGCGTGGCGCGGGAATCGGCGGGGTCTCCCGCGTGATCCACAAGCGCGTCCGGTCGAGCGCGCGTTGCGTGACCACTTTACCCGTTGATCGGCGCGGCGCCGCTATCCCGACCTCCGCCGGTGCCGTCCGTGCGCGCGCGATGTTATTTACATCACGCACAACATCTGTAACATCAGACCCAGCAAGCTCGCCAATCCGGCTCCGCGTGTCCCCGATACGGGGGCACTGTGAGAACATCGAGCGGTCGCCCGGTCGGCCGCCGACCGGTCCGCCCGCCCCTGCCGAAGAATGGACTCGCCAGTGACCCGCCACTCGCTCAGGACCTCGCTTCAGACCCTCGGCCTCGGAGCCGCCGCCGCCGTCGTGCTGGGGCTAGCCGCCCCCGCCACCGCCGGCGCCCAGTCGCTCGACGAGCTCGGGCGCCCGACCGAGCCCGTCCTCCAGGCGATCGAGGACCTCGCCGCGCAGCAGTGGATCCCCGAGGAGACCCGCGGCACCATCGCCCGTCTCGTCGGTTTCTTCCGCGGCACCGGCGAACCCGGCACGCCGCTGCCGGAAAACGGGCCGGTCCTCGCGCAGTTCGCCTACCCGACCATCATGCAGCATTGCATCGGCGGGGAGCAGACCGCCGTGGGCGCCGCGACCGCGGTGCCCGGCCCCGCCGACCTCCCGCTGCCCGGCATAGCGCCCGGTCATCTCGGTTTCATCTTCACCGCGCTGGGCACCGAAGGGGTCGCCGCCCAGCAGGCCCAGCCCATGACCGTCGACTGGTTCAACATCAACAACGGCCGTCGCGGCACGACCGTCCTGGGATACAACGGCCTCAACGAGGGCGGCCCGGCCACCATCAACGGGGTCGCAGACACCGGCCCCGGGCAGGTGCTCATGCTCCTGCAGGGCGGGGTCACCACAAACCTCGAGAACGGCGGGACCTCCAACTGCGTCGCCTTCCCCACTGTGGGGACCGCGCACGTCAGGTGATCACTGCGCACGACCTCAGGGAGGCCCGATTCGCCCTCGCCGGTGACGGGTCTCTCGTCGTCCTCTCCGGCGCCGGGATGAGCGCCGAGAGCGATGTGCCCACGTTCCGTGACGCGCAGACCGGACTGTGGGAACGCTACGACCCCGCCGCGCTGGCCACCTCGGAGGCGTGGGCGCGCGACCGCGACACGGTGTGGGCCTGGTACCGCTGGCGGGAGAACCTGATCTCCCACGCCCAGCCGAACGCCGGCCATCTCGCGGTGGCCCGCGCCGCGGAGCGCCGCGACGTCATCGTCGTCACTCAGAACGTCGACGACCTGCACGAACGCGCAGGCTCCCCGGTCGTGCACCACGTGCACGGCAGCCTCTTCTCGCACCGGTGCGACACCTGCGGAACGCCGATGGACGTGGGCCCGCCACCCGTGGCGGCCGTCGGCCGTCTCGCACCCCCGCACTGCATCGCCTGCGGCGGCCGGGCCAGACCTGGGATCGTGTGGTTCGGGGAGATGCTCCCCCCGGGCCCCTGGGAGGAGTCGGTAGCCGCGATCGACAGGGCTGCCGCGGTCCTCGTCGTCGGCACCTCCGGGCTGGTCCACCCTGCGGCCTCGCTCCCCGACCTCGCCGCCGAGGCCGGCATACCCGTCGTGGAGGTCAATCCCGGCCCCTCAGGCCTGGCGCCCGCGGTGACCGTCCACGTCCGGGCCACCGCCGGCGAAGCCGTGCCCGAGATCCTCTCCTGACCCGCTGGAGATGGCGTGGACAGGCCCCGTCGGCCGGACTAGCATTCCCGGACGCGGGGTCGTGTTCCCGTGCCGTCGCTCTTCCGACCCGGGAGTGCTCTGATCGGAGGTCACCTGAAGTGTCCGACTCATCCACGAGAACGCCGTCCACGACGTCCGTCGTCGCCGCCGAGGTCCTCGGCACCTTCTGGCTCGTCCTGGGAGGCTGCGGCAGCGCGGTGTTCGCCGCCAAGCAGATCGCCTCGGTCGATGACACCAGCTTCCAGGTGGGCATCGGCTACCTCGGCGTCTCCCTGGCCTTCGGCCTCACCGTCCTCACCGGCGCCTACGCACTCGGCCATATCTCCGGCGGGCACTTCAACCCGGCCGTCACGGTCGGTGCCTGCACGGCTGGACGCCTGCCGTGGGCCAAGGCGCCGCTGTACATCGTGAGCCAGGTCGTGGGCGGCCTCGTCGCCGGCGCCGTGATCTTCCTCGTCGCCAGCGGGAAGGACGGCTGGTCCGCGGCCGGCAACATGGCGGCGAACGGCTACGGGGCGAACTCCCCCGACGGCTACGGCCTCCTCTCGGCACTTGTCATCGAGATCGTGCTCACCGCGGTGTTCGTGTGGGTGATCCTCGGCGCCACCGACCACCGCGCCCCCGCCGGGTTCGCCCCCGCCGCGATCGGCCTCACGCTGACGCTGATCCACCTCATCTCGATCCCCGTCACCAACACCTCGGTGAACCCGGCCCGCTCCACCGCCGTCGCGTTCTTCCACGGTGACGGAGCGCCCGGCCAGCTCTGGCTGTTCTGGGTGGCGCCGATCATCGGCGCCCTGATCGCCGGCGCGCTCTACGGCCCGCTCTTCGGCGAGAAGGTCGGGGCCGCGGTCACCGCGCGAAGCAACGCCTGACCCCCACACACACAAGCGTCGGCCCCGTGGGATCGAATCCCACGGGGCCTTTTCGCTTATCGGTCGCCTGCGCCTAGCGACGCGGGTCGTCGCGGTCGCTCCGGCCGAGGAGCTTGTCCACGATGCCGGGTTTCTCGTCCGGATGGCCCGTGCGGTCGGGGTGGGCCGCCCGGTCGGCGCCACGGCCGTCGTGGCCCGGGCCTTCACGATCGTCGGCCATCGCGTGTCGTCCACCGCCGGTCGCCCCGGCGTCCCGACGCACACCGCCGCCCGCCGTCGCGTCGTGGCCGGCGAGATCGGTGCGGTCGTGGTCCAGACCACCGCGGGCCTGGGTGTCACGGTCCATGCCCTGCCGGGCATAGTCCTGCTGTGTGCTTCCCGATTTCTCGGGGCCGTGCTGGGCCCGGCCCTGCTGTGCGTAGTCCTGACGTGTATCACCGTGGCGGAGATCGTCACCGCCGACCTGGCGGTCCGTCCACCCGGCGTCCTGGTGGCGATCATCGGCACGGTTGGACGCGACCCCGGCGGCGCCCGGACTGACTACTGCGCCACCGGCGCCACCGCCGCGACCGCGGTCGTCGACGCCACGATCATCCAGGGCCCGGTCGTCGCGGCCACGGTCGCCGAGGCCCCGTCCGTCATCGCGGTGGCGGTCGTCGTGGCGGCTACCACCGACCACGTCGTCAGCTCGGTTCTTGGGGTCCAGCTGGTCGGCCCGGTTCTCCATCGAACGAACATCGCGTCGCTGATCGTCGAGGGTGGACCGGTGGTCGTTCGCTTCGGCACGCAGACGATCGGCCTCGGCGGCCTTCGCCTTGGCCTCTTGCTCGGCCGCGCCCGCGCGATGCTCGTGCTCCTCGACGACCGAGCGCTTCTGCTCCAGCTGCGCCTCCCGCTCGCGTGCGTCCCGCCGGAGCTCGGCCGCCTCGGCGAGCTTCTTTTTGTTCCTGCTCTTGACTGCTACCGCGACGAGCACGACGATCAGGATCACCGCGATGACCGCGATGATGATCCAGATGACGGGATCCATGGGTGCCTCCGTAGTTGGGGTCACTGACGTCCGGACCGTAACTCCGGTCACAACGCGGCGCCACCGGATCACTCACGTGCCGCCGCCCCGGCTCCGGCGCCGGAGCCGGGCCAACGCCCACCATGCGTACCCGATGGCGGAGAAGATCACGAGCAGTGCCACCAGGACCATGATCGGCGCGGAGATCGCCACCAGACTCAGACCGAGCGCCGACACGTCCTCGACCGAGGACGGGACGGGCGCGGCGGCACCTGCGGGCCCCGTGTTGGCGACGGTGCGGGCGGCGGCGGACAGCCCCATCCCGGTCAGGATGACGTTCATCGGCTCATTGTTCCGCGCCGCGACTTCTCGGTGACTAATGCACGGTACGGGGCAGCAGGCCCGCCTCCCTGGCCTCGCGGCTCAACCGCTCGCGGTGGTCCGGGTGCGCGACGTCGATGAGCGCGGCGGCTCGCTGGGATACGGACTTGCCGCGCAGCGACGCGATCCCGTACTCGGTCACCACGTTCTCGATGATGTTCTTGTGGGTGGTGACCGGGCTGCCCGGCGTGAGGGAGAGGGTGATGCGGCTGATCCCCTTGGAGGTCTGGGAGGGGGTGACGATGAAGCCGTGCCCTCCCGGCGAGAAGGTGCAGCCCCGGGCGAAATCCGCCTGCCCGCCCGCGCCCGACCAGTACCGGCCGGCGATCGTCTCGGAGGCGGCCTGCCCGTAGAGATCGACTTCGCTCGTCGCGTTGACCGAGTAGAGGTTGTGCTCCTGCCCGATTACCCGCGGGTCGTTGACGATGTCCACCGGCAGCATCGCCACCGATGGGTTGTTGTGCAGCCAGTCCATCAGCTTCTGGGAGCCGACAGCGAAGGTCGTGACGTGCTTGTAGGGGCGGCCGGTCTTCCTGGAACCGTCGATCACGCCTGCGTTGACGAGGTCCATGACGCCATCGGAGAGCGCCTCGGTGTGGATGCCGAGGTTCTTGTGACCGGTCAGCCGTGAGAGGAACGCGTTGGGCAACTTCCCCACGCCGAGCTGCAGGCACGCGCCGTCGGGGACGCGCTCGGCGATCCGGTCGGCGATCGCGTTCTCGATCTCGCCGGGCACCGATGGCTCGGTGGTGATCAGCGGTACGTCATTGCGGGTCACCCCCACGACCTGCGAGATGTGGATGTGGTTGCGGCCGAAGGTCCGCGGCATGTTGGCGTTGACCTCGACGAAAAACGGCACCTGCCCGATGAACGAGGCCACGTAGTCGGCGTTGGTGCCCATCGAGAAGAAGCCGTGTTCGTCGATCTCCGACACGGTGGTGATCGCCAGACCGGGGGGACTGAACTCGCGCAGAGTGGCCGGGATCTTGGCGAAGTCCACAGGAATGAGGTCGCAGTGGCCCTCGTGGAAGTTCTTCCGCGAACCGGGCCCCAGGAAGTAGTCGACGTGGCGCAGCCGACCGGGATACGCCCCCTCCATGAAGGGCAGCGACTCCCACGGGTCCATGTGGTGCACCGTGACGTCCGTCAATCCGTCCGCCCCGGCGTCCAGGGCCCGCAGGAGCGCCGGGGGCGCGGCGTTCTGTATCGGCGAGATGACGTGCATCCCCGGCGTCACGTGGTCGAGGACCGCCTCCGCGGGCAGCTCCTCGTACTCGACCGTCCTCATCGCGGGCACCTGCTCTCGGTGGTCGGGGTCAGCGCGACGCCGGGGCCCCGGCACCACCGGGTCTCAGCTCAACGCCGGGACGACCTCTCGCTCGAACAGCTCGAGACCCGAGGTGTCTGTCGCGATCTCCGGGAAGTAGAAGATGCCGTAGTCCATACCCAGGTCCCGCAGCGCGGTGAGCTTGTCGACGATCTGCCCCGGCGTCCCGACGCCGGGCAGGCCCCGGTAAGCCCCCAGCTGACGATCCGCCTCGTCCGCGCCCACGTGACGGGCCATGCGGTCGCGCAGTGACGCCAGCCGGTCGGCGACCTCCTTCTCCGTCTCGCCGATGGCCACGTTGTAGTTGGCCGTCATGGTGATCGCCGACGGGTCGCGGCCCAGGTCCGCGCAGTGCCCTCGCAGGACCTCCGCCTTGTGGGCGAAACCGTCGGGGGTGCCGTCAAAGTTCGTGTAGTCGGCGTACCGGGCGGCGATCCGCAGGGTCTTGCGCTCTCCCCCGCCCGCGACCCAGACGGGGATGCCGCCCGGCTGCAGCGGCCGCGGCTGCACGATCGCCCCGTCCACGCGGTAGTGCTCGCCCTCCAGCGAGACGACGCCCTGCGCCCACGCCTCACGCATGATGCGCACGCCCTCGTCGAGCATCCCCAGACGGTCAACGGCGGACGGGAAGCCGTATCCGTACGCGCGCCACTCGTGTTCGTACCACCCCGCGCCGATCCCCATCTCGACCCGGCCACCGGAGATGTGGTCGACCGTCGCGGCGATCTTCGCGAGCAGCGCCGGGTTGCGGTACCCGAGACACGTGCACATCTGGCCGAGCCGCACCCGCGAGGTCACCGCGCCGAGCGCCGACATCAGGCTCCACGCCTCGTGGGTCGCCTCGGACGAGGTCAGGGGCGAGGTGTGCATATGGTCGTAGACCCAGACCGACTCCCACGGGCCGGCGTCGGCTCGGGCGGCGAGATCGGAGATCACGGGCCAGTGGCGGTCGGCCGGCACGTCGACCAGATCGAGGCGCCAGCCCTGGGGCAGGAAGAGACCGAATCGCATGGCACGAGCGTAGCGCCGCGCCGGCCGTCCCCGGCGGGATCGAGCCGGCAGGTCCCGACCCACCCGGCGTCCGGCCCACGTCAGACGCTGGAGTCCTCGTCGTCGTCGGGCGGATCCAGCTCCCCCGCCTCCAGCGTGAAGCCGGACGGCCGTGCGCCGTCGGGCGCGGAGCCCAACAGCGCCACCCGCACCGTGGACTCGTCGGCGCCCGGCTGCGGCTCCCCGATGCGCGCGTCGGCCGGCACCTCGACCCCGGCGTCGACGACCGCGGTCTCCACCCGCGCCCCGGAACGCACCACGGCGCCGGGCAGGATCACACTGTCGCGGACCCGGGCGCCCTCCTCGACGACGACTCCGGAACCGATGACCGAATGCTCCACGACGCCGCACACGACCGCGCCGTGACCCACCAGCGACGTCGTCAGCCGGGCGTCCGGGCCCGTCCTGGCCGGTCCGCTGAACGTCGAGGCGGTCCGCAACGTCCAGCCCGGGACGTCGAGCTCGTACGCGGGAGGCTCGCCGAGCAGATCCATGTGCCCCGCCCAGTACGACTCGACGGTGCCCACGTCGCGCCAGTACTCGTCGTGGCGCCACTCCCGGGCCCGCCCGGCCCCGACCATCGCCGGAAGGACGTTGTCGCCGATGTCGCCCATGTCGGCGCCGTCCCCGTCATCGCCGTCGGCGGCGGCGTCCGCGTGCGCCTTCTCGAGGTAGCGGATCAGGGCGGCGGTGTCGAAGGCGAAGATCTCCGCGCAGATGAGGTCGGTGGCCGGGTCGTCGGGCTTGTACGCGTAGTCGGTGATCGTGCCGTCGTCGGCCACGCGAACCACCCCGTAGCGCCCGGCGTCCCCGGGATCGACCCGGGTGGTGACCATGGTGACCTCCGCGGAGGACTCCAGGTGGTCGCGGACCAGACGGTCGTAGTCGAGGCGGTACACCGCGTCGGCGCTGACCACGACGGTCACCTCGGGAGCCGCTTCGCGCAGCGGTCCGACCTGCTTCCACAGAGCGTCGGCCGTCCCCGAGTGGAACCCGTCGCGGCCGGTGCCCTGCGACGGGTGCAGCACGAGCAGTCCCCCCTCCAGACGATCGAGATCCCACGGACGGCCGCTGCGCAGGTGAGAACCCAGTGACACCGGGTGGAACTGTTGGACCACCCAGACATCTCTCAGGCCCGAGTTGGCCGCGTTGCTCAACGGGAAGTCGATGAGCTGGTATCCGCCCCCGTAGGGCACGGCCGGCTTGGCCCTGTCCCGGGTGAGAGCGCGGAGGCGGGATCCCGCGCCACCAGCGAGGACGATCGTGACCACGGACAGCGGCGCCATGCGGGGACTCCTTTCCGGGCGGGGGCGGGATCCCCGCCACCTCTGAGAACGACACTGTAGCCGGGGCGGTCTGACGCACCTACTGGTCGCCGGGAGACCCGTGCCGGGCTCAGGCCGTCGACATCGCCACGCCGCGCGCGTCCGGGGCTTCTTCTCCGTCGAAGTACAGAGCCACATGACGTCCGGCGACCTCGGCGACCTGCATCTCCATGTCGTAGACCGCCTTGAGGACGTCTGTCCGCATGATCTCGGCCGGGGTACCGTGGGAGACGATCCGGCCGTCCTTCATGGCGATGATCCGGTCGGAGTACGCGGCGGCGATGTTGATGTCGTGGATGACGAGCACGATGGTCTTCGCCCGCTCCGCCGCGGTGCGACGCAGCAGTCGCATGATCGCGGTGGCGTGCCGGAGATCGAGGTTGTTGAGCGGCTCGTCCAGCAGGACGTAGTCCGTGTCCTGCGCCAGCACCATCGCGATGTGGGCGCGCTGACGCTGGCCGCCCGACAGTTCGTCGAGATACCTGTCGGCGAGGTCCTCGAGTTCCATCGCCCCCAGTGCGTAGTCGATGTGTTCGGCGTCGTCCGGACCGGGGCGGCCGCCGTTGTGGGGGAATCGTCCGAACCCCACGAGTTCACGCACCGTGAGCCGGATGGAGACGGCGTTCTCCTGACGGAGCACGGCGAGGCGGCGAGCCAACTCACGTCCCCCGTTGACAGACACGTCGACCCCGTCGACGAGCACTGTTCCGGAATCCGCTGGCTGGAGGCGGCTCATGACACCGAGAAGAGTCGACTTGCCCGCACCGTTGGGACCGATGAGCGACGTGACGCCGCCCTGCGCGAAACACGCCGTGACGTCGTGGAGAACCGGGGTGTCACCGTAGGAGGAGCACACCGACCGCGCCTCGATGCCGCACCCGGCCGCCCACCGGGCGTCACCGGATCGGTCGCCGCGGCGTCGGAACGGGAGAAGGGACATGTCGTGCCTCGCTTTCAGCGTGCGCGGTTGGTCAGGAGCAGGAACAGGAACAGGAGACCACCGGCGAACTCGATGACGATGCTCAGCGCGGACTCGACGCCGAGAGCGCCGAGGGCCATCTCGCCGCCCGCCAGGGCGATCACACCCAGCAGAGAGGCCACCGGCAGGGTGTACCGGTGCAGTGTGGTGCCGAGTAGCGCGTACGCCGCGTTGGCGACGATGAGCCCGAAGAACATCACGGGACCGATCAGGGCGGTGGACGCCGAGACGAGGAAGGAGACCACCACGAGGACCACGATCGTGACCCGTCGGTGGTTCACGCCGAGCGCGACGGCGGGGTCGCGCCCCAGAAGCATCACGTCGAGCCGGCGACCGAGGACCGCCACGACGATGACGCCCGCCACCACGATGGCCCCGCAGGCCGCGAGCACGTCGAGTTGAACCCCGCGGAAGCTCGCGAACATCGCGTCCTGGACCTGAAGGTAGGCCGCCGGGTCCAGCAGACGCTGGAAGAACGTGGACGCCGAGCGGAAGAAGACCCCGAACACCACGCCCACCAGAAGCAGGAGGTGGATGTCGGTCTTGCGGCCCCCGAGAAGCCACAGGTACAACGACGTCGACGCGACCACCATGATCGCGGTCTGGCCGAGGAACCCCGCCAGACCACCGCTCGTCAGTCCCCCGATCACCGCCGCGTCGCGCGGGATCATGAAGAACACAAGCATCGTCTGGATGAGCAGGTAGAGCGAGTCGAATCCCATCAGTGCCGGCGTGAGGATCCGGTTGCCGGTGACGGTCTGGAAGAGCACCGTCGAGACCCCGACCGCGACCGAGACCAGGACGATCGCCACGGCGTGACGCGATAGGCGGTCGAGAGAGTAGGTCCACGCCTTGGAGCCGACGGTGCCCGGTAGGCCGGAGAGCACGAGGGCCACGAGGGCCACGACGGCCAGTGCGGCGCACACGAGCGTCACGATCCACCGTCGCCGGTGGTCGGCCTCGGCCCGGGTCCGTCCCCGGGACAGACTGTTCGGCGGCGCGACGAGGATGGCGTTCTCAGGCATTGCGCACCCCCCGCAGCATCATGGCGAGGAACACGGCGCCGCCGAGGATCCCGACTATCGTGCCCACGGGTACCTCGCCGGCGCCGGGGGCACCACCGGCGAACAACCCGGGGAGCGACCTACCCACCATGTCGCAGACCAGGACCGTGACCGCACCGAGAAGCGCGACGAGCGGCAGGCCACGGCGGGCGTCGTCGCCCACCAGGCGGGAGACCACGTTGGGCACGACGAGCCCGAGCAGCGGAAGTGCGCCGACGGTGACCACCACGACCGCCGCGACCGCGGCCACGATGGCCATCCCGGCGCCGACCACGGTCTTGTGGTCGAGTCCGAGGCCGGTCGAAACGTCCTCGCCCAGACCCGCGACAGTGAATCGGTCCGCGGCGACGTAGGCGAGGACGCCGAGCACTCCCACCAGCCACAGCAATTCGTACCGCCCCGCCAGGACCGCGGAGAAGTCGGCGAGCATCCACGAGTTGAGCATCTGGAGCAGATCGCGGGACAGGGCCAGGAAAGCCGCGACGGCACCGATCACGGACCCGAGCATGATGCCGATGAGTGGGACAACGAACGAATCCGACACCGGTACCCGCCGGATGCAGGCGAGGAAGAGGGCGGTCCCGGCGAGGGCGAACACCATGGCCACGAGCATCTTGGCAACGATCGGTGCACCCGGCGCGATGATCGCCACCACCACCAGGCCGAGCCCGGCGGACTCGACGGTTCCGGCGGTCGACGGCTCGACGAACCGGTTTCGGGTGAGCAGTTGCATGAGCAGACCCGCGATCGCCAGCGACGCCCCCGCGAGGGCGGCAGCAGCGGTACGCGGGAGGCGGGCCTCGACGAGGTACACACGGTGCGCTTCGGTGAGTCCACCCGTGAGGGCGTCCCACACGGTGATGTCCGCTGCGCCGACGAACACGCTCGCCACGAGCGAGATCACGAGCGCGGCGACGCCGAGCGCCGGCCACAGCGAGTAACGCTGCGGTCGGCGCTCGGCCAGGGTCGTCGTCATCTGCGGTGGCTGCCTACCGTCAGGAGACGGCGGAGTCGATCTCGTCGATCATCGACTCGAGGACGCCGAGCCCGCCCCCGACGAGGTACCAGTTCTGGCCGTCCAGGAAGTGGACGTTGTCGTTGACCGCAGCCGAGGTCCGGTTGAAGAGCGGGTTGTCGAGCAGGGCCGCGGCGGCCTCACCCTCGGCACCGATCGCCGCGTCCCGATCGATGACGAAGACGTGGTCGGGATTCAGCTCGGCGATCTGCTCCCAGCTGAGCGGGGCACCGTGGCTGCCCTCCGCCTCGAGTTCACCTGCAGGCGACATCCCGAGCTCGTTGAAGATCAGATCGAAGCGCGAGCCCGGTCCGTACCCGGTCACCTTGCCGCCGGACGTCATCAGGACGAGGGCCGTGCCCGCCCCCTCCGCCTTGGCCCGGGTCTCGGCCACCATCTCGTCGATCTCGGCGAGCTCATCGACAGCCTTGTCCTCGGCTCCGAACAGCGCCGCGATCTCCTCGACCTTGGCGCGGTTCGACGCGATCGTGTCGGATGTGTCCGGATCTCCGGCGATCACCTGGTCGGAGATCTTCGCGAACTCCGGCTCCATCTCCCGGGTGCGGTTACCGAACAGGATCAGGTCGGGTCCCAGTTCGGCGATGACGTCCATCTTCGGCTCCTTGAGGCTGCCGATGTCCGTGTACTCGTCTCCCGCGTACACGTCCAACGCCGCCGGGAAGACTCCGGTCTTCACCAGACCGATGACCCGATCCTCCAGGTCGAGCGCATCCAGGGTGTCGGCCGCCGCGTGACTCGTGAGCACCACCCGGGTCGGTCCCTCCCCCTCGGCGCCGGCGGACTGTGCGTCCGAGCTGCCGCACGCAGTGAGCGCGCCACCGGTCAACGCGATCGCTGCCGTTGCGGCGGCGATCTTGGGGAATCGCTTCATGTCACTCCAGGGATAGTTCGGAAGGTTAGCCTCACCTTAACCGCACGAATCATCGATAGGCAAGTTGAAAGTATGGCTTGCCTCACTTAACACGCACCACGCCTCTTCCTCGAACCCTGCGACCGTGGTGCGTCCCGCCCGGCGGCATCGAGGAGACCGGATGCGGGAAGGCCCCGGATTCAGGACAATCAGAGTCATGACCGAACGACAGTACGACCAGGACACCGACGGTGACTACGACGAGAACACGCTCGACGGTAGCGAGGGTCTCGACGCCGACGTCATCACCACGGACAACGAGGACCTGACCGTCGACCCGCCGGAGACGTGGAAGCCGATCGAGGAGAACCACGACCTCGACGACAAGCTCGCGGCCGAGCGTCCGGACGTCGACAGCCCGGAGCCGGAGGACGAGGGGGTCTCGCCAGAGCCCCGCGACGAGATCGACGAGCTCGACCCGGACGGCGAGACCCGGGTCCTCGGCGAGGCCTGACCGAAGCGACCGACCGCGGGGGTGTCGCCGTGAGCGTCCCGGATATCGCGGCGGCGATGCGCGCCCAGGACCGCCGTCGCTTCCTCCCGCCGGAGGTCGTCGGAGACCACGCCCTCGACGCTCCGCTGCCGATCGGGTACGGGCAGACCAACTCGCAACCGTCCACCGTGGCGGACATGCTGACCCTCCTCGAGCCGTTCCCCGGTATGCGGGCGCTCGACGTGGGGTCCGGTAGCGGATGGACTTCCGCGATCCTCGGCGAGCTCGGCGGGCCGGACTCGGAGGTCCGCGCCGTCGAACTCGTCCCGGAGCTGGTGGAAAGTTCCCGCGAGGCGATCGACCAACCGTGGGTCCATGTCCACCACGCCGAACCGGGGGCACTCGGCCTCCCCGGGCACGCGCCGTTCGACCGCATCCTCGTCTCCGCGATGGCCGACGACCTCCCCCGCGAGCTCGTCGGCCAGCTCGGCGAGAACGGGATCATGGTCGCGCCGTGGGCGAACCGGATGCACCGGGTGCGGCGATCGGGCGCCGACCTCGAGATCAGCGAGCACGGCGGTTACCGGTTCGTGCCCTTGATCCACACCCGATTCCGACCAGCATGATCCGGCAACTATCCTGGGACGCAGATCATCCACCTGCACACCCAGGAGCCGTCGATGGCCGACTTCCTCTACGAGGACCTTCTTCCCGTCGGGGAGGACACCACCGAGTACCGCCTTCTCACCACCGAGGGCGTCTCGACAGTGCAGGGCCCCGACGGCATGACGTTCCTCAAGGTGGACCCCGAGGCCATCCGCCTGCTCACCGAGACGGCGATGCACGATATCTCCCACTACCTCCGTAGTGACCATCTCGCGCAGGTCGCCAAGATCCTCGACGACCCCGAGGCCAGTGACAACGACAAGTTCGTCGCGCTGGACCTGCTGAAGAACGCCAACATCGCCGCCGGCGGCGTGCTGCCCATGTGCCAGGACACCGGCACGGCCATCGTCAAGGGTGAACGCGGCCAGCATGTGCTGACCCCCGGCCCGGACGAGGAGGCGGTCGCCCGCGGCGTCTACGACGCGTTCACCCGGCTCAACCTGCGCTACTCGCAGAACGCGCCCCTCACCATGTGGGACGAGAAGAACACCGGTTCCAACCTGCCCGCGCAGATCGAGATCGGCGCCAACACCACGCCCGGATCCGGATGCGCTTACAAGTTCCTCTTCATGGCCAAGGGCGGCGGGTCGGCCAACAAGTCGTTCCTGTACCAGGAGACCAAGGCGATCCTGAACCCCGAGCGGATGATGCAGTTCATCGAGGAGAAGATCCGCTCCCTCGGCACCGCCGCGTGCCCGCCATATCACCTCGCGATCGTCGTGGGCGGCACGTCGGCGGAGTTCGCGCTCAAGACCGCCAAGCTGGCCTCCGCGCACTACCTCGACGAGCTGCCCCGCGAGGGCGCGATGACCGGTCGTGGATTCCGCGACACGGATCTCGAGGAGAAGGTCTTCGAGCTCACCCAGCAGATCGGCATCGGCGCACAGTTCGGCGGCAAGTACTTCTGCCACGACGTGCGCGTGGTCCGGCTGCCCCGACACGGGGCCTCGCTGCCCGTCGCGATCGCCGTGTCCTGCTCCGCCGACCGTCAGGCCAAGGCCAAGATCACCCCGGAGGGCGTGTTCCTCGAGCAGCTCGAGTTCAACCCGGGGCAGTACCTGCCGGCCACCACCGACGCGGAGCTCGACGCCGCGACCGACGGCGTGTCCGGCACGGGCAAGGGCGCGGCGGTGAGGATCGATCTCAACCGGCCGATGCCGGAGATCCTGGCCGAGCTGAGCAAGCACCCGGTCAAGACGCGGCTCTCGCTGACCGGTCCGCTGGTCGTGGCGCGCGACATCGCGCACTCCAAGATCAAGGAGCGCCTGGACGCGGGCGAGGAGATGCCGCAGTACCTCAAGGACCACCCCGTGTATTACGCGGGTCCGGCCAAGACGCCGGAGGGCATGCCGTCGGGGTCCTTCGGCCCCACGACGGCCGGACGGATGGACTCCTACGTCGAGCAGTTCCAGGCCGCCGGCGGCTCGATGGTCATGCTGGCCAAGGGCAACCGCTCCAAGCAGGTCACCGACGCGTGCGCGACGTACGGCGGCTTCTACCTGGGCTCGATCGGCGGCCCGGCCGCTCGCCTGGCGCAGGACTGCATCAAGCACGTCGAGATCATCGAGTACGAGGAACTCGGCATGGAGGCGGTGTGGAAGATCGAGGTCGAGGACTTCCCCGCGTTCATCGTGGTCGACGACAAGGGCGAGGACTTCTTCGCCCACACCGGTGAGGTCACGCTGACGATCGGCAAGCGCCCCGGGCTCTGATCCGTCCTCCCGGCCGTCGTCCGCGCAGCTCAGTCCCCGCGGGCGGCGGCCTCGAGAGTGGCGACGTCGAGCTTGACCATGCTCATCATCGCGGTGAACGCGCGTCGCGCCGCCTCGGGGTCGTCGCCGCGGGCCAGGTCGTAGAGCATGTGCGGGGTGACCTGCCAACGGACCCCGTATCGGTCGATGAGCCAGCCGCACTGGACCTCCCGACCGCCGCCGGCGAGGAGTCGGTTCCAGTAGTGGTCCAGTTCCTTCTGGGTGTCGCACCGGATCTCGAGGGATACCGCGTCCGTGTACTCCGGAGGCGTGAGAACTCGGCGGCCTCCTGCGCTTCGGTGGCGAACCACAGGCAGGTGCTCATCTGGGCCATCGTGTTCCCCTCCGCGGTGCCGGAGACGCGGGGCCCCGGCGGTGCCCTTCAGTGTGCGCCGGTGCGCCTCAGCCGGGAAAGCCGTTCGGCGTTGCGGTTTCGGCCACGGTCCCACTACGGCACGGGCGACTAGGATCGGCGCCATGGACAGGATCACGCGTATCCTCGCCCCTCTGGCCCTGGCCGCGGTCACCGGCGCCACCCTGGTGGCCTGCTCGTCCGCCGACGGCCCCACCGGTGGGGACTCCGCCGCGCCGGCGTCACCGACCGCGGTGACGACGGCGGAGACGGCGACGACGACGAGCTCCACCCCCGTACCCGGGTCCGCGGGCTCCCCGGTCGACATCCCGGCGGCGGTGGCACAGCGCTGGGAGGAACTCGGTGGCGAGCAGGGCATGCTCGGCCGGGTGACGGGGCCCGCTACGGAGGTGGAGGGTGGTTCGGTCGTCGATTTCGAACGGGGTGCGATCGTCCTGACTCCCCGGGGCCGCCCATTCGTCGTCCAGGGCGAGATCCTCGCCGCCTACCGCGAGGCGGGCGGCCCGGCGGGCGATCTCGGCTTCCCCACGGCGGACGAGGCGACCACGGACGGCGGCTGGATCTCCACGTTCGAGGGAGGCGTCATCACCTACCTCGACGGGGTCGCGGAGGTCGAGACCGACTGACCCGGGCGGGCCCGGCGCTCACGGCGCCGATATCGTCCAGTCGTGACGTCCGCCCCCTCCCCGACACCTCCCCCGACCGCCGGCGGCGTCCCGGCCACGATGCTCGTCGCGCTGGCGTTCACCGGGGCGATCGGCCCCTTCGCCACCGACACCTACCTGCCGGCGCTGCCGCTGATCGTCGACGAGTTCGGGGTCACCGCCTCGACCGCGCAACTCACACTCACGGCGTTCATGGTGTCGCTGGCGCTGGGCCAGCTGGTGATCGGCCCGATCTCGGACCGGACGGGCCGCCGGACCCTCCTCCTGGCGGGCGCGATCGGCACCGCACTCGCGGCCGTCGTCTGCGCACTCGCCCCCGCGATCTGGGTGCTGCTGGCCGGGAGGGTGGCCCAGGGCTTCTTCGGCGCCGCCGGCGTCGTGCTGGCCAAGGCCGTGATCGTCGACGTGGGCCGGGGCGACGGGGTGGCCAAGGCGTTCGCGACGCTCATGGCCATCCAGTCCGTCGCCCCGGTGATCGCCCCGCTCGTCGGCGGCGCGGTGGTGCCCTTCGGCGGCTGGCGGGGCGTGTTCTGGTTGCTCGCCGCACTGGCCGCCGTCACGGCCGTCGGCGTGGCCGTGGCCGTGCCCGAGTCGTTGCCGGCCGCGGACCGTCGCGCCGGCGGCGTGCGCGCGGCCCTCTCCGGCATGCGGGCCGTGGCCACGCACGGGCCGTTCGCCGCCCGTGTGTCGGTGTTCGTGTTCACCTTCGGCGTCCTGTTCGCCTACATCTCGGCCAGCCCGTTCATCTACCAGGACATGGTGGGCCTGTCGCCCACCGCCTACGCGATCGCCTTCACCGTCAACGCACTGGGCATCCTCGTGTCGAACCTCGCGGGCGCGCGGCTGGTGGGCAGGTTCGCACCGGAGAAGCTCATGGGCACCGGGGTGGTGGGCATGGTCGTGGCGATCGTGTTCCTCGTCGTCGTCGTCACCCTCTCCCCCGCCGGCACCCTCTCGCTGGCGCCGGTCACGGTCGGGTTCATCGTGCTCACTCTGTCGATCGGCACGGTCCTGCCCAACGCGGTGGCCCTGGCCATGCAGGCCACCGGCGGCAACTCCGGCGCCGGGTCGGCACTGCTCGGCGCCGCCCAGTTCAGCCTGGCCGCGGTGGTCTCGCCACTGACCGGGCTCGCCGGACCGCACTCGGCCGTCCCCATGCTCGCGGTGATGGGCACATGCGCGACGATCGCCGTGGTGGCCGCGTGGGCGATTCTCAGCCGGCCAGGGCGCGCCACGTGAGCGCCGCCGCCAGCGCGCCGACGGCGTTGAACGCCCAGTGCAGGCCGATCGGTGCGAGCAGGCTCCGGCTGCGGCGGCGGATCCAGATGAATCCCGCGCCCGCCACGGACGTCGCGGTCACCGCCAGGCCTATCCCGGCCAGCTGACCGACCGGCCCCGTTCCCAGGACCTCGGCCAGCCCGGCGTTGCCGGCCGTCAGGCCCAACGACGACGTGACGTGCCACAGACCGAACGCCAGTGAGCCGATCACGAAGACCCCGGTGGTGCCGAAGGTGCGCTCGAGGGCACCCTGCAGGACGCCCCGGAACGCGAACTCCTCCGGCAGGACGGTCATCAGCGGGATGAGCACGAGCGCCGAGAACACCGCCATCCGCAGGTCCGAGTAGCGCTCGGAGAGGAAGAACGGGCTGGTCGCCGGGATGAGGCACCCGGCCGTCACCACCACTGCCACCGCCACGGTCGCGGCGAGGCCGTACGCCAGTCCGCGCGGCATGTGGCGCACGGACAGGCCCAATTCGGCCCAGTGCATGCCGCGGGCCTTGACCACCACGACCATCATGAGCACGGCCAGCGGCACGATCCACTCGCGGTACGGCAGTTGCGCCAGATTCGCGGTGAGGTTGATGGCCACCAACGTCCCCAGGACCCCGACGACCCCGACCACCCCCCGGAGGCGAGAGCGGTCGAACAGGACGCGGTCGTGCGGTGACATCGTCCCGACGATACCTCGCGCCGCACGGTCGTGGGCACCGGTCACCGCGGGCACCGCTACGACGCCCGCGACCCCCACGCTGCGCTGGGTCCTCGACGCCCCGGGACTGAGCGTTACCCTGGGACGACCCGGCCTCGCGGTCGGACCCGTCCGCGGGGTCATGCCCGCCCGCCCGAAATGAGGTCTTCCATGGCCGGTGGACTCGCCGCCCTGCTCGACGACGTCGCTGTACTCGCACGCATGGCCGCCGCCAGTGCCGACGACGTCGCGGCCGCCGCGGGTCGGGCCAGCGTCAAGGCCGCGGGCGTGGTGGTCGACGACACCGCCGTCACGCCCCAGTACGTGCGCGACGTCGATCCGTCCCGCGAACTGCCCATCATCCGGAAGATCGCGCTCGGATCGCTGGGCAACAAGGCGATCATCATCGTCTTCGCGCTCCTGCTCAGCCAGTTCGTCCCGTGGCTCCTCACCCCGATCCTCATGCTCGGCGGCCTCTACCTCTGCTTCGAGGGCGCCGAGAAGGTGTGGGAGCGCGTCTCGGGTCACCACGAGGAGACCGCGCCCGTCGTGGAGAAGGGCCCCGAGGCCGAGGCGCGGATGGTGCGCAGCGCGGTGACCACCGATTTTATCCTCAGCGCCGAGATCATGGTGATCGCCCTCAACGAAGTCGCCTCCGAGTCGTTCTGGTCGCGCGCGATCATCCTCGTCGTGGTGGGCCTGGGGATCACCGCGCTCGTCTACGGCGTCGTCGCGGTGATCGTGAAGATGGACGACGTCGGGCTGCACCTCGCGGGTAAGGACTCCCCGGGGGTCCAGCGGTTCGGCCGCGGCTTGGTCAAGGCGATGCCGACCGTCCTCGAGGTGATCTCGTTCGTCGGCATGCTCGCGATGCTGTGGGTCGGCGGTCACATCCTCCTCGTGGGCCTCGACGAGCTCGGCGTGACCGCGCCGTACCACCTCGTGCACGTCCTTGCGGAGCCAGCGGCCGGCGTCGCCGGTGTGGGCGCCGTGCTCGGATGGCTGGTCGACACGGCGTGCGCCCTCGTGTTCGGACTCGCCGTGGGCGCGGTGATCGTCGCGGTCATGCACCTGATCCCGCGGCGGGGATCCGATGACGAACACGGCGATGCGGCTCGCGGCGGCGGCGATTCCGCGCACGGTGATGCGGCTCGTGCCGGCGGCGGCGACCCGAGGGCACCCGAGGAGACGGGGCGGGAGACCGATCGCTGATGCTCCTCACCGTCGGACACGGCCGACTCGACCGCGACGAACTCGCCCGCCTGCTCCGAGGCGCCGGAGTCGAGCTCCTCGTGGACATCCGGCGGTTCCCCGGTAGCCGCGCGAACGAGGCGGCGGCCAAGGGTGCCGTGCCCGAGATCGTCGGCGAGGCCGGCATCGACTACCGCTGGGAGGAGGACCTCGGCGGGCGCCGACACCTCAACGCAGAACAACGACGCCGGTCGCCCGACACCTGGTGGCGTGTGGGGGCGTTCAGGGCGTACAGCGCCTGGACCCGCGACCCCGCCTTCCGTGAGGCCCTCGCCCGAGTCGTCGCGGACGCGCGCGAGCGGCGGGTCGCGGTGATGTGCTCGGAGTCTGTGTGGTGGCGCTGCCACCGCAGGATCGTGGCGGACGTGGTGGCGACCGTCCACGAGCTGCCGGTGGGTCATCTGATGCACTCGGGCTCGATCACCGAGCACACGCCGAGCGAGGGACTGGGGCTCGACGAGGACGGCAACCCGGTCTGGGACGGCTGATCAGCAGTCGCCCCGAGCCCGGCGAGCGGCGACAGCCCGGCACGGAGATCCCCGCGGGCCCGGCCGTGGCCTAGTCTCACGGCCATGGATCCCGCATCGACGCTCGCCCCGAACCTCGCGCCCCTGGCGGCACTCCTCGGCACCTGGAAGGGCGACGGCGCGGGGACGTACCCGACGATCGATGACTTCTCGTACACGGAGGAGCTCACGTTCACGGATGTCGGGAAGCCGTTCCTCCACTACATACAGCGGACATGGGCGCCGAACGGCTCGCCCATGCACACCGAGACGGGGTACCTCCGAGCGCCCCGTGACGGCGTGGCCGAGTTCGTCCTCGCCCAGCCCACCGGGCAGGCCGAACTGTGCGAGGGCACGGTCGTCGCCGAAGCCGACACCGTGGTGGTGGAGTTCGACTCGCGCGTCGTGGGCAGTGCCACCGCCAAGGAGGTCGTCACCACCCGTCGCCGATACGAGATCGCCGGCGACCGGATGGTGACGACCTTCGCGATGGCCGCCGTGGGCGTACCCCTCACGCACCACCTGCGCTCGGAGTTGCGCCGGGTATGACCCCTGCGCCCGCACCTGCACCGGCCACCGCCGGGGCCGCGCGTCAGCGCGCGGTGCGCTCCCGCAGGAGGAGCCGGGACAGCGAATCCAGCGCGAACCCCAGCACGCCGATGACCAGGATGACCGCCATGACCTGGTCATAGGCCAGCTGGTCGCGGGCGTTGAGGATCTGGTAGCCCAACCCCGAGCGGACGCCGAGCATCTCCGCGGGCACCAACACGATCCACGCTGTCCCGAGGGCGAGTCGAATGCCCCCGAGAATCGCCGGTTTCACCGCCGGGATGACGACCCGCGTCAGTCGCTCCCACCCGCTGGCGCCCATCGTCCGGGCCACGTCGAGATAACCCGGGTCCATCGCGTGGACGCCGGACGAGGTGGAGAGCATAATCGGCCAGATAGCCGCCGCGGCGACGAGGAAGATCACCGGCTCGTTGCCGATCCCGAAGACCGCGATCGCCACAGGCGCCCACGACAGCGGAGAGATCATCCGGAGGAACTGGACGAGCGGGCCCGCGACCGCCTCGGCGCGCCGACGCAGGCCGAGCCACAGACCGAGTGGGACACCGAGCAGAGCGGCCGTCGCGAGCCCGGCGACCAGCCGGTACAGGCTGACCGCGGCATCGGAGACCAACACCCCACGCTCGAGCAGGTCGCCGAACCCGGACCACGTCTCCGCCGGGGACATGCCTCCGATCACCGGATCATCGGTGACGAGGCCGGAGGTGAGAAGAGCCCAGACCGCGAGGCCCAGGAGCAGGCCCACCACTCCGGCGCCCCAGCGAGCCGCGAGACCCCCTCCCCCGGTACCCCGGCGGCTCCGGCGAGCGCTCGGGGACACCGGCTCGTCCGATCTCCGGTTCACGGCGGCGCTGGTGGCTCCGACCCCGGGGGCACCGGGCCCGGCGATCATCGGGTCGGCCGCCACCGGGTCGGTGCCCGGGTCCGAGGTGGGGTCGGTGCGCGTCATCTAGATCAGCCGTTCGTGTCGGGTCAGCGAGGCGGGGAGGCCGAGGGCGGCGGGCCCGCCGTGGCGGGCTATCGTGGTGCGGACGAACCTGTCGTCGACGAGTTCGTGGTGAACGCCCGCGGGGTCGAGGCCGTCGAGGAAGCGGGTCTCCCCGTCGACGACCGTCGTCCGCATCTGCCTCACCAGTTCGGCGGTGAAACTGGGATACGGATAGGGGTGGAAGTCGATCCGGTTGCGCGCCGGCCCGCCGGTCGGGTCGGGCACGGTACCGGTCATGGCCACGTCGACTGCCTTGGGCGGCTGCGGCAGATAGCTTTTTCCGGACAGGATCGCGGCGGCCGCGGAGCGATCCGCGGTGATCCCGAGCTGCGCCGCCACGGCGGCGTCGACGAGAGCCTGGACGGTGTCCGGACGACTGTCGATGAGTTCCTGGTGTACGACCGTGACGCAGCAGGCGTGATCCCGCCACACCTGATCGAGCAGCATGTACAGTGAACCGACGCCTTGCGCGACCGCACCGGCGTTGAACGGGTCGGCGACGGTGAAAGCCGAGATGGAGCCGGTGGCGAGCGCCGGGATCATGTCCGACGGCCCCATGACGACGAGCTCGACGGTGCCTTCCGACCGGCTCGGGGCCCGTCGCGCCACGGGAGTGAGCCCGTGGGCACGCAATACGCGCTGCAGCAGGATGTTGTGGATCGACCACCAGCCGGGGATCGCCACCTGCGTGCCGGCGAGTTGGCCGATCTCCGTCACGTTCGGCGCGACCGTGATGGCCCCGCCGCCGGTGTGGTTCCAGCTCACCACCTTGACGTCCGCACCGATCACGTACCGGAGCTGGACGGCCGAGGGCATGAGGAGGTGGATGAGGTCCACCTGACGCGTGAGGAACGCCTCCATCAGCGACGACCAGGACCGGAACAACACCGGTCGACCGACGAGGAGCCCCTGCCGATCGAAGTACCCGTCTCCGTGTGCGATGAGCAGAGGCGCGGCGTCGGTGATCGGCAGGTAGCCGATCCGGAGGTCTTCGGTGGCCACACCCCGCGGCGCGGTCGCCGCCGTGACCAGTGAGCCGAGTGCCGCGGCACCGCCGACCGCGCTCGCCCCGACGGCGAGTGCGCCGCCGGCCCTGAGCAGAGCCCGCCGGTCGAGAAGGGGGCCTCGGGCCCCGGGAGAATCAGACATCGTAGCGGAGGTCAGGCGGTCCGGTAGGCGGCGAGAATGCTGTCGCGCAACGTTTGATCCGAATCAGTGACGCCGTGAGAGGGGTTCGTCCATTCCTGCTGCACGCGGCCTGACGAGCCGAGCAGGGCGATGCGGGAGCCCACGACGAGTGCCTCGTCCACGTCGTGCGTCACCATCACCGTGGTGACCCCGAGGTCGGCGGTCACACCCACGAGCCACCGTTGCGAATCAGCCCGGGTGACCGGGTCGAGTGCGCTGAAGGGCTCGTCGAGGAGGAGGATCTCCGGGCGCGTCGCCGCGGCACGGACGACCGCGACCCGCTGCGCCTGCCCGCCCGAGATCTCATCCGGGCGGGAGTCGGCGAGCTCGGCGATGCCGAAATGGTCGAGGAGGCCATCGACGTGTCGGGCGTCGACGCGGCCTCGCAGGGCGCGGAACCGGCCGCCCAGCGCCACGTTCTCCCGCACGGTGAGCCACGGATACAGCAGCGGCTTCTGGAAGACCACGGCGTATGAGTGGCCACCGCTTCCGGTGCCGCCCGAACCGACGCGGAGTTCCCCGCCGGCCGGTTGCTCCAGCCCCGCCAGGAGCCGGAGGAGGGTGGACTTACCGACGCCGGACGGACCGAGGAGGACGAGCGACTCGCCGGACCGGACCTGCAGATCCAGGTCGGTGAACAACGGCCGACCACCGGGCAACCGGTGCTGAAGACCCGTGACGCTGACGGCCACTGGCTTCTCGAGCACCCCGGCCGTCACGGCGCGACCCCGAGCCGGTCGAGCTCCCACCGCAGCTGGGACTGGGAGGGCGACTGCACGGGGAGGAACGCCGCCTCCCTCATGCGACGGTTCGCCGGAGCCGCCTGGGCGTACCCCATCCCCCCGCAGAGGACGGCCTCGAGCCGGGTCGCTGCCGGCGCGATCTCAGCCCCGTCGAGTCTCAGGAGCAGAAGATCCTTCAGCGACGCCTCGTGCGGTGCCGACCCGAGTCGATGAAGTTCGGAATGCATATGCGCATGTCGAGCGGCGAGATCGGTGTGCTCGTCCGAGTAGAAGGCACCGAGTCCCTCGAGCCGCCCCTCGGCCTCGGTCAGCGCCCGGGCGGCCACGCCGGAGCAGAACGCGGCCTGGAGGACCAGGAACTGAGGGCGCACGCCGGACAGGAAGTCGGCGAGGTCTTCGCCGAGCACCTGCTCGTCGGGGACGATCACGCCGTCCAGTCCGATCATCGTCGAGGCGGTGGCGTTGAGTGCCAGGAGATCCGGAGCGTTGCGGATCTCCACGCCGGGCGCGGAGGCGTCGAAGGCGACGACCAGGCTGCGCCCGTCCTCGGTGTTGGCCGCGAGAACGATCGTGCTGTCCGGGTAGACGTTGGACGCCCAGGCGATCGGCCCGTCGATCCGGTAACCACCGTCGACCTTCGTCGCGGAGATCGGGACGTTGCCCAGTCCGACGACCTGTCGCTGGGCTGCGGCCATCCCGGTGACGCCGGGCCGGCCGCCGTCCGCGACGGCCCGGTAGGTCCGGGCCGCCGCGTCGGAGCGGTCGGCCGAGTGCCGCAGGTAGGCGGCGGTCATCCGCTGCGCCCACGCGCCGAACGCGACGGCCAGGCTCTCCGTGGCCACCGCCTCGATGACCGCGGCGGCGACGGAGACCGGCGTGCGGTCCACGTCGAAGAGGCCGAGGTCGGCGAGTGCGGCGATGTCCTGACGCAGATCCGCCTCGTTCCGGTCCAGCGCGGAGGCGCGTGCGGCGACGGAGTCGATCACCGCGACGAGACCCGCCACGTCGACGCTGCCGAACTCACCGGCGGCGAGCCGGGCTCTGGGAGCCCCGAGGTCGTGGGTGATGGTGTCGGTCGCGGAGTGGCTCATGCCAGCTCGTGCAGACGCGAGATGGGGGTGGACACGATCTCACGCGCGCGGACGACGGCGTCGGTGTCCGGGGCGTTGTAGAAGCACAGGCACTTGTCCGTGTCCTCACGAACGTAGGTGCGCAGGAAGGAGACCTCGGGGATCTCCGCGTACTTCGGGGACTTCTCCTTCTTGCGCGTGAGGTAGGTGTCCATGTCGATCTCGGCGGGGATGTCCCACTCGACCAGGTAGCCGGCCTCGGGTCGGGCCGCCTTGATGGTCTCGAGGTCGGTGCCCACGAGGCGCACCTGCGCGGGCTCGGTGACCTCCGCCGCGCCGATCGCGGACGCGTCCAGGGCGGGCGCCTCGACGGAGCAGGCACCGTTCTCGTCGTCAGGGAGCTCGATGACGGTGAAGACGCGGGAGGCGCCCTTGGTCACCTGGGTCTCGATGACCTCGGCGCCGGACCCGGCGAGGGTCGAGGCGAGGGAATCGATCAGCGCGGACGGGTCGGCCTGCTGCTCCGCCGAGGGGGTGACCTCGTAGAGGAAGAGGGTCATCAGAAGTGTTCCTTTCCGGGGCGTCAGCTCGTCGTCGTGCCCCACGGTAGAGAGAACAGACTGTTCTGTCTAACTATTCCCGGGCGGGCTCCCCCCTTTCCAGAGGGCGTTGCGGTGAACACTCGGAGAACGGAGAGCCGGGGACCCGGCAGCACAACTACAGTCGTGTCATGCGTACTGTCTTCCGATCCAAGCTCGACGAGTTCGAGGACCAGCTGATCCGCTTCTGCGAGACCAACACCCGGTTGCTCGAGCGCGCCACCGCCGCCCTGCTCGACTCTGACGAGGTCGCCGCCACAGAGGTGATCGACGGCGCCGCTGAACTGGAGGACCTCCGAGATGTGAGCGAGCAGCACGCCTTCGAACTCCTCCTGCTCGAGGCGCCTGTCGCCGGTGACCTCCGCCAGGTGGTCTCGGGCATCTACATCGTCGAACACTTCACCCGGATGTCCGCGCTCGCCGGCCACATCGCACGAGTGGCCCGCCGCCGGCATCCGCAGGCGGTCGTTCCCGAGCCCGTCGTCCCTGTCATCCGCGAGATGGCCCGCCGCGACGGCGAGATGGCCCGACAGCTCACGACCCTGCTCAGCGACCACGACGCCGACAAGGCGCGGACTCTCGACGACGACGACGAGGCCGTGGACCAACTCCACGCAGACCTCATGAAGGAGATCTCTTCGGAGGACTGGCCGCACGGATCGGTCAGCGCGGTCGACCTGGCACTGCTGGCTCGCTACTACGAGCGCTTCGCCGACCACACCGTGAGCATCGCCAACCGCATCGTCTACCTCGCCACCGGGGAGCGCCCTGACGGCGGCTCACTCTCCCACCTCGAGGACGGCACCGTCCTGGACTGACCGAACCGACCGCAGCGATCCTGGGCCGCGATCACAGGGTCCTCCTCGCCGACCTCGATGACGCCAGGCTCACCGACGCGGTGGACCACCTGAGCGCCCCGGGGTCGCGGCGGACGACGCGGTCTCGCCCGTAGCTCCGACACCGAGATGCGCCGCCTCGAGAGGAAGAGCGGTTCGGGGCGAATGGTCGGCCCGCCTCAGCGGCAGATGGCGCCCGTCGAGGCGGACTGCACCAACTTCGAGTACTTGGCGAGGACGCCGCGGGTGTAGCGCGGCGGCAGGGGCTCCCACCCCTCGCGCCGGGACCGCAGTTCGGACTCGTCCACCAGCAGCTCGAGGGCCCCCTGCGAGACGTCCAGTCGGATCCGGTCGCCGTCCTTCACGAACGCGATCGGTCCACCGTCCACGGCCTCCGGGGCAATGTGGCCGACGCACAGCCCGGTGGTGCCACCCGAGAAGCGCCCGTCGGTCATGAGCAGGACGTCCTTGCCCAGGCCGGCGCCCTTGATCGCACCGGTGATGGCGAGCATCTCACGCATGCCGGGGCCGCCCTTGGGACCCTCGTAGCGGATCACGACGACATCGCCCGCCGTGATGGTCCCGTCCTCGAGGGCGTCCATGGCCGCGCGCTCGCGCTCGAAGACGCGGGCGGTGCCCTCGAAGACATCGGAGTCGAAGCCGGCGGACTTGACCACTGCGCCCTCGGGAGCGAGTGACCCGTGCAGGATCGTGATCCCGCCGGTCGGGTGGATCGGCTCGGACATCGCGCGGAGCACCTTGCCGTCCGGGTCGGGCGGGGCGATGTCGGCGAGATTCTCGGCCACGGTGCGGCCGGTGACGGTGAGGCAGTCACCGTGGAGCAGACCGGCGTCGAGCAGCGCCCGCATGACCACGGGGACGCCGCCGATCTTGTCGACGTCGGTCATGACGTGCGCGCCGAACGGCTTGACGTCGGCCAGGTGCGGGACCGTGGCGCCGATGCGGGCGAAGTCGTCGAGGGTGAGTTCGACCTCGGCCTCGCTGGCGATCGCGAGCAGGTGCAGGACCGCGTTGGTGGACCCGCCGAAGGCCATGACGACGGCGATCGCGTTCTCGAATGCCTCCTTGGTCATGATGTCGCGCGCGGTGATGCCCTTCCGCAGCAGCTCGACCACGGCCTCGCCACTCGCCTTGGCGTAGTCGTCGCGCCGACGGTCCGGGGCCGGCGGCGACGCGCTGCCCGGCAGGGACATGCCCAGCGCCTCGGCGGCGCTCGCCATCGTGTTGGCGGTGTACATGCCGCCGCATGCGCCCTCGCCCGGGCAGATGGACCGCTCGATGGTGTCGACGTCCTCGCGGCTCATCAGACCGCGCGAGCAGGCTCCGACGGCCTCGAAGGCGTCGATGATGGTGACCTGCTTCTCGGTTCCGTCGGAGAGCTTGGCGAAGCCGGGCAGGGTGGACCCGGCGTAGAGGAACACGCTCGCCAGATCCAGCCGCGCGGCGGCCATGAGCATGCCGGGCAGGGATTTGTCGCAGCCGGCGAGCAGCACGGAGCCGTCGAGCCGCTCGGCGCTCATGACGGTCTCGACGCTGTCGGCGATCACCTCACGCGAGACCAGCGAGAAGTGCATCCCCTCGTGGCCCATCGAGATGCCGTCGGACACCGAGATGGTGCCGAACTCCAGCGGGTAACCGCCTCCGGCGTGAGTCCCCTCCTTGACGGCCTTGGCCAGCCGGTCGAGCGAGAGGTTGCACGGGGTGATCTCGTTCCACGAGGAGGCCACACCGATCTGCGGCTTGACCCAGTCGTCGTCGCCCATACCCACCGCGCGGAGCATCCCGCGGGCGGCGGTCTTCTCGAGCCCGTCGGTGACGTCGCGGCTTCGGGGCTTGATGTCGGCCTCGCGGCCGGTGGCCGCGTGTCCTGGGCGAGGCATGTCGGTTCCGGAGCTCATGCGCACAGCCTAGGCATTGTCGGCCCAGCTGCGCGGTCGGCCCCTCCGCCGCGGCCCGACAGACCACCGATCGGGCCGGGGATTCCACACCCGCGGGCCTCGGCGCCGCCCGCAACCCGCCCGTTCATCGGGAGCCGTTCCTGACGACGTCGTACCGGCGCAGCGCCTCGAGACGCTCCTCGGCGTGGTCGACGATCCGCTCCGGATACCCGTGGTCGTGCCCGTCGGGCCACCGCCAGGGCTCGTGCGCGGCCGCCCCGGGTAGATGCCGCAACTCCGGGACCCACCGACGGATGTAGTCACCGTCCGGGTCGAAGCGCTGCCCCTGGGTGACCGGGTTGAAGACGCGGAAGAACGGGGAGGCGTCCGTCCCCGTGCCGGCCACCCACTGCCATCCGTGGTTATTGGAGGCGAGGTCGCCGTCGAGCAGGTGGTCGAGGAAGTGCCGGGCGCCGACCGGCCACCACACGTGGAGGTCTTTGACCAGGAAACTCGCGGTGACCATCCGGACGCGGTTGTGCATCCACCCCTGCGCGACGAGCTGACGCATGCCCGCGTCGACGAACGGGAAGCCCGTCCGGCCCCGTCGCCAGGCCTCGACGAGGTCGTTCACCTCGGGGCCCCGGTCGTAGGGCATGCCGGAGAGGGCGTCACGCAGGTCTCTCCAGGCGGACCGGGGCTGGTGCCACAGGACGTCGGCGTAGAACTCCCGCCACGCGAGTTCGGTGACGAAGCGGCGGGCCCCCTCGCCGTCGGCGGCGGGGTGCGCCGCGAGGTCGGCGAGGATCGTGCGCGGGTGGATCTCTCCGTACTTCAGCGGCGCGGACAGGCGGCTCGTGGTGTCCAGATCGGGTCGGTCGCGCTGCTGTCCGTAGTGCTCGAGGTCGTCCTCGAGGAAGGCCCGCCACCGGGCGAGTGCCGCGGCCTCCCCCGCGTCTCCGGCCGCACCGCGAACCGCGCCACCCGCCGTGTCGCGTCCCCAGCCGTCACCGTCGTCTCCGGGGAGCTCCCCGGCGGGCATAGCCGCCCAGGGGACGTCCCGGGGCGGTCGCCCGGGTTCGGGCCACCCGTGTTCGCGCCACGCGCGCGAGAAGGGGGTGAACACCTGGTACGGACGGCCACTGCCGTTGAGAACGCGACCGGGCCCTACGGCGTACGGCGATCCCGTCTCGACCAGCCGGCGGCCGTCGGCCTCGAGCGCGGCCCGCACCCGTCCGTCCCGCCGCCGCCCGTAGGGCGTGGACTCGCGGCTGACGTGCACCTCGCGCGCACCGGTGAGCGCGGCCAGCCCGGGGATGACGCGGGCTGGGTCGCCGGTTCGCACGACCAGCGCTCCGCCGATGTCGCCCGACAGCGCCGCGATCGAGGCCGCCATTCGGTCGGCTCGCGCCCCGGCCCGGGACAGGAGGGCGGGGTCGCGGACGAAGACGGGCAGCACCTCGTCCCCCGCCTCCACTGCCGCGAGCAGCGCCGGATGGTCCGACAGTCGCAGGTCGCGGCGGAACCACAGTATCGAGATCCCCACGGGGCCTCCCTCATCGGCGCTCGCGGCGGGTCGACCGGGACCCGCCGTCGTGACCCCCGAGTGTGGCAGAAGCGCGGCCCCTCGTCGCGCCGGCGGACGCTCGCCCGCAGGAAGACGAACAGGAGCCGCTCCGGTGAGTCCGGCGACCCTAGTGCGCGTGGGCCGGGAAGTGGGGCACCACGTACTCGGCCAGCTCGGCGATCACCTCGCCGACCGGGCGCCGGCAGGCCCCCAGGCCCAGCTGCACGTGGTTGACCCCGATCCCCCTCAGGTCCTCGAGGTGGTCGACCAGCCTGCGCCGGCCGATCCGGAAACCGAAGCTGATCGGGGAGGCGGACTCATCCGGGTCCTCCGCGAGGTCGATCTGCAGCGACTGCGCGAAGGGTTTGAACACCTCGCCGTCGTTCCTCTCGCCGTCGCGCCTCTCATCGCCGGCCGCGGCGGCGGCCACCGCGTCCCTCCACTGCGCGGCGGTGCGCCGCTGGGCGTCGAAGTCGCGCGGGTAGGTCATCCACCCGTCCCCGTGCGCCGCGAGGTAGGCCACGCTCTGCTGACACGATCCGATCATGATCACCGGGACCGACGCGGCGGTGGGCTTGGGCACCACGTCGGCGCTGTGCATCCATCCGCCGGACCACCGGATCCCGCGCATCTCGGTGGTCAGCGCGTGTGTCATCACGCGGAGGTTCTCGCGGAACCGCTCACCGCGCTCGCCCTGCTCGAGGCCGAACGCGCGGAACTCCTCGGGCCTGTCGCCGGACGCCAATCCCAGCAGGAACCGTCCGCCCGACAGCCGGTCGACGCTGGCCGCGGACTTGGCCACATGCAGTGGGTGCCGCACCGGCAGGACGATGCCCGCGGTGCCCAGCGCGATCCGCGAAGTGTGGGCGGCGATGTGGGTGAGGTAGATCCACGGATCGTAGACCTGACCGACGTCGCCGAAGGACGGCACGCGCAGCGGGATGTCACGGACGTAGAGGGCGGCGAACCCGCCGGCTTCGGCGGCCCGGGCGAGGCGCACCTGGGCCGCCGGGTCGTGGACGTCGTCGCTGTCGGTCCGACTCCGCATCGGGAACCCCAGGCCGAGCGTGAGTCGGCCGGGCGCGTAGGTGCGCCGGAACCCCGGCAGGGCGCGGGGGTCACCGTCGGAGCGGGTGCACGGCGAGGAGGTCATGGCTTCCACCTTGGCACGGGCGGCACGGCGGGCCGAACGCCCACGGTCACCCGGTGCCGCCACGCCGGGCGACACCGCCTGCCGGCCCGGCCGCGGAGCCCTACTCGACCGAACTCGTCTCCCTCTTCTGGATCGCGATGGTGGTGTGGGCCGCGCCTCGCGTCTGCGCGGGTACGGCGACGACGACGAGGCCGGCTCTCGTCGCGAACGGCGCAGCTCGCGCCGGGGACGGGCGGGCCGAGACCTACCTGTGCCGGTAGGCGGGCGCCGGCCGGGCGGGCAGCGTGGTCGCGGGGAGCAGCAACTCTGGGCCACGGGCCATGAGCACGCCGGCGAGCAGCGCGCCGAGTCCGCCCGCCGCCAAGTCCCCGACGGTGTCCTCGTAGGTCACGTAGATCTCGTCTGCGAGGTAGGCGTAGCCGAACCACTCCACCATCTCCCACATCGCGCCCAGCGCGAGCCCGAACGCCGTGGTGAGCACGACCGCGCCGGTGACGGTGAACCCGCGGGCACCCGGCGCCCGCACGATCCCGCGGTGTGCGCAGAACACGTACGCCACCACCGACAGGGCGCCGGCCACGAAGAAGTGGATCGGGATGTCCCACCACCAGACGGTTCGGTAGAGGTCCACGACGTTGCTCCACGCCGCCACGAGCAGCGTGGCCGACACGGCGGCGTCCGCCCAGGCGCGCATGCCGAGGAACCGGGGCAGCATGAGCCCGGGCAGGGCGAAGGCCACGATGGCGGCGTCGGTGAGCCCGTGGAACAGCAGAGCCGAGGCCACGCTGAGGACGCCCAGCACGCGCAGGGCGTCCGCCACCCTCTGGGCTGCGCTCCCGGCGGGGCGCAGGAAGTCGTCGATCACGTCCGCCGGGCTCCTCCCTCTTTTCGCGTCCCGTCTCGCAGCCCATTGTGCGCCTCGTCGTCCGGACCGGTCGGGTGCACCACGGCGTGCACCGGGAGATGGTCCGAGGGCCACCCGCCTTCGTGGCGGAGCGGGTTGATCGCGACGTCGGTGACCGCGAGGTCAGGAGTGGTGAGTATCCAGTCGATCCGGGCGCCATCCCGTCGCGGCCGCCGGTAGTCGGCGTAGGTGCCCCACTGCTCGCTGTGCCGGGCTCGGGCGACCCGCCAACTGTCCACCAGTGTCCCCTCCGAGGAAAGTGCGCGCACGGCCGGGCTCGACGATCCCGCGTTGAGATCCCCGGTCACGACGGCCGGCAGGCCCCGTGCGGCCACCACCTCCAGGAGGGCACGGGCGGAGCGCAGCCGGGACCGGCCGGACAGCGGGTCGAGGTGTGTGTTGACCACCAGCAGGTCGTGACCGGTGACCCGGTCGCGAAGGTGCACCTCGACCATCACCCGGGGGAACAGGTTGCCCCAGGACACCGACCCGGCAGGGTGAGGCGTGTCCGACAGGGCGGACTGTTCCCAGCCCAGCAGCTCGAGACGGGTCGCGTCGAAGAAGATCGGACACGCCTCTCCCCCGCCGTCCGCCGAGCGGCCGCGACCGACGTGGTCGTAGCCCGGGCCGAGGGCCTCGAGCACGGTGGCGAATTGTCGGGCGGCCACCTCCTGCGCGCACAGAACGGTCGGCCGCTCGGATGTGAGAAGCGCCCGCACGCGCGGCGCCCGGTGATGCCACCGGTCCGCCGGCCGAGTGAGCGCAGCGGGCACCGGCCGCCGGATGTTCCACGTCATGACGTGCAGGCCGGGCGCGGGCACCGGGCCGACCCGCGGCGGGTCCCCGCCGACGGCTCGGTGGCGGAGTCCGACCCGGCCTCGCGCTGCGCCATCTCCCCACCCCACACCGTTCTCGCCTCCGCAACGCTCCTGCCGGGCGACCTCCACCCTATTCGGCGCGCGGCCCGCTGCGGACCGGTCGCAACCGTGACACGATCCTCCCGTGGATCAACACTCGCCGGTCGGACAGCAGTGCGTGGAGTGTCTGCGGGCCGCGCGGGTGTTCTTCTCCGCGGTCGTCCGCCGCGCCGGGGTCGGGCCCGAGCACATCATGTACGTCCCGAGCCTTCTCGACAACGACTTCCTGCCGGCGCGGGCGGTCACCGGACAGGACGTGTGACCGTGCCCGCACCGCCGCCTCTACCGGTCCGGGACGGCGTCAGCCCCACCCGGTTGCGCGTCCCCGCCGACGGCCCGTGGGCGGGCATCGCCGAGTACATCGAGGCGAGGTTCGACCACCTCGACCCGGGCGAGCTGCGGCGCCGGGTCTCCGCCGGCGAGATCGTCGGCGCCGACGGCCGGGCGATCGACCACGAGACCCCGCTGGGCACGCACGAGTTCGTCTGGTACCACCGCGACCTGCCCGACGAGCCCGCCCTGCCCCACCGGGAGGAGATCCTGTACCGGGACGGCCACCTCGTCGTCGTCGACAAACCGCACTTCCTCCCCACCACCCCCTCCGGCCACTTCCTCCGCGAGACCGCGCTGGTCCGGCTGCGCACCCGCCTGGGCAACGACGACATCACGCCGATCCACCGCCTCGACCGCGAGACCGCCGGGGTGGTCATGTTCTCCGCCCGCGCCGACACCCGCGGTGCCTACCAGTCCATGTTCGAGCGGCGAGAGGTCACCAAGGTCTACGAGGCCGTCTCCGCGCGCCCATCCGGATGGGACCCGGCCGCGCCGACCCTCGGCGGCCACCCGGTGCCCGTCACCCACCGGGCGCACATCCGGTCGCGGCGCGGCGAGCTGCGCGTCACCCTCCACCCCGACCTACCGCCCAACTCCGAGACCCTCGTCGACGTGCTCGGCACCGGGCACAGCGCCTCGGGGCGGCCCGTCGTCCAGACTCTCCTACGGCCGCGCACGGGGCGGCTCCACCAACTGCGCGTGCACCTCGCCGCGCTGGGGATCGGCATCCTCGGCGACCGGCGCTATCCCGACCTGCTGCCCGAGGCCCCCGACGACCCCGACCTGCCGCTGCAGCTCCTCGCCCGCGAGCTCTTGTTCACCGACCCCGTCACCGGCGAGCCCCGACGGTTCGTCACGCGCCGGTCCCTGGCGCACGCCCCCGTCAGCGGCGCCGCCGGAACGTCAGGTGCGTGACGCCGCTGGGCGGTCAGCAGGTCGGCGTGGGCGCCGCACCGGCCCAGCGGTCGAGGGTCCACTGCACCAACTGCGGCGTGAGCGGCGAGTCGGCGGCGACCAGGCCCATGTGGTCCAGCCCCGGGTAGGTGCGGTAGTCGATAGGATCGCCCGCGGCGCACCGACCGGCGACCCAGTTCTCCTGCATCGTCGGCGTCACGAGCGGATCGGCCAGGCCCTGCGCGACGAGGACGGGCGCCGGCCACGGGCCGGTCGGCGAGTTCTCCCGCAGCCGGTCGCCGAGCCCGCCCTCGAGGACCGAGTCCGGGAAGACCTGCTCGGGGATCTGCGTCCCGCGCAGGAGTGCGGCGATGACGTCCTTCTCGTTGAAACACAGGTCAGAGATCTTCTCCACGCCGTGCGCCGTGCCCGGGTTGAGGTGGCCGGACAGGTCGAGTTCCGGGTAGATCTCGTTCCACGACGTGGCGATGTAGGCCGAGACGGTCTTTCCGCCGACACTGTCCTTGTCCTCGTCGGCCAGCCGGTACAGGTCGCTGGCCGGCGCCATGCCCGCGATCCCGCGCAGTGTCGGCTCGGGCGCGTAGTCACCGGCGATCTGCCCGGTCCAGAGCGCTCCGTGACCGCCCTGCGAGTGGCCCCACGCCACGGTGTCGGTGCTCAGGTCCAGCCCGTCGAGCTGCTGCGCGGCTCGGGAGGCGTCGAGCACGTTGCGCGCCTCGGCCCGCCCCACCAGGTATGGGTGCATGCCGGCCGTGCCCAGGCCCACGTAGTCGGAGATGACGCCGGCCCACCCGTGCTCGGTGACCATCTGCTCGAGGGCGGCGGCGGCGCCGTCCGCGAACGGGGTCGGGCTCATGGACGGGGCGCAGCGCGGCACGATGCCCGCCGTCCCGTGGGCGATGCTCAGCAGGGGCAGCTCGTCGCCGCCCCGGTCGGCCGGCGCGATCGCCACACCGCTGGCCACCGTCACCGTGTCGTCCGGCCGGGTGGTCGTGTAGAGGATCCGCCAGGCGTCGGCGCCGTCCGGCACGCCGGTAGTGAGGGTTTCGGCGCGCAGGAGCACCCCGGGCTCGTCGAGCAGCGACTCTACCGCCGTATAGAAGGCGTCGGGTTCGGGCCGGTCGTCACCCCTGAACAGGACCGCGCTGCCGATCGCCAGGGCGAGTACGAGCAGGAACACCACGACCGCCGCCGCCGTCCTCGCCCACCTGCCCACACGTTCGCGGCCTGCGCGCATGCGGGCGCGGGGACGTTCCACGACGAGCTCGATCAGCCCGCGCAGCCCGACGAACACCAGCCACGCACCCACGGCGTAGCGGATCAGCTCGATCGCGAGCACCGGCCACACCAGACACAACAGGCCCAGCAGGATCGCCGCGGCGCCGCTGAAAAGGCCGGCCACCCGCCGGTCGGCGCTGCCGCGCCAGGCCGCGGCGACGGTGTGGACCCCGTGCGCCACCAGGGCGGCGACCATCACCCACAGCAGAGTGCGGATGCTCGCCGTGCGCCACGCGAGCACCACGATCCCGGCCACGACGGCGGCGAGCCCTATCGCGATGCGTGTCCACCGCCCGGAGTGGCCGGCACCGTCGACGCCGGTGACCGTGGCGAATCCGACGACGACGAGTCCCACCCCCGCCAGCGTGACCATCACCGGCATGCCGAGGTGGACGAGGATCAACACCACGCCCAGGGCGACGGACGCCAGGGCAAGAAGGGCGCCGAGTACCCGCCGTCCGCGGTCGGTGTGCTTATCGGTGTGCTGGTCGGCCGTGTCGTGCAAGATCCGTCTCATCGGGTGCGTCCTCGGGCCGACCTCTACCGGCGTATACGGCCTCCGGTAAGGAAACTATCCCGAGGCCCCGCGCGGGAGACTCCGAACCGCGCGTTCTCACCCGTCGACGTCGGCTGTTCTCACCCGTCGACGTCACCCAGATGGTGTTCGACGTCGTGCACGATGTACTGGCACAGGGAGGCGATGGTGAACACGTAGCCGTCGCCGCGTCGACCGGTCCTGTCACGATCCGCGGGGCCGACGCGGTCTAGGATCTGCAGCGTCCGGGAGGTGGCGGCGTCGAGTCGGTGCGCGAGATCGGCCGGGTTGCTGCGCCAGTATCCGTGCTCGACGACCGCCGCCTCGCCGTCGAAGTCGTCGTACGTCGGCTCGGCGCGGTCGAGCATCGCCTCTATGCGGTCCCCCAGGACCTCGATGAGGTCACGGCAGTGGCCCGCGTACTCCAGCGGCGACCACACCCGCGGCGACGGTCGCCGCTCCACCCTGGGCCGCCGCAGGACGGCGAGCCACCGGTCGCGGGCGGACGCCAGACGGTCGCTCGTGGTGGCCGGGTCGTGAGGCCGGTAGCCGCACTCGTCGCAGCCCGACTCGAGTACGGTCGTCCAGTCCTTGGTGTCCGGCAGCGAGGGTTCGGGAGGCGTGTCCATACCTCCACCGTCTCACCGTCCCGGCGGGCCCGCGGCCGGATCGGGCTAGGTCGGCGACGTCAGCCGTTCGCGGGGAGCCAGTCGGCGAACCGGTCCGTGGAGACCTCGGCGAGCCACATCTGCCAGAGCGGGCCGAAGGACACCCGGCGCACGCCGAGCTTCTTGAGGGCCGCCAGGTCGCCGGCGCCGTGTCCCTTCACCGGATGGGCGGTCGCGTTGACGGGGATCGTCACCGCCTGCACGAGACGCGTCAGCTGGTCGGCGCTCGTCACGCCCACCGGGTACACAGATCGCGCTCCGGCATCCTCCATGAGCGTGATGCGGGCCTCGGCCTCCGCCACCGGGTCCGGGAAGACGTCCGTCCCCAGCTTGACGGCATCGGTGCGTCCGTTGATGACGAACGGGACCCCGGCGTCATCGGCCGCGCGGCGGGCGGCGGCGATGTAGTCGGCGTGCTCCTGACGGTCGCGGACGCGCTTGCCCTCGCGGTGTACGACGTCCTCGATGTTCGCGCCGACGGCGCCGGCCTCGAGCAGGCGGGTGATCAACTCGGCAGGGTCGAGACCGTAGCCGGACTCGACGTCCGCGCTGACGGGGACGGACACCGCGTCCGTGATGCGCTTGACCACGCGCAGGTACTCGGAGGAGTCCATCTTCTCCCCGTCCGCGCTGCCGATGGCGTCGGCGACGGGGTGGCTACCCACCGTCAGGCCCTTGAAGCCGGCGTCGGCGGCGACCCTGGCGCTCCAGGTGTCCCACACGGTCGGCAGAACGGCCAGTTCACCCGATTGATGGAGCTCGGCCAGCGTGGTTGCTCGTGCGCGTACGTCGGGCATCTCGATCCTCCTCAGAGCGTGGGCTTTCGTCCCCCGACCCTACGCCGGTGGCCCGGCCCGCGGATCACCGTAGAGTGACCCGCATCACACACCGGCACGCGTACCCCGGAGGTCACCATGAACCACGTCTACAGCGTCACCGAGATCGTCGGCTCCTCGCCGGACGGAACGGACCAGGCCATCGCCAACGCGGTCGCGGAGGCGTCCAAGACCCTGCGGAACCTCGAGTGGTTCGAGGTCCAGTCCGTCCGCGGCAAGCTCGACGGCGGCACTGTCGCCCACTACCAGGTGACCATCAAGGTGGGGTTCCGGCACGAGTCCTGACCAGACGCTTCCGGCCGCCACCGGGTTCCCGCGGATTCCGCTGTCCACAGGGCGTTCCGGCGGCTCCACAGAACGCGTCGCGGGGCTGTCGCCGAACTTCGGGCCCGCCGAGACTCGGGGCATGAGATTCGAGGACCTCCCCGACAACTGGAACACACTCCCGCTCGACGACGCCCCGCTCGCCGCCGGCGTGATCGACCTCGTCATCGGTCACCACGACCGCGGCCGGAACACGATGCTCATCCTCCCGTGCGACGAACACGATGTCGGCCTCCCCGCCCCCATCCTCATCAGCGACGTGGACTGGCTGTGCACGTCGCACGAGCGCCGCGACGCGATGGCCGTCCTTCCCGCCATCGCGTCGCCCGGGTTCGTCGTCGGACTGTCCGCGAGGCGCCGCCTCCCCGACAAGGTGGTGCGGGGCTGGTTGCGGACGATCGAGGACGAGCTGGACGCCACGGGACAGGCGCTCCTGGCGCTGGGGGTGGCGGACGTGGACACCGTGGAGATTGTCGGTGGCCGCGCCGCGCGCAACGGGAGCCGCGCGTGAGCGGGCCGGCGCGCGGCCGAGTGAGCGGCGCGTGAGCGGGCGGGGCGCGGCCGGATGAGCGGCCTCTGACCGCCGCTCGCGGATGACAGGGACCCGGCATCCCGCCGGTAACATCGACCCTCGTGCCCGACAACTCACAGACCCCGGGAACGGGCAGCATCGTCGACTACTCGGCGCTTCCCGGGCCGGGCGGCCGCCGGTCGAAGCTGCCCGCCGTCGACTCACCGCGGTGGACACTCAAGGTGGCGCTGTCCCAGCGTCCCTGGAGCTTCATCGCCTCCGGCGGCATGGCCGTGGGATTCCTCTGCAACGGGCTCACCCCCGTCGTCGTGGGCCGTGCGGTCGACGACGCGATCGCCACCGGCCGCCTGAACCGGCTCTGGCTCTGGATCGGCGCGCTCGCCTGCGTGTTCCTGGTGGCGATGGTCGCCAACTGGACCGCCCGCTTCATGTTGGTCCGCAGTCAGCAGCTCGTCAGCCACGACCTTCGCACCGCGGTCACCGACCGCATCCAGGACCCGCGCGGGTTCGCGGGCCGGGAACGCACCGCGGGCGGCCTGCTGTCCATCGCCTCGTCGGACACCACGCGCGTCGGGGACATCGTCATGATGACCGTGATGCCCGTCGCCGAGGCGGCGGCCATCACATACGGCGCGGCGATGATGTTCACGATCAACCCGTGGTTGAGCCTGGCCACCCTGGTCGGCGGCCCGGTGTTGGTCATCGTGGCGCTCCGGGTGGCGCGGCCGCTGCAGCGCCGGTCGGTGGCGCGTCAGCAGGCCATCGCCCAGGCCGCGGCCACCGCGACCGACGTGGTGCAGGGGTTGCGGATCCTCAAGGGCCTGGGTGCCATCGTCACCGTCCGGAAGCGCTACGACGAGGTGTCGGACGACGCCTACCTCAAGACCGTTCACGCCGACGCCGCCGAGGCACGACTCAACGGCGTCACCGAGGCGACCGGGGCCGTCTTCGTGTCCACGCTCGGCATCGCGGCGGGCGCGTTGGCGCTCGCCGGGCACGTCACCATCGGCGAGCTGATCACGGTGGTCGGCCTCACCCAGTTCCTCGTGGTCCCCATGACCATGTTCGGCCGCAACATCGCCTCCCGCTGGGCGTCGGCGGAGGCGTCCGGCCGGAGGATACGGGAGGTGCTCGGCGCGGACTTCGAGCGCATCTCGGAGGCCGACGCCGCCACCACGGAGCGGTTCATCCGCGCCCTTCCGTCAGGCCTGACGGTCGTCGACGGCACCGACTCCGAGCTGATCCGCCTCCTCGAGTCTCTGCCCCGCACGCGGGTGGCGGTCGTGCCCCACGCCGCCGACCTGTTCGACGGCAGCGTGGCGGACAACGTCCACCGCGATCGCGCGGTGGCCGAACACGCCCTGCGGGTCGCCTGCTGCGACGACATCCCCGACGGCCCCGACAAGCGGGTCGGTGAGAGCGGGCGGATGCTCTCGGGTGGCCAACGGCAGCGTGTCGCCCTCGCCCGCGCCGTCGCGTTCGACCCGGAGGTGCTCGTGTTGCAGGACCCCACCACCGCGGTGGACTCGGTGACCGAGCAGAACCTCGCGGACAACATCGCCCGGGAGCGGGCCGGGAAGACCACGATCGTCGTCAGCCAGGCGCCGGCGTGGAACGCCGTGGCGGACGCGCGGCTGAGCGCGCGGCAGCTGCGCGAGACCGCCGAGGGGCTGCTCGTGGGGGCCGAGGGATGACGACGACGAGTTCGACACGACCCGTGAAGACCGACACCGCCCTCCGGTTCCCAGTCGCCTCTGCGGGCCAGGTCCGTCGCGAGGTGGCCCGGCAGCTCTCCCGGGTCCGCCACGCCCGGCGGTGGCTGGTGGTGGCGTTGATCCTGCTGAGTCTCGGGGCAACCGCGGGCGTGCTCATCCCCCAGCTGATGGGCCGGATCGTGGACCTGGTCTCCGGTGAGCGCGGGGGGGCACTGTGGCAGATCGGCGGACTGCTGTTGGTCGCGGCCGTCGGCGGCGCGGCGCTCAGCGCGTCCGGCTTCTACCTGGTGGCCCGGTTGTCCGAGCGGGTGATCGCCAACCTGCGCCAGGACATGGTCGGCACCGCGCTCGGACTGCCCACCCACCGGGTGGAGGACGCGGGCTCCGGCGACCTCGTCAGCCGGTCCACCGATGACGTGGCCGAACTGTCCTCCGCGGTCACCGAGACCGTCCCGACGCTGTCCACCTCGGCCCTGACGGTCGTGGCGACCGTGATCGCGCTGTTCGCCCTGGACTGGCAGTTCCTCGTCGTCCCCCTCGTAGTCGCGCCCCTCTATTACGTCGCCGCGCGCCGGTACCTCGGCAAGGCCCCGGGCCGCTACGCCGCGGAACGCGCGGCGATGGCCGAGCGGGCGCGACGGGTCCTCGAGGCCATCCGTGGCCGGGCGACCGTACGCGCGTTCTCGCTCGAGGGCCGGATGCACAACCGGATCGCCAACGCCTCCTGGGACGTGGTGCGCAAGGGCATCCGGGCCCGCACGACGATGCTCGTGCTCAACGTCTGGATGCTGGTGGGCGAGTTCCTCATGCTCGCGATCGCTCTCACGGTGGGCTACCACCTCGTCGCCACCGGCGCCCTCACCGTGGGCGCGGTGACCGGGGCGGTGCTCATGATCATCCGCCTGCGGGGTCCGCTCATGACCTTCATGCGCATCCTAGACGTGGTCCAGTCGGGCTACGCGTCGCTGTCCCGGATCGTCGGCGTGGTGGTGGACCCGCCCGTGCCGGTGCCCGACAGCGGTGCCGAGCCGCCGCAGGGCCGGGTCGAGCTGCGCGGTGTGAGCTTCAGCTACGGCGGCTCGTGGGCGGTGCGCGACATCAGCTTCTCCATTGAACCGGGGCGGACCGTCGCGATCGTCGGTGCGTCGGGCGCCGGCAAGACGACGGTTGCCGCTCTACTGGCGGGCCTCCTGGTCCCGGATGCCGGCGAGGTGCTCGTCGACGGCCACCCGGTGTCGTCGCTGTCCGACCGCGAGCGCATCGCCCGTCTGGCCACCGTCAGCCAGGAGGTCCATGTGTTCTCGGGGACCTTGCGCCAGGACCTCACCCTGGCCAGACCGGAGGCCACTGACGACGAGCTGCTCGACGCGCTGCGCCGGGTCAACGCCACCGCGTGGTTCGAGCGGCTGCCGGAGGGGCTCGACACGGTCGTCGGGGCGCGCGGGCTCCAACTGGATCCGGTCGCCGCGCAGCAGCTGGCCCTGGCCCGCGTCCTCCTGCTCGATCCGGCCGTCATCGTCATGGACGAGGCCACGGCCGAGGCCGGCTCGGCGGGCGCGGAGGCGCTGGAGCGTGCGGCCGACGAGGTCACCCGCGACAGGTCCGCCCTGGTGATCGCCCACCGGCTCGATCAGGCCTCTCGGGCGGACACCATCCTCGTGATGGACTCCGGACGGATCGTCGAGCGCGGCACCCACGACGACCTCGTCGCCCACGGCGGGATCTACCACCGACTATGGACCGCCTGGTCCGCCGGCCGGCGGGCGACCGCCGTGGACAGCGCCCCGGACCCGGCCTAGAACGGGCCCGACCGGGGTGGGCGACGTCGGGAAACCCGGCGAGCGAGCGCCAGTTGGACCACACTGCAGGGGAGGCCGCCTCGATTCCCGGGCCGTACGCACGGAACGGGGCGTCCATCGTCCCGCCGGGGGCTCCGACACCGTCGGTCCGACCCGGGGGATGATGGTGGGCGGCCAGATGGCGCAGTTCCACAAGAACACGATCAGCCCGAAACGAGAAGAGTCGACATCCATGACCCAAGGTCCCCAGAAGATCATCTACACCCTCACCGATGAGGCACCGCGGCTCGCGACCGAGGCGTTCCTCCCGGTCCTCCGCACCTTCGCAGCGCCCGCCGGTATCGGCGTCGAGACCAGTGACATCTCGGTGGCCGCCCGCATCCTCGCCGCGTTCCCCGAGCGGCTCACCGAGGAGCAGCGCGTCCCCGACAACCTGGCCGAGCTGGGTCGGCTGACCCAGGAGCCCGACACCAACATCATCAAGCTGCCCAACATCAGCGCCTCGGTGCCGCAGCTCACCGCTGCGATCGCCGAGCTCCGGGAGAAGGGGTACGACCTCCCCGATTACCCGTACGACCCCAAGACGCCCGAGGAGAAGGAGATCGCCGAGCGATACGGCTCCTGCCTCGGCAGCGCGGTGAACCCCGTGCTGCGCCAGGGCAACTCCGACCGGCGCGCGCCGAAGGCGGTCAAGGAGTACGCGCGGGCGAACCCGCACTCCATGGGCAAGTGGTCGATGGCGTCGCAGACCCACGTCGCGCACATGACCCACGGCGACTTCTACGCCGGCGAGAAGTCCATCATCCTGGACCGCGCCTGCGACGCCCGCATGGAGATCGTGACCCCGGACGGCGAGACCCATGTCCTCAAGACCGTGCCGCTCGAGGCCGGCGAGGTCGTCGACTCGATGTTCATGAGCAAGAAGGCGCTCCTGGACTTCTACGAGGAGCAGCTCGACGACGCCAAGGAGACGGGCGTCATGTTCTCGCTCCACGTCAAGGCCACTATGATGAAGGTCAGCCACCCGATCGTGTTCGGTCACGCCGTCCGCGTGTTCTACAAGGACGCGTTCGCCAAGCACGGCGAGCTCTTCGACGAGCTGGGCGTCAACGTGAACAACGGGATGGGCGATCTCTACGACAAGCTCGAGTCCCTGCCGACCTCCAAGAAGGAGGAGGTCATCGAGGACATCCACCGCTGCCACGAGTCGCGCCCGGAGCTGGCGATGGTCGACTCGGCCCGCGGCATCACCAACTTCCACTCCCCCTCCGACGTCATCGTCGACGCCTCCATGCCCGCGATGATCCGTATCGGCGGCAAGATGTACGGTGCCGACGGCCGTAAGAAGGACACCAAGGCCGTCATCCCGGAGTCCACGTTCGCGCGGATCTACCAGGAGATCATCAACTTCTGCAAGACCAACGGGGCGTTCGACCCGCGGACCATGGGCACCGTGCCCAACGTCGGCCTGATGGCGCAGAAGGCCGAGGAGTACGGCAGCCACGACAAGACCTTCGAGGTCCAGCACGGCGGTGTGGCCAACATCGTCGACGCCGCCACCGGCGAGGTCCTGCTCTCCCAGAACGTGGAGGCGGGCGACATCTGGCGCATGTGCACCGTCAAGGACGCGCCGATCCGCGACTGGGTCCGGCTCGCCGTGGACCGCGCCCGCGCCTCGGGCATGCCGGCCGTCTTCTGGCTCGATCCGTACCGGCCGCACGAGAACAACCTCATCACCCTGGTGAAGAAGTACCTCGCCGAGCACGACACCGAGGGCCTGGACATCCAGATCATGTCCCAGGTGCGCGCCATGCGGTACACCCTCGAGCGCGCCTGGCGTGGCCTGGACACCATCTCGGTCACCGGCAACATCCTGCGTGACTACCTCACCGACCTGTTCCCCATCCTCGAGCTGGGAACCAGCGCCAAGATGCTGTCGATCGTGCCGCTGATGGCCGGCGGCGGCCTGTACGAGACCGGCGCGGGCGGCTCCGCGCCCAAGCACGTGCAGCAGCTCGTCGAGGAGAACCACCTGCGCTGGGATTCGCTCGGCGAGTTCCTCGCGCTCGGCGCCAGCCTCGAGGACGTCGGACGCAAGTACGACAACCCCAAGGCCGCGATCCTGGCCCGGACGCTGGACACCGCTACCGGCAAACTGCTGGAGAACCGGAAGTCCCCGTCGCGGGAGACCGGTGAGCTCGACAACCGGGGCAGCCAGTTCTGGCTCTCGCTGTACTGGGCCCAGGAGCTGGCCGCGCAGTCCGACGACCCAGACCTGGCGGCCCACTTCGCGCCGCTGGCGGGCAAGCTCGACGCTGAGAAGGACACCATCCTCGGCGAGCTCCTCGAGGTGCAGGGCAAGCCGGTCGACCTGGGCGGTTACTACCAGCCCGCGATCGACAAGCTGAAGGAGGCGATGCGTCCGAGCGAGACGTTCAACGCCGCCCTCGCGAGCATCTCCGGCTGACTTCCACGCCGCAGCCGCACCGCACCCCGGGCCCGCCCCGGGGTGCGGTGCGCCATTTCCCGGGAGAATCGAGAGACCGACGTTTCCGACGCGACCGACTACCCGGCCCCACGACACGTGTGGCCACTCCTGCTCGCCGCGGTGGAGGATCTCCATGACCGGGGGTTCGCCGGCATCCGCGCCCTGCCGTACTTCGGTCCCGTCGGCTACTGGCGACTAGAGGTCACCACCGCCGACAACCTCCCGAACGGGGTGGATCTCCCACCCAGGGACGACGACGCGGTGTTCCGGGCCACTGAGGGCGCCTTCCCCCACGTCGGGGACCTCACCGTCTCGATCCGCACGAGCGCGCGGGACGTGGCGGACGAGATCCTGCGCGGCCTCGGCTCCCCGAGCCAGGTGCGGTACTTCAACGATGCCGACTACTGCCGCTGGTTCGCCGCGATGAGGCACCGTGCCGAGGAGATCGGCGCTCCCCCGTCTGCCTTCGAGGACTTCCACTCCGGCTGGCGCTGCGGCACGGAGGAGATCGACCCGCCGCCGGGGTGGGCGGGCGCCACGTAGGAGTGACGTCCAGAGAAGATGTTCAGCTGTCGAGCGCGGCCTTCATGCAGCGCATCGCGGCCAGCGTCTTGGGCACGCCGATGTAGGGCATCAGGTGCACGAAGCACTCCGCCACCTGCTCCCGGCTCATCCCGGCCGCATCGATGGCCGTCTTGATGTGGCCGGTGAGTTGCGGCTCTGTCCCGCCCATCGCGGCCAGGGCGGCCATGTTGAGCATCTGGCGATCGCGGAGCTCCAGGCCGTCCCGCTGGTAGGTTCCACCGAACACCGCGCCGACCACCCAGTCGGATGCCCCGGGCGCGAACTCGTCCAGCTGCTGCTTCCATGCCGCCGCCGACTCCGGGGACTGCGTCTCCTCGACGAACCGGTTGCCCTTGTCCATGCTCAGTTCCACGGTGATACTCCTCGACGGATCGGCGAATGTCCTGGTCAGGCTAACAGGGCAGCCCGTAGGCCCGTCCCGGCCAGGTACGGGGTGGCGGACCCGCAGGGCCCCCATGAACCGGTCCATCACCCGGACGCGCTTACGCGACGACGCGGAATCGTGATAGCTTCGTTCGTCGGCTTCACAGCCGTACTCAAGCATCGATGACACGACACGCGAGGGTCCACGCAGGGACCTTCTGACACGGCACGGTCGATCAACCCCACCCGCCGGACGTCAGGAGACTCCTTGTCCTGATCCCATACTGCCCCTGCGCCTGTCCCCGGCCGTGCCGGTTGGATGATCGCGGTCGCCGCCGCCGCGGCGTTCCTCGCCACCTTCAACGAGGCCTTCCTCAACGTCGCCTTCACGCCGATCATGAACGACTTCGGCGTCGACGTGAACACCGTGCAGTGGCTCACCACCGGGTATCTGCTGGTCGCCGCCGTGTTCGTCCCTGTCTCAAACGTGCTGTACCACCGCTTCCCGACCCGGCAGTTGTTCGTCTCGGTCGTCGCGGTCATGGTCATCGGCTCGATTGTGGGTGCCCTCGCCCCGTCCTTCGAGGTACTGCTGATCGCCCGCCTGCTCCAGGCCATCGGGACGGGTCTGCTCACCCCGATCGGCATGAACATCACGCTGGCCGTCTCGCCCCGCGAGAAGCTCGGGCTGAACATGGGCATCATGGCCGCGATGACCACCCTGGGGCCTTCCCTGGCGATCGTGCTCTCCGGTGTGCTGCTGACGTTCGCCCCGTGGACCACCCTGCTGTGGGTCTTCGGCGCCTTGACCCTGCTCGTCCTGATCGCGGGCGCGATCGCGCTGCGCACCGTGGCTGACCTGGGCCGCCCCGTACTGGACATCCCGTCGTTCCTGCTCGTCGCGGTCGGCCTGGTCGGCATCCTCTATGGCATCTCGGCCGCGTTCGGCGGTGCTCCGGTCTACGCCGCGCTCTCGGCGGTCATCGGCCTCGCCGCTCTGTGGGTGTTCGTCGTCCGTCAGCGTCGGATCGCGCACCCGCTCATCGACATGCGACCGTTCTCCAACCGCGCGTTCGTCCTCGGCGTGTCGATGACCATGCTGGGCCTGGTGTTCGTCTTCGCGATGAACGTCGTGATCCCGCTGTTCCTGCAGGCGGCTCAGGGCATCTCGCCGCTGGGTGCCTCGCTCACCCTCGCGCCGGGCATCCTGCTCACCGTGGTCGCCGGGCCGGTGGCCGGCCGCCTGTTCGACCGGCACGGTGGCCGCTGGTCGATCCCGCTCGGCTTCCTCGTGATGGCGGTCTTCGTCACCGGCGTCGGCATCGCCGCCGGGTACTCGGCGATCCTGCTCTTCGGCCTGCTCTACATCCCGGCCGTCCTGGCCACCGCCCTGGTGATCGGGCCGTCGCAGACCTTCGCGCTGTCCAGCCTGGACCGCGACTCCGCGCCGTGGCGGGGGCCCCGGCTTGCATCGCGGGGAGGTCGATCACATCGCCCTCGGCGAGCCGGTAGTTCTGCTCGGCTCGGCGACCGTTCACCCGCAGCCTGCCCTGGCGCAGAAGCTTGAACAGCAGCCCCGCCGGCACACCCCTGAGCTGGGATCGCAGGAACTTGTCCAGCCGACGGCCGGCGTGCCCTTCATCGACGACAATGGTGGCGGCCGGTCGCGAGACCGTGGTCGTGGCCGGGACGGGGGTCGGCGCGGTCAGACGGCGGGCGGGCGGGGGCCGGCCGCCTGCCGCGCGCTGTGACGTCATTTCGGCGGGCTCAGGGCAGCCTGGCGCGGTTGAGCGTGCTCAGGGGCTCGTTGACGTCCGAGAAGGTCGCGCTCACCTCGGTGATCCCGAACCCGGCGAGACGCTCGGTGTGCATCGCGACATAGGCTTCGGCGTTCTCGCGCGTGTCGAAGAGGTAGATCCCTCCGGACCGGCCGGCCGACTCGTCCTCGATCCACACCTTCCAGAGAAATCCCGGCTCGGTGTTGATCGACTCCGCCAGCCCGCGGAACGCCTCCGCCATCTCCGCGCCCCAGGGGCCTCGCATCGGAAAGTTCACCTGTAACACCACAGCTATCGTCGCCCTCCCGGTCCGTCTCGAGACACCAGGATACCGCTGGTGGACGGATCAGCTTTCCGCTGGAGCGCCGCCATCCACTCGCCCCGGGTGCGGCGCGCGCGCCTGCACCGCAGCCCACACCTGGCGCCAGTACTCGGCGAGCGAGTCGACGGTCTCGTGGGCGTTCAACCCACTGGGCTGCGGCACGACCCACAGCTCGACGTCCTCCGGCCACCCGGGCAGTGTCGTGCCGTCCTGCCTTCCCGTGGTCGCACCGGGGCGGGAGAACGCGGCTCGGAACGCGGTGATCCCGACGATGGCCACGACGCCCGGGCGGAGTGTGCCCGCGCGCTCCGCGAGACGCGCCCCGCCTTCCCGCAGCTCCTCGCGGGAGAGCTCGTCCGCCCGCGCCGTGGCGCGTCCGACGAGGTTGGTGATCCCAATGCCGGCCGCGAGGAGTTTCTCCTCGTCCGCGTCGGAGAGTCCGGTCGTGGCGTCGACGAGGTCATCGGTGAGTCCGGCGCGATGGAGGGACGGCCAGAAACGGTTGCCGGGCCGCGCGAAGGGCGCGTTGACGGCCGCGGTCCACAGGCCGGGGTTGATGCCCACGATGAGGAGCCGCAACGCGCCGGGGTCGGCCGGCAGGACGTCGTCGACGCCGTCCTCCTGCAGGTCGGCGAAGGCGGCGAGATCCTGCTTCGTAGGTCGCCGACCCCGCAGCGGGGCTGGACGCCGGGGCCGGCCCCTCACGCCCACGGCGACCGCACCTCAACCGTCGTGGGCGCCGCCGGACTCACGCCTCGAGCACGTAGCGCAGGATCTCCACCACCTGGTCCGTGGTCGTGCACCAGGCCTGGGCCCCCGCGTCGACCTCCTTGAGCGGGTGGACGATCTCCGCATCGTGGAGCGTCACGTAGGGCTTGCCCAGGGCCGCGCAGTAGCCGGCGTCGAAGGCGGCGTTCCACTGCTTGTACTTCTCCCCGAAGCGCACCACCACCAGGTCGCTCTGTTCGATCAACGTACGCGTACGAATCGCGTTGACCTTCGCCGACTGGTGGTCTCGCCAGAAGGGGTTCTCGGTCCCGCCGAGGTGGTCGCCCGCGGCATCGCTCGCCGGGTGGTCGGTGACCGGCTCGGTGAAGGTGACATCGAGGCCTGCGGCCGTCGCGCCGCTCCGGATCTGGTCACGCCAGTCGGTGTGGATCTCGCCGGACAGGTACACGGTGAAACTCATGACCTCACCATCCATGAGTGCGGCGACCTCGGCAACTTCCCCGCGAGCCACGACTGTCATGCGCCGGGGCCGGACTTCCACGCCGCGATGACGCGGTCCACCTCGCGCGCCGTGCGCACCCGGTGGATCCGGAGGTGACCGTTCGCCGGGTCCCTCATGGCCGCCTCGTAACGATCCCTGGTCCGGGGATAGAGCGCCCACGCGAGCCAGAGAAGCGACTCCTCTCCTCGCCAGAACATCAGCGACGACCAGCGCTCGCGGTTCCCGTTCCACAGCTCCTGCCCGGTCGCGACACGGCGGATCGTCCTGGTCAGCGCGCGCCACACCGCGACCGGGCGGGGCGGGCTCACCCAGACGACGGTGTCCGCACGATCCCACACGAGCGTGCCGATCTTGGACCGGTAGTTTCCGTCCACCACCCAGGCGTCCGGGCGGATGGCCTCACGCACCCTCTCCTGCATCTCCCCCGCAGTCGCGGCCGTCCAGTCAGGCCCCCAGTGCAACGCGTCGAGCTCGATGTGGGGAACACCCAGCTCGCCTGCGATCCGCCTCGCCGTCGTCGTCTTACCCGAACCGGAACTCCCCACCACCAGCACGCGACGCACCACCGTCACCACCGCCGGCGTCCGGCGGTGACGGCGAGTTCGCCGACACGCGCGCCGCACCCCGCGCACAGGACATGAGCCCGCTCCACCGGGATCCAGAAGCACGTCCATTCCTGACGCTCGCCGCCGCCCGACGGCCTCGGCTCGCCGGCCGGCCAACGCTCGGGGAACGTCAGGTCCTCGGGCTCGAGGTGGAAGAAGTGCCGTTCGTGGATCTCGGGCTTCGACGGCCGCATGTCGTAGCGCTCCGTGCCGAGCGAACGGACGACGCGAGCACGGATCCCGGTCTCCTCGGCGACCTCACGGACAGCCGCCTCCTCGGGGGACTCCCCGTGCTCGATCGTCCCGGCGGGCACCTGGACGCCAACCTCGACGAGCGGGAACCCGTCATGCGTGAACACCAGCAACCGCCCCTCGTGGACGACGTACCCGACGACCTTCCGCACTATCCTCGGCGCGGACGCAGCACTCGTCACGGGATCTCGGGGCACTCGATGACGTCGATCGATGTCCCGGGGGCGAGGAATGTGGTCACGCGGGAAGCGTAGCCGCGGGGTGAATGTTGCGGCGCAGCCTGCACGACTCCCCGGGCACGACGGTCGGCCCGGGGAAGCCGTGCTCCCCGCTACCCGATCAGGTACGCGAAGCCCCGGCCGGACTCTTCGAGTCCGCGGAGGAATCGTCTCGTCCGGTTCACGTAGTGGTCCACGTACTCCGCTTCCGACTCGTTGCCCGGCTCATCTCCGTCACGAGGGGGCAGACAGGGAACGAAGTCCGCACGGGTGAGTGTGTCCAGATCATCGGCGATCGGGGCGACGTCCTCTGGCGGGATCGCCCGAACCCACGGCAGCCACCCTTCCCAGTTCGCGAGCGGCGTCACGTCGCCCTCGAACATGCGATACGCCGGGCGGGGTTCGTCAGTCGGATCAGACGGTGACGTCATCAACTGCAGATTTCTCCACGCCTTGTCCAGGTAGAGCATGTCCTCCTCCCGAGGGCCCTGTCGAAAGTCGGTCGCGGCGACCGTGGACCCGGGCGGAAAACCCCAGGCATCCGCCAAGGGGTCGGCGCTGATGTAGGCGCGCGGGTCGGCGAGCACGCCCTGGGTGGCGTCGGCGTCGAAGGCATATGCGTAGTAACGGATTCCCATGAGCCCAGCATCGCGGAGAGCGACGTGCTGAGAAGCTCGTGCGCGGCCGCCTGTGGATGAAGGATCCGGCTTCGGCTCGCCTGTGGAGAACCAGCGGGCCGGTCACGCGGTGGTGTAGGCGACGAGCGCTGAACAGTAAGCCGAGACTCCGACCCGCGTCACGGCGAGTCGAGTAGGTCGATTCCGTAGTCCGCGACGACGGCCCGTACCTCGGCCAGGTAGCGCAGCGCCTGCTCGGTGAGCGGAATGCCGGAGTGGCTGATCCAGCCGATCTCGATGCTCTCGTCCACGTCGAGCGGGATCGCCACGATCTCCGGGTCGAGGTCGTCACTGATGATGCCGGTCGAGATGGTGTACCCGTCGAGTCCGATCATCAGATTGAAGATGGTCGCGCGGTCGGCGACCCGGATCTCCCGCTTGCTCGACAGGGTGGAGAGGATCTCTTCGGCGAAGTAGAACGAGTTGTTCGCCCCCTGGTCGAACGTGAGCCGGGGCAGGTCGGTCAGGTCACCGAGCGTGACCCGCTCGCGGGCGGCCAACGGGTTCTTCCTCGAGATAAAGATGTGCGGGACCGCCGCGAAGAGCGGGTGGAAGACGAGACCGGAATCGCGCAGGAGTTTGTCGATGACCTTCCGGTTGAAGTCGTTGCGGTACAGGATGCCCACCTCGCTCCGGAGCGTCCGGACGTCCTCGATGATTTCCCAGGTCCGCGTCTCGCGAAGAGAGAACTCGTACTGCTCCACGTCAGCGGACCGCACCATCCTGATGAACGCCTCGACCACGAAGGAATAGTGCTGCGCGGAGACCCCGAGCAGTCGGCGGGACGGTGGCTGGCCGAGATACCGCTGCTCGAGCAGGGACATCTGCTCGACGACCTGTCTGGCGTAGCCGAGGAACTCCGCACCCTCCTCGGTCAGCGTCACACCCCGGGCGGACCGCGAGAGCAGCGTGCGCCCGACCCTGGACTCGAGGTCCTTCATCGCGGCGGACATGGTCGGCTGGGCGGCGTAGAGGAGCTCCGCCGCGCCCGTGATCGACCCCTCCGCCGCGACCTCGATGAAGTACTCCAACTGTTGGAGCGTGATGCCCCTGGATGCCCTGCCCATAGGCACAGACTATAGAGACGCATAGCAAACGGTAGTTACCCGATGCCTGAACTGGGGCTGCAGGATGAGGGCACAGATTTTCCGCAAGGCCGAGCCCGGCCGATCGAGACCCGCATTGGATGTACATGTCGGACGACTTCGCGTTCAGCATCACCACCACCCGCTTCGACGAGGACTACTCACCGTCGGAGAATTCCCGCACCACCACGAACTTCGCCAACCTGGCACGGGGCGAGCACCGCCGGCAGAACCTCCGCCGCGCCCTCGCCATGATCGACGACCGGTTCAACGGACTCGCCGGCCGGCACGACCCGAGCCGGGACCGCTACACCGTCGAGCTGGAGATCGTGTCCGCGGATCTGCAGTTCACCTCGGCAGGCGAGAGCCAGCGGTTCCCGCTGATCGAGGTCCTGGACGTCCAGATCCTCGACCGGGACACCGGTGAGCGTCACCCGGGCATCGTGGGGAACAACTTCTCGTCCTACGTCCGGGACTACGACTTCAGCGTTCTCCTGCCGGCGGCCAACGAGAACACCGCTGAGTTCACCGTGCCCGACGACTTCGGCGACCTGCACGGCAGACTCTTTCAGCGCTTCGTCGCCTCGGAGGCGTACCGGGAGCGCTTCTCCGCGGAGCCGGTTATCTGCATCAGCGTGTCGACGAGCCGGACCTACCGCCGGACCGGACACCACCATCGCGTCCTCGGTACCGAGTACCAGCAGGACGACTTCTCGCTGACCGACGAGTACTTCGCCCGGATGGGGCTGGAGGTCCGGTACTTCATGCCACCGGGCGGCGTCGCGCCGCTCGCGTTCTACTTCCGCGGTGACCTGCTCCACGACTACACGGACCTGCAGCTCATCGGCACCATCAGCGTGATGGAGACCTTCCAGAAGATCTACCGTCCGGAGATCTACAACGCTCACTCCCCTGCCGCGGACGTCTACCGCCCGACCCTGGATCACGGCGACTTCTCGCCCACCCCGATCGTGTACGACCGCGAGGAGCGCAACCGGCTCGGCAAGGCGCAGGGCAGGTTCACGGAGGAAGCCCTCATGAAGCCGCACCGAGCGCAGCTCGAACAGTGGGCCGCCCGCTACCCGGTGCTCGTCGGATGAGCACCAGAGGAGAGTCGATCATGTCCCCGATCCTGCCCACCACCACCGTCGGCAGCCTGCCCAAGCCGTCGTGGCTAGCACAGCCGGAGACCCTCTGGTCGCCCTGGAGGTTGGAGGGCCCCGAGCTGATCGAAGGTAAGCAGGACGCGCTGCGTATCGCCGTGAAGGAGCAGAGCGATCGCGGCATCGACATCGTCAGCGACGGCGAACAGACCCGGCAACACTTCGTGACGACCTTCATCGAGCATCTCGACGGGGTCGACTTCGAGCAGCGCGAGACCGTGCGCATCCGGAACCGCTACGACGCCAGCGTGCCCACCGTGGTGGGCGCCGTGAGCCGCGAGAAGCCGGTCTTCGTGGACGACGCGACGTTCCTGCGGCAGCAGACCGACAAGCCCATCAAGTGGGCTCTCCCCGGGCCCATGACGATGATCGACACGCTGTACGACCGCCACTACTCCAGCCGCGAGGCGCTGGCGTGGGAGTTCGCGGCGATCCTCAACCAGGAGGCGCGAGACCTGGAGGCCGCGGGGGTCGACATCATCCAGTTCGACGAGCCCGCCTTCAACGTCTACTTCGCCGAGCTCAAGGACTGGGGCGTGGCGGCCCTGGAACGCGCGGTCGAAGGCCTGCGCGCCGAGACCGCCGTCCACATCTGCTACGGCTACGGGATCAAGGCCAACACCGACTGGAAGGCGTCGCTCGGCTCGGAGTGGCGGCACTACGAGGAGTCGTTCCCCCTCCTGCAGCAGTCCGGTATCGACATCATCTCGCTGGAGTCCCATAACTCCCGCGTCCCGATCGACCTGGTCGGGCTACTGCGCGGCAAGAAGGTCATGCTCGGGGCGATCGACGTGGCGAGCGAGAAGGTCGAGACTCCTGAGGAGGTCGCGGACACGCTCCGCAGCGCGCTTGAGTTCGTGGACGCGGACAAGCTCCTGCCGAGCACCAATTGCGGCATGGCGCCCTTGTCGCGGGACGTCGCACTCGCGAAGCTCAGCGCACTCAGCGCTGGAACACGCCTCGTCCGCGAGGAGCTCGTCACCTCTCACGCCTGACGGATCGGGCCGGGTCTGCGAGCGCCGACCCCGCCCTGCATGCGATGCCCCCGACCGCCACGACCCCGGGCCACCAACGACCGCCGCGGCACTCCGGTCAGCGCCCCGCCCGATCTCCGGAGAGGTCGAGGCCGCCGAAGTAGTGCGCGAGGACGAATGTTATGGCGACGCCGCCGGTGGCTGCAGCGGCCCTGTCCTTCGGAGATCCCACGCGGCGTGCCAGCGCGCCACCCGCCGCGAGATTGAGCACGCCCCAGGCCACGTTGTGCAGTGGCGGGGACAACCCGACTCCCGGGGGCGTGGCGAAGGGCGTCGGGAACCGCTCGCCGGTCATTCCCTTGACCGTGTGCGGCACGGCGTTGGCGAGCAGGGCGCCGCCAAGGCCCGCAGCGATCACACCGGTCACCTCGCGTAGAACAGTCACTGGCTCCCCTCTCCGTCTGCGCGACCGGCTCCGCGCTCCCCGGCGACGCTGGACCTCTTGCGCTGCCGCCTGCGGTACGGGCCGACCTTCACGAGTCTGACAGAGATCCCCGGACGTTGTACCGGGCAACCACGAAGTCGCGGTTGCGATCGCACCCCTTCAGCTCGAGGTCGAACGCGCCGCCGAAGAGTGGCTTGCCCGAACCGAGGGTCACGGGCGCGATCGAGACCACCACCTCGTCGAGCATCCCCGCCCCGGCGAACTCGGCTGCCAGCCCGCCGCCACCCATCACCCACACATCGCGGCCACCGGCCGCGGACTCGAGTGTCTCCCGATGATCGGACGGGGCGCCCGCGACAAAGGAGACGTGGTCATTCACCGCCTCCAGCTCCCGGTGGGTGAACACGAACGTGGGGATCTCGGGCAACCAGTCACGGTCGTGTTCGAGCACCCACGCGTACGTGGACGCACCCATGACCTGCGCCCCCACCTCCGTGAGGAACGCGTCGGTGCTGCCCGGCCCGTTCTCGTCGATGTCCTGCTTGAACAGCCAGGCCAGCGAGTGGTCGTCGTCCGCGAGGAATCCGTCGAGGGTCGTGGCGGTGTAGTAGCGGTAGCGGGTCATGACAGTCCTCCTGAGGCGCGGCGGTGCCACATGATCGGGTCGGGATCGAGGTGCCTGATGTCGACGCCGGCCTGCGCGAGCATCCAGCGCGCGAGCTGGCGGCGGTGGGCCGAGAACGTGAGGGTGTGGGCGACGATCTGCGACAGCAGGAACGACTCGGGTGGGTCACAGAGCGCGTCGACCACCCGGTCGCCCCACGCGCCACGGCGTTCCACATTGCGTGTCATGGCCAGCCACCGCGCGGCGATCTCGGAGTGCCGCCTGCGGAGACTCGCGACGTCGTCCTCCACGCCGAGGTCCGGCTCGTCCTCCCCCTCGATGCACGCGAGCCAGGGCAGCTTGTCCAAGGCCAGGTGGTGCAGGACGTTCGCGAGCGTCGTCTCGTCACCCGCCCACTCGAGCACCCTGTGTCCCGGCAACCTCTCGCGCCGGAACTCGTCGTCGTCAACCCCCTCGGCGGCGGCGAGCACCGCGGCGGTGTCGTCGAGGTCGTGCCGGATCATCAAGGCGACGACGTCGCCGGCCGAGATCTCCCGTCCCGCGTCGACGTAGAGCACCGTCGGGGAGTGGAAATGGATGCCGTTCGGTGCAGGCAGCCAGTGGCCCCGGTCGTGTCGCGGCGGCATGGCGCCAGGAGGGCACCCGAACGCCCGCGAGAACGCGCGCGAGAATCCCTCGACCGAGTCGTATCCCGCTGCGAACGCCGCATCGGTGACGCTGCGTCCTCCTTGGATCTCCCAGGCCGCGCGCTCGAGGAGGACACGCCGCCGCATCGCCCCCGGCGCTTCTCCTGCCGCCCGGCTCACCTGACGACTGAAGTGGAACGACGACGAGTGGGCGTCCGCCGCGAGCGTGTTCAGGACTGCGCCGCCTTCGTGCTCGGCGAGAACGGCGTCGAGCAGCTCGCGGATGCGATCTCGTCCCGGGCGTCGTGCGGTCATGCTGTGATTATCAGTGGAACGGGGCGCCCTCGGCTTGACCGTTCTTGCTCGATGTCAGGCCGGGGGCCGCCAGAAGACTCGGCGTCAGGGCGACGGGCGGGAAGGACCTGCTGACCCGCCGAATCGCGGCGGCGCTGGACGGCGCCCTCTTCGACGAGCCACCGGCGCCCGCGCGCTCCGCGGGAGCTCAGCTCGCCGGCCCGTTGACGCTCCAGACGGTCATACCGCGGGGCCAGCGGTGCAGCCAGGTCGTCCGGGCGTGGTTCGTCGAGCAGGTGGGAGCTCACTTCAGCTTCGATGCCGAGATGCGCGCCTTCTTCGCCGGAACCGACGGAACGCACACGATGCAGGACGCACTCGATCACTATCGATCGACCCGCGGGCGGGACGCGAAGCCGATCGACTCGCAGTTTGAGTACAACCGGTTCACCCGCGCGTGGCACGAGACTCACCCGACCGGAACCCGCGACAATGCGCGTCGGGCCTGGCGCGACTACCGCGAGCGACCGGTGGACCAGCGCGGACGGGCCTGACCCGCCGGTGCTCCCGGTACCCGCGGCCCCGCCACCGTTGCGCGATCTCAGACGTTGAAGCGGAACTCCACCACGTCGCCGTCCGCCATGACGTAGTCCTTGCCCTCCATGCGCACCTTGCCGGCCGCCTTGGCCGCGGCCATCGAGCCGGCGGCGTCGAGGTCGTCGAACGAGACGATCTCGGCCTTGATGAAGCCCTTCTCGAAGTCGGTGTGGATGACGCCGGCGGCCTTGGGGGCGGTGTCGCCCTTGCGGATGGTCCAGGCGCGCGACTCCTTGGGGCCGGCGGTGAGGTAGGTCTGCAGCCCGAGGGTGTGGAAGCCTGCGCGAGCGAGCGCGTTCAGGCCGGGCTCGGTCTGGCCGATCGACTCGAGCAGCTCCATGGCGTCGTCCTCGTCGAGCTCCTGCAGCTCGGCCTCGACCTTGGCGTCGAGGAACACGGCGTCGGCGGGCGCGACGGCGGCGCTGAGCTCGGCCTTGCGCTCGTCGCTCGTCAGCACCGACTCGTCGGCGTTGAAGACGTAGAGGAACGGCTTGGCGGTCATGAGGTGCAGATCGCGCAGGAGGCCGCGGTCGATCTCGTCCTGGGCCTTGAACAGGGTGCGCCCGTCCTCGAGCACGGCCTGGGCCTTGCGGATCTCCTCGAGCTGCGCCACCAGCGACTTGTCCTTGCGGGCGTCCTTCTCGATCCGCGGCAGCGCCTTCTCGATGGTCTCCAGGTCGGCGAGGATCAGCTCGGTGGCGATCACCTCGATGTCGGCCATCGGGTCGACCTTGCCGTCCACGTGGATGACGTCCGGGTCGTCGAAGACGCGCACGACCTGGCAGATGGCATCGGCCTCACGGATGTTGGCGAGGAACTTGTTGCCCATGCCCTCGCCGGTGCTGGCGCCCTTGACGATGCCCGCGATGTCGACGAACGACACGACGGCGGGCAGGATCCGCTCGGAGCCGAAGATCTCGGCGAGTCGGTTGAGGCGGGGATCGGGCAGGTCGACCACGCCGACGTTGGGCTCGATGGTGGCGAACGGATAGTTCGCCGCGAGGACGTCGTTGTTCGTCAGGGCGTTGAACAGGGTCGACTTACCGACGTTGGGCAGTCCGACGATTCCGAGGGTGAGGCTCACGAGGCCACAGTCTACGGACCGCGGCCTGCGGCCCTCCCCCGCGGCCGTCGGGCCGTCACAGGGAGCGCACCGACGCGGCCTCTGACAAGATGACTCCCATGAGCGACGAGCCGAAGCCGCATCCCCCCGTCGAGGATCAGGAACAGCACGTCGACCGGTCCGTACTCATCGGCCTGGGTGGGCGATGGGTCACCGACTGGGCCCTGCGCCTGGCCATCCTGCTGGTCGCGGGATGGCTCATCTCGCGGATCGGCGGCGCGCTGTGGGTGGGGATCCTGCCGATCCTGTTGGCGCTGATCATCTCCACCGTCCTGTGGCCCGTGACGGGCTGGATGGTGCGGCACAAGGTGCCCAAAAGCCTGGCCGCCATGCTGTCGATCATCGGCTCCCTGGGGCTGCTGACCGGCGTCATCGCACTGATCGCCCCGTCGATCGTGGAGCAGAGCGTGCAGCTCGCCGACCAGACGTCCGAGGCGATCACCGAGGTCCGGGACTGGCTGCGGGGGCCGCCGCTCAACATCCGTGACGAGCAGCTGGACCGCCTGCTGGACCAGCTCAGCTCGACGCTGCAGGACCGGGGCGACCAGATCGCGTCCGGCGTGTTCACCGGAGTCAGCGCGGTGGGATCGTTCGTCGTCACCCTGGTCCTGGTGTTGGTGCTCACGTTCTTCTTCATCAAGGACGGGCCGCGGTTCCTGCCGTTCGTGCGTCGCAACACCGGCCGCACCGCCGGCCGCCACCTCACCGAGGTCCTCACCCGGGCGTGGAACACACTGGGCGGCTTCATCCGCGCCCAGGCGATCGTCTCGTTCGTCGACGCCGTGCTCATCGGCCTCGCGCTCGTGATCCTGGGCGTACCGCTGGCGTGGGCGTTGGCGGTCATCACCTTCATCGCGGGCTTCATCCCCATCGTCGGTGCGTTCACCGCCGGAGCGCTCGCCGTGCTCATCGCGCTGGTGGCCAACGGGTTCACCACCGCGATCATCGTCCTGGTGGTCATCATCGCCGTACAGCAGCTCGAGGGCAACGTCCTCCAGCCGATCCTGCAGTCGCGCGCCATGAACCTGCATCCGGGCGTCATCCTCCTGGGTGTGGCCGCGGGCAGCACGCTCTTCGGCATCATCGGCGCGTTCCTCGCGGTGCCGATCCTCGCCGTGGCCGCGGTGGTCATCCGGTATATCAACGAGCAGATCGATCTGCGCACCGGCGACGTCACCGCCTCCGATCTGGCCTCCGCGACCGACGAGGGCCGCCTGACGGCCTGGCTCGGGGAGATGTCCAGCTCGCGGTTCGCTCCGCTCCGTAAGAGCAGCACCGCGATCATGGCCGGGATGATCGACGAACGGCCGGACATCGCCCCGCCGCGTTCGGCGACGCCCGGAGCGCGCACGGCGGCCGTCGCCGCGTCGGCGCCGGGTGGTGCGGGGGTCGCCGCGACGGGTGACGACGACGAGGTGGGCGGTGACGCCGGCCTCGCCGCTCCGCCGTTATCGGATCAGCTCCCGCCCGAACCCGGCATCACCGACCCGATGGCGGTCACCGGCACGCGGCCATCCCCGCGAGAGGAGGCGGCCAAGCCCCGTCCGCTGCGTCGTTTCGGCCGTTTCCTCGCCCGTCGGCTGGGCGGTTAGAGTCATCTTCCGTGAGTAGACGCAGGAGTGGCCGGGTGCCCGCGGACGAGAGGTCCGTGGTCTCCTCGATGCGCGGGCTGCCCGCCTGGACCGCGGTCCTGCTGGCGGTGGCCATCACGCTGACCGGCGTGGCCATCGACTCGGTCTCGGGCGAGCTCGGCGTCGGGTTCACCGTCGCGTTCGTCCTCGGGTGCGTGGTGTCGGTGCTCGCGATCTCGCGCCGCTCGCTGTTCGTGGCCGCGGTCCAGCCGCCGATCATCATGACGCTGCTGGTGCCGCTGGTCTACGTGATCTCCGGGGCGGGCTCGGGCGCGGACGTGTTCTCGCGGACGCAGATCGTCTCGGTCGCACTGCCGTTGGCGACCCGGTTCCCCCTGATGGTCGCCACGACCGTCGTCGTCATCGCGATAGCCCTGATCCGGGCGTTCGTTCTGGAGCCGCGGCCCGCGCGGCCGGCGGCCCCCTATATCCAGCGCACCGCCCCGGCACACGCCCGCCGCTGAGGCGGGGCGTACCGGGGCGGTGAGTGCCCTCCGGCCCGCGGGGAGCGGGCGGTCGGGTCAGGCCTTCTGCGGCATCCGCAGCTCGCGGGGCAGGGCGAAGGTGATGGTCTCCTGCGCGGTCTTGACGGTCGACACATCGCTGTACCCGTGCTCGTCGAGGAGCTCGAGCACCCCGCGGACGAGGATCTCCGGAACGGACGCGCCGGACGTCACCCCCACGGTGGTGACCCCCTCGAGCCACGCCAGGTCGATCTCGTCGGCGTAGTCCACCAGATGGGCGGCATCCGCGCCGGCCTGGAGGGCCACCTCGACCAACCGCACGGAGTTCGAGGAATTCTTCGAACCCACCACGATCACCAGATCGCACTGGGGCGCCATCGCCTTGACCGCGCTCTGGCGGTTCTGCGTGGCGTAGCAGATGTCATCGGACGGCGGGTCGATGAGCGTGGGGTACTTCTCCTTGAGGCGGCGGACCGTCTCCATGGTCTCGTCCACGCTCAACGTGGTCTGGGACAGCCAGATGAGCTTCTCCGTGTCCGTCGGCACCTCGAGGGTGTCGACGGCGTCCGGCCCGTCGACCAGGGTCACCACGTCGGGCGCCTCGCCGGCGGTGCCCTCGACCTCCTCGTGGCCCTCGTGGCCGACCAGCAGGATCTGGTAGCCCTCCCGGGCGAAGCGCTTGACCTCGGTGTGCACCTTGGTCACGAGCGGGCAGGTGGCGTCGAAGGTGGTGAGCTCCAGCTGCTTGGCGCTCTCCCGGACCGCGGGCGAGACCCCGTGGGCGGAGAACACGAGATTCGCGCCCTGGGGCACCTCGTCGGTCTCGTCGACGAAGATCACCCCACGCTTGGTGAAGGACTCCACCACGTACTTGTTGTGGACGATCTCCTTGCGCATGTACAGCGGCGCCCCGTGCTTCTCCAGGGCTTTCTCGACCGTCTCGACGGCTCGGTCGACGCCGGCACAGTAGCCGCGCGGTTCCGCGAGTAGTACCCGCTTGGTTGCCGGTTCGGCGATCATGTCGGTCTGCTCGGTCATGTCACCAGGGTACGGTTCATACTGGATTTCGACCATTACGCCTCCCGCACGCCCCCCGGCAGAGAGGTCCGCATGCTCCGACCATTGTTTCTGACCCGTGCCTCGATCGGTCTGGCCGCCACCGCGGCCGAGCGCGTCGTGGCCCTGCCCGGCCGCGCGATCGAGGCGGTGTCCACGCTGCCCGGCGTGCCCGTGCGGGTCGCCGGCGGCCTGGTGCAGTCGTACCTGCACGCGGGGCAGACCCTCACCGACCTGGCCGTCAAGGGCGACAGGGTGCTCGCCTCGGTCTTCCCCGCCCGGTCGGATCAGCCGGAGTGGGCGACGTTCGACGAGGACGAGACCGAGGAGGTCCTCGACGTGTCCTACCGGGTGTACGGTTCGTCGCGGGCGCCCCGCGGCGGCGGTGACGACGATGACGATCCGGACGTGCCGACGGGCCGCGTCACCCCCCGCGACGCGTGAGCGCCTCCTCCCCCGGCACCCCGAGCAGCCCCGAGTCACCGTGGCCGGTCCGGGTCGTCTCGGACCAGATCGCCGCGTGGATCCACCGCCTGGGCGCGGTGTGGGTCGAGGGTCAGATCACCCAGTTGAGTCTGCGCCCGGGCACCCGCACGGCCTTCCTCACGTTGCGTGACCCGTCCGTCGACAATTCGCTGACGCTGACGTGCCCGCCCCGGCTCATCTCCGAGTCACCCGTCCCGGTCACGGAGGGCAGCCGGGTCGTGGTGCGCGGCACGCCGCGCTTCTACACGGGCCGCGGCTCGTTCTCGCTCCAGGTCTCGGAGATCCGCCCGGTCGGCGTGGGCGAGCTGCTGGCGCGCATCGAGCGGCTCAAGCAGGCCCTGGCGGCGGAGGGTCTGTTCGATCCCCGCCTCAAGCGACCGCTGCCGTTCCTGCCGACGTGCGTCGGTCTGATCACGGGCCGGGCGAGCGCCGCCGAGCGCGACGTGGTCGAGGTCGCCCGTGGCCGCTGGCCGGACGTGCGTTTCGCCGTGCGGAACACGGCCGTGCAGGGCGTGTCGGCCGTGCCCCAGATCCTCGACGCGCTGGCCGAGCTGGACGCGGACCCCGTCGTCGACGTCATCATCCTCGCCCGCGGCGGCGGCTCCGTCGAGGACCTCCTCCCCTTCTCCGACGAGGCGTTGATCCGCGCGATCTCGCGGTGCCGCACGCCGGTCGTCTCGGCGATCGGACACGAGCCCGACTCCCCGCTGTCGGACCTCGTCGCCGACCTGCGTGCCGCCACGCCCACCGACGCCGCCAAGCGCGTCGTCCCCGACGTGGTCGAGGAGCGGCGCCGCATCGCCGAGGCGCGCGCCCGCACCGCCCGGGCCCTGCGCGGCTGGGTGGAGCGCGAGCGCAACCAGCTCGCCGCGGTGCGGTCCCGGCCGTGCATGGCGAACCCCCACGGGATCGTCGACTCGCGCGCGGAGGTCGTCGCCGAGGCGCTGCGGGCCGCGCGGCGCGACATCACCCGGATCATCGACTCGGAGTCCACGTCGCTCGGCCACCTGTCGGCGCGCCTGACCACCCTGGGCCCGGCGGCCACCCTCGCCCGCGGCTACGCGGTGGTCCAGTCGGTGGCCGGGGTGCACGACGGCCGGGTGGTGTCGTCGATCGCCGACGCCCCGCCCGGCTCCCAGCTGCGCATCCGGGTCTCCGACGGCGCCCTGTCCGCGGCGGTGCTCGGGTCGACGCCCGCCGCCGGCCGCACCGCCGCCCCCGCGCCGACCACCACCGGGTCGCACACCACCGACACCCCCGAGTCCGACACCCCCGAGTCCGACACCCCCGAGGAGCAGTCCTGATGTCCGACGAGCAGACCCCCGTCTCCGAACTGGGCTACGAGCAGGCCCGCGACGAGCTCATCGAGGTGGTCCGCATCCTCGAGGCCGGCGGCCAGGACCTGGACGCCTCCCTCGCCCTGTGGGAGCGGGGCGAGGAACTCGCCGCGCGGTGCACCGAGCATCTCGACGGCGCCCGTGCGCGCATCGACGCGGTCCTCGGCGACGACGACGAGGGCGGCGCCGCCCGGGGCTGAGCCCGCCGCCCGGTCATGCGGGAAGGCTCACCTCCCCGCGCGGGCGATCACTGCGCGGGGAGCGGCTCCGCGTCCTGGACGGCGGCGGCGAGCGTCTCGAACTGATCGGTGGGCGCCGAGCCGGTCACGGCCACGCGGACGTCGTCGAGGTCTAGCACCCACACGGGGCGGACGTCGTCGCCGGTGAGGACGGTCCATTCCCGCCCGGCGATCGGCACCATGGTGCGCTCGGGCCGCGGGCCGCCGTTCAGCGAGCGGAACGCGTCCTCCGGTGCGTCGGACTGGACGAGCTCGACGTAGCTGCGTTCGCCGGTCACCCAGCCGACGTGGCTGGAGGTGGTGCCGGCGAAGCCCTGGACGCGGCCGGAGTTGGCGGTCCAGTCCGCGGGGACCTCGGGCGAGCGGATCGGGTACTCGAGGCTGCGGGCGTCCTGGCGCAAAGACGCGTCGGCGTCGAACTGCGGGATCTGCCCCTGCTCGGGGCCCGACGGGCTGAAGGTGCACAGTCCGGCGACACCGGCGAAGAGTCCGCAGATGACCATGAGCACCACCACCGACCAGAACATGTCGCGGTTGCCCTGCAGGATTCTCGGTTTCGCCTCGGCCACGCCTGTGAGTATCCCACCCACCCGGGGCGACTCCGGTGCGTGGGCCCCGGCCCGGTGGCGGAGGTGGAACAATGAGCGCCGACAACCCGCCGCACGCGCGTGACCCCGTCGCGCCCGCGCCCGCCTCCGAGGAGCCAGACCACCTATGTCAGACGCCAAGCGCCCCGATCGTAACCTCGCCATGGAGCTGGTCCGTGTGACCGAGGCCGCCGCTCTCGCCGCCGGGCGCTGGGTGGGCCGGGGCGACAAGAACGGTGGCGACGGTGCCGCGGTCGACGCCATGCGTGAGCTCATCTCGACCGTCGACATGGACGGCACAGTGGTGATCGGTGAGGGCGAGAAGGACGAGGCGCCCATGCTCTACAACGGCGAGAAGGTCGGCACCGGTGACGGGCCGGCGGTCGACGTGGCCGTGGACCCGATCGACGGCACCCGCCTCATGGCGGAGGGTCGCCCCAACTCGATCGCCGTGATCGCGGTCGCCGAGCGCGGCGCGATGTTCGACCCGTCGGCGGTGTTCTACATGCGCAAAATCGCGGTCGGCCCGGACGCCGTCGGCCGGATCGACCTGTCCAGGTCCACCGAGTGGAACATCCGGTCGGTGGCCGAGGCCAAGAACATCGACGTCGGCGACATGACGGTGTGCGTGCTCGACCGGCCCCGCCACGCCGAGCTCATCGCCGAGATCCGTGCGGCCGGCGCCAAGGTCCGTCTCATCATGGACGGCGACGTCGCGGGCGGCGTGGCGGCGGCCTCCGACGACAGCTCGGTGGACATGCTCATGGGCATCGGCGGTACGCCGGAGGGCATCATCACCGCGTGCGCCATGAAGTGCATGGGTGGCGAGATCCAGGGCCAGCTGTGGCCGCAGGACGACGCGGAGCGGCAGAAGGCCGTCGACGCCGGCCTGGACGTCGACGCCATCCTCGGCACCGACGACCTCGTCAAGGGCGACAACTGCTTCTTCGCCGCCACCGGCATCACCAACGGCGACATGGTCCGGGGCGTGAGCTACCGCTCCAACGGCGCCGTCACCCGGTCCCTGGTCATGCGGTCCAAGTCCGGCACGGTCCGCCACGTCGAGGGCCGTCACAAGATGGAGAAGCTCCGCGAGTTCTCGGCCGTCGACTACGGCCAGGCCGCCGACGCCCGCTGACGGCACCCGCGCTCGCCGGGCCCGCGCCGTAGTTCCTGCACGGCCCGGCGGGCGCGCCTAGTCTGGCCCCATGGCCGATCAGACTGAATTCCGTATCGAACACGACACGATGGGCGAGGTCCGGGTCCCGGTCGACGCCCTCTGGCGTGCACAGACCCAGCGCGCCGTGGAGAATTTCCCCGTTTCGGGCCGGGGCCTCGAGCGGACGCAGATCCGCGCGCTCGGGCTGCTCAAGTCCGCCTGCGCGACCGTCAACGGGCGCCTCGGGCTGCTCGACCGGGAGAAGGTCAACGCGATCGTCGCGGCCGCCGGCCGTATCGCCGAGGGCGAGGTCGACGACCACTTCCCCGTCGACGTGTTCCAGACGGGGTCGGGCACGAGCTCCAACATGAACACCAACGAGGTCATCGCCTCGCTCTGCGCGGCCGAGGGCGTCACGGTCCACCCGAACGACGACGTGAACATGTCGCAGTCGTCCAACGACACGTTCCCCACGGCCACGCACGTCGCTGCGACGGAGGTCGTGATCGCCGACCTCGTGCCGGCCCTCGGCGTGCTCGCGGAGTCGTTCGAGTCGAAGGCCGAGCAGTGGCGCGACGTGGTCAAGCCCGGCCGCACGCACCTCATGGACGCCGTCCCCGTCACCCTCGGTCAGGAGTTCGGCGGCTACGCCCGCCAGATCCGGGCCGGCATCGAGCGTGTCTGCGGCACCCTGCCCCGCGTGGGCGAGCTGCCGATCGGCGGCACCGCAGCGGGCACCGGGCTCAACGCCCCGGACGGGTTCGGCTCCGCCGTCGTCGAGGAGCTGCGTTCCCTCACCGGTCTCGAGGAGCTCCGCCTGGCCGTGGACCCGTTCGAGGCCCAGGCCGCCCGTGACGGGCTCGTCGAGCTGTCGGGCGCACTGCGCACGGTCGCGGTCTCGCTGACCAAGATCGCCAATGACATCCGCTGGATGGGGTCCGGCCCCATGACCGGGCTCTCCGAGGTGCACCTGCCGGACCTGCAGCCCGGGTCGTCGATCATGCCCGGCAAGGTCAACCCGGTGCTGTGCGAGACGGTCGCGCAGGTCGCCGCCCAGGTCGTCGGCAACGACGCCGCGGTCGCCTGGGCCGGCGCGAGCGGCGCCTTCGAACTGAACACCGCCATCCCCGTGATGGCCCGCAACGTGCTGGAGTCGGTCCGGATCCTGTCCACGTCGTCGACCCTGTTCGCCGAGCGGTGCATCGACGGCATCGAGCCGGACGTCGACCGCATGCGCCGTCTGGCCGAGTCCTCCCCCTCGATCGTCACGCCGCTGAACTCGGCGATCGGCTACGAGGAGGCGGCCCGCGTCGCCAAGCACGCCCTCGCCGAGGGGCTGACCATCCGCGAGGCGGTCATCGCGCTGGGCTTCGTCCCCGACCCGCTGTCCGAGGAGGAGCTCGACCGTCGTCTCGACGTCCTCGGGATGACGGGTCTCGATCGCGAGCGCTGACCCGCCGCCACCGCACCCGGACACAGGCGCAGGGCCCCGGCGACTCCGCCCGGGCCCTGCGCCGCTGCCGTCCTCTCTCCGCTGGATTCCTCGCCCCGAGGGGCGGGCCCGGTCCCCGACCGCCCGCCTCAGGCGGCGTGGATGCGCCGCAGCGCACCGACCGAGGCGTCCGGCTGGAACTCCTCGAGCATGGTCGTGACGAGCTCGGCGATGGCCGAGCGCTCGGACCTGCTGAGCGTGATGTGGGCGAACAGCGGGTGGCCCTTGAGCTTCTCCACCACCGCCTGGATCCCGTCGTGCCGGCCGACCCGGAGGTTGTCGCGCTGCGCCACGTCATGGGTGAGCACGACCCTCGATCCGGTGCCCAGTCGGGACAGCACGGTGAGCAGGACGTTGCGCTCGAGCGACTGCGCCTCGTCGACGATCACGAACGAGTCGTGGAGGCTGCGGCCCCGGATGTGGGTCAGTGGCAGCACCTCGAGGATGTCGCGATCCATCACCTCGTCGATCACGTTCTCGCTGACGAGCCCCTCGAGGGTGTCGAACACGGCCTGCGACCAGGGAGACATCTTCTCCGACTCGCTGCCCGGGAGGTAGCCGAGTTCCTGACCGCCGACGGCGTACAGGGGCCGGAAGACGACGATCTTGCGATGTCGACGTCGCTCGAGCACGGATTCGAGCCCGGCGCACAGGGCGAGGGCGGACTTGCCGGTGCCGGCGCGGCCACCGAGCGAGACTATGCCGATCGACTCGTCGAGCAGGCAGTCGATCGCGATACGCTGCTCGGCCGAGCGGCCCCGCAGGCCGAAGACCTCGACGTCGCCGCGGACCAGCCTGAGGCCGCCGTCGTCGGTGACACGGGCCAACGCGGAGGACGAGTCGGTCTGTACCCGCACCCCGCAGTGGACGGGCGTCTCGGCGTCGAGGCCGGCCGCGCGGGCGGCGAGCGGTGAGACACCGCCGGTCGAGAACAGGGTGTCTACGAGCTCCTGGGTGGCGGGCAGGTCCGAGACGCCGCTGTAGCCGGTGAGGACGACGTCCTGCGCGTGGTACTCGTCCGCGGGCAGTCCCACCGAGCCCGCCTTGACGCGGAGCGGGACGTCCTTGGAGACGAGGACGGTGTCGTCGCCCTCGGCCCGCAGGTTGAGCGCACAGGCGAGGATCCGGGAGTCGTTGCCGGTGTCGCGGAACCCGGCGGGCAGGACCGACTGGTCGGTGTGGTTGAGCTCGACCCGGAGGGTGCCGCCGGTGTCGGTGACGGGCAGGTCGCCGTCGAGGCGGCCGTGGCGCAGGCGCAGGTCCTCTAGAAGCCGCAGTGCCTCGCGGGCGAAGTAGCCCAGCTCGGGGTGGTGGCGCTTGGCCTCGAGCTCCCCGATCACCGCGATGGGTAGGACCACCCGGTTCTCGGCGAAGCGGGTGACGGCCCACGGGTCGGACAGCAGAACCGAGGTGTCGAGGACGTAGGTACGGACGGTGTCGGTCACGGCGCGCTCCTGGACCGCGGCACCCGCGGTCGTGTCGGGATGGACCGGTCGGCCCAGGTCGTCCGGAGACGACAGGGCCGGGTGCCGGCCCCCTCCCGATCGCGGAAAACGATCATCGGCTGGGCCTCCCGACGGTCGGCTTCCCCACCGACCGTTGGCCCCGACGCTACGCCCCGAATCACATCGCTGTAGTTAAGTCGACGTGAATTCTCCGCGGCCTTCCGCGTCCGCCGCCTCCGGGCCGCCGACTCCGGGCCCCGCCCGCGGCCCTCACACCCGTTCGAACGCCGCCGCGAGGCCCTGGCCTCCTCCGAGACCCATCGTCTCCAGCGCCAACCGTCCGTCTCGCCGGTCGAGCTCCCGCGCCAGGGTGGTGAGGACCCGCGTCCCGGTCGCGCCCATGGGGTGCCCGAGCGAGATTCCCGACCCGTGCACGTTGAGCCGCGCGCGGTCAGCGGTGGTGAAGCCGTGGTCGGCCTCCCACTCCCGCAGGCACGCGAGCACCTGGGCGGCGAACGCCTCGTTCAGCTCGATGAGGTCGAAGTCCGCGAGGCTCAGGTCGAGCTTCCCGAGCAGCTCGGCCGTGGCCGGGACCGGGCCGATCCCCATCCGCGCGGGATGCACGCCGGAGACCGCCCATCCCAGCGGCCGGACGAACGCGCGCAGGCCCAGCTCCGCCGCGCGACGCCGGGTCGTGACCACGCACACCGAGGCGCCGTCGTTCTCCCCCGAGGCGTTGCCGGCCGTCACCGTCGCCTCGGGGTCGACGCGCGATCGGACGGGCCGTAGCGCGGCGAGGGACTCGGCCGTGACGCCTCGCCGGGGGTGTTCGTCGGTGTCGACGACGACGAGGTCCTCCTTCGCCCGCCGGACCCGCACCGGCACGATCTCCTCGTCGAAGACCCCTGCGTCCTGCGCCGCGATCGCCCGGCGTTGACTCTCGGCGGCCAGCTCGTCCTGCTCCTCCCGGGAGATCGCGTACTCGGCGCGGAGGTTCTCGGCGGTCTCTAGCATCCCGCCGGGGACGGGATGATCGCGACCACCGGACGTCACGCGGCCGCGGGCGATGCGGTCGATGAACTCGACCCGGTCGCCGCGGACGCCCCCACGCAACCCGAGCGAGTAGAACTCGCTGTTCGACATCGACTCGGCACCACCGGCGATCACCACGTCACTGACCCCGACCGCGACCTGCATCGCCGCGTTCAGCACGGCCTGCAGGCCCGAACCGCAGCGGCGGTCGATCTGGATCCCCGGTGTGCTGATGTCCAGGCCGGCGTCGAGTGCGGCGACCCGGCCGATCGCGGGGGCCTCGCCGTTGGGGTAGCACTGCCCGAGGATCACGTCGTCGACGTCGGCCGTGCCGAGTCCGGTGCGCTCGAGCAGACCGGTGATCGCGGCCGCGGCCAGGTCGGCGGCCTGCAGCGGCGCGAACACGCCGTGCCTGCGCCCGACCGCCGTGCGTACCGGCTCGCAGATCACGACGTCGGCCAGGGCCTCGGTCATCCGCGGGTTCACCGCGCGTCCTCCCGCCTGCGGTCCGTCACTCGACCATGAGGCGGATGGCCTCGGCGACCACCGCCGGCCGGTCGCCGCCCTCGATCTCGACCGTGACGAGCGTGGTGAGCTGGGCGCCGGAGGGCTTGCGGTCGAGTGAGGTCAGCTCGACGCCGGCCCGGATCCGGGATCCCACCGGGACGGGCGCGGGGAACCGCACCTTGCCGAGCCCGTAGTTGATCATCATCGAGAACCCGCGGATGTCCATGACCTGGTTACCGAGCACCGGCAACAGCGACAGGGTGAGGTAACCGTGGGCGATGGTCGTGCCGTAGGGCCCCTCCGCCGCCCGCGCGGGGTCGACGTGGATCCACTGGTGGTCCCCGGTCGCGTCGGCGAACGCGTCGACGCGCTCCTGCGTGATCTCCATCCACTCGCTGTAGCCGATGTGCTGGCCGACGGCCGCCTCGACCTGGTCCAGTCCCTCGAATACCTTCATATCCGTCCTCTCCTCATCCCAGGCCACCCCGCGCCACCAACTGCGAGGCGATGACGTTGCGCTGGATCTCGTTGGTCCCCTCGCCGACGATCATCAGCGGGGCGTCCCGGAAGTACCGCTCGATGTCGAACTCGGTCGAGTAGCCGTACCCGCCGTGGATGCGGACCGCGTCCAGCGCGATCTGCATCGCCGCCGCCGCGACGCCCAGCGCCCGGCTGGCGACCTGGATGCGGCCCGTCTCGAGGCCCTTTCATCATCTGGGCGAAGCCGCGGCCCGGCTCGCCGCCGAGCACGCGGTCCGCGGGTGTCCGGTACCCATCGAATGCGAGCTCGCAGGTCTCGACGCCCTTGTAGCCGAGCTTGGGCAGGTCACGGGAGACCGTCAACCCGGGGCCGTGCTCCACCAACACGATCGACATCCCCCGGTGGCGCGAGGTCGCCTCCGGATCGGTCTTGCACAGCAGCGCGATGAGGCCCGAGCGACGGGCGTTGGTGATGAACGTCTTGGCGCCGGTGATGACCAGCTCGTTCCCGTCGGTGCGGGCGACCGTCGACATGTTCTGCAGGTCGGATCCTCCGCCCGGTTCGGTGAGCGCCATCGTCGCCCGTATCTCGCCGGTCGCCAGGCGAGGGAGGTGGGTCCGCTTCTGTTCCTCGGTCCCGAACTGCGCCAGGAGCGTGGCCACCACGGTGTGACCGCCCATCGCCCCGGCCAACGACATCCACCCGCGGGCCAGCTCCTCGGTGACCCGGACGTAGCACGGCATGGAGACCGGCATGCCGCCGTACTCCTCCGGCACCGCGAGCCCGTAGATACCGATCTGCTTCATCTGCTCGATCCAGCGCTCGGGGTAGGTGTCGGCGTCCTCCACCTCGCGCGCCGACGGCTTGACCTCACGGTCGATGAACTGGCGGACCGTGGCAACGAGGTAGGACTCTTCGTCGTTCAGTTCCGGCACCTGTCCCACCTCGTCGTCGTCACGTCACCGCGGTCACCCCGCCGCACGTCGCCCGCCGCCGGCTGCGGCGTTCCCCCGCCATCCTCCCCACCCGCACCGCTATAGTCGATAATCATGCGCATCGATTACGCGGGCGGGCCGTTCTTCGACGATCTCGAGCGCGGCATGGTCTTCGACCGGGCGCCGGCGCTCACCCTCACCGACGGCGTGGCCGCGGCCCACCAGGCCGTCCTCGGTGACCGCCTCCGCCTCCCCCTCGACCGTCAGCTGGGCGCCGCGGTCACCGGCGGCCCCGTCGCCCATCCCGGCCTCGTCACCGACGTCGCGATAGGCCAGTCGACCGTCGTGACGCAGCGCGTCAAGGCCAACCTGTTCTACCGAGGGCTGAGGTTCCACCGCCACCCGCACCTCGGCGACACCCTCGCCACGCGCACCGAGGTGGTCGGCCTCAAGCGCAACACCCCGCGGCCGGGGCGTCCGGCCACCGGGCTGGCGGCGCTGCGGATGACCACCACCGACCAGCACGGCCGGACCGTCCTGGACTTCCACCGTTGCGCCATGCTCCCCCTGTCCCCCGACGTCGACCCCGAGCGCGTCGACCACGCCGACGACCTGTCGACGATCGGCACCTCCGACCCCGGCCCGTGGACCGCGCCCGACGGGTGGGACGTGGCGGCCTATCGGGACGCGGTGCCCGGTGCCGGCGATCCGCTCCCCGCGCCCGGCACCGTCCTGGGCTCGAGCGCGGACGTCGTCACCGGCGCGCCCGAACTCGCCCGGCTCACGCTCAACATCGCGGAGACCCACCACGACGAGCGGGTGTCCGGCGGCCGGCGGCTCGTCTACGGCGGACACACGATCGGCCTCGCGCTGTCCCAGGCCACGCGCGCCCTCCCGGCGATGCTGACGGTGCTCGGGTGGCGGTCCTGCGATCACACCGGTCCCGTGCGCGAGGGCGACACCCTGTCCAGCGAGCTGGAGGTGGGAACCGCCGAGCCGCTCCAGGGCGGCGGCACCGCACTCGACCTGCGCGCCCGGGTGCGTGCTCACCGACCCGACGGCGACGCGGAGGTCCTGGACTGGGCCTTCACGGTCCTCATGCCGTGAAGGCAGGATGATGGTGCACATGGATACGACAGGCGATGCGCAGCGCGGGCCCGGCGGGGTCTCGCGTCCGCAGAAGACGGCGCTACTGGTGGCGAAGCGGATCGTCGAGGACATCGCCCGGCGCGGCAACACCGTCGGTGACCGGCTGCCGCCCGAGCACCTCATGCTGGAGGAGTACGGCGTCGGCCGGGGCACGCTGCGGGAGTCCCTGCGGTACCTGGAGCTCCAGGGGGCGATCACCCTCAAACCCGGGCCGGGTGGCGGCCCGATCGTCCAGCAGCCCGACGGCGGGACGCTCGCCGCCGCGTTGAGCCTGCTCATGCAGTTCGAGAACGCCCCGTTCTCCACGATCATGGAGGCGAGGGCGGCGATGGAGCCGTCGATAGCGAGGCTCGCCGCCGCGCGGATGAGCCGCGAGGCGCTGGAGGAGCTCCGCCTCAACGTCGAGGCCACGCGCGAGGGGGCCGAGGGGGGTGAGTACTTCACCGACGACTCCGAGCGGTTCCACGCCCTCATCGCGTGGGGGTCGGGCAACGTCCTGTTCGGCTATCTCTTCGACGCGCTGCTCGGGATCCTGGCGGGCGCATCCATGGGGGTGGCCTACCCGAAGCGACAGCGCGATCACACGTGCGCGATCCACGAGGACATCTACCGGGCGATCGCCGACCGCGACGCCGTGGCGGCCCACGACCTCATGGCGCAGCACATCACGGACCACCACCACTATCTGAAGAAGAAGTTCCGCGCGGCGTTGGAGCAGCCGATCCGATGGGACCTCGCCTGGTGACGGGCGCGGCGCGGTGTCAGATGTGCCGACCGCCGGTGATCTCCAGGACCGTGCCGGTCATGTAGCTCGACATGTCGCTGGCGAGGAACAGCACCACCTGCGCGACCTCGCTCGGTTCGGCCGCCCTCCCCATGGGGATCTCGGCCATCTTCTCCTCCCAGATGTGCTCGGGCATCGCGAGCGTCATCGCGGTCCGGATGAGCCCGGGCTGGACGGCGTTGACGCGCACGCCCGCGAAGGCGACCTCCTTGGCCGCGGCCTTGGTCAGTCCGACGATCCCGGCCTTGGCCGCCGAGTAGTTGGTCTGGCCCACCAGCCCGACCTTCCCGGAGATCGAGGAGATGTTGACGATCGCCCCGCCCCCGTGGCCGCGCATGCGCCCCGCCGCCGCGCGGGTGCCGTTCCAGCTTCCCTTGAGGTGGATGGCGATGATGTCGTCGAACTGCTCCTCGGTCATCTTGCGCATCGTGGCGTCGCGGGTGACCCCGGCGTTGTTGACGAACACCCCGAGCGGCCCGAACGCCTCCTCGGCGACGTCGATCATCGCCTCGACCGCGGCGCCGTCCCGCACGTCGCAGTGCACGTACCGTGCGTTGTCCTCGCCCCCCAGGTCGGCGACCGCCGCGGTGCCGGCCTCGTCGTCGATGTCTCCGATCACCACCCGGGCCCCGTTCGCGATGAACGTCCGGGCGATCTCCAGCCCGATCCCGCGCGCGGCCCCCGTGACGACCGCGGTCCGACCCTCGAGCAGTCCCATCATGTGTCCCCTTCGTCCAGTGCCCCGGCCAGTTCGGCCAGGATCGCCTCGGTGTGTTCGCCCAGCGCCGGCACGCGTCCCATCGGCAGTTCGACGTCCGAGAACGTCATCGGCGGCAGCAGTCCGCGGACCGGGCCGGCCGGGGTCTCCCCCTCGCGCCAGCGGTTCCGGGCCTCGAGCTGCGGGTGCTCGATCAGCCCGGCGACGTCGTTGAGCCGCGCCGCCGGCACACCGAACCGGTCCGGACTGTCGGCCCGCTCCGCCGAGTCGGGCGAACCACCCACCGACCCCGCGGCGGTCACCGGCTACCCGCCGCCCGCGTGGCCGCCCGGACGAGGCCGCCACCGATGATGAGCCTCTGGATCTCGCTGGTCCCCTCGTACAGGCGCAGCAGCCGGACGTCCCGGTAGATCCGCTCGACGAAGACGCCGCGGATGTACCCGCTGCCACCGTGGATCTGGACGGCCAGGTCGGCGGCCCGACCGGCCATCTCGGTGCAGTAGAGCTTGGCTGCCGACGGGGCGATCCGGCGGTCCTCACCACAGTGATACTTCGCGGCGGCCTCGCGGACCATCGCGCGACCCGCCATCACGCCCACCTGGATATCCGCCAACATCGCCTGTACCAGTTGGAACTCACCGATCACCGTCCCGCCCTGGGTTGCGGTGGAGGCGTGCGCGAGCGACTCGTCCAATGCGCGCTGCGCGGCACCGACCGCCAACGCGGCGATGTGCACGCGGCCCCGCGCCAGCGAGGTCATCGCGGCCCGGTAGCCCGTGTCCTCGTCACCGCCGACCAACGCATCGTCAGGTACGCGGACGGCCTGGAAGCTGACCTCGGCGGTCCAGGCACCCTCCTGACCCATCTTCTCGTCCTTGGGCCCCACCGTCACGCCCGGCGTGTCCGCGGGGACGAGGAAGACGGCGATGCCGGTGCCGTCGGCGTCGGCGGGGCGGGTCCGGGCGAACACGACGAACAGGCCGGCGAGCGGCGCGTTGGTGATGAAACGCTTGGTCCCGTCGATCACCCAGTCGGCTCCGTCGCGCACCGCCCTAGTGGTCAGCCCCGCTGGGCTCGACCCCGCGCCGTCTTCCGTGAGGGCGAACGACGCGATCACCTCCCCGGAGGCGATCGGCCCCAGCCACCTCGCCTTCTGCTCGTCCGTCCCGAAGTTCACCAGCACCTGCCCGGCGATCCCGTTGTTGGTACCGAACAGGGACCGCATCGCGAGGGTCGTGTACCCGAACTCCATCGCCAACTCGACGTCCTGGGTCAGGTCCAACCCCAGGCCGCCCCAGCGCTGCGGTATCGCGTAACCGAACAGGCCCAGGTCGGCCAGCCCCGTGCGGATGTCCGCCGGGACCTCGTCGGCGTCCGCGATCTCCTGCTCACGCGGCAGCACCACCGTGCGGATGTAGTCGCGCGTGGTCGCGAGGATGTCCGCGAAATCGTCCCCGGAGACCTCCGGGTCCGCCACCGTCGTGTTCATCGCCCGCCTTCCGCCGCTTCCAGCGCGTCGCCTGGATGCTACCAACTATGATCATCGTTAGCGGGGAGCTTCATCCGCCCCTGAGTGCCATCGGATCTGCTGAGGTGGGCGCCGGCGCCTGAGTACAGTCGGCGCCATGAAGGCCGCCGTGTGTGTCGAGACCGGATCCCCGCTGGTGATCGAGGACATCCCGATCCCCGAACCCCGCGAGGGCGAGGTCCTCGTGCACAACCACGCCTGCGGGGTGTGCCACACCGACCTCCACGTCATGAAGGGCGAGGTCGGATTCCCGCTCCCCGGCGTGCTCGGCCACGAGATCTCGGGCGTCGTGGCCGAGGTCGGCCGCGGCGTCACCACCGTTCGCCCCGGCGACCGCGTGGTCGGCTCGTTCATCATGCCGTGCGGCTACTGCGAGAACTGCGCGCGCGGCATGGAGGACATCTGCTCCACGTTCTTCGAGTACAACCGGCTGCGGGGCACCCTGTACGACGGCGAGAGCCGGCTCCGCCGGGCCTCCGGCGAACCGCTGTCCATGTACTCCATGGGCGGGCTGGCCGAGTACAGCGTCACCCCGGCCACGGCCGTGTTCCCCCTCCCCGAGGAACTGGACCTGACCGACTCGGCGATCCTCGGGTGCTCGATGTTCACCGCATACGGGGCGGTCCGCAACGTCGGCGATGTCCGCACCGGGGAGTCGGTCGCGGTGGTGGCGGTCGGCGGCGTCGGCCAGAACATCGTCCAGCTGTCCGCGGTGAGCGGCGCGGAATCGGTCATCGCGATCGACGTCGACGACGACAAGCTCGCGCTCGCCCGCCGTATGGGCGCCACCCACACCATCAACTCGGCGCAGACCGACGCGACGGCCGCCGTCATGGAGATCACGGGCGGACGGGGCGTCGACGCGGCATTCGAGGCGCTCGGCTCCGCGGTCACGACCCGCCAAGCCACCGAGGTCGCCAGAGAGGGCGGGCGCGTCGTCGTGGTGGGCATCCCGTCGGCCGGGACGTCGCTGGACGCGGACCTGGCGCGCATCGTCCGTCGGAAGATCCAGATCAAGGGCTCGTACGGAGCGCGGGCCCGACAGGACGTCCCCGCCCTCATCCGCCTGCTGGCCGCCGGCAAGCTGGACCTCGGCCAGGTCATCTCGCGGCGTGTCCCGATGGCCGAGGCGCCGCGGACCTACGAGGCGCTCGACCGTGGCGAGGTGCTCGGGCGCGCCATCGTCCTCACCGGCGACTGAACTCACGCGTCGAGAAGAGCCTTTCGCACAGATCTACTCGGTCGACACAGGCGAAATCGTCTTCTGGATGGTGGCGAACGGCAATAGGCGGTGCGGCGGCCGCCGGGTACCGCGCGCACGCCGGATGACCCGCACACGCAGCGACCCCCGGCCCACCGCCGTCGTGGCGGGGGCCGGGGGTCGGGTAGCGCTGATCGAGCCGGTCAGAGCAGTTCGATGATGGTGGCGTTGGCCTGGCCGCCGCCCTCACACATCGTCTGCAGGCCGTACTTGATGCCCTCGTCCTTCATGTGGTGGACCAGGTCGGCGAAGATACGCGCGCCGGAGCCGCCGAGCGGGTGCCCGAGGGCGATCGCGCCGCCGTTCGGGTTGAGCTTGGCCGGGTCCGCGCCGGTGTCGGCCAGCCACGCCATCGGCACGGAGGCGAAGGCCTCGTTGACCTCGAACACCCCGATGTCGTCGATCGACAGGCCGGACTTGGTCAGCGCCTTGGCCGTGGCGGGGATCGGCGCGGTGAGCATGATGACCGGATCGTCGCCGGCGAGGGTCGCGGTGTGCACGCGCGCCAGCGGGGTGCAGCCGTACTTCGCGGCCGCCTCCTCGCTCATCACCAGGATTGCCGCCGAGCCGTCGGAGATCTGCGAGGCGTTACCGGCGTGGATGACGCCATCCTCCTTGAACGGCGTCTTGAGCCCGGACAGTGCCTCGACGGTGCTGCCGCGGCGGATGCCCTGGTCGGTGTCGAACACGCCGTCCGGGGTGGTCACCGGCACGATGTGCCCGGCGAAGAAGCCGGCGTCCTGGGCGGCGGCGGCCTTCTCGTGCGAGGCCACGGCGAACTCGTCGAGCTGGGTGCGGGAGAAGCCCCACCGCTCGGCGATCATCTCGGCGCCCACGCCCTGGTTGGGCGCGATGCCGTTGTACCGGTCCATGAACTGCTGCCCGTAGGGGAACGAATCGGACGACACGTGCGAGCCCATCGGCACGCGGGTCATCGACTCCACGCCGCCGGCCACGACCACGTCGTGGTAGCCGGACTCGACCACCGCGACAGCGAAGCTCAGCGCCTGCTGTGACGACCCACACTGCCGGTCGATCGTCACGCCGTTGACCGTCTCGGGCCACCCGGCGGACAGGGCAGCGGTCCGGGCGATGTCGCCGGCCTGCTCACCGGCCTGCGTCACACAGCCCCAGATGACGTCCTCGACGACCGCCGGGTCGATCCCCGCGCGCTCGACGAGCCCGTTGAGCACCACGCCCGACAGGTCGGCCGGGTGCACCCCGGCCAGGCCGCCGTTGCGCTTACCCACCGCGCTACGCACGGCCTCCACTATCACTGCACCCATGTAGGTTCTTCCTTCTCTCTCGTGCGTCCCCCGGTGCCGGTCGCCCCGGCTACTGGTAGGACAGCCTAGGGTTATCCGATGTACGGCGGGGTCTTCTTCAGTTCGCCTCGCGCGATCGTGCGGCGGTGGACCGCGTCCGGGCCGTCGACGATCCGCAGGGCGCGCGCCCAGGCGTAGAAGTACGCGAGCGGGGTGTCGTCGGAGACGCCGGCGCCGCCGAAGACCTCGATGGCCCGGTCGATGACCGCGCACGCGACCTGCGGCGCGATGACCTTGATGGCCGAGATCTCGAAGCGGGCCTCCTTGGCGCCGACGGTGTCGATCATCCACGCGCAGTGCTGGACCTGCAGGCGCGCCTGGTCGATCTCGATCCGCGAGTTGGCGATGTGCTCCTGCACCACGCCCTGGCTCGCCAGCGACCCGCCGAACGCGTGGCGCGACTTGGCGCGGTCCACCATCAGCGCGAGCGCCCGCTCGGCCATCCCGATGGCGCGCATGGCATGGTGGATGCGGCCCGGTCCGAGGCGCGCCTGGGCGATCGCAAAGCCGGCCCCCTCCTCCCCGAGCAGGTTCGAAGCGGGCACCCGCACGTTGTCGAACACCAGCTCACAGTGCCCGTGCTGGTCCTGGTAGCCGAAGAGGGGCAGATTGCGCTCGATCCGCAGGCCCGGGGTGTCGCGCGGGACGAGGACCATGGACTGCTGACGGTGGGTCTCGGCGTCGGGGTCGGTCTTGCCCATGACGATGAGGATCTCGCAGCGGGTGTCGGCGATGCCGGTGATCCACCACTTGCGGCCGTTGATAACGTACTCGTCGCCCTCGCGGCGGATCACGGTCTGGATGTTGGTGGCGTCCGAGGAGGCGACATCGGGCTCGGTCATGGCGTACGCCGAGCGGATCTTCCCCTCCTTGAGCGGCTCGAGGTACCTGGCCTTCTGCTCATCGGTGCCGAACAGGTGGAAGGTCTCCATGTTCCCGGTGTCGGGGGCCTGCGAGTTGATCGCCTCGGGGGCGATGACGGGCGACCATCCCGTGATCTCCGAAACGGCGGCGAACTCGAGGTTGGAGATGCCCGACCACTCGGGCAGGAAGAGGTTCCACAGGCCGCGGCGGCGGGCCTCGGCCTTGAGGTCCTCCATGATCGGCGGGTAGGCGTTGTCGCCGTGTTCGCGCAGGTACGCGGACCACACGGGCTCGGCCGGGAAGACATGCTCCCGCATGAACTCCCACATGTTCTCCTGCAGCTCGAGGCTGCGCTGACTGTGAGCGAATTCCATTGTTTCTACTCCTGTAAAGGTTGTCGGCGCGGACGCGGTCAGTGCAGGGTCATGCCACCGTCGACCACGAGAGTCGCGCCGGTGATGAAGGACGAGGCGTCGGAGGCGAGGAAGACCAGCGCTGAGTCGAGTTCGGGCTGCAGTCCGAGCCGCCCGAAGATGGTGCTGCCGGTGATGTCGGCGAGCATCTTCTCGGGGATCTCGTCGGTCATCTCGGAGGCGAAGTACCCGGGGGCGAGCGCGTTGACGCGGATGCCGCGGCGGCTGCCCCACTGGTGCGCCAGGTCTCGGGTCAGGCCGAGAACGGCCGCCTTGGTCGCGGAGTACGCGGCCTGGGGCGCGAAGCCGGCGGTCAGTCCCAGCACGCTGGCGACGTTGACGATGCTCGAGCCGGGCCCCATGACGGCCGCGCACTCCTTGGCCGCCCAGTAGGCGCCGTTCAGGTTGACGTCCACCACGCCGCGGAACTGCTCGGGCGTCTCCTTGAGGGCGGGCACGGCGGTGCCGAGACCGGCGTTGTTGACCAGGATGTCGATGCGCCCGTGCGCGTCCATCACCGCGCGGACCATCGCCGCGCAGGCCTCCGGGTCCGCGACGTCGCAGGCCACGGTCATCGCGGTGCCGCCGGACGCACGCAGGTCGTCTGCGAGCGCCTCGAGCCGGTCCCGGCGCCGGGCGGCGAGCACGACGGTGGCGCCGGCCGAGGACAGCGCGCGGGCGAATCCCGCCCCGAGTCCGGAGGACGCGCCGGTGATCACGGCGACGCGGCCGTCCAGCCGGAAGCGGTCGAGAACGGGCACCGCCGACTGCGGTCCCGTGCGCGGGTCGACGGGGGCCGGCGCACCGGGATCGGAGGCGCCGGGGGTGGGATCAGTCATCACGTGGTCCCCTTCCGGGAGTCGAGGATCGAGTGGCCGTGGTCGACCAGCTCGCGGATCTGCGGGCCGATGTCTCCGAAGTCCTGTCCGGCCATGTCGCCGGCCTCGGAGCGGGTGGCCACGCCCTGCGCGATGGCGGCGAACTTGAACGTGGCGAACGCCAGGTACCAGGGCATGTGGGACGGGTCCGTGCCGGTGGCGTCGCAGTACCGGTCGAGGAGGCGCTGCGGCCCCGGCCACCCGGGTTCGGTGGTGATGGTGGGGATGAGCGGCACCGTCGGCCCGTCGGGATCGCCCCAGTACAGGACGGTCTGCGCCAGGTCGGCGACGGGGTCACCGAGGGTGGACAGCTCCCAGTCGAGGATCGCCTTGATGCGCCCGGGGTCGTCGGGGTCGACGACGTAGTTGTCCAGGCGGTAGTCACCGTGGATGATCCGCGACGACGGCGAGGTGGGCATGCTCTCGCCGAGACGCGCCGCCAGGTCGGGCAGGCGCTCGGCCCGGACGGAGGCACTGGACTTCTCCGACTGGCCCAGCCAGCGTCGGAGTTGTCGCTCCAGATAACCCTCCGGGCGTCCGAGATCGGACAGGCCCACGGCGTCCTGGTCCACGGCATGGAGCGCGACCAGGGCGTCGATCTGGGCGTCGGCCATGGCCGCCTTGTCGTCGTCGGACTCGGCGAAGCCCGGCGGTAGCACGTCACGGATGACGTGGCCGACCACCTTCTCCATCACGTAGTACGGCACGCCCAGGTCGTCACCGGTGGTCTCGTTGAGTACCACCTTCGCGACCGGCACGTCCGTGTCCGCGAGTCCGAGCTGGATGCGCGCCTCGCGGCCCATGTCGTGGGCGCTCGGCAGGAGCTTCCCCGTGGGCGGCCGCCGCAGGATGAGCTCACCGGCGTCCGAGCGGAGCGTGAACGTGAGGTTCGACTTGCCGCCGGCGATGAGCTCGGCGTCGAAGTCGGTCCACGCCCGGTCGCCGGTGGCCTCGGCGATCTTCGGACCCACGATGTCGGGGCGGAGCAGCTGGTCGAGCGACAGGCCGGTGGCCTCTGACGATGATGGGGTCATGGAGTTCGATCCTCGCTGTTGATGGGCGGCCGGGTGAACGGTTCGGAGCAGTCCTGGGCTGCGTGGGTCGGAGGCGCCGTGTCAGTGCTGGCCGACCCGGTGCAGGTCGTGACCCCGGGTCTCCTTCATGAAGGCGGTCGCGACCATGGTGCAGACGCACAGGAAGATGATGTATGCGCTGATCATCCAGTACAGGTCCCACTCGATGAACTGGGCGTTGAGGTACGGGGCGCTGCCGCCGAACACCGCGACCGACAGGGAGTAGGCGAACCCGATCCCGGCGGTGCGCATCTTTGTGGGGAACGCCTCGGACATGAACGAGGACAGGATCGACCCGGCGGCGGCGACGAGCGTCATCGCGATGAGAGAGGCCACGAACAGCGTCCACGGACGCTCGTCGATCATCCCCATCAGCACCGGCGTGGTGATGATGGTGCCCACACCGAAGATGAAGATCACCGGGCGGCGACCGATGTGGTCCGAGAGCAGACCCCACAGCGGCAGGGTGCCCAGCGCGATGAGCTGACTGGCGAAGATCATCCAGAAGGCGGACTCGGAGTCCATGTCGCGCTGCGTGATGGCGAACGTCGACGCGTAGGAGCTCCACGTGTAGTGCGCGACCGTGATGCCGGAGACCATAGCCACGACGAGGGCGATCGCGCCGGCCAGCTTGCGCCGCGAGAACGTGACCGTGGTGCCCGACGCCTCGGCCTCGGCCGCCGCCTTGTCGAAGACGTCGGACTCCTCCATGCCGCGGCGCAGGTAGAGCACGAACAGCGCGAACACGGCGCCGAGTAGGAACGGCACGCGCCAGCCCCACTCGCCGACGGCGGACTCGGAGAGCACGGCGGTGATGCCGCCGCCGATGCCGTAGGCGATCACGGTGCCGCCCATGATGGCGACGAACACGAGGCTGCCCCACATGCCGCGACGGTGCGGGGGCGCGATCTCGGCGACGTAGCTGTAGGCGGTCGCCGACTCACCGCCGTGTGCGAAGCCCTGGACCATGCGGCACAGCAGCAGCAGGCCGGAGGCGACGATCCCGAGCGCTCCGTAGGTCGGCAGCAGGCCGATGAGCAGGCTCGCGCCGGCCATCATGAGCATGGTGGTGATGAGGACGAACTTGCGTCCCTTGACGTCGGCGATCCGGCCGAAGACGATCCCGCCGAGGGGGCGCATGAGGAAGCCGACCGCGAAGACGGCGAGGGTGGCCAGCAGCGCGGACACCGGGTTGTCGTTGTTGAACATCGCTGCGGCGATGTAGGGCGCGAAGACCGCGTAGGCGGTCCACTCGTACCACTCGAACAGCTGCCCGGTGGTGCTGGCGGCCAGGGACCGGATGCTGCTGCGGTTTCCCCGTGCCGTCTGCACGGGTGGTGCGGCGTCGGCGGTAATGGCGCCGTTGTCGCCGGGGTTCAGGGTGGCCTCGGCCATGTCAGTGTCCTTCGGTGTGAGGGGAGGTTCGGGGCGCGTGGTCAGGGCTGGTCGGGGGCATGCGCGTCTCGGAGCTCGCGACGGCGGATCTTGCCGGTCTGGGTCTTGGGAAGTTCGGGGACGAGGTGGATCTCGGCCGGTCGCTTGTAGGCGGCGAGCCGAGCGGCGGCGAACGCGATCAGCTCGTCCTCCGTGGCGGTACCGCCGGCCTTGAGCGAGACGAACGCGACGACCTTCTCCCCGCGGTACTCGTCGGGCAGGCCGACGACAGCGGCCTCGAACACGGCGTCGTGTTCGTAGAGAGCGTCCTCGACCTCGCGCGGCCAGACCTTGTAGCCGGAGGCGTTGATCTGGTCCTTGAGCCGGTCGACGAGGTAGACCCACCCGACCGCGTCCATGACGGCGACGTCACCGGTGTGCAGACGCCCGCCGGGCATGGTCGACTCGGTCGCGGCCTCATTGCGCCAATAGCCCGAGACGATCTGCGGCCCGGACAGCACGAGTTCGCCCTGCTCGCCGGGCGCGACGGGGGTGTCGTCCGCGTCGACGACCTCGGCGTCGATCCCCGGCAGTGGCACACCGATGGACAGGGTGCCGCTCGCGGCGTCGACCGGCGCCCGCAGGCCGGGCGGCACGGCGATCACGCCGGAGGTCGTCTCCGTCATGCCGTAGCCGTTGTGGATGTAGTGCCCGAACCGCTCGGCGAACCGCTCGACCGTCGACGGCGGGATGGGAGCACCACCGCTGTAGAGGGTCTTGACCGCGGCGAAGTGCTCCGGCCCTGCGTCGTCCAGGCGCATGAGCGCGTTGTACGCGGTGATGGAACCGATCGTGAACGTGACGCCGTGTTCACGGAACGCGTCCAGCATGACCTCGGGTCGGAACCGGCCCGCGAAGACGAGCGTCGCGTCACCGATGAGGGCGAGCGTGGCGTTGATGACGGCGCCGGTGATGTGGAACAGCGGCGCGATGGCCAGGACGACGTCGCCCGGCGCCACGTCGACGAAGTCCGCGAAGCTCCGGGCGACCGCGACGACGTTGCCGTGCGAGTTCATGGCGCCCTTCGGCGGCCCGGTCGTGCCCGACGTGTACGTGAGCAGCGCCAGATCGTCCTGCGTGACCGTGACCTGCTCCGGCGTGCGCCCCTCGAACCGGCGGATGAGGTCCACGAGGTCCCCGTCCGCGGAGGGCTCCGCCGGCTGCTCGTCGCCGAACGCTCGGGGGTCGTTCCTCGTCTGCAGATCCCGCTCGCTGGTGCTGACGACCCAGGCCACGTCCGTGCCGCTGACGGCCTCCCGGACCGCGGGCACGTCCCGGTCGGTGGCGATGATCCCCACGGCACCGGAGTCGGCGACCGGGAGCCGGAGCTCGCGCCCGAAGTACATCGGATTGAGCACCACGGCAGCGGCGCCGATCTTCCACAGCGCGAGCATCGCCAGTGCGTACTGGGGGATGTTCTGCAGGTGGATGCCCACCCGGTCGCCCGGCGCCACGCCGCGGACCTGGAGCGCGGTGGCGAGCGCGTCGGACATCTCGTCGACCTCGGTCGCGGACAGCTCGGTGTCGAAGTAGGCGATCGCCGCCCGATCCGGCGCCGCGGTGACGCGTTCGCGCCACGCCTCGACCAGGCTCGATCGTCGCGCGACCGCGCTCTCGTCGAGCCCTGGACGGTACAGCTCCCGCCATGGTCGCGGGTCGCTCTGACTCATCTCGCTCCTCCCGTCAGCGCCGGTTCCGACGTAGCCGACCGAGCGATCGCTCGGTGTGTCATAGTGTTGCTTACACCACATTGGGTGTCAAGCGGAGGGCGGTTATAGGGTGATGGAGATGAGCGAGGAGATCGCGACCACGGCGGATTGGCGCGAATTCGGAGACGACGCGCTCTCCCCTCCCCTACGCGCCGCGCTGGGCGTGTTCGCGCGCCACGGCTACCACGGGGCATCTATCCGGATGATCGCCGAGGCCGCCGGGCTGTCGGTGCCCGGCCTGTACCACCATTACCGCTCCAAGCAGGCGATTCTCGCCGCTCTGGTCGACACCGCGATGGCCGAGATGCTCGCCAACACCGCCGCTGCCGCCGACGACGCCGGCGACGATCCGGTGACCCGCTTCGAGAACGTGGTGGAATGTCTGGCCCGCTTCCATATGGCCCGGCGCGACCAGGCGTTCGTCGCCTCCACCGAGATGCGCAGCATGGAGCCGGAAGTGCGCGCCCATCACGTCAGTCAACGCGACGCCCAGCAGAAAATGATCGAGGACGCCATCCGCGCGGGCGTCGAGTCCGGCGACTTCGCCTGCGAGTTCCCCGAGGACGCCGCGCGGGCGATCGCGTCACTGTGCGTCTCCATCGCGAACTGGTACCGACCCGACGGGCCCCTGAGCGCTGACGACGTCGTCTGCCGCCACGTCGAGTTCGCCCGCCGGATGGTCGGGGCGACAGCCCGCTGACCAGCGGCGGTCAGCGCCGCCGCTTACCCCTCGCTGGGGACATGCCCCGCTCCGCTGGCCGCGTCCCGCGCTCGGCGCGCGCCCGCGCCTTCGCCGCCGTTTTCTCGCGGGCTTTGCGCTTCTCACGCGGCGGCTCCCCCGCACCCCGCGACGTCGATGCCGTTCGGCCCCGCACGATCCCGACGAACTCGTCGATGAGCTCGTCGCCCTCCCTGGCGGGCGACCACGCCACGCCCATGCGCGTGGCCGGGACGCCCTCGAGCGGCCGGGCCACCACGTCCCGACGACTCAGCGACCGTGCGTACGGCAGCGGCAGCGCGAGCAGCCCGACCCCGGCCGCGACCAGGTCGACGGCGGCGGACACCTCCTCCGGCGTCGCCGTGACCGCGTCGACCGGATCGAGCCAGCGCTCGGTCTCGAGCTCCTCGACGCTCAACGAGTCGAACGCCCCGAGCTCGTGGTCCTTCCCGGCGAGCACGGCCATGGTCTCGGTGTACAGGGGGATCCGCAGGAGTCCCGGCGGCGCAGACCGCGGCGCATCATCGGCCTCGCGGAGGAAGATCACGTCGAACCCGTCGTCGCCGGCAGACCGTGCCAGATCCGGCTGCGGGTCCCCCACTCGTCGTGCCGTGATCGGCACTCCGGGGTTGCGCTCGCGCCACCGGGTGAGCCACTTGTCGGGCTGCACGCCGGGAACGTATCCCACGCGCAGGCGGGGGCCGATGCCCGCGCTCTCGTCGGTCATCGACCCCCGCCTGTCGTCGTGTGTCTCGGAGTCCTCAGCCCAGGATCGTCCAGTCCTCGAGGCCCTCGTAGAGGGGCTTGGACCTGGCCAACGCCGTGACGCGCTCGCGCAGGGCGGCGACGTCGGCGTTCTTACCCGCGGCGAGGGCGGCGCCGATGATGTCGGCGACCTCACGGAAGTCGTCTGCGGTGAAGCCGCGCGTCGCCAGGGCGGGCGTGCCGATCCGCAGGCCGGAGGTGACCATCGGTGGCCGGGGGTCGAACGGCACGGCGTTACGGTTCACGGTGATGCCGACCTCGTGCAGCAGGTCCTCGGCCTGCTGGCCGTCCAGCTCCGAGTCGCGCAAGTCCACCAGCACGAGGTGGACGTCGGTACCGCCCGTGAGGACCGAGACGCCGGCGTCCTTGCAGTCCTGCTCGGTGAGCCGCTCGGCGAGGATCTTCGCGCCCTCGAGGGTGCGCTGCTGCCGCTCCCGGAACTGCTCGGTGCCGGCGATCTTCATGGCCGTGGCCTTGGCGGCGATCGCGTGCATGAGCGGCCCACCCTGCTGGCCCGGGAACACGGTGGAGTTGAGCTTCTTGAACAGCTCGAGATCGTTGGTGAGGATCATGCCGGAACGCGGCCCGCCGAGCGTCTTGTGCACGGTCGTGGAGACGACGTCGGCGTGCGGGACGGGGCTCGGGTGCAGGCCCGCGGCGACCAGACCGGCGAAGTGCGCCATGTCCACCCACAGCTTGGCGCCGACCTCGTCGGCGATCTCGCGGAACTTCGCGAAGTCCAGCGTCCGGGGGTAGGCCGACCAGCCGGCGATGATGACGTCGGGCTTCTCTGCCAGCGCCATCTCACGGACGGCGTCCATGTCGACGAGCATCGTCTCGGCGTCGACCTCGTAGGCGGCGACCTCGTACAGCTGGCCGGAGAAGTTGAGCTTCATGCCGTGCGTGAGGTGCCCACCGTGGGCCAGAGACAGCCCCATGATCTTGGAGCCCGGCGCGGCGAGCGCCATGAGCACGGCGGCGTTGGCCTGGGCCCCGGCGTGCGGCTGGACGTTGGCGTACTTGGCGCCGAAGACCTCCTTGGCGCGATCGCGCGCCAGGTTCTCGATGACGTCCACGTGCTCGCACCCGCCGTAGTAGCGGCGTCCCGGGTAGCCCTCGGCGTACTTGTTGGTGAGCACGGAGCCCTGCGCCTGCAGCACCGAGCGCGGCACGAAGTTCTCCGACGCGATCATCTCGAGCGTGTCCCGCTGACGGGCCAGCTCGCCGGCCATCGCCTCGGCGACCTCCGGATCCAGTTCGGACAGGGAGGCGGAGAACACGTCGGTGTTCGGGTCGGTCATCGTTGCTCCTCGCGCGTGGGCTTCTCGCTTCGTACGAATCGTGTGGGCCACGGCTCGTCTCGTCGTCGTCGTCAGTCTAGTGCCACGCACCCTGACACCCTCTCCCCCGTGGCCACCTGCCACAATCGGAACCCGTGAGCAGACATGCCGGCGACTACACGCCGTACGTGGAGTTCGACCGCCGGAGCTGGCGGCGGCTGCGGCGTGCGATGCCCATGGTCCTCACCGAGCAGGATCTCGAAGGGCTCCGCGGCCTGGGCGAACACCTCGACCTGGACGAGATCGCGGAGATCTACCTCCCGCTCAGCCGCCTCATCCACCTGCAGGTCTCCGCACGTCAGCGGCTGTTCCAGTCCACCAACCTGTTCCTCGGCGAGACCGTCGACGCACCGATGCCGTTCGTGATCGGGGTCGCCGGCTCGGTGGCGGTGGGCAAGTCCACGTCCGCCCGTGTGCTGCGCGCGCTGCTCACCCGCTGGGACTCGCACCCCCGGGTCGACCTGGTGACGACCGACGGGTTCCTCTACCCCAACCGCGAGCTCCAGCGTCGCGGGCTCATGCACCGCAAGGGGTACCCGGAGTCGTACGACCGCCGCGCGCTGCTGCGCTTCGTCACCGAGGTCAAGTCCGGGGCGCCCGTGGTCCGCGCGCCGGTCTACTCACACACCAAGTACGACATCGTGCCGGGTGAGCACATCGAGGTGCAGCGGCCGGACATCCTCATCGTCGAGGGCCTCAACGTCCTGCAGACCGGCCCGCGGCTCATGGTCTCGGACCTGTTCGACTTCTCGCTCTACGTGGACGCGCGGATCGAGGACATCGAGCAGTGGTACATCGAGCGGTTCCTCGAACTGCGCAGCACGTCGTTCTCCAACCCGGGGTCGCACTTCGCGCACTACGCCGACCTGTCCGACAACGCGGCGCGCCTGGCCGCGCGCGAGATCTGGAACTCGATCAACCGGCCGAACCTCGTGGAGAACATCCTCCCCACCCGGCCGCGTGCCACGCTGGTACTGCGCAAGAACTCGGATCACTCCATCCAGCGGCTGCGCCTGCGGAAGATCTGAGGCAGCGACCCGCGCGCACTCCCCGACCTCGCCTACACCGGCGGCGCGCCCGTCTCCCCCTCCGGCACGCCGCGCCTCCGCAGCTCGGCCTCGGCCCGGTCGAGACCTCCGTGTTCGAGCGCGGCCAGCCAGCTGCGATCCGACCACACCAGCCGCCCTCGCCGTCGTACCTCCACCTCGAGCTCCCCGGTCAGGTGCTCGATCGACCCCGCGGAGTTGCGATTCTCCGACGGCAGCGGCACGGGCAGGACGTGCGCGCGGTCGAGCGGCGAGCGGCCGCTGACGCGGATGTCCCAGCCGTAGCCGCGTCCCTCGAGCTCCCACCTCTTGTCGGTGACGTCGGCACGTACGGGCGAGACCACGGGGTTGCCGAGCCGCACGACGCGCCCGCCGGGGAGCCGCACGACGAGCGCGGTGACCTCGGTGCGCAGCGGGCCGGAGTGGATCTGACCGCCGGCGAACGCGACGCAGGTGTCGGGCTCGGAGAACGCCTGCGCCTGCCCCCACCACCAGGAGTCGGGGAAGCCCTCCGCGCCCCAGTTCTTCTCGCCGTAGACCTCGGCGTCGTCGAAGTCCCAGCGCCGGCCGTCGAGCTCGGCCCACCCGCTGGCGCGCCCGCCGAGCAGCCACGGGTGCCAGTACTGGTTGAGCGCTGGGACGGACTGGAAGACGCTCGAGCCGCCGACGGCGCGATGCGGCCACTCAACGGGGTCGGTGATGTCCACGTGGAGCCGCGCGCCCTCCCCCATGTCCACGTGGATGCCGTCGCGGCGGTACTCGAACTGTCCGCCGGACCGGGCGCCGATGCGCGAGGGGTCGGCCCACCCGTGCGGCGCGGCGGCGAGGCGGAGCGTGGAGACCGCCGCGGAGGACGACGACGAGGAGTCCCCGTCACCGGGCCGGCGGGCGCCACCGGCCTCGAGCGGGATCATCACCTCGTCGGAGGCCAGGCCGAGCGTCGCCCAGTGCCCGTCGGGTCCCCGGTTGACCCCGATGAGCGCGATGGCCACGCGCCCGCGTTCGCGGTCCGTGATCCGGAGGAAGTACCCCTCCATGGCCACGCCGTGCGCGCGGAGCGGATCGCCGAAGGGCAGGTCTGCACCGGTCGCCCGGTATCGCCGGAGGAGTCCCATGCGGATCAGCGTCCCATATCCGGCCGGCCGGCGTTGTCTCAGTCCGCGTCGACCGGGCGGTCGTCTGTGGCCGGATCCAGCTTCCGGACGAGGCTCGGTGCGAGCTCGGAGAGGTCGTACTCGGCGAGGAGGCGGCTGACCTCGTCGTCGTCGACCCCGGACAGCACCCTCCCGATGGTGACACCGTGCGTGGGCTCGCTGACCACCCGGATCTCGTCGCCCGCCCCGACCGGACCCGGGGCGAGCACCCGCGCGTACGCGCCCGGCCGCCCGCCCTCGGTGAAGCGACGCACCCACCGCGGCTTCCCGACACGGTGGGCGAAGGTCTGGCACGGGATGCGCGGCGTGGTCACCTCCATGCGCAGGGCGGGAGCCCCGGCGGTGCCGCCCGCGCCGGCGGCGCCTACAGCGGCCACTTCCAGCACGGTGCCGATCTGCAGCTGCGAGGTGTCGATCCCGGTGACGCGGAGGTTCTCGCCGAAATAGCCGGGTGGGATCGGGCCGCCGAACTCGGGTTCCCACTGCTCGACGTCGGAGTCGGAGAGCAGGTAGACGGCCTTCCACACGCCGCCGTGGTGCTTGCGGTCGGCTTGGACGTCACCGTGGAGGCCGTACTCGCGGACCTGGACCGGGCCCTCGACCGGGCGCTTGTCGATCGCCGTCACGCCGACCCGGCCGGGCACGGCCAGCAGCTGGTCGACCACGCACACGGCACGGACGGTGAACGACGCGGGCACGGCGGATCCCGCCGGCGTGCTCGCCGCAGTGCTCACTGCCCGAACCTGCGGTTGCGGGCGCTGTACTCGCGGAGTGCGCGCAGGAAGTCCACGCGGCGGAACGCCGGCCAGTAGGCCTCGGTGAACCAGATCTCCGAGTACGCGCTCTGCCACAGCAGGAAGCCCGACAGGCGCTGCTCGCCGGACGTGCGGATCACGAGGTCGGGGTCGGGCTGCCCGGACGTGTAGAGGTGCTCCCCGATGCCCTCGACGGTGATCCCGTCGACGAGGTCCGCGCCCGTCCGGCCCTCGTCGATCAGCTGCTCGACCAGTTCACGGGCCGCGTCGGCGATCTCCTGCCGCCCGCCGTAGCCCACCGCCACGTTGACCTTGACGCCCGGTCGGCCGGTGCTCACCTGCTCCGCGTGACGCAGGCGATCGGCCAGCCACTCGGGCAGGAGCTCCAGTCGCCCGACGATGCGGACCTCCCAGTTGCGCTCCGGCCTGGTGATCTCGTCCACGACGTCGGCGATGATCTGCAGCAGTTCGCCGAGCTCGTCGGCGTCGCGGCCGAGGTTCTCGGTGGACAGGAGGTAGATGGTGGCGACGTCGATGCCGAGTTCGTCACACCAGCCCAGCATCTCGGCGATCTTCACCGCGCCGGCCCGGTGGCCGTGCGCGACGTCGGTGAACCCGGCCTCCTTGGCCCACCGGCGGTTGCCGTCGCACATCACGGCGACGTGCCGCGGCAGCCTCTTGCCCTCGAGCGACGACCGCAGTCGGGACTCGTAGAACTTGTACAGGGGGGAGGTGGCCACGCGGGAAAGAGTACCGCGCGGCACCGCCTCCTCTGTGGTGCCCCTGACCCGCTGCGCGCTCGGCTCCGTCGGCCGGCGGGAGTCAGTTCCGTCGGCCGGCGCGCACCGCCGCGGCGAGGGCACGCAGCCCCTCGGCGGTGGTGTCCCATCCCATGCAGGCGTCGGTGACGGACTGCCCGTAGACCAGCTCCTCGGCCTCGACGGACTGGGCGCCGGGCTCGATGAAACTCTCGATCATTAGCCCGGAGATGCCCTGCTCTCCCCCGCCGATGCGCTCGGCCAACTCGGCCACGACCTCGGCCTGGCGCTCGTGCGACTTGCCCGAGTTGGCGTGGCTGGCGTCGACCATCACGAGACCCGGCAGCCCGACCTTGCCCACGGCCGCGACCGCGGCTGCGACGGACTCGGCGTCGTGGTTCGGCCCGCGGGTGCCGCCGCGCAGGATCACGTGACAGTCCGTGTTGCCCGCCGTCTCCACGACCGCCGCGCGGCCGTCGGCGTCGGTGCCGAAGAACACGTGTCCCGCCGCCGAGGACCGGCACCCGTCCACCGCGACCTGGACCTCGCCGTCGGTGCCGTTCTTGAAGCCGACCGGCATGGACAGGCCCGACACGAGCTGGCGGTGCACCTGGCTCTCCGTGGTGCGGGCGCCGATCGCACCCCAGGAGACGGCGTCGGCGATGTACTGCGGGCTGGTCGGCTCGAGGAACTCGGTGCCGACGGGAAGTCCGAGGTCGAGCACGTCCAGCAGCAGCTTGCGGGCGGTGCGCAGGCCGCGCGGGATGTCGTAGCTCCCGTCGAGCGCGGGGTCGTTGATGAGGCCCTTCCAGCCGACCGTCGTGCGCGGCTTCTCGAAGTACACGCGCATGACGATGAGCAGGTCCTCGGCCGTCTCCTCGGCGAGCCGGGCCAGCCGACCGGCGTAGTCGAGTGCGGCGTCGGTGTCGTGGACCGAGCAGGGGCCCACCACGACGAGCAGGCGGTCATCGCGGCCGGCCAGCACGTCGGCGATCTCGGACCGGCTCCGCTCGACCAGCGCCTCGCGGGCCTGCCCCAGCGGGAGCTCGCCGAGGATCTCGGTCGGGGTCGGCAGCGGTGAGTACGACAGGACGCGCCTGTCGGCGGTCTGGGTGGGGTTCTCGGCGGTGATGGTCACGGCGGTCGCTCCTGACGAATCGGTGGTGGCGGGCCGGGTGCCGTGATCCTCTTCGGTGCCCATGTCGCACCCGGATCCGCCGCTGTTGAAAGGCGGAAGGCGGCGACCATGGTGGTCACCGCCTCTGGGCTCCGGGTGTCGACGATCCGTCTAGCGGACGCGTGCGCTCGCGGCGCGGGCTCCACCCGGAGCCCACATAAAGCGCCAATATGCGCGAGCGATCGACATGACAGCGACCATAGCAGAGACCGCATCGCCCCCGGAATCCGCCGCCCCGGTCCGGCGTGCGCTCGCGCGGATGAACTCCTGCTCGCACACCTGACCCTTCAGGCCCTACCCTCCTGCGGCCACTGCCGGCGGGCGCACAGCCGCCCCTCTCCATGGCGTCTCGCGCGCACCGCGGCGGGTGCGAGACGCCATGTCGAGGGGCGGCTGCGAGTTTTGGGAGCATCCGCGGGAGCGAGACGCCAGGGGCGGGAGCGGCTGTAGCGGTCGGCAAACATTCCCGCGCGCGAGACGCCAGGGGCGGGAGCGGCTGCGAGTCGCGGTGCGAGCGCGAAGCGCGGCGCGTAGGCGGACGCAGCGCGCGGGTCGCCACGGCACCGCCGGATGAGGGGGAATACGGCCGGACCCCCTTTTGTTTGACATGTCAGCAACGTACGCTGGGCGCATCGACACACGGCTGGGCGTATCGACAACGAGAGGAACCACCATGCAGTTCGGAATTTTCAGCATCGCGGACATCACCCCGGACCCCACCACCGGGCGCATACCCACCGAGCACGAGCGGCTCGAGGCGATAGTCGAGTACGCGACCCTGGCCGAGCAGGTGGGCCTGGACGTGTTCGCGCTGGGTGAGCACCACAACCCGCCGTTCGTCACGTCCTCCCCCACCACCACGCTGGGTTACGTCGCGGGTCGCACGAGCGAGATCATCCTCTCGACGGCCACCACCCTCATCACGACCAACGACCCGGTGAAGATCGCCGAGGACTACGCCATGCTGCAGCACCTGTCCGGCGGCCGGGTCGACCTGACGATGGGCCGCGGAAACACCGGCCCGGTGTACCCGTGGTTCGGACAGGACATCCGCCAGGGCCTGCCGCTGGCCATCGAGAACTACGAGCTGCTGCACCGCCTGTGGCACGAGGACGTGGTGGACTGGGAGGGCAAGTTCCGCACGCCGCTCCAGCAGTTCACCTCGACGCCCCGCCCGCTGGACGGCGTCGCCCCGTTCGTGTGGCATGGCTCGATCCGCTCGCCGCAGATCGCCGAGCAGGCCGCCTTCTACGGCGACGGCTTCTTCCACAACAACATCTTCTGGCCCATCCACCACACCAAGCAGATGGTGGAGCTGTACCGCCGCCGCTACGAGCACTACGGCCACGGCTCGGCTGATCAGGCGATCGTCGGACTGGGCGGCCAGTTCTTCGCGCGTGCCAACAGCCAGGACGCCGTGAACGAGTTCCGCCCCTACTTCGACAACGCCCCGGTCTACGGCCACGGCCCGTCGCTCGAGGATTTCACCGCGCAGACCCCGCTCACGGTCGGCTCGCCGCAGCAGATCATCGACCGCTACATGACGATGCGCGAGCACGTGGGCGACTACCAGCGCCAGCTGTTCCTCGTCGACCACGCCGGCCTGCCGCGCAAGACGGTGCTCGAGCAGATCGAGATCCTGGGCACCGAGATCGTCCCCACCCTCCGCCGTGAGCTCGACGCGCTGCGCCCGGCCCACGTGCCGGACGGCCCCACGCACGCCGCGCGGGTCGCCGCCCGTGACGCCGAGCTGGCCGCCGCCGGCGAGCCCGCCTACTCCGACGCCTACCGCTTCGGCACCGGCGACAACTGGACGGGCCTCACCGCCGAGGGCGGGCAGCGGGCACAGCAGGAGTCGCTCGCCCGCAACCGCCGCACCCAGGCCCGCCTCGCCGAAGCGCCGGCCGGAAAGGAGTCCAAGTGAGCTCCGAGCACCTGACCGACCACACCGCCCCTGACGAGCGGCCGCTCAACCTCGTCGTCGTCGCCGCCGGAACCTCCGTTCCCTCCAGCACGCGGATGCTCGCCGACCACCTCACCTCCGCCACCCGCGACGCCCTCGCCCGCCACGGGCAGCGCGTCGAGGTGACGGTACTCGAGGCGCACGAGCTGGCCCACGAGGTCGTCGACGCGACGTTCACCCGCTTCCCCGGCGAGAAGCTGAGCGCGGCGATCGACGCGATCGGCCGCGCGGACGGGCTGATCGCGGTGACGCCCATCTACAACCAGTCGTTCTCGGGCCTGTTCAAGTCGCTGTTCGACGTCATCGAGCCGGGCACCCTCGCCGGGGTGCCGGTGGCGCTCGGCGCGACCGGCGGCACGGCGCGGCACTCGCTGGCGGTCGACTACGCGGTGCGGCCGATGTTCGCCTACCTCAAGGCCGACGTCGTGCCCACCACCGTGTTCGCGGCCGCCGAGGACTTCGGCGCCGTGTCCACCGCGGGCGACGAGAACTCGCTACGGACGCGCGCCGTCCGGGTGGGGACCGAACTGGGCGACTACATGCTGCGGTTCGCGGGGGTCACCGCCGGCGCGGTCGAGCCGACGCGCGCGGATGACAAGCGGGGACGACGGGGCGACGACGACGAGTTCAGCGACTTCGTCCCGATGGGCGATCTCCTGGGACGCTGAACCGGCAGCGGCACCGGGCACCCGGCCGGCCCGCCTGACGCCGCGGGACGTCAGCGCGGGTCGCCCACCTCGTCGCTACCGGGGGCACCGATCACTCCCGAGCGGTCGGTGCCCTCGTCGGCGAGCTGGTCCGGCGCCGGGTTCTCGACGTCGAAGCTCTCCGGCAGGTTCTTGATGTGCTTGTTCATGTTGCGCACCAGCAGGACCGTGGCGATGAGCAGCAACAGCACGAGGGGGATGCCGAGCGGCGAGGCCTTCCCGAACTCCGGACCGACCGGGTTGTCGTTGTACCCGGGGGTGCCGGGCGACTGGTTCTGAGCGAAGATCATCGCCGACTCGTACGCCAGGATCTGGACGTCCGGTCCCAGGGTGATCATCTCGGGTCCTCACTCGTGCTCGGTCCGACAGGGAGCTCGACCGACGGGTCGACTCCCGCGAAGAGGTCTGTCTCGTATTCTCCCTCACCGAGCTGAGGAAAGCCCACCCGACTGGCTGCCAGTTCGAACTCCTCGGTCGGCCACACCCGCTGCTGCATCTCCACCGGCGCGGCGAAGAACCAGCCGTTGGGGTCGATCTGGGTGGCGTGCGCCAGGAGGGCCGAGTTGCGCTGCTCGAAGTAGTCCGCGCACTCCACCCGGGTGGTCACCCGCTCCATCACGTCCGGACGGTCCTTCCAGCGGGACAGGAACTCGTCGAAGTGGCGGACGCCGTCGCGGGCGTAGAGCTCCTCGTCGAGCAGCTCGAGGCGGCGCCTGGGGAAGCCGTGCGTGTAGTAGACCTTCGCGATGGCCCACGGCTCGCCCGCGTCCGGATACCGGGTGGGGTCCGCGGCGGCCTCGTAGGCGGCCATCGACGCCGAGTGCACCTTCAGATGATCCGGGTGGGGATAACCACCGTTCTCGTCGTAGGTGATCATCACGTGTGGCCGGAACTCACGGATCCTGCGGACCAGGGCCTCGGTGACCTCGTCGTCGTCGGCCAGGGCGAAGCACCCCTCCGGCAGGGGCGGCAACGGATCCCCCTCGGGCAGCCCCGAGTCCACGTAGCCCAGCCAGTGGTGGTCGACGCCCAGGATGTCGGCGGCGCGCGCCATCTCGCGCACGCGCACCGCTGGGAGATCCGCGACGATGTCCGGGCGATCCATCGCGGGGTTGAGGATGTCGCCCCGCTCTCCCCCGGTGCACGTCTCGACCAGCACGTGGACACCCTCCGCGACGTATTTGGCCATGGTCGCCGACCCCTTGGACGACTCGTCGTCGGGGTGGGCGTGGACCGCCATCAGCCGCAGACCGGCCATCGGGTGCACCTGCCGTTCTTCTCGAGTAGGTGGAGGACCGCACCATTCTATGGGCGTCGTCGCGCGGCGTGCCCCCGGCCCGTGCCCCGGTGGACCCCCGACCGTCGTCGCCGACGCGCCCGGATACCCTGGCCCCCATGAGTGAGCCGAGGTCGGACGCCCCGTCGCAGCGCCCCGTGGGGCCGCCCGCCGACCGGTACGCCGACGCCGACCGCGGCTCGGGCCTGGCCGGCAAGGTCGTCGCGGTTCTCCTCGTCCTGCTCGTGGGCGCCCTGCTGGTGGCCGGCGTGGTGACGATGTACCGCCTCAACCAGACGCCCGACATCTCGGGCGAGGCGACCGGCGTGGAGGTCGTGGATTCCGGCCGGGTCGACCTGACGTTCACCGTCACGCGCGAGGAGCCGGGCACGCCTGCGTACTGCATCATCCGCGCACAGGAGGAGTCGAAGGGCGAGCTGGGCCGGCGTGAGGTCTACGTTCCTCCGTCCGAGAACGGCACCGTCGAGATCACCGCGTCGGTGTTCACCACCGACCGTGCGTTCATCGCCGACGTCTACGGCTGCGGCGAGGACGTCCCCGACTACCTGCGCAGGTAGAGCGCCTGCGAACCCGACCGACCGCCGCCCTGGCGCGGCGGTGTCTGTGTTAGTATTGGCGCTTCAGCACGGCTCCGGTTCCGCGGGGCCGTGTTTTTATTAACTCACGCACGCGAACAGATTGGAGTGCGCTCATGGCGAACGACACCCAGGTCCACTGGCTGACCCAGGACTCGTACGACCGCCTCATGGCCGAGAAGGAGGCGCTGATCGCGAACCGTCCGGTCATCGCCGCCGAGATCAACGAACGGCGCGAGGAGGGCGACCTCAAGGAGAACGCCGGCTACCACGCCGCGCGCGAGCAGCAGGGCCAGGAGGAGGCGCGGATCCGCACCATCGACGACCTGCTGGCCAACGCCCAGGTCGGCGAGACGCCCACCGAGTCCGGCGTCGCGCTCATCGGTTCCGTCGTCCGCGCGTACTACAACGGCAACGAGGACACCAAGGAGACCTTCCTCATCGGCACCCGCGGCGAGGGCTCCGGCAAGGACGACCTCGAGATCTACTCGCCCGACTCGCCGCTCGGCAAGGCCGTGCTCGGCGCCAAGAACGGCGAGACCCGCGAGTACACCGCCCCCAACGGCAAGAAGGTCTCCGTCACCGTCGTGACCGCGGAGCCGTACCAGAGCTGACCTGCTCCGTGGAGACCCCGGTGGTAGGTTCTTCACGAATGTCGGGTCGCCCAGACGCGCCCGACTCAGCGCCGGCGTAGCAGGAGTTCCAACGTGTCAGACGGTTCCCAGGACAGGCCCCACGGCCCTGCCCCGACGATCGAGGCGGCCGCAGCGAGGGTCCTGGGTCCGGCACTCCGGACCGGCCAGTCACCCTTCGAGGACGATCTCTACACCTGGACCCCCGAGGTCGCGGAGGAGCTCGCCCGCCGCCTGGACGCCGACCCCGCGGACGACGCGGCCGGCGCCGGCGGCGGGGCGGGCACGACCGGGACGGCGGCGTCCGGGTCGACCCGCTCCCCGGTCATGCAGGCGCTGCACGACCAGCTCGAGGGCGCCCCGCGGCCGGTGGTGCTGCTGGCCGCCGAGCTGCTGTACATCCAGCAACTTCCGCTGAGCACCGTCACCGCGCGCCTCAAGCGGGGCCGCGTCCGCGACGTGCTGTCCTGGATGGACGAGGCGCCGGAGATCCCCGCGGACCTCGACGACGTCCTCACCGAGAAGGGCCCGCTGACCGGCGGCCTGGGCTTCAACGTGCAGATGCGGGAGCACCTGCGCTGGTTGTGCTCGTTCATCATCCACTGGGCCGAGCTCGACGCCTCCGTCCGCGACGCGGCCCTGTCCGACCCGTGGGAGTTCCAGCGGGCCGCGCGCTCGACGCCCGGCGACTGGCGGGCCATCCGCTACAGCCTCCAGTACCTGGTGTGGCCCGGCTACTTCCAGCCGATCGTCAAGCACGAGCACAAGACACGGATCCGCGACGCGTTCGCCGACCTCATCGGCGGGCCGTCCGGTATCGACGAGCTCGACATCGACCAGGACCTCCACCGGATCTCGGAGGTGCTGTCCGCGCAGCTCGGTCAGCCCGTGGACTGGTACCGCGGCTCCGTGGCCAACCAGTGGCAGCGGCACCGCGACGACCACTCCCGCCGCGCGTGGCTCGTGCGACCCGGCAGGGGCGGCGTCGGCCAGTCCGGGCAGTGGGTCGCGCAGAACCGCATCGCGCTGCCCGCCTCCCACCTGCCGCGTATCCCCGCCCACGCCAGCCGGCTAGAGGTCTCCCAGGCCGTCGAGCAGGGCTACCCGCACCTTGACTACCAGGCGCGCTTCCAGCTCACCGCCGAGCTGCACACGTTCCTGTCCCGGATGAGCCCGCAGGACGTGGTGGCCACCGTCGCCGACGCCAAGCTGCACCTGGGCACCCTCACCGACGACCTCGGGTACGTCGAGGACGGCGGGCAGCAGCTCGAGCGGTCGGTGCTGTGGAGCGCCGTCACCCTCGATCTCGAGTCCCTGCCGAGCCCCCTGTCCGAGCTGATCGGCGAGCCCGGCACGGTCGTCGACCTCACCGACGGGCTCGACGCGCTGCTCTCGGCCATGCACCCGGGGCGCCACTCCACCGAGTCGCAGGTCGCGGAGGCCCCCGCCGCGGGCGCGGTGCCCACGCTGCCCGAGGTCACCGACGAGCTCGCCGACGGCCTGCACATGCCGCGCAAAGAACTGCAGGAGATCGTCGACACGCTGCAGCAGCGTCAGCAGATCGTGTTCTACGGCCCGCCCGGTACCGGCAAGACGTATCTCGCCCAGGAGCTCGCGCGCTTCCTCGCCGGTCCCGACGACCCGAGCCGCGTCCAGCTGGTGCAGTTCCACCCGAGCTACGCCTACGAGGACTTCTTCGAGGGCTACCGCCCCACCCTCACCGAATCCGGTCAGCCGGGCTTCGCGCTGCAGGCCGGCCCGCTGCGTCGGCAGGCCGCGCGCGCGACGTCGGAGTCGGGCCGGGAGCACCCGAGCTTCCTCATCATCGACGAGATGAACCGCGCCGACCTCGCTCGCGTGTTCGGCGAGATGTACTTCCTGCTCGAGTACCGCGACCGCACGGTCCTGCCCCAGTACTCCCCCGACACGTCGTTCCGGCTGCCGCGCAACCTGTTCATCATCGGCACCATGAACACCGCGGACCGCTCGATCGCCATGGTCGACGCGGCCATCCGCCGCCGCTTCGCGTTCATGGAACTGCACCCCGACACCCCGCCGGTCGCCGGTGTGCTGCGCCGTCACCTAGAGGCACGCGGCGCGTCGACCGAGCCGGCGGAGCTGCTCGAGGCGCTCAACTCGGAGATCGACGACTCCGACCGCGACCTGCGGATCGGGCCGTCGTACTTCATGAAGGACCAGGCCACCGAGCCCGGCGGCCTCGAGGCGATCTGGCGGTACGACCTGCTGCCGCTCCTCGAGGAGCACTACTACGGGCGGCTCACCCGCGCCGAGGTCCACGAGCGGTTCGGCCTGGCGGCGCTGCGCCGCAAGATCGGGCGGGCGTGACCGCGACCTCGACGGGTCCGGGGGCGTCCGAGCTGATGTCCCTGGAGTTCGACGAGTTCGACCGTCGGGGCAGGCTCGTCACCCTGAGCTGGGAGGGCGCGCAGCACCTGTCGCAGACCGGGCTGGTGGAGGTCCTGCCCGCAGGCCGCGACACGTGGCGGCTCATCCCCAGCGGTGCCGTGGGGTCGGTGCGGGTCGAGGGCCTGTCCGTGCGGGTCCTGCCCGCCGCGAGCCTCGGGCTGACGCAGTTGTTCTTCCTGCTGGATCACGCGGCCGACGACGCGTTCCTGTCCTCGGCGGTCCAGGCGCGGGACGACGACGAGCTGTGGTCCTCCGTCGCCGAGTCGATGGCCCGGCTGGCGCACCAGGCGTTGGCCGCCGGGCTGCTGCGGGGGTACCGCAGGGTCGACGAGGCGCTGACCACCGTTCGCGGCAGGATCCGGCTCGGCGACCAGATCCGCCGCCATCCGGGCATGACCATCCCGCTCGAGGTCACATACTCCGAGTTCACGCCGGACATCGCCGAGAACCGCATCCTGCGCACGGCCGCACACCGCCTGCAGTTCCTGCCCGAGCTGCCCGACGCGACCCGCCGTCGGCTCGCCATGGTCGATGCCAGGTTGTCCGACGCCTCGCTCATCGGTCAGGGCGCGCCCGTGCCCGCGTGGACGCCGAGCCGGCTCAACGCCCGGTTCCAGGACGCGCTGTCGCTCGCGGACCGCATCGTGCGGCGCATCTCCGTGGAGGTCGAGGACGGCCATGCGGCGTCGGCGGCGTTCGTCACCGAGATGCCGGAGCTGTTCGAACGGTACGTGGAGGCCGAGCTGACCGCCGCCCTCGACGGGCGGGGCGGGCGGCTGCTGCACAACCCCGTCGTCAATCTGGACTCGGGTACCGAGGCCGACGGTGACACCTCGTCCGGCCGTCACCGCGCCGCCGCGGGGGACGGTGACCACATCTCCGTGCGGACCGGCTTGGTGTTCGAGGTCGACGGCGAGCCGGTCGCCACGTTCGTACCGACCTATCCCACGGACCGCCGGACCCGCGCGGCCGAGCACTACCGGCTGCTGGCCGCCTGCACGGCGCTCGGCGTCGACCGCGCGTACCTGGTGTATCCCGCCCAGCGGCGTGACGATTCTCCTCAGCCGCGGCGGATCGTGCACACGGACATCTCGATCGTCGAGTACCCCGTCGACCTCTCCGGCGGCCCCGCCGACAGCCGTCGGGCTATCGTCGAGTTGGCCGAGCACGCGCGCGCCCTCGCGTGTGCACCCGCCGCCCGCCACCGCACGGAAGGGAGACGACACGCCAGATGAGCGACGCCGATGATCCCGCCCGCCGACTCGTGGTGAGTCTCGCGCTGGCCGCAGTGGGGACGGTCGGCGCGTATCGCGGCGCGTACGAGGTGCTCGCGCAGCAGGCCAGGATCGCCCGTCGGGTGATCCCGAAGCCCACCTCCCGCCCCTACGACGGCGACGGGCTGTACCGCCCCGGGGCGGCGTCTCCAGATCCGTGGCGGCCGGGCATGACGTGCGACGTCCACATGATGATCTTCGGCGACTCGCTGGCCGCCGGGCTGGGCGCCGACTCTCCCGACGAACTACCGGGTGTCCTGCTGGCCCGCGGTCTCGCCGAGGAGGCCGGTTGGGACGTCCGGTTGAGCATCAAGGCGATCGTCGGCGCCACCTCCAAGGGGCTGGCGGGGCAGGTCGAAGCGATGCAGGTCGCGCACGGTCGGCCGGACATCTCCGTGATCCTCATCGGCGGCAACGACATCACCTCGCGCAACGCGATCGGCCCGTCGGCCCGCCGCGTCGGAGAGGCCGTGCAGGCTCTGCGTGATGGCGGTTCCCACGTCGTGGTGGGCACGTGTCCGGACCTGGGCATCATCAAGCCGGTGCCGCAGCCGCTGCGGTCGGTCATGGCCACGCTCAGCCGGCGACTGGCCGCCGCGCAGGCCGTGCAGGTCCGCCGGGCCGGGGGCGTTCCGGTGTCGCTGGCCGAGACCCTGGCCCCCGAGTTCCACCGCCGCGGCGAGAGCCTGTTCTCCCCCGACCGCTTCCACCCCAACTCGGCCGGCTACGAGCTCGCCGCCGGCCTGCTGCTGCCCGCGGTGTGTGTGGCGCTGGGCGTGTGGGACGAGGTGCCCGAGGAGCATCTGCCGCACGATGCCGCCGAGGCCGCCGCGTCACTCGAGGCCGCGGACGTCGCCGCCGAGGCCGCCGAACCGGCCGACGCCTCCGGCCCTGCCGAACACCGTGAGTCCGTGGTCGCCCGCCTCACCAAACGCCTCACCGACTTCGTCCGCACCCACGAGGACACGGGCGACGAGGGCGAAAACGCGTTCCTGCATAATGAGGACGTGGACGCCGATCCGGAGAGCACGGGGGATGCCCGCGAGGCCGCGGACACCCTCCGGCGACGGAGCCGGATCCTCCGGTTGGCACGCCTCACCCGGGACGACCCCCACCCGGGCGAACCGACCGACCAGACCTGACCCTCACCTGCCGCACACGAAGCAGCCACCAGACACGAAGGAGCCTTCCATGCCGGAAGCCGTGATCGTCTCTTACGCCCGTTCCCCCATCGGGCGCGCCAACAAGGGTTCCCTCGTGGGCATCCGCTCGGACGACCTCACCGCCCAGATGGTCAAGGCGGCACTGGCCAAGGTGCCCGAGCTCGACCCCGCCCAGGTCGACGACCTCATGCTGGGCTGCGGACTGCCCGGCGGCCAGCAGGGCTTCAACATGGCCCGCGTCGTCTCGGTGCTCGCCGGCATGGACACCGTCCCCGGCACCACCGTCAACCGCTACTGCTCGTCGTCGCTGCAGACCACCCGCATGGCGCTGCACGCGATCAAGGCCGGCGAGGGCGACGTGTTCATCTCCGCCGGTGTGGAGACCGTCTCCAACTTCCAGTACGGCACCTCGGACCACATCCCGAACACCCACAACCCGATCTTCGCCGACGCCGAGGCCCGCACCGCCCAGCGCGCCGAGGGTGGCGCCGACGTGTGGACCGACCCGCGTGACCAGGGAGTCCTGCCGGACGTGTACATCCCGATGGGCCAGACCGCCGAGAACGTCGCCCAGATCACCGGCATCACCCGCGAGGAGCAGGACCACTGGGGTGTGCGGTCGCAGAACCGCGCGGTCGCGGCCGTCGAGCGTGGCCACTTCGCCAACGAGATCACCCCTGTGACCATGCCCGACGGCACCGTCGTCACCGCTGACGACGGCCCGCGCCCCGGCACCACCTACGAGAAGATCTCGCAGCTCAAGCCGGTCTTCCGTCCCGACGGCACCGTCGCGGCCGGCAACTGCTGCCCGCTCAACGACGGCGCCGCCGCCCTGGTGATCATGTCCGACACCAAGGCCAAGGAGCTCGGTCTCACCCCGCTCGCGCGCGTCGTCTCCACCGGCGTGTCCGGCCTGTCGCCGGAAATCATGGGCCTCGGGCCGATCCAGGCCGTCAAGAACGCCCTGCGCATCGCCGGCAAGTCGATCTCCGACATCGACCTGTTCGAGATCAACGAGGCGTTCGCCGTCCAGGTGCTCGGCTCCGCCCGCGAGCTGGGCATCGACGAGGACAAGCTCAACGTCAACGGCGGCGCCATCGCGCTCGGCCACCCGTTCGGCATGACCGGCGCCCGCATCACCGCGTCGCTCATCAACAACCTGCAGGCCGAGGACAAGCAGTTCGGCGTCGAGACCATGTGTGTCGGCGGCGGCCAGGGCATGGCGATGGTGCTCGAGCGCCTGAGCTGATCCCCCGCGGGCGGTACGCCCGAGCCCCGCACCTGTTCTGAGCAGGTGCGGGGCTCGTCGTCTGTCCGGTCGCGCGGATGTGGGCCGTGCCGTCTCAGATACCGGCCTGGTCCAGCAGGCCGCTGCCCACGGCGAACGGGATGAGGGCGATCCCCACCGACGCGTTGTCGTACACGACCTGCTCGAAGTCGCTCCCGACAGCCGAGCTCGCGGCGGCCAGGCCGGTGACGGCGGCGTCGAACAGGTCGGCCAGGAAGCCGCCGAGGGGGCCGGTCGGACGCGTGGGCATCATGGTGAGTTCCTCTCGTCGCGGGATGTGACGGGGCGCTACTTTACTCCGCGAGCGGCCACGACGGGGTCGCTTCCGCCGGTCGCCGGTCGAGCGCGTCCGGCCAGGGGGCTTCTGGCAGTTGTGCTTCCGATTCGTCGGCACCCCGCCCGGTTGCGCTTCCGTTCGACGACATAACGGATGCACAACCCCGGCGCCAGGCGACGAAAGGGGTGCACAACCACCGCGGGACGGCCTCCCCGACCCCAGAATCGCCGCGGCCCCGGCCTCCCTGGGGCAGGGTGCCGGGGCCGCGGACGCGCTGCGCGCGGGGTGCGTGCCGACCGGGTTGTCAGTCGCGGAAGTAGCTCATGAGGCGCAGGATCTCGATGTACAGCCAGACCAGCGTCACGACCAGGCCCAGGGCCACGCCCCACGCCATCGTGGCCGGGGCGCCTGCACGGACGAGGCGATCGGCGTTGTCGAAGTCCAGCAGGAAGCTGAACGCGGCGAGGCCGATGCACAGGAGGCAGAAGCCGATGGCGAGCGGGCCGCCGTCGTACAGCGGGTTGCTGCCGCCGGTGAAGAAGCTCAGGACGATGCTGCCCAGCGCGGCGAACAGGACACCGACGATGCCGGCGGTGATGAAGCGCGTGAACTTGGGGGTCACGCGGATGGCGCCGGTCTTGTAGACGAACAGCATGCCCACGAAGACACCGATGGTGCCGAGGATGGCGCTACCGACCGCGCCCAGGACGCCGCCGGCGTCGAGGCCCGCGGTGAAGAGGAACGTGGCGGCGCCGACGAACAGGCCCTCGAGCGCCGAGTACGTCAGGGTGATGGGCGCGGAGTCCATCTTCCTACCGAAGGTGGCGATGAGCACCACGACGAAGCCGCCGAGGCCGCCGACGAGCAGCAGCGGGAGGGTCAGTCCCGGGTTGAGGGAGGCGAAGTAGAAGGCGACGAGGCCGACGACGCTGAGCAAGCCCAGGCTGACGGCGGTCTTGGTGACGATGTCGTCGATCGTCATGGGGCGCATGTCGGCTCGGGCCTGCGGCGCACCGAAGCCCTGCTCGTAGCCCGGCTGGCCGAAGCCCGGCTGGCCGTACTGGCCCTGCTGGAACGCGGCGCGGTTGGCGCCGCCGAACTGGGTGGCTCCGCGCGCACTGGATTCGGACAGTGAGCTGAAGACCGGGTTGCTGCTGCTGCGCATCGAGGTCCCTTCGAGTTTGTCGGGGAAGGTCGGTATCGAGAGTCCCCGCCGGGTCACCGACGAATCACTCGTACATGTGGAACGCGCCGGAGTTGACGGATGTTCCCGATGGTCAATGATTTCTCAGGAAACGTCCCGCCTCCGGCCCTCAGTGCGCCCCGGCCCCTCACTCCGCCATGTGCAGGTAGTCGCGGAAACCGGAGGGGTCGTGGCGGCCCATGGAGGCGTGCTCGAACATGCCCCAGCCCTCGTCGCTGCCGAGCCGGGCGCGGGCGATGTGGTCGAGCACGCCGTAGGGGAACATCGAGACGTGCTCGGGTGCGGTGAGGTCGTACTCCACCGACTCCGACCAGCCGCGGCCCTTCCACTGCCCGTGCGTCCAGCGGGTGTCGCCCACGTAGCCGCAGCCCTGGGCCAGGGGCACGAAGCCCAGGGTCTCCACCTCGAGCAGCAGCGGCTCCCCCGCCGCGATCGTCCGTCCCGGGATGCCGTCGATCATCCTGTCCGATCCGCAGGCGCCGCTGCCGGTCCGCGAGGGGCTGACGTACACCGTGGAGGCCGGCGACTACACAGCCACCTTCGAGACCGTCGAGCCTCTACGGACGTATCGCGTCGTCGTCGACGGCACCGCGCACACCTACCCGGACCCCGGCGCGATCCTGCGCGGCGAGCCCGGCACGCCCACCCGGGTGCGCGCCGAGCTGACGTGGGTCACCGACGGCATCGACTACCAGTGGACCGTGACCACCCGCTACGAGATGCCGTGCCGCGTCACCGGCACCGTGACGATCGACGGCGAGGAGGTCCCCTTTGCCGGCGACGGTCAGCGCGACCATTCGTGGGCCAACCGCGACTGGTGGGGGCTGCCGTGGATGTGGAACGCCTTCCGGCTCGATGACGGCGAGGGGTTCACCGCCGGGACCAAGGTCCATTCGGTGGTGACGCGCGACATGCCCTTCGCCTTTGGCTACGTCCAGAAGGGCGATGCGATCACCGAGCTCGGCGAGGGGTCGAGCATCGAGGAGTACGACGGCGACGGCCGCCTGACCCGCGCCGAGTTCACGCTCGCGGACGTGGACCTGAGCTTCACCGTGGAGCCGCTGGCCTACGGCAACATCCTGCTGGTCTCCGAGGAGGGCAGGGTCGCCCACTTCGTGCGCGCCATGGCGGACTTCGCCGCCTCCGACGGGCGCCGCGGGCGCGGCTGGATCGAGTGGGAGTTCGTGCTGGACTGACTGGAGCCAGCGGTGTCCGACCGTCGTGGAATGATGCGGGACATGAGCACTGAGCGCACCGGAGAAATACTCTTCTACCAGCGAGAAGACGGCCTGCCCGCCGTCGAGGTGACGTTCGAGGCGGACACCGTCTGGCTCAGTCAGCAGCAGATTGCCGAGCTGTTCCAGAGTTCGCGGACGAACATCGTGGAGCACATCCAGCATGTCTACGACGAGGGCGAGCTCATCGAAGAAGCAACCTGTCGGAAATTCCGACAGGTTCGACTCGAGGGCCCGAGGCGGGTCGCTCGTGACGTGTCTCATTACAATCTCGACGTCATCATCTCCGTCGGATACCGGGTCAAGAGCCGCACGGCCACTCGGTTCCGGATGTGGGCGACTGCACGTCTGCGAGAGCATCTTGTCCAGGGATACACGCTGAACTCCCGGAGGTTGGAGCAACTTGGTTCCGTCGTGCAGATCCTGGCCCGTTCCGATGACGCGCTGGTCGCGGGTGTCGCTGACGTTCTCGCCGCTTATCTTCCTGGGCTCACGCTTCTGCGGGACTACGACGAGGGCTGCCTCGACCCGGCACCGAGTGCCGTGCCGGAATGGACGCTCACGCTGGACGAGGCTCGTCGGGTCATAGACCGGGTCGCGCTCCAATTCCCTGAGGACCGGCTCCTGGGCAACGAGCGTGGCGACGCACTGGACGGCATCCTCGCCGCCCTCTATCAGAGCTTCGCTGGGCAGGACCTGTACCCCACGGTCGAGGACAAAGCCGCCCATCTCCTGTACCTCGTGGTCAAGGACCACCCGCTCTCCGACGGGAACAAGCGAAGTGCGGCAGCGCTGTTCGTCACCTTCCTGGAACGCAACGGGATCCTCGACCGCGCCCGGGGCAGTCCGGCGATCTCGAACAACGCGCTCGCGGCGATCACACTTCTGGTCGCCATGAGCGACCCGCGCGAGAAGGACCTCATGACGGCTCTGATCGTCAGGATGATCACCGAGGGTGGAAACCACGCGACCCAGTCCCGCTAAGGGCCGTGTCGCGAGCCTGGAAGTCGGCCGAGCACCCACGCCCAGTCGATCCGCTCCTGCTCGAGCCGGATCCTCTCGCCGTGGCGGTCGGTCACCAGGTCGTCGTAGACCGCGGCCTCGGCGGGCGTCAGTAGTCCGAGCGCGACGTGCGTCGGCGCGGACTCGCTGCCCCACCGGTCGCGGTGCGCGAGAAGGGTCTTTTCGTCCATGAGGAAGGACGAGACCCGGGGCAGGTGGGCGCGGAGCCGGTGCAGGATCGCGAAGCCGTGCGTGTCCAGGTCGCCCCAGTAATGCACCTCGGCCCCGGCAAGCGCGGGCCAGCGGCCGAGGCGGGCCACGTCGAAACCGGCGCCCCGGATCACCACACCGTCGCCGGGCACGGGCACGGTGAGGTAGGTGACCTCGTTCTCCACGATCACCGCCGTGCGGATCGGCAGGTCGAGCCCGGGCAGCTCCTCGCACCGCAGGGACAGCTCGGTCGCCGGCAGGTCGAGCAGCCCTGGGGCGACGCGCAGTCGGAGGTACTCCGGCTTGACCGCCAGGCCGAGGTCGCGGAGGAACCCGGCGGCTGTGCCGGACACCCCGAGCAGCGCGGCCAGCACGCCGCGGCGGTTCTCCACGAACTTCGTGTCCACGCCGGGCGCGTCGATCTGCCGGAGGTACCTGCCGCTGTCGCGGGCTGCGCTGAGCCAGTGATAGGCGGCGAGGATCTGCGGCCACTCCGGCGCGTAACGGAGCGCGGTGAGCGGCTTGGCCAGCAGCCAGGCGCGGACCGCGGGGTTGCTCTCCTCGTCCGCGGCGGCGAGCATGCCCTCGTAGGCCGCCACGTCGTCTCGGACTCCGAGGAGCGCCCAGGCCTGCGCAAAATCGCCGATCACGGCCCGGGCGGGAAGGCGGTTGCGCCCGACAGCTCGCCCACCGACCTCGGTGTGGACGAGCCCGTAGCGGGTGCCGGCGCGGCTGCCGACTTCGAGAGAGGTCATCCACTCCTCGACCTCGCCGAGCCGGTCCCCGATTTCACCTGCCCGCGGCCCGTTCAGGGGGAGGTCGACGACGGGGAAGGCCTCGCCCCGCGCGTGGGCCCGCAGGAGCGACCCGTCCTTCCAGCGCCGCTCGACGGCGGCGCAGATGTCGGCGGGCGTGCGCCAGCGGCGCGGGGCGGTGGGCATCATGACCGGCCGCTCTGCTCGAGGTAGTCCTCGGTGGTCATGGTGACCACCTGCGAATAGCGCCCCTCGATGTTGTTGACGAACCCGATCGCCTGCACGTACGGGGCGATCACGTGCACCTTCTGCAAGGGGGTCACGATGAGCAGCTGGAGGCCCAGCTTGGCGAACAGGTCCAGGGCGTAGCGGGTGGAGGCGTCGGAGCCGCGGCCGAAGGCCTCGTCGATCACGGCGAAGCGGAAGTCGCGGGCCTTGTCGACGCCCCAGTCGAGCCCGAACTGGTACGCCAGCGAGGCCGCGAGGATCGTGTACGCCAGCTTCTCCTTCTGGCCGCCGGACTTGCCGTCCGAGTCGCGGTAGAACTCCCACACCTCGTCGGTGTCGCGGTCGCGTTCGGTGGCGGAGAAGGTGAACCAGCTGCGGACATCGGTGACGCGGGCCCGCCAGGTGCGGTCGGTCTCGGTGTGGCCCTCGCGGCCTCGGAGCCTCTCGAGGATGCGTCGCACCTCCTCGTAGCGCGCCTCGGAGTACTGCTCGTCCTCTCCCAGGACGTGGTCGGTCACGGCGCGGAGGTCGGCGCGGAAGTCACGGACGTCCTGGTTGACCGTGTTCTCGGGGTCGAGTCGCACATACCGGCCGGGGTTGAAGTCGATCGCGCCGAGCGCCTCGTTGATCCGGTCCAGCTTCTCCCGGATCTCGGCGGCCTGGTGTTGCAGCCAGCTGTTGAACGCGCCCAGTTCGCGGATCGCGTTGGTACGCAGCTGCCGGGCGAACTCGCCCTCGAAGCGCGGGAGGTCGTCGCCCGCCACCTGTTCGTGGAAGCGCACGTACTCACCGCGGGCCTCCACCGACTCGTCCATCTCGGTGGTCTGCTCGGGCCACCGGCGGCGGACCTCCCCCATCCGCTGGAGCAGGCCGGTGGTATGCCCGTTGATCTCGCGTTGCGTGGACTCGGTCTCTCTTGCCACGGCGTCGCGGATCCGGGACTCGGCGTCGGTCGCGTCGTCGGCAGTCGCGGGGACCGAGCCCAGCCGGACCTCGATCCGCGGGAACACCGCACGCGCGGCGTCGAGCGCCCCGGCCTGGGCCGCCTCGAGCTCGGCCAGCACGCGGCCGTCGCGCTGGATCTGCGTGGCTTCGTGCGCCTCGCGGGTCTTCAGACGACTCACGGCGCCCACCTGCTCACGCTCCCGGTCGGTGAGTTCGCCCAGGCGCCGGCCCACCTCCTCCATGCGCCGCTCGATCTCCGCCAGCTCGTCGCTGCCGTCGAGTAATCGTGCGCGCTCGGCCTCCGCCGCCTCGGCCCGCTGTAGCGCCTCGGCCCAGTCCAGGTCCCGCCACGAGTCGTAGGCAGCCAGCGTCGCCAGAGCCTGCAGTCGGCCGGTCACCACCCGCTGCACGTCGGCGAGCTCGTCCACGACCTCGGCGAGTTCGGCCACCAGTTCCGTGAGCTCCTCCCGCCGCGCGGTGAGCGCCTCGATCTTGCGCGCATTACGCCAGCCCATCACCCAGCCGCGGGGGTCGTCCACGCGCCGCCGGTCGTCCTTGACGTGGTGCTCCCGCGAGCGCACCTGCCCTCCCTGGTCACGGCGCGGTCGGCTGCCCGGAACTCCTCGATCGACTCGGCGCACCGGTGGTCCGCACGCCTGTAGAGCTCGGTGCGAAGGTAGTCGCGCCAGGGTGTCTCGGCGATCTCGATGGTGTCCGCCAGCAGCAGTCCGGCTGCGTCGGGTCGCTGGAGCGCCACGTGCCGCTCGGGGACGCGCAGGTAGTCCAGCCGCACGCCGACCCTGGAGCCGTCGCCGTGCCGCGCCGTGAGGTGCCGACCATTGACCCAGCCGGCCACATCCGCGTATCGACCCTGTGGCACCAGCAGCGAGAGTGCGAAACCTCGCAGCACCCGCTCGGCCGCGCCGCGCCAGACCGCGTTCTCCTCCGCCACGTCGAGCAGCTCGCCGGCGAACGGCAACTCGTCCTCGTTCATCCCGAGGTCTGCGCACAGCTCGGCCCGCACCTGCAGCTGCTCCCGAGGCAGGTTGCTGCGCCGCGACGCCAGCTCCTCGAGCTCTTCGGCGATCTCCCTGCGCTCGGTGTTCCGCCGCCCGTGGTCCAGTACGGCGGCACGATGCCGTTCCTGGATCTCCGCGGCCTCCGCCTCCAGCTCCGCGCGCCGCCGCTCCACCTCGGTGGCCAGGGAGGCGAAGCCGCCGGCGTCGGACACCTCGCCCAGGCCGGCGTTGGTCACCGTCGCGTCGAACCCCTGACGACGGCGACGTCGGTCCTCGGCCGCAGCGCGCGCCTCCCGGGCTTCGCGCTCCAGTTCTCCGATGCGGTCCCCGCCGGCCCGGGCCTTGGCCTCGATCAGCTCGTCCCGTTCCACGGTCAGTGCGGCCTGCTCGCCGCGGATCCGCTCCAGGTCCGCCGTGGCACCGGCGATCTCCGCCCGGAGTCGCTCCCGTTCCGCGGTGCGCAGTGCGATGCGCAGGTCGGCGAAGAACGGGCGCACGGCCACGGATTCCTCCTGCAGCGAGGTCCGCGCCGCCACCGCCGCGTCGTACTTCTGCGCCGACTCCACCAGCGGGCCTAGCAGGTCGAGCTGCGCGCGGGCACGCTGCACGGCCTCGTGGGCCTTGGTCAGGTCCTCGAAGTGGGCGAGGATCTTGTCCACCTTCTCGTCTGCGTCGGCCGGCTCGAGCATGTGGACGCGGACGAAGTCGTTGAGGTCCCCGACCGCCTTCATGGAGATGGTCTGGTGGAACAGCTCGATGGCCTGTTCGGAGCGGATGCCCAGCAGCCGCCGCATGGTGCGCCCGTAGGCCGGGAAGTCCTTCTCCACGCTCGCCCCGCCGGCGCGCAGACGCTTGACCAGGTCGCCGAGGTCGGAGCCGAAGTCCGAGAAGTCCGCGCTGATCGACAGCGCCCGCTGTGCCGTGACGAACCGCCGCCAGGGCTGACACTGCGGCCCGGCTGACTCGGGCCAGCGGTCCGGACAATTCCGACGCCGCCGTCGGTGCGGACCTGGTCACCACAGATCCCACCACTACAGACGTCGAACACATTGAAGTGCTCGGAGACTCGGCGTACGCCACCGGAGACATGCTGGCCACCCTCGCCGGAAAGCAGTGGCTGCCCCTGGTCAAACCCTGGCCGACCAGGCCCGCTGTGGAGGGCGGGTTTGGTCTGGATGACTTCACCTTCGATGCCGCGGCAAACACGTTGACCTGCCCGGCTGATGTCACGCGGACAGTGTCGCCGCAGGGCCGGGCGAAGTTCGGTGCGGCCTGCCGGCAGTGTCCGCTGCGCCAGCGGTGCACCACCTCACAATCCGGCCGCTCGGTGCTGCTGGGCGAGCACCATGTGCTGCAACGCCAGCACCGCCAGCGCGCACAGGGCGAGGACTTCCGGGCCACCTACCGGCAGCATCGCCCGATGGTGGAACGCTCCATCGCCTGGCTCACCCGAGGCGCCCGACGAGTGCCCTATCGCGGGGTGGATAAGAACAACAGCTGGCTCCACCACCGCGCCGCCGCCCTCAACCTACGTCGCCTGCTAGGAGCATGGGTCAGTAATGGCTCGAAGCGCGCCGAGAGTACGGCGGAGTGCGTGAGAGCGTTGCGCTCGGGCCGGCGTCACTGGCGGACAGGTATTCGGTTTGCGAAGCCGCGGTGATGGCGTTCAGTCCGCGGGTCAGCCTGTAGGTCGCCCGGGCCTGCCAGTTCAGGCGATCTGGAGGCCGCCGAGCCCGGTGGCGCCGATATGACCGTGGAGCTTTCGCAGGTTGTGGCAGGCAGCGAGCAGTAGCCATTCACCGCGGGCGGCGTCCAGACCGCGAATCAGGAGTTGCTTGCCGTTCTGCAGGGTGCTCATCTGTCCGAAGACCGGTTCGACGATCGCTTTGCGCCGGGCGTAGACCGCTCGGCCTTTCTTCGTGGCGAGCTTGCGGGCCATGCGCTGCTTGTCCGTGGCGCTGGCCGGGATCGGTCCCCGGGGGGCGATCGGCGCCGGTTCCCCGCTGCGCTGTCGTCCGGTGGCGATGAAGAACTCGGTGCCCTGCTCGCCGGTGACCTCGGCGGAGGCGGCGAGGTTCGCGGCTGAGCAGTACCCGGCATCGGCGAGCATCTGCTTCGGGGCCTGCCCCGTGTTGCTGATGGCCTGCTCGGTCATGGGGATGAGGTTGCCGACGTCGGCGGCACAGTCGTTGACCTCGGCCGCCACGATGATCTGATGGGCGGCATCGACCACGGCCTGGCCGTTGTAGCACTGAGCGAACGACCCGTCCCCGGTGAGCATGATCTTCGACTCCGGGTCGGTGAAGTTGCGCTGGGCCTTCGGCCTGGGCGTGGCGCGCTCGGCGGCCTCAGCGGCCTTCTGCGCGACGGTGTCTTCGTCTTCGCCCTTACCGCGGGCCTTAGCCTCAGCCTTCTCCGCCGCATCGGCGGCGGCGTCGGCTTCCAGAGCAGCTTTGGCCTGGCGCAGCTTGACCAGGCGAGACTCTCGGCGGGCCAGCTCATCGGGCAGCTCGTCCCCGCGCCGGTTCTTGCCGAACTTGGCGTCCTCGGCCTTGTCGATGGCCTCGGCGGCGGCCAGCAGATCGGAGACCTCCTGGGCCAGTACCTTCTCCTTGTCCGTCAGCCGCGCGTACGACATGGCCTTGCGTTTGGAGGCGTTCGCCCGCAGCTTCGTCCCATCCAGCGCGACCTGTCCAAGCGTGACCATCCCGGCGGCCTGGCACAACGCCAACGCCTGCAAGAACAGGTTGCCCAGCGCGGCCAGGTGCCTCTTGCGAAACCTGGCGATCGCGCGGTAGTCCGGGGCCGCCCCGGCCGCCAACCACCGGAAAGCGACGATGTCGGTGCAGGCCTTCTCGATCCCGCGGGAGGAGCGCACCCCCGTGGTGTAGCCGAAGATCAGCAACCGCACCATCAACCGCGGATCGTACGGCGGGGCCCCGCGCCCCTCCTGGTAGGAGACGTAGATCCGCGATAAATCCAGGTGCTCATCGACCAGATCCGCCACGAACCGTGCCAGATGATCGGCCGGAAGCCAGTCATCCAGCGACGGCGGCAGCAACAACCCCTGGCCCGGGTCGAACGCCCGAAATGTCTTGCCTGCGCCCACCGGCTCGACCTCGCCCTGCCGGTCAGCCCGCTCGACGCGGAACTCCCCGGCGGCGAACAACCCTTCCTCGCCCATGACGACAATTATCCCGCCGAACCCGCCCCATCAGCGGACCTGAACTGGCGTGTTACTGACCCACGCTCCTAGCCATGGGCCTGACCCACCAGAACGGAGCTTGGGCCCTGGCCTGACCAGCAGTTAGGGAGCCGCCTCTCGCCGATGGCCGGTGAGACCGCGCATAATCACATCAAGTGGACCGAAGGCCCTCGGTCGTCGCACCCAGAGTGCTCACCTAAAACGCCGCTCGCCATCCCACCGGTGACGCCCGGGCCCGCCGCTCACACGACCGCCAACCCCAATAGCGCCTTGTTCAGCAGTCTCCTAGCCCAGCCCGCCCCCTGGCTAGCTCTGCCGCGCCCCGGCCCAGCCCGACCCGCGCACGAGATACCCCACGCGGTCGCTCCACGTCTCCGAGCGGAAGACGTCGCGGGCGATCGCGATCCACTCGTGCGAGGCGATGCGCAGCGGGTTATAGGAGTTGATGTTGGTGGTGAGCCCGTAGACCACGTCCTCGCCCTCCGGCTCGTAGGTGCCGAACAGGCGGTCCCAGATGATGAGGATGCTGCCGTGGTTGCGGTCGAGGTAGCGGCGGTTGCTGCCGTGGTGCACGCGGTGGTGCGAAGGCGAGTTGAGCACCTTCTCCAGCGGCCCGATCGTCCGGATGGCCTCGGTGTGGACCCAGAACTGGTAGATCAGGTTCACCGCGCGGGCGTCCTGCACGATCGCCGGCCGCACGCCCAGCAGCGACAGCAGCCCGTACGGGACGTAAATGGTCAGTGCCTCGGCCACCGGCTGGCGCAGCGCGGTCGAGAGGTTGTACCGCTCGCTGGAGTGGTGGACGACGTGCATGGCCCACAGCCAGCGGCTCTCGTGGTCGAAGCGGTGGTTCCAGTAGTAGAGGAAGTCCCACCCGAGGATGCCCACCGCGTACGCGAGCGGTCCCGAGCCCAGGTCCAGCGGGGACCGGCGGAACAGGACCGAGCTGGCGGTCTGGGCGCTCCACAGCGTTGACACCATGACCACCGTGGACGCGACGGCGGACACCGCCGACCCGCCGGTGATCCGGCGCAGTGCGGGCGGGATCGCGGCGTCGCGCTCGGGTGTTGCCCCGCCCTCGCCGTCGGGCAGTGCCGACGACGATGACGACGACGACAAGGTTCCCGCCTCGGGCAGGCCAGACCCGCGGTGTCGCCGGAGCACGTCCCCGGCGGTGGCCACGGCGGCCGAGGCCAGGGAGAAGCCCATCAGCGCCTTGGCATAGCGGCCGGTCCGCGGGGTGAGCGGCGCCAGGAGCCTGTCGGTGATGTACGGCGCGATCAGACTCCCGACGCCCATCGACAGGCTGGCCATGGTGTCGGCGAACTCGTAGTCGCCGGCCCGCCGGTCGGGCGCCGGGTTGCGCTTCTGCCAGGCGTACTCGGCCGCCATCGACGCCACGAACGCCGGGATCGCCAGGACCGTCAGATCGACCTTCATGGCGTCATCATATGACGCAGCTCACACGGGTCAGTGCGCGGACGCGGGCGCTGTCGCGGGGCCCTCGGTCTGGGCGCTGTTGCGGACGAAGAACACCCCGATGACCGGGATGAGCGAGATGACCGCACCGAGCAGCAGCGCGTTGTGCACTCCGGTCATCTGCGCCGCGGCGTCCCCCAGTCCGGATTCGGCACCGGACACGATCCCCAGCGTCATGACGGTGATGAAGAGCGCGGTCCCGGCGGCTGCCGCTACCTGCTGCAGGGTGTTGAGCAGTGCGGAACCGTGCGAGTACAGGTGCGGCGGCAGCGACCCGAGCGCGGAGGTCATGAGCGGCGAGAACAGGAACGCCAGTCCCACGCTGAGGACGATGTGCCACGTCATGACGAGGGCCAACGAACTGTCGTCGGAGAAGGTCGTGAACATGCCCCACAGGCCGGCGGAAGCCAGGATCGAGCCGGGGATGATGAGGGGGCGCGGGCCGATCCGGTCGAACGCGCGACCGACGAACCAGCCGAGGACACCCATGATCAGGCCGCCGGGCAGGAGGGCGAGCCCGGAGCTCAGGGTGCTGGTGCCCAGCACCTGCTGCATGTACATCGGCAGCAGGATGAGGGTGCCGAACAGTGACATCATCGAGACGAGCATGAGCACGAGGCTCACGGTGAAGGCCCCGAAGCGGAAGGCCCGCACGTCGAGCAGTGCGAAGTCCTTGAGCGCGAGCTGGCGCCACACGAATACCGCCAGGGCGACCGCGCCGATCCCGACGGGGATCCACGGCGAGATGAGGGCATTGCCGCTGGCGGCCTCGCCGATCGAGCTGAGACCGAAGATGAGTCCGGCGAAGCCGATGGCGGAGAGCACGCCGGAGAGGACGTCGAGCGGGATGGGGCGCGGCTCGGTGACGTTGCGGATGAGCACTGCGCCGGCGACGAGCGCCACGATCCCGATGGGCAGGACCGACCAGAACATCCACCGCCAGCTCAGGACCTCGAGGACGAGACCGCCCACCGTGGGACCGATCGCGGGCGCGACGGCGATCACGATGGAGATGACTCCCATCGTGCGGCCGCGACGGTCGGCCGGCACCACGTTGAGGACGGTCGTCATGAGCAACGGGATCATGATCGCGGTGCCGACGGCCTGCACGACCCGGCCGGCGACCAGCATCGGGAAAACCACGGCCAACGAGGCGAACAGCGTCCCGCCGGTGAACGTGCTCATCGCTATGACGAACACGATCCGCAGCGGCAATCGGACGAGCAGCCACCCGGTGAACGGGATGACCACGGCCATCGTGAGCATGAAGGCGGTGGTGAGCCACTGCGCGGTCGCGGCGGTCACCGCGAACTCGACCATGAGCTCGGGTAGCGCCACGGACATGATGGTCTCGTTGAGGATCACCACGAACGCGGCGCCGACGAGCAGGGCGACGAGGCGCACGGTCGCGGCGGGCAGCGGCGGCGAGGCCTCTGGAGCGGTCGGCGCGGCGGCGTTGGGGTTGGCGGAGACTTCAGACGTCACGGTCGTCCTCTGGGATCGCGGTGTGAGAAGAGAGCAGAATCCGGCGCCGGGAAGCCGCGCACGGGAACCCTCGCACTGTACTTGAACGTTCGTCCGGCGCGCCGCCTCACGTGATGCGAGATACCTCCGGGACGAGCCGCGGGACCAGGCGGACCAGGAGAACCATGGCGACGAGCTCGACGAGGGTCTGGGTGACGACGACGAGGGGCGCCATCTCGAACTCCGCCGGCAGTGCCAGCACGAGCGGGAGGACCACCAACGAGTTGCGGGTAGCTCCGCTGAAGGCGATCGCCCGCCTGCCGGGCACATCGAGTCCGGCCAGCCGCCCGGCGAGCACGCCCACGGGCACGATGACGGCCAAGAACACCGCGTACACCGGCACGACCAGCGTCAGCGTGCCGAGCTGCTCGCTGACCGCGGCGATCTGGGAGGCCACGACCAGGGCGAGGGTGGCGACCATGAGCGGGACCATCGCGGAGACCGCTCCCCGCTCGACCGCGCCGGCGGCCCGGGCGACGGGACCGGCGGCGCCGACCGGGCCGGCAGCGCGACCGGGGGCCGCGCGCTGGGTGAGCGCCGCGGCGGCCAACGGCAGCGCGATGAGGAGGAGGAACGCCTCGACGAACGGGCCGGGGTCCACCGCGTCGACGAACTCGGCGCCGAGGAACGCCCACAGGTACAGCGGCAGCAGGACCATCTGGGCGAGCATGAGCAGGGGCGTGGCCGCCAGCAGCCGCCGTGTGTCGGCACCGGCGAGTCCGGAGAACACGAGGACGTAGTCGATGCACGGCGTGAGCAGGACGAAGAGCACGCCCACGAGCAGCACGCGGTCGTGGGCCACGACGCGCGAGAGCAGCCAGACGATGGGTGGGACCAGGACGAAGTTGACCACGCCGATGGTCGCGAGGAAGCGGCGGTCGCGCAGGGCCCGGCCGACGTCGCCGAACGGGATCCCGAGGAACGTCGCGTACAGCAGCAGCGCGAGCACCGGCTGGATCGCGAACTCCGCCGGGCGGGCCACCGCGGGTACGAGGAGGCCGACGATCCCGCCGGCCACGAGGCCCGCGAGGTACAGCGCCACCTGGTGGCGCTCCATCCAGTCCACGCTCGAGCGCATGCCCCTCCCCTCGCCGCGCAGCCGCGGGTCCGTCCAGCGCGTCCGACCGCCGGACCCGCCCGGCAACAGGTCTACCCTGGAGCCCGTGGAGACGCGGACGCTGCCGGTGTGGGAGCCGCATTCGCATCCCACGCACGAGCTGCTGTGGAACCGCGCCGGCGCGTCGACCGCGACCATCGGCGCCCGCACCTGGACCATCACCCCGTCCGTCGGCCTGTGGATCCCCGCCGGCGTGCTGCACTCGGCGACCGCACCTGCGGGCACGTGGTACCGCACGGCTCACGTCGACCCGCGTACCGACTCGCCGCTGCCGGGCGGGCCCGTCGCGGTGGAGATGACACCCCTGCTCACCCTGCTCCTCGAGCGACTGGTCGACCAGTCGCTTGAGGCCCGCTCGCGCGAGCTCACCGAGCAGATGGTGTTCGACCTACTCGAGCCGTCCCCGCACGCTCTGCTCGTGCAGCGTCCGGGTTCGGAACTCCTCCGGCCGATCGTCACCGCACTCGAGGCCAGCCCGGGCGACACGCGCTCGCTGACGGAGTGGGCGGCGAGGCTGGGCGTGAGCGAGCGGACCATCACCCGGGCCTTTCGCGCGGACACGGGGTTGAGCTTCGGCGCCTGGCAGGCGGTCTTCCGCGCTCAGCAGGCCGCGCTGCTCATGGGCCGCGGGATGACTGTGGACGTGGTGGCCGCGCGGGTCGGGTACAGCTCCGCCAGCGCGTTCGGAGCGGCGTTCCGCCGGACCACCGGCCTGACCCCGGGCCGATTCCGCGAACTCGGGGTGTCCGAAGCGCTACACCGCGCGTCCTGATCAAGAGATTGCGCCGCTGACCAGCGTCGTCGTACCGTCTTAGGGGGTGCGGGAGGCCTGAACTCCGGGCGCAGCTCTCGCCCGGGCGGGCGATCTCTGCAGAGAGCCAGCGCGAGTGCCGCCGGATACGCTGCCCCTCTGCCCTACGCTGCCTTTCTGCACGTTTCGACCGGGCTCACGCTGGCGGGATGGACCATTCTCGCAGCGCAGGCCGATGCGGCAGCGCATCCGGGCGGTGGTGTGATGCCGGAATGCCCGCCCGCGGCCCCGCCTCGAACTCTGGTGTAGCTACTGCGAGAAAGTTCCCGCCGAATCGCAGTGACTACACCAAAAAATAGGCCCCGTCAGGACCCGATCGGCAGGCCCCGTCAGGACCCGATGCCGAACCTCGCCGCGAGGTAGGGCAGCCAGCCCATGCACTCCGGGGTCAGGGCCATGCAGGCCGCCTCCCCCGGCCCTGGGCCGAAGATGAAGCGCAGCGGATTCTCGAGCGAACCGGTGGGGATCATGATCTCTCTCCTGGGGATCGGGACTGATCTACCCTTCCGGGATATCAGATGTGTGGGCGGACGCGCGAGTGCGGGAACAGGACTCGCGGAGCCCCGGAGGGAGACTGCGCGGAGTTCCTGGCGGTACTGGCGGCGATCGTCGTGATCCGGACGTTCCTCAGCTGGTCACTGGAGCTGGAGCTCTCCGGCCGGTGGCCCTGGCAGAAATCGCGGGACTCCGAGGCCGCGACCCCCACGAGCGCCACGTCGACACCCACGGCCTCCACGACCCCGCACGATGAGGGCGCCGCCTCGACCACGCAGCCCGACTGAGCCATCCGAAAAGGACACCGCGCCGAACCCCGGGCATGCACACCGCGCCCCTGCTTGCGACCGGGTTCCTCATCGGGGCTACCCGCGCGCTGCGGCGCTCGGACTGGAGCCCCGCGCGGCCAGCCGCCACAGGACAGTCCGCTCCTTAGCGCGGGCGGCGTGCAGCGGGTCGGCGGTGTCGGCAGCGCGAGAGTGCCGAGGCGTCGTCTCGTGCGTCCCGACCACCGTCAGGCCCGCGTCGGCGACTCGCGCGAGCAGCTCGTCGCGCGTGCGCAGGCCCAGGTGCTCGGCGAGGTCGGACAGGATGAGCCACCCCTCCCCCTGCGGCGTGAGGTGCTCCGGCAGCTCGGCCAGGTAGCGGTGGAGCAGGTCGGAGTCCGGGTCGTAGATCCCCTGCTCCAGGGCCGAGGTCGGCCGGCCGGGGATCCAGGGCGGATTGCACACCACGACGTCGGCACGCCCGGAGCGGTGGCCCGCCTCGTCGTCGTCGCCCCCGGGCCACAGGTCGCCGCGCGTCACGGTGACGCGGTCCTCCAACCCCAGCCGCCGCACGTTGCCCCGCGCGCACTGCACGGCGCGCGGGTTGATGTCGGACGCCACCACCGCCCGGGCACCACGCCGGGCCAGGACCGCGGCGAGCACCCCGGTGCCGGTGCCGATATCCCACACGACCGGCTGGTCGACGCCCGGCGGCCACCCGGCGTCGGCGACGAGGTCGATGTACTCGTCGCGGGTCGGGGCGAAGACGCCGTAGGCGGGGTGGAAGCGCGCGCCCAGCGCCGCGATCTCGATGCCGCTGCGGTGCCACTCGTACGCGCTGATCACACCCAGCACCTCGGGCAGCGAGACCAGCGTCTCCCCGCCCCGCGTCCCGCCGACCTCGTCGGACCCACCCGACGCCTCCTCGGCGCCGCCGGGCGGTGGGCCATAGGCGTGCACGCAGGCGTCGCGCACGTCGGGCGCCCGCCGCAGGCTGATCGAGTAGTCGGGCTCCAGCGGGACGAGGATCCGTCCCAGGATGGTCGCCCGCTCGGCGCGGGCCCTGCGGTTGGCGTGAAAGATCGCGCCGGGATCGGAGCCCTGCGGCGCCCCCGACGCGCGCTTGCCCAGGCGCCGGTCGAGCGCGCGCATGAGCTGGCGGGCGTTCTGGAAGTCGCCCCGCCACAGCAGCGCCGTGCCCGATCGGATCATCTTGAAGGCCTTGTCCGCGGCGATGTCGTCGTGGATCACCACGATGCGTCGGGGTGCGGGGGCGCCGTTCTCGGAGCGCCAGGCCGCGGTGCGGTCGGTGTCGTTCTCGCGCCACTCGACGGTCGTCGGGGCGAGGTCGGTGGCGCGGTGAGTGGGCACGGGGCCATTGTCTCAGGGGGCGTGCGCCGAAGCCGACCTCACGGCCCTCGAACTCCCTCCCACTCTCAGCTTGTAGCTGGTAGGGGGGCTTGCGGCAAGACCCCCATGGCGGCGCACACTTGCGCGACGCCACGCCCTGCCACCAGCACGTTCGCCTTCTCGGACCGCGTCCGCACACTGACCCCGGCCGAGGCCAAGGGATTGGAGTTCGACCTCGTCGTCGTCGTCGATCCCGGGTCCTTCGGCTCGGGCGACACCGACTCGGGCATCACCGGAGCGGTCGACCGGTACGTGGCGATGACCCGCGCGACGCGGCAGTTGATCGAGCTCCGGCCGTAGCGATGACTGCCGTGGTTCAGTGCCTCATTGTGGCGACGAACGCGTGGTAACGGGTTTAACATTCTCCCACCACCCCGCGCGCCGGCCTCCTCAACCGGAGGGAGTCACGCGCTTCCTCGTGAGGCTCGATATGCACTCTCGCATCGCTGCGGCACTCGCCGCTCTCGCCGCGATCATCTTCCTCCTCGCCGCCTGCAGCGCAGACGATCCGGCGCCCACGCCGGCTACCGTCACCACCACCGTGCAGGCGTCGACGACAGCCAGCTCCACCGAATCGACGTCCACCACCGCCAGCTCCAGCGAACCGCCGCCGAGCCCGACGGCAGCAGGGCCGGCCGCCGACACGTGCGGGGCCGTCGGGTACCAGGGGCGCCCGGCCACGAGAGCCCCCACTGCCTGGGAAAGCAGATCGCGTCGTGCGGCACCGCGAACCACCAGACCGGTACGACGTTCTTCACCGATGGCACATCCGGGTGGACGCAGACGTGTCAGAACCAGATGCTGGCTACCTATGTCCCGCCGCCGCCCGTTCAGACCTTCGATCAGGAGGCGTACAACCAGCAGTTCGCCGAAGAGTACTGGCGGACGCACCCGAGGCCGACGTTCGACCCGGACTCGGCCGATGGTTACGGACCTGACCAAGAGCTCCCGCCGGCGTGCCTACGACTGGAGGGCGTGGACTGCTGACACCGCAGGATCACCCGGTGGGTGGGATGCGTGTCTGCTGGTAGAGCGCCAACCGCCACCGCCCGTGACGGCGCCTGTACACGGTGGACATCAGTGCGTGGAACTCGTCGCCGTCACCGCGGGACGCCCGCCCTGTGTAGACCAGCGCGACCGCGTCGTCGTTGAGCTCGACGAGGCGCTCGTCGCTGATCTCGTAGGTCCGCCACGGCGGCGCGTCGTTGAGGGAGGTGACCACCTCCGCACGGTCCAGTACTTGACCGTGGGCCAGGACCATCACCCCGTCGGGAGTCATGAGGCGACCGTAGAAGGCGGCCCCCGAGCGGTCGCACAACGAGGACCACCCTTGGTGCTCGAGCTCCAGAAGTTCCGCGATGTCCACGCCTTCACGGTAGGCGCACATGACCGACATTTTCTCTGGAAGCTGGCAGCACTACCGCGCCTTCGATCCTGGCGCCGGCGGCTACCAGCGCACGGCCGGGCTCGTGGTCTGAGGCGGGCTCTGTGGGACGAATCAATCGTCGAGGCCGGTGCCGGCGCGTCGATCTTGCTCGGGCGCGTGAGGTCTCAAGGCCTGGGCCAGTGGAGGCAGGTGTGTCATCACCACGTCGCGAACCACGTCGGTCTCGACGCCGAAGTACTGGTGAACAAGGATGTTGCGGAACCCGCGAATCTGCGGCCAAGCGATTTCCGGATGCGCGTCCCTAATCGCAGGAGGCAGGTGGTTCGCGGCCTCCCCGATAATCTGCAGATTGCGCTCGATGGCGTCCTCCGCCATGAAGACGAGATCTATGTTCTCATGATCGAGGCTGGCAACGTACCTCCGGCAGCGATCAATCGCCTGCAGGATGTCGCCGATGCGCCGATCGATCTCGCGAGTCATATCGCCACGGAGTCGCGGATCGCAGCGTCGGAGATCGGACGTTTGAGCAGCTGGGCTGGAAAGATGTCGATGTTATCGCGGCCGAAGAGCGTTCGGACTTCCTCCATCAATCCAGAAGCCCGCATCAGAAGATTGCCGTCGGCCGGGTCCATGTCGACCACGATGTCAACATCGCTTTCGCTTTGGGCCGTGCCGCGGGCGACTGAGCCGAACAGTCTCGGCCTGGTCGCCGAGTACTTTGCGAGCAGGGCTCGAAACTCATCACTACGCGCCTCGATCAGCTCGCGCAGTACGCGAGACTCAGGAGTCGGGGCGGTGCTCGTCATGCGCCTAGGGTACCCGCCGCGCCCGGCCGCTGAGGGCTACCAGTAGGCCGCCGACACGGCGAGGGTACGGCGCGCCCGGGCTAGCTGCCGGCGGCGGCGTCGCTGATCGCCGACAGCGCAGCACGCAGTCGCACGTCGGCATCGTCGGCGACTTCCCGCACCTGCGGACTGCCGCTGAGCTGGACCATGGTCTGCGGGTCGATGGCCTCGATGGTCGTCTGCTCGGCGTTCTTTCCGCGGCGCACCACGACGTTGCACGGCAACAGGGCGCCGAGCTCCGGTTCGGCGGCCAGGGCCTTGCTGGCCAGGCCGGGATTGCAGGCTCCGAGGATCGTGTAGGCGCCCACCTTGTCCGCGGCCTCGTCACCCAGCTTGGCGGCGAACGTCGCGTTGACGTCGATCTCGGTGAGAATGCCGAAGCCCTGCTCCGCCAGGGCCGCGCGCGTGCGCTCCATGGCCTGCTCGTAGGGCATGTCGACAGTCACAGTGCGGGTGTAGGTCATGACCGACTCCTTCGATATCTCTTCGACGGCGTTGAGGTGTCCCTGGCCCGGAAGTGTAGGGCTGCGGTGGGTCAGGCCAGGGAGAGGAACAGCTTCTCCAGGTCCTTCTTGTCCAGGGTCTCGTCGGGGTTCGTCAGGCACTGCTCGAGGCCGCTCGCGATGATCGCGAACCCTGCCCGATCCAGAGCCTTGGACACAGCCGAGAGCTGAGTGACGACGTCCTTGCAGTCGCGGCCGTCCTCGATCATGCGCACGACGGCGGCGAGCTGGCCCTGTGCGCGCTTGAGGCGGTTGAGTGTCGGCGCCAGTTCGACTGTGTCGAGTTGCATCGGGCCCCCTGTAATCGGCGAGAAGTCACCACAGTCTATACCCCCTGGGGTGTCTCGCTCCAGCCCCTGTACGTCGCTCGCCACCCCCTGCCGCCCGCTCGCCGCATACCCCCCGGGGCATGTTGCATATACCACCCGGGGTATGTATGTTCGGGGCACACCCCGAGACCGGGACCCCGATCGACAAGGAGAGCACCGTGCTTCTCGAGCGCATCTACGACGAGGACCTCGCCCAGGCCGGGTACGTCATCGGCTGCCAGGCGAAGAACGAGGCGATGGTGGTGGACGCCCGCCGCGACATCAACGAGTATCTGGAGCTGGCTGCCCGCCACGGCATGACGATCACCGCCGTCACCGAGACCCACATCCACGCCGACTACCTGTCCGGCACCCGCGAGCTGGCAGAGGCGACCGGGGCGACCATCTACGTGTCCGGCGAGGGCGGCACGGACTGGCAGTACGGCTTCGAGGCCGAGCGCCTGCACCACGGTGACCAGCTCACGCTGGGCAACATCACCGTCGAGGCCGTCCACACCCCGGGACACACGCCCGAGCACCTATCGTTCCTCGTCACCGACGGGGCGTTCGCCGACTCCCCCGGTTACATGCTGACCGGCGACTTCGTCTTCGCCGGCGATCTCGGCCGACCGGACCTGCTCGACGAGGCCGCCGGTGGGGTCGACACCCGCTTCGAAGGCGCCTCACAGATCTTCCGCAGCCTCAAGGAGTCCTTCGTCTCGCTGCCGGACCACGTCCAGGTGTTCCCGGGCCACGGTTCGGGCAGCGCGTGCGGCAAGGCACTCGGCGCGCTGCCCTCGACCACCGTCGGTTACGAGCGCCGGTTCGCCTGGTGGGCCGACTACGTCGAGCGCGACGACGAGCAGGGCTTCATCGACGAGATGCTCGAGGGCCAACCTGACGCGCACGCCTACTTCGGCCGCATGAAGCGGCAGAACAAGGAGGGCCCGGCGATCCTCGGAGCGTTGGCACCCCTCCGCCGGTTCGGCACCGGAGAGCTGGCCGAGGCGCTCGAGAAGAACGACCTCGTCGTCGTCGACACCCGCGACCAGGACGAGGTCCACACCGGCACCGTCCCCGGGGCCCTCAACGTCCCCGGCGTCGACAAGGCCGCCTCGTACGGCGCGTGGGTCTACGACCCCGAGCGCGAGGACACACCCCTGGTCGTCCTCGCCGAGGACGAGGAGACCGCCGAGCGGTACCGCGACCACATGATCCGGGTGGGCATCGACACGGTCACCGGCTACACCACCAGCTTCGACGGGCTGCCGATGACGACCCCCGAGATGATCGGGCCCGACGACCTCGCCACATTCGACGCGGCGATGGTGCTGGACGTGCGCAACAAGACCGAGCACGCGGACGGCCACATCCCGGGCTCCGAGCAACTCAGTGGCGGCCGCGTCCTGTGGAACCTCGACCAACTGCCGACCGACGGTCCGATCGTCACCTACTGCCAGAGCGGCGTCCGCAACTCGGTCACGGCCAGCGCCCTGCGGCGAGCCGGATACCGCGTCGTCGAGCTCGAGGGCAGCTACAACGCCTGGGCCGAGCGCAACCTCGCCGCCGTCTGACCACACCCGCACACCCCGGGGGCCGGACCGTCCGTCCGGCCCCCGCCACCGTCGGCGCCCCACCGCCACATCCAGGCACCTCACCCGAAAGGTCTGAATCACCCGTGTCATCCACTCTCACCAGCACCCCGACCATGACCCCCGCCGAGCTCCGCGATGCGATGAGCAGCGGCACCCCGCCCACCGTGGTCGACGTGCGCTCCGGCGCCGAGTACGCCTCGGTCCACATCCGCGGCTCCTACAACGTGCCGTTACCGCTGCTCGCCGAGCACGGCGAGGAGTTCGCCTCGCGGCTCCCCGGCCAGGTCGTCCTCATCTGCCAGTCCGGCAACCGCGCCCGCCAGGCGTGCGAGCGGCTCAGCGCTGTGGGCGTGGACCGCGACTCGGTGACCGTGCTCGACGGCGGGATCGCCGGCTACGAGTCCGCCGGCGGCGAGGTCGTCCGGAGCAAGGGCGTCTGGGCGATGGACCGGCAGGTCCGCATGGCCGCCGGCTCGCTGGTCCTGGTCGGCGTCACCGCCTCGAAGCTCATCTCCCCGAAGTTCGCCTACCTCGCCGGCGCGATCGGTGCGGGGCTGACCTACTCCGCCGCGAGCAACTCGTGCGCCATGGCCGCCGCGCTGTCGAAGATGCCGTGGAACCGCCCGGCCGACGAGCCCGGGCTCGGCACCGTCCTGGACTCGCTGCCGACCCGGTCCTGACCCACCACCCCGCCCGCGACCCCGGCGCCCCCGCCGGAGAAAGGCACCCTCCATGGAGATCACCACGATCGTCGTCGTGGCCCTGGCCGTCCTGGTCGGCCTGTCCCTGGGACTTCTCGGCGGGGGCGGGTCCATCCTCGTGGTCCCCCTGCTCACTTACATCGGAGGGCTCGACCCCCGCGAGGCCATCGCGACCTCACTGTTCGTCGTGGGCGCCACCTCGCTGGTCAGCCTCATCGGACATGCCCGCAAGGGCAACGTCCGGTGGCGCACGGGCCTGATCTTCGGCGCGGCCGGGATGGTCGGCGCGTTCCTCGGCGGCCTGGCCGGTGGCTACATCCCCGGCACCCTCCTCATGATCGCCTTCGCGCTCATGATGATCGCCACCGCCGGCGCGATGATCAGGGGCCGCAAGGACCGTGACGGGCATAGCCAGACGCACCACCACCCGCTCTGGCGAATCCTCCTGGACGGACTCGTCGTGGGCGCCGCGACCGGCCTGGTCGGTGCGGGCGGCGGCTTCCTCGTGGTGCCGGCCCTCGTCCTCCTGGCGGGTCTGCCGATGACGGCTGCTGTGGGCACCTCCCTGCTCGTCATCGCGATGAAGTCCTTCGCCGGTCTCGGCGGCTACCTCACGTCGGTCAGCCTCGACTGGCCACTCGTCGCCGCCGTCACGGCCGCCGCCATCGCCGGCTCTTTCGTCGGCATCCGGCTCACCTCCGTGGTCCCGGAGCGGGCGCTGCGGAAGGGCTTCGGGGTCTTCGTCCTGCTCATGGGCGCGTTCGTTCTCTCGCAGGAGCTGCCGTTCCCCTCCGGGCCGATCATCCTCGGCGTCGTCGTGATCCTGGCCGCGGCCGCGGCGGTGTGCCTGCTCGGACTAAAGGACCGTTGCACGCTGGGCAGGTCTGCGGATCGCCAGAGGGGCGAAGCGGTTTTGGCCTGACCCGCCGGAATCACGAAGACCGCCCGGTTCGCCGGGCGGTCTTCGGTCGTTCAGGGCCCGTCATCACCCCTTTGCTGCGACGAACGTGTCGAAGTCGAAGGGCTCCGGAGTTCCGCTTGCTTCTCCGTTAGCGAGTGCGCTCCACAGTGAGGCCATCCGCGTCTGTTGGTCTTCGAGTAGTCGTAGGCCGGCCTGTACGACCTCGCTGGCGGACCGGTATCGACCCGAGGCGACCTCTCTCGCGGCGCAGTCCGCGCCCCGGCATCGCGCAGCCGACCGGCGCGACCGTGAACGCCGAGTGAATGGCGCCGTGGATGTAGCCCACCTCGCCGGCGTCGCCCACGACCTCGCAGTCGATGCCCGCAGCGCGCAGCTCATCGGCCAGCGGCGCGGCGGCCATGGTGCCGTCGGCGTAGATCACCATGTCGGCCGCGGCGGACTTGGCGTTGCCCTTGGCGTCGGTCCACTCCACGCCCGACTCGGTGATGCGGGTGACCGACACGCGGCGCTGGATGTCCACGCCGTGCTCCTTGGCGTGCCGCACCGCGGTCCACCGGCGCGGCATCGCCAGCGGCAGGCCCAGCTGCTGCGACTCGTGGAGCAGGGTCACGCGACGCCCGCGCTCGGCGAGGAACTCGGCCAGCTCCAGGCCCACCAGCGACCCGCCGATCACCACGACGTTCTTGCCCATCGGCAGCGCGATCTTGGTGAGGTTACGGATCCACGCCGGCCGCTTGGTGATCGTCGACAGCTTGCCCAGCCGCCCGACCAGGCGCAGGAACAGCCCGGCCTCGTCGGCGGTGGCGGTGCCCAGCATGGTGTTGCGGAGCGAATCGCCGGTGTGCACGTGCGGCAGGTCGCCGCCCGGGATGGCCGGGGCGGGACGCTTGGCACCGGTCGCCACGATCACCCGATCGGCGCCGAGCGAACGAATCATCTCCACGGTCGCCTCGGTGTTCAGGCGCACGTCGATGCCCAGCCGGTCGATCTCGGCGGCGAAGAAGCGGATCAGCGGCTCGTTGTCCGGCGTGGTGAGGGTGGAGAACCACATGGTGCCGCCCAGCCGGTCGGCCTTGTCCAGCACGGTCACGCGATGCCCGCGCTCGGTGAGGACCACCGCGGCCTCGAGCCCGGCGGGTCCGGCGCCCACCACCACGACGTGCTCGCGCTTCGGCGCGGGCGTGAGCGGCAGGAGCTTCTCGTTACCCAGCGCGGGGTTCACCGCGCAGAAGGGGGTGTCGTCAAAGAAGTTCTCGGCCACGCAGAGGTAGCAGTTGATGCACGGCCGGACCTCGGACCGCCGCCCGGTGGCCAGCTTGTTGGGCAGGTCCGGATCGGCGAGCAGCTGCCGGCCCATGGCGGCGAAGTCCACCTTGCCGTCGTCGATCGCCTTCTCCGCCACCTCGGGCAGCATGCGACCCACGGCGATGACCGGGATCGACACGGCCTTCTTCACGGCGGCGGCATTGTCCAGGTACGCGCCGATGGTGTCGGGCAGGGGGCCGTCGGTGAAGTTGTCGAAGGGGTTGCGGCCCCAGCCGGTGACGTGGATGGCGTCGGCGCCGGCCTTCTCGAACAGTTGCGAGGCCAGGATCGCCTCGTCCAGCTCGAGCCCGCCCTCCTGGCCGTACTCCTCGCCGGACACGCGCACCAGCACGGCCAGCTTGTCCCCCACGCGCTCCTTGACGGCGGTGATGACCTCGCACGCCAGCCGCGCGCGGTTGACCAGCGGCCCGCCGTAGGAATCGGTGCGCTGGTTGTCGCGCTTGTTGAGGAACACGCCGAGGATGTAGCCGTGCGCGACGTGGATCTCGATCGCGTCGGCGCCGGCCTTGGCGATCCGCTCGGCGGCGTCGGCCCAGGTGTCGATGAGCCGCGCGATGTCGTCGGAGTAGTCCATCTCCTTGTAGACCATCTGCTTGCCGGCGGTGGCGGCGCCCATCTTGCCGAGCTCCTCGGGGGTGCTGTCGGCCAACGCGGACATGTCGTAGCTGTAGTCCGGCTCGTTGGGGGCGATCACCGGGCGGCCACCCGCCACATCCACGCGCGCGACCTTGCCGTGGTGGGTGGACTGCACGCAGACCTGACTTCCACAAGTTTTAGTGTCACCCTGCGTTGATCGCGTCGATGACGGCTCGCGCGGCGTCCGGGATTGTGGGTTCGACAAGCATTTCGTGATCGCCGATGGCGACGGTGACCGTGCGCAGGGGCCGCAGGGTGGTGACGATCTTCTTGATCGACATGCCGGTGGCATCTTGCAGGTGCCGGGATACTGCCAAGGCGGCGAACACGACGGTCAGGTGAGCTTCAATCGCGTCGCGGGTGCGGTGGAAGATCGGGCGCGCCCTCAGGTCAGCCTTGGCCATACGGAAGGACTGCTCGACCTTCCAGAGATCGTGATAGGCCGCCACGACGGCATGGCCGTCCATGACCTCCGACGCGATGTTGGTGACGTACCCCTTGTAACCTGCAGATTCTCGGGCCCGCTGGATCGAGACCTCGTCCAGGATCACCTTCTGGTCGGTGACCACGGGCGAACCGCTGCTTCTTGAGTGGCTCTGCCCGGTCGGCGACGCGTTGAGCGCGGTCAATCTGCGCGTTCAGCGTCCGCCGGTCTCGTTTGGCCCGCTCCCATTTGTAGTGCCACACCACCCGCCGGTCGCGCCGGTCCCGGCCCTGTCCCATGGGGCGGATCAGCTCCACGACGCCGTCGTCGGCGATTGCGTTGCCGCGGCGGCCGAAGTGGTCCTCGAGCTCTTTGGGCGCCTTTTCAAGTGCGGGAGCCGACGATGAACGACAGGCCCGCGTCCTCCAGCGCATTGAGGTTGGCCGCCGACAGCATTCCCGCATCGGCCACCACGACCATGTCCCTGATCTGGTGGCGCTCTTGGAAGGCCGTGATGACCGGGATTAGCGTCTTGGTCTCTGCCTTGTTGCCCTCGAAGACGTGCACGTCCAGCGGGAACCCATCCCGGGCCACCAGCAGGCCCACGGTGATCTGCGGGTCGACCTTGCGCTCTTTACTCATGCCGACTTTACGCAGGTCATCTTCTTTCTCGGCCTCGAAGTACAAGGTGGTCAAGTCGTAGAGCACCAACGCCACGCCAGGGCCGCCGGTGCGGGTGACGTGGGCCCAACATGCGGTGGCGATCAGGCTGCGGTAGTCCCGGCCGACCACTCGCTGTAGACAGTTGTAGAGCGTATTGACGTGCGGCGGCTTGGTCCCCAACTCGGCCAGGACCCGAACCGAGTCCAACTTGCTGGTCGGCTCCACCACACGGCACAGCACCAGGTCGCGGAACACCGTATCGCCAACCACGTCGAAGCCGAGCCTGGAGTACGTACCGGTCAACCCCTGCCACAAGATCCGCGCCGTGGACTGCTGGATCCGCGCGGCCGTCGCTGCCGGCACGTCGATCACCGCCCCGCCGTGATCGCTCAACTCCAGGTCAAACGCCTGCTGATCGCCCTGAATGCGCTGCTTGGCGACCTCGATCAATGCCGCCAACTCGCCGGGGGTGTGAGCCGAACCCAGGTGCTCGCGCACCACCAACCGGCCGCCGACCCACTCGACCAACTGCACGCCCGTGGCCCCCGACCCCGTCGGCACCTTCCGAAATTTCAGCCCCACACGCCCAAACTACCGGGCCGTTTAGTGTCACAAACGCCAGCACAGAACTCGCCCTACCAGCGCAAACCGGAATCCCAACCAGCAGAACAGCGTCAACTTGTGGAAGTCAGGGCAGAGCTTGGAGCCGGCCGCGTGCACGGCGTCGGCGAGGGCCTTGAGGCCGGGGATGTACTTGTCGTCGGACAGGCCCGGCTCCTTGAGCGAGGCGGCGCCGACGGGGAACGCGATCGCGCACGCGCCGGTGATGATCAGGCCCGCTCCCCCGGCCGCGCGGGCCACGTAGTGGTCGATCTCCCGCTGCTCGATCTCACCGTCCTCGGAGACGTTCATGTCCATGGCCCGAAGGACGATGCGGTTGGGGGTCTCCATGGGGCCGATCCGGCCCGGCGAGGTGAGACGGGGGAAAGAGGTGCGGGTAGTCACGGTAGTGAGAATACGCCCGTGTTGACGCGTGTCAGAACTTTGTGGGGAATCCAGGTGGGAGGGAGTTCCCTCGCCGCGCGGGGGACGTGCTACGGGCGACGACGACGAGGTGAGCGGGCGCGGACCGGTGGGCGGTGGCTGCGGGGGCGCGCTCTGCCGCTGCGGCGGTTCCAGGGAGCCGATCGCGACTCCGGTCAGGTTCGGTCCGGCAGTCGGGTGGGTGAGATGGCGGGAACCCCCGAACGGTGGGTTCGGGGGTTCCGGCTTTGTGAAGTTGTGTTCGGCGGTGTCCTACTCTCCCACACCCTCGCGAGTGCAGTACCATCGGCGCTGGCAGGCTTAGCTTCCGGGTTCGGAATGGGACCGGGCGTTTCCCTGCCGCTATGGCCGCCGTAACTCTGTGAAACAAGGCCCACACCGTGGGGTGTGGGTGTGTTGTTTCAGATACTGCACAGTGGACGCGTTGCGATTCTTCGTTGACTTGTTTGTGTGTAAGTCCTCGGCCGATTAGTACCGGTCACCTGCACGCATTGCTGCGCTTCCAGTTCCGGCCTATCAACCCCATGGTCTGTGGGGGGCCTTAACCACGCGAAGGTGGTGAGAAACCTCATCTTGGAACAGGCTTCCCGCTTAGATGCTTTCAGCGGTTATCCCTTCCGAACGTAGCTAACCAGCGATGCTCCTGGTGGAACAACTGGCACACCAGAGGTTCGTCCGTCCCGGTCCTCTCGTACTAGGGACAGCCTTCCGCAAGTTTCTTACGCGCGCGGCGGATAGAGACCGAACTGTCTCACGACGTTCTAAACCCAGCTCGCGTGCCGCTTTAATGGGCGAACAGCCCAACCCTTGGGACCTACTCCAGCCCCAGGATGCGACGAGCCGACATCGAGGTGCCAAACCATCCCGTCGATATGGACTCTTGGGGAAGATCAGCCTGTTATCCCCGGGGTACCTTTTATCCGTTGAGCGACACCGCTTCCACATGCCGGTGCCGGATCACTAGTCCCGACTTTCGTCCCTGCTCGACGTGTCAGTCTCACAGTCAAGCTCCCTTGTGCACTTGCACTCAACACCTGATTGCCATCCAGGCTGAGGGAACCTTTGGGCGCCTCCGTTACTCTTTGGGAGGCAACCGCCCCAGTTAAACTACCCACCAGGCACTGTCCCTAACCCAGATCATGGGCCGAGGTTAGACGTCCAATACGATCAGAGTGGTATTTCAACAACGACTCCACACACACTGGCGTGCATGCTTCACAGTCTCCCACCTATCCTACACAAACCGAATCGAACGCCAATACCAAGCTATAGTAAAGGTCCCGGGGTCTTTTCGTCCTGCCGCGCGTAACGAGCATCTTTACTCGTAATGCAATTTCGCCGAGTCTGTGGTCGAGACAGCAGAGAAGTCGTTACGCCATTCGTGCAGGTCGGAACTTACCCGACAAGGAATTTCGCTACCTTAGGATGGTTATAGTTACCACCGCCGTTTACTGGGGCTTAAATTCTCAGCTTCGCCTTGCGGCTAACCGGTCCTCTTAACCTTCCAGCACCGGGCAGGCGTCAGTCCGTATACATCGACTTACGTCTTCGCACGGACCTGTGTTTTTAGTAAACAGTCGCTTCTCTCTGGTCTCTGCGACCACCCCCAGCTCCCACCGCAAAGGGTGTTCACCGGGCGTGGTCCCCCTTCTCCCGAAGTTACGGGGGCATTTTGCCGAGTTCCTTAACCACAGTTCTCTCGATCGCCTCGGTATTCTCTACCTGACCACCTGTGTTGGTTTGGGGTACGGGCCGTGTATGAACTCACTAGAGGCTTTTCTCGGCAGCATAGGATCACTGAATTCCCCACAACGGGTACGCATCAAGTCTCAGCCTTATGTGTGACACGGATTTGCCTGTTGTCACGGCCTACACTCTTACACCAGTACAACCACTGACTGGCCCAGCTACCTTCCTGCGTCACCCCATCGCTTGGCTACTACCAGATCAGGTCCCGCGCATCCCCACCACGCGGTCCGAAGACCGTCTCGGTGGTTCTGGGCGGTTAGTATCACTGATTCACCATGGGCGCGCATACACGGGTACGGGAATATCAACCCGTTGTCCATCGACTACGCCTGTCGGCCTCGCCTTAGGTCCCGACTCACCCTGGGCAGATTAGCTTGACCCAGGAACCCTTGGTCATCCGGCGGACGAGTTTCCCACTCGTCATTCGCTACTCATGCCTGCATTCTCACTCGTGTGGCCTCCACACCTGGATCACTCCGGCGCTTCTATGGCCACACGACGCTCCCCTACCCACCCACACACCTGCCCGGAGGAGGATATACGTGTGAGTGCCGCGGCTTCGGCGGTGTACTTGAGCCCCGCTACATTGTCGGCGCAGGACCACTTGACCAGTGAGCTATTACGCACTCTTTCAAGGATGGCTGCTTCTAAGCCAACCTCCTGGCTGTCTCAGCGATCCCACATCCTTTTCCACTTAGTACACGCTTAGGGGCCTTAGCCGGCGATCTGGGCTGTTTCCCTCTCGACTATGAAGCTTATCCCCCACAGTCTCACTGCCGCACTCTCACACCTCGGCATTCGGAGTTTGGCTGACGTCAGTAACCTTGTAGGGCCCATCGGCCATCCAGTAGCTCTACCTCCGAGGTGAAACATGGGACGCTGCACCTAAATGCATTTCGGGGAGAACCAGCTATCACGGAGTTTGATTGGCCTTTCACCCCTACCCACAACTCATCCCCTCAGTTTTCAACCTAAGTGGGTTCGCGCCTCCACGACGTCTTACCGTCGCTTCACACTGGCCATGGGTAGATCACTCCGCTTCGGGTCTAGAGCATGCCACTAACATCGCCCTATTCGGACTCGCTTTCGCTACGGCTACCCCACACGGGTTAACCTCGCGACATACCACTAACTCGCAGGCTCATTCTTCAAAAGGCACGCCATCAGCCCTAAAAGCCTCTGACGGATTGTAAGCACACGGTTTCAGGTACTATTTCACTCCCCTCCCGGGGTACTTTTCACCATTCCCTCACGGTACTAATCCGCTATCGGTCACCAAGGAGTATTCAGGCTTACCGGGTGGTCCCGGCAGATTCACAGCAGATTTCACGGGCCCGCTGCTACTTGGGTACACAAATCGCCCCGCCGCGCAGTTTTCAGGTACGGGACTCTCACCCTCTCCGGCCGACCCTTCCAAGTCGTTCCCCTAACCCACGGTCAATCAGCGCCCGGTCCGGCAGAACCAAGGACATCGCGCCCCACAACACCACACACGCAACCCCTGCCGGGTATCACACGCATGCGGTTTAGCCTCCTCCGCGTTCGCTCGCCGCTACTGACGGAATCACTATTGTTTTCTCTTCCTGCGGGTACTGAGATGTTTCACTTCCCCGCGTTCCCTCCACACACCCTATGTATTCAGATGCGGGTAACACGCCATCACGCGTGCTGGGTTCCCCCATTCGGACACCCTCGGATCACAGCTCGTTTGGCAGCTCCCCGAGGCTTATCGCAGCCTACTACGTCCTTCATCGGCTCTTGGTGCCAAGGCATCCACCGTGTGCTCTTACACACTTACATTCACAAACAATTAAAGATGCTCGCGTCCACTGTGCAGTTCTCAAACAACACACACCAACCCCACCCACACCCCGGCCCCGTAGGGCGCAACAGGATGTATCGGGAATCAGTGCCACCAGAAACAACCCAACCCGCTCTGCGGGTCAGACGGTGTTGTTTCAGACACCCAACAGTGTGTTTCGTCCCGGACCCTCGCTCCCCGACACCGAGTGAGCCCTGAGCTCACCGGATCGGATCCAGGCGAGATCCTGCGCGATAGTGTTCCACCCAATGAGCGGCCAGCCCGATCCACATTCGGGACCGCAGGCCGGCACCAGACTCTGACCACACCAACAGTGTGGTGAGTGCTCCTTAGAAAGGAGGTGATCCAGCCGCACCTTCCGGTACGGCTACCTTGTTACGACTTCGTCCCAATCGCCGATCCCACCTTCGACGGCTCCCTCCCCACAAGGGGGTTAGGCCACCGGCTTCGGGTGTTACCGACTTTCATGACGTGACGGGCGGTGTGTACAAGGCCCGGGAACGTATTCACCGCAGCGTTGCTGATCTGCGATTACTAGCGACTCCGACTTCATGGGGTCGAGTTGCAGACCCCAATCCGAACTGAGACCAGCTTTAAGGGATTCGCTCCACCTCACGGTATCGCAGCCCTCTGTACTAGCCATTGTAGCATGTGTGAAGCCCTAGACATAAGGGGCATGATGATTTGACGTCATCCCCACCTTCCTCCGAGTTGACCCCGGCAGTCTCTCACGAGTCCCCACCATAACGTGCTGGCAACATGAGACAGGGGTTGCGCTCGTTGCGGGACTTAACCCAACATCTCACGACACGAGCTGACGACAACCATGCACCACCTGTATACAAGCCACAAGGGAAACGACATCTCTGCCGTCGTCCTGTATATGTCAAGCCTAGGTAAGGTTCTTCGCGTTGCATCGAATTAATCCACATGCTCCGCCGCTTGTGCGGGCCCCCGTCAATTCCTTTGAGTTTTAGCCTTGCGGCCGTACTCCCCAGGCGGGGCGCTTAATGCGTTAGCTACGGCACGGAATCCGTGGAAGGACCCCACACCTAGCGCCCACCGTTTACGGCATGGACTACCAGGGTATCTAATCCTGTTCGCTACCCATGCTTTCGCTCCTCAGCGTCAGTTACTACCCAGAGACCCGCCTTCGCCACCGGTGTTCCTCCTGATATCTGCGCATTTCACCGCTACACCAGGAATTCCAGTCTCCCCTGTAGTACTCAAGTCTGCCCGTATCGCCCGCAAGCTCGGAGTTAAGCTCCGAGTTTTCACGGACGACGCGACAAACCGCCTACGAGCTCTTTACGCCCAGTAATTCCGGACAACGCTCGCACCCTACGTATTACCGCGGCTGCTGGCACGTAGTTGGCCGGTGCTTCTTCTGCAGGTACCGTCACTTGCGCTTCGTCCCTACTGAAAGGGGTTTACAATCCGAAGACCGTCATCCCCCACGCGGCGTCGCTGCATCAGGCTTTCGCCCATTGTGCAATATTCCCCACTGCTGCCTCCCGTAGGAGTCTGGGCCGTGTCTCAGTCCCAGTGTGGCCGATCACCCTCTCAGGCCGGCTACCCGTCGTCGCCTTGGTAGGCCATTACCCCACCAACAAGCTGATAGGCCGCGGGCTCATCCTGCACCGAAAAACTTTCCAACCCCCACCATGCGGTGAAAGCTGAATATCCGGTATTAGACCCAGTTTCCCAGGCTTATCCCGAAGTGCAGGGCAGATTACCCACGTGTTACTCACCCGTTCGCCACTCGTGTACCCCGAAGGGCCTTACCGTTCGACTTGCATGTGTTAAGCACGCCGCCAGCGTTCGTCCTGAGCCAGGATCAAACTCTCCATAAAAGCTTCTCAGCACTTTAGAAAAGCACAATCCAAGCAACAGAACAACCAAAACTGGCTGTTCCACAAAAACGCGACCCCCACGACAGGGATGTGAAAGGGTCGCAACCAAACAAAAAATTTGGCACTATCACAAACAAAACACACTGTTGAGTTCTCAAACAACACCCACACACCGCTCACCGACGACCTCACAGTCACCGACTCGCGGGGCTCGCTGCCCCTTTCGAGGCAACTTCTACAGAGTAAGCCACTCGCCCACCCCAGTCAAACCGGGTGAACCACTTCCCACTCTGGCCCGCCCCCAACTCGCCGAGCCGGTCCTTCTCGTTCCGGCCCCGCTCCCTGGCGGCTCCGATAAAGTTACACGGGCCTGTCTGCAAAGCCAAATCGCGGCCGTTTGTCCAGGTCAGCGATAGTTTCGGCGCGTGGGCCTTCAGCTACGCCCTGACGCGCCTTCGGCTCGTGGATTCTCCGCGACAGGGAAAGTCCGTGGAATCGGCCATGATCATTCGGGCGGTGGGCGACCCGTCTCATTCGTCAATGGTGAGGTCGTCTGCCACGGCCGTCAGGTCGACGTTGACCATCCTCTGCCGACGCTGGGTCGCGAGTATGGCGTGGCGTAGACCCGGATCGATGTCGACCACGTGAAGCTCGACGCCGAAGGCGCTGGCGGCATGCTTGACCCAGCCGGTGATCGACGACCGCGCTTCCTCGCTCGCGAACACGATGATCGGCCGAACGTCGCTGTAGTCCGGTTCGCTCCGAAGTAGCGCGAGCTTCAGAACGTCCTGGGCGATCTTCTTGAGCTGGCCGCCCTTGAGCCTTCCCTGTCGCGCGTACGCCTCCACCGCGAACTTCCCGTCTTCGCTCCGAGCGTCGAGGTGGATGCGCACTCCCCCGCTGAGCGTCAGCGATCCCCCACGGACCAGCGCCACTTTGAGCTTGGTCGCCAGGGCGTCGACGATCGCGATCTCGGCATCCCTCTGGACTGCCGAGTCGCTCTGACGTGGGGCCATGAAAGCCAACCTACTGCCGCCGACGGCCAGATAGCGCGCGACGAACTGACTGAGATCGGCCCTCACGGGCCGCCCCTCAGCCCAGCCCGTTCTGCTTCTGGTACTCCTCGGTCGTCATCTGCACGAGCCGCGAGTAGCGGCCCTCCACGTTGTCCACGTAGCCGATCGTCCGCACGTAGGGCGCGATCACGTGCACCTTCTGGAGCGGGGTCACGATGAGCAGCTGGATGCCGAGCTTGGCGAACAGCTCCAGCGCGTAGCGGGTGGAGGCGTCCGAGCCGCGGCCGAACGCCTCGTCGATCACCGCGAACCGGAAGTCGCGCGCCTTGGCCGCTCCCCATTCCAGGCCGAACTGGTAGGCCAGCGAGGCGGCGAGGATGGTGTAGGCCAGCTTCTCCTTCTGCCCGCCTGGCTTGCCGTCGGAGTCGCGGTAGTGCTCGAACTCCCGGTCCGTCTCGCGGTCGCGTTCGGAGGCGGAGAAGGTGAACCAGTTGCGCACATCGGTGACCCGCAAGCGCCACGCGCGGTCCGACTCACTGTGGCCCTCGCGGCCGCGGAGCCGCTCGAGGATGGCGCGCACCTGCTCGTACCGGCTCTCGGAGTACTGCCCGTCGCCGCCGAAGGCGTCGTCGGTGACGCCGCGTAGGTCGGCGCGGAACTGGCGCACCTCCTGGTTGACCGTGTTCTCACAGTCCAGGCGCACGAACCGGCCCGGGTTGAAGTCGATCGCGCCCAGCGCCTCGTTGGTCTTCTCGATCTTCTGCCCGATGTCGTCGGCCTGACGCAGCAGCCAGTTGTGGAAGCCGGCGAGCTCGCGGATGGTGTTCTTGCGCAGCTGGCTCTCGAACTCGTCGACGAACCGCGGGAGGTCGTCGTCGGCCAGTCGGGCGTGGAACCGCACGTACTCGGCGCGGGCGGCCACGGCCGCGTCCATCTCCTTGGTCTGCTCCGGCCAGGTGCGACGGATCTCGGCCATGGCCTGGTGGATCCGCGTGGTGAGGCCGTTGAGTTCGCGTTGGGCGCGCTCGACGTCCGCATCGATCGCATCCGACAGGGCCACCTCGGCGGAGTGCGCCTCGTCGGCGGTCTGGGCCAGCTCGGCCCCCGGGTCCTCGCCATAGCCGAGCCGCTCGCGCAGCCGCGGGTACACCTCGCGCGCCGACTCGAGCAGGGCCTCGTCCAGCTCGTCGATCACCCGCTGGTCCCGGAGCATCTGGCGCTGCTCGTGGTCGATGCTGCTCTGCCAGCGGCTGCGGTGGTCGGACAGCTCCCGCTCATCGTCGGCCACGGTGGCGGCGCGGGCGTCGAGGTCGGCGATCCGCTGGTCGATCTCGGACAGCTCGTCGCTGCCGCGGACCAGCCGCTGCCGCTCGGCCTCGGCGGAGTCGGCGCGCTGCTGGGCCTCGGCCCAGTCCAGGTCGCGCCAGGACGGGTACTCGGCCAACCGCACCAGGGCGGTGCGGGCCTGGCCGGCGTCGTTCTGCTCGGCGGTGGCGGCGTCGAGGCGGGTGGCCAGCTCGCCGACCTCGGCCTCGAGACGGCTGCACCGCGCGCGCAGGGCGTCGACCTTGTCCTCGTTGCGCCAGCCCAGCACCCAGTTCCGCGCGTCGGTGGTGGAGCTGCGGTCGTCCTTGACGTGCCGGTTGCGGGAGCGGACCTGCCCCTGCACGGTCACGGCGCGGTCGGCGCGGCGGAACTCCTCCATGGTCTGCGCACACAGGTGGTCGGCGCGGGCGTAGAGCTCCTTGGCGAGGTACCCGCGCAGCGGCGAGTCGGCGATCTCCACGGTGTCGGCGAGCAGCAGCCCGTCGGTCTGGGGCCGCTGCAGCGGGACGTGCTTCTCGGGGACCCGCTCGTAGACCAGCCGCACGCCCACTTCGCGGCCGTCGGCGCGGCGGGAGGTGAGACGGCGCGAGTCCACCCAGTCGGCCACGGCGGCGTAGTGCTCCTGCGGCACGAGCAGGGACAGGGCGAATCCGCGCAGGACGCGTTCCGCGGTGCCGCGCCACTGGGCGTGCTCGGCGGCGATGTCCATCAGCTCGCCGGCGTAGGGCAGCTCGGAGGCGTCCAGGCCGAGCTCGTCGCACAGCTGCGCGCGCACCTGCAGCTGTTCGGTGGGCAGGTTGCTGGTCCGCCCGGTCAGGCCGGTCAGCTCCTCCTGCACCTCGCGCAGCTGCCGTTTGCGCTCGCCGTGTTCCATGACCAGCGCGTTGTAGCGGGTGGCCAGGTCGACGCCGTGGGAGTCCAGCTCCGCCTCACGTGCGGCGATCGCCTCGGGCAGCCGGGCGAAGGCCGCCTCGTCGGTGACGGGGTCCAGGCCGGCGCGGGTCACCGCGTCGGTGAAACGATCCCGACGACGACGACGCTCGTCCAGCTGCTCGCGCGCGGCGGTGGCGTCGCGCTCGAGGTCGCCTATGCGGTTTCCTCCGGATTCGGCGCGCGCGGTGACCAGGGCCTCGCGCTCGGTGGCCAGTTCCCTGGCCTTCTCCCGCAGGCGCACGACCTCGGTGTTGGCGGAGGCCACCTCGGTGGTGAGGGTGTCGATCTCGGCCTGGCGCAGCGCGAGGCGCAGTTCGGCGAAGTAGGGCCGGATCGCCAGGCGTTCCTCGCGAAGCCGCTCGCGGCGGGCGAGGGCGGAATCGTAGGTGTGGATCTGCTCGACCAGCGGCTCGAGGGCAGCGAGCTGGGTGCGGGCGCGGGTCACCGCGTCGTGGGCGCGGGTGAGGTCCTCGAAGTGGCGCAGGATGCCCTCGATGCGGGCGGAGGCGTCCACGGGTTCGAGCATGTGGGTGCGGACGAACTCGTTGAGGTCGCCGACGGACTTCATGGAGATGGTCTGGTGGAACAGCTCCATGGCCTGCTCGGAGCGGATGCCCAGCAGGCGGCGCATGGCGCGGCCGTAGGTCGGGAAGTCCTTGTCCACCACGGCGCCGCCCTCGCGCAGGCGGGTGATGAGGGCGCCGAGGTCGGAGCCGAAGCCGGTGAAGTCCGGGTCGATGGACAGCGCCCGGTCGGCGGTGATGAAGCGCCGCCACGGTTGGCCGGTGGCCTCCTGCTGCTGGAAGACCTGCGCGAGGGTGACCTCCTCGCCGTACCCCTCGTTGCGAAAGACGCCGAGGATCACCGAGTACGAGTGCCCGTCGCGCAGGCCCACCGAGCGGACGCTGCCGGTGGCCTCGTTGCGCTCGGTCTTGTGGTGGCCCTCCACGTACGAGCGCAGAGTGCGCTCCTTGCGGGAGGCGCCGGCGGCCTTGTTGTAGTCGATCCGGTGCGAGGGCAGCATGAGCGTGCTCACCGCGTCCACCAGGGTGGACTTGCCGCTGCCGATGTCGCCGGTGAGCAGCAGGGTCTCCCCCGCCGGCTCGAGGTTCCATACCCGGGAGTCGAAGGTGCCCCAGTTGAGCACCTCCAGGCGGGCCAGGCGGAAGCCGGGGCGCTCGCCGCTGCCGAGTTCCACCGAGGAGAACAGGCCGCTGGTCATCAGATGTCCTCGCTCGCGTGGTGGGCGCTGTCATGGGTCTCGGCCGCGTCGGCGCCGGCGGTGCTCTCGTCCGCGGCGCCCGCGTCGGCGTACTCGGCGAGCTTGGCCGAGAAGTCCGAGAGCGTCTCGGCGTCCACGTAGGCCTTGAGGATGCGGCGCACCTCCCACTCCCCCTTGCGGTCCTTAAGCTGGCGCAGGAAACCCATGCCCACGAGCCGGTTGATGGAGGCGTCGATCTGGTGCTGCTCGCGCGCCTCGTCGGTGCTGCGGTGAAGGAAGAGCTGGATCATCTCCACGATCTCGTCGTGGGTGAGTACCAGTTGCCCGGGATCACCGGCCGACTCGAACTCGGCCAGGCGCTTCCGAAGGAGAACCAGCAAGAGACTGTCGGCGTACGTCAGCGTTCGTCGCCGGATGACGCGGGGAAGAGCGTTCTCGCCCTCCGGGGTGTCAGCGGTCCGCAGGTAGGCGTAGCCCTCGTCGTCGTCGACAACAACCTCGAGTCCCACGACGGCGAAGTGGTCACGGACGGCGCCCTGGTGACGCACCAGGTCGTCCCAGGCGTCGGACTCCTGGTACACGACACCCTGCATGAGGCGGATGGCGCTGACCGCCACGGCGCGCTCGGGGGTGACACGGCCGGTGGTGACACGGTCCCCGACGGCATGGTCGGAGGTGCTGGATCCGGAGGCGGTCATCGGCGGGTGACCTCCACCCGCGGCATCGTCGCGCGCATGGGCCTGCCTGCCTCGTGGTACTCGATCACGGTCTCCTCATGCTCGTGGGTGGTCACCTCGAGATCGTCCTCGTCCAACGCCAGGTAGCCGACGATCTCCGCCGCGCCGTGCTGGAGCGGGTACAGGGAGATGATGTCCTCCAGCCGCGCGGTGCCGTGCACCGGGATCAGCGCGCGGATGCGGGTGGCCAGGCGCGCGGGATCCACCACGACCTGGTTGGCCAGGACGGAGGTGTCCACCTCCTCGGCCTCGACCGGCTCCAGGTCGCTGTTGACCTCCGAGGCCGGCCGCACGGTGAACAGCGGGCGATCCGTGGGCAGGGCGACGTCGATGCTGGTCTCCTCCAGCTCCAGGCCGAAGCCCGGCAGCTCCCCGTCACGAACGTGTAGGGCGGTGGTCTCGATCTGGCGCACCAGGTCCAGCACGCGGCGATTCTCCAGCCACACCTGGTCGTCGGTGAAGCGGCGCAGCTGCTCGGAGATGCTGCGGACGGTGTTCTGGGTGCGCTCGGCGGCCTCGGCCCAGCTGTGGTGGACGGTGCGCAGGCGGCGGTCGGCGCCGATCTCCTCGATGCCGGTCATGCGATCCAGGAGCATCGACAGCTCCTCCTGGCCCGAGGTGGACAGCAGCAGGTCGTAGAACGCCTGGAAGCTGCGGCCCTGGTCGGAGGAGTCGATCATGCTGCGGCCGTGCACGAGTTCGGCCAGCAGCTCGCCCTTGCTGCCCTGCCACGTGGCGATGCGTTCGCGCGCCGAGCGGTCCAGGGCGCGGAAGTTCTCCTCCACCTGACGGAAGTCGGCCAGCAGCTCGCGGGCGGTGGTGGCGAACTGCTGGTAGCGCTCGCGGACCGCAGTACGGTCCAGCAGGCCGGACTGCGGGTCCTGGCGGAGCTGGTCGATCTCCTGCTCGATGTCCTGCTTACGGCGCTCAAGCTGATCCAGACGCTTGGCGGGGTCGGACTCAGTGCCCTGCGCGATTTGACGCAGCAGGTCCACCGCGGTCTGAAGGCGCGACTCGGTACCCACGAACGACTGCTCGGCCAGCCCCTGCACCCAGGCGTAGGCCTTCTCCAGGGCCGGGGTGGCGTCGTAGTGGATCTCGTCGGCGCCCAGCGGGTAGAAGCGACGCAGGAAGCCCGACTCGGGCGCGGCCCAGTCGGCGAGGTACTCCGCGGCCGTGCGCACGAAGCGCGGGTTCTGCGGATCCTGGGAGTTGATCGCGTACAGCTGGTCGTCCAGCGCCGCCACGAGCTGCCCCTCCGGGCTGGCCCCGCGGCCCTCCTCCACGAAGAACCGGCCCAACACCGTGAGCAGCAGCGGCGCGTGCGTGGCGCGCAGCATCCGCCAGGCGGGATGCCGCTCGCGCAGCGCCTCGATCTGCGCGTACTCCACGTGGGACTCCTCGCGGTGGATGGAATGTCGGTGACGGCGGCTCGTGCGCCGGGGGGACAGTCTAGGAGTGGGGGGTGATGAGGCCGCGGCGGGGCGAGGGAGTGGGGGCGCGTAATCCGCTCAGCCGACCGGGGAAGTCTCGTCTCCCGTCACCATTCGGGTCGATATCCCGTCATGGTGAGCCACCGGGCGTCGCCTCATGCTTACCCGAGGGTTGGCCGACCGTCTCAACGGATGCCGGCGAGCCTCGATCCCAGGGGTCGCATAAGGCCTTGCTCGCAGTCCACAGCCGCCCCTCGGCTAAGGCCGCCCACTTGTCTGCCAGGCTCCATTGAACTGACACGAATCCTGACCGATCACCACGGAGACCCGTATTATCGCTCGCAGCTCAGGACCCAAAGACAACTCTGTCGAGACTGGGGAACGCCCCAAGGTCTGCGCCTGTCCCATTCCTCCGTTGGCTGCTGTACAGCTTGTTAGACGTTGGGAGTAAGTTGAAGTTCCTTTGCGTATTTACGTTCGGATCCATGATCATCAATTCCAACGATCGTGAATCACTCGAGAATGAACTTAAGGACCTGCACGGGTTCGTTCGGATCGAGTCAATTCGGTAGGAGTCGGCCCCCGGCAGTTGCGGTCCATGGCGCCGACCCACCTTCCTCACGCCACAACGGGCCCCGCTGCCGATTCAGCTCTGGGGCTGACATTCTCTGTCCACGAGGGTCGCCCTTCAGCACGCCTTCCGCCTTCTTGAACCCTAAGTTCAGTCAATACACTCCTCGGAACGTGCGCAGCCTGACACATGTCCATGTTCGCGTGCGCGACGCGGTGAGCATCGCTAACCTCAGAGGTTCCTTAACCGAGTGCACTACGAAGGACGCCCACCTGTGAGCAGTATTGCCGTCTCCCAACCCACTCCCACAGGCCAGGTCCCCTTTGCCCCGGGCGTCACAGTGGTGGTTCGCGACGAGGAGTGGCTCGTCACAGCCGTAGAGCGTGCGGCCAGCACCCCCGGTGCGGAGGGCGACGCCTACCTGCTCAAGGTCCGCGGAGTGAGCCCCTACGTTCGCGACACCACGGCGACCTTCTACACCGACCTGGACGACGTGACGCCGCTGGATCCCAGCAAGTCGACCGTCGTGGCGGACCCCTCCCCCGGTTACCGCCGCTCGCGCCTGTGGCTCGAGTCCACGCTGCGCCGCACCCCGGTGCCGTTGTACGACGAGTCCCTGGTGGTCTCCACTCAGATGCTGGCGGATCACCTCGATTACCAGCTCAGCGCGGTCCGCAAGGCGCTGTCCAACCAGACGCTCCGCCCGCGCCTGCTCATCGCTGACGCGGTGGGCCTGGGTAAGACACTCGAGATCGGCATGATCCTCGCGGAACTCATCCGCCGCGGCCGCGGCGAGCGCATCCTGGTGGTCACCCCGCGGCACGTGCTGGAGCAGATGCAGCAGGAGCTGTGGACCCGGTTCGCCATTCCGCTGGTCCGCTTGGATTCGATGGGCATTCAGAAGGTGCGCCGCACGCTGCCGGCCACGCGCAACCCTTTCACGTTCTTCCCCCGCGTGATCGTCTCGATCGACACGCTCAAGTCCGCCAAGTACCGCGCACAGCTGGAGCGGGTGCGGTGGGACGCGGTGGTGATCGACGAGGTCCACAACGCGACCAACTCGGCCACTCAGAACAACGAGCTCGCCCGCCTCCTCGCCCCCACCACGGAGGCGCTCATCCTCGCCTCTGCTACTCCGCACAACGGTCGCGCGGAGAGCTTCGCGGAACTCATCCGTCTGCTCGACCCCACGGCGGTCGGCCCGGACGGCACCATCAACCCCCGCGACCTGCAGCCGCTCATCATCCGCCGACACCGCCACAGCCCGGAGGTCGACGACGAGGTGGGCTCGAAATGGGCCGTGCGCGCCGAGCCGAACAACATCCTCGTGCCGGCCTCACCGCAGGAGACCGCGCTCGCCCGCGAGCTCCGCGACACGTGGACCCGCCCCGGCGTCCAGCCTCCGTCGGGCGACAACCGCCTGTTCCCGTGGACCCTGGCCAAGGCCTACCTCTCCTCCCCCGCCGCGCTGATCGAGTCGGTGACAAACCGCCGTAAGAACGCGTCCGACCCCGTCGAGCTCGCCGCCCTGGACCGCCTGCAGGAGCTGGCCGAGCAGGTCACACCGGCCTCCAGCGCCAAATACCAGCGACTGCTGTCCTACCTCCGCGAGATCGGTATCTCCCCGCGCAGCGAGCAGCGGGTGGTCATCTTCTCCGAGCGTGTGCGGACCCTGCACTGGCTGGCGGAGAACCTGGCCAAGGACCTCAAGCTCAAGTCGGACGCGGTCGCGGTGATGCACGGCGGGCTGTCCGACCAGGAGCAGATGGACCTGGTGGACGGCTTCAAGCGCGCGTCGAGCCCCCTGCGCGTCCTGGTGACGGGCGACGTGGCCTCGGAGGGCGTCAACCTGCACACCCAGTGCCATCACCTGGTGCACTACGACATCCCGTGGTCGCTCATCCGCATCCAACAGCGCAACGGCCGTGTGGACCGCTACGGGCAGCGCACGCCCCCGGTCATCACCACGCTGCTGTTGGATCCGCCCGAGGACGCCGCGCCCGGCGACCTGCAGGTCCTCACCCGGCTCATGGAGCGCGAGTACGAGGCCCATTCGCAGCTCGGCGACGTGGCCTCACTCATGGGCGCGCATTCGGAAGCCCGCGAGGAGGACACCATCCGCGAGGTGCTGGCGGGCAAGAAGGACTTCGAGGACGCCGTGCGTCGCCCCGAGGATGTCCTCGCCGCGGCCGGGGAGGTGGATGACGACGACGAGCTGGACTTCGACGACATCGACGCCTTCCTCGAACAGATCTCGATGAGCAGCACTGACGAGTCCGGCGCTTCGGCGGCGACGCAGGCGCGCCGCTACAGCGTGTACGAGTCGGAGGTGGACTACCTCGAGGACGCGCTCACCGAGGCGTTCCACAACGAACCGCAGTTCCCCAGGGCCCGCGGGGGCGTGGCATGGCGTCGCAACGCCAACGACACCGCCCAGCTCGAACCGACCGATGACCTGGCCCGACGGCTTGACCTACTGCCGGAGGACTACGTCCGCGCACGCCGGGTCCGGAAGGAGCTGATCCTGGCCACGTCGGTGAACCGCGGCAAGCAATCGCTGGCGGAGGCCCGCGAGGGCGCCTCGGAGACCACGTGGCCGATCGCCCACTTCCTCGGTCCGCTGCACCCGGTCTCGGATTGGGCTGCGGACCGGGCACTGGCGTCGATGGCGCGCCAGGAGGTACCCGCGGTCCGCGGCCGCGTGGACTGCCCCACCGTCCTGGTGATCGGCACGCTGATGAACCGCCGCGGTCAGGTGGTGACCCGGGCGTTCTCCGCCGTGGAGTTCCCCGCCCCCGAGCTGGCCGCCGCGGAGCCCATCGAGGACCCGTACGCCTGGTTGACGGAGATCGGCCTCGCCGTCGGCGCCACCAACCCCGGCCCTGTGGCCGACGCCGCGGAGCTCTCCACCCTGATCCCCCGGGCGGTCAAGTCCACCACGGGCTCGCTGGAGGCCGTCTTCGCTCAGGCCGGCGCCGAGGCCGACCGCCGCATCACCGCTTGGCGCGAACGCTCCCACGAGTGGGAGAACCAGGCCGATGAGCTGATCAGCAGTGCCCGCCTGACCACCCTGTCCCGGCGGGTGAAGGAGGAGGCCGAGCTCGCCGAGCAACTCCGGCCGGAGCAGCGGCTGGTGCGGCCCCTCCTCGTCGTCGTCCCCCTCGACCATCCCATCGCGGACACGTCCGCCCCGACCACCTCGCAGGAGAACAGCTGACATGGCCGCCGACAGCGCGATCGTCAACGTCGACGAGTGGATCAGCGAGCACTACCTCACCACCGACGAGACCAAGCAGTCCTACCTGGCCCGGGTGCGGGCACTGGTCAAGGGCTGGAAGCAGGACGCCGGCGACGGGGCGGTGGCCCCGCTCAAGCGCCTGACCTCGGCGCGGCAGTCGCTGCTGGTGTCGCTCTCGCAACTCTCCGCCGGTGACGAGGGCGAGGAGGCCCTGCCCGCGTCCGAGGAGGACCGGGCCGAACTGCGCCGGGCGTTGGGGTACGGCACACCCGGCGACCATTCGTGGATGCGCGGGGAGACCACGTGGCACGCGCAGGCGTGGGCCGGCGACGGCGTGGTGCTGCTGGAGGCCGCCCCGGTGGACACGGTGGAGGACCTGCGGTCGGCGCCCGTGCTCGGCGAAGTGTCGGCCGACGGCAAGCCGGTGGAGGCGGCCGTGGGCAAGGCCGTGGGCGAGCTGTTCGTCTCCGACGCGCCGCCGGCGTTCGTGGCGGCGCTGGCGGGCCGGTGGTTCCTGCTGGCCGAGCGGGAGTCGTGGCCGCTGGGCCGGTTCCTCGCGGTGGACCTGCTGCTTGCCCTCGAGCGCGGCGACACCAGATCGGGCGGCGAGATCGAGCGCGTGGCGGCGGCGGTCTGCCGCGAGTCACTCGAGCGTCGCCCCGACGGAACGGTCTGGTGGACCGAGACGCTGGAGGATTCGCGCCAGCACTCGGTCAAGGTCTCCGAGTCACTGCGCGGGGCGGTGCGGGAGTCGATCGAGATCATCGCCAACGACGTCCTGGACCGCCGCCGGGCGCGGGGGCTGTCCGTGGAGGACGTGGACGGGCAGGTGTTGGCTCGTCAGTCGTTGCGGTACCTGTATCGGATCCTGTTCCTGCTGTTCGCCGAGGCGTCGCCGGAGCTACGGATCCTCCCGGTGGGATCGACGGAGTACGACGACGGCTACGGGCTCACCCGGCTGCGGGACCAGATCCTCACCCCGCCGGCCACCCCGCGCGAGGAACAGGGCACCTACCTCTACGACTCGCTGGCGCTCCTGTTCCGGCTGGTCGACGGCGGCCACCATCCCGTGGACGAACCGGGCGTGGCGCCGGGGCTGGAGTTCAACGAGCTCTCGGCGGATCTGTTCTCGCCGGTGGCGACCGCGTTCATCGACGAGGTGCAGCTGTCCAACATGGCCCTGTACCGGGTGTTGGGCAACCTCCTGCTCACCCCCGAGCAGCCGGGCAAGGACCGCGGGTTCATCTCCTACGCCACGCTCGGGGTGACCGAGCTGGGGCAGGTGTACGAGGGCCTGATGTCCTACACAGGCTTCATCGCCACCGAGGACCTGTGGGAGGTCGCCCGCGGGGGCGACGACTCGAAGGGCTCGTGGGTGGTGAACCACGACGACTCGCTGGAGGTCTCGGCCTCCGACCGGGTGGTTCGTCGTAACCCGGTGACGGGCGAGGACGAGTGGGTGCGGCACCCGCGCGGGTCGTTCGTGTTCCGCCAGTCCTCGCGCGACCGGGAGCGGTCAGCCTCGTTCTACACACCGCAGGTGCTCAGCGAGTTCGTGGTGGGCCAGGCCATCGAGGAACTCGATGCCACGGGCCGGATCGATCGCGCTGAGGACATCCTCACGCTGTCCATCTGCGAGCCGGCGATGGGCTCGGGCGCGTTCGCCGTGGAGGCCGTCCGCCAGCTGGCCGAGCTCTATCTGAAGCGCCGTCAACGAGAGCTGGGCACGGAGATCGATCCGGAGCAGCGGACCGCCGAATTGCAGAAGGTCAAGGCCTACCTGGCCCTGCACCGCGTATATGGGGTGGACCTCAATGCCACGGCCGTAGAGCTTGCCGAGATCGCCCTGTGGCTGGACACCATGACCCCGGGGCTCAAGGCCCCGTGGTTCGGCCTTCACCTGCGCCGCGGCAACTCGCTGATCGGCGCCCGGCGGGCCACCTACTCCCCCACCCAGGTGGAGAAGAAGCAGTGGCTCACCGCCGAACCCCAGGATGCCCCGCTGGGTGCCCTCGCGGCGGCAGTCGACGACGAGTCCGGGTTCGATCCGGCCGTCCGCGGACGCATCCACCACTTCCTCCTGCCCGCCGCCGGCTGGGGCGCCGCCGCAGATGCCAAGGACCTCGCGCCGTACGTTGGAGAAGCGCAGAAGGAGCTCAAGGCGTGGCGTAAGCAGATCACCGCCAAGCCCACCAAGACCCAGGTGCAGCGGCTGACGGACCTTGCCGAGCGCGCGGAGAAGCTGTGGCAACTGTCGCTCGTGAGAATGCGTATCGCCGAGGACCAGGTGCGGCGGGAGATCGATGTCTACGGAGCCGAGCTCACCGCTCCAATCAACCCGGTCCCTCGGGCGGAGATCGAGAGGTCGTTCGCTGATCGCGATAGCGCATTCCGCCGCCTCCGGCTGGCGATGGACGCGTGGTGCGCGCTGTGGTTCTGGCCGCTCACCCAGGCCAACGTGACCGTCGCGGGAGAAAAGGTCGAACCACCGACTCTAGAACAGTGGATCGGCGGTCTGGAAGCTCTCCTCGGGCGCGCTTACTCGGACACCCCGAAGGGCCGCGGACGCCGGGCCCCCGGGGAGGGGCAGATAGTTCTGGGTGCAAATCTCACCTGGGAGCAGATCGACCAAGCCGAGGACTTCGACCGAGTCTTCGCGGGAGAGAAGCCGGTCGAAACCGTCCTGGCGAACCATCTGTGGCTATCAGTCTGTGAGCAGGTTACTCGCGACCAGGGCTTCTTCCACTGGGAATTGGACTTCGCCACCGTGTTCGCCGCCGACGGCTTCGACCTCCAAGTGGGTAACCCGCCCTGGGTGCGGCCCCGCACTGACGAAGATGCGCTCTGGGGCGAGTCCGATCCCTGGTGGATTCTCGCTCACAAGCCAACTCAAGCCGCCAAGGCTGAGCGTCGCGAACTTACGGTGACCCGGTCCGGGGCTGTGGACACGTTTACTACAGGAATTGCAGAAACAGTTGTAACGTCCAAGTACCTCAACGACACCACACAGTATCCGCTGCTCACTGGTCAACAGCCGGATCTCTATCGGGCGTTCATTCAGCGAGCATGGCGCTCGGCCGGCGACGCCGGAATCGTCACCCTCATCCACCCCGAATCTCATCTAACAGAAAAGGATGCCGTTCCACTAAGACGAGCATCTTACCTCCGATTGCGTCGTCATTGGAAGTTCAATAACGATCTCCAACTATTCGATATTGGAAAGTCTCGAACTTACGGAATTCATATCTACGGTTCCAAGCTTAGTGAGCCAACATTCCTAAACGCGTCAAACTTAGTTCACCCAAAGACGGTTATTGATTCCATAAGTCACGATGGCACAGGCCCCCTTCCCGGCCATGGCCCAGAAGCGTCAACCGAAGCCCTCCGACCTCATCGGGATCGCATTTCCACCATCCGGACTGAAAATATTGAGGTTTGGCACAAACTTCTCGAAGAGAGCGCCACCCCAATTCTAGACTCGCGAATGGTCTACACCACATCGAATCTAGAGAATCGCTTATTGTCGGCAGTTTCATCGTTTGAATCAATCGACAATTTCCGACTTTACGCGTCGAGATGCTGGGATGAGTCGATAGATAAGAAGAAGGGCTTCTTCGAAACCGAATATCACATCCCGGCCACCTGGAAAGACGTAATTCTTCTTGGCCGACACATATCGAACTCCAACCCTCTCTCAAAGTATCCTGTATTAGGACCAAACGGTCGCGAGCGAATGCTCGAGGTTGACCTGGAAGCTATCGGCGATCACTTCATCCCCGGCGTCTCATACCGACCAACATCCAATTTACTGTCATACAATAATTCGTTCCCGAAGGGCAAGAACGGAACTGCCGCAGAGGATATCAGGGATCGATTCCGGCTCGCATGGCGGACAATGGCAGCAAATGATAGTGCCCGCACCCTTTTCATTGCACTCATACCCCCCTTAGCCGGGCACATAAATGGGATGCACTCTGCAACAACCCTAGACACCAAGAGAGATGTACTCATCGCCACGGCAGCTTCCAGCCTGCTGGTTGATTTTCAATTAAGATCACTCGGCATACTGAACATTTATAACGAAGTGATCGGGAGGATGCACTTCAATATCGAAAGCGAGGCATTAGAGCTGGCGGCCAGCCACTTCCTTCGACTGAACTGCTTGACAGAAGCGTATGCTCCTCTTTGGGAGGAATGCACTGGCACCAAGTGGAGCAAGGAAATACCGCTTCGAGCAGCCGAAGAGAGGCGAAAAGCTGAAATTTCAGTTGACGTTCTCGTCGCAATTTCCCTCGGCGTAGGAATTGATGACCTGTGCAATCTATTCAGGAGCCATTTCTCGAAACTTGCAAGAAACGAGTCGCGCATCCTGTTCGATTCAAACGGGCGCAAAGTTCGAAACGAAATCATTCAACTTGAACGCAAGCTCAGGCCCGGGCAGGAGCTGAGCGTAGACGAGCGGACCTGGACGCACCCCCAGTCCGGTGCGACCTACGTGTTCGAGTACCCCTTCCGGACCCTCGACCGCGAGACCGACATGCGGGCCGCCTACGAGCGGTTCGAGCGTGAGCTGGCCGAAGGGACGCTCCGGTGAGCGCGCTCCTCCCACTGCAGGCCGCCGAGCAGCTCAAGGATGGAATCGGCGAGTTTCTCTCCACTACGTTCGCTCTGTCGGACAAGGCAACGCTCTCCGCGCTCACGGACTTCGTGTCCAGCGCCAGCACGGGCATGTTCCACGGCCCGTATGTGCGCACTCGCATGCCGTTCACTCCCGCCGCAGACGGTGCCATCGACAATCTGGACTGGACGCCAACCAACTTCCCGTTCCGCCCGTACGTCCACCAGGCGCAGGTCTTCGCCCGCCTGTCGAGCAAGCCCGCGCCAGACTCGGCCGAGCCGTGGCGGCGTCCCGACCCCACCCTGGTGGTGACCGGCACCGGCTCCGGTAAGACCGAGTCCTTCCTCTACCCGGTGCTTGATCACGCCCGCCGCGCCCGCGCCCAGGGCGTCCGGGGGGTTAAAGCTCTGCTGCTGTACCCGATGAATGCCCTGGCCACCGACCAGGCCGAGCGTCTCACCCGGCTGCTGACCACCGAACCGGCACTCTCCGGGATCACCGCGGGCCTGTACACGGGTGAGGCCTCCGGATCGGGGCGCACCACCGTGAGCGAGGCCGGGCTCATCACCGACCGCGCCACCATGCGCGAAGACCCGCCGGACCTGCTGCTCACCAATTACAAGATGCTCGACCAGCTTCTACTCCGTGCCGAGGACGCCGACATCTGGCGCATCTCTGCCGCCGGACTGCAGTACGTGGTGCTGGACGAGTTCCACACTTACGACGGCGCACAGGGCACCGACGTGGCGCTGCTGCTGCGTCGGCTCGGCTTGGTGGTGGGAGCCCACCTCGACGCTGCCACCACCTCCCCCGTCCCCCGCACGGAGGCCGACCGCGCCCGGCCATTAGGTCGGATCACCCCCGTGGCCACCTCGGCCACCCTCGGCGACGACGGCGACGCCACCGCCGTCCGGACGTTCGCCGCCACCGTGTTCGGCGAGGACTTCCCCTCGGAATCCGTCCTCATCGAGTCCCGCCTCACCGTGGACCAATGGACCGGGCTGGACGCCGAAGGGCGTATCCCGGTGGAAACCGCTGTCTCGCGCGCGGTGATGGCCGAGCTCGACCAGGCAATTCGGGATCGGATCGAGTCGGGCGACGCCCCGGCGGAGGCCACCTACTCAGAGGTCGCGACCCGCGTCTGGGGTCTCACTCCCGACGCGGAGCTGGGCGATGCAGTGGAGGCGCTTCGCCGTCACGAACTCACCGCCCGCATCCTAGCCCACTCCTCCCGCGCGGTGAGCATCACCGATCTGACCGCCGCAGTGTTGCCGGCCGATCACGGGCGCAGCCCGGCGGAGGCCGAGGCGTTCCTCGTCCACGTTCTGGGGGCGATGAGTCACGTCCGGGCGGAGATCACCGCCGCAGACCCGAACGCCGGTCGCCGGCTGCCCAGCATCGAGGCCCATCTGTGGGTCCGCGAGCTGTCGCGCCTCGACCGCGCCGTCCAGTCCCGTGTCGCCTTCCACTGGCACGACGACGGGCCGGATCTCGCCGCCGCGGCCTCGCGCGAGGACCACGGGTTCGGTGATCGCGACTACCTCCCCGCCATCTACTGCCGTCACTGCGGCCGGGCCGGCTGGATGACCGCCTTCGAATCCGGAACCGAGAAGCCGGTCTTCGAACCCGCGGCGATCAGGCGCCAGTCGGTGAACGATCCCTCGGCCAACCGCGCCCTCATCGCCGCGGACCAGGAGGTCAGCGCCGCACACGACGCCGAGCTGCCCCTGTCCCAGGTGCGGGTCTCCCGCGACTCGGGCACCTCGCTCATGTGGCTCGACCCCACCCAGGCCACCTTGCACGGTGCCGACGCCCACGACGCCTCGGAACAGGACGATCGCATTGTCCCCGTGCTGCTCCACACGGGACTGGCGGCCAAGGAGAACTCCGAGCGCCGGACCTGCCCGGCCTGCGGCACCCGCGACTCCATCCGCTTCATCGGCTCGGCGGTGGCCACCCTGCTCTCGGTGGCCCTGTCCAACCTCTTCGGCCTCCGCGGCCTGGATCCGGCCGACAAGCGCACCCTGGTGTTCAGCGACTCGGTCCAGGACGCCTCCCATCGCGCGGGATTCGTCCAGGCCCGCTCCCACGCCTTCGCGTTACGCACCGCCATCACCACCGCCCTCGACGGTGGCGAGGCGTTCCTCGACGACCTGGCCCGCGACGTGGTGTCCGGCGCCGAGAGCCCGGTCGAGCGCTACCACTTGCTGCACCCGTCGATCGTGGAGCGAGCCACCTTCACCGCGTTCTGGGACTCGTCCGCCACGGTCGCGCAGCGCCGGAGCGCCTCGCGGCGGGTGCGGGAGAGGGTGCTGTTCGACCTGTGCCTGGAGTTCGGGCTCCGCTCGACCGTCGGCCGCACGCTAGCCCTGACGGGGACCGCCGTCCCCAGCGTGAACATCCCCTCCGCCACTCTGCTCGTCACCGCGCGCCGGGTCTGGGATTCCCTCGCCGTGCAGTCCACCCTCACCGAGGCCGAGCCGTGGGACACCGACCTGGAGGCGTGGGCGCGGATCATCGTGGAGCGCATCCGCCAGCGCGGCGGCATCAACCACCCGTGGCTCGCCACGTATCTGAGCACCGACGGCAACACCTTCCACCTCACCAACCGCCGCGCCCGCGCCCGCGGGGTGCCCGGCTTCCCGGTGGGTGGCTGGCCCACCTTCCCGCGCGTGGGATCCACCCTGGCCAAGGACCGCTACCGCGACGGCACGGATGCGGTGGCCAGCAACCGCTCCTGGTACGCCCGATGGACCGCCCGCCACCTGGGCGTCACGCCCGACACCGCGCAGAAGCTGGTGGCCACCCTCATGGAGAACCTCGCCGCCGACGCGCACCTCGAGGCGGTGACCACCGAATCCGGTGCCACCATCTACGCGCTCGATCCGGCGAGCATCCTCGTGACCACCGAGGCCGAGCCCGCCGAGCTGCGATGCGACGTGTGCCACAACGCCACCCCCGCGGCCGCCCCGGTCCGCGACGTGGTGGAGGGCGCCCCGTGCCTCACCGTGGACTGCTCCGGGCATCTGAGGGTGGAGCAGATCGACACCCGCAATTACTACCGGCGCCTCTACCACTCCCGCGACAGCCGCTCGGTGGTCGCGCGCGAACACACCGGCCTGCTGCAGCCCGCCGAGCGGGCGCTGATCGAGACCCAGTTCAAGTCTGCTTCCGACGCCCCCGGCGCCCCCAACGTGCTGGTGGCCACCCCCACCCTGGAGATGGGCATCGACATCGGTGACCTGTCCTCGGTGATGCTTTCCTCGCTGCCCGGTTCCGTGGCCAGCTACGTGCAGCGCGTGGGCCGCGCGGGACGCCTCACCGGCAACTCACTCGTAGTGGCCCTGGTCCAGGGCCGCGGTGCCGCTCTGCCAGTAGTCCATGACCCGCTCTCATTCATCAACGGGAGCGTCCAGCCCCCGGCGGCGTTCCTCTCGGCCGCGGAGATCCTGCGCAGGCAGTTCATCGCCCACGCGATCGACAGCCTGGTGCTGGAGGGGATCCACCCCACCGACACGCGGGCCCGGGCTGTGTTCTCCTCGCACCCCGGCTCGTTCCTTGCCCTCCTGCGCAAGGAATTGCCGGAGCGGGCCCCGGCGATGCTTGACCGGTTCCTGGCCAGCCTCGGCTCGCACGTGGGCGAGGCCGCCGCCCGCGACCTGCGGGAGTGGGCCACGGGCATCACCGCCGACGGTGACCCGGCCCCGGTCACGCTGGACTCGAGCCTCAAACTCGCCGGCGACCGCTGGCGGACCGACTACGCCGAGCTGTCCTCCCGGCTCGACGCGTTGGACGCGGTATTGGACGGCCTCCGCGAACGCGCCGAGAGCCCCGGCGCCACCGATCAGGAGAAAGACGACCTGCGCGCGGCCCAGGCCTCCCGCAAGGCCACCGTGGCCCAGAAGACCGCCCAGCGCGACGAGTACTGGATCGGCGCACTCGAACGCTACGGGCTGCTGCCCGGATACCAGCTCCTCGACGACACCGTGGACCTGCAGGCATCCATCACCACGTACGACCCCGACACCATGGAGTTCGACGCGACCTCGGCGACGTTCACCCGATCGATCTCCTCGGCCCTGACCGAACTCGCCCCCGGGAACTCCTTCTACGCCGATCGGATGCGCATCGAGATCTCGGCCGTGGCCATGGGGGCCGACGGCGACGCCGTGGAACGCTGGCGGGTCTGCCCCGCCTGCAGCTACGCCCGCACCGAGGTCGCCGGCACCGGCCCCGGCTCCTGCCCCGCGTGCGGGGCCGCCGGGTTCGCCGACACCGACCAGGTGCTCGACGTGGTGCCCCTGCGTACGGTGTCCGCGCAGGTCATGCGCGACTCGGCCACCGTCGACGAACGGCATGACGAACGTCGTCGTCGTCGTTACTCCGTGGCCCGCACCCTCGCCTGGGACCCCCCCGACGCCGCCCCCGCCTGGTTCGTGGACAACAACGGGTTCGGCGCCCGCTACCTGCGACGCGCCGACATCCGGTGGATTAACCTCGGCACCGGTGCCGGGAGCACCCGGCTCATCGGCGGCACCCAACCGTCTGCGCCCCAGTTCCGGGTGTGCGGTTACTGCGGGCACCTCGACTCCGAGGCCGGCGCCAACAGCCGCCGCGACCACCGCCCCTGGTGCCCCCACACCACCGCGTCCGAGGAACCCAGCGTCCACGTCTCCCTGGGCCGAGCCCTGTCCACCGAAGGTGTGTTGCTCTACCTCCCACCCGCGGTGTCCACGTACGACACCATGGTGTTGCCCAGCCTCACCGCTGCGCTGCGGCTCGGCTTCCGGCGGGTCCTGGGCGGCGACCCCAGCCACCTCGACGTGGCCACCGTCACCGTCCCCCAGGTGGGCAAGCCCTCCCCCGCTCTCCTGCTCCACGACACCGTGCCCGGCGGCACCGGTTACCTGGCGGACTTCACCACGCCCGAACGCGTGTGGGACCTGCTCCACACCGCCTACCTCGCCGTGCGCGACTGCTCCTGCGCCGATGAGAACCGGCTTGCCTGCCCGCGCTGCCTGCTGGCCCACGCCAGTGGCGGTGAGGCCGACCGCACCTCCCGCGCCGCCGCGGAGAGCGCGCTGCTCGCTCTCCTACACGGGGCGGACAAAGACGACGACGCCGAACCGACACGCGACGACTGGACGGTGGTCACCACCCAGACGATCGACACCGAGGGCGACTCCGCGCTGGAGGTGCGCTTCCGGCACGCACTGCGGACATCCCTCGAGGCCGCGGGCGGCACCATCACCACCGTTCCCGACGGCAAGTACACCGCCCTGCGGATCCGCATGCCCGGCTCTCGACTGACCTGGATGCTCCGGGCCCAGAACCACATCCACGAGGCCGGGACGACGCCCGACTACGTACTCGAGGCCGACGACCCGCACCAGATGAGGTTCGCCGTCTACACCGACGGCTACACCTACCACGCCAGCCCCGTGCACAACCGGGTCGACGACGACGCCAGCAAGCGCTCCGCGCTTCGCGACCTGGGCTGGATCCCCTGGGCCATCACATACGCCGACCTCGAGGAACACGACTCGGCCGGGCCGCCGGCGACGTGGGAACACCAGAACTTCGTCAAAGCCTTCGCGGCGCCGCTGGGGATCTCCCCGGGGCGCCTCAACGACGCCGCCAAGGACCCCGTGAGCGTGCTCGCGCGCATCCTCACCGATCCCACGCCCGACGTGTGGCGGAACGTCGGCCACGCGAGTGCCGCGTACTGGTTCGCCACCGGCGACCGCGTCAAGGCGCGGTCCGAGCACGCCCGGCGGTTCGCGCAGCTCGTGGTGCACGGGCATCCGCGCCAGCCGTCGTCACTGAACGCCGAGCTGGTGATCGACGACTCCGACCGTGCCGTGGCGAGCGACGGATACCGCGAGGACTGGCAGTGGTGGCTGCGCGTGGCCAACCTACTCTCGCTGCGCGGACAGAACACGGCGATCGGGACGCGGCGCGGCGTGGCACGGGCCGAGGACATCGAGGCCGAGCTGAAGGCGATGATCGCGGAGTCGGAGGGGGCCGGGGCTGTCGAGACGGAAAGTGCGGAGTCGGCGGCCGGCGGGGTGTCGGTGGCCGATCCGGGTGCCGGGGCCCCCACTGCGGGCGACGCCGACGGCTCGGAGGATCCGGGTGTCGACGAGTTGCCCGAACCGTGGCGCGGGCTCGCCGAAGAGATCGACCCCGACGACCCCGACGCCGAGGTCGAGAGCGCGCTGATCCGGGCGCTGGCCGAGCTGGACGTGCCGTTGCCCGACTACGGCGAGGAGGTCCAAGGCGTGATCGCCAACGTCTCCTGGCCGGACGCGCGGATCGCGGTGTTCGTGTCGCAGTCGTCGGATAAGGTCCGGCCGATCGCCGAGGCGGGTTGGACCGTGATCGACGCCGGAATCGAGAACGGGGACCCCCAGGCCGCGGCCGCGGCGGTCAGGGACGCGCTGGCACAACGCAGCGAAGAGAGGGCTTGAGATGGCGACCATCACGCTGATCAACAAGAAGGAGAACCTCGACGGTTCTCTGCGCAAGCGCGTGTTCGACATGCTCTCCAAGCTGCAGGCCGACGACACCGCAGTAGGCGCGCACGTGGAGCCCATCAAGAACGCCGTGGACGGTCGCATCCGGTCGGTGCGGGTCAACGACAAGTTCCGGGCCCTGGTCTTCAAGATCGACGGCGGCGCCGAGACCCACTACGTCTATGTGGGCACCTACCCGCACGACGACGCCTACGACTCGGCCGCGACCATGCAGCTCCGGGTCAACCCGGTCAATGGTGTGCTCACCCTCGTCCGCGAGCAGGCCGCGGCGCTCGACGCGAAGCTGGCCGCCGAGCAGGCCAAGAAGGCCGCCGCACTCGAGGCCGCGGCCAAGGCCGGGCAGGTAACTGAGGATGGGGCCGCGACCGGGGGCGCGGAGACGGAGGCCGGTGCTGGCACCGAGGCGTCGACACCGGCTGAGGCGGCCCCGGCCGCGGCGGTGGTCGAGGACCCCACCCCCGAATTCGCGGCGAACGGGATCGACGCCGACGTCCTCGCACGCGAACTGGGGATCGACCCCGCCGTCTCCGGTCCGGCGCTGGCGTCCACGACCCTGTCGGAACTCGAGGCCGCACTCGAGGCGGCAGCCCCGTGGGAACGCGACGCCCTCCTCGGGCTGGCGGTGGGTTACTCCCTCGACCAGGTCCGCGACGAGCTGCGGCTCGGCGCCACGGCAAACGACGCCGAGGTGTCCGACGACGACACCGACGAGTTCATCCGCGCGGTCACCGCCCCGGCCGCGCGGATGCAGTTCACGTTCCTCGGCAGCGGCGGCGACTCGACCGACATCATGCGCGAGATCATCGAGAACGGTGACTTCGAGGCGTGGACCACCTTCCTGCACCCCTCGCAGGAGGTGCTGGCGACCCGCTACCGCAACGGCGCCTACCGGGTCTCCGGCGGCGCGGGCACCGGCAAGACCGTGGTGGCGTTGCACCGTACCCGCGCCCTGGCGACCCGATCGCTCACCGGCGCCCCCGCCGAGTACGCAGCCGACACCGCCACCCCTCGGGTGCTGCTCACCACCTTCACCCGGGTCCTGGCGGCGTCGCTCTCGGCGCAGCTCAAGATCCTCGACGCCGGCCTGCCCCGTGCCTCGGCCATCGGTGGCGACGGCGTGGCCGTAGCCGGTATCGACCAGACCGCCATGACTGTGCTTAACCGGGCCACACCCGCCCAACTCGCTGCCGCCGGGCCCGCCGTCATCGGCCAGTCCCTCTCCTCGGTCCCCTCCCCGCTGAGCGACCACGACGAGCGCGAGCTGTGGTTCGAGGCCGTCGAGCGGGCGGCGGTGCAGCCGGAGGGCTCCACCGCGACCCCCGAGTTTCTCCGTGGGGAGCTGGAGACCGTCGTCCTGGCGCAGGGCATCACCACCAAGGTCGGCTACCTCAAGGGCGACCGCGGCGGACGGGGCACGCCTCTGAACCGGAAGGCCCGCACCGCGGTGTGGTCGGCGATCGAGTCCTACCTCGCCATCACCCGTCGCGAGAACAAGCAGACCTTCCAGGTCCTCGGGTGCCTCGCCGCCGCCGTACTCGACGGGATTGCCGTCGCTGGCGGGGGTCGGCTGCTGGACCACGTGGTGGTGGACGAGGCTCAGGACTTCCACGTCGGTCACTGGCGGTTGCTGCGGGCGCTCGTCGCGGAGGGCCCGAACGACCTGTTTATCGCCGAGGATGGCCACCAGCGGATCTACGGCCGTCCCACCGTGCTGTCTCACTACGGGATCAACATCCGCGGCCGGGCCTCGCGGCTCACCCTGAACTACCGCACCACCGACGAGAACCTGCGGTTCGCGATGGGTATCCTCGCCGGCGAGACGTTCGTCGACACCGACGGCGAGTCGGAGAATCTCACCGGCTACCGCTCGGCCCGCAGCGGTCCCGCGCCGCAGGTGGGCCATGCCGACAACCTCCGTGGCGAGCTCGACATCGCTGAGGGTCACATCCGCTCCTGGCTGGCCGAGAACCCCAAGGCGTCGATCGGTGTGCTCACCCACAATCGTCGGGACGTGGACCGGATCATCGACGGGCTTGAGTCCCGCGGCATCGAGATCAGCTCCGGCGAGGGCTCGGGGGTGCACGTGACCACAATGCACTCGTCCAAGGGGATGGAGTTCACCCACGTCGTGCTGGCCCGCGTGAGCGAGGGAACCGTCCCCGCGCCCGTCCGCCACGGACTGACCGACGAGGACCAGGAGCACCTGCGCAGGCGTGAACGGTCCCTGCTCTACGTGGCCGCGTCCCGGGCCCGCGATCAGCTCGTCGTCACCACCGGGGCCCAGCCGTCCACACTCCTACCCGGCATCTCCACGGAGGACTCCGCATCGTGACAGACGCGAGCAGCACCGGCACGTACACCTGGCGGCTCGCGTTCCCCTTCTGGGACGAGGTCGCAGACCACGTCCCGGTATCGGGCGAGACGCTCATCGCCGAGACCTCGCCGGCGGATCGCGTCGAGACGGTGCTCGAACTGGCCTCGGCGTTCCGGGTGGCCGGCGACGCGGCACTCGGCGAGCTCTATCCGCTCATCCCGTCCCAGTTCGGGCTGGTGCTGGATTCCGCGAAACCACCGGTGACGTTCGCTGCCCTCGCCGTCCGGCCCTCTCAGGACGTCACCACCCCGCTCACGCGAGCCGACGGACGACGACTTCACCGCACCCTCGCCCAGGTCAACGCCGCGGCCGCGGCGGTGCCCGAACCCACCTGGCCCCGGGATCCCGTTCTGCGGGCGGTGAGCAGTGCGGTGTTCGCGCTCCCGCCCGAGAGGTTCTACGCACTCATCGACATACGGCTCGGAGGCGGCGACGCCGACGCCGCGAACGCGTACGTCAGACGGGAATTCCAGGACGACCTCGACACGATCCTTGAGGCCGCCGTCACCGAGGCGCGTGAGGCCGCGGACTCCCCGGAGATGCGGCATTGGCTGGAGACCCTCATCTCCCCGGACGGCAAGGTCGCCCTCTCCACGCACCCGCAGCTGCGCAGGCGGCTGGGGCTGCTCGACGTGACCCTCGCACAGGCGGCGGAGCTCCTCGGTCACGACGTGAGAGACCTCTCCAGCGAGACTGATCATCCCGCACCGCAGAGGGAACCGTCGCCGGACGAGAACGTTGGTCATCTCCACCCCGGTACCTCGACCTCGACAGTCGATTCCCCATCGACCGGCCTGGAGGAGGGCGGCGCGCCCACCGGCGGCGAGCCGGTTCTCCCTCGACCTACCCAGGCGGTCACGCCACCCGCGGACGAGGATTCGACGGACGCCGACACCACCACGATCCGCCCGCACGAGCACACCACCCCCGCATCCGGTAGCCAACATTCGGGACTCGGCCTGACGTCGGACGACGACCTCGACGCGTGGGAAGCCACGCTGCGCGACAGGTTGGCCGAGTCCACGCTCGCTGTCGACACCGACCTGTCCGCATTGGAACTCGACGTCCTCCTGGACGTGTACGGCGACCGTTACCGCCTGTCCCGCGGGCGGGGCACCACCGTCGCCCAGATCGCCCACCACTTTCCCGCCGCCACGCTCATGTCCCTGGTGGGCATGGCGTCCATCGGTCTGGAGGACAACACCTATTGGGACCGGTACTGGGGCCGACTGAAGGTCGAGCACGGCAACAACGACGAGAATCACCTCCGGCACCTCGTCCTCCCACTGCTGGAGAGATTCGGGTTGGACCCGATCGAAGGCCTGTCGAAGTCCAGTCACGTCCAGCGACTCGCGATCCATGCCGGCACCCCGGCGGCCAGTGCGGGCCGACTCATCGAGGTGCTCAGCACCTACATCGGCTCGGTCTCCTCACGTGACACCCAGCCCTTCGTCGACTGGGTGCGGCAGCCGGGACAGGAGCACGTCTTCGAGCGCCTGGACTACCCCACCAGGAACTTCGTCCGCTACAGCGGAGCACGCGGCGCCGAGCTGCTGAGCGAGATGGCCCGCATCGTGGCCGAGATCGCCGAGAACCCAGCCGCCGACGCTTCCACACTCACCACCGACCAGACATCCCTGCCCGAGTTGCTCGTCGATCCACTCCGTCGGGCGCTCCAGGATGCGGACGTCTCCGGATCGGTCCGCTCTCAGCGCCGCAGGTCGCGGCTCTCGCCCACCCTCCACCTGGAGGCCGACGATTCGATGGTGGTGCGGATCCCGGCCCCGTCGAGCCACACCTCAGCTCCGTGGACCGTCACGCTGGACAACCACGTGGTGCGGGTCGCCGCCGAGAAGTTCAGTAGTGATCGCTCAGTCGAGGTCCCCCTCGAACACCCCACCCGCCGTGTCGTGGTGACGCATCCCTCCCTGGCGCACCCGATCGAACTCCGTCTGTACGACGCGTCCAAGCCACTCATCCTCTTCACCACACAGGGCGAACACATCCCGGACACCGCACGCCTGCCCAGGTCGGAAGTGCTCACGGTCCTGCCGGGCGATCTCACCGTTCTGGGCGAGCATCCCCACGCACCCCGTGTGATCGACGAGTTCGGCGCGCCCCTGGGCTGGGCCGGCTGGACCATCCGCCAGTGGGATCTCACAGAGACCACCTCGCTGCGGACCCGGACCTCCCAGGGCGAGGTAAGCGACCTCCCGGTGGGCAGCCAGGCGCTTCCTGCTCTCTTCGACGAACCCGACGACCCGCTCCCCGTTCTCCCCGGGGTGTTCAGTGAGAAGCTCCCCGTCCTTCACGCCCGTCCGTGGATCGTGCTGCCCGCCCTCGGCGGGTCCGAGGCGACGTGGACGATCCGGTATCGGCGAGCCGGCGCCACCGAATGGGTCGTCCAGGGCGACTACATCTCTCCGGACGGCGGCGAGGTTCCCCTGTTCGCTGAGGAACCCGCGCAGCTCGGCCGCTTCGACGTGCGTGTCACGGGACCCTTCGGCGCGAGGTTCGAGACGAGCGTCTTCGTCGCCGAAGGGCTGGAGATCTTCTATGACGACACGCTCCGCATTCCCACCGACAACGGACTCACCGAGGTCACCGCCACGGTCTGGTCCGACGACCCGACGCTGGTGGTGCTCGACCCGAACTTGCATTTCGGTCCCGACGATTCCAAGCGGCCACTCCGCATCCGTCGGGGAGCAGCCTCCGAAATGGTCACCGTCCGGCCCCCGCGGATGGAATTCCGGATGACACCGGTTGGCGGCGTTCCCTCATGGAGCGACAGGCAGATCGGGCGTCGCCCGGACGACTTCACGGGAGCGGTTCTCGCCGTCCGCGGGATACCCGAGGACATCGACGTGGTGTCAGAGGTCCGTGACCACACCGGTTCGGTACGAGCGAGGGAGGAGTTCGCCTCCCGGTCCCGCGGCGGCGTTCAGACCATGACCGCGGATCGCCTCGCCGGGGCCGCTCGCCAGGCCCAGTCCGGTGAAGTGGTGCTCCAGTTGAAGTACCCCGACGGCACCTACGCGGCTCCGATCATCCGGTTCCACACCGTCGCCGCAGACGTGAGGATCACGATCGAGGAGGACGAGATCGTGGTCCGGGGACGCAACCTGCACCCTGACACGACAGTCCACATCTGGAAGGTCGCCCGCCCCTGGAGCCCGGTCCTCACCGTGCCACTCGTCAGAGGCAAGGCGTCGTTACCCGCGTCCGCCAGAGAGGTGGGTGACCTGCGGATCGCCCCCGCCGTCCACGACGACTGGGACCCCGTTCCGCCCTCGCCCCTGCCGTCCGGAGACAGCGTTCGGTTCTCCCGACCGGGCGACTTCACTGACCCCGCGACGCGTGGGCTGTCCCGCTTCCTCCTCGGCCTGGCCGGTACCGACGACATCGACCCCACACGCCCGGAGGTGTGGTCCACGCTCGGCCTGCTCGCCCGCGGACTCGAGGCCGGCGACGATCAGCGATTCCGCCAACTGTCCCGGCTGCTCGGCAACTCTCCCCGCCGAGCTGCACTGTCCCTGGCCGCCGCACCACTGGACTCCTCCGACAAGCTCGCCCTCTTCATCCGATCCGGCCTGGTCTTCCACTCGTTCAAGCCCTACGGCCGCGAGGACCTGCTGGCCAGGGCCGCCAGCACCGCGCTCTCCTCGGAGCCCTGGCTCGACGTCCTCATCACCATCGCCGACGTCCCCGCCGCGAGCGTGGAAGAGCGCATGGCGCTGCGGAACCGCCTCCAAGGCGTGGGCGGACACACCCTGATCGACATCCTCAAGACCGGGAGTGATCCGCTGGCAATCTCGGCGTCCCTCGACGCGGAGCTGGTTCTACGGAGCAACCAGCCCGACGAGGTGAGCAGAGTCCTTGACACCAAACGACTGGTTCCCGGGGGACTCACCGACGCGGCCTCCAGGTACGACGCCTACCGCGCCCTGTTCCGGAACAAGGATTCGGAGATCGACAGGCTCCGAGAGTTCTACGGCGTGCTGCTGGAGGGGCGCTTCCCACCAATAGGCGAGGTCAAACGCTTCGGAGTCCTCTGGCGGGCGGTGACCGCCCGAACCCGGAAGCTGGGGAACGTCACCAACGAGCACCCCTGGGCCAACGCGCCGTTCGCCAGTCTGACCTTCTGCCTCTACGCCCGTCTGGCTGCCGCAGACGAAATCCGACTGGACCCGCCCCCGGGCACGGACACGGCATGGGCCTGGTTCGCCGCACGGGAGCCCCAACAGACAATGATCGATCTACTCGTCGCGGAGGCCCTGGTCACCCGGATGACACTGCCCGACCGTAAACGCAATCCCTATTCCGCATTCGGCTCTATGACCGACGAGGACATCGTCGATCTCATCGTCAACCCCTTAGGAGAACAGTGACCGACATCCTCGACCCGCTGATCACCGCCCGGTCCATCGAGACGACGTACAAGCGGTACCTCACCACGATCCTCCACCCGAAAGATGCGAGTCTTCGCGAGGAGTTCGTGGGCGAGGTGGGCAGATCGCGCGACCTCACCAAGGGGCCGCTCCTCGAAACGACGCCGCCCTATGCCCCGGGCAAATCACTGAGCGATCTCATTGACGAGGGCGTGCTGGATCCGACGTTCACGCGCCTGGCCGGCCCCCAGCTGCCTTTGGAGAGGCCGCTGTACGCGCACCAGGAGAACGCGATCCGGAAGGTCGTGGCCGGCCGCAACGTGGTGGTGACGACCGGTACCGGCTCGGGCAAGACCGAGAGCTTTCTGCTGCCCATCTTCAACCACCTCATGGCGGAGAAGGCCGCGGGAACCCTCGGCCCCGGGGTTAGGGCCTTGCTCCTCTACCCGATGAATGCCCTCGCCAACGACCAGCTCAAACGACTGCGGGCACTTCTAGCGGACGTCCCTGAGATCACCTTCGGCCGCTACACCGGCGAGACCAAGCACACCGCGAAGGATGCCCAGCGACACTTCCGGTCCCTGCACCCCGGGGAGCCACTCCTGCCGAACGAGAAGCTCAGCCGCGAGGAGATGCAGGCCGAGCCCCCGCATATCCTCCTCACCAACTACGCGATGCTCGAGTATCTTCTCCTGCGGCCCCGGGACATCGAGTTGTTCGCCAACCACGGCTCCCAGACTTGGCGGTTCGTGGCTCTCGACGAGGCCCACGTCTACGACGGCGCCCAGGCAGCCGAGGTCGGCATGCTGCTTCGTCGGCTCAAGGATCGCGTCGCCCCGTACGATCGACTCCAGTACATCGCCACCTCGGCCTCCCTCGACGGTGAGCCTTCAGAGGTGACCACCTTCGCCTCGGAACTTTTCAACGCCAATTTTGAGTATTCGTCAGATCCCGCCCGGCAGGATGTCGTCCACGCGGTGCGGATCGCCTCCCCGGACGCCGCCACCTGGGAGCTCACTCCCGAGCAGCTCCTCGATGTGGTGGCCGGCCCCACCGACGACTGGGGATTCGGAGGACATGACGATGGCCCCGACCTGGACCGGCTGGTCGAGCTCTCAGGCATGTCGAGCGCCGGTGAGGCACTCGACCACGAACTTCACGTCGTCACTCTGCGTGCCGCGCTCGCCGACGGCCCCGTCGACATCCTCGTTCTGGCCAGGCAAATCTGGCCGGATCACCCGGAAGCCGAGCGGCTTCTCGAGACCCTCGTTCGATTGGGCGGCCGGGTGAAGGCGGACAACGGGCACCCGGTGCTGTCCGCCCGGTACCACTTCTTCGTCCGCGCCACCGAAGGTGCCTTCGCCTGCCTGTCCGAAACCGGACCCCACGTAGCCCTGGCCAGGCACGAGGAGTGTCCGACGTGCGCGGCAGCGATGTTCGAATTCGCCACCTGCACCTCGTGCGGGACCGTGCACCTCGCCGGACAGGTCGAGGACGACCGGCTGACCCCCGTCACCGGGCGATCCCACCACGCACGGTGGTTCGCCCTTCTCGACTCCGCCGACGTCGTGGAGGACGAGGACGACTCGGTCCTCGCCGCTGAGGAGGAGCGACTCGACACCTCCGCCACCTGGCTGTGCACCGGCTGCGGGGCCCTTTCCGACAGCCAGGTCACCGCCTGCCACTCCGGATGCGGCAAGGGCACCATCCGCCCGATCTTCGACCTGCACACTAGTAAGGCCGGACTGTCGACGTGCATCCACTGCGGGGCGCAGAAGAACCACCTGATCCGGCGTCTCGATCTCGGCAGCGACGCGCCGGCTGCGGTGGTCACCACGTCGCTGTATCAGCAACTTCCGATCGCTCAAGACGAGTCGCGGGACCTGGTCGGACAGGGCCGCAAGCTCCTCATGTTCAGCGACTCCAGGCAGGCCGCCGCGTACGCCGCCCCATACCTCAACGGCACCTACTCCCGGCTGGTCCAGCGTCGCCTACTCACCCAGACCATCGACTCCCCGTATTACCGAGACGGGGCGGCCACTATCGATGACCTGGTGGCCGACGCCGTGCCCGTGGGACGCAAGGCGCACCTCTTCGAAGCGACAGACTCCAAGCGACACACCGACCGGGCCGTAGCCACGTGGCTCATGTCCGATCTCATCGGCACAGACACCCGTCAATCGTTGGAAGGTCTGGGCTTGCTCCATGTGAGCATGCGTTTGCCGGAGGGTGCCCAGCTTCCTCCGCCCCTCGTCAAGGCGCTCGGTGCCGAAGGCGCGCGAGCTGTCCTGCAGCAGCTGGCGGCGATGGTCCGACGCCAGGGTGCAGTGACCATGCCCGACGGGGTCGACGCCACCGACGAATTGTTCGCCCCGCGCAATGTTGTGATTTCTATGCGCTCCGATGGTTCCGACCGTCGGCGCAAGCAACTGTCTTGGGCTCCCACCCGCGGCACAAACAAGCGGCTCAACTACCTCGAACGTGTCCTGGAGAAGGTCGGCAAGCGCGACCAGGCCCGCGAGTTTCTCGACAGGCTGTGGCTGGTTCTCGGCCCGGCCGGAAGTCGCGGAAACGGACTCGGTTGGCTCAAGGACAACACGCCTACCGTGGGCACAAGGCAGCTCGATCACCGGATGATCGACCTTAGGCCCGGTATCGCAACACGGTGGTGGCGGTGCTCCGTCTGCCGGTCGCGTACCGCCCACAACGCACTAGAGGTGTGCCCGACGCTGAACTGCGACGGTGTGCTTGAAACTGCCCCGATCCCGTCACTCGACGAGGAAGAAAACCACTACCGGCACCTCTACCGGTCCATGGCGCTCGCGCCCATGTCCGCCAGCGAACACACGGCGCAATGGACTGCAGAGGAAGCGCTAGAGATCCAGAACCGATTCATCCGGGGCGACATCAACGTGCTCTCATGCTCCACTACTTTTGAGCTCGGTGTGGACGTGGGGGACCTGCAGGCAGTGGTGATGCGCAATATGCCGCCACGCACCGCGAACTATGTCCAGCGGGCCGGCCGGGCGGGACGACGGTCCGACTCCGCCGCCTTCGTCACCACCTACGCTCAGCGGCGGCCGCGTGACCTCGCCCGCTTCCAGGACCCCACGGACATGATCAGCGGCATCATGCGGGTACCGTGGGTCCCGATCGACAACGAGCGCATCGCCCGGAGACACATCCACTCGATCGTGCTCGCCGACTTCCTGCGGAAGCAGTTCGAGAGCTACGGACGGGAGTTCCCCCACGTCGCTGACCTCCTCTGCGCCGAAAACTCGGTCGACGAGGCATGGCGGCAGATCGAGCCGTTCCTCACCCCGGTTCCGTCGCACCTCGCCGACGCAGTGGCGCGCGTGGTACCCGACGAGCTCCACGAAGAACTCGGAGTGGCCGACGACGGGTGGGTCCGTCACCTGATCGAGCGGTTCGAGACCGTGGCCGAAGAGCTCCGTCTCGAGCGGTCGCAGCTCACCGAGCTTCAGGAAAACGCGGCGGCCGAGAAGAACTACAAGTACGCGAGCCTGCTGGACCGGACCCTGCGCACGGTGGAGAGCCGCCAGACCCTCGCCGTGCTGGCACAGAAGAACATCCTTCCCAAGTACGGGTTCCCGGTCGACACTGTCGGCCTGCGCACCAACCATTCGCCCGATCCCGCCGGACAGAAGCTCGAGCTGGATCGCGATCTCGCCTTGGCCATCCTCGACTACGCACCGGGCAATCAGGTCGTGGCTGCCGGCAAACTCTGGACGTCCCGCGCCGTGGCCAAGAAGCCCGGTAAGGCGTTCGTCCGGCACGAGTACAGGGTCTGCCCCAGCTGTGGCGCCTTCCAGACCGGCCTGACGCTGGAGGGCGCGGATCCCACCTGCACGGTCTGCGACGCCGAGTTCAGTAGTAAGGCGATCAAAAAGTTCATCATCCCCGAGTGGGGTTTCGTCGCAGATCCCGTTCCCGACCCCGTCGGATCTGCGCCTCCCTCGCGAGGGACTGTCGGCTCGTCGTATGTCGAATACCCGGGGGACTCGATCTCTCAGGTCCAGCTCATCGGCGGCACGGCCACCACCACGGCCACCTCGGGAGTGCGTGCCCAGATGGTCGTCCTCTCCGAAGGGAAGGGCGCCGGGTATCGAGTGTGTAGCAATTGCGGCTGGGCCAAGCCGCACATGGGCGATAGGTCGACCACGCACACCAACCCGCTCACCGGTGCCGACTGCAAGGGCAGCTTCGAATTGGTCGCGCTCGGTCACAGGTATCAAACAGACACCGCAGAGATCGTCCCCCGCGGCCTCGTCGACGCGAACTCGGACGCCATGCACTCGCTGATGTACGCCCTCCTGGAGGGAGCATCGGAGGGCTTGGAGATCTCGAGAGATGACATCGACGCCACGCTTTCCTGGTCTCAGCGCACCCGATCGATAGTTCTCTATGACACGGTCCCCGGTGGGGCAGGCGCGGCGCGAAAGATCACCGAGCACATCACCACTGTGCTGGACGAGGCGTACAAGCGGGTGGACAACTGCGACTGCGGCCTAGAGACCAGTTGCTTCGGATGCCTTCGCAACGCGTTCAACGACAGGCACCACGAAGTGCTCAAGCGTGCGGACGCGCTGCGACTCCTCGACCAGATGCGGTCTTACAAGACGGCTACCCATCCCCTTGGGGCCTCGGACATTCCGTCTTCATAGCCGCTGCTGGAGATGCTCAGAGTGAAAGGCTTTCCGCGCGGGGAGCTCCAGTCGTCCCCCACATCTACTCAGTAGGTTTAGTCTAAGAGCACAGCGGCGACGAGTCATTGCCGCCGACGCGCAGGGGCCATCGCACGTTCCGAGAAAGTGAACCTCGCACCTAGGAGACCGAATGAAAGAACTGGTCCAGATAGACTCCTTTGGAGCCATCGATGCGGACGCCGATGAACTGCTTCGAGATTGCTTTGAGGACCATCCTGCATACCTTGAACTGAAAGCCCAACGACGTTTCTTGGTTCTTGGCCGAAAAGGGGCCGGAAAAACGGCTATTTACAAGCGGATAATTACCGAGCAGTCCTTCGACCAATTTTCTTTTGGCTACTCATTCGACGACTACCCGTGGGCGCACCACAAGCTCCAGGAAGAAACCGGAGTACCAGTCGAGAGAAGGTACATTCACAGTTGGAAATACTTAATCTTAATTGCCGTTTCGAAAATTCTCCTAAACCAAGATGGAAGCCAGCCCTGGAGCGAAGAGGCCCATGAGAGCCTCGCCCGGCTCGAGGCTTTTATGGTTGATTCTTACGGTTCTCGAAATCCAGACATGACCCAGCTGTTTTCTCCCGAGCGAGTGCTCCAGGTAAAGGGGCGCCTGAGCCTAGGGGCAGCGGCAGGCGACATCGCACGCATCCGAGTGCGAGATCTTCCGATCCACATCCAAGATGTGAACCGAACTCTCGCCTCGACAGTGATGAGCGCACTCAATCCGACACTGTCGTACTTTATCTGTTTCGACCAACTTGATCTCGGATTCGACCCAGATGACGCGTCCTACTCCGCAAGGCTTTCCGGATTGATAATGGCGGCACGAGATCTCTTTATACAGGGTAGGCACAGCGGAAAGAACTTCTGCCCCGCCGTATTCCTGCGAGATGACATATTCGAAGACCTGCAATTCGAAGATAAGAATAAAATAGCCGAGAATTACTCTACGAGAGTGGTCTGGTCAGACTCCGGCAGTAGCCCTACGCTCAAGGAGCTAATGGAGAAACGATTTACAAACGCGCTCGCCGAAGCCGGGGACGACGACCTCGTCAACTGGAGTGACGTGTTTGATGAGACCAAGGAAATGCCGAGTCGACAGAACAAATATAAGCACATCTGCGACCGCACTTTTCTCCGCCCCCGAGACATGATCAAATTCTGCAATACTGTGCTGGACGCGCACAAATCGGGCTTGGATGGTAGCCAGTTCACAAATTCGAGCGTCCACGAGGCGCGAGAAGAATACTCAGACTACCTATTGAGAGAACTTGACGACGAAGTTGCAAAGCACTCTCCAAATTTCAATACATATCTTGAGGTGCTGAAATCCATCGGCACCGAGCAGTTCACGCTAGCCCAGTTTGAGTCAAATCTGCAATTGCGAGACTTAGCGGTAGTAGAACCAACCAATTCTGCAATGTCAACTTTGTTCGAGTTCTCAGTAGTCAGCTACCTAAAGCCTGGTGGGCGCGGCGGTGGATCTGCTTGGATCTGGCGCTACAAGGATCCGCGCGCGCGCTTCGACCCGTCGGCAAACTCCTTCCGGGTGCACCCCGGCCTGAAAGAGGCTCTCGACCTGACCCGAGGGTGAAGGCTCACCTCGGTGAAAGAGTAGGTCGCCGGTGACAAGCGAAAGCTGCCCGTGCCCCCAGTCGGACTCGAACCGACACTGAAACGGTTTTAAGCCGTCTGCCTCTGCCAATTGGGCTATGGGGGCCTACCGGCTCCGCCGCAGCGGGACCGGTGGCGCGCAGGGCGCCGGGCCGAGCTAACCGGCCAGGCGCGTCAGCACCGACATCGCGATGCCGTCCAGGATGTCCTTCTCACTCACCGTGAGCTCGGACAACCCCGCGCGCTCAAACATCTCATCACACAACGCCTGGACCACGATCGCTCCCCCACCGATCACGTCCGCGCGGCCCGGGTGCATCGGTCCCATGCTGCGGCGTTCGGTCACCGACGAGGCCACCAGGCGGTCGCACACCTCACGCATCCGGTCCAGCGAGATGACGCTGCCGTGAATCAGCTCCGGGTCGTACTCCCCCAGATTCTGGGCCAGCGCGCTCATCGTGGTGAAGGTCCCGGCCACGCCCACCCAGCGGGCGGCGCGACCCACCGGCACGTCGCCGGCCTCCGCCAGCGCCTGCGACACCACCGCGCGAGCCTCAGCAATCTCGTCAGCCGTGGGCGGGTCCGAGTGCAGCACCCGCTCGGTGATCCGCACGCACCCGATGTCCAGGCTCCGCGCCCCGAGCAGACGTACCTCGCCGCGGACGAGCTCGCCCACCACGATCTCCGTGGACCCGCCGCCGAGGTCGGTCACCACGAATGGCCCATCAAAAGGCGAGAGGTCGGACACCCCGCCGGCGAAGGTCAGCTCGGCCTCGGTCTGCCCCGAGATCACCTCGGCCAACGCGCCCGGGAAGTGAGCACCCAGCACCTCGGCGGTCATGCCGAAGAACTCGTCCTTGTTCGCCGCATCCCGAGTGGCGGAGGTGGCCACCATGCGCACGGATTGCACGCCGAGCTCGGCCATGGTCGCCGCATAGTCGGCGAGCGCGGTGCGGCAGCGTGAGATCGCGCCCTCGGACAGCCGCCCGGTCGCGTCGACGCCCTCCCCGAGCCGGATGATCCGCATCTCGCGCACTACGTCGGTCAACCCGGGCTCGCCCGGTACGCCCTCGGCGACGAGCAGCCGGATGGAGTTGGTGCCGCAGTCGATCGCCCCGACTCGCACAGCAGCGGTCACTGCTCGTCCATAGCGAGGTAGTCGGGGATCCCCAGCTCCTCGGGCGTGGGCCAGTCGGACGGCAGGGCGGTGCCGCGCAACCCGGCCTCGCAGGCCAGCGCCACGGACTCATCGCCCAGCCGGACCACGCCCGGCCCCTCCGCCAGCGCGTACGCCATGAGCACGTGCAGGCACTTGACGCGCTCGGGCATGCCGCCACCGCTGAAGTCCGTGCCCAGGTCCTCGATCGCGTTCCGCTCGGCCAGATACCGTTCGTGAGCCTCGCGGTAGTTCGCGGCCAGCTCGGGCTCTGCGCCCAACCTCGTCGTCATACCCCTCATGATCCCCGCGGATTCCTGACGGCTCGCCTCGGCGGTGAGCCGCGGATCGGTGAGGTAGTACAGCGTGGGGAACGGGGTGCCGTCCTCCAGGCGCGGCGCGGTCTTGACCACGCCGGGCTTGCCGTCGGGGCTGCGGTAGGACACCTCCAGCACCCCGCGCGGCGGCCGGCCCAGCTGGGCGGCGATCGCGTCGAGGTCTTCGCTGGACACGCTCTGTTCGGCGCTCACGCTAGGGGTTCTCCTGTGGTTGTTCCTGGACGCCGCCCGGGATGGGGGCGGCGGGGTCGTCACCGCCGGGCACGCCGTCGGGGACGACCGGTACGGCCGGGGTGTCGGGCCCGCCGGGGATGGACGTGCCCTCGAGCAGCGCCGAGTCCTCCGGCATGATCGGCGCGGTCGGCTCGGAGATCGACCGCCACACCCGCGTCTGCCACGGCAGCGCCGCGATCTCCGCCGCCCGCTGCTCGGCCGCCGCCTGCTCCACCGGATCCACCATGGACACCCGGTACGGAGTCTCCCCCGGCTTCACGGCGCCGAAGCGGATGCGGGCCTGCTGCTCGATGTACGCCGGGTCGGACAGCAGCTCCTGCTCGGCCTCGAGCTCGGCGATCGTCGCCTCGAGCGCGGCCCGCTCCTGCGCCACGGCCTTCTCGTCGCGCAGGAACTGATAGTGGTTGCGCAGCGGGAACGAGACGGTGACCAGGAGGATGATGGCGACGACGGCGAGGAGCCCGATCCGCCGCGGTGTGTAGTTCCGCGGGCCCAACAGGGTGTCGGACAGGTCCGTGCGCGTGGTGAGACGGTGGGCCTCCGGATGCGCGGTGATGCCGATCCTGCCGGAGCGGGCGGACGCCGGGACGGGCCGGTCGCGTTCGCGGCTCGGCGTCCGCCGGCGGGGCGGCTCCCGGCGGGTGGGGTCGAGGGAGGACTCACCGCGCGTGCGGCCCCGCTGCGGGGTCCGGCGGATGGGCCCCGACGCCTCCCCCGGCCGCCGGGACGACGCGCGATCGCGGCCGTCGCCCCGGCGGTCCGAGGGGCGCGGTGGGCGAGCCATGAGCCCTCCTCTCGACTACTCAGGCCTTGAAGCGCGGGAACGCGCCCGCACCGGCGTACCGGGCGGCGTCGCCGAGCATCTCCTCGATGCGCAGCAGCTGGTTGTACTTGGCCACGCGCTCCGAGCGGGCCGGGGCGCCGGTCTTGATCTGGCCGCAGTTGCAGGCCACGGCGAGGTCGGCGATGGTCGTGTCCTCGGTCTCGCCCGAGCGGTGCGACATCATCGAGGCGTAGCGGTTGCGGTGGGCCAGGTCCACGGCGTCCAGCGTCTCGGTGAGGGTGCCGATCTGGTTGACCTTGACCAGCAGAGCGTTGGCCAGGCCCTTCTCGATGCCGTCGGCCAGGCGCTGCGGGTTGGTGACGAAGAGGTCGTCGCCGACCAGCTGGACCTTGTCGCCGATCATGTCGGTGAGGGTCTTCCAGCCGTCCCAGTCGTCCTCGTCGAGCGGGTCCTCGATCGAGACGAGCGCGTACTTGTTGACCAGCTCGGCGTAGACGTCGGCCATCTCCGCGGCGGAGAGCTGCTTGCCCTCGAAGTGGTACTTGCCGCCGGAGAAGAACTCGGTGGCGGCCACGTCCAGGGCCAGGGCAACGTCGGTGCCCAGCTCGTAGCCGGCCTTGCCGATGGCCTCGACGATCAGGTCCAGCGCGGCGGTCGTGGACTCGACGGAGGGGGCGAACCCGCCCTCGTCGCCCAGGCCGGTGGACAGGCCACGGTCCTTGATGACGGTCTTGAGGTGGTGGTAGACCTCGGTGCCCATGCGCAGGGCCTCGCGGAAGGTCGGGGCGCCGATGGGGGCGATCATGAACTCCTGGACGTCGACGCCCGAGTCGGCGTGGGCGCCACCGTTGAGGATGTTCATCATGGGCACGGGCAGGACGTGCGCGTTGGAGCCGCCGATGAAGCGGTAGAGCTCGAGGTTGGCAGACTCGGCGGCGGCGCGGGCCACGGCCAACGAGACGCCCAGGACCGCGTTGGCGCCGACGGTCGACTTGTTGGGCGTGCCGTCCGCGTCGAGCAGGGCCTCGTCGACGAGGCGCTGGTCCTCGGCCGGGATGCCGATCACGGCGGGGGCGAGCACGTCGAGGACGGCCTCGACGGCCTTGGTGACGCCCTTGCCCAGGTAGCGCTCGTCGGAGTCACGCAGCTCGACGGCCTCGTGGGCGCCGGTCGACGCGCCGGAGGGCACGGCGGCGCGGCCGAACGAGCCGTCGTCCAGAAGCACCTCCACCTCGACGGTGGGGTTGCCTCGCGAATCGAGGATCTCCCGGGCTCCGACCTGCTCGATAAGCGCCATCTGTGCTCCTTGGGGGAAGTTCGTGGGTTCGTGTGCGTGGCCGGCGCCGCGTGGGCGGGCGCAGTCCGCGGCCCATTGTTCCACGAGCCTCTCCGCGGCGTGCCGAGGCGGCGCCGGGGGTTGGGCTGAAGCGCTCTCGGCCACGCCGGTTCCTCTGCCGTCCCCGCTCAATCCCAATCGTGTGCCGGATCGACGTGCTGGCCCACGTCCATCGCGTCGTGGAGAACTCTGCCGACCACGAGAACGCCCCCGTCGAAGCGGCAGACGAGAAAGTGCCGGGGCCGGCCGACACGTCCATCCACCGCTTGATCGACCGCGGCTGTTCGACAGGTGCCACGATACGACCCCGTCGCCGAGCTCCGGTCGCTCAACCAGTCCGGGAACGTCCGAGGCAGACGCTGCATCCCTGATTGCGGCAACGATCAGCGCTTCATACCGCTTACGGGCCTGGTCACCGAACTGCTCGAACGACCACCACAAAATCGATGCGATATCGTCGCGTGCGCTCTCTGAGAGTCGAAACGTCGCCATCAGCCGGGTGATCGACCGTCGGCCACAGCCCGTGCTCCGATGTCTGCGATGAGTTCGTCAAGACCCGCGTCATCGACATCCACATAGCGACCCGCCGCGACGTCAGCCCACCCCTGATCGGCAGCTGCACGAAGTGCGGCGAGTCTGGCTGCGTCCTCAGCGTCCCGACGTTCCAGCAACCGGAGCCCTTCGCGCAAGACCTCACTCGCGTTCTGGTAGCGCCCTGATGCCACCAGCCGATCAACTAGTTCGTGCTGCTGCTGACCGAGAACGACGTTCCGCGTTGGCATACACATCACCTCTGTTGGCAGAATATGCCAATTTGCACAGTCCGGCTAGGAGACTGCTGAACAATCAGGGTGTCCGCCCCGCGGGGTGACCCGGGCCTGAAATACTTGGTTCATGCAGGGTGAGTGGGATCGGCAGCGTGAGTTGCTGGATGTGGAGTCGGTGGCGGGGCATCTGCTCGAGCCCGGCAGCGTGTTCGCGTTGCTGGCCGAGCATCGGGACCGCTTGTTCCCGGCGGAGTTGTTCGCCGATCTGTTTCCCTCGGGCCGGGGCCGGCCGTCGATCCCGGGGGAGGTGATCGCCTCGGTCATCGTGCTTCAGGCTCTGTTTGGGCACTCCGACCGGGAGGCCGTGGATGCGTTGACGTTTGACCTGCGGTGGAAGGCCGCGTGCGGGTACGCGGTCGATGCCAAGGGCTTCGACTCGTCGACGTTGACTTACTGGCGGCGCCGGCTGGCCGCCAGCGAGAATCCGCAGCGGATCTTCGAGGTGGTGCGCCAGGTCATCGCCGAGACCGGAGCGGTCAAGACTAAGACCCGCCGCGCACTGGACTCGACGGTTCTGGATGATGCGGTGGCCCGTCAGGACACGATCACCCAACTCATCGCCCAGATCAGGCGGGTCGGCCGCGAAGTGCCCGGCGCGAAAGAGCTGATCGCCTCCGAGTGCACCCGGTTGGCGGCGGTGTGCGGGCACGATTACTCCGAGGCCGGTAAGCCGCGTATCGCCTGGGATGACCAGGCCGCCCGGGACGAGCTGGTCTCGGCCCTGGTCGCAGACGCTCTGGCACTGCTTGAGGCTCTGGATGTTGAGGCGATCACCGCCGCCGGCGGCAGACCAGCCGAGGCGGTGGCGCTGCTGGCATTGGTCGCCGGCCAGGACGTCGAGCCCGCCGAGGATTCCGATGGCACCGACGGCCGGTGGCGCATCGCCCGCCGCACCGTCCCGGACCGGGTGATCTCTACCGTGGACCCCGATGCCCGGCACGCGCACAAGACCCAGCAGCGTCGCCAGGACGGGTTCAAAGCCCACATCGTGGTCGAACCCGATACCGGGCTGACCACTGCGGCCCGGCTGACTCGGGCCAGCGGTCCGGACAATTCCGACGCCGCCGTCGGTGCGGACCTGGTGACCACAGATCCCACCACTACAGACGTCGAACACATTGAAGTGCTCGGAGACTCGGCGTACGCCACCGGAGACATGCTGGCCACCCTCGCCGGAAAGCAGTGGCTGCCCCTGGTCAAACCCTGGCCGACCAGGCCCGCTGTGGAGGGCGGGTTTGGTCTGGATGACTTCACCTTCGATGCCGCGGCAAACACGTTGACCTGCCCGGCTGATGTCACGCGGACAGTGTCGCCGCAGGGCCGGGCGAAGTTCGGTGCGGCCTGCCGGCAGTGTCCGCTGCGCCAGCGGTGCACCACCTCACAATCCGGCCGCTCGGTGCTGCTGGGCGAGCACCATGTGCTGCAACGCCAGCACCGCCAGCGCGCACAGGGCGAGGACTTCCGGGCCACCTACCGGCAGCATCGCCCGATGGTGGAGCGCTCCATCGCCTGGCTCACCCGAGGCGCCCGACGAGTGCCCTATCGCGGGGTGGATAAGAACAACAGCTGGCTCCACCACCGCGCCGCCGCCCTCAACCTACGTCGACTGCTAGCCATGGGCCTGACCCACCAGAACGGAGCTTGGGCCCTGGCCTGACCAGCAGTTAGGGGAGCCGCCTCTCGCCGATGGCCGGTGAGACCGCGCATAATCACATCAAGTGGACCGAAGGCCCTCGGTCGTCGCACCCAGAGTGCTCACCTAAAACGCCGCTCGCCATCCCACCGGTGACGCCCGGGCCCGCCGCTCACACGACCGCCAACCCCAATAGCGCCTTGTTCAGCAGTCTCCTAGGGCCTGCTGAAGTGCGCTGGCCGGCAACTGGAAATCCGGCCGCGGCGCGTCGATGTCGTCGTCGTCATCGCCGAACCCGAGGCGCCGGGCTGACCGTCGGACACGCGCCCAGCCCCGGCCACCTCCCCTCCCCTTCTGCGTCCCGGGCCGCCTGACCCCGGTGGTGACGTACCCGGCCCCTACAGTGGGCCCGACCCCGTCAGGACCAGCCAGGAGAACGCCGTGGACTCACCCGCCCTCGTCACCGCCCGCAATGGCGGCGGCGTCTGATGGCGACCCGGTCCACACGGTCGGGCACGACCAGGCGCAGGTCGAGCTCGAAACGCGCCCCGTCGGCCAAGAAGCGGCCCAGCGCGGCGATGGCGGTTCCGACTATCCCGCCCGGCCAGCGGGTGTGGCTGCTGGAGCTCCCGTGGGGAGGGCTGGGCGGCGGGATGCCGGCCGGGGTCACCTACTACAAGTCGCTCACGGCGCACGCCTACGTCGGCACTTCGCTGCCCGCGGCGCTGGAGCCCTACGCCAGCAAGCCGTACTCCTACCTGCGGTGGCGGGAGGACGAGCTCAACGGCAGCACGGGCCCGGGTGCGACCGCCGCGCCGATGACGCTGCGCCCGGAGCAACGCGCGGATGTGGACGCGATCGCCACTGCCGCCGAGCACGGGTTCCGGCAGGTTCATCTTGCGAACGACGTGGGCACCGGTAAGACGCTGGTGGCGGTGGCCGCAGCGAAGGCCATCGCGACGATGCGCGGCGCCCGCACGATCCTGGTGACGGTGGACCGGCCGGCCCGCATCACCATCCCGTCATGGCGTCGCACCATTGCCGCCTTGGGAGACGACGACCTGCGCTGGATCATCATGTCCTCCGACAGCCTGAGCAAACTCATGGCCCGGAACGTGCGGCCACGGCTCAAGGTCGATGTCGCGGTGATCGACGAGGCCCACCAGTTCCGACACGACAGCAAGCGCACGAGCTACATGCGGCGACTGACCCGCATGGACTCACCGCACGAGAATGCCCCGTTCGTCCTGACGATCACCGCCACCCCGGGGCATCACCCGGGCGAATGGGGCTACATGTCGTCGCTGTACGCCCAGGTACACGGAGATCCGCCGGCCCAGTGGGCGGACTTCGGTCGAGCGCTGGCCGACCGGGGCGTGCCCCTGGAACCCTCCTACGGGAAGTGGACGTGGAGCGCGGAGGCCAAGGAGTCGCTGCAGACGCAGCAGGCCGCCATCAGCGACGTGCGCGACATCCTGCTGCGGCACGATCCGCCGCTCATGCTCACCCGGTCCGCGCCGTGGGGGCCGCCGCCCTTCGACGTGGACCTGGTGGAGCTGACCCCGGACCAGTGGCGGGTCTACGAGCTGGAGTGGGGCGATTTCCAGCGCGAGATGCAGCTGGCCCGGACGGGCAACAACGTCGCCCGCGGACTGGCCGCCCTGGTGCGACTGCGTCAGAAGGCGTCCATGATCCGAGTCGAGCACACGGTGGCCGCGGCCAAGGCCGAACTCGCCCGCGGCTACCAGGTGCTGATCGCCACCGAGATGGTGTCCACCGCCGCGCATCCGGTGGCCGAGATGCTCGAGGCGGACGGCATCCCGGTGGCGCGGATCTACGGCTCCAATCCGGAGGCCGAGGCCGAGCGCATGCGCTTTCAGCGGGGCGAGGCGCCGGTGGTGGTGTTCAACACGCCCACCGCGATCAACCTGCAGGCAGGCGAGCAGTTCGCCGACGGGACGTTCGCCACCGACACCCCGCGGAGGGGCTTCTTCCACCAGGCCCGCTACAGCGGTCTTCTGGCCGAGCAGACAATGGGCCGCGCGCACCGGAACCACCAGGTCTGTTCCTGGTCGCTCCTGGCAGCGGCGGGGACGATCGAGGAACGAGCCGGGACGGTCATGCTGTCCCGCCTCATCGCGTCGGCGACCAGCACCGACGCGGACGCGTCCACCTTCTCCGAGGTGGCCCGGGTCTTCGGTATCGATTGGATCCCCGCCGCGAAACTGGCTGAGGAACTCGGCTAAGGCGGTCTGTTTCAGGCGGTCGGCCACTCCTCTGGCAAGCGCTTACTGCGAGGCAAGCGCCCACTCCTCGGCGAGCGCCTATTCCTCGATGAACGCGCCGTCGAAGAGCATTGTCGAGGAGGTGGTCGGGCTGATGCCCCTGACCGACTCGTCGATCGTCACCAGCTCGACGCCGTTGCCGAGGACCGCGTAGGGCGCCACCTCGTTGTGGACCTCCTGCAGGTCGGTGTAGGCCTTCTTCTGCGAGTCGACGTCCGGGGCGGCCTTGAGCGTGGAGATGGCGTCCGCGAACGCGGGATCGTCCACGCCCGACACGTTGAGAGCGCCGCCCGGCATGAGCGAACTCGCCAGCGTGGAGGCCGGGTCGGCGTCGGAGGTGGCCAAGCCGCCGATGGCCATCTCGTAGTCGCCCGTGAACTGACGCGCGCTCGCCGCCGAGGCCGGTGCTACCTCGACCGTCACGTCGAAGCCGACGGCGTCGAGCATCGCCTTGATGACGATCCCCGCCTCGCGGTTCTCCGGCACGTCGGACACGAGCAGCGTGAGCGAGCCGTCCCAGCCGGTCTCCTGCTTGAGCTCGGTGACCAGCTCGGTCGCACGCTCGACATCCAGCGCGGGCCCCTCCTGCCCGTCGAAGAAGCGGGACGAGTCGGCCAGTAGCGCGGACGTGGCCTGGGCCGGATCGTCGCCCAGCCGGCCGAGCAGCAGCTCCCTGTCGATCGCATGCGTCACGGCCCGGCGTGCGCGCTGATCGGTGAGGATCCCGTCGTACCCCGCTGCCCCGTTGTTCATGTAGATCAACCGGCCCGCGCTGGTGATCTCCTCGTAGCCCTGCGCGTCGGCCTCGCGGGCCATGTCCGCGAACTTGGACCCGCGCAGGAACGCGACCTCCACCTCGTCGTTCTGGAACGCCTCGAGCGTGGACTGCGAGCCGGGGATCTGGATGAACCTCAGCGTGAGGCACACCGGGCCGCCGTAGTAGTCGGGATTCGGCTCCAGCACTATCTCCTGATTGGGCGTGTAGCTGGCGAGCGTGAACGCCCCGGCGCCCACCGGCTCGCGGGCCCACTTCTCCGGACCCGCCTCGGTGTAGGCCTTCTCGGGGATCACCTCGCCCGCCGACCCGGCGAGCAGCACCGGGAACGTGGACCACGGCTCGGCGAGCGTGAACTCGACGGTCAACGGATCGACGACCCGCGTCCGCTCGATCTGCTGGACGTCGGTCATCGCCGTCGAGCGCGTCGCCGGGTCCTTGTGCAGGCCCATGGTGAAGGCCACGTCCTGCGCGGTGAGCGGGTCGCCGTTGGAGAACGTCACGCCCTCTCGCAGCGTCAACGTCCACACCGTGTGATCCTCGGAGCTCTCGAGCGACTCGGCGAGCTTTGGCTCGAACGTCTCGGTCCGGGCGTCCCAGCGCACGAGCCGGTCGTAGACGGCCGCCGACTCCGCGCCACCCCGCACGCCCACCTGTCCCTGGCCGGGCGAGAACGACGGCAGCATGACGTAGGTGCCCATCGTGATGGTGCCGCCGGCCTTGTTCTCGGTGCACCGGGCGTCGTCGGCGGGCATCGTCAGCGTGTCCCGATCGGCCGCCGCAGCGGGATCGGCCTCGCTCGAACCGCACGCGGACAGGGCGAGGGCGGTGATCGCCAGGGCAGCGGCGGCGGTGGGAATGCGTCTCATCGGTTCTTCTGAGGGGTGGGCGCCGGGCGCGACTCGAGTAGCTGACAGGTGTCAGCTACTCGAAACCTATGTGACTCAGCGCACAGCCGGGTGCGAATCGTCGAACCCGTCACCTACCCGGACGTGCCTTCCCGAGGGGAGAGAAATCGGTGAGCGAGCGACCCACCGGGTGGTAGTGCGAAACGAAAGCCCGGTAGAGGCGCGGCGGGGCGGCGGGCGTTGTCGTCGTCGTCAGTGTCGTCGTCAACGCCGTCGGCGCCTCTCCCCCGCGCGCCGACCTCACCCCCCGACGGACAGGTGCGCAGTGGGTACCTTCGCGCCATGACCGACAGTGACCCGTGGATTCCCGCCCGGCTGGTGCGTGGCGCGCTGATCGGCGTCGGCGGCTTCAACGCGCTGTCGGCAATCGGCGGTGGCATCGGGCTGCTCACGCCCGGGTCGATGGGCATCCCGATCGACGTCATTGCCGGCTCGGGGTGACTGTCTTCGGTCGGGCCCGGCAGAGCGGGCGGATATGCCAGCTACCCGCCTCGCGGCGCCCTCCTAGCTCGCGACAATCCGCCCCTCGGATTGCGTCTTGCTCCAGGAGTTCCTAGGGCAAGACGCAATCCAAGGGGCGGATCGGTGGGGACGCCACGGGGTCACCTTGCGTGGCGGTGGTCGGGGCGCGGCCGCCGCTACCTCACACCCCGAACCACGCCCTTGCCAGCTTGGCGTAGCGACCGTCAGCCCGCAGCAGCTCGTCGTGCGTGCCGGACTCCACGACCCGGCCGTGCTCCATCACCAGAATTCGATCGGCGGACACCGCCTGGCTCAGCCGGTGCGCCACCACCAGGCCCGCGCGCTCGCGCAGGACGGCGGCCGCGGCGTCGTCGAGGCGGCGCGCCCCCGCGGACCCGGCCTCGGCGGTGGCCTCGTCGAGGATCACCACATCGGGGTCGGCCAGCTCGACGCGAGCCAGGGCGAGCATCTGGGACTGCATGGGATCGAGCGGGTGGCCGCCCTCGCCGATGACCGTGTGGATGCCGTCGGGCAGGTCGTCCACCCAGTCGGCGCCCACCGTCCGCAGGGCGGCGCGGACCTCGGCCTCGGGGGCCTCGCGGCGGGGCGCCCGCACGTTCTCGGCGATCGTCGCGGCAAAGGAGTGCACCTCCTGCGAGACCATCGTGATGCGCTGGCGCAGGGCCACCGGGTCGACCTCGGTCAGTGAGACCCCGCCCATGCGGACGCTGCCGCCCGACGGCGTCAGGGTTCCGGCCGCCACCAGGGCCAGCGTGCTCTTGCCCGCGCCGGTCGAGCCGACCACCGCGACGACCTCGCCGGGGGCCAGGGTGAGGTCCACGTCGATGAGGGCAGGGGCGGCCCCGCCGGGGGAAGACTCGCCGTACGAGTGGGAGACGCCGGCCAGCTCGAGCGGGCCGGGCTCGGGAGCGGCGGTGCGCTCGGGCACCGGCATCGTGATGACGCCGACCATCCGCACGAGCGAGGCGCCGGCCGACTGGACCTGGTCAACCATTCCGACGAGCGCGCCGATGGGGTTGAACAGCCGGCGGAACAGCAGCGCGGCGGTGGTCACGGCGCCGGCGGTGATGATGTCGGCGTCCACGAGAAAGAACCCCACGACCAGCAGCAGTCCGAGGACCGTGACCTCGGCCCGGTTGTTGCGGGAGAAGGCGCGGGTGACGAAGTAGAACACCCGGATCGACAGGTCCCGCGCCTGCGCCGACGCGGCGGTGATGCGGCGCAGCTCGGCGTCCTGGGCGTCGTACGCGTGCAGGGTCCGCGAGCCGGTGATCCCGCCGAGCAGTCGGCTGGCGCGGGTGCCGAACGCGGCACGCTCGGCGGCGTAGATCGGGCCCGACCGGGGCAGGTACCAGCGCAGCGTCGTCCAGTACATGGGCAGCGCCACCAGGCCCACGAGGCCGAGTCGCCAGTCGACCGTGGCCAGGCCGACGCCGGAGACGACCACCGTGAACAGCGACTGCACCACCGGCGGGATCACGGCGGTGGCGGCCTGGCTGATCTCGCGGGCGTCCTCGGCCACGCGCGAGACCAGATCGCCGGTCTCGGTGGTCTCCATCTGCGCGGCGCCCAGGCGAAGGGAGCGGTCCATGACCATCTCCCGCAGGCGCGCCACGGTCGGCTCGGTGAGACGGGCCAGCCACGCCTGGCCCGCCCACGTGCAGCCCGCGCCCACCACGCCGGCCACGGCGATCGCGCCCGCCGCCGCCCACACGGCGGAGTAGTCGTCGCTGCCGGGCAGGACGTCGACCAGTCGGCCGATCACCCACGGCGCCACCAGGCCTGCGACCGCGCCGACGAGGCCCGCCACGGCCACCAGCAGCAGGTAGCCGCGGCGCTCGCGGAGCAGTGGCCACAGCACGGCGAGCGACTCGCGGCCGCTGGCCAGGGGAAGCGCCGCCGTGACGCCAGCCTGGTCGTGCCGGTCGGGGCCGCCGGCCTGGGCGGCGCTCTCGGGCACGGCGGCGTCGGTGGAGGTGATGGTGCCGGGCTCGCCGCTGCTCATCGGTCGACCGCCGTCCGGTAGGTGGCTGACGCCTCGCGCAGCTCGAGGTGGGTGCCCGTGCGCACGTCGCCGCTGCGGGGCAGGTGGACCACCCGGTCGGCGGTGGCGAGGAACGGCGGCGACGAAGTGACGACGAGCGTGGCCTGGCCCGGCCGGCTCGTCCGGAGGCGGCGCACAGCCTGCGCGATCCCCCACTCGGTGACGGCGTCGACGGCACTGGTCGGCTCATGCAGGACCAGGATGTCGGGATCGGCGTGCAGGGCCCGGGCGAGCGCGATCCGCTGTCGCTGGCCCCCGGACAGGTTCCGGCCGCCCTCCCGGACCGCGTGATCCAGGCCGTCGGGGAGGTTCTCGAGGATCTCCGCGACCGCCGAGGCCTGCAGGACCGCCTCGGAGATGGGCTCCTCGTCGTCGTCGTGACTCATGGTGATGTTCGAGCGGACGGTACCCACGAACAGGTCCACGCGGTGCGGCGCGGCCACCAGGTGCTCGGCGATCGCGGGGGCTAGCTGGCTGCGGCGGCGACCACCGACGCGCACGGCGTCGGCCCCGTCGCCGTGACCGGCGACCGCCAGGGTGACGGCATCGGCGGCGGCCGGCTGATCGGCGACAAGCGCGACCACCTCGCCCTCGGCCACCACCAGGTCGAACGCGCGGCCGTCGGGCAGCGCCAGGCCCTCCACGCGCAGCTCGGCGCCGGCGGGGACCTCGGCGCCGGAGTCGTCGACCGGCGCGGACTGCAGCAGATCGACCAGTCGCTGCGCGGCGCCGTGGGAGCGGGCGAAGACGGCGACCATCTGGGTGATCATCCGGACGGGCTCCTCGAAGAACACGGCCACGCCCACCACGGAGACGAGCGTGCCGATCTCCATCTGGCCCTGGATCACGCGGTAGCCGGCGGCCAGCAGGACCAGCGCCAGGACCACGGCCATGCCGAGCGAGCCGATGCCCTGGACGCGCCCGGAGCGCTCGGCGGTGACTATGCCTGCGGCGGCCGCGTCCTCGGAGGCGGCGCGGTACTGCTCGGCCGCCCAGCGCTCGCCGCCGCCGGCCTTGAGCACGCGCAGACCGGCCATGATGTCGGTGGCGCGGCTGCTCGCCATGCCGATCGCGGCCTGCTGCGCGGTGCTGTGGCGGGAGATGGCGCGGCTGGGCAGGGCGACCAGCACCAGGCTGAGCGGCACGCCGATGAGCACGATGAGCCCCACCACCCAGTCGGTCCACAGCAGATACACCGAGATCCCCACGATCCCGATCACCGCCGACCCGCCCAGCGCTATCTGCCGGAAGACCAACGCGGCCACGTCGGCGTCGGCCGAGCACACCGAGAGCACGTCACCGGAGCTGGCGCCGTCCATCGCGCGGCGGCGGGTCAGCGGCACCCGCGTGACCTCCACGCGCAGGTCGTGGGCCTCCTCCTGCAGGGCGCGGTTGCTCATCCGCGCGCCGAAGCGGTACCCCAGGCTGAGCACGGTGAACAGCCCGATGAGGCCGACCACCGACCACAGCATCGCCCAGCGGTCCAGCGGGATGATCGCGGCGTCCACGATCACGCCGATCGCGATGGGCACCAGCGCCTCGCACAGCTGCCACAGCGTCATGAGCACCAGCCCGGGCGCCCACAGGTGCCGGCGGCGGCCGACCGCGCGGAGCAAAAGCCCGTTGGCCGTGGTCGGGGCGGGCCCGCCCGGGGAGTCCGCGGCGCGGCGGCGCGGCCGAGCCGATGGAGACGTCGGTGCTGACATAGGTGTGCGACTCCCGCTGTAGGTGAGGTCGGCCCAGGGTGGGTGAGGCCGGCCCAGGGGCCCCGACGACTCTATGCCAGCGGCCGATTTCGTCGTCGACCTCACCGGACGGCGGTGCCAGATTTCAACGTCTCAGGCCTGCACGGGGAGCGGTGAGAGGAGACCACTGCGCTACTCGATCAACATCACCCTCGACGGGTGCGTCCACCACGAGGCCGGGGTCATGCCGGACCCGCCGGGTGACGGTCTACGGCGCGGTCGTCCCCACCGAGTACGCGGCGGCGGCGTCGCGGACGTTCATGACGTACTCGCCGGACGCGTTGTAGGCCAGGATCGCCCGCTGCCAGTTCTCGGCCACCGAGAGGTCTCCCCCGGTCTCGCACAGCAGGCGGGCGGCGGACACGGCGGCGTCGTCGATCTGGTTGGGGTCGGCCACGCCGTCACCGTTGGCGTCGCGGCCGTACTTGTTCCACGACTCGGGGATGAACTGCATGGGTCCCACGGCGCGGTCGTGTTCGGTGTCGCCGTCCCAGCGCCCGCCGTCGGTGTCGGGGATGTCGGCGAAACCCGGCGATCCGTCGAGTTTAATCCCGATGATCGGGGGCAGTGCGTAGCCGTCGTCGTTCAACATCGCCCCGCGGTACCGGCCGTGCCGCGTCTCCACGTGCCCGATCCCGGCGAGCGTCGTCCAGGCGAGGGTGCACTCGGGCCGGGTCTGCCGCATGGTCTCGGCGGCGTTGCCGTAGGCGGCGAGCGCGGCGACGGGGATGTTCATCGGCTCGTTGATGCCGGCCGCCCACTCCCGCAGCTGGTCGGAGGTGCGACCGGGCGCATTGATGTCGATCGTCGGCACGGGGACCCCCGGCGCGGGCGGGATGCCCGGGGGGATGGGTGTCGGCGCGGGGCGGGTGGCCTCGTACGAGCACGACGACGACAAGAGCACGGCCGCGAGCAGGCCCGCGAGACTCGCGGTGGTGCGGGGGGTCAGGGTGGGCATCGCCTGCCATCCTGCCGGAGCCCGGTTCCGCAGCGCGTCAGGGTATCCCCTGATCCGGCGCAGCGCGGGCGTGATATCAACCACGCTGGTCGGGCCCCGCAGCCCGCGGCGGTTCAGCCACGCGCCGCGAAGCCGCCGGCGAGCGCGGTGAGTTCGTCGAGCAGGGCGTCGCGGCTGATGGCGGGCCGGTCGAGCACCCAGCGGACGGCGATGTTCTCCACGGCCATGACGATCACCCAGGCCCGGGCCGCCGGATCCGTCGAGCGCAGGCCGGCCGCGGAGAGGTACACCGCCAGCAGTTCGCGGACCCGGGTCTCCAGCGCGTGCTGCGCGGCCCGATGCCGCACCGCGGGCAGCTCCTCCCACACGATCCGCAGCAGCCCGGCGTCTGCTTCCAAGGCGGACAGCAGCGCATCGGCGATCCCGCGGACCGCGTCCGGGTCCTGCACATCGACCGGGCCGGAGGCCGCGAGTGAGGCGGCCACCCGGTCGGAGATCTCCGCCGACCAGCGATCCATCACCACCGTGACCAGCGCCGACTTGTCGGGGAAGTACTGGTACAGCGACCCCGGGCTCACCTCGGCCTCGTCGGCCACCCGGTTGGTGGTGAAGGACTCGTAGCCGTCGCGCACGAGCACGACGCGAGCCGCCTCCACGATCCGCTCGACCATCGCGCGAGATCTGGCCTGCTGGGGCACCCTTCTCATAAACGCGAATTGTATGCGAGTAAATACTCGCGTCATAGTCGTGTCATGACCGCAGCGCCTGAACGTCATGCCCCCACCGCGACCTCGCCGTACCCCACGCGCTTCCGCGAGGCCGAGGACCGATCGCGCCGCATCGGCCGAACGCTCAAGGCCGTCGCGCGCGTGGACGAGGTCGACGAGCAGCTCATGGACCGCCTCGGCCGCGCCTACCTCGAGCGCGACGAGCTCGGCAACAGGCTGGCGGCCGCGATGCGCCTGCGCTCGGGCGAGCCCGGCGCGGTGAGCCGGCGCCAGCTCGACGAGGCTCTGACCACCGGCACCGCCGGACTACCCGGCGACGCCCCGGCCGTCCTGCGCGAGTACATCGCCCGGCTCGAGGACACCCCGGACTGGGTCGACTGGGAGAAGATCGAGCGCGGCCAAAAGGTGTACCTGCGGCTGGGCCAGAACGCCGCCGACATCCTGCTGCAGCTCTCGCTCATCGGCGGCTACCGCTTCGGCGGCCCCACCGACCTGCTCGTGGCGACCGGCGGCCTCACCGGCAACACGACCCTGCGGCGACTGGCCGAGACCAGCCACTGGACCATGTCGCTCTCGATCCCCGACGGGTTGCGGCCGGGCGGAGAGGCGTGGCGGCTCACCGGCCACGTGCGGGCGATGCACGCGGTGGTCAACCACGCCATGGAGCCCCGCTGGGACACGGGCCGCTGGGGCCTGCCCATCAACCAGAGCGACCTCGCCGCCACCCTGGGCCTGTTCGACGCCGTCGTCCTGCTGGGCGTGCGAACGCTCGGCGTGCCGGTGAGCCGCCAGGACTCGGCCGACGTCATGCACGTGTGGCGCTACGTCGGGTGGCTGCTCGGCGTCGACGACGACTTCCTCGTCGAGCGAGAGAGCGAGCGCCACCGGATCAACTACCACATCCTCCTCGCGCAGGCCGGGCTGTCCGAGGCGGGCCCGCAGCTCACTCAGGCGCTGGTCGAGGCGCAGCGCACGCGGCATCGCAGCGGCCCCTTCCCCCGCCTGCGCGCCCGCGTCGGCCACGAGCGACTACTGAGCATGCTCACCGTCCTGCTGGGCCGCGAGTCGATGCGCGAGTTCGGCCTGCCCGTCCGCCCGCCGTGGGCCCACGCCTACCTCGTCGCGCTCAACACGCTGCGCTACCGCACGCCGTTCGGCCGCGCCCGGCTCGACGCGTGGGGCGAGCGGGTCCGCGACCGCGAGCGCAAGGAGACCTTCGGCGACGCCCGCCCCGACATCGGCAGGCCCGCGACTACGGCGTAGGTCGAATGGCGGCATCCAGTTCGAACCGGATTGACGGCGAGCGGCATTCGTCTTGCTCACAATTTGGACGAGGAGGTTACGCTAATTCTCTTCGGCCGGAGAAGATCTTCTGCTGGGTGACTAAGTAGCTACGCAGGTCCAACACCTGCGCCCCCACCGGCTCAGAATTCCGAGTTTCGATCGCTGAGACTTCGACGGAGTTGGCCTTCGCTAGCTTGCTCGTATAGTCCGCGATTGCTGCGACCAACTCTTCTGAGACGTCCGCCGTGGCGTAGTCGGCTATCTCGCCCCTCGCGATGTGGTCCCTGAACGAGTCCAAGTCCTCCAGCAGGCGCGAGATCAGCTGGGCATCCAGGGCCCCCTTGCCAATCGAGTCCACATAGGCGCCCAACGAAGTGTTGAAACGTCTCACCGGTTCCGGAACCTCGAGTTCGGCGGCCGCGCGCTTTCGGTTCGCTGCCCAACGGATCGCCCCGCCTCCCACAGCGGCCACTGCCAGGATGCTGATGCCGCCTACAACGACGCGCGGGTCTTTGAGCCCCTTTGCGATCAGCTTCCCCAGCGCCTCGTCTTGACCGCCGACTTCCATCCCTATTTCTCGAATGTGCGCAGCAATGGCAGTTCTGTTTCGGACTGCCGCCGTTCCAAGCGTCTTGAGCTCGCCCGACGCTAACCCCCTAGCGATCGCGCTAGGAACTTCGTAAGTAATCTGGATCGTTTCCATCATTTTCAGCGGGCTCCTGCGTCAGTAGTTGGAGACAACATCGCTGAGACTCTAGATTGTGCCTCGGACATCGGCAGCGCTTCCGCCCCGGGGAGTCGGCATCGAGACTGGATGCCCACTTCCCCAAGGACAATGCACGCCGCGACGGTAGGCAAGTCCCTCCACAGCATTAGGCAACATCGCCTAACTTGGAGGTATTAGGTCTTTTCGCCTCATTTTTGACTTTGTGGCACCATCGCCTCATGTACGTGGTGACCATCGACCAGCGTCGCAGCCGCAGCAGCGCGGACCGGGTGCCCGCCCTGCTCGACGCCCTGGGCGGCATCCCGACCGCGGCCGCGTTCGAGCGCACGGCCGGCGACGAGGTCCAGGGCCTGCTCGACGACCCTGCCGCGGTGCGGTCGGCGCTGCTCGTCGCCCTGCGCGAAGGTGACTGGCACTGCGGTGTCGGGGCGGGGGAGGTCGACGACGAGTCCTACTCCTCCGGGACCAGGGCCGGTCGCGGGGACGCCTACCTCGCCGCCCGCGACGCCGTCGACGCCGCGAAGGGCCTCCCCGGCTCGGTGGCCATACGGGTGCCGGGCGACCCCGGATCGCGGGACGACCGCGGCTCGGCGACGGCGTGGGCCGCCGACTGCGAGGCGGTATGGGCACTGGTGGCGCCACTCGTGCTCGGACGCACCGACGCGCAGTGGCGGGTGGTGGACGCCGTCGACCGCTCCCCCACCCAGGTCGCCGCCGCCGAGGAGTTGGGCATCACGCCCGCCTCGGTCACCGGGGCGCTGCGGCTGTCGCAGATCCGCGAGGAGCGCGCCGCGTACCCCGTGCTCGACCGGTTGCTCGGCGGCGCACACGACGCGGCCGTGGGCGGGGCCGGCAGCCCGGCGAGCGGCCAACGCGGTAAGGCCACGAACGGCGCGCGTGGGAAGGCCGACCGATGAGCAGCTGGCCCGCCTGGATCCTGGTCGCGATCGTCGTCGCGCTGAGCCTGATCGCCTCCGCCGCGCTCGGCTCGCCCATCGCGTCGCTCGTCCTGCGCTCGGCACGGGTGCCCGAACCCCCGACCATCGAGGTCAGCGGTGACGCGCGAACCCCGGTGATGCGCCGACGAGACGATCCCGCCCCGGCTGTCCGCGAGGTCCTGCGCGGGGGGATGTGGATCGGGATCCTCGAACGCGTCGGACTCACCGCCGCCATCCTCGCCGGGCGCTTCGAGCTCGCCGCGGTGGTCGTGGCCATCAAGGCCCTCGGCCGCTACCCCGAGATCCGCGAGAACCCCGCGGTGAGCGAGCGATTCATCATCGGCACGCTCGCCTCCCTGCTCGTCGCCGCCGCGTGCGGGGCGCTCGGACTCGCGGTTCTGCATACCCTGGGCTGAGCACGCCTGCCGATCCCCGAGGAGAGGACACCCGCCATGACCCGCACGACGCTCCTGGTCTCCGCCGCCGTGACCGCGTCCGCGCTGGCCCTGACCGCATGCAGCGGGGGCGGGGACGACACCGCGACCGCGGCTGCCCCGGCCGGCACCTCCGCCGACGCCAGCGCGGAGTCCGGCACGAACGCCCCGGCCGATCCCGGCGCCGACGCTCCCGCCGATGAGGGTGAGCGCTCGGCCGCCGACGTCATGTTCGTGCGGATGATGATCCCGCACCACGAGCAGGCGATCGAGATGAGCGACATCATCCTGGCCAAATCAGACATCCCCGCCGACACCACAGCCCTCGCCGAGAAGATCAAGGCCGAACAGGCTCCCGAGATCGATCAGATGACGACCTGGCTCGACCAGTGGGGACAACCGCCCGGCCCGCGCGACGGCCACCGGGGCCACGGTGGCGGCGGCATGCCCGTGATGGGCAACGACATGTCGATGATGGACGGCATGCTCTCCGCCGACGAGCTCCAGCAGTTGTTCGACGCCGAGGGCACCGACGCCGCGCGGCTGTACCTGGAGCAGATGATCGCCCACCACGAGGGCGCCATCGACATGGCACAGGGGGAGGTGGCGGACGGCACCTACCCGCCGACCGTCGCCCTGGCCCGGTCGATCATCGACACCCAGCAGCAGGAGATCGCGCGCATGCGTGAGATGCTCGCCGCGATGTGAGGCCTGACCGGCCACGCGACACCCGACGGCGTGATACCCGACAGCGTGATACCCGACAAGGAGCCCGCCCAGCAATGACCACCACCCCTCGACTGCGTCGCCGGGCCCTCGCCGCGGTCGTCACCGCGAGCTGGCTCACCCTCTCCGCCTGTGGCACCACACAATCGGACCAGGCGGACCAGAGCCCCAGCGGGCAGAACCAGAGCGCGCAGAACCAGGGCGGACAAGACCACAGTGGTCAGAACCAGGCCGAGGCGAGCCAGGTCGCGGCGGTCGAGATCCTCGACCAGTACGGGCTGGCCGATATGGACGCCCGCGGGGTGATCGAGCACCTCGACACGATGCCCGTCGCCGAGCGCCCCACCACCCTCCTCGCCTCGGTCCAGCCGACCGAGCTCGTCCTCACCGACACCGCCGGCGGCTCCATCGCGACCCTGCCGATGCCGGACGAGCAGTTCTACCTGTCCGTCGCGCCCTACGAGGACCAGACCCATGACTGTCTCTTCCACAGTCTGACGACCTGCCGCGGCGAGATGGCCGGCGAGCCCGTCGACATCACCGTGACCGACGAGACGGGGCGGACGGTCGTCGACGAGACCCGCACGGCCTACGACAACGGGTTCGTCGGCCTGTGGCTCCCCCGCGACCTCACCGGCACCCTCACCGTCGAGCACGACGGAAAGTCCTCGACGGTGCCGATCGCCACCGGCGACGACGACCTCACCTGTCTGACCACGGCGCACCTGACGTAAGAGCCCGACGCCGCACCCGACCCGCACCCGCCAGGAGCCCGCCCATGGTCACCGTCCGAACCGCCACGCGTGCCGACGCGCCCGCGATCGCCCGCATCCTCAGCGACGCGTTCCGCGACGACCCCGCATGGTCGGTCACGCTGCCCGAGGACGAGACCCGGCACACCAAACTCACCTCGTACTACCTCCGCCGGGTGCGGCGACACCCCCAGTGGGTCGACGTCGCGATGGACGACGGCCGTGTCGTCGGAGCGGTCCTGTGGCAGCACCCTGCCGCCCCCGGCGCTCTGGGGACCGCCCGGCGAGCGATCTCCGGTGCGGCCCTGTGGACGCTGGGCCGGCTCCCCCTGGGCCGCGGTGCCCGGCACACCCTCCAGATCGAGGCCTACCGGCCCACCGAACCGCACTGGTACATCCGCGACATCGGCACCGGTCCCCGAGCCCGCGGCAAGGGCGTCGGATCGGCACTGCTGGAGCACCGCCTGAGGGTCGTCGACCACTCCGCGAACCCGCTGGCGTTCCTCGAATCCACCACCCCGGCGAGCCGTCGCCTCTACGAGCGGTTCGGGTTCGAGGCAGTGGGCTCCGTGCCGACGCTGCCCGGTCAGTCCTCGACCGCCATGGTCCGTCGGCCCGTCGACAGCGCGGACCGGTCCGACCGGCCCGACGGACGCGCGGAGTAGACCCGCCGGGCAGCACCTCCTCCGCGCACGCGACGAAGGCCTCAGTACGCTCACGGCTATGACGGCAGACTTCGTGACCCCCATCACAGACACCCTCGGCCGCGCGCGCCAGAACATCATCTACCGCTCCGGAGTCTCCGGGATCACCCCCGCGGTACCGACCGGCGCCGAGAAGCTCGAAGCCGCCGCCCGCCGCGCGCTCCTGCGACGACCCGGCGGCAAAAAGGCCTGGGCCTACGTCTACGGAGGCGCCGGCTCGGGGCAGACGATGGCCGCCAACCGCGAGGCCTTCGACCGCCGGCGACTGGTGCCGCGCATGCTTCGCAACACCTCCCGGCGCGACATCTCCACCACGGTGCTCGGGCAGACGCTCCCCGCGCCCGTCCTGGTGGCCCCGATCGGCGCCGCCGGACTCATTCGTCGCGACGCCGACGTCATGGTCGGCCGGGCCGCCGCCCGGCGCGGACTGCCGTACATCTTCTCCTCGCAGGGCTCCTCGCCCATGGAGGCGACGGCCGCCGCGATGCAGGACAGCCCCCGCTGGTTCCAGCTGTACTGGAGCAGCGACGAGCAGCTGGTCGACAGCTTCATCGCCCGCGCCGAGGCGATCGACGCCGGCGCCCTGGTCGTCACCCTCGACACCACCACGCTGGGCTGGCGGCCGTGGGACCTCGACCTCGGTTCGCTGCCGTTCACCCGCGGCGTCGGGATAGCGCAGTACACCTCGGACCCGCGCTTCCGGCAGTTGGTCGCCGAGCGGGTCGACCGCGAGGCCGCGGCGGGCGCCAGCGCGGACGCCGATGCCGTCAAGGTCACCCCGCAGGCGGCGCTGACGCTGCTCGAGATGGCGCGCAACCACCCGGGTTCGACGCGGGAGAACCTGCGCGCCCCCGAGACCCGTGCCGCCGTGCAGACGTTCCTCGACACGTTCTCCAACCCGGCACTGAGCTGGGACCACCTGGCGACCCTGCGGGACCGGACGAGGCTGCCGATCGTCCTCAAGGGCATCCTGCACCCCGATGACGCCCGGCAGGCGTTCGATGCCGGTGTCGACGCGGTCATGGTGTCCAACCACGGCGGCCGCCAGGTCGACGGGTCGATCGGCACCCTCGACGCCCTCGTGGCGATCCGCGAGGCGGTCGGCCCGGAGCCGACACTGCTGCTCGACTCGGGCGTCCGCAACGGCACCGACGTCGTCAAGGCCATGGCGTGCGGCGCGAACGCGGTGACGATCGGCCGGCCCCACGTCTACGGCCTGGCCATCGCCGGCGAACACGGCGTCGGCGAGGTGCTCGACAACCTGCTCGCCGAGATCGACCTCACCATGTCGCTGAGCGGCGCCAGCTCGTGGCACGAGGTCGACGCCGCGCTCCTGGCCTGAGACTCGCGCCCGGGGTGATGCTCGCTCTCGGCGCGGTCGTGGTTCGGGCATGAGAAGAGCCCCCGGTCGGCGACTGCCTACCGGGGGCTCTGCTCTGCAACGGGCCAGCTCTGTGGCGGGCCAGCACTGCATCGGGCCGGCTCTGTGGCGACCTAGATGATCGGGTCGCCTTCGCGCCTGGCCTCGGCGGCCTCCTTGACGAAGCCACGAACGAGGACGGCGAGGACGCCGGCCACGATGACGGGCCAGATCAGGACGTAGATCGTGAGAAGGATCGGTGTCATTGTCAGCTGCCTTCCTTCCTAGACGCGGACGAGGTCGTCGTCGTCATCGGTTCGGACGTTCTGGTCGCGGCCGTCGTCGTCGGACTGTGCCTCGAGGGCCTCCGCCGACTCCGCCGTGTCGTAGTCGGCGGTGCGGGCGGCGATCTTGGCGAAGTCGAAGTCCATCGAGCTACGGAAGGACATCGCGGCACAGACGATGGTGCTCACGGCGTACGCCACGAGCGAAGCGGTCAGGGTGTCGTAGTCACGCAGGAAGCCGAAGATGAACGGCGCACTGCCCAGGGCCGCGATCGCGCCGACGACCAGCGCCGGGCGCAGGCCGAAGAACCCGAAGACCATCAGCCCGAGCACCACGCCCACGCCGATCACCGCCAGCGCCTCGATGCCGTACGCGAGCACGCCGCTGTCCGGGATGGCACCGAAACGGGTCGGCAGGAACACCGCGAGCGCCGCGAGCACGGACACGGTGAAGGCCATGTTGGTGACCTTCTTCCAGTAGAAGCTCGCGATCACCGGGAATACCAGGGCGCCCCAGAGTGCACCCACGAAGACCAACAGGTCGAGGATGTTGAAGCGGATGTTGGCGAACACCAGCGCCGCAGCGGTGGCGACGACCATCGTGAGCCGGCCCACGATGAGCATCGTGCGCGGATTGGGGACCTTGCCCTTGCTGCGCAGGCTCTGTCCGTAGACGTCGGTCATGGCGATCGACGACATGGCCGACAGGTCGGAGTCCGCGGTCGACGACAGCGAACCGATGATCATGATGAAGAACACCGCGACCAGGACGCCCGGCAGGTACTCGGCGGCCACCTGCGGCAGGATGTTGTTGGGGTCGCCGTCCACGGGATCGATACCCGCGTACAGGGCGAGCACGCCCACCATGCCGATGCCGATGATCGTGGCGCCGTAGCCGATCGTCGCCGTGATGAACGTCGGCTTGATCAGGTCCTCGCGCACCGCGAACAGTCGCTGGGCGATCGTCTGGTTGCCGATCGCGTAGGCCAGCACGGCCGCGATGTAGGGCGCGCCCTGGTTGAGGAACGCGTCCGAGGAGAAGAAGTTGCTCTGCTGCGGGGTGAGGTTGGCCGCACCGCTCGAGAACACCTCGACACCGCCGAGGAAGAAGAACATCGACGGCACGATGATGATGACCGCGCCGAGCATGGCCAGCACCTGGGCGAAGTCCGTGAGCACCGAGGCGCGGAAGCCGGACCACAGTGTGTAGAGCAGCACACCGGCGGCGATCACGATGATGCCCTGCATGAAGCTGAACGGGCTGAGCATGGCGATCAGGGCGCCACCGGCGATGAAGTTCGACGTCAGCGAGATGACCGAGCCCAGGATGTTGGAGCCGGCCAGCATCAGCTGGGAGGAGCGCCCGTGGCGCGCGAACATGACCTCGGCCAGGGTGTGAGCCTGGGGCGCGACCTTACGGATGCGTCGACCGAAGGGGTAGATGAACAGGATCATCAGGGCACCCCAGAGCCCGTAGTGGATCGGTCCCGACACACCGTAGAGGTAGCCGGAGTTGACCGAGGCGTACATCGACGAGGCCCAGATCCAGGTGGCCGTCATCGACGCGGCCGAGATACCGAATCCGATCCGGTGACCGGCCGTCATGTAGTTGTCAGCGTTCTCGTCCTTGCGAGCGATCCGCATGGACATGACCATGGTGCCGCCGTAGAACAGCAGCAGTAGCAATACAAGCGCAGTCGCACTCAGCGCGGGAGAGCCGAGCAAATCCATATCTGCCTTTCTCTCTTTTATTGTCAGAACAACGGGCCCAGCATAGAGAACCCTGACGGGAAACTGAGAATCGCCAAGGTGAGAGGCATTGTCGGGAGGTCCAAAATGGAGCCCGCTCCCCACCCTTCGACGGCCCAGGATCCCGCGTCGGGATGGAGGGAAACCCCAAACGGGCCCGGTGGCGTGGGGGATGCTCAGGGAACGTTGTGGATGAAAGTTCCCCGGTCACGGATGGCCAGAAAGTTGCGGACGAATGCAAAAATTGCGGCCCCTGCCTGCGCCGATGGCGCCGGGCCGGGCGGCAGCAGTTGCGGTCGGCAGGCGTTCGCTCCGCGAACGGAGCGGCGTCAACTTAAGTGTGAGCTTACGAGCGGATCAGTGCTGGTCGGTGCGGTAGGGCCAGGCGGCGCGCCAGTCGTCCGCTCCCGCCTCGGCCGCAGGCATGGGCAGACGCGACTCCGCGGCGCGGACGGCCCCGGCGAAGTCGCGGACCACCCGTCGGTACTCGACCTCCGCCGAGCCGGAACCGCCGGCGTCGGTCGCATCGTCGGCATCGGCGGTGGCGGTAGCGGTGGCGGCGTCGGTGGCGTGAAACAACCCCACGGCGTCGACGTGGACGACCCGCATCCCGGCGGGCACGAGGTCGTCGGGGATCCCGGCCGAGCGGACGCGCTCCAGGACCTTCTGCCCCAGCGCCAGCGCGGGCATGCCCCAGGAGATCCCCTCGACCACGCCGCGCGGTGGGCGGCCGGCGCGCTCGGCGGCCTTGGCCTCCTGCCACAGGCGATCCTGCTCGGCGGCATCGAGGGCCCCGGGCCCACGACCGGATCCGTCGGTGAACCAGTACGGCGCCCGGCGGCGGAGCTTGTCGAGCAGTGCGCCGGCCACGTCCTGGACGTCGAACGGCTCCTCGGGGTGCTCGGCGGCGATCGCCGCGTGGAACAACACCTGAAGCAGCAGGTCACCGAGCTCGGAGACCAGCTCATCGCGGTCGCCGTCGGCCACGGCGTCCACCAGTTCCCACGACTCCTCGAGCAGGTACGGCAGGAGCGAGGCGTGGGTCTGGGCGGACTCCCACCGGCCGTCGCGGCGGATCCGGGCCATCACCTCCACTGCCTCGGCCAGCCGGTCCCCGCCGCCCGTCGAGAAGAGGGTTTCGCCCGTATCGGTCGAGTGGACTCGTGCGAAATCCCCTTCTCGGCGGGGATCGCGGGCGCCGCGGGCGCCGCCGGGGCCACTGGGGCCGCCGGGGCTTCCGTGGCCGCGCGCCGCGCCGCCCGAGTCCCCGCCGCCCGGGCTCATCGCGCCGGCGCGGTCTCGGGCTGGATCACCGGGTTCGAGCCCTCCGGGTCGCCGGCCATGGCGGTGAGGAAGTCGGCGGCGTACTGGAGCATCTCGTCGTCACGGGCCTTCTCGCCGCCTGCACCCGCGCGTGCGCCTGCCGCCTTCGGCAGCGGGAGCAGGACGGTCTTCTGCGTGGCCCGGTACTGGGCAGCCGGGTACATGCGCTTGAGCCGCATCTGCTGCGAGTCCAGCAGGTCAAGCGGGCCCACGCGCAGGCGCGACCCGGCCAGGACGATCTCGCGCACGCGGTACTTCTGCGCGACCAGCCGCAGCCGCGCCACCGACACCACGCGGCGGGCCTCCGCCGGCAGCGGGCCGTAGCGGTCGAGCAGCTCTTCCACCACGGCGTCGATGTCGCCGGGCTCGCGCGCCTGCGAGAGCTTGCGGTAGGCCTCGAGCCGCAGCCGGTCGCCGTCGACGTAGTCGGGCGGGATAAATGCGTCGACGGGCAGTTCGATGCGGATCTCGCCGAGCTCCTCCTCGACCTCGACCTTCTCGCCGTCGGCGATCGCGCGGTACGCCTCCACCGCCTCACCGACCAGACGGATGTAGAGGTCGAACCCGACGCCCGCGATGTGGCCCGACTGCTCGGCGCCCAGCACGTTGCCGGCGCCGCGCAGCTCGAGGTCCTTCATCGCCACGGCCATGCCCGCGCCGAGGTCGTTGTTCTGCGCGATGGTGGCGAGCCGGTCGTAGGCGGTCTCGGTGAGCGGCTTCTCCGGGTCGTAGAGGAAGTAGGCGTACCCGCGCTCGCGCGACCGGCCCACGCGCCCGCGCAGCTGGTGCATCTGCGACAGGCCCAGCTGGTCGGAGCGGTCCACGATGAGCGTGTTGGCGTTGGAGATGTCCAGGCCGGTCTCGACGATGGTCGTACACACCAGCACGTCGTACTCGCGGTTCCAGAACCCGCCCACGGTCTGTTCGAGCTGCTCCTCCCCCATCTGCCCGTGCGCCACCACCACGCGCGCCTCGGGCACGAGGTCCCGGATCCTCGCGGCGGTGGAGTCGATGGTCCGCACCCGGTTGTGGACGTAGAAGATCTGCCCCTCGCGCAGCAGCTCGCGCCGGATGGCGGCGGCGACGTGCTTGTCCGAGTACGCGCCCACGTACGTGAGCACGGGCAGCCGTTCCTCGGGCGGGGTGAGGATCTGGCTCATCTCGCGGATGCCCGCCAGCGACATCTCGAGCGTGCGCGGAATCGGCGTGGCGGACATGGTGAGCACGTCGACGTGGGTGCGCAGGGAGGTGATGTGCTCCTTGTGCTCCACGCCGAAGCGCTGCTCCTCGTCCACGATCACCAGGCCGAGGTTCTTCCACCGCACACCCGTGGCGAGCAGGCGGTGAGTACCGATCACCACGTCGACCGTCCCGTCGGCCAGGCCCTTTAGGATCTCCTTGGCCTCGGCGTCCGAGGTGAAGCGGCTGAGCCCCTTGATGGTCACGGGGAAGCCGTTCATGCGCTCGGTGAACGTCGCGAGGTGCTGCTGCGCGAGCAGCGTCGTGGGCACGAGTACGGCGACCTGGGTGCCGTCCTGGACGGCCTTGAACGCGGCGCGCACGGCGACCTCGGTCTTGCCGTAGCCGACGTCGCCCACCACGACGCGGTCCATGGGGGCGGACTTCTCCATGTCCGCCTTGACCTCCTCGATCGCGCTGAGCTGGTCGACGGTCTCGGTGAACGGGAACGCGTCCTCCATCTCGCGCTGCCACGGAGTGTCGGGGCCGAAGGCGCGGCCGGGCGCGGACTGCCGCTTGGCGTAGAGCTGGACGAGCTCGGTGGCGATCTCGCGGACGGCCTTGCGGGCCTTACGCTTGGTGTTCTGCCAGTCGGCACCGCCCATCTTGGACAGCGTCGGTGCCTCGCCGCCGACGTAGCGGCTGAGCTGGCCGAGCGACTCCATCGGCACGTAGAGCCGGTCGCCGGCCGCGCCGCGCTTGCCGGGCGCGTACTCGATCACCAGGTACTCGCGCCGCGAGGAGCCGTCGCCGCCGCGCACCTGCCGCTCGACCATCTCGACGAACCGGCCGATGCCGTGCTGGTCGTGGACGACCAGGTCGCCGGCCTTGAGGGCGAGCGGGTCGACCTGGTTGCGGCGCTTGGAGTGGCGGGCCTTGGGGCGCGCCGTGGAACCGAGTCGGTTGCCGGTGAGGTCGGTTTCGGAGACGACGACGAGGTCGCCGGACGCCCCGTCGGCGCCCCCGGTGAGCGCGAACCCGGCGTGCAGGACCGCCTCGTAGACCGACACGAGTCCGTCGGCGGGCTCGGATCCCGCCTGCGCGGCGGTGGCGGGGACCTCGGCCTCGGACAGGCGTTCCAGGATGCGGGCCACGGTGCCGTGGCCGGGGACCACCATCGCGGCCCGGCCGCCGGCGCCGACGAGCGCGCGCAGCCGCACGAACATGGCCTCCATCTCGGAGTCCTTGCCGCGCGGGGCGGGCGGATCGCCGGCCTCGACGGTCACCACGAGGCCGTCCTCGGGGTCGGTGAGGAATCCGGGCGGGACGAGCTGCCACCAGGCGCGGCCCGCCTCGGTGGCCTCCTCGCGCACGGAGGAGAACGTGCGGTAGCCCGAGCCGGACAGGTCGAGGGTCTCGCTGTCGACGGGGGCGTCGCCGCCCATGGTCGCGGCGGTCCACGAGGCCTCGAGGAACTCCCGGCCCGCCGAGGCGAGGTCGGCGGCGCGGCGGCGCACCTTGTCGGGGTCGCACACCACGACGCGGGTGTCGTCCGGCATGAGCATCGGCAGGGTGGCCATCTCGCCCGGCACGAGCACGGAGGTCAGGGCCTCCATGCCGTCGCGCGGGATGCCCTCGGCCAACGAGTCCAGGAGCTCGGCCAGCGTCGGGTTGGCGCGGTGCTCGGCGGCCAGCTGACCCGCCCGGGCGCGGACGTCGTCGTCGAGCAGCAGCTCGCGGCACGGGTAGAGGACGACCTGCTCGACCTCCCCGTCGGGCAGCGAGCGCTGGTCGGCGACGGAGAACTCGCGGATCTCGGCGATCTCGTCGCCGTCGAACTCGATGCGCAGCGGGTGGTCGGCCGTGGTCGGGAAGACGTCCACGATGCCGCCGCGCACGGCGATGTCGCCGCGGCGGGCGACCATGTCCTCGCGGGTGTAGGCGAACTCGGCCAGGCGGGCCATGAGTTCGGTCGGGTCGACCTCGTCACCCCGGGTCAGGCGCACGGGCTCGCGGCGGGCGGCCGCCGGGGAGATGGGCTGCACCACCGATCGCGCCGCCGCGACGATGATCCTCGGCGCCCGTCCGGCCATCACGGCGGACAGCACCTCGAGGCGGCGACCGATCGTGTCGGCCGCCGGCGACAGACGCTCGTGCGGCAACGTCTCCCAGCTCGGGAACTGCGCCACCTCGCCGTCGTACATCCCCGACAGTTCGTCGGCGAGTTCCTCACACTCGCGCTCGGTGGCGGTGACCACCAGCAGCGGCGCGCGCTCGGCCAGCGCGCCCACCAGGAACGGGCGCAGCGACTCCGGCGCGCGCACCACCGCGGTGTCGCGGTCCAGGCCCGCGCGCAGGTCGGCCAGCGCCGGGTTGGAGATGACCGCACCGGCCAGACCGGACAGCGCGGCGGTCGTGGAGGTGACGGCGGGGGCGGTGGAGGTCACGCGTGAGGGTCCTTCAGGGTCGGGGCGAGGTGGTCGGACTCGGTCTGGGCGGGCGCGGGCGCACGGCACGCGCAGGTCGGCCGTGATCGGACCGGCGGTGCGCGGCGGGGCACGACAGGCGGGCCGGTGTGCCAGATCTCCCACTCTAACGGCGCGGCGGCCCCGGTAGCCTGTGCGTATGCGCGAGACCACAGACGCCGCCGCCGGGAACGCCGGACGGGACACCCCCGGGCCAGCCGCGGGCGACACCGCTCCCGGCGAGCCCGCCGCCCCGGTGACGATCGCCCCCGGCCCCCGCGACGACGGACCGGACGCCGGCGCGACGATCGTCGGCTCGCGGGTGTTCACCGACCGGTGGATCGGCGTGCTGCTGGCGATCGGCTCGGCCATCGCGCTGGTCGCGTCGTTCCAGCTCAGCCTGGACAAAATCCGGCTGCTGGAGAACCCGGACTACACGCCCGCGTGCAATTTCTCCATCCTCATGAGCTGCAAGAGCGTCATCAACTCGGAGCAGGGCGCGGCGTTCGGCTTCCCCAACCCGTTCATCGGGCTCGTCGGGTACGGCATCGTGATCGCGATCGGCGTCGCCGCCGCCTCCGGCGTGCGGTTCCCCCGTTGGTACTGGGTGGGCGCGCTGCTCGGTCTGACGTTCGCCGCCGGGTTCGTGCACTGGCTGGCGTTCCAGTCCATCTTCGAGATCCAGGTGCTGTGCCCGTGGTGCATGGTCGTGTGGGCCACCACCATCCCCATGTTCTGGTACACGCTGCTGCACGTGCTGGCCAAGCTCACGGCGGCCCGTTGGGTGCGCACTCTGCAGCAGTGGCACCTCGTCCCGGTGGTCGTGTGGTTCCTCGCCGTGGCGGGCGTCATCCTGTGGGCGTTCTGGGACTTCTACTGGGCGGACTTCTTCGCGAACCTCTGATCCGGCGGCCCTCGCCCTGCACCCCGTCGGCGTCGGCGGCCACCTGCAGGCGCTGGCGCGCGCTGCTGGCACCCACGAACACCGGCGGATACCTATTAGAGTCCAATGCCTCACAGTGGACTGCCGCAAATCCGAAGTGCGGGCATGATCTCTAGGCGTACGGGCCGAGAGCCCGCTGACAGAGAGGTGGAAACAATGATCACGTCCCTCACCCGAAATTGGTGGGTCCAGCTGATCCGCGGTGTCCTGGCGCTCGTACTCGGCATCACCGCGCTGATCGCCCCCGGCTCGAGCCTCATTCTCGCGGTGTTCCTCGTGGCGGCGTTCGCGATCGCAGACGGCGCTATGACCATCACCACGGGCCTGGGGCTGCGCGGACACAGCGGCTCGTCGAGCCTGTTCATCGGAGGCGGCGCGCTCTTCATCGTGCTCGGCCTGGTCGTGCTGTTCTGGCCGTCGATCACCGTGACCGCGCTGGTGCTGCTCTTCGCGATCTGGCTGATCGCCTCCGGTGCGCTGCTGGTCTACGGCGCGTCCACCCTCCGGACCGTCGTCGCCAACGCGTGGATCATGGGTGCGGTCGGCGTTGTGATCGCCGTGGTGGGACTCGGCCTGGCGCTGTTCGGGCCGTCGACCATCGAGAATTTCCTGCCGTTCGCCGGCTGGTTCGGCGTGATCGTCGGCTTGATCATGATCGCCGTCTCGTTCCGTCTACGCAGTGATGCCGCCAAGCTCTCGAGCGCCCCGGTGGCCGACGAAGTCTGATTCTCGGGCCGACCGTTCCGGCAGGCCGTGACTGCCGAACCTGCCGACACGAATGCCCCCGCTGCCCGCTATTCGAGGGCCGCGGGGGCTTCGTTCTTTCCGGCGGGCCCTGTTCTTCTCGGCCGGTGCCTCGCAGAGGGTGGCGGACTCACCGGGGACCTCACGTGCGCTCACGGGCCCGCGTCACTTACGGTGCGCTCAGGGCCGAGCCGGCCCCGGGCGCAGATCGCGCCCGGCCGAGTCGCCGGCCGGATGACTGCGGCTGGAGTACTTCGCCATGACACCTGACTCGAGCGACGGCGCGGGATCGAGGTGCGACAGGCCGTTGAAGCAGAGATTGACGATATGCGCGGCCACCTCCTCCTTGGGCGGAGTGCGCTCATCAAGCCACCATTGCGCGGTGCCGGAGACCATGCCGACCAGGGCCTGGGCATAGACGTTCGTGGTGACCGGGTCGAACCCGCGGGCCACGAACTCCTCCTCGAGGATGTAGGTGACACTGGCCGTGGCATCGTTGAGCAGCGTCGAGTACGAGCCACCGTTGTTCAGCGACGAATCACGCACCAGGATCCGGAACCCGTCGGTGCGCTCCTCCACGTAGCGAAGCAGCGCCATCGCGGCGCGCTCGATGCGGCGGCGCGACCCCTCGCCCTCCAACGCCTCGGTGATCTCGGCACCCAGATAGGCCAGCTCGCGGTCACACACCACCGCGTACAGGCCCTCCTTGCCGCCGAAGTGCTCGTAGACGACCGGCTTGGACACGCCTGCGACCGACGCGATCTCCTCGACAGTGGCCGCGTCGTAACCGTACTCGGCGAAAATCCGGCGGCCCACCTCGACCAACTGCTGCCGGCGTTTCGCCGCTGACATCCTGGTACGCGGCGCCGGCGTCATTTCCGACTGACCTGTCATGTGGTGTCGCCTCCCTCGACGGAAAAGCCTAGTCGGAGCATTGAACGCGGCCGACCGATCAGGGGTCGGACTCCCCCGTGTGGGCTGCTAGCGGCCAGGCCACCCATCCGGGAACAGGTAGGCGACAGTGGGGCCGTGCTCGTATGCCAGACTGGGGAGTGGCCCGCGCGCGGGCCGTTCCCCCGTGGTGTAATTGGCAACACTCCTGATTTTGGTTCAGGCATTTCAGGTTCGAGTCCTGGCGGGGGAGCTCGAGCACTCCCGACCTTCGCCGCGCACGTGAAGGTGCCGCGGGTCGCGCGGAGGATGACTCCTGGAAGCCAGCGCGTTGTCGGACGCGGACCTTCTCATCAGTCCAGCCGACTAGTTGCCGCCCAATGCTCCATCCTCAAAGAGGGACGACCCGCACAGACGGTCGCCCTCGAAACCCATCTCTTGACGCCACGCCATGTCCGAGCAGTTCGATTCCAGGTATCGACTCTCGGCTGCACCCGGCTGATTGGCACAGAACTCGGTGTTCTGGATCGTCCCGTCTGACATGCGAGACGGCCCGGGGGTCCCGAACAGGCACTCGACGACCGTCGGCGCCGCCGTTGTCGGTACAGCGGCCGCTGTCGGCGCAGTAGGTTCGTCGTCGGCTGGTGGCGCCGGGGCGTCTGTTGCTATCTCGATGTCGCTCAGATTCAACACGAAGACTTCGGTAATCGGCCCGCCACCAGTCGGAGCGTTGATCAGCAGCTCGGATTCAGGGTCGACGTCGTCTTTGAGCCAGACGACTCCTCGATACTTGTCACCGGTCTGGACGTTCACGGCGTCGAGCTCGTCAATATCGCCGCAACTCCGCGAGATCGTCCGCTCCTTCTCGATGTAGCCGTCGCGCGTGCGTTCGCGGATCGTGCCCGTATTAAGTACTTTCCGGGTCCCGTCGCCGGACTTCACGTCTACATCGACCTGAATGGCAACAGAGTCGTCCGGTGCCCCACTGCAGGCCCCGGGAACGAATACTCGCTCGATCGTGACGTCAGCGGTGTAACTCGGCCCGCTGATGGTGAACACCTCCCCGAGAGCGATAGGTACTTCAGCGGGCCCAGCCGGAGCCGAACTCGAGGTGATCGGCGTGGGCAGCGCTTCGGATTCCGAGTCGGATTGAGCGGAACATCCGGCAAGAACCAGGACGGCCGCCGCCGCAGCGAAAAGAGCAGAGCGCATATCGGACCTTTCATGGGTGCGCCAGATGTTAGGCAGAGGCACACGCTCGCTGAGCATTTTCGCGTATCCGCGATGTACTCAGAGAACGGACCGCGATGGGTGTCGCAGCGCTCCTACTCCCCCGCGGTGGGATGAACACGTAGCCGCTGCCCAGTCGGCCTCCGCCTAGAAGATGCCGCCGAAGATCCCCACCGCCAGAACCAGCAGCAGGATCGCCACCACTGCCAGCACCGTCAGCGCGGGCTGGCGCGAGCGGCGCGGCCTGCGCTCCACCTCGGCATCGGGCCGGAACGCCGGGTCGTTGTCGGGTCGGCCTGGTCCGTTCATCCCCGTCACGTGAACCGCTCCTCCTCCATCCGTGCGTACGTCTCCAGCAGCTCGAGGGCGTGCTCGCCTGCGGCGCCCTCGGCCTGCAGGCCGGTGCGCATCGACTCGAGCATCTCGCGGCCGTGCGGGAACGGCGGCAGCAGCGGGACGTCCGGATCGGTGATCGCGTCGATGACCGTGGGCCGGTCCGCGGAGAACGCCTCCTCCAGCGCCGGCACCAGCTGGTCGGGCTCCTCGACCCGGATCCCCCGCAGGCCGAGCAGCTCGGCGTAGGCGGCCATGTCGAACTCCGGCACCTCCTGGGAGCGCGCGAACCGCGGCTGCGACTCGCTCTCCCGCTGCTCCCAGCTCACCTCGGCCAGATCGCGATTGCTGAGCACCACGATCACCATGGTCGGGTCCTCCCAGGCGGGCCACGCCTCGGCCACGGTGATCAGCTCGTTGATACCGAGCATCTGCACCGCGCCGTCGCCGGCCAGCACGGCCACCGGCTTGGCGGGTGCGGCGGCCTTGGCGGCGATCGCGTACGGGATGCCGCAGCCCATCGAGGCCAGCGTCGACGACAGGTGGGCGGGCACGGAGGTGGGCAGATCCATCTGCCGCACGTAGTGGTAGACACTGCTGCCCACGTCCACGGCGAGGCGCGCGTCGTGCGGTATGTGGTCGGCCAGTCGCCGGGCGACCAGCTCGGGGTTGAGTCCGCGTGTGGGCACCTCTGAGCGCATCCGGGAGATCTCCCGCCACTGCCGCACCCATGTCTCGACGTCGCCACGCCAGGCGGAGCGGTCCTTCTCGGCTACCCGCCCGAGCAGCTCACGCAGCGCGAGCGCGGCATCGCCGACCAGGCCCACCTCGATCGGGTACCGGTTCGCCAGGTGTACCGGGTCCAGGTCGATCTGCACGGCCCGCGCCTGCCCGGGTGTCGGGTAGAACTCGGTCCAGGGGTCGTTCGATCCGACTATCAAGAGGGTGTCGCAGTTCTGGAGGATGCGCGCGCTCGCCGTCGTCCCCAGATGCCCCATGGTCCCACCCACCAGCGGCGACGACTCGTCGACGTACGGCTTACCCAGCAGGCTCATCGTCACGCCGGCGCCCAGGCGGTCGGCCAACTCCATGAGCTCGGCCTGTGCCCCGGCCGCACCGCGCCCGGCGAGGATCGCGATCCGCTCCCCCGCGTCGAGCACGTCCACCGCGCGCGCCACATCGTCGTCACGCGGCGTGGTGACCCCGTGGGTCCACTCGGGAGCGGTGACCACCACCCCGTGCTCCTGGTCGAGGTCGTCCCCCAACTCCGGCGCGGGCGCGTTCTGCACATCGTGCGGGAGGATCACCACCACCGGGGTCCGGTGCGTGAGCGCGGACCGGAACGCCCGGTCGAGCACCAACGGCACCTGCTCGGCCGACGCGACGGTCTGCAGGTACGGCCCGGCCACGTCCGAGAAGACGTCACCGAGGTTGATCTCCTGCTGATAGCCGGAGCCGAGCACGCTGGTGTGCTGCTGCGCGACCAGGGCCACCACCGGCACGCTGTCGAGTTTGGCGTCGTACAGGCCGTTGATGAGGTGCATCGCGCCCGGACCCTGGGTGGAGGTCACCACGCCGACGGCGCCCGAGTACTTGGCGTCGGCCACCGCCATGAACGCCGCGGACTCCTCGTGCCGCGCGCGCCCGAACGCCGGGGCGATGTCGGAACGGCGCAACGCGCCGAGCAGGGGGTTGTTGCCGTCCCCGGCGTATCCGTAGATCCGTTCGACTTCCCAGGCCACCAGTCGTTCGACGACGAGGTCGGCCACCGTCCTGTCCGTGCTCATACGCGTGTCCTCTCCACTCGTCGGTCCGTGAGTGGCCCCCACCGTAGGGGTCGCCTCCGACACGCTCCACCGGTCTGGTAGCGGACCCGCGACAGCGGTTGTCCGGCGGGCGGGGTGGGTCTACCGTGCGCGGCATGGACACGGACCTGAAAGCCCTTGCACTGGTGTGCTCGCTCAAGGCCTCTCCCGCCGAGTCGAGCAGTGACCTCATCGCCCGGCAGATCCTCGACGAGTTGGCCGGTCACGGCGTGACCGGTGAGACCGTCCGCGTCGCCGACTACGACGTGCGCCCGGGTGTCGACGACGACATGGGCGACGGCGACCAGTGGCCCGCCATCCTCGAGAAGATCCGGGGTGTCGACATCCTCGTCTTCTCCACGCCGACGTGGCTCGGTCACATGTCGAGCATCGCGCAGCGCGTGCTGGAGCGTCTGGACGCGCAACTGTCCGCGACCGACGACGAGGGCCGGCCGGCGATGTTCGGCAAGGTCGCCGTGGTCTCGGTGGTGGGCAACGAGGACGGCGCGCACAAGATCGTCGCCGACACGTTCCAGGGGCTCAACGACATCGGGTTCACGATCCCCGCCCAGGGCGGCACCTACTGGAACCACGAGGCGATGAACCCCAAGGACTACAAGGACCTCGACGAGACGCCCTCCGCCGTGGCCTCGACCATCACCACGCTCTCGTCCAATGCGGTGCATCTCGCGCGGTTCCTCAAGGGCACGCAGTACCCGGCGGTCTAGTCCTGCCCTCCGGTCGCCCGGCGGAGGTGGACACCCCGGATGTCGTACGAGGGTGCTGTGCTCTCGTCACGGCGGGCGGTCCCGCCGCGGGCCCCGACCGACGAGAGGCTGAGAACTGATGACCGGTGTGGACACCTCCCGCGGCCCGGAGCGGCTGCACCTCTCGCTGATCACCCCGGGCTCGGCCGCCCTACCGGTCCTGACCGGTGACGACCGAGTAGACGTCGACGATCTCGACTGGGACTTCCCGGATGGCTGCGTGCCCGGCGAGATGATCCTCCACGTGGCCGGCGGTGACCAGCCGGCCGTCGTCGGGTGGGACCTGCTAATCGAGGGGCCGCAGAACGAGGACGGGCTCGACCTCGACCCGGTGGAGCTGTTCCCCTCGGGGGTCTCCCTGCTGGCGGTCGAGCGGCGACTCGGCCACCCGCTCCCCGCTCTCCCGGGCACCGTCGCCTCACCGCGCGCCGGGGAGGTGTTGGACGCCGTCGCGGCGGAGGCCGCATCACCGACCCCATGGAGGAAGCTCGAGCCGGAGGCCTGCCGTACGCCGCGGAATCCGGAAGGCCACCTCCTCGAGTACGGGTGCCCGCTCTGCGAGGCGGACGGCGTCCCGCTGGAAACCCACATCCTCGTCCGCCGCGTTCCCGAGGAGCACGCCACGTCGATCGAGGTGTGCGAGTCCTGCCACGATCTCCTGCACGCCCCGCTTCCGGCCGCGCTGGACGATCTCATCGGACGGAATCGTCCGCCGTGCCCTTGCTGCTCCGCCATGCGCACCCACCGGATCATCTGGGGCATGCCGGTACTACCGATACTCCCGGGGTACACGGTCGCGGGGTGCGCTCCTCCAGCGGTACCCGAGGAGTTCGCCCCGACTGCGGGCAGTGGTGGACCGAGGAGGATTCCTACTTTCCGCGGATCCCCGACGCAGGTCCGGACGAGCGCGTCCGCGCCCGGCTTGCGGCCTCCGCACGGGTGGGGGGCGGTGCCCACCCCGCCCTGCTGACCGCGGGGCGTCTGGTCATGGGCCGCCTACTGTTCCCGGGAAAGGACGCGCCGACCCCGGCGTGGGACGGGCCCGCCTCCGTCTGCGATCTCATCGGCGACGACGGACGGATCTACACCGCAGAGCTCGAATCCGTCCGGGCGCTCAACCCCGGGATGGACTTCCCCGGCGCTCCCGGCTGGGAGGACACACCGACAGGACCCGAGGAGACCGCCGTGATCGTCGACGAGATGGGTTCGGAACTTTACGAGGCGCTCGACGCCGACCCCGGGCAGGTCACGTTGGCCAGTCCGTTCCTCTCCTACGCGGTCGCCAAGGAGCTGGCGACCAGAGCCGCCGACTCCGAGTATTACTGGTACCTCCTCACCCGCCTCGATGCCCATGCGGCTGCGGGCGGGTACCTCTCGATCGCCGGGCTGGGCCTACTGCTCGACGCCGGGGTCGAGATTCGGAACTGCACCGGTCTGCACGCAAAAGCGTTCGTGGTGGGCCGTCGGTTCGCGATGGTCGGATCCGGCAACCTCACCAACGCCGGACTCGGATTCGCGCAGCCCTCGAACCGCGAGCTGGCGGTCAGGCTGCCCCGGTCCGAGGTACGGAGAGTCCAACGGATCCTCGACGAGTGGTGGGATGAGGGGTCGGACGTCGGAGCCGACAAGCTGACCGCTCTCCAAAAGCAGGTGGATTCCCTGCCCCGCCCGCCTCGGGGTTCCCACACCCCCGGTGAGCTCTCGAACCAGGATCTGGCCGCCGTCGTGGAGCAGATCCTCGGTGACGCGCGTGATACCGATGCCGGCCTCTGGATCAAGGCCGTCGACGGGACGCCGGAGCCGCGCGACTGGGACCCGGATGGCTGGTTCTCGTCCCACTCCGGAAACCGCCCGGGCTTCGCGCCCGGCGATCTGGTACTGCTCTACTCCAAGGAGCAAGGCGGATGCGTGGGGGTGCTCGAGGTCCTCGACGAGCCCGCGCACGATCCGGAGTTCGTCTCCGAGCAGATCGGCGTCGAATCCGGGCAGCGGTGGCCGTGGGTCAACACCGCACGCCCCCGGCTGATGCCGCTGGCGGACGTGGTGGTGAGCGGGGACGAGATGGGCGTCAAGAGGCACGGGCTTCAGGGCGGCCGGATGCACATCGGCCTGACGGAGTTCGCCGGCGTCGTCCGGGCGCTGGCGGCCGGATGTGAGGCGGCGTCCCCGGGCGACCGGGTGTCGTTCCTGGGCTAGCCCCTCGCGCCCCGCTCGACCGCGCTGCGCACGGTGTAGCGCAGGAACGCCGGGAACGCGACCGCGCAGATCACCACCCCGATCACGACGAGCACGCCGCCGCCGGCCGCTGCGACCGCGGTGCCCACCGACGCCGCCGCCACGCCGTGGGCGACGTCGCCGATGCGCGGTCCGCCGGCCACCACGACGATGAACACGCCCTGCAGCCGACCGCGCATCTCGTCCGTGGCCGACTCGAGCAGGATGGCCTGACGGAACGCGGCCGAGACCATGTCCACGGCACCGCCGAACGCGAGGGCCGCCAGCGCCAGCCACAACCACCAGGCCGAGCCCTCGGGTGAGGCCGCGCCGACGAACACGCCGAATGCGACCATCGCCAGACCCCACAGCGCCACGCACACCAGCACCGCCAGGCCCTGCCGTCGCACGCGCGGGATCCAGCCGGAGAACACGCCGCCCAACACGGCGCCGACACTCATCGCTGCGAACAGCAACCCGAGCGCGGTCCCGCCGGTCGCGGGATCACCGAAGGACTCGGTCGCGATCTGCGGGAACAGCGCCCGCGGCATGCCGAAGACCATGGCGATGATGTCCACGAGGAACGAGGCCAGCAGGATGCGGCGGGTGGCCAGGTAGGCGAACCCGTCGATGACCGACCGCAGCCCGACCGAGGGACGCTCCCCCGACACCGGCTGGGGTGGGAGCCGGTAGACGGCATAGAGCGTCGCCAGGAGCGCGACCGAGTCCAGGAGATACAGCGACTCCAGCCCGAGCACCGGGATGAGGATGCCCGCCGAGAGCGGCCCGACGATCGCGCCGAACTGCATGACGGTCATGTTCAGCGCGGAGGCGGAGGCCAACTGGTCGGACGGGACGAGTTTCGGGATGATCGCCGACCGGGTGGGCTGGTTGACCGCGAAGAACGCCTGCTGCACGGCGAGCAGCCCCATCACCAGCCATACGTTCTGGTTCCCGGCGGCGGCCTGCAACCAGAACAGCGCGGCGGTCGCGATGAGGCCGGTGGTGGTGATCATGAGCAGCTTGCGCCGGTCGAACGCGTCGGCCAGCGCCCCGCCCCACAGGCCGAACACGATGAGCGGCACGAGCGCGAACACGCCGGTGAGGCCGACATAGGCGGAGTTGCGGGTGATCTCGAAGACCTGCTGCGGCACCGCGACTATGGACAGCTGCGCGCCGATGACCGTGACGATGTTGGCGAGCCACAGTCTGCGGAAGTCCGGCTGCCGCAGGGGCCGGGTATCGGCGAGCTGCCGCCTGAGAACTGACACGCCGGGTGAGGCTACTCGTCTCCCGAGACGGTTCGATTGGTCGGAGTCACCCTCTATCCTCGGACGGAACGTGCACAAAACCGATGGCGATTGCGCAGATGTTGCGCAGCCACCTATCCCCCACACGGCGCTGCCACGCCCGAGGAGACTTGATGACGACACCGCAGACCGATCGCCCCCAGACCGCGGTCATCGTCCTGGCCGCCGGCTCCGGCACCAGGATGAAGAGCGCCACTCCCAAGATGCTGCACCGCGTGTGCGGGCGGACCATGCTCGGTCACGCCCTGCACGCCGCGGCGGGGATCGAGCCGGACGCGGTCGTCGTGGTGGTGGGGCACCAGCGCGAGCAGGTCTCGGCCGCGGTGGCGGAGCTGTCGGCCGACCTCGGGGTGCCCGTGTCGACGGCCGTCCAGGAGGAGCAGAAGGGCACCGGTGACGCGGTCGCGGCCGGCATGTCGGGGCTGCCCGCCGACTTCTCCGGCACGGTCCTCGTGACCACCTCCGACATCCCGCTGCTCGACGCCGAGACGTTGCGCGAGGTGGTGAGCCGCCACGACATGCGGCCACGGGCGGCGGTCACCGTGCTCACGTCGACGGCGCCCGACCCCACGGGGTACGGCCGCATCGTGAGGAACGACGACGGCGAGGTGCTCAGGATCGTCGAGCACAAGGACGCCTCGGAGGACGAGAAGGCGATCAGCGAGGTCAACTCGGGCATCTACGCGTTCGACGCGCAGGTCCTGCGGGACAAGCTCGGACAGCTGAGCACCGACAACTCGCAGGGCGAGCTGTACCTCACCGACGTCATCCAGCTGGCCCGGCAGGCCAACGGACTCATCCGCGCACACCGCGTCGAGGACGCGGACCTCGTGGCGGGCGTCAACGACCGTGTGCAGCTGGCCGCGCTGGCCGGTGAGATGAACCGCCGTCTGTGCGAGTCGGCCATGCGCGCCGGGGCGACCATCGTCGACCCGTCCAGCACGTGGCTCGACGTGGGCGTGGAGATCGGACGGGACGTGACGATCCTGCCCGGCACGCACCTGGCGGGCGCGACCGTCGTCCACGACGGCGCGACCATCGGCCCCGACACCACCCTGCAGGACACGACCGTCGGCGAGGGTGCCACGGTCGTGCGTTCACATGCGGTGAGCGCCACAGTCGGGGCTGGCGCCGAGGTCGGCCCGTTCGCGTATCTGCGGCCCGCCGCGGACCTCGGTGCGAACAGCAAGATCGGTACGTTCGTCGAGGTCAAGAAGTCGACGATCGGCGCCAACACCAAGGTGCCGCACCTGACCTATGTGGGGGACGCGACCATCGGTGAGCACACCAACATCGGGGCGTCGAGCGTGTTCGTCAATTACGACGGCGTGAACAAGAACCGTACAGTGATCGGCGATCACTGCCGCACCGGTTCGGACACCATGTTCGTCGCACCGGTGACCGTCGGAGACGGGGCCTATTCGGGCGCGGGTACCGTGATCAAGGACGACGTCCCGCCGGGCGCCCTCGCGGTGTCCGGAGGACGGCAGAGGAACATCGACGACTGGGTGATCAAGAACCGGCCGGATTCCGGCTCGGCCGAGGCCGCCCGTCGTGCCCGGAACGACTCCCAGAAGGACGGACTCACGCAGTGAGCGAGTGGATCGACAACCAGAAGAACCTGATGTTTTTCGCGGGGCGCGCGCACCCCGAGCTCTCCGATCAGGTCGCCGCAGAGCTGGGGGTCGAGGTCACCCCGCAGACTGCCCGGGACTTCGCCAACGGCGAGATCTTCGTCCGCTTCGAACAGTCGGTCCGCGGCTGCGACGCGTTCGTGCTGCAGAGCGCCCCTGCCCCGCTGAACAAGTGGATCATGGAGCAGCTCATCATGATCGACGCGCTCAAGCGCGGCTCCGCCAAGCGGATCACGGCGGTCCTGCCGTTCTACCCGTACGCGCGCCAGGACAAGAAGCACCGCGGGCGTGAGCCGATCTCGGCCCGCCTCATCGCCGACCTGCTCAAGGCCGCCGGCGCCGACCGGATCATCACGGTCGACCTGCACACCGACCAGATCCAGGGCTTCTTCGACGGTCCGGTCGACCACATGCACGCCCAGGGTCAGCTGTCGGACTACGTGCGGCAGCACTACGGCACCGACAACATCGTCGTGGTCTCCCCCGATGCCGGCCGCGTCAAGGTGGGCGAGAAGTGGGCCGACGCGCTCGACGGCGCCCCGCTGGCGTTCGTCCACAAGACCCGCGATCCCAACGTGCCCAACCAGGTCAAGTCCAACCGCGTCGTCGGTGACGTCGAGGGCAAGACCTGCGTGCTCATGGACGACATGATCGACACCGGCGGCACCATCGCCGGCGCGGTCAAGGTCCTCAAGGACGCCGGTGCGGGCGACGTCATCATCGCCACCACGCACGGCATCTTCTCCGACCCGGCCGCCGAGCGCCTCGCCTCCTGCGGCGCCAAGGAGGTCATCACCACCGACACGCTGCCGATCCCGCCGGAGAAGCGCTTCGAGAACCTCACCGTGCTGTCCATCGCGCCGCTGCTGGCCCGGACCATCCACGAGGTCTTCGAGAACGGCTCGGTGACCAGCCTGTTCAACGGTTCCGCGTAGGGGCGACCATGGACGCGACGATCTACCACAACCCCCGCTGCTCCAAGTCGCGGCAGGCTCTCGAGCTGCTGCGGGAGCGGGGCGTGGAGCCGACGATCATCAAGTACCTCGACACCCCGCCGACGGTCGAGGAACTGCGCACGCTCATCGCGGACGCCGGGCTCACGGTGCGGCAGGCCGTCCGCGTCAAGGAGGCGGAGTTCACCGAGCTCGGCCTGATCGACGCCTCGGATGACGAGCTCCTCGCCGCGATGGTCGCCCACCCGCGGTTGATCGAGCGGCCCTTCGTCGTCACCGACAAGGGCACCCGCCTCGCGCGCCCCACGGCGGAGGTCGAGGAGATCCTCTGACACCACCCTGCCCGCGTCGCGCCTGACGAACACCGGCACCCCACGCGCACCCCGGCCCGCCGTTCCCTTCCGAGGGGCGGCGGGTCCCGCGCATTCCGGGTCTCGCCGTCGGCTCCCCCGCGATGTGAACCTCCCGCCCGACCCGGCTCGTCCGATTTGGGTGCGAACCCCCGGCGCCGCTAGGCTGGTCGGGTCATCTCGGCGAGGGAGGACCCGCAAGGGCCGCTCCGTTATCGACGCGATCACCTCTGGTCTCGGCCTCGGGTGCGCTTCGCGCCGGGCCCGAAATACCCACACAGAGGTCATCGCATGTCTGAGAACAAGATCGCCGCCGCCGTCCGGACCGAGTTCGGCAAGGGCGCCTCCCGTCGCGCCCGCCGCGAGGGCCAGGTCCCCGCGGTGCTGTACGGCCACCACACCGAGCCCCGCCACCTGCTGCTGGGTGCGCTCGAGTTCGCCGCCATCCTGCGCCACAACGGCACCAACGCCCTGCTGACCCTCGACATCGAGGGCGAGGAGCAGCTCGCACTGCCCAAGCAGATCGACATCCACCCGCTGACCCGCGTCATCGAGCACACCGACCTGCTCGTCGTGAAGAAGGGCGAGAAGGTCGTCGTGGAGATCGCCGTGCTCGTCACCGGCGAGGCCGCCCCCGGCACCCTGGTCACCACCGACGCCGATGTCATCGAGGTCGAGGTCGAGGCCACCAACATCCCCGAGGACCTCGAGGTCTCCGTCGAGAGCGTCGAGGCCGGCACCCAGATCACCGCCGCCGACGTGCAGCTGCCCTCCGGCGCGACCCTGATCTCCGACCCGGAGACGCTGCTCGTCAACGTCATCGAGGCCCCGTCGAGCGCCGACCTCGAGGCCGACGAGGAGTCCGCTCCCCAGGGCGAGGCCGCCGAGGACGCCGCGAAGGCCGCCGAGGAGGGCTGATCCCCCACCGCCGTGCAGTAACGGCGAACAGGTCACGGGCCCGGGACGACCACTGTGTCGTCCCGGGCCCGTTCCCTATTTCCTGCTCGCGCAGCCGCTCCCCCCGATGGCGTTTCGCTCCTGCGGATGGCGTCTCGCTCCCGCGCCCGCACGCCACACCCCATCCTCGCTCCCCGGCATGGCGTCCCGCCTGCCCGCCGGTGCGCGCGAGACGCCATCGACGCGCGCGGCTGTAAAGGGGCCGGCCGCGGAGGGCTCTGCTAACGGCCGAATGGCCGGCGGGCGGGCCGCGGGGGCGACTGCGAGGGGCGTGCCGCGGGGCAGCTGCGAGAGGCCGGGCGCGGCTGCGAGGGGCCGCGGGGGCTGGCTGAGCGCGGCTGCCGGGGGACCGGCGGGCTCGCGGACTAGCCGCGGAGGAGCCCCACCGCCAGGACGAACATCATCACCGCGATCGCCCCGTCGAGCACCCGCCACGCCCCGGGCCTGGAGAACAGCCCGCGCAGAGCCTTACCGCCGAAGCCGATGAGCGAGAACCACACCGCGCCGGCGAGGAACGCCCCCGCCGCGAAGACCCATCGCAGCTCCGCCCCGTGCTGGTTGGCGAGCGTGCCGAGAAACACCACACAATCCAGATAGGCGTGCGGGTTGAGCCAGGTGAACGCCGCGCACGCCGCCACCGCCCCCATCGTCGACGGGACGCGGCCGGTGCCGTCGGCCCGCAGCCCCTCGCCCGGGCGGATCGCGCGGACCGCCGCGAACGTCCCGTAGGCCACGAGGAACGCCACGCCGATCCACGTCATCACCGTCAGCGCACCCGGCGCCGTCTCGATGAGCGCGCCCACCCCGGCCACCCCGAGCAGGATGAGCGCTGCCTCGGAGAGCACGCAGAACACGACGATCGGCACCATCGACACGTCCCCGCGGATCGAGCGCTGCAGCACATACGCGTTCTGCGCGCCGACGGCGGCGATGAGGCCGAGTCCGATACCTGCGCCCATGAAGAGAGTGGAAGTGGTTGTCACACCCTCAATCTAGGCACGCGTCCATTAGTAGTGCGACTACAGTTTCTGCACTAGCATCAGCTGTACTTATGAACGCGCTCCAGCTGGACCAGCTCCGCACGCTCGTCGCCGTCGTCGATCTCGGCTCGTTCGAGGCCGCCGCCGCGCACCTGCACATCACTCAGTCCGCGGTGTCCCAGCGGATCCGCGCTCTCGAGGAGTCCGCCGGTCGCATCCTCGTGCGCCGCGAACGCCCCATCACCGCCACCGAGTCCGGCGAGACCGTCCTGCGCACGGCCCGGCAGATGCTGCACCTCGAAGAATCGCTGGCCGGGGAGCTCGACGATCTCGGCTCCGGGCAGGACCCGGTCGTCCTGGCCGTGGCGTGCAACTCCGACTCCCTGTCGACCTGGTTCCTCGACGCCATGACCGAGGTCCACGACGGCGGCCGCGTCGTGTTCGACATCCGCCGCGAGGACGAGTCCCTGTCCAGTGAGCTCCTGCGCCGCGGCGAGGTGATGGCCGCGGTGACCAGCCAGTCGCGCCCGGTCCAGGGCTGCCGCGCACTCCCGCTGGGGTCGATGCGGTACCTCGCCTGCGCCAGCCCGGGGTTCGTGGCCCGGCACCTGCGGGAGGGCACGACGACCGCCGCGCTCGGGCGGGCCCCCATCGTGGACTTCGACCGCAGCGACGGCCACCAGAACCACCACTACCGCCGACTGGCCCGACGCGAGCCGACCGGGCCCCGGCACTTCATCCCCAGCTCGCACGACCACGTCCGCGCGATCGTCGCCGGGCTGGGCTGGGGCCTCATCCCTGAACAACTGGCCACGCCGTGGCTGGTCTCCGGGGAGATCGTCGAGGTCTCCCCGGATCGCCCACTCGACGTACCCCTGTACTGGCAGCACTGGAAACTCCAGTCCCCCGATCTCGACGCCCTCACCGCCGCCGTGCTCGGCACCGCCCGCACCGAACTGCGGATATGAGCCCCCACCCGGCGTCTGGGATCATGGGCGCGTGACTACCGCCGACCAGCCGTCCGGCCCCACACTCGTGGTGGGCCTGGCCAACCCCGGACCCGACTACGAGGGCACCCGCCACAACATCGGCTGGGACGTCCTGCAGGAACTCGCCTCCCGGGCGCTGCCCATGCCGGCGAGCTTCTCCACCCACAAGAAGACCAACTGCGAGATCGCCCAGACGCGCCTCGCCGACACGCCCGTCGTGCTGGCCCGCCCCCGCAGCTACATGAACCTCTCCGGCGGCCCGGTCGCGGCGGTGGCCAAGTATTTCTCCGTGGCCCCCACCGACGTGATCGTCATCCACGACGAGATCGACATCGACTTCGGCCAGGTCCGACTCAAGCGGGGAGGCGGCGAGGGCGGCCACAACGGCCTGCGCTCGGTGTCCAGCTCGCTCGGCACCCGCGACTACATCCGGGTCCGCGCCGGGGTGGGCCGCCCGCCGGGCCGGATGGCGGTGGCCGACTTCGTCCTCAAGCGCTTCTCCAAGCTCGAGCAGCCCGACGTGCCGTTCCTCGTCCAGGACGCCGCCGACGCCGTCGAACTGCTCCTCAAGCACGGGCTGGAGACCGCCCAGAACCAGGTCCACTCGGCGTGAGCCGGATCCGGCGGTTCGAGCGCGAGGCCCACCTGGGCTCCGGGGCCGCCCTCTTCGACCGCGCCGGCGACCAACTCATGGACTGGCAGATGCATCGTCGCGCCGGTCTCGTCGTCGTCGCCGACGGACCCGCCACCCCCGGCCGGACGGTGACACTCCGGCCCCGCACGGGCCCCGCGGCGTGGCTCCGACTCACCGCACCGTGCGAGGTCACCGAGGTCACCGACCGGCCCGACGCGCGCGGCTTCACCTACCGCGCCCTGCCCGGTCATCCCGAACGCGGATGGGAGCGCTTCCTCGTGCGGCGCGACCCCGCCACCGACGCCGTGTCGCTGACCATCACCGCCGAGTCCGCGCACGCCACCCTGCTCGCCAGGCTCGGCGCACCCCTGGCCCGGGCAGAGCAGGACCGGCTCACGCGCCGCTACCTGGCGGCGCTGCGGCCCGACGATCACAGGTAGTAGAGCTCCCGCAGCCGATCGAGCAGCGCCACGAGCGTGCCCTCCCTCAGCGCCTCGGCCATCCCACCCCCTTCGAAGCGCTCGGACCGGGCCACCCACGTGATGAGCGCCCGCGTCAGCTCCTCCCGTGCCGCGTGAGAACGCCCCCGTCGAACGCCGCCATCACCGCCCGGGCGTCGTCCTCGACACCCGGATAGCGCAGCAGCGACCGGTGCGCCGCCCACGCGCCGCCGGGCCGCCCGGCCTCGCGGAGCCCACGCAGCCGCTCGACCGCGGGCAGCAACCGGCGGAGCGCCCCCCTGCGCTCCTCCCACTGCCCCCGGCCCCCCTCGCTCACCGGATGGTGACTGTCGTCCTCCCCCATTTCCCCATCCCCCTTCGGCTCGTCCCTGATCTCTGTTCCGCGCACCGTAGCGGCCGGGTCCGACACTCTCCGGCTACGGCACCTGCCTAGATAATCGGGCTCTTAGCCGCTCACCGTTACCGCTCCGCGGCGGCACCGCGAGATGTGAACGGCGACAACAGTACTCGTTCGATGCCCGCGCCCGGGTCCGCGCCCCGGTAGGGCCGCCGGTGCCGGAGGAGCCGCATCGCCGCCGCGCTGCGCGCCACGTCTGACCTCGCCTTTCACTGGCCCCGCCGGGCACGGGGGTGACGTGGGCGGATTCGGTGCGCGGACGAGGGCGGACGTACCCTGGGTGACGACGACGAGGGCCGTCGACTGCTGTGAGGAGTACGCGTGACCGAGACCGCCGAGGACACCGGAACGGGCGGACACGCCTCGGGTGCGGACACCGCCGGGGACGTCGCGTCCGAGGTCGCGCGCCGCAGGACGTTCGCCGTGATCGCCCATCCCGACGCCGGTAAGTCGACGCTGACCGAGGCGCTCGCGCTGCACGCCCGGGTGATCACCGAGGCGGGCGCCGTGCACGGCAAGTCGGGCCGCCGTTCCACGGTCTCGGACTGGATGGAGATGGAGAAGGCCCGCGGCATCTCCGTCAGCTCCACCGCACTGCAGTTCACGTACGCCCCCGAGGGCTCGGACGCCGACGATCCATACGTCATCAACCTGGTCGACACCCCGGGCCACGCCGACTTCTCCGAGGACACCTACCGCGTCCTCACGGCCGTCGACGCGGCGGTCATGCTCATCGACGCGGCCAAGGGCCTCGAGCCGCAGACGCTCAAGCTGTTCCAGGTGTGTAAGCACAACGGTCTGCCGATCATCACGGTGATCAACAAGTGGGACCGCCCCGGCCGCGCGCCGCTGGAGCTGCTCGACGAGATCACCGAGCAGATCGGCCTCGTCCCCACGCCCCTCTACATGCCGGTCGGCATCGCGGGTGACTACCGCGGCCTCCTGCGGCGCGGTGAGGACGGCGCGCCCGAGGAGTACGTCCACTTCACCCGCACCGCCGGCGGTTCGACCATCGCGCCCGAGGAGCACTACGACCCGGACACCGCCGCCCAGCGCGAGGGCGACGTCTGGGAGACCGCGGTCGAGGAGTCCGAGCTGCTGTCCGCGATGGGCCAGGACCACGATCAGGAGCTGTACCTCGCCGGCGAGACCAGCCCGGTGATCTTCGCGTCCGCGATGCTCAACTTCGGCGTGCACCAGATCCTCGACGCGCTGGTCGAGCTGGCGCCGCCGCCGCGGGAGTGGCCCACCGTCTCCGGTGAGCCGCGGCAGACCACCGACCCGTTCTCGGCCGTGGTGTTCAAGGTGCAGGCCGGCATGGACGCCGCGCACCGCGACCGCCTGGCCTTCATGCGCGTGGTCTCCGGCGAGTTCGAGCGCGGCATGGTGGTCCAGCACGCGCAGACGGGCAAGCCGTTCACCACCAAGTACGCGCTCACCGTGTTCGGCCGCGACCGGTCCACCGTCGAGACCGCCTACCCCGGCGACGTCGTGGGCCTGGTCAACGCCACCGCCCTGGCGCCCGGTGACACCCTCTACACGGGCAAGAAAGTGCAGTTCCCGCCCATCCCGCAGTTCGCGCCCGAGCACTTCGCGGTGGTGCGTGCGCAGTCGCTGGGCAAGTACAAGCAGTTCCGCAAGGCGATCGACCAGCTCGCCGCCGAGGGCGTCGTGCAGATCCTGCGTAACGACACGCGCGGCGACGCCAACCCGGTGATGGCGGCGGTCGGGCCGATGCAGTTCGAGGTGGTCACCGCCCGCATGAAGGCGGAGTTCAACGTCGAGGTGGTCGTGGACAACCTGCCGTACACCATCGCGCGCCGGACCGACGCCGACTCCGCGGACGAGCTGGGCCGCCAGCGCGGTGTCGAGGTGTTCGAGCGCACCGACGGCGAACTGCTGGCCCTGTTCGGCGACAAGTGGCGCCTGCAGTACATCACCAAGGAGATGGAGCACCTCACCATCGAGCCGCTCGTCGCCGACACCAACTAGCCCCGCGCTCCTCGCACACGCGGCACACCGCCCGGGCCGGGCACTCGCGGCAACTCCGCAGCCTGCCCACCCCGGCGCGCTGCAATGGTCGTAATCGTCTCGGGAATGGTTGTAGCCATCGAGGCGAAGTGGCGGATTCGGCTCGATGATTACGACCAAATCTGGAGGTCGGGCGGGGCTGTCGGGTGGTCGTCGGGCGGTTGGTGGGTGGATTGCTGGCCGGGCAGGCTGGTTGGCGCTGTTGAACGGGTCGCGGTTGGCGCGCAGCCGCGGACCGAGGGCAAGCTGGACCCATGCCTAGTGATTCCCGCGTGTCCCTCCGCGTCTTCGTCGAACCCCAGCAGGGCGCGACGTACGCCGACCAGCTCGCCGTCGCCCGCGCCGCCGAGGATCTCGGCTACGAGGCGTTCTTCCGCTCCGACCACTACCTCAAGATGGGCGACGTCAGCGGCCTGCCCGGCCCCACCGACGCCTGGCTCACGCTCGCCGGCCTGGCCCGGGAGACGTCCACCATCCGGCTCGGCACGCTGCTGACCTCGGTGACGTTCCGGCACCTGGGCCCCCTGGCGATCTCCCTGGCCCAGGTCGACGAGATGTCCGGCGGCCGACTCGACGTCGGCCTCGGCGCCGGGTGGTACGAGGACGAACACACCGCGTACGGCATCCCGTTCCCTCCGCTCGGCGAGCGGTTCGACCTGCTCGAGGACACCCTCGGCGCGCTCGAGCAGCTGTGGTCCGCGCCCGCCGGCGACACCCTCACGGTCCGGGGCAAGCGCATCGATCTCCTCGACTCCCCCGGCCTGCCCAAGCCCGTGCAGTCGCCGCCGCCCGTGATCGTCGGCGGCCACGGCAAGAAGCGCACCCCCGCGCTGGCCGCACGGTTCGCCGACGAGTTCAACGTGCCCTTCGCCGACGTCGACACCGTCGCGACCCAGTACCGACGCGTCGACGAGGCCTGCGCCGAACGCGGCCGGGCCCCCGAGGAGATCATCCGCTCGGCAGCGCTCGTCCTGTGCTGCGGACGCGACGAGGCCGAGATCGCCCGCCGAGCCGACGCCATCGGCCGCGAGGTCGACGAACTGCGCACCAACGGGGCGGCCGGCACCCCGGCGGAGGTGGTCGAGAAGATCGGCCGCTACTCCGAGATCGGCGCCCGCCGCATCTACCTGCAGGTGCTCGACATGTCCGACCTCGACCACCTCGACCTCGTCGCCTCGGAGGTCGCCCGCCAGCTCTGACCGGATGGCAGCCGCCCGGCTGACGAAACGCCCTCGTCAGGCCGGGCGGCAGGGCTAGTGTCGGGCCATGACGGCGCAGTCAGATCCCTCGGCCCGACCCGCCCATCCCGGCCGGCGAACGACGGGGGCGCCGGCGGCTCTCGTCGTCGTCCTCGTCGTCGCCCTCGCCACCGCCGTCACCACCTCCCTCGGTGCGGGGATCTCCGGCGGCGGACAGGCCCGCGCCGCCGTGCCGGGCGGCGCTCCGCCCATCCGCGGCATGGTCGACGCCCACGCGCACATCACCGCCTCCCAGGCCTTCGGCGGCGGCCTGCGGTGCGGCGAGCCGTTCGCGCCGGGCGGCATCGCCGAGGCCCTGGCCGACTGCTCGACGCACTCCGGCACCGGCCACTTCGCCCTGCTCGAATCCGTGCTCGGCGGCACCGACCTGCCCGGCGGTAACCAGGGGTTCCCGACGTTCGCGCAGTGGCCGTCGCACGACTCGCAGCTCCACGAACAGGCCCACTACAGCGGTATTGAACGGGCGTGGCGCGGCGGACTCCGCGTGCTCACCAACCACCTCGTGGCCAACCGGGTGCTGTGCGAGGCGCTCGTCGGGCTCGGCGTCCCCGCCCGCACCTCGTGCGACGAGATGGAGCAGCTGCGCAGCCAGGTCGACTACCTGAACCGCATGGAGGCGCACATCGACGCCGAGCACGGCGGGCCCGGGCGGGGCTGGTTCCGGATCGCGCGCTCCCCCGAAGACGTCCGGGCGATCGCCGCCGAGGGCAAGCTCGCCGTGACGCTCGGCGTGGAGGCCTCCGAACCGTTCGGGTGCCGGGTCGTGGACGACGCGCCGATGTGCACTCCCGAGGACATCGACCGCGGCCTCGACGAGTTCGCCTCGTGGGGCGTCTCCACGGTCTTCCCGGTCCACAAGTTCGACAACGCCCTCGGTGGGGCGCGCATGGACGAGGAGCTCGCCGGGCTCGCGGTGAACATCGGCAACAAGCTCGGCACCCAGCGGTTCTGGGAGACCGAGCCGTGCGCCGGCCCCGACGCCGACCACGCCCAGCCGCTGGCCAGCACGCCGGTCGCCGACGGACTCGCCGCGGCGTCCTCCGGCGCGCCCGCCGGCGCGGCCCTGCCCGTCTACCCGGACGCGCCGCTGTGCAACGTGCGCGGGCTGACGGCGCTGGGCGAGCACGCGATCCGCGGGATGATGGCGCGCGGCATGGTCATCAACATCGACCACATGGGCGTCAAGACCGCCCACCGCGCGCTCGACATGGCCGCCGAGGCCGGATACACCGGCCTCGTCGTGGACCACGCCTGGGCCACGCAGGGCAACACGCGCCGGGTGCACGAGCAGGGCGGGTTCGTCGCCGCGTTCGCCTGGCCCGCCGACGCCACCGAGAACTTCGAGGTGGGTTTCCTCGAGCAGTGGCGCACCAACACGGTCGGCGCGATCCGGCCCTTCGACGGGTACGGGTGGGGCTCGGACGTCAACGGCCTCGCGGCGCTGGCCGAACCCCGCCCGAGCGCAGCGACCGATCCGCTCGTCTACCCGTTCACCGCGCCCAGCGGCGAGGTGATGGACCGCTGGAGGTTCGGCGACCGCGTCTATGACCTCAATATCGACGGCGTGGCCCAGTACGGCCTGTACGCCGACTGGACCGCCGACGTGCTCCACCGCGCCGGGCCCGACCGCGCCGAGTTGGAGCGCCAGCTCATGGGCGGCGCCGAGGCGTGGACGGCCAACTGGGAGCGGGCCCGCCTCAGTAGCAGCCGGTGATCACGGCCATCACGTAGGGGACGTGGACCGCGGCGGCGAGCATCGCCAGCGAGGTGAGGCAGAACGCCGTGGCGACCGCCGCCGCCACGCCCCTCGACCCGCTGGCCGGCTGGACCAGATGCCGGATGCGGTCCGGCCCCAGGGCGTGCAACGCCCCCGCGAGTTCCTCGCCGCTGTGATCACGGTGTCGGCCGTACCGACCGAGCGTCAGCAGTGCGCCGGCCAACGCGGTCGTACCGGCGGTCCGGCGCGCGGCGTCGTCCGCGGCGATCTCCAGATAGTGCCCGAGGGCGTCCTCCACTGCGGCGAACAGCGGCACCCACCGCAGCCCGGTGGTGAGCGTGGAGACCAGAGTCGAGACCGCGTGATGCCGCTGCCGCAGGTGGGCGTCCTCGTGCGCGAGGACCGCCCCCAGTTCCTCGTCCGAGAGCAGCTCGACGGCGGCCGTGGAGACCATGATGCCGCCGTGCCGCCGGGGAAGCGCGAGCGCGAACGGGTGCGCGTCGTCGATCAGTCGGACCGCGTGGCCGTGGAGCCGCGCGGGCACTCCCCGGTGGCGGTAGAGCGCGGCCGTGCGCAGCGTGGTGCTCCGGCGGCGCCGCGCCTCGAGCGCCACCCTGACGGCGTGGGCCACGGAGACCGCGACCGGGACGACGAGCAGCAGGGCCACCGGCACGGCGGTATCGATGCGATCCAGGCCGAACGGGTCGGCGGCGGCCAGGCACCGGCTGCACACGGCCGCCGCGTCCGCGGGCAGCAGGTCCGGGCCGGTGACCACCCAGGCGAGCAACGGACCCACCGACAACGCGGCGAGGGTCCAGAAGACCACGGCGGAGCTGAGCAGCCCCACCGCCACGCGCGGCATCCGCATGAGGACCGGCGCGGCGCTGCGGAGGACGCGGGGCCCGGCGACAGCGGGCAGCAGCAGACCCGCGAACACGAGCGTGATCAGCACGTAGACGGCCGTCACGGCGCGTCGCTCCCGTCACGCTGGCGCAGGTAGTCGCGGAGTAGCTCGAGGTCCGAGTCCGGGACGCTCTGCGCGAAGTGCAGGATCGACGCCGCACGGTCGCGGCTACCTCCGAGCGCGTGCGTCATGAGTGTCGCCACGTGCTCCTCTCGGGTGGTGCACGCCCCGTACACGGTCGACCGGCCGTCCTTACTCGTGGACACCAGGCCCTTGCGCTGGAGGTTGGTCAGCACCGTGGCGATGGTCGTGTAGGCCGGCTCGCCGTCGAGTCGGTCGATGAGCCCCCGGACGGTGGACGGCCCGTGGTCCCACAGCAAATCCATCACCTGGGTCTCCAGCGCGCCCAGGCGCGGCGCGTCCTGCCGGGCGCTCCGCCGCGCGCTCATCCCACCGCCTCGGCCACGCGAACCCGCGGAAGCGGGCAGGCGACCCGGCCCCGCAGCCGCACGACCAGCGCGACCGCGGTGAGGACCAGCGCGATGACGGCCAACACGGGCTGCACCGGCGCGAACCACGTGAGCGCGCCGGAGTAGCCCAGCGCCAGGAGCGCGAACTTGTTGCACACCGGGCAGCCGACCGCGAACCAGGCCAGGAAGGCGCCGACCACGCCGACGCGACTCGTCCGGCGGTCCTCGGCGCCGTCCGGCCCACCCGTCGCGGGCGTCTCCGAGCCGGACGCTCCCCCGGATTCGGGCCTGCCGTCCCGGACATAGGTCGCGAAGAGCAACCCGGAGAACACCGAGGTGAGTATCCAGACCGGGTAGTTCCACCAGACCGGCGGGATCTCGCGGACGAAGAAGGAATTGGGGATGAGGACGGTGGCCAGGCCCAGCAGGCCCCCGAACAGGACGGTCGCCACCGCGGCGGCGCCCCACTGCCGGGGCGAGAGGGTCCGCAGCCCCTGGGCCGCCAGGTCCACGGATTGTCGGACCGACGCGAGAGTCCACGAGATGCGCTGCATGGTCCCCGATCATGCCACAACCGACTATCCGACATAGTCAACTAACCCCGATAGTCGACTATGTGTCATAGTCGATCCGGTTACCGGCCCCCGCGACGAGAAGGACTCCCCCTGTGACAACCGACCCAGCGACCTCCCGCCACACCCTCGAGGGGAAGTACCGGCGCTCGAGAATCCTCAACGGCGTCCTCGGGGCGGTGGTCGCGTTCCTCGCGGTCGTCGTCGTGGCCCAGATGCTGCCCGGGCAGTCCCCGACGTCGGGGGCCCCTGCCGCGGCCGAGACGGCCTCCGCCTCCGGCGACACCGCCGGACCCGACGCACAGGCCGGTGGGGACATGGACTTCGTCCGGCGCGACGCCGACGACCCCAAGGCCATCGGCGCGGTCGACGCCCCGGTGGTCCTGACCGAGTGGATCGACCTCCGGTGTCCGTTCTGCGCCTCCTTCAGCCGCGACACGCTCCCGACCCTCATCGACGAGTACGTCGACACCGGCAGGGTCCGCATCGAGTTCACCGACGTCGCCTACTTCGGCGAGCAGTCCGAGGACGCCCAGATCGCGGCGCAGGCCGCCGCGAACCAGGACAAGTACGTCGACTACATCACCGCCGTCTTCGACGCGGCCCCCGACAGCGGCCATCCCGACCTCACCCGTGACGTCCTCATCGACTTCGCCGAGCAGGTCGACATGCCGGACATGGACGCGTTCCGCGCCGACCTCGACGACCCGGGCGTGCGTGCGCAGGCCGAGAACGAGACCCGGACCGCACAGCAGCTGGGCGTCACCGCCGTCCCGTTCTTCGTCGCCGGCCAGATCGCCATGTCGGGCGCACAGCCCCTTGAGAACTTCCGGGCCTACCTGGACGACGCCCTCGCCGCGGTGGAGTGAGCCGTGGACATCGGACTACTCGGAGCGTTCCTCGGCGGCGTCCTGACCCTGCTCAGCCCGTGCTCGGCGATGCTGCTGCCCGCGTTCTTCTCCTACGCCTTCGCCGCCCCGCGGGAGCTCCTCGCCCGCACCGGCGTCTTCTACCTGGGCCTGGCCACCACGCTCGTCCCCCTCGGCGTCCTCGCCGGGACGCTCGGGGCCTTCGTCAACGAGCACCGGTTCACCTTCGTCACCGTGGCCTCCGTCCTCGTGATCGTGCTCGGCCTCCTCATGCTGCTCAACGTCCCCGTGCCGTTCCTGCGACGGGGGACCAACACCGAGGGCACCTCGATGACGGCCGTCTACGCCCTCGGCACGGTCTACGGGCTCGCCGGCGTCTGCGCGGGCCCGCTGCTCGGCGCCGTCCTCACCGTGGCCGCCGTCTCCGGCACGCCACTGTCCGGCGGGATCATCGTCCTGGTCTTCGCCGCAGGGATGGCGCTGCCACTGTTCGTCCTCTCGCTCCTGTGGGGACGCTTCCCCGCCGTCCGGAACCTCGTCCGGCCGCGCGAAGTGAAGATCGGACGCTGGAGCAACACCTGGACCGGCCTCATCGGTGGCGCCCTCACCGTCGCGGTGGGCGTCCTCCTGCTGGTGACCGCCGGCACCACCGAGCTGACCGGTCTCCTCGGCGCGAGTACCCAGGCCGAACTCGAGGGGAGCGTCCTCGGCTGGGCGAATCGAATCCCCGATCTCGTCGTCGTCCTCATCGTCCTCGCGGTCGCACTGGCCGGATGGCTGGTCGCCCGGACCCGCCGCGCGCGCCCGTCCCCCGGCCCCGACCTGCCCTTCCCCACGGTGACCATGCCGTCGACGATCAGCCCGACTCGCGGTGAGACGCAGTGAGCGGCGACGCCACCGCGCTGCTCGCCCAGTCGATCGGTGAGACGTTCCAACAGACCGCCGCGTCCGGACCGATCCTGCTCGCGCTCGGCGCGTGCGTCCTCGCCGGCCTCGTGTCCTTCGCGTCCCCGTGCGTCGTGCCGCTGGTACCCGGCTATCTCGCCTACCTGGCCGGGGTCGTGGGCGCGGAACGACCCGCCACCACCGTCGCCGCCGCGGAGAGACGCCGCGCCGAGGCCGGCACCCTCACCCTCGAGGCCAGGCGCCAGCAGCGGTCCGGCAGGCGACGCGTCGTGGCGGCCTCCCTGCTGTTCGTCGGCGGCTTCACCACCGTCTTCGTCCTGCTCTCGGCCATGGTCCTCGGTACGGTGCAGTACATCGCCCCCCAGCAGGAACTGCTGCAGCGGCTCGGCGGGGTGGTCACGATCCTCATGGGGCTCGTGTTCATCGGGGCGGTGCCGGTCCTCCAGCGGGACACACGCCTGCAGCCGAAGGCCCTGTCCACCTGGCTCGGCGCCCCGCTGCTCGGCGGCGTGTTCGCGCTCGGGTGGACGCCGTGCCTGGGCCCGACGCTGGCGGCCGCGCTCTCCGTGGCCGCCGGCACCGGCCTCGACGCCACGCGCGGCGTGCTGCTCATCGTGGCGTACTGCTTCGGGCTCGGGCTGCCGTTCGTGGTGGTGGCGTTCGGATCGACCCGGGCGCTGCGCACCGTGGGGTGGCTGCGCCGGCACACGCGCGCCATCCAGATCTTCGGTGGCGTCATGCTCATCGTCGTCGGCCTGCTGCTGGTCAGCGGCGCGTGGGCGCTGTTCATCGGCTGGCTCCGCGACTTCGCGATCAGCGACACCACCCTCCCCATCTGACGAGAAGCTCCCATGTCACACCCCCCGAGGTCTTCCCGGCTGCCCGTGGGCACCATCCCCGGCGTGCTCGTGCTGGGCGTCCTGGTCCTGCTCGTCGTGGCGATGTGGCGCACGTCGTTCGGAGGCGACAGCGCGACGGCCGCAGGGCAGGACAGCGGGCAGATCCAGCAGCAGCCCGACTACTCCCACGCCGAACGGCGTGACCCCGCGGACCCGTTCGCGCTCGGACCCGTCGACGCGCCGGTCGGACTGGTGGTGTTCTCGGACTACCAGTGCCCGTTCTGCGCGCAGTGGAGCCGCGACACGCTGCCCTCGATGGTCGACCGGGCCGAGATCGGGGACCTGCGCATCGAGTGGCGCGACGTCAACGTCTACGGACCCGACTCGAGGCGGGCGGCGATGGCCTCCTTCGCCGCCGCCGCCCAGGACCGTTTCTGGGACTACCACGACGCCCTGTTCGCCGACGGCCGGATCCGCTCGGGTGACGAGCTGTCCCGGGAGGGCCTCGTGGCGTTGGCCGGCGACCTCGGACTGGACACCGACCGGTTCGCCGCCGACATGACCTCCCCCGCCGCCGAGGAGGAGATCGCGCGCAACGAGCAACTCGGCATCGACCACGGGGCCATGGCGACCCCCGTCTTCCTGCTCGGCGGCAAGCCGCTGGTCGGCGCGCAGCCACCGGAGGTCTTCCTCGAGGCGTACCAGTCGGCCCTCGACTCCAGCGGCGGGTGACGGCGTGGACGTCGGCCTGCTCAGCGCGTTCGTCGGCGGGATCCTCGCGTTGCTCAGCCCGTGCGGGGCGCTCCTGCTGCCGGCCTTCTTCGCCTCGACCGTCGGTTCGGGTCCACGACTGTGGCTGCACGGGGCGGTCTTCTACGCCGGACTGCTGGTCATCCTGGTCCCCCTGGGCGTCGGGGCGGGTGCGGTGGGCAGCGTGTTCGTCTCGCATCGGGAGACCGTCATCATCGCCGCGTCGGTGCTGCTCATCGCGCTGGGCCTGGCCCAGGCGCTCGGATTCGGATTCGACGCCGCGCGGATGCTGCCCGGGGCGGACGCCCTCCGGAGCCGGGCGGCCGCGCGCGCGGGCCTGGTCAAGACCGCGCTTCTCGGCGCGGCCAGTGGCGTGGCCGGCTTCTGCGCGGGACCCATCCTGGGGGCCGTCCTGACCCTGGCGGCCGCGCAGGGCGACGTCGTCACCGCCGGCACGCTCCTCGCGATCTACGGGGCGGGCATGGTCGTCCCGTTGCTGGTCCTCGCCGGACTGTGGCATCGGATCGGCGCCCGCACCCGCACGCTCCTGCGCGGCCGCACGGTCACCGTGTTCGGGCGTGACCTCCACAGCACGAGCGTGATCACCGGGCTGCTCATCGCGGCGATCGGGGTGCTGTTCTGGGCGACCAACGGGTTCATCACGATGCCCGAGCTCCTCCCCACCGGCGCGCAGGCCTGGATCCAGCACCGCAGCGCGGCCCTGGCGAACCCGGTCGTCGACGGCGCGGTGATCCTCGCCGTGGCGGTGCTGGCGTTCGCGCTCTGGCGACGCGCCCGCGCCCGGTCCCGCTCCCGGTCCCGCGCCCGGGCCGATCGGAGGCCCGCACCCGCGACCGCGCGCCCGCACGATCCGCCGCCGTCAGGGGGCTAATCTGAGGGGGTGCTCACGGATTCGGTTCCGCCCCGCCCGCGCCGAGGCGCCCCCTCACGTCGGGTCCCGCGCCCCACGCGGCGCCCGCTGATGGTCGCGGCCCTCGGCGCCGCCCTCACGCTGTCCGCCTCCGCGTGCGGGACCCCCCTTCCGGACCCCGTGCCCGGCCAGAGCCCGGCGGCGTACTCCGGGCTCGAGGTCTCGGAGGACCGCATCGAGTACGCGATCGGCAAGGTCACCGACATCGCCGAGGAGGAACTCGAGGCCTCGGGCGTGCCGGGCGCCGCGGTGGCGGTCGTCCACGGCGGTGAGGTCGCGTTGGCCGAGGGCTTCGGCGTGCGCAGCACCGAGACCGGGGAGGAGGTCGACGCGCGGACCGTGTTCCCGCTGGCCTCGATCTCCAAGTCGGTCAGCGCGACGGTCGTGGCCGCCGAAAGCGCCGCGGGCGAGGTCGGCTGGGACACCCCCGTCCGCGAGCACCTGCCGTGGTTCGCGCTCTCCGACCCCCGGGTCACCGAGGACGTCACCGTGGGCGACATGTTCGCGCACCGCTCCGGGTTGCCCGAGCACGCGGGCGACGACCTCGAGGACCTCGGCTATGAGCGGCCCGCGATCCTGCACGGCCTGCGCCACCTGCCGCTCGAGCCGTTCCGGACGTCGTACGCGTACACCAACTTCGGGCTCACCGCGGGGGCCGAGTCCGTCGCCGCGGCGGCGGGCACCCCGTGGGCCGAGCTGGGCCGCGAGCGTCTCTTCGACCCCCTCGGCATGTCGGACACCTCGTTCAGTTACGAGGAGCTGCTCGACCGCGGCAACCGCGCCGTGGGTCACGTGCGCGCGCCGGCCGCCGAGTCGGGCGAGTCGTCCGGCGAGTGGATCCCGGCGGACCCCGCGCGTGACCCCGACGCCCAGGCCCCGGCGGGGGGCCTGAGCTCGTCAGTGACGGACATGGCGCGGTGGATGTCCATGGTCCTTGACGACGGCAAGGGCCCCGGTGGCGCACAGGTGGTCCCCTCCGAGGCACTCAGGGAGGCTCTGACCCCGCAGTCCGTGTCCGCGCCCCCGCAGGCCGCGGCGGACCGCACCGGGAGCTATGGCTACGGCTTCAACATCGGCACGAGTTCCTCGGGCCGCGTCCAGTGGAGCCACTCGGGGGCGTTCGCGCTCGGCGCGGGCACGGCGATGCTCATGATGCCGTCCCTGGATCTAGGCATCATCACCCTGACCAACGCCGCGCCGACGGGGGTGGCGGAGACGATCAACGCCCGGTTCGCCGACTACGCGCAGTACGGGGACCCGGCGCTGGAGTGGCGCGAGCTCTACACCGAGCAGTTCGGCCCGCTGCTCGACCCGGTGGGCGATCTGGTGTCGACGCGCCAGCCGTCCGCGCCGGCACCGCCCCGGCCCGCCGAGGAGCTGCTGGGTCTCTACCGCAATGACTACTTCGGAGAGATCGAGGTCCGACGCGTCGCGCAGGACGCGGACGGCGGGGCCGACGGGGCCGACGGGGCCGACGGGGCCGCGGATGGTTCGGGCGCCGCCATCGGGGCATCCGGCCCCGAGCTCGCGCTCGCCGTGGGACCGGGCCCGCTGGTCTGGCCACTCGAGCACTGGGACGGGGACGCGTTCGCCGTGAGCCCGGTGGGCGAGAACTGGCCGCGCGGGTCCAGGGGCAGCGTGACCTTCGAGGGCGACACCGTCACGGTGGAGCTACTCGACGCCAACGGCCTGGGCACCTTCACGCGCGTCGACGCCGACGAACCCGCCGACTAGGAGCATGGGTCAGTAATGGCTCGAAGCGCGCCGAGAGTACGGCGGAGTGCGTGAGAGCGTTGCGCTCGGGCCGGCGTCACTGGCGGCCAGGTATTCGGTTTGCGAAGCCGCGGTGATGGCGTTCAGTCCGCGGGTCAGCCTGTAGGTCGCCCGGGCCTGCCAGTTCAGGCGATCTGGAGGCCGCCGAGCCCGGTGGCGCCGATATGACCGTGGAGCTTTCGCAGGTTGTGGCAGGCAGCGAGCAGTAGCCATTCACCGCGGGCGGCGTCCAGACCGCGAATCAGGAGTTGCTTGCCGTTCTGCAGGGTGCTCATCTGTCCGAAGACCGGTTCGACGATCGCTTTGCGCCGGGCGTAGACCGCTCGGCCTTTCTTCGTGGCGAGCTTGCGGGCCATGCGCTGCTTGTCCGTGGCGCTGGCCGGGATCGGTCCCCGGGGGGCGATCGGCGCCGGTTCCCCGCTGCGCTGTCGTCCGGTGGCGATGAAGAACTCGGTGCCCTGCTCGCCGGTGACCTCGGCGGAGGCGGCGAGGTTCGCGGCTGAGCAGTACCCGGCATCGGCGAGCATCTGCTTCGGGGCCTGCCCCGTGTTGCTGATGGCCTGCTCGGTCATGGGGATGAGGTTGCCGACGTCGGCGGCACAGTCGTTGACCTCGGCCGCCACGATGATCTGATGGGCGGCATCGACCACGGCCTGGCCGTTGTAGCACTGAGCGAACGACCCGTCCCCGGTGAGCATGATCTTCGACTCCGGGTCGGTGAAGTTGCGCTGGGCCTTCGGCCTGGGCGTGGCGCGCTCGGCGGCCTCAGCGGCCTTCTGCGCGACGGTGTCTTCGTCTTCGCCCTTACCGCGGGCCTTAGCCTCAGCCTTCTCCGCCGCATCGGCGGCGGCGTCGGCTTCCAGAGCAGCTTTGGCCTGGCGCAGCTTGACCAGGCGAGACTCTCGGCGGGCCAGCTCATCGGGCAGCTCGTCCCCGCGCCGGTTCTTGCCGAACTTGGCGTCCTCGGCCTTGTCGATGGCCTCGGCGGCGGCCAGCAGATCGGAGACCTCCTGGGCCAGTACCTTCTCCTTGTCCGTCAGCCGCGCGTACGACATGGCCTTGCGTTTGGAGGCGTTCGCCCGCAGCTTCGTCCCATCCAGCGCGACCTGTCCAAGCGTGACCATCCCGGCGGCCTGGCACAACGCCAACGCCTGCAAGAACAGGTTGCCCAGCGCGGCCAGGTGCCTCTTGCGAAACCTGGCGATCGCGCGGTAGTCCGGGGCCGCCCCGGCCGCCAACCACCGGAAAGCGACGATGTCGGTGCAGGCCTTCTCGATCCCGCGGGAGGAGCGCACCCCCGTGGTGTAGCCGAAGATCAGCAACCGCACCATCAACCGCGGATCGTACGGCGGGGCCCCGCGCCCCTCCTGGTAGGAGACGTAGATCCGCGATAAATCCAGGTGCTCATCGACCAGATCCGCCACGAACCGTGCCAGATGATCGGCCGGAAGCCAGTCATCCAGCGACGGCGGCAGCAACAACCCCTGGCCCGGGTCGAACGCCCGAAATGTCTTGCCTGCGCCCACCGGCTCGACCTCGCCCTGCCGGTCAGCCCGCTCGACGCGGAACTCCTCGGCGGCGAACAACTCTTCCTCGCCCATGACGACAATTATCCCGCCGAACCCGCCCCATCAGCGGACCTGAACTGGCGTGTTACTGACCCACGCTCCTAGTGGGCATCTCCGTTAGTTCGTCGGGGGTCGGTGATCCAGGCGGTGGGGTCGCCGAGATAGAGGCCGCAGGCGGTGTCGAGGGCTTCTGCGGGAGTGCCTGAGGGCCATCCGTTTGGCAGGGCGGCTTGCTGGTAGTCGTCGTGGCTGGCGCGGTAGATCGCAAAACCCCACTGGCTGGCTGATCCGGCGTAGCGCAGTCGGCAGAGCTTGACTTCGTCCCCGTCGGTCAAGGTGGCATCGATGTAGGCGAATCCGGCCCGGTAGCGGGTGTGCAGGGCCTGGATCTGGGGCCACCGTTCGGCAGCGCGGGCCAGGAGTTTCTGTCGCAGTGAGGTCTGTGTCGAGTCGGGGATCTTGGCCATGGTCTCCATCATCGCCGCCGCCGTTTCTCGCCCTCGACTTTCGGCTTGTTCCGGCGTGGCGGCTTGGCGGGCGCCGCTGGGTGCGTCAGAAATGAACATGCCTCCCACCAGCGCCGTTATCGTCATCCTGTCCGGCAAAGAACGCGACGTGCTGACCCGCCGCGCGCACGCTGCTCGTTGTGCGCACCGCGATGTACTGCGAGCCCGGATCGTCCTGGCGGCCGCTGCCGGTGATGCCAACGCTGCGATCGCCCGCGAGGTCGGGGTGTGCGAAGACACGGTGCGCCAGTGGCGGCATCGGTTCTGCACCGAGCGCCTGGAGGGTCTCAAAGATCGGCCCCGCTCGGGACGACCGCGAGTGTTCACCCCCGTCGAGGTCGCCCAGGTCAAAGCGTTGGCGTGTACGCGCCCGGCTGACCACGGTCTGCCACTGACCAGATGGTCGGCCGCCGAGTTGAGAGCCCACGCCGTGGCCACAGGGCTGGTGCGCCCCGTGGCGTCGGCGACGATCGGGCGCTGGCTGGCCGCAGATGCGATCAAGCCGTGGCAGCACCGGTCGTGGATTTTTCCCCGCGACCCCGACTTCGCCGTCAAGGCCGCCCGGGTGCTGGACCTGTACCACCGGCGCTGGAACGGCGTTGCTCTCGGCGACGATGAGTACGTCATCAGTGCGGACGAAAAATCACAGCTCCAAGCCCTCAAACGCCGTCACGCCGAGACTCCCGCCAGGCCCGGTCAGCCGCGGCGCGTGGAGTTCGAGTACCGCCGCGGTGGGACGTTGGCCTACTTCGCCGCCTACGACGTCCACCAGGCCCGCGTGATGGGGATGACCGCACCCAAGACAGGGATCGCCCCGTTCACCGAACTGGTCGAGCAGGTGATGACCCAAGAGCCATACGCATCCGCGAAGCGAGTGTTCTGGGTCGTCGACAACGGCTCATCCCACGCAGGTCAGGCCTCGAAAGACCGGATGCGTCATGCGTTTCCCAACGCGGTCCTGGTGCACCTTCCGGTGCACGCCTCGTGGCTCAACCAGGTCGAAATCTACTTCTCGATCCTGCAGCGCAAAGCCATCGCCACCGGCGACTTCGCAGACCTCGACGATCTCGCCGCACGCATCCTCGCGTTCCAGGATCGCTACAACCGAAGCGCCGAACCGTTCGGCTGGAAGTACACCCGCGACGACCTCAACCGCCACCTCGACCGCCTCAACAACGACGGCACCCTCCGCGCAGCATGACCCCCGACGAACTAACGGAGATGCCCACTAGCGACCCGACGGCCGCCGAGCTCGACGCGCACCACGGGCTTCCGCCGCGCCCGCGTGCTTCCCGCCGCGCACCCCGGCCCGCGTGCCGCGTTGATCGGCCCCCACGCGCGCACCAGGGCCAGGACCCGAACGCTCACCCGCGCGCCTACGCACAGCCCCACGGCGAGAGGTCACACCCGCCCACGTTTTCCCAGGCGGCGGGCCGCCCAGGCCGGCATCTGCGACCACTCGCCGAAGCAGGCGGCGTCGGGGCGGGCGGGAGGTAGGCAGCGGAGACCGGCGACGAGGCCCGATGAGCGAACGGTAGCGGCGACGCAGCACCCGCTCCGGGCCGGGTCCGCGTGCGCGCCTGCGCGCCAGCCCTCCGCCCGACAGCGAGCGGTCACACCCGCCCACGTCTTCCCAGGTGGCGCGCCACCCAGGGCGGCATATGCGACCACTCGCCGAAGCAGGCGGGCGGGCGACAGATCGCCGGCAGCGCTAGACGAGGCCCGGTCAGCGGGCGGCGGCGTCCAGCCTCTCCGCGCGGCGCCTCCCCCGCCGGCCGTCCGCGTCCGGTGTCGTGAGGAACGTCGAGAACCACCCCATCCGCGGGTCCGCGTCCACGAGGAACGCCTTGACCATCAGCGTGAGCGGGACCGCGAGGATCGCACCGAGCGGGCCGGCGACCGCCGACCAGAACACCAACGACAGGAACGTCACGGTGGGCGTGAGCCCGACGGCGTCACCGGTGAATTTGGGCTGGATGAAGCTCTGCATCACGAGGTTGATGGCGCTGTAGATCACCACCACCCAGATGGCATCGCCCGGCCCGCCGGTGAGCAGCGCGAACAGCGCCGGCGGCACCAGGCCCAACACGAAGCCGATGTTCGGGATGTAGTTGGTGACGAAGGCGAGCACGCCCCACACCAGGGCGAGCGGCACTCCGAGAATCCACAGGGCGACCGCGTCCATCACCGCGACGATGAGCCCGAACACCGTGGAGACGATCCAGTACGACTTCACCCCGTCGGTGAACGAGCCCAGGGCGTCGGCCAACCGGGGCCGCTGGCGGGCGATCGCCGCCCGGCGGCGGAAGATGCCGGGGATGTCGAACACGAGGAAGGTCAGCGCGATGATCAGGACGGTGAGCTGACCGCCGGCTGCGGACAGTTGGCCTGCGACGTTCTGGACCGTGCCGATAATGGTCCCCGGGTCCAGGACACCCTGCAGGCTCGACGCGACCTGGTCCTGGCTCACGCCGAACCCGCCGAGCAGCTCGAGGCTCTGCTCGTAGAGGGCGACGAACTTGTCCTGATACTGCGGGATCTCCTCCGCGGCGACCCACAACGCCCACACGAGCATCCCGACCAGCGCGGCCAGCAGCAGGTAGAGCACCAGCAGGACGATGATCATCGCCCCCCAGCGGGGCAGCCCTGCCCGCTGCAGCAGCCGCTGCAGGGGCTGGGCGGCGATGACCAGGTTCAGCGCCAGGAACGCCGGCATCAGCAGGCTCGCGTGCTCCGATATCCCCCAGAGGACCACGACCGCGGCGGCGAGTGACACGACGGTCACGCCCGCGATGCCCCAGCCCTTGGGCTCCTCGTGAGGTGCTGACGTCGCGGGGCTGTCACCGGTCGTGGTCATGGTCCTCCTCGTGGGCGGCGCCCAGCGCGCCGGACGCCGCCCAGAGTAGCCGGGTCAGTTCCCGGCCAGCGCCGCCCGGATCCCGTCGACGTCCACCGCGTCGAGATCCGCGGGATCCCAGGTGGGGTTGCGGTCCTTGTCGATCACCACGGCGCGCACACCCTCGACGAAGTCCGGTCGGGCGGTGATCCACGCGCCCAACGCCAGCTCATTGTCCAGGCACTCCCGCAGGTCCGCTGCCTCGGCACCGGCACGCAGCAGCTCGATGGTCGCCACGATCGACGTGGGGCAGTGCGAGCGCAGCATGCCGAGCGTCTCCGTGGCCCACTCGTCCTGCTCGCCGGACTCCAGGGCCGCGATCATCTCCTGCGCGGTCCCGCGGGAGAAGACGTCCTCGATCCGCTCGATCCGCGCCTCGACAGCCGACTCCCCCGCTGCGGAGCGCTCGAGACCAAACCTCCGGAGCGCCTCCGGCAGACCGTTCGCACCGATGGCGTCGACGAAGGCGTTGCGCTCGTCGTCGTCGATCAGGTCCGTCGCCAGACCGGTGTAGAGGGCGTCGGCGGAGTTCATCCGCACGCCCGTCGTGCCCAGGTAGATCGCCACCGCCAGGCCGCGCGCGCCGCCGCCGCACAGGCGCGGCAGGAAGTGGCTCGCGCCGACGTCGGGGATGAAGCCGATCGCGGTCTCCGGCATCGCCATCATGACCTTCTTGGTGACCACGCGATGCGAGCCGTTGATCGAGATGCCCAGGCCGCCGCCCATCGCCACGCCGTGGATGACGGCCACCGTCGGCACGCGGTGCGTGTGGTACGCCAGATCCATCTCGTACTCCTCCGAAAAGAACTCCCGGTTGGCCGCGTGATCCCCCGACGCCGCCGCGTCCCGCAGCGCTCGGATGTCACCGCCCGCGCAGAACGCCTTCTCGGACGTGCTGGTGGTGACCACGGCCTCCACACCCGGATCCTGCGCGGCCTCGTCGAGTGCCGTGTGCAGCGCCCTACACATGGGCAGATCCAGCGAGTTCAGGGCCTTGGGGCGGTCCAGGACGATGTGCTGCATCCGGCCTTCGCGCCGGGAGATGACGTATTCACTCATGGCCCCAGTGTGTCAGGCCGCGCGCCGACCGACCCGCAGATACTAGGAAATCCTACCTCAATGCCCCCCCACGCCCCGGCGACCTCACCCCTTCAGCAGACGCGCGGCCACGTCGGGGACGTACTTGAACTCCTCGCGCGGCGGGCGCTCGTAGCCTGAGCCCTCCGGCCTCTCGGGGATCTCCAGCTCCGGCGGCTCGAGTTGCTCCCACGGCACCGTGGACAGCAGGTGCGAGATGACGTTGATCCGCGACCGCTTCTTGTCCTCAGACTCGACGGTGAACCACGGGGCTTCGGGGATGTCGGTGTGGATGAACATCTCGTCCTTCGCCCGACTGTAATCCTCCCACCGCGTGATGGACTCGAGGTCCATCGGCGAGAGCTTCCAGCGGCGCATCGGGTCGGAGTGCCGCGAGCGGAAGCGGCGCTCCTGTTCCTCGTCGGACACCGAGAACCAGTATTTGCGGAGCATGATCCCGTCCTCGACCAGCAGCCGCTCGAAGATCGGGGCCTGGTGGAGGAACCGCCGGTACTCGTCGGTCGTGCAGAAGCCCATCACCCTCTCGACGCCGGCCCGGTTGTACCAGGACCGGTCGAAGATCACGATCTCCCCGGCCGCCGGCATGTGCTCGATGTAGCGCTGGAAGTACCACTGGGTCCGCTGCACCTCCGTCGGTGCGGGCAGCGCCACCACCCGGGCGTGCCGGGGGTTGAGGTACTGGGTGATGCGCTTGATCGCCGAGCCCTTGCCCGCGGCGTCGCGGCCCTCGAACACGACCACCAGCCGGTTGCCGGTCTCGCGCAGCCACGCCTGCATCTCGACCAGCTCGGCCTGCAGCCGCTTCAGCTCGGACTCGTAGGCCTTCTTCGGTAGCTTCTCCAGCCCGCTCGGCAGCCGGTCCTTCTTCTTGGCGCCGCCCTTGCCCGACGACTTCTTGTCGCTCATGGGCACGATCCTACGGACCCGTGGCCACCCGGCCACCCGATTCACCGGGCCGATCGACGCCGAGAGGTCTCTCGACCGCATCGTGCGACGCGACGTCGACTTTGTCTTCTAAGGTAAGAAGATGCGGTCCCGTGACTCGATCCTCGAAGCCGCCCGAGAAGTGATCGGGCGGGCCGGCTTCGGCGGCGTCACGATCGCGGCGGTCGCCAAGCAGGCGAATGTCAGCCGCCAGACCATCTACTCCATCTTCGGCTCCCGCGAGGAACTCGTCTCCCAGGCAGTCGCCGAGCGGCTCACCATGCTGACCGGCGCCTTCGCCGACCTGCTGGAGAACTCCGACTCGCCGCTCGAGCTGATCGTGGGGATCGCGGTGGAGGGCCGCAACCGCGTCCTCGGTGACCCCCTGCTGCGGGTGCTCGCGCTGGGCGGCGGCGCCAACCCGATGTTCGACCCGGGCGCGGCCGCCCGCACCCACGAGTACTGCATGGCGCTCCTCGCCCCCGCCGCCGAGCGCTTCCCCGAGCTGGCCGGGAGACTGGACCTCGTCGCCGATGTCGGCATGCACGTCGGCTGGTCCGTCCTGTGTCTCGACTCGCCCGCCGCCCGTTCCGACGACGACCTGCGCGCCTTCCTCACCACCTGGCTCGCGCCGCTGATGCAGACGTTCACGAAGGCGGGGTCGGACGGCGCGAGCCGGGACGGTGCGGCGTGGGGCGCCGGGCCGGGCGGAGCGGGGCCGGGCGCCGGGCCGGGCGGAGCGGGGTCGGGCGAGGCGTGACCGCCGTGCTGGTCCTGTGGGACCTCGACCTCACCCTGCTCGACCCGGTCGGCTTCGGCGCCCGCATGATCACACCGACCCTCGCCGACTTCCTGGGTCGCGAGCCCGTACTCGGCGCGTCGTTCGCCGGGCGGACCGACCGCGCGATCCTCACCGACCTGCTCGAGTTGAACGGGATGAGCGGGCACGACGACGAGGTGGTCACCTCCCTGATGGACGCCGTGGCCCGGCGGTGCGAGACCTTCTCCGGCGATCTCCTGGCCGGTGGGGGCGGTCCCCTGCCCGGAGCCCACGAGGCGGTCGCCGCGTTGGCCGCGGACCCGCGGCTGCACCAGAGGATCGTCACGGGCAACATGCGCCGGACCGCACTGCTCAAGCTGCGGCTCTGCGGGTTCAACGGGCTGCCGGACCCCGACCTCGGCGCGTTCGGTGACCACCACGCCGACCGTGCCCACCTCGTGCGGGAGGCGGTCGCCGCGGCCGCGGATCGCGGGCTCGACGTGTCACCGGCGCGCGCGGTGGTCGTGGGCGATCACGTCCATGACGTCAGGGGCGCGCTCGACGCGGGCGCCGGCTGCGTGGCGGTCGCGACCGGTCGGGTGACCGCGGACGACCTCGCCGCCGCCGGGGCCCACACCGTCCTGCCGAACCTCACCGACACCGACGCCCTCCTGGAGGCGATCCACTCCGCCGCCGGCTGATCACTGCTCGAACCCGCCGCCGTTCACCGGCCCCTCGCCGCGCGTCGAGCGTTATGTAGCCCGCCGACCATTGCGCCGCCCGCCCCAAGCTTTGTCGGCACCATTGCGAGAATCGACCGGCTACTTCGCAGTGGTGCCACCAAACCTCGGGGGCAGGGCACCGTTCAGCTCGCTCCAGGGGGCTTACCGGAATCGCTGCCTCGCGGCTCACTCACCCCTCGCGCGGCGGCAGATGTCAGACCACCCCTCTGTGCTCTTCACGTCTGCCGCGATTGCCGCATGAGAGCCGCCCGGACCTGCCTGAGGAGCATCGGAGGGTGGCGCATCATCTGGGCGGTGACCCGAAGCGGCACCCATCCGAGTTCGAGAAGTTCTGCGTTCGCCCACGCGTCGAACTCCCAGGCGGATTTCTCGCGGTGGAGTTCACTGTCGTAGAAGATCGCGACCTTCTGCCCCTCGTACGCCAGGTCGGCTGTCGCGATCTTCTCCCCGTACTCGTTGTAGATCACCACTTGCGGGGTCGGCGCCGGCAGGCCGCCGCGTACGAGCATCAAACGGAGTCTGGTCTCCGGCGGCGAGTCCGCCCGCCTGTCACAGAACGGGAGGAGATCGCGCACGCGCTGGACCCCGTGCAGCCCTTTCATGTGCTCTGCCGCTGCTGCCACGGCGTCCACGTCGATCCCAGCCCTGTTGCAGATCGCGTCGATCTTGGCGATCGCGATGTCGTCGTCGCACTCCCAGCGCGCCACGTCCACCGCGGTCCGTGCGGCAGAGGTGACCCGGATTCCGCCGACGGTGACCACGTGCTCCGTCGGCAGTTCCCGGGTCAGTCTGCGGATGCGCACGCCGGTCGTCGCGCGCGGTGTCCCCGCCGAGTACACGTCGATCGACCGACTCACCGCTTCCCGCGCATACCAGCGCTCGCGATGGAACAACGCCGCACCGAGCCCGCCGATCACCGATTCCGCGGGCGCCCATAGGAACGCCCCGGCCACCAGTGTTCGAGCCCGCAGAGGAACCGCGGCATCGATATACACGTCGGGAAAGAGTCGACGCTGGGTCGTCCGCAGTTGATAGGGAGTCAGCCGACCCGACGAGACGGCGTCGCTGCCGAGGAACGGATCTCCGGTTCGAGGTGCTGGCACGTGCTCATAGTCGACCCGCTCGGCCCGTCCTGACCCGGCTGCGAGCGCTGCTGTGGACAGAGACGACGACCATCCACATGCCCGAGGCGCGGAATGTTCGCCCGCGCACCCGCATGCTCACCTCCCCGGCCGTCGTCCCCGGCCCGCGTCCCACCACTAACCCGATTTTGGTGTAGCTACTGCGAAATCCCGGCCCTGATTTCGCAGTAGCTACAGCAAAGTTGGCGGACGGCGGGCGGGCTCAGCCCTCGAGCTGCTCGCCCAGCTCCATCCACCGCTCCTCGAGCGCGTCCTTTTCGGCCGAGACATCCTTGAGCTCGCGATCGAGGGCCGCCAGCTTCTCGGTGTCCATGGCACCCTCGGACACCGCCGCCATCTCGCGGTGGAGCTCGGCCTCGCGGGAGTCGAGCTTGCCCATCTGGCGCTCGATCTTGGACATCTCCTTGGTCAGCGCGCGCTCTTCGGCGGAGCTCAGCCCCGAGCCCGCGCCGACCGCACCGCCCGCGCTAGCCGAGCCGCCCGAGCCGGCCGCCGAACCGGAGCCGGAGCCCGCGCTGCCCGCACCGGTCGCCGAGCCGGAGCCGCCGCCGGAGCCCGACGCCGAACCCGCACCCGATCCGCTGGCGGCGGGCGAGGACGCGGAGCCAGCGGACAACTCGCGACCGACCTTCCCCGAGTCCCCCGCCGCCCCGGCGGCGCGCCGGCGCTCGAGGTACTCGTCGATCCCCCGCGGCAGGTTGGTCAGCCGGCCGTCGCCGAACAGCGCCCATACGGAGTCACAGATGCGCTCGACGAGGTAGCGGTCGTGGGAGATCACGACCATCGTGCCGGGCCAGCCGTCCAGCAGGTCCTCGAGCTGCCGCAGGGTGTCGATGTCGAGGTCGTTGGTGGGCTCGTCGAGCAGCAGCACGTTGGGCTCGTCCATGAGCACCCGCGTGAGCTGCAGCCGCCGCCGCTCCCCGCCGGACAGGTCACCGACGGGCGTGCGCTGGCGGGCGGGCGAGAAGCCGAGCCGCTCGGCGAGCTGCGACGCGGTGAGCTCGTCCCTGCCGAACGCCACGCGGGTGGCGACGTCCTCGATCGCCTCCAGCACGCGCTGGTCGAGCGGCAGGTCGTCGAGCTCCTGCTTGAGCCAGCCGATGCGAACGGTCTTGCCCTCCTTGCGCCGGCCGGCCGCCAGCGGAGCCGCCCCCGCGAGGGCGCGCAGCAGGGTGGTCTTGCCGGAGCCGTTGACGCCGACCAGGCCGATGCGCTCGCCGGGCGCGAGCCGCCAGGTGAGATCGTCGACGAGGGTCCGGCCGTCGGGGGCGTCGAGGCGCGCGTCCTCGAGCTCCACCACGACTTTGCCCAGCCGCCGCGCCGCGAAGCTCGACAGCTGTAGGGAGTCGCGCGGCGGCGGCACGTCCTTGATCAGCGCCTCGGCGGCCTCGATGCGGTAGCGGGGCTTGGAGGTGCGGGCGGGGGCGCCGCGGCGCAGCCAGGCGAGCTCCTTGCGCATGAGGTTCTGCCGCCGCGACTCGGTGGCGGCGGCCTGCCGGTCGCGCTCGGCGCGCGCGAAGACCCAGTCGTTGTAGCCGCCCTCGTACTGCTCGACGCGGCCGTCGACGACCTCCCAGGTGCGGGTGGCCACCGTGTCGAGGAACCACCGGTCGTGGGTGACGACGACGAGCGCGCTCGATCGCCCGACGAGGTGGTCCGCGAGCCACTGGACGCCCTCGACGTCGAGATGGTTGGTCGGCTCGTCGAGGACCAGCAGATCCAGGTCCTGCACGAGCGCCGCGGCCAGCGACACCCGCCGTCGCTCGCCGCCCGACAGGTCCGCGACGGGGGTCTCGAGCCCCAGGTCGTGGATGCCGATGCCGTCGAGGACCGCGCGGACGCGGGCGTCCCCCGCCCACTCGTGGACGGCCAGCCCGAGCCCGCCGACGACGGCCTCCCCCACCGTGTCGGCGGCGAGCTCGGTGCGCTGCGTGACCACGGCCATCCGCAGGCCCGAGACGCGGGAGACGCGCCCGGAGTCCGGTTCGGCGACGCCGGTGAGGATCTCCAGGAGGGTGGTCTTGCCGCCACCGTTGAGGCCGACGACGCCGATGCGGTCGCCGGCGTTGACGCCCAGGGAGACGTTGTCGAGGACCTGGCGGATGCCGAAGGAGATCGATCCCTGCTCGAGGTTGATGAGGTTGGTGGGGGCCATCTCTACTTTCCTGTGGGGTCGACGCAGGGGCCGGTGACGCCGGACGGGTCGTCGCTGATGATGTGGGCGCCGCCGACCGGGCCGCGGGTGACGCGTACCTCGCGGGCGACGCCGGACTCGCTGATCTCCGCGGCCACGGCGATCGCGTGGTCGCGGTCGGAGCAGAAGAACAGGCAGGTGGGACCGGAGCCGGAGACCATTCCGTGCAGGGCGCCGGCCTCCTGCCCGGTGCGCAGCGTCTTGCGCAGGGCGGGCCGCAGGGAGAGCGCGGCGGGTTCCAGGTCGTTGGCCAGCAGGGCGGCGACGGCGGTGGGGTCGTCGCCGGCGAGGGCCTCGACGAGCGACTCGACGCCGCCCGCACGCGGCACTGACCGCTCGGCGCGGAGCCGGTCGAGCTCGGCGAACACCGTCGGGGTGGACAGTCCGCCGTGGGCGAGTGCCACCACCACGTGCTGCTCGGCACGCGCGTGCAGCAGCGTCGCGAGCTTCTCGCCGCGCCCGGTTCCCAGCGCGGTCCCGCCGCGCACACAGAACGGCACGTCGCTGCCCAGCCGCGCGGCCCGCTCCTCCAGCGCCGCCCGGCCGAGTCCCAGACCGAGCAGCCGGTCCGTGGCCACCAGGGCGGCCGCGGCGTCCGCGCTCCCGCCGGCCATCCCGCCGGCCACGGGGACGCCCTTGTGTATCCGGATGGCGATCCGGGCGTCCGCCCCCGCCTCCTCGCGGAGCAGATCGACCGCCCGGGCGGCGAGATTGGTCCGGTCCGTGGGCACCTGCGGGGCCCCCGGCCCGGTGACGGTGATCTCGTCGTCGTCGGGTCCCGCACCGCGCGCCCCGGCGCCGGACGCGCCACCGCGTCCTGCGGCGCCCGGCCCCGGGCCGTCTCCGATGAACGACACGGTGACCCGCTCCCACATGTCCACGGCGCGATAGACGGTGAGCAGGTCGTGGAAGCCGTCTGGGCGGGCGTCGCCGACGCCCAGGTGGAGGTTGATCTTGGCGGGGGCGACGGCCGTCACGGCGCGCGCGCCGTCGGGGGTGAACACGTCGCGGGGCATGACCACCAGCCTACGGCTCGCGGTGCCCCGGCCCGATCCCGAGCCGCGCCGCCGCCGCCGCGACGCGCACGAAGTCGGCGGTGGTGAGCTGCTCGCCGCGGGCCCGCGGGTCGACCCCGGCCTCGGTGAGGGCGAGTTCGGCGTCCGCGCCGGAGCCCGCCCAGCCGGACAGCGCGGCGCGCAGGGTCTTGCGCCGCTGCGCGAACGCGGCGTCGACCACGGCGAACACCCGCCGGCGATGCTCGGCGCCCAGGTCCCACGGCGCCTCGGGGTACGCGTCGATGCGCACGAGGCCGGACTCGACGTTGGGCACGGGCCAGAAGACGTTGCGGCCCACCACTCCGGTGCGGCGGACGGTGCCGAAGAACCCGGCCTTGACGCTGGGCACCCCGTACACGCGGGAGCCGGGCGCGGCGGCCAGGCGGTCGGCCACCTCGAGCTGCACCATGACCAGCGCCGTGCGCAGGGTGGGCACCTCGGCGAGCAGGTGCAGGAGCACGGGCACCGACACGTTGTACGGCAGGTTCGCCACGAGCGCGGTGGGAGACGGCTCGCCCAGGTCGGCGGCGGACACGGCCAGGGCGTCGGCGCCCACGACGGTGAGCAGCTCGGCCAGCCGCGGCGCCCGCTCGGCCACCGTGCGCGGCAGCCGCGCGGCGAGGACCGGGTCGATTTCCACGGCCACCACGCGTCCGGCGGCGTCGAGCAACGGCAGCGTCAGCGACCCGAGGCCGGGGCCGACCTCGATCACGGTGTCGTCGCGGCCCACGCCCGACGCGGTGACGATCTTGCGGACCGTGTTGGCGTCGTGGACGAAGTTCTGCCCGAGCGTCTTGGTGGGCGTGACGCCCAGCTCGGCGGCGAGTGCGCGCACCTCCTGCGGACCGAGTGGCTCGGCCTCCCCGCGGAAGGTCGCGTCCGGACCGGTCAGCGCAGTCCCAGCTTCGCGGTGCAGGCGGGCCAGGCTCCCCAGCCCTGCGAGGCCTGGACCTTCTCGGCGATCGCGATCTGCTGCTCGCGCGTGGCGAGGTGGGCGCTCGGCGCGTACTGGCCGCCCCCGTGCCCGATCCACGTCTGCGGGTGGAACTGGAGGCCGCCGGAGAAGCCGTTGCCGGTGTTGATGGCCCAGTCGCCGCCGGACTCGCAGGCGGCGATCGAGTCCCACACGCCGCCGCGGGAGGACTCGGGCACGGCCGGGCGCGGCTTGGTGCCGACGCGCACGACCGCGGGGCGGGCCTCGGTGAGGACGTTCTCGGCGCTGCGCTCGCGCTGGGTCTCGACGCCGTTGACTCGGGTGACGGTGTAGTGCACCTCGCGCTCGCCGGGGGTGCCGGGCTCGGTGACGGTGCGCTCGCCCTCGAACGCCTCGGGGTCCTCGACGGTCTGCTCGGGCGCGTCGTAGGGCTCGACCGCGGTCTCGGTCGCCACGGCCACGCGGGTGATGGTGACGGCGGTGCCGGGCTCCGCGGGCGCGTCGGCGGGCGGGGAGACGGTGTCCTGCGGGCCGAGGGTGATGCCGGCGCGCTCGAGGAACTCCCCGACGGTGTCGCCCGGGGAGGCGAACGGGGTGGCCGGGCCGCCGTGGTCGGACAGGAGCAGCTCGCGCGGGGTCACCACGGAGACGGTCGCGCCGTCGAGCGGGACGTCGGTGTCGATGCGCGGGGTGACGTAGCTGCGCGGCGGGATGTCGCCGCGCTCGGAGACGAGGTCGGCCACGGTGGTGGCGGTGGTCCACACCTGCTCGCTGCGGCCGTCGACCTCGAGGGTGACGGGACGGGCGCGCAGGAGGGTGACCGTGTCACCGTCGCCGAGCCGGTCGTCGGGCGCGATCACGACGTCACGCTCGTCGACGCTGTAGCCGGCCTCCTCGAGGGCGGCGTGGACGTCGGAGCTGAAGGTGACGAGCTCGACGGGCGAGCCGTCGACCTCGAGGGTGTAGGTGGTGCGCTGGTCCAGCGCCGCGACACCGCCCACGACGAGGGTGGTGAGCATCCCGGCCACGGACAGCCGCAACATGGTGGAGCGGGATCCGTGGAGGCGGTGGATGGGGTCGAGCAGGCCCCGCGTCCCGTCGGGTCGGGCGCCCGTGGGGGTGTCGGTCCGTGCGTCGTCAGCCACTGGTCGGTTCTCTCCTCGTATCGCCCGTGAACGACCGTACGGCCGTCCGCGTTTCATCACGGTAGCGTAACGAGGCGGTGGAGCGTCGGCAACGCGCCACCCCCTGACGTGCATTGATGTGACGACGACGACAAGGTGTTCAGGTCACGTTTCGTTACACGGTCCCCGGGAGTCCCGTTCGTACCTCGAGTCACACGGGCCCCGCCGAGCGTACGGGTCAGAGGGTGAGGCCGAAGACGGCGCGGGCGGTGTCGGCGACCTCGGCGACGAACTCCTCCGGCGACTGCCCGCGGACCGCCGCGATCGCCCGGGCGGTGTACCCCACCAGACCGGGCTCGTTGCGTGCCCCCCGGAACGGCTCGGGGGCCATGTAGGGGGCGTCGGTCTCCACGAGCAGCTGCCCGGCGGGCGCCAGGCGGGCGGCCTCGCGCAGGTGCTCGTTGGCCTTGAACGTCACGTTGCCGGTGAAGGACAGCACGTACCCGCGCTCGAGTGCCTGCTCCGCGACGTCGAGCGGCGAGGAGAAGCAGTGGAGCATGACGTGCGGGATGCCGGAGTCCGGGCCGGCGACCTCGCCCAGGACGCGCATGAGGTCGGCGTCGGCCTCGCGGTTGTGGATCATCAGGCTCTTGCCCAGCTCGGCGGCCAGCCCGGCGTGCCAGCGCAGGGACTCCTCCTGCTCGGCTGGGTCCGCGCAGTCGTCCATCTTCCCCACCCAGTAGTGGTCGAGGCCGGTCTCCCCCACCGCCACGACGCGGGGGTGGGCGGCGAGCTCGCGCAGGCGCGCGCGGACCTGCTCGCCGCGCTCGGGGTCGGTGGCCTCGCGGGCGCGGGTGGGGTGCACGGCGACGGCGGCGTACACCCGATCGTCGGCCTCGGCGGCCGCCACGACGGCCTCGGACTCGGCGAGGTCGTCGCCGACGGTCACCATGGCGGCGACGCCGGCGAGCGCGGCCCGGTCGGCGGCCGCGCGCACCTCGTCGGCGGTGCGGTGCCCGCAGGAGTACAGATGCGTGTGCGCGTCGACGAGCCCGGGCAGCGCCTCGGGCAGGACAGGGGTCGGGCGGGACTTACGCTTACCCATGGCGGGCGCTCAGCCCTCCCCACCGTCGGTCGGGTGCTGGATGGGCGCCCAGGTCGGGCCGGTCTCGGCCAGCTCGGGATCGACCTTGGCGAACAGCGGGCTCGGTTTGGCCAGCGGCGTGCCGGGCGCGATATCGGTGCGTCCCCAGCGGGCCTGCTCGGCGGCGTAGTCGCCCATGATCACGGGATAGGTGCGGCCGGCGGCGGGCAGCCCCTCGCCGACGAGCTCGACCGGCATGTCGTCGGTGACCTCGTGGACCTCTGGCGCGGCGGCCCACACGCCCTGCCCGCCGATCGCGCCGTGGATCTGCTGCGCGGCGGACGGCAGGTACGGGGTGAGCAGGGTGTTGGCGTCGGAGACCACCTGCAGGGCGGTGTGCAGGACGGTGCCCAGGCGCTCGCGCTGCTCGGGCTCCTTGGCCAGCTTCCACGGCTCGGTGGCGGCGATGTAGCGGTTCGCCGCGCCCACGATCCGCATGGCCTCGGTGACGCCGGCCTTGAACCGGGAGCGCTCGAGGTGCGCGCCGACGGTCGCGAAAGCGGACTCGGCGTCGCGCAACAGCTCGGCGTCGAGGTCGGTGAGGGTGCCGGGCCGCGGGATCTCGCCGAAGTTCTTGTGCGCCATGGACACGGTGCGGTTGACGAGGTTGCCCCAGCCGCCCACGAGCTCGGCGTTGGTGCGGCGCACGTACTCGTCCCACGTGAAGTCGGTGTCCTGGTTCTCCGGCCCCGCCACGGCGATGAAGTAGCGCAGCGCGTCGGGGCCGAACTCGGCCAGGAAGTCCCGCACGTAGATCACGACGCCGCGCGAGGACGAGAACTTGGACCCGGACATCGTGAGGAACTCGCTCGAGACCACCTCGGTGGGCAGGTTGAGCGCGCCCAGCGCTCCCGGCTCGCCGCCGCGGGCGCCCCGGCCGTCGTAGCCGATGAGCTCGGCCGGCCAGATCTGGGAGTGGAAGGTGATGTTGTCCTTGCCCATGAAGTAGTGGGACACGGCCTCGGGGTCGGTCCACCACTTGCGCCACGCCTCGGGCTCGCCGGAGCGCCACGCCCACTCGATGGACGCGGACAGGTACCCCACCACGGCGTCGAACCACACGTAGAGCTTCTTGTCGCCGCGGTCGGCCCAGCCGTCCACGGGGATGGGGATGCCCCAGTCGATGTCGCGGCTCATCGCGCGGGGGCGCAGGTCCTCGAGCAGGTTGAGGGAGAACTTCAGGACGTTGGGCCGCCAGTCCTTTCGCCCCTTGAGCCAGTCCCCCAGCGAGTCGGCCAGCGCCGGCAGGTCGAGGAACCAGTGCTCGGTCTCGATGAACTTCGGCGTCTCGCCGTTGATACGCGAGCGCGGGTTCTTCAGATCCGCGGGATCGAGCTGGTTACCGCAGTTGTCGCACTGGTCGCCGCGCGCGCCGTCGTCGCCGCAGATCGGGCAGGTGCCCTCGATGTAGCGGTCCGGCAGGGTGCGCCCGGTCGACGGGCTCACCGCGCCGGTGGTGGTCTTGGCGACCATGTAGCCGTTGCGGTGCAGCCCGCGGAACAGCTCCTGCACCACCGCATAGTGGTTCCGCGTGGTGGTGCGGGTGAACAGGTCGTAGCTCAGGCCGAGCCCGGCCAGGTCGTCGACGATCACGCGGTTGTAGCGATCGGCGAGTTCCTGGACGGGCACGCCCTCCTTCTCGGCCTGCACGAGCAGCGGGGTGCCGTGCTCGTCGGTGCCCGAGACCATGAGGACGTCGTTGCCGGCCATGCGCTGGTAGCGCGAGAAGACGTCCGACGGCACCCCGAACCCCGAGACGTGTCCGATGTGTCGGGGGCCGTTCGCGTACGGCCATGCGACCGCGGTGAGGACTGTCTTCGCCATACCTACAGACTAGGTGGTGGTGGACCCGTCACCGGAGGTGGAGGTCCCCCCCGGCGGCGGGAGCCGCGCCGGATCCGGCGGAAGCGGCACCCGGGTCCGCGGCGGCGGCTGGAGCGGCGGTCGGCGCCGCGGCCTCCCGATCGGCCCGCAACAGCCGCTTGTCGCGGCGGCGGCGTTCCGATCTCGGCAGCAGGTAGACCTTCTCGGTGATGAACGGGTCGCTGGTCAGCGCCTTGACGATCGCGACGCACAGCGCGCCCAGCACCAGCACGAACGGGGACGCGGCGATGATCGTGAGGTTCTGCAGGCTGTTGAGCGCGGTCTCCGGCTCACCCTCCCGCAGGCCGGGCAGCAGCATGAGGATCGCGACGGCGGCGGTGAGCCCGCCCCACAGCACGACCAGCCACCGCTTGGGCTCCTCCGCGCCGTTCTCGGACATGCCGGCCATGACGATCGAGGCCGAGTCGGCGCCGGTGATGAAGAAGATCGAGATGAGGACGATCGCGACGAACGACAGGATGGTCGTGAACGGCAGTTCGCCGAACAGGGCGAACAGCTGCAGGGTCGAGTCGCCGTCGCCGTAGATGCTGCGCCCGCTGAGCTCGAGGTCCAGGGCGGCGCCGCCGAAGATGGAGAACCACAGGATGCTCAGCACGCTGGGCACGATCATCACGCCGATCACGAACTCGCGGATCGTGCGGCCGCGCGAGATGCGGGCCAGGAACATGCCGACGAAGGGCGACCAGGAGATCCACCACGCCCAGTAGAAGACCGTCCAGCCGGACAGCCACTCACCGGCCGTGCCGTCGACGCTCGCGCCGGTGCGCGAGGCCATGTCGAAGAAGGTGCCGATGTACCCGCCCAGCGAGGTGGGAACGAGGTCGAGCATGAACACCGCGGAGCCCGAGGCCACCAGGACGAAGAGCGCCAGGGCCACGGCGAGGACCATGTTGGTGTTGGACAGGAACTGGATGCCGCGGTCGATGCCGGAGACCGCCGAGGCCACGAAGCACAGGCCCAGGACGATGATGATGCCCACGGCGACGGCCGCGCTCTCGGCGGAGACGGTGCCGGTCTCGGCCAGACCCGCGCGGATCTGCAGCGCACCCAGACCCAGGGAGGCCGCGGTGCCGAAGACGGTGGCGAAGATCGCCAGGATGTCGAGGACTTTTCCCTGCCAGCCCAGCGCGCGCTTCGGCCCGATCAGCGGGACGAAGGCGCTGGAGATGAGGTGCCGCCCGCCGTAGCGGTAGGCGGTGAGCGCCAGGGCCAGCCCGACCACCGCGTACACCGCCCACGCGTGGGCGGTCCAGTGGAAGGTGGTGGTGGCCATCGCGGTGGTCACGCCGGGGCGGGCGCCGGGCGGGGTGTCGATGTAGTGGCTCAGCGGCTCGGACACGCCGTAGAACATCAGGCCGATGCCCATGCCGGCGGCGAACATCATCGAGATCCAGCTGGTGGTGCGGAACTGCGGCCGCTCGGCGTCACCGCCCAGGCGCACGTTGCCGTACTTGCTGAGCGCCAGCCAGAGCACGAATGCCACGAATATGGTCGCCGCGCCCACGAACAGCCAGTCCACGCTGCGGGCGGTCCAGTCGAACGCGGCGGTGGCCGCCGCCTGGAAGGAGTCCGTGAAGCCCAGGCCCCAGACGAGCACCGCGCCGACCAGGACGAGCGCGGGGACGAACACGCCCAGGCTGAGGCCCCGCGGGAACACGGCGTCGCCGGCCACGGGGGGATCGGAGGGCGGAGGAGATGGAGTCTTCTCGTCGTTGGTGGTCACCCTGACAGGCCTAGCACGGATCTGACCCGAGGGAGGGTTAAACTCCCTTTCACCCGGCCCCCGGCTCCACCTCGCCGCGGGCGATCTGCCAGGTTGGACGGGTGCACACGTGGGCGGAGATGCCGCCGGATCCGCTCAGAGTCCTGAACGCCTGCGCGCGCCGTGCCGAGCGCGAGGGCCTGCCGCCACCGGCCGCGTTCCTCGGGGACTGGCTGGGCGCGGCCGCGGTGATCGCCCCGTCGGCAAGACTGGCTCCTGTCGCCCCGGCCGACGCGTTCGGGACCGATGCCCTCGTCGTCGTCGACCCCGACACCACCCCCCGCGCCGACGGTTCCCCCGGCACCGACGCCGACCCCGGCCTCACGTTGGGCTTCCGCTCCTACCCCGACGTCCCCGCCGGCGCCCGGCGACTCCTGCCCGAGGCGGTCTCCGGGCGCGCCGACGGGGTGCTCGTCCTGGGCCGCGACGGCCGGTGGACCGCGCGGGGCACGGTCCCCGACGCGCGCGAGCTCGCCCCCGGACCGGGGGGAGGGGGCGACGACGACGAGGTCCCCACCCTCGACTGGGACGCACCGGATCGGGAGGCGCACCGGGCGTCGGTCACGGCTTGCCTCGAGGCGATCAGGGCCGGCGAGATCTACCAGGCCTGCCTGTCCACGCGGCTGGACGGCCGCCTGCACGGCGAGCCGATCGCGCTGTTCAGCGCCCTGTGGCGGCGGACGCGGGCCCGGCGGGCGGCGTACCTGGCCGGCGAGTGGGGCGCGGTCGTCTCGCTGTCGCCGGAGACGTACCTGACCCGCCGCGGACGCGACGTGCGCTCGGCGCCCATCAAGGGCACCCTGCCGCTGGACGCCGATCCGGCCCTGCTGCGCGCGTCCACCAAGGACGTCGCGGAGAACATCATGATCGTCGACCTCGTCCGCCACGACCTCGGACGGACCGCGGACCTCGGGACCGTGACCGTGCCCGAACTGCTCGCCGTGCACCCCGCGCCCGGCGTGTGGCACCTCGTGTCCACCGTCGCCGCGCGCACCGGCGTGCCCCACGACGAGCTGGTGGAGACGACGTTCCCGCCCGCCTCGGTCACCGGCACGCCCAAACTCCGGGCGCGCGAGCTCATCTCCGGGTGGGAGTCGCGCGCCCGCGGCCTGCACTGCGGCGCGATCGGCCTGGCCGGGCCCGGCGTGCTCGACCTGTCGGTGGCCATCCGCACCCTCGAGATCGGCCCCGACGGGCGCTGCGAGTTCGGGGTGGGCGGCGGCATCACGATCGACTCCGACCCCGACGCCGAGTGGGACGAGTGCGTGCACAAGGCCGCCTTCACGTGGGGCGGCGGCGACGCGCCCTGGGTGGGCTGAGCGGAGGGCGCCAGGCGGGGGGAGCGGCGGGTCGGGCCCGTCAGCCGCGCGCGTCGAGGACGGCCTGGTACAGCTCCCGCTTGGTCACCGCCGACCCCTCCGACACCGCCGCGCACGCGTCCTTGAGCCGCTCCCCCGCCTCGACCCGCTCCTCGACGATCTCCACGAGGTCCTCGAGCGTCGCGGCGGAGTCGGCCGCGTCCGCCCCGGCCACCACCACGACGATCTCCCCCAGGACACCGGGCGCCGTGCGCTCGGCGAGCTCGCCGAGCGTGCCGCGCAGGACCTCCTCGTACGTCTTGGTCAGCTCGCGACACACCGCCGCCCGGCGGTCCGCGCCGAGCACCTGCGCGGCCTCGGCGAGGGTGTCGGCCAGCCGGTGCGGGGACTCGAAGAACACGCACGTGCGCTCCTCCGCCGCCAGCCGCGCCAACCAGGTCCGGCGGCGGCCGGCCCGCCGCGGCGGGAACCCGTCGAAGCAGAAGCGGTCGACCGGCAGGCCGCTGAGCACCAGCGCGGTGGTCACCGCCGACGGCCCCGGCAGGCACGTCACCGGAAGGCCCGCCTCGATGCACGCCACCACCAGCGAATACCCGGGATCCGACACCGCCGGCATGCCCGCGTCGGTCACCACGGCCACGGTGTCGCCCGCGCGCACGCGGTCGATCAGCTGGGGCACGCGGCCCGCCTCGTTGTGCTCGAAGAAGCTCATCACCCGGCCGCGGATGGTGACCTCCAGGGCCGTCGCGAGCGACCGCAGCCGCCGGGTGTCCTCCGCGGCGACGATGTCCGCCGTGGCCAGCACGTCGCGCAGGCGATCCGAGGCGTCACCCGGGTTCCCGATGGGGGTGGCCGCCAACACGACACGTCCGGACGTCATGCCGACCACCCTATCCGCCGGGTGAGGCGTGTCCCCTGGCGGCGCGGGGGCCACACTATGCTCGGCTCGTGACCTCGACCCCCGGCGTGCGGTCCCCCGGACGTCCGCTGCCCGCCCCCGACACCGGCCCGGTCGACACGGCCCGCGACTGGATCGTCACCGGCGTCATCCTGGTCCTGGCGTTCGTCTCGCGGTTCTGGGGACTGGCCTCGGCAACCGACAAGGGCACCCCGGTCTTCGACGAGAAGCACTACGCGCCGCAGTCGTACGACATCGCCCGGCTGGGCATCGAGGAGAACCCCGCCTACGGCCTCGTCGTCCACCCGCCCGTCGCCAAGCAGATCCAGTCCCTCGGCGGGCTGCTCTTCGACTACACCCCCATGGGCTGGCGGTTCACCGCCGCGCTGGCGGGGGTGCTCGTGGTGCTCATGGTCATGCGCATCACCCGGCGGCTGACCCGCTCCACCCAGCTCGGGTTCGTCGCCGGCCTGCTGCTGTGCCTGGACGGCGTCACCTTCGTGACCTCCCGCATCGGCATGCTGGACATCTACCAGGTGCTCTTCGTCGTGGCCGCCGCCGGCGCACTGCTGGTGGACCGCGACCAGATGCGCGGTCGCATGCACCGCGCCGCCGTCGAGGGCCGGCTCCACCTGTCCGAGCTCGGCCCCCGCCTGGGGTTCCGCTGGTGGCGTTTCACCGCCGGCGTGATGCTCGGCCTCGCGCTCGGCGTGAAGTGGTCCGGCCTGTACTTCATCGCCTTCTTCGGCCTCATGACCGTCGCCTGGGACTGGGCCCTGCGCAGCCGCTACGGGATCCACCGCCCGCTCGCCGGCGCGCTGGTGCGCGACGCGGTGCCCGCCTTCCTCACCCTGGTGATCTGGCCCGCGCTACTGCACCTGTTCACGTGGCTCCCGTGGTTCGCGGGCGAGAACTCCGTGTACCGGCACGCCGTCCCCGAGAAGGTCGCCGACACCTGGCTACCCGACGCGCTGCAGTCGTGGCTGTACTACCAGTCGTCGGTCCTGGACTTCCACTCCTCGCTGACCACGTCCGCCGGCAACCGGCACCCCTGGGAGTCCAAGCCGTGGACCTGGCCCATGAGCCTCCGGCCGATGCTCTACTACGTCGAGCAGGGCGAGGACGTGGTCGGGTGCGGTGAGACCACGTGCGTCCGCGCGATCATGCTGATCGGTACTCCCGCGATCTGGTGGCTGGCGATCCCTGTGCTGGCGTGGGCGTTCTGGCGCGCGGTCGTCTCCCGCGACGGGCGCTACGCCTTCCCGTTGGTCGGCTACATGGCCGGGTATCTGCCCTGGTTCTTCCAGCACGACCGGCAGATGTACTTCTTCTACGCCTCCGTCATGGTGCCGTTCTTCGTCATGCTCATCGCGCTCGCGCTCGGTGAGATCGCCGGCAGCGCCACCGACTCCCGCCAGCGGCAGCTCATCGGGCGCGGGATCGTGAGCGTGTACCTCGCGCTGGTGATCGTGAACTTCATCTACATGTTGCCGATCCTCGCGGGGCTGCCGATCACGCAGACCGAATGGAATCTCCAGCTCTGGTTGCCGTCCTGGCGCTGACCGGCCGCCTCGGCCCGCCCAGGCCGTCCTGAGCAGCGGCTGTGCATCGCGCCCGGGCCCCCATTTCGTGGTGACGGGCCGGGTGGGCCGTCAGTAGCGTCGCGGGAGTGAACGAGCTACCCATTCCCTTCGCCGATCTCCCGATGAGCGACGTGACCCAGCAGTGGCTGGTCGAGAAACCGGTCACGATCGCCATCTACATCGTGCTGGCCCTGGTGGTGCGCTTGCTGCTGCACCGCGGCATCGACCGGGTCACCGCCCCCTCCCGAGACGGGTCGGTCTCCGCGTGGCGGCGACGCCGTCAGGAGAGGGCCGACCGGCGCGACGACGAGGCCGGGTCGGCGCACGACCCGGACGGCCACGACGGTGAGGTCAGCGCGGACGAGAGCGGTGGCCTCACCGCCGCGAGGCTGAAAAGGCACGACCGCCGCCGCGACGCCGAGCACGTCCGGGCCGAGCAGCGCCGTGCGCAGCGGCGGGCCCAGCGGATGGCCACCATCGGCTCGGTACTCAAGTCGCTCGTGTCGTTCGTCGTCCTGGTCTGGGTGGTCCTGCAGACCCTGGCGATCCTCGGCGTCAACGTCGCGCCGTTCATCGCCTCCGCGGGGATCGTGGGCGTCGCCCTCGGCTTCGGCGCCCAGACCCTCGTCCGCGACTTCCTGTCCGGACTGTTCATGCTCTTCGAGGACCAGTACGGCGTCGGCGACTGGGTGGACCTCGGCGAGGCCGAGGGCACCGTCGAGCACGTCGGCCTGCGCATCACCTCGCTGCGCGACCTGCACGGAACGCTGTGGTACTGCCGCAACGGCGACATCGCCCGCGTCGGCAACTACAGCCAGGACTTCGGCGTGGCGTTCCTCGAGATCCCCGTGTCCTACACCGCCGACGTCGACCGGGCGTGCACCGTGGCGATCGAGACCGCCAAGCAGGCGGCGGCCGAGGAGCCCATCGCCTCGAACCTCATCTCGGGGCCGGAGCTGCAGGGCGTCAACGCACTGGACGCGGATTTCTGGTCGCTGCGGATGACCGCCGTGACGCAGGCCAACGCGCAGTGGGCCACCGAGCGGGAGCTGCGCCGCCGGATCCGCAACGCCTTCGACGAGGCCGGGATCGACGCGCCCTACCCCGAGGGCCTGCCGGTCTCGGCGATGCGGGCGATGGCGGCCGAGTGAGCACCCGGCCGGCGTCAGCCGCCCAGCACCCTGTCGGTACTGAACCTCCCGGCGCCCACGGCGGCGATGAGCAGCGCCCCCACGCCGAGCGCCACGACGAGCTCCCAGCCGTTCTGCGTGACGAACGGCCCGTGCGTGGCGTGGACGAAGTACAGGGCGCCGGCCATGTCCACGCCGAGGAGGATCCCCGCGAGCGGGGTGAGCAGGCCGGCGACGAGTGCGACCCCGGCCACGAGTTCGACCCCGGCGACGATCGCCGCGGTGATCTCCGGCTGCGGGATGCCGTAGCCCGCGAACTGCTCCCCCACCCGCGCCAACCCGAGCGTGAAGAACTTCTGCCACCCGTGCGCGACGAACACCACGCCGATGCCCACGCGGGCCAGCAGGATGGCGGCGTCGCGGAGGGTCTCCATCCCCCTCACGGGAGGATGCCCTGTCCGACCTTGGTGATCCGGCGGTTGAGCAGCGTCATCGCCAGGTTGTACAGCGGTGGGGCGAACCGCTGGGCCGCGAACCCCACGCGGACGTCCGGCGAGGTGTAGACGATGTAGCGGCCCCTGCGCACCCCCTCGAGCATCTTCTCGGCCGCCTCGTCCGGGGTGACCGCGTGACGCCGGAACTGGTCCACGGTCCTGGCGACCTCAGGGGTGGAGCGGTCGACGCCCGCGATCTCGATGGTCTCGACCAGCGGGGTGTCGACGCCGCCGGGGCAGACCAGGTGCACCCCGATGTCGTAGGGCGCCAGGTCGAAGCGCAGTACCTCGGCGATCCCGCGGATGCCGAATTTGGCGGCGCTGTAGGCGGCGTGCCACGGCAGTCCGAGTAGTCCGGCGGCCGAGGAGACCAGGGCGAGGGCCGAGGGCTTGCCGGCCGTCATCATGGCCGGCACGAACGCCTCCACCACGTGGACGGTGCCCATGAGGTTGACCTCGACCATCGACCGCCACACCCGGTGCTCGAGCAGGTCGGGCCGTCCCCATGCCGAGTTGCCCGCGACGTGGAAGACCGCGTCGGGGGCCCCGTGCGCGGCGATGACGCGCTCGCCGAAACCGAGGACGGCGTCGTGGTCGGTGATGTCGAGCGCCTCGGCGGCCAGGACGGGCGCATCCGCGTCGCGGCAAGCCTGCTCGACCGAGGCCAGTCCGTCGGCGTCGCGGTCGGTGAGGACGAGCCTGGCTCCCTCACGGGCGAGTCGGATCGCCGTCGACCGGCCGATCCCGCTGGCCGCGCCCGTCACCACGCAGACCTTGCCTCTGTACTCCCTGATGCGTCGCCTCGACATCTGCTCCCCTGTCCCGGCCCGCGTCGTCGGCAGCGGACCGCCTGATGTGCCAACCGTAGCGGGCCGCGGGTGCCGTCGAGGCGGTGTCGGTCGGGCGCGTCCCCTCTCTCAGCCCTCCTCTCCAACCTGCTCTCTCAGACCTGCGGCGTGAGCTTGGTCGCCTGGAGCGTGTCGTGGCCCCCGCGCGGCGGGATCGGCGGCACGTACTCGCGCAGCACGCATCGGCTCCCGCTGTAGATGGTGGCCATGCACCGGTTGCAGTGGACACACAGCGAGCGGCGACGCTCGTCCTCCCTGAGCTTGTTGGGGAAGTCGGGCTCGCGCAGCAGAGCGCGGCCCATGGCGACGAACTCGAAGCCCGCGTTCATCGCCTTGTCGATGGACGGGCGGTCGACGATGCCGCCGAGCAGCATCATCGGCAGGTCGACGGCCTCGCGAATCTGGCGGGCGTCGTCGAACATGTACGCGTCGGTGTAGGGGTACTCCTTGAACATCTTCGGTCCGACGACCTTCATGCCCATCTTGATCACGGGGGGCTGGGTGGCGGCGAACTCCTCCAGCGGCGCGTCGCCCTTGAACAGGTAGATGGGATTGAGCAGGGAGCTGCCGACGGTCATCACCAGCGCGTCGGCCGAGCCGTCCTGCTCCAGCCACCGGGCGACCTGCCGCGCCTCGTCGATCCAGAAGCCACCGGGCACGCCGTCGTCCATGTTGAGCTTCATCGTGACGGCGATCTTGTCGCCCATGGCGTCACGGATGGCGCGGCCGATACGGCGGGCGAAGCGGGCGCGGTTCTCCAGCGACCCGCCGTACTCGTCCTTGCGGCGGTTGAGCCGCGGGCTGAGGAACTCGCTGACGAGGTAGTTGTGACCGAAGTGCACCTCGATGGCGTCGAAACCGGCCTCGTACGCACCGCGCGCTGCACGGACGTGGTCCTCGACGATCCGGTCGATGTCAGCCGGGGTGCACGCCTTGGTGATGGCCAGGCCGGTGGGCGCCGGGATGCGCGACGGACCGAGCGGGGTCATCCCGTTGGAGGCACCGTTGGCCACCGCGCCGGCGTGGCCGACCTGGGCGGAGATCGCTGCACCCTCGTTGTGGACCGAGTCGGTGAGCTTGCGCAGCATCCCGCCGTCGTCCATGCCCCAGTGGTACTGGTGCTTGTCGGTGCGGCCCTCGGGGGACGTCGCGAGGTACGCCACGGTCGTCATCCCGACCCCGCCGCGGGCGTACTCGGTGTGGAACTCGATGAGCTCGTCGGTGATCCGCCCACGTGGACACCGGCCCTCGAAGGTGGCGGCCTTGACGATGCGGTTCCGCAGCGTCACGTTGCCGATGCTGCCGGGGCTGAAGACGTCGGGGGCGGGTGTTCCGGGCGCGAGAGTCATGCGCAGACTGTAACCCGTTCTAGTAGCGCTGTCACGGCCTTGGCCTGCGCTTATGCACAGCGCGTGCACGTTTCGCGGCGGGTGTCGGGCGCTCACCCCGCCTACCTGCGGGGCATAGGGTCTCCTAACCGCTACTGCACGTCCGCGCCGAGTTCGACGAGCAGCACGCCGCAGGCGATGAGGACGATCCCGGCACCCATCATCGGCGTGAGCGGCTCGCGGAACAGCAGGCGGCTGAGCACCGCGGCCAGCGCGACGCCCGCAGCGGTCCAGATGCCGTAGGCCACGCCGAGCGGCATGCCGGCGGCCAGCGTGAGGGACAGGAACACGAACGCGATCAGGTACCCGGGAGCGACGGCGGCGTACCACCGGGCGTCGTCGACGGCCTTGCGGAGGGAGAGGGTCGCCGCGAGCTCACAACAGATGGCGACGACGAGGTAACCCCATGCCATCACGCGGCCCCTGCCGCCCGGGCGCGAGCGCGCTGGGATCCGAGTTCGACGCACAGGACGCCGGCGATGATGACCGCGATACCGGCCCCCGTCAGCGGGGTCAGTGGCTCGGCGAAGATCAGCGCGGACAGACCGGCGGTGAGCGCGACCCCGGTGGCTCCCCAGATGCCGTAGGCCACGCCCAGCGGCAGCCCCGCCTTCAGGGTCCGGGCGAGGAACACGAAGGCGCCGAGGTAGCCGATCACCACCACGACGTAGAGCGCGGGCCGGTCCAACGCGCCCTTGAGCGCGAGCGATCCCGCGACCTCGCAGACGATCGCCGCGGCCAGGTACGGCCATCCACCCGCGGTACCCGGCATCGGCGCGCTCCCCTCCCCGACCCGGCCGGGTCGCCGCGAGAAGTCTACGGGCCGGCCCCCTCGCGCTCCGGTCGCCCTCGGCCGCGCCGCCGGGGCCTACTCCCCGCGGGGACTCCGCAGCGCGGCCGCGATGTGTCCGGCCAGCACCGCGAGCGCCGACGCGCCCTCGGGCGTCCCGGCGACCACGGGAAAACAGTGGACCATCCCGGGCCACACCCGCAGGTCGACGGTCGCTCCCCGCGCGGTGCTCGCGTCGACGAAGGCGCGGACGTCGTCCACCACGAAGTCGTCTCCCCCGCAGACGATCGCGACCGGCGGCGCGCTCGCGTCGAGTGGCCGGCGGGCCGGGGAGATCCCCGGGTCGTCGACTGGGGTGTCGCCCGCGTAGGCGTCGCGGCAGTCGGCGGCGATGGACGGGGGCGTGAGCGGATCGAGGGCGCCACCGGATCGCTCCCCGCCGAGGGGCTCGGTGAGGTCGACCCACGGGCTGATCAGGGCCAGGGCCGCCGGCCGCTCGCCGCACCCGCGCAGACGGTCGAGCAGTCCCAGCGCGAGGCCGCCGCCCGCCGAGTCGCCGGCGATCGCGACCCTCTCGGCGCCGCCGACGCGCTCGGCGAGGTGCCGGAACGCGGCCTCCGCGTCGTCGAGTGCGGCCGGGTACCGGTGCTCGGGCGCCAGCCGGTAGTCGGGCACATATGTGGTCGTGCCGGTGAGGCGGGCGAGCGCTTTGGCCATGGTGGCGTGCGTGTCCGGCGAGCCGGCGACATAGCCGCCCCCGTGCAGCACGAGCAGGCCGGGCGCGTCGTCCGCCCCGTCGATCCACAGACCCGGCACCGGCGCACCGTGCGCGGGCCGCGTCCGCCGGCGCGCCCCCGTCGCACGGGAGGCGGTCGTCGCGACCGCCCGCAACGCCCGGATCCACTTCTCGTCGAAGGGCGCGATGGTTAGCACGGGCCGCACGACCAGCTGCAGCCCGGCGCGCTGGAACCGGGACGACAGGCTGGGCCGGCGGGTGACGGCGATCCGCCGGTCCGCCTCGGCGACGAGCCGCCGCGCGAGCAGTGAGAGGCCCGCCCGTAGGACCGGCCGCGGCAGCACAGCGGCGGACTGCGCCGGCAGACTCCACTCGAGTTCTCCGCCGCCGTCGGGAAGCGCCCGAACCGTGGGGGCACCGAGACGCCGGTGGGAGCGCCAGATCGGCAGCGGACCGGCCCATTCGCGCCATCGTGAGGGGTCGGAGGCCAACGCCACGACGTCAGCGGGGTCCGCCGAGAACCGCACTCGGATCCCGGGGACACGACCGGCCGCCCCGTGGTCTCGATGTGCCACCCCGCACCTCCCCGAAGCCGCATCCGCACTCCGCCGGCGTCCCGAGTCCCGTGCCGCCGTCCACATCCGGATCCCTTCCCGGGTGTCGTCAACAGCGACGTCGCCGCTGGTCCGGCGGTACGTGGCGGCGGTACACTGCACCGACTATGGGCGGCGACACCGCTGATCTGGTCGAGCGGGCGCGCCTCGGCAACGAGGACGCGTTCGCCACGCTCGTGCGACCCTACTACGACGAATTGCTCGTGCATGGGTACCGGCTCCTCGGCTCCACCACCGAGGCGGAGGACTGCCTCCGAGAAGCGTTGACCCGCGCCTGGCTCGGGTTGCCCGGGTACCGGGAGCAGGGGTACTTCCGGGCCTGGCTGTACCGGATCGTGACGCACCGCTGCCTGACGGCGGCGGAGCAGCGCGGGCGACGAGAACTTCCGGCTGACCTCGGCCGGGAGGGCTCACGCGAGACACCGTGGCTCGAGCCGATCCCCGACACTCGGCTCGACCACACCGCTGGCTGGGATCCCGAGGCGCGCCTCCTCGCCAACGAGAGGGTGCGGCTCGCCTCCGTCGCGGCGATCCAGCGGCTGCCGGCGAGGCAGCGGGCGGTCCTGGTCCTCCGGGGCCGTGATGTCGAGCAGCTCTGCGGTCTCCGCGGCGTGTGGACAGGCACGCCTCCGAATAATCCTGTGGCTCGCGACCAACCGCGCCAGCGATGGGGCAAGTTCCGACAGGCCTCCGCTAGCCCTCCCCGCGAGGCGACCTCAGGCGCTGGCCGTTTCGGCGGCACTGCTCATATCGCTGCTTTCAGGGGCAAGACGGTTCAATGCATCGACGATGGTGTTCACATACTCTGGGGCGGCAGCCCGGGTTCTGCGTGGACGTACCAACGTGTATCCGTCTGTATCGGATATCGACCTAAAGTCGCTGGAGACCTTCCCTTTGGTGAGGAGCGCGATCTTCGGGTCATCAATCGTCAGAAGCTTGCCTCGAACCTTCTCCTCAAGGATGTGCTTTCCTGTTGGATCGATCGCGATACAGATATCGTTGGTCCACCAGAGAAAGTCCGGGTAGAACGTCGTTGACGAACCCACCTTGACCGGCAGCTGAATTCCGTATCCGTCTCCGCGCGTCGGGTTACGCATCCAGAAGCCACGGCAAAGAGAGTCGAGCGCTCGCGCAAACTCAAGTTCTTCGTTGTTGAACTGATTCTGGGCGTACTTCGCATGCACAGCGTTCTCGAACGAATAGTACTTGTCGACCGTCGGAGTGTGAGCTGACGGCGCCCATGTCTCCTCGCCATGGATCTTGTTCTGCACGAGTTCAACGGTCGCCTCGAACGCCTCCACGATCGCGTCGGCACGCTCCGACAGTAGGAGCTGCGCAGCCGACCCCGAACACGACCACTGGTCGAACGCTGGGCCAGTAAACAACTCCGGCTCGAGGAGGTGAGCACAGTGACGACTTCTCATCTGCACACGACGGCGGAGGTACTCGCCGTTCTTCCGACGCATACTCGCTGCGATCTGTTCGTAACGGGTCGCGTCATCTTCGCCCCGGAGCGAGATCTTCTGGATGCTCTTGCGACCCCGTGCGAGCAGATCCTCGTCTGCAAAGGGCTGGCGAGACATCGTCTCGACCTTCTTCTTCTCGTCCTCCAACTCCGCTTCCCCCAATTGGTACTGAGGAAGTGAAATCTGCCCGACCGCATCGCGCTTTACCGGCACATCGGGAAGCGGCTGTTTACGGGTCTTCAGACGTATCGACGGGTTGGCAGCTGGGTTCGTCTCATCGATCGCATATAGTGCCAGCTCCGCCTTCAACCCCTCCACGATGCCCTCGAACGTTCGGTTTGGAACGCGCACGAAGAGCGTCGAAGTGTTGAGGCGGTCATCCTCGTAGTGGCGCGCACCAGGCTGGCGAAGCGCTCGTCCAATCACCTGAGCGATACGCACATACGAGTTCGACTCGTCATCGAAGTACTCGATGTAGGCCTCCGGGTCATCCCACCCCTCCTGCAGCGCTCGATTGCAGATGATGTGCGTGTGATGGGGCTGAAGTTCTGCGAGCGAGGAAACACGAACGGCATCATCGGGGATGACACGGGTCTGCGTATAGATGGCGATCTCTTCAGCGGGTACTCCGCGGCCGCGGAGATGCTCCCAGATCGCTACCGGCCGGGAAACGATCTCGTCTTTTGCGGGATTTGATCGCTCAACGATGTAGAGGGCCTTGGGGTTGAGCGGTCCTCCCTCAGCGAGGGCGGCTTCGGTCAACTCCTTGTGGAGAGCCACGGTGGCGTCAAGCAACTGATCCGGGTCGGAATCGTAGTTCTCCACCATGATGGTGTGCTTGAGTAGCTGGTTCTCGACGACATCACGGGTTTGCACCTGGTACCGGCCACGCACCGCAATCTCGTTGGCGCGCGAATCGTTGGCGACGACTTCAGCGAAGCTGTCGAACTGGCCGCCAGTTGGCGGCGTAGCGGAGGCGAGCAGGAAGCCCACCGGACGCAACCCAATAAGCTGCTCGAGCTGCGTCACGGTCTGGTTATGACTCTCGTCGTAGACCACCCAGAGCGGCCGCTGCGGGTCGGAACGAAGCTGATCCCAGGGTGAACGGTCACCGCCCCAATCCTTGTGGGGTCGATGCATGTTGAGTCGAGCGGTTTCGCTGCCCTCGGAATCAGCGAACTCGGCCTCGTTCCAGGAGCCAACCGTCGTCACCCAGATAGTCAGGCCGGAGGTCGACTCGATCAGCTCCTCCCACTCCGACTTGCTCGGTCGCTCGCGAACTACGCGCGTATCCGGCGGGAGGAGGTGAGAATACTTGCCGTTGAGGTTTCGGTAGGTCTGGTCGGCAACGGCGCTGGACTTCGACGTCCACAGTACGATCGCAGGGCTCAGATCGCGAACGATCTTCGTCAATATCGGCGTCTTGCCGGCACCAGTTACCGCCTTCAGGTGGCCGATAAACGGGATCGGCGTCTTCCCGAAGAAGAGTGGGCCATCCTCCGCGTAGTACTGAATCCAGTCGGAAGCAGCTTCCGCAATCTGATTCGCGGCAGCTTCCTGAAACTCGAACAGGCGAAGCGAGTTGCTCACGAGACCGGCACCCCCTGAAGGTCGCTGACCGACTCATCGGGTTCCAGTTCCTCGATCTGCAGCGCAGCTAAGATCTCATCCGGAATCTGACAGAAGACGAACGACCGCGTTTCGCTGATGTTGCAGGTAGTTCCGTACATACGGATCGGGGTCTTAAGACCAAGCTCCTTAGCCTCGATGAGCGCCTCGTTGATGACTTCTGCGTTCACTTGACTGTTCGTCACCCCTCGCCACACGAGAGCGAGCGCCTCGCCCCGCTGGTTTGATCCGATGACCCACTTCTTGCCGTCGATACGTTTGATGCCCGCCCGAGTTCCTGAACGATCGGTCTGACAGATCACCGCCGTGATCTTGTCCTTCTCAAGGCTGAGGATCGCCTCGCGGTCGAGTTGCGCTCCGGCGGTCAAGAAGGCGAAGCCGGAGTCGAAGCCGTCCGCGTCGATCGCCGCACGCAGCCGCGGGGCCACCAGGGTGCGCGCATACGGATCTTCCTCGGTGCCTTCCTCAATGAGCACGAACCGGCGTCGACCATCGTCCCGCTGGTTCAAGCGCATCACCGCATCACCGGTCGTACCGCTACCTGCGAACGCATCGAGCACTAACCTGGGTGTTTCATGGGGATCTGCGGATCGCTGGGCGAAAATAGACCGAAGTGCTTCCTGAGCAGGGGAAACTGGGACTTGTCTAAGGTTCCATGTTCTCCAGCAGAAAGCACTCGGTAGGTGAAGCGTACTTCGTGGTCGGCCGGTCTGTCCGTTACTGCTGATGGTGTCGGGGTGATCGCCCACGCCGGGGCCATCGTGCCTCGACTTCTGGCTGATCAGGTCGGTCTGACCGCCGAGCTGTCAGGGGCCATGGCTCGCCGACAATTCATCCCGATCCACGACCGCGGCCGTGTGCTGATCGACACCGCGGTGATGCTCGCCGATGGCGGCGAGTCCATCTCCGACATCGGCGTCCTGCGCCACCAATCCGGGGCCCTGGGCCCGGTCGCCTCGGCGCCGACGGTGTGGCGCACACTCGATGAGGTCACTGCCGGCAAGCGCAAGAAGATCCAGGTCGCGCGTGCCCGCACGCGGCGGCACGTGTGGTCCCAACTGCCCGGCGGAGTACCCGCATCGGCGTGTGCGGGTCGGGATCTGGGATCGACGGTCGTGCTCGATGTGGATGCCACCATCGTGGTCACCCACAGCGAGAAGGAACATGCAACTCCGACATATAAGCGCACGTTCGGGTACCACCCGATCGGCGTGTGGTGCGACAACACAGAAGAGTTTCTCGCCGCGAGCTTGCGCCCGGGCAACGCCGGGTCGAACACCGCTGCCGACCACATCGACGTCCTGGGCCAGGCCATCGCGCAGATCCCCGCCAGTCATCGGCGTGATCTGCTGATCCGCTCCGACGGTGCCGGCGCCTCCCACGACTTGCTGGAGTGGATCACCGAGCAGAACCGCGTTCGTGGTCGACAGGTGGAGTACTCGGTCGGCTTCGCTATCACTGCCCCGATTCGCCGGGCCATCGCGACCTGCCCCGAAGCCGCGTGGGGACCAGCGCTCAACCCCAACGGGGACATCCGCGACGGGGCCGACATCGCGGAGCTGACCGGGTTCCTCGCTCCCGGGATGCTCGCAAAGTGGCCAGACGGGATGCGGGTGATCGTACGCCGCGAGCGGCCCCACCCCGGCGCCCAGTTGTCGATGTTCGAGGAGATCGATGGATGGCGCTACCAGGCTTTTGTCACCAACACCGCCACCGGCCAGCTGCAGTTTCTTGAAGCCAGGCATCGGGCTCACGCCCGGGTCGAGGACCGCATCCGCCACGCCAAAGACACCGGCCTGGGCAGGCTTCCCTCGCGGGAGTTCGCTCTCAACCAGGCTTGGCTGGTGGCGGTGATGATCGCCGCAGATCTGGTGGCGTGGACTCGGATGCTGGCCTGCACCGGCGACGCCGCAGTTCTGGCCTTGTGCGAGCCCAAAGCGCTGCGCTACCGCTTCCTTCACGTGGCAGCCCGACTGGTCCGTAGTGGCCGGCGGCGGCGCGTGAAGATTCCCGAAACATGGCCGTGGGCCACCGCCATCGTCGCAGTGTTCAACACGATCGCCGCGATCCCAAAACCCGCCTGACCTCACCTGCCCGCCCACGACATCACCACCCGGAGACCCGCCCACCGGCAGCGCCAGCCGGCACACACGCACGCCCACACGCGAAAACAAGCCCGCCGTCACCCGACAGCAGCAGTCACACCGGCCCGTGAATCAGCGGGGTTAGAGTGGTGTAACTCGGTGGCCGAGATCGTCTCCGACATCCGTGTCGTTGACGGATGTAGAGCGGCCACCGTGTGATCCATCGAGTCAACCTTCCAAAGAATCCTCGAGGAGTCATCACGATGACCGCACCCCATATTGTCGACCCGGCAGGCCTGCTTGGCCAAGCCCTCACAGAGGCGTCTCCAGATCTGATGCGTGAGCTGCAGCAGACCATGATCAACGCCCTGCTGTCCGCGGACGCCGATGCCGTCTGCGGCGCCGAGTGGAACGCCCGCTCGGAGCAGCGCACCAACCACCGCAATGGCTACCGCCACCGGCCCCTGGATACGCGGGTCGGCACCGTTGATGTCGCCGTCCCGAAGCTGCGCTTGGGCAGCTACTTCCCCGAGTGGCTGCTCGAGCGCCGCAAGCGGGCCGAGTCCGCGCTGATCACGGTCGTGGCGGACTGCTACCTGCGTTCCGGGCACCGCGCCGGGAGCGGTCGAGTGGAGGAGGTTGTCGTGCCGGGGCAGGACGACCGGCACGCGGCCATCTCCCAGACTGAACCCCCCGGCCGCCGGCTCGTGGAGGAGAGCGGTGGTGATTGTCTGGCGGACGCCCGGGGCTGCCTCGCCCAGCGCATTTCTTGAGCTATCACTCGGCGGGCGGCGCAGGAACGAAGGATCCTTTCGATGGACCGCTGAGGTAGGTACATGCCTGCATGAACGAATGTATAGTCACGTAACCGCATGCCCGTCCAACCGGAAACCGCGCAGATTGCTGCGACGCCGATTCAGGAGATGTCATGTCAGTCGAGGTCCCTACCCGTCATCCAGAGCCGCGACGAGTCCTACTGGACTATCCCCACCGTCAGGCAGGGCATTGTGGTTCCGGAGCGCTGAGAGACCTCCTGGAGTGGGCCGGTCTGGGCTGGGACGAGGTGCCGAGCGAAGGTCTGGTCTTCGGAATGGGCGGTGGTCTCGGCTTCACCTACCTGCGGGCACCGGGTCTCGCCCCTCCCATCTACTTCGTCGGGCGTAGCAGCGACCTCGAGGTCGACCTTCTCGCCAGGCTGGGTGCAGAGGTCGACGTTCGGGGAACCGACGATCCCGAGACCGGCTGGGGCTGGGTCCGCCGCGAACTCCAGCAAGGCCGTCCCGTGCTGATGTGGGCCGACATTTCTGAGCTGCCCTACCTCAATGTCCGCCTTCAGATGAGTCGGCACGACATCGTCGTGATCGGTTACGAAGACGACACCGAGACGGCTTTCGTGGTGGACAACGACCGAGCCGAGATGCAGAAAGTCCCCTACGAGGCTCTTGCGCGGGCGCGCGCGTCCCGATCGTTCCCCGTGCCCACGAGGCACACCACGTACTTCGTGAACTGGCCCCAGATCCTGCCCGATCTCCGCCAGACTGCGGCTTCGGCCCTCGTGGCCTCGGTCGAAAACATGCAGGCGGCGACAACCGCGATTATTCCGGACGCGTCGGTGCTACCGCCGGATGCCGTTGCCGCTGCCGGGATCAGTGGAGTCACGGTCTTCGCCGAGGATGTCGACCGGTGGCCGGGGCTCATGCCCGAACCGGAACTGGACATCGCGCTGCGTTCTCTCCACGCCTTTGTAGAGAAGGCAGGCACGGGCGGCGGCCTGTTCCGCCGGTTGCAGGCACAGTTCTGTGGCGACGTGGCCCGGCTAACGGAGTCCGCGGAGATGGCGAAGGCCGGAACTGCGCTCTTGCGCTGCGCGGACACGTGGTCGGCTCTGGCTGCGGCCGGCCGTAGCGACGGATCGACGCTCGATCGCTGGCGACGGGTCAATGAACTCGCCGCGACGCTTCCCCGCGACGAAGGCCATGCCATCTCTCACATGCGCAAAGCGGCGGGGGAACTGGGGATGGGTGACCCATTGTAGGCAAGTCGGCGAACGCAGCAAGCGAGCACCACTGCCGGGTTGCAGCAGCAAATCTGCGGCCACCGCGGACGTAAAGGCGACCCGCTCTACGGGATCCGCACCATCATCCGCTGCGACCCGGCACGGCTGACCGAGCGGCAGTGGCGACGGTTCAATGACGCATTGGCCGCCGACCCCCGGCACGAGGAACTGTTCCTCGCCTGGCAGATCGCCCACGAACTCCGACAGGCCTACCACCATAAAGACCTGCCAGCCGGGCGCAGCGCTGCGGAGAAGATACTCGCGACCTTGCCGTCCTGCCCGATCCCAGAGATCGCCCGCCTCGGCCGCACTCTTCGCAAGTGGAAGGACTCCTTCCTCGCCTACTGGACCACTGACCGATCCAACAATGGTGGAACCGAAGCGATCAACGGCCTCATCGAACTCCACCGGCGCCTGGCCCGCGGCTACCGCAACCGCGACAACTACCGCCTGCGGATGCTCCTCATCGCCGGCGGGCTACGGACCTGACCCCACACTCAGATGCGAAGAGCCCCTTATCCGGCCCTTCCGGAATCAGAGTGCATTGATCCGGTCGTGAAGCTGACCGGAGTGGATCAGTGACCGCAAGATGTAGTGCTTGAGGTTGCGGAAGCCCAGGGCGATTCCGCGGAGGTGTTCGAGGCGTCCGTTGATGGCCTCGACGGGGCCGTTGGAGGCGCCCACGTCGAAGTAGGCGAGGATCTCGCGGTGCCGCTTCCATAGCGACCGGCCCAGCTGGGCGAGCTCGGGCAGTGGACCGTTCCCGCTCTGGTGGACACCCGGAGATGAGCGGTGAGTTCCCCCAAGATAGAGGGAGCGGATTATGGGATCTACTCGTCGGAGCTTCACTGCCGAGTACAAGGCCAACGCGGTAAGTTTGGTCATCGATGATGGCCGTGCGATCGCCGAAGTTGCACGCAGTATCGGCGTTCACGAGATGACGTTGGGGAAATGGGTGAAGAAGACTCGAGACGAGGGAAACGGTGAGTCTGACCGCCCGTTGAATGAGGACGAGCGGGCGGAACTCGAGCGCCTTCGCGAAGAAGTGAAGCACGCCCGGATGGAGGTGGAGTTCGCAAAAAAAGTAGCGACCTGGTTCGCGAAAGACCCGCGGTGAAATTCGCGGCTATCGCGGACTGGGCTGAATCCGATTCATATACGGTCACGTTCATGTGTGCTCAACTCGGCGTATCGACTTCTGGCTACTACAAGTGGCGCGGCAAGTCGCGCTCAGCTCGAGACCTCCGAGACGACGAGTTAACAGCGCTGATCGAGTACCACTACGAGCACCTCAACGGCCGTCCCGGCGTTCGGCGCATGCGTGCGGAACTCGCCGCCGGCGGCCACCGGGTCTCGCACAAGCGGGTGTGGCGGCTCATGAAGGTCGCAGGTCTGGAAGGCCGCCACCCGAAGGCGTGGAAACGCACCACCGTCGCCGGAGACAGCCCCGTTGGGGCACCTGACCTCATCGGCCGCGACTTCACGGCGGCCGAGGCGAACACCAAATGGTGCGGCGATATTACTTACGTACGGACCTGGAACGGCTGGGCGTACCTGGCCACCGTCATCGATCTGCACTCCCGGATGGTCGTCGGATGGGCCGTGGCCGACCACATGCGAACCGAGCTGGTCACCGACGCACTGGACATGGCCATCGCTCGTCGTCGACCACCCGGAAAAGTCATATTCCACAGCGATCGCGGAACTCAATACACGTCCACCGACTTCGATAAGTACTGCACGAAAAACAATATCCGACGATCATTGGGGCGCACTGGCATTTGTTTCGACAACGCGGTCGCAGAATCATTCTTCGCGAGCTACAAGAAGGAACTCATTCACACGCGCCCGTGGCCCACTCTAAAAGCACTCAAAAAGAGCACATTCACCTGGATTGAGGAGTACTACAATAGGGCCCGACGACATTCCACACTGGGCTATTTGACACCAGCCGAGTTTGAACTAGGATTCAGAGACATATACGAACTCGCCGCTTAATTGCAGTGGCCACTTTAGCGGGAACACTCCACAGTTCGGTGGGCACCCCGGCCCGGATCGAGCGCAGGAGCTTGTACATCGCGATCTTGCCCTCCCGCTTGCCCGAGGCCTCGTAGGCGGCGATGAGTCGCTGGTAGACGCTGTAGGTGACCTCCACCGCCGCGTGCGCGTCATTGGCGGTGAACGCCTTGAACAGGCGGACCTTCTGCTTGTCGGTCAGTAGCTCAGCGCGGGTGCGCAGGGTGCGGCGGATGCCGTACAGCGGATCGCCGGTCCGTCCCCGGTGTCCGGTGGTGGCCTGCTGGATGCGTTGGCGGCACACGGTGAGCTTGTCGGCGGCCAGGTGCACGACGTGGAATGGGTCCATCACCGTGCGTGCTTCGGGGACGGCTTTGGCGGCGGCGGTGTGGTAGCCGGCGAATCCGTCCATCGTGACCACCTTGACTCGGTCTCGAAAAGCCTGGTCGCGGGCGTTGAGCCACTCGGTGAGGACCTTCGCCGAGCGCCCGGGGATCATGTCCAGCAGACGAGACGGGCCGGTGCCGTCCACGACCGGGGTGAGGTCGACGAGAACGGTGACGAATGAGGACGTGCCGTCGCCGCGGACGTGCTTCCATTTGTGCTCATCGACCCCGAGAATGCGGACGCGTCGAAGTGTCCGGGCTGGTCGTAGACCATGGCGCGGGTCTCGGTGACCGCCAGGTCGTTGACCAGGTCCCAGCCCAGCCCGAGGGCCTTCGCGACGGCGGACACGCTGGTGCGGTCGATCGCCAGGCGCTGCAGGATCCAGCGGCTGCAGCGGCGGGTGGTCTTGGCCCGCGGCTTAGCCAACGCCGGCATCCGCTGCTGGAAAATCCGCGTCTCGCATTCGATGTTGTCGCAGGTGAAGCGGGGTATGCGTACGTGCAGTCTGGTGGGATGGCCGACGATCGGTAGATCCGTGACCTTCCGCTGGACGTGGTCACGCAGCCTCCCCTCCGTCCCGCAGTCGGCGCACACCGGGTCCAGCGTGACCGGGGAGCAGAACAGGTGCGTGAACTCGTCGGCCACCGCGGCGTCGGTGATGGTGACCCCGAGCTCGACGGTGCGGCAGATGGTGTCGGCAAGCAGGCTGGCGGTAGCGTTCAAAGCGGGTCCTGGGTGGTTCTGGGTGCAGGTGTAGGAACCGCAATCCTCACACCCCCAGGACCCCTACATCTTGTGCCTCACCGCATCACCGCAGCATCCCCGCTACGCACTCCGGATCCGGAAGAGCCCCCAAACTAGACTATACGTCGGTACCGCTTACTGTATGTTCGTACAGTACAAGGTGTCCCGGCTCAGTCGGCCTTGTCGACCTGACTATCGCGCCGTCGGCAGCCAGTTGTTCAGGCCACCCGCATCGGCCTCCCGGCCCCTTGGACGCCAGGTGGAGGTTGGGTCACGGGTCGGACGTACGGGTGTCGGCGATATCTCCGTCGCCACAAGCCGAGGTATCGCACCCAGCACAACTTCATCGACAGGAAGGTCTGGACATGGACACATTTCGCGACAAGGCCGGCGAGCCGATAGGTACCGATATCGACAACTGGGTGGCCTCGTTCACGCGCATGGATGAGTATTTGAGGGTTTGGGAGCCACTGGATATTGAGGTTGGGAGCCACCGTTATTGACTTTGAGAGCCGGTGGCCGATGGGGTGGGAGCCACCGGCTCTCTCGGGCCGCTCCTACCGGTTAGTTCACGGCGGTGTGTTCTCGCATGTTGAAGGTGCCGGTTTCGATCCAGAGGGTGTTGTGGACGATGCGGTCCATGATGGCGTCGGCGTGAACCCCGGAGCCGAGGCGCTGGTGCCAGTCTTTCTGGGCGTACTGGGTGCAGAACACGGTGGAGGCGTGTCCGTAGCGGCGCTCGAGGAGTTCGAGCAGCATGCTGCGCATGCCCTCGTCGGGCGGGTCGAGTAGCCATTCGTCGAGTACGAGCAGCGTGAAGGCGGCGTACTTTTTCAGGAACGTCGTCTTGCCGTTCGGCTTGTCTTGCGCCAGCGCCCACGTCTCGGCCAGGTCCGGCATCCGAATGTAGTGCGCCCGGATTCGGTGGGTGCAGGCTTGCTTGGCCAGGGCGCACCCGAGGTAGGACTTGCCGGAGCCGGTGAAGCCCTGGAAGACGACGTTCTGGTGCCGGTCGATGAACGAGCCCGTGCCCAGTTGGGCGATCACGCCCTGGTCCAGGCCGCGCTCGTGGAGCATGTCCAGCCGCCTGAGGTCGGCGTTGGGATAGCGCAGGCCGGCTCGCCGGATCAGGCCCTCGACTTTGGCGTGGGTGAACGTGGAGTGGGCCTCGTCGACGACGATCTTGACCTGGTCTTCGAATCCCATGCCGAGCATGAGGGTTTCATCGCGGGCCTCGAACGCCTCCAGCAGCGCGGTGGCGCCCATCTCGCGCAGCTTGCGGCGGGTCTCTGGGTCGAGCCGGGTCATCGGGCACCTCCTGCGGCGTAGTAGTCGGCTCCACGCACGTAGCCGCCGGCCTCCGCGGGCGGATCCCCGGCCGGTGGGGTGGGTTTGTCCTGCCCGGTTTCCAGGATCGGGCGCAGGTGGGCGTACCGCGGGGAGCGGATCGGCCCGGCCAACGCGATCCGGCACGCGGCCTCGACCCGCTCCGCTGAATAGCGGCGGGTCAACCGCAAGACGGCCAGAGCGGGGTTGATGCCCTGCTCGGCGACGGGCACCGATTCGAAGATCCGATCGGTGACGACCAGCGCCGAGGGGCCGACTCGTTCGGCCCATTCACGGACTCTGCTTTGGTCCCACTGCCGGTACTTCGGCCCGTCCGGCAGATCGGCATCGCTCGTGCGGTATTCGTTGACCACGGTCTCGGGCAGCAGCACGTGGCTCGATAGCCGCTGGTGTCCGCGGTGCACTTCCAGCATCGACTCGGTGATGCGCAGGTCGACCTTGGCGCCCACGTGCGGGTACGGCACGGAGTAGTAGTTGCGGGCGAACGACACGTGGCCGTTGCGTCCGACCTTTCGGCCGTAGAACCAGCGGCTGATCTCGTACCCGGTGGCCGGCAGCGGCCGCAGCAGCTCCTTCTCCTCGGAGGTGAACACACTGGTCCGCGAGCCAGCTCGCTTCTGGAACGGCTCGGCGTTGTACGCCTCGAGCTGGTCGGCGATCGCCGACTTGAGCTCCGGAAGCGTCGCGAACTGCCGCGTCCGGAGGGCGGCGATGACCCAGGTGGCCACGTGCGCGACGGTGTTCTCCACGCTCGGCTTGTCCTTGGGTTTGCGCACCCGGCCCGGCAGGACCGCGGCCGAGTAGTGCGCCGCCATCTCCCGGTAGGCGTCATTGAGGACGATCTCGCCCTCACGGGGATGGGTGATCACGCCGGTCTTGAGATTGTCCGGCACGATCCGCGGGACCGAGCCGCCGAAGAACTCGAACATCCCCACGTGAGCGCGCAGCCAGGTGTCCTGCTTCATGTCCAGGGTGGGTTCGACGAAGGCGTAGCGGGAGAACGGCAGGCACCCAACGAACAGATACACCCGCCTCGCCTCGCCAGTGACGGGATCGGTCAGGTGCATCGTCGGGCCAGACCAGTCCACTTCGACGGTCTGCCCAGCCTTGTGCCCGACCCGAGAGGCCAACCCGGCGACCTGCACGTGCTGCTGGTACTGCTTGCAGAACCGGTCGTAGCCCATCGCCGGGGAGCCCGAACTGGCGCAGAGGTCGGTGTACTCGCCGTGCAGGAGCTTCATCGTCACGCCGACCCGGGCCATCTCCCGATGCACCTCGGCCCAGTCGGGCTCGGCGAACACGCTGTCGTGCTCACCCCGTCCGGGGAACAACAGCGAGTACACCTCGCCGTCCGGTAGGTCTGCGACGTCGTCCCAGCTGAGCTCGGCGGCATCGGCGGCCTCCAGTACTGCCGCGACGCTGTTGCGCGAGATCTGCTGCGAGGCCGCGATCGCCCGCCCGGACAGGCCTTCGGCCCGTAACTGCAAGACGAGTTTCGCCTTGATCTTCCTTACCATTGGGAACCGCTCCTTCCGCCAGGTGCCCGTTACACCCAGCGGGAGGAGCCTAAGAAGGTGGCTCTGAAGCCGAATAACGGTGGCTCCGACGGCGTCCAACGCGTCAAGCCGCCGCTGGCTCCCAGGCCCGATATGACTGGCCCTCAGAAGAGCGAATACTCACATGGAATCCGGTTCCTCCGAGCTTCCTCCCCACCACCCCAACTGCCTTGGCTGTGGACCAGAGAACCCGAATGGTCACTTCCTCTCGGTACGGCGTGACGGAGACGGCGTCGTCGCACACCACCAGTTCGACCAGCGCCACGTCGGGGCACCGGGCATTGCACACGGCGGCGCGGTAGCGACCGTGATTGACGACCTCTTCGGCTTCTTGCTGTATTCGGTCGGCGAGCTCGCCGTGACGCGCCGTCTCGAGCTCGAGTATCTTGCGCCAGCACTACTCGACACCCCGTACATCCTGCGCGCTGCAGTTCGGTCTCGCGATGGCCGGAAATTGGACCTCAAGTCCACGATGGAGGATGCAGAGGGCCGCACTGTTATTACTGCCACTGCCCTGTTCATCGTGGTCGAGGTTGAACACTTTTTGCAGTCACAGAGAAACTCGAGGGCTTAGGCCAAACTCACCGCCGCGAGCACCAGGCCCGAATACGTCGAGGGTGTCGGCGGAGCCTGAAGCTATTGAACGCCACGCCCAAAGAAAGGGCGAAGCTGAAGGCACCGTGCATTGCCAGTTGCCCTGTACGAGTCAACCAAGTGGCAGCGCTACCTACGACGGAACCCCGTCGGCGGGTGGCCGGTCCAGTGCTTGAAAGCGTGTGAAAAGCTGGCGAGGTCGCTATATCCGAGGTCCGTGGCGATCTCGCTCGCGGACACAGATCCGTCCAGTAAACGAAGAATCGCGTACTCACGAATGACCGACTGGCGCAGTCCGCGATAGGTCATCCCTTCCTCAGAGAGGCGCCGCTTAAGTGTGCTCGTAGAGATGGAGAGTTCGTCTGCAATCCACTGACTTCCACAATCTGCGGGACGCTTCTCTATCAGACGTCTCACCTTGTCCGAATACGAGGCGATTTTACTCCGCTCGTCGAGCCTTCGCTGCAAGTCACTGATAGCGAGTCGATACGCCACGGGGTCAGAGAACCGGCAGACGTGATTGACCGCGTCAACGGGAAAATGCAGAATGGACAGTGAAGCGTCAAATACCAGGCGACCAGCTAACCGATCCTGATCCACGGGCAGACCTTCCGGAGCGGGCCAACCCAGTGAGAGTGTGATGTCTGGTGCATCGCCAACGAGTATATTCAGCAGCCTCAGCAGGACCGCACCACAGTAGGTGACCACTAGGGAGTCTAGCCCCGGTAGTTCACGGGGATCTGCGGATCGCTGGGTGAAAATAGACCGAAGTGCTTCCTGAACAGGGGAAACTGGGACTTGTCTAAGGTTCCTGATCCTCAAGCAGAAAGCACTCGGTAGGTGAAGCGTACTTCGTGGTCGTCTGGTCTGTCGTTCTCCGTCGAGGATGTCGGGGTGATTGCTCATGCCGGGGTCATCGCGCCGCGTCTTCTGGCTGATCGCGTCGGCCTGACCGCCGAGCTGTCGGGGGCCATGGCGCAGCGCCGATCCATCCCGATCCATGACCGTGGCAGGGTGTTGACCGATGTCGCGGTGATGCTCACAGGTGGCGGCACGTCCATCGCCGACATCCGCGTCCTGCGCCACCAATCCACTGTCCTGGGTCCGGTCGCCTCCTCTCCGACGGTGTGGCGCGCCCTGGACGAGGTCACCGCTGGTAAACGCAAAAAGATCCAGGTCGCGCGGGCCCGTACGCGGCGGCATGTGTGGTCCCAGCTGCCCGGCGGGGTGCCGGCCTCCAAGTGCGCGGGCCGGGATCTGGGGGACACGGTCGTGCTCGATGTGGACGCCACCATCGTGGTCACCCACAGCGAGAAAGAACAGAGCGCGCCGACCTACAAGCGCACCTTCGGCTACCACCCGATCGGCGTGTGGTGCGACAACACAGAAGAGTTCCTCGCTGCGAGCTTGCGGCCGGGCAACGCGGGGTCGAACACCGCGGCCGACCACATCGACGTCCTGGGGCAAGCCATCGCCCAGATTCCCGCCGCCCATCGGCGTGATGTGCTGATCCGATCCGACGGCGCCGGCGCCTCCCATGACCTGTTGGAGTGGATCTCCGAGCAGAATCGGATCCGTGGTCGGCGGGTGGAGTACTCGGTCGGCTTCTCGATCACCGCCGGAATCCGCCGGGCCATCGCGATCGCCCCCGACACCGCGTGGGGGCCAGCGGTGAATCAAGACGGCGACCTGAGGCCGGGCGCGGAGATCGCCGAGCTGACTGGACTGCTGCCGCCCAGGATGCTCGCCAAGTGGCCCGACGGGATGCGGGTCATCGTACGCCGCGAGCGGCCCCACCCCGGCGCCCAGTTGTCGATGTTCGAGGAACTCGACGGGTGGCGCTACCAGGCGTTCGTCACCAACACCGCCACCGGTCAACTGCAGTTCCTCGAGGCCAGGCATCGGGCTCACGCCCGGGTCGAGGACCGCATCCGCCACGCCAAAGACACCGGCCTGGGCAGGCTTCCCTCGCGAGAGTTCGCTCTCAACCAGGCATGGCTGGTGGCGGTGATGATCGCCGCCGACCTCGTCGCCTGGACCCGGATGCTGGCCTGCACCGGCGCCGCCACCATCCTCGCAGCGTGCGAGCCCAAAGCGATGCGCTACCGCTTCCTCCACGTCGCCGCCCTACTGACCCGCAGCAGCCGACGTAGACGGGTCAAAATCCCCGAGACCTGGCCCTGGGCCACCGCCATCGAAGCGGTGTTCCACACGATCGCCGCGATCCCCAAACCGGCCTGACCCCACCTGCCCACCCACGACAGCACCACCCGGAGACCCGCCCACCGGCAGCGCCAGCCGGCGCCCAAACACGTCTACACGACCCGCCGGACACAACATCCGTAGAAACCCGACTCCATCACGCCCCATGAATCAGCGGGGCTAAGGCGTCCTTCGAACCGGCAGCACCGACGAGAAGCTCGATGAGTTCGACAGGCTTGGCGTAGCGGAAGCCGTCAAAGTCCTCTCCAAACAGTTGCTTAAGCCGGTAGCTTCCTGCCCGCGCATCCAGATCGATTACGCTCCGCAACGTACCGCGGAAGTCCTTGAGATAGTCCTTCATTTGGACGATTTGATCGAGTCGCTTCGGGAAGACGACCAAACCTTCGTCAATGTACCGCTGCATCGTCTGCGGCGGGAAGCGATACCCGTTCGCCGGCATCCGGTACGAGCCCCGAGCTGTCGGCTTATCCACTACGCCCTTTTTTGTGACACCGTACTGGTAGCCACCCTTCTTCGGGTTATGGACTCGGTACGCAACCTGATAGGGGCCATGCTCATCGAGATGCGTGTAACGAGCGAGCCTGCCCAGAGAATCTCGACCGTTGGCGCGAACCATCGACGCCCATTCCTTGGCAAGAGCAGTACCTTCAAGCTCGGAAGCGACTAACTCCTCATAGCGCTCGAGGAGAACATCGCGCATCTCGTCAGCGGGGGAAGTCCACACTTTCGGGACATGAGTGATGTTCTTCGCGTAGCAAACGATGTACTCGTGTTCGATCTGGATACGAGATGGGTTGTTGTCGGCCGAACCTCGCCAGGTGATGACACCGATACGGTTCTTCTCGTCAAATATCTCATCCATGAGCATCAGGAGACGACCGAGCTCGATGTCGTTGATTGAGATAAAAATCACGCCGTTTTCGGCCATCAGCGACTTCATAGCGACCAGACGCGGTGCCATGTAATTGAGCCACTTGGTGTGCCGACCTCCATCAACGTTGGACACGTAGACGGCGTCGCTTCCGTCAGCATCTGGGTCTTGGAAACGTGCATCGCTGTAGCGGAAGTCGTTGCCCCCACGGTTATATGGCGGATCGATATAGATGACGTCGAAGGACTCCGAGTACTGCGATCGTAGCGACACCATCACCTGTAGGTTGTCGCCCTCGATCACGAGGTTGCTACCGTCATCGGGCTGGAACGACAGTTCATCGTGCCGCTCGAGCACGCGCGGGGCAGGCACCTGCGACTTGTAGGAGCGTCGCCCCTGCCAGTGGAGGTGCAGCCCTGCTTCTTCACGCACGGACTCGAGGTCCGGCCAGTCCTGGTCAGCCATGCGCGTGATTCTGCCAGCCACCTCTGACATCACTTTGCGCGTACCGTATCGCCCCTAGTCCGGGGGATCCTTCGTGTCGCGTCGTCTGGGCGCCTGGAGCGCGCTGCGCTGCCGCTACCGCGCCAGGAAGTGACCGCTGATGTCGTTCGTTCATGACGCCTCAGCCCCTCACTCTAAGTAGGTTCGATCTATGCCATCAGACGCGGCCTGGGACGACGTCTTCGGAAACCTCGACGTACGGACGCTGGGGCATGAAGCGTCTGGATCTCATCGACGAGCGGATCCAGGACGCGCTCCAGGGCAATTCCTAGGCAGCGCTTGCGGCTGGCGAAGAGGGCAACTCGCGAGGGACGCCGCGCTGCATACATTCCTCGACGGCATCTGGGGCGCCTGCAGCTTCTCGTGCCACGTCGTCTGCGAACGTGAGGTCGCTGGCGTGCTGCCACCTCGCGTTCGAGATTGAACGGTGGCCTGTCGGAGAACTGAAAGTCATTCGGGCGCCTCCGAGACTAGTCAGCCAACATGGAACTCGCGTTCTCTGGCCTCTCCGTTCTCGGTCCAGCGGATGCGCAGAATATCAGGATCATCGCCACCCATCATGTGTTCGACATTGACGCGGCGGGTCTGACCGGCGTGGATGGTCGTGGGCGTGGCATAGCTGAGGACGAAAATGCCGGGGTTCTCGCCGACGGCGTCGAAGGTGACATCTGTTGCGTCCTGATCACCGGTGTTCGTCACGTCGATCCAGTGGCGGGTCTTGTAGCGAGGCTTGCCCTTCTTGTCATAGTCCCGGATCTCGCGCTCTTGCTGCGGCTGTACCTGGAACTGGACCCCGCCGGCGGGCCGGTTCAGCACCGGTACGCCCAAGTCGAGGTTCGCGATGTCGAACTCGATGGCCTTCCAGACCTCATGTTCGAGTTGGGACACGTTGCTGAACTCGCCGAGCAGACCTCGGTCCTGGATTTGTCGCTTGAACGCCCGCAGCCCCTCCAACTGCTTCGTGTCAACGTCGGTGGGCAGCGGCGCTGTCGAGAAGTACAGGTGAACGGGCTTGCCCAGCTCTACGGCGCGCTCGATCTCCTCGACCGTTCCAGAGACCGCGCCCGGCGTGGGAGAGCCAAGCCGACTGCCAAAGAGCGCGAAGACGACATCGGAGTCGTCCACGCCCTGAGCGTTGATGAGCGACTGTGGGTGGTCACCCAGCTGAGGCACCGATGACGTCTCCCACCGCCAGGGCTGCAGGATGACCTGCTTGTTGCGGGCATTCGCGTCGTTCCACCCGTAGACCGCAGCTTCGACCGCGTCCCGAGCTTCAGCGGTATCTGACGGAGACGCGATCATCACGCGCAGTACATTCGCAACATAGGCCATAGCCACAACGGTACGGCTAAGCACTGACACCGCTGCAGGGACGCGACAGGGCGCCTCCAAGATTCGCCCGTTTGAGGAGGCCCCATGCCGACCCATACCGATCCTCGCCGCGGTCCCATTGAGGCACACGAAGCGCTGCGCGGCCTCGCAGACGCCAGCCGTGCGATGGAGCACCGGCCTACACGGACTCGATCCTGGGCGAACTGTTGGCCGGGGTGCGGTCGTTGCGGCAGCCACTCGACCAACTCGCTACCGCCCAGCTGACTCATCACGGCGGCACGCAGGACACGCTGTCGATCAGACGACCGGTGTATAACCTCTTCAGGCAGGCACCATGTCCGACATCATCGAGGAACGCCTCGGTGCCACCATGACCCGTTTCGGACACGTCGCCTTGCGCCCCGCCAACACCGTCGCGGCGCAGGATCAGGTCGAGCGACCGAACGGCTACAGGACGTGCTGCACCGAGTGTTCGACCAGCTCGAAGCCGCAAGCGTCGACCAACGGTAGCTCCTCGGACCCCAGAAGGACATGCTCGACGCAGAACGACTGAAGCTCGTTTGGCCCACTACGCCGACGCGATCCCGCTGGACCTCCTCAGAAGTGAGCAGGAACGCATTCACACCGGCCACACCTAGATCACCAGATGTCTCGATACCACGACGGCCACATATACAGTGCCGAGACGGTCGCGACGAGATTCGCGACCTGCTCACCGACCTCGGCGGTCTCGACAACTAATGCGAACCCGCTGAAGGCTGCATCCTCAATCGAGCCCTGTTTGACCGCATCATCGTCGACCAGCACGAGAATCAGCGTCGTCCCTGCCGAGCCCGCCGCCAGCGTCCTCGCCCATGCCAACACCGACGTCCCCGAGCCAGATTCCCCACAAACGAACATGCCCCGCACTCAGGCGGGGCAGGCATCGATACTCTCAACTTTGTGGAGCTAAGGGGAATCGAACCCCTGACCTTCTCGATGCGAACGAGACGCGCTACCAACTGCGCTATAGCCCCTCGCCGCCCTCGCGGGCCGCGATGCCCCTCTTCCGAACTCTTCCAAGAGGCTGTGCCGCCCTCTCGAGCAGCGTGGAACACCTTACCAGCATGGTCGGGCAGCCGACCAAATCGGGGGTCCGATCAGCCCACCGCGCGCCGCAGCGGCTCGCGGTGATGACGCCGCTGAGCGTGGTGACCGGGGTCGGTGTCCAGGTCCTCGCGGTAGGTGTCGAGCACGTCGAAGGCGGGGTCCTCGTCGTCGATCTCCAACACCACCGCGCCGGGCCGGCGCAGCCGCGGCGGCACGATCGACAGCTCGTCGTCCTCGCGGGACTCCACGCCCAGCCGGGCGCGACGCAGGCGCTCGATGCGGCGGCGGCGCAGGCTCTCCTCCAGCTTCACCTGACGACGCAGGTACGTGAGGTAGGCCGCGAGCAGCAGGACGGAGCCGCCGGCGAACCACCACACCGCCGGGACGGTGAGCAGGGCCAGGACCACGGCGACCACCGAGAGGCCTACCAGGATGAGGGCCGTGCGCTGCCGGGCGTGCGCGCGCTGCTCGGCGGCCTGACGGTCCGCCATCGGGTCGTAGGCCCCGCGCCCACGACGCCGCTCGGCGAAGTCCAGATCGGCGTCGGTGAGCTCCACCTCGGGCTCGGCCGGACGCCGACGACCGCGGTGGGTGAGCACGGCCTCCTCGTCGATGCCCGCCGCGTCCTCGGCATGACCCGTGGACCCGGCCGACCGCTCCCCCGCGGAGCGTTCGACCAGCTCGCCGTCGACGACCACGGGCCGACGCGCGTCCTCGTCCGCGTCCACACCGGCGTCGTCCACGCGCACGTCACCGACATCGGTGGCCACGGCCGACGCGCTCCGCTCCGACACGGCGGCCACCGCGCGCACCGCGTCGCGTTCGTCCGCCACCACGACCGCCGGGATCTCCGAGGTGATCTCCTCCGAGGCCTGCTCGTCGCCGTGGACACGCTCGCCCCCGGTCGCGGCGGCGCGCCGCTCCTCCATGGCGCGGCGCACGGCCTCGCCACGGCGGCCCGCGGCCTCGCGGCGCAGGGTCTGCTCTAGCAGGTGCTCCCACGTCTCGGTGTCGAGCAGCTCGGCGTCCGTCGCGCCCGCCCCGGTCGGCAGCCCGAAGACCGACTCCTCGGATTCGGCCTGCACGGGGTCGGCCGCGGCCCGCCCACGACTGGGCACCAGGCGGCCGGAGCCGCCGGAGTACAGCGTGCGCGTCTGCGCCAGCGCGTCACCGGTGCGGCGGATGGGATTGCGCGACCGGATGAGCAGCGGCGCGAGGACGAACAGCCAGACCACCACCAGCAGGATGATCAGCAGCGAGCTCGACATCGATCAGGCCTCCTCGAGCGTCTACCCCGACTCGGGACGTCGTGGTGAGGATCCAACCGTAACGGCGCGCGAGCCCCGTGAAGCGGCGGCGCGCCGCAGGTCACGATGCTCAGGACATCCTCAGGCGCGCCGGGCCCGGCCGGCCTCGACGAGCGCCGCCACCGCGCCCCGGCCGTGCTCCTCGCGGGTGCGGGCGACCAGGAGATGATCGCGCCACGCGCCGTCCACGTGGAGGTAGCGCCGCAGCAGCCCCTCCTCGCGGAATCCGCACCTCTCGAGCACCACGCGACTGGCCGTGTTCTCCGGCCGGACGGTCGCGTCCACGCGGTGCAAAGCACCCGGCCCCAGGGCGTGGTCCACGCCCAGTGCCAGCGCCGCGGTGGCCACCCCGCCGCCGACGAACGGGCGGCCGACCCAGTAGCCGATCCACCCGGAGTGCAGGGCGCCGCGCACTATGCCGCCCACGGTGAGCTGCCCGCAGAAGCGGCCGTCGAGCTCGATGGCGGCGGGCAGGGTCGCCCCGGCGCGGGCGTAGCGCCGGAGCTGGGCGTGGATGGGAGGCCAGGCGCGCGCGGAGTTGTTCTCGTGCCACCGGCCCTCGACGGTCGGCTCCCACGGCTCGAGGTAGTCCCGCTCGAACAGCCGCAGCGCCGACCAGGCGCGCGCGTCCCGTCGGCGTACCGGCCTCAGGGTGACGACGCCCGCGGGCACGCGCAGCGGCCCCGCCTCGAGGGGCCACCCGGGGTGGGCGGCCGTGTCGGCGGTCAACGCGTCCCACACGCCGCTCACGCCCCGGTTCACCCCCGCTGGGCGAGGAACATCACGTCGACCTCGTCACCCGCCCTCACGGCGGTGACGCCGGGATCGATCACGACGAGGCAGTTGGCCTCCGCGAGCGACGCGAGCAGGTGCGTCGAGGACCCCTGGGCACCGCCGAGGGCGCGGACCAGGTACTCGCCCGTGTCCGTGTCGCGCATGAGCTGCCCGCGCAGGTAGCCGCGACGCCCCTCGACCGACGAGATCGGCGCCACCGTGCGGGCGCGGACGGTGCGGCGCATGGGCTGACGCTTGCCCAGCGCGATGCGGATGAGGGGCCGCACCATGATCTCGAAGACCACCAGCGCGCTCACCGGGTTGGACGGCAGCAGGAAGGTGGGGACCTCGTCGCGACCGAGCCGGCCGAAGCCCTGCACCGACCCGGGGTGCATGGCGACGCGGTTGACCTCGATCTGCCCGAGCTCGGCCATGACCTGGCGGATCCGGGTGGTGGCCTCTCCGCCGGCGGCGCCGGAGACCACGACGAGTTCGCTGCGGACGAGCTGACCCTCGAGCACCTCACGCAGTCGTGACGGCTCGGTGCTGGCGATGCCCACCCGGTGGACGTCGGCACCGGCGTCACGGCCGGCGGCGGTGAGGGCGTAGGAGTTGACGTCGTAGACCTGCCCGGTGCCGGGTCGACCGTCGACGTCCACGAGTTCGTCGCCCACGGAGATGACCGACATCCGCGGCTTGGGGTGCACGAGCACCTTGGCGCGGCCGACGGAGGCGAGAAGGCCGACCTGGGCGGGACCGATGATGCTGCCGGCGCGGACGGCCACGTCGCCGGGCTGGACGTCGTCGCCGATGCGGCGGACGTAGTCACCGGTGCGGACGGTGCGGGTCGGGACGATCTGTCGGCCGTCGGGGGTGGCCCAGCCCACCGGCAGGACGGCGTCGGCGAGGGTCGGGAGCGGCGCGCCGGTGTCGACGCGCACGGTCTGACCGGGTTGCAGCCGGATGGGCTGGCGGGAGCCGGCGGAGATCTGGCCCACCACGGGCAGGGCGACGGGGCCGTCCGGAGCGTCACCGCCGCGGTCGCCGGGGCCGTCGGGCCGGACGTCGACGCTACGCACCGCGTAGCCGTCGATCGCGGCCTGGTCGAACGACGGGAGCGGGCGCTCGGCCACGACCTCCTCCGCGCACAGCAGACCCTGCGCCTCGGAGATCGCCACGCGCACGGGGCGCGGGGCGACCGCGGCCGCCGTCACCAGAGCCAGCTGTTCCTCGACGGAGCGCACCAGGTGCTCCTTTCCCGTACCCGTCACCCGCGCGAGCGGACCCGCCTCACCAGTGGAAAAGGGGTTACGACCCCAGTCGGCCCGAGAGCCACTCGCGGAGGTCGTCCGCGTACGCCGGGTTGTCCAGCGCGAAGTCCACGCACGCCTTGATGTAGCCGCCGGGGTTGCCCAGGTCGTGGCGGGTGCCGTCGTGGACCACCACGTGCACGGGGTGGCCCTCGTCGATGAGCAGGTCGATCGCGTCGGTGATCTGGATCTCCCCGCCGGCGCCCGGCTCGGTCCGGCGCAGCGCGTCGAAGATCGCGCGGTCGAGCACGTACCGCCCGGCCGCGGCGAGGTTGGAGGGCGCGTCCTCGGCGGCCGGCTTCTCGACCATGCCGAGCACCTTCTTCACCGACGGGTCGTCGGTGTCCTCCACCTCGAACACGCCGTAGGAGGAGACGTTGTCCGGGTCCACCTCGAACGCGCACAGCACGCTGCCGCCGCGCTCGGCGCGGACGGCGTTCATCTGACCGAGGATCCCGAACGGCAGGACCAGGTCGTCCGGCAGCAGCACCGCCACGGCCTGCTCCTCGTCGCCGAGCACCGACTCGACCTGCGCGATCGCGTGTCCCAGCCCCAGGGGCTCGTCCTGACGGACGTCGACGACCTCGATGAGCCCGGGCGCGCGCTGGACCTTATGCAGGAGGACGTCCTTGCCGCGGTCCTCGAGCGTGTCCTCGAGGACGGTGTCCTCGGCGAAGTGTGCCATCACGCCGACCTTGCGCTCGGAGGTGACGATCGCGAGCCGCCCGGCCCCCGCCTCGGTGGCCTCCTCGGCGATGAGCTCGATCCCCGGCGTGTCCACGACGGGCAGGAGCTCCTTGGGCACCGTCTTGGTGGCGGGCAGGAACCGGGTCCCGAGACCGGCCGCCGGGACGACGGCGGTCCGGAACTGCGGCGCGGGTGAGGTGTCGGACGTCATGGCGACCACCTTAGACCGCGTACCCGGCACCCACGTGTGACGCCACGCGCGGCAGACTGTGGCTCATGTCGCAGGACGACCCCGACGTCGGCGCGGGGCCCACCACCGACGCCACCGTGAAGGCACGGTTGCGCCGGGAGGTCCTCGCGCGCCGCGCCGCCGTGCCCGCGCCGGTGCGTGTCCGACGTGACCGGGCGATCCTCGACCACCTGGCGCGGATCGTCACCGCGGGGATGGTCGTCTGTGCGTACGTGCCCGACGACGACGAGGCCGGCGGACGGGGTCTGCCGGAGGAGCTGGCGCGCCGCGGTGCGCGGGTACTGTTGCCCGTCTCCCCGGCGCGCGGCCCGGTGGAGTGGGCGGCGTACGCCGGGCCGGCGGATCTGGTTCGGGGCCGGTTCGGCATCCTCGTGCCGTCGGCACCGCCGGAGGGACCCGAGCGCATCGCCGACGCCGATCTCGTGCTGGTGCCGGCCGTGGCCGTCGACCGCTCCGGCACGCGGCTCGGGCGGGGCGGCGGCTACTACGACCGCTCGCTCGCACTGGCCGGTCCCCGCACCCGACTCCTCGCGCTGGCCGACACGGAGAACGTCCTCGAGCACATCCCCGCCGAGGCCCACGACCGCCCCGTACACGGCGTGATCACGCCGGACGGGGTTCTCGACTTCGGAACTTGGCACTCGCCGGAGTAGAGTGCCAATCACAATCCGATACGTCTCGGGAGGCCAGATGCCCACCTACTCCTACCGGTGCCGCGACTGCGACGTCGCCTTCGACATCCAGCAGTCCTTCGACGAGGACTCGCTGACGGTCTGCCCGCAGTGCAACGGCGGCCTGCGCAAGCTCTTCAACACGGTCGGTGTCGTCTTCAAGGGCTCCGGCTTCTACCGCACGGACAGCCGCGGCGCCGGCGAGGGCGGCTCGTCCGGCTCGGCCTCGTCCGGGTCTGGCTCCTCGAACGGCGGCTCGTCGAACGGCTCGTCGAGCGGCGGGTCCTCGCCCACCGGGTCCTCGGGATCGGGGTCCGGTTCCGGCTCGAGCGCCACAGCCGGTGCCGGCTCCTCCTCGGGCTCGGCCAGCTCGTCGTCGTCCTCGTCGTCGTAACCGGCCTGGCGCCTCGCTCCCGCGCCGGCACACCCGCAACGCAGCCGCTCCCGGGGAAGGCGTCTCGCCCCTACACCTGCGCACCCGCAACGCAGCCGCCCCCGGGCATGGCGCCTCGCCCCTGCACCTGCGCACCCGGAGCGCAGCCGCTCCCGGGCATGGCGCCTCGCTCCCGCGCCTGCGCACCCCGCAACGCAGCCGCTCCTGGGATGGCGTCTCGCTCCCGCGCCTGCACACCCCGCAACGCAGCCGCTCCCGGGGATGGCGTCTCGCCCGCTCTTCGGGGTGGGCGAGACGCCATGGCGGGTAGCGGCTGTGTTCGCGACGGTTCACGGTCTGAGCCCGCTATTCCCCCCGGCCCCGCGCTCGGGCCCCCGCTGCTTCCCGACCCCACGACCGTGACGCGGCGTTTCTCCACACCCCCGTCCGCCTCCACAGGTCTCTCGCGTAGGCGCTCGCGGCGCGGCCGTCGCCTGTCGCGCGCGGCTACGGTCTGACCGACACCGCCGGGCGACGGCGGCATCGCTGATCGCGCCGCGGGCGCGCCGACCGACGGGGGATCCCATGCGCCGCACCATCGCCTCGGTGACCACGCCCGGGCGGTGGCGGCGGCGACGCACGGCCCGGATGGCGTTCGCGGCCGCGCTCGTGGTGGCAGCACCGTTCGTCGGCCGGTCCGAACCCGCGGAGACCACCGGTCCCCAGCCCGACGCCGCGGCCTCGGTCACCGCCGCAGACGGCGGCCCGGCGCTACCCGTGCGGGTCGTCCCCGTCGCCCTCGCCGATCCCGCCGTGGCCGACCTGCTGCAGCCCGGCGACCTCGTCGACCTCGTCTCGACGATCGACGCCGACGCCCACGACCCCGGTGCTCACGCCGCCGCGCCCGATCTCGTCGTCGCGCGCGCGGCCCGGGTACGCGACACCCCGGCCGGACGGTCGGGCGCCCGCTCCGTTCTCGTCGAAGTCCCCGAGGACCTCGCCGCCCACCTCGCCGCGACGGCCGCCACGAACCCGCTCGCCGTCGTCGTGCACGGCTGAGCGGCCGCGCGAGGTATTCCACGGTGGCGCGTCCTGCTGATATTCTCCGTGCCGATTCGGCAGCACGGTGACTACATCTGACAGGGGCGAGCGATGCTCAAGGGTTTCCGCGATTTCATCATGCAGGGCAACGTGATCGACCTGGCCGTGGCCGTCGTGATCGGCACCGCCTTCGCGTCCATCGTCGACGCGTTCACCAGCGCGATCATCAACCCGCTCATCGCGCTGCTCGGCGGCGACAAGGAGATCGGCTTCGCCGTCCAGCTCCTGGAGAACAACCCCGAGACACTGATGGACTTCGGGGCGCTCATCTCGGCGGTCATCAACTTCCTGCTCATCGCCGCCATCATCTACTTCGTGCTCGTGGGACCCATGAACAAGATGAAGGAGGCCGCCGCTCGCCGGAAGGGCATCGAGGCCCCCGCCACGGACAACGAACTCCTCGTGGAGATCCGTGACCTGCTCGCCGGGCGGCCGCTCGCGCACCCTTCCGACCCCGAGAACCCGGCCAACGAGTCCTGACGGCACCGCCCCGGCGGTGGAGCGGCGGAGCGTTAAGGGGCACATCCGGCAGCGGCCGCGTGCCCTGTAGACGATGTGGCGGGCGCTGCCGGAGCGGCGGACGAGGTCGGTCGTGGAGGGACCGGTTCAGTCGTGGTGAGGCGGGCGTTGCTCGCGCCACCAGTCGTCCCGGAGTCGGGTGTCTCTCCCGCGCGCCTCGTCTGAGGTGGTCTCCGGCAGCGTCTCGCCGAACACCTCGTCGATGCGCCTGCGGTCCGCGGCGCGGCGGTCGGCACTATCGGGAGTGCTCCCCCGGGTGCCGGCCCGCCGATCGCCGTCGGAGTCCCGCGAGCCGGTCACAGACCGTCGAAGCCCGACAGCTGCGCGACCACGTACGACACGAGCGGGCACAGCGTGGCCATCCCGTCGCGAATGGCGGCCCGGCTCGGCGCGAGGTTCGCGACCACCGTGCTGCCGGAGACGCCCACGTGCCCGCGGGAGACGATCGAGTCGACGGCGCCCGCGGTGAGGCCGGACGAGCGGATGGCCTCGGCGATGCCGGGCAGTCGCTGGTCGAGGATCTCCTCGGTGACTTCCGGCGTGATGTCGCGGGGGCCGACGCCGGTCCCGCCGATGGTGACGACGAAGTCGAACCCGCCGACGACCGCGGTCTCGAGCGCCTTGCGGACCTCCGACTCGTCGGCCGCCACGCCGACGACCCCGCCCACGAGGAAGCCCTCCTCCTCGAGCAGCTCGGTGACCAGTGGACCGATGAAGTCCTCCCGCTCCGGCATCCGGTCCGTGACCACCACGACCATCGCACGGCCGGCGATCGCCGGCTCCGGCGGCTCTACGGCCGTCGGGTCGAAGTCCACGTTCGTGGGGAGCTTGCGGCCTCCGGGCAGGGCCCTCGGATCGAATCTGGTGCTCATCTGGCCTCTCCCAGTGCAACGTCGACGGTGTTCGGCGGTTCGCCCTCACGAGAAGCATAGGTGACGGACACCGTCTCCCCCGGAGCGCGGGACCGGATCGCCGCGACGAGCGCGTCACCGTTCTCGATGAGCCGCTCGCCCACGCGCGTGACGATGGCGCCCTCCTCGATGCCCGCGCGGTCCGCCGGGCCGCCGGGCTCGACCGACCGCACCAGCGCGCCGTCTCCGGCCGGGGAGTCACTCACCGTCACCCCGAGCACCGCCCGGGTGGCGAAGCCCTGCTTGATGATCTGATCGGCGATCCGGCGGGCCTGGTCCACCGGGATCGCGAAACCCAGCCCGATCGAGCCCGAGTTGCCCGAGCCCAGCGACGCGATGGCCGAGTTGATGCCGATCAGCTCGCCGTTCATGTTCACCAGGGCGCCACCGGAGTTGCCGGGGTTCACCGCGGCGTCGGTCTGGATCGCGTCGATCACCGTGCTCTGATCGGACTGCGCGCCACCGGCCCGCACCGGGCGCTCCAGTGCCGAGACGATGCCGGTCGTGACAGTCCCGGACAGCCCGAGCGGCGAGCCGATGGCGGCCACGGCCTGCCCCTCGTTCAGGTTGGCGGACGTACCGAGCGCGACCGGCGTCAGCGGGCGGGGCGCCTCGGCCTTGATGACCGCGATGTCCGTCGCGGGGTCGGTGCCCACGATGCTCGCGGGTGCCTTCGAGCCGTCATCGAAGCGCACCTGGATGGAGCCGCCGGCGGTGGCCATCGCGATCACGTGGTTGTTGGTGATGATGAGCCCGTCCGCGGTGAGCACGACCCCGGACCCCTCGCCCCGCCCGGTCTGAGAGCGCACGTCGATCGAGACGACGCTCGGCAGTACCTTGTCGGCGACCGCCTCGACCGTGCCGTCCGGCGCCTGGCTCACCGGCTGGGTGGCGCTGATCGGCGAGGACAGCCCCTCTCCCGATCCACCGGCCACCGTCGCGCCGATCCAGCCGCCGAGTCCGCCCGAGACGAGCATCGCGGCCACGATGCCGGCCACGACGAGCCCCTTACCGGCCTTGCGCGACGCCGACCCGAGCTCGCCGCCCACGTGCTCCGGTCCGCCAGGGAAGGCTGCGCCCGTCGGCGCTCCCGGTCCCGCGGGGCCCGCCTGACCCGGCTGCGGCTGCTGCGGAGGGAACGCGGCGGTGGCGCGGGCGTCGTCGCCCCACCCCTGAGGAGGACCAGCCGCTCCGGCCGGGCCAGCCTGACCGCCGGGCCCGGCCGGTCCGCCGGGTCCGGTTGGACGCTGCTCTCCGTACGGGTACCGGCCGGGATACGGGCCGCGGCCCGTGTACGGGTTCTGTCCCGCTGGCCACTGAGGGGATCTGCCGAGGCCTGCGGCCGATCCGGCCGCCCATTCGTCTCCGGGGCCCCGGTCGCCCGGGCCCCGACCGTTCTCGTTCTCCATGGCCCCCATCGTCCCTGACCGCGCTGTGCGTCCGCTGAACCGCGCTGTGCGTCCGCTGAAACCCACCCGGGCCGGACGGCCCACTGTGGGCGGCAGCGACGGCACCGGCGCCCGTCAGTTGGGGAACTGCTCACTGCCGGGGATGGTGAGGCGCACCTGCGCGCCACCACCCTCGGCGTCACCGATCTCCACGGTCCCGCCGTGTCGGGTCGTCACCTGGCGGACGATCGCCAGACCCAGACCGGACCCCGGCATGCCGCGTGCCTCGCTGGATCGGTGGAACCTCTCGAACACGAGCTCCCTGTCCTCCTCGGGGATACCGGGCCCTTCATCCGACACCGTCAGCTCCATCACCGCGTCGGACACTGGCCGCATCCGCACCGTCACCGTGCCGCCGGCGGGACTCCACTTGGCTGCGTTGTCGCACACGTTGAGCACCGCCCGCTCGATCCCCGCCGAATCGCCGTACGAGTACCACGGCCTCAACTCGACGTCGAACTCCACATCATGGCGGCGGCGGCGCACCCGCTCGAGCGCGCGCTCGACGGCCTCGGACACCGCGACCGGCTCCAACTCGACCTCGCCGGAGTCCTCGCGGGCGAGTTCGACGAGATCCCCGACCAGCTGGCTGAGCTCGGAGATCTGCCCTACGACGTCCTCCTCGAGGGATCGCCTGTCCGCATCCGGGATCGACGGTGCGCCCGGGCGACTGGCGGCGATGAGCAACTCGACGTTCGTCCGGAGGCTCGTGAGGGGGGTCTTGAGTTCGTGCCCGGCGTCCGCCACGAGGCGCGCCTGGCGCTCGCGGCTCTCCCCCAGGGCGACGAGCATCTGGTTGAAGCTGCTCGTCAGGCGCGCGATCTCGTCGTCACCGGCCACGGGGATGGGCCGCAGGTCGTCCGTCCGGGCGATGCGCTCCACCGCCCTGGTCAGGCGGGCGACCGGCGCGAGCCCGGTCCGCCCCACCGCCGTTCCCGCCACCGCGGCGAGCGCGATACCGGCCGCACCGACCAGCGTGAGCACGATCGCCAGACGGTTGAGGGCCGCCCTCGTGGGGCCGAGATCCTGCGCGAGGATGAGCGTGGACCCGTCCCGGACGGCGACCGCGTAGATCTGCTTGCCGCTCGAGGTCCGAAGACTCGAGTCGGACTCCCCGCGCACGACGGAGATCTCCGGACCGCCGATCTGGAACGGTTCGCCGGTCGCGGTACGTACGCCCGACGGCGCCACGATCTGCGCGTCCAGGTTCGGATTGAACGCCCGGAGCGCGATCAGGGTGCTGCGGGACTGCAGCGCGAACTCGGACGCCAGCTGACTGTTCACCAACTGATCGGCCTGCTGCTTCAGCCGACTGTTGACGTCGCTGTACATCGACCCCGACACGACGAAGTACGCCGCGACGGCCATCAGGGCCACCGCGACCCCCACCGAGCTCGCGGCCAGCAGGGTGACCCGCTGGTGCAGCGAGATCGGAGCGGTTCCCGTCCGCATCGCGCGGGCCGGCACTACGGCGTCTCGCGCAGCACGTACCCCACACCGCGGACGGTGTGGATCAACCGGCTCTCACCCTCGCCTTCCGTCTTGCGGCGCAGGTAGCCGATGTAGACCTCGAGCGCGTTACCCGACGTCGGGAAGTCGTAGCCCCACACCTCCTCGAGGATGTGGCTGCGGGTCAACACCCGACGCGGGTGGTGCATGAGTAACTCGAGCAGGGAGAACTCGGTGCGGGTGAGCTGGATACGACGCTCGCCCCGGCTGACCTCACGGGTCGCCAGATCCATGCGCAGGTCCTCGAACTCCAGGACCTCGTCCACCTCCTCGGCGTCGGGACCGCGACGACGCAGCAGGGCGCGCAGGCGGGCCAGGAGCTCCTCGAGCGCGAAGGGCTTGGGCAGGTAGTCGTCGGCACCGGCGTCCAGGCCGGCGACACGCTCGGATACCGCGTCCCGCGCGGTGAGCATGAGCACGGGGAGATCGTCGCCGCGGCTGCGCAGGATCCGGCAGACCTCGAGGCCGTCGCGACGCGGCATCATGACGTCGAGGATCACGGCATCCGGCCGGTCGGCGTCGACCCTCTCGATCGCCTCGACCCCGTCACCCGCCAACTCCACGTCGTAACCGTTGAACGTGAGGGAACGCCGGAGCGATTCGCGTACGGCCTGGTCGTCGTCCACCACGAGGATCTTCATAGAGGAAAGTCTCGCCCACCCGGCTGAAACCCGGCTGAGGAAGCCTCAGGCAGGTGGTTATACGCCGACGAGCCCGGCAGGCCCGTGGGGACCTGCCGGGCTCGTGACCGGCGTGTGCGTGCGGCGCTTGTCAGCGCCGCAGTACTCGACTGTCAGCGCTCAGGGGCGACTCAGCGGTCGAGGTCGATCAGGCCGAGCTTGGCGGCCTTGACCAGCCGACGCGGCAGCGCCACGGGGCGGCCGTCGATCTTGGTCTCCTGGAGGGCGACGTTGTCGGCCTTCCACTGGGAGCGGCGGGAGTGGGTGTTGGCGCGCGAGAGGCGGCGCTTGGGAACTGCCATGGTTATCGTCCTCGGGGTCTAGGAGGTGTACCGGGGCGCGGACGCCCCGCGTCTCACTTGGCGCGACGGGCGCGGTTGCCGTAGCGGCGCTGGAACTTCTCGACGCGGCCGGCGGTGTCCATGACGCGCTGCGCACCGGTCCAGAAGGGGTGCGACTCGCTGGTCACGTCCACGACGATGAGCGGGTAGGTCTGACCGTCCTCCCACTCGACCGTGCGGGAGCTCGTCGCGGTGGAACGGGTGAGGAACTTGGTGCCCGTGCCCGAGTCCTGGAAGACCACCGGGTGGTAGTCGGGGTGGATGTCGTTCTTCATACTGGATCCCTCTAGCTCGGTAGAAGTCTGTGGGTCTGGCGCTCGCCCCGGCAGGGGCGCGCAAGTGCCAGTGGCCGAACCGGGGATTCCGGTGTCAGCACACGCATCGAAAGATCGTACCCGTAGGATGGCCGGGCACCCAATTCGAGCGTCACGCGATGGCGCCTCCGGGCACCGAATGCGGCGCTGACGTGCCGATTACCGTTTCGCGCGGTCGGGCCGTAAACTAGACCATCGCTGTTGTCTGCACGTTTGCTATCGCCCCTCACGGTGTTCGCGACGTGGCGGTACGCCCCCCGCACGGCTCAGGCCGTGTCGGGACGCGAACCCCGCCGCGCGCCACCGATGGACGGGGCGGAAGGAGAACCACGCCATGTCGGCGCATTGCCAGGTAACGGGACGGAAGCCGGGTTTCGGCAAGTCCGTCTCGCACTCACACCGCAGGACCAACCGTCGCTGGAACCCGAACATCCAGCGTCGTAGCTACTTCCTGCCCTCGGAGGGTCGTCGCGTCACGCTGACCGTCTCCACCAAGGGCATCAAGACCATCGACCGCGATGGCATCGAGGCCGTCGTGGCCCGCATCCGTGCCCGTGGGGAGAAGATCTGAGATGGCCCGTAACGACATCCGCCCCATCATCAAGCTGAAGTCCACGGCCGGCACCGGGTACACCTACGTGACCCGCAAGAACCGTCGTAACAACCCGGACCGCATCGTCCTCAAGAAGTTCGACCCGGTCGTCCGTAAGCACGTCGAATTCCGAGAGGAGCGCTGACCCGTGGCCAAGAAGTCCAAGATCGCGCGCAACGAGCAGCGCAAGGCCAAGGTCGCCCGGTTCGCCGAGCGCCGCGCCGAGCTCAAGGCAATCATCAAGAACCCGGAGACCACGGACGAGGCCCGTCTCGAGGCCCAGACCGCTCTCAACAAGATGCCGCGTGACGCCTCGCCCGTGCGGGTGCGCAACCGCGACGTCGCCGACGGCCGCCCGCGCGGCTACATCCGCAAGTTCGGCCTCTCCCGCGTCCGCATGCGCGAGATGGCCCACCGGGGCGAGCTCCCCGGTGTCACGAAGTCGAGCTGGTGAGTAGGTAACCATGGCTAAAGCACGTAGCACCCCGTCCAAGAAGATCCGTGCCCAGGAGGGCCGTCGACCCAAGAAGAACCCGCTGAAGGTCGCGGGTATCGAGACGGTCGACTACAAGGACGTCAACACCCTCCGCACGTTCATCTCCGACCGCGGCAAGATCCGTTCGCGCCGCGTCACCGGCCTCACGCCGCAGCAGCAGCGTCAGGTCGCCGTCGCGGTCAAGAACGCCCGCGAGATGGCCCTGCTGCCGTTCACCAGCCGCTGAGTCACCGCTCGGCGCGGTCGAACCGAACCGCCCGTCCCGCCCGCGGCGTCTAGCCGCCGACCGGACAACAGCAACCCGATCGGGGTCGTGTCTCCTCTTCGAGAAGGAGCGCACGACCCCGATCGGCGTTACCGCCCCTCCCCTGATCTAGGAGTCCACCAGTGGCCGGCGTCCTCAACGGCTTCGCCGTCATCGTCGCGCTCGTCGCGCTGGGCTGGCTGCTCGCCCGGACCCTCGTCCTCGGCACGGACGCTCGCCTGGTGCTCAACCGGCTCGTCTTCTTCGTGGCGACGCCGGCGCTGTTGTTCGACTCCCTCGCCCGCACCACCCTCGACCAGGTGTTCACCGGCGTGTTCGTGGTGTCCGCGGTGTCGGCGATCATCATCGCCGTGCTCTATATGGCGATCGCCCGGCTCTGGCTGAGACGCCCGTCCGCCGACCTGGTGGTGGGCGCGCTGTCCGCCGGCTACGTCAACTCGGCCAACCTCGGCATCCCGATCGCCCTGTACGTCCTCGGCGACCTGGGTTTCGTCATGCCGCTGCTGCTCTTCCAGGTGGTGGTGCTGCAGCCGATCGCCATCGCGGTGCTGGAGCGGGCCGCCCGCGCGGAGGGCGCGGAAAGCGGGGGCGGTGCACTCGGCGCGCTTCTCCAGTCGGTAAGGTCGCCCATCGTCCTCTCCGCGCTCGCCGGCGTCGTCGTGGCCGCGCTGCCCTGGACGCCGTCCGATTCCCTTCTGGAGCCGGTGCACCTCGTCGGCCAGATCTCCGTGCCCGGCGCCCTGCTGGTGTTCGGGATGTCGCTCTACGGCGTCAAGGTCCTCGAGGCCGGCGCCTCCCCGCGCCGGGAGATCTTCCTCGCGAGCGCGCTCAAGCTCATCGCCCACCCGGTGCTGGCGTACGCGATCGGTGCCTGGATGCTGGGCATGCGGGACCACGAACTCCTCACCGTCGTCGTCGCGGCCGCGCTCCCCACCGCGCAGAACGTGCTGGTGGTGGCCACCCGCTACGGCCACGGGACGCTGCTGGCCCGCGACTCCGCGGTGCTGACGACCCTCGGCGCCCTGCCCGTCCTGCTGCTCGTCTCCGCGCTCCTGGCCTGACGGCGCCCACCCGCGATCAGGCGGCGCCGGCCGCGGCCAGCACCCCGGCGAACACGGTCGCGTTGTTCACGCCGTGCAGCACCATCCCGGGCACGATCGAGCGGTACCACTCCGCCATCGCGCACAGGGAGATCCCCACGACGAGCAGGTACGGCAGCGCGGGCGGCACCATGTGTACGACCGCGAAGACCGCCCCCGCGAGCGTGATGCCGGCGCCGGCCCGCAGCCTCGCGCGCACGGCGGGCAGCACGACACCGCGGAACACGACCTCCTCCGCGACGGGGACCAGCACAGCCACGGTGAGCAGTCCGAGCACCGCGAGGACTGGCCCGCCGGCGATGAAGTCAGCGATCGCGTCTCCGCCGGTGTCGTCCGCCTCGCCCGGCCCGGCGCCCAGCGGGACGAGCACGAGCATCGACACGGCGACGCCGGCGGCCATCACCGCCGGGATCTGCCACGCCAGATGCAACGGCGAGCGGTCCGGCCGCCGCAGCCCCACGTCCGCCCAGTCGAGTCCCCGGCGTCGGAGGAGATGGACCCGCACCGCGACGAGCGCGGCCACCGCGGTGCCGGCCAGGACGACGAGGGCGAGGCTCGCGGGCTCGGGTCGGCCGGCGCCCGTCGCGCGCACGGCCAGGAGTCCCAGGATGACGACGACGACGAGGGCGACCACGTACCCGAGCACCCACGCCAACGCCGACAGCGCCACCCGGCCGCGGACCGGTGTGGTCCACAGTCCGGGCGCGCTGTGGCCGCGTGGGGCACGTCCGGGCGGGGGCCCGGTGTGCGGTTCCCCGTGCGGTGGCGTCGTCACGTCAGGTGGTCGGCCACCCGGAACGGGGCGTCGGTGGCGGCGGTGATCTGCTCGAGGGTCACGCCGTCGACCAGTTCGATGAGCGTGAGCCCGTCGGCGTCGCGGTCGAAGACACCGAGTTCAGTGATGATCCGGTCCACGCAGCCCAGGCCGGTGAGCGGGAGGGTGATCTCGGAGACGATCTTCGACGAGCCGTTCTTGGCGACCTGGTCCATGACCACGACGATGCGGCGCGCGCCCACCACGAGGTCCATCGCGCCACCCATGCCCTTGACCATCGCCCCGGGCACCATCCAGTTGGCGATGTCCCCGGCCGGGTTGACCTCCATCGCCCCGAGGATCGCGACGTCGATCTTGCCGGAGCGGATCATGCCGAAGCTCATCGCGGAGTCGAAGATCGCCGACCCGGGCAGGGTCGTGACGGTCTCCTTGCCGGCGTTGATGAGATCCGGGTCGACATGGTCGGGGTGCGGGTACGGCCCGATGCCCAGCAGCCCGTTCTCGGACTGCAGGGTCACCGTCACCCCCTCGGGCACGTAGTTCGGCACCAGGGTCGGTAGGCCGATCCCGAGGTTGACGTACTGGCCGTCCTCCAGCTCCAGGGCCGCGCGGGCGGCCATGGCCTTGCGGTCCCGGCCCAGCCGGGCGGGGGTGGACTCCGGCGTGGCGGCGGTGCTCATCAGCGCTGTCCTTCCGAGGGCGGGTTGGTGGTCATCTTCTCGATCCACTTGGTCTGCGCGACCTGCTCCGGGGTCAGCTCGACCAGTCGGTGGACGAAGATGCCGGGCAGGTGGATGTCGTCGGGCGCGAGTTCGCCGACCTCGACGACCTCCTCCGCCTCGACGATGCACACACGCCCTGCCATCGCGGCCAGCGGCGAGAAGTTGCGGGCGGTGAGGTGGAACCGCAGGTTGCCGCTGCGATCGGCCACCGCGGCCCGCACCAGCGAGTAGTCCGCCTCGATCGCCTGCTCGAGCACGTACGTCTCGCCGCGGATCTCGCGGGTCTCCTTGGGCGGGGACGCCACGGCCACGCCGCCGTCGGAGTCGTACTTCCACGGCATGCCGCCGTCGGCGACGAACGTGCCCACGCCCGTGCGGGTGTAGAACGCCCCGATCCCCGAGCCACCGGCCCGCATCCGCTCGGCCAAGGTGCCCTGCGGGGTGAGCTCCACCTCGAGCTCACCGGACAGGTACTGCCGGGCGAACTCCTTGTTCTCCCCCACGTAGGAGGAGACGATCCGCCGCAGTTTGCCGGTCTCCAACAGGATCCCCAGACCCTTGCCGTCGACGCCGGCGTTGTTGGAGAACACCTCGAAGTCCCCCACGTCACGCGCGGCAAGCGCCTCGATGACAATCTGCGGGATCCCGCACAGGCCGAACCCGCCGGCGGCGATCGACGCCCCGTCGGGGATGTCCGCGACGGCCTCCGCCGCGGTCATGAGTTTGCTGGACATTCACGCACTCCTTGGGTGAGTCGGGCGGGGCCGTCAGGCCATACCGAGGATCTCGACGGCGGTCTTGCGCATGTCGACCTTGCGGACCTTGCCGGTGACGGTCATGGGGAACTCGTCCACGACGCGGACGTACTTGGGGATCTTGTGCCGCGCGAGCTTGCCGGTGGCGAACTCGCGGACCTCCTCGGCGGTGAGGTCGTCGCGGCCCGGCTTGAGCCGGACCCACGCCATGAGTTCCTCGCCGTACTTGGGGTCGGGCACACCGATCACCTGGGCGTCGAGGATGTCCGGGTGGGTGTAGAGGAACTCCTCCACCTCGCGCGGGTAGATGTTCTCGCCGCCCCGGATCACCATGTCCTTGATGCGGCCGGTGATCTTCACGTACCCGTCGGCGTCCATCTCCCCGATGTCGCCGGTGTGCATCCACCCCGCCTCGTCGATGGCCTCGGCCGTCTTGTCGGGCTGTTCCCAGTACCCGAGCATGACGCTGTAGCCCCGGGTGCAGAACTCGCCGGCCTCCCCGCGCGGCAGCGTCTCCCCGGTCGAGGGGTCGATGATCTTGATCTCCAGGTGCGGGCCGACCCGGCCCACGGTGGACACCCGGCGGTCGAGCGAGTCGTCGGCGCGGGTCTGCGTGGACACCGGCGAGGTCTCGGTCATGCCGTAGCAGATCGACACCTCCTCCATGTTCATCCGGTCGATCACCTGGCGCATGGTGGCCTCCGGGCACGGCGAGCCGGCCATGATGCCGGTGCGCAGCGTCGACAGGTCGTAGGAGTCGAAGTCCTCGAGCGCGAGCTCGGCGATGAACATCGTCGGCACGCCGTACAGGCTCGTGCACTTCTCCTGCTCCACCGCCTTAAGCGAGGCGACCGGGTCGAACGCGGGGGCCGGGATGACCATGCACGATCCGTGGGTGGTGCACGCGAGATTGCCCATCACCATGCCGAAGCAGTGGTAGAAGGGCACCGGGATGCACACCCGGTCGACCTCCGAGTAGTTGATGAGCTCACCGACGAAGTACCCGTTGTTGAGGATGTTCGAGTGGGAGAGCGTCGCCCCCTTGGGGAACCCCGTCGTGCCGGACGTGTACTGGATGTTGATCGGGTCGTGGTTCGTGAGCCCCGCCCGGATCTCCGCGAGGACGTCGGCGTCGGTGGGACCGGAGACCATCGACTCCCACTCCTCGTCGCCGAAGAGCACCACCAGCTCGAGGTCCGGGCAGTTCGGCTGCACCTGCGCGAGCATCCCGGTGTAGTCCGAGTCCTTGAACTGCGGCGCCGCGATCACGGCCTTGATCCCGGCCTGTTTGAGGACGAACTCGAGCTCGTGGACGCGGTAGGACGGGTTGATGTTGACCAGCACGGCGCCGATCTCGGCGGTGGCGTACTGGACCATCACCCACTCCCACCGGTTGGGTGACCAGATCCCCACCCGGTCCCCCGCGCGGATCCCGAGACGGTGCAGGCCCGAGGCGAGCCGGCGCACGTCGGCGAGGAACTCGCTGTAGGTCCAGCGCCGACCGGCCTGCACGTCGACGAGCGCGTCGCGGTCGCCGAACTCCTCGACGGTCGCCGCGAGGTTCTCGGGGATCGTCTGGGTGAGGAGAGGGACGTCGGTCTCCCCGCGCGTGTGGGACAGCGCGGGGTCGAGTGGGGTGGAATCGAGACTTGAGGTGGTCATCTCGGTGCTCCTCGGGGGCGGGGCCGGATCAGGCCCGGGGGGTTGTCACTTCGGTGGCGGCGGCCGCGCGACGCATCGTCGCCTCGGCCTGGCGGAAGACGGGACCGTCGACCATGCGACCGTCCAGCTGGAACACGCCCTGGTTGTGCTCCGCGGCGGCGAGTACCTTCCGGGCCCAGGCCACCTCGTCGTCGTCGGGCGCGTAGGCCTGTCGCACCACCGCCACCTGGGACGGATGGATGCAGGCGGTACCCGCGAACCCCAGCGCGACGGCGTCGAGGGCCTCGGCGCGCTGACCGGCCTCGTCGGCGATGTCGAGGTGGACGGAGTCCACCGCCCACCGACCGAACGCGGCCGCGGCGAGCGCGACCCGCGCGCGGGCGTGACGCGGCACGTCGCGGTACTCGCCCGCCACGCGGGGGCCGCCCGCCTCGGCGGTCGAGAAGCGGCTGGTCGAGCCGCCCATCGCGGCGAGCAGGTCCTCGGCGCCCCACATCATCCCGGTGCACCCGGGCGCGGAGGCGATCTCCTCGGCGCGGACCACGCCGAGCGGCGTCTCCACGAGCGCGAGGACCGCCGCCCCGGTCGCGGTGTGAACGTCGGTCACCTGCGCGGCCGACTCGCTCTTGGCGAGCATGACGCAGCGGTACGCGGTCCCGGCGACGGCCTCGAGGTCGGCCGCGTGGTCCTCGGTGCCCACCGGGTTGACGCGCACGATCGTGCGCTCGGGATCCAGCGCCGAGGCCCGCAGCGCGTCCCGGGCCGCCGGGCGGTCGGCCGGCGCGACGGCGTCCTCGAGGTCGAGGATCACCACGTCCGCCCGGTCGGCGGCCTTGCCATAGCGCTCCGGCCGGTCGGCCGGGCAGAACAGCAGCGCGGGCCCGGGCGGGATCCAGGTCGGGGCGGGGGTCATGCCGTCTCCTCCCCCGCCGGCCGCTTACGCACGAGGGTCTTGCGGACCGCGCGCGCCACGATGTCGCCGTGCTGGTTGCGGCCGATGTGCTCGAGCGTGACGATGCCCTCGCCCGGCCGCGACTTCGACTCGCGCTTGTCCGTGCAGACGGTCTCCGCGTAGAGCGTGTCGCCGTGCAGCACCGGCTTGGGGAAGCTCACCTCGGAGAAACCGAGGTTGGCCACGATCGTCCCCTGGGTGAGCTGCGCGACCGACAGGCCGACCAGCGTGGACAGCGTGTGCATGGAGTTCATGAGCCGCTGGCCGCCGAAGCCGGGCTGTTCGGCAGCCCACGCCGCGTCCAGGTGAAGCGCCTGCGTGTTCATGGTCAGCGTGGTGAACAGGACGTTGTCCGCCTCGGTCATCGTGCGGCCCGGGCGGTGCAGGTAGGCGGTGCCCACCTCGTACTCCTCGAACCACAGGCCGCGCTGGACGATCTCCTTACGCGCCTCACTCATAGCCCGAGCCCCCGGGCGATGAGCATGAGCTGCACCTCGGTAGTGCCCTCGCCGATCTCGAGGATCTTCGAGTCGCGGTAGTGCCGCGCCACCGGGTACTCGTTCATGAAGCCGTAACCGCCGTGGATCTGCGTGGCGTCGCGGGCGTTGTCCATGGCCGCCTCCGAGGCGACCATCTTGGCGATGGCGGCCTCCTTCTTGAAGGGCTTGCCGGCCAGCATGAGGCGCGCGGCGTCGTGGTAGGCGCAGCGGGCCGTGTGGGCGCGGGCCTCCATGCGGGCGATCTTGAACGCGATGGCCTGGAACTCGCCGATCTTGCGGCCCATCGACTCGCGCTCACGCGCGTACTTCACCGACTCGTCGACGCAGCCCTGCGCAGCGCCCGTGGCCACGGCCGCGATCGCGATGCGGCCCTCGTCGAGGATGGACAGGAAGTTCGCGTACCCGCGGCCCTCCTCACCGAGCAGGTTCTCCACCGGCACGCGGGCGTCGGCGAACGTCAGCGGGTGGGTGTCCGAGGAGTTCCAGCCGACCTTGTCGTAGGCCGGCTCGGCGGTGAAGCCGGGGGTGCCGGCCGGGACGATGATCGTCGAAATGGCCTTCTTGCCGTTGTCCCGCGTGCCGGTCACTGCCGTGACGGTGACCAGGGACGTGATGTCGGTCCCCGAGTTGGTGATGAACTGCTTGTTGCCGTTGATCACCCACTCGTCGCCGTCCCGCTTGGCGGTGGTCTTGGTGGCGCCGGCGTCCGATCCCGCGCCGGGCTCGGTGAGGCCGAACCCGGCCAGCTTCCGGCCGGCGGCCAGGTCGGGCAGCCACTTCTCGCGCTGCTCGTCGGTGCCGAAGTGGTAGATGGGCATGGCGCCCAGTCCCACGCCGGCCTCGAGGGTCATGGCCGTGGACTGGTCCACGCGGCCCAGTTCCTCCAGGGCCAGCGCCAACGCGAAGTAGTCGCCGCCCATCCCGCCGAACTCCTCGGGGAAGGGCAGGCCGAACAGGCCCATCTCGCCCATCTGGGCCACGACCTCGTACGGGAAGGTGTGATTGCGGTCGTGCTCGGCGGAGGCCGGGGCGACCACCTTGTCGGCGAAGTCGGCGACCGTCGACTTGAGGTCCGCGTAGTGCTCTTCCAACTCAGGCATCGCCTGCTCCTTCGGATTCATCAGTGGAGGGGTGGGGCTCGACGGTCGCGAGCAGGTGGTCGGCGGGCACCTGCTCGCCGGTGGTGACATGCACCCGGACCACCCCGTCGATCGGCGCGGTGAGCGAGTGCTCCATCTTCATGGCCTCGACGGCCAGGATGTTCTGCCCGGCCGTGACCTCGTCGCCGTCGGAGGCGAAGCAGGCGATGACCGAGCCGGGCATGGGGCTGAGGATCTGGCCGTCCGCCGCGCCGCCGTCGTGGATCCGGGAGTCGATCAGCGGAAGCAGCCGCAGATCCCAGGTGCCGCCGTCGCCGGCCACCCAGAACGTGTCCGACGCCTTCGGGTCACGCGAGCGCACGACGGTCCATCGCTGCTGCGTGCCGTCGACCGTCAGCCGCAGGGCGGCGCCGTCGCGCGCGACCCGTGCGTGATGGCGGGCCGCGACCCTCGGCTCCTCGGTGGAACCGATGGTCGCGTCGGTGATGGTCACCTCGGCGTCGTCGGGCGTGCCCTTCAGTCCCACGGTGACGGCCTCGGAGCCGGCCCCGGAATCGAGCCGCGTCCACACCTCCGCCCGGCCGCCGATCCGCCAGCCGTTGGGCACGTCCCACGGACCGCGGCGCCGCGCGGGCACCCGGGCCCACCGCTCCTCGGTCCGGTGCATCGCCACGGCGACCAGCGCTCCCTCGGGCGCCGGGGTCGCGACGTAGCCGTCGACCGACCGATCGAGCAGACCCGTGTCGAGGTCCCCCGCGATCACCTCGGGGCGGGACAGGAGGAAGCGGCAGAAGTCGATGTTCGTCCGCAGGCCCAGCACGTGGGTCCCGGCCAGCGCGGCGTCGAGCCGGGCCAGCGCCTCGACCCGGTCGGCGCCGTGGGCGATGACCTTCCCGAGCATGGGGTCGTAGTCACTGCCGACGACCGTGCCGACCCGCAGCCCGGAGTCCACGCGGATCCCGTCCCCGGACGGCTCCTCGAGGCCGAGCACCGTGCCGCCGGTGGGCAGGAAGCCCCTCGCCGGGTCCTCGGCGTACACGCGCGCCTCGATCGCGTGTCCCGTAAGGGTGATGTCGGACTGGCGCAGCGTCAGCTCCTCGCCCGCGGCGATGCGCACCTGCCAACCGACGAGGTCCACGCCGGTGACCATCTCGGTGACCGGGTGCTCGACCTGGAGGCGGGTGTTCATCTCCATGAAGAAGAACTCGTCCGGGGCGTGGGCCGAGACGATGAACTCGACAGTGCCCGCGCCCACGTAACCCACCGACCGCGCCGCGTCACACGCCGCCTGACCGATCCGCTCGCGGGTCGCCTCGTCGAGCAACGCGCTGGGCGCCTCCTCGATGACCTTCTGGTGGCGCCGCTGCAGCGAGCACTCACGCTCACCCAGATGGATGACGTTGCCGTGGGTGTCCGCCAGGACCTGCACCTCGATGTGGCGCGGGGTGTCGACGAACCGCTCGAGGAACAGCGTGTCGTCGCCGAATGCGCCCGCGGACTCCCGCCGGGCGGACTCGAGCGCGGCCGGCAGCTCGGCGGGATCGGAGACGCGGCGCATCCCCTTGCCGCCTCCACCCGCAGAGGGCTTCACGAGGACCGGGTAGCCGACCTCCTCCGCGCCCGCGATGAGCTCGTCGTCGGTCAGTCCCGGCCTGGAGATCCCCGGCACGGTGGGCACGTCGCGCTCGGACACCGCCGCCTTGGCGGTGATCTTGTCACCCATGGTCTCGATCGCCGACGCCGGCGGCCCGATGAAGATCAGGCCAGCCTCGTCGAGCGCGCGGGCGAACCGTGCGTTCTCCGACAGGAAGCCGTAGCCCGGGTGCACAGCCTGCGCGCCGGTGCGGCGGCAGGCGTCGATGACCTTGTCGATGTCGAGGTAGGACTGCGTGGCCTGCGCCGGTCCCAGGCGGACCGCGGCGTCGGCCATGCGCACGTGTAGCGCGTCGGCGTCGGCATCGGAGTAGACGGCGACCGAACGGATCCCGGCTGCCCTCAGCGAGCGGATCACGCGGCACGCGATCTCACCCCGGTTGGCCACCAGGACGGTGTGGAGTTTCTGTGACAGTTTCTCTGACATGGCGCTGCTCACATCCTGAAGACGCCGTTGTTGACCGGCTCGAGGGGGGCGTTGGCCGCGGCCGCGAGGGCCAGGCCGAGGACGGTACGGGTGTCGGCGGGGTCGATGATCCCGTCGTCCCACAGGCGGGCCGTCGAGTAGTACGCCGTCGACTGCTCGTCGAACTGCTCGCGGATCGGGGCGGTGAACTCGGCCTGCTGCTCGTCCGTCCACTCCCCTCCCGCCTTGGTCACCTGCGCGGCACGCACCGAGGCGAGGGTGTCCGCCGCCTGCGGGCCGCCCATCACGGCGATGCGCGCGTTGGGCCACATCCACAGGAAGCGCGGCGAGTAGGCACGGCCGCACATCGAGTAGTTGCCGGCGCCGAACGACCCGCCGACGACGACGGTGAACTTGGGCACCCGGGCACACGCGACCGCGGTGACCATCTTGGCGCCGTTCTTGGCGATGCCCCCGGCCTCGTACTGGCGGCCCACCATGAAGCCCGTGATGTTCTGCAGGAAGACCAGCGGGATCTTGCGGCGGTCGCACAGTTCGATGAAGTGCGCGCCCTTGAGCGCGGACTCGGAGAAGATGACGCCGTTGTTGCCGATGATCCCCACCGGGTGCCCGTGGATGTGGGCGAACGCGGTGACCATCGACGTGCCGTAGTTCTCCTTGAACTCCGTGTACTCGCCGCCGTCGACGATCGTGCCGATGATGTCGCGCACGTCGTACGGCTTACGGGAGTCGACAGGGACGAGGTCGTAGAGGTCGCTCTGGGGGCGCGCGGGCTCGCGGGGCTCGAGCACCTCCCAGTCCGGCTCGGGGGCCGGCGGGCACGTGGCGACGATCTCGCGGACCTTCATCAGTGCGTCGTAGTCGTCGTCGGCCAGGTGGTCCACCACGCCCGAGGTCTTGGCGTGCAGGTCGCCGCCGCCGAGCTCCTCGGCCGTGACCTCCTCCCCCGTCGCGGCCTTCACCAGCGGCGGTCCGGCGAGGAAGATGGTGCCCTGGTTGCGGACGATGACGGCCTCGTCGCTCATCGCCGGCACGTAGGCGCCACCCGCGGTGCACGAGCCCATGACCGCGGCGATCTGCGGGATGCCCTTGGCGGACATCGTGGCCTGGTTGTAGAAGATCCGGCCGAAGTGGTCGCGGTCCGGGAAGACCTCGTCCTGCTGCAGCAGCATGGCCCCGCCCGAGTCCACGAGGTAGATGCACGGCAGGTTGTTGGCCAGCGCCACCTCTTGGCCGCGCAGGTGCTTCTTGACGGTCATCGGGTAGTAGGTGCCGCCGGAGACCGTCGCGTCGTTGGCGATGATCAGGCACTCACGGCCCGAGACCCGCCCGATCCCGGCGACGACACCCGCGGCGGGCGCCTTGCCGCCGTACATCTCCTCGGCGGCCAGCGGCGAGAGCTCGAGGAACGGGCTGCCCGGGTCGAGCAGGACGTCCACGCGCTGCCGGGCGAGGAGTTTGCCCCGCTCGAGGTGGCGCGCGCGGGCCTTCTCCCCGCCGCCCTGCGCGGCCCGCTCGAGGCGCTCGCGGAGGTCGGCGAGCAGTTCCTCGTGGGCCTGGCGATTGGTGGTCGCGGAAGTCATCAGCGCCGCTCCCTTTCAGTTAAGTCGGATTAACTGAAAACGACGATAGTGCCGCGGCTCACAAAAGTCCAGAGCCGGCGGCAGCCGTTCCGGAACACCCGGCCGGCCGCCGGGACAGCTGCGCGCCGCCGATGCAGACCCGGTCGCGCGCCGCCAACGCAGACTCAGCCGCGCGCCGCCGGTACAGACGCAGCGGCGCCGCCAGCCCGGATACAGCCGCGCGCGGCCATGGCGTCTCGCGCGCACCGATGCGCAGGCCAGACGCCATGCCGAGGGGCGGCTATGCCCCAGTCGTGCATCCGCAGGAGCGAGACGCCATGCGCGGGAGCGGACGCCAAGAGCGAGACGCCATGGAGAGGGGCGAGACGCCAGGCACAGGAGCGGATGCCAGGAGCGGCGCGGCGGGAGCGCGAGCGAGACGCCATGGAGAGGAGCGAGACGCCAGGCACGGGAGCGAATGCCAAGCGTGGCGCGGCAGGGGCGCGGGCGAGACGCCATGAAGAGGGGCGAGACGCCATGCGCGGGAGCGGCCGCATCCGTTGCGAGCCCACCGGCAGCGCGGCGGCGAGTTCCGGCCGGACGACGAGGGGCAACCGGCCCCGACGACGACACCCCACGACGCGACTGCGGCGAGCCGGAAACCATGCCATCGGGCGCATACGTGCAGGTAGAGAGTTTAGGCTTGCCTGACTTAGCACAGCCTCAACTTGCTTGCAAGCCCGCGCCGTTCGGTGTTGACTCTGAGGCATACCGCCCAGCCACAGCCACACGAGGAGCGATCGTCATGGCCACTCTCACCGGAATCAGCACCTGCACCGTCACCGCGTGCTCGTTCAACAGCGACCAGAGCTGCAACGCGGGCGCGATCACCGTGGCGGGCGCCCCCGACCACGCCGAGTGCGGCACCTTCATCTCGCTGGACGTCCGCGGCGGCCTGCCCACCGCGAGTGCTCACGTGGGCGCCTGCCAGCGCGTCGAGTGCACCTACAACAAGGACCTGCTCTGCTCCGCGGAGTCGGTCAAGATCGGCGCCGGCGCCGACACCGCCGACTGCCTCACCTACACCCCGGCCTGATCAGCGTGATGCCGCGCCGGCGAATCGCCTCTCAGCTGGCGCGGGCCACGTACTGACCCATCTCGCGGACGACGTCGTTGACGCATTCCGCCCGGGTCACGAACGGCAGGTGGATGACATCGGCATCGGTGCCGAGGGCGGTCAGCAGATGCAGACCGTCGGCATCGACGCCCAACACATACGGCGGCTGCGCCGGGTCCCCGGACCCGGCCAGCATCGCCAGGTCGGAGCCGAAGCGCGCCCGGATCTCGTCCGCGAGACCGGGCGTCTCGCATGCCAGGGGGTCCGACGGGACCGTGTCCAGATGGGCCGCGTCGACCGTGCCCTCATGCCCCAGCCGGCGCACGTTGACCTCCCCGAGCTCGATCTCGATCTCGACGATCCACCCCTCGCCCTGGCGGGCGGCGCGCGCAACCCCGAAGCCGTAGAGGCTCGCCACGTGCACCTTGGCCTCGACGATCGGGGCGAACTCGTCGATCATCACCACGACCTCGACCGAGTCGCCGGGCGCGACCATCAGGCCGGACCAGGGCGCCGGGGTCCCGGTGACGACGATCGTCCCCTCCCCGATCCAGCGATGCCCCGCCGAGACCATGACGTCCGAGCGATCCTTGGTGCCGCGAACGGCGACGGTGGCGACGCCCGATCCGTCGAGTAGACGACGCGCGCCCGTGGTGACCGGATTCGACACGATCGGGTGCGCTGCCATCGATGAGACCTCCAAATTCGGATCCTGATGCGAGTACCGCATTAGGTGACCCTTGCCTTAGTTAGCTCCTCCTAAGATCCACGGCCGCGCGGGATCTGTCAAGAGGTGGACCCGATATTCCAGCCCGCACCGCCCTACTGTGGGGGCGTGAGCGACGCCACAGACACGGCCGATCCGGCAGCGGACCCGTCCGCCGGCCCACGGCGACTGCACGCCTTCCGCGACGACGCGCTCGGCTACGACGATGCCGCGGCCCTGGCCGAACGGGTGCGCAGGCGCGAGGTCTCGCCCACCGAACTCCTCGAGGCGGCGATCGATCGCTGCGCAACTGTGGACCCCGCGCTCGGCGCTCTCGTCCACACCGATTTCGACCGCGCCCGCGCGCGGGCCGCCCGGCACGATTCCTCGGAGCTGTCCGCCCCGTTGGCCGGCGTCCCGAGCGCGTTCAAGGACGCCGTCCGGGTGGCCGGTTCACCCATGCGGATGGGCTCGCTCGCGGTGCCCGCCACCCCGGCCCTGCGGGACGGCCCCTACGCGCCGCTGTTCCGAGCGACGGGACTCAACCCGGTCGGGACCACCGCGATGCCACCGTTCGGCTGGACCGCCGCCACCGAGAGACAGGGCGGGCTGGTCACCCGGAACCCGTGGAACACCGGGCGGACCAGCGGCGGATCCTCGGGCGGGTCCTCGGCGCTCGTCGCCGCCGGCGCGCTGCCGATCGCCCACGCCAACGACGGCGGCGGATCGATCCGCATCCCGGCCGCGGTCACCGGGCTCGTCGGCTTCAAGCCGAGCAGAGGTCGGCACCCCGACGAGTCGTTCTCCGCCTCCATGCCCGTCAAGCTCATCTCCCAGTCGGTCGTGACCCGGTCGGTGCGGGACACCGTCGCCTTCCTCACGGCATTCGAGTCCGCGTATCGCCCGGTCGGCGTCCCGCCGATCGGCCACGTCCATCACGCGCCGCGGCGGCGCCTGCGGATCGGCTTGGTCGAGACCAGCCCTGCCGGCGGGCCGACCGACGCCGCGGGCCTCGCGGTGCTGCGGCAGACCGCCGAGAGACTGACCGCGCTCGGGCACGAGATCCTCCCCGTGGGCGCGCCCGTCGCCGCGTCGTTCCGCGACGACTTCATCGCCTACTGGGGACTACTCGCACTGAGCACCGCCGCGGGCGGGACGCGCCTGTTCGACCCGCTGTTCGCCCACGACCGGCTCGACCCGTTCACCCTCGGACTGGCCGCGATGGCCAGGCGGAACCTGCCGACCCTGCCCCTCCGACTCGCGCGGCTGGCCAGAGTTCGCCGCCGGTTCGACGCGAGTTTCGGTGACCTCGACCTCTATCTCAGCCCGGTGGTTGCGCACGAGACCCCGGAGGTCGGATACCTGGACGCCGACCAACCGTTCGAGACCCACCTCGAGCGGGTCTCCGACTGGGTCACCTTCACCCCGCTGCAGAACGTCGCCGGCTCCCCCGCCGTGTCGCTGCCCACGGGCCGGGCACCGGACGGCATGCCGATCGGCGTTCACCTCTCGGCACGCCGCGGGCACGATCGCGTCCTCCTCGAGCTGGCCTCCGAGTACGAGGCGGCCCACCCCTTCGCCCGCATCTGGGACTGACAGCCCCGCCCCGCGGCCACAGCCCCGCCCCGCGGCCACAGCCCCGCCCCGCGGCCACAGCCCCGCCCCGCGGCCACGGCCCCGCCCCCGCAACGACAGCCGAAGCGACCATTGACGTCGGCGCAGGTCAAGTGGTTCACTAGTTAAGTAACTAACCCACCAACCCGAGGGGACGCCCAGGTGGACGACGGCAGACCGCTCTTCGTGCAGATCGCCGAGCAGATCGAATCGTCAATCCTGGACGGCTCTCTCACCGAGGGCGAGCGTGCGCCGTCCACGAACGAACTCGCCGCCTTCCACCGCATCAACCCGGCGACGGCCGCCAAGGGGATCAACCTCCTGGTCGACCGCGGCATCCTGACCAAGCGCCGCGGACTCGGCATGTTCGTCACGCCCGGGGCCCGCGAACTCCTGCACGCGGAACGACGACAGCGGTTCACCGACGACGTGGTGGCCGCGATGGTCGCCGAGGGCCGCGCCATCGGGCTCGACGTCGAGGAGATCGTCGACATGGTCCGCGCCGCCTACCCGCGCACCGTCGCTTACCCGAACTCTGACACGTACCCGCACCCCGACACGTTCCCGCGCTCCGCCGCACACCCCAGCCCACCCAAGGAGAGGGCGCAATGACCAACGCCATCGACATCACCCGTCTCTCGCGCCATCACCGCGACGCCACGGCCCTCGACGACGTGACCGTCTCGTTTGAGGCAGGAGTCATCCACGGCCTGCTGGGACGCAACGGCGCCGGCAAGACCTCGCTCATGTCGATCTCCTCCGGCCAGGACTGGCCGAGCGCGGGCGACGTCCGCGTGTTCGGCCTGCGTCCCCACGAGAACGAGCAGGTGCTCCCCCGCATCTGCTTCGTCCGCGAGGACCAGCGCTACATCGAGGACTCCTTCGCCCGACACGCGTTCAAGGCCGCGGCGATGGCCTATCCCAACTGGGACGCCGACCTCGCCGAGCGCCTCGCCGAGGACTTCCGGGTCCCCGCCCGGACGCGGATCAAGAAGATGTCGCGCGGACAGCGCTCCGCCGTCGCGGTGATCCTGGGGATCGCCTCGCGTGCGGACGTCACCTTCTTCGACGAGCCCTACATGGGCCTCGACGCGGTCGCCCGCCAGTTGTTCTACGACCGTCTCCTGCAGGACTACACCGAGCATCCCCGCACGATCATCCTGTCCACGCACCTCATCGACGAGCTCGCCCACCTCCTCGAGAACGTGGTGGTGATCGACCGGGGCCGGATCCTGCTCGACGAGCCCGTCGAGTCGCTGCGCGGGCGGGCGGTCACGCTGGTCGGCCCCGCCGACGCCGTGCGCTCGCTGGCGGGATCGCGGCAGGTGCTCCACTCCGAGTCGATGGGGCGGACCCTCCGGGCGACCGTCCTGCGGGCCCCGGGCCAGCCCGAGGACCCCTTCGAGGACCAGCGCGCGCGGGCTGACGGCGTCGAGGTCCTGCCCGTCTCGCTCCAGCAGCTGATCGTCCACCTGACGTCGGCGGGCGCCTCGTCGTCGTCGACCTCGTCGTCGTCCTCGTCGTCACCCTCCTCACCGCCACCACCGTCACCGACCCGACCGGGGCCCGACGCCCCGGCCGTCACCACCACCGGACCCAGCTCGGAGGTCTCGTCATGATGCCCGCCACCGCCGAGGCCGCCGCCTCCACCGGCACCACCACGCCGTCCGCCACCTCCTCACGGATCCTGTCCGCGTTCCGGCTCCAGTTCATCGTGCGAAGCAACTTCGTCGTGGTGCCGGTGATGGTCTTCCTGCTGTCGTGGGCGGTGTCCGTGGGCATCACGTTCTGGATCGCCGCGATCGCCGACGGCCGCACGGCAGGCGAACCGATGTACAGCGGAGCCGCCCAGTCCGCGATCTGGACGCTCGGATTCATGGCCGCCTACACGGTCACCCAGACCATGCCGTTCGCGATGGCGTTGAGCTTCAGCCGGCGCACGTTCGTCCTCGGCGCCTACCTGGCGTTCGCGGTGGTGTCGGCGGCGTTCGGCGTCGCCTTCGTGGCCGGGACCGCGATCGAGCGGGCCACGGACGGGTTCGGCATCCACGCCTACCAGTTCGACCTGCCGTTCATGACCGGCAGTCACGGCCTGGCGGGTGCGGGCCTATTGGCCGGGACGCTGACCCTCGCCGTGATGCTGGTGGGTTTCCTCGCGGCCGCGGCGTTCCGGCGCCTGTCCCTCATCGGGTTCTGGACCGCGGTGATCGCCGTCATCGCCGGCCTCGCCGTCGCGCTGCTGCTGGCCGTGCAGAACATCGGCTGGCCGCGGATCGCCGAGTGGTTCGCGGCGCAGACCGTCCTCAGCGGGAGCGCCTACCTGACGGTCATCGCCGTGCTCGCCGGCGCCCTGGCCTACCTGGTCCTGCGACGGGATACCCCGGCGAGCTGAGCATGGCGCGCGGGCGGGTGCTCGCTCGCCCCGCGGCTCAGTCGCCGAGGAGCTGCGTGGCGCGCGGCCCCACGCGCTGGCGCAGGATCACCTCGGTGCGCGTGCGGAGCACCCCCGGGGTCGAGATGATCGCGCTGAACACCTCCTCGAGGTGCGCGTGGTCGCGGGCCACCACGCGGCAGACGAGGTCGAACTCCCCCGCCACACTCATGACCTCGAGCACCTCGCGGACCTCCGCCAGGCCCGCGCACGTCGACTCGAGCTCCGCCTGCGCCAGCTGGATGTGGACCAGCGCGCCGAGCGGGTAGCCGAGGGCGGCGGGGTCCAGCCGGGGCGCCCAGGAGGCGAGGACGCCGCGGGCCTCCAGCTTGTCGAGCCGCGCCTGCGCGGTGCCCCGGGCCACCCCGAGCCGTCGGGAGAACTCGCGCACGCCGACCCGGGGGTCGGCCATGACCACCCGGAGGAGGCGTCGGTCCGTATCGTCCAACTGGGGTGCGTGTTCCATGTGTCCACGGTAGACGACGACGAGAGGGCAACTGGCCCAGTTAGTACAGGAACCGACGCTTCCGGTTGTGCAGAGTGTGCGCCCGATCGATGACCGCGTGACGCGCCTCACATTCCGTCCTAGCCTGAGGGAGAGACCCACGACGTCACACAGGCCAGGTGTTGATCATGACCTCTCTTCTCGGCCCCTCGAGCGGCACCCACGACGACTTCCCCCGGTTCGGCCGGGCGGACGCCGGATCGTTCTCCCTCTCCGACCGCTACACGCGCGAGAGCGGCACCATCTACCTGACGGGAATCCAGGCGCTCGTAAGGACGGTCCGCGACCGTGCCCGGCTGGACCGGCGCCAGAACCTGCTCACCGCGAGCCTGGTGAGCGGCTACGAGGGATCCCCTCTCGCCGGCTACGACCTCGAGCTGGCCCGGCGTGCGGAGTTCCTCGACCCGTTCGACATCGTGCACCGTCCGGCCCTCAACGAGGAGGCCGGCGCGACGGCGGTGATGGGTTCGCAACTGGCACGGCGCACCGGCACCCTGCGCGCGACCGCCCACACCCGCGGCGCCCCGCTGCAGGGCGTGGTGGGCTACTGGTACGGCAAGGCGCCGGGCCTGGACCGCGCCACCGACGCCTTACGGCACGCCAACCTCATCGGCACCGATCCGAACGGGGGCGCCGTGGTGATGGTGGGCGACGACCCCGGGGCCAAGTCCTCGACCGTGCCGTGCGCCTCCGAGCTCGCTCTCGCCGACCTCTACATGCCCACCCTCTACCCGGCCGATTCGCAGGACGTCCTGGACTTCGGCGTGCACGCGGCGATCCTCTCCCGCGTCTCTGGGCTCTGGTCGGCGCTGAAGATCTCCGCGCACGTGGCGGACGCCTCGTCGACCGCGCTCGTGGACCCCGACCGGATCCTGCCCGTCTACGGCGATCTCGGCACCAGTCCGCACGTGCCCTCCGGGCACCTCCTCGGCTCGAACCTCATGGAGCTCGAGCAGAACCAGCTCACCATCCGCCTCCCCCGCGCCCTGGAGTACGCCCGCCTCAACCGGCTCAACCGGGTCGTGCAGTCGACCGCCGACGACCGGATCGGGATCGTTGCGGCCGGCAAGACCTACCTCGACGTGCGGGAATCGCTGCGCCGACTCGGGATCGGCGACGACGAGCTGGGCCGACAAGGGATCCGGATCCTCAAGCTCGGAATGATCTACCCGCTCGAGCGCACGATCCTCGACGAGTTCATGTCCGGGCTCGACGAGGTGATCGTCGTGGAGGAGAAGCGCGACTTCATCGAGACCATGATCCGCGACATCCAGTTCCGCAAGCCCGGGGTGGCCAACGTCGTCGGCAAGGCCCACGAGGACGGGTCGACCCTGTTCAGCCGCTTCGGCGAGCTCGATGTTGACTCGGTGACCCGCGGCCTCGCGCAGCGGCTCGGCACCGTCCACGGGATCGCCTCCGCCAGCGCCTGGCTCGACGGCCCGGGGCGCGTCCGCACCCGCATCGCGCTGCCCCTCGCCGCGTCGCGCACCCCGTACTTCTGCTCGGGCTGCCCGCACAACAGCTCGACCAAGGTCGCGGACGGGACTCTCGTCGGCGGCGGGATCGGCTGCCACGCGATGGTGCTCATGATGGACGAGCAGCAGGTCGGCCACGTCACCGGCGTCACCCAGATGGGCGGCGAGGGGATCCAGTGGACGGGGATGGCGCCGTTCCTCGACGAGCGGCACATGGTGCAGAACGTCGGCGACGGCACCTTCATGCACTCCGGGTCACTCGCGCTGCGGGCGGCGGTGGCCTCCGGGGACAACATCACCTACAAGCTGCTCTACAACGGCACGGTCGCCATGACCGGCGGGCAGGACCCGGTCGGCGAGATGAGCCTGCCCGAGATCCTGCGCCTGCTGCAGGCGGAGAAGGTCGCGAAGATCGTCGTCACCACCGACGACGTCAAGGCGACGAGGGCCCGCGGACTGCCGCGCGGTGTGGAGGTCCGCGACCGCACGGAGACCCTCGAGGTCCAGCAGGAGCTCGCCGCCGTGCCCGGTGTGACGGTGCTGGTCCACGACCAGTACTGCGCTGCGGAGAAGCGCCGCCACCGCAAGCGCGGCGACTACCCCACGCCGGATCAGCGCGTGGTGATCAACGAGCGCATCTGCGAGGGGTGCGGCGACTGCGGGAAGAAGTCCAACTGCCTGTCCGTGCACCCGGTCGACACCGAGTTCGGGCGCAAGACGCAGATCGACCAGTCGACGTGCAACCTCGACTTCTCGTGTCTGCAGGGTGACTGTCCCGCCTTCGTGACCGTCGTGCCCGGGGCCCGCACCGAGCGGGTGGCCACCGCGCCGTCCCTGGACGCGGCGGAGCTGCCCGAACCCGAGCGCGCAGACATCGACGCCGAGCGCGGATTCTCGCTGCGGCTGACGGGCATCGGCGGGACCGGGATCGTCACCGTCTCGGCGGTGCTGGCCACCGCGGCCGTGCTCGACGGCAACTCGGCCAGGACCCTCGACATGACCGGCCTCGCGCAGAAGGGCGGCGCGGTCGTCTCCGACGTCCGCGTCTCGCGGACGCCCGTGGAGCAGCCCCCCAAGATCGGCGCGGGGGACTGCGATCTCTACCTGTGTTGCGACGGGCTCGTGGGTGCCGACGACAAGCACCTCAAGGTCGCCCACCCCGATCGCACGACGGCGGTCGTGTCCACCACGCGGATTCCCACCGGGAAGATGGTGATCGACACCTCCGAGCACTACCCCGCCACGTCGGACATCCAGGCCGCCATCGACCGGGCCTCCGCACGCGGCATCTACCTGGACCCGGGCGAGCTCACGGAGAAGCTCTTCGGCTCCACGCAGACGGCCAACATGTTCATGGTGGGCGCGGCGTACCAGAGCGGGGCCCTGCCCATCTCGGCCGAATCGATCGAGAGGGCCGTCGAACTCAACGGCGTCGCGGTCGAGTCGAACCTCCAGGCGTTCCGCCGGGGCCGGCAGGCCGTCGCGGACCCGCAGGCCCTGTCCGCGCTGCTCGACACGCTCCACCGCCCGGCGACCGCGGCCACCTCCGGGACGCACCAGCCCTCCCCCGGGGCCGGGCGGGTACTCGCCGGGCTCGGCGCGGAGGCGACCGACGAGCTGCGCGCCGTGGTGGCCCGGCGGGTCGACGAGCTCGTCGCCTACCAGGACGAGGCGTACGCCGCCGACTACGTCCGGCGGGTGGAGGCGGTGCGCGACGCCGAGTCACTGCAGGACGGGTCACTGCAGGACGGCACCCCGACAGGCCCGGCGCCCGAGCCGCTCGCCCTGGCGGTGGCGCGGAACCTGTTCAAGCTGATGGCCTACAAGGACGAGTACGAGGTCGCCCGCCTGGCGATCGACCCGGAGTTCGCCGCACAACTGGACGAGGACTGGGGCGAGGGAGCGGTGGCCAGGCTGCAGCTCCACCCGCCGGCGCTGCGCGCTCTGGGGATGAAGAAGAAGATCTCGCTCGGGCCGAAGGCCATGCCGGCGATGCGGGCACTGGCCCGGATGAAGCGCCTGCGCGGCACGCCGCTGGACGTCTTCGGCTACGCCGGGGTCCGCCGGGTCGAGCGGGAGCTGCTGGACGAGTACCGCACCCTGGTCGACGAGCTCGTGGACGACCTGCGGCGAGCCGGCCCCGCGGGCCGGGACGCGACCTGGCGCGGCACCGCGGTGGCGCTGGCCGAGCTACCGGACATGGTCCGCGGCTACGAGGAGGTCAAACTGGCGAACGTCGAGCGCTACCGCGAGGAGCTGGCCCGCCTCCGGGCAGCCCTGGGCTGACGCCCGACCCGCCGCCGCTCCCCACCCCGCGGTCACGACCGCAGGGCCGCCGACGCCATCGTGGTGAGGACGGCGCGCAGGTCGGCCTCGGCCATCGCGGGCAGGCGCGGGCTCGAGTTGAGCAGCCCGAACACCGCGTGGACGTGCGCGCGCGCCTGAGTGGAGGACAGTTCGGGCCGCAGGCGTACGAGGGCGTCGACCCACAGTTCGGCGTACTCGCGCTGCAGGGTCCGCACCTCGTGCCTCGGTGCGGCGGGCAGCGAGCCCAGGTCACGGAACTGCACGCTGATGAGGTCGGGCTCGGTGGCCACGAAATCGACGTGGACGGCGAGCAGGGCGTCGAGCACCCGGTCCGGGTCGCCGCCGCGCTCCACCGCCGCGCGACCGCCGTCGCGCAGCCGCCGGGAGATGTCGAGCAGCATCTCGGCGAGTACGTCCTCCTTGGAGGAGAAGTAGCGGTACATGCCGGGGCCGGAGATGCCCACCTCGGCACCGATGTCGTCGAGGCGCACGGCGTGGAATCCGCGGCGCGCCATGAGCCGGGCGGCGGCGGCGAGGATCTCCCCCCGCCGCCGCGCCTTGGCCTGCGCGCGTGGCGTCAGCGGAGCCGCACCGGCTCCCCCGCCGACCACCCCTCCGTCGTCCGCCCCGTTGCCCGCGGCGCCGGTGCCCGCCATCTCAGTGGAAGAAGTGCCGGGCACCGGTGAAGTACATGGTGATGCCGGCCTTCTCGGCGGCCTCGATCACCTCGGCGTCGCGCACGGAGCCACCGGGCTGGACCACCGCGCGGACGCCGGCGTCGGCGAGGACCTCGAGGCCGTCGGCGAAGGGGAAGAAGGCGTCGGATGCGGCGACCGCCCCGGTGACCCGGTCCCCCGCGCGCTGCACGGCGAGCCGCGCCGAGTCGACGCGGTTGACCTGACCCATGCCCACGCCGACGGTGGCGCCGGACTGGGCGAGCAGGATGGCGTTGGACTTGACCGCGCGGCAGGCCCGCCACGCGAACAGCAGGTCGCGGAGGGTCTGCTCGTCGGCGTCGTCGCCGCAGGCCTTGGTCCAGCCGGCCACGACGTCGCCGTCGGCGTCGAGGGCGTCGCGCTGCTGCACGAGCACGCCGCCGGAGATCTGCTTGCGCTCGACCTCCTCGCCGGCGGGCGGCTGCGCCTCGAGGATCCGGATGTTCTTCTTGCGCTGGAGGATCTCCACGGCGCCGTCGGCGTAGGACGGGGCGATGATGACCTCGGTGAAAATCTCGGCGACCTGCTCGGCCATCTCCACCGTCACCTCGCGGTTCGCCGCGATGACGCCGCCGAACGCGCTGACGGGGTCGCACTCGTGGGCGGCGCGGTGGGCGGCGGCGATGTCGGCGTCGATCGCGATGCCGCACGGGTTGGCGTGCTTGATGATCGCGACGCACGGCTCGGCGTGGTCGAAGGCCGAGCGCCAGGCGGCGTCGCCGTCGACGTAGTTGTTGTAGCTCATCTCCTTGCCGTGCAGTTGGCGGGCCTGGGCGAGCCCGGGCGCGGCCGCGGCGTCGGTGTAGAGGGCGGCGCTCTGGTGCGGGTTCTCGCCGTAGCGGAGGGTGGCCACGAGGTCGAGGCTCTGGCCCTGCCAGACCGGGTAGCCCTCGTCCTCGCCGGACGTCTGCTCGGTCATCCACGTGGCCACGGCCACGTCGTAGGCGCCGGTGTGGCGGAAGGCGGCGGCGGCGAGGCGGCGGCGCTGTTCGAGGGTGAACCCGCCCGCGGCGACGGCCTCCAGCGCCTCGCCGTACCCGGCGGGGTCCACCAGGACCGCGACGGAGGGATGGTTCTTGGCCGCCGCGCGCACCATCGAGGGGCCGCCGATGTCGATCTGCTCCACGCAGGCGTCGTAGTCGGCGCCGGAGGCGACGGTGTCGGTGAAGGGGTAGAGATTGACGACGACGAGCTCGAACGGGTGCACGCCGAGGTCCTCGATCTGCTCGAGATGCTCGGGCTTGCGGGTGTCGGCCAGGATGCCGGCGTGGACCCGCGGGTGCAGGGTCTTGACCCGACCCTCGAGGCATTCCGGGAACCCGGTCAGCGCGTCGACGGGCGTCACGGCGATCCCCGCGTCGGCGATGCGCTGGGCGGTCGAGCCGGTGGAGACGATCTCGACCCCGGCGTCGGCGAGCCCCCGGGCGAGTTCTTCCAGCCCGGTCTTGTCGTAGACGCTGATGAGGGCACGGCGGACGGGCCTGCGGGAGTCGGTCACTTCAGGTGCACCTTTCGACCTTCGATGTGGAGTAGGCCGCGGGCGGCGGCCGCGAGGACGTCGACGAGCAGTTCGCGCTCGACGACCTTGATGCGTTCGTGGAGGGTGGGCTCGGTGTCGTCGGGGAGGATCTCGACAGCGCGCTGGGCGATCACCGGGCCGGTGTCGACCCCGGCGTCGACCAGGTGCACCGTGCAGCCGGTGACCCGCACCCCGTAGGCGAGCGCGTCGCGGACGGCGTGCGCGCCGGGGAACGACGGCAGCAGCGCGGGGTGGGTGTTGACGACGCGGTCGGCGAAGCGGCCCAGGAACTCCGCGCCGAGGATGCGCATGAACCCGGCCGACACGACCCAGTCGGGCGCGAACCGTCCCACGGCCTCGGCGAGGGCGAGATCCCAGGCGGCGCGGTCGGGATGGTCTCCGGGACGGATGACGGCGGTGGGTACGCCGGCGCGGTCGGCGCGGGCGACGGCCTCGCAGGCGCGGTCGGAGACCAGCGCGATGACGCGGTACGGGCAGTCGCCCGCCGCGGCGGCGTCGAGGACACTCTGGGCGAGGGTGCCGGAGCCGGAGGCCAGCAGCACGATCCCGCAGGACCCGTCGCCGGAGGACTCGGTACCCGCCACCTGCTGCGCTCCCGCCCGTCGATCCGGCGGCCCGCCGGTCGCGCGGGCCTCGTCAGGACAGTCTAGTCGGCCGGTCTCGGCTCCTCGTCAGGCAGACCGGCCGAATCGTCCGCGGCGGGCTCGGCGTCGGGCTCCTCAGCGGGCCCCGGCTCCTCACTCGACTCCCCTGCCGTCTCCCCTTCCTGCTCGTCTTCCGTCTCGTCCGCGACAGGCGGGTCCTCGGCTGCCGCACCCGATGGCGGGTCCGTCTCCACCGCGGTGTCGGTATCCGGAGCCCCGACGAGGTCGGCCGCCGCGCCCTCGGAGTGATCCGTGTCGGCTCCGAGGGGATCGACCTCGTCGTCGTCGTCGCCCTCCCGGGCGTCGTCGTCCCCGCCGACGCCGGCCGGGGCGATCACGCCGTCGGACACCGTCCCCGCACGGCGGCGGCGACGCTCGAGCTCGCTCTCCGCGCGCTCCCGGCGTCGCGTCAGGCCCGCCAGGGACAGGGCGATGGTCGCCGACCCGATGATGCCGAACAACAACAGACCCATGCCCGCCGCGATGAGCGACCCCGTGCCCACCGTGCCGAGCACACCGAGCTCGCCCCCGGCCACGACCGGGCTCACCGCGATGACCACGGCCACGATCGCCGCGGCCAGCCACGCCGCCTTCACCGCGTCGCCGGTCGTCCGGAACCAGTGCGCCACCGACCGCGCCAACGCCGCCGCCAGGACCACCGTCACCAGCAACAGCCCCTGCACCGCCCAGTGCGGGGTGGTGGTGGGCAGCACGGCAGCCAGCGGGACCTCCGGCATCGGGCCGCGCGACACAGCGAAGACGCTGTACGAGGCCTGGCCCAGATGCGCCTCCCCGCCCACGAGCAGGGACGCGGCGCCGATCACCACGTTGGGCAGATACGCCGCCGAGATCGCGGTGAGCGCCGCCGTCCCCACGAGGTCCTTACCGATCCCCAGCGCCGCCGCGACGGGCTCCCACGCCGCCACGAGGCCGACCAGGACCAGCAGGGTCGCGACCGCCCAGGCCGCGGCGACGAACGCCGCTCCGAGGTGGATGCCGCCGCGGACCCACAGCGGCACGACCTCGCGCAGGTCGCGCCGGAAGTACAGCCACACCCCCAGGCCCGCCCCGGCGATCGCCACGGCCGCCGTCCACCCCAGCGCCGACGGCAGGGACGACTCCCGCACCGCGAAGTCCGACGCCGCGGAGCCCACGAGCAGCGTCGCCAGACCGGTGAGCAGCAGACCCGCCACCGTCACGCCGGCCACCGCCGCTCCGGCCTCGCGCGCGCCCGGCTGCTCCACGTCCGCCAGCACCGCGCGGGTCTGACGCGCCAACACCGCCGCGTAGAGCACCGGCGGCAGCAGCGGGAGGAATCCCAACTCGATGGTGTCCACCACCAGCGGGACGCGGTTGAGCACCAACCACTCCACGGCGACCACGGCGAACAACGAGTCGAACCCGTCGGAGGTGAACACCAGCACGCCCAGGGTCGAGGCGGCCAACACGAGCACGGTGACGATGACGGGAAGTGCCGCAGCCGCCGCCGTCCACAGCAGCGAACGGGCGCCCGCGGGAGACCGTCGGGCGGCGGGGCGGATGACGCGTGGGGGGCTCACGCTGACCACCGTAGAGAGCCGGTCCGACATGCCCACCCCCGGCACGCCGCGACCCCCGCCATCCGGGGATGACGGGGGTCGCGGGAACGCTCACGCACGGCCACCCCTCACGGGGCCGCCGCGGGTGGTCACATGGCGTCGAGGATCTCCTTGGCGAGCTGGGCGGTCTCGGACGGCGTCTTGCCGACCTTCACGCCCGCGGCCTCGAGGGCCTCCTTCTTGGCCTGCGCGGTGCCGGCCGAGCCGGACACGATCGCGCCGGCGTGACCCATCGTCTTGCCTTCGGGGGCGGTGAAGCCCGCGACGTAGCCGACGACCGGCTTGGTGACGTTGGCCTTGATGTAGTCGGCCGCACGCTCCTCGGCGTCGCCGCCGATCTCGCCGATCATCACGATGACCTTGGTCTCCTGGTCGTTCTCGAAGGCCTCGATGCAGTCGATGTGCGTGGTGCCGATGATCGGGTCGCCGCCGATGCCGATGGCGGTCGAGAAGCCGTAGTCGGCCAGCTCGTACATCATCTGGTAGGTCAGGGTGCCCGACTTGGACACGAGTCCGACCGGACCCTTGCCGGCGATGTTCGCCGGGGTGATGCCGACCAGCGACTCACCCGGCGTGATGATGCCCGGGCAGTTGGGGCCGATGATGCGGGTCTTGCCGCCCTTGGCGAGGTTGTAGTTCCACGCGGTGGCGGTGTCCAGGACCGGGGCGCCCTCGGTGATGACCACGGCGAGCGGGATCTCCGCGTCCACGGCCTCGATGATGGCGTCCTTGGTGAACGGCGGCGGCACGAACAGGATCGTCGTGTCGGCGCCGGTGGCCTCCATGGCCTCCTTCACCGAACCGAAGACGGGCAGCTCGATGTCGTTGCCGTCGGCGTCCTTGTGGGACACGGTGGTGCCGGCCTTGCGGGCGTTGACGCCGCCGACGATCTGGGTGCCGGCCGCGAGCATGCGGGCCGTGTGCTTGGTGCCCTCGCCGCCGGTGATGCCCTGGACGATGACCTTGCTGTCCTTGTTGAGGAAGATCGACATGTGTGTAAGGTCCTCTGTTTCTTACTTGGCGGCCAGCTCGGCGGCCTTGTCGGCGCCGGAGTCCATGTTGTCGGCCAGGGTGACGAGCGGGTGGTTCGCCTCGGCGAGGATCTTGCGACCCTCCTCGACGTTGTTGCCGTCCAGACGCACGACGAGCGGCTTGTTGGCCTCGTCGCCCAGGATCTCCAGGGCCTTGACGATGCCGTTCGCCACCGCGTCACAGGCGGTGATACCGCCGAAGACGTTGACGAAGACGCTCTTGACCTGCTCGTCACCGAGGATGATGTCGAGGCCGTTGGCCATGACCTCGGCCGAGGCGCCGCCACCGATGTCGAGGAAGTTGGCGGGCTTGACCCCACCGTGGTTCTCGCCCGCGTAGGCGACGACGTCGAGGGTCGACATGACCAGGCCGGCGCCGTTGCCGATGATGCCGACCTCGCCGTCGAGCTTGACGTAGTTGAGGTCGTTCTCGGCGGCCTTCTGCTCGAGCGGATCGGTGGTGCCCGCATCGGCGAAGTCGGCGAAGGTGTCCTTGTGACGGAACTCGGCGTTCTCGTCCAGCGTCACCTTGCCGTCGAGCGCGAGGATCTCGTCGTTCGGCGTGCGCACGAGCGGGTTGACCTCAACCAGGGTGGCGTCCTCCTTGACGAAGACCTCGTACAGCTTGGCGATGGTCACCGCAGCGGCGTCCAGCACCTCCTCCGGCAGGTGGCCGGCCTTCGCGATCTCGCGGGCCTTGGCCACGTCGACACCGACCGTGGGGTCGATGTTGATCCGGGCGAGGCGGTCCGGGGACTCCTCGGCGACCTGCTCGATCTCGACGCCGCCCTCGACCGAGCACATGGCCAGGTAGTTGCGGTTCGCGCGATCGACGAGGAAGGAGATGTAGTACTCCTCCGCGATGTCACTGGCCTCGGCGACCAGCAGCTTCTTGACGATGTGGCCCTTGATGTCCAGGCCCAGGATGTCCTCGGCCCGGGCTCGAGCCTCCTTGGCATCCTCCGCCAGCTTGACGCCGCCGGCCTTGCCACGGCCACCGACCTTCACCTGCGCCTTGACGACGACAGGCTTGCCGATCTCGGCCGCGACCTTCTCGGCCTCTTCCGCGGTGTCCGCGACGCGCCCCGGGGTGGTGGGCACGTCATGCTTCGCGAAAAGAGCCTTTGCCTGGTATTCAAAGAGATCCATCAGCTCACCATCTTGACGTGGGTAGATTCGCCCGGCCCTGTTGTAAAGCCGAGTCCTGCCTCATCCTAGGCGCGCGGTGTGTCGCCCGTCGCACCCCGGGGGTATGCATGTGCATTGAATCACAGTGCGTCGCAGCCCCCGCGCGGCCCGCGCGGTCACTGGGCCCCCTCGCGGGCCTTCGAGCCCCCGGGGCCACACGAGTCACACCGGTGTGATGCACCCCTCCCCCGGCGAGCCGCCACTGCCTTGCGGGGCCGTTGCCTGTCCGTTACCTTGGACGACGTTCATCACGAAAAGATCACGGCGCGACGACAGAGGGGAAACGACCACGGTGAGAGAGTCGCATCAGGAAGTAGCAGCGACTCCCGTCGTCGTCCCTCCGGCCGGTGCACATCGCGTCGGCCGCCACCGGATGCCCGCGCCGCCGACCGCCCTGCGCGGTCGCGCCGCCGTCCTGGCCGTGGCCGCGGGCGCGGCGGTCTCCGCCGCCTCGGCGGGCTCCGCGCTCAACGCTACCGGTACCCACTCGGCCGAGGCCGGCGACATCGCCCTGCTGGCCAACGGCGAGCCGGCCCCCGCCACCACGAGCCCGGCTGCGCCCGGCACCTCCGCACCGGCGACCCCGTCGGCGCCCGAGCCCGTCGTGGTCCCCGCCTCCGTCGAGGACGCCGGCACCGAGAACATCCAGTCGGCCATGCTCTACGCCGGCACGGAGATCAACGCCCAGCGCGAGATCGCCGAGGAGCAGGCCCGACGTCCGAAGATCTCCCTCCCCGCGTTCGGTGCGTTCACCTCGCCGTACGCGATGCGCTGGGGGGCGATGCACAACGGCATCGACATCGCCAACGTCAACGGCACCCCGATCCTCGCGGCGACCGACGGCGTGGTGATCGACGCCGGGCCCGCTCAGGGCTTCGGCAACTGGATCCGCATCATGTCGGACGACGGGACGATGACGGTCTACGGGCACATGGAGACGCTCGACGTCCAGGAAGGCCAGCGCGTGTACGCCGGCCAGAAGATCGCCGGCATGGGCAACCTCGGGTTCTCGACCGGCACCCATCTGCACTTCGAGGTCCTGGTCAACGGCGGCAAGGACTACGTCGACCCGGTCATGTGGCTGGCCCAGCACGGTCTCGACCTGGCGGCGGGCAGCCTCGCCGGCGGCTCCCACGACCACGCCCACGGCTCGCTCGGCAGCTGAGCACACCCGCCACCACTGCCCGGCCCCTACGGCGCTACCGGGCCCGCGTTCCGGTGAGCAGGAGGCGTGAAGACGATCGGCACGAGAAGTGTGTCGACCACCGTGCGCGGGTCGAGCCCCTCCGCGACCTCGCCCCTTTCCGCGGCGACGTGCACCAGCCGATGCCATGACTCGATCGCCGGCCGCCACTGATCCAGCACAGCCTGGTTGAACTCCGGATGCTGGCCGCCCGCCATGATCGCGGCGATCGCCACCTCGACCGGCCCGGCGGCGAACTCCGCGAGCCGGTGCGCGAGCGCCCGGAGGTTCTCCTCCCATGAGCCGGCGGCCTCGACGACCGGCGCCCGCCGCACATGGGTCCGCAGGGCCTCGACGAGCAGATCGTGACGCGTCGGCCACCACCGGTAGACCGTCCGCCGACCCACGCCCGCCCGCGCCGCGACGTCGACGATGCTGAAGGTCAGTCGCCCCTCTTCCAGGAAGCCGAGCGTCGCCTCCCCCACCGCCTGACGCACCTTCTCGCTGCGCCCACCTGCCCGTACCCGTACCCGCCCGTTCGTGGTGCCCACCCGGCCGCACCTCCGCCCCCGCTCGAACAATAAAAGAGTTTACACACTCTTGTCGACACCCCTGAGTTTTTTGATCTGACGCATGTCATGCTCCACTCGGGCAGGTCACCGCTGCTCCGGGAGGGGAACACGCTCACGTGGACACGAATCATCATGACGTCGTCGTGGTCGGCGCGGGCCCGATCGGCGCCGCGACCGGTCGCCACCTGGCAGAACAGGGCGTCGACGTCGCGATCGTCGGCCCCGAAGAACCCGCCACGCCCGAAGGCCACGAGGGGACCTGGGCGGGCTACTACGACGAGGGCCGACTCTGTCACGTCCTCGAGGTGCCGTTGATGACCTCGATGCTCACCATGCGCTCGATCCGCCGCTTCGACGCCCTACACGCGAGGACGGCCATCGACTTCACGACGCCCACCCACTCCGTCACCGTGATGCCCGAGAACCTCGGCGCGGGCTCGGCCTCGACGTGGTTCGACCGCGACCTCCTCGCCGCCAACGCTCGCGACCTCGGGGTGACGGTGCACGAACTCGACGAGGAGGGCCTCGAGGCCCACTACCCCGACCTGCGCTTCGAGCCCGGTCACGTCGCGCTCGTCCAGCCCGACGCGTACATCCTCAACCCACGGGCGCTGGTCCGGGCGGAACTCACCGCCGCCTGTCTGGACGGCGCCCACTTGTTCCGTGACGAGATCGTCTCGATGCGGAGGGCCGATGACGGAGTCCGCCTCACCGGGCGAGCCGGTAACACGTGGACAGCCGACCAGGTCGTGCTGGCCACCGGGGCGGCGACCACCATGACCGGCCTCCTCCCGCGCCCCCTCGCCCTCTCCGCGTTCGGCGCCACCGTCGTCCTCGCTGAGGTGGAGGACCCGGGAAGCCTGAACATGCCGACCATGATGCTGCTGAAGTACCGCGACGGTGAGCGCCTCTACGGCGGGATCGTCATGGCCCCGCGCCCGTACCCGGACGGCCGGTGGTACCTCAAACTCTCGGGCTCCAGCCTGCTGGACACCCGACTCGAGACCGCTGCCCAGACGGCGGAGTGGGTCCGCTCCGGCGGCAACCGGGCGGACATCGAGGAGGCGGCCGACGTCCTCCGCGACCTGCTCCCCCACCAACGGTTCACGACCTTCCGCACCCGGCCGTGTCTGGTCGCGGCGACGCCCGGCGACCGGCCCTACATCGACCGCGTGGACGAACACACCGCCGTCGCCGTCGAGGCGGAGCGGGGCGCGATGTCAGCGGACGAGATCGGCAGACTCGCCGCGATGCTCGCCCGCGGCCCGTGGTCCGACAGCATCCCCCACGAGGTGTTCCGGGCGGAGTGGGCGGACGCATCCGCGTAGCCCGCCGCGGCGCTCGGCCCCTTCCGCGTCTGAGCTCCCGCCCGCCTCAGAGCTTCTGCATGGGTACGCCCCCGATGAGCATGAGCCGCACCTTCCCGGAGGCACCGAAGTCGATGGTCGCCGTGGCGCGCGGCCCGCTGCCGTCGCAGGAGAGCACCTTGCCGAGGCCGTACTTGTCGTGCGTGACCCGGTCACCCGGCGCCAACTCCAGCGCGGGAGCTGACGGCTTCGCGCGCGGGATCCCGGGCGAGCGTCCACCGGAGCCGCCGCCGGAACTATATCCGCCGGAGCTGTATCCACCCGAGCCGTAGCCACCGGAGCCGCCGCCGAAGCGCCGCCGCGGGGCGTACGAGTCGTCATCCCCGAACCCGGCGCCGCCGGCCGGCTCCTCGCGCTGCCACTCGATCGCCTCGGAGGGGATCTCCTCCAGGAACCGCGACCCCGGGTTGGTCATGGGCTGGCCCCATGACGAGCGCATCATCGCCCGCGTCAGGTACAGCCGCCGGCGGGCGCGGGTGATGCCCACGTAGGCCAGCCGCCGCTCCTCGGACAGCTCCGCGGGATCGCCCAGCGCCCGCATGTGCGGGAAGAGTCCGTCCTCCATGCCGATGAGGAACACCACCGGGAACTCCAGGCCCTTGGCGGTGTGCAGGGTCATGAGCGTGACCTGCCCCTGGTCGTCGTCGGGGATCTCGTCCGCGTCGGCCACCAGCGACACGCGCTCGAGGAACGCCGCCAGCGACCCCGGCTCGGCCAGACCCTCGTCCAGGTCGGCGTCCGCGTCGGCCTCCTCGACGAAGCCCTGCTCACGCGCTGAGCGCTGCAGCGCGGCCTCCGACGAGAACTCCCGGCCCACGCCCACCAGCTCGTTGAGGTTGTCGAGGCGCGCCGCGTCCTGCGGATCGTTGGACGCCTCCAGCTCGGCGCGGTAGCCGGTGCGCTCGAGCACCGCCTCCACGAGCGCACCCACGTCGGGCGCGGAGTCGTGCCCGCCGGCGTGGTCGTCGCCGTCGAGGCGTCCGCGCAGGTCGTCCAGCATCTCGACGAACCCGGCGATCGCCTTGACCGAACGCGTGGGCAGCAGCGAGACCTTCCCCTCCGCCGCGTCGCGCAGGGCCTGCGCGAAGCCGATGCCGCGCTGCTCGGCGTGGACCACGACGCACGCCTCGGCCCGGTCGCCGATGCCGCGACGCGGTGTGTTGAGGATGCGCCGGATCGCCACCGCGTCGTCCGGGTTGTTCAGCACCTTGAGGTAGGCGACCACGTCGCGCACCTCCTTGCGCTCGTAGAACCGGGTCCCGCCCACGACCTTGTAGGGCAGGCCCAGGCGGACGAACACGTCCTCGATCACGCGGGACGAGTTGTTGGTCCGGTAGAACACCGCGACGTCGGAGTAGGACACCTCGCCCGAGTCCACCAGCCGGTCGATCTCGCCGGCGATGAACCGCGCCTCGTCGTGCTCGTTGTCCGCGACATACCCCACCAGCAGCTCGCCGGCGCCCTCGGCGGTCCACAGGTTCTTCTCGCGCCGCCCGGCGTTCCGCGCGATCACGGCGTTGGCGGCCGACAGGATGGTCTGCGTGGACCGGTAGTTCTGCTCCAACAGGATGGAACGGGCATCCGGGTAGTCGTGCTCGAAGTCCTCGATGTTGCGGATCGTGGCCCCGCGGAACGCGTAGATCGACTGATCCGCGTCACCCACCACGCAGAGTTCGGCCGGGGGGACGCCCACCTCGTCGTCGTCCCCCTCCGCGCCGCCCACGAGGGTGCGGACCAGGACGTACTGCGCGTGGTTGGTGTCCTGGTACTCGTCCACCATGACGTGGCGGAAGCGTCGCCGGTAGTACGCGGCGACCTCGGGGTGCGCGCGCAACAGGGCGACTGTCTCGCCGATGAGGTCGTCGAAGTCGAACGCGTTGGCCGCCTGCAGCCGCGCCTGGTACTCGGTGAACACGGCCGCCACGGTCTGCGCGGTGCGATCCGAGTCCTCGAGCGCCCGGTCCATGGCCTCGGCCGGGTCGCGCAGTTCGTTCTTGTGGTTGGAGATGGCCGAGGCGAGCATGCGCGGGGTGAACTTCTTGACCTCGAGCTGCTGCTCCTTGGCGATCATCCCCAGCAGCCGCCGGGAGTCGTCCGAGTCGTAGATCGTGAAGTTCGAGTTGCGGGTCCCGAGCAGCGCCGACTGGGCCCGGAGGATGCGCACGCAGATCGAGTGGAAGGTGGCCACCCACATCCGCTCGGCGTGCGGGCCGACCAGCGCCGCGACGCGCTCGCGCATCTCGGCCGCGGCCTTGTTGGTGAACGTGATGGCCAGGATCTGCCCCGGGTGGGCGCCGCCCTCGGCCAGCAGGTAGGCGATCCGCCGCGTGAGCACGCTGGTCTTGCCCGACCCCGCGCCCGCGACGATCAGCAGCGGGCCGCCGCGGTGGGTGACCGCGGCGGCCTGCTGGGGGTTGAGCCCGTCGAGCAGCGGCGAGTGGGGCGAGTGCTGGCGGGCGGGGGCGGAAGCGGTGTCGGTCATCGTGGGTCCAATCTACCCACCCGGTCCGACACCGCCCGGGGTCAGCGCGTGCGGGCCCCCATGAACTCCTCGACCTGCGAGGCGGTGGCGTCGAGACGCGGGTCGTTGTCCAGGTAGTGACGCGTCTCGCGGACGATCAGCCCGGACAGGACGAGCAGGCCGATGAGGTTGGGGATAGCCATGAGCCCGTTCATCACGTCGGCGAAGTTCCACACCACCTCGAGCTCGGTGACGGCGCCGATGAACACCACGCAGGTGAAGACCATGCGGTACGGGATGACGCCGCGCGCGCCCACGAGTCGCTCCATGCACCGCTCGCCGTAGTACGACCAGCCGAGGATCGTGGAGAAGGCGAAGAACGCGATGGACACCGCGACGAGCTTGTCGCCCTCGGGGATGGTGGAGGCGAACGCGTCGGCGGTCATCGTGCCCGCGTTGTCACCGCCCCCCTGCCACACCCCGGTGGTGACCAGGACGAGGCCGGTGAAGGTGACGACGATGATGGTGTCGATGAACGTCTGCGTCATCGAGACCAGGCCCTGCCGGGTCGGGTGGGTGGTGCGGGCTGCCGCGGCCGCGATCGCCGCCGAGCCCATGCCGGACTCGTTGGAGAAGATGCCGCGCGCGACACCCATCTGGATGGCGTACAGGATCGCCGAGCCGGCGAAGCCGCCGACCGCCGAGGTTCCGGTGAAGGCGTCCGAGAAGATCAGGCCGAACGCGGCCGGGATCTGATCGGCGTTGACGACCAGCACCACGAGCCCGCCGATGATGTAGAGCAGGATCATGAGCGGGACGAACCCGGCGGTCACCCGCCCGATGGCCTTGATGCCGCCGAGGAGGACGGCGCCCGTGAGGACGAAGAGGACGATGCCGGTGGTCACGTGGGAGACGCCGAACGAGTTCTCCAGCTGGGTCGCCACGGCGTTGCCCTGCGTCATGTTGCCGATGCCGAAGCTGGCCAGCACGGCGAACACCGCGAACACGATCGACAGGACCAGGCCGACCCTGGCACCTGATCGGCCGAAGATCTCGGCGAACCCGCGGTGCAGGTAGTACTGCGGGCCGCCGGACTGCTCGCCGCGGGCGTCGGTGACGCGGAACCGCACGCCCAGGAACGCCTCCGAGTACTTGGACGCCATGCCGACGAGCGCGGTGATCCACATCCAGAACAGCGCCCCCGGCCCGCCGAGCGCGATGGCGGTGGCGACGCCGACGATGTTGCCGACGCCGACCGTGGCCGCCAGCGCCGTGGTGAGCGCCTGGTACTGCGAGATGTCGCCCTCGCCGCCGCTGTCGTGCCGCTTGAGCAGGCCGAGCCGCAGTGCGGGGCCGAGCTTGCGGAACTGCAACGCCCGCAGTCGGACGGTGAGGAACAGGCCGGTGCCCAGCAGCAGCGGGATGAGGACGAACGGCCCCCAGATCACCGATCCGATGTCGGCGAGAAACGTGTTGAATTCTTCCACGGGCGCAAACATTAGACGGTTGTTCGGCCGCTCCGGGGTGCAGTGGGATAATTCGCTCCATGAGCACCGACCCCGCCGGCACCGACGATCCGCTGTCCGAGGCCGAGATCCAGGAACTGCGTCTGGAGATCGACCGTCTGGACGCCGAGATCCTGGATGCCATCCAGCGCCGTAGCGAGATCTCGCGCCGCATCGGCCGCACGCGTATGCAGTCGGGCGGCACCAAGCTCGTGCACACGCGCGAGCTCAAGGTCTACGAGCGCTTCGCATCCCTCGGCGAGGAGGGCCAGACGCTCGCCGGGATGCTCCTCCGCCTGGGCCGCGGCCGGTTGGGGTACTAGGCGACCCGCCTATTGAACCGGTCCCCGCCTGCCGGACGTCGACGCGAAGCCCAGCCAGGTGTGGTGGTTGCCCGCCCAGCACCACCCCACCTTGGGCGCGCCCTTGTTCTCCTTGCCGTCGCGGCCGGTGCCGCCGCTGATCCACAGCGCGGGCGTGCGGGAGTCCAGTCCGCCGGTCGGCTTGGGCTTGCGCGAGCCGATACACATGAAGCACGCGCCCGGCTCGAACGCGTCGGGCTGCTGCAGTACCCAGCTGATCCCCTCGGAGACGGTCAGCGGAGTGCGTCCGCGGGCGGTCAGAGCCGCGTGCGCGTCGGTGGGGGTCCAGTCCAGCATGTCGTCGCCGCGGGTGACGTCGTCGAGGAGGTACAGCGGCGCGTCGGGGAGGGTGATGTCGTCGGTGGGTGTGAAGTCGGCGAGGTCGGTCATGTCGACGACGACGAAGCCCGCCCTCCCGTCGCGGCGCATGAGTGCCGCCAGTCGCGCGGCCGACAGGAGTGAGGGGTGGACGGCCAGCACGGCTCCGCCACCGATCCGCCCGTCACCGGGTCCGGCGGCCAACGCGCGGGCGTGGTCCCGCAGCTGATCGGCACCGATCCCGGCGAACTCCGGCACGCGGAGTGCGACGAGGCGCTCGGCCTGCGCGGTAACAGAGGAGGCGATGGGGAAGGCCGGTGCAGAATCGGCTGGAGTTACGGGGGTCACATCCCCTGAACAGTGGGCAGCGCGTTCGTATTCCCGGCTAATCTCGCAGCCATGACCGACATCAGCACGACGGAGCAGTGGGCAGCGGTCGAGGGTCTGGTCCCCTCGATCGGCGAGGTGACGTTGCGCGAACTGTTCGACGCCGATCCCGAACGCGGTCGCCGGATGTCGGTCACGGCGGGCGACCTGCACGTGGACCTGTCCAAGCACCTGGTCACCGACGAGATCCTGCACGCCCTCACCGAACTGGCCCACGCCGCCAGGCTTCCGGCGCAGCGAGCGGCAATGTTCCGGGGCGACCGCATCAACACGACCGAGGACCGGTCCGTCCTCCACACGGCGCTCAGGCTCCCGGCCGATGCCGAGCTCGTCGTCGACGGCTCCGACGTGGTGGCCGACGTCCACGCGGTCCTGGCGCGCATGACCGATCTCGCCGACCGCGTCCGCTCGGGCGAGTGGACCGGGTACACGGGCGAGCGGATCGACACGGTGGTCAACATCGGCATCGGCGGCTCGGACCTCGGCCCGGTGATGGTGGACGCCGCGCTACGCGATCTCCAGACCGCCGGGATCCGCGCGCGCTACGTCTCGAACGTCGACCCCGCGGACCTCACCGCCACCCTCGCCGAGATCGACCCGGCCACCACGCTGGTCGTGGTCGCCTCCAAGACGTTCACGACGCAGGAGACCATGGCCAACGCGCATGCGGCGCGGCGGCACTTCATCGAGGCCCTGGGGTCGGAGGACGCGATCGCCTCTCACTTCGTCGCCGTCTCGACCGCCGCGGACAAGGTCGCCGACTTCGGCATCGCCCCGGACAACATGTTCGGTTTCTGGGACTGGGTCGGCGGCCGCTACTCGGTGTCCTCCGCGATCGGGCTGTCGGTGATGATCACGGCGGGCCCGCCGGCGTTCATCGAGATGCTCGAGGGTTTCCACACCATGGATCTGCATTTCGCCACCGAGGCGCCCGAGCACAACGCGCCCGTCCTCATGGCCCTGCTGGGGATCTGGTACACGTGCTTCCTCGGCGCGCAGTCCAAGGCCGTCATCCCCTACGCTCAGGATCTCCACCGGTTCCCCGCCTATCTGCAGCAGCTCACCATGGAGTCCCTCGGCAAGTCCGTGCGCCTCGACGGTTCGGACGTCACCTACCCGACGGGCGAGGTCTACTGGGGCGAGCCCGGCACGAACGGTCAGCACGCCTTCTTCCAGCTGCTCCACCAGGGCACCCAGCTCGTGCCCGTCGACTTCATCGGCGTGGCGCGGCCGGCCGCGGACCTCGACGCCGACGTCCCCGGCGCGGCGGGACCCGTCTCGATGCACGACATGCTCATGGCGAACCTCTTCGCCCAGTCGCGGGTGCTGGCCTTCGGCAAGACCGAGGAGGAGGTTCTCGCCGACGGCGTCGATCCCGCCCTCGCCCCGCACAAGGTCATGCCCGGCAACCGGCCCTCGACCACGATCCTCGCGCCGTCCCTGTCCCCGAGCGTCGTGGGCCAGCTCATCGCGCTGTACGAGCACGTCGTGTTCACCCAGGCGGCGATCCTGGGCATCAACGCGTTCGACCAGTGGGGCGTGGAGCTGGGCAAGGCGCAGGCCGGTGAGCTGCTCTCCGCCCTCACCGCCGAGACCCACCCCGAGCCGGGCTTCGACTCCTCCACGGACTCACTCGTCGAGATCTACCGAGAGGCCCGCGGGCGGCGCTGACGGCGGCTCGGCCGGCGCTGACGTGGGCCCGGCCGGCGCCACCACCGCCCAGCTCTTCACCCCGGGCGACCCCGGCTCGCACCGGCGTGTCCCGCGCCGCGCCGCGAGTCCGCGAACCCTCTCCCCTGTTGGCCGTCGGCCCTCGTCACCGCCCAGAATCTCCCGACGCACTGTCGCCGCCTTCGACTGACACGTACCCCTTGTGGTGTCGAACACGTGGACGTAGGATAGAACATGTATTCGAGACGGCCGCGGTGCGGCCGCACAGTCGACCACAGGGGGTGGGGCATGGACGGCGATTCCGAGCGCACGGCCGGCAGCCCCGCGTCCCCTGCCGGCCCTGCCGATTCGTCCGGCTCTGCAGGCTCATCCGACCCTGCCGGCTCGTCCGGCCCGGCGGCGTTGACGGGGTTGACGGCGGCGGCGCGGGCCGGGTGGGCGGCGGAGAACCGCGCGGCCGCGCAGCGCCTGGTCGCCTGCTACGCGCTGCTGCAGGAATGCTGGCGCGAGTACGGCCACGGTATCGACGGCAGCCACGAGGCCCGCCCCGGCCACGCCGTCGTCGACGGGCTCGTCGCCGCGGCCGGCTATGTGGTGGCGGCGATGTCCATCTCCGCCAGGCGCGCGGAGAAGATGCTGTCCTTCTCCTGGGAACTGCACACCCGCTACCCGGCCATCCTCGAGGCCATGGCCGCCGGACTGATGGAACAACGCGTCGCCGAACTGCTGGCCCGGCAGATGGCCACCGTCCGCGGGGACGTGTTGGAGCAGGTCCAGCGCCAGGTCGTCGAGGACTACCTCAACGGTGTCGCCGCCGGTATCCGCCTGGGCGACAAGGCCCTGCGCGATGAGGTCGACGCCGTCATCGGCCGCCACGACCCCGACGCCATCCGGCTGCGCAAAGAAGACGCCAGCCGCACCCGCGGGGTGCGCATCGGCAAGGGCGTCGACGGCATGTCCAGCGTCTCCGCCCTGCTGGCCACCGAGGAAGCCGCCGTGTTGGCCGAAGCCCTCGACCAACGCGTCGCCGAACACCAGGCCGCCGACGACGACACGGCCGCCGCCCCGGACGGGCCTGAGCCGGAGCCGAACTACTCCAAGGCAGAACGCCGCGCCGACGCCCTGATGTCCCTGATCTGCGGCGACACCCCCACCCACCCCGACACCACCACCGACGGCGCTGACGGCGGCGCGAGCGCGCCCGCCACCGGCGGCACCGGTCAGGCGCCGGTGTTGCGGCCGAAGGTCACCGTCATCGCCACCGGAGACAACGGCCGCGACGAACACGGGGCGCGGGTGGAGTTCACCCGCACCGGCGAGGCGGCCCTGCAGACCCTGATGGAGATGCTCGCCACCTCGGATGGGGCCACCTTCGAGCAGGTCGATCCCCGCATCGGCGCCGCCGACGAGGCGAGCGCGGCCCTGAGATACCGGCCGAGCGCCGAGTTGGCGCGCCGGGTCCGGCTCCGCGACGGCACCTGCCGCCACCCCGGGTGCGCGATCCCCGCCGATGACTGTGATCTGGATCATGTGGTGCCGTTCAATCATGCCGACCCCGCCGCCGGCGGCCAGACGGTGGAGGCGAATCTGGTGGCCCAGTGCCGGCGCCATCACCGGTTCAAAACCTTCTCCGACTGGACCTACCAGCTCCAACCCGACGGCACCCTGATCGTGACCACCCCCGACGGCACCGTCATGCTCACCCGCCCCGACGGGCCGCTGGCCCAGCATCGGCGCGAGCACCAACGCGACGAGGCCGAGGCCTGGGGCCGTCAGCAACGCCGCAACCCCAGCCCCGTCTACGGGGCCGGGGTCCTGGACGAGGCGACCTACTTCGCCCGCCGCGCCCAACGCCTGGCCCGCGAACGCGCCCGCACCGCCGCCCGCAACGCAGCCGAGTCGACCACGCCGCCACCTGAGGCCGCGGATACGCCCACCGGCAGCGCGCCCGCACCCGACCCCACCACCCCGGACTCGAGCCCGGCCCCGGCCCCGCGCGGGAGGGTGACCCCAGCCGAGGCAAGTCGCTGGTGGCAACGCAACAAACCCACCGACAGCGCCCTGGAAAAAGCCATCCTCCACGCCCTCCACGAGCACCTCGACGAACTCCTCCAACCACCACCACCCTTCTGAGGCGGGAGGAAGTGCGAGCCCGAGGTGATGCCGCGGCGACCTGGCGACCTCAGACGAAGCGACGGCTGACCTTCTCCGGAAGCAGCGTGAGCAGCGGGCCGATCGCCTTCCACGGCTTGGCCGGGACGAGCGCGCGGACAGGCTCCGCATCGATCGTCTTGACCAGCGCATCGACGCCTTCGTCGAACTCCGTCATCAGCGCCGTCTTCACCGATCGGTTGATGTCCGTCCGGATGTAACCGGGCAGGATGTCCGTCACCTTGATGCGGCTGCCGGCGCTGTCGAGCTCGGCGTACATCCCCTGCGCCAGGGCCGAGACGAACGCCTTGGTGGCGCCGTACGTGTTCTGCGCCTTGGGCATCCCCCGCAGCGAGCTCACCGACGAGATGAACACCAAGTGTCCCTCACCGCGGGCGAGCAGCAGCTCAGTCGCCGCCTCGGCCTGGTTGAGAGTGCCGATCACGTTCACCATCGCGGTCTCGCGATTGGCGTGCGCCTTGCCCGTGCCGATCGAAGCTCCCTTGCCCAGCCCGGCATTGAGCACGAACCGGTCGATCCCGCCGAGCTCGGCGTCCAGCTCGCCGAAGACCCGCTCCACCGCATCCGCGTCGGCCACGTCGAGCTCGCGGACGGCGACGGTGATCGACGGCTTGGCGGCCACCAACTCGGCGCGCAGCTCCTCGAGGCGGTCGAGACGCCGCGCGCACAGTGCCAGGTTCTTCCCCTGCGCCGCCCAGCGGCGGGCCATACCCTCGCCGAGTCCGGAACTGGCGCCGGTGATCAGGATCGTCTTGCGGTCGGTCACGAGTTCTCCTCCGTTGGCGATGCGCCCAGTGTGGCACGTCGCGGCTGGCAGGACGGGCAACGGTACGCGATGCGATCGAGCGAATCGCTCGGCTCGTCGGGGTTCGCGCGGCCGCCGAGGCGGAAGGTCTCCACCTCGGTCCCGCACCGTCTGCACGGCTTGCCGTCGCGGCCGTACACCCACAACTCGCGGCCGCGCCGGGTCTCGCCGGTGGTCACCCTGACGACACGGTCGGAGTTGGCCACCAACATCTTGCGCGCGAGCTTCACCATCGCCGGGAGGTCCCGGACCGTCTCGACGGGATCGCGCGGGTCCACTCCCCGCACGAAACACAATTCGGCGCGGTAGACGGTGCCGATGCCCGCGAGGTTGCGCTGGTCGAGGAGCGCCTCGCCGATAGTGCGGGTGGGACGTTCCTCGATGCGTCGCACGACCTCGGCCACGCTCGCCGCCGGATCCCAGTCGGCACCGAGGAGGTCGGGCCCGAGGTGCTCGACGGCCTCGTCGGCTTCCGCGGGCGACAGGGCGCGCAGGAAACCGAGTTCGGTCCCCACCACCTCGACGTCGCCCGCGCGCAGCACGAGGCGGGCGGTATGTGCAGGGAACCGCCACCGCTCCCCGGCGCGGAGCACGAGGACCCGGCCCTCCATCTTGAGGTGGAGGTGGAGGGTGACCGGGTCGCGCCCCTGGTCGTCCGGTCCGATGTCGACGAAGAGGTGCTTGCCCCGCGACCGGACCGCCTCCACGGTCCTACCTCGCAGGTCGACCGCCGCGAACCTCGGCACCCGGAGCTCGGCCCTGTCCAGGGACCGCCCGGCGAGTGCGGTGTGGACCCGCGCGGCCGCGCGGTGGACCGTGTCTCCCTCGGGCACGGCTCACCACCCCAGTTCGCGGCAGCCGCCGACGCCGGCGGTCTCGATCTGCACGGTCACGTGCTCGATCCCGTGCTCGTCGAACAGGACACGTCGGGCGTCGTCAAGCACCTCGGCGTGGTCCGCGTCCGGGGCGACGACCAGGTGGACGGTCCCCACGTCCATCCCGGACGTGAGAGTCCAGAGATGGAGGTCGTGCACCTCCTTCACGTCGCGCAGATCGCCGAGCTGGGCCTCGACCGCCGCGGGCTCGACACCGGCCGGGGCGTGCTGGGCCAGGACGGCGAGCACCTGCCGGCCGAGCGCCACCGCGCGGACCACGATGAACACGGCGATCGCCACGGCCACCACGAGGTCCCAGACCGTCGACCCGGTGGTGCGTATCAGCAGCGCGGCCGCGATCACCCCGACCGACCCGGCGGCGTCGGCGAGGACCTCGAGGTAGGCGCCGCGTACCGCGAGGCTCTCGTCGGATCCGCTACGGAGCAGCAGGAGGGAGATGACGTTGACGACCAGGCCGAGCACGCCGACGAGGAGCATCGTCCCGGTGGCGACGGGCGTATCGGAGCCGACGCGGCCGAGCGCCTCGACCAGGACGTACACGCCCATTCCGAGCATGATGAGCACGGCGAGACCGGAGGCGAAGATCTCCACGCGGTAGCGGCCAAACGTCCGCCGGCCGGTGTGGTCGGGGCGGGTGGCGATGATCGTCGCGAGAAGAGCCGCGCCGAGCGCGACGACGTCGGCCCCCATGTGACCGGCGTCGGAGAGCAGGGCGAGGGAGCCGGAGAGCAGGCCGGCGACCAGTTCGACGACGAAGAACGCCGCCGTCAGCGCGAACGCGATCGCCAGCCTGGCGCGGTGGCGTCCACCGGCATGTCCGGCGGGACGGGCGTGGGTGTGCCCCGGGCCGTGACCGCCGCGCGTGCCGTGCGCGTGACCGACTCCCATCCGACGACCCCCCCATATATGCACCAATGCGCATATTCTAACTAATCGGGCGTGGGGCCTCAAGGGCGTCAGCGTCGGATTCGCAGTCCCTTGGGTGTGATACCGAAACCGGCGGCCTCGAACGCGGCGGCGTGCGGCGAGCCGTGCACGGGCTCTCCGCCGAGCGTGGTGACGGTCAACGAGCCGACCGCTCCCGAGCGGACGGCGTCGACGAGCGCACCGGCGGCGAGAGGCACCGCTCCGGTGCGGTCGTCAAAGACGAGGACGGTGCGTCCACCGCGTTCGACGAAAAGCACGCAGATCCCGTCGACCAGCACCACGAGCGCGCCGGCTTTCCGGCCGGGCCGGTGACCCGAACCGCCCACGCCTGCCGCGTCGCCTCCGCCCGCCGCGCCGCCACCGGTGGGCGCGGCGGCCGGCCAGGGCAGCGCGGCGCCGTAGGGGTTGGCGGGATCGGTGGCGGCGAGGACCCGGACCGAGGGTTCGTCGGTGCCGGAGGGCCAGTGGGCGTCGTCGGCGGTGTCGTCGAACGTGCGCAGGCGGTCGATCGTGTTGCCGGCCGCGAACTGCGCTGCGCCGAGGCCGTCGACGAAGTACCCACGGCGACAGCGGCCCGAGTCCTCCATCTGCGCCAATACCTTGTACACGGCGGCGAACCCGCCGGGGATCTCCTCGGCCTCGACCGCGCCCCGGGTGACGACGCCGTGGCGCAGCAGAAGGGTCTCGGCCCAGGCGTGCGCCCGCAGCGTGGCGTCGGTGATCGGCTCCGGGACCAGGGACCAGCGGCCCGCCAGCACGGGTGGCGTCCTCGTCCCCGCCGCGACCGCGCCGTTGAGCTGCGCCATCGCGGTGCGGCCGAACCTGGCGCGACGTGGGCGGGCGGAGGCGCGGGGCGACCGGTGCGCGGTCCCCGACCCCGAGGAGCCGCCGCCGGCGAGCACCGCGCGCAGCGGTGCGAGCGTGTCGTTGGTGACGACCCCGTCCCACACGAGGTCCCAGAGGGCGTCGCGCACCGCGGCCTCGGTGACGGCGGGCGCGGGGTCGGAGGGGGCGGGGTCGGTGAGGGCGTTCTTGACCGCGGGGACGATGTCGCGGAAGAACAGGGCTCCGCCGCGCAGGGAGTCGACGACGGCGAGGTGGACCGGCCCCTCCGGCTGCGGTCGTTCCAGGGGCAGGGTGGCGCCGGCGGAATCGGCCGGGTGCAGGGAGACCCAGCCGTCGCGGGCTCCGGCACGTCCGCGCCCGCTCCAGATGACCTCTCCCCCGGCCAGGAGTTCGTCGAGCATCGCCGGGGAGTAGTCGCTCACCCGGGGCGCCAGGACGAGCGGTTCGAGGGCGGAGGCGGGAAGCGCGAGCCCGTCGAGTTGCTCGATCACCGCGAGCAACCCGTCGACGCCGGATTCGGCGCCCGAGCCCAGGCTCTGCCACCCGGGCAGGAAGCGGCCCAGCGCGGAGTGGGACACCGGTTCGATCTGCGAGCGCAGCGCCGCCAGCGATCGGCGGCGGATGTGGCGCAGCACCTCGGCGTCGCACCACTCGGGTCCCGTAGTGCCGGGGCGGAACTCGCCGGCCAGCAGCGTGCCGGAGGAGGTGAGCCTGTCGAGCACGCCGCGTACGACCGCCACGCCGAGTCCGAATCGCTCGGCGACCGCCTCGACCGAGAAGGGGCCGTGGGTGCGTGCGTAGCGGCGGATCAGCTCACCCAGCGGGTCGTCGACATCGCCCAGGAAGGCCGACGGCACACCGGGCGGAGGCGGGACGCCGAGGCCGTCGCGGAGCCGGGCCACGTCCTCGACCCCGGCCCACCAGCTGCGGCCGGAGTGCTCCACCGGCACGATCCGCCACGTCCGGGCCAAGTCGTCGAGCCAGCCCGGGACCGCGTCGGGATCGGCGGACCGTGCGGTGATCTCGTCGACGGTGAGCGGACCGAGCAGCCGGAGAAGGTCGACCACCGACTCCGCGTCGCGCGCCGCGCGCTCGGGCTCGAGGTGCTGCAGGCGTCGCTCGATCGAGTCGAGCACCTCCACGTCGAGCAGTTCGCGCAGCTCGACGCGGCCCAGCAGCTGACCGAGCAGGCCGGGATCGATGCTCAGCGCGGCGGCCCGCTTCTCGGCGAGCGGGGAGTCGCCCTCGTAGAGGAAGGCGCCGACGTAGTCGAAGAGCAGCGACTGCGCGAACGGCGAGGCGCCGGGCGTGTCCACCTCGACGATCCGCACTGTGCGCGACTCGATTTCCCCCAGCAGCCGCTCGAGCGCGGGCACGTCGTAGACGTCCTGGAGGCACTCGCGCACCGCCTCGAGGATCATCGGGAAGTCCGGATACCTCCGCGCGACGTCGAGCAGCTGCGCGGACTTCTGACGCTGCTGCCACAGCGGGGCCCGCCGGCCCGGATCCAGCCGCGGGAACAGCAGGGCGCGTGCGGAACACTCGCGGAAGCGCGAGGCGAACAGCGCCGACCCGCCCACGTGCCGGGTCACCAGATCGACCGCCTCCTCCGCGCCGATCGCGAACGTCTCGGCTCCCGGGCGCGCGCCCCCCTCGCCGTCGTCACCCGTGTCGGGGACCCGGAGGATGATGCCGTCGTCGGACACCACCGGCACCGCGTCGAAGCCGTGCGCGGCGGCCAGCCGGGCGCGTACCGCCTCCGCCCACGGCCAGTGCACGCGCGCGCCGAACGGCGAGTGCAGCACGATCCGCCAGTCCCCGACCTCGTCGCGGAACCGCTCCACGACCAGGGTCGTGTCGCTGGGCACGTGGCCGGTCGCCTCGCGCTGATCGGCCAGATACCGCCGCAGGTTGGCGGCGGCGTAGGTGTCGAGGCCGGCGGCGTCGAGGCGCGCCGTGACCTCCGCCTCCGACCCGGCCGACACCTCGCGCAGGAACCCGCCGAGGGCGCGGCCGAGTTCAGCGGGACGGCCCTGGTCGTCGCCCAGCCAGAACGGCAGTCGGCCGGTGCCGCCGGGCGCGGGCGAGACCAATACGCGGTCGTGGGTGATCTCCTCGACACGCCAACTGGAGGCCCCGAGCGCGAAGACGTCACCGACCCGCGACTCGTAGACCATCTCCTCGTCCAGCTCGCCGACGCGGGTGGCCTTCTCCCCCACCATGAACACGCCGAACAGGCCGCGGTCCGGGATCGTGCCGCCGGAGGTGACGGCCAGTCGCTGGGCGCCGGGCCGGCCGGTGAGGGTGCCGGCGTCGCGGTCCCACACCAGGCGCGGCTTGAGCTCCGCGAAATCCGCGGACGGGTACTTGCCGGCGAGCATGTCGAGGGTGGCCTCGAACGCCGACCGCGGCAGACCGGCGTACGGGGCGGTGCGCCGGACGGCCGAGAACCACTCCTCCACGTCGATGGGCTCGAGCGCGCACGCGGCCACGGTCTGCTGCGCCAGCACGTCGAGCGGGTTGGCGATCACCGTGAGTTCCTCGATCGCGCCCGCGAGCATCCGCTCGACCGTCACCGCGCTGTGCACGAGGTCCGCGCGGTGCTTGGGGTAGACCACGGCCCGTGAGACCTCGCCGACCTGGTGGCCCGCGCGGCCCACGCGCTGCAGTCCCGAGGCCACCGACGGCGGGGACTCGACCTGCACGACCAGGTCCACCGCTCCCATGTCGATACCCAGCTCGAGCGAGGAGGTCGCCACCACCGCGCGGAGCCGGCCCGATTTGAGTGCGTCCTCGATGATCGCCCGGCGTTCCTTGGACACCGACCCGTGGTGGGCCATGGCCAGTTCCGGCGGCGCCCCGCGCGAGACCTCCGACGGCACCATGAGCTGCGCGGGCGGCCGGGCGGGGGGCTCGGGGAGCGAGCCCGGGTCGGTGTCCTCGGCGTAGATCTCGTTGAGCCTCGCGGTGAGCCGCTCGGCCAGGCGCCGGGAGTTGACGAACACGATGGTCGAACGGTGGGCGGTCACGAGGTCCACGACCTGACGCTCCACGTGCGGCCAGATGGAGCCCTGACCCGGGGTGCCGGGCGGCGCGGTGACCTCCGGGGCCGAGGAGGACAGGTCCGCCATGTCCTCCACCGGCACGCGAACCGACAGCTCGAAGCCCTTGTCCGACCCGGGCGCCACGATCGTGGTGGGGCGCTCCCCCGCGAGGAAGCGGGCGACCTCGCTGTGCGGCCGCACCGTCGCCGACAGCCCCACCCGCTGCGCGGGTGTATCGAGCAGCTCGTCGAGCCGCTCGAGGCTGAGAGCGAGATGCGCCCCGCGCTTGCTGCCGGCGACCGCGTGGATCTCGTCGATGATGACCGTGTCCACCGTGGCGAGGGTCTCCCGCGCAGCGGAGGTGAGGAGCAGGAACAGCGACTCCGGGGTGGTCACGAGGATGTGCGGCGGCCGAGCGCGCTGGCGGCGACGCTCGTCCGGCGGGGTGTCACCGGTGCGGATCCCGACGGTGACGTCCGGCGTCGGCACCCCCATCGACGCGGCCTCGCGGGCGATCCCCGCGAGCGGCGCGCGCAGGTTGCGCTCGACGTCCACCGCGAGGGCCTTGAGCGGCGAGATGTAGAGGACTCGGGTGCCGGGTCCGGGGTCCGGCGCGCCGTCCCGGTCGCCCAGCAGCAGACCGTCGAGCGCGGCGAGGAACGCCGACAGGGTCTTGCCCGAGCCGGTGGGCGCCACGACCAGGGTGTGCGATCCGCCGGCGAGCGCGGTCCACGCCCCCTCCTGGGCTGCGGTGGGCGCGTCGAACGCACCGCGGAACCAGGAGGCGGTGGCCGGGTGGAACCGGTCCAGGGCGGCGGGCATGAACTCATGATGGCCTACGCCTACGACACAAGCCGCCACGCGCCGACTGCTCCGTAGAGTGAGGGCATGCGCGAACTCAGCGACCACGACCTGGCCTACCACCTCGCCACGGGCATCGGGGACATCGTCCGGGGCACCCGGGCCGGCGGGTTGCTGCACGGGCGGTCGCTCGCGCGGGTCGCCAACGAGGTCGCCCAGAGCTGGACCGACGAGGTGCTCGCGGTGCACCGGCCGGACGACGGCACCCTGTCGGAGGGCGTCACCGACGACCTGAGCCGCCTGGACAAGTCGCGCGTGTGGATCATCGACGTGATCGACGGGACCAAGGAGTTCTCGACCGGCCGCTCGGACTGGTCGGTGCACGTGGCGCTGGTGGTGGACGGCCGTCCCGCCCTCGCCTCGGTGGGTCTGCCCGACTCGGGCCGGGTGTTCCGGTCGGATCAGGTCGACCACGTCGACGGGCCGCCCTCCGGCACGATGGTGATCAGCCGCAACAACCCGCCGGCCGGCGTGCACGAGATCGCCGACGAGCTCGGGCTGCGCGTGCGTCCGATGGGCTCCGCCGGGGCCAAGATGCTCTCGGTGCTGCTCGGCGACGCCGATGTCTATCTCCACGCCGGCGGGCAGTACGAGTGGGACCAGGCCGCTCCGGTCGCGGTGGCGCTGGCGTCCGGGTTGCACGCGTCCCGGCCCGACGGCTCGCCGATCGAGTTCAACAAGTCCGACGCCCATTCCCCGGACATCCTCGTGTGTCGGCCGGATCTCACGGAGAAGGTGCTGGCCGCCACGGCGGGCTGGTCGGTGTGAGCTCCAGTGGGTCGACGTGAGCAGAGTGGGTCGGCCCCCGGAATTTCAGTAGACTCCGCCTCATGACCGTCCCCACCCCGTACGAGGATCTGCTCCGGCTCGTCCTGGAAGAGGGCACCCCGAAGGCGGATCGCACGGGAACGGGCACGCGGAGCCTGTTCGGCCACCAGCTGCGCTACGACCTGTCCCGCGGCTTCCCCCTCCTCACGACCAAGCGGGTCCACTTCAAGTCGGTCGCCTACGAGTTGCTGTGGTTCCTGCGCGGTGACTCGAACGTGCGGTGGCTGCAGGACCACGGTGTGAGCATCTGGGACGAGTGGGCGGACGAGGCCGGCGAGCTCGGCCCGGTCTACGGCGTCCAGTGGCGGTCGTGGCCCACCCCGGACGGCCGGCACATCGACCAGATCGCGGCGGCCGTGGACCTGCTGCGTACGGATCCGGATTCGCGGCGCAACATCGTCAGCGCGTGGAACGTCAGCGAACTCTCGCAGATGGCGCTGCCGCCGTGTCACCTGCTGTTCCAGTTCTATGTGGCCGACGGCAAGCTCAGCTGCCAGCTCTACCAGCGCAGCGCCGACCTCTTCCTGGGCGTGCCGTTCAATATCGCCTCGTACTCCCTGCTCACACACATGGTCGCCCAACAGGTGGGCCTCGAGGTGGGCGAGTTCATCTGGACCGGCGGGGACTGCCACATCTACGACAACCACCTCGAGCAGGTGCGCACCCAGCTGGAGCGTGAGCCGTACCCGTACCCGGAGCTGCGACTGCGGAAGGCGGAGTCGATCTTCGACTACCGGTTCGAGGACTTCGAGGTCGTCGGCTACGAGCACCACCCGGGCATCAAGGCCCCGGTCGCGGTCTGAGCCGGCGCCGTGGCGGTGCGGATGGTGTGGGCACAGGCCCGCGGCGGGGTGATCGGTGACGGCCGGGACATGCCGTGGCACATCCCCGAGGACCTGGCCTTCTTCAAGCAGGCCACCGTCGGGCGTCCCGTGGTGATGGGCCGCGCGACGTGGGACTCCCTGCCGGAGCGCTTCCGCCCCCTGCCGGGGCGCCGCAACATCGTGTGCACGCGGGACGTCGGGTGGGCGGCCGACGGCGCCGAGCGCGCCGGGTCAGTGGACGCCGCGTTGGCCTCGGCGGGCCTCGACGCGGTCGTGATGGGCGGCGGTCAGGTCTACGCCGCCGCGCTGCACGCGGCCGACGAGTGCCTGGTGACCGAGATCGACGCCGACGCGCCCGGGACCGTGCTGGCGCCCACGTTGGACGCGGCGTGGGAGCGGGTGGAGGTCGGCGAGTGGATCACCGATCCGCGGAGCCGCGTCGACGGGTACGACGACGAGGTGCGGCACCGGCATACCGTGTGGCGTCGCCGGGAGCGCTAGAACCACTTCCACGTCTTGGGGATCTTCTCCCCCGCGGCGAGGATCTTGATCTTGGCGGTGGCCATGAAGCCGTTGATCTCGATGTCGAGGTGCGGGCCGCCGTGGACCTCGTAGCGTCCCTCGTCGATCTTGAGATCGGTCATCGTCCGGTTCCCGGTGATCGTGACCGAGACGCCCGGCGGGAGCAGCACCCGGGCGTTGGCGGCCCACAGGTCCAGCTGGAGGTGCGTGCGGGGGCGGTCGACGACGGCCTCGCGGGCGTCGAGGTAGATCTCCCCCATCCACGAGGTGAGCCGGTAGTCGTCCGGTAGCATCCACCGCCCCTCGCGCTTGAGGGTGTCGAAGATCGAGGTGGTCTTCTGGCCCTCGTCCACGACGATGGCGGCGCCGGGTCGGGAGGCGGGCGGGCCCGCGCGGTGCGCGGCGGGTGGGGCGGCCGGGTCGGGATCGGCGGGCAGTCCGCTCAGGGCGACCTCTAGTTCGGCGGGGCAGGTGGCCGCCCAGATCTTGGCTGCACGGTCGGAGAACTCGGCGAGCGAGAGCTCACCGCGCCCCACCATCGCCTCCAGTCGCCGTTGGGCCAGTGCTCTGGGGTCGTTGTCCTGCTCCGGATCCATGGCCACAGATTACCCAGCGACCGGATGCCCGGTGGGAGGGCCCGGAACGCGAGACCCCGCGGGCCCGCCGACTGCGCCGGCGAACCCGCGGGGTGCGTGTGGGCCCGGAGCGCGGGCCACCGTGGTCAGTCCTCGTGGACGATGATGCCGCGCACCATGCCCTCGCCGCCCGCCTCCATCATCTCGTAGCCCTCGTTGACCTGGTCGAGGGTGAAGCGGTGGGTGACGAGCTCCTCGAGCTTGAGCTGCTTCTCGTCCCACAGTCGCAGGATGTTGGGGATGTCGTGGAACGCGTTGGCCGACCCGAAGAGCGATCCCTTGATGACCTTCTCGTACTGGGAGACGAACAGGCCGGTGAGGTTGATCGACTGGTTGTCGAGGCCGCCCATCGAGGTGAGCACCACGACGCCGCGCTTACCGACCATGTCGACGGCGTCGGCGGTGACCTTGGCGTCGGCCACGCCGATCGTGATGATGGCCTTCTCCGCCATGAGGCCCCAGGTCATCCCGGGCAGCTCGGCCTTGGCCTGCTCGACGTCCGTGTAGACGTGGGTGGCGCCGAACTCCTTGGCCTTGGCGAGCTTGGTCTCGTCGGTGTCGATCGCGAGGATGAAGCGGGCGCCGGCGTGCTTGGCCCCCTGGATCGCGTTGATGCCGATGCCACCGATGCCGAAGACCACGACGGTGTCGCCGGCCTTGACGTCGGCGGAGTAGACCGCCGAGCCCCACCCCGTGGTGACACCGCAGCCGACGAGCGCGGCGACCTCGAAGGGGATCCAGTCCTGGATCTTGACCACCGAGTTCATGTTGGCGACGGTGTACTGCGAGAACGTCCCGAGCGTGCACATGGCGCCGGCGGTCTCGCCGTTGTCCAGGGCGAAGGGGTACCGGCCGTCGGCCATGACGCCGAACGTGCCGTTCAGTCCGCCGTCGCAGAGGTTGGACATGCCGCGGGCGCACGCCGGGCACTTGCCGCAGGCGGGGATGAACGAGCCCACCACGTGGTCACCGGGCTGGACGTGCGTGACGCCCTCACCGACGGCCTCGACCACGCCCGCGCCCTCGTGCCCCAGGACGATCGGGAGCCGACCGGGCAGATCCCCGGTCCGCATGTGCAGGTCCGAGTGGCACAGGCCGGCGACCTTCCACTTGACCAGCACCTCACCGAAGTGGGGCCCGTCGAGCTCGGCCTCGACGATCTCGAACGGCTTACCGAGCTCACGGGCGATTACGGCCTTGGTCTTCACTGCGACTCCCTCCGGGCGCGGCGGGGTGATCCCCGTCACTGGAACGTGTTCTCGTCACACTAACCCCGGTACTGACATCTGTGGGGTGGCTACAAGAACGTGTTCTCGCCCCGGAGGGAGCGCGGTGCGGACCCGGGGTCCCGGGCCCGTGCGGGGTCTCAGACCTGCGCGTCGCCCTGCTGGGCCTGTGCCTCCTCGACGGCCTTGCGGACCTCGTCCATGTCGAGCCCCTTGATCTGCTCAACCAGGTCGTCCAGGGCCTGCTCCGGGATCGCACCCGAGTGACGGAACACGGCGATGCCCTCACGGAACGCCATGAGCGTCGGGATCGACTGGATCTGCAGCATCGCGCCGAGCTGCTGCTCGGCGTCGGTGTCGACCTTGGCGAAGGTCACCTCGGGGTTCTTGCCCGAGACCTTCTCGTAGACCGGGCCGAAGGCCTTGCACGGGCCACACCACTCGGCCCAGAAGTCCACCAGGACGATGTCGTTCTCGGTGACGGTCTTCTCGAACTCGGCGGTCGTGATGTCGACGGTGCTCATACGAATGCCCTCCTTGCGCGTACGGGGCGACTCTCGACCCGTCTGCTCGTCGCCAGCCTACGGATCGCGTGGGCCGACGACGAGATTCCCCGGCCACCGATACCCGTCTGGGTATCGACGGCCGCTCATCCAGGGCAACGTACACGGAGTGGGGTTATTCCCCGGACACCCCCGCGTCGCGGTCCGCCCGCGACTCAGCGGAGGGGCGGCGAGTCGAGTACCTCGGCCAGGAACCACTCGAGCTGGTCCAGGAACACGGCGTTGTCGTCGCCGGCGACCATGTGACCGGCATCGGCGACCTCGGTGGTGTGGGCGTGCGGGAGCAGTTCGAGCAGATGCTGCACGGACTCGTCGCTGACGATGTCCGAGGCCGACCCGCGGATGAGCAGGGTGGGCTGCGTGATCTTCGGGACGAGCTCCTCGAAGAAGGCGTTGCCGATCTCGGTGTTGTCGGCCGAGGCGTTGCCGGCGAAGCGGGGGTCCCAGTGCCAGTGCCACCGCCCGTCCTCGCGCAGCCGCAGGTTCTTGCGCAGCCCCTCTGGGTTCGGGGGCCGCTTGCGGTGGGGCTGGTAGGCGGCGATCGCGTCCGCGGCCTCCTCGAGGCTCGCGAACCCGTTGAACCCGGAGCGCATGAACTCCCCCACCCTCTCGACGCCCTTGGCCTCGAGTCTGGGGGTGACGTCGACCAGGACGAGCGCGCGGGCGACGTCCTTTCCGGTGCCCAGCGAGAGCATCGCGGTCATCCCGCCGAGTGACGCGCCGACGACGACCGGACGCCGCTCGGGGAACCGCTCTGCGACGATCGCCTCGAGATCGGCGGCGAGGCGATGGATGTCGTAGTCACCCTCCGGGTCCCAGTCGCTGTCCCCGTGTCCGCGCGCGTCCATCGCGGTGACGCGGTAACCCTCGGCGGCCAGGCGGCGGGAGGCCCGGCTCCAGGCGTGGCGGGTCTGCGCACCGCCGTGGAGCATGAGGATCTCGTCGACCGCCTCGGTGGGCCGGCCGTCCGGCCCGTGCGGATCCCACACCTCGCCGACCAGTCGGACGCCGTCCTCGCGCTCGACCGCGAACTGCTGTGGCTCGACGGTGGTCTCAGTACTCGGCATGTGCGTGCCCCCCCGGGCCGTCGCCCACCCTCTCGGCGGAACGTGTTCTATCTGTGTTCTACCACGCCCGCTCGGCGACCATCCGCGCGGCGAGGTCTTCGGCCACCGCCAGGACGGTGTAATACGGACCGCATCGCGGCAGCGACGGCAGGACCGACGCGTCGGCCACCCGCACTCCCTCCACCCCGAGCACCCGACCGGAGTCGTCGCACACCTCCCCGATCCGCGCCGCGCCCGACAGGTGGTGGGAGGTCGAGCGGGTGACGGCGCCGTCGATGGCCAGGCGTTCCGCCACGAACGCCGTCGCCTCGGCCAGCGCCGTCGCGTCGCGCGGGTCGTCCGGGAGGTCCACGCTCCCGTCGGCGTGCACCCGCCCCCGTCCGACGGGGTTCATCAGTGCCACCCCGACACGGTGCGGCACCTCGCCGAGGCCGGGGATCACGCGGTGCATCGGGACCGCGTAGGGGCGCACCTCGATCTCCGGCACCCACCCGCGCTCCCGCACAGGGAGGGCGAGCCGCGCCACGTGGGAGAGCAGGGGCGGCAGCCCGCCGGCCGCGTCGGGCCCGGCGCCCGCCCCCGCGTCAGCCCCCGTGCCGAGCCCGGCGCCGGCCCCGGCGGCCGGGTCCGCGGGCGCGTCCAGCAACAGTTCGGGATGCTCCTGCACCTCGCGGCCGACGGGGCACCCGCCGGCCCGGTCGATGCCGGAGCCCAGGAGGAGAACGGTCGTCCCGATCGTCCCCGCACACAGCACCACCTGGCGGGTGGTGATCTCCTCGTCGTCGTCGAGGACCACGCCCACACACCGCCGGACGTCCCCCGCTCCCCCACCGGCCCCGCCCGCCCCGCCAGCCCACGACAGCTCGCGCACGGCGGCGCCGGTGCGCACCCGTACGCCCGCGCCGGCGGGGTCCCACGCGTCGGACGCCGTCACCCTCCGCCCCCCGCTGCGCGCCTGCGGGACGGCCGACACGCGGCCGGGGAACGCGGCGGCGACCCACGAGGCGACCGGCCCCATCGGCGCCAGGCGGGGGCACAGACGCTCGGCCGCGCGCGCCATCCCCACCGCGTAGCGCCGGGGCCAGTCCGGTCCCCACGCCTCGAGATCCGCCGGCCGGGCCGGCGCGCAGTACCCCCCGTTCACCGCGCCCGACCCGCCGAGCGTCCGGCCGCGGGGCAGCTCCAGGGCCGCGTCCCCGAGCGTGGCGGGGTGGCGCGCGACCACGCGGGAGTCGGGGCCGATGTCGAGCAGGCCCGCGCGCGGGGAGGCGGCGGCCGTGCCGGCCTCGAGCAGCAGGACGTCCGCGCCGGCGTCGGCGAGCCGCCGGGCCACCACGCACCCGGCGGCGCCAGCCCCGACCACGACGACATCGGCGTCGCCGCCCGAACCGCCGGTCATCGCGTGAGTTCCGGGCGTAGGGCGGCCGGGGAACGCTCTGCCACCGCCGAGCGCCAGACCCCCACGCCGTAGGCCAGGTCGTCCAGGCGGTGCAGCAGGACGTGCCCGACAGGCTCGTCGGCCGGCCATCGGCCCGGTTCCCGCGCGCTCCACCAGTGCCACAGCCCCTCCGCGGTGGCCGCGACCGCGAGGCGCCGGCGCAGCGCCCGCGCGATCCGGCCCCGCGACCCGGCGGTGAGCGCCAGCGCGGTCGCGGTGACCGGCCCATACGGGCGTAGTAACGCCTCCGGCAGCTGCCTGATCGAGGCCCCGGCGCCGCGGGCGACGAGCTCGGCGGCCGCGCGTCCGTCGCCGGTCAGCGCGCGCGTCCGCCACCACGCCCTGGCCACCGCGCCGAGCGCGACCACCGTGCCGAGCGGGCTCGCGCTCCATACCCCGGCCGCCACGGCCAGCGACCACGGCGCGGCGACGGCGGGCGCGACGTCGGCGCCGTGGCGCGCGGCGAGGGGCGCGGCTCCACGCCCGTAGTAGGCGCGGCGGGTCAGCAGCGCGCGCAGCCCGGTGCGGTGCCGGTGGGCGACGCGGGCGGCGGGCTCGTAGCGGACCCGGCCCCCGGCGTCGTCGATGCGCCAGCACAGGTCCACGTCCTCCGCGACGTGCATGCGTTCGTCGAACGGCCCCTCGCCCCCGCCCGCGGGGACCGGGGGCAGCCGGTCGGGGCGGACCGCGAGAGCAGCACTGGGCACGTACGCCACGCGCGTGCGCGGCCGCACCCGCGCCGGCTCAGGCCCCATGTCCAGCGCCGAACGCGCCGTCTCGTAGCCGCGCACCCAGAACCGGCCGGGCTCGGCGGCGACGACGCGCGGCGCGACCGCCGCGACCAGCGGATCGTCGAGTCGGGCCAAAAGGATGTCGAGCCAGCCCGGCAGCGGGAGGACGTCGGCGTCGAGGTACACCACCACCTCGGCGCCGGAAGCGACCGCCGCGGACGTGCCGGCGTTGCGCGCGGCCGCCGGGCCGCGGGAGCGGTCGTGGCGCAGGACGGTGACGGGCGGATCGGGGGCCCGCGCGGGACTGAGAGGCACCGTCAGCGGCGGGGTGGAGCCGTCGTCGACGACGACGAGGTGGACGCCGCGCGCGAGTTCGGGGGCGAGGGCCCGCGCGAGGGCGGCGACCCCGTCCGCGTCGTCACGGACGGGGACCACTACGGCGACGCCGTCCAGCGGGCGGTCCGCCGACACCGGGCCGGCGGGATGGACCATCCCGCGATCGGTGAGAGCGCGGGCGAGCGCGGCCCCCGCGGGCGTGTCCGTCGCGACGGCCCGGCCCCCGTCCAGGAGGCCCGCCACCGACGGCGCGGGCGTGATGAGCGTGACCGGGTCGCCGCCCAGGACGCGCACGACGCCGCCGCGTCGCAGGATCCGGGTCCGGCGGTCGAGCAACACGTGCGGCCGGTCGGTGGCGGGTGCGCGGTGTCCGGAGGGCGTCATCGGAGCATCCCGTCGTCGCCCGGCCGCCACCCGTCGAGGCGCGCGCGGGCGTCGGCCACCAGCGAACCCCACAGCCGCTCGCCGTCCGCGGCCGTGGCGGTGGTGGGATCCCCCAGGACACCGGACGGGCTCACCGCGGCGACCCCGCCGTCGCGCACGGCGGGCAGGATCTGCGGCAGCGGCCGGACACAGCCCCGGGTCGCGAGATCGATGCGGACGAGGTCCGCGTGCAGGTGCAGCATGAGCGAGGTCTCGGCGTGCCCGGCGTGGGTGTCGCGGGCGTCCTCGGCGGTGCGGCAGGACAGCCAGGCGGCGTCGCGGCCCTCGCTGCGCAGCCGCGGGACCGCGCGGCGGAGGGCGTCGACGTTGCCGCCGTGACCGTTGACCACGAGCAGTCGGTCCGCCCACGAGGACACGGACCTGCCCAGCTCGAGGAGCACCTCGGCGAGCGCCCCGGTCCCGATGGAGACGGTCCCCGCGAACGACTGGTGCTCCCCGCTCGAGCCGTAGGCCAGGGCCGGGAGCACGCGGACGGTGTCGCCGGTCGCCGCGGGGGCCGGGGCACCGGCCGCCGCGTCGGCGACGGCGCGGGCCGCGGCCTCCGCGAGGAGGGTGTCGGTCTCCTGCGGCAGGTGCGCACCGTGCTGCTCGGTGGCCCCGAGTGGCAGCACCGCCAGCACGCCGCCGCCCGGCCGTCCGTCCGCGCCGGTCGCGCCCGTCATGTCGGGTCAGACCTTGATCGCGCCCATGTCGACGGTGAAGGTCGAGGCGGTGATGGTTCGCGAGGCGTCCGACGCGAGGAACATCACCGAGTCGGAGATGTCGTCGGTGCTGGCCATGCCCATGCCCAGGATCGGGGTGAAGTGCGGCATGAACTGCGGCATGTTGTTGAACACCTCGAGCGCGTCGGGGTCCTCGGCACCCATCGGCGTCCGCACGCCGTAGGGGTGGATCGTGTTGACCCGGATGCCGTGCTCACCGAGCTCCTTGGCGGCGGTCTGCGCGAGGCCCACCACGCCGTACTTCGAGGCCGAGTACGGGGACTGCACCGGCATGGCCTTGAGGCCCGCCACGGAGCTGACCAGGATGATCGAGCCGCCGTTGCCCGCGTCGAGCATGTGCGGGATCGTGGCCCTGAGGGTCTTCCAGTACCCGGTGAGGTTGATGTCGATGGTGTCCTGCCACTGCTGCTCGTCGAGCTCCCACACCTTGCCCCAGTTGCAGATACCGGCGTTGGCGATCACCACGTCCAGACGCCCGCCGAAGCGCTCCACGCCGCGCGCGACGAGGTCCTGCTGGAACGCCAGGTCCCGCACGTCCCCGATCTCGGCGTAGATCTGCCCGCCCTCGGCCTCGACGCGCTCGATGGTGTCGGCCAGGTCATCCTCGGTGGCGGTCCGGTACTTGACGTACTCGGACGGCGCCGCGCACAGGTCGAGGCCGATGATCTTGGCGCCCTCGCGGGCGAACCGGATGGCGTGCTTGCGGCCCTGGCCGCGGGCCACGCCGGTGATGTAGACGACCTTGCCGTCGAGATCTCCCATGGAGGAGGTGTCCTTTTCTCTGGGTTCTCGTGGAGTGGTGGCGAATCAGGCGCCGAGGCGGCGCATGAAGCCCTCGGGGATGACGTAGTCGTCGCGGTTCAGTTCGGAGATCGACGACTTGCTCAGTCCGATGAGGCTGGAGTCCAGACCGGAGCGCATGATGTCGAGGACGTTCTCCACGCCGGCCTGCCCGTTGGCGCCCAGGCCCCAGAGGTAGGCGCGGCCGATCATCACGGCACGGGCGCCGAGCGCGAGCGCCTTGGCGACGTCCGAGCCGCGGCGGACACCGCCGTCGAGCAGCACCTCCACCTGGTCGCCGACCTCGTCGACGATCGGCGCGAGGCAGCGGATCGAGGCGGGGGTCGCGTCGAGGTTGTTGCCGCCGTGGTTGGACACCGAGATCGCCGTGACCCCGGCGTCGACGGCCCGCTTGGCGTCGTCGATGCGGGTGATGCCCTTGAGCATGACCGGGCCGTCGTAGTTCTCCACGACCCAGGCGATGTCCTCCCACGTCGCCGGCGGGGTGTTCATCCACTCGCCGTAGGCGCCGAAGAAGGAGGGCCCCTTCTCGCCCCGGTCGACCAGGTTCGGGGTCGTCAGGTCCGGGAAGCGCTTGTTGACCACCACGTCGCGGGCCCACTCGGCCGCCCAGCGCGGCCGCACGGCGATCTGCGGGGCGAGGGTGATCAACGCCCCGGCGTCGAGGGTCTCGGGGATGGCCGGGCTCCCCCAATCCCGTCCCATCGAGAACGACCAGTCCGTGGTGAGGATGACCCCGGCCGCACCGGCGGCCTTGGCCCGCTCGAGCCGGCGCAGGACCTGCTCCTTGCCGCCCAGCCAGTACACCTGGAAGAAGGTCTGCGGGTTGGCCGCGATGACCTCCTCGATCGGCTTGGAGGCGAACGAGCTCAGGCCCATCGCCGTGCCGCGGGCGGCCGCCGCACGGGCGACGTCGACCTCCCCGTCCGGGGTGACCGCCTGCACGCCGGTGGGCGAGATCATCACCGGCAGGCTGATGGGCTGACCCATCACCGTGGTGGCCATGTCGCGGTCCTGCTTGGCGCCGATGACGTGCGGCTTCGGCTCGAGTTCGGAGAACGCGTCCATGTTGTCGCGGATCGTCACGCCCGCCTCGCTGCCACCGACGAGCGCCATGTACACGCTCTTGGGCAGCTTCTTCTTCGCTCGACGCTGTGCCTCGGCGACGGACTCGAACCACGGGTTCTGCCGCCAGGGGTTGGCCTCGGCGATCTTGGACAGACGGGACACGGTGGGGGTTCCTCCTACGGGATTCGGTCCGGGGGCCGCGGATCGGCTCGGGACGCGCGGTCAGATCGGGGACTCGTCGCACAGGCTGGTGGGCCGGCGCGGCGGGGTGGTGATGAGCGTGAGCGGCACCGGGCCGGCGGGCTGCTTGCGCGCCGCCAGCCCCTTGGTGCGCGAGTGGTCCTGCGACGGGGCCGGGATGGCGCGCTCGGCGGCGAGCAGGCCCTCCCCGTGGCCCTGGACGCACTCGGGGTCCGGGCCGTCCATCGGCAGGCCGGTGAAGAACTTCGCGGCCATGCAGCCGCCGCGGCAGCTGTCGTAGAACCCGCAGGACCCGCACGCGCCCGCGGACTGGGGCTCGCGCAGCTCGCGGAACAGCTCCGAGGTCTGCCACACCGACTCGAACCCGCCGTCGGCGACGACGTTGCCGGCGAGGAAGTTGTCGTGGATGGCGAACGGGCACGCGTAGACGTCCCCGATCGGGTCGATCAGGCACACCACGCGGCCGGCGCCGCACAGGTTCAGACCCGGCAGCGAACCCTGGCCGTCGCCGAACGCGGACAGGTGGAAGAAGCTGTCGCCGGTGAGCACGTTCTCGCCGTGCGCGACCAGCCAGTCGTAGAGGTCCTTCTGCTGCTCGGGCAGCGGGTGCAGGTCGTCCCACACGTCGGCACCGCGACCGGACGGACGCAGTCGCGTGATGCGCAGGGTGGCGTCGTAGCGGTCGGCGAGCGCCTTGAACTCGTCGAGCTGGGTGACGTTCTCGCGTGTGACGACCACCGAGATCTTGGCGTCGGTGAAGCCGGCGTCCTTGAGGTTCTGCAGCGCCCGCACGGCCATGTCGAACGAACCCGGGCCGCGGACCGCGTCGTTGACCTCGGCGGTCGCGCCGTCGAGGGAGATCTGCACGTCGACGTAGTCACTCGCGGCCAGGCGCCGGGCGACCTTCTCGTCGATCCGCACGCCGTTGGTGGAGAACTTCACGCCCACCTGGTGGCTGGTGGCGTAGTCGACGAGCTCCCAGAAGTCCGAGCGGACCGTGGGCTCGCCGCCGCCGATGTTGACATAGAAGACCTGCATCTTCTGCAGCTCGTCGATGATCGCCTTGCACTGCTCGGTGCTCAGCTCCCGCGGATCGCGCTTGCCCGAGGAGCTCAGGCAGTGCACGCACGAGAGGTTACAGGCGTAGGTGAGCTCCCAGGTCAGGCAGATCGGCGCGTCGAGCCCGCGCTCGAACTGGTCCACGAGTCGGCCGACGGGAGCCGGCGCCGCGGTGGTGGGCGCCGCGCCGGACGTGGCCGGGCGGTCGAGCATGCTGGTCATGAGATCTCCTCGATCATGCGCGAGGCGGCGAGCTGGCCGAGCGCGTGCAGGTACAGCCGGGCCGTGCCCGGGTCGTCGATCGGCACCCCCGCTGCCGCGCACGCGGCGCGGGCGGTGGGATGGTCCGCGAGCGTGCGGACCACCTCGACGATGGTCGGCGACTTGAGAAAGCTGAGCTTGCGGGTGTGGAAGTGGTAGAGCAGGGCCCCGAACGGTTCGGGCCGAAGCGCCACCCCGGGGTGCAGGCGCCAGCCGGCGTCGAGATCGAATGCCGCCGGGGCGGCCGTCTGCCCGGCGCCGGCCGGCGCTGCTGCGGAGGTCATCTCAGTAGACCCCGCACATGCCGTCGATCGAGACCTCCTCGATGAGGGCCTCCTCCAGCACGACCTCGGTGTTCTGCGCGTTGTCCATCTCGCGTCCTTCCCTCCGGAACTACGGGAACCCCACCACGGGCGTGGTGAGACCCGAATCATATTGGCACTTGGTGCCAGTGGCAAGGATCACTGATCTAGGCTCTAGTGTCATGGGAACGACGGGAATGACCTCGGGACGGACGCCCGGACGTCGCCCGTCGACCACCCGCGCGTCGATCGTCGACGTGGCCCTCGACCTGTTCGCGCGCCAGGGTTACGAGGCGACCAGCGCCGACCAGATCGCCGAGGCCGCCCACATCTCGCGGCGCACCCTGTTCCGCTACTTCCCCGGCAAGGCCGCCATAGCGTGGGGCGAGTTCGACGAGCAGATCCAGCTCATGCTGGGGCACCTGGCCGGCGTCCCGGAGGACACGCCGCTGCGCGACGCGCTGGTGGACGCCCTCATCGCGTTCAACACGTTCCCGCCGTCGCAGACCGAGGTCCACCGTCTCCGGATGCGCCTCCTCCTAAGCGTGGACGAACTCCAGGCCCACTCGACGCTCGTGTACGCCGACTGGCGGCGGGCCGTGGCCGGATTCGTCGCTGACCGGCGGGGCGAGACGGTGGACGACCTCGTGCCCGCCGCCACCGCGCACGCTGCTCTCGGGATAGCGCTGTCCGCCTACCGCCTGTGGGTGGCCGAGCCCGGGGCGGACCAGGATCGCCTCCACGAGCTCCTGCGCCGCGGGACGCAGATACTGGCCTGACGAGGTGGGCACTCGCGCGCCCCGGTGGCCGCGGGACAACTTACCGACGGGTAACCTCGTCGTCGTGACCGATACCTCGCCCAGCCCCGCCGCCGACACCTCCACCTACCGCCTGTGGAAGACCGCCACCCGCCTGCCGTTCGGGTCCCGCCTGTTCAGCGCGGCGGTGAGCCTCAAGGCCCCGTACTTCCGCACCGCGTACCCGCACGTCACCGAGCTCCGGCCCGGACGCTGCGTCGTGCGCGGGCCGGGCTGGTGGGGCAACCGCAACCACATCGGCACCTTCCACGTGATCGCCGCGTGCAACCTCGCGGAGATGGCGATGGGGATGCTCGCCGAGGCCACCGTGCCCGCGACCCACCGCTGGATCCCCGTGGGCATGAACGTGCGCTACCCCGCGAAGTCGACCGGCGGGATGACCGTCACGGCCGAATGGACCGAGCTGCCCGACTTCGCGTCGATGACCACCGGGCAGGACGTCGAGGTCCCGCTGCGGTTCGTCGACGACGCGGGGGTCGAGCCCGTGGTCGGCAGCATCACGATCCGGGTCTCGCCCAAGAAGAAGACGTGAGCCTGGACCACTTTAGTTTTTCCGTTGCGGAAACGGAAAGAGACCCCTATCGTTTCCGTCATGGAAAATAACGCGTTTCCGCCGTACGATCCCGCCGCCGCCCTCGCCGACGTCGACTCGGCCCGCCGCTCCGTGGCCGACAGGCTCACCACCCCGTGGTGGTACCACCCCGCCCTCGGCGCGATCCTCGCCGCGATCATGCTGGTGGGCGCTCTCGACCTCCACAACATCGTCCGCCTCGTGGTCTCCCTGGGCGGGGCGATCGGCATCGGCCTGCTGGTCGGGGCCTACCAGCGCACCACCGGCCTGTGGGTCGACATGCGCAACCTCGGCCCCACCTCCCGCAAGTGGTGGTTCGCCTACGCGGTGATCGTGCTGGTGGTGACCGGGTCCTCGCTCATCCCCACCGCCTCGGGCCGGGCGCTCCCCGTCTGGCTGGCCGTCCTGCTCGCCGCCGTCACCCTGATCGCCACGATCGTCCTGGGCCGCCGCGTCGACAGCGCGATGCGTGAGGAGATCCGCACCGGCGCCGCCGCCCTCCCGAAGGCGCGTCGATGATGGCCAGGCGCGCCGCCGCCCGGTTCGACGACATCATCCACGCCCCCCACCGGCTGCGGATCTGCGCCCTGCTCGCCCCCGTTGAGTCGATGGAGTTCGGCACCATCCGGGACGAACTCGGCGTCGCCGACTCGGTCCTGTCCAAGCAGTTCAAGGTCCTCACCGACGCCGGCTACGCCACCACCTCCAAAGCCGCCGCCCCAACCGGGCGCGCGCGCACGTGGCTGGCCCTCACCCGCGCCGGACGCAAGGCCTTCGCCGGTCACCTCGAGGCACTGCGCGAACTCGCCGCCGCCGCGGAGGGCGAGCCGCTCGCCCGGAGCGCGTCAGTCGCGGGTGCGGGCGTCGAAGGCCCGGATCGCGATCGGAGCGATGAGCACGGTCAGGCCGACGATCCACAGCAGTGACGAGAGCAGCGGGTACTGCAGCGGTAACGCCGCCTCCGGCCCCACGGCCGGGGCGTTGCCCCACAGCTGGCGCATCGCCTGCACCACCGACGACAGCGGATTCCACTCCGCGAAGACCCGGAGCCAGTCCGGCATCGACTCCGGCGGGGCGAACGTGTTGGCCAGGAAGGTGATGGGGAACGTGGTCGTGAACATGACCCCGTTGACCGCCTCGATCGTCTTCAGCCGCGACCCCACGACGATCCCGATCCAGATCATGACGAACCCGAACCCGACCAGCACGACGTAGCCCAGCAGGGCGTCGAGGAGGTTCGAACGGATCCGCCACCCCACGATCAACCCGGTCAACGACATCACCACCACCCCGATCGAGGAGTGGATGAGGCTCGACGCGCTCCGCGCGATGAGGATGGACGCCCGCTGGATGGGCAACGACCGGAAACGGTCGATGATGCCCTTGTTGAGGTCGTTGCACAGCCCCGACGCCACGACGAACGACGAGAACGCCATGGTCTGCGCCATGATCCCCGGCAGCAGCCACTCGCGGTAGTTCACCCCGCCCGCCACGGCGATCGCGCCGCCGAAGACGTACGCGAACAGCAGCACGAACATCACCGGCTGGATGGTGACGTCCGCCAGGTTCTCCGGCTGCCGCCGGATGTGGAACAGATTGCGGCGTACCAGCGCCGAGACCTGCCGGCCGAACGAGGGGCCGTCCGGGCGGGCAGGGACGACGAAGCCGTCCGCGCTGGTGGTCCCCACGGCGGGGTCCGCGACGGTGCTCATACCCGGTGCTCCTCCTCAGTGGTCCCGAGACCGGCGGTCTCGGCTCTGGCGGTCTCGGATCTGTGTGTCTCGGGTCCGTCGGTCTCGGACTCGGCGGCCCCGTCCCCGGCGGACTCGAGCCGGGGGTCCTCCGCCTTGCGTCCGGTCAACGAGAGGAAGACGTCGTCCAGGCTCGGGCGCTGCAGGCCGATGTCGTCGAGCTCGATACCGGCCTCCGTGAACGCCGCGGCGATGCCCGCGAGCGCGGAGACACCTTCCGACGGCGCGGTGAGACGGCGCGCGTCCCGGTCGACGTGGAAGTCGGCGATGCGGGTCGTCAACACCCGCGCGGCCTCGTCGACGTCCTCCGGGCGCGACACAGTGATCACCAGGCTGGCCGCCCCCGAGCGGTCCTTGAGCTGCAGCGGCGTGCCCTCGGCGATGACGCGTCCGTGGTCGATCACGATCACCCGGTCGGCGAGCTGATCGGCCTCGTCGAGGTACTGGGTGGTGAGCAACAGCGTGGTGCCGTCACGGACCAGTCCGCGCAGCACGTCCCACAGTTCGTTGCGCGACCGCGGGTCCAGACCGGTGGTCGGCTCGTCGAGGAACAGCACCGGCGGGGCCGCGACGAGACTGGCCGCCAGGTCGAGGCGGCGCCGCATCCCGCCCGAGTAGCTCTTGGCGACGCGGGTGGCCGCATCGGTGAGCGAGAACTTCTCGAGCAGTTCGTCCGCCCGCGCCTTCACCGCCTTCTTCGGCAGCCCGTAGAGGTCGCCGATCAGGCGGAGGTTCTCCCGCCCGGTGAGCAGCTCGTCCACCGTAGCCGACTGGGCCGTCAGCCCCATCTTCTTGCGGACTTGGGCGGGCTCGGCGACGACGTCGTGGCCGGCGACCCGCGCGGTTCCCGAGGTCGGCGGGCTCAGAGTGGTCATCATCCGGATGGTGGTGGTCTTGCCCGAGCCGTTGGGGCCGAGCAGTCCGAGAACCGACCCCGTGGGGACGGAGAAGGAGATGTCGTCGACGGCGGTGAAGTCGCCGAATCGTTTGACGAGGTGTTCGGCCTCGATCGCCGGTGCGGAGCTGGATCGGATACTCACTCTCAAAGGGTGGCCCTCGCCTCTGGCGGAGTCAACAGCCCCGAGCCGGTATGCGGACAGCCTCTGTCATCAATGGGATCGCGCTCGCTCGGATCGGATGCCGGCGGGCTCCGAGGCGCCTACCGTCGTGCCATGCCCCGCATCGCCATCACCTCCGTCCACGTCGACGACCAGTCGCGTGCGCTCACCTTCTACACCGAGGTCCTGGGGTTCGTCCTCAAACACGACTTCCCCGCAGGCGACTTCCGCTGGCTCACGGTGGTCGACCCGGGTGACCCGAACGGTACCCAGTTGCTGCTCGAGCCCGATCAGCACCCCGCCGCCCGGGCCTACGCCACCGCGTTGCACGCCGACGGCATCCCCGCCGCCCAGTTCGAGGTGGACGACATCCACCGGGCGCATGCCGAGCTGCAGGAACGGGGCGCGCGGATCGTGCAGCCGCCCACCGAGGCGGGTCCGGTGTGGACGATGATCCTCGACGACACCTGCGGCAACCTCGTCCAACTCGTCACCGCCGCGGACGTCTGAGGTCCGGTTCGCCGGAGCCGTACCCGGCTCGTCGACGTATCGTGGGGAGGCCGCGCCAGCGCCTTCCGACGCCCCAACGACCAAAGGATGACCGGTACCCGTGAGCCCCCAGTCGACCATCCCACCGACCATCGCCCGTTCGTGGCTTCTGCTGCCCGCGGACAAGTCCGAACTGTTCGATGACGCCGTGAACTCCGAGATGGACGTGGTCGTCCTCGACGTGGAGGACGGGGTGCGGCAGTCCGAGAAGGAGCGCTCGCGCCGCGAGGTGCGCCAGTGGCTCGAGGCGGGCAACCACGCGTGGATCCGCATCAACGACGTCCGTTCCCCGGAGTGGGAGAAGGACCTCATGGCGCTGGGTCACTGCCCCGGGTTGGACGGCGTGATGCTGGCCAAGACCGAGAACGCCGAACACGTCGCCCTCACCGCGTCCCGCCTGGCCGAGGGCACCCCGATCGTCGCCCTGGTCGAGTCCGCGGACGGCCTGGCACAGGCGGCGGAGATCGCCAAGACCGACCAGGTGGTGCGCCTGGCGTTCGGCGTCGGGGACTACCGACGTGACACCGGGATCGGGTCCTCCCAGATCGCCCTGGCCTACACGCGTTCGCAGTTCGTGGTGGCCAGCCGGATCGCGCGCGTGGCCCCTCCGATCGACGGGCCGACCATCTCCAACGACACCCGCGTGCTCATGGACGCGGCGGAGCACGCCGTCGAGATGGGCATGACCGGCAAGCTGTGTCTCCGGGTCGACCAGGCGCCGTACATCAACGAGGTCCTCTCCCCCTCCGCCGCGGACGTCTCGTGGGCCGAGTCGGTCATCGACGAACTCGGTAACGGCGGCGAGCGCTGCCACGACGGGTCGGACCTGCCGCGCCTGGCCCGCGCGCAGAAGATCGCCCGGCTCGCGCAGGCGTACGCCGTCGCGCGCTGACGGAAGCCTCGGGTACCTGGCTCGTCGCGGACGTGACAGGGCCCCGGCCGCGATGCGGTCGGGGCCCTGTCGTCGCTCCGGGTCGTTCAGCTGGTCGGTTCGGTCAGCGGGGTGAGTCGCCGGTGACCAGCGGCAGGTCGGGATCGCCGGCCCACGCGGTCATCGAACCGTCGTACACCGCCACGTCCTCGCGGCCGGCCAGCGCCAGCGCGTGGGCGACTCCGGTGGCCGCGATGCCACCGCCGCAGTAGGTAACGACCGTGCGGTCCTCGTCCAGCAGCCCGGCGGCCTCGAACTCGGCCCGCAGGTCCTCGAGCGGACGCAGCCTGCCGGTCTCAGGGTTCCGGAGGCGGGCCACCGGCAGGTTGATGCTGCCGGGGATGTGGCCGGGGCGACCGTACGAGTCGACGTCGCCGCGGTACGTGGCCTCGTCGAGGACGTTGACGAGGATCGTGTTCTCGTCGTCGAGGGTTGCGGCCACGTCCTCGGTGGACCGGATCAGCTCCGGCCGACGGACGCCCGTGAAGGTGCGCGGCGTCGGCACCGCGATCTCGTCGGTGACCTCGTAGCCCGCGGCCTTCCACGCCGGTAGGCCGCCGTCGAGGACCGCGACGTCGTCGAAGCCCTCGAAGCGCAGGTGCCACCAGAACCGGGTGGCCCAGAATCCCTCATGCTGGTCGTAGACCACCACGGTCGCGCCGTCCCCGATGCCGAGCCCGCTCGCGGCGGCCGCGAAGCGCTCGTGATCCGGCGCGGTGGCGGGCAGGGGGCTGCCCGGGTCGGCGAAGTCGCCGAGCAGGTCGGCGAAGAGGGCACCGGGGATGTGCTCGGGCCGGTACGTCTCGAGGCCCGAGACCGGGCGCGGGGTACCGTCCGCGTCGGCGGTCAGGTGGGTGGTGGCGTCGACGACGACGAGGTCGGCCTCACCCAGGTGGTCGTGCAGCCACTCGGGGCTCACGGTGAGCGGAGTCGTCATGTCTCGTCCTTTCGATGGGGTACGCCCCTCGAGAATAGACAGATCTGTTCAGCTGACGCGCTGGAGCCGCACGTTGGCGAACTCGGTCAGGCCCCATCGGCCCAGCTCACGCCCGTACCCGGAGCGCTTCACGCCGCCGAACGGTAGCCCCGGCATGGTGGTGCCGTGCTCGTTGACGTAGGCCATGCCCACCTCGAGACGCTCCGCCACCTCGGAGGCGCGCTCGGTGTCTGTCCCCCACACGGATCCGGACAGCCCGAAGTGGGTGTCGTTCGCGATGCGCACGGCCTCGTCGACGGAGTCGTAGGTGTACACCATCGCGACGGGGCCGAAGATCTCCTCGCGGTAGGCGTCCATCTCCTCGGTGATACCGGTGAGGATGGTGGGCTGCATGAACGCGCCGGGCCGGTCGATCGCCGCGCCGCCCGTGACGAGCGTCGCGCCCTGCCGCACGGCCGTCTCGACCTGCTCGACGACGCCGTCGCGGGCGTCCTCGGACGACAGTGGCCCGAGCTCGGTGCCCTCGTCGGCGGCGGGCCCGACGGTCAGCTCCTCGTAGAGATTCTTCAGCCGACCGAGGAAGTCGTCCTCGAGCTGCGACGGAACGAAGATCCGCTTGGGCGAGTTGCACGCCTGCCCGCAGTTCGACAGCCGTGCCCGTCCCACGGTCTCGGTGAGCTCGTCGAGGTCGTCCGCGTCGAGGATGATGAGCGGGTCGGACCCGCCGAGTTCCAGCACGCTGGGCTTGAGGTTCTCCGCGGCCACCGTGGCCACCGCGGCGCCGGCTCCCTCGCTCCCGGTGAGGGAGACGCCCTTGATCCGGGGGTCGGCGATCATCTCGGCGACCGTGTCGCTGGAGGCGTAGACGTTGACGAAGACGTCCTCGGGTAGGCCCGCCGCGCGCTGCACCTTCTCGATGGCCGCGGACGACCGGGCACAGATGCTGGCGTGCTTGAGCACGACGGTGTTGCCGAGCAGCAGATTGGGCGCGGCGAACCGGGCGACCTGGTAGTAGGGGTAGTTCCACGGCATGATCCCCACCAGCGGCCCGACGGGCTCGTAGGTGACCCGGTTGAGACGCGCCTCGGGCACGTCCAGCGACTCGGGCTCCAGGAGGGCGGGACCGTGCTCGCCGTACCAGCGGTAGATCGACGCCGCGAGCTCCACCTCGCCCTGCGCCTGGTCGGGCAGCTTGCCCATCTCGGTGGTGATCGCCTTACCGAGTTCTTCGCGGTGCTCGTCGAAGGCGTCGGCGATCGCCACCAGGATGCGGGCCCGCTCGGCCAGGTCGGTGGCGCGCCAGGTGGCGAATCCCCCGGTGACGGTGTCCAGGACGCCGTCGACGTCGCGGATCTGTTCGTATGCGCGGTCGGTCCGACCGGTGGACGGGTCGTGCGTGACGTACATGCGGTCCTCCCTCTTCTCGCGGCGGCCGGTGGTGGTGCCCGGTCGTGTCCCGCGGCGGTAGGCGGCGGGTCGGACCGGTGCATCCGGTCGGTGCGCCCCGACCCCGCCTCCGCAGTGGTGCGGGACGGGGTCGCAGGAGGTCGGACGTGGCTGTCGGGGCCGGTCGGTCAGCCCCAGCCCTGGGCGGCACGACGATCCGCGTCGGCCATGCCCTGGTTGCCCTGGGCGGCGGCACGGGAGATCTCGGCGAGCATCGCCTGCAGCGCTGCCGCGGCCTGGTCCCAGTCGTTCTGGTGCGCCTGGTAGGCGACCGCGGCGTCACCCTCCCACTCTGCGACCAGCGGGGCGAGGTAGGCCTCGAGGTCGTCGAGAGTGGTGCGCAGGCTGGTGGACGCCTGCGCGACCTGACCGACGAGGGCCTCGATCGGGCCGTGGTTGTAGGTGATCTGTCCAGAGGTCATGACGGTCCCTTCCGGTGGTGGTGGTGTCGGCGATCAGAGGTTGAGCGGGCCGGTGCCGCCGGCCCGGGTGATGAGGGCGGCCGAGTCCTGGTCCGCGGCGTCGAACGACGAGCTGTTGGTCCGCATCGTCTCCGAGATCCCGGCGAGGGCGTTGTTGAGCTTGGCGCTCTGCTGCTGCCACTCGGTCATGATCTGGGTGAAGCGTGCCTGCGCGGCGCCGCGCCACACCGAGCCGCCGAGCTGGGACACCGAGTCCCGCACGGTACCGAGCAGCCGGTCGATCTCGAGGTTCACGTCGTCGACCCTCCTGGCCGCCGTGTCCATGGTCCCGATGTGGGTGTTGAACCCGGTCATCTCGTCCTCCCCTGTGGTCGCTGCGGACTCCCCTTCTGGGTCCGTCACAGTGTTCGACGCGGCCGGGAGGTCGTTCGGTTCCACGGGATCGGGAAAATCTCCGTCGGGCTCGTCAGGAGGTGGCGTAGAGCCGGGCCGCCGCCTCGACCGGCGCGACCTCGGGTACGACGAACGACAGCAGGCGGGCCCGGTCGCACGCGTCCACGACCCGCTCGGCGACCCGTCCGCGCACGAGGACCTCCGCGGACCCGGTGGCCGCCTCGCGCCGCCGGCGCCGCAGGCCGGTGACCGCGTCGAGGATGCGCGGCACCTCGTCGTCGGCGGCGGTGTCGCGGAACGGGTCGCGGCGCTGCACCACGGCGCGGTCGACCAGGGTCAGTCCGCCGCGCGCACGTTCGACGAGTGAGACCGTGGTGCGTGTGCGGGAGGCTTCCACGCACACCGCCCAGCGCGCCGACGACGACGGGAGCGCCTCGGCCGTGACCAGGGCTGAGCGGACCACGCGGGCGGCGACCCCCACGTCCCCGGCGGCGGCCACGAGCCGGGTGGTGCGGCTCGTCCCCCAGTCGCTGGGCACCACCAGCACGGCGGCGTCGCCGTCACCGTCATTGTCGCCGGCTGAGGCCCCGGCCCAGCGCAGTGCGCGCGCGACGGGGGCCGCGAGGAGTTCGGAGACCGGCACGGAGAGGCCGGCGACGTCCACGCGGTCGCGGTGCGCGTGGGCGACGGGGTCCGCGAGGCACCGGGCCGGGAAGCGGGCGGCGGCCTCGTCGGCCCGATCCGAGCACTCGATGCGGTCGCCACCGGGCGGGAGCGCCGATCCGTCGAGGCCGGCGAGGACGGAGGCGGGGGCGACCACCGGGGACAGCACCGCCGAGGCGGACGCCGCCGCGACGGCCAGCCCCGAGCAGGACAGGTCCACGGCCAGGGTCGCCGCGCGCGCGTCGGTCACGGTTCGGACAGGGCGGTCTGGACCAGCCGCACGCCGCCGTCGCGGGTGACGAGCCGTCCCCGCCCCGCGGGCAGCGGGCCGGGTCGCACCCCTCCGAGCAGCGGCCCCTCCTCGCGGCTGCCGGACATGACGAGACCCGCGCCGCCCAGGTCGCGGATCCGGGCGACGAACGGGTCGAACAGCGCGCGCGAGGCGCCGGCGCTGCGCCGGGCCAGGACGACCGACAGGCCGATGTCCCGGGCGTGCGGCAGGAAGCGCGCCAGGGGCTGCAGCGGGTTGCCCCCGCCCGTGATGACGAGGTCGAGGTCGTCGACGAGGAGGTAGATCCTGGGTCCGCTCCACCACGACCGCGCGCGCAGCTCCTCGGCCGTGACGTCGGCGCCGGGCATGCGCTCCTCGAGGACCTGCGCCAGGTGCTCGACCATGGGCACGAGGGCCGTCTCGGTGGGCGCGTATCCAGCGAGGTGGTCCCCGGTGACCTCGCCGAGCATCGTGCGCCGGTAGTCCACCACGATGAGCTTGGCGTGTTCGGGGGTGTTCCCCGCGACCAGCCCGCGGGACAGCGACCGCAGAAGGGAGGTCTTCCCGCACTCCGAGTCGCCCAGCACCAGCATGAGCGGGTCGCCCTCCAGGTCGGCGTAGACCACCGTGAGGTCGACCTCGTCCACGCCGAGGGGGACGCGGGTGCGACGACCGTCGGCGTCGGGACGGGCCAGGCTCGCGACCTGCGCGTAGGGCAGCACCTCGGGCAGCATCCGGACGGGGGCGGCGCCGACGTCGCCCACCCGGGCGCGCCACCGCCGGGCGAGGTGACGCGAGGCCTCGGCGGTCGCGTCGGCCATGCCCTCCGGGTCGACCCGACCGTCGAGCCGGGGCTGGTAGACCAGCATGTGATCGCGGGTGCGGGTGAGTCCCCGCCCCGGGGCGGCCGGGACCGTCATCGCCGCGCGCCGGTCGATCATGGAGTCGGTGGGATCGCCCAGCCGCAGCTCGACCCTCGTGCCCAGGGCGTCGCGCAGCGCCGGCCGCAGGTCCGCCCAGCGGGAGGCGGACAGCACCACGTGGATGCCGTAGGACAGCCCGTCCGCGGCCAAGCCCAGGACCACGGCCTCGAGGTCCTCGAACTCGGTGCGCAGGGCCTGCCACCCGTCGAGCACCAGCAGGACGTCGGGGTATTCCGTCACGGGGCGCCCGTTCCGCTCGACGACCCGGAGGCGCGCCTGGTCGACGGAGGTGATGCCCGCCTCACGGAAGGCGGCCTCGCGACGGCGACGCTCGGCGTCCACCTCGGCGATCGTGCGCCGGATCCTCTCCTCCTCACCGCGGCGGGCGACCCCGCCCACGTGCGGCAGGTCCGCGACCGACTGCAGCAGTCCGCCGCCGAGGTCCACGACGTATACCGACAGCCGGTCGGGCTCGGTGGTCGCGGCCGCGGACAGCACGAGGGTGCACAGCGTCGTCGACTTGCCGGAGCGGGTTCCGCCGACGACGGCGACGTTGCCGTCGGCCCCGGACAGGTCCACGTACCAGGTGTCGCGGCGCTGCTCGAACGGCAGGTCCACCTCGGCGAGCGGGAACCGCAGCCCGACCGGCCGGACGGCCGCGATCGCGGCCCCCGCCGGGTCCGAGCCGGTCGGCTCGGTGCCCGTCGGTTCGGTGCCCGTCGGTTCGGTGCCCACGGCCGAGTCCAGCGGGGCGCCCTCCCCCAACGGGGCCAGCCACACCTCGTGCGCGGGTCGGCCGTGCCCGGCGAGTCGGCCCACCAGGACGTCGAGCAGGCTCGCCGACTCCCCCGCGCCGTCGGCGTCCGCGGCGTCGCCGGGAACGAGGTCCTCGTCGTCGTCGCCTCCGACCACCACCGGTGGGGTCGGCACCGGCATGTACCAGGCGGTGAACGGCCGCACCGCCGCGCGGGCGGCGACCGTGGCCACCGTGGAACCGTCGAGGCGGCGGTCCTCGGTGCACGGGCCGGAGACGTAGGCGGCGTCGAACCGCACCGGGTCGCCGGCGTCCACCTTGAGGTAGCCGGCGCCCGGGGTCGCGGGCAGGTGGTAGGCGTCGGTCACGCCCAGGACGGTGCGGGACTCGGTCGCCGAGAACGTCTTGAGGGCGATCCGGTAGGACAGGTGGCTGTCCAGTCCGCGCAGCCGCCCCTCCTCGAGGCGCTGGGAGGCGAGCAGCAGGTGGATGTGCAGGGAGCGCCCGAGCCGTCCGATCGTGAGGAACAGTTCGGCGAACTCGGGCTTGGAGGACAGCAGCTCGGAGAACTCGTCGACCACGATCACCAGTGCGGGGAGCGGATCCAGCGGCGCGCCCTTGGCGCGGGCGGCCTCGTACTCCGCCACGTTCGAGTAGTTGCCGGCCGCGCGGAGCACCTCCTGGCGCCGGGTGAGCTCCCCTTCGAGGGCGTCCCGCATGCGGTCGACCATGGTGATCTCGGCCTGCAGGTTGGTGATGACCGCGGCGACGTGCGCGAGCGGCTCCAGCCCGAGGAACGTGGCGCCGCCCTTGAAGTCCACCAGCACGAGGTTGAGCGAATCGGGGTCGTGGGTGGCGACCAGACCCAGCACGAGGGTGCGCAGGAACTCCGACTTGCCGGACCCGGTCGCGCCGATGCACAACCCGTGCGGTCCCATGCCGCCGTGCGCGGCCTCCTTGAGGTCGAGCTCGACGGGCGCGCCGTCGGGGCTGACGCCCACGGGCACGCGCAACCGGTCGCGCTCGCCGCGGCGCCGCCACGCGACCGCCGGGTCGACCTGGGTGGCCACGCCGATCCCCAGCAGGTCGGGCAGGCCGGGCGCGCGGCGGGTCGAGGTGGAGCCGTCGGCGTGGGTCACCGTGTCGGCGGGCCGGTACCGGGACAGCGCCATGGCCAGGCGCTCGGCCTCCGGCGGGCTCATCGCGTCGACCCGCGCGACCTCCTCCTCCCCCGCCTCGGTGCGGACGCGCGCCACGCGGTCGTCGCCGACCCGGATGCACAGGCCGCGGCGCAGCGCGAGGTCGCGCAGCTGCCCCGCGCGGCTGCCGGAGACCTCGAGCACGGTGACGCCGTCGAGACCGTCCTCGGCCAGGAGACGCTCGGCGCCGGTGACGCCGACCCCGTCGACGACGACGACGAGGTGGGCCCGCCCCGGGACACCGGCCGCGCTCGGGGAGAAGGCGGGACGGTCCGAGATGTCGGTCCCCAGCATCGACTCGACCCCGGCGAGCGAGAACTCGGTGAGCCGGACCCGCCCGCCTCCGTCGGTGTAGACGGGGTGTTCGTGGTGCGGGAGCCACTTGAGCCACTCCCACGCCCGGCGGGCGTCGCCCTCGCTCGCGGCGACCGCGACGCGGACCCGGTCGGGACCGTGGGCCACCACGAGGCCGGCGATCATGGCGCGCACGGCGGCGCGTACGAGTTCGACGTCGCCGTCGAGGGACAGGGCGGCGAACGCGCGCAGTTCCAGCGCGACGGGCAGGTCGTCGACCACCGAGTGCACGCGGACGAAGCGCCGCATGCTCACCACCGACACCGGCTCCAGGTCGTCGACGGGGCCGGTGTCCGGGGCCTCGAGCCGGGTCGCGAGCGACTGGCGGCCGGGGCCCACGCGGACGGTGAGGTCGTCGGGGTCCGACTCGTCGCGCTCCCACATGCGGGGCGTACCGACGAGCGCGGGCAGCTCGACGGGATCCGGGTGGCGCCAGAGGGCGGCCGCCCGCTGCGCGGCCGCGGTCTCACGGACGGTGTCCCGGGTCTGGCCGAGGTAGCGCAGGTAGTCCTTGCGCAGTTCGTCCGTCTCGGCGGTCTTGTTCCCGCCGGTCAGCGTGCCGGCGAGCATGCCCACCGCCGAGACGGCCATCATCACCGGGAAGAGCATGAACATGGGGTTGCGCATCATCCCCGTGCGCATCATCACCACGACCATCCCGCCCACGGCCACCACCAACACGATGGGCAGGACGATCTGGATGAGCGGACGCGGGGTCGGCCGCGGCAGGGCGGGCGGCGCCTGCAGCGCGATCTGGCCGCCGGGCGTGGGCGGGGCGTCGAGCTTCTCGGCGCGCGCGAACACCACGTCACCCATCAGCGGCACCCGTGTGCGTCACCAGCGATCGTCCTCTCCACTGCCGCCGGGCGCGCGGCGCGCCGCCGGGAGTTGGGGCCCCCACGAGCGCCCTCCCACCCCGACAATGATCGGCGTATCGGGTGGCGATGTTAGGGCAGTACACGTCCTGGCGGGGGCACCAACCGGGAGCGAGCGGGAGGTCGGCGGGATGTCGGCGGACAGTGAGATCAGGGGCGTCGCCGCGGGCGTCGAGCCCCTGGACCAGCGCCGGGTGTCGGTGGTGTGCCGATCCACCCGGGTGGACCTGAGCCTGCCCGCCCACCTCGAGCTGGTCGCGGTGATCCCGGAGGTCGTGGACCTCGTCCGCGACCACATCCGCGCGGCCGCGGGTCCGGCGTCGGGGGTGGACGTCGACGCCCGGATGGGCGGCGGCACCGGCGGGTCCTGGCAGCTGTCCCGACTGGCCGGCGGCCCGCTGGCCGTGTCGGAGACCCTCGCCCAGCAGCGCGTCCACGACGGCGAGATCCTCGTGCTGGACCACCGCCCGGTGCCGACGCCCGCCCCGCTGTTCGACGACGTCCTGCAGGGACTGACCGAGCCGGACGTGGCCCGCTCCGCCTCGTGGGGCCGCCGCGACGCGGTCACCACCGCGACCGCCGCGACCGCTGTCGTGGCGGTCGCCGCCGCGGTGGCGGCGACCCGGCAGTGGTGGCTCGACGGCGGGCTCACGACCCCGCTGGTGTCGGTTCTGCTCGCGCTGCTCGGCCTCACCGCGGCCCTCGCCCTGCGTCGCGCCCCCGTCCCCGGGTCCGCGGACGCCGTCGCGGGTGCGTGTGCGGTGGGCTTCACGGTGCTCGCGGGGACCACCGTGGGTGGCCCTCCCGTCGGCGCCGGGCACCTCCTGGGCGGACTCACGGCCGGGGCGGTCCTCGCCGGGGTGCTCCGATCGACCGTCTTCCGCCCGGGGCCGGCCCGCGGTTACGACACCGCCGCCGGGTACCTCGCGGCGTGCGTGGCGCTCGCGACGGGCGCGGTCGGTGCGCTCGTGGCGGCGACGACCCCGACGCCGGCCCCCGCGGTGGGCGCCGGTGCCGTGCTCGTCGGGCTCCTGTTGCTCACCGCGGCCCCGCGGATCGCCGTCTGGGCCGCCCGGATCCCCATCCCGCCGGTGCCCGCCCCGGGCGAGGACGTGGAGGCGGGAGACCTCGAGGACATCGACCACGACGTGCGCGGTCGCGCCCGCGGCCCCCTGCCCACGCCGGACGTGCTCCGGCACCGGTTCCTCACCTCGCGGTCCTGGCTCACCGGCCTGCTGGCCGCGGCGGGCGCGGTCTGCACGGCCGGATCGCTGACGTCCCTGACCGGCGACGGCGACACCACCCGCTGGTCGGCTCCGATGGCGCTCGTCCTCATCGTCGTGCTGGTGCTCCGCGGGCTGGGCTACGCCGACCGGGTCCACACGGCCGTGCTGCTCGTCTCGGCGCTCGTGCTCACCGCCGGCGTCCTGGTGGGCGCGGGCGTGACCGTCGACTCGCCGGTGGGGGTCGTCGTCCCGGCCGCGGTGGCCGTCGCCGCGGCGGTCGTCGTGGCCGCGTCGGTCCTCCCGCATGTCGACCTCTCCCCCGGCGCACTCCGGGCCGTGGGCGTGGTCGAGGCCGTCGCCCTCTGCGCGATCGTCCCCCTCGCGGTGGGTGCCATGGAGGTCTACTCCCTCGTCCGCCAGCGATGACGGTCCGTGCCGTCCGGCGGGCGGCGGCCACGGCAGCCGTGGCCGCGGTGGTGGCCGGTCAGCTGCTCGCCAACCCGGCCGGGATGCCCGCCGCGTCCGCGGTGGAGCGCCCGTCGATCGACGGCCCGGTCCCCGAGGGCTCGGGGCTGGAGTCCGGGCCGCTGCGCCTGGACGGCCCGTGCCGCACCACAGCCGCCGTCCTCGACCCGACCGCCCCGCCCGCCTCCGCGACCGCCGCCGAGCTCGCCGACGCGTGGATCCACGGCCGCGGGGAGGGGCAGGTCGTGGCCGTCATCGACACCGGGGTCAACCCCGGGCCGCGGCTGCCCCGGGTCCGCGGGGCCGGTGACGTGGTGCCCGGCCGGGACGGCACGGAGGACTGCGACGCCCACGGCACGCTCGTGGCCGGCGTGCTCGCGGCCACCGAGGACGCCACCGGGCACTCGGGCATCGCGCCCGGCGTCGAGATCGTCTCGATCCGCCAGTCCAGCAGCGTCCTCCGCGCCCAGAGCCCCGGCCCGGGCGGCCCGACGGTCGGCGCCGGGGTCGGCACCCTGTCCACCCTCGCCCGGTCGATCCGGGCCGCCGTCGACGCCGGCGCCGGGGTCATCAACATCTCCGAGGTCGCCTGCGTCCCCGCGGGCACCGTGCTCGCCGACGCCACCCTCGGCGGCGCGATCCGCTACGCCGCCGTCGACCACGACGTCGTGGTGGTCGCCGCCGCCGGGAACGTCGGCGAGGCGTGCGGCGAGCAGAACCCGCCCGCGGCCGACCCGTCGGTACCGGGCGACGACGGCTGGGACGACGTCCTCACGATCGCCTCGCCCGCCTGGTACGACGACCACGTGCTCACCGTCGGGGGCGTCGACGCGGACGGCGCCCCCGCGGAGTTCTCGCTGCGCGGCCCGTGGGTGGACGTCGCCGCGCCCGCCGTGGGGCTGCGGTCCGTGGGCGCCGACGGCGCGGGCGTGTCCGACTTCGTCGTGGCCGGCGACGGCTCTCGCACCCCGATCAGCGGCACCAGCTTCGCCGCGCCGTTCGTCGCCGGCACCGCCGCGCTCGTCCGTCAGGCCCATCCCGGGCTCACCGCGCGCCAGGTGATCGCCCGGATCGAGGACACCGCGATCCCCGCCGCGGGCGGGCACGACCATGCGATCGGCCACGGGGTGGTGGACCCGGTTGCCGCCGTGACCGGCGTCCGCAGAGCCGGCCGGCCCGCCCCGTCGACCACCACGATCGCCGCTCCCCCGCCCGACCCCGGCCCACCGGGTGCGGGCGCCGGCGCGGGCGTGGCGGCGGGCGCGCTGACCCTGGGGGCGATCGCCCTCGTCGTCGTCACCCTGCTCGGGTCCCGCGACACCGCGCCGGACCGTCACACGCCCCGCGCCGCCGGGCCCCGCGACGCCGGGCGCCGCGGCGGCCGGCACCCCCGCGCGGACTGACGGCGCCCCGCCGCCCGTCGCGGACCTGCCACCCGTCGCGGGCCGACGCCCGCCACGCGCCCGGGTCAGCGCGTCGCGTCGTCCTGACCCACCGGCTCCAGCTCCGAACCGTCCCGCGCGACCAGCGCCGACCCGCGGTCCAGGCGCGGCCCGGCCGGGAGACGGTCGAGGATCGCGGTGTCCACCGGCACCGGCGCGCCACCCAGGCCGAGCACCGCCGCGGTCGGCGCGTCGGGGACGTCGAACCGCACCCCGGTGTCGGCCACGATCGTCGTGACCGCGGTGCGCGTCGTCGTGCCCCGCCCCGTCGCCGCGACGAGCAGCCCGCCGCCCGGCACGCCCACCGCGTCGACCGCCGGGCCCCCGCCGTCTGCGCCGGCCACCGCCCGCGCCTCCCCGGGTCCGGGAGTCGGCGCGCCCGCCACCAGTGACACCCGGCGCGCGGCGGGGCCCGGCCCACCCGCGTCGCGCACGCACAGCACCGGCGAGGCGGACGTCTCCAGCACCGTCGGGCGCTCGCCGGGGAAGGCCTCGACATCCAGCGCCACCGACCGCGGCACGCCCATCCGGTCCGGCGGCACCTGCGCGACCGCCCCCACCGTCGCGGTGGACCGGATCACGTCCGCGAGCACCGGTCCGACCTCCTGCACGCCGTCGGCCAGCGCGACATGGGTCCGCGTCCCCGTGGCCGTCTCCACGGTGAACACCTGGCCGATCCGCAGCCCGTCGAGTCCGTAGTCGACCGGCTCGCCCGCCATCTCGATCACCGGCCGGCGCACCGGGTCCACCTCCGGCAGCGGGTCCACCAGGGCCGCGGTGACCGGACGCGGGTCGACCCCGCCGAGGCCGAGGATCTCCAGCAGGTCGCCGTCCCCGAGGTCGATGCGCGCGCGGGTGCCGTCGCGGAGCAGCCAGCCGGTGCCGTCCTGGTCCGCCAGCACGATCTCGTCCGGGCCCGTCTCGCGCCCGGGCGCCGCCCCGGCGTCCGCGTCCTCCCGCGCGACGATGCTGGTGCCGGCGACGCGCGGGCGGCCGCGGTCGGCGTCGACGACCTCGTCGCACACCGTCCACGACACGGCGGCCGCCGCCTCGGCGTCCCGGTGACCGGGTAACGCCGACGGTGCCCCGGGGATGCCGAGCAGGCCGCCGCGCGGGGTGCCGGCGATGTCGGCGTCGCGCACGGTCCGCGGCTCCGCGGGTTCGCCCAGCACGAGCCGCGCGGACGCGAGGTTGAGCACCGGGTGCACCGTCTGGCCGGCGCGCACGTACATCTGCCCGGAGTCCCGCCCGACCATGATCGTCGTGCTGCCGACGTCCGGGGCGGGGTCCAACAGGGCCAACACCGCGGCGCCGGCCACACCGAGGACCGCCGCGACCGCGCCGATCGTCAGCCCCGTCGACTGACGCCTGAGCGGGTCGTGCAACATCCGGACGTCGCGGGAGACCACGGCGTGGCGGGCCCGGCGCGCGAGGAAGCGGTGGCCGTCCACCTGCGCCCTGGTCGTCGGCTTGAGCGGCACCGGCGCGGCCCCCTTTCCACGGATGTGGGACCCCCGCGGCCGGGGGCACCGGGGGTAGGGTACGCCAGGATCCGGCCCCCGTGGCCGGTCATCCGGGGCGCCGTCCGCACGCGCCCGAGAGCTCGCGACAGGCGTGAAGGGGGCGCGTGGATGACGGCGGTTCCCACCCTGGCCGGGCTGGTCGCCGCGCTCGTGGCGACGGTCGTTCTCACCGTGGTCTGCCCGCCGCAGGCGCAACCGTGGGCCCAGTTCCTGGCGGTCGCGCTCGTCGCCGCCGTGATCACCGCGCGCCGCGGCGGCCGTCCGGTGCTGGCTCGCCCGGGGACCGCGCGTCAGCGGCCCGTCGACGTGGTGGACCTCGTCGCCCCGGACCGCTCCCCCGTCGGATGCGTGGAGGGCGAGCGGGTGGTGACGACCGCCGTGGAGATCTCGGCCGGCGCGCTCGTGACCACCGAGGTGGGGCGCGACGACCCGGCCGCGCATCGTGGCGTCCGCCTCCCGCTGGCGGTGGTGGCACGCCAGCTCGAGCAGGGCGGGGTGCGTCTCGAGGGGATCGACGTGGTGGTCGACGGTCGCCGCGCCGCGACGGGTGACGACGGCGAGGTGTACGACGCGCTCGTCGGCCCGCTCGCGCTGATCTCGCACCGGCGCGTCCACCTGCTGCTGCGGTTCGACCTCGCACGGCTCGCGCTGGGGCCCGCCGGACGGGCCGACGGCTCACTCGAGCAGGTGGTCACGGTGGCCACCGAGCGGTTGCGCCGGTCGCTGGTGCACCACGGGGCGCCGTGCCGGGTCCTCGACGCGGCCGGACTCGCAGGCCTCTACCTGGACGCCGAGGCCGACCCGGAGCCGGGCGTCGGGGTGGTGGTGCGCCCGTCCGCCGACCCGCGCGCGGTCATCGACGGGCTCACCACCGTGCGGGCCGCGCGCGTCACCGAGGTGCTCCGCCTGCGGCGCGTGGAGGGCCGCGACGACGTGGTGGACGTGGTGACCACCGTGGGCCTGACCGGCGTGGCCGCGGAGGCGGTGGCCGAGCGGGTCCTGCCGACCACCGCGGACACCTGCCATCGGCTGCCGTCGGCGGGCGTCCTGCCCGTCCCCGGCGAGGAGATGCCCGTGGCCGTCGCCGGGTCCCTGGCCCGGCGACGTGTCGACGACCTCGCCGCCCTCGCGCCGCCGGCGCACGGCTGCGGGCAGATCCTCGGCGCGACACGCACCGGGGGCGCGGCGGCGGTCCAGCTGGCCGGCCCGCACCTGCGATCGGTGCTGCTCGCCGCGCGACCCGCGGTCTGTCGACAGGTCGCGTTCCGCGCGGTCGCGGCCGGGTACCGGGTCGCCGTGGTCACCGACGTCCCCGACCGGTGGCGGCCGCTGACCGCGATCGGCGACGAGTCCCGCTACCGGATCGTCGAGCCCGACGCCTCCGATGCGGGAGCCCCGGTCGACGCCGTGATGTGGGACGTCGACGGTCCGTTGACCGAGGGGCGCATCGACGCCCTCGCCGGGCCGGGCGGTCCGGACGTCACCCCGCCCACCGTCATCCGGGTCGACGCCGACTGGGACCTGCGGGGCGAGCGGCACGCGGACACCGCGGCCCCTCCGGACCTCGTGCTGGACGGGCGGATCGACGGGTGGATCTCGGTCGAGCCGCGCGCGGGCGAGTCCCGCCGCGTCTCGGTGGTGGCCGGTCCCGGCGAGGAGGCGTTCGTCGGCCCCCTCACCGTGCCGGGCGAGCTCACACCCGCAGGTGCTGCACCTTCCGCCAGCCCGGATCATCCGTGACGGTCACCGTCACCTCGCCCTGATCCCAGCCCGACGCCGCCACGCGCAGCTGCTCGTGGGCTGGGGTCGTGGAGTCGACGTAGAAGTGCAGCAGACGGCGGCCGTCGCAGCTCTCCGCCCCGACGCACTCGCCGTTGCCCTCGAGGCGCTCGACGAGGTGGTCCTCGAGGTCCCGCAGGCCGGGCAGCGAGCGCGAGCCGGGCAGGCCCCCGTCCTCGACGTCCGTGTACGGCACGTGGACGGCGACGTGGCGGTCGAACTCCGGCGCCGACAGGGCGACCAGCGGGACGCGGACGACGGCCACGAGCGGGCCACGGTCGGTGTCCCCGTGGAGGATCTGCCACGCCGGGTCACCCAGCTCGTCGGTGTTGTCCGCGGCGAGCTCGCGCAGGATCCGGGGCAGGTCGGCGAGCGGGACCGCGTCGACGCCGGGCGCGGTGGCGTTGGCCCTGATGAGCCCGACCCACGTCTCCACCTGCTCCTCCCCGCACAGGGCGTCCAGCAGGAGGTAGGCGGCGATCGACGAATCGGCCCCGGTCAGCGCGGTGAACGCCGGGTGGTGCACGGTGACGTCGGCCCGGGACAGCCCCAGGTCCACCACGGCCTCGGCGTCGTCGAACCCCAGCCGGTGATCGCGGAAGTACATCGCGCAGCCCCGGACCGGCTCACGCAGGTCGGCGAACGACCACGTCTCGTCGGCCCGCGGCGCGGCGGCCAGCCACCGACGGGCGGCGCCCCGCAGCTCGGGTACTCCCGCCGCGGTCACGGTCAGCCGGTGGGGCACGTCCTCGCAGCCCGGGACGAACTCCCACGACAGGCCCGGGTCGATGGCCTCGATGAGCGAACTGATCTCCGGGACCACCCGCCCGGTGTCGCCGGAGTCGATCGCCGCGGTGGCCCGGCGCCTGCCGTCCGCCGACCACCAGCGCCAGAAGGTGGTGATGGCCCGGTCCGATCGCAGGCGGGCCGTCTCGATGCGCACGCCGGAGAAGTCCAGCGATCGCGAGAGCTGCCGGGGTCGAGCCGCGCGAATCGCCATGTGTTCTCCTCCCGTGGCCGCGGTCCGTGAGTGCCTGTCTCCCCCAGTATCCGGATAACCCGCCGATCGCGCCCGCGCCGACACACCCGGACAGGTCAGAAGGCCGATCGTGGAGCGGGTGCGAGGGGGCGGCGACGGTGGCAGGGTCGAGGCCATGACCTCCTCCCAGGACCTGGCCGGGCTGTCCTCCGGAGCGCGGCACGACCGGCGGGTGCTCGTGATCGGCGCGACCGGGTACATCGGATCGCGGCTCGTGCCCCGGCTCCTCGCGGACGGCGCCGAGGTCTCCGTGCTCGCGCGCACCCCCGCCAGACTCGACGACGTGCCGTGGCGGGACGAGGTGACCGTGCGCTCCGGCGGGCTCGGGGACACCGACGCGCTGCTCGCGGCGCTGCAGGAGGTGGACGTGGCGTGCCACCTCGTGCACTCGATGGGTGGCTCTAGGGACTTCGAACGGGAGGAGCGCGAGACCACCGACCAGTTCGTCCGCGCCGCCGAGGAGGCGGGCGTCGGGCGCATCGTGCACCTGTCCGGGCTGCATCCCGAGGACGACGACGACCTGTCCCCGCACCTGCGCTCGCGCGCCGAGGTCGCGGACATCATGCTCGCCTCCTCCGTGCCGGCGCTCGTGATCCGGGCCGGGGAGGTGATCGGGTCGGGCTCGGCGTCGTTCGAGATGATCCGGCACCTCACCACCCGGCTCCCGGCGATGGTCACGCCCAGGTGGGTGCACAACCGGATCCAGCCGATCGCCGTGCGCGACGTGGTCCACTACCTCGACGCCGCCACCGCGCGCCCGCTCGAGGGCGACCTCGCGGGCGGCCGCGCGATCGACGTGGGCGCACCCGACGTGCTCACCTACGGCGAGATGATGCAGGTCTTCGCCGAGGAGGCCGGCCTGCGTCGTCGCCTCATGGTCCCGGTGCCCGTGCTCACCCCCGAACTGTCGGCGCTGTGGCTGGGACTGGTGACACCGCTCGACACCGGCCTGGCCAAGCCGCTCGTGGAGTCACTGCGGTGCGAGGCCGTGGTGGGCGTCGACGACGCCGACGAGGTGCTCGGTCCCCCGCCGGGCGGGCGCACGACCTACCGCGACGCCCTGCGTGAGGCGCTCCGGGTGCCGCACGGTCCCGCGCGGCCACCCCTGTGGGAGGGCGCGGATCCGCTCGGCGATCCCGCACGCCTGCTGCCGTCCGACGCCGACTGGGCCGGGGTCCGCCCGCCCACCCTCGGGCGCGCGCGATCCCGGCCGTGACGTCCGGACAGCGGGACCGGGACACGCCCACCGGTCGGTACCTGCGGGCGCTGCGGACCGGTGACATGGACACCGCGCCGTCGCACCCGTCCCGGCGGCGCGTCCTCGTCGTCGTCGTCACCCTCGTCGTCGGCGCGGCGGTGGGCGCGTGGGCGCTCCGGATCCCCGCCGGGGACGCCCTCTTCTACCCCGCCACCGCCCTCCTCGCCGCGGTGTGGCTGACCGGCGCGTTCGCCTCGGGCCCGATCCGGGTGGGCTGCGAGCCGTACCGCCCGCGCCGACCGGTGCTGTCGTCGGTGCTCACGGCCGCCGCGCTCGCGCTGGTGTTCTGCCTGGGAGCCCTCGTCGTGGCGCGCATCGAGCCGCTCCGCGACCCGGTCGACGCGCTCCTCGCCCACGCGACCGTGGGGAACCTCGCGCTCGTCGCGGTCCTCACGGCGGTCAACGGGGTCGCCGAGGAGTGCTTCCACCGCGGCGCGGTGTACTCGGCGGCCTCACGCGTGCGGCCGGTCCTCACCACCACCGTCGTGTACGCCGCGGTCACGGCCACCGCCGGGATCCCGCTGTTGGTGCTCGCGGCCGTCATCGTGGGTGTCGTGACGGCGCTCCAGCGGCGCGCGACGGGCGGTGTCCTGGGGCCGGCGATCACGCACGTCGCGTGGTCGATGGTGATGTTGTTCGCGCTCGGCCCGATCCTCGACGCCGCGCGCGGCTGACCCCCCTGACCCCCGCCTCGCCGCTCTGTGCGGCTATCCTCCGCAGCACCCCGCCGCGCCGCCGGCGGGGCCCGGCCGCACCTCGCGCGTGACGAGGTTACGCGCGGCGAGCTCGTCGTCGGCCGGGTAGTCGACCCCGATCAGCGACAACCCGCACGCGGGCGCCACGGGGACCGCGGAGGACCGCTCGGTCTCGGCCAGCAACCCACTGATCCACTCGAGGCTGCGCCGGCCCTCCCCCACGGCCATCACGGCGCCCACGAGGCTGCGCACCATCGACCAGCAGAACGCGTCCGCGCTCACCGACGCCGCCCACACCTCGGCCGCACCTGGCGCGTCGGCGCCGCGCGGATCCGGCTCGGTCCGCCACTCGAAGCGCTGCAGCTCCCGGATGGTGGTGGCGCCCTCGCGGCGGCGGCAGAACGCGGCGAAGTCGTGGAGGCCCAGCAATCGCTCCGAGGCCGCGCGCACCGCCTCGAGGTCCGCGGTGCGGGTCCACGCCGCCGTGTCGCGGGCGCGGGTGGGTTCGGCGCCCCACGGCGCGGTGGTGAGGCGGTACTCGTAGTGTCGGCGCAGGGCGGAGAAGCGGGCGTCGAACTCGTCCGGCACCCAGCGGGCGTCCATCACCGCGATGTCCGCGGGCAACAGCCGTGCGAGCCTGCGCACCAGCGCCTCGGGGCGCCCGCCCAGCGAACGCTGGTCGAGCCACGCCGGATCCACGTCGAGGTGGCAGACCTGCGCGCGGGCGTGTACCCCGGCGTCGGTCCGTCCGGCGACCGTCAGCACGACGGGGTGGCGCAGGACCGTGGAGAGTTCGGCCTCGAGCACCCCGCACACCGTCCGCAGCCCGGGCTGACGCGCCCACCCGGAGAAGTCGGTACCGTCATAGGCGACGTCGAGGCGGATCCGGCGGGTGCTCACGGCCTACAGACGCTAGACCACGCCCGCGCGCGCCCGCCACACCAGCCCGCCGCCGCCCGGTCCGGCACGATGGGTCCATGTCGTCGTCGCCGTCGTCCCCGTCCCGGCCGGCACCGGGGCCGTCCGCCCCGTCGGTCCGTCCCCCGCGCCGCGCCCTGCGCGGCCGCCCCCACGACGCCGCGCTCCTCGCCGCCGGGGTGGCCCTCGCCCTCGCGCTGGGGGCCTGTTCCGGGGACGACGACGAGGCCCCGCCCGTCGCGTCCCCTCCCGCGCCCACCGACGCCACGGAACGGCCCGGTCCCGTCGTGACCCGGTACGTGGCGCTGGGCGACTCGTTCGCCGCCCTGGGGCCGACCGACGCCCCCACGAGCGGGCCGGAGGCGTGCCTGCGTTCCACCCGCAACTACCCGGCACTGCTCGCCGGCGACATCGGGCCGGGCGAGTTCGTCGACGTCACCTGCGGCGGCGCGCGGACGGTCGACATGACCGCGCCCCAGATCGCCGGGACCCCGCCGCAGTTCGACGCCCTCACCGCGGACACGGACCTGGTGACGCTGTCGATCGGCGGAAACGACATCGGGTTCGGGGACATCGTGGGCTGCGTGGTGCGGGCACCCCGCGTCGCCGACGGGGCGCCCTGCCGCGAGCGGCTGGACGAGGTCACCTCGGACGCGTTGGCCGGGCTGCCGGACCGACTGGACGCCGTGTACGCCGGCATCCGGGAGCGCTCGCCCGACGCCACGATCGTCACCACCGCGTACCTCCCGCTGGTTCCCGAGCGCGGAGGCTGCGACTTCGTGGCGCGGATGAGCCCGGGCGACGTGGACTGGACCCGGTCCGTCACGGAGCGGATCAACCGGGTCGTCGTGGACGCGGCGGACCGCGCCGGCGCCGAGGCGGTCCTGCCCGACGACGCCGCGAGCCGCCACGCCTGCGCGCCGGCGGCCCGGCGCTACACCGACTTCACCGGCATCGAGACCGCCTCGCACCCGATGCACCCCACGGCGGCCGGGCACCGGGCGATGGCCGAGGCGGTCGCCGACGTGCTCTGACCGCCGGCGCGTACGACGAGGGCCCCGTCTCCGCGGGTGCGGTGACGGGGCCCTGCATCGCGTGCCGGGGCGGATCAGGCCTTGTCGGCGTCCGAACCCTCGGCGTGGGTCGCGTCCTCGGACACGGCCTCGGCGGTCTCCTCGGCGGCGTCCACCTGGGCGTCGTCGGCGGCCTCGACCTGGTCGGCGATCGGGCTGTTGGCCTCGGCCTCGGCGGTCACGTCGTCGGTCGACTCGGTGGCGGCCGGCGCGGCGGCGGCCTTGGAGGCGGCGGCGCGGGTGGCGCGGGAGGCCTCGGCGGAGGCGAGCTCCTCGGTGACGAGCGCGATCATCGCCATGGGCGCGTTGTCGCCCTTGCGGTTCTCGAGCTTGACGATCCGGGTGTAGCCACCGTCGCGGTTGGCCGCACGCGGGCCGATCTCGGCGAACAGCTTGTGCAGGACGTCCTTGTCGCGGATGACCTTGGCGGCCTCACGACGGTCGGCCAGCGTGCCGCGGCGGGCCTTGGTGATGAGCTTCTCCGCGTAGGGGCGCAGCAGCTTCGCCTTGGTCTCCGTGGTGCGGATGGCATCGTGCTCGAACAGCTGGGTGGCCAGGTTCGAGAGGATGAGCCGCTGGTGGGCGGCGGATCCGCCGAGGCGGGCGCCCTTCTTGGGCTTGGGCATCAGATTCTCCTAGGAATGGTTTTCCGGCCGCTCGTCAGAGCTGCTCGGTCTCGGCGTAATCCTCGCCGCCCTCGTCGGTCCACGTCCCGGTCTCGGCGTCGTAGCCGGCGACCGAGGCGGGATCGAATCCGGGGGGCGCGTCCTTGAGCGACAGGCCCAGCTCGACGAGCTTGACCTTGACCTCGTCGATCGACTTCTGGCCGAAGTTGCGGATGTCGAGCAGGTCCGACTCGCTGCGCGCCACGAGCTCGCCCACCGTGTGGACGCCCTCGCGCTTGAGGCAGTTGTAGGACCGGACCGACAGGTCCAGGTCGTCGATGGGCATGCCGTAGGCGGCGATGTGGTCGGCCTCGGCCGGGCTGGGCCCGATCTCGATGCCCTCCGCCTCCTCGTTGAGCTCACGGGCGAGGCCGAACAGCTCGACGAGGGTCTTGCCGGCGGACGCCAGGGCGTCCCGGGCGGTCATCGAGTTCTTGGTCTCGACGTCCAGGACCAGGCGGTCGAAGTCGGTGCGCTGGTGCACACGGGTGGCCTCGACCTTGTAGGTCACCTTGAGGACGGGCGAGTAGATCGAGTCGACCGGGATCCGGCCGATCTCGTGGCCCGCGTCCTTGTTGAGCCCGGCGGGCACGTAGCCACGGCCACGCTCGACGACCAGCTCGATCTCCAGACGGCCCTTCTCGTTGAGAGTGGCGATGTGCAGGTCCGGGTTGTGCACCTCGACGCCGACGGGCGGGACGATGTCACCGGCGGTGACGGCACCCGGCCCCTGCTTCTTGAGGTACATGGTGACCGGCTCGTCCTCGACGGACGAGACGACCAGGCCCTTGAGGTTGAGGATGATGTCGGTGACATCCTCCTTGACACCCGGCACGGTGGTGAACTCGTGCAGGACGCCCTCGATGCGGATGCTGGTCACGGCCGCGCCCGGGATGGACGACAGCAGCGTGCGCCGCAGCGAGTTGCCGATGGTGTAGCCGAAACCGGGCTCGAGGGGCTCGAGCACGAACCGCGAGCGGTTCTCGGAGACGACCTCCTCGGTGAGGGTGGGCCGCTGGGAGATGAGCATGTGCTACCTCTTTCGATTCTCGGCGCCCGCTATTTGACGCCGTGGGAACCCACCGTCGCCGGGCGGGCCGCGGTGTGCGGCCCGCCCGGCGACGAGGGAGGACAGATCACTTCGAGTAGAGCTCGACGATCAGCTGCTCCTGCAGCGGCACCTCGATCTGGGCGCGCTCGGGGAGCTGGTGGACGAGGATCCGCAGGGTCGTGGGGACGACCTGCAGCCACGCCGGGACGGGACGCTCACCGAGCGTCTCCTGGGCGATCTCGAACCAGTCCATCTTGGTGGACTTGGGACGGACATCGATGATGTCGTACTGCGAGACGCGGTAGCTCGGGATGGTCACCTTCTGGTCGTTGACCAGGAAGTGGCCGTGCGCCACGAGCTGACGGGCCTGGCGGCGCGTCCGCGCGAGACCCGCGCGGTACACGACGTTGTCCAGTCGCGACTCGAGGATCTGGAGGAGGTTCTCACCGGTCTTACCGGCGCGGCGGTTGGCCTCCTCGTAGTAGCGGCGGAACTGCTTCTCCATCACGCCGTAGGTGAAGCGGGCCTTCTGCTTCTCCTGCAGCTGGGTGCGGTACTCGGACTCCTTGATCCGCGCACGGCCGTGATGACCGGGCGGGAAGGGCCGACGCTCGAATGCGGTGTCTCCACCCACGAGGTCCACGCCGAGACGGCGGGACTTGCGGGTGACGGGGCCGGTGTAACGTGCCATGGTCTAGTGCGTTCCTTCCGGCTCAGACTCGACGCCGCTTGGGCGGACGACAGCCGTTGTGGGGCTGGGGGGTGACATCGGAGATCGTGCCCACCTCGAGGCCGGCGGCCTGGAGGGAGCGGATCGCGGTCTCACGTCCCGAGCCGGGGCCCTTGACGAACACGTCGACCTTCTTGACGCCGTGCTCCTGCGCCTTGCGGGCCGCGTTCTCGGCGGCGAGCTGGGCGGCGAAGGGCGTCGACTTACGCGAGCCCTTGAAGCCGACGTGGCCGGAGGACGCCCATGCGAGGACGCCACCGGACGGGTCGGTGATCGAGACGATCGTGTTGTTGAACGTGCTCTTGATGTGGGCCTGGCCCAGGGGCACGTTCTTCTTATCCTTGCGACGGCCCGTCTTCTTCGGGCCCGCAGCGCGTGACTTGGGGGGCATTACTTCTTCTTTCCGGCGACGGTCTTCTTCGGACCCTTACGGGTACGGGCATTGGTCTTGGTGCGCTGACCACGGACGGGCAGTCCACGACGGTGACGCAGTCCCTGGTAGCTACCGATCTCGATCTTCCGGCGGATGTCGCCCTGGATCTCGCGGCGGAGGTCACCCTCCACCTTGTAGTTGCCCTCGATGTCGTCACGAAGGACGGTCAGCTGCTCGTCGGAGAGGTCCTTGGTGCGCAGATCGGGGCTGATACCCGTACGCTCCAGGATCTCCAGCGACCGGGTGCGACCGATGCCGAAAATGTAGGTGAGCGCGATCTCCATGCGCTTGTCGCGTGGGAGATCGACGCCGGCAAGGCGTGCCATGTGGCGTATCTCTTTCGTCGTGCGGTAGGTCTGCTCCCCGACCGTCCCCGATCCGGATGGTCATCTCTCGATGAGCAACCGTCCGGGGCCCCGGCCTCCGCAACCGGGGGTACGAACCCGCCGACCCCTTTCGCGGAGGCGGCGGCTGGTACGGGGAGTTGAGCGTCTTTACTTGTAGCGGTAGACGATCCGACCACGCGTCAGGTCGTAGGGCGAGAGCTCCACGACGACGCGGTCCTCCGGGAGGATGCGGATGTAGTGCTGCCGCATCTTCCCGCTGATGTGGGCGAGGACCTTGTGCCCGTTCTCGAGCTCGATGCGGAACATTGCGTTCGGCAACGGCTCGACGACACGGCCCTCGACCTCGATGGCTCCGTCTTTCTTTGCCATGCTGGTTACGGTCCTCCACGATTCCCCGGATGACGTCTACCGGATTGTGGTGCGCTGGTGGGCACACCGACGTATAAGCCTACGCGAGGTCGCTGGTCAGCGCCAATCACGACGAACCGGCCCGCCCGGCCACCTGTCAGACGTAGCAGGCGCGACCGTCGGGGGCGCCCTCAAACCGCTGCTGCAGCCAGTTCATGGCCGCCGGGAGCTTCTCCACCGCGCCCAACAGATGCTCGGGCGCCAGGCCGGGTTCCCAGGTGACCGGCGCACCTTCGCGGCAGTACCGCTTCGCCGTCTCCTCCGCGTCCCAGAACGGCACGAGAGGATCGGTGCCGGAATGCCACATGAACACCGGCACCCGCGGCACATCCGGACTGAGGCGGACGCTGTTCTCGGCGAATGCGCGCATGAGCCCCTCCTCCGCCATGAGGTCGCCGCCACGCAGGACCATCGGGACCGACCGGAACGCGCCGAAGGTCAGCAGCGTTGCGGTACACCGGCCCTTCAGCTGTTGGTAGAGATGCCAACCGTCAGGGGTGAGCTTCTCCTCGAGACGGATCGCTTCCGGGTACTCACGGGCCATCCCCACCGCGGCGGCGAACGCCAACCCGAACGCCGGGTGCGGCTGGTTGCCGATCATCCGCGCCATCGTGGTCATGTCCGTCGGGACGCCGCCCTGCGCAACGCCCACCAGGTTCACGTCGGGGGCGTAGTCGTCGTGCAGGAGCGAGACCCAGGCACTGGCGATGCCGCCCCCCGAGTACCCCAGCGCGCCGAACCGGCTGTTCCGGGAATCGAAACGAGGGTCATCCCGCACCGCCCGCATGCCGTCCAGGACGATGCGCCCGGACAGCTGTCCCCCCGGGTAGGCGACCTTGGGTCCCAGATGGTCCGGGATGATGACGGTCCAGCCCTGGTCCAGACGGGACCGGAGGAAGACCATGGCGTTGTCCTGCAAGGTCTCGAGGGTGGGGTGCACGAGGGTCTCGGTGGGCGCACACCGCTGCCCCAACGCGTTGAGGTAGTGCTGGTAGCTCAGGACCGGGCCGTCGGGGCGGGCGTGATGGGGTCGGACCACGGTCGCGGTGGCCAGCAGCGGCCGGTCCCGAGTGTCCGTGGACCGGTACGCGATCTCGGTGACGCCGTACCCGAGGAAGACCGGCATCGTCACGGTCCTGGAGTTGATGACCCGGCCCGGCGCCGCATCCGCGAGCGCCTGCGGGTCAGCGTGGTAGAAGGGTCCGGGCTGCGGGTCCTCCGCGATCGACCCCGCGCCGCCCTCCGCCACGGATTGTGCGGCGGCTCCCTGCGGTACGAGCAGGGCCTGCGCCAGCACGAGGGAGAGCATCACCAGGACCGCGACCGCGGGACGCACCGACGTGGGGAGTTCTCGGGGAACGCGGACGGGTATGGGCATGCCCTGACCTTTCAGGCCGATCTGAACCGAGAGAACATGCTAACCCGACCGCGGTCGTCCGTGGCCGGCCCCCGGGCCGGCCTGCGCCCTCCGAGGCGCGGAACGACCCGCCTCAGCCGAGTGGCCGCGGCGTGAGGATGCGCGGACCGTCGGCGGTAACGGCGACGGTGTGTTCCCAGTGCGAGGCCGGCGAGCCGTCGACCGTGACGACCGTCCAGTCGTCCGAAAGGGTCCGCGTGTCGGTCTCTCCGCCGAGAACCAGCATCGGCTCGATCGCCAGGACCGAACCCTCCTGGAGGCGCGGTCCCCTACCGGGCTTGCCCTCGTTGGCGAGGAACGGCCATTCGTGCATCTCACGGCCGATACCGTGGCCGCCGAAACCATCGACGATCCCGAGGGCCACGCCGTGCCGTTCCTCGGCGCGCCGGGTGGCCACCTCGAGTGCGTGCGACACGTCGGTCAGCCTGTTCCCGGGGAGCATCGCGAGCATGCCCTCCTCGAGGACCTCACGCGTCGCGTCGTTGAGGGCGGCGACATCGGGCGCGAGAGAACCCACGCCGAACGTCCACGCCGAGTCACCGTGCCATCCCTCGAGGATGGCGCCGCAGTCGATCGAGACGAGGTCGCCGTCGCGCAGCACCGTGTCCGGTCCGGGGATCCCGTGCACCACGACCTCGTTGACCGAGGAACAGATGGAACCCGGGAAGCCCTCGTAGCCCTTGAAGGACGGTATGGCGCCGGACTCGCGGATCAACTGCTCCGCGACCTCGTCGAGGTCGCCTGTCGTCGCGCCCGGGACGGCGGCGTCCCGGACCGCGATGAGCGTGCGGCCGACGATGCGGCCCGCCGCCTCCATGGCGTCCAGCTCCCCCGCTGTGCGGGCGGTGACGACGCCCTTGCGCGACCGGCCGAACACGGCGGGCGTCAGCGACCCAGCGCGGCGAGCGCGCGGGCGTTGATCTCCTCGACCTCACCGACGGCGTCGATGCTCTTGACGTCGCCCGCGTAGTACTCGAGCAGAGGGGCGGTCTCGGACCGGTACACGGACATGCGATTCCGGATGACGTCCTCGGTGTCGTCCTCGCGACCACGGGCGAGCATCCGCTGGACCACCGTGTCGTCGTCGACCTTGAACTCCAGCACCGCGTCGAGGGAGCACCCCGCCTCGGAGAGCATCTCCTTGAGGGCGTCCGCCTGCGCGACGCTGCGCGGGTACCCGTCGAGCAGGAAGCCCTCCTCGGCGTCGGGCTCGGCGATCCGGGCCTTGACCATGCGGTTGGTCACCTCCGCGGGGACCAGGTTGCCCGCGTCGATGTAGCCCTTCGCCTCCTTGCCCAGGTCGGTGCCCTGGGAGATGTTGGCACGGAAGAGGTCACCGGTCGAGATGTGGGGCACGCCGAGCTTCTCCGACAACAGAGCCGCCTGGGTTCCCTTACCGGCACCGGGAGGGCCGAGGAGGACGAGACGCATGGTGGGGACCAGCCTTTCTACAGTGGGGTTGCTCGGACGAGGCCGCGGCTACTTGAGGAAGCCCTCGTAGTTGCGCTGCATCAACTGGGCTTCGATCTGCTTCACGGTGTCGAGGCCCACGGAGACCATGATGAGCACGGCGGTGCCGCCGAACGGCATGTTCTGCATGTCGCCACCCCCGCTGCCCATGTCGAGGAAGATGTTCGGGAGCACGGCGATGAGGCCGAGGTACAGCGAGCCGAAGAGCAGGATCCGGTTGAGGACGTAGCCCAGGTACTCGGCGGTCGGACGGCCGGGCCGGATCCCCGGGATGAAGCCGCCGTACTTCTTCATGTTCTCGGCCTGCTCCATCGGATCGAACTGGATGGCCACGTAGAAGTACGCGAAGAAGATGATGAGGGCGAAGTACAGGACGATGTAGCCCCAGCTCGACGGGTTCTGGAGGTACTGCATCACGTAGCGCTGCCAGAACCCGTCGCCCGACGGCTCGGGGCCCTGCACCAGCTGGGTGATGAGGATCGGCACGTACATGAGCGACGACGCGAAGATCACGGGGATGACGCCCGCCTGGTTGACCTTCAGCGGCAGGTAGGTCGAGGTCCCGCCGTACTGACGGCGACCGACCATCCGCTTGGCGTACTGGACGGGGATCCGCCGCTGCCCCTGCTCGACGAAGACGACGGCGACGACGATGAGCACCACCGCGAACATGACCGCGGCGAACTTCATGGTCGACGAGTTCTGATAGATGTTCACGCCCTCGGCGGGGATGCGGGACGCGATGCCGGCGAAGATGAGCAGCGACATGCCGTTGCCGACGCCGCGGTCGGTGATGAGCTCGCCGAACCACATCACGAGGGCGGCACCCGCGGTCATGACGATCACGATGGTGACAAGCGTGATGATCTCGTTGTCCATGAGGACGGACTGGCCGTTACCCAGGAGTTGTCCACGGTCGGCGAGGGCGACGATGCCCGAGGACTGGAGGACCGCCAGGGCGATGGTGAGATAACGCGTGTATTGCGTCATCTTCGCCTGACCCGACTGTCCTTCCTTCTTCAACTGCTCGAAATGAGGGATGACCACGGTGAGCAGCTGCACGATGATGCTCGCGGTGATGTACGGCATGATGCCGATCGCGAACACCGAAAGTTGCAGTAGCGCGCCACCGGAGAACAGGTTGACCAGCGAGTACAGCTGCGCGTTCTCCCCTGTCATCGCAGTGTCAAGCAACCCGCGGAGCTTGGGGTAGTCGACGCCGGGCGACGGGATCTGCGCGCCGATCCGGTAGAGGATGATGATCCCGAGGGTGAAGAGGATCTTCTTCCTCAGGTCCCGGTCCTTGATCGCGGACGCGAGTGCGGAGAGCACATGTCCTCCTGGTCGTGGTCGGCCGTGGGCCGCCGGTCGTCGAAAGCAGATGCGCCGGGAGCGGGTCGGATGGACCGCACGGCGGATGCCGGGCCCGGAGCGCACAACGGGAAAACTCTATCAAGACGAGGGCAGGGGCCGGATCCGAGACTCTCGGACCCGACCCCTGCGCACCTCAGCGGCCCTCGACGGGCCTGCCGGGGATCAGGCCCCGGCCTCCGACACGCTTCCGCCGGCGGCCTCGATCTTGCTCTTGGCCGACGCGGAGACCTTGTCGACGGTCAGGGTGACGGCGACGGAGATCTCCCCGTCACCGAGAACCTTGACCGGCTGGTTCTTGCGGACAGCGCCCGCGTCGACGAGCTCGGCCACGCCGATCTCGCCGCCGTTGGGGAACAGCCGCTGGATGTCGGACACGTTGACGACCTGGAAAACGACCTTGTTGCGGTTCTTGAAGCCCTTGAGCTTCGGGAGCCGCATGTGGATCGGCATCTGGCCGCCCTCGAACGCCGCGGGGACGTTCTTACGCGCCTTGGTGCCCTTGGTACCGCGGCCGGCCGTCTTGCCCCGCTTGCCGCCTTCACCGCGACCAACGCGGATCTTGTCGGTGTGGGCGCCCGGCGCGGGACGCAGGTGGTGCAACTTGATGGTCATTCTCACTCCGTCTCTTCGACCACGACGAGGTGGTTCACGACGTTGATGAGACCCCGGGTCTGCGCGTTGTCCTCACGCACGACCGACTTCCGGATGCCCTTGAGGCCGAGCGTACGCAGGGAGTCCCGCTGGTTCTTCTTGGTCCCGACGGTCCCACGGACCTGGGTGATCTTGAGGTTCGCCATGGTCAGGCCCCCTGTCCGGCACGCGCGCGGAGCATGCCCGCGGGCGCGACGTCCTCGATCGGCAGGCCGCGACGGGCCGCGACCTCCTCCGGGCGGTGCAGACCCTTGAGGGCGGCCACGGTCGCGTGAACGACGTTGATGGCGTTGTCCGACCCGAGCGACTTGCACAGGATGTCGTTGACGCCGGCGGCCTCGAGCACGGCGCGGGCGGCGCCACCGGCAATGACACCGGTACCCGGGGACGCCGGGCGCAGCATGACGACGCCGGCGGCGGCCTCACCCTGGATGGGGTGCGGGATGGTGGAGCCGATGAGCGGGACGCGGAAGAAGTTCTTCCGGGCCTCCTCGTTGCCCTTCTGGATGGCCGCGGGGACTTCCTTGGCCTTGCCGTAGCCGACGCCGACCATGCCGTTGCCGTCACCGAGGATCACGAGCGCGGTGAAGCTGAAACGCCGACCGCCCTTCACGACCTTGGAGACGCGGTTGATGGTGACGACGCGCTCGATGTACTGCGACTTCTCGTCGTCGTGGCGGCCACGACGGTCGTCGCGGCCCCGCCCGCGGCCGCGGTCGCCGCCGCGCCCCTGAGCGTTGTCGTTGGTGTTCTTGTTGTCTGCGGCGGGTCCGTTGCCTCCGCCGTCACGACGCTGACGTCCCGGCATCAGACGGTCCTTCCATTCGCGGTCAGTGCAGTGGTGTTGATCATCAGAACTCCAGCCCACCCTCGCGGGCGGCGTCGGCGAGCGACGCGATCCGACCGTGGTACTTGTTGCCACCACGGTCGAACACGACGGCGTCGATGCCGGCGGCCTTGGCGCGCTCGGCCAGGAGCTGGCCGACCTTCGCGCTGCGGGCCTTCTTGTCGCCCTCGAGGGACCGCACATCGGCCTCGATGGTCGACGCGGCGGCGAGCGTGCGGCCCGCCAGGTCGTCGACGATCTGGGCGTGGATGTGGCGCGAGGAGCGGTTGACGACCAACCGCGGGCGCTCCGGCGTGCCGGAGACCTTCTTGCGGAGGCGGTAATGGCGCCGGGCGCGACCCTCGCGACGTGCGGTCGAGGCGTCGGTTCCCAGCGGGGAACGCTTCTTGGTGCTGCTCATGATCACTTACCCGTCTTTCCGACCTTGCGACGGACCTGCTCGCCGGCGTAGCGGATGCCCTTGCCCTTGTACGGGTCGTGCTTCCGCAGTCGCTTGATGTTGGCGGCGATCTGGCCCACCTGCTGCTTGTCGATACCGGAGATCGAGAACTTGGTCGCACCGTCGACGGCGAACGTGATGCCCGCCGGGGCGGCGACCGGCACCGGGTGCGAGTAACCGAGGGCGAACTCGAGGTCCGAGCCCTTGGCCACGACGCGGTAACCGACGCCGAAGATCTCCATGTCCTGCTTGTACCCCTCGGTCACGCCCACGACCATGTTGTTGACCAGCGAGCGGGAGAGGCCGTGCAGGGAGCGGTTGTCGCGGTGGTCGTCGGGACGGTTCACCGTGATGGTGCCCTCCTCGACTGTCACCGAGATGGGCTCGGGCAGCACCTGGGTGAGCTCACCCTTGGGGCCCTTGACCGTGATGGTCTGGCCGTCGACCTTGATGTCGACACCGGACGGGACCGTGATCGGAGCCTTGCCGATACGTGACATTTCGTCGCCCCCTTACCAGACGTAGGCGAGGACTTCCCCGCCCACCTTCTTGTTGTTCGCCTGACGGTCGGTGAGCAGCCCCTGGGACGTCGAGATGATCGCGACGCCCAGTCCGCCGAGGACCTTGGGCAGTTCGGTGGACTTGGCGTACACGCGCAGACCCGGCTTCGAGATGCGCTTGATGCCCTGGATGCTCCGCTGGCGGGACGGGCCGTACTTCAGATCGATGGTGAGCTTCTTGCCCACCTCGGCGTCGGAGACGGCGTAGTCGGCGATGTAACCCTCCTGCTTGAGGATCGCCGCGATGTTGCCCTTGAGCTTGGAATGCGGCATCGACACGGTGTCGTGGAACGCCGAGTTGGCGTTACGCACACGCGTCAGCATGTCCGCGATGGGATCGGTCATCGACATGGATGGACCATGTTCCTTTCTCGTAACGGTTCCCATGCAACACGCCCGTCCGGCGACCTGTGGGCCGCCCGCGAACGCCGTGGGCCTATCACGAAGAGTGCGAATGTTCTCTTGTATGGGATCCGGCTCCCCGTGGGGCGCTCGGGTGTCCCGCCGTTCACAGTGCTCTTCTCACTGCTCACGACCAGACGACTGGGCCGTCTGCCCGTCGCCGGGAACCCGCGATGCGGTGCCCCGGCGAGGACGGCCGGTCCGGCCTGTCAGGAGAGGATCAGTTCTCCTTGAAGGGGAAACCGAGGTGCTTGAGAAGCGCTCGGCCCTCTTCGTCGTTCGTCGCGGTGGTGACGACCGTGATGTCCATGCCGCGCGGACGATCGACCTTGTCGACGTCGATCTCGTAGAACATCGTCTGCTCGTTGAGACCGAAGGTGTAGTTGCCGTGGCCGTCGAACTGCTTGCCGGAGAGGCCGCGGAAGTCGCGGATACGCGGCAGGGCGACGGTCGTCAGACGGTCCAGGAACTCCCACATGCGGTCGCCACGGAGGGTGACGCGCGCGCCGATGGGCATGCCCTCACGCAGCTTGAACTGCGCGATGGACTTGCGGGCCCGACGGACCTCCGGCTTCTGGCCGGTGATCAGGGTGAGGTCGTTGATCGCGCCGTTGATGAGCTTGGCGTCGCGAGCGGCGTCACCGACACCCATGTTGACGACGACCTTGACGACGCCCGGGATCTGCATGACGTTCGCGTACTCGAACGTCTCGTTCAGCGCCGGCTTGATCTCGCTACGGTACTTCGCCTTGAGGCGCGGGGTGTAGCCGGTGGGAAGAGCGGTATCGGTCATGGTCACAGGTCCTTCCCGGTCTTACGCGAGACACGGACGCGCTTGCCGTTCTCGTCGGTGCGGATTCCGACCCGGGTCGGGGTGCCGTCGGCGTCCACGACCATCACGTTGGACACGTGGATCGGGGCCTCCTGGGTGACGATGCCGCCGGAGGAGGCGCCACGCTCGGCAGCCGAGTTGGAGGTGTGCTTCTTGATGCGGTTGACGCCCTCGACGAGGACCTTCTCCTGCGCGGGGAAGGCCTGGATGACCTTGCCCTTCGCGCCCTTGTCCTTGCCCGAGATGACGAGCACGGTGTCGCCCTTGTGAACCTTCATGTCAGAGCACCTCCGGAGCCAGCGAGACGATGCGCATGAACTTCTTGTCGCGCAGCTCGCGGCCGACGGGCCCGAAGATGCGCGTGCCACGCGGGTCGTTGTCGTTCTTGATGATGACGGCGGCGTTCTCGTCGAACTTGATGTACGACCCGTCCGGGCGACGGCGCTCCTTGGCGGTGCGCACGATGACGGCCTTGACGACCTCACCCTTCTTGACGTTGCCGCCGGGGATGGCGTCCTTGACGGTGGCGACGATGATGTCGCCCACGCCCGCGTAGCGACGCTTGGAGCCGCCGAGAACGCGGATGCAGAGAATCTCCTTGGCACCCGTGTTGTCGGCGACCTTCAGCCGCGACTCCTGCTGGATCATGGTTCTCCTGACCAGGTCTGTTCGATGTGTGCCGGATACCGACCCGACACACGCGGTCATGCCGCCCGGGCGCGCGAAACGTACGCGCCAGCTCGGGCAACTGTTCCAGTGTAGGGTGCTGCCCCTGCGTGGCCCAAATCCCGGTCAGTTGCCGCCCGACCCCACCGACCCCGCGCCCTCCATGCGGAGCGAGCCGGAGGAGCCGGCCGAGCCGGAAGACCCGGCGGAGCCCGTAGCGCCGGAGGACCCGGCCGAGCCCAGCGAGCCGACCGGGCCGTGTCCGCGGTCCGCCAGTCCCCCGGTCGTGGCCCGGGAGTTGGGAACGGCGGCATCGAGCCCGGAGAGGATGTGCTGCAGCCCCGGAAGCATCTGCGGGACGAAGGTAGGCCAGTTGTGGATACCGGCGTCCATGTAGACGACCTGCAGATCGACATCTGGGACCCCGCGCAGTGCGCCCTCGAGCGCGCGGGTGCTCTCGTAGGACCCCTTCTCGAGGATGTGGCCGTCGAGCAGCACGACTTCGTTACTCCCGAAGTACCCCAGCTCGGTCGATCCGACGAGGCCGGTGGCGGCACTGAGGAACACGGACTGTCCGGCGAGCCCGCTGGGGTCGGCGACGGTGTCGTGGTCCTCCCACGCCTGCGATCCGCGCGGCCCCCACATGTTGGTCACATCACCGTGGCGGGCGGCCACGGTCAGACGGGCGTACTGGTACCCGAGCTCGTCCAGCGTCGAATAGGCGCCCGAGACTCCCCCTGCCCCGCCGAACATCTCAGGAGTGGTGTTGGCCAGGTGGAGCGCCGACGCCGCCCCCATCGAGACGCCCAACACGCCCCAGTCCCCGTTGTGCGCGAGCCCGTCGGCGGTGCCTTCGAGACCCTGCTCGAGCAGCGGCGGCAGCTCCTCGGTCAGGAACGTCTCCCAGCTGTTGGGGCCGAGGACCGGATCGTCGGTCCGCCAGTCGGACCACATCGATGACGGAGCGCCGGTCGGCGCGATCACGTTGACGTCGAGGTCGCGCACGGCCGGATCGCCCCAGCCCATGCCGCCGCTCCAGCCCGAGGGTGACTCGCTGCCCACACCGTCGAGGAAGTAGACGTTGGGGGCGTCGACGCCCGCGGGAGCGCGGTAGACCTCCACCCGCACGACCCGCTGCATCGTCGCCGACGTGACCGTCCAGACCTCGGCGCGCCCGTCGACCTCGTGTGGGGACGCGGGGAAGAGCGGATCTATGCTCCGCACCTCGGACCGGGTGATCGACTTGTCGCGGACCGCTATCGGCTGCCCGGGCGGCAGCGAGCTGCCGGGCCGAGCGAAATCCCCGGACCCGGCGTCCGCGAGTGATCCGAGGACGCCCGTCAACGGGATCGGCGCGCCGAGATGGGTCGAGGCGGCAATACTCAGCGACGGGACCCCGAACAGGCTCCCGGGCACGACGCTCGGCGCCAGGGACGCAGGGTCGACGGACCCCGGCCCGATCGATCCGGCGTCGGGGCTCTGCGCGGCGGCCGGCACGGCCCCGCCGGCGATCAGAGCCACCGCGGCTGCCGACGCGGCGAGGGCGCGCAATCCGCGGGCGGCCCCGGCTCGCACTTCCTTCCGCTGGTGGATATCCACTCGTACGGTCATGTGGCGTCCTGTCCTGGCTGGGCGATGTCGCTGTCGTGTGTGAGGCTCCGGTCCGTACCCGGGCCGATGACACAGTACGTTCCCCGTCGTATCAGCGTCTACTCATGTGACAAATGCGAACAACCCGCCCCCGGGAATCCCAGGGGCGGGTTGCTCGTGTGGAGCGGGGCGGACCTACTTGGCGCGCTCCAGGACCTCCACGAGGCGGTACCGCTTCGAGGCGGACAGCGGGCGGGTCTCCATGATCCGCACGCGGTCGCCGACACCGGCGGTGTTGGTCTCGTCGTGCGCCTTGACGCGCTCGGTACGACGCATGATCTTGCCGTACAGCGGGTGCTTCACGCGGTCCTCGAGCTCGACGACGATGGTCTTCTCCATCTTGTCGGACACGACGTACCCGATCCGCACCTTGCGGCTGTTGCGCTCGGTGTTCTCGTTGGACTCAGTCACAACTGCTTCCTTGTCACTCACTTGGCATCACCCGGCGCCGCCGACAGCCCGAGCTCGCGCTCGCGCATGACGGTGTAGATGCGAGCGATGTCGTGACGGACGACACGCAGGCGACGGTTGTTGGTCAGCTGACCGGTGGCCATCTGGAAGCGCAGGTTGAACAGCTCTTCCTTGGCCTCACGCAGACGCGCGGTCAGCGCTTCCGCGTCGAGCTCGCGCAGCTCGGGGGCGGTGGTTCCACTAGCCATCAGAACTGCTCCTCCCGGGTCACGATGCGGGTCTTACAGGGGAGCTTGTGCTGCGCGCGGCGAAGCGCCTCGCGAGCAGTCTCCTCGTTCGGGTACGACATCTCGAAGAGGATGCGTCCCGGCTTGACGTTGGCGACCCACCACTCGACCGAACCCTTACCGGAGCCCATGCGGACCTCGGCGGGCTTCTTGGTCAGCGGACGGTCCGGGTAGATGTTGATCCAGACCTTGCCGCCACGCTTAATGTGGCGGTTGATGGCGATACGAGCGGACTCGATCTGACGGTTGGTGACGTACGCCGGCTCGAGGGCCTGGATGCCGTAGTCACCGAACGTCACCTTGGTGCCGCCCTTGGCCGCACCGCTGCGGCCGGGGTGGTGCTGCTTGCGGTGCTTGACGCGCTTCGGGATCAGCACGGTCAGGCCTCCTTGTTTTCTGCGGGCGCCTCGGCCGGGGCAGCCGAGCCGGCGCGGCCGGTCTCGGTGCTGGTGGCCGTGGTGCCCTGGGCGCCGGAGCGACGGGGCCGGCCGGCACCACGCTCGCGGCGCGGGCCACGGTCAGCGCCACCGCGGTTGCTGGACTGGGCGTACTGGTCGGACTCGCGGCGACCGCCCACGACGTCGCCCTTGTAGATCCACACCTTGACGCCGATGCGACCGAAGGTCGTCTTGGCCTCGTACGCGCCGTAGTCGATCTCGGCACGGAGGGTGTGGAGCGGGACGCGACCCTCGTGGTAGCGCTCCGAACGGGACATCTCGGCACCGCCGAGACGACCCGAGCAGACCACCTTGATGCCCTTGACCTGCGGCTGGCGCATGGCGGACTGGATGCCCTTGCGCATCGCGCGGCGGAAGGCCACGCGGTTGGACAGCTGCTCGGCGATGCCCTGGGCAACGAGCTGGGCGTCGGCCTCGGTGTTCTTGATCTCGAGGATGTTGAGGTGGACCTGCTTGCCGGTGAGCTTCTCGAGCTCGCCACGCAGGCGGTCGGCCTCGGCGCCACGACGACCGATCACGATGCCGGGACGGGCGGTGTGGATGTCCACGTGGACCCGGTCACGGGTACGCGAGATGTCCACGCCCGAGATGCCGGCCCGCTCCATGCCCTTCGACAGGAGCTGGCGGATCTTGATGTCCTCGGACACGTAGTCGGCGTACTGCTTGTCGGCGAACCACTTGGACGTCCAGTCCGAGGTGATGCCCAGACGGAAGCCGTGCGGATGGATCTTCTGTCCCATTTAGCGGGCACCTCCCTGGTTACGACGTCCCCGGCCGGACCCGGCCTTCTCGGGCACGCTGGTCACCTCGACGGTGATGTGGCTCGTGCGCTTCCGCACGCGGAAGGCCCGGCCCTGGGCGCGCGGACGGAACCGCTTCAGGGTCGGCCCCTCGTCGGCGTACGCCGTGGTGACGACCAGGGTCCGGGGATCCAGATCCAGGTTGTTCTCGGCGTTCGCGATAGCCGACGCCAGAACCTTGGCGACCGGCTCGCTGGCGGCCTGCGGGGCGAACCGCAGGATGTCCAGCGCGTCAGAGGCGTCCTTGCCCCGGACCAGGTCGATCACGCGACGCGCCTTCATGGGCGTCACGCGGACGAACTTAGCGGTGGCGCGGGCGGTGAGCTTCTGCTCGGCCTGCGCTTCGTTCTTCTGGGTGTCAGTGCTCATCGACGCTTACTCTTCCGATCGTCCTTGATGTGCCCCTTGAACGTGCGCGTCGGCGCGAACTCGCCGAGCTTGTGACCCACCATCGAGTCGGACACGAACACGGGCACATGCTTGCGGCCGTCGTGGACGGCGAACGTGTGGCCGATGAAATCGGGCAGGATCGTCGAGCGACGCGACCAGGTCTTGATGACCTGATGAGTGCCCTTGTCGTTCTGCACGTCCACCTTCGCGAGGAGGTGTTCGTCGACGAACGGACCCTTCTTGAGACTACGAGGCATCCTAGTTTCCCTCCTTAGCGCTTCTTACCGGTGCGACGGCGACGGACGATGAGGCTGTCGCTCGCCTTGTTGGGCTTGCGGGTCCGGCCCTCGGGCTGGCCCCACGGGCTGACGGGGTGACGTCCACCGGACGTCTTGCCCTCGCCACCACCGTGCGGGTGGTCGATGGGGTTCATGACCACACCACGGACGGTCGGGCGGACGCCCTTCCACCGCATACGGCCGGCCTTACCCCAGTTGATGTTGGCCTGCTCGGCGTTGCCGACCTCGCCGATCGTGGCGCGGCAGCGCACGTCGACGCGGCGGATCTCACCGGACGGCATACGCAGGGACGCGTAGGCGCCCTCCTTGCCGAGCAGCTGGATACCGGCGCCGGCCGCACGGGCCATCTTGGCGCCGCCGCCCGGGCGCAGCTCCACCGCGTGCACGATCGTGCCGGCGGGGATGTTGCGGAGCGGCAGGTTGTTGCCGGTCTTGATGTCGGCGCCTGCGCCCGACTCGACCTTCATGCCCTGCTTGAGGTTGCGGGGGGCGAGGATGTAGCGCTTCTCGCCGTCCGCGTAGTGCAGGAGCGCGATGTTCGCGGTGCGGTTCGGGTCGTACTCGATGTGCGCCACGGTGGCGAGCACGCCGTCCTTGTCGTTCCGACGGAAGTCGATGACGCGGTACTGGCGCTTGTGCCCACCGCCCTTGTGACGGGTGGTGATGCGGCCGTGGCCGTTGCGGCCGCCGGTCTTGCTCAGCGGGCGCAGCAGCGACTTCTCGGGCGTCGAGCGGGTGATCTCGGCGAAGTCCGAGACGCTCGAGCCGCGACGACCGGGGGTCGTGGGCTTGTACTTGCGGATAGCCATGAGGTTCTCTCGTCCTTAACTCTTCCCGCCGTCAGGCGGTCAGACCCGGGATCTCGATGGGCTTGCTGTCGGCCGCGAGGGTCACGATGGCGCGCTTGGTGCTCTTGCGCTGGCCGTACCCGGTGCGGGCGCGCTTGCGCTTGCCCTGACGGTTAGCGGTGTTCACAGACTCCACCGTGACGCCGAAGATCTCCTGGATGGCGATCTTGATCTGCGTCTTGTTGGCGTCCGGGGCCACCAGGAACGTGTACACGCCCTGCTCGAGCAGGCCGTAGGCCTTCTCGGAGACGACCGGGGCGAGGATCACGTCCCGGGGATCGGCGACGGTGCTCACTTGTCGGCCTCCTTCGCAGCCTTGCCGGCGAGCGAACGGCTCGCCTGCGTGACGAACGCGTCCAGAGCCTCGACCGAGAACACGACGTCGTCGGCGTTCAGGACGTCGTAGGTGTTGAGCTGATCCGGAGCGATCGGGTGGACATGATCGAGGTTGGCGGCGGAGCGCCATGCGGCGAGGTCCTCACGACCGACCACGATCAGGAACTTCTTCCGGTCGGACAGGGTGCCGAGGAAGTCACGGACACCGGAGGTCGACGGCTTCTGGCCCTCGACGAACTCGGTGACCACGTGGATGCGCTCGCTGGCGGCCCGGTCGGACAGGGCGCCACGGAGAGCGGCGGCCTTCATCTTCTTGGGGGTGCGCTGCGAGTAGTCACGCGGCTTGGGGCCGTGGACCGTACCGCCGCCGGTGTAGGCGGGAGCGCGGGTCGAGCCCTGACGGGCGCGGCCGGTGCCCTTCTGGCGGAACGGCTTACGACCGCCGCCGCTGACCTCGCCGCGGGTCTTGGTCGAGTGGGTGCCCTGCCGCGCCGCGGCGAGCTGCGCCACCACGACCTGGTGCATCAGGGGCAGATTGGGCTCGACGCCGAAGATCTCGGCGGGGAGCTCGACCGAGCCGTCGGTCGAGCCGGCCGGGGTACGGACATCCAGCTTGAGGTTCACGGTGTTCTCCGTCGAGGTCATGCGCGCGCACCGCCCTTCACAGCGGAACGGACCATCACGAGGCCGCCGTTGCGACCCGGGATGGCTCCCTTGATGAGGAGGACGCCGGCCTCGGCGTCGACCTTGTGGACCTTGAGGTTCATGGTGGTCACACGCTCGTTGCCCATGCGGCCGGCCATGGCCTTGCCCTTGAAGACGCGGCCGGGCGTCGAGGCGCCGCCGATGGAACCCGGCTTACGGTGCACGGCCTGGGTACCGTGCGAGGCACCCTGGCCGGCGAAGCCGTGGCGCTTCATGGTGCCGGCGAAACCTTTGCCCTTCGACGTGCCGGTGACGTCGACGAAGGCGCCGTCCTCGAACACGTCGGCGCCGATCTCCTGGCCGATCTCGAAGCCGGCGGCCTGCTCGGCGTTGTCGAGGCGGATCTCGGCGATGTGGCGGCGCGGGGTGACCCCGGCCTTCTCGAACTGACCCGCGACCGGCTTGGTGACCTTGCGGGGGTCGACCGCGCCGAACGCGATCTGGACGGCGTTGTAGCCGTCGTTCTCTTCGGTACGAATCCCGGTCACGACGCACGGCCCGGCCTTCACGACGGTCACCGGGACCACCCGGTTGTTCTCGTCGAAGACCTGGGTCATGCCGAGCTTGGCGCCCAGGATGCCCTTGATCTCGGTGTTACTCATCTGTTCACTGTCTCCGCTGCACGTTGCTTGCTGACCGCTACGCGGTCGGAGGTCACTGGATGTTGACGTCGACGCTGGCAGGCAGGTCGATGCGCATGAGCGCGTCCACGGTCTTCGGCGTGGGGTCGAGAATGTCGATCAGCCGCTTGTGGGTACGCATCTCGAAGTGCTCACGCGAATCCTTGTACTTGTGCGGCGAGCGGATGACGCAGTAGACGTTCTTCTCGGTGGGCAGCGGCACCGGGCCGACGACACGAGCACCCGTACGGGTCACCGTCTCGACGATCTTGCGCGCCGAGGCGTCGATGGCCTCGTGGTCATAGGCCTTGAGCCGGATGCGGATCTTTTGTCCCGCCACTTCGTCCTCTTCTCCTCCCGCCCATGAAGGCGGCTGTCGTGAGCGCCCTCGCCGCGCGGGGACACTGCTGTGTTCGCTTGTCATACGTGACACCGTCAGACCGTCGATAACCCGGTCTCGTGCATCGGTGCCCGTCGTGGAGGGCTCCCCCGTGCACGCACATGACACGACTACGAGACCTCCAGAGGACGGGATACCGCCCACTCGCGCGAGGCGAGGATGACGGCGGACCGATCCGCTGCCGCTGTTGACATGTCACGAAGCGTCCACGCGGTCGGGCGTGTCGCCCTCCCGCTTTTCCGGCGGGTGATCGCTCACCCGCCCTTGTCGTGCTCGCCCGACCAACCCGGCACCACGAACCGATCCGTGAGGACCCATACGCAGACGCCGCCTTGTCCGGGCAACTTGACCAGTATGCAGTACATCGTCGCCGGGGGCAAAATCGGCGCGCCCCGGCCATCCGACGCCCACGCCGTGTCGTCCCGGACGGCGCCACGGCGCGCGCCCCGACTTGGGTACCGTCGGGGAGATCAGCGACCCCGTCCGCGCCTAGGAGAGCTGCCCGTGAACAGTCGACGTGAACCCCGCGACCCTGTCGCCTATCGAAGGGACAGGCGGCAGGCGGTCCTCCGCCATCATCCCGACAAGGGAGGTGACCCCGACGCGCTCCTGCGCGCTCTCGAGGAGGTGGACAGGCGACACGGGGTCATCGGCACCGGTCGCGCCGATCACGGCGCCAGCGCCGAGCAGGTCGCCGCGGTCGCGGTGACGGCGTTCGCGGGAGTCGCCGCGGTCGGCCTGTCCGTGGCCATGAGCATCCTCGGCCGCCGTAGGTGATCGACGCCGCCCCACCGCCTCCCACGAAATGCGTGAAGGGCGCCCCACCTCGCGGTGGGACGCCCTTCACACGTGGTGCGGGTTGCTCACCCGCGCCGCGGGATCACTCGATCACTTGATGATCTTGGTGACCTGGCCGGCGCCGACGGTGCGGCCACCCTCACGGATGGCGAACCGCAGGCCCTCGTCCATGGCGACCGGCTGGATGAGCTCGACGCTCATCTCGGTGTTGTCGCCCGGCATGACCATCTCGGTGCCCTCGGGGAGGGTCACGACGCCGGTCACGTCCGTGGTACGGAAGTAGAACTGCGGGCGGTAGTTGTTGAAGAACGGCGTGTGACGGCCGCCCTCGTCCTTGGACAGGATGTACGCCTGACCCTCGAACGTGGTGTGCGGGGTGTAGGCGCCCGGCTTGATGACGACCTGGCCACGCTCGACGTCCTCGCGCTTGAGGCCACGGACCAGCAGACCGACGTTGTCGCCCGCCTCGCCGTAGTCGAGCAGCTTACGGAACATCTCGATGCCCGTGACGGTGGTCTTGGTGGCCTTGTCACGGATACCGATGAGCTCGACGTCCTCGTTGACGTTGATCTGGCCACGCTCGATACGACCGGTGACGACGGTGCCACGACCGGTGATCGTGAAGACGTCCTCGACGGGCATGAGGAACGGCTTGTCCGTCTCACGCTCGGGATCGGGGATCGAGTCGTCGCAGGCCTGCATGAGGTCGCGAACGGCCTGGACCCACTTCTCGTCACCCTCGAGCGCCTTCAGCGCCGAGATGTGCACGACGGGGGCGTCCTCGTCGAACTCCTGCGAGGCCAGCAGCTCGCGGACCTCCATCTCGACGAGCTCGAGGATCTCCTCGTCGTCGACCATGTCGCACTTGTTGAGAGCGACGAGGATGTAGGGAACGCCGACCTGACGGGCGAGCAGCACGTGCTCACGGGTCTGGGGCATCGGGCCGTCGGTGGCCGCCACGACCAGGATCGCGCCGTCCATCTGGGCGGCACCGGTGATCATGTTCTTGATGTAGTCGGCGTGACCGGGGGCGTCGACGTGCGCGTAGTGACGCTTCTCGGTCTGGTACTCGACGTGGGAGATGTTGATCGTGATACCACGAGCCTTCTCCTCCGGCGCCTTGTCGATCTCGTCGAACGCGAAGGCGTCGTTGAGCTCGGGGTAGGTGTCCGCCAGAACCTTGGTGATGGCCGCGGTGGTGGTGGTCTTACCGTGGTCGACGTGACCGATGGTGCCGATGTTAACGTGCGGCTTCGTCCGCTCGAACTTCGCCTTCGCCACTTGTTGTCCTCCTGGACTGGTCTGTCCCCACCCGTCGAGGTGGGCACTGCATTGTGTGGGGTCTGATCTTACTCATCGTGCCGTGAGGCACGAACCGGCGGCCACCCGGAGGTTCGACCGTGCGCCGCCGGCATCGGCCCCGGTGCACCTTCACAGACGCACCGGAGCCGTACCGGTCACTCGCCGGTCGCCTTGGCGATGATCTCCTTGGCCACGCTCGCCGGAACCTCGGCGTAGTGGGAGAAGACCATCGAGTAGTTCGCCCGGCCCTGCGTCTTCGACCGGAGGTCGCCGACGTAGCCGAACATCTCGGAAAGCGGCACGTTGGCCTTCACGACGCGGGCGCCGGAGCGCTCCTCCATCGCGTTGACCTGGCCGCGGCGGGAGTTGAGGTCGCCGATGACGTCACCCATGTAGTCCTCGGGCGTCACGACCTCGACGGCCATGAGCGGCTCCAGGATCACGGGCTGGCACTTGCGGGCGGCCTCCTTGAAGGCCATCGAGCCCGCGACCTTGAACGCCATCTCGGACGAGTCCACCTCGTGGTACGCACCGTCGACCAGGGTCGCCTTGACGTTGACCATCGGGTACCCGGCGAGGATGCCGTACTGCATCGCGTCCTGGATGCCGGCGTCCACGGAGGGGATGTACTCCTTGGGCACGCGGCCACCGGTGACCTTGTCGCTGAACTCGTAGGTCGAGCCCTCTTCGACGGCCTCCTGGTCGAGGGGCTCCAGCGCGATCTGCACCTTCGCGAACTGACCGGAACCACCGGTCTGCTTCTTGTGGGTGTAGTCGTACTTGTCGATCGAGCCCTTGATGGTCTCGCGGTACGCGACCTGCGGCTTACCGACGTTGGCCTCGACCTTGAACTCGCGCTTCATGCGGTCCACGAGGACGTCCAGGTGCAGCTCGCCCATTCCGCCGATGACCGTCTGACCGGTCTCCTCGTCCAGACGCACGGAGAAGGTGGGGTCCTCCTCGGCGAGCTTCTGGATGGCGGTCGACAGCTTCTCCTGGTCGGCCTTGGTCTTGGGCTCGATCGAGACGTCGATGACCGGGTCCGGGAACGTCATCGACTCGAGGACGACCTGGTTGTTCAGGTCGCACAGCGTGTCACCGGTGGTGGTGTCCTTGAGTCCGATGAAGGCGTAGATGTTGCCGGCCACGGCCTCGTCGACCGGGTTCTCCTTGTTGGCGTGCATCTGGAAGAGCTTGCCGACGCGCTCCTTCTTGCCCTTGGTCGAGTTGGCGACCTGGGCACCCGGCTCGATCCGACCCGAGTAGACGCGCACGAACGTGAGCTTGCCGAAGAAGGGGTGCACGGCGATCTTGAACGCCAGCGCGGAGAACGGCTCGTCCTTGGACGGCTTCCGCAGGATCTCGGTCTCCTCGTCGCCGACCTTGTGGCCGTGGACCTCACCGATGTCGAGCGGGGTCGGGAGGAAGTCGATGACCGCGTTGAGCATCGGCTGGATACCCTTGTTCTTGTACGCGGAACCGCACAGAACGGGGTACACCTCGGAGTTGACGGTCATCTTGCGGATGGCCGCCTTGATCTCGTCAAGGGTCAGCTCCTCGCCGCCGAAGTACTTCTCCATGAGCTCTTCGCTGCTCTCGGCGACGGTCTCGAGGAGCTTCTCGCGGTACTCCTCGGCCTTCTCCTGGAGCTCGGCCGGGATGTCCTGGATCTGCGCCTCGGAACCGATCTCGGTCTTGCCCGGCCAGACGTGGGCCTTCATGGTGAGCAGGTCGACGATGCCGTCGAACTGGTCCTCGGCACCGATCGGCAGCTGCAGGACCAGCGGCTTGGCACCGAGACGGTCGATGATGGTCTGGACCGTGTAGTAGAAGTCCGCGCCCAGCTTGTCCATCTTGTTGACGAAGCAGATGCGGGGGACGTCGTACTTCTCGGCCTGGCGCCAGACCTGCTCGGACTGGGGCTCGACGCCCTCCTTGCCGTCGAAGACGGCGACGGCGCCGTCGAGCACGCGGAGCGAGCGCTCGACCTCGACGGTGAAGTCGACGTGACCCGGCGTGTCGATGATGTTGATCTGGTTGTCGTTCCAGAAGCAGGTCACCGCGGCCGAGGTGATCGTGATGCCGCGCTCCTTCTCCTGCTCCATCCAGTCGGTGGTCGACGCGCCGTCGTGGGTCTCGCCGGCCTTGCGGTTGACACCCGTGTAGAACAGGATGCGCTCGGTCGTGGTGGTCTTACCGGCGTCGATGTGCGCCATGATGCCGATGTTTCGGACCTTGTTGAGGTCGGTCAGCACGTCCTGTGCCACGGATTCTCCCGATTGTGAGTCGTCGGTGGCCCGTGCGGTCGGTGTCGACCGTCCGAACCGGGTCGGTGTTACTGCCGGTACCCGCACTCGGTGCGGCCGGTACGGGCCTTGTTCAATGATGCCACCCGGCGGGTGACCACGGGACCCTGGCCGGGGGGTCGTCATCGACGCCGCCCCGGCCACGGCCCCACCGGATCACCAGCGGTAGTGCGCGAACGCCCGGTTGGCCTCGGCCATCTTGTGCGTGTCCTCGCGACGCTTGACCGCGGCACCCAGGCCGTTGGAGGCGTCCAGGATCTCGTTGGCCAGGCGCTCGACCATCGTGTTCTCGCGACGCTGCCGGGAGAAGGTCACCAGCCAGCGCATCGCCAGGGTCGTCGAACGACCGGGGCGGACCTCGACGGGCACCTGGTAGGTGGCGCCGCCGACACGACGGGAGCGGACCTCGAGGGCCGGGCGGACGTTGTCCAGGGCCTTCTTGAGGGTGATGACCGGGTCGGTCCCGGTCTTCTCGCGGCAGATCTCGAGCGCCGAGTAGACGATGCGCTCGGCGGTGGTCTTCTTGCCGTCGAGGAGGATCTTGTTCACGAGCTGCGTGACCAGCGGCGACCCGTAGACCGGGTCATTGATGAGCTGGCGCTTCGGGGCGGGACCCTTACGAGGCATTACTTCTCCTTCTTGGCGCCGTAGCGGGAGCGGGCCTGCTTGCGGTCCTTCACACCCTGGGTGTCGAGCGAGCCGCGGATGATCTTGTAACGGACACCCGGGAGGTCCTTCACACGACCGCCGCGCACGAGCACCATCGAGTGCTCCTGCAGGTTGTGGCCCTCACCGGGGATGTAGGCGGAGACCTCGACGCCGCTGGTCAGGCGCACTCGGGCGACCTTACGGAGCGCGGAGTTCGGCTTCTTGGGGGTCGTGGTGTACACGCGGGTGCACACGCCGCGACGCTGAGGCGAGCCCTTGAGGGCAGCCGTCGACGTCGCCGACTTCTTGTCCTGGCGGCCCTTGCGGACCAGCTGGTTGATGGTTGGCATGAACCGACTTTCTCTAGCTGGCGGCCTCCGTCGGGGGCGACCACCGGTCTCTGGGACATGGCTCGTATCCGGACTCTCGCGCACCTGTCGCCGCGCACGGGCGACCTCGTCAGCCGCTCTCGCTGGCCTACAGGGCACGATCCTCCAGCTCGCATACTGCGAGCACGATGGTGAAGCGTAACCGCCGGAAGGAGTGGCGGTCAAAATGAGGCATTAGCGACGTCCCCGGCCGGCGACCCGGGGGTCTCCGCGAGGACGCCGTCGAGGGTCTGCGCCCAGAACCGCACGATCTTCTCACGTCTCTCGGAGTCATCCGAGAGGACGTCGGCGAGGCCGAGCCCGCGGGCGAGGTCGAGGGTGGTCTGGAGCCCGCGTCGCACGCGGACGTCGCCGGCGTCGCGGCCGAGTGCCGCCGCGGCGATGGCCAGCACCTCGCGGGACATGCGGTTCTCGAGGGGCAGGACCCTGTCGCGGAGCGCCGGATCGCTCGCCGCGGCGGTCCATACGTGCAGGGCGGCCTTGAACAGATCCGAGGTGTAGTGCTGGACGATGAAACCCACCACGGCCACGGTGCGCTCGGGGCCGGGCTCGGGCAGGTCGAGTCCGCCACGTCGGACGTCGGAGATGCGCTCCTCGATCATGTGCCCGAGCGCGGCGGTGATGAGGTCCTCGCGGGTCGGGAAGTGGTGCTGGGCGGCGCCCCGTGAGACGCCGGCGGCGGCGGCCACCGCCCCGACGGTGGTGGCCGCCCAGCCCTGGGTGGCGAGGAGGTCGATGGAGGCACCGAGCAGTCGCTCCCGCGTGATGCGGCTGCGGTCCTGCTTTGGCGCGCGCTGCTCTGGTGCCGTCATCGGTCCTCCTGTTACCAGTCCTGCTCGTCGTAGATGATCACACCGCGGAGGTTCTTGCCGTCACGCATGTCCTGGTAGCCCTGGTTGATCTCCTCGAGCCGGTAGGTCTTGGTGATGAGTTCGTCGAGCTTGAGGTTGCCCGCCCGGTACTGGTGCAGCAGGTGTGGGATCTGCTTGCGCGGACCGGTGCCGCCGAAGATAGCCCCCTGCAGGGTCTTCTGCTGCATCGCCAGGTCGAGGATCGAGATCTGGGCGTCGACCGCGTTCATGTCGCCGAGCCCCACCACCACGCACCGCCGCCCCTTACCCGTGAGCAGCAGCCCCGGGAGCAGGTCCTTGCCCTCGACGACGCCCATGGTGAGGATGACGAGGTCGGCCATGCGGCCCCAGCTGATCTCCCCCACCAGCCCCATCGCCTCGTCCATCGAGGCGCAGGTGTGGGTCGCGCCGAACTCCACGGCCTTCTCCCGCTTGAACTCGACCGGGTCGACCGCGACGATGGCGCGGGCGCCCGCGGCCGCCGCGCCCTGCACGGAGTTGATGCCGATGCCGCCCACGCCGACGACCACGACGATGTCGCCCTCCTTGGCGCCGCCGATCTCCGTGGCGGATCCCCAGCCCGTGCACACGCCACAACCCAGCAGGGCCGCCTTGTCGAGGGGGATGTCCTTCTCGATCTTGATGACCGACGACTGGTGCACCGTGACGTGGGGCGCGAAGGTGCCGAGGACGCACATGGTGGCGACGTCGGTCCCGTCCGCGGTGTGGACCCGGTACCCGCCGTCGCTGATCGCCCGCCCGCTGAGCAGGCCGGCGCCGTTGTCGCAGAGGTTCTGCAGCCCCTCGGAGCAGGGCGGGCAGGTCCCACAGGCGGGGATGAAGGCCAGGACGACGTGATCGCCCTCCTCGAGTCCGATCACCCCCTCCCCCACCTTCGTGATCACGCCGGCCCCCTCGTGACCGCCCATGATCGGGTAGGACTCGAACTGCAGATCGCCGGTGAGCAGGTGCTCGTCGGAGTGGCAGAGGCCTGACGCTGCCAGCTTGATCTGGACCTCCCCGGCCTTGGGATCGTCGATGTCGACGTCGACGATCTCCCAGCCGTCCTGCTTCGGCTCCCGGATGATGGCGGCCTTGGTGCGCATTCGTGTCTCCTCGGATGAGAAAGGGTGATGAGCGAGAAAGGGTGATGTGACACCGGTCACGTGACCAGTGTCACAGCCCAACCTACTCCGACTCTGCTGCCCAGGAGGGCTGTCTGCGTTCCAGGAACGCCGTCATCCCCTCGGCGACCTCGGAGGTACCGAACAGGCGGGCCGTGATGCCCGCCAGGTCCTCGCCCCGGGCGTCCAACTCGGCGAGCAATGGTGCGCTGAGCAGGGCCTTGTTCTCCTCGAGGCCTTGTGGTGAGCAGGGCCTGAACGCCGCGACGAGCTCGTCGACGGCGGGGTCGAGGTCCTCCACGGCCTCGGAGAGCAGCCCGATCGCCCGTGCATGGGCGGCATCGAACTTCTCGCCCGTCAGCAGTGCCCGGGTGAGGTCACGCGAGTTCACGCGCGCCGCCAGCGGTACCGAGATCATGGCCGCGGCGAGACCGAGGCGGACCTCGGTCAGTGCGAACGTCGAGGCCGGGCCGGCCAGCGCGAAGTCGCATGCCGCCACCAGTCCCATCCCGCCTGCACGGACGTGTCCGTCGACGGCCGCGATCACCGGTTTGGGATGGGACACGATCGCCCGCAGCAGGTTCAGGAAGATCCGGGTCCGCTCGGCCGCCTGCTCCTCCGGAGTGCTCTCCGAACCGGCGGCCGAGGCCTCCGAGAGGTCCGCCCCGGCGCAGAACGTGCCGCCCGCGTGCCCGAGCACCACCACCCGGGCGGCGTCCTCGCCGGCCGCGCGATCGAGCGCGGCATGGAGTTGCTCGACGAGAGCCGTGGAGATGGCGTTCCGGTTGTGCTGCGAGTCGAGGGTGAGGCGGGCGGCACCGCCGGAGACCTCGTAGCGCACCAGGGACCGACCGGCCCCGGCCTGATCACTCATGGTCCGATCACTCATCGCCTGGTCACTCATGTCACGCCCCTCAGTAGCTCTTCGGCAGCCCGAGCGAATGCTGGGCGACGTAGTTGAGGATCATCTCCCGGCTGACGGGCGCGATCCGGGGCAGCCGGGACGCGGCGAGCATCCCCGCCAGGCCGTACTCGACCGACAGTCCGTTGCCGCCGAGGGTCTGGATGGCCTGGTCGACCGAGCGGGCCGAGACCTCTCCGGAGGCGTACTTGGCCATGTTCGCGGCCTCCCCGGCGAGGTCGTCGCGGCCGGCGTCGACCAGGGCGGCGGCCTTGCGCATCATCAGCCGCGCGAGTTCCAGCTCGATCTTGCACTGCGCGAGAGGATGGGCGACACCCTGGTGCGCGCCGATGGGGGTCTTCCACACGGCGCGCTCGTTGGCGTACTTCGCGGCCCGGTCCAGGGCGAAGCGCGCGGTACCGCACGCCATCCCGGAGGCCATGATGCGCTCGGGGTTGAGGCCGGCGAACAGCATGAGCAGGGCGGTGTCGCCGTCGCCGATGAGCGCCTCGGCGGGCACGCGGACGTCGTCGAAGTACAGCTGGAACTGCCGCTCGGGCGTGCGGACCTCGGTGGGGATGTGCGTCCGCTCGAGGCCGGGCGCGTCGGTGGGGACCATGAACAACGCCGGTTCGAGCCGACCGGAGGTGGAGCCCTCGAGGCGCGCCACGACGAGGATCGCGTCGGCCTGGTCGACGCCGGAGATGTACGTCTTCCGGCCGGAGATGAGGAAGTCGGAGCCGTCGCGACGGGCCGTCGTGGTGATGGCGTGCGAGTTGGACCCGGCGTCGGGTTCGGTGATCGCGAACGAGGTGATCGTCTCGCCCGACGCGATGCCGGGCAGCCAGCGCTTCTTCTGCTCCTCGGTGCCGAACCGCGAGATGATGGTGCCGTTGATGGCCGGAGAGACCACCATCATGAGCAGCCCGGCGCCGGCGGCGGAGAGCTCCTCCTCGACGATCGAGAGCTCGGTCATCCCGGCGCCGCCGCCGCCGTACTCCTCGGGCAGGTTCACGCCGAGCAGGCCGAGCTTCCCGGCCTCGGTCCACAGCTCGTCTGTGGTCTCACCCGCGTCGGACTTGGATCGCATGTACTCGAGCCCGTAGCGCGAGCCCAGGTCGTAGGCGACCTTCCGGAGCTGGGCCTGCTCGTCGGTGTCGATCACGGGGTTGGGGATCTGTGAGACGTCGGTCATCGTGATTACTCCTGCGTGGTGGCGTCGGTGCTGTCGGTGTGGGTGCCGGGTTCGGTGACGACGGCGAGGACCGTTCCCGACTCGACCTGGGTGCCGACCTCCACGGGGAGCTCGGTGACGACTCCGTCGACGGCGGCCGCGATGGTGTGTTCCATCTTCATGGCCTCCATCCACAACAGGGGCTGGCCTGCGGTGACGGTGTCCCCGACGGAGACGGCCACCCGGATGACCGCGCCGGGCATGGGTGCGAGCAGGGACCCCGCCGCGACCTCGGTGGCCGGGTCGGTGTACCGGGGCGGCTCGGTGAGCGAGACGGGGCCGAGCGGCGAGTCGACCTCGACGACCGTGTCGGCGCCGGGTGTCTCGTAGCGCGCCACGGTGAACACCCGGCGCACCCCCCGGATCGCGAGGACGGCGGAGTCGGCGGACACGTCCTCGATGCTGACGACGTCGGCGAGCTCACCGTCCGGACGGGGGCCCGAGCGGTCGCGGAGGTAGCTCACCTCGAGCTCGTCCTCGCCGATCCGGAACGTGCGCTTCTGGAGGGTGCGACCGACGTTGCGGAACCCGGGCTGTGCCCGAGCCACCGGTCCGGCGAGGTGATCGGCGGTGCCGGAGACGACCGCGGCAGCCAGGGCGGAGATCCGCACCGCCTCGGGGTCCGCGAGCGGGGCGGCCAGCGACTCGGTGCCGTGATCGTCGAGGAACGCGGTCGAGAGGTTGCCGGCGATGAACTCGGGGTGACGCAGTACGCGGACGAGCTGCGCGCGGTTGGTGGTCAGGCCGTGGACCTTCGCGCGGGACAGTGCCCCGGCGAGGGAGGCACAGGCCTCGGCGCGGGTGCGTCCGTAGGAGATCACCTTGGCCAGCATGGGGTCGTAGTGCACGCCGATCAGGGCGCCGTCGGGGCCCGGTTCGACACCGCTGTCCAGGCGGATTCCCGGGCGGTGCGGCCCGGAGAACCGCGCGGAGACGCCCGGAACGTCGAGCGCCCACAGGGTCCCCGACCCGGGCGCGTAGTCGTTCGCGGGGTCCTCGGCGTACAGGCGCGCCTCGAGCGACCATCCGTGGGCGGCCGGCGGTTCGGCGGACGGCAGCGGCAGGCCTGCGGCCACGTCGAACTGGAGGGCGACGAGGTCCAGACCGGTGGTGGCCTCGGTGACCGGGTGCTCCACCTGGAGGCGGGTGTTCATCTCGAGGAAGAAGAACTCGCCGTCGTCGGTGGCCAGGAACTCCACGGTGCCGGCGCCGGTGTACCCGATCGCGGCGGCGGCGCTGCGCGCCGCCTCGTAGAGCTTCTCCCGCATGCCGGGGGTGCGATCGACGAGCGGGCTGGGGGCCTCCTCGATGACCTTCTGGTGTCGGCGCTGGATGGAACACTCGCGCTCCCCGACCGCCCAGACCGTGCCGTGGGCGTCGGCCATGATCTGGACCTCGATGTGCCGGCCGCGCTCGAGGTAGCGCTCGCAGAACACCGCGTCGTCACCGAAGGCCGACCCGGCCTCGCGCTGCGCGGCGGCGATCTCGTCCTGCAGCGAGTCGAGGGTGCGGACGACGCGCATGCCACGACCACCGCCACCGGCGGAGGCCTTGATCAGGACGGGGAGCATGTCGGCGGTGACGTCGGCGGGTTCGAGGTCGGTGAGCATCGGCACGCCCGCGCCGGCCATCATCTTCTTGGCCTCGATCTTCGAGCCCATCGCCTCGATGGCGGCGACGGGTGGGCCGACCCAGGTCAGGCCGGCGTCGATGACGGCGCGGGCGAACCCGGCGTTCTCGGACAGGAAGCCGTACCCGGGGTGGACGGCGTCGGCGCCGGCGGCCTTCGCGGCCTCGATCACCAGGTCGCCGCGCAGGTAGGTCTCTCCCGGGGTGTTGCCCGGCAGGCGGACGGCGGCGTCGGCCTCGCGGGTGTGGGGCGCGTCCGCGTCGGCGTCGGAGAAGACGGCGACGGTGCTCATCCCGAGCGCGCGGGCGGTGTGGTGGACGCGCCGGGCGATCTCGCCGCGGTTGGCCACCAGGACGGACGTGATGGGTGTGGTGCTCATGGTCTCGTTCCTCACATCCGGAAGACGCCGAAGCGGTCGGTTCCGGCGACCTCTCCGGAGTGGATCGCGGACAGGCTGAGGCCCAGCACCGTCCGGGTGTCTCGGGGGTCGATGACGCCGTCGTCGTAGAGCATCCCGGACAGGAACGCCGGCAACGACTCGGACTCGATCTGGTCGGCGATCGCCGCCTTGAGCCCCTCGACGGTCTCGGGGTCCATCTCCTCTCCACGTGCGGCCGACGCGGCGGCCGCCACCGAGGTGACGACGTCGGCGAGCTGCTGGCCGCCCATCACCGCGGACTTGGCGCTGGGCCAGGAGTAGAGGAACCGCGGGTCGAAGGCGCGGCCGCACATCCCGTAGTGGCCGGCGCCGTAGGACGCGGCCGTGATGAGAGACAGGTGCGGGACCTCGGAGTTGGAGACCGCGTTGATCATCATGGCGCCGTGCTTGATGATGCCGCCGCGCTCGTACTCCGAGCCGACCATGTAGCCCGTGGTGTTGTGCATGAACAGCAGCGGGGTGTCGTAGCGGTTGGCCAGTTCGATGAACTGCGTGGCCTTCTGGGCCTCCTCGCTGAAGAGCACGCCGCGGGCGTTGGCGATGATGCCGATCGGGTAGCCGTGGATCTCGGCCCACCCGGTGCACAGGCTCGCGCCGTAGAGGGGCTTGAACTCGTCGAAGTCCGAGCCGTCCACGATGCGGGCGATGATCTCGCGCGGGTCGAAGGGGATCTTGAGGTCGTCGGGCACGATGCCCAGGAGCTCGTCGGCGTCGTAGAGCGGCTCGACCACGTCGGCGCGCGGTGCGCGCCCGGCCTTGGTCCAGCCCAGGCGGCGGACGATGCCGCGGGTGATGCGCGCGGCGTCGGACTCGTCGACGGCGAGGTGGTCGGCGAGCCCGGAGACCCGCGCGTGCATGTCGGCGCCACCGAGAGTCTCCTCGTCGGCGATCTCCCCGGTCGCGGCCTTGACCAGCGGAGGGCCGGCCAGGAAGACCTTGGACCGCTCCTCGATCATGACGACGTGATCGCTCATGCCGGGCACGTACGCGCCGCCGGCGGTGGAGTTGCCGTACACGACGGCGATGGTGGGGATGCCGGCCTTCGACAGCCGGGTGAGGTCACGGAACAGGCCGCCGCCCGGGACGAAGACCTCCTTCTGCGTGGGCAGGTCGGCGCCGCCGGACTCGACGAGGCTGATGACCGGGAGCCGGTTCTTCATGGCGACGTCGTTGAGTCGCAGGATCTTGCGCAGGGTCCACGGGTTGGAGGTGCCGCCCTTGACCGTGGGGTCGTTGGCGATGAGCAGGCACTCGACGCCGGAGACCACGCCGATGCCGGCGACGACGGAGGCGCCGGTCTGGAAGTCCGACCCCCACGCGGCGAGCGCGCACAGTTCGAGGAACGGGGACTCGCGGTCGAGGATCATGTCGATCCGCTCGCGGGCGGTGAACTTGCCGCGCTCGCGGTGGCGGGCGACCTTGCGCTCGCCGCCGCCGGCCAGCGCCGGCTCGAGGTCGGCGGCGAGCTGGTCCAGCTTGCCCTCCATGGCCTCTCTCGCTGCGCCGAACTCGGCGCTCGTGGTGTCCAGTGTGGACCGCAGGATGGTCATGCCGTGTACCCCAAACGTCGTCCGGCGAGGGTGGTGAGGATCTCGGTGGTGCCGCCGCCGATGCCGAGGAGTCGGACGTCGCGGTACTGGCGGCTCACCTCGGACTCGGCCATGAAGCCGAGACCTCCGAAGAGCTGCACCGCCTGGTTGGCGACCCATTCGGCGCACTCGACGGCGGTATTCTTGGCGAAGCAGACCTCGGCGATGGCGTCGTGCCCGGCGACGGCGAGGTCGGCGCAGCGGTGCGTGTACGTGCGGGCCACGTCGATGCGGCGGGCCATCTCGGTGACCGTGTTCTGCACGGCCTGGCGCGACAGCAGCGGGCGGCCGAAGGTCTCGCGTTCGCGGACCCAGGCCAGGGTGAGGTCGAGGCAGCGCTGGGCGTGCGAGTAGCCCTGGGCGGCCAGCGCGATCCGCTCGCCCACGAAGCCGATGGCGATCTGGGCGAACCCGTCGTTCTCGGCGCCGACGAGGTTCTCGACCGGCACCCGGCAGTCGGTGAAGGTCAGCTCCGCGGTGTCGGAGGCGCGCCAGCCCAGCTTCTCCAGCGGGGCCGATCGGTGGAATCCCGGGGTGTCGGTGGGGATGACCAGGAGGCTGACGCCGGACGCACCGGGTAGGTCGTCGCCCCCGGTGCGGACCGCGGTGACGACGAAGTCGGCGCGGGTGCCGGAGGTGATGTACGTCTTGGCCCCGTTGACCACGAAGTGGTCGCCGTCCCGGCGCGCGGTGGTGGTCAGGTGCCCGACGTCCGAGCCCCCGCCGGGCTCGGTGATGGCCAGGGAGCCGATCATCTCGCCGGCCAGGGTGGGCCGGACCCACCGGTCGATCTGGTCGGGGCGTCCGGACTGGGCGAGGTGCGGGGTGGCTATGCCGCACGTGAACAGGGAGGCGAAGACCCCGCCGGACACGCCGGCCTCGTGGAGGGCCTCGCACACGATGATCGAGTCGCGCATGTCTCCCCCGCCGCCGCCGACCTCCTCCGGGAACGACACGCCGAGCAGGCCGAGGTCCCCGGCCGCGCGGTGCAGGTCGCGGGGGATCGATCCGGCGGCCTCCCACTCGTCCTGGTGCGGCAGGATCTCGCGCTCGGCGAAGCGGGTCGTGGTGTCGCGCAGGGCGAGACGTTCGTCGGTGTACCAGGGGTCCCCTGGTGCGTGGGGTGGGACGGTGGGGGCGGTGCTGCGTGGGGCGGCGGGGGCCGTACTGCGTGGGATGGTCACGCGTTCTCCTCGGCGGCCGCGCGGGCGGCATCGGCGGTGGTGGGCACTGGGGCGGTGGGCACTGGGGCGGTGAGGGAGTCGGGGATGTCGACGTGTCGGGAGCGCAGCCACTCGGCCAGGCCCTTGGCCTGCGGGTCCCAGCGGTAGCCGTGGGCGACGCCCTTGCCGAGGAGTCCGTCGATGACGAAGTTCACCGCGTGCAGGCGCGGCAGCTCGTAGCGCTCGATCGGCAGGTCGGCGGCCTCGGGCAGCAGGTGGCGTAACTCGTCGACGGTGAGCGTGGCCAGCATCCAGCGGTAGGCCTCCTCGTCACCGGCCCACAGTCCGATGTTGGCCGTGCCGCCCTTGTCTCCCGAGCGGGCGCCGAGGACGTCGCCGAGAGGGCGGCGGCGGACGGGGCCGGAGGGCGGGACGTAGGCGTCGAGCGGGGCCCCGTCGGCGCCGAGTCCGTCTGAGGCGTGGCCGTCGCCCATCTCCTGCGTCCGCTGCGGCGGCTCGATGTCGACGCGGGTGCCGTCGGGCAACACGGCGACGTGCGGCACCTCGGTCTGCGGGAGGTAGGCGGGGATGTAGACGCCGTACGGTCCGCCGCGGCCGGGCGGTCCGCTCGGGGTGGCCCCGGGGTAGCTGGACAGCGTCATCGCGACGGCGGCGTCGGAGAACGCCCGGCCCACCACGTCGGCGTCCGGATCCCAGGCGACGATGGTCATCATGGCGGTCGCGGCGGCCTGGGTGTCGGCGTCGGGGTGGTCGGTCCGGTGCAGACGGAAGTCGAGCTGGGCGGGTTCCCGCTCGAGGCCGGCGCGGAACTGCCGCTCGACCAGGGCGGCCTTGTCGGCGATGTCGAGGCCGGTGAGCAGGAACGTGACCTCGTTGCGGAATCCGCCGAGGCACGTCACGGACACCTTTGTGGAGGGCGGGGCGGGCTCGCCGACGACTCCGGAGATGCGGACGCGGTCGGTGGCCTCCTGCTCCACGACGGCGGTGTCGAGGCGGGTGACGACGTCGGGACCGCCGTAGCGCGCACCCGTGACCTCGTACAGCAGCTGCGAGGTGACGGTGCCGACGGTGACGGCGCCGCCCGTGCCGGCGTGTTTGGTGATGATCGAGGTGCCGTCGGCGGAGATCTCCGCGATCGGGAACCCGGGGGTCACCGGGTCGGCGATCTCGCCGCGGTTGAAGAAGGCGTAGTTGCCTCCGGTGGCCTGGGTGCCGCACTCGATGACGTGGCCCGCCGCCGTGGCACCGGCGAGCGCGTCGAGGTCGTCGCGGCCCCACCCGAAGTGGCTGACGGCCGGCCCCACGATGACCGAGGCGTCGGTGACGCGACCGGTGACGACGATGTCCGCGCCCGCGTCGAGGCAGCGCGCGATGCCGAACGCTCCGAGGTAGGCGTTGGCGGTGACGGGGACGCCGGCGTCGGCCGGGATGTCGAGTTCGGAGACCCTGGACATGAGGTCGTCACCCTCGACGTACGCGACGACCGGTGACAGTCCGAGGCGCGTACCCAGCTCGCGGATGGCGTCGGCCAGTCCGGCCGGGTTGAGGCCGCCCGCGTTGGCGACGATCTTCACGTTCTTCTCGAGCGCGAGCCCGAGGCAGTCCTCGAGCTGGCGGAGGAACGTCTTGGCGTAGCCGAGCTCGGCGCTCTTCAGCCGGTCGCGTCCCAGGATGAGCATGGTCAGCTCGGCCAGGTAGTCGCCGGTGAGGACGTCGAGCTCGCCGCCGGCGAGCATCTCGCGCATCGCGGAGATGCGGTCGCCGTAGAACCCCGACATGTTGCCGACGCGCAGCGGAGGCACCGTCGACTCAGGCCCCACGCGCAGGGGCGGTGGCGTGGTGGACCCGGTCATGCCCGCGCCCCCTTCTCCCGGCCGCCGCCGGGGAGGCCGGCGAAGGCCTGGGCGATGCGCAGCCACTCCTCGGCGTCCGCGCCGACCGCCTCGAGGGCGGTGTCCTCGCGGTGGACGCGCTGGGTGACCAGCAGGCAGAAGTCGAGGATCGGCCCGGTGACACGCTGCTCGGCGTCGGCGGGGCCGAACTCGACGACGGTGCCGTCGGCCCGCGTGAGCCCGACGTACACCTCGGAGGCAGGGGCCTCGAGGCCGTTCATCATGTAGGCGAAGGCGCGGGTCTTCCACCCCAGCCGGGCGACGTGCGGGAGGGCTCCCACGAACGCCGGGTCGGAGTCGACCGGGACGCCGAGCGCGTCGGCCACGTCGACCCCGTGGGCCCAGGTCTCCATGATCCGCGCGGTGGTCATCGACCTGGGACGCATGGGCGGCCCGAACCACGGGATCTTCTCCCCCGGGTCCGCGGCCTCGAGAGCGTCGGCGAGCTCACCGCGGGCCAGGCGCCAGCGCGCGAGGACCACGTCGCGGCCGGTGGCCGCGATCTCGGCGGCGCCGACGTCGACGAACCCGGTCGGGTCGGCTTCGGCCCTCTCGACGACCGACCGGAAGGCGTCCGGATCGCGGATCGCGGTGACCGAGACCTCGTCGGTCCAGGCCAGGTGGGCGATCTGCATGCCGATATCCCAGCCCGCGGCCGGCGTGTCGGTGTTCCAGCCGTCGGCGCCCGCGCACTCGACGAGTTCGTCCAGTCGGGTGTTGAGCGCGGCGAGGGCCGCGTGCGGGTCCTCTGTGACGGAGGTCTCGGGGTTCGTCATGTGATCACGATGACACCTCGCCGCAAAAAAAGCAAGCGTGATTGTTTGCTTTCCCGCCGGACCTCTGCGAGCCTGACATACGGTGACCCGTGTCACAGACACGCGTTCCCCTCACCCCTCCCCCGAGCCCCTGGAGACATCGTGCGACTCGACCCCACCGGCATCGACCCGACCGACCACGCCCTCGCCCGCCGCTGCTCCGTGGGGGACATCCCCACCCGCGCGGCCGCCACGTTCTCTCACCGCACCGCCCTCACCGACGAGACCGGTTCGTGGACGTATCTCGAGCTCGAGTCCGCCGCCAACCGCTTCGCGCACGGGCTGGTCGAGCACGGCATCCGCGAGTCCGAACCGGTCGCGATCCTCTCCCCGAACTGCCGGGAGTTCGTCGCCACCTACTTCGGGACCGCCAAGGCCGGGATGGTCTCGCTGCCCGTCAATCTGCTGTCCGGGCTCGAGAACATCGCGCACGCCCTGACCGACTCGGGGACGCGCATCGTCGTCGTCCACGGCTCACTCGCGGAGCTCGTCCTCGGAGCGACCGCCGCCATCCCCGGCGTCGAGACCCTCGTCGTCGTCGGCGGGGTCCCGGACGGACTCGAGGCCGCGCCCGACGGACCCACGCTGATCGGCTGGGACGACCTGCTGGCCGACGACGACTCCAACCCGGACACCGTGATCGCGGACCGCCAGGTCGTCCAGTGCCTCTACTCGTCCGGGACCACCTCCCGCCCCAAGGGCGTCCTCACGTCCCACCTCGCGGTGACCGTCGCCGCCCTGGGCAACGGCGCGGTGTTCGGCCTGAACTGGGGCGCGGAGCCGTCCGTCACGGTGTGCCCGCTCCCCCTGTTCCACACCGCCGGCCTCAACGGCGTCCTGCTGTCCGCGGTGACCATGGGCGCGACGGTGCACCTGCTGCCGGGGTTCGACCCCGTCGGGTACGCCGACACCGTCGCCCGCGTCCGCGCCACGCACCTCGTGGGCCTGCCCCTCATGCTGGAGGCGCTCGCCGACGGCACCGACCGGGGACTCGACCTGACCTCGGTCCGGTTCCTCCTCTACGCCATGGCCCCGATGTCGGAGGAGATGCGCCGACGCCTCGAGACCGCGCTCCCCGACGCGCGGATGGTGCTGGCCTCGGGGATGAGCGAGTGCACGCCGGCCACCGTCATGCAGTGGCCCGAGCTCAACCCGGACAAGTCCGACTCGTGGGGCTACCCCACCCCGATCGCCGAGAACCGGATCGCCGAACCCGGCACCGACGAACTGCTGCCGGCCGGCACCGACGGCGAGATCGTCTACCGCGGTCCGACCGTCATGGAGGGTTACTGGAACAACCCGCGGGCCAACGCGGAGGCGTTCGTGGGCGGGCGCCTGCACTCGGGCGATCTGGGGCGCATCGACGACGAGGGCGTGGTGTGGTTCTCCGACCGCGTCAAGGACATCGTCAAGTCCGGCGGTGAGAACGTCTCGTCACTGCACGTCGAGCGCGTCCTCATGGACCACCCGCATGTCGCGGAGGTGGCCTGCGTCGGGCGCCCCGACCCGACGTGGGGCGAGCTGGTCGTGGCGGTGGTCGTGCCCGCCGAGGACGCCCCGGCCGAGGACGAACTCAAGGCCTCGGTGAGGGAGTTCGGTGCCGAGCGGCTCCCCTCGTCGCACCGACCGCGCGACGTCGTGGTGGTGGACTCGATCCCCCGCACCGCGACCGGCAAGATCCGCAAGGTCGAGCTGCGCGCGCTCGCCTGACGGCCGGGGCGGCGCCGGTTCCTAGGGGCCGACCTCGAGCAGCTCGCCGGGGATCTCCAGTCGCGCCGCGGCGAGGTCGGCACCCAGCCCCGGGCGCAGCGCCTCACCGCGCGGCGGACGCGCCACGAGGTTGACCGCGCGGAGGTTGGGCAGCAGGTACAGCCTGGTGTCCATGCCCTCCAGCCCGGGGACGAGCTGGCGGAAGCGCTCCGCGGTGAGCTCTTCCGCGAGCCAGGCGAAGGCCGAGTCGTCCCACGTCCACACCGCGATGTTGACCCCGCGTCCGACGACGCCGCGGCGGACGCCGGCCACCGACCCCAGGGTCGCGGTGACGGGCTCCCCGCCCGGGACGGCGCCCGCCGACCACGGAACCGGCAGCTCCCCCGGTCCGATCGGTGCGGTCTCGCGCGGCACGGGGACCCGGACGCGCTCGCCGTCGGGCAGCACGACCGTGTGCCCGGACTCGTCCTGCGGCAGCGGGCGGGCCACCCGGGCGGGGCGACGGCCGTCCGCGCCGCCCTGGCCGCCCCGGCTCATGCCCACCACCGCGACGACCGGCGGCGCCTGCTCACCGCGGGCGCCGCTGATGCGGACGCGGTCGGTGCCCTCCTGCGCCAGGCGGAGGGAGTCGAGCCGCAGGACGACGTCGGGCGCCGCGTACCGGGCGCCGGCGACGCCGTCGAGGAGCTGGTCGGTGACGGTGCCGACGGTGACCGAGCCGAACGCCGACGGGTGCCGCGTGATCACCGAGCAGCCGTCGTCGGCGATCTCGGCGATCGGGTACCCGCCGGTGACGGGGTCGGTGGTGCGGGTGACGTCGGTGGTGGAGTCGACGACCCCCGTCGCGCCGGGGCCACCGGAGAGCACGTGCCCCACCGCGACGGAGCCGGCGAGGGCGTCGAGGGCGGACGGGGTCCAGCCGTGGTGCGCCGCCGCGGCGCCGGCGACGAGGGCCTCGCGACTGACGCGCCCGGTGACGACGACGACGGCGCCGGCCGCCAGCGCGCGGGCGATCCCGAACGCACCGTGTCGGACGGTGGCCACGTCGACGTCACCGAGTCCGAGCGCGGACGCCCGGTCGGTCACCTCGCCGGGATCGAGGTGGGCCACGGCGAGCTCCACGCCCTTGTCCGCGGCCAGGGCCCGCAGCTCGCGGGCGAGGCCGGCCGGGTCGAGCGCACCCGCGTTGGTGACGATCCGGACCCCGCCGGCCCCGCCCTCGCCGGCCCGGTTCCCGCCGGCACCGTCCTCGCCGGCCCGGCCCGCGACGAGGCGGTCGAGGCACTCGCCGATCTGCACGAGGGCGGCGCGCTCGTAACCCGGGCCGCCCGCCGCCCGCTGCTCGGCGAGTGCCTCGACCGCCTCGTCGGAGAGCATGTCCAGAGCGAGGACGTCGATGGACGCCGCCGCGAGGAACTCGGCAGTCGCGCTGGAACGATCGGTCCGCGACGCGGAGACGTTGCCGATGCGTAGGGGCCTCGGGCTGGTCGTCATCGATCCTCCGGGTGCGTCTGTCGGGATGGTGCTCCTCTACTCCAGCATGCTTCCCGTCGCGGCGAAACGGGTGTGGAAGGAGAACGCCTCCTCGAGCATATGCGGCGTGTTGCCGGCGTCGGGCCGGGCGTTCGCCCTGTCGAGGTAATCGTGGAGCAGCGGCCGGTACGCCGGGTCGGCGCAGTTGTCCACGACGAGGCGGGCCCGCTTGCGGGGGCTGAGCCCGCGCAGGTCGGCCAGCCCGTGCTCGGTGACGATCACCTGGACGTCGTGCTCGGTGTGGTCGACGTGCGGGATCATCGGCACGATCGCCGACACCGCACCGCCCTTCGCGGTGGACGGGCTCAGGAACATGGAGACGTACCCGTTACGGGTGAAGTCGCCGGAACCGCCGATCCCGTTCATGATCCGGGTGCCGCACACGTGGGTCGAGTTGACGTTGCCGTACACGTCCGCCTCGAGCATGCCGTTCATCCCGATGATGCCCAGACGCCGGACGATCTCCGGGTGGTTGCTGATCTCCTGCGGGCGCAGCGTGATGTGATCGCGGTAGAGATCGATGTTGTCGACCAGCTCCTCGAGACCCGCCTGCGACAGGGCCAGCGAGGTGGCCGAGGCGTGCGCGACCTTGCCCTCGCGGATGAGCCGCAGCATGGAGTCCTGGATGACCTCCGAGTAGCAGGTCAGGTTCTCGAACGGCCCGGCCTCCAATCCGGAGAGCACGGCGTTGGCGACGTTGCCGATCCCGGCCTGCAGCGGGAGGAGGCTGCCCGCGGGCATACGCCCGCGCTCGACCTCGTGACGGAAGAACTCCACGACGTGCCCGGCGATGGCCCGGCTGATCTCGTCGGGCTCGGTGAGCGCGCTCGCGGAGTCCTGCCGGTCGGTGGGCACCACGGCGATCACCTTGGCCGGGTCGACCTCCAGATGGGCCTGTCCGATCCGGTCGTCGGGACGGGTGAGCATGATCGGCCGACGCTCGGGCGGCAGCGCGGTGCCGTAGTAGACGTCGTGCATGCCCTCGACGCCCAGCGGCACCCACGAGTTCACCTCGAGGATCACCTTGTCCGCGACATCGAGCCAGGTCTTGTTGTTACCCACGGACATCGCCGGGACGAGCTTGCCGTCGTCCGTCACCGCGGCCACCTCGACCACGGCGACGTCCACGTTCCCGTAGTAGCCCTCCCACACCTGCTGCGCGACGTGCGAGAGGTGGATGTCCACGTAGTCCACGCGGCCCTCGTTGATCGCCCGCCGCGCGGTGGGCTCGCTCTGGTACGGCATCCGGAGGTCGACGCCGTCGACCTCCGCGAGCATCGCCTCGGCCTCGTTGCTCACCGAGGCGCCGGTGAGCAGGTTGACGCGGAGCCGGCCGCCCGCCGCGCGGACGGCCCGCATCCGCTCGGCGAGCGCCGGCGCGAACGCCTTGGGGGTGCCAGCACTGGCGAACCCGCTGATCGCGACGGTGTCGCCGTCCTCGATGCGGGAGACGGCCGTGGCGGCGTCGGTGACGAGGTCCCGGAAGTGCGGATGACGGATACGCGCCGGGTCGAAAGTCGTTCCCGACTGCTGGACAGCAGATCTCATGCGGTGACCATAGCGTCGGTCACACCGCGAACCCGCGTCGCCGGATCGCCGCGGTCCCCCCAACATGGTGGGGCGCACGTGCGCCGGACCCCGCCGGCGCGGACGTGCCAGGTCCTCCCTGCGCGGACCCGTCGGGCGGATAGACTCTCCTGACCGCCCGACCGTCGTGCCCTCCAGGAGTGTGCCCTTGCCCCCCAGGACCACCCCGATCCCCGATCGCATCGACCAGGCACGCGCCAACTGGGAACGCGAGGGATGGGCAGACGCCGCGCAGGGCATGACCGTCGTGACGTCGGTGATGCGCGCGCACCAGATCCTGCTCGCCCGGGTCGAGGAGACCCTCAGGCCCTGGAACCTGTCGTTCCCCCGCTACGAGCTCCTGCGGCTGCTCGCGTTCTCGCGTTCCGGGGCACTGCCCATCACCAAGGCGTCGGAGCGCCTCCAGGTACACGTCACCAGCGTCACCAGCGCCATGAAGCGCCTGCTCGACGCGGGCCTGGTCGAACGTCGCCCGCACCCGACCGACGGCCGCACCACGCTGGTCGAGATCACGGACGACGGTCGGCGCGTGGTGGCCGAGGCGACCGCGGCGCTCAACGCCGGCGTGTTCGCCGACCCGGGGATGAGCCCCGACGAGCAGGTGGCCCTCATCGACGCGATCGCCTCCCTGCGCCGGTCCGCCGGCGACTTCTGACCCCGGGTCCCGCGCGGGTGGCCGGGACGAACCACACGCGTCCGCGCCCCGCGTGTACGGCCGGGCGCACGACACCGCGCCCGGCCCCCTCTCGGGTGGGGCCGGGCGCGGCGGGTCGTGGCGGGGTCCTCCGGGCGTGGAGCCCCTCTCACCGGGTGCGGATCACGGCACCTCGGCGGCGAGGACGCGGTCGGCGGTGATCTCCGCGTCGGCGTCCATGTCGTTCTTGCTCGACTCGGTCATGCGCCACACGCACAGCATCGACATGACCGACAGCAGCGAGAGCATGATGCCCACCCCGAGCGTGTTGCCTTCGGCGACCATCGCGGCGGCGGCCAGCGGCGGCAGCGCACCGCCGAGGATGCCTGCGAGGTTGTAGCCGAGCCCGGCGCCGGTGTAGCGGTAGCGGGCCTGGAACAGCTCGGGGAGCAGGGCGCCGGCCGGGCCGTAGGCGATGCCGAAGATGATGAGGGTGACGAACAGGACCAGGGCGAACGCGATCGGCGAACCGGTGTCGAGGATCGGGAACACGAACAGCGTCCAGATCACGGCCAGCGCGACCGAGGTACCGATGACCTTCTTGCGTCCGATCCGGTCGGAGTAGATGGCGGAGACCGCGATGGCGGCACCGAAGATCAGCGCGGCGAGCATGCCCATGCCCAGGACGAACGGCCGCGGGTGCTCGAGGTTCTTGGTGGCGTAGTTCGTCAGGAACGAGGTGCCCATGTAGAAGAGCGAGAACAGCGAGGTGAGCGCGCCACCGGCGATGAGGATCTCCTTCCACTGGAAGCGGATCGCATCGGCGAAGGGCAGCGTCCGGGGCGCGGTTTCCGTGGCGGCACGCGCGCGGTCCTGCTTGAAGACGGGGGTCTCCTCGACCGAGATGCGGATCCACAGGCCGATGAGGACCAGGACGGCGGACAGCAGGAACGGGATGCGCCAGCCGTACTGCATGAACGGGCTGTTGATGTCCGCGCCGTCGCCGGCGATGAGGGAGAACAGCAGGAAGGTTCCCGAGGAGAGGAAGAAGGCGAAGGCCACGCCGAGCTGGGGCCACATGCCCATCAGCCCGCGCTTGCCCTTGGGTGCGTACTCGGCGGTGAGCAGCGTCGCACCGGCCCATTCACCGCCGACGGCGAAGCCCTGGAAGAAGCGGCACGCCACGAGCAGGGTCGGCGCGAGGATCCCGATGCCGTTCTCGAACGCCCCGAAGGCCCCGGTGTCGTAGCCGGGCAGCAGGCCGATGAACACGGTCGCGACGCCCATGATCATGAGCGTCCAGACCAGCGTGCGCTTGCGACCGATCCGGTCACCGAAGTGCCCGAAGACCGCCGCGCCGACGGGCCGCGCGAAGAACGCGACGGCGAACGTGGCGAAGGACGACAGGGTCGCCGTGGCGGGGTTCTGATCCGGGAAGAACAGGGTCGGGAAGACGAGGGCCGCGGCGGTGCCGTAGATGAAGAAGTCGTACCACTCGATGGTGGTGCCGATCGAGGAGGCCGCGGCGACCTTCGCGAGCGAGGTCTTCTGGGTGGCCGGGGGCTGATCCGGCGACGGCGCCGGATCGCCCGCGGGGAGGTTCGTGGCAGTCAAGACAACTCCAAGTCCTGTGAGGGGCCGCCGGGTGGAGTCCCGGCGCTGTGGTCCCCGACGCGTGAACGTCGATTGACGGACAAGGTATGTGATGACTGCCACACCCTCATACACCCGAAAGTGGAGGGTGGGTGATCTGGCTCACGCGGTGGGTGCGGAGAGCTCGTGCGGTGTCCTGGTCCGGAACCACTCGACAGTGCGCGCGAGACCGTCCGCCCACGGGACGGCCGGCTCCCAGCCGAGCGCCTCGGTCGCCAGCGCGGTGTCCGGGCGCCGGACCTGCGGGTCGTCGACGGGGCGGTCGATGTACCGGATCCGCGAGGACGAGCCGACCGCTTCGATGACGTCGCGGGCGATGCGCAGCACCTCGAGCTCGTTGGGGTTGCCGATGTTCATCGGCCCCGCGTGGCCCGACTCGGCCAACGCGAGGATCCCGCGCACGAGATCGTCGACAAAGCACACCGACCGGGTCTGGGACCCGTCGCCGGCCACGGTGAGTTCCTCTCCGCGCAGCGCCTGCCGGATGAAGGTCGGGATCGCCCGCCCGTCGTGCGGGCGCATGCGGGGGCCGAAGGTGTTGAAGATGCGCACGATCGCCGTGTCGACTCCGTGGGTGGTGCGGTAGGCCTCGGTGAGCGCCTCGGCGTACCGCTTGGCCTCGTCGTACACCCCGCGGGGGCCGACCGGGTTGACGTTGCCCCAGTACGTCTCGGGCTGCGGGTGTACGAGTGGGTCGCCGTACACCTCGGAGGTCGAGGCCAGGACGAACCGGGCGCCCTTGTCGCGGGCGAGGCCCAGGGCGTTGTGTGTCCCCTGCGACCCCACCCGGAGGGTGTGGATGGGTAGCTTGAGATAGTCGATCGGCGAGGCCGGGGACGCGAAGTGCAGGACGAGGTCGACCGGGCCCGGGACGTGGACGTAGTCGGTGACGTCACGCTCCATCAACTGGAACCCGGTATCCGCGGCGAGGTGCGCGAGGTTGTCCGGTGTGCCGGTGAGGAAGTTGTCCAGGGCGACGACCTCGACGCCGCGGCGGCGGAGTTCGGTGCACAGGTGGCTGCCGAGGAAACCGGCGCCTCCGGTGACGACGGCCCGTGTGATGGTTCGGGTCATGATGTGGTCCTCCCCGTGTCGTGGCTGAGTAGGTCGAAGGCGGATCCGAGCACCTCGTCGGTCCGCACGGCGTCCAGTCGTGGATCGACGACGTCACCGTGGGGGTCGCCCCACGAGTCGGCGTCCGGGTCGCCGTGCCACAGGACGTGGTGCAGATGAGGGTCGATGAGCGGGCCCCACCAGCGGGGCGGGACGGGGCCGAAGAGGACCACCGACGGGGTGGCCAGCGCCGTCGCGAGGTGAGCGATGCCGGTGTCCCCGCTGAGGACGAGTGCGGCCCCGCGGACGAGGTCGGTCAGGGCGTCGAGGTCGAGTGCTCCCCCGACGTCGGTCGCGCCGGGGGTCGGCCCGGCGACCTCGGCCGTCAACTCCGCCTCGTCGGCCGAGCCGGTGACCACCACGCGGTGACCGTCCTCGGCCAGCACGCGCGCGACGGCCGCCCACCGCCCGACCGGCCAGCGTCGTGCGGGCGCGGCGGCGCCGGGGTGGACGACGACCGGCCCCCCGGGTGCCCGGCCGGATGATCCGCCGGGCGAGCGGTCGGCGCGGGCGGGGTCGGGGTCGGGGTCGGTGAGGCGGAGGTCCTCGGGGCCGCACGGTCCGCCGGCGTCGCTCACCAGGCGGCACCACCGGTGGACCTCGTGTTCGTCACGGCGCCAGGGCGGGCCGGCGTGCCCCACCTCCGGGCAGTCGAACCCGATGAGGCGGCCGGGGTCCGTGGCGGTGAGGAGGCCGCGACTGGCCGGGCCGTTGCCGTGCAGGTCCACGGCGATCTGTCCCCCGCGGATCGGCCCGAGCGGGACCAGGCCGGGGGTCGGCAGTACCGCGTCGACGACGCCCAGGCGCGCCAGCCACCCGCCGACCCCTGCGGGGGCCGCCAGCACGAGCCGGGACCCCGGTGCCAGACGTCGCAGGCCCCGCAGCGGGGCGATGCCGGTGAGGGCGTCCCCCATCCCGAGGGCACGGAGGGCGAGCACGTCTCCGGATCCGATGTCCTCCGGCCGCACCGCCCACGGCTCCTCGCGGGCGACGTCGACGTGCGTGGGCACCCCGGCCGCCCGGAGCGCCTCGGCGGTGTACGGCTCAACCGGCATCGCTGATCCGATCGAGGATCGAGGTCGTGGACCGACCGGACAGGAGCGGGAGGATCTCGACCCGGCCGCCCCAGCTGTGGACGAGCGGCGCCTCCGGCAGGTCGGCCACGCGGTAGTCACCGCCCTTGACCCAGACGTCGGGCCGCAGTGTGTCCAGTGCCTCACGCGGGTCGTCCTCGTCGAACACCACCACGGCGTCGACGCTGGCCAGCGCCTCGAGCAGCGCGCGCCGGTCGGCGACCGGGTTGACCGGCCGGCCGGGCCCCTTGAGCCTGCGTACGGAGGCGTCGGAGTTGAGCAGGACCACCAGCAGGTCGCCCAGCTCACAGGCGGCCCGCAGGTACTGCGCGTGTCCGGCGTGCAGGACGTCGAAGCAGCCGCCGGTCGCGACGATCACCCCGCCCGCCTCGCGGGTGCGGGCGATGCGGTGGGCGAAGCCGTCGAGGGTGCTCGGGGCGGGCTGGTTGCCCCGGCCGCGGAACCCCGCGGCGCCACCCTCCGCCACCCACCTGGAGGCGTCGGCCACGGCCCGGGCCGCCGCGGTGGCCGCCGACTCCCGCCGGCTCAACGACGCGGCGATCGACGCCGCGACGCGGTCACCGGCGCCGCACGGGTCGCCGGCCTCGCGCCCGCCGGACGGGATCTGCCTCAGGTCGTCCCCCTCGGCGAGCCAGGCGCCCTCGGAGCCGACGGTGACGACCACGGCACGGGCCTCCCACGCGCGGCGGAGCGCACGGGCGAGGTCGCCCGGCCGTTCCGGGTCGGCGTCGAGGCCGAGGGCGCCCGCCGCGTCGAGGGCCTCCGCCAGGTTCGGGGTGACGACCGCGCACCCGGGCACGGGCGGCCCGCCCCGGGGGTGCGGGTCCCAGATCACGTCGCCGTCCCGCGCGGCCTGTTCGAGCCCCGCGCGCACCGCCGGGTCGCGGGTGGTCCCCGCGCCGTAGTCACTGACGAGCACGACCGCCCCGGCCAGCGCGTCGGCCAACCCGGCGGGGTCGACGTCGCGCGGGGTGGCCGGCCCGCCGTCGTCCACGCGGAGCAGCGTCTGGCCGCCGGCCCGGATACGGGTCTTGGTGCGGGTGCCGCCCTCGTGCCCGAGCGCACGGACGTCGATGTCGGCGAGCTCGGAGCGCAGCGTCTCCCCGGCGGCGTCGTCGGCCAGGGGCGCGACGAGCCGGACGCGGGGCACGCGGTCGATGCGCGCGCACATGAGCGCCGCCAACCCGGCGCCGCCGGGACTCACGCGCGTGTGATCGGCGTCCACGACGGGGACGGGGGCGTCAGGGCACAGCCTGGTCGACGTGCCCTCGAGGTCACGGTCGAGGACGACGTCTCCGACGACGGCCACGGGGTCAGCGTGCATTGTCCACCTCTCGGCTCCGGGGCAGCCGCGTGTCCACGGCGGCCGCGAGGGCGTGCAGGAGCACCAGGTGACACTCCTGGATCACCGCCGTGTTGCAGGAGGCGACCCGTATCGACTCGTCGCATTCCTCCTCGAGCGGGTTGGGTCCGCCTCCGGTGAGGGCCCATGTGGTGACGCCGCGCTCGCGCGCCCGGCGGGCGGCGGCGATGACGTTCTCGCTGGTGCCGCTCGTGGACAGCAGTACGAGGATGTCACCCGGCGAGGCGTGCGCCTCGACCTGGCGGGCGAAGACCTCCGCGTAGCCGTAGTCGTTGCCGATCGCGGTGAGTCCGGACAGGTCGGAGGTCAGGGCTATCGCGGAGACGGGACGCCGGTCCTCGATGAACCGTCCGACGAACTCGGCCGTGAAGTGTTGGGCCTCGGCCGCACTGCCGCCGTTGCCGGCGGCCAGGAGCCTCCCGCCCGCGAGCAGGCGCGAGGTGAGCCGGCCCGCCCACCGGTCGAGGGTGGGCCCGTGTCGGGCGACGTCGTCGAGCGCCGCACGCAGTCCCCCGAGGTGCGACTCGAGCCACCCGCTGGCGGGGGCCGCGTCCCCTGCCGTGCGGGGGGCGGCCGTCCGCGCGGCGTCCGCGTAGGCGGTGAGGGTCGCGTCCACGACGCCGTCCCAGGAGAAGAGCGCCTCGACCCGGCGGCGCGCGGCGACGCCCATGGCCTCCGCGCGGTCGCGGTCGTCGAGCAGCTCGGTCACCGCGCGGGTGACGGCGGCCTGGTCGCCGGGTGGCACGAGTAGCCCGGTGACCCCGTCGTCGACGGAGTCGAGCAGCCCGCCCACGGCCGTGCCGACGAGGGGGCGGCCGCACGCCATGGCCTCGAGCTGGACCATGCCGAAGGGTTCGTACCACGGGGTCACCACCACGACATCGGCGGAGGCGAGGAGAGCGGCGGCGTCCGGGCGGTCGAGCCGCCCGGTGAAGGTCACCCGGTCGTCGACCCCGAGCTCGCGCGCGAGCGCCTGCAGCCGCACGGCCTCGGGATCGCGGTCGAGTTCCGCACGGTCGGGCCCGCCGGCCACGACGAGGTCTGCGTCGGGGATGGAGGTGAGCGTGCGGATGGCGTGGTCGATGCCCTTACGGGGCACCATCCGGCCGAGGGAGACGATCCGTCGGTGGCCGTCGCGGCGCGGCGGCAGGTGATCCGCGCGCGTCCGGTGGGCGTCGGGGTGGAACAGCTCGAGGTCGACCCCGCAGGGGATGACGTGGATACGGTCGGGGTCGGCGCCGAGGTCGACGAGCTCGCGGCGTTCGTCGCGGCAGCTGGCCGTGACGGCGTCGGCCCCGGTCGCGAGCGCGACCTCGTCGGCGAGGCGGCCGGGCGGGCTGGTGTCGGCGCTACCCTGGTGGCGCCGCTTGACCACGCCGAGGGCGTGGAACGTCTGGAGGAAGGGCACGTCGACCGTCTGCCGGGCGCGCTGCACGGCCAGCCCGGACATCCAGAAGTGGGCGTGTGCGACGTCGGGGACGCCGTCGGAGAGCCAGTGACGCGCCAGCGCGCGCCCGAACTCGTCCATGTAGGGGGCGAGCTCGTCCTTGGGCAGCGGTGCCGGGGGGCCGGCGGTGACGTGGACCAGCCGCACCCGCTCGGCGAGCTGGATCGTCTCGGGCGCCGAGGCCGATTCTCTGCGGGTGTAGACGGTGACGTCGTGGCCCCGCGCGCCGAGGCCGGTCGCCAGCTCGGCGACGTAGACGTTCTGCCCGCCGGCGTCCTCCCCCCCGAGTGCGGCCAGGGGGCTCGCGTGTTCCGAGACCAGGGCGATCCTCATGTCGTCACCTCCTGCAGGACGGTGTCCCAGTCCGCGAGGAAGCGGCCGAGTCCGTAGTGGCGCAGCGCGTGGTCCCGGGCGGCGGCACCGGCCGCCGCGGCGGCGTCGCGGTCGTGGAGCCAGTCCCGGGCGCGCGCGAGCAGTTCGTCGGGGTCGTTGCTGAGCAGGCCGGCCTCGGGCGGCACCGCGTGGGGCGCCTCGGTGGTGCTCAGCGCCAGGACCGGCATGCCGAGCGTCATGGCCTCGAGCAGGGCCAGGCCGAGGCTGGTCCACCGGTACGGGTGGAAGTAGGCGCGGTGCCGGCCGAGCGTGCGGTGCAGTTCTGCCTGGGGCGGGTTCTCGTGCAGCGTCGGCGCGAGGTGCGGCGCGAGCTCGGCGAGCTCGTCCATCCCCATGCCGTAGACGTGGAGGGGGACCTGACGTCCCAGGTCCACGACGAGGTCGGTGCCGGCGATGCGGCCACGGCGTACCGGTTCGTTGACGACGACAGCGAGGCTGGCGTCCTCCCCCGTCCACGACCGCCCCGGGTCGACGATGCCGTGCTCGACCACGCCGGTGCGCGCGGATCCGCAGTCCCACATCATGCGGTTGAAGCGGGTCACGTGGATGACGGGCACCCGGTCCTGGTCGGCCATCGGGTGCCGGGACCCGGCCGCGTGCTCGCGGGGGGTGTCGTGCTCGACGTAGACGGCCGGCACGTCGACGCCGGCCCGCAGTCCCGTCCACTCGCGAAGCAGGTCGACCTCGTGGGCGCGTTGGAGGATGACCACGTCGATCCCGCCGTCCGAGGCCTGCTCGCGCAGCTGCCCGGGGTCGAGTTCGGACACCGAGGCGGGCCAGTCCCACGTCTGCGCGCGGCCGCGGCCGTCGGGGCCCCGGTCCGGCAGGACGGGCACGAGGTACTCGTGGTCCCCCTGGACGAAGGACGTGGTCCAGGAGCCGTGGACGTGCCAGATCAGGATGCGCATCGGGCCCTCCACTCCGTGGCGAGTCCGGTGACGGCGGCGACCACCTCGTCCGGCGGGACGCCGGTCAGGCACGGGTGCCCGTCGACGGGGCACTCGCGGGCGCGGGTGTCGCGGCACGGCGCGTGTTGGTCGCCGAGGAGCCGCACGGGCACGCCCCAGGGCGCCCAGCGGTCGGCGGGGACCACCGGGGAGAACAGCGAGACGACGGGGGTGCCGACGGCGGCGGCCAGGTGGGCGGGGCCGGTGTTGCCGACGACGACGACGGCCGCGCTCTCGAGCACCGCAGCCAGTTGCGCTAGGTCGGTGCGACCGGCGAGGTCGAGGACGTCGCCGCCGGTGCTGCCGGGGCACGCGGCGAGGGTCCGTGCGACCAGGTCACGCTCGCCGAGGCCGCCGGTGACCGCGACGAGGTACCCGGCGTCGCGCAGCGCCGCGACGATGCGCCCGGCGTGGGCGGGCGTGAGCGACCGGGCGGGGACGGAGGCGCCGGGGTGGACGACGACGAGGTCGCGCCCGTCGCCCGGGAGCAGATCGGTCACGTCGGGGAGCGGGTGTCGCACGGCGAGGCCGGGGATCCGGTCAGGCCGCCGGGCGCCGGCCGCGACGGCGATCTCGACCGCGGCCTCGACCTCGTGCCCGCCGCCGGGCGGGTCGTCGCGGCGGACGCGTACGTCGAGCAGAGAACCGGGGTAGTCGACGCTGGCGGCGGCGATGAACGGCACCCCGGCCAGCCGCAGCAGCAGCGCCATCGGCAGGGGGCTCTGGTGGAACGAGGTGAACACCGCCGCCCGGTCGTAGCCGCCGGACGCGATCCGCTCGACCAGGTCCGCGGTGGCGGCGCGGTCGACCGGCGGCGGACGGAAGCCCGACCAGGGGGCGTCGTACACCAGCACCTCGGAGACCGCCGGGAGGAGCCCGGCGGCCGCGAGGCCCTGGGAGGAGACCAGCAGGTCCACCTCGTCGCCCGTCTCGGCGAGCAGGGCCAGGGCGGGGCCGCAGAGCAGCACGTCGCCGTCGGAGTCGAGCCGGACGGCCAGGGTGCGTCCCATCAGCGCAGCACCTCCCCCACCGCCGTGAGCAGGTCGGGGGCGACGCACGGGGCGTCGCGGACCTCCTCGGGCCGGGTCACCGGGGTCGGCACGAGGACCGGCCGGGCGCGTGCGGCCAGGGCGGCCTCGACGTCGGCGCCGATGTCCCCGATGACCACGCACTCACGCGGGTCGACTCCGAGGTCGGCGGCGGCGCCGGTGACGAGACCGGGTTCGGGCTTGCGGCAGCCGCACCCGTCCTCCGGTCCGTGCGGGCAGTACCGCCAGGTGTCCATCCCGCCGACGAGCTCGTCGACCCGGGCGTTGACCGCGCGGACCGCCGCCTCGTCGAGCAGTCCCCGGGCGATGCCGGACTGGTTGGAGACCACGCCGACCGCCAGGCCGGCGGCGCGGGCCCGGTCGACGGCCTCGCGGGCGCCGGGCATGAGCTCGACCTTCGCCGGGTCCCCGTTGTAGGGCACGTCCCGCACGAGGGTGCCGTCGCGGTCGAACAGCACCGCGCGGGGCGTCGGCGGCCACGGTGTCGCGTCACGGTGGCGTCGCCACCCGTCGATCCGGTGGCGGACCGCCGCGAACGGGATGGTGAGGGAGGTCGGGACCATCCGGCGCAGCTCGGCCCGGAACTCCGGGTGGCCGGGTCGGGGCCCGGGTCCGAGCCGGATGGCCAGGAAACGAGCGGTGAGGCCCGCCCAGACCAGCGCACCGACTCCGGCCGCCGCGCCAGCCACACGGGCGGTACAGGCCGCGCGGGCGGCGCCGGCATCGGTCCCGGTCGCGAGGCCCGCGGCGGGGGCGGTGCGCGCCCACGCGCCCGCGGCCACCGCCGTGGCGGCGCCACCCGTGGCGGCCAGCGCCCCGGCCACGGTGGCCACGTGATAGCCGAATCCGCCGCCCGGGGCCTGTGCCACCTCGCGCCAGCGCGGGCCGTGCAGCCTCCGCATGAGGGCGTCGTCGGCGTTGCCGGCCTGCAGGCGCAGGCTCACCCCGTCGTCGGCCGGGCGCACGGGGTGGATGATGTGCCGCGCACCACGGGCGAGCGACCAGCCCGCGCGGCGGACCCGCAGCGCGAGATCGGCGTCCTCGCGGAAGGCCCGGGGGAACCGCTCGTCGAAGCCCGCCACCTGCTCGAGGGCCGCACGGCGGTACGCCATGTCCGCGGTCGCCCAGTCCGCACCCTCGAGCGCGGCGACGTTGCGCTCCCAGTCCGTCGGCGGGCGATCCGTCGGACGCGGCACGCGGATCGAGGCCTGCGTGGCACCCGTGTCCGGGCCGCACGCCGCGAGGTCGTCCACGAGCCCGGAGAGCCACCCGTCGGGCAGGATCACGTCGTCGTCGAGGAAGGAGATCCACTCCGGGGCCGACTCGTGCGTGGCCCGCCAGCCACGGTTGCGGGCGGCGGCGGGCCCGCGCCCGTAGCCGCGGACGACCCGCAGCGGCCAGTCGACTCCCGGCAGGCTCGCCGTCAGCGGGTCGACCCGTCCCGGCCGGTCATCGACGAGCACGACCTCCACGGGTGCCGGGTGAGTGTCGTCGGTCCGCTGCGCGGCCAGGGAGTCGAGCATCGCCTGCAGGCACGGTCGACCGATGGTGGGCACGACGATCGCCCAGCGGGGGGCTCGGCTCATGCGTCACCGCCGACCACGAAGTCCGCGCGGCGCACGAGGTGCGGGCCGAGCACGAGCGCGGCGACCGGCGCCGACCCGAACAACTCGAGGGCGTCACGGGGATCGTCGACCATGGGTCGGCCGGCCGTGTTCAGACTCGTGTTGACCAGAACCGGGACGCCTGTCCGCGCCTCGAAGGCGCGCAGCAGGTCGGCGACCCTGGGCGTGTCCGCGTCGGAGACGGTCTGGACCCGCGCGGTGCCGTCGGTGTGCACGACCGCGGGCAACCTGTCCCGCCATTCGGGCCGCACGGTGTGCACGAACAACATGTACGGACTCGGCAGCGGGCCGTCGGTGACGATGTCGGCGGCGCGCTCGGCGAGGATCATGGGGGCCACGGGCCGGAACTGCTCGCGCCCCTTGACGTCGTTGAGCCGCTCGACGTTCGCGGCCCGCGTCGGGTTGGCCAGCAGGGACCGGCGGCCCAGCGCCCGGGGACCGAACTCACTACGCCCGTCGAACCACGCGATGACACCGTCGTCGGCGAGCAGATCGGCCACCTCGCCCACCAGATCATCCGGGGTGGTGAAGGGCACGCGGGCCGCGGTCAGCCACTGCGCCAGCTCGTCGTCGTCCCATCCACGCCCCGCAGCGGGGTCCACGGCACCCGGGGCGAGCTCGTCCTGCTCGCGCGCCAGGTGCAGCGCCGCCCCCAGGGCGGTGCCGGAGTCGCCGGACGCCGGCTGGACCCACACCTCGTCGAACGGCCCCTCGCGCCAGATCCGCGTGTTGGCCACGCAGTTGAGCGCGGTCCCGCCCGCCATGGTGAGCACCCGCTCCCCCGTCTGCCGGTGCAGCCACCGGGCGTTCTCCACCAGCACCTCCTCGACGCCGGCCTGCACCGACGCGGCGAGGTCGGCGTGCACGCCTCCCCACGTCCCGTCGTCGACGCGGCGGGGCGCGAACCGCTCCCACTCCGGGGCGCGCGCGGTGAACCCCCCGTCCGGGTTCGCGTGCAGGCTCTCACGCAGCTCCGGCAGGAACCGCGGCTCGCCGTAGGAGGCCAGCGCCATCACCTTGAACTCGTCGCTCGAGCGCAGGAAGCCCAGGTGCTCGGTGAGCGACTCGTAGTACAGGCCCAGCGAATCGGGCAGGTCCTGGCGGTGACAGATCTCCAGCTCGCCGTCGCGGTAATGCCCCGCGAGCTGGGAGTGCCGCTCCCCTCGGCCGTCGTTGACCAGGACCGCACACGTGCGGTGCGGCCCGGCCAGGGCGGCGGAGGCGGCGTGCGCGACGTGGTGCTCGACGAACCGCACCCGGTCGGGGTCCAGCCCGGGCAGCGCCTCGGCGAGGAACTCCGGCGCGCGCCGCACGTAGTCGATGCGCACCGGGTCGAAGGGGTCGTCGGGCTGCAGCGCCGCCAGCTCGGGGTCGAAGGCGTACCCCACTGCGTCCAGATCCGCCGCGGTGATGCCGGCCTCCTCGAGACACCAGCGCATCGACAGCTCCGGCAGCTCCCACGCCGAGAACGGCACCGGCCGCTTGGCGTGCTTGCGGCGGGAGAAGCGTTCCTCCTCAGCCGCGGCGACCACTCGCCCGTCGACGACCAGCGCGGCGGACGAATCGTGGAAGGTGGCATTTACTCCCAAGACGATCATGGCGCGACCTTAGGCCCGATCGGGGGGAAGTGGCCACCGAACGCGCGAAGCCTCAGCTCTCGTAGCGCCTTGCCGCGCTGGACTTCTGGCTCTCCTCGAGGGCCAGGAAACGCGCCTCGACGTGCGGTGGCAGGACCCGCCGATCCCTCGCCACCCAGGCCGCGCCGCGGAGGGCGTCGAGCACCCCCGCCGCGGTGACCCGATCCCGCGGCGCGCCCGCGAGGACGTCCCGCGTACGCCGGAGCGCGGCGGGCAGCGGCCGGCGCAGCCACGTGAACCACAGGGTGTTCCGGATGCCGTGACGGCGGCGCAGATGCGGATCGCGCAGCACCGACGCCTGGTGGTGCACGGTCATCTCGGGCAGGTAACACAGCTCCCAGCCGGCGGCGGCGAGGTCGGCCGCGAGCAGCTCCTCCTCGCCCCCCAGCCACAGACGCTCGTGGAAGCCGCCGACCTCCCGGTAGGCCTCGGCCCGGACGATGCTCGCCCCCGCGAGGAAGCTGCCCAGCGCCGGCCCGGGGAGCCAGTCCGGGCCGCGCACCGGCGAGTTCTCCAGCTCCGGCACGATCGGGTCGTCCTCACCGCCCGGCTCCACGACGATCCGCGCCGTGACCACGCCCAGCCGCGGATGCGCGTCGAGGGCGTCCGCACCGGCGCGCAGCGAACCCGGATCCCACCACGTGTCGTCGTCGCAGAACGCGACGTAGGGGGTGGTCGCCGCGTCCACCCCGAGGTTGCGGCCGACCGCGCCGAGGTTCGTGGGGCTGGCGATGAGCCGCACGCCCGGGTGCTGGCGGGTGACGGCGTCCGCGGTGCCGTCGGTGGAGCCGTTGTCGACGACGATGACCTCCGGGCGCTCGGGCAGCTCCGCCAGCCGGTCCAGAGCGGCGAGCGCCTCCTCGCGGCGGTTCCAGGTGATCATCACCACGCTCACCCTGGGATCCCGACCTTCCGGCTCCGGTACGCTGCTCATCCGACTCTCCTCTCCCGTGTGCGTCCACGCGTCCCCTGTGGGGCTTCTACCCGTCGTCCGCCGCGCGGAGCCGCCCCCGCGCGCGCAGGGTGGGCTCCCCGACGACCCGGCGCGCCGCGAGTGCGGCGGGGATCCGCGGCACCGCGCTGAGGAGCCCTCTCCGTCCGTCCGCGCTGCGCATCCCGTCCACGACCTCACCCGCGACCGCGCCCGCCGGCAACCGGAGGACCGCGGTGAGGAGCCGGCTGCGGGTGAGGCCGGCCCGGCGGATCCCCGGCGCGTCCCGCACCGGCGACGGGTGGTGGTGGGCCACGAGGTCCGGGACGTGACAGATCTGCCAGCCCGCGTCGTGCAGGTCGAGGGCGACCCGCTCCTCCTCGCCGGGGAAACGGATGACGTCGTCGAACCCGCCCACCCCGAGGAACGCGTCGCGGCGGACGATCGCACCGCATCCGACGAAACCCAGCAGGGCCGGGCCCGGGGCGTCGGGTGCGGTGCCCAGGGGCGAGTCGGCGAGGACCGCGTTGATCGGGTCCGGCTCGTTCGACGGCCCCACGAGGATGGTGCCGGCGGCCAGGCCGAGGCGCGGATACTCGGCGAAGAGCCGCACCGCCCGCTCGAGGGAGCCCGGTTCCCACCACGAGTCGTCGTCGGCGAACGCGACGAGCTCGGTCCGCGCCGCCCGCGCACCGACGGTGCGGGCCCTCGCGGCGAGGTTCTCGGGCGACGCGATGACACTCACGTGGTCGCCCGCGGCGCGGCACACCTCCACCGAGTCGTCGTCCGAGGCGTTGTCCACGACGATCACGGGCGCGTCATGGCGGGGCAGGGTGGCCCTGAGGTCCTCTCGCCGGTTCCTCGAGGCCACCACGACGGTCACGTTGGTGTTCACCGGCCCGAGGCTAGCCCGACGAGCCGGGGCTGGCGGGGCGGAGCCGCGTCGGGCAGGCTCGACGGGGTGCGCGTACTCATCGTCGGTTGGTCCAGTCCCCTGCACGGCGAGGCCACGGCCGGCGACGTCCTGGCGATGGAGGCGGTGGCCCGTCGCCTCACCGCCGACGGGATCGGTCACGACACCGCCTGGAGCGCGGTGATGTGCCCGCCCGGCGGCCTCCGCCTCGACGACGTCGACCCCGCCCGCTACACCCACGTGGTCTTCGTCTGCGGCCCCGCCAGCGGCGACGCCGCGGTCGAGATGCTGGACCGCTTCCCCCGCTGCCGACGGATCGCTGTCGGCGTCAGCGTCGTGGACCACGCCGATCCACTGCTCGACCGGCTCGACGCCGTGATCGCCCGCGACGCCCCCGGTTCGACCGCGCGACCCGACCTGGCCACACACGTCCCGCCACCGGCGGTGCCCGTCGTCGGGGTGTACCTGACCGGTGGCCAACAGGAGTACGGCGACCGGCGGCGCCACGAGGCCGTGATCGGCGCACTCACCGACTGGCTGGGTGGCCTGGACGCGGCGCTGCTCCCGCTGGAGACCCGACTCGACCCCCGCGACTGGCGACTGCCCTCGACGCCCGGTCAGGTGAGCTCGGTGATCGCCCGCATGGACGCCGTGGTGACGATGCGGATGCACGGACTCGTGCTGGCCCTGCAGGCCGGTGTGCCCGCACTGGCGATCGACCCGATCAGCGGTGGCGGCAAGGTGTCCGCGCAGGCCGCCGCGTGGGACTGGCCGGCGGTCGTCGGCGCCGACGACCTCGGCGCGGGCGCCCCCGGCGCGGACGCGTTCACCGCCGACGGCCTGGGCGCCCCCGGCCCCGGTGAAACCGTTCTCGACCACTGGTGGCGCTGGTGCCTGTCCCCCGACGGCCGCGCCACCGCCCACCGACGCGCCGACGACCGGCCGTCCGACGACATGCTCGACGACCTGATGGAGGCGCTGCGGTCGCGACCGGAAGCGCGTCGGCGCGAGTCGCTCTAGTGTGGCCGGGACGCCGACCGCGAGTTCCCACCCGAGCACGAAGGAGAGCGCCCGATGACCCGACCCACCGCCCGAGTAATGGGTGACCAGTCCCTCGACTTCCTCCGCTCCGGCTATCTGTTCGCCTCCCGGGTGCGTCAGCGGGCGGGCGTCTCCCCCGAGTCGCAGACCCCGGTCCGCCTCCGGCTGATGGGCCGCAGCACGGTGCTGCTGCGGGGCATCGACGGCGTCCGCGCCTTCTACGACGCCGACAAGGTCAAGCGAGACGGGGCCATGCCGTCGTTCATCCGGCTGCCGCTGTTCGGCCCCGGCTCCGTCCACAAGCTCGACGGCCGCGCGCACGCGGCTCGGAAGAACGCGCTCGCGGACATGGCCTACGACGACGACCGGGTCGCCCGGTTCGCTCAGCTGGTGGCCGACGAGCTCGAGGAGATGCTCGACCGGTGGGCGCGCAGCGGCGGCGGCACCGTCTACGACGACACGTCGACCGCGTTCGGCCGGGCGGCGTTCCGGTGGGCCGGGCTGCCGCTCACGCCGCCGGAGGCCGACCGTCGCGCACGGCAGATGAGCCGGCTGCTCGACACGTTCGGGCGCGTCGCGACCAACCCGGTCGCGGAGTTCGAGCGCGTGCGACTGGACCGCTGGGCCACGGGACTGATCCGCGCGGTGCGCTCTGACGACCTGCGGGCCGAGCCCGGCTCCGTCCTGTCGGCCATGGCGGACCTGCGCGACGAGAACGGCGCGCCCGTCGACGACCGCACCGCGGCGGTGGAACTGCAGAACCTGACCCGACCCACCGTGGCGGTGGCCCGGTTCGCCGCGTTCGCGGCGGTCGCCCTCGCCGAGCATCCGCGGTGGGCGGACCGGATCCGGGAGGCGGCGTCAACGACCGGTCGGCTCACGGACATCCCGGAGGCCGTGGCGTTCGCCCAGGAGGTCCGCCGGGTCTATCCGTTCGTTCCCATGCTGCCCGCCCTGGCCACGACGGACTTCGAGGTCCAGGGCTGCCCGGTCCGCAAGAACCAGCTCGTCCTGCTCGATCTCCTCGGCACCGACACCGACCCCAACCACTGGCCCGACGCCACCACCTTCGACCCCGGGCGCTTCATGGGTGTCGACGACGCCGAGGCGCTCGAGGCGTTCATCCCCCACGGCGGGGCCGGGGTGCGCACGGGCCACCGCTGCCCCGGCGAGAAGATCGCCGTGACCGCGCTGTCCGCCACCGTGGCCGCCCTGTGCCGCCCCGAGGTGCGCATCAGTCGGGATCCCGACGACATGACGTTCCCGTGGACCCACATGCTCACCCGACCCGCTACCGGCGTGCGGGTGACGTGGCAGGAGCCGCAGACCGCGACGACGTAGAGCCGCGCCGCCGCCCCGCCGTCGCGACGGCGGGGCGGGCGGCGGAGGTACGGCGGGGGCGGGTCAGGGCAGGAAGCCGAGCAGCCTCGCCCGGGCCACCGACTCCATTCGCGACCGCGTCCCGAGCTTGGTGCCGATGTTGCGCAGGTACGCCTTGATCGTCTCCGGCGAGAGCGACAACCGCGCGCCCACCTCCGCGTTGGACAACCCGAGCGCCACCTGCGCGAGGACGTCGATCTCCCGGGGCGAGAGCACCGACTTGGCGGAGGCCGGCACCTCGCCGACGTCAGGCGAGCGCCCGACCCCGGCGAGGGCCGACCCGGCTGCCAGCAGCCTGTCACGCAGCGCCGGGTCGCCCAGCTCCGCGGCGATCGCGCGCAGCTCACCGTGCAGCACCCGCAGCTGCTCACGATCCGAGGCCTCCAGGCCGACCGTGTGCTCGGCGGCGGCGACATCGGCCATGCGCAGTCGACGGTCGACCTCGTCGCGGACCCGGAACTCCGAGGCCAGCTCGGCGGCCACCGAGTTGAACGTCCGGGTGACGTGGTCGCCGAGCTGGGTGGCCACGCGCGCCGACCCGTAGAGGATCGTGCGCGCGACGCCGGAGACCATCACCGGAACCGAGATGATGGCCCGCAGGCCCTCCTGCCCCACCGCCTCGGCGTAATGCCGGGTGATCCCGGAGCAGTCCTCGTAGTCGCGGACCGTCGCCGGTCGCCCGGACGCCATGACGTGACCGCCGAGCCCGCGCCCCTTGGCCACCTGCAGACCCTGCATCGAGGTGGTCCGGGCGCCGATGAACCGGCTGAGCTGGGCGGTCTCGCCGTTCCCCTCCCCCGCGAAGACGATCGGGAGCCCGGACTCCTGTCGGGCCCTGCGCAGTGCGCCCAGGACGGCGTCCGAATCACTCGGCCGGAGGGTGGTCATGGCAACTCTCCTCGTACTGACGGGTCAGCTCCGCGCGGAGTCGCGGATGCTGGTGATGATCGCACTGAAGTCCTTGTCGCCGTTGTCCTGCGCGAACTCGTCGTACAGTGCCGCGGCCGCCGCGCCGAGCGGCGCCACGGTCCCGGTGCTCTCCAGCGCGGCCAGCGCCAGGCCCAGGTCCTTGTTCATCAGTGCGGTGGCGAACCCGGGCTTGAACTCGTTGTTCGCCGGCGAGGTCGGGACCGGGCCGGGCACCGGGCAGTTGGTGTGCAGCGCCCAGCTGTTGCCGGTCGCCCCGGTGACGACGTCGAACAGCGCCTGGTGCTCGAGCCCCAGCCGCTCCGCCAGGACGAACGCCTCACCGATCGCGATCTGGTGCACGGCCAGAACCATGTTGTTGCAGACCTTCGCGGCCTGGCCCGCACCGGCGCCGCCGCAGTGGATGATCTTGCCCGCCATCGGCTCGAGGACCGGCTGCGCGGCCGCGAACGCCTCGTCCTCACCACCGACCATGAACGCCAGGGTGCCGGCGGTGGCGCCCTTGACCCCGCCCGAGACGGGGGCGTCCACCTGCAGCATCCCGGCCGACACCGCCTGCTCGTGGACCGCGCGGGCGTCGTCGACCGAGATGGTGGACGAGTCGATGAACAGCGTGCCCGCCTCGGCGGAACCGAGCACGTCAGCGTAGGTCGAGGTCACCAGCTCCCCGTTGGGCAGCATCGTGATGACCACGGCGGCGCCCTGCACCGCCTCGGCCGGCGACCCGCACACCGTCACCCCGGCCTCACGGGCGGTCTGCTGCGCGGCCTCGACCGGATCGAAGCCACGGACCTCGTGACCGGCCCCGACCAGATTGGCGGCCATCGGCCCGCCCATGTTGCCCAGCCCGAGGAACGCCACGGTCGGCTTGCTCGTGTCCACGTTGCTCATCTACTACGCTCCCAGTCCGCGAGCGGCGACGGCCCGGCCGACGACGACACGCATGATCTCGTTCGTGCCCTCAAGGATGCGGTGGACCCGCAGATCCCGCACGATCTTCTCGATTCCGTACTCGGATAGATATCCGTAGCCGCCGAACAGCTGCAGCGACCGGTCCGCGATGTCGAAGCAGCGGTCGGTGACGAACAGCTTGGCCATGGCGCACAGTTCGACGTGGTCGGGCTCCTTGGCGTCCAGCGCCGCCGCCCGCCACAACATCAGCCGGCTGGCCTCCAGCTCGGTGGCCAGCTCCGCGAGGGTGAAACGGATGGTCGGCTCGTCGATGAGCGCCCCACCGAACGCCTCACGGTCCCGCACATGGGCCACCGCCCGCGCATAGGCCTCCTGCGCGCCGCCCAGCGAACAGGCCGCGATGTTGATGCGGCCGCCGTTGAGACCGCGCATGGCGATGGTGAAGCCCAGCCCCTCCCCGCCGGAATCCGCACCGCCGATGAGGTTGGCGGTCGGCACGCGCACGCCCTCCATGATCACCTGCGCGGTGGGCTGCGCGTTCCAGCCCATCTTCCGCTCGTCCGCGCCGAAGCTCAGCCCCTCGGAGTCCGCAGGGACCAGGAACGCCGAGATGCCCTTGGGGCCGGCGTCCCCGGTCCGCGCCATGACGAGGTAGACGTCCGACTGCCCGCCACCGGAGATGAACTGCTTGGTCCCGGTGAGCACGTAGTGGTCGCCGTCCCGCACCGCCTTCGTCCGCAGCGCCGCCGCGTCCGAACCGGCGCCCGGCTCGGTCAGGCAGTAGCTCGCGAACAGCTCCATCGAGGCCAGCCGCGGGATCCACTCCTGCCGCTGCTCGTCCGTGCCGAACTCGTCGACCATCCACACGCACATGTTGTGGATCGACAGGTACGCCGCCACCGACGGACACCCCCGCGCGAGCTGCTCGAAGATGCGGACACCGTCCAGGCGACGCATCCCGCTGCCCCCGACGTCCTCCGAGACATAGATCGCGCCCATGCCCATCCCGGCGGCCTCGCGCAGGACGTCCTTCGGGAAGTGGTGGGTCTCGTCCCACTCCTGCGCCATGGGCCCGACCCGCTTGTCCGAGAATTCGCGTGCGGCGTCGACGATGACCTTGTCGTCGTCATCAAGCGTGAACATCGAAGTTCCTCTCCTACGCCCGGTAGGCGTCAGTCCATCGTGGGGATGACGAACTCGGCGCCGTCCTTGATCCCCGAGGGCCACCGCTGCGTGACCGTCTTGACCTTGGAGTAGAACTTGATCGACTCCGGGCCGTGCTGGTTGAGGTCGCCGAAGCCGGACTTCTTCCAGCCGCCGAAGGTGTGGTACGCGATCGGCACCGGGATCGGGACGTTCACGCCGACCATGCCCACCTCGACGCGGGAGACGAACTCGCGAGCCGCGTCACCGTCACGGGTGAAGATGGCCACGCCGTTGCCGTACTCGTGGTCGCTGGGAAGCGCGAGGGCCTCCTCGAAGTCCTTGGCGTGGACGATGGAGAGCACCGGGCCGAAGATCTCGTCGGTGTACACGCTCATGTCGGTCGTGACCTTGTCCAGCAGGGTCGGCCCGACGAAGTAGCCGCCCGAGATGTCCTCGCCGTTGAAGGAGTCCGTGTACGCGCCCACACCGCGGCCGTCGACGAGCACCTCCGCGCCCGCGTCCGCACCCTGCGAGATGTAGTCGAGCACTCGCTCCTTGGACTCCGGGGTCACCAGCGGGCCGTAGTCGGACTGCGGGTCGTGGCTGTGGCCGACCTTCAGCTCCTTGACCTTGGGCAGGAGCTTCTCGATCAGCTTCTCGGCGGTGCCCTCGCCGACCGGCACGGCCACCGAGATGGCCATGCAGCGCTCACCGGCCGAGCCGAAACCGGCCCCGACGAGGGCGTCCGCGACCTGGTCCATGTCCGCGTCCGGCATGATGATCGCGTGGTTCTTGGCGCCACCGAAGCACTGCGCGCGCTTGCCCGTGCGGGCCGCGTTCTCGTAGATGTACTGCGCGATCGGGGTCGAGCCGACGAAGCCCACCGCCTGGATCGTGTCGTTGTTCAGGATGGCGTCCACGGCCTCCTTGTCGCCGTGCACCACCTGGAAGATGCCGTCCGGCAGACCGGCCTCGGTGAACAGCTCCGCCAGGCGGACCGGCACCGACGGGTCGCGCTCGGAGGGCTTGAGGACGAACGCGTTGCCGCACGCGATGGCCGGGCCGGCCTTCCACAGCGGGATCATGGCCGGGAAGTTGAACGGCGTGATGCCGGCGACCACGCCGAGCGGCTGGCGCATCGAGTAGACGTCCACGCCGGTGCCGGCGTTCTCGGTGTACTCGCCCTTGAGCAGGTGCGGAATGCCGATCGCGAACTCGATGACCTCGAGGCCGCGCTGGATGTCGCCCTTCGCGTCCGGGGTCGTCTTGCCGTGCTCGATCGCCAGGAGCTCCGCGAGCTCCTGCATGTTCTGGTTGACCAGGTCGACGAACCGCATGAGCACGCGGGCGCGCTTCTGCGGGTTCTGCGCGGCCCACGCCTTCTGCGCGGCGGCGGCCTTGGCGATGACGTCGTCGACCTCGGCCGTCGTGGCCAGCGGCACGACCGCCTGCGCCTTCCCCGTGCTCGGGTTGAGCACGTCCTGGGTGCGGCCGCCCGTGGCCGCGACGCGCGCGCCGTTGATGTAGTGCTCGACCTGCCTGAGATCCGACATGACCGTCCCTTCGTCAGCGGGGTCGCCTGGGCCGGGTTGCCCAGCGCCCCTCTCCCGTGATGTCCATCACCCTATACTTGCAACTCCTAGTAATCCATATCGGGGCGCCACCCGGGCTCGCACCCTCCCCTTTCGGGTGTACCGCCACCGCGGACGACGGACCTACTGTGAGCTGACTCACTACACAACTGGCACGTCCGTCGACAGGAGTACCCATGTCCCCGCTGCCCACCGAGGCCACCGTCCGGTTCCGCGCCGCCCGCGACTTCCTCCAGGCCCACGCGCAGGACTACGAGGGGGCCCGGGACGGTTTCGCCTGGCCCGAGCTGGACGAGTGGAACTGGGCGCTGAACTGGTTCGACGTCCAGGCCGAGGGCAACGACGATCCCGCGCTGTGGATCGTCGAGGAGCACGACGGTGGCAGTGCACCCACCGAGGCCAAGTACTCGTTCGACGAGATGCGCATCCGTTCCGACCGCACCGCCAACTGGCTCCGCGACCACGGAGTGGAGCCCGGCGACCGCATCCTGCTCATGCTGGCCAACCAGGTGGAGCTGTGGGACGTCATGCTCGCCGTGATCAAGCTCGGCGCCGTCGTCATCCCCGCGACCACCCTGCTGGCCGAGGGTGACCTGCGCGACCGGATCGCCCGCGGTGGCATCAAGCACGTGATCGCCCGCGCCGAACTGGCCGACCGGTTCTCCGCCATCTCCGGCGACTACCAGCGCATCTCCGTCGGCGGGGCCGACGTGAGTGGCCCCGTCGGCGGGGCCGACGTGAGTGGCGCCGCCGGCGGCGCGCCCGAGGGCTGGACCGATCTGGCCGGTGCGATGGACGCCTCCCCCGACTTCGAGCCCAGCCACACCACGCACGCCGACGACACCCTGCTGCTGTACTTCACCTCCGGCACCACCAGCAAGCCCAAGCTCGTCGAGCACACGCACGCCTCGTACCCCGCCGGTCACCTGTCGACCATGTACTGGATCGGCCTGCAGCCCGGTGACGTCCACCTCAACGTCTCCTCGCCCGGCTGGGCCAAGCACGCCTGGTCCAACGTCTTCACCCCGTGGATCGCCGGCTCGTGCGTGTTCATCTACAACTACTCCCGCTTCGACGCGACGGCGATGATGCGCGAGATGGACCGCTGCGGCGTGACCAGCCTGTGCTGCCCGCCGACCGTGTGGCGGATGCTCATCCAGGCCGACCTCACCCAGCTGCAGGTCCCGCCCCGCCTCGCGGTGGGCGCCGGTGAGCCGCTCAACCCCGAGGTGATCGGCCGCGTGCGCGACGCGTGGGGCGTGACCATCCGCGACGGCTTCGGCCAGACCGAGACCACCGTGCAGATCGCCAACACCCCCGGCCAGCCCATCAAGGACGGCTCCATGGGCCGGCCGTGCCCGGGCTTCGAGGTGGCACTGGTGGACCCGGCCACGGGGCAGGAGGTCACCGGCGACGGGGCCGAAGGTGAGATCTGCCTGCGCCTCGACCCGCGGCCGCTCGGCCTGATGGTCGGCTACCACGGCGACCCCGAGCGGACCGCCGCCGCGTACGCCGACGGTTTCTACCACACGGGCGACGTGGGCTCCCGGGACGCGGACGGCTACATCACCTACGTGGGCCGCACCGACGACGTCTTCAAGTCCTCGGACTACCGGATCTCGCCCTTCGAGCTCGAGTCGGTCCTGCTCGAGCAGCCGGCCGTGGCCGAGGCGGCAGTCGTTCCCTCCCCCGACCCGGTGCGCTTGAGCGTGCCCAAGGCGTTCGTCGTCCTGGCCGGGGACTGGGAGCCGAACGAGGACACGGCGCGGGAGATCTTCGAGTACTCGCGCACCCACCTGGCCGGCTACAAGCGGATCCGCCGGCTGCAGTTCACGGACCTGCCCAAGACCATCTCGGGCAAGATCCGGCGGGTGGAACTCCGGCGGGGCGAGTCGGGCAACGGCCCGTCGGTGGACTTCCCCGGCGAGTTCCGCGAGGAGGCGCTGCGCTGACCGCGACGACAACGGCGTGAGCGCCGCGCCCGCAAGGCCGCCCGCCGCACCGAGGGCCGAGGGGTGGGCGCTAGGTTGACAGTCATGACCGCACCCGAGATCGAACCCTCGCTGCTCGCCGTCGCACTCGCGGCCCCCGGCTTCATGCCACTGGAGGAGGGCACGACTCTCTACGAGATCGCCTGCGAGTACCTGGGCGACGGCGTGGGCGTGGAGATCGGCACCTACTGCGGCCGCTCGACGGTGTTCCTCGGCGCGGCCGCGCGCGTGACCGGCGGCAGCATCGTCACCGTCGACCACCACCGCGGGTCCGAGGAGCACCAGCCGGGCTGGGAGTACCACGACACCTCGCTCGTCGACCCGCACACCGGGCGCCTGGAGACCCTGGTCGCCTTCCGTCACACCATGTGGGACGCGGGTCTGGACGAGGTGGTGACCGCCGCGGTGGGCAGCTCCCGGCAGGTCGCCCGGGTGTGGGGCACTCCCGCGTCGTTCGTCTTCATCGACGGCGGCCACTCCTCCGAGGCCGCGCAGGCCGACTACTCCGGCTGGGCCCCGTGGGTGAAGATCGGCGGAGCGCTGCTCATCCACGACGTGTTCCCGAACCCCGAGGACGGCGGTCGCCCGCCGTACGAGATCTACTGCCGTGCCCTGGAGTCCGGGCAGTTCACCGAGGTGGCCGCCGTGGACTCGCTGCGTGTCCTGCGCCGGGACTCCGGCGAGGTCGGCGCGCCGATGCCCTGAGAGGGGTCACACGGCCCAGCGGCCGCCCGCGTTCCACGCGTCACCGGAGCCCGGGCGGCCGCGGCGTGTGTGCAGGAACCGCCCCACCACGGCGGCCCCGAGGTCGTCGACTTCCGGCGCCACCACGGTGCCCTCGACCCGCCGGGCCAGCGCGTCGAGGAACCGCGAGAGGCCGGGGTCCGCGCCCAGGCGGAAGAACGTGGTCTGCGCGCCGAACCGGGCGACCCTGTCGAGTTCGTCGACGGTCGTGCGGATGGTGTCCGGGTCCGGCGGGTAGGCGAACCAGGGTTCGCCGCCACTGAGCAGGTGCGCGGTGGGTTCGCCGTCGGTGACGATGAGCAGGACCGGTTGCATGGTCGGGTGCTCGCGGAAGAAGCGCCCCGCCAGGAGCAGCGCGTGGTGCAGGTTCGTCCCGGCCTCGTACTGGGCGTCCAGTGACAACAGTGACTCGATCGTGCGGGACTGGGCGAACCGCCCGAACGAGATGAGCTGGAGCCGGTCCTGCCGGAAGCGGGTGCTCACCAGATGATGCAGGGCGAGCGCGGTGCGTTTCATCGGCACCCAGCGGCCCTCCATCGCCATGGAGAACGAGGTGTCCACGAGCAGCGCGACCGCGGCCTGCGTCCGGGCCTCGGTCTCGCGGACCTCGATGTCCTCGGGCAGGAGCCGGACCCCGCCGGCGGGGTCACCGCCCTCGGCGGCGATGCGGGAGATCGCGTTACCGATCGTCCGCGGCACGTCCCACGACTCGACGTCGCCGAACTCCCACGCCCGGCTCGACCCCGTCTGGTCGCCCGCCGCCCCCGATGCGCGGGTCTCCCGCGCGCCCGAGCGGCCGGACAGCCGGCGGGCGGCGTCCCGCAGCAGCGACCTGCCCAGTTTGCGGAGCGCGGCCGGGGACAGTCGCAGGTCGCCGTCCGACCGGCGGCTGAGGTAGCCCGAGTCCCGCATGGCCTGCTCGAGACGGGCCAGGGTCTGAACGGACACCGCCGCCTCGCGGCCGAGGGTGCGGGCGACGGCCTCCAGATCCAGTTCGGACAGCGGCGACCGGTCGCTGCGGGACAGCTGCTCGGCCAGGCGGTCGAGGTCGCCGAGTTCGGCCATCGCGGCCGTCCCCTCGGACATGCCCAGCCCCTCGGAGCCCTCGAAGTCCTCGGAGCCGTCCCAGTTCTCCCCGGGTCGCAGTGTCTGAAGCAATCCGTCGAGTCTGCCGAGCTGCTCGGAGAACTCGGGGGAGCCGAACGCCTGCTGCGACAGGGCCATGAGCTCCTCCCGCTGCTCCGGGGTCATCGAGCGCATCATCCGCAGCGCTGCGGCCGAGCGCTTGGCGAGGGTGTCGATGAGCTCGTCGACGTTCTGCGGCTGCTCGGGGAACGCATCACCGTGTTTGTCCATGAACTCGCGGAAGTCCTCGTCGGTGTCCTCCCCGCGGGCGTGCTTGTCCAGCAGGTCGGTGAGGTCGGAGAGCATCTCGGACACCGCCGCCCGGTCGGCGTCGGTGGTGTTCTCCAGCGCCTGCTTCATGCCGGCGAACCGCGCGTCGAGGGCCTCGGCACCCAGCAGGTCCTGGATCCGCTTGTACGCCTCGCGGGCGTCGGGCGAGGCCCAGTCATAGTCTTTGAGTTCCCCCACCGCGGCCGCCGGGCTGTCGGGGAGGTTCTCGATGGTCATCTCCCGCAGGGTGCGGTCCATGGGGTCCATCTCGGTGTCGCGGGCGAGCTGCCCGCGTTCGGCGAGCAGCGCCTCGTCGAGCAGCTTGGACACCTCGTCGAGGGTGCCGCCCAGTCGGTGGCCCTTCAGCAGTTCACGCCGCCGGCGGTGGACGCGCCCGGCGAGCTCGTCGAGCCCGGTGTGGTCGCGGCCGCCGGAGCGCAGGAACTCGCGCATCGACTGCTCGGGCGAGTAGCCGGCCATGACGCCCTCGGACACCGCGTCGAGTGCCTCGGACAGGTCGAGCGGGGGCGCGAGCGGGTCCGGCCCGCCGACGTAGCGTCCGTAGCGGGCGCGGGGTTCTGGTCGCGGCATCGCGCACCTCCTGCTCCGGCGGCCGCGTGGCCACCGGGACGTGTCAGCCGTAGACGGCGGCGCCGTCCCCGGTCTCCTTGGACAGGCGCCGCGAGAGGTACAGCCCCTCCAGCGCCAGCTCGATCGCACCGGCCCGCTGGCCGGCGTTGGTGGCGCCGACCCGGTCGGCGATCTCGTCGTACAGCCCCGGTACGGACAGCTCGGGCAGTGCGGCCAGGAACTCGGCGGCCGTGACGCTCGCCCCCGTGGTCAGGGTCACCGAGCCGTCGAACGCCTCGACGAGCGGGGCCATGTCGATGCCGCGGAAGAGCCCGCGCACCACGTCCACGGTCGCGGTGCGGAGCAGGTACCGCAGGATCTCGGATTCGCGCCCCTCCTCGCCGGGTTCGAACTCGATCTTGCCGCGCAGGACCTCCACGGCGACGTCGAGGTCCACGAGCCGGGCCACCGCCTCGCCGGGGTCGTCGGCCCCGCGGACGGCGGCCCGCCGGCGGGCCGCCGCGGCGACGGTCTCCGCGCCGGCGATGGCGAAACGCGCCGACACCCCAGAGGCCTGGTTGATCGAGTCGGAGGTGCGCAGTTCGCGGGTGAAGCGGGCGAGCAGTTCCATGAGGGCGTCGGGCACCTCGGCGGTGAGTTCGGCCTCCTGCCGCACGACCTCGATCTCGTCGGCCAGATCGAGCGGGTAGTGGGTGCGGATCTCCGCGCCGAACCGGTCCTTGAGGGGGGTGATGATCCGCCCGCGGTTGGTGTAGTCCTCCGGGTTCGCCGACGCCACGACCAGCACGTCCAGCGGCAGGCGGAGCACATAACCGCGGATCTGGACGTCCCGCTCCTCCATGACGTTGAGCAGCGCGACCTGGATACGCTCGGCCAGGTCGGGCAGCTCGTTGAGCGCCACGATCCCGCGGTTGGCGCGAGGTACGAGTCCGTAGTGGATGGTCTCCGGGTCGCCCAGGCGGCGGCCCTCCGCCACGCGCATGGGGTCGACGTCGCCGATCATGTCGGCCACGGACGTGTCCGGGGTGGAGAGCTTCTCCACGTACCGCTCGGTGCGGTGGCGCCACTCGACGGGCAGCGCGTCGCCCTCGCGGGCGATCCGCTCGCGGGTCGGGTCGGTGATGGGGGCGAGCGGGTCCTCCCCCAGTTCGGAGCCGGCCACGACGGGGGACCACTCGTCGAGCAGCCCGACGAGGGTGCGCAGGAGTCGGGTCTTGCCCTGCCCTCGCTCACCGAGCAGCACGATGTCGTGCCCGGCGATGAGGGCGCGTTCGACCTGCGGGATCACGGTGGTGTCGAACCCGTGCATCCCGGGCCACGGGTCGCGCCCGGCGGCCAGGGCCGCGAGCAGGTTCTCGCGCAGCTCCTCGCGGAGGGTGCGGCTGGTGTAACCGGCGGCGCGCAGCTCGCCGAGGGTCCTGACGTCCGGCTTGTCGCTCACATCGCCCACCGTAACCCTGTGACGCGACTTCCGCTTCCGACCTACAGTGGCCGGTATGCGTTCCGTGCTGACCGCGATCCTCAACATCATCTGGCTGGTGACCGCGGGCGTGTGGTTGTTCCTGGGTTATGTGCTCGCCGGGATCCTGGCGTGCCTCCTCGTCATCACGATCCCGTTCGGGGTCGCGAGCTTCCGGATCGCCGCCTATGTCCTGTGGCCGTTCGGCCGCGAGGTCGTCGACCGGGGCCGGCCCGGTGGGGCGAGCACGGTCGGCAACGTCATCTGGTTCCTGGTTGCCGGACTGTGGCTGGCGATCGGCCACGTCGCCACGGCGCTCGCCCAGGCGGTGACGATCATCGGGCTGCCGCTGGCGTGGGCGAACCTCAAGCTCATCCCGGTGACGTGTTTCCCGTTCGGCAAGGAGATCGTGCGCTCCGACCGGGCGGCGATGGTGCCGGTCGCCTCTCGCTGACCACCCGCCCGGGCCTGCGGCGCCGTCCCCGGGCGGCGGCGGTCTCCGTGCCCGGGGCCGGCGGCCGGCTCAGTCCTCGATACCCGGCTGGTGGTGACTGGCGATCGACACCCGGTTGAAGGCGTTGATGAGCACGATCGTCCACTCCAGCGCCGAGAGCTGTTCGTCGGAGAAGTGGTCGGCGGCGGCCGCCGTCGCGGCAGCGCGTTCGTCGACGTCGTCCAGGCGTGTCAACGTCTCGGCCAGGCGCAACGCCGCCCGCTCGGCGTCGCCGAAGGCGTCGAGTTCTCGCCATGCGGGCAGCAGGTCGAGCCGCCCCTGCGACACCCCGGCCTCGCGGGCGGCGGGGACGTGGGTGGCCAGGCAGGCCGCGCAGCCGTTGATCTGCGACACGCGCACGTTGACCAGTTCGAGCAGCGCCTCCTCCAGCCCGGCCTCGCGGGACGCCTGCCGGGACGCGACGGCGGTGCGGACGAGCTGTTTGTAGACCTCGCGCTGGGTCCGGTCCAGCTGCGGGACCCCCACGTCAGCCGTCCTCCGCGCCGACCCGGGCGCGGTCGTCGTCGGTGGCGTCACGGTACGCCCCCGCGAACTCGTCGGCGTTCTTGCCGAGGAACCCCTCCACCATCGAGCACACGGGGACGATCGTCACCCCCTCGTCGCGGGTCGCCTCGACCGCTCCGCGGACGAGCGCGGTACCGAGACCCCGGCCCCCGAACTCCTCCCCGACCACGGTGTGGTGGAAGATGCGCTCCCCGCCGATATCGCGGAAGTCGGCGTGGCCGGCGACCTCGCCGGAGGCGTCCCGGATCTCGAACGCCTCGCGCGAGTCGGAGCGCTCCACGGTCACGGTGGTGCCGCTGCTGTCGGTGTACTCGGTCATCGGTGTCCTCCCCTACTCGGTGGTCCGTGCGCGCGGGTCGGGATTGACCCGCGGCCTGAGCGTGGTGTTGGGCAGTGCGGGCGCGGGCAGCCGGGTCAGACCCTGCGGGTCGTGGCCGATATAGCCGTCCACGCGGCCGAAGCGGTCGGAGCCGGCCTCCCACAGCTCGCGGTAACGGGCGATCGCGTCGTGCGTCCGCCCGATGAAGTTCCACCACATGATGATCTCCTCGGAGAACGGCGTGCCACCGATGAGGACCGCGCGTCCGGGCGTCGACCCGGTGTTGCGGATGGTCAGCGTGGTCTCACCGACGCCCGTGTAGGCGAGTTCGGTCACCGCGACGCGCACCCCCTCGAGCGTGAGGTCGCCGCTGTCCGCGAGCAGGTCGTGTTCGAACTCCGGGTCCACGTCGAGGGTCAGCTCGGCGCCGGGGTCGAGCCGGATCTCCGCCGCGACGAGGGGCGTGTAGGTGGAGACCGACGACGACGAGCCCATCAGTGACCCCATGAAGACCTGCATCGATCCGCCCTCGAGATGGACCGTGTCGGGCACGAAGTGGTCGAACCCGCGGCCGCCCACCTCGCGGTGCGACTCGGGGAGCACCGTCCAGAGCTGCACTCCGTGCAGCATGGTGGTGTCCTGGGTCGACACCTCGGTATGGCAGATGCCCGACCCGGCGGTCATGAGGTTGACCTCCCCGGGCCTCACGACGGCGTGGTTGTCGCCGGAGTCGTGGTGGGTGATGTTGCCCTCGAACAGCCAGCTCACGGTCTGCAGGCCGGTGTGCGGGTGCGAGGGGACGTCCATGCCGCCGCTGAGGGAGACGTCGTCGGGCCCGTAGTGGTCGACAAAGCAGAAGGCGCCGATGAGGGACCGTTGCCGCTGCGGGTGGGTCCGGCGGACGGTCATCGCTCGCGGTCCGCCCAGGGGGACGTCGCGGGCCGTGATGATCTCCACGGCGGCGCCGCCGGGCCGTGACCCGTCGGGCGCGCCGCCGGCCTCGCACTCGATCTCCTCGGGCCGGGGGTCGAGATTGGTCATTCGGCCACCTCCCGCATCTGCTCGCGGGCATCGGCCTCCTGCCGCCGCATCTCGAGCTTCCGGGCGTTGATCTTCCCGCCCAGCGCCAGGACGAGCGCCTTGTCGACCAGCGGCACCGGCAGGTGGTCCAGCAGGCGGCGGGTCAGCTCCCAGCGCACGGCGTAGCGGTGACGCGGCCGGGCGGTGGTGCCGGCCCGCCACACGGCCTCGGCGAGCACGGACGGGTCGGTGGCCTTGTCGTCCTCCCCGGCGGCCATCTCGCCCATCACCGCGGCCATGGCCGCGAACGGCGAGCCTGGCACGGTCGATTCCTGGAAGCGGCGCCGGATGGAGGCGGTCATGCCGGTGCGGAACGGGCCCGGCTGGACCAGGACGACGTCCATCCCGAGGAACATCAGTTCGCGGCGCAGGGCGTCACCGTAGGCCTCGATCGCGTGCTTGCTCATCGCGTAGGCGCCGTTCATCGGCATCCCGTGCTGCGGGCCGGTCTCGGAACTGATGAGCACCACCCGTCCGCCGGTCTCACGCAACAGGTCCCACAGAGCGTGGACGGTGCGGACGGTGCCCATGACGTTCACGTCGAGCACGTGCTGCACACGCTGCGGGTCGGTCTCGGCGAGCGGGCCGATCCCCAGGACCCCCGCGAAGGTGACGACGAGGTCGAGTCGACCGAAGTCGGCCCGCACGCGGTCGGCCAGTGCGGAGAGCGAGTCGGGGTCGGTGACGTCGGCGGCGACGGGCGTGATCCCCGTCGCGCCGGGCGGGGCCGTCAGGTCGACCGCGACGACCCGCCAGCCGCGACCGGCGTAGAGCGCGGCCGTGGCGGCGCCGAGGCCACCGCCCGCCCCGGTGATGACGACGACGGGAGCGGCGGAATCACTGTGGTCCATACCACGACGGTACCGGCGGAACCGGACCGGGTGGGGCGCCACCGACGGCTCAGACCGTGGCCCCGAGGCCGAGCTTGCCGGCGAGTCGGTCGATGTAGCCGAGGACCTCCTCCTCGGACCGGTCCGGGGTGCCGTAGACGAGCTCGTGCACGCCGAGTTCGCGGTAGGCCTCGATCTTCTCCGGCACCGGCTTGCGGTCGAGGACGACGATGTACGGCTCGCCCTCCCGCCCGGCCTCCGCCCACAGCTCGCGCAGCCTGCGCACGCTGCCGGAGATGTCCTGGGAGATGGGCGTGGTCATCCAGCCGTCGGCGCTGCGGCAGATCCACTTGAGGTTCTTCTCGTTCCCCGCCGCGCCCACCAGCGTGAGCGGGCCGGGCTTCCGGGCGGTCTTGGGCCAGGCCCAGCTGGGACCGAAGTCGACGAACTCGCCGTGGTACTCGGCCTCGTCCTCCGTCCACAGCTCCCGCATGGCCTCGAGGTATTCCCGCAACATCGTGCGGCGCCTACCCGGGGGGACGTTGTGATCCGCCATCTCGTCGAGGTTCCAGCCGTAGCCCACGCCCAGGACGGCCCGGCCGTCGGAGAGGTGGTCGACGGAGGCGATGGTCTTGGCCAGCGTGATGGGATCGCTCTCCACCGGGATGGACACGGCCGTGCCCAGCCGGATGGTCGAGGTCACCGCCGCGGCGGCGCCCAGCGCGACCCACGGATCCAGGGTCCGGCCGTAGCGCTCGTCGGGGAGCTCGGCGCCCCCGGTGCCCGGGTGCGCTGCCTCGCGTCGCACGGGGATGTGCGTGTGCTCGGGCACGTAGAAGGCCGAGAAGCCCGTCCGCTCAGCGGCGAGCGCCGCGGTGTGTGGCCGGATACCCCGGTCGCTCGTGAACAGCGTCAGTCCGAATTCCATACGCACTCCCTCGTCCGGGTCGCCACCTGCGCCGACACCTGATCAGACAGGTGTCCAGCGGTGGCGTGCCGACAGACTAGCTAGCGCACGACGACGGCGGTCGGGCAGGTCTCGCCCGGCGCACAGTCCGCGGGGTCGCCCGGATGCGACCGCAGACGCTGCATGGTGTGGTCCGAGACGTACCGGAAGATCTCGTTGCCCGGCGTGGTGCGCGACAACGCGTCGGCGGCCAGCAGCATCACCGCGGCGGTCCACGTGCTCAGCTCGACGGGCCACCGTTTGCCGTCGGCGAAGACGAGGCCCGTCCAGTACGAACCGTCGTCGTCCCGCAGGTGCTGCATGTGGGTGAACTGCTGCAGCGCCTGCTCGTGCCGACCCGCGGCCTCGAGCGCGAGCACCAGCTCGCAGGTCTCCGCCCCCGTGACCCACGGACGGTGGTCGACGCAGCGGATGCCGAGGCCGTCCACCACGAAGTCGTCCCAGCGGGAGTCGAGCCGGGCCTGCGCCTGCTCCCCCACCATGACGCCGGCCAGCACCGGGTAGTACCAGTCCATGGAGAACTCGTCCTTGGGCGTGAACAGCTCCGGGTGCGCGCGCAGGGCGTGGCCCAGCCGGTCGGCTGCCGCGTCCCAGTCCGGCGCCGTCTCCCCCAGTTCCTCCGCGATCGCGACACCGCAGCGCAGTGAGTGGTGGACGCTCGACGACCCGGTGACCAGGGCCTCCTCGCAGAAACCCTCGGGGCCCGCGCCCCACCACATCTGCCCCTCCGGTCCCTGGAACGTCAGCACCAGGTCGAGCGCGCGCCGCACGGTCGGCCACATCGACTCGAGGAAACCCGGGGCCCCGGTGACCAGGTGGTGGTGCCAGACGCCCACCGCGACGTAGGCGCAGAAGTTGGAGTCGACGTCGGAGTCCACCACCCGGCCGTCCTCCCACTTCACCGGCCACGACCCGTCGGTCCGCTGGGTGTCACGGAGGAACCCGTAGGCCCGCTCCGCGGCCTCCCACTGCCCGGCGACGGACAGGCCCATCGCCGACTCGACGTGATCCCACGGGTCGGTGTGCCCACCGGTGAACCACGGGATCTCGCCGGTGGGCTTCTGGACCGAGGCGATCCACTCGCCGGTGGCCCGGACCGCGTCGGCGTCGAGGACGCCCGGCACGCTGGGCACCGGCCGGTCACCGATCCCCACGGTCACCGGCCCCGGGCGGGACACACCGTTGTTGTGTGACTGCACGGACGATCAGGCCTCCGCGGGCTTGCGCAGGTAGAACACGATGGACTTGCCCATCACCGGGTTGAGCACCTTCTCGGCGGTGCGCGTGATCCACGGACCCTTCATGAGGTCCCACACGAGGAGCTTGTGGTACGCCTTGGGCAGCGGATGATCCTCGTTCTCCGTGCCCACCGCACACTTGAGCCACCAGTAGGGCGCGTGCAGGGCGTGCGCGTAACCGGTACCCGTGACCTCGAGGCCCGCGGCACGGAGCTTGTAGCCCAGCTCCTCGGCCGTGTAGATCCGGCAGTGGCCGCCGGGGTTGGAGTGGTAGGCGTCCGACAGCTTCCAGCACAGCTTCTCCGGCCACTCCCGCGGCACGGTCACCGCGGCGACCCCGCCGGGCTTGAGGATGCGGACGAGCTCGGCGATCGCCTTCGTGTCCTCCGGCACGTGCTCGAGCACCTCGGAGATGAGCACCAGGTCGAACGTCGCGTCCTCATACGGCATGTCGAGCGCGTCGCCGGTGACGGCCTCGCCCTTCGAGGTGGGCAGACCCTCACCCTCGGCCTCCATGGCCGCCAGCATGTCCGAGACCTGCTGCATCTCGTCGGCGTTCTGGTCGAACGCGGTGACGTCCGCCCCACGCCTGTAGAGCTCGAACGTGTGGCGGCCGAGGCCGGCCCCCACGTCGATGGCTCGCATGCCCGGGGTGACCCCCAGACGGTCGAAGTCAGCGGTCAGCATGCGGCGTCCTCCTGCTCACGGATGTCGTACTCACCGGATTCCGGGAGCACCTCGGGCGCGTCGTCGGTGACGTGCTCGTCGATCTCGGCCTGATCCGGCCCGAGGACCGGCCCCGCCGACAGGTCCGGCAGCGCCTCGCCGCGGACCCGGGCGATCGCCGCCTCGTAGACCTCGACGGTCCGGCGGGCGACGGCCGCCCAACTGTAACGCTCCATCACCCTCGCGCGGCCACCCTTCGACAGCCGGTCCCGTTCGGCGGGATCGGACAGCAGCGCACTGATCTCCCGGGCCAGCGCGTCGACGTCCCCGGGCTCGACCAGGCGGGCCGCCGAGTCGTCCGTCCCGACCACCTCCGGCAGTGCGCCGGCCCGGGTCGCCACGAGGGCGCAGCCACTGGACATCGCCTCCACCGCCGGGAGGGAGAACCCCTCGTACATACTCGGCACGACCGCGATCTCGGCGGACCCCACGAGTTCGGCGAGCTCGTCGTCGTCGACCCCGGACACCAGGTCCACCGCATCGCGCAACCTCAACCTGTCGAGCAGGCGCGACGCCTCGCCCTTCGGCTTGAGCTTGGAGATCAACGTCAGGCGGACGCCCGGGTGTTCCTCACGCACCTTCGCCAGCGCGCGCAGCAGGACGGGGACACCCTTGAGCGGCTGGTCGGCGCTCGCCACGCACACCAGACGGCCGGGTTCGCGACGCCGCCCGTCGTGGAATCGGTCGGTGTCGACACCCAGCGGGATCGTGACGATCCGGTCCGGGTCGACCCCGAAGTCCCCCGCGATGTCCTCCGCCGAGTTGCCGGAGACCGTGATGATCTCCTGCAGCCTGCGGGAGACGCGGATCTGCATGCCGAGGAAGCCGAACCATCGCCACGTCGTGATCTTCTTGCGGAGCGGGGCCTCCTTCATGGCCAGCGCGCGATCGCGGGTGATGGGATGGTGCACGGTGGCCACCACGGGGAAGCCTGCCTTCTCCAGGTCCAGCAGGCCCGAGCCCAGGCACTGGTTGTCGTGCACCACGTCGAAGTCGTCCAGCCGGTCCTTCAGCGTGCGCGCGGCCCGCAGGCTGAACGTCCGCGGTTCCGGGAACCCGGCGGTCCACATCGTGACCACCTCGAGCACGTCGATGAGATCCCGGATCTCGCGGGGACGCGGCGTACGGAACGGGTTCGCGTCGTTGTACAGGTCCAGGCTCGGCACCTTCGTCAGCGTGGGCCCCGGGTCCAGCTCGGGGTACGGCTGACCGGAGAACACCTCGACGGTGTGGCCGAGTGCCGCCAGCTCACGGCTCAGGTGGCGTACGTAGACACCCTGCCCGCCGCCGTGGGGTTTGCTCCTGTACGAGAGCAACGCGATCCGCACGATCGATCGCCTCCTTCTACGGTCATCGGCCCCGCCGTCGCGACTGCCGTGAGTGGCGACGGGCACATCGGGCAAGTCTAGAACACGTTCCCCAACAGCAAGGACGCGGCCGGGCAGCCGACCCGCCGAAACACCGGACCCCCGGCACGCGGGGTGCTCGGGGGTCCGGTGAGACTGGCTGGGCGCGGCGGCGATCCTGCCGCGCCAGCCGATCAGTAGCCCAGGTCGTCGAGGCGGACGGACGCGCCGGTGGCGTCGCCGAAACCGTCCTCGGGGCCGTAGAAGCCGTCGCCGTAGTCCGGGATGGAGTAGGCGGCGGCGCGGGCCTCCTCGGTGGGCTCGACCGTCGAGTTCCGGTAGCGGTTGATACCGGTACCCGCCGGGATGAGCTTACCGATGATGACGTTCTCCTTGAGGCCCACGAGCCGGTCCGACCGCTTGTTGATCGCGGCGTCGGTGAGGACGCGGGTGGTCTCCTGGAAGGAGGCCGCCGACAGCCACGAGTCGGTGGCGAGCGAGGCCTTGGTGATGCCCATGAGGACCGGGCGCGCCGAGGCCGGCGAACCGCCCTCGGTGAGCACGCGGCGGTTCTCCGCCGTGAGCTCGGCACGCTCCACCAGGGCACCCGGCAGGAACTCGGTGCTGTTCGACTCGTTGATTGCCACGCGGCGCATCATCTGGCGGACGATGACCTCGATGTGCTTGTCGTGGATCGACACGCCCTGCGAGCGGTAGACCTTCTGCACCTCGTCGACGAGGTGCTTCTGGACACCGTTCGGGCCGAGGATCGCCAGCACCTCGTGCGGGTCGGCCGGGCCCTCGAGGAGGGCCTGACCGCGCTCGAGATGGTCGCCGTCGGCGATCGGCCGCGAGGAGCCGTCGTCGAGGGTGATGTGGGCGAGGCCCTGACGCTTGGAGAGCTTCTCGTAGACGATCTCGTCCGCACCGTTGTCGGGCACGATCGTGATCGTGTAGAAGCGCTCCTCCTCGTCGATGCGAATCCGGCCCGCTTCCTCGGCGATCGGCGCCTTGCCCTTGGGCACGCGCGCCTCGAACAGCTCCTGCACACGCGGCAGACCACCGGTGATGTCGTCGCCGACGCCACCCTGGTGGAACGTACGCATCGTGAGCTGGGTACCGGGCTCACCGATCGACTGTGCGGCGACGATGCCGACGGCCTCGCCGATGTCGACCAGCTGGCCGGTCGCCATCGAGCGGCCGTAGCAGGTCGCGCAGACGCCGGTGCCGGTGGTGCAGGTCAGCACCGAGCGGACCTTGACCTTCTCCACGCCGGCGTTGATGAGCGCCTCGATGGTCGGGTCACCCAGGTCGGTGCCCGCCGACACGATGACCGTGCCGTTCGCGTCGACCGCGTCCTCCGCGAGCGTCCGGGCGAACGTCGAGGTCTCGACGTGCTCGTCGCGCTCGAGAACACCCGTGGAATTGCCCTGGGCGTCCATGATCGGACGGGCGATCGTCGTCTCCACGCCCTTGCTGGTGCCACAGTCGGTCTCGCGGACGATGACGTCCTGGGAGACGTCGACGAGACGACGGGTGAGGTAGCCCGAGTCGGCGGTACGCAGGGCGGTGTCGGCCAGGCCCTTACGCGCACCGTGCGTGTTCATGAAGTACTCGAGCACCGTCAGGCCCTCGCGGAACGAGGACTTGATGGGCTGCGGGATGAACTCGCCGTTCGGACGGGTCACCAGGCCCTTCATGCCGGCCAGCGACCGGATCTGGGTCATGTTGCCCGCCGCGCCCGACTTCACGATCGTCGGGATCGGGTTGTCGTCCGGGTAGTTGGCCTCCATGGCCTGGCCGATCTCGTCGGCGGCCTCCTGCCAGAGCTTGACCAGGTCGCTCTTGCGCTCCTCGTCGGTGATCTTGCCGAGGTCGTACTGCGACTCCAGGCGCGCGGCCTTGGTGTCGTACGAGGCGAGGATCTCCTTCTTGGCCGGCGGCACGAGCACGTCGGACATGGCGATCGTGACACCCGACCGGGTGGCCCAGTAGAAGCCGGTGTCCTTGAGCTTGTCCACCGTCTGCGCCACGACGATCATCGGGTAGCGCTCGGCCAGGTCGTTGATGATGACGGCCTGACGCTTCTTCGGCATCTGCTCGTTAACAAACGGGTAGTCCGCCGGGAGCAGCTCGTTGAACATGACGCGGCCGAGCGTGGTCTCGGCCAGCCACTCCTGCCCGGGGGTCCAGCCCTCGGGGAACTGCTCCGCCTCGATCTCGGCGCTGGGGCGCTGCTGCGTCATCCGGACCCGGATCGGGGCGTGGATGTCGAGCACACCCAGGTCGACGGCCATGATGGCCTCGGCCGGGGTCGCGTACACGCCGGTCGCCGGCGCGTCGTCGGTGGCGGGCTCGTAGGCGCCCTCGGCACCCTCGTCCAGACGGGTCAGGTAGTACAGGCCCGTGACCATGTCCAGTCGCGGCATGGCGAGCGGACGACCCGACGCCGGCGACAGGATGTTGTTCGACGCGAGCATGAGGATGCGCGCCTCGGCCTGCGCCTCCGCGGACAGCGGGAGGTGCACGGCCATCTGGTCACCGTCGAAGTCGGCGTTGAAGGCCTCACACACGAGCGGGTGCAGCTGGATGGCCTTACCCTCGACGAGCTGCGGCTCGAACGCCTGGATGCCGAGACGGTGCAGCGTGGGCGCACGGTTGAGCATCACCGGGTGCTCGGCGATGACCTCTTCGAGCACGTCCCACACCTGGTCGCGCTGACGCTCGACCATCCGCTTGGCGGACTTGATGTTCTGCGCGTGGTTGAGGTCCACGAGCCGCTTCATGACGAACGGCTTGAACAGCTCGAGCGCCATGAGCTTGGGCAGACCACACTGGTGCAGCTGGAGCTGCGGACCGACGACGATGACCGAACGGCCCGAGTAGTCGACACGCTTGCCGAGCAGGTTCTGACGGAACCGGCCCTGCTTACCCTTGAGGAGGTCAGACAGGGACTTGAGCGGGCGGTTGCCCGGCCCCGTGACCGGCCGGCCGCGGCGGCCGTTGTCGAACAGCGCGTCGACGGACTCCTGCAGCATCCGCTTCTCGTTGTTGACGATGATCTCGGGCGCGCCGAGGTCCATCAGTCGCTTGAGGCGGTTGTTGCGGTTGATCACGCGACGGTAGAGGTCGTTGAGGTCCGAGGTGGCGAAGCGGCCACCGTCGAGCTGGACCATCGGCCGCAGCTCCGGCGGGATCACCGGGACGGCACCGAGCACCATCGCGGCCGGGTGGTTGCCCGACTGCAGGAACGCGGAGACGACCTTGAGCCGCTTGAGGGCGCGGATCTTCTTCTGACCCTTGCCGTTGCGGATGATCTCGCGCAGGGACTCGGCCTCGGCTTCGAGGTCGAAGTTCTCCAGCAGCGCCTGGATCGCCTCGGCGCCCATGCCGCCGGAGAAGTACTCACCGAAGCGGTCCTCGAGCTCGCGGTAGATGCCCTCGTCGACGATGATCTGGTTGACGTCGAGCTTGACGAAGGTGTTCCAGATCTCCTCGAGGCGGTCCAGCTCACGCTGGGCGGCCTCGCGGATCTTCTTCATCTCCTTCTCGCCGCCGTCCTTGACCTTGCGGCGCTGGTCGGCCTTGGCGCCCTCGGCCTCGAGCTCGGCGAGGTCGGCCTCGAGCTTGCGCGCGCGGGCCTCGATGTCGGAGTCGCGCTCGTCCTCGATGATCTTGCGCTCCTCGAGGACCTGGGCCTCGAGGGTGCTGAGCTCGTTGTGACGCAGCTCGGTGTCGACGCCCGTGATGACGTAGGCGGCGAAGTAGATGATCTTGTCGAGGTCCTTGGGCGCGAGGTCCAGGAGGTAACCCAGACGCGACGGGACGCCCTTGAAGTACCAGATGTGGGTGACGGGCGCGGCCAGCTCGATGTGGCCCATACGCTCACGACGCACCTTGGCGCGGGTCACCTCGACGCCGCAGCGCTCACAGATGATGCCCTTGAAGCGCACGCGCTTGTACTTGCCGCAGTAGCACTCCCAGTCCCGGGTGGGGCCGAAGATCTTCTCGCAGAACAGGCCCTCCTTCTCCGGCTTGAGTGTGCGGTAGTTGATGGTCTCCGGCTTCTTGACCTCGCCGTAGGACCAGTTACGGATGTCCTCGGCGGTCGCGAGGCTGATGACCAGCTCGTCGAAGTAGTTGACGTCCTGCACGTAGGCGTCCTTTCCCGGGTGGGATGATGGCGGGCCCCTCGCGGGGTGGGGCCGGTGGGGCCCGCCGTGGTGGAACTCGAATCTGTCGGGTGCGGGGCGGGGCGGCGGCTGCCGCCCTCCCGCCTACTGGGCCAGCTCGTCGGCCGCCGAGGACTCGTCGCGTGAGAGGTTGATCCCGAGGTTCGCGGCGGTGCGGTCGAGGTCGTCGTCGTCACCCTCGCCCAGGGAGACCGCCTGGCCGTCGCTGGAGAGCACCTCGACGTTGAGGCACAGCGACTGCAGCTCCTTGAGGAGGACCTTGAAGGACTCCGGGATGCCCGGCTCGGGGATGTTCTCGCCCTTGACGATCGCCTCGTAGACCTTCACGCGGCCCACGACGTCGTCGGACTTGATCGTGAGCAGCTCCTGCAGCGTGTACGCCGCGCCGTAGGCCTGCATCGCCCAGCACTCCATCTCACCGAAGCGCTGGCCACCGAACTGGGCCTTACCGCCGAGCGGCTGCTGGGTGATCATCGAGTACGGACCGGTCGAGCGGGCGTGGATCTTGTCGTCCACCAGGTGGTGCAGCTTGAGGATGTACATGTAACCCACTGCGACGGGGTACGGGAACGGCTCGCCGGAGCGGCCGTCGAACAGCGTCGCCTTGCCGTCGGCCTTGACCATCCGCTCACCGTCACGGTTCGGCAGGGTGCAGCCGAGCAGACCGGTGATCTCGGTGTCGGCCGCGCCGTCGAAGACGGGGGTGGCGGTGTTGGTTCCGGGCTCGACGTGGTGGATCTCCTCCGGCAGCTTGGTCGCCCAGTCGGGCAGGGAGCCGTCCGCCTCGCGCGGCACCTCCCAGCCCGCCTTGGCCAGCCAGCCGAGGTGGGTCTCCATGATCTGACCGATGTTCATACGGCGCGGGACGCCGTGCGTGTTGAGGATGATGTCCACCGGCGTGCCGTCGGGCAGGAACGGCATGTCCTCGGCGGGGAGGATCTTGCCGATGACGCCCTTGTTGCCGTGGCGGCCGGCGAGCTTGTCGCCGTCCTGGATCTTGCGCTTCTGCGCCACGTACACGCGCACCAGCTCGTTGACGCCGGGGGGCAGGTCGTCGTCGTCGTCACGCGAGAACACGCGCACGCCGATGACCTTGCCGGACTCGCCGTGGGGCACCTTGAGCGAGGTGTCGCGCACCTCGCGCGCCTTCTCACCGAAGATCGCGCGCAGGAGGCGCTCCTCCGGGGTCAGCTCGGTCTCGCCCTTCGGGGTGACCTTGCCGACCAGCACGTCGCCGTCACGGACCTCGGCGCCGATGCGCACGATGCCGCGGTCGTCGAGGTCGGCGAGGACCTCGTCGGAGACGTTGGGGATGTCCCGGGTGATCTCCTCGGCGCCCAGCTTGGTGTCGCGGGCGTCGATCTCGTGCTCCTCGATGTGGATGGACGTGAGCACGTCCTCCTCCACCAGGCGCTGCGAGAGGATGATCGCGTCCTCGTAGTTGTGGCCCTCCCACGGCATGATCGCCACGAGCAGGTTTTTGCCGAGCGCCATCTCACCGTTCTCGGTGCAGGGGCCGTCGGCGAGGACCTGGCCGGCCTCGACGCGGTCGCCCTCGTCGACGATCGGCTTCTGGTTGGAGCAGGTGCCCTGGTTGGAGCGCGCAAACTTGGACAGCCGGTAGGTCTGGCGACCGCCATCGTCGTCCATCACGGTGATGAAGTCGGCCGAGACCTCCTCCACGATGCCCGGGTTGGAGTTGACGACGACGTCGCCGGCGTCGACGGCCGCACGCAGCTCCATGCCGGTGCCGACGAGCGGCGCCTCCGAGCGCACGAGCGGGACGGACTGACGCTGCATGTTCGCACCCATGAGGGCACGGTTGGCGTCGTCGTGCTCGAGGAACGGGATCATCGCGGTGGCGACGGAGACCATCTGCCGCGGCGAGACGTCCATGTAGTCGACGTCGCCGGCCTCGACGACCTCGACGTCGCCGTGCTTCTTGCGGACGAGGATGCGGTCCTCGACGAAGCGCCCCTCGGCGTCGATCTCCGAGTTTGCCTGCGCCACGACGTAGCGGTCCTCCTCGTCAGCGGTCAGGTAGTCCACCTGATCGGTGACGACGCCGTCGACGACACGGCGGTACGGGGTCTCGATGAACCCGAACGGGTTGACGCGGGCGTACACCGAGAGCGAACCGATGAGACCGATGTTGGGACCCTCGGGGGTCTCGATCGGGCACATGCGGCCGTAGTGCGAGGCGTGGACGTCGCGGACCTCGAGACCGGCGCGCTCACGCGAGAGGCCGCCGGGCCCGAGCGCCGAGAGGCGACGCTTGTGCGTCAGGCCCGACAGCGGGTTGTTCTGGTCCATGAACTGCGACATCTGGGAAGTTCCGAAGAACTCCTTGAGCGCCGCGGTGATGGGCCGGATGTTGATCAGCGACTGCGGGGTGATCGCCTCGGAGTCCTGCGTGGTCATGCGCTCGCGGACGACGCGCTCCATGCGGGACAGGCCGACGCGGACCTGGTTCTGGATGAGCTCGCCGACGGTGCGCAGACGACGGTTGCCGAAGTGGTCGATGTCGTCGACCTCGACCGGCACCTCACGGCCACCGGCGACCTGCATGCTCGTCTCGCCCGCGTGGAGGCGCACGAGGTACTCGATGGTCGCGGCGATGTCCTCACGCGTGAGCGTGGTGGTGGCGTCGCCCTCGGGATCCGGCAGGCCGAGCTTGCGGTTGACCTTGTAGCGGCCGACGCGGGCCAGGTCGTAGCGCTTCTCCTTGAAGAAGAGGTTCTCCAGGAGGGCCTCGGCGGACTCGCGGGTCGGCGGCTCGCCCGGACGCAGCTTGCGGTAGATCTCCAGCAGGGCCTGGTCGGTGTCCTCGACCGTGTCCTTCTCGAGCGTGGACATCATGATCTCGGAGAAGCCGTAGCGCTCCTTGATCTCGGTGGTGGTCCAGCCGAGCGCCTTGAGCAGCACGGTGACCGACTGGCGACGCTTGCGGTCGATGCGCACGCCGACGGTGTCGCGCTTGTCGACGTCGAACTCGAGCCATGCGCCACGCGACGGGATGACCTTGACGGAGTGGACGTCCTTCTCCGTGGACTTGTCGCGTGAACGGTCGAAGTACACGCCCGGCGACCGGACGAGCTGGGACACGACGACCCGCTCGGTGCCGTTGATGATGAACGTGCCCTTGTCGGTCATCATGGGGAAGTCGCCCATGAAGACGGTCTGCGACTTGATCTCACCGGTCTCGGTGTTCTCGAACTCCGCGGTGACGAACAGGGGCGCCTCGTACGTGCGGTCCTTCTCGCGGCAGTCCTCGAGGGACGCCTTCACCTCTTCGAAGTACGGCTCCGAGAACGAGAGGGACATGGAGCCGGAGAAGTCCTCGATCGGGGAGATCTCCTTGAGGATGGACTCCAGACCTCCCTCGAGGTTCGTGGTACCGCGCGAGGCGGCCCTCTGCTGCCACTCCTCCGAACCGATGAACCACTCGAACGACTCCGTCTGGAGGTCGAGCAGCCCCGGGACCGGCAACGGCTCGGAGAGCTTCGCGAACGAGACTCTCCGGGGCGCACCGGGAACGGTGGAGACTGACGTGGTCTGGCGGGAGACTGCCAAGATGGGTCCTTCCAGCACCTCACGTGATCACCACGGGCGGTGACCACAGATGTATCTGCGAGCGGTCCGCCGACGGTTATCCCCCCAGGTCCGCGGCCGGATGGAAGGCTCGGAAATCGCCCGGGAAACCGGGGACGAGCCGTCACGGACGGACGAGTGGGCAAATAGCAGCCAGCGCAACGACCTAATCTAGCGGAAGGCGGCGACGAAGTCCAGCCTTCGACGGGAAAGCCCCGGAGGCTGCTCATATACACGGCGCGTCGTCCGTCTCTGCGCTGGTTGCCCTCGTGGCTCTCGCCTCATCGGCCCCCGGTCGGGACGTCGCGCCCGGGCGGTGTGGATCACGCCCGACGCTCCTAAAGGGTGACGGGTGAAAGCCCGTTCGTCAAGGATCAGACTCGGTCGGGTCTCGGATCGGTGCTCGCGCAGGCGCCGTCAGGAGGGGAGGTCGGGGATCCTGGACAGCTTCCACACGCCGTCGACCTTGTCGAGACCGACGAGGTACGTGCCGCTGGTGCTGCCCGCGGCCGCGCCGTCGCGACTCATGGACACGTCCTGGACCAGCAGGACCTCGGCCTTGTCACCATGCAGGTAGGACAGGCCCGCCTCACGGACGAGCGCGTCGACGGTGGTCGCGGTCTGCTCGTAGCTGTCCCTCAGCGCGGGCCAGTTCCGCTCGAGTTCCTCCACGAGCCCCGGGGTGAGGAACTCGCCGAGCGACGCGTGGTACTCGTCGAGTTTCTCGTGGTCGATCGCCACCAGCCGCTGCACGTTGGTCGTCGCGGCGGCGAGGACCTCGTCGGTGGCCTGCTGGTCCACGAACGCGCGGTTCTCGACCGAGACGCCGGGTTCGGTCGCCAGGAACGCCCCCGTGGCGCCGGCGACCAGGCCGACCGCCACGGCGGCGGACGCGAGGACGACCCCGGAGGGACGACGACGACGAGGCGTGCGCTCCCCCGTGTCGCCGCCCGTCGCCGCGTCCTGCGAGTCCTCCGTGGCCGGGTCCGCGGTCCCGGCGGTGGTCGCGGGCCGGACCGGCCCGGAGTGGCCGGCGAGGCGTCGCCGGGCCTGCGGGGTGGCCTGCTTCTGGGTTCTCTTGATGGGTGGCATCAGTTCTTCCCGCCCTTCGTCATCGGCCGGCGGTGGTCGTCGGCGCCGGAGTGGTCTCCCCCGCCTCCGGCGCGTCGTCGGTCTCCCTCGCCGCGCCCGCGTCCTCGTCGGCCGGCTGCTCGCCGTCTCCCTGCCCGTCGGTTCCCTGCTCGCCGGCGCCCTCCTCGGGCACCGCCAGGTCCTGCACCGAGGCGCTGGACTGACCGACGGGGACGGTCACGCCGACCTGGTTGACCGCGTCGGCCTTCCACTGCCCGTCCACACGGGTGAGGTCGACGCGCATGGCCTGCCGGCCCGTGATGTCGTCCTGGCCCTCGCGCTCGGAGTGCGCGGTGAACACGACCAGCACGGCGGCGTCGCCGGCGTCCCGGTCGAGGGTCGCGACCGCGGTGTGGGAGACGGTGGCCGTGGTGACCGCCTTCTGCTCCACCACGCGCGTGCGCACGTCCTGCGCCCACTGCTCCTGCTCGGCGAGGAAATCGCCCGTCGAGGCGGCGGCGAGTTGCTCGAGCGACCGGTCCACGTCGCGGTGGTCGAAGCTGAACGCGTTGATGATCACCTGCGCGGCCGTCTCGGCGACCTCCTCGCGCTCCTGCGCCACCTGGTGCGCGGACCGCGCCTGGAGGTATCGCGTCCCCCCGACTCCGAGGACCGCGAGCCCGGCCACCAACACGAGGACGGCCACGACGGCCATCCAGACGGGGACGCCGGCCCTCGTGCGGTCGGCCGCGGCGGGCGTGGGGTCCTCGTTCGTCTCCTGCGAACTCATGGCGGCGACGGTACCGGACGGGCGTCCTGACGGGTGATCGCCCGGTCGCCCCGTCACCGTGGGATCAGCCCCTGGAGGACGGCGAGCTGCTCTGCGGCCACGGACAGGTTGAGGCGGTCCGGGTCGATCTTCGGCTTACTGTCCCAGGGCTGCGGGACATCGGGGTGTGCGTACTCCACCCGGTCGGCCCCGCGGACAGCAGTGGGGCTGCCGAACGGCACCGTGCAGCGCGCCTCGTAGTTGGGCGGGAAGTTCTGCTCCTGCGGGTCGAAGGACGGGTCCTGCGCCTTGAGTTGCTCGATGATCTCGTAGGTCCCTTCGTAGCCCTGCGTACAGGGTGTGGGGTTGTCCATTTCCAGCACCAGACCGAAGTGGATGGTCCCGTCGCCCGGTGCCACGGACAGACCGCCCGCGGACAGTGCGGGCAGCAACTGCAGCAGCACCACGAACGACGGCGCCAGCGGGTCGACGGTCTTCATGGTCGTGGACAGGTTGCCCACCGCCCGGGTGAGTGGCTCGCCCGAGTTGTCGATCAGTGCGCGCGTCTCGTCGGCGAACTCGGGGGCGGTGGTGATGAGCCGCTCGAGGTCCGAATCGGAGTCCCGCAGGGCCTCGGTCACGGTGCGCAGGTCACGCGAGAAGGAGATGATCTCCCCGGACTGATCGGCCTGGGTGTCGAGCACCGTCGCCCCGTCCCGGATGAGCGCCTGCAGCTGCGGCATCGTGCGGATCCCCTCCTCGGAGAGGCGGATGAGCGAGTCCGACAGCCGCTGGAGCTGTGGCCCGCGGCCCTCGAAGGCGTCGCCGAGTTCGTCGACCATCACCTCGAGGTCGTCCAGCGGGACCGAGCGGGACAGGTCGTCGACCGAGGCCAGGAGGTCCTCGACCCGCACGGGCAGCGCCTCGCTCCCGGCCGAGATGACGTCGCCGTCCTGTAGGTGCGGCTCGGTGTAGCTGTTGGGCCTGAGGTCCACGTACTGCTCGCCGATCGCCGAGCGGTTGGCGACCACGGCCACCGTGTCGGCGGGGATCCCCGGGGCGCTGGAGTCGAGGTCGAGTTCGACGCGCACCCCGTCGTCTGTAAGAGTCAGCTCTCCCACGCGCCCGACGGCGGTCCCGCGGTAGTTGACGGCCGCGTTGGTGAACACGCCGCCGGTGTCCGGCAGGTCGAGGTAGACCTTGTACTGCCCGATCCCCAGCAGGGACGGCAGTCGGACGTAGTTGGCGCCGACGTAGGCGATGCCCACCGCTGCGATCACGCAGAAGGCGATGAGCTGGGTTCTCAGTGTCTTGCTCATCGGAATCCGGGCTCCCCTGGTTCGGGCAGGTAGTTCTCGGAGAACTCCGAGGTCCCCGGCGCGGGCCTGGGCTCGACGGCCCGGTCCATGACGGGCGGTACCGGCAACAACGGCAGCACGATGGTGGTCCTCCGGTCCGGGCCGTTGTCGCCCTCCCACGGGTTGCCGGGGTCGACGTTGTACGGCCCGCGGGTGGTGGTCGGACGCAGCGGAACCGGGTCGCCCTGGTTCGCCCCGAGGTTGCGGAGTGTCTCGGAGATCGTCGCGTCGATCGACAGGAACACGTTGGCCGAGCCACCGATGGTCGAGCGGATCGACGAGTCGGGGAACGGGAACGTGGGCACGAAGCCGGTGAGCTCGATGAGGTCCGGCGTGGACTCGCCGAGGTACTGCAGCACGGGCCGGAGGGCGCGCAGGTCGGCGATGAGGTCCTCGCGGCTGGTGAGCAGGATGTCGGACCCGACCTGGCCGAGGGCGTCGATGCGGCGCAGCATCTCCACCAGCTGCGGCCGCTGCTCCTCGAGGACCGCGACGCCGGCGGGGAGCTCGTCGAGCGCGGCCTGGATCTGTTCGCGCTGGTCGTTGGCCCGGGCGGTCATGAGGTTGACGCCCTCGAGCGCGGCGGTGATGCTGTCGCGCTGCCGGTTGAGCCCGGAGATGAGCTCGTCGGCGGACCGGAGCGTCTCGGTGAGTCCGTCCTCGCGGCCGTCGGTGGCCTTGCGCAGCTCGGCGACGATCGGCTGCAGCTGGTCGACCCCGCCGCCGTTGAGCAGCAGCGACAGGGCGCCGAGGACCTGCTCGATGTCGGTGGCGGTCCGGGTGTTGGACGTGGAGATGACGTCCCCGTCCGCGAGCTGACCGGTGGGCGGCTCGTCCTCCGGCGGGGTGAGCTGGACGAACTTCTCGCCCAGGAGGTTGGTCTGCTGGATGGACGCCTCCGTGTTGGCGGGCAGCTCCAGGTCGTCCCGCAGGACGATGTCGACCTGGGCCGTCCAGCCGTCCTCGGCCAGCGAGATCCCGGTGACGCGCCCGGCGTCGAGTCCGTTGACCTTGACGGTGGACTGCAGCACCAGATCGAGCACGTCGTCGAACCTGATGGAGACCTCCATGGGGTCCTCACCGACGTCGGCGCCGCCGGGCAGCGTGTAGTCCTCGAGGTTCATGGAACAGCCGGCGGCCACGGCCGCGACGAGGGCGGCCGCGCCCAGCGCGCGGCCCGCTCGGGCCGCCGAGGTGAGGTGTCGCCTCATCCCCGTCCTCCTTCCGAGGCGGGCGTCATGGGCCACCCGCGGTTGCCCTCGACCGTTCCCGGCACCGGGATGGACTGCTTCATCTCGCCGGCGAGGATGCCCAGCGGCAGGTCGGGGTTGGACGTGCGCAGTTCCTGGTTGCGCTGGGGTGCGAGCGCCTCACACGCCTGGATGTCGGCGCGACGGAGGTTGTCCAGCTCCTGGAACAGTTCGTTGCCGGGGTTGAGCCGGCCCAGCTTCATGATCTGGCACAGGATCCCGGCCGGATTCTGCTTCTCGGGGATGTTCGGCCGCATCGACAGGGTGCCGGACTCCGCGTCGTAGGCGTTGATGAGGTTGGCCAGCGCCAGGGGCGCGGTCTTGAGGATCTCCTCGAGGTCGTCCCGCTGGTCGGCGGTGATCTGGCTGATCGTCACCAGGCGGTCGGCGTTGCTGCGGATCACGTCCTGGTTGTCCCGCACGAGCCGCGCGACGTCGGCCAACGCGTAGCTCAGTTCGCCCAGCGCACCCTGGAGATCCTCGCGCTGCCCGGCCACCGTCTGGTTGAAGGAGGCCATCTGGGAGTTGAACTCGCGCACCTGCGCGTCGTTCTCCGCCAGCATGGTGACGAAGGACTGCAGGTTGACCACGGTCTCGCTGATGTCCTGGCTCGAGTCGGCCAGCGTGGTCGCGGCGCGGGACAGTTCGTCGATCGAGCGCCCCAGGGCGGCGCCGTTGTCGGCGAGGGTGTCGGCGGAGGTGGCGACGAAGCGGTCGAGGGCACCGTCGCGGTTCGCACCGTCGGGGCCGAGGGCCTCGGTGAGGTCCTTGACCGACGCGTACAGCTTGTCGACCTCGACGGGCGTCGCCGTCCGTTCGATCGGGATGTGCGCGCCCGATTCCATCGTCGGGCCGCCCGAGTACGCGGGCACGATCTGGATGTTGCGGTCCGGGATCACCGAGGGGGTGACCTGGACGGCCTTGGCGTCGGCGGGGATGTCGATACCGCGGCGCACGTGGAGTCGCACCTCGACGGTGTCACCCATGGGGGTCACCTCCTCGACCGATCCGACGGTCACGCCGAGGATCCGGACGTCGGTGCCCTCGGAGACGCCCACCGCGGACGGGAACGTCGCGGTGATGGTGGTGCGCCCGAGACGGGTCACCGCGAGGTAGGTGACGGCGACGACCGCGACGACGACGACGAGGAGCAGCGCCACCAGCCAGTACGGCAGCTTCTTGTGCATCACTTGATCCCACTCTGTCGGGCCGGCGTCCGGGCGCCCGGGTAGAAGGGCGGCTCCGGCGCTCCCGGCGGGATGAGGTTGGTGACCACGGAGTCGAACCACCGACCGGTGCCCAGCATGTTGGCGTACAGCCGGTAGAAGGGCGCGAGGTTGTGGATGGACTTCTTGAGGTCCTCCTCGTGGTCGGTGAGGATCTCCAGCGCGGAGTCGAGGCTGTCGAGGGTCGGGCCGAACTTCGCCTCGTTGTCCGCCACGAACAGCCGCAGCTCGCTCGACAGGCCCCGGGTCGACGCCAGGACCAGCTTGAGGGTCTCCGCGCGCTCGTTGAGCTCGCCGAGCAGCTGACCGGTGCCGATGATGAGCCGGCGGAAGTCGTCGTTGCGCTCGGCGAGGATCCGCGAGCTCGTCCGCGTCGCCTCGAGCAGCTGGCGCAGTTCGGCATCCCGGCTCGAGATGGTCTGGGACAGCCGCGCGACGCCGTCGACCGCGCCGCGGAACTCCTCGGGTGAGGCCTGCATCGCGTCGGTGAGGGTGTCCAGGCTCTCCGCCAGCTTCACGTCGTCGATCTCGTCGAGCGTCTCGGCCGCGGAGGAGAACGCCGTGACGACGTCGTACGGGGCCACCGTCCGCTCGAGCGGGATCGGTTCGGACCGGTCCAGCTCGCCAGTTCCCGCGGGGTCGAGCGCGAGGAACTTCTGCCCCAGGACGGTCTTGACCTGGATGCTCGCCCGGGTGTCGTCGCCGAGCCACGCGTCCTTCGCCCGGAAGCCCACGAGCACCTTGTCGCCCTCGAGCTCGACGTCGGTGACCACGCCCACCTTAATGCCGGCGACGCGGACCTCGTTGCCGCCGGTGAGACCCGCCGCCTCGGAGAAGTAGGCCTCGTACTTGGGCCCCGCCCCGACGATGGGCAGGGCGTCCAGTCGGAAGGAGCCGAGCGTGAGCACGAGGATCGTGATCACGCCGATCGCCCCGATGGTGGCGTTTCCGAACCGGGGCTCGCCCGGCGTGCGCCTGCTCACGGGATCCCTCCTTCATGGCATCGCGGTGCGACGTTGGTGTACAGGACGTGGTTGAGGGTGGGTCCTCCGCTGGGCAGTAGGTTCGGCACGTTGTTTCCCGGGCCGTGCACGAGGTCGGCGCCGCACAGATAGAACTGGAACCAGGAACCGAACGAACCCATCCGGATGAGGTTGTCGGTATTGAGCGGCATGTTCGTGAGGACCTCGCTGAGCTTGTCCTCGTTGTCGGCGAGGTCGTCGGTGACCAGCTTGAGATGGTCGAGCGACTCGGTGACGGCCGGCCTCGTCGCGGTGACGACGTTCTCGGCCGAGGACGTCAGATCGGCCATCGACTCGAGCGAACCGCCGATCGCGTCCCGCTCGGCGGCCAGTCCCTCGACGAGCTGCCTGGTGGTCACCACGAGCTGCTGGAACTGGACGTCGCGCTCGTTGATCGTCTCCAGGACCCTGGTGAGGTTGTCGATGACCTCTCCGATCACCTGATCGCGGTCGGCCAGGTGGTTGGTGAGCTGGCCGGTCTGACGGACGAGGTTCGTCACCGTGCCGCCCTCGCCCTGCAGGACGCGCACCAGCGAGTCGGCGAGGGCGTTGACGTCCTCGGGCTGCAGGGTGGTGAACAGCGGCCGGAAGCCGTTGAACAGGGCGGTGAGGTCGACGGCGGGCGAGGTCTTCTCGATGGGGATGGTGGTGCCCTCGGGAAGCGTCGGCTGAACCGGCCCCGGTTCGCGCGAGATGTTCATGTACCGCTGGCCGATCATGTTGCGGAACCGGAGGGTGAGGTGCACGTTCGCCGGCAGGGTGCGGTCACCGGCGAGGGTGAAGTACACCTTGGCCTGGTCGCGCTCGTGGATCTCGAAGCCGGTCACGTGACCCACCACCACGCCCGCGATCCGGACGTCGTCGCCCTCCTCGACCATGGTCGCGTCGGAGAAGATCGCCGAGTACTCGGTGCCGTCCTCGCGCGTACCGCCGCGGATGGTCGTGGCGAGGATCGTCGACAGCAGTCCGGTGACCACGATGAAGATGACGAGCTTGACGAACGAGGACAGCAGGCCCCCGCGGAACAGCGCTCTGAGTTTGGTCTTCACTCGAACGCCACCTCCGTCCCGCGCAGCGCCGGGGCGCCGAGGGCACCGACCCAGCCCGGGATCTCGGCGGCGTCACGGGCGGAGGCGACGCCGTAGACCGTCCGGACGGTGTCGGTCTCCAGCGGGGACCCGGCGTAGGCCATGGCCATGACGTCCGCGTCCCGTCCGGCGGTCACGGTCGACGGGAACGGCCGGTTCGGCTGCTCGGGCACCGCGCGTCCGGGCGCCGCGGGGACGGAGCCCCTGGTCCGGAGCGACGGGACCGGACCGTCGAGGTCGAGCGGGTTGGGCAACGTCGGCATGCTCTGCGGGCCGGGGTTACGCGACGGCGGCTGGAAGGAGCCGTCGGCGATCGCCCCGCCGGGGGCCATGGGGAAGATGTCGGGCTCCTGGGCCGGTTCGTAGCAGCGCGGGCCTCGCGTGTCGAAGAACCGCGGCTCGTCCTGATTGGGCACGTACCGCCCCTTCGGGTTCACCACCTCGATGGTCACCCGGATGCCCGGGTGCGGGTCCCCCACACCGAGGATCGCATCGGAACGGTCCAGGGCGACCATGAAGTTCTCCACGGTGCACGGCAGGGCCGGCGAGTATTCGGCGAGGTACTCCAGCGAGGTCCGCGAGTCGGCCGCCAGGGCGATGAGGTCGGTGCGGTTGTTCGCCAGGAACCCGGTGAGCACGTCGGCGGAGGTGCTGATGCGCTGCAGTCCGTCCGCGATGTCGGTGCGCCGCTGGATGACCGTGTCGCCGGTGGTCCGCAGGGCGTCGAGGGCGTGGATGAGATCCGGCAGCGCCTCGGAGTACGTCTGGGAGAAGGTCGCGAGGTCCTGCAGTCCGGACTCCAGGGCGGGCATCTCCTCGGTGATGCCCTCGAAGACCTGGCCGATCTCCACCAGGCTCGCCCCGATCTCGTCGCCGCGGCCGGCAAGCGCCTGGTTGAGCGCACCGAGGGTGCCCGCGAGCTTCTGCGGGGGAACGGCCTCGAGCACGGGCAGCAACCCGTCGAGGACCCGGCCGAGCTCGACCGCGTTGCCCCGGGTGTCCTGCTCGATGGTGTCGCCGGGTTCGAGCGCGCCCGTCGGTTGGTCGGGGAAGCCGAGGTCCACGTAGCGCTCGCCGAACAGCGTCTTGGGCAGGAGCCTGCCGCTGATGTTGGCCGGGAGCTGACCCATGAAGTCCGGATCGAACTCCATGTTCACGCGCACCAGGTCGCCGTCGGGTTCGACCCCGGAGACCCGTCCGACGAGGACTCCGCGGGCCTTGACGTCGGCGTCCACGGGCAGCGAGTAGGCCATGTCGTCGGTGACCATGGTGACGCTGTCGGACGCGGTGAACGCGCGGTTGTAGATCGCGATCGTGGTCGCGACGAACGCCACGGCGATGATGACGAACAGGGTCGCCAGGAGTCGCTTGCGTGTCGATGACGTCTCGTTCATCCGGCCACCCGCACCGTCGTGGTCGTGCCCCACAGGGCGAGTCCGACGAAGAAGTTGAGGATGGCCACCACGACGATCGTGGTGCGCACCGCTCGGCCGACCGCGACGCCCACGCCGGCGGGCCCGCCGGTGGCGGTGAACCCGTAGTAGCAGTGGATCATCACGAGGACGAACGCGAAGATGATCACCTTGACGAAGGAGTAGATCACGTCCTCGGGTGGCAGGAAGAGATGGAAGTAGTGGTCGAAGGAGCCCGTCGACTGCCCCTGGACCATCGTGTTGACGCCCCGGGTGGCGAGGTAGGACGACAGCAGACCGACCACGTAGAGCGGGATGACCGCGATGAACCCGGCGATGATCCGGGTGGTCACCAGGTACGGCACGCTGGGTATCGCCATCACCTCGAGGGCGTCGATCTCCTCCGAGATGCGCATGGCGCCGAGCTGGGCGGTGAACCCGCATCCCACGGTGGCGGACAGCGCGAGTGAGGCCACCAGCGGTGCGACCTCACGGGTGTTGACGTAGGCCGACAGGAAGCCGGTGAGCACCGAGCTGCCGATCTGGTCCAGGGCGGCGTAGCCCTGCAGCCCCACGACCACGCCGGTGAAACCGCTCATCATGACGATCACGCCGATGGTCCCGCCGAGGACGGCGAGCACGCCCACGCCGAAGGTCACCTCGGCGATGAGCCTCAGGACCTCTTTGCGGTAGTGGACGATCGTCTGCGGGATCCACCGGATCGCGCGCAGGTGGAAGGCGAGCTGGTCGCCGAGCGAGTCGAACGAGGCTATGGGACCACGGATCATGGCCCGGATCCGGGCCCGGGTGGGACCGACGTCGGTGTGGATCGCCATCTACGACCCCTTCGGCGGGACGATCTGCAGGTACATCGCCGTGAGGATGAGGTTGGCGAAGAACAGCAGGAGGAAGGTCAGGACCACGCCCAGGTTGACGGCGTCGCCGACCCCCTTGGGACCGCCCTTGGGATTCATACCGCAGTATGACGAGACGACTCCGGCGATGAGCCCGAAGACGAGGGCCTTGAGCGACGACATGATGAAGTCGGGCAGCTGGGCGAGCGCTCCGAACGACATGAGGTACGCGCCGGGCGTGCCGCCCTGCAGCAGGATGTTGAACACGTAGCCGCCGGCGATGCCGACGATCGAGACGAGTCCGTTGAGCAGGACGGCGATCAGCATCATGCCCAGCACGCGAGGGACCACGAGCCGCTGGACCGGGTCGATCCCCAGCACCCGCATCGCGTCGAGTTCCTCGCGGATGGTGCGGGCGCCGAGGTCGGCGGCGACCGCGGACCCCGCCGCACCGGCGATGAGCAGTGAGGTCACCAGCGGCGCCCCCTGCTGCACGACGGCGAGGACGCCAGTGGCCCCGGTGTAGGCCTCGGCCCCGAGCTGCTGGACCAGCGAGCCCGTCTGCATCGCGACGACCGCGCCGAACGGGATCGCCACGAGCGCCGACGGCAGGATCGTCACCGACGCGATGAACCAGGACTGCCCGATGAACTCACGGAACTGGAACGGTCGCCTGAAAATGCCCCGCAGCACCTCGAGGAAGAGCCGGAACACCTTGCCGGCCTCGCCGAACGCGGTGCGGACGCCGCCGCCGACGTCCGACGGCGACACCCCGGTCCTTCTCTCTGGCTGCTGGGTCGTGCCCTCCGCCATCTATTCTCCCCCGGCCTCTCCCGCCTCAGTTCTGATCAGAACCGTAGTGGTCGTCGAGCCCCGAGGGGCTCGCGCCTCCCGGCGTGGCGGCGTGTGCGGGGGTCGTGGCGGGCTCCGCGGCGGTGGTCGCGGAGGCGGCGTGGGCCGACTCCGCGGGCGCGGACTCCTGGGCGTGGGCGGGGGCGGTCGAGCGTCCGTTGCCGTGCCCACGGGCGGCCCACTCCGCCCGGATGGCCTCCTGGGCCTCGGGCGGCAGCGTGTCGAGCATCTCGGCGACCCGCTTCTCGCGGCGAAGCTCGCCCTGACGCTGCGGGCTACCGGGGGTCGGCTGCATCTGCGGCGGGACGCCCTTGACCTCGTCCTCGCCCGGGGAGCCGTCGTTGTGACCGGCCTCCGCGTGGGCCTGCTCCTGGCGCATCTGCGCGTCGTCCTTCTCCTCGGACATGCCGATGGGCCCGAGCTTCGACCCGCGCAGGAACTGGCGGACCGACGGCTCCTCGCTGGTGAGCAGCACCTCGCGCGGGCCGAACATCACGAGGTTCTTGCGGTAGAGCATGCCCAGGTTGTCGGGGACCGTGCGCGCGAGGTTGATGTTGTGCGTCACGATGAGGATCGTGGCGTCGATCTGCGCGTTGATGTCGATCAACAGCTGCGCGAGGTAGGTCGTGCGGACCGGGTCCAGGCCCGAGTCGGGCTCGTCGACGAGGATGATCTCCGGGTCGAGCACCAGCGCGCGGGCAAGGCCGGCCCGCTTCCGCATACCGCCCGAGATCTCGCCCGGCAGCTTGCCCTCGGCACCGGTCAGACCGGTGAGCTCCAGCTTCTCCATGACGATGTCGCGGATCTCGGACTCGGACTTACGGGTGTGCTCGCGCAAGGGGAACGCCACGTTGTCGTAGAGGTCCATGGAGCCGAACAGCGCGCCGTCCTGGAAGAGGACGCCGAACAGCTTGCGGATCTCGTAGAGCTCCTTGGCGGTGCACTGCAGGATGTCCGTGCCGTCGATGATGATCTTGCCGCGCTCGGGCCGCAGCAGGCCGATGAGCGACTTGAGGAAGACGGACTTACCGGTGCCCGACGGGCCGAGGAGCGCACTGACCTCACCCTCGGGGAGGGTGAACGTGACGTCCTCCCAGATCTTCTGCGAACCGAAGGACTTGGTCAGACCCTCGACGGAAACCTCGACACCCACGTCAACCACTCCTCACTGCAGCCATCATCTGTGGCCACGGTCACTGTAAACTACCGCTCCGTAGGCGTGCTTTGTTACATGACCCGGAAAAGTGTTCCGCTCGGATCGTCGAGAGTGCTCGCGGGCGTGGGGATGTGCCGGTCGTACAGACGCCGCAGGGGCGGCCCGGCGATGTCGCCGGGCCGCCCCTGTGGACGGTGGTGCGTCAGGTCACTTGAGGGTGACGGTGGCACCGGCCTCTTCGAGCTTGGTCTTGGCGGCCTCGGCGGCCTCCTTGTCGGCCTTCTCGATGATCGCCTTGGGGGCGGACTCGACGAGGTCCTTGGCCTCCTTGAGGCCCAGGCCCGACACGATCTCGCGCACGACCTTGATCACGCCGATCTTCTTGTCGCCGGCCGACTCCAGGACGACGTCGAACTCGTCCTGCTCGGCGGCGGCCTCGCCACCGGCAGCCGGGGCGCCGGCGGCGGCGACGGCGACCGGAGCGGCCGCGGTGACCTCGAAGGTGTCCTCGAACAGCTTCACGAACTCGGAGAGCTCGAGAAGAGTCATCTCCTTGAAGGCCTCGAGCAGCTCGTCGTTGCTGAGCTTCGCCATGGTGGCGTCCTTTCTGTTGGTCCCGGTGCCGTCAGACGGCCCGGAAGCAGGTGGGGTGTATCAGTTCTTCTTGTCCTGGAGCGCCGCGAACAGACGTGCCAGCTGCGAGGCGGGCGCGTTGAACAGGCCGGCGGCCTTGGCCTGGTTGCCCTTGAGGGCACCGGCCATCTTCGCGAGCAGGACCTCGCGGGACTCGAGCTCGGCGATCTTGTCGAGCTCGTCGGCGGACAGCGGGGCGCCGTCCATGACGCCGCCCTTGATGACGAGCGCCTTGTTGTCCTTGGCGAAGTTCTTGAGCGCCTTGGCGGCGTCCACGACCTCACCGGTGACGAACGCGATGGCGGTGGGGCCGGACAGGAGGTCGTCGAGACCCTCGACTCCGGCTTCCTCGGCCGCACGCTTGACCAGGGTGTTCTTGGCCACGGTGTACGTGGCCGCGTCACCCAGCGTCTTGCGCAGCTCGGTCACCTGGGGAACGGAGAGTCCGCGGTACTCGGTGACCACGGCGGTGGAGGAGTTCTGGAAGTGCTGCTTGATCTCCTCGACGGCCTGGACCTTTGCGGGCTTTGCCATGTTTCGCCTCCTTTCTGCATCATCTCGCCCGGGAGAGACACGAACGCCCCGTGCGCAGGTGGCACGGGGCGCGGAGGAGGCGGGCCCGCGGGCGCGCTGTCGTCTACGCTGACCGGTGTTCTCCTGCGCGGGCCGTCCGGGCGCTCCCGGACCCTTCGACCACCCCCGGCGGGAGTGGCGACCTGCGGTCTTCGGTGAAACTTGATCAGGCGCCCGGGAGCCTGGACCTCCGAGCGTTCAAACTTCGGATCCAAGGGTATAGGCGGCGGACGCCGCATACCAAATCGCCCGGGCCGGCCGCGAATGGCGGCAGGTCCGGCTTTCTGACAGATTGGTCCCGTGTCTCCAGCCTCCTCCCGCCTCGCCGTCGTCTATAACCCCACCAAGGTCGGAGTCGACGAGGTGCGCCGTCGCGCCACGGCACGGGCGTCCCGGCACGGGTGGACCGACCCCGTCTTCCTCGAGACCACGGAGGACGACCCCGGCACCGGTCAGGCCGCCGAGGCGGCGGCGCAGGGCGCCGGGCTGGTGATCGCGTGCGGCGGCGACGGCACCGTGCGCTCGGTCGCACAGGGACTGATCGGCACCACGGTGCCGATGGGCGTGGTTCCCCTCGGCACCGGCAACCTGCTGGCCCGGAATCTCGACATCCCCCTGGACGACGTCGACCGCGCGCTGCGGGTGGCCATGACCGGACGCAGCCGCGCCATCGACATCGGCGAGGTCCGCTACACGGACGGCGAGGGCGACTCCCACGACGACGTCTTCCTGGTGATGCTCGGTGCCGGGATGGACGCCGACATGATCGCCGGCACAGACGACGACCTCAAGGCGCGGGTGGGCTGGCTCGCCTACGTGGGCGCCTTCGCCTCCACCCTGCTGCGCGGCCACAGGATCAGGGTGGACTACTCCCTCGACGACGGCCCGCGGATCCAGACCCGCGCGAGGACCCTGCTCGTGGCGAACTGCGGGATGCTGCAGGCGGGGATGGTACTGCTGCCGGACGCGGTGATCGACGACGGCCTGCTGGACGTGATGGCCCTGCGCGCGAAGGGCGCGATCGGGTGGGCCAAGGCCGGCGCGGTCCTCGCGCAACACACCGTCCGCCACCGCCTCAGCGCGCTGCGCCGCGGCGGCGGTTCGTCCCACGAGCCCGAGCGTCACGAGACCCGCCCGGTGGACTTCCGCCAGGGCGTGAGTGTCATCGCGCGCATCCTCGAGAAGCCGGCCGCGTTCCAGATCGACGGCGAGGACTGCGGAACAGTCGCCGAGTTCTCCGCCCGGATCAAGCGGAGGGGCCTCGCGGTCCGCGTCGCGTACTGAACGCACCGCCGGGCCTCGGACGCGCATCAGGGGTCCCGACGGATCAGGAGCGCGAGGACGGCGCGGATCCGGAAAAGCGGTAGGCCCCGCGCCGGGGATTCCGGTCGCGGGGCCTTCGGCCGAGCTGGCTAGGAGCATGGGTCAGTAATGGCTCGAAGCGCGCCGAGAGTACGGCGGAGTGCGTGAGAGCGTTGCGCTCGGGCCGGCGTCACTGGCGGCCAGGTATTCGGTTTGCGAAGCCGCGGTGATGGCGTTCAGTCCGCGGGTCAGCCTGTAGGTCGCCCGGGCCTGCCGGTTCAGGCGATCTGGAGGCCGCCGAGCCCGGTGGCGCCGATATGACCGTGGAGCTTTCGCAGGTTGTGGCAGGCAGCGAGCAGTAGCCATTCACCGCGGGCGGCGTCCAGACCGCGAATCAGGAGTTGCTTGCCGTTCTGCAGGGTGCTCATCTGTCCGAAGACCGGTTCGACGATCGCTTTGCGCCGGGCGTAGACCGCTCGGCCTTTCTTCGTGGCGAGCTTGCGGGCCATGCGCTGCTTGTCCGTGGCGCTGGCCGGGATCGGTCCCCGGGGGGCGATCGGCGCCGGTTCCCCGCTGCGCTGTCGTCCGGTGGCGATGAAGAACTCGGTGCCCTGCTCGCCGGTGATCTCGGCGGAGGCGGCGAGGTTCGCGGCTGAGCAGTACCCGGCATCGGCGAGCATCTGCTTCGGGGCCTGCCCCGTGTTGCTGATGGCCTGCTCGGTCATGGGGATGAGGTTGCCGACGTCGGCGGCACAGTCGTTGACCTCGGCCGCCACGATGATCTGATGGGCGGCATCGACCACGGCCTGGCCGTTGTAGCACTGAGCGAACGACCCGTCCCCGGTGAGCATGATCTTCGACTCCGGGTCGGTGAAGTTGCGCTGGGCCTTCGGCCTGGGCGTGGCGCGCTCGGCGGCCTCAGCGGCCTTCTGCGCGACGGTGTCTTCGTCTTCGCCCTTACCGCGGGCCTTAGCCTCAGCCTTCTCCGCCGCATCGGCGGCGGCGTCGGCTTCCAGAGCAGCTTTGGCCTGGCGCAGCTTGACCAGGCGAGACTCTCGGCGGGCCAGCTCATCGGGCAGCTCGTCCCCGCGCCGGTTCTTGCCGAACTTGGCGTCCTCGGCCTTGTCGATGGCCTCGGCGGCGGCCAGCAGATCGGAGACCTCCTGGGCCAGTACCTTCTCCTTGTCCGTCAGCCGCGCGTACGACATGGCCTTGCGTTTGGAGGCGTTCGCCCGCAGCTTCGTCCCATCCAGCGCGACCTGTCCAAGCGTGACCATCCCGGCGGCCTGGCACAACGCCAACGCCTGCAAGAACAGGCTGCCCAGCGCGGCCAGGTGCCTCTTGCGAAACCTGGCGATCGCGCGGTAGTCCGGGGCCGCCCCGACCGCCAACCACCGGAAAGCGACGATGTCGGTGCACGCCTTCTCGATCCCGCGGGAGGAGCGCACCCCCGTGGTGTAGCCGAAGATCAGCAACCGCACCATCAACCGCGGATCGTACGGCGGGGCCCCGCGCCCCTCCTGGTAGGAGACGTAGATCCGCGATAAATCCAGGTGCTCATCGACCAAATCCGCCACGAACCGTGCCAGATGATCGGCCGGAAGCCAGTCATCCAGCGACGGCGGCAGCAACAACCCCTGGCCCGGGTCGAACGCCCGAAATGTCTTGCCTGCGCCCACCGGCTCGACCTCGCCCTGCCGGTCAGCCCGCTCGACGCGGAACTCCTCGGCGGCGAACAACCCTTCCTCGCCCATGACGACAATTATCCCGCCGAACCCGCCCCATCAGCGGACCTGAACTGGCGTGTTACTGACCCACGCTCCTAGCTCACTCCGAGTCGGTGCCGGCCTCGAGGAGCTTCGAGATCGCCTGCGTGTCGACCGGGATGCCGGGGCCGGTCGTGGTGGAGATGGTGATCTTCTGCAGGTAGCGGCCCTTGGAGGAGGACGGCTTGAGGCGCATGATCTCGTCGATCGCGGCCTGGTAGTTCTCCGTGAGCTGCTCCGGCGTGAAGGATGCCTTGCCCACGATGAAGTGCAGGTTGTTGGCCTTGTCGGTGCGGAAGGTGATCTTGCCGCCCTTGATGTCGTTGACGGCCTTGGTCACGTCCATGGTGACGGTGCCCGTCTTGGGGTTGGGCATGAGACCACGCGGGCCGAGAACGCGGGCCACACGGCCGACCTTGGCCATCTGGTCCGGGGTGGCGATCGCTGCGTCGAAGTCGAGCCAGCCGCCCTGGATGCGCTCGATGAGGTCGTCGGAGCCCACGGCGTCGGCGCCGGCGGCCTCGGCCTCGGTGGCCTTCTCGCCCGCGGCGAAGACGATCACGCGGGCGGTCTTACCGGTACCGTGCGGAAGGTTCACGGTGCCACGGACCATCTGGTCCGCCTTGCGGGAGTCGACGCCAAGTCGCATGGCGACCTCGACGGTGGCATCCATCTTCGTCGAGGAGGTGTCCTTGGCCAGGGCCATGGCTTCCAGAGGCGAGTACAGCTTGGTGCGGTCGACCTTTTCAGCGGCGGCCTTGTAGGCCTTGCTGTTCTTGCTCATGTCTCATCCATTCCTGCCGCGTCACTCACGCGGCGGTCGGGTGTGGTTCGGGCCTGAGCTGCCCTCCCACGCAGTGCTTGGGGGTGGAGGTCAGCCCTCGACCGTGATGCCCATGGAACGTGCGGTGCCGGCGACGATCTTCGCGGCCTGGTCGATGTCGTTGGCGTTGAGGTCCTCCAGCTTGGTCTGCGCGATCTCACGAACCTGGTCCATGGTGACCTTGCCGACCTTGGCGGAGTGCGGCGTGCCGGAGCCCTTCTGCAGGCCGGCGGCCTTGAGGAGGAGCTTGGCGGCCGGCGGCGTCTTCAGCTTGAAGTCGAACGACCGGTCCTCGTAGACCGTGATCTCGACCGGCACGACGTTTCCGCGCTGGTTCTCGGTGGCGGCGTTGTAGGCCTTGCAGAACTCCATGATGTTGACACCATGGGCACCCAGAGCCGGGCCGACCGGCGGGGCCGGGTTGGCAGCGCCGGCCTGGATCTGGAGCTTGATGAGCCCTGAGACCTTCTTCTTCTTCGGAGGCATCGTCTTCCTGATTCTTCGACTGGATCTCGGCACCGCGCTGTACACGCGGGAGGCCGACTGTCGTGTGCACCCCGTCCCCGCCGTCCCACCGTGAGGCGGGCATGCGGCGACACAAGCGCAACCTAGGAGAGTTTACGTGTTGCACGCACGCAACGACTAATCGTGGGCGCGGACCGCTCCCCTGGACACCTCCGGTGCGGAGACGACGAACCCGCCCCACGCTGGGCGCGGGGCGGGTCGCCGGAGGTCGCTGCGGGTCAGTCGATCTTCTCGACCTGGTTGAAGCCGAGCTCGACCGGGGTCTCGCGGCCGAAGATCGACACGAGCACCTTGAGCTTCTGGGCGGCCGGGTCGACCTCGGAGATCGACGCCGGCAGGGTGGCGAACGGGCCGTCCATGACGGTGACCGACTCGCCCACCTCGAACTCGACCTCGACGTTCTGCGGAACCAGCCCGGCGTCGCCGTCGGCGGCGCCCTTCTTCTCCGGCTTGGGCGCCAGGAACTTGGCCACGTCGCTCAGGGAGAGCGGGGTGGGGCTGCCGCCCTGGCCACCGGTCGCGCTGACGAAGCCGGTGACACCCGGGGTGTTGCGCACGACGCCCCACGACTCGTCGTCGAGCTCCATGCGCACCAGCACATAGCCGGGCAGGACCTTGCGGTTGGCGGTCTTCTTCTGACCGTTCTTGACCTCGGTGTACTCCTCCACCGGGACCTCGACCTGGAAGATCTTGTCCTCGGCGCCGAGGGTGACGGCGCGGGTCTCGAGGTTGGCCTTCACCTTGTTCTCGTACCCGGCGTACGAGTGGATGACGAACCAGTCGCCGGGCAGCTTGCGCAGCTGGCGCTTGAACGCGATGACCGGGTCGATCGCGGGCGCGGCCGGAGCCTCCTCGGCCGGGGCATCGTCGCTCTGCAGGGCCGACTCGTCTAGCTCGGCCTCGGCGACGTCCTCGTCACCCTCCTCGACGATGTCGCCCTCGACGTCCTCGTCGAGCTCGGTGGGCTCGGCGTCGGTGGCGGCGTCCTGGTCGAGCTCGGCGCCGGCCGCGACGGTCTCGTCCTCGGCCTCGGGATCGGTGGGCCCGGCGTCGACGGACTCGGCGGGATCCGCGGTCGTGTCACCGGGCACCGCGTCGGCCTCGCTCGCGGCCTGCTCGGCGGCGGCCTGCTCGGCGTCCTCGGCCCCGGGGCTCTGATCGATGTCGCTCACGGAAAATGCGGTCCTCTCGAAGTCGGCGGTCCGGATCTCACCCCGGACCTTCAGCGGCAGGTCTCTAGCGGTCGAAGACGAGCTCGACGAGCTTGCCCGCGCCGAAGTCGACGCCCGAGACGAGCGCGGTCATGAAGATGAGGAACAGGAACACCACGATGGTGTAGGTGACCATCTGGTTGCGCGTGGGCCAGATGACCTTGCGCAGCTCCTCGACGACCTGCTTGAGGTACTGGAAGGGATTCGCGCGGGCGGTCCGCGTGTCCTCCGGCTTGTCCGCGTCCGTGCGGACCCGGCCCGCCACGGCCGTGTCACCACGACCGGCCTTACCCGTGGGAACGGCGGCGGCCTCGGAGTCGCGAGCGCCGCGGGTGTCGACGTCGTCGTCGCGATCCTGGCTCACGCGGCTACCTCCGGGTCGTCTGGCTTGCGGGGAAGTGCAGGGGCGACAGGACTTGAACCTGCAACCTGCGGTTTTGGAGACCGCTGCTCTGCCAGTTGAGCTACGCCCCTTCGGCCGGTTTCCCGACCACCCGTACCGTCCCGCGTAGCGGACCGCACGGTCGCCTCGACTCTACAGTGTCGGCGACTGCCCGGGGGCAGCTCGGGTCGCGACCACGTTCGGTCGGGCATCTCAGTGTACGACAGCCGCCCCGGCGCCCCGAAATCGGCTCCCCCGGACCTCTCAGTCCCCGAGCGCGACTGTGACGATCGCCTTGCCGAACACCTTGGCCCCGCCGCTGGTGACGACCAGCGCGACGTCGGCGCTCGAGCCGTCCTCGGCGACCTTCTTCACCGTCCCCGCCACCTCCAGGAGCGCGGGGGCGTCGGCCGGCACCACCACGGGCGCGGCGAACCGGAACGAGGTGGCCAGGACGCGGTCGGCGCCCCCGGCCCACTCGGCGACGACCCCGATCGCCAGGGCCGACGTCAGCATCCCGTGCGCCACCACACCGGGCAGACCGAGCGCGCGGGCGGCCCCGTCGTCGAGGTGGATGGGGTTGTGGTCCCCCGACGCCTCGGCGTAGCGACGCAGGTCCTCCCGCCGGACCGGCACTGTCCGCGGGGGCAGGGCGTCGCCGGCCGCGGGACTCGTCGTCGTCGCCCCCGTCGCCCCGGTCGTGCCCTCCGGCCCGGTCGTCTCCTCCGGCCCGGTCACGCCTCCACCTCCGCGGTGAGCAACGCGCTGGTCAGGGTCTGGACGGGCTCGCCATCGGCGTCGCGCAGCACCGTGTCGAAGCCGATCATGCGCCCGCCACGCGCCGACCGCACGCCGGTGACCGTCGCGGTGGCGGTGAGGACGTCACCCACCCGGATCGGCCGGTGGTGCTCGCTCGACTGGGCGGTGTGGAGGGTCCGCGCGAGGTCGATGCGCAGCGCGGGGTGCTCCATCACCGCGCGTTGGACCGGGGCGGTCAGGGCGGCGGCCAGCGTCGCGGGGACCTGACCGGCGGGCGCGCCGACGGCCTCGGCGAACCGTGACACCACCGCGTCGGTCACGGTGACGGGATCGGCGACGACGACGAGGTCATCAGCGTTGTCTGTGCTCACAGCCCCTGACGCTACCCGAGGGCGTGTGCGCGGAACCGCCCATGCGAGCGGGTGGGGCCTCCTACGGTGAGGGCAGTCCAGCAGGAGGTGCGGCGTGAGCCATGACGAGTCGAGCGAGCGGTCCGGACGGGCGCCCGGCGCGGTGACGCCGGTGGAGGGCCACGGCGGGTCCCATGCCACGGCGGTCGCGGCCGCCCACGGGGTACGGACCATGTTCACCCTGTCCGGCGCGCACGTGTTCCCCATGTACGACGCCGCGGAGAAGGAGGACCACGGCATCGCACTGCTGGACGTGCGGCACGAGCAGACCGCCGCGTTCGCCGCCGAGGCCACCGGCAAGCTCACCCGCTCCCCCGGGCTGGCCGTGCTCACCGCCGGGCCGGGCGTCACCAACGGGGTGTCCGCGATGGCCCAGGCGTCCTTCTCCGGCGCGCCGATGGTGGTGATCGGCGGACGCGCCCCGGCCGGGCGCTGGGGCACGGGCAGCCTCCAGGAGTTCGACCACGTGCCCGTCGTCGCGCCGGTGACCGTGTCCGCCGAGACCGCGCGCGACACCGCCGACATCGCCGCCGCCACGCACCGCGCGTTCACCGCCGCCCGCACCGCGCACCGCGGGCCCGCGTTCCTCGACGTGCACATGGACCACTTCTTCGACCGGTGCACCTCCGTGCGACCCGGGCCGGACCACTCCCCGGGTACCGACCGCCTCCCCGACACCGACGCGGTCGACCGCATCGCCGACCTGCTGCTGGGCGCGGAGCGGCCGGTGCTAGTGCTAGGTTCGGACGTGTGGGCGGACGGCGCCGAGGACGCGGCGCTGCGCTGCGTGGAGACGCTCGGGCTGCCGGTGATCCCCAACGGGATGGGCCGCGGCATCGTGCCCGCCGGCCACCGGCTGCTCGTGGGCAAGGCCCGCGGCATGGCGTTCGGCGTGGCCGACGTGGTGATCGTCGTGGGTACGCCCCTGGACTTCCGGCTGAGCTACGGCGTGTTCGGCGGCAAGGAGGGCGCCACGCCCGCGACCGTCGTCCACATCGCCGACTCCCCCGGTCAGCTCAGCCATCACGCCTCGCCCGCCGTCGCGACCGCGGGGGACCTGGAACTCGTGCTGGACGCGCTGGTCAGCTCCGTCGAGCGGAAGGTCCGGACCGGCGCGCGGCGTCCGGACTGGGGCGGGTGGGCGACAGCGCTGCGGGAGAAGGCCGACGCCGCCCACACCGCGGACCTCGAGTTGTTCTCCGCGGCCGCCGACCCGATCCACCCCGCGCGGATCTACGGCGAACTGCTGCCGCGGTTGGCGGAGGACGCGGTGGTGGTCGGCGACGGCGGTGACTTCGTCTCCTACGCCGGCAGGTTCATCGATCCCGCCCGGCCCGGTAACTGGCTCGACCCCGGCCCGTTCGGCTGCCTCGGCGCGGGCCTGGGGGCGGCGATCGCGGCCCGGATAGCCCGCCCCTCGAGCCAGGTGGTGCTGCTGCTCGGCGACGGCGCCGCCGGGTTCTCGCTCATCGACGTGGACACGCTCGTGCGGCACCGGCTGCCCGTGGTGATGATCATGGGCAACAACGGGGCATGGGGGCTGGAGAAGGGGCCCATGCAGATGCTGTACGGCTACGACGTGATCGCCGACCTCGCTCCGCGTACCCGGTACGACGAGGTGGTGCGCGCGCTGGGCGGTGCCGGCGAGATGGTGACGGATCCCGCGCAGATCGGTCCGGCCCTGGATCGCGCGTTCGCCAGCGACGTGCCGTATCTGGTGAACGTGGTGACGGACGTGGAGGCCATGTACCCGCGCTCGACCTTTGGAGTGTGACAGGACGTGATCAATCCCGACTTCCCCCTGTGGCTGCGAGCCTCGCACCTGATCAACTTCATCCTGATCGGCATGTTGCTGCGCTCGGGCTGGGAGATCCTGTCCTCGATGCCGCGGCTGTGGTGGCGCAACGACTGCAAGCCCGGAACCGAGTGGTTGCGCTTCACTCGCCGCAGGCTGCCGAAGGAGGAGGGCGTCTACACGTCCCTGATGGACGAGAAGTCGCTGTCCCCGCTCATCGGGTTACCGGGCCGGGAGAACATCGGGCTCGGACGGCACTGGCACGGGATCTCAGTGATGCTGTGGGTACTCAACGGTCTGATCTACGTGGTGTTGCTGTTCGCGACCGGGCTGTGGCGTCGGATCATCCCCACCTCGTGGGACGTCTTCCCGCAGGCCTGGGAGTCGATCCGGATGTATATCGGGCTCCGGGCTCCCGCGATCGAGCACTTCGACCCGTACGACGCCGCCCAGATGCTCGCCTACACCGCCGTCGTCTTCCTCCTCGCCCCGCTGCTCATCCTCACCGGCGTGGCCATGGCGCCGGCGGTCCGCTCGCGGTTCCCCGGGTACGTCAAGCTCTGGGGCGGACACCAGGGAGCCCGATCGCTGCACTTCCTGTTGATGGTCCTGATCACGGCGTTCATCGTCATGCACGTCGGCCTGGTATTCCTCGTGCACGCCGAACACAACCTGGTGCACATGGTGTTCGGCACCACCGACACCTCACGCGCCGCGCAGGCCTTCACCATCACCATCGCGACCATCGTCGCGGTGGTGGCGTTCTGGATCGCGCTGAGCTACTGGTCACTGGCCGACCGGGCCCGGGCGCAGCGGTTCACCGCCGGAGTCAGCGAGATCGGGCGGCGGATATTCCTCAACCGGTTGCGGCCGCGGATGAGCCGACAGACGACCTACACCGACGAGGACATCTCGGAATTCCACTGGACCAACGGCCTACCGCCCACCGCGGACGAGTCACCCGAGTGGGTGGCGGCCCGGGAGGACGACTGGTCGGGTTACACCGTGACCATCGGCGACGACCTCTCGGGCGCGACGAGAACCCTGAGCCTCGACGATCTCGCGGAGCTCCCGCGCACCTCCTACGTGGCCGTGCACACCTGCATGCAGGGCTGGTCCGCCACATCCCGCTGGACCGGGGTGCGTCTGCGCGACCTGCTCGAGCTGCTCGGCCCCAGGCCCGAGGGTGCGAACTACGTGCTGATCGACTCCTACGGATTGGCGCAGAAGATGTACGACAACCGGCCGAGGGAGCCGTTCTACGCGGTCCTGGACCTCGAGACCGTCTACGAGGACGACACGATCCTGGCCTTTGAGCGCAACGGGCACCCCGTGGAGACCCACCTCGGCGCCCCGGCACGCCTGCGGGCGGAGTCCAACCACGGATACAAACACGTCAAGTGGGTCCGCTCCATCCGGTGGATCGGCGACTACGCCGACTACGGTGACGGCCGGGGCGGAACCCGCGAGGACTCCGCACTCCAGGCGTTCAACGGAAGGATCTGACGTGCCCGAGATCGTGTCGTGCCGCTTCGAGGTCAGCGGGGTCCGGACCGACAAGGACGTCAAGAAGGCGCTGCAGACGCTGTACGACATCTTCGCCGACCACGGCCTCGGCCAGGCCACCTTCGAGATCACCGCGGGCCAGCACGCGCAGCTCGTGGTCAAACACGTCGACACCGTCCGCCCCGACCCGGAGATCATCGACCGCGCCCTCGCTCGGGCGGGCGATTTCCGCGTCGTCTCCTCCCGGCTCCATTCGCCGGACTGAACCGACCGCCACGAGAAGAGACCCGGTCATGGCCCGCAACCCGGTCCGGCGCAACTGCGCCCATCCCCACTCCTGCTCGGAGGAGACCCGGCTGCAGGTCCTGGCCGAGTCCCCGCTTACCGGCAGTCTGACCCCGGCCGAACACCGTGCCCTGGACAGACACTTGTCCGCCTGGTCCTGGGCGGAGGGCGATCCGCTGATCATCGCCGGGGATGAGGTCCACGGCTCATACCTGGTGGTCTCGGGGCGCGTACGGGTCACCCGTGACACCGTCGAGGGGAACGAGATCACGGTCGACATCGCCGCCCCGGGCGATCCCGTGGGCCCGCTGCGCACCGAGACCGCCGTCGCGATGGATTCGGCCTGGGCGATGGAGACCACCTGTGCGCTGTTCCTCCCCGCCGAGGCCCTGGCGGAGGTCGTCGGGAACCACCCCCGTTTCGCGCTGGCGGTGCTGCTGCAGCAGCAGGAGCGCCTCGAGCAGGCGCGCGAGCGGGAGATCCGGCACGCCACCCGACCGGTGGAACAGCGGGTCGGTTCGGTGCTGCGGTACCTCGACGACAAACTCGGCAGTAGACAAAGCGACGGCTCGAGCCTGCTCCAGGTCCGACTGCGACGCGACGACATCGCGGGACTCGCCGGCACGACGGTCGAGTCCGCCTCTCGCGTGATGGCTCGCCTCAAGAAGGCGGGCATCATCGACTCCGGCCGCGAATGGGTGTCGATCCTCGACCGCACCGCACTCGATCGTGTGATCGACGGCAACTAGCCGCTCACCTCGAGTTTTTCGTTGATTGACCGGGGTCAAGGAAGTCCGCTCCCCCTCCTTCTAACGTCAGTGGTGCACGTAGGGAACGTGCAAGAACCACAGCCTCGAAGGAGAGGGATCACCATGAGTGTCCGCGAACAGATCAAGAGCATCGTCCTCCGCTCGGACGAGTTCTCGTGCCCGTCGTGTATCGCGAAGATCGAGAACAAACTGAACGGCCTGGACGGCGTCGAGTCCGCCGAGGTCAAGTTCGCCTCCGGACGGGTACTGGTCGACTACGACCCGGGAGTCGTCTCCGTGCGGGATCTGGTCGCAGCAGTCGCCGAGGTCGGTTACGCGGTCAAGCCGTCGGCGTTCTGACACCCACCACCGGCCGCACGTCAGAAGAGGAGAACAGGCAATGTTGAAGTCACGGGGGACATGGGGCGTGGTCGCGGCCTCGGGTCTGCTCATCATCGCGTCGTGGCTGGTCGGTCGATTGACCTCGGCCGAGACGGTCGCGGACGGGCTGATGATCGCCGCCGCCGTCGTGGCCGGCTACCGGATCGCCGTCTCGGCGGTCCAGGCACTGCGCGTCCGGATGATCTCGATCGACCTGCTCGTCGTGGTCGCGGCCGTCGGCGCGATGTTCATCGACAACTACTGGGAGTCGGCGGCGGTCACCTTCCTGTTCGCTCTCGGCAAGGCGCTGGAGCGGGCGACCCTCAACCGCACCCGGCGGGCGCTGTCCGACCTGGTCGACTCCGCGCCCGAGACCGCCACCGTCCTGCGTGACGGGGAACCGGAGACCGTCGAGGTGTGGGAACTCGAACCCGGCGACATCGTGGTGGTGCGCAACGGCGAGCAGGTCCCCGTCGACGGCCGCGTCATCTCCGGCAACGGCGGAGTGGACGAGGCCACCATCACCGGCGAGTCCGTCCCGGCGGAGAAGTCCGAGGGTGCCGAGGTATTCGCCGGAACCTGGCTACGCTCGGGAGTCCTGCGGGTCGAGGCCATCGGCATCGGGGCGGACACCACTCTGGCCCGGATCGTCCACCGCGTCGAAGACGCCCAGGACGACAAGGCCCGCACCCAGACGTTCATGGAGAGATTCTCCCGCTGGTACACCCCGGCGGTGATGCTCGCGGCGCTGATCGTGGGTCTGCTCCCCTGGCCGCTGGTCGCCACCATGGACAACATCGAGTTGGCGCTGACCCTGCTGGTGATCGGCTGCCCCGGCGCCCTGGTGATCTCGATCCCCGTCTCGATCGTGGCCGGCATCGGCCGCTCCGCCAAGGACGGCGTCCTCATCAAGGGCGGCGAGTACCTCGAGAGTTCAGCGAGGGTCGACGCCGTCGTCGTCGACAAGACCGGCACCCTCACCAACGGCCGACCGGTGCTGACCGACGTCGACATACTTGACGACGACTACTCCCGTGAACAGGTCCTCCTGCTGGCTGCCCGCGCAGAGACCGCGTCCGAGCACCCGCTCGCAGAGGCGATCATCTCGGGCGCCCGCGGGGCCGGACTGGAGGTCGACCTGGTCGAGGCTGCCGCGCCCGTCGCCGGCAAGGGCATCCGCGCCGAGGTGGACGGCCGTGTGGTCTCGGTGGGCTCCGCGGATCTGCTCGACCACCGACCTGACAACGCACGGATCCTCGAGCTCAACGAACAGGGCAGGACCGCGATGTTCGTCGGGGTCGACGGCCGGGCCGTCGGCATCGTCGCGGTGGCCGACACCATCCGGGACGATGCCCCGGCTGCGATCCGCGCCCTGCACGACGCCGGGATCCGCGTGGTCATGGCGACCGGGGACGCCGAGCGGGTCGCCCGCAACGTCGGCACCGAACTCGGGGTCGACGAGATCCGCGCCGAGCTGATGCCGGAGGACAAGGTCGAGATCGTGAGGGAGCTGCAATCCCGCGGTCACACCGTGGCCATGGTCGGCGACGGGGTCAACGACACCCCGGCGCTGGCACTGGCCGACATCGGCGTGGCGATGGGGGCCGCCGGATCGCCCGCCGCGATCGAGACCGCCGACATCGCGCTGATGGCCGACCGCCTCCCCCGCCTGCCGTATGCGCTGGGACTCGCCAAGCGCACCGTCCGGACAATGCGGGTCAACATCGCTATCGCGCTCATGACCGTGGCCGCCCTGCTGGCGGGGCTGTTCCTGGGTGGGGTGACCATGTCGGTCGGCATGCTGGTCCACGAGGTGTCGGTACTGGCGGTGATCGCGATCGCCATGCTGCTCCTGCGACCCACCCTCGCGAAGGGCGGGGCGGGGACGCCGCGACGGGGAAAGAGCCTCGACCTCGGAATCGGGGATCAGGCGACGGTCAGGGCGTGATGCGGCAGCGTGTGACCACCTCGCGAGCTCGAGACCGGGCCCCGGAGAGGTGAGGCATACGACGAAGGCCGCCCGCAGTACGCGGGCGGCCTTCGTGTTGAGAGTACCGGTGGGGGGACTCGATCCCCCGACCTCACGATTATGAGTCGTGCGCTCTAACCAGCTGAGCTACACCGGCATGCCCTGCCAGTCGGGCGATCGAGCCGCCCCGCACAGTGCGAGCCCCCTGTCGGAATCGAACCGACGACCTTTTCCTTACCATGGAAACGCTCTGCCGACTGAGCTAAGGGGGCGGGCTACGCTCTGCGGTTGATCTCCCAACCGCTCGGCGCTGAAGCCTTTAGCAGATTACACACACCGTCGAACGCGGCACAAATCGGCCGGTCGGGGGCCCGATCCGCAGTCCGTTTGGACACGGCCACGGCACGGCCACGGGACCGCTGCAGGGTGGCCCGGCACGGCCGCTGGCAGGATGGGCGGGTGCGCATCTCCGTGGTCATCCCCGTTCTCGACGACGCCCGCGAGCTCGAGGGCTGCCTGGCCGCGCTCGCCGCGCAGACACGGGCCCCCGACGAGGTCGTGGTGGTGGACAACGGCTGCTCGGACGACAGCGTCGCGGTGGCGCGGGCCGCCGGTGCCCGCGTGGTCGACGAGCCCGTGCGCGGCATCCCCGCAGCGGCCGCCGCCGGCTACGACGCGGCGACGGGCGACGTCATCGCCCGACTCGACGCGGACTCCCGCCCCGGCCCCGACTGGCTGGCACGGATCGAGTCCGCGTTCGCCGCCGATACCGAGCTCGTGGCGGTCTCGGGGCCGGGCGAGTTCATCGGGCTCATCGGGTGGCGTGCCCGGGCGGCGAAGCTGCTCTACATGGACGCGTTCTTCCTGTCCGTCGGCTCCGCGATGGCCCACCCGGTGTTGTTCGGCTCGAACCTGGCGATGCGCCGCAGCGCGTGGGAGCGGGTCCGCGACGGGGTCGACCGCACCGATCCGGAACTGCACGATGACATCGACCTGTCGTTCCAGTTCGGCGCCCGCGACCGGCTGTGGGTGGACCGTTCGCTCGCCGTGGGCATCTCGGCCAGGCCGTTCGACGACCCCGCCGCGATGCGCCGTCGCTTCTCGCGGGCGTTCCGCACGATCTTCCGGAACTGGCGCACGAGCCCGCCGTCGCAGCGGTGGCTGGAGCGCGTCCAGCGTTGATCCGGCGCGGCGCCGGCCACAGCGGGGCGGGCGGGGGCGGGCGGCTCCAACGGCTCGAGCACTCCGCCAGCACACGCGCTGCCGGACTGCCCGCCCGGCTCACGCCCAGACGAGCACCGACCAGAGGATCAACTGCGTCACGCAGAAGCCCGCGAGCATGTTGAGCACCAGGAAGCGCTTCCAGCCCTCGTTGGTCGCCTCGGCCGTGGCGTCGGTGACCCGCCCGTAGGCGGCCACCGTGGCGAGGTACGGCAGGATCGCGAACGCCGCCCCCGAGGCCGGCCACGGCGCCGCTATCAGCAGCACCAACACGGCGGCCGCGTAGCATGCCAGCGCGAACCACACCGCGGCCCGCGCGCCGAGCACGGTGGCGACCGACTTCAGGCCCGCCTCGCGGTCGAAGCGCACGTCCTGTACCGCCCCGAACGCCTGCGAGGCCGCGCCCCACAGCATGAACGCAATGAGGCACGCCCACACGCCGCCGCTGAGCTCGGCCCCGGCGATGGTCCAGCCGACGATTGCCGGGGACACGAAGTGGAACGCCGACGTCACCGAATCGAGGAACGGGATCTCCTTGAACCGCAGCCCCTTGGCGCTGTAGGCGATCACCGCGAAGGCACTCGCCGCCAGCCACAGCGACGACTCCAGCGTCCCGACCACCGCGAGGTAGACCAGGAACGGCACCGTCGTCACCGCGGACGCCACGAGAGTGGGCGTGTGCAGGGAGCGGTCGAGCACCGCGCCCTCGACGCCGCCCTTGCGGGGGTTGCGCAGGTCGGACTCGTAGTCGAAGACGTCGTTGATCCCGTACATCGCGAGGTTGTACGGCACCAGGAAGAAGACCGTCCCGATCACGCCCAGCAGGTCGAACCCACCCGTCGCAAGGAAGTACGCTAGCGCGAACGGGGCGGCGGTGTTCACCCACGACACCGGGCGGGACGACCAGAAGAGGGTGGTGAGCAGTCCGGGCGGCGCGGGCCGGCCGGGGCTGCGGACCTCGTCGTCGTCGCCGCCTCGTCCCGGCGCGTCACCCACCACGGCGCCACCCCCGGGAGCGGCCGCTGGCGAGCCCCCGACGGCGGCGGCCGCGGAGCTCGGGGCGGCCCGGCCCGCCGCCAGCGCGCGAGGCCGGGCGGTGAGCGTGAACCACACCGACGGCACGAACACGGCCGCGGCGATCGCGTAGGAGAAGTCCTCGATCGGCGCCACGCCGAGGCGGATGCCGCTGGTGAGGGCGTCGTCATAGGCCACGAGCCCGGCGGCGATCATGATGTTGTCGAAGATCGCCGTGAGGACGAGCAGCACCACGAGCGAGCCGCCGACCCCGATGAGCCAGCGCCGCCGGTCGTCGCCGCGCAGGCGCCACAGGGCGATGAGCGCCGCCGCGACCACGGGGATGGCCATGGTGAAGTTGATGGTCGAGTAGATGTTCACTGGCGCTCCCCCGCGCGCCGCGCCGAGACGTGCTCGACCGCCGTCACCACACCCGTCGCGCACACGAGCGCCAGGTGCGACAGGAACGCCAGGAACACGACCTCCTCGAGCGGGATCTCCGGCGCCACGAGCAGCCCGGTCATGAAGTCGGTCTGCCCGCGAAAGAACACGCCGCTGCGCACGCCGAGTACGTCCCACGTCAGCAGCAGCGCCACCGACGCGGTCACGGCGAGCGCGGTGGCCGCCGGGGCGCGGAACGCCGCGAGCTTCCAGCGGTGGTCGATGACGAGGATGCCCGCGAACGAGATGGCCTGGACCGCCAGGTACGCCAACCCGATCACCGCTCGAACACCGTGCCCCCGCCCGACGCCGCGCCCCCGCCGGCGGCGGCCCGATCGAACACCGTGCCCCCGCCGGGCTCGGCCACGGGCGCCGTGCTCGTGTCCCCGCGGACGTGCTTGAGCACGAGCTCGGCGCTGATGAGGCACATCGGCAGGCCGATTCCGGGGATCGTCGAGGCCCCCGCGTAGAACAGGCCGTCCACGTGCTTGCTCAGGTTGCGGGTACGGAAGAACGCGCTCTGCGCGAGCGTGTGCGCGGGCCCCAGCGCCGTGCCGCGCCAGGCGCCGAGGTCGGCCTCGAGGTCGGCGGGCGCGATGGTGCGCCGCACGACGACCCGCTCGGCGAGGTCGTCGGCGCCCGTCCACTCGGCGATCTGGGCGATCGCGCGGTCGGCGGCGGCCTCGATCACCGCGTCACCGGCCCCGTCCACCCCGCCGTGGCCGAGGGACGGGTCGGCGGGGATGGGGACCAGGACGAAGAGGTTCTCATGGCCCTCCGGCGCGATCCCGGCTGCCGGGTCGGTGTCGGTGGCACTGGGTCGACAGACGTAGAGCGACGCCGGGTCGGGGATGTGCGGGTCGTCGCCGAAGATCGCGTCGAACCCCTCCTCCCAGCGGTCGGTGAACAGCAAGGTGTGGTGTGCGAGCTGCGGCAGTTCGCCGCGCACGCCGAGCAGGATGAGCAGCGCGCCCGGCCCGGGCGTCTTGGCGTCCCAGTATTTCTGCGGGTACGTGCGGAGGTCCTCCGGGAGCCACCGGGTCTCGAGGTGGTGGAGGTCGGCGGCGCCGACGACGAGGCCGGCCGGCAGCGTCCGCTCCGCCCCTTCCCGGTCGCGCACCCTCAGCCCCTGCACACGGGGGCGCGCCCGGCCGCCCCCACGCCCGGCGGCGCCGGCGGATGTGGTGACCAGTTCGATCGCCTCGGTGCCCGTGTGGATGCGCACCCCCTGCTCCTCGGCCACCCTGCGCACGGCGGCGATCACCTCGGTGAACCCGCCCCGCGGGTAGAGGACGCCGTCCGTGAGGTCGAGGTGGCTCATGAGGTGGTAGATCGACGGCGCCAGGTACGGCGAGGAGCCCAGGAACACTGCCGGATAGCCGAGGATCTGCTGGATGCGCCGGTCGGAGAAGCGCCGCGACACGTACGAATGCAGCGGCTGCACGAGCCTCGCCACCAGGCTGCCGGCCCGGGCCACGACGTCCGGGCGCACGAGCGCCGGGTACGACGTGAAGTTGGTGTAGAGGAACCGCTTGAGCGCCAGGTCGTACGTCGTGCGCGCCGAGTCGAGGTACTTCCCCAGCACCCGTCCGGCGCCGGCCTCGAGCGACTCGAACAAGGCGGTCGAGGCCGCGCGATCCGAGCGGATGTCGACCGACTCGGGGCGGTTCTCGAAGTACACGCGGTACCCGGGGTCCAGGCGCACCAGGTCCAGCTGCTCGTCGGCGGAGGTGCCGCACAGTCGGAAGAAGTGGTCGAACACCTCCGGCATGAGGTACCAGGAGGGCCCGGTGTCGAAGCGGAACCCGCCGGCCGACCAGCTGCCCGCGCGGCCACCGACCTGATCGGTGGCCTCGACCAGGGTGACGTCGCGGCCCTCGCGGGCGAGCAACGCGGCGGTGGCCAGGCCGGCGATGCCGCCGCCCACCACCACGACGGGCCCGTCCGGGGCGTGCCGGGGGCTCATCGCGCCACCGCCCCGTCGCCGACCGGGCCGCCGTGCGCGGCGCCGCCACGGCCGGCAGCCGCCCGGCCGCGGCCCGCGGCGGCCCGCCCGAACACCACGAGCTTCACCGGATCGGGCACCCGCACCCGGCCCGCGCTCACGCCCGCCGCGCCCGCCGCGCGGATGCGGTCGTTGAGCTCGGCGAACAGGTCGTGCGCTGCCGCCACCGCCAGGCGGTCGCGGCCCGGGATCCGGTCGATCGCCGCCCGCGCGACGCGCAGGTCCGCGTCCACGTCGTCGGCCAGCTCGCGCACGTCCTCCTCCGTCAGGGCCCGCGGGTCCCGACCCGGCAGGTAGTTGCGACCGAGTTCCAGCGAGTCCTCCCGGATGTCCCGGAGGAAGTTCACCTTCTGGAACGCCGCACCGAGTGCGCGCGCTCCCGCGGCCATCTCGTCGTCGTCACCCAGTCCCCCTCCGGCGAACGTCCGCAGGCACATCTCCCCGATCACCTCCGCCGACCCGTGGATGTACCGGCGCAGCGACTCCTCGGTGTGCTCGGTGACCTCTAGGTCGGCCTCCATCGAGTCGTAGAACGGGTCCACCAGGCGTGCGTCGATCCCGAACCGACGCGCGGTGTCGGCGAACGCGTGCGTCACCGGATCCGGGTCCAGGCCCCGGTCGATCGCGCGGTGCGTGCGGCGCCGCGCCTCCGCGATGAGCTCCCGCGCGGCGACCGGGTCGTCCATCGCGCCGTCGACCACCTCGTCACCCACACGCGCCCACGCGTAGATCGCCGCGACGTGCGGGCGGGTCGCGGGCGCGAGCAGACGGCACGCCAGCGCGAACGACGTCGAGTACCGGCGCAGGATCACCTCGCTGCAGCGGCGTGCCGCCTCGGTGAACTCCGCGTGCGGGCTCTGCTGGGTCATCGGGTCCTCTCCAGGGCGGTGGCCAGGTGCGATTCGAGCGCCTCGCGGACGGCCGGCGGTACGGCCGGCGAGTCCAGGGCGGCGCGGGCGGCGGTGACGAGGTCCTCCGCGATCCCCAGGGCGTACTCCCGCGCGCCGCATTCGCGCAGCAGCTCGCGCGCGGTGTCCGGGTCGGGGTCGGACCGGTTGAGCGCGGCGTCGATCCGCGGCCACGCCCCGGTCGTTCGCGCGTACGCGAGCAGCACGGTCGGCGCGCGGCGGACGAGGTCGCCGGAGTTGGACTTGCCCGTCACGGCCGGGTCGCCGAACACGCCCAGCACGTCGTCGACCACCTGGTACGCGGTGCCGAGGTGGCGGCCGGTCTCCCGCAGCGGGTCGACGATCTCCCGGGGCGCGCCGGCGAGGACCGCGCCCAGCACGAGCGGCAGGCACACCGAGTAGGCGGCGGTCTTGGCCGTGCCGATCGCCAGCGCCCGCTCGCACCCGGCGGGGGCGTCCTCCGACGCGCCGTGGACGTCGGCGTACTCCCCCGCCACCGACGCGACGACCGCCCGGTGCACCTCGTCCAGCACACGGTGCAGCGTCGGCGCGGGGACGGGCAGGCGCGCGAACTCGGACATCGCCGCCACGAGCAGCAGGTCCCCGCCGAGCAGCCCGCCGACCATTCCCAGGTGCGCGGCCGACTCGGCGGGCAGTCCGCGCTCGGCGGCCCGCGCCGTGGTGCGGCCCTGCAGGTTCGGCTGGCCGCGGCGGTGGTCGTCCCCGTCGGCGAGGTCGTCGTGGACGAGGAACGCCTCGTGCAGCAGCTCGAGGGCCCGGCCCGCGGCGGCGCGCACGGCCTCGTCGCACCCGCCGGTGGTGGTGTACACGACGTCGAACAGGGTGGACCGCATGCCCTTGCCGGCGCGCGTGGTCCGTCCCAGGTCGCCGAGCCAGTCGTCCACCCCCCGCCCCAGTCCGGGCGGCAGCGCGCGGGCGGTGATCCGATGGGCGGCGGTCATCGAAACGAGTGTCATGTCGGGTTGTTCGGAGCCGGGGCCGTCGTGGATACGTCTCACCTCGATTCTGCTCGACGAGATGCGGCGTGACGGGTCGGGGACGTGTCACCGGAGCCGCGCGTGCCCACATTTTCACGGATGTGCGCGCGACGTGCCCCGAAATGCACGAAGACCCCCGCTTGTGGCAGGGTCTCGCGTGCCAGATGATGGATTCGAACCAACGTAGGCATAAGCCGACGGATTTACAATCCGCTCCCTTTGGCCGCTCGGGCAATCTGGCGTGCACCCTCAAGGGCGCTACGACACGATACAACGCACACGCCCCCGGGTGCCAAATCGGGGTGGTCAGGGGTGGTCCGACGGGGCGGGTAGCCTGGCCTGGTCGGTTCACCACCCCCTACGTCAGGAGTGCGCCCATGGCCTCGGAGTCCTCGTTCGACATCGTCTCGGAGTTCGACCGCCAGGAGGTCGACAACGCCCTCAACCAGGCCGCCAAGGAGCTGGGCACCCGCTACGACTTCCGCGGCACCGACGCCGCCATCGAGTGGAAGGGCGAGGACGCCGTCGAGATCACCGCGAACTCCGAGGACCGGGTCCTGGCCGCCAAGGACGTGTTCATCGAGAAGCTGGTGCGCCGCGGGTTGAGCATGAAGGCCCTCGAGGTGGGCGAGCCGATGGCGTCGGGCAAGGGCTACCGCCTGGTCGGGTCGCTCAAGCAGGGCATCGACAAGGAGAACGCCAAGAAGATCACCAAGCTCCTGCGCGACGAGGGGCCGAAGGGCGTCAAGGCGCAGATCCAGGGCGAGGAGATCCGCGTGTCGTCCAAGAAGCGCGACGACCTGCAGGAGTGCATCGCGCTGCTCAAGGGCGCCGACTTCGACGTGGCGCTGCAGTTCACCAACTACCGCTGATCGGCCGGGCCGTGGGCTCCCCGGGCGCGGTCGGCCGCCAGTGCCGCGCCGCCGCGATGGTCGCCGTGGTGGGCCTGTCCCTGCTCGCGGGGTGCGCGTCCGGTGGCGACGACGACGAGGGCGGCGACCTGACCGTGTTCGCCGCCGCCTCGTTGAGCGGGGCGTTCACGGAGATCGCGGAGCAGGTCGAGAGGTCCGAGCCCCGTGTGTCGATCCGGCTGAGTTTCGGCGGGTCCAACGGCCTGGTCGACCAGCTCGCCGGCGGCGCCCCCGCGGACGTGTTCGCCGCCGCGGACGTCGCGACCATGGACCGTGCCGTCGACGCCGGGCTGGTCTCCGGCGACCCCGCCCCCTTCGCCACCAACGTGCTCACGCTCATCACCCCGCCGGGCAATCCCGCGGGGATAACCGGGCTCGACGCGTCCCTGGACGGCGCCCGGGTGGTCGTCTGCGCGGACGGCGTGCCGTGCGGGTCCGCGACGCGGGAGCTCGCCGAGGCGGCCGGGGTCGAGTTGCGTCCCGTGAGTGAGGAGTCCGCGGTCACCGACGTGCGCGGCAAGGTCGCCTCGGGGGAGGCCGACGCCGGGATCGTCTACGTCACCGACGCGCTCGCGGCCGCCGACCGGGTCGAGCAGGTCCCGATCGCCGGGGCCGACACCGTGCCCAACGTGTATCCGATCGCCGTCGTCGACCGCGCTGCGGACTCCGGGCCCGCCCGCCGGTTCGTCGACGCCGTCACGGGTCCCGCCGGGCGTGCGGTGCTGGCCGAGCACGGGTTCGGCCCGCCGTGACCCGGCCGCCGCTTCCCCGGTGGCTGCTCGTCGCCGCCGCGGTGGCCGTGCTGGTGGCGGCCCTGCCGCTGGCCGGGATGGCGGTGCGCGTGCCGTGGACCCGGGTCCCCGAATTGTTGACCTCCGAGGCCGCCCGCGACGCCGTGTGGCTCAGCCTGCGCACGTGTGCGCTCTCCACCGTGCTGTGCGTCCTGCTGGGGACCCCGCTGGCCGTGCTGCTGTCCCGAAGTGGTGGGCCGCTGGCGGCCGTGGCCCGGACCGTGACGGCGCTGCCGATGGTGCTGCCCCCGGTCGTGGCGGGCCTGGCGCTGCTCATCACGTTCGGCCGCACGGGCGTGGTGGGCCGGCATCTGTCAGTGCTGGGGGTCGAGGTCGGGTTCACGACCGCGGCCGTGGTGATCGCGCAGACCTTCGTGGCGATGCCGTTCCTCGTGGTGGCGCTGGAGGGCGCGCTGCGGTCGGTGGACGCGCGGCTCGAGCGCACGGCCGCCTCGCTGGGCGCCTCCCCGTCCCGCGTCCTGGCGACCGTGACGTTGCCGCTCGTCCTGCCCGCCCTGGTCGCCGGGGCGACGATGTCGTTCGCCCGCGCGCTCGGCGAGTTCGGCGCGACCCTGACCTTCGCCGGCTCCCTGCAGGGCACCACCCGGACCCTGCCGCTGGAGATCTATCTCAGCCGCGAGACCGACACCGAGACCGCCCTCGCCCTGGCCGTCGTCCTCATCGCGGTGGCGGCGGTGCTCATGGTGCTCTCGGCGCTGGTCGCCCGCCGGGCGGTGTCGGGCCGTGACTGACCCGTCCCCCGCCGCGGCTGCCGCCGCGCCTGCCGCCGAGCTCGCCTGCCGGGTCACCGCCCGCGACGTCGACCTCCGACTCACCGTCCCCGCCGGCCGCCGCCTGGCGATCGTCGGACCCAACGGCGCGGGCAAGTCCACGGCGCTGTCCCTGCTCGCCGGGCACCTGCGCCCCGACTCGGGCGAGGTCCGCCTCGACGGCCGCGTCGTCAGCTCGCCCCGCACCCATGTGCCGGCGCACCGTCGCCGCGTCGTCGCGCTCGAGCAGCGTCCCGGCCTGCTGCCGCACCTCACCGCTCTCGACAACGTGGCGTACGGCCCCCGCGCCCGCGGCGTCCGCAGGCGCGACGCCCTCGCCCGCGCCCGCACCGAGCTCGAGGCCGTGGGCTGCGCGGACCTCGCCGGCCGCCGCCCGCACGAACTGTCCGGAGGGCAGGCCCAGCGAGTGGCGCTCGCGCGCGCGCTGGCCGTCGACCCGGAACTCGTGCTGCTCGACGAGCCGCTGGCCGCACTGGACGTGGAGGTCGCCCCGGAGATCCGGCGCCTCCTCGCCGATCGGCTCACCGGCCGGGCCGTGGTCATGGTGACCCACGATCCGCTCGACCTGTGGGCGCTGGCCGACGATGTCGTCGTCGTCCTCTCCGGCCGCGCCACCCAGTCGGGCACGGTCGAGGAGGTCCTGTCGCGCCCGGCGTCGGACTTCGCCGCGCGACTGGCCGGCGTCTCACTGGTGGAGGGGATCGTCGACGACGACGAGGTACGCACCCCCGGAGGCGACGCCGTGGCCGGGATCCGCGCGAATGCCGCCACCGGCTGGCGGAGCGGGGTGCGGGCGGTGGCGACGGTCGATCCGCGGGCGGTGGCCGTGCACGCCGCCCCCGCCGACACCCCGTCAGTCTCGGATCCGGGCCCGGCCGGCCCTGCCGCTCCCGCCGGTCTCCTCGGCCCAGCCAGCCCTGCGTCCGCGCGTTCGCCTGCCGCGAGCCCGCGGAACGCGTGGCCTGCCCGCGTCGTGTCGTTGGCTCCGGCCGGGGCGCTGACGCGCGTGACCGCGGAACTCCGGGACGGCCAGCGGGTCGACGCGGAGATCACGACGCGATCGGCCGCCGAACTCGCGCTCGGGCCGGGCGTGCCCGTCACGCTGGTCGTCAAGGCCACCCAGGTGGTGCTCTACCCGCGCGGCTGACCCGGCCCGCCGCGCCGCAGCCCCGCCGCCGCACCACCGGCCCGCGACAGCGCCTGTTCGCCCGCCCTTGCAGTGTGGTCGTCACCATCCAGGAATTGGTGGTAGTCATCGTGCTGAATCGGCCTTCGGAGCGAGATGGCTACGACCTAAAATCGCAGTGGTTACGACCGTATCGAGTAGTAACGCCCTCTCGGGCCGTCGCGTGCCACAACCCCCGCCACGGAACTGCCCGCTGGACCGCTCAGAGGCGAATCCGGCGCGCTTCGCTCATCCCGCACATCCCGCCCGACAGCCGCCCCTCGCGATGGCGTCTCGCGCGCACCGGCGGGCAGGCCAGACGCCATCGTGACGCGCGGCTGTCCACGGGCCGTGCATCGCCGGGAGCGAGACGCCAGGCCCGGGAGCGGCTGCGCTGCACCGGCCGCGCACGCGGACCGCCGCACGCGGACCGCCGCACGCACACGCCCGGTCAGCGCCGGCCGCGGTCTCTCAGCCGCCGCGGCAGCTCAGCCGACGCGGTCGACCGTGAAGCGCACCAGTCGGCGCAGCGCCTCGTTGGCGGGGCCGGCGGGCAGGGCGTCGAGCTCGGCCATGGCGTCGTCGACGTACTTCTCCAGCGTCGCCCGCGCGCGTCGCATGCCGTCGGAGACACGGAGCAACTCCAACGCCTCCGCGACCTCGGCGTCGTCGGTGAGCGGCTGGGCCAGCAGGTCGCGCAGTCGCGGACTGTCGGGCGAGCCGGCCTCCATCGCGTAGATCATCGGCAGGGTGTGCACGCCCTCGCGCAGGTCGGTGCCGGGGGTCTTGCCGGACTCGGCGGACGGGGAGGCGATGTCGATGATGTCGTCGGCGATCTGGAACGCGATCCCCACCGCGTCGCCGAACCTGCGCAGCCGCGCGATCTGCTCGCCGGTCGCGCCGGAGTACTCGCCTCCGAACTGGGCGGCGGCGGCGATGAGCGACCCGGTCTTCTCCCAGATGACGCGCAGGTAGTGCTGGGCTGCGTCCTCGTCGCGGCCGCCGACGCCGGGCCCGACGGTCTCGCGCATCTGCCCGGTGACCAGTTCGGCGAAGGTCTGGGCGATGAGCTGGACGGCGGCGGGACCGAGGTCTGCCAGCAGCATGGACGAGTGGGCGAAGAGGAAATCGCCGGCGAGGATCGCGGTGGAGTTGTCCCACCTGCTGTTGGCGGACTCGACGCCGCGGCGCATGCTGGCCTCGTCCATGACGTCGTCGTGGTACAGGGTGGCGAGGTGGATCATCTCGCAGACGACGGCGGCCTTGACCAGGCGCTCGTGGTCGGGCTCGGGCCCGATCTCGCCGGCGAGGAGGGTCACGATCGGCCGGAAGCGCTTGCCGCCGGCGGTGACGAGGTGAAGGGCGACCTCGGAGAGGAAGTCCTCGCCGCTCTCGAGCCGGCTGACCAGCAGTTTCTCAACCTCGTCGAGTCGCCCTCGCAGGGCGGCGGCGAGGTCTGCGTCACCGACGTCCACGCCGGCCACCACGTGGTCCGTCGCCGTGTCCGCGGTGCCGGTCGTCACTGAATCGCTCGACATCCCCACTCGTCCTCGTCGCCTGGTGCGGGTCGGCATCGACCGGCCCTTCCCGACAGACTACGGTCCCGGCCCGGCGGCTGCGGCACCCCACCCCGCCCGAGGTGCCGGCGACCGTCGCGCCCGCCGACCTGCCACCATGGTGCGTATGGAGTCCCGGCGGCGTCTTCCCTCTTCGACCGATGTCCTCGTGGTGGGCTGTGGCCCGGCGGGGGCGGCGACCGTGACGTGGTTGGCGCGGGCGGGTCGCGAGGTGACGGTGCTCGACGCCGCGGAGTTCCCGCGCGACAAGACGTGTGGGGACGGCCTGACGCCGCGGGCGATGCTCGAGGTGGACCGGCTGGGCCTGGGCGGCTGGGCGCGGGACCGGATCACCATCCGCGGCCTCGAACTGCGGGGCTTCGGCCACGAGCGGCGGGTGCCGTGGCCGGCGGGCGAGCACGGCGGCACGGGGTCGGCGGTGCGGCGGACGGTGTTCGACGACCGGCTGCGGCAGGCGGCGGTCGAGGCCGGCGCGGTGGTGCACGACGGCGTTCGGGTGACGGGCGTGGAGAGGGGCGACGACGACGAGGTGGCCGCCGTCCTGGCCGGGGACGATCGCGTGGAGTGCCGGACATTGGTGGTGGCCGATGGCGTGAGGTCGCCGGTGGGTCGTCTGCTGGGTCGCACCTGGCATCGCGACACGGTCTACGCCGTGGCGGCGCGGTCGTATGTCGGATCCGCTCGGCACGACCATCCGTGGATCGGGTCCGATCTCGAGCTGCGCGACGAGGCGGGTGCCATCCAGCCCGGCTACGGGTGGGTGTTCCCGCTCGGCGACGGCGAGGTCAACCTCGGGGTGGGGGCGCTGGCGACGTCGGCGCGCCCGGCGAACGTGGCCGTCAAGGAGCTGCTGCGGCACTACGCCCGTAGCGTTCGCGACGACTGGGCGTTGGAGAGTGAGCCGCGGGCGGTGACGTCGGCGCTACTGCCGATGGGCGGCGCGGTGTCGGGGGTGGCGGGTCGCAACTGGGCGGCGGTGGGTGATGCGGCGGCGTGCGTGAACCCGCTCAACGGCGAGGGCATCGACTACGCACTCGAGGGCGGAAGATTGCTCGCCGAGCTGATCCTCGCCGGCCACGGCACGGGCTCGGGCGGCGTCGATGCCCGCACCGAGCCGCTCACGCACGCGTGGCCGGAGGTGCTGCGGCGGACGTACGGCGAGGCGTTCGCGATCGCCCGGGACGCCGCCCGGTTGCTCACCTACCCGCGGTTCCTGCCGATGGCCGGCCCGGTGGGGATGCGCTCGCAGACGTTGATGACTGCGGCGGTGCGCTGCATGTCCAACACGGTGGCGGACTCTGACCGCGACGTGGTGGCGCGGGCGTGGCGGGCGGCCGGGTCGGTGGCCCGCAGGCTCGACCGGCGCCCGCTCTTCGCCGACTGACAGCGCGCCGCACCCCGGGCGGACGGCCTCCGCCGGCGGACCGAGGGCGCGGACGGCGTCAGGCGGGGCGGCGGGCCAGATGGATCGCGGCGATGCCGCCGGTGAGGTTAGTGACGCTGCAGCGCTCCCAGCCGCTGGCCTCAACCATCTCGAGCAGTGCCTGCTGGTCCGGCCAGTCGCGGATGGACTCGGCCAGGTAGACGTACGCGTCCGGGTTGGAGGACACGCTCGTCGCGATCTTGGGCAGCGCCCGCATGAGGTAGTTCATGTAGAGCGCACGGAACGGCGGGAAGACTGGCGTGGAGAACTCCACCACCGCCAGCCGCCCACCCGGCTTGACCACGCGCGCCATCTCCCGCAGACCGGCGGCGGTGTCCTGGACGTTGCGCAGGCCGAAGCTGATGGTCGCGGCGTCGAAGGAGGCGTCGGCGAACGGCAGCTTCATCGCGTCGCCCGCGACCTTGGGCACGTCACGACCCGCGCCCGCGCGCAGCATGCCGAGCGAGAAGTCCGCGGCCACGCACCACGCGCCGGACTTGGCCAACTCGACGGTCGACACGGCGGTGCCGGCGGCCAGGTCGAGGATCCGCTCCCCCGGCCGCGGCGCGAGCAGCGACCGGGCCCGGCGCCGCCACACGTGGTCCATGCCTCCGGACAGGATCGTGTTGGTCAGGTCGTAGCGCTTCGCGACGCCGTCGAACATCGACGCGACGTCGCGGGGCTGCTTGTCGAGATTGGCGCGGGACACGCCCCCGACGCTACCCGGCCCGGCCGAGGCCCACGCGGACCCGGCCCGCGGAGGAGCCGACGCGGCCCGTGGACGAGCGGGCGCCGGCGGCGGCGTAGTGGTCGAACAGCTGTCCGCAGACGGCGTCCCAGGTGCGCCCCGCGACGGTGGCGCGGGCGGCGGCGGCCAGCCGATCGCGGTCGGCGAGCACGGCGTCGAGGGCCGCGGAGACCTCGGCGGCGTACCGGCCCGGGTCGAGCAGGACGCCGTTGACGCCGGCCTGCACGAGATCGCGCGGGCCGCCGGCGTCCGGGCCGATCACCGGCACGCCCGAGGCGTGGGCCTCCTGGATGGACTGGCAGAACGTCTCGAACTCGCCGGGGTGGCAGAACACGTCGAGCGTGGCGTAGGCACGCGCGAGGGCCTCGCCGTGGAGCTCGCCGGTGAAGACCGCGTGGGGCATGGCGGCCTGGAGTACGGGGCGGTCGGGTCCGTCGCCGACGACGACGAGTCGGACGTCGCCGCCCGGGCCGGAACCGTCGGCCAGTGGCCGGAGGCGCTCGACGCGCTTCTCCGGCGCGAGCCTGCCGACGAATCCGACGACGGGCCGCCCGTCCGGGGACCACAGCCGGTGCAGGGCCGCGCTGCGCCGGGTGGGCGAGAACCGCTCGGCGTCGACGCCCCGCCCCCACCGGTACAGGCGTGGGACGCCGTGGGCGGCCAGGTCCTCCATCGCCGCGGTCGACGGGGCGAGGGTGCGGTCGCAGGTCGCGTGGATCGCCCGGGTCCAGGCCCACGCGGCGTCGGCGAGGACGCCGATCCCGTAGGCGTCGGCGAAGCCGGCCACGTCGGTCTGGTACACCGCCACCGAGGGCACGCCCAGGGCGCGGGCCGCGGCGGCACCGGCGGCGCCGAGCACGAACGGGGACGCCAGGTGCACCACGTCGGGTGCGAAGTCGCGCAGGGCGTTGTACACGCTGGGGCTGGGCGCCCCGACCGGCAGCGAGGACACCGCCGGCACCCGCACGGCCGTGACCCGGTGGACGGGGTAACCGAGGTGGTGGTCGGGGTCGGGCCCGTCGGACGCCGGCCGGCCGAGGTAGGGCGAGACGGCGCTGACGAGCGGGTGCGCCTGCACGGCACCGGCCGCGCCCTGCCAGAAGCCGACCTGGTCGGAGGGGGCGACGACGAGGCAGTCGTGGCCGTGTCGGCGCGCGTACTCCAGCACGCGCAGGACGGAGTTGGTGACGCCGTTGACGTTCGGCAGGAACGATTCGGTGACGATGGCTACGCGCACGCCCTCACTGTCGCCCGGCCCGGCCACGGGCCGGTGATCAGCGCGGGTCGGTGCGGGGAATTCGTGGAATCGCCCGGTGAACCCCCGGTGACGCGGCGGCGTAGGCGAGCGCGGCCAGCGGCACGACCACCGCCGGGACCGACAGGGCGGGCACCACGGCGACGGTCCAGCTGCGGCCGGAGACCCGGACGAGGTCGGGGTTGGCGCGGCGGAACTCCACCTGCACGCGCTGCCCCTCCACCAGGCCCGTCGGGTAGAAGACGCCGGTCACCGGGCGCACCGTCCGGCCGCCGCCGGCGTCGAACTCCACCGCGGCCCGCCGGTCGGTGACCTCGGTGACGGTGGCCGTGGCGCTGCCCATGTCCCGGTCGATGCGCTGGTCGTTGACGAAGCACGCCAGCAGGATGAGGACGGCCGTGAGCACGGAGAACGCCGCCGCGGCCGCCGCCACCACCCGCACGCCCTGCCGGGCGTACACCGCGCGACGGGCCCGACGCGCGGAGACGGTGCCCGTGGTCATTCGGGGTCCGAGGCCCCGGGCCCGGTCGCGCCGGACCCCGCGCCGCCGGGTGCGGTGGTACCGGGCGCCGAGGCCCCGGGCTCGACGGCCTCCGAGCGCAGGGCCGCGTGCAGCTCACGCAGGCCCTGCCGGTCGGTGCCCACCCGCACCACGCGCAGGCCCTCGGGGACGATGTCGTGGTGCGCGACCGGCACCGACGGCTGCGCGAGGATCGCCTCGAGCCCGGCGGGATCGGTGTCGGTGAACGGCACCCCGGCGCCCGCGCAGATCGCACCGAGGTTCGCGCCGTGCGGGGTGCCGAAGACCCGCTCGAAGTCGGCGGCCAGCCGCGGATCGCCCTGCTCGAGCAGGGAGAAGATGCCGCCACCGTCGTCGTCGGCCACCACGATGAGCAGATCCGACGGGTGGCGCTCACGGGGACCGAGCAGCAGCCCCGAGATGTCGTGCAGGAACGTGAGGTCACCCAGCAGCGCCACGGTGCGACCGGGCGCCGACAGCGCGACACCGATCGCCGTGGACACCGTCCCGTCGATCCCCGAGGCGCCGCGGTTGGCGTACACGGACACGTCGGGGTCGATCGGCCCCACGAAGGACAGGTCCCGCACGGCGTTGGAGGCGCCCACCACGAGGTTGTCCCCGGCCCGCACGCCGCGGGCCACGGCGCGGGCCACGTGTAGGCCCGTCGGGGCGCCCGCGTCCAGGTGCTCGTCGAGCAGCCGGTCGACGGCCGCGCGGGCGTGGGCGTCGGCACGGGCGGTGGTCTCGGTCCACGACCGCTCGACCCCCCAGCCGGTGAGCACGGAGTCGGCGAGCTCGGCGGCGCTGCCCGTGGGATTGGGCGAGCGCGGGCCCGCGTCGAGGATCACCAGGTCGACCTCCGGGTCGGCCAGCAACCGCGTCACGGAGCGGTGCAGCGTCGGCCGGCCGGTGACCACCACCTGCTCGGGCCGCAGCGACGATATCGCCAGCGGGTGCACCGGATGCAGCGGGACCGGCGCCCCGGGCTCGGCGACCGTCGGGACGCCCACCAGCCCGGAGACCGGAGCCGCCCCCACCCCCGAGACGACCAACGTGGGCCGCGTGAGGTCCACCGCCACCGCCGAGGCGGCGGGAGCGGAATCGACCCCCGCGCCCGCCCGCTGCACCCACGGACGACCGCCCGGGCGCCCCTCCGGCAGACCGCGGGAGCCGTCGCCGGGGTCCACCTCGTCGTCGTACCCCCCTGGGCCGCCACCGAGGACGAACTCCTCGTCGCCCTCGCCCGGCACCAGCGGCTCGCGGAACGCGATGTCCACCTGCACCGGGCCCGGGTCCGCGGCCGCGGTGGCCGTGAGGATCGCGCGGCCGATCGCGGAGCGCCAGTGGCGGTGCTCGGTGACGGGGTCGCCGGCCGCGCCGAGCTCGATCACCGCGCGCGCGTGCGGACCGAACAGGCCCACCTGGTCGATGGTCTGGTTGGCGCCGGTCCCCCGCAGTTCCGGCGGACGGTTGGCCGTGAGCGCCAGCACCGGCACGCCGGAATGGGCCGCCTCGACCATCGCCGGATGGAGGTTGGCGACCGCGGTGCCCGAGGTGACGACGACGGGGACCGGCCGCTTCGAGCCCAGCGCGAGTCCGAGCGCCGTGAACCCGGCACCGCGCTCGTCGATCCGCACGTGCAACGCGATCCGACCGGCCCGCTCCGCCGCGGCCAGCGCGAGGGCGAGCGGGGCACTGCGCGAACCCGGGCACAGGACCGCGTCGGTGATCCCGTGGCGGACCATCTCGTCCACCAGGACACGGGCCTGCGCGGTACTGGGGTTGCTCGGCGTGGCAGTCATCGCCCCCAGCCTAGTCGGGCGAGGTCGACCGCCCCGCCGCATCCGTGAGCCGCCCACCCATCGCCGCCAGCGTCTCGCGCAACGCCTCCGGCGACTCCACGACGAACTCACCCGGCAGCCTGGCGAGGTACCACGCCAGCACGTCGAGGTCGGCCGCCCCGGCCTCCAGCCGACACGCCGGGCCGTCCGGGTGCTCCGCGGGGCGCAGCTCGGTGACCGTGGCGTACATGGGCGGGAACAGCTCGACCACCTCCTCCGAGGGCGCGAACACCGTCACCCGCGCCACGTGCGAGTAGGGCGCCGCGGTGACCGCGTGTTGGACGTGCGCCGCCGGGTCCGGCACGTCGGCGCGCGGCGTGAAGCGCCACCGGCTGCGGTGCACCGCGCGGATCCGGTCCAGCCGGAACGTGCGCCAGTCCGCGCGCTCGAGATCAAAGCACAGCAGGTACCAGCGCCGGCCCAGCACGACGATCCGGTACGGCTCCACCCGCCGCTCGGTCTCCCGCCCCGCGCGGTCGCGGTAGTCGAGCCGCACCTGCTCCGTGCCCCGCACCGCGTGGCCCAGGTCGAGCAGCAGACCCGGCTCCACCGGGGTGTCCGCGCCGGCGACCGCGACCATCGACTCGGTGACGTCGGCGACCCGCTCCCGCAGGCGGCCGGGCATCACCTGGTCCAGCTTGGTCAGCGCGCGCAGGGCGTGCTCCCCGACCCCCGCCACCGCGCCGCCGGCCGCCAGACGCAGGGCGATCGCGACGGCCACCGCCTCCCTGTCGTCGAGCAGCAGCGGCGGCAGGCGACGACCCGATCCCAGCCGGTAGCCGCCGCCCGCACCGCGCTCGGACTCCACCGGATAGCCCAGGTCCCGCAGGCGGTCCACGTCCCTGCGGACCGAGCGGGTCGTCACGCCCAGCTCCGCCGCCAACTCCTCGCCCGTCCACACCGACCGACGCTGCAGCAGGTCCAGCAGACACAACACGCGCTGGGTGGTGGGCATCCGGTCCTCGCTCATCGCGAGCCCCCGTTCGTCGCCGGGTCATCCGTCATGACGGAAGTGTTCCACGGCCAGCGGACCGGAACTGTCCGGATGGGGTGCGACGCTGTCCGCAGCCGACCTCGCAAGGAGAAAGCCATGACCGCCACCCACACCCTCGACTGGACCGACCAGCTCGTCGACCAGATGGACCGACACTGGACCACCCAGCTCCGCCCGCGCCTCGAGGGGATGACCGACGACGAGTACCACTTCTCGCCCGCGCCCGACGAGCGGACCTGGGACGTGCGTCCGCGGGGCACCAGCCGGGCACCGATGCAGGGCGGAGCAGGCGATCACACCATCGACTTCGAGTTCCCCGAACCCGTGCCCGCGCCGCTGACGACCATCGCGTGGCGGATCGGCCACCTCGTCGTCGGCGTGTTGGGCGCCCGGTGGCACTCCCACTTCGGCGGCCCCCCGCACGACTACATGACCCACACCTACGCCGGCGACGCCGCCGGCGGTCTGGCCCAGCTCGACCTCACCTACGCCGCCTGGATGAACGGCGTGCGAGGGCTCGACGCCGAGGCGCTCGCCCGGCCGATCGGTGAGGCGGAGGGCCCGTGGGCCGAGTACCCCATGGCCGCCCTGGTCCTGCACATCAACCGCGAGGTCATCCACCACGGCGCCGAGATGTGCCTCCTGCGCGACGTGTACGCGCACACCCACTGATCCGTTCGAACGCGCCGCCCGCCACACACACCGAGGAGTCGTCATGCCACTGTTCCCCGCCACCTGCCCCACCGAGCGCGAGAACCTGCTCGAGTGGATCGACGTCGCGTTGGTCAACGCCCGGTCGATCGTCCACGGCCTGGACGCCGACCAACTGCACGCACGACCGCTGCCCTCCAGCGAACTGACGCTCGGATGGCTGATCCTGCACATCGGCGAGGTCGCGGAGGGCTGGCTCGGCCGCGCGGCCGCCGCGCCGAACGCGCCCGAGACCGGTCGGTCCCTGCCCGAGCAGTTCGCCTGGGCCGAGGCGGTGAACCGGGTCGACCCCGATGCCACCGCCGAGGAGATCCTCGCCGAGTACGACCGGCGGTGCGCGGCCGGACTCGCCCACCTGCGCGCGGCCGACCTCGACGCGCCCGTTCCCGTGCCCGAGGAGATGCCGTGGTTCCCGCCGGGGCTGCCCGCCTTCAACGGGCGCTGGGCCGCCCTCCACGCGCTCAACGAGATCGCGCGACACTCCGGTCACGCCGACATCCTGCGAGAGGCGATCGACGGCCGGACGATGTACGAGCTGATCGCCGAGGACCAGCAGATCGACATGTCCTACATCGGGCAGTGGTTCGCCGCCCATCCCGAGGTGCCCGCGCCGCAGTGGTGACGGGGGCGGCGCGGTGGCCGCCAGGGGCTCCGCGGCGGCCGTCTACGCGGGCGGAGTCTCCCCGGCACCGCCCGCGAGCTCCGCGAACTGCTCCTCGATCCGGCCGGCGACCTCGCCCGGTTCGGGGATGAGCTCGGCGTCGGTGGCGATCCCGACCGTCACCGTGCCGTCATAGCTGAAGATGCAGATCCCCAGCGCCTGGTCGCCGCTCATCGGCACCCACCCGAGCATGCCGTCGACGGTCGACCCGCCCAACGAGACCGGGCCGACCGGACCCGGCACCGAGGTGAGCTGACCGACGGTCTTGTTGGCGAACAGGTCGATCACCGCCCGTGCCACCGGTCCGGGCGCCGCGGCCACGGTGAGGATCGTCGCGAACGTCACGTGCGGCTCGAGCGAGTACCGCACGCGCGTCATCGAGGTGGTGATCGCGCCGAGCAGCTCCTCCGGGTCGTCGATCCCCAGCGGCAACCGCATGAGCACCAGCGTGATGTGATTGCCCAGCTCTCCCGCCTCGTCGTCGCCCGAGCCCACCGACACCGGGACCATGAGGTTGATATCCGAGACACGGCGGTCTCCATGGGCGTCGAGATACCCGGTCAACGCCTTGGACACGGCGGCGATCATCACCGGGGTGACGGTGCTGTCGTGCGACTTCGCCACCTCCTTGATCGCCGCGAGGTCCAGACCGGAGACCCACGCCACCTTCTTCTCGCGGTGCACCTTGCCGCTCCACGGAAGGTCGGCGGACCGCGGCTCGAACAGCAGCCGGAACACCGAGCGGTAGGTGTTGGCCATGCGATTGGTCGGACCGATGGCGTCGGTCAGGGATTCCACGGCGCGCGTGGGCACGCGCGAGAGTCGGCGACCCGGAGCCAGCACGTCGCGGGTCAGCCGGCCGAGCGTCTCCGGGAGCCCCAGGACTGCACCGGTCACCCCGCGGGCGATGCCGAACGAGTCCTTGGCCACGTCGGCGCCGACCCCTCCGACCGCGCTCATCGCGCCGAGCACACCCTTCGTCCGGGGCGACAGGTCGCGGCCGACCGAGGGCGGCGGGGTGTCGTCCTCGTGATCGCACAGGTCCAGGACCAGCTGCGTGAGCCGGACCCCGTCGACCACCCCGTGCTGGACGCGGAACAGGATGAGCGCGCCCTCCTCGGCCGCGCCCTCGTCCTCCGCGCCGTCATCCTCCGCGCCGTCCGGGTGGTACCCCTCGATGAACTCGACCCGCCACAGCGGACTGCCGCCGGGGAGCGGCACGCCCATCTGCTCGGCGACGTGCGCCTCGGCCTCCGCGCGTCCGCCGGGTTCGGGCAGACGCCGGTGGACCAGGTGGTTCGACAAATCGAAGTCGGGGTCGTCGACCCAGTACCACCGACGACCCCTGCGCTTGGCCACCCGACGGAACACCGGGTACGGCTCGACCATGCGGGTGCGGATCGCCTCTGTGACGGCGTCCCAGTCCGGCACGCGGGAGAACCACATCAGCGAGTTGATGTACATGAGGTTGTCCGGTCGGTCCATCAGCAGCCAGAGCTGGTCCCGCAGCGGGATCCGCACCCCGTCCGTCTTTCCCCCTGTCGCACTGCCCGCCACGCTGCCCGTTGCACCGTCCGTCGCCGCCATGGCTCCGTTCCTCCCGCTCGCCGGGTGCCCGCCTCCTCGAGCGCGGGGCGCCTCGCGGCTCACGCTAGAACAGTGATGACATCCGCCGCCGCGCAATGGCCGCACCCGGCGGCACAATGGGCGGATGCGCATCGTGCACGCGCCGGACGACCCACCCGCCAAGGGCTTCTACGCACTGCTCACCGCCTCGATCGCGCCGCGGCCGATCGCGTGGGTGTCGACCGTCTCGGCTGACGGAGTGCTCAACCTGGCGCCGTACTCGTTCTTCACCGTCGCGTGCGCGGATCCGGCGATCCTGTCCGTGACATCTATCGGCCGCAAAGACACGTACCGCAACGTGATGGAGACCGGCGAGTTCGTGGTGAACATCGGCACCGAGTCGCTCATGGAGACGATGAACGCCACGTCGGCACCCGTCGGGCCGGAGGTCGACGAGTTCGAGATGCAGGGGCTGACCGCCGATCCGTCGGACATCGTCTCCCCGCCGCGGGTCGCGGAGGCCCCGATCGCGTTCGAGTGCGTGCGTCACGACGTGATCGACCTGGGCACCAGCGCGATGCTGCTCGGTCGCGTGGTGAGCGTGACAGCCGACGAGGAGATCATGGCCGACGACGGACTCCCCGACTTCGACATCCTTCTGCCGCCCTCCCGGCTCGGCCGCCACCAGTGGGGCTACGCCCCAGGCACGCGAGAGCTGCCGCGGCCGCGGAAGTAGGTCCGGAGCTCCCGTTCCTATCCAGCCCCGCCGGCAGCCGCGGCCCACGGGGCAGCCGCTCCCGGCAATGGCGTCTCGCCCTCCCCGCGGTGCGCGCGAGACGCCATGGCGGCGGGCGGCTGGTGCTCCGGCTGGATCAGCGGCAGCTGCCAGCGCCTGACAACGGCTCCGCTTCCAGCTACTGCCATGAACAACCGCGGCCCAGCAGCCGCCGGAAACTCACAGCCCCGCCCCTCTCCACAGGCCGGGCGCAGAACCGGCCTCCGCGACGGGAACGGCCGGCCCGTCACGGCAATACTGCCTGCCCATGAGCACTGATCAGTCCCGTCCAGTCGTCATCACCGCGGCCGAGCTCCTCGCCCGTGGCTATAGTCGCCGAGCGCGCGAGCACGCGGAACGCACCGGTCAGCTCTACCGCGTCCGCCACGGCATCTACACGCTCGCGTCGGAACTCCCCACCGGTCCCGACAAGGCCGAGGCGATGCTCGAGATGAGATCGCGGGCCGCGGCGAAGAGCGTCGGCCCCGGGACCGCCCTGTCGCATACCTCGGCGCTCGTCCTCCACGGTCTGCCCGTCCACGAGATGGACACCCGGCGGGTCACCACCACCAGGCATCGACCCGGCAGCGGGAGCAGGCGCGGAAGGAGCACGATCTGCCACAATCTCGATCTCGCGGACGCCGTGGTCGAGGTGGACGGCATCCCGGTCACCGCTCCGGCGCGGACGATCGTCGATGTCGCGCGGACGAGTCCCTTCACCGGCGCGGTGTGTGCGGCGGACGAGGCGTTGCGTCGCGAATTGTGCAGCCCGACCGATCTGGCGGTCGAACTCGAGGCCGCCGCCGGCCGGGTGGGGATCGCCAGAGCCCGGGCCGTGGTGGCGTTCGCGAACGCGGGCGCCCAGTCGGTCCTCGAGTCGGCCAGCAGGGTGATGATCAGTCGCGCCGGTCTGCCGATGCCCGAGCTCCAACGGGAGTTCATCCTCTCGGACGGGACGTCGGCCTTCGTGGACATGTACTGGGAGGAGTGGGGGCTCGTCGGTGAGGCCGACGGGACGGGGAAGTACGGGATCGACGACGACGAGGTCGACGTCCGCAAGAAGCTCCGCGACGAGAAGAGACGGCAGAACGACATCGAATCTCTGGGCAACATCGTCCGGCGGTGGCAGTGGGAGGACTATCAGTGCGGCCGGGTCGTGCCGGTCATCCGCGAGGCGATGAGGATTCAGGAGTCCCTCGGCCGGGGTCCGGGCCGCGTCGCGTGATCCCGCTCCCGGGGATGGCGCCTCGCTCCCCGACATGGCGTCTCGCCCCAAGCCGCGCACCACAGCCGAGTTAGCAACTCCCACAGCCGCTCCCGGCGATGGCGCCTCGCTCCCGCGGATGCACGCGATTTCTGCAGCCGCTCCTGGGCATGGCGTCTCGCCCCAGGCCGCGCCCCGCAGCCGCTCCCGGGGATGGCGTCTCGCTCCCGCGGATGCACGCGATTTCTGCAGCGGCTCCTGGGCATGGCGTCTCGCACACCCCGCGGTGCGCGCGAGACGCCATGGCGAGGAGCGGCTGTGTGGGGACCGGGCCCGGGGCCGCTGCCGACAAGCCGGCGGGCGGCTGCGCGCAGGCCGGGCCCGGAGCTGCTGCCGACAAGCCGGCGGACGGGTTTGCCCAGCACGGCTGGTTCAGAGAAGTCCGTAACAGCGGCGGATGCGATCCAGCCACCAGTCGCGCCGCTCGCCGCCGATACGCAGGTTCTCCATCCGCGCCGGGTCCGGGGCCACCTGGCGGACCGGGAGATGCCCGTCCTCCAGGACGAAGACCCCCGGGTCGACGACGTCCTCGACGAAGAACCCGCCGGTGCCCAGACCTGCGGCGGGGATCTCGTCGTCGTCGCCCCCGGGCCCGCCACCCGCGCCGACACCCGGAAGGGCGGCAGCAGCCGCGACGCCAGCGGCGACCCCCACCGCCGAGTCGAGCGCACTGGACACCGTCACCGGCACCCCGAGCTCGGCGGCCACGGCCAGCAGACGCCGCGGGCCACCGAGCGGCGCGACCTTGACCACCGCCCGGTCGGCGCCCCCGGCCCGAACGACGCGTAGGGGGTCCTCGGCGCGGCGGATGGACTCGTCGGCGGCCACGTCCACGTGCACGCCGTCGGCGGCGAGGCGCTCCCGCAGCTCCACCAGCTCGTCGACGGTCGCGCACGGTTGCTCGACGTACTCCAGGCCCGGCCCGTCCAACGACACCGGACCGGTGCGGGAGACGTCGGCGGCACGCACCGCCTGGTCGAGGACCCGCACGGCGTGGGCGGCCTCCGCCACCGACCACGCCCCGTTGGCGTCGACCCGCACCCGCGCGCCGGGCCGGGCCTGCAGGACGGCGGCGACGCGGGCGACGTCGTCGACCAGCTGTTGCCCCTTCTCCGCCACCTTGACCTTGACCGTCATGCACCCCGGGAAGCGGTCGAGGATAGCGCCGACCTCGCCGGCCGACACCGCCGGGACCGTGGCGTTGACCGCGACCCGCGAACGCACGGGCGGCGGCGGGCCCTGCCACGCCATCTCGATCGCCGAGGCGAGCCAGTGGGCGGCCTCGCGATCGTGGTACTCCCCGAACGGCCCGAACTCGCCCCACCCGGCGGGCCCGTCGATCAGCACGAGCTCGCGCTCGGTGACGCCGCGGAACCGCACCCGCATCGGCAGGGCCACCACGTGGACGCGCGCGAGCAGATCGTCGATCGACTCGGGGCCCGGTACGGATGTCATGGGTCCACGCTAACGTCGGAGCCATGACCGAGCAGAGCAGCACCCGTTCCGGCAGCGCCGCGCAGGACGAGACCGCCAACCCCTTCGATCCGTCGCAGTGGCGGGAGGTCGAGGGCTTCCGCAGCGGCGTCGACCTCACCGACCTGACGTACCACCGGCACGTCGGCGAGGGCCGTGTCAACGGGATCGTGCGCATCGCGTTCGACCGGCCCGAGGTGCGCAACGCGTTCCGCCCGCACACGGTGGACGAGCTGTACCGGGTGTTCGACCACGCGCGCCGCTCCCCCGACGTGGGCACCGTCCTGTTCACCGGCAACGGGCCCAGCCCGAAGGACGGCGGGTGGGCGTTCTGCTCCGGTGGGGACCAGCGCATCCGCGGCCGCTCCGGCTACCAGTACTCCACCGAGCACGACTCGGACGTCGCCGGCGCCACGGCGGACAAGGTGGACGAGGCGCGCGTGAAGGCCGAGGGCGGGCGCCTGCACATTCTCGAGGTGCAGCGGCTCATCCGCACCATGCCCAAGGTCGTGATCTGCCTGGTCAACGGCTGGGCCGCGGGCGGCGGGCACTCGCTGCACGTGGTGAGCGACCTGACGCTGGCCTCGCGGGAGCACGCCCGGTTCAAGCAGACCGACGCCGACGTGGGCTCGTTCGACGCCGGCTACGGCAGCGCGTACCTGGCCAAGCAGGTGGGCCAGAAGTTCGCGCGCGAGATCTTCTTCCTCGGCCAGCCGTACACCGCCGAGGAGATGTTCCAGATGGGTGCCGTGAACCGGGTGGTGGATCACGCCGAGTTGGAGTCGACCGCCATCGAGTGGGCGCGGCAGATCAATGGCAAGTCCCCGACCGCGCAGCGGATGCTGAAGTTCGCGTTCAACCTCACCGACGACGGCCTCATGGGCCAGCAGGTGTTCGCCGGCGAGGCCACGCGCCTGGCGTACATGACCGACGAGGCCGTGGAGGGCCGCGACGCGTTCCTCGAGAAGCGCGAGCCCAACTGGGACGACTACCCCTACTACTACTGACGCGCGCGAACCGTCTGGTCATGGCCGACTCCCCCGCCTCCCGCGAGCTGCGCACCCTGCCCGTCCCCGGCGGCCCGGCGGTCGCCGAGGTCCTCCCCGCTCTGGAGGAGATGCTCGCCGACCGCGGGCCCGCCCTGCTGCCGGTGCCCGCAGACGACCCCCCGCGCACCCGGATCCTCGCCGACAGTCAGCGCCCCGGCGAGCCGATCGACGACCGCGTCGCCCTGGTGGTGAGCACGTCCGGCTCCACGGGGACGCCCAAGGGCGCCATGCTCTCGGCGGAGGCGCTGGCCGCCTCGGCCGCGGCGACCGACACCGTGCTCGGCGGGCCCGGCCGGTGGCTGCTCGCGCTGCCCGCGCATCACATCGCCGGGCTGCAGGTGATCCTGCGGTCCCTGCGCGCCGGTCACGAGCCGGTGGTCGTGGACGTGACGCGCGGGTTCGATCCCGAGACGCTGCCCGCCGCGGTGGACGCGTGCCGGGCGGGGACGAGCGCGGGGGCCGGGCGCGCTGCCGACCGGGCGTACACCTCGCTCGTGCCGGGCCAGCTGGCCAAGGTCCTCGACGAGGGCTCCCCCGCGGCGGTCGAGGCCCTCGCCGCGCTCGACGCCGTCCTGCTGGGGGGCGCGGCGGCCGCGCCGGAACTCCTCGCGCGCGCCGCCGACGCCGGCGTCCGCGTTATCCGGACGTACGGGATGAGCGAGACAGCGGGCGGGTGTGTGTACGACGGCGCACCGCTGCCGGGGGTACGGGTCGAGGTCGACGACGACGAGGGCCGCGTCTGGCTGGCGGGCCCGCAGCTCGCCGAGGGATACCGGAACGCCCCTGATCATCCGGCGTTCGCCAGGGCGGGGTGGTTCCGCACTGACGACGCGGGGCAGATCGGCCCGGACGGCAGGCTCCGGGTCCTGGGCAGGTTGGACGAGGCGTTGAGCGTGGGCGGGCTGACGCTCCTCCCGCAGACCGTGGAGGACGCGCTGCGGAGGCATCCCGCGGTCGTCGACGTCGTCGTCGTCGGGATCCCGGACGCCCGGCTGGGGACCCGGCCCGTCGCGGCGGTGACCCTGCGCGCGACCGCCACGGCCGACGAGCTGCGTCGGCACGTCACCGGAGTCCTCGGCGAGCACGCGGCCCCGGCGCGGGTGGCGGTGCTCGACGCGCTGCCCGTGCTGCCGGGCGGCAAGGTCGACCGGCGCGGCGTCGCGGCCGGGTTCGTCGATGGGACAATCGGGGAATGAGCCGCGAGACCGACCCCGCACCCTCCGCCGCCGACGCCGCCGCCGGGCCCGGTGGCGCCACGTTCTCCCACTGGCTGGAAGGCGCGCGCCCGCGGACCTGGCCCAACGCGTTCGCGCCCGTGCTCGTCGGCTCGGCGGCCGCGGCGCTCGCGGGCGGGTTCGTGTGGTGGCAGGCGCTGCTCGCGCTGGTGGTGGCGTGGTCGTTCATCATCGGCGTCAACTACGCCAACGACTACTCCGACGGCGTCCGCGGCACCGACGACGACCGCGTCGGTCCTCTGCGCCTGGTGGGCTCCGGGTCGGCCCGCCCCGCGACGGTCAAGCGGGCCGCATTCGGCTTCCTCGGCCTGGGTGGTCTGGCCGGGCTCGTGCTCAGCGCGACCTCGCAGCCGTGGCTCATCCTGGTGGGCGTGGCGTGCGTCCTCGCCGCGTGGTTCTACACGGGCGGGAAGACCCCGTACGGGTACCGCGGGCTCGGCGAGGTCGCGGTGTTCGTGTTCTTCGGGCTGGTCGCGGTGATCGGAACGCAGTACACCCAGCTCGGGTCGGTGACCTGGTACGCGGTCGTCGCCGCGGTCGCGGTGGGCAGCTTCTCGTGCGCGGTCAACCTCACCAACAACCTGCGGGACATCCCCTCGGACACCGAGGCCGGCAAGATCACGCTCGCCGTGCGCCTGGGTGATTCGCGGACGCGCGGCCTGCACGCCGTGCTCGAGCTGCTGGTCCCGCTGCTGGCGACCCTCGCGCTGATCCCGGCGACCTGGTGGGCGCTGCTCGGGCTGCTCGCACTGCCCGTGGCGTGGAAGGCCAACGGCCCGGTGCGGGCGCGGGCCACGGGCGCCGACCTCATCCCGGCACTCGCGACGGCCGGGATGGCGATGCTCGCGTGGAGTGTCCTGGTGAGCGCGGGCTTCGTGATCGCGTCGCTGTAGACGCGCCCCGCGCGAACAACGGCGGCCGATCCCCTTCACCGGGGGCCGGCCGCCGCCGTCGTCCGTGGGCCGGTGCGTGGCCCGGCAGGGTCTACTTGCCGAGCGAGCCGGCGGGGACCGCGTTCCAGGCGTTCTGGATGCCGTCGTTGATCGCCAGGGCGGCACCGCGGAGCGCGTCCTTGACGGGCTCGGGCAGGGGCAGCCCGTCGATGTCGGCGATGTTGATCGTGCCCGGCGCCGGCGGGGCGACCGGTGCGGGCGCGGGTGCCGGACGGGGGGCGGGCGCCGGTGCAGGGGCCGGCGCGGCTCCGCCTCCCCTGCCTCCGGTCACGGTCACCTGCGTGGTCTCGGTACGAACCGGGACGCCGAAGATGTAGGCGGTCGCGACGGGGTTGTAGACGCCCGCGGTGGTGGGCGTGCCCTTGATCGCGGTGGTGGTCGGGTCATAGGTCAGCCCGGGCGGTAGTCCCTGGAACTGGATCGAGGCGCCGGGCGGCGGGGTGACGTAGTCACTGACCCGGCGCTCCATGTACTCACCCACCCGCAGAGTGAGCGACGGGAGGGCGGCGGGCGCCACGTCGGTGGCCTCGACGACGACGGGCGTGGTGTCGGGTGCCTCCGCCTGTCCTGACGCGGCCCCGACCGCGGCCATGGCGGCGAGTGCGACGGCGGAAGCGATGACAGGACGGGAGATACGCATACAGGCCTTTCGTGGACACCGCCGCGGACTCGCGGCTGACCCACGGTAACCCACCAAAGCACGTCACCCCGGGGCCATCTCAAGATGTGAGAGGGCCCCGGGGTGGACGTGGTCACCGGCGGCCTGCGCGACCGCCGGGAGTTTCCGGGGTCAGCCGCGGCCGTTCGCGACCGTCGGGCCGGGCGCCTGCACGGTGCGCGGAGCACCGGCGGCCACGGTCGGGGCGGTCGAGCCGGACGAGCCGCCGTTCGTGGTCGCGCCCGTGGTGGTGGACCCGGGCAGCGCCGGCAGGATCGCCGTGGAGCCCGGGGTGGAGGACCCGCCGTTGAGGGCCATGGTCAGCCCCGCCAGGCCGAGCATGGCCGCGCCGGTGAGCGCCAGACCGGGGGCCAGGGCACCGAGCGAGCCGGTGTCGGCGGGGAAGGACGAGCCCGGGATGGTGATCTCGCCGCCGCCGGTCAGCTCGGCGGCCGTGGTCAGCTCGCCTCCGGTGGTAGTACCGCCGGTCGTCGTGGACCCGGTGGGCTGGGTGCCGCCGTCGGCGGTCGATCCGGTCTCGGTGCCGGCGTCGATCAACGAGCCGAGCGGGGCCAGCGGGCCCAGGCTGGAGGTGTCGATGCCGCCGGTCGCCTCACCCTCGGCGGTGGCCGAGGAGCCCGGGAGGCCGAGCGAACCGGGGGCGGGCGTCTCCGCATCAGGCGTCTCGGTCCCCGGGGTCTCGGGGGCGCCGTTCGACAGGCTGCCGAGGCCGAGCTCGCCGTTCGCGGCGCTGCCCAGCGGGCCGGTCGGCCCCTCGGGGGCGCCCGGGTTCTCCGGGGTGACCCCGCCCTGACCGGTGGAGCCGGTCGCGAGCTCGGTGACCGAGCCGGCGTCGCCGCCGAGCGCGGAAACGATGCCCGCGACGGCCCCGAGGATCGCGTCGGTGCCGTCGGAGCCCGTGGTGACCTGACCGCCGGCCTCCACCTGACCGCCACCGAGGCTGCCCTCGACCGCTGCCGTCGAACCACCCGAGGCGCCGGTGGGCGCAGTGCCGTCGGCGTTGTTGACCACAAGCGTGGCGGGGATGCTGACGGGGGCGCCGTTGACCTTGCCGATGACGGTGAGCTCGTACGTGCCGCCGACCGCCGCCTGACCCGAGATCGCGCCGTCGGCGTACGTCAGCCCCTCGGGCAGCCCCACGACGTTCTCGATCTCGATCCCGGCATACACGCCGCTGGCCAGCTCCTGGATATCGAACGAGAACTCCGCGCCACCGGCGGTGAAACCGCTCACGATCAGCGGGGACGCCGAGGACGACGAGCCGGCGACGGTCTGGACGTCGCCGCGGACGGTCGGGGCGTCGGGAGCGGCGACGACGACTCCGCCCACGAGAGCGACCGCGGCAGCTGCTGCGACGGGGGCGACGAGGCGACCCCGGACGATACGACGAGGACGGGCGAGGCGAGCACGCATCGGCTGGTTCCTTCCGGAGGGGTTCAGATCGCTCACTCCCCGGAACGGGAGCGCAGACCATTACGCGTGCCACTCTAACCACATGCACACCAACTGTCTACTGCTGTCACATAAGTCACTCACAACACACAAACCACACCGGTAACACACCCCCCTGGGTATCAGCCCGGCCATGGGCGGACGTTTATCCGGCCCGTACTCCCCGGCGCCACACCGCAAATGACGAACGGCCCGATCCCGGTGTCGGGATCGGGCCGCCGCGGCGAACTCGGGGTGTCAGGCCATCAGGGAACGGGCACGGAGGTCGGGACCGGCGCGACGGCGGGCTCGCCCGGGGTCGCGGCCGCAGCGGCGGCGCCGGAGGCCTCGGCGCCCGCGTCGTCGGCGTCCTCGCCGGCGGACACCGAGGCGGCCGTCAGGGTGGAGGTGACGGCGGAGCTGCTGGGAGTGGTGGTGCCGGTGACGGTGCTGATCGGGTTACCGGCGCCGTCGACGATCACCGTGACCGGCGGCAGGACCATCTCGCCTCCGAGGAACGTGTCGCACAGCCCCTCTGCGAGTGATCCGGTCTGCTCGAGCGACGCCGTTCCGCCGCCCTCGCCCGCGACCACGTCGAGCAGGTTGGGGAAGGAGTCCAGGGCGGTGGTGATGAGGTCGAGGACCCCGGTGGGCACGCCGTCGATCCCGAACAGCGGATAGAACTTGGCCACCGAACCGCCCAGCGCGGGCAATTCGCAGACGGCGTCCGACTCCGGCGTCAGATCACCGACGCTCGAGTCCTCGCCGGTGACGCCCTCGAGGCTGCCCAGAGAGCCGCTGTCCGGCGAGCCGGACCCGTCGCCCGGGGCGTCGCCGTCCTCCCCGCCGTTGCCGCCCTCGTCGTCGTCACCCCCGACGTCGGCGGAGCCGTCGGACAGGCTCCCGGCATCGAGACCTTCGGACTTGAGGCTGCCGGGCGGGATGCTGCCCGCACCCGCCCCGTCGGGCGCCGCTCCGTCACCCTGCGCGTTGACGACGGGGACGGAGAGGGCGACCAGCGCGAACGCGGCGGCGGAGACGGTAACGGCCTTGCGGGTGAACATGTGTGATGAACCCTCTTCGACGACGGCGGACGGGGTCGAACCCCCGCGTCCCCCTCCAGGGCGCCGGACGTCGACGGGAGAACTGTAACGCGGAGACCGTCGCCCGGGGTGGAGATCGCCCCGGGCGCGGCGGGCGTCACTGTCCGAGGCTGCCCGCCCCCGTGGTGAGGAGCCCCAGCAGGGCGGTGGGGTCGGCGGCGAGGCCGGTCGCACCGGCCGCCTGCCCGGCGGTGGTCGTCGTCCCACCGGTCGTGGCCGCGCCGGTCGTGGCCGCGGCCCCACCGGTGGTGGCGTCGTCGCCGGTGGCGCCGGCGGACTGGCCGCCGAGCAGTTCGGGCGAGATCGTGCAGAGCATCTCCCCTACCGACCCGATCCCCTCGAGCGACCCGCTGTCGCCGAGGACGGACGGCAGCAGCCCCACGACCGCGTTGACCAGCATCAGGACGAGGCCCGACGAGGCACCGTCCTGGTCGCCGGTCACCAGCGGCAGCAGCTGGGCCAGCGAGGCGCCGTCCATCTCGCCGTCCCCGAGGACCGAGCACACGTCCGGGCTGGTGCCGGCCTCGCCGTCGTCGCCGTCCTCGTTCTCCGTTCCGGGGGCACTGTCGGCCAGGCTCGGATCGCCGGGGGCCGCCGAGAGGGTGGGATCGGGCTGGGCGTCGTCGGTGGTGGCCTCGTCCGTGGTGGGCTCGTCGGCGGTGGTGGACGGCTCGGTGGTGGAGGGACCCGTCTCCCCCTCCGCGTCCGCCCCGGCGCCGTCGGTGGTTGCAGCCTGCCCGGCCGCCCCGGCGCCGTCGACGACGGTGATGGCGACCTTCTGCGACTGGGACAGCGCCCCGTTGGACACGGTGACGAGGACCTCGTACTCCCCGGCGCGGGTAGGCGTGCCGGAGATGACCCAGCCGTCCTGGGTGAGGCCGTCGGGCAGGCCGGTGACCTGGATGGTGGTGCCGGCCGGGATGGCGCCGCCGGCCGCGCGAGCCACGACGGGCTCGAGGTCGAGGTTCACGGGCGTCCCGAGCGGCATCTCCTGCGCAGCGGCCTGATCGGTGGCGTTCTGCGCGAGCTGGATGTCGCCGGCGTCGACGGCGGTCGGGTCGGTCACGGCCACGACCGTGCCGCCACCGACCACGGCGAGCGCGGCCAGGGCGCCACCGAGGGCGAGCGTGCGGGAACGGGGGGCGGTGCGGTGCGAGCGTCGCTGGAACATGAGGTCACCTTGTCGTCCGGGAGCTGGGCACGACCGGGCCAGGCCCAGTCACACACGCATCGTACGTCACATCAGTCACACGAGCCACAGACATTCTCAGCGCGCCGCGGCGATCCCTACACTCACCTCTCGGACGCCAGCCGCGACGGAAGGACCCACGTGACCCCACCCCCCGAGATCGCCATCCGGGCCAAGGGCCTGCGCAAGACCTACTCCCACGGGCGGGTGACGGTGCGGGCGCTGGACGGGGTCGACGTGGCCCTCGACAAGGGCCGCTGGACCGCGGTGATGGGCCCCTCCGGCAGCGGGAAGTCCACCCTCATGCACTGCCTCGCGGGCCTCGACACCCCCGACGCCGGCACCGTGACGATCGGGTCCACCGAGGTCACGCGCCTGCGCGACGCCGGCCGCACCCGACTGCGACGCACCCGCGTGGGCTTCGTGTTCCAGTCCTTCAACCTCGTGCCCGCGCTGTCCGTGCGGGAGAACATCGTGCTGCCCGTCCGGATGGCGTTCCGCCGACCCGACCGTGCGCGCCTGGACACCCTGGTCGGCGAGCTGGGGATCGGGGACCTCCTCAGGCGCCGACCCCATGAGCTGTCAGGCGGTCAGCAGCAGCGGGTGGCCATCGCGCGCGCCCTGCTGCCCCGCCCCGACGTGGTCTTCGCCGACGAGCCCACCGGCAACCTCGACTCCGAGTCCGGCGAGGCCGTGCTCGGGCTCCTCGGCGCGTGCGCGCGCGAGACCGGGCAGACGGTCGTCATGGTCACCCACGACGCGCACGCGGCCGCCCACACCGACACGGTGCTGGTGTTGGCCGACGGCCGGATCGCCGACGAGGTGACGTCCCCCACCGCCGAGGCCGTGGACGCGGCCATGCGCTCGATCGCCGGTCGCCGGCCGGCCACCGCGTGAGCGCCCGCCTGGTCCTCGGTCAGCTGCGCGTCCACGCGGGCCGCTACCTGGGGACGCTGCTGGCGATCGCGGTGGCCGTGGCGTTCGTACTCGCCTCCGTGGGCGTCCTGCGGACGATGGCGGCGAGCGCCGACGCCACCTTCGGCATGCGCTATGAGAACACCGCGGTGCTCGTGCAGAACCTCGGCGACCGGACCTCCGCCGGCAGCGAGGCCGCGCGGGAGGAGGCGGCCGAATCACAGCGGCTCGGCCTGGAGGCCATCGCCGCCACGCCGGGCGTGCGTGCGGTGACCGTGGACGCGCAGACCTACGTGCGGGTCCGGGTGGAGGGTCGCGCCCAACAGATGACGACGACGACAACGCTCGCCACCGACGACGGCCTGCGCTGGCAGCCGCTGGCGGACGGGCGGCTTCCCGCCACTCCTGGCGAGGTGGCGATCCGCGCGGACGCGGACCTGCCGGTGGGCGCCACGTTCGAGGTACAGCCGACCGGCGGCGGCGACCCCGCCCCCGTCACGGTGGTGGGCCTGTTCGACCTGGCCGGGCAGCCCGACATGAAGTCGGCGTTCCCGCTGTACGCGACCGACGAGCAGGTGCAGCAGTGGGCGCCGAACGGCGCCGGCGGGGACGTGCGCGTGGCCTCCGACGGGACCGTGCCCGACGCCGCACTCGCCGCGGAGATCGAACGGCGGCTGGCCGACGTGCCCGGCACGTCCGCGGTGGAGGTGTCCACCGGCGCCGCCGAGGCCGACGCGCTCGCCGAGTCGTTCATGGGCGGTCGCGACGTCTACACACGCGCCCTGCTGGCGTTCACCGTGCTGGCCGTGGCCGTGGCCGCGCTAGTGATCGGGACGACCTTCGCGGTGGTGTTCGCCGCCCGCGTGCGCGAGACGGCGCTGCTGCGGTGCCTGGGCGCCTCTCGGCTGCAGCTACGTGTCTCGGGCATCGCCGAGGCGCTGGCGGTGGGCGCGCTGGCCACCGCGGCCGGGCTGGCCCTGGGCCGGTTCGCGGTCTCGTTGGCGTCCCGGGAGGCCCCGCGGCTCGGGGTGACCATCCCGCTGCAGGAGGTGACCGTGCCCGGCCGCGCGTACCTGCTCGCCGCCGCGGTGGGCATGGGCGTCACCGTACTCACCGCGCTGCCGTCGTTGTGGCGGGCCACCTCCGGCAGTCCACTCGAGGCGATGCGCCCGGCGGACGTGCGACCCGACCCGTGGTGGCGGCGACTCGCGATGGTCGTGGTGGGCGCGGCGCTGGCGGCGTTCGGCTGGCACTCCATGTCGGACGCGGTGGCCGCGCGCGACGTGGTCTCCGCCGGAGCGTGGGGGGTCCTGGCGTTCCTCGGCGTCCTCGCGGTGGCCGCCGGGGCCCTGCCCACCCTCCTGGGCGCGCTCGGGACGGTGGTGGGTGTAGTGCTCGGCCCGGTGGGGCTCCTCGGCGCGCGCAACACCGCCCGCAGCCCGCGGCGCACCGCCGCCACCTCGTCCGCGGTCCTCGTGGGCGTGACGCTCACCGCGACGATGGTCACCGGCATCGCACTGCTCGGGCCCGCGATCCAGGCCCGCCTCGTCGACCGGGTCCCCCTGGACGTGGCCGTGACCGCGCCCGACGGTCTCCTGCCCGTCGGCCTGCCCGAGACCCTGGCCGACACCCGGGGTGTGGCCGAGTCGCTCGTCGTGACGGACATGTACGCGGAGGACCCGCAGGGCAGGCGCACGGTGCTGCGGGTTGCCGACCCGGACCGCATCCGCGAGGTCATGCGCCGCGACGTGGTGCTGCCGGGGCCGGGCGAGATCGTGCTGCCCGAGTCCTCCCCCGTGGCCGCGGACGCCCGCGACGGCGACACCGTCCGGTTCACGTTCTTCTCCGACGACGACGGCCGCGACCTCGTGGTGCGCCGGACGAGCGACCAGTGGGCCCTCGCCGCTCCGGACAGCGTGCCGGCCTGGCCCGTGGCGCAACTGCCCGACGGCTCGCCCTGGCCTGAGGGCGTGGAGGTGCCGAGCCAGTTCGTGCCCCGCACCGAGCTGTGGCTGCGGATGGACGACGCCCTGGAGGGCGAGCAGCTCGACGCCGCCCTGCAGGACGTGCGCTCGGCCGTGGTGGACGCCGCTCCCGACCTGGCCGTCACCGAGAGCTTCGCCTCCCGCGAGCAGATCGCCACGTCCGTCCGGACCGTCCTCACGTCGAGTGCGCTGCTGCTGGCGGTGGCGGTGGCCCTGGCGCTGGTCGGCGTGGCCAACACCCTCACGCTCGCCGTCCGGGAGCGGACGCGGGAGATCGCGCTGCTGCGCGGCGTGGGCGTGACCCGTACCGGTGTCTGGCTCATGCTGGTCCTGGAGACGCTGCTGGTCGCGGTGTGCGCGGCCGCCCTGGGCGTGGTGCTGGGCGCGGCCTTCGGCTCCGCGGGAGCGGAGGCCCTGACCGGTGCCGGTGGCGGGATCGGCGGTGTCTTCCGCGGACTGACCGGCGCCGCCGGAGTGGGCGGTAACGAGAACCTGCCCGTGTCCGATCTGGTGATGGTGGGGGTCGGCGGAGTGCTCGCCGCACTCCTCGCGGCCGGTGTCGCAGCCCTGGGCGCTGTCCGTACCAGGGTCACGACGAGCTGATCACCTGCGAAATCGACCCCGCCGCCCTCATCCGGTGGCCATCCTTTGACAGAACTGAGACACTATCGTTATGCGAAATCGGGTGCTCCTCTCCGCCGGCGCAATCGCGCTGGTTGCGGCGTCGTGCGCGCAGCCGGAACCGCAGGTGCTTTCGGAGGGGCCACGCTCCGCGCCCGCGATCGAACTGACGTCGCCCACCGCGACGACGGACCGCGAAGAGCAGTCGGGGAAGTTCATCGCCCGGTGTGCGACCGATGCCGACGGGGGCACCCCGGGAATGACCATCTTCACCGACGGGTCCCAGGACGTCACCGATCACTGCCTGAGCCGCTACTACATCGGGGTCCAGCCGGCGCCCGGGGCGTTGTACGTCCCCGATGAGGAGGCCGGCACCTACGCTCCCCCGAGCGAGACCGCGACAGCTCAGCCGACCGGTGAGCAATGGACACCCGCCCAGCCGCGCACCGACATCGATCCGCTCGAGACCGAGCGAATCGATGACCGTGACACTCGCGATGACGAGACGACCACCGATCGGCCGGACGCGCCCGGCACCGACGATCCGGACAGCGGCACACCGGCCACGGACGAGCCCGGCTCCACCACGACCTCACCCGGTGCGACGACGCCGACGTCACCTCCGCCCACCACCGGACCCGGCGGGACCGAACCGGGCGGCACCGAGCCGGGCCAGAGCGAGCCCGGGCTGCCCGACCCGAGCGTTCCGGGCGGGGCGGAGCCCCCTACGACGCGCTCGTCCGACCCGACCTCCGTTCCGACGGAGGCGGATAGGAGTCGACTGCAGCCGCCGGCTCCGCAGACGTCCGTCCCGCCGACCCGCGATTCCGGATCGCTGGGGTCCGCGGGGTCGGACGCCTCCGGCGAGCCGCGGAGCTCCGTCCGCATCCCGGGCTTCCGCTGGCCGGGGTCGTTCTGGCCGGGCGGCCCGCGCAGCTGACACGCCCGCCCGGCACCGCGCTCCCCGCCGTGCCTGCCCCCTTCCGGGGTGGGCTCAGGCCTCGTTCATGCGCCGCCGCAGGTCCTCGCGTTTTTCGCGACGCCCGGCGTCGACCTCCGCGATGCCGGAGTTGATCTGCGCGCGCAATCGGCTGAACAGCACCATCGACAGCGGCAGCGCGATCACCACGGCGATGATCGCCGCGACCAGGACCGGGATCTGCACCCCGGCGAGGGCGCCGAGCCCGATGATCACCAGGGTCAGCGCCAGCACCAACAGCAGCCGGACAATCGTGTAGAAGACCATGTTCCGGGCCAGGCGGGCACCGGGCGAGCTCCCCTTCGGGGTGGTGGCCGGCATGGTCGACCCGTCCGTGGGGTGTGTTGATTCGTCTCGCTCGCTCATGGTCTCCAGGATACGTATCGTGGTGGAAAGGAGGTTCGAGTGATCTGGCTCTTCGCACTCATCGGGGTGGTGACAGTGGCGATCCTGCTGTGGCGGGCCTTCGGGCCGGGCTCACGGTCGGCACCCCCGCGCGTCATCGCTCCCGACGACGATCCGGAATTCCTACGGGAACTGGACCGTCGTAAACCGCTGGACCCCTGACGCCCCACGGGCGCGGGCGGGACGACGACACACCGGTCGCGCGGACCGCGTGAGGCGCCTCGTTCAGCTGCGCGCCAGCAGGCGGACGATGGAGTCCACTGCGTCGCTGATCTGTGCGCCCGTGCGGTCGAACACCTCGGGTTCCCGCCCGATCGGGTCCTCCACGTCGAGCGCTGGATCGTCAGTGTTGATGTTCAGCCGCGCGCGCGACAGTCCCGCCAGCGTGACGGACTCGTCCGAGTCGGCCAGCCGCGCCGCCTCGAGGAGCGTGTAGGTCTTCTTCCACAGCAGGGGCGCGAGCTCCTGGACGGCGTCGCGGTGTGCGCGGGTCGCGGTGAGGACGAGGTCCCTCCCGGCGAGCAGGTTGGTGGTGAGCAGCCGCGACGCGAACCCGTCGCCCTCACCGCCGTAGCCCTGCAGCACCCGCAGGGTCTCGCGGTGGATCTCCGCTCCGTTGGCGGCGCGGGTCCCGGCGGAGTCGACCGTCACGTCGAGTCCGACCGCGGCGGTGCGTGCGGCCAGCAGCCGCTCGGCCAGCGGGGAGCGACACATGTTGCCTGTACAGACCGTCATCACGGAAAGCGCCATGCGTCGATCCTAGTCGGCGGCGAGGTCGCCTCTCCTCTCCTGGCGCCTGCGTCCGCTCGACCACGCCCGGCTCAGCGGCCCACCACAGCCGCGCGCGACCATGGCGTCTCGCTCCGCCCGGCGGGCAGGCGAGACGCCATGGACAGGAGCGTCGATGCCCGTGGCGTACATCCCCCAGAGCACGACGCCATCGGCGGGAGCGGATGCGCCACTGCCGTAGGAGCGAGACGCCATCGCCGGGAGCGGACGCGCAACGGCCGCAAGAGCAAGACGCCATCGCGAGAAGCGAGACGCCATCGGCGGGAGCGGCTAGTGGGCATCTCCGTTAGTTCGTCGGGGGTCGGTGAGCCAGGCGGTGGGGTCGCCGAGATAGAGGCCGCAGGCGGTGTCGAGGGCTTCTGCGGGAGTGCCTGAGGGCCATCCGTTTGGCAGGGCGGCTTGCTGGTAGTCGTCGTGGCTGGCGCGGTAGATCGCAAAACCCCACTGGCTGGCTGATCCGGCGTAGCGCAGCCGGCAGAGCTTGACTTCGTCCCCGTCGGTCAAGGTGGCATCGATGTAGGCGAATCCGGCCCGGTAACGGGTGTGCAGGGCCTGGATCTGGGGCCACCGTTCGGCAGCGCGGGCCAGCAACTTCTGTCGCAATGAGGTCTGGGTCGACTCGGGGATCTTGGCCATGATCTCCATCATCGCCTCCACCAGTTTTCGCCCTCGGCTTTCGGGGTGTTCCGGCGTGGCGGCTCGGCGGGCGCCGCTGGATGGGTCAGAAATGGATATGCCTCCCACCAGCGCCGATATCGTCGTCCTCACCGCCAAGGAACGCGACGCGTTGACCCGCCGCGCGAACGCTGCCCGCTGTGCTCACCGTGACGTACTGCGAGCCCGGATCGTCCTCGCCGCCGCCGACGGTGACGCCAACGCTGCGATCGCCCGCGAGGTCGGGGTATGTCAGGACACGGTGCGCCAGTGGCGGCATCGCTTCTGTCTCGAGCGCCTTGAGGGGCTCAAAGATCGGCCCCGCTCGGGACGACCGCGAGTGTTCACCCCCGTCGAGGTCGCCCAGGTCAAAGCGCTGGCGTGTACGCGTCCGGCTGACCACGGTCTGCCGCTGACCCGATGGTCGGCCGCCGAGTTGAGAGCCCACGCCGTGGCCACAGGGCTGGTGAGGCCCGTGGCGCCGTCGACGATCGGGCGCTGGCTGGCCGCAGATGCGATCAAGCCGTGGCAGCACCGATCGTGGATCTTCCCCCGCGACCCGGACTTCGCCGCCAAGGCCGCCCGGGTGCTGGACCTGTACCACCGCCGATGGAACGGCGTTGCTCTCGGCGACGATGAGTACGTCATCAGTGCGGACGAAAAATCACAGCTCCAAGCCCTCAAACGCCGTCACGCCGAGACTCCCGCCAGGCCCGGTCAGCCGCGGCGCGTGGAGTTCGAGTACCGCCGCGGTGGGACGTTGGCCTACTTCGCCGCCTACGACGTCCACCAGGCCCGCGTGATGGGGATGACCGCACCCAAGACAGGGATCGCCCCGTTCACCGAACTGGTCGAGCAGGTGATGACCCAAGAGCCATACGCATCCGCGAAGCGAGTGTTCTGGGTCGTCGACAACGGCTCATCCCACGCAGGTCAGGCCTCGAAAGACCGGATGCGTCATGCGTTTCCCAACGCGGTCCTGGTGCACCTTCCGGTGCACGCCTCGTGGCTCAACCAGGTCGAAATCTACTTCTCGATCCTGCAGCGCAAAGCCATCGCCACCGGCGACTTCGCAGACCTCGACGATCTCGCCGCACGCATCCTCGCGTTCCAGGATCGCTACAACCGAAGCGCCGAACCGTTCGGCTGGAAGTACACCCGCGACGACCTCAACCGCCACCTCGACCGCCTCAACAACGACGGCACCCTCCGCGCAGCATGACCCCCGACGAACTAACGGAGATGCCCACTAGCCGCAGGTGCGGGGCGGAGTCACGCGAGCCACGACCCCGCGGCAGCGGCCGCGCGCGACGCTACGGCTCACTCACCGCGCCACTGCGGTGTGCGCTTCTCGAGGAACGCGCTCATCCCCTCCTGCGCGTCGCACGTGACGGCGTTGGTGGCCATCGTCTCGGCCATCTCGCGGTAGGCCTCGTCCTGCGGCAGGTCGATCTGCCGGTAGAAGGCCTGCTTGCCGATCTCCAGCGTCAGCGGGCTCGCGTCGGCGATCCGCGTGGCGAGCTCGTCCACGCGGGCGCGCAGCCGGTCGGCGGGAACCGACTCGTTGATCAGCCCCCATTCGACGGCGGTGGTCGCGTCGATCGTCTCGCCGGTCAGCAGCATCTGCATGGCGCGCTTGCGGCCGATGTTCCGGGAGACCGCCACCATGGGCGTCGAGCAGAACAGACCGATTTTCACGCCGGGGGTGCCGAAGCGGGCGGTGTCGACGGCGACTGCCAGGTCGCAGGTCGCGACGAGCTGGCAGCCGGCCGCCACCGCGTGTCCCTGGACCTCGGCGATCACGGGCTGGCGGATGGCCTGGATGCTCTCCATGAGGTCGACGCAGACCGAGAAGACCTCACGCTCCTGCTCGAGAGTGCGCTCGACCATCTCGCTGATCTCGTGCCCGGCCGAGAGCGCCGGCCCGGAACCGGTGAGTACGACGACCCGGCAGTCGGGATCGTCGCCGAGTGCGCGGATTGCCGCGGTGGCCTCCCGCATCATCTGCAGGGACAGCGGGTTGCGGCGCTCGGGCCGGTTGAGCGTGACGCGGGCGATCGGGCCGGTGTTCTCGACGAGGACGAACGGGGTGCTCACTGGGGGCCTCCGTCAGGGGTGAGGGGTACCTCCCCCGGTTCTACCGTCCGATCGGCGCGCGCGGGCCGGGACCGGGCGAGGACGCCCCCGTGGGCGCGGTCGGGCCGAGTCCGAGAGATCAGCACGCCGGCCGGGCCCCGCCGGATCAGCTCACGCCAACGCCGGCCCGGCCCGGAGAGCCCACGACGATCAGTTGGCGGCGGCGCGGTGCTGTCCGTCGCACCACTGCTCGGCGGGCACGGCCGCCTTGACCTGGTCGACGTGCTCGCCGCAGCCCTCCCAGGTGGTCTTGCCGCAGACGGGGCAGGTGACGGGGTAGCACATGGGGATCTCCTCGATCGTCGGATGGATATCGGCCGGCCCACCGCGCCGTCAGCGCACGGTCCGACGGTGCACAAGTCGACGGTGCATAGGTTGACAATGCACGAGTCGTGGGTGCGCGGGTCGGCGGGGGCAGACCGCCGAGGGTAGGTCAGGCCTCGGCGGGGCGCCACTCGGCGTCGACACGGGGGGTGGCGTCGCGCAACCGCTCGACGTGCGAGCGGCAGGCGTCCCACTGCGGCAGTCGCCCGGCGGCGGCCGCGTCGAGCAGGCTCGGCGCGTCGCGGTCGCGGTCGCTCATGACGTGCTCGATCGCGGTGCCGTCGAGTGCCATCTGCGGCCAGTCGATCGCGATCTTCGGATCGAAGGCGTCGATGACGTGCTCGGCGCCGGGCCGCCAGCCCTCCGAGCAGAAGTACATCACGGTGGACTGCGGTTCGAGGGCCAGGAATCCGTGGGCGACGCCCTCGGGGATGTAGACGGCCCGTTGCTCGACGGAGTCGAGCAGGACGCCGGCCCATTCGCCGAAGGTCGGCGAGCCCACGCGGACGTCCACGACGACGTCGAAGACGGTGCCGGACGGGCACAGCACGTACTTCGCCTGCCCGGGTGGTACCTCGGCGTAGTGCAGGCCGCGCAGGACGCCTTCTCCGGAGACGGACACGTTGACCTGCGCGAGGTCGAAGCGGTGGCCGGTCATCTCGCGGAAGGCGGGGTCGGTGAAGGCCTCGTGGAAGACCCCGCGGTCGTCGGAGATCTGGCGCGGGGTGATCTCCCATGCCCCCGTCACACTGAGCTCGCGCAGCTGCACGTCCGTCCCGCCTTCCCCTCGTCGATCGTGACCCGTCTCCGCGCCGCGCCCACCAGCGCGGGCACTGCCCGGCGCGGGTTGCCCACCCGCGGCGCCGACCACCCTATCCGCGCATCGCGTCGACGATCTGCCCGGCCGTCCACTCGCCGATGAGCAGGCAGCTCATCGCGTCGTCGTGGACGGAGGCGTCCTCGCGCCACCCGGTGACGACGAACTGGAAGACATAGGTGGCCTCGTCGTCGCTCCATCCCACGATCAGGCTCGAGGTGGCCATCTCACCCGGCTCGGCGGTGTAGGTGCCGCGCAGGTAGCGATAGATGCTGGTGACGGCCCCGGCGGACTCGTCGCCCTCGCCGGCGACCTGCTCGAGCGGGGTCCAGTCGGCGAGGGCGTCGGCGGTGGCGACGATCATCTCGACCGCCTGCTCGGTGTCCATCGCCGGGGCGACGCGGGCGCAGGTCGCCACGGCGTTGGGCGAGAAGCCGTCGCGGTGGGCGCCCGGGTCCACGTAGATCACCGCGGACGGCTCGGGCGATTCGATGCGCTGCCACGGCGGGCTGTCCACCCAGGTCAGCGGCTGGGCGGCGACGGCCATGGGCGGGCTCGCCTCGAGGGCGCGACCGGTGGAGGCGCAGTACTCCTGGATCGAGGTCATGTGCGGCCCGCCTCAGCCCTGCAGCCCGGCGCCGACGATGTGGGCGCCGCCGTCCACGACGAGCGTCTGGCCGGTGATCCAGTGGGCGTCGTCGGACAGCAGGAACGCGACGGGGCCGGCGATGTCGTCGGGCACGCCGAGGCGGCCGGTGGGCAGGGCGGCGCCCATCGCCTCCTCGCGGCCCTCGTACAGGGCCTCGGCGAACCGGGTCTTGACCACGCCCGGTGCGACGGCGTTCACGCGCACCGACGGGCCGACCTCCACGGCGAGCTCCTGGGTGAGGCGCATGACGAGCGCCTTGGTGGCGCCGTACCAGCCGATCCCGGGCGACGGGGCGAGGCCGGCGATGGAGGCGATGTTGACCACCGCGCCGCCGCGCTCGCCGAGCCCGGAGTGGTAGACCTTCTGCGTCCAGGACAGGGTGCCGAGGGCGTTGACCTCGGTGATCTTGCGGGCCGCGGCGAGGTCGATGTCGACGGTGCGGCCGTAGACCGGATTGATCCCGGTGTTGTTGACCAGCAGATCGATCGGCCCGAACGTCTGCTCGGCCCGGGCCACGACCTCGCGCTGGTGCTCCTCGTCGTCGCTCTTCCCCGCCACGGCGAGCACCCGGTCGGACGCTCCGAGCTCGGCGACGGCGGCGTCGAGCCCCTCCTGACCGCGGGCGGTGATGACCACGGACGCCCCCTCGGCGAGGAGTCGCCGGGCGATGCCCAGGCCGATCCCCCGGCTGGCGCCGGTCACGAGGGCGGTGCGTCCGGCGAAGCGGTCGGGCACGACGGGGCCGGTGCGGGGGGCGGGAAGGGGGGTGGCGGTCACGGCCGTCTCCTCGGGGTCGGAATGCGTGTGGCGTGCGCCGCCCAGCCTAGATGTAAGCGGTGTGTCGGTCGTTCATGGGATTTCCTCAGCGATCCCTCCGTCTTTTCTTCTCTGGCGCGCGGCTGGGCGCTAGAGTCTGCGACAGGACCCATCCGGCCGCCCCCCTCGGGCGGCGTCACTACCCCGGGGTGTGTGCATGTCACCACTAGTGGGCATCTCCGTTAGTTCGTCGGGGGTCGGTGATCCAGGCGGTGGGGTCGCCGAGATAGAGGCCGCAGGCGGTGTCGAGGGCTTCTGCGGGAGTGCCTGAGGGCCATCCGTTTGGCAGGGCGGCTTGCTGGTAGTCGTCGTGGCTGGCGCGGTAGATCGCAAAACCCCACTGGCTGGCTGACCCGGCGTAGCGCAGCCGGCAGAGCTTGACTTCGCCCCCGTCGGTCAAGGTGGCATCGATGTAGGCGAATCCGGCCCGGTAACGGATGTGCAGGGCCTGGATCTGGGGCCACCGTTCGGCAGCGCGGGCCAGCAACTTCTGTCGCAATGAGGTCTGGGTCGACTCGGGGATCTTGGCCATGATCTCCATCATCGCCTCCACCAGTTTTCGCCCTCGGCTTTCGGGGTGTTCCGGCGTGGCGGCTAGGCGGGCGCCGCTGGATGGGTCAGAAATGGATATGCCTCCCACCAGCGCCGATATCGTCGTCCTCACCGCCAAGGAACGCGACGCGTTGACCCGCCGCGCGAACGCTGCCCGCTGTGCTCACCGTGACGTACTGCGAGCCCGGATCGTCCTCGCCGCCGCCGACGGTGACGCCAACGCTGCGATCGCCCGCGAGGTCGGGGTATGTCAGGACACGGTGCGCCAGTGGCGGCATCGCTTCTGTCTCGAGCGCCTTGAGGGGCTCAAAGATCGGCCCCGCTCGGGACGACCGCGAGTGTTCACCCCCGTCGAGGTCGCCCAGGTCAAAGCGCTGGCGTGTACGCGTCCGGCTGACCACGGTCTGCCGCTGACCCGATGGTCGGCCGCCGAGTTGAGAGCCCACGCCGTGGCCACAGGGCTGGTGCGCCCCGTGGCGTCGGCGACGATCGGGCGCTGGCTGGCCGCAGATGCGATCAAGCCGTGGCAGCACCGGTCATGGATTTTTCCCCGCGACCCCGACTTCGCCGTCAAGGGGCGCCCGGGTGCTGGACCTGTACCACCGCCGATGGAACGGCGTTGCTCTCGGCGACGATGAGTACGTCATCAGTGCGGACGAAAAATCACAGCTCCAAGCCCTCAAACGCCGTCACGCCGAGACTCCCTCCGGGCCCGGTCAGCCGCGGCGCGTGGAGTTCGAGTACCGCCGCGGTGGGACGTTGGCCTACTTCGCCGCCTACGACGTCCACCAGGCCCGCGTGATGGGGATGACCGCACCCAAGACAGGGATCGCCCCGTTCACCGAACTGGTCGAGCAGGTGATGACCCAAGAGCCATACGCATCCGCGAAGCGAGTGTTCTGGGTCGTCGACAACGGCTCATCCCACGCAGGTCAGGCCTCGAAAGACCGGATGCGTCATGCGTTTCCCAACGCGGTCCTGGTGCACCTTCCGGTGCACGCCTCGTGGCTCAACCAGGTCGAAATCTACTTCTCGATCCTGCAGCGCAAAGCCATCGCCACCGGCGACTTCGCAGACCTCGACGATCTCGCCGCACGCATCCTCGCGTTCCAGGATCGCTACAACCGAAGCGCCGAACCGTTCGGCTGGAAGTACACCCGCGACGACCTCAACCGCCACCTCGACCGCCTCAACAACGACGGCACCCTCCGCGCAGCATGACCCCCGACGAACTAACGGAGATGCCCACTAGTGGGCATCTCCGTTAGTTCGTCGGGGGTCGGTGAGCCAGGCGGTGGGGTCGCCGAGATAGAGGCCGCAGGCGGTGTCGAGGGCTTCTGCGGGAGTGCCTGAGGGCCATCCGTTTGGCAGGGCGGCTTGCTGGTAGTCGTCGTGGCTGGCGCGGTAGATCGCAAAACCCCACTGGCTGGCTGATCCGGCGTAGCGCAGCCGGCAGAGCTTGACTTCGTCCCCGTCGGTCAAGGTGGCATCGATGTAGGCGAATCCGGCCCGGTAACGGGTGTGCAGGGCCTGGATCTGGGGCCACCGTTCGGCAGCGCGGGCCAGCAACTTCTGTCGCAATGAGGTCTGGGTCGACTCGGGGATCTTGGCCATGATCTCCATCATCGCCTCCACCAGTTTTCGCCCTCGGCTTTCGGGGTGTTCCGGCGTGGCGGCTCGGCGGGCGCCGCTGGATGGGTCAGAAATGGATATGCCTCCCACCAGCGCCGATATCGTCGTCCTCACCGCCAAGGAACGCGACGCGTTGACCCGCCGCGCGAACGCTGCCCGCTGTGCTCACCGTGACGTACTGCGAGCCCGGATCGTCCTCGCCGCCGCCGACGGTGACGCCAACGCTGCGATCGCCCGCGAGGTCGGGGTATGTCAGGACACGGTGCGCCAGTGGCGGCATCGCTTCTGTCTCGAGCGCCTTGAGGGGCTCAAAGATCGGCCCCGCTCGGGACGACCGCGAGTGTTCACCCCCGTCGAGGTCGCCCAGGTCAAAGCGCTGGCGTGTACGCGTCCGGCTGACCACGGTCTGCCGCTGACCCGATGGTCGGCCGCCGAGTTGAGAGCCCACGCCGTGGCCACAGGGCTGGTGAGGCCCGTGGCGCCGTCGACGATCGGGCGCTGGCTGGCCGCAGATGCGATCAAGCCGTGGCAGCACCGATCGTGGATCTTCCCCCGCGACCCGGACTTCGCCGCCAAGGCCGCCCGGGTGCTGGACCTGTACCACCGCCGATGGAACGGCGTTGCTCTCGGCGACGATGAGTACGTCATCAGTGCGGACGAAAAATCACAGCTCCAAGCCCTCAAACGCCGTCACGCCGAGACTCCCGCCAGGCCCGGTCAGCCGCGGCGCGTGGAGTTCGAGTACCGCCGCGGTGGGACGTTGGCCTACTTCGCCGCCTACGACGTCCACCAGGCCCGCGTGATGGGGATGACCGCACCCAAGACAGGGATCGCCCCGTTCACCGAACTGGTCGAGCAGGTGATGACCCAAGAGCCATACGCATCCGCGAAGCGAGTGTTCTGGGTCGTCGACAACGGCTCATCCCACGCAGGTCAGGCCTCGAAAGACCGGATGCGTCATGCGTTTCCCAACGCGGTCCTGGTGCACCTTCCGGTGCACGCCTCGTGGCTCAACCAGGTCGAAATCTACTTCTCGATCCTGCAGCGCAAAGCCATCGCCACCGGCGACTTCGCAGACCTCGACGATCTCGCCGCACGCATCCTCGCGTTCCAGGATCGCTACAACCGAAGCGCCGAACCGTTCGGCTGGAAGTACACCCGCGACGACCTCAACCGCCACCTCGACCGCCTCAACAACGACGGCACCCTCCGCGCAGCATGACCCCCGACGAACTAACGGAGATGCCCACTAGTTCCACGCGGTACGGCGGACTCGCCGGTGTGCTCGATCCTCGACATCCCCGGCCCCCGCTGGTTCCAGTCGAGCGACCCCATCTGGCGGGTCCACGGCGACGCGTCCACGCCGATCGGCATCACGACCGGCCTGCTCATGCTGTCCGCCGATCCCGCGTACGCCTCGGTCATGGTGGCGTGCGGTGCGGACGAGAACCCGTGGACGATGGACGACTACCTGCACGACCTGGTGGAGATCTCGACGTTCGGCACCGTCGACGACGCGATGGTGACGATCGAGCACGCGCACCGCGACCGCAGCTCGTTCAACGGCACCACGGAGCACGGGGACTACTACTACGGTTCCGACCCGGCGTTGGTGGAGTGGGCGCAGGCCGCCCTGGCGTGGGCGCTGCTCGCGGCGTTCCAGCGGTTCTCGGGTCGGCCGCTCACCCCGGCCGAGTCGGACCGGTACGTGTGCCAGTGGGCGGGCCTGGCCCGGCTGCAGGGCGCGCGGGCCTTCCCCACCACCGTGCGCGAGCTCGAGCAGCTGCTGCGGGGCGCGCGTGGCCGCGCTCGCGCCACTGTCGCCGGGCGTCGCGCGGCGCGTCGGCTGCGGGAGACCGCCCGGGTGTGCCGGGGCGTGTCGGAGAACTCGGTGACCGCGCACCGGTCGTGTACGACGGTGGTCGACGCGGCCGCGAGCCTCGTGCCGTCGGACGTGCGGCGGGCGTTGGATCTGCCGCACCGGCCGATGGACCGCAGCGCCGTGTTCGGTCGGATCGCCCGCGCGCACGAGGGGCTGACGTCGCCGCGGCTCACCACGCGCGCGCCGATCGCGGTGCCGTCGTCGATGCGGTCCCAGAGCGCCTGACCCCGCGTCACCAGTGGCCGTTGACGCGGCCCTTGATCCACCCGGCGACCTCCCACACCAGGTGCACGGGCAGCATCGCGCGGTCGACCCGGTCGATGGGCGTCATCCGCACGTCCAGGTCGGTGGCGTTGCGCATCCACGTCCCGGCGCGGAGTGTGTGGGGGCGGTTGGTGACGACGAGGACGCGCTCCCACCCGCGGGCCCGCGCGATCGCGTCCACCGTCAGCGCCTCGCCCCACGTGGTCCGCGGCTCGGGCGAGAAGCACACCACCTCGGCGTCGGCGGGGCGGGCGATGCCCGTGCACAGTCGGCGGGCGACGGTCTCGGAGTTGCCGCCGGGGTTGCTCACCAGCAGGGTGTCGGCGTAGCCGGCCTCGACGAGGTCGCGGGCGTAGAGGTGTCGGCCGTCGTCGGCGCCGGCGAGCATGACGACCGCGTCGGCGCGCACCGGCTCGTCGCCGTGGGGCTGCAGGAGGAACGCGCCCCAGGCGGTGAGGGCGAGCGCGGCGACGACCACGGCCGCGCCGACGCCGATCGCGACCCGGCGGACGGCGCGGCGGCGGGATCGGCGGTGGAGGCGCGGGGTCACCGCGGTGTGGGTGACGACGACGAGGTGTCCCCTCCCCTGGACCCGGGCCCGGCTCCGAGTGCGACGCGCAGGCTGTCGTCCCAGTCCGGCAGCGGCGTCAGGCCGGCGGCCGCCCAGGCCCGCCCGGACAGCACCGAGAACGCGGGTCGCGGGGCGGGCCGGGGGAAGTCGGCGGTGGTGCAGGGGCGGACGCGGGCGGGGTCGGCGCCGAGGTAGGCGAACGTGCGGCGCGCGACCTCGTACCAGGTGGCGCGGCCCGCGCCGGCGGCGTGCAGGACGAGGCCACGGGTGTCGACCCCAGGGCTGTCGACGGCGGGAGCGGCGGTGTCGGTTCCGGTGCCCGCGTGCGCGGCGGCCTCGCCGGCGGCGTGGTGCGTGGCGGCCTCTCGGGTGGCGGCCTCGCGGGCGAGCATCTCGAGGATCGCCGCCGCCAGCGTGGGCGCGTGCGTGGGTGAGCCCCACTGGTCGTCGACCACGCTGACCTCGTCCCGCTCCCGTTCGAGTCGGGCCATGGTCGCCACGAAGTCTCCGCCCGGGATCGCCCACCGCTCCCGTTCCGGCCCGGTGTACAGCCACGACGTGCGCAGGATCGTCGCCTCGGGGTGGGCGGCCAGGACGGCGTGCTCGCCGGCCAGCTTGGTGCGGCCGTACACGGTGGCCGGGTCGGTGGCGTCGGTCGGCTCGAGCGCCGGCGCGGTCGCGGGATCGGGCCGCCCCGCCCCGCCGCGGCCGCGCGGCACCTCGCCGGAGAAGACGTAGTCGGTGCTGACGTGCACCAGCCGCAGCCCGCGTTCCCGGCACGCCTCGGCGAGGATCCGCGGCCCTTCGACGTTGACCAGGTGCGCCCCCGACTCGTCGGTCTCCGCGCCGTCGACGTCGGTGTACGCGGCCGCGTTGATCACCACCGCCGGCTGGTGACGGTCCAGATACCCGGCCACGGACTCCGCCCGGGTGATGTCCAGCTCGTCGCGGCCCGGCGCGAGCACCTCGCCCGGGTGGGCCAGCCGCAGGTGCGTACCCAGTTGTCCGCGCCCGCCGGTGACCAGCACGCGCGGCAGCGCGTCCCGGCGGGCGGCGGCGCCCTCGTCGTCGGCGTTCACAGTCTCCGCCCCTTCTCCCGGCGTAGGACATCCAGCAGATACCGGCCGTACCCCGACTTCTGCAGGGCGTGCGCGCGATCGGTGAGCTCGTCGTCGTCGATATATCCCATCCGCCACGCCACCTCCTCCGGGCAGCCGATCTTCAGGCCCTGCCGGTCTTCGATGGTCCGGACGTAGTTCCCCGCGTCGAGCAGCGAATCGTGGGTGCCCGTGTCCAGCCAGGCGGTACCCCTCGGCAGCACCTCGACCTGCAGGCGGCCCTGCTCCAGGTAGTGCCGGTTGATGTCGGTGATCTCGTACTCCCCGCGCGCCGACCTGGCCAGCCCGCGCGCGACGTCCACCACGTCCGCGCTATAGAAGTAGAGGCCCGGCACGGCGAAGTCCGACGACGGGTTCTCAGGCTTCTCCTCGAGGCTGATCGCGCGGCCGTCGGCGTCGAAGTCGATCACCCCGTACCGGCTCGGATCGGCCACCCGGTAGGCGAACACCGCGCCGCCGTCGAGGTCGGCGAACCGGCGCAGCTGCGTACCCATGCCGGGGCCGTAGAAGATGTTGTCGCCCAGGATCAACGCGACCGGCTCGTCGCCGATGTGGTCCGCGCCCAGCACGAACGCCTGCGCCAGGCCCTCCGGAGCGGCCTGCTCGACGTAGCTCAGCGTGATGCCGAACTGGCTGCCGTCGCCCAGCAACCGCCGGAACTGCGGGGCGTCCTCGGGAGTGGTGATGACGAGGACGTCGCGGATCCCCGCCAGCATGAGCGTGGACAGCGGGTAGTAGATCATCGGCTTGTCGTACACCGGCACCAGCTGCTTGCTCGTGGCCAACGTCAGCGGCCGCAGCCGGGTGCCGCTGCCACCGGCCAGGACGATGCCCTTCACCGCGTCACCCCCGCCGTCACAGGACCTTCTCCGTTCGGGCGTACGTCGCTTCGACCCGCTCCTTGACCGGCTCCCACCAGTCGCGGTGAGCGGCGTACCACTCGATGGTCTGCCGCAGGCCCTCGCGGAAGTCCGTGTGCTGCGGCTCCCAGCCCAGTTCCTCCCGGGTGGCGGAGGCGTCGATCGCGTAGCGCAGGTCGTGGCCCGGGCGGTCGGTGACGTGGTCGAACCCCGGGTCACCGCCGGTGCCCGAGACGCCCATGAGCTCGCAGATCATCCGCATGACCTCGAGGTTGGAGCGCTCGCCGTCGGCGCCGATGAGGTACGTCCGTCCCGGCTCGCCCGCCTCGAGGATGCGCAGGACCGCGGAGTTGTGGTCATCGACGTGGATCCAGTCCCGCACGTTGGCTCCACTGCCGTAGAGGCGGGGCCGCCTACCGTCGAGGATGTTGGTGATCTGCCGCGGGATGAACTTCTCCACGTGCTGGTAGGGCCCGTAGTTGTTCGAGCAGTTGCTGATCGTGGCGCGCACCCCGAAGCTGCGGACCCACGCGCGCACCAGCATGTCCGCGCCCGCCTTGGTCGCCGAGTACGGACTCGACGGGTTGTACGCCGTGGCCGGGGTGAACGTGGCCGGGTCGTCCAGTTCCAGGTCCCCGTAGACCTCGTCCGTCGAGACGTGGTGCAGGCGCACGTCGTGGCGCCGGCAGGCCTCGAGGATCGTGTACGTGCCCACGATGTTCGAGTGCACGAACGGCCACGGCGTGGCGAGCGAGTTGTCGTTGTGACTCTCCGCCGCGAAGTGCACGACCGCGTCGCGCGGCCCCGTCAGCTCGGAGACCAACCGGTCCGTGATCGCGGCGTCCGCACAGTCCGCCTCCACCAGCCGGACCCGGTCGGCGGGGAGCCCGTCCAGGTTCGCGCGATTGGCGGCGTACGTCATGGAGTCGAGCACCGTGACGTGGGCCTGCGGGTACTCGCGGACGACGGAGCGGACGAAGTTGGCGCCGATGAACCCGGCTCCCCCGGTGACGACGAGGCGCATGGGCACAACCCTACCGCCCGGCCGGACCGCCGCCCGACGACTCGTCGCCGCCCTGCGAAGGCGGGTGCCCTGCCGCCCAGCGACACTTGGTCTCGCGCGACCTGCGCGACTGCCGCACCGCCACCACCGCCAACGCCACGCCCGCCAGCAACGGCACCCACACCTTGCTGTACTCGATCAGGAACTCCACCCATCCCGGGACCGAGATCTCCGGGAGGGTGATCGACGGCAACGTGATGTCCGGCCAGGGGATGTCCGGCCACGGAATGCTCGGCAGGGAGAACTCCGGCCACGGGATGTCAATGTCCGGGATGCGCTCGAGGATCCAGTCGAGCACCGGCTCGAGGAGGCGGCCGATCAGGGGCAGCAGCACGATCATCGCGATCGCCCACCCCGACCTGCCGATGCCCGCCGCGACCGGGTAGACAGCGCGCTTCGACGGCGTCGACGCGATCGCCTCCAGCCGGGCCTCGGCGGCGGATCCGGGCGGCGGGTCGAAGTGCACGACGTCGCGGCCCTCGCGGAACGTCACCTGGCGGACCGCCGTGTGGAGCATGTTCGTGCGCACCTGGATGCGCGGGCTCGAGATCGGCGGCGCGGTGGTGTGCTCGCCCGGCTTCGGCGGGTCCGCGGTGAGCGAGAAGCGCCGGTCACTGATCTGCCGGGCGCGCGCGACCACCTCGCCGTCACGCAGCAGGGCACACCCCGGGGATGCGACGGCCGCTGGGGTGGCACCCTTCTTCGGCGGCTTCCGCTGCGGGTACCCGGGGTCGACGGTGCGGAGTTCCTCCGGCGAGCCCACCGCGAACTCGAGGACCCCGTGCTCGGGATGGTCGAGGCGCCAGATCTCCGGCACGCCGTCGGTGGTGGGGGCCTCGGGGACGGGCAGGTCGGGCGCTGGCCGGTTCTCGGTCATCGCGGGCAGGTCGGGCGCTGGCCGGTTCTCGGTCATCGCGGGCTCCTCGGCCGGCGGTCAGCCCCGCACCCTACTCGGCCCGGCGCTGCTCTCCGCCGGCCCCGGCGATCGCGCTCGGCGGCGGATCGGTCGACTCGCCATCGGCGCCTGCCTCGTCGTCGGGAGTCGTGTCGCCGTCGCGACGGGTCTCGTCATCGCGCTCGCGCCGGAGCGTCCGGTACTCCGCGACCATCTTCTCGCGGCGGCGGTTCTTCCACTCGCAAGCCCGGGTGTCACGCGGCGTCACCTGGATGACCTCCTCGGCCGCGATGCCGGATCGCAGCTGCCGGACCCTCAGCACCTCTGCGTCGAGTCGCACCCCGAAGACCACGGCCATGTTGACCAGCCATAGCCACAGGAGGAAGACGATGACGCCGGCCAGCGAGCCGTACACACGGTTGAAATTGCCGAAGTTGGAGACGAAGAAGCTCAGACCGGCCGTGGCGACGCCCATGATCGCCAACGCGGCCGCGGCCCCCAGTGATACCCACGAGAAAGGGCGCCCGGAGATGTTGGGCGCGAACCGGTAGAGGATCGCCAACGCCAAGATCATTGCGACCACGGCAGCCGGCCACTTGGCCACTCCCCACACGGCCAGCGCCGTGCTCCCGAGCCCGATCCAGCCGCCCACCGTCTCCGCCACCGGGCCACTGAACGCCAGGGCCACCCCGCCGATGGCGACCAGGACGACCAGCAGAGCGGTCAGCGCGAGACCAGCGGGCAGCAGTCGCCACGGCGGCCGCCCTTCCTCGATGCCGAACATCGCGTTCATGGCTCTGCCGAGCGCCCGCACGTATCGCGACGCCGACCACAGCGCGACCGCCGTACCCACGATGAGCGCGGTGCCCGCGGCCGGGGTCGTGACCAACGCCTCGACCGGCTCGCGGACGGGATCGAGCACCTCCGGCGGCGCGACGTCGGAGAGCATGTCCATCACCGCATCGACCGTTCTGGAGCCCTGCCCGAAAACGCCGAGCAACGACACCACCACCAGCACCGCCGGGAACAGCGAGAGGACGCCGTAGTAGGTGAGCGAACCGGCGAGGTCTGGGCCGCGGTCGCGGAGGAACTCAGCAACCGAGCGGACGAGCACCATGCGAACGGTGCGCAGTCCTCTGCGGATGGTGGCAGCGGGCCGGTCCGAAGTAGTCATACCCCGATTGTGGTCGCTGTCGACCCGTCCCGCGCCAGCCTCGCCGCGAACCTGCCCGCCCGGGGTCGGCAGGCCCGAAGCCGGCGGACCCGTGGCCCGATTTCGCCTGCCCGCCCACAGCCGCTCCCGGGCATGGCGTCTCGCGCGCACCGCGGGGTGTGCGAGACGCCATGCCCGGGAGCAGCTGCAGATGTCGCGTACATGCGCGGGAGCGAGACGCCATCGCCAGGAGCGGATGCGCGCGCGTGACGGACCGGGTGCGCGGGCGGGCCGAACGCAGGCGACAACCTGACCGAACGCAGGCGCACCGGGCCGGGCGGGTCAGTCGCGGTTGCGGGCCTGCTCCGCCTGGGCCTCGCGCCGGACGTCTGCGGCCTCGTCGATGGCCTTCTGCTGCTTCTCGGCCGCCTTGTCGCTGGCGGTGGTGTCGCGCGGCGGGAGCTGGATGTTCTCCTCGGCGTGCATGCCGGCTTGGAGCTCGCGGGCACGCTCCATCTCGGCGTCGACCTCTGCACCGAACAGGAAGGCGTTGTTGGTGATCCACAGCCACAGCAGGAAGACGATGACGCCGGCCAGCGAACCGTAGGTGGCGTTGTAACTGCCGAAGTTGGACACGTAGAAGAAGAAGCCGACAGTAGCGAGCCCCCACACCGCCAGGGCGACCACCGCGCCGACCGAGATCCAGCGGAACTTGGGCTGCTTGACGTTCGGGGCGAACCCGTAGAGGACCGCGAGGATGACGACGACGATGAGGACCAGCGCCGGCCACTTGGCGATGCCCCACACGGTGACCGCTGTCGAGCCGAGGCCGATCAGGTCACCCACCCACTCGGCGATCGGCCCGCTGACGACCAACATCACGCCGGCCAGGGCGACCAGGATCAGCAACACGGCGGTGAGCAGGATCATCATGGGCTTGAGCTTCCAGAAGGGGCGCCCCTCCTCGACCTCGTAGATGCGGTTCATGGCGCGACCGAAGGCGCCCACATACCCGGAGGCCGTCCAGAGGGCGCCGAGAACACCGGTGATCAGGGCGATCCCGGCGGCCGGGGTGTTGACCAGGCCCTCGATGGGCCCGCGGAGCTCGTTGAGGGTCTGCTCCGGTACCGAGCCCTCGACGAGACTCATCACGGCGTCGACCGTGGCCTGCCCCTGACCGAACACGCCTAGCAGGGAGACCACGGCGAGAAGTGCCGGGAACAGCGACAGGACGGCGAAGTAGGTGAGCGATGCCGCGAGGTCGGTGCAGTTGTCCTTGGAGAACTCCCCGGCGGCGCGTTTGAGGCCGACCTTCCAGGCGCCACCGGTGAGCTTGGTGGGCGACTCGGGCTTACCGTGATCGGGGTCGGCATCCGACCCGGGCTTGTTGGTGATATTGCGACTCGTCGTACTCATATCTTCAGACTCTCGCACCACCGGGGGCGTTCCGCATCCGCGTCGCGGCCCGCATCGTCGCGGACGCGCGCGGCCGTGCGCTCGGGAGCGCCGAGGGATACCGTGGCTCCCCTGTGATGTGGCGTCCGGACTCGGTGGGCTACCCTGTTCGGTGTCACGTCACCAAAGTGGTGCACGAACGCACACGCGACAACGATCAAAGGAGAAACCGATGAGCCTGTCCAACGCGATCCTCCGCGGCGTCACCGGCGCTTTCGTCCTCAATTCCGGCCTGAGCAAGCGGGGGATGCCCACCGAGGCCGCGCAGGGCCTGCAGGGCTTCGCCGCCACGGGCGTGCCCGCCGTGAACCAGATGGATCCGGACACCTTCGGCAAGTTCGTCGCCTACTCGGAGATCGGCATCGGTGCCGCGCTGCTCACCCCGGTGGTACCCCGCCGGATCGCCGGCGCGGCGCTCGGCGTCTTCTCGGCGGGCCTGCTGGCGATGTACTTCCGCAACCCGGACATGACCGAGTCCGACGGCATTCGCCCCAGCCAGGAGGGCATGTCCCTGGCCAAGGACGCGTTCATGGCCGCCATCGCCGGCGCGCTGGTCATCGACAACTCCTGAGATCCGGCCGGCGGGGCGCGGTGATGAACGCCTGCCGGAAAGCCGAGTAGACGGCCCGGCCCCGCCCCCGCGGGGCCGGGCCGTCGTCCCGCGACCGGGTGCCGACGCGGTCCGGATGCGAAGCCCATTCGCGTATCCGACCATGGGGCGATGACGCAGAACCCGGAGCCAGATTCCCCGGCCCGCCGGATGCGGATCGTCGTCACCGGCGCGAGCGGCAACGTGGGCACCCCGCTGGTGCGGAGGCTGCTGGCCGACGGCCACGACGTGGTGGGCCTGTGTCGCCGCATCCCACCCGCCACCCCTCCGTACAGCGGTGCCTCCTGGCATCGCGTCGACCTCTCGTACGCGCCTGCCGACTGGCGGGCGTGCCGCACCCGCGGAACAACTGCTGGACCGGCACGAGCGCAACCATCCCGGCACCCCGACCATCGCCCGCATCCGGCCCGCCTTCATCGTTCACGCAGAGGCCGCCTCGGGTCTGCTCCGCTACTTCACTCCGGCGCTCACTCCCGCGCGGTCGCTCCGGGCGCGGCCGGTACACCTGCCCTATCGCGTGTTGCGTCAGCTCGTCCACATCAGCTGGCTGCTGCACCTCCAGCCGGTCAGCATCGGATGGGTCGATCTGGCGTTCGGCGCCCCGCTCATGCACACCACCCGCGCCCGCGCGGAACTCGGCTGGCGCCCCACGGTCGCGGCGGACGAGGCACTGCGCGAGGTGATCGACGCGATCGTCGCGGGCCGGTCCGGCTCGTCACCACCGCTGCGCAGACGGACCCTGCTCGGCGCGCTGGCGGGGCTGCGCCGCGGCGGCGCGGTCGACGTCCGGCGACTGCCGTAGCCGCTGCGACTCAGGCCGGGTCGGTGTCGGCGATCGCACCGAGGATCGCGTCGGCGAGGTCGGCGCGGCACACGACGAGGTCAGGCAGGTAGGTCTCCGCGACGTTGTACTCGAGCGGGGAGCCGTCGATCCGCACCGCCACGAGCCCGCGGGCCAGTGCGACCCCGGCAGGGGCCGCGGAGTCCCACTGGTACTGCCCGCCCGCGTGGATGTAGGCGTCGGCCTCGCCGCGGACGACGGCAGCCGCCTTGGCGCCGGCCGAGCCCAACGGCACCAGGTCCCCGTCCACCGCGCCGGCCACGGCACGGGCGAACGCGGGCGGGCGGGAGGCCGAGAGGACGATCCTCGGCCGGGAGCCCGTACGAGGGGGAAGAAGGCCTCCCCCGTGCACCCCGCCGTTGCCCACGGGTGCGGCGTAGATCTCGTCGTCGTCGACCCCACACACCACCCCGAGCGCCGGTAACCCGACCGCGGCTGCGGTGAGTCGTGATGTCGCAGGGTCGCCGTCGCGCTCCCACAGCGCCACGTGCACGGCCCAGTCGGGGCGGTCGCCGAGCCCGTACTCGCGGGTGCCGTCGACGGGGTCGATGATCCACACGCGGTCGGCGTCCACGCGGGAGAGATCGTCCTTGGACTCCTCGGACAGGACGGCGTCCTCCGGACGTGCGTCGGCGAGCCGCTCGAGCAGGAGCTCGTTGGCCCGGCGGTCGCCGATGTCGCCGAGCGTACGCCCGGTGGGCCCGGAGGACCGCAGTTCCACCAGCAGACGGCCGGCGTCCGTGGCGAGGTCGACGGCGAGCTGCTGGTCCGGGGTGCGCGTGGCGGAGGTCATGGCCTCCAGACTAGGAGGATCACCGCCAGCGCGACCGGAGTCCCCTGCGCCGACCGTGTCCGTACTCGCGCACCACGCGGGCGGGCTGATCCGGGCAACGATGCGCGTCGGCCGCCACCCGGGCCGCCCCCCGTGACGGCAACGTGCCGCTCCGGGCCCCGCAGCGCTGGCAACCCCAGATGGCCCCGTCTGCGGTCTCCTCGACAAAGCACACGCGCTCTCCGACCTCGTTCATGGGTCTCCTCGAGCATGGCGCCGGCCCCCTAGCCAGCGCGGTCCGCCTATATTGTCACAAATCTCTTATCGGCGGAAGTGGTGTCATGCGTTTGCATCGCACCGACCGGCTCCGACCCCGCGGGGCGACGGCGGAGTCGGGCGAACAGACAGATCGGTCTAGACAAGGCCGCACCGTTATGTCTACTGTTTTACTCGACTTAATCAACCCACTACCTCAAAGGGATGCCCGTGAAGACTCTCATCGTGCTCGGCATGGTCGGCGCCATAGCCCAACTCATCGACGGCTCCCTGGGCATGGCCTACGGGGTCACCTCCACGACGCTGCTGGTCGCGGCCGGTATCGCACCCGCGGCCGCGTCGGCGTCCGTGCACTTCGCCGAGATCGGCACCACCCTCGCGTCGGGCTTCTCCCACCACAAACTCGGCAACGTGGATTGGCGGATCGTGCGCATCCTCGCCGTCCCGGGCGCGATCGGCGCGTTCGCCGGCGCCACCATCCTCAGCAGCCTCCCGGCCGACGTGGCCAAGCCGGTCGTGGGCGTCATCCTTCTCGCGCTGGGCCTCTACGTCCTGTACCGCTTCCTCGCGCTCGGCGGCCGACGCCCCGAGTTCAAGGGTCGCGTTCGCACGGGCTTCCTCGTCCCCCTCGGCCTCGTCGGCGGGACGCTCGACTCGCTCGGTGGCGGCGGGTGGGGCCCGGTCGGGACGACCTCGCTACTGTCGTCGGGCCGGGTCGAACCCCGCAAGGTCGTGGGCTCGATCGACACCTCGGAGTTCGTGGTGGCCGTGGGCGGCTCGCTCGGCTTTCTCCTCGGCCTGGGCGCCGCCGGGATCGACTGGGGTTACGCGCTGGCGCTACTCGTCGGCGGCGTGATCGTCGCGCCGTTTGCCGCGTGGCTGGTCAAGCACCTGCCCGCGCGCGTGCTCGGCACCGCAGCCGGCGGCCTCATCGTGGTGACCAACGCGCGCACCCTGCTGCTCTGGGCCGAGGTGCCGTCCGCGGCCACCAACCCGATCCTCCTCGCCCTGGTCGCCGTCTGGTTCGGACTGATCGCGTGGGCCGTTCTCGCCGAGAGGAGAAGCCGGGGCGACGACGACGAGCTCAGCACCTCCGACCGCCCCGCCCCCACGGATAGCGCGGGACAGGCTCCCGTTCGCGCCTGAGATGTGAGCGCGCACAATGCCTGTCTCCCTGGCGGTGCCACTTGGTCGTTCGTCCAATTGGACGGTCGACCGAGTAGCTCACGCCGACCCCGGCCACTTCTCCCACGCCACTCCCCACTCGCCCGAGGCGGGGGCTCTGGGAGACTGTGTCCCATGAGGGTCACCGCCAAGTCCGACTACGCGTTGCGTGCGCTCGTCGAACTCGCGGCGGCCCGCAGCGACGACCCCGCCCGCGACCCGAGGGACAGCCCGGTCAGCGCGGAGGAACTGGGGCGGCTGCAGGACATCCCGCACGGCTTCCTCCAGGCGATCCTCTCGGACCTGCGTCGCGCGGGCCTGGTCGCCAGCCGTCGCGGCAAGACCGGTGGGTGGTTCCTCGGCCGGGACGCCGGCGAGATCACGGTCGCCGACGTGATGCGGGCCGTCGACGGGCCACTGGTCAGCGTTTACGACGTCCGGCCGGAGGCGGTGGTCTACAACGAGCGCGCGGCGGTGCTGCAGCACGTGTGGATCGCGTCGCGGGCGGCGCTGCGCCGGGTGATGGACGCGGTGACGATCGCCGACCTGGCCGCCGGGCACCTGCCGGGAGAGGTTCACGAGCTCACGCTGGACACCGACGCCTGGGAGCCCCGCTAGACACCGCTCGACCCACGGCCCGCATCGCAGCCCGGCACCGGCCCATGCGCAGTCGGCACTAGCCCGATGCGCAGCCGGAACCGGCCCAATGGGCAGCCGCCCCACAAGATGGCGTCTCGCCCGCCCCGCGGTACGCCCGCGCACAGCTTCCGTACCGCAGCCGCTCCTGAAGATGGCGTCTCGCCCCAGCCCCTGCCCGCCCACAACACAGCCGCTCCTCGCCATGGCGTCTCGCCCACCCCGCGGTGCGCGCGAGACGCCATCCCGGGGAGCGGCTGCGCATCTGGTGCGCGCGAGACGCCATCCCGGGGAGCGGCTGCGCATCTGGTGCGCGCGAGACGCCATCCCGGGGAGCGGCTGCGGGTAGGGGTGCGGCTGGCCCGGCGATGCCCGGCTCAGGCGTGAGTCGACGCCCCGGGCTGCTGCACCGCCGGCCGGTCGAGGTGCACCGAGAACCGGCGCACGAGCGCCTTCCAGACCAACGGGCCGCCCACGACCAGCACCAGCGTGATGATTCCGATCAACAATGGCGAGGCGCCGAGCATGGCCGAGGCCGTCACGGCGAGCACGATCGTGATGCCGCGGCGGATGAGCCCACCCGGCACGCGCCCGGCGAACCTGGAGCCGAAGAACGTGCCGATCGCCCCGCCGATGAGCAGCGGCACGAGCAGATTCCAGTCGACGCCGGTCACCATGACGTGCCCGATCGCGGCCGCGATGACCAGCGGGACCGCCTGCACGAGGTCGGTACCCACCAGCCGCAGCGCGGCGAGCGTCGGGTAGAGCAGCATGATGCACATCATGATGACGGTGCCCGAGCCCACCGAGGTGATGCCCACCATCAGTCCGCCGATCACGCCGACGAGCAGCGTGAGCACCGGCTTGACCGGCGGGTCCGGATCGTCACCGGTGCGGATGCGCCCGGACATCTCGAAGAACGCCCGCAGGAAGTAGGCCGTCGACGCCACGATGAGGGTCGCGCCGATGGCCTTCTTCAGCATCCCCTGCACGTCCTCGGCACCGAACGCGTGCACGAGCCACGCGCCGAGGTACGCCGTCGGCACCGAGCCGATGATCAGCCAGAGGGCGATCTTGAGATTGGGTTTACCGTGCCTCCAGTGCACGCCCGCGCCCACGACCTTGTTGACCGCGTTGACAACCAGGTCGTTGGCGACGGCCGCCGTCGGTGGGATGCCCACGAGGATGAGCGCCGGCGTCATGAGTGCGCCGCCGCCCATCCCCGTCAGGCCGATCACCACGCCGATGACGGCGCTGACGACCAGCAGGCCGAGCGAGTCGTAGGTCCACAGGGCCTCGGGCACCGGCTCAGATTCCCAGGATGGAGCTGAGGATCCGCTGCGCGACCTCTTCTGCGGTGCCGTCCTCGGGACGGATGTGCAGGTCCGGGGTCAGCGGCGGCTCGTACGGCGCGGAGACGCCGGTGAACTCGGCGATTTCGCCCGCGCGCGCCTTGGCGTAGAGGCCCTTGGGGTCGCGGGCCTCGCACTCGGCCAGCGGGGTGTCCACGAACACCTCGGTGAACGGCAGGTCGGCCTTGGCGTGGACCTGGCGCGCCGCGTCCCGGTCGGCGCGCATGGGCGAGATGAGGGAACAGATGACGACGACGCCGGCATCGGCGAACAGCGCCGCCACCTCGGCGGTGCGGCGGATGTTCTCCGCCCGGTCCTCGGCCGAGAACCCGAGGTCGGCATTGAGGCCGTGACGCAGGTTGTCGCCGTCGAGGATGTACGCCGGATGACCGGACTCGATGAGCAGACGCTCGACCTCGGAGGCGATGGTCGACTTGCCCGAGCCCGACAGGCCCGTCAGCCACAGGGTGCGGCCCTGGCCGCGGTCGCCGCGCTGGACGGCCCCGGCGTGCCAGACGACGTTGGACCCGGTGGTGGCGGGCCCGATGATCATGCCCGCACCCACCGTGTTCCCGGTGATCTCATCCACGAGGATGAACGCGCCCGTGTCGCGGTTGCGACGGTAGGGGTCGTACATCAGCGGCGTCTGCGTCCGAAGCCCGATGCGCCCGATCTCGTTGAGCTGGAGCTCGGTGGAGTCGGGGTCACGGTGCAGCGTGTTGACGTCGAGCCGGTACTCCATCCCCGTCACGATCGCCTTGGTCTCGCGCGTCGTGTGCTTGACGATGTAGCGCTTGTTGGTCTCGAGGGTCGTGTCGTCGGCGAACCAGCAGACCATGGCCTCGAGCTCGGTGCCCTGGTGCGGCCGGTTGCCGGGCCGGGCGATCATCTCGCCGCGGACGATGTCGATCTCGTCGTTGAGCGCGATCGTCACCGCGGCGGGAGCGGCGGCCTCGTCGAGCTCCACTCCGCCCGGGCCCCAGATCGCCTTGACGGTGGACTGCCGACCGGACGGCATGACCACCACGTCGTCGTCGACCTTGATGATCCCACCCGCGACGGTCCCGGCGAAGGACCGGTGATCCAACCCGTCGGCGCGCTGGGGGCGGATCACGTACTGCACCGGGAACCGGACGTCGGTGAGGTTGCGGTCCGAGGCGATGTGCACGTTCTCGAGGTGGTCGAGCAGCGCCGGGCCCGTGTACCAGGGCATGGCGTCCGACCGCTCCACGACGTTGTCGCCCCTGAGCGCCGAGAGCGGCACGAAGGTGACGTCGTGGACCTCGAGCTTGGCGGCGAAGTCGGTGAACTCGGCGCGGATCGCCTCGAACGTGGCCTCGTCGTAGTCGATGAGGTCCATCTTGTTCACCGCCACGACCAGGCGCGGGATGCCCAGCAGTGCGGACAGGAAGGCGTGGCGGCGGGTCTGCTCGAGCACTCCCTTGCGGGCGTCGACGAGGATGATCGCCACGTCCGCGGTCGAGGCACCGGTGACCATGTTGCGCGTGTACTGCACGTGGCCCGGGGTGTCCGCGATGATGAACTTGCGCCGCGGGGTCGAGAAGTAGCGGTAGGCGACGTCGATCGTGATGCCCTGCTCGCGCTCGGACCGCAGCCCGTCGGTGAGCAGCGCGAGGTCGGTGTACTCGTCGCCGCGCTTGGCGGAGGTGGCCTCGATGGAGGCGAGTTGGTCCTCGAAGATGCCCTTGGAGTCGAACAGCAGTCGGCCGATGAGCGTCGACTTGCCGTCGTCGACGGAGCCGGCGGTCGCGATGCGCAGGAGCTGCGCGTGCTCGGCCATGGTCTGCAACTGGTCGGCCGCGCTCTCGGCGGTGGCCGGCGCGGTGTCCGTGGTGGGGGTGCTCATCAGAAGTAGCCCTCCTTCTTGCGGTCTTCCATGCCGGCCTCGGAGATCCGGTCATCGGCGCGGGTGGCGCCGCGTTCGGTGACGCGGGTGCCCGCGACCTCGGCGACGACGGCGGCGTTGTCGGCGGCGTCGGACTCGACGCAGCCCGTGCAGGTGGCGTCGCCGACGGTGCGGAAACGCACGAGCTCGGTGCGCGCCTCCTCGTGCGGCAGCGTCTCCAGGAAGCGGGTCTTGGCGAGGAGCATGCCGTCGCGCTCGATGACCTCGCGCTCGTGGGCGTAGTAGATCGGCGGCAGGTCGATGTCCTCGCGCTCGATGTACTGCCAGATGTCCAGCTCGGTCCAGTTGGACAGCGGGAACACGCGGATGTGCTCACCCTTGCGATGCTTGCCGTTGTAGAGCTTCCACAGCTCGGGCCGCTGCGCGCGCGGGTCCCAGGCGCCGAACGCGTCGCGGAAGGAGAAGACGCGCTCCTTGGCGCGGGCCTTCTCCTCGTCGCGGCGGGCGCCACCGAAGACGGCGTCGAAGCGGTTCTCCTGGATCCCGCGCAGCAGGGCGGTGGTCTGGAGGCGGTTGCGGCTCGCGCCCACCCCGGTGTCCTCGACCACGCGGCCGGCGTCGATGTCGTCCTGGACGTGGGAGACGAGCAGCTGGACGCCGGTCTCGGCGACCACGCGGTCGCGGTACTCGATGACCTCGTCGAAGTTGTGCCCGGTGTCGACGTGCATGAGCGGGAACGGCATGGGCGCGGGCCAGAAGGCCTTGCGGGCGAGGTGGAACATCACCACCGAGTCCTTGCCGCCGGAGAAGAGCATCCCCGGGCGTTCGAACTGCGCGGCTACCTCGCGGAAGATGTGGACGGACTCCGCCTCGAGCGCGTCGAGATGCGAGAGCGTCACCGCCGACCTCGTCGTCATGCGACCTCCAGTGTCGTGGGCTGGCCCGGCGGACCGGACAGCGGGGCAGACAGGTCTGTCTACCTTCGGGCGTCCGCCCCATCCTGCGCCCGCCCCGCCCGGATTTCCATCTCGGTGAGGCCAATCACCCCCGGATCGTCGGCTATTCGACATAAGATGCCGCATATGCGACACGAGCCGACCCATCGGGTGATCTCGGTTCTCCAGGCGCTCGCCACCGACGGCCCGCCCCTGCCCCTGTCAGAGATCGCGCGACTGACCGGGGCCAGCCGATCCACCCTCCACGCGGTCCTCGCGGAGATGGACGCCCAGGGGTGGGCGGAGAAGACGCGGGCCGGGTGGCGGGCCGGGCCGGCACTGCGCGAGGTGGGCGCGGCGCTGGCCACGGAGGTCGACCTGGTCCGGGCCGCGCGCCAGCCGCTCGAGGCCCTGGCGGACGCCACCGGGATCGCGGCGGTGGTGTTCGAGGTCCGCGACGGGATGGCCGAGGTCGTCGACTCGGTCGGCGCCGGCATGCGCACCGCTTCCCGGGAGGCGCTGCCCGTCGGCCACGTGGTGCCGGTGCGCGCCCCGTTCGCCCGCGAGCTGGCGGCCCGACTACCCCTGGGCGAGCAACGTCAGTGGCTGGCCGACGCGGCGGGGCTGACCACCGCCGCGCGCGACCGGCTCGAGGTGGTGCTCCCGCAGATCGCGCGACGTGGCTGGTCCATCGAGCGGCTCACCCCCGCCCGCCGCGAGCTGCTTCGGATGGCCGACTCGTTGGAGACCTCCGGCATCGGCGCCCTGGTCCGCGACCGCGTGTCCGAGCTGTTCGTCGAACTCTCGGAGATCGACGTGACCGACGCCGAACTCGGCGGCGCCGCGGACCTGGCCGTGGCCTCGGTGGCGGCACCGGTGCTGCGGGCCGACGGGCGGGCGGTCGGGTCCGTGGCCGTCGCCCCGGGTCGCCGGATGACGGGCCGTGCGGTCTCCCGGGCTGTCGAGGCCGTGACGGAGTGCGCGGCCGACGTCTCCGCCCGCCTCGCCTCGCGTCCGCCCGCGGCGCGGACGGCCGCCCTCCCCTCCCACCTCGTCCACCCGGCCCACGCGGCGAGCCGCTCCTGACGGCTCCCCCCACCCCGGCCGCGGGGCCCCGGTCTGCCGTGGCGGCACGTTCGCCAGCGCGGCCGTATGATGTGGATCACATTCCCTGCCCTATCGGAGGTGATCGTGCCCCGGACCGCCCACCCGCCCCCCTCGCCCGATGCGGACCCGCTGGACCTGGCGTGGCGTCGGTCCGAGCTCAGCGGCCTGACCCCGCAGAGCGCCCGGCCGGGGGCGCCCGACCCGCGGGCCGCCCGCTCCCACCGCCTGACCGAGGCCGCGCGCCCGGTGATGGACGGGCTCGACACCGTCCTGCGGGACACCGGCGCCAGCCTCGTGCTGGCCGATCGCGAGGGCCGGGTCATCAGGACGGCCCGCGACAACGCGCGGATCTCCCGCATGCTGCTCCGGCGGGGCGTCGACGACGGCGCCACGCTCACGGAGGAGGCCCTGGGCAACAACGGCATCGGCACGGCGCTCGAGACGCGGGCCGGGGTGTTCATCCACGGTGAGCAGCACTTCGCCGAGGTCCTGCGCGACTTCGTCTGCTACGGCCACCCGATCATCGACCCGCTCACCCGACGCCTGGTGGGCGCGGTCAACCTCACGGGCATGACCGCGGACGCATCCCGACTGTTCGCGCCCTTCGTCCGGAAGGTCGTGTCCGACATCGAGGCCCGTTACGTCGACACCGCCCGCGCGGACGACCGGTTACTGTGGCGCCGCTTCGTCGAGCGCACCCGCTCCTCCGACACCGCGACGTGCGCGTTCGGGGACGAGGTGGTGCTGGCCTCGCACTCGAGCCTGGAGCGACTGGATTCCAGGGACCTCGTCACCCTCCGCCGACTGGTCGAGCGCGACGAGATGGGTGAGGCCGTCGAGCTGTCGGTGGGCACCGTGGGGGTGGCCACCAGCCGCGTGGGGCGCCGCGGGCACCTGCTGGACCTCACGTTCCCCGAGTCGCCCGGTGCGCCCACGCCCGCGCCCGCGCCCACACCCGCGCCCACGCTCGCGCCCCGGATCGTCGTCGCCGCCCCCGCGACGGTGGTGCGGAGTCACGCCGTCCGGGGCCCGTCGGGGTCGGGGAGGTCGACGACGGCGAGGGCGATCGCCGGCCCCGGGGCCCGCCATCTCCGGCTCGCCGAGGCGGACGACGCCGCGACGGCATGGCGGGAGATGGTCGCGCCCGCACTCCGTGAACGTTCCGGGCCGGTGATCCTGGACGACATCGACCTGTTGGACGACGCCGATCTGCGCCGGTTGGCCGCGCGCATGGAATCGGCCGGAGACCACCTCGTCGTCGTCACCAGTCGCGACGACCCGCGCCCCGCGGTGACGGCGATACTCGACCTGTGCGACCGGCGGACAGAGGTCCGCCCCCTGCACGAGCGCGGCACCGAGGGCGAGGAGATCGTCCGCCGCATGGTCGCCGACCTGGCCGCGCGGCGCGGTATGCGGCCACCCACGGTGACGGCGCGGTTCGTGGAGGCGGCCTGCGTGCTCGACCTGCCCAACGGCCTGGTGACCCTGCGTGCGGTCCTCGGCGACTGCCTGACCCGGCTCGAGCAGAAGTGCGCCGCGACCCTCGACGTGGACGCGCTGCCGTCGCGGTCCCGCTCGGCGCGCCCGCCACGGCCCGGAGAGCTGGCCCGCGGGGAGTACGACGCGATCGTCGCCGCCCTCACCGAGTGCGGCGGGGTGCGCTCGCGGGCCGCCCGGCGGCTGGGGATCAGCCGGACCACGCTGTACGCCCGGATGCGGGAGTTCGGGCTGTCCTGACGCGCACACGGCGCCCGCCGTCCTCCACCGTGTCCACCTGCGTGTCCAGAATCTGAACACTCCGGAGGGCGGACGCACCCCCAGGATGAGTTGTGATCGGCCTCACAACCGAGGCGGTCGGATCTTCGGAGGTAAACATGACCGGCACACTCTCCCGCGACACCGGCTCGGGCACCGACTCCGGCGCGCACGTCGACGAGCGCCTGGGCGCCGAGGCCCGCGACTTCCTGGCCCGCCCGCATCGCCTGCTCATCGGCGGACAGTGGGTCGACGCCGCCGACGGCCGCACCTTCGCCACCCACGACCCTGCGACCGGTGCCGAGATCACCCGGGTCGCCCACGGCGGGCCCGAGGACGTGGACCGCGCGGTGGCCGCCGCCCGCCGCACCTTCGACGACGGCGCCTGGGCCACCATGAAGCCGCGCGAGCGCGAGCAGATCCTGTGGCGCATCGGCGACCTGCTCGACGCCAAGGCCGAACTGTTCGGTCAGATCGAGGCGCTCGACAACGGCAAGTCCGTCGCGATCGCCACCGCCGCCGACGTGGCCTGGGCCGCGGACGTGTTCCGCTACTACGCCGGCTGGGCCACCAAGATCGAGGGCTCCACCGTCCCGGTGTCCATGCCGTTCGCCGGTGACAAGCAGTTCCACGCCTACACCCAGCGCGTGCCCGTGGGCGTGTGCGGGCAGATCATCCCGTGGAACTTCCCGCTGCTCATGGCCGCGTGGAAGCTCGGCCCCGCCCTGGCCACCGGCAACACCCTCGTCCTCAAGCCGGCCGAGCAGACCCCGCTCACCGCCCTCCTGCTCGGCGAGATCTGCCAGGAGGCAGGCGTGCCCGACGGCGTGGTCAACATCATCACCGGCTTCGGCGACGCCGGCGCCGCCATCTCCGGCCACGACGACGTGGACAAGGTCGCCTTCACCGGCTCCACCGAGGTCGGCAAGCTCATCGTGGACGCCGCCAAGGGCAACCTCAAGAAGGTCTCCCTCGAGCTGGGCGGCAAGAGCGCCAACATCGTCTTCGCCGACTGCGACTGGGACGCCGCCGTGGCCGGGTCGGTCGCCGCGTGGATGTTCAACCACGGCCAGACCTGCACCGCCGGCACCCGCCTCTACGTCGAGGACTCCATCTACGAGGAGTTCACCCAGGCCGTGGCCGACGCCGCGTCCCAGGCCACCATCGGCCACGGACTCGACCCCGACACGGTGCTCGGGCCCGTCGTGGACCAGGACCAGTTCGACAAGGTCTCCTACTACCTGCGCGCCGGCATCGAGGACGGCGGCCGAGCCCTGACCGGCGGCGCCCGCCACGGCGACACCGGCTACTTCATCCAGCCCACGGTGTTCGTCGACGTCAAGCCCGAGGACCGGGTCGTGAAGGAGGAGATCTTCGGCCCCGTCGTGGCCGCCCTGCGGTTCTCCGACGTCGACGACGCGGTCAGCCAGGCCAACGACTCCATGTACGGGCTCGCCGCCGGCGTCTGGACCAAGGACCTGTCCAAGGCCCACCATGTCGCCAGCCGCCTGCAGGCCGGGTCCGTGTGGGTGAACCAGTACAACGGCTTCGACACCGCCATGCCGTTCGGCGGGTTCAAGCAGTCCGGGTGGGGTCGCGAGCTCGGCGCCGGCGCGCTCGACCTCTACACCCAGACCCGGTCGGTCAACATCCAGCTCTGACCCGACCGGCCCGCCCAGACCGGACCACCCCCAGACCGGGACCCGGCGTCCCCGTGACCACTCCGGGGACGCCGGAGTCCCCCCCTTCCCACACCGTCGCCGTTCCCGCACCGTCCCCTTCCCGCACGCCCCCGAAAGGACCACCACCGTGAAGACCAAGGCCGCCGTACTGTTCGACACCCACAAGCCGTTCGAGATCATCGAGCTCGACCTGGACGACCCGGGCCCCGGCGAGGTGCTCATCAAGTACACGGCCGCGGGCCTGTGCCACTCGGATCTACACCTGTCCGATGGCTCACTGCCGCCCCGCTTCCCGATCGTCGGCGGTCACGAGGGCGCCGGGATCATCGAAGCCGTCGGCGAGGGCGTCACCAAGGTCAAGCCCGGCGACCACGTGGTGTGCTCGTTCATCCCCAACTGCGGCGTCTGCCGCTACTGCTCGACCGGCCGGCAGAGTCTGTGCGACATGGGCGCCACGATCCTCGACGGCCACATGCCCGACGGCACCTTCCGCTTCCACTCCGGCGGGCAGGACTTCGGCGCCATGTGCATGCTCGGCACCTTCTCGGAACGCTCGGTCATCTCGCAGCACTCGGTGGTCAAGGTCGACGACTGGCTGCCGCTGGACAAGGCCGTGCTCGTGGGCTGCGGCGTGCCCTCGGGCTGGGGCACTTCGGTCTACGCCGGCGGCGTCCGTCAGGGCGACACCGTGGTGATCTACGGCATCGGTGGCCTGGGCATCAACGCGGTCCAGGGCGCCGTCCACTCGGGCGCCCGCCACGTCGTGGTGGTGGATCCAGTGCAGTTCAAGCGCGACGAGGCGCTGAAGTTCGGCGCGACCCACGCGTTCGCGAGTGCGGCCGAGGCCCACGCCGAGGTCGAGAAGCTCACCTGGGGTCAGATGGCCGACCAGGCGCTGATCCTCGTGGGCACCGTCGAGGAGCAGGTCGTCTCCGACGCGTTCGACGTGATCGGCAAGGGCGGCCGGGTGGTCATCACCGGCCTGGGAAACATGACGGACAAGACCGTGCAGGTCAGCGGCACCATGATGGCCCTGTTCGGCAAGACCATCACCGGCACGCTCTTCGGCTCCGCCAACCCGCAGTACGACATCGTCAAGCTCCTGCGGCTGTACGACGAGGGCAAGCTCAAGCTCGACGAACTCATCACCACCACGTACACGCTCGACCAGGTGAACCAGGGTTACCAGGATCTGCAGGCCGGGAAGATCATGCGCGGCGTGATCATCCACGACTCCTGATCTCCCACAACCCCCACAGACCGGAGCCGGTCGACCCCGCGGGACGGCGCCCCCGCCTTCTCGGTGATCGGCTCCTCCCCCCGACGCGCGTCGCCTCACCCCCTGGGCGGCGCGCGTCGGTGCGTCAGCCGGCAGTCGCTCTTGCCGCTGTGTGGCTGGCCTGCCGCAGCCGCTCCCGCCGCTGTGTGGCTGGCCTGCCGCAGCCGCTCCCGCCGATGGCGTCTCGCTCCCGCCGCTGCCCACCCAGCCCGCAGCCGCTCCTCACCATGGCGTCTCGCCCACCCTTCGGTGCGCGCGAGACGCCATCCCGGCGGGCGGCTGTGGCTGAGCGACTGTGGTCCCGGCGCATCGTGAGACGCGAGACGCCATCCCAGCGCGCGGCTGTGGCCGGGCGGCTGCGTCAGGGTGTGGGCGCGCCGCCGGTCACCGAGAGCGTGTTGCCGGTCGTGTACGACGACTCCTCCGAGGCCAGGTACACGTACGCGCCGGCCATCTCGACCGGCTGCCCCGGCCGACCGAGCGGGTTCTTCTGCCCGAAGTACGGCAGCTTCTCCGGCTTCTGCCCGCCCGTCACCTGCAGCGCGGTCCAGAACGGGCCCGGCGCGACGGCGTTCACGCGGATCCCCCGCGGCGCGAGCTGCTGCGCCAGCGCCTTGGACATCGTGTTGACCGCGGCCCGGGAGGTCGCGTAGTCCACCAAGCCCGGCGACGGGGTGTACGCCTGAACCGACGAGGTGAAGATGACGCTCGCCCCCGGCTGCAGATGACCGAGCGCCTCCTGCATCATCCAGAACGGCGCCGAGATATTGACGTTCATGGTCTCCGCCCACTGCTCGGAGCTCAGGTCCTCGAGGTTCTCGACGTAGGTCTGCCGGGCGGCGTTGAGCACCAGCACGTCGATGCCCCCGAGCCCGGCCACGGCGTCACGGACGATCCCCCGCGCCACCTCTTCGTCTCCGACGTCGCCAGGCAGCAGGACGCAGGTGCGGCCGGCCTCGCGGACCAACCGGGCGACCTCGTCCGCATCGGACTGCTCGGAGGGCAGGTATCCGATCGCCACGTCGGCCCCTTCGCGCGCGTACGCTATCGCCACCGCGCGACCGATGCCCGAGTCTCCGCCGGTGATGAGCGCGCGTCGGCCGGTGAGCCTCCCGTGACCGATGTAGGACGTCTCACCGTGATCGGCCGGCGGCTGAAGCTCGGAGGCGAGCCCCGGCACCGGCTGGGACTGCATCGGGATGTCGACCTCGTACTTTGTGCTGGGGTCGACGAGCGGCTGGGCGTTGGGATCGGTGGTCACGGCAGGCCTCCTGAGACGTCGGGGATTCCGACCGTACGCGTCCTGACCGGATGCGAGATGACGCCGGATCACCCACACTGCGGATACGACCGGATTCCATCGATTCGAAGGAGCAGCAAGCATGCCCCGTTACCGCGTAGTGGACCCCGACCAGAACGTCATCGAGGAGAAGGAGTTCGCTGACGACACCAAGGCGTACGACTGGTTCAAGACGGTCGAGGTCCCCGACGACGCGCTCGGGTACGCCATGGAGGTCGACATGGACGGCAAGTGGACCCGCTTCGAGATCAACGACGGCGGCACCAACACCTCCCCCGCCGCCGACGAGGGCACCGGCACCCCCTGATCTGGGAGCCCGCACGACGGGCAGTCGGCCCGCCCCGCTCGAGATCCGCTACTCCGCCTGCGGATCCGCTACCTCCACGGGAGTAGCGGAATCCGAAGCGGAGTAGCGGATTTCGGAAGGCATGACAGGCTCACCCCTTGACCAGTCCCCGTCCACGATGAGGTTCTGCCCGGTCACGGCGCGCGTCTCGCCCGATAGATGCGGTCGCGCACGGCCAGCGTCAGCGCGTCCAGGCGGGCGGCCTCTGCGAGAAGGTCGGCCACTCTGCTCGGACGGTCGGTGGTGCTGTCGACCAGGGCGTCGTTCGCCCGCTCCAGTAGGCGGGCGAACGCGGGGTCGCCGTCGAGGGCGTCCCTCACGGCGGGGTACTCGGCTTCGAGCGGGGTGCCGATGCCGAGCGTGGAGCGGAGTTCATACCAGCGGTCGAGGGTCGCGGCGAGCGCCTCGGAGGCCAGCGCGTGGGTGCGCCGCGCGGTGTCGACGGCGCGCTCGGCGGTGAGCTGCGCCGGGTCGGTCCCCCGGCTGAGCCGACGGTGGCGGGCGAGGTCCTCCAGTCCGGAGCGCACGAGCCATCCGGTCGACGCGATCCACGCGACCACACCGGCGAGGACCGCGAACACCACCAGCGCGAGGATCAGCGGCACGTCAGATCACCGCGTTGAGGACGAGCGTCAGCGGGACAGCCAGGAGCACCGCCGCCGAGAGGCCGGCCCCGATCAGTTTGCCCACGCCCGACCATCGGAGTTCGGAGCGTTCGGCCTCCAGCGCCGCGGGTGACAGCGGAGCCGCGAGGCGTCCGGCGGCGGAGGCCGCGGACTCGGCGACGGCGGGCCAGGTTCGCGGGACGTGCCGGTGCGGGTCGCTGCCGAGGTCGTCGGCGGCGAGGAGGGCTCGTTGCTCGTCCCATTCGGCGAGGCGCTGGTCGAGTTCGGCGACAGCGGCCTCGGCCTCGGCGATCCGGCGGCCCTCGGCCGTCCGCGAGAAGACCACCGAGGGGAACTGCATGACTCCAGCCTCCCCCACCCGACCGGCACCGGCAAGAGCGCGCACGTGTGAAGGTGCGCGGGCGCGCGGGCGCGCACGTGTGAGGGCGCGCGGGCGCGCGGGCGCGCACGTGTGAGGGCGCGCGGGCGCGCGGGCGCGCGGGTGTGAGGGCGCGCCCTCCGTGCGATCGGCGCCGCCGCGCCTCACCCCTTGACCAGTCCCCCGTCCACGATGAGGTTCTGCCCGGTCACGGCGCGTGCCCACGGGGAGGCGAAGAACAACACCGCGTCGGCGAGTTCGGCCGGGGTGATCGCGCGCCGCAGCGGCGTCCCCGAGGCGATGAGGTCGAACACCTCTTCAGGCGTAGCGGCGCTCGCGGCGGTCGTGCGCAGCAGACCGCCGGAGACCATGTTCACCGTGATGCCGTCCGGTCCCAGATCGGTGGCGAGGGTCCGGGTCAGCGACAGCGCGGCGGCCTTGGCTGCGGTGTAGTCGTGGTACGGCACGACGGGGTGCTGAAACAGATTGGTGCCGATGTTCACGATCCGTCCGAAGCCGACCTCCCGCATGCCCGGCAGCGTCGCCTGGGTGGTGGCGAGGGTGGCTTTCACGGCGCCGCGCAGTTGCGAGTCGAAGTCGCGCCAGGTCAGCGTCTCGGGTCGCGGGCGGGCGTCACCGTTGAACTCGAAATCGACCAGCGCGTTGTTGACGACCGTGGTGACGGGCGCGCCGAAGTGGCGACGGGCGGCGTCGACGAGGGCGTGCACCTCGTCGTCGGTGACGTCGGCGCGGAGTGCGACGGTGCGGTCCTCGCCGAGTTCACGGACGAGGTCGGCGGCGGCCGACTCGCTGCGGTGATAGTTGACGACGACGAGAGCGCCCTCTCTGGAGAAGGCGCGACTGATGTCCGCGCCGAGCCCGCGGGCGCCGCCGGTGACGAGGACGACCTGCTCGTCTATCCGCATGCTGTTGCCGATATCCATTGCCACTCACTTCCCGGTGGTCCCGGCGAGGGTGACGATGCGGCTCCGCTCCTCGACTGCGCAGGGCGCGGCGGATCGGCGACGGCACCGGGAGCCCCGTTGCGGTGGGGCGGGTGCCGTATCGACATTCCTTCGCTGGAACGACCCAGATCAGGTTCGACGGGTGTGATCTCAGCCGCCCGGGCGGGCAGCACCCCGTGTCGCCGACCACCATAGATCACCAGCCGACAGGGCGAGCGGTGACCACGTCGATCCGCTCGGTGGTGGTCATCCCGTGGTCATCCAGCGGTCTCGTACCTCGCCGCCAGCTTAGACAGCGTCTCCGTGATGCCCGCCGCGTTCCGCTCGGACATACCCACGATCTCGAAGAACCTGCCGAGCTTGGACGGCCGGTTGTCGAAGCTCTCGACGACCTTCGTCTTCCCGTCGCCGGCCGGGGTGAACTCCCAGCGCCACCGGTGACCTGCGGGGTGCGCCCACTCGATCACCTTCTCCACCGGGGTGTCGCGGTGCTCGGTGACCGTGCAGGTGATGCGGTACGGCACGCCGTACATGCGCATCGCGGTGGTGAACTTGGCACCGGGGCGCAGGGTGGTCGGCCCCCGGACGTTGTCGCGGACCGTTCCGGACCCGTCGACGAGTCCGTGCTTGCGTGGGTCGTTGAGGAGGGCGAACAGCTCGTCGGCGGGCGCGTTCACGGTCACGCTGCGGGCGACCACGCGCGGTCCGCGGTCGATTGTGCTGATGGCGGTCATGGTGAGGTGAGACCTTCCGGTTGGACTCGGCCTGGCGGCGAGCTCGGATGCTGTTCACCCCACCGTACGACCGCACTCCGACATCATGCGGTGCATCGTGTACGGCCAGCGGATCAGCGGACGGCCTTGAGCCCGACCACACCGCCGATGATCATGACGAGGAACAGCACCTTCATCGTAGAGGCGGGTTCCGCCCCGGTGGCCATGGCGTAGACGGCGGTCAGCGAGGCACCGATGCCGACCCACACCGCGTACGCGGTGCCCACGGGCAGCTCGCGCATCGCGTAGGCCAGACCGGCCATGCTCACGACAAGCGCGACGCCGAACACCACCGAGGGCCACAGCCGCGTGAACCCCTCCGAGCGGCCGAGCGCGCTGGCCCACACGGCCTCGAGAACTCCGGACAGAACGAGTACGACCCATGCCATGACGGCCTCCTGCGGGCCGTCTTGTCGCACACCGGGTACGGCACCCCTCTTCCGGAGGCCCCGGGCCGGGGCTCTGATCCCCAGGGTGACAGTCCCGGTGGTCGCGGACAACATCAGGTCCGTCACCTCGATAAGTCGCGCTATCCAAGGTGGCGTTCATGCGAGTGGGAACGGTCTCGGAGCTGTGGCGTTACCCCGTGAAGTCGATGTGCAGCGACGACGACCGGGTGCACGAGCTGCTCTCGGCCGCGCTGGGTCGTCGGGTCAGCCTGCATCCGCGCCGGCCGGCGGACCACCACGAGCACTACCGGCGCCTCGCCGTCGACGAGGCCTACCTGCGCGCTCTCACTCCGGGCACGATCCGCGAAGGCGACGACGTCCAGCTCGTCTGATCTCCGATCCGGTTCACGGCTTCACAGAAGAGCGGGCCCGTTCGTGGCTGGGTACGGTCAGGACCATGCCCCCTCTCCCCTCGTCCCCGACCCGACCGACACCCGCGGAACTGCAGGTCGCCGTAGTCGGCGCCGGCGCGATCGGCGGCGCCGTCATCGAGTCGCTCGAGCAGGGCCGGGTCCCGGGTGCGAGGCTCGGCGCGGTGCTCCGCTCGAGCAGCACGGAGAGCGAGATCGAGGCCGCCGTCGACGCGGCCGACGTGGTGGTGGAGGCCGGCAGCGTCGACGCGGCGGCGGAGTACATCCCGGGGGTCACCGCCACCGGCACGGACATCGTGGTGTGCTCGTGCGGCGTGTTCGCCCGCCACGACGACCCCCGAGACCTCCTCGCCGGAGGACCGGACACCGGTCGTGTGCTCGTACCGGCCGGGGCCATCGGGGGACTCGACGTCCTCGGGGCGGCCGCCCGCGCCGGGGCCTCCGATGCCACGGTCCGCCACTACACGATCAAGCGCCCCACGGCCCTGGACGTCGACGAGCAGCTCACCGAGCCTCGCGAGGTGTTCCGCGGCTCGGCCCGCCGGGCGGCGCTCGGCTTCCCGCGCACCTCCAACGCGTCCGTCGCGCTCGCGCTGGCCACCCTCGGCCTGGACCGGACCGAGGTGATCGTGGTCGCCGACCCGGACGTCGGACGCACCCGCCACGTCGTCGAGTGGGAGTCGCCGGTGGGCCGCTACGAGCTGCAGTTCGAGAACTCCGTCGACCCCGACTCCGGCGGCCGCACGTCCGCGATCACCGCCTGGTCGGTGGCGGACGTCCTGGGTGCCCTCGCGGCGGGCGCCGGACCGGGGGTCGTGGTGCTCACGGGTGGTAGACCGGTGGAAGGCCATGCGACGAGCCCCTAACGTGTGGGTTCCAGTCGATCGAGAGGTGCCTCATGGCCAACGCCCGACCGTCAGACCCCGACCCCGCGCAGAGCCCCGACGTGGACAGCCACGGCGCGGCCCCAGCCGGCATCACGCCGGACTCCGACTCCACCTCGTTGCAGTCGGACAGCGCCACCAGCAAGCAGGGCCCGACGGAACAGCAGAGCCCGACACCCCAGCCGGGCAACAAGAGCGCTTACGTGTGGATCGCGGTCATCGCCGTCGTCGTCCTCCTCGTCGTCATCGGCCTCGTCGGCTACGCGTTCGAAGTGTTCTGACGCAATGCCCGCCGCGTTCGACACAGTGATCGTCGGGGCGGGCAACGCCGGGGTCTCCCTGGCCGCCCGCCTCAGGCGCGACGGCTTACACAGCGTCGCGCTCATCGACCCGAGCCCCGTGCACCGGTACCGACCGATGCTCAACTACGCGGCGGCCGGGCGGGCCCGTATGTCCCGGTACGAACGACCGATGGCGACCGTCGTACCCGACGGCGTGGAGCTCCTCCCCCGGGCGGTGACCCGTGTCGACCCGGCCGAACGCACGGTCACCCTCGACACGGGAGCCACCGTCGGCTACCGCGACCTCGTGCTGTGCCCCGGCCTGACACCGCACTGGGACGCGATCCCGGGACTGCGGGAGGGCTACGTCGACGGGTGGGCGGTGTCCGCGCACGTACCCGAGTACGCTGGCCGGGCGTGCGCCGCCCTGGTCCGCGTCCGTGAGGGCACGGTGGTGTTCTCGGTTCCGCCCGAACCCGCCTCCTGCGGTGGGACCGTGCTCAAGGCGATGTTCCTGGCGTGTGACCGCTGGTTGCGCGAGGGCGTCCTCGACCGTATCGATGTGCATCTCGTGACCCCGTTCCGCGGGCTCCTCGGGCTCGAGCACGCCGATCGGAGGCTGCGCCCGTTCATCGAGCAGTACGGCATCACCGTTCACGAGCAGTCGCGCGTCGACTCCGTGGACCACCACGCCCGCACGGTGTCGGTGGACGGCCCGACGCCCGCGGCCATCGAGGACGTCCACCTGGCCTACGTCACCCCGCACACCCGTGCGCCCCGGTTCGTCGCCGACTCGGGGCTCGCCACCGACGACGTCGCCGCCCTGGTCGATGTCGACCCGGGCACCCTGCGCCACTCGCGCGTCGACACGGTGTGGGGCCTGGGTGACGCCGCGACGGTCGGGACCCGCCCGTCGGGTGGCGCACTGCGCGCGCAGGTCGGGGTGGTGGCCGACAATCTCCGCGCCGCCCGCGACGGTGGGGCGCTACGGGAGTACGACGGCTACACGGTCATCCCCGTCGCCGTGAGCAGGAACCGACTGGTGCTCGACGAGCACGACCGGGACGGTCGGCCAGCCCCCTCAGTGCGCGGGATCGACGTCACCGTCCCACGGCGGATCACGTACGCGTTCGACCGGTTCGTCCAGCCCGTCGTGTACTTCCGCAAGCTCCTGCGCGGACGCGTCTGAGCCGGCGGGCGTGCCCGGGTCGGCGGGCGCGGCCGGACGCGCCCTTCGCCACGCCCGCCGACCCCGCGCTGCTCAGTGCGTCGCCAGCTCGATGCTCTCCCTCCGTGCCCGCGGCAGTTCGCTGCCGCGCTGCAGGTCCACGCGCACGTGGTGCAGGGTCGCTCCCCGGACCAGGAACGCCCCCTCGTAGGCGGTGCTCACCGCGCTGCCGCGACTGCGGCCGATGTCCAGCGTCTCGTTCATGCTGAACATCGCTGGGGCCGTCACGGCGATGCGTCCCTGCCCGACCTGCTCGCCGTCGGCCCGCCGAAGGCGGACGAGGTGCCGAAGCCCACGTCGTCGAGCATGACGAGCAGGATGTTGGGCGCCGACTCCGGCGGCCGGACCTGCTCGACCCCCGGGAAGGGATCCTGCTGGTGGCGCCGGTCCACCTCCGCCGCGACGCGGGGCGCGAGTCGGCGGACCGGCAGGACGTGGCGGTCGAGGCTCGGGTCGTCAGGGCACGCGTTCACGCCGGCACGTCCCCGACGATCGCCACGCGCTCCATCACGCGTCGGTTCGGGAAGTAGTCGCTACACGCGTAGTGCTGCGTGGCGCGGTTGTCCCAGAACGCGACCGTGCCGGGCGCCCAGCGCAGGCGGACCTGGAAGTCGGGCATCTTCACCTGGTCCAGTAGCCGCCGGAGCAGCTCCCGCCCCTCGACGGGATCCACACCGTCGATCTCGGTGGTGAAGAGGCTGTTGACGAACAGCAGCTTGCGGCCGGTCTCCGGGTGCGTCCGGACCACCGGGTGGTGCTGCGGCGGGTACTGCGCCTGCATCTGCGCGAGCTTGTCCGGCGTCATCCCGAGGCCGAACGACGGGGTGAAGTCGTGCGTGGCGGTGAGCCCGTCGATCCGCTCCTTGATGTCGTCGGGCAGGGCGTCGTAGGCGTTGCCCATGTCTGACCAGAGGGTGTCGCCGCCGGCGTCGGGCACCTCGATCGCCCGGAGCACCGAGCCCAGGGGCGGGCGATCCTTCCAGGTCACGTCGACGTGCCAGATGTTCTCCATGCCCGGGTTGTCCTGGCCGCGGTCGAACCGGACGACCTCGGGGATCCCGCCCTGGTCGAGGATCGGGTGGACCTCCAGCTCGCCCCAGTGGGCGGCGAAGTCGCGATGCTGGTGGGCGGTGAGGTGCTGCTGGTCGCGGAAGAAGAGGACCTTGCGTTCGAGGAGCGTGGTCTTGAGCTCGGCGATCTGCTGGGGCGTCGGGGCGGCGAGGTCCACGCCCTCGATGTCGGCGCCGATGAACGGCGTGACCGGCCGCACGCCGATGTGCTCGTAGGTGGCGGGCGGCGCATCGTCGGCACGGAGCCGGAGGCGCTTGGGACCGAACTCGATCTGGTGATCGCCGATGGTGACCTGCATGGGGGTTCCTCTCGTGGCCGCGGTGCGCGGGCGGTGGGCGGGAGTCGGCAGCGACCGTAGACATCTGTCTACAGCCGGACCTATCGAGACTGTAGACGTTCGTCTACAGTCGTGTCCATGGAACGCCCCACACCAGATCGCCCCGTCGGCCGTGACGCCGTCCGCCGCGCCGTCCTGGGCACGGCCCGACGGGTCTTCGCCGCCCGCGGACCACGTGCGCCACTGCGCCTGGTGGCCGAGGCGGCTGGGGTCAACCTCGGCCTCATCCACCGGCACATCGGCAACAAGGACGACCTGCTGGCAGCGGTGCTCGAGGACGGGCTGCGCCACGGCGCCGCCCGGGTGGCCGAGCACGATGACGCCGGCCGGGCCGTCCGCTCGATGCTCACCGGGGCCACCGCCAACCCGGACTTCAGCCGGCTCCTGGTGTGGCTGTCGCTGGACCCCGACTCGGTGGCGCGCCCGCTCCTCGACGCCTCGACCCGCCCCGCCCGCGCGGTGGCCCGCATGACCGATCCGCCGCCCGCCGGGGACCTGCACCTCGCCCTCGCGCTCACGGTGATCTACGCCTGGCCCGTGCTGCGCGACCAGATCCTCGACGTCCTGGAGATCCCGCCCGCCGAGCGCGCGGACGTGGACGACCGGATGGCCGCGCTGCTGTCCGAGGTGGTCACCGGTGTGAGCGCGGAGGGACGACCGTGATGACGACGACGAGGACGACGACGAGCTCGTGCTGCGCACCGGCGGGCCCGCCCGGGCAGCAGGAGCCGGACCGTCCGGCCACGCGGTCCCGGGAGTCGACCCGCGGCCGCGAGGGCCGCAGCACCGCGGGGCGGGGCGCGGACCGACCCCGGCGGCAGGTGGTGGTGCCCGCGGGCACCTTCCTCATGGGCGACCACTTCGACGAGGGGTATCCCGACGACGGCGAGCTGCCGGTGCACGAGGTGAGCGTCCGCGCGTTCCGGATGGACGAGTGCGCGGTGACCAACGCGCAGTTCGCCACGTTCTGCAAGGACACGGGGTACGTCACCGAGGCTGAGCGCGTGGGGGTGTCCCCGGTGTTCCACCTCGCCGTCGAGGCCGCCCCCGGTGACGTCCTCCACCGGCTCGACACGACGCCGTGGTGGGTGGCCGTGCGCGGGGCGGACTGGCGGCATCCCGGGGGCCGCCGGTCCTCCATCACGGGACTGCAGAACCACCCGGTCGTCCAGGTGTCCTGGAACGATGCGACGGCCTATTGCGACTGGGCGGGCGCGCGCCTGCCCACCGAGGCGGAGTGGGAGTTCGCGGCCCGAGGCGGCCTGGCCGGGGCCCGCTTCCCGTGGGGCGATGAGCTGACCCCGCGGGGGCGCTGGAACCTCAACGTGTGGCAGGGGCGGTTCCCCACGCACAACACGCTGGACGACGGCCACCTCACGACCGCGCCCGTGCGGGCGTACCGCCCCAACGGCTACGGGCTGCACCAGATGGTCGGCAACGTGTGGGAGTGGTGCGCGGACGTGTTCGACCCGGGCTACTACGCGGTCTCACCACGCGAGGACCCGCGGGGCCCGCTCCCGGGCGGGGGCCCCGACCCGGACCGTGCCGCGGCCACCGCCGCGGACCCTGCCCCGGACGGCGACACCTGGCGGGTGATGCGCGGCGGGTCCTACCTGTGCCACGACTCGTACTGCTACCGCTACCGGGTGGCGGCACGGTCGGCCAATACGGCCGGGTCAGCGACCGCCAACCTCGGCTTCCGCTGCGTTCGCGACGTGTGAGCCTGGACCGGCCGCACCCTGCCCGGCCCGCAGCGCCGCCTCGACCATGTCGTAGAGGTGGGCCACGACCTTCTCGAAGTCGGTGTTGACCACCGTGCTGCTGGCGTCGCGACGGTCCTCGTAGACCGCCAGCGCGCCGGTGAACATCTGCGTGGCCAGATCGATCCGCTCGAACGCCACCCGCCGCGGCAGGTGTGAACACACGTCGATGAGCCGCACCACCACGTCGTCGGTCGCCGTGCGCAGCCGCACCTCCGGCGCCTCGGGGCCCATCACCGGACCCACCCGCTGCAGGAAGCGCGCGTAGTGGGTGGCGTCCGGCGACGCCCGCAACAGCTCGACGATCGGCTCGAACAGGACCCGCACCAGCGAGGCGAGGTCCGTGCCCAGGCCGTGCTCGTCGATCTCGGCGAGCCGCTGCTGCCGCACCGAGTCCAGGGCGGTCAGCCTGCGCCGCAGCACCTGCCGGATGAGCCCGTCCCGGCCCCCGAAGTGGTATTGCACCGCCGAGTTGTTCCGTTGCCCGGCGGCCGTCGCGACGTCGCGCATCGACACGCGGTCGAGGCCGCGTTCCCCGATCAGCTTCTCGGCGATCTCGATCATCGCCGTCTTGGCGTCCCTGCTCTGGGAGGCGCCGTTCGCCCCGGCGTCGTCCGGGACCTCGTTCGTCCGCTCCATCGGACCCACTCCTCTACGCCTTCATCCTCGACCGACTGCGTCACGGCCGCGTCGGCCGGCCCCGGCGGGCCGGCGGTTCGGATCAGGTCTTGGCCGCGCCGGGGCTCCACTTGCGGCCGGCCGCCTCGCCCAGCTGGTTGAAGCTCAGGACGGTGAGGAACAGCACGAACGCCGGGATACCTACGAGGTAGGGATACCGCTCGAAGTCGGGCTGGCCGGCGCTGATCATGTTGCCCCAGGTCGGTTCGGGGCGGGGAATGCTCAGTCCCAGGTAGCTCAGCGACGCCTCGGCCACGATGAGCACCGCGACCAGCATGAAACTGTAGGACAGCACGGGCGCCACGATGTTCGGGGCCACCTCGCGCAGCATGATGCGGATCTCGCCGGCGCCGAGCGAGCGGGCGGCCGTGACGAACTCGCGGCCTGCGAAGCTCATGGCGTTGGCGCGCACGAGTCGCGGGTACGAGGGCACCACCATGACGCCCAGGGCGAGCGTGACGTTGAGCAGTGTCGGCTCGAGGACCGTGACGATCGCGATGAGCAGGATCAGGGACGGGAACGCGAGCAGCACGTCACTGATGATGGACACGACGCGGTCGGCCCAGCCGCCCTTGTAGCCGGCGATGAGACCGAGCGTGCCGCCGATCAGACCACCGATGACGACGCCGCCGATACCCACGGTGATGGAGACCCTGGCGCCGTAGAGCAGGCCGCCGAGGATGTCGAGGCCCTGACGGCGTCGAAGCGCGTGGCGACCATCGCGTTCAGCTGCGGGTCGAGGGCCTCGATGCGCGCGATGGCGTCCTCGAGCACCTCGGCGGCGGCGGTGACTCCGGAGGCGATGTCGGCGGCCAGGGCGAGCGCATCGCGGCCAGCGGCATCGGAGCCGCCCGGGGCGACGGGAGTGTCGGTGCCGCTCGGGGCGACGGGGGTGTCGGTGCCGCCGGCGGCGGCGGGGGTGTCGGTCACGGCGGGGGCCTTTCGGTGCGGGGCGTCAGGCGCCCGGGGGGGCGGGTCGGGGGACGACGGCGACGACGACGAGGTCAGCCCCAGCGCGACTGCCCGCCATCGAGCGGGATGGTCGCGCCGGTCAGATACGAGGCCTCTGCCGAGCAGAGCCAGGCGACGGGTCGGCCGATGTCGGCGACGGGGTCACCCACCCGGCCGGCGGGGATGCCGGCGATGAACTCGGCGGCCTCCTCCGGGTTGTTGTCCATCCACCAGTCGAGCCCGGGGCTGTGGGCGTGGGGCGCCACGTTGAGGGCGCGGATGCCGTCGGCGGCCCATTCGTAGGCTGCGGCGCGGGTCAGGGCGCGGACCGCCTCTTTCACGGCGGCGTAGATGCCGTAGTTGGCGGCGTCCCAGCGCACGGCGGCGGAGGTGACGAGGTTGATGACGGTGCCGCCGCCGCGCTCTGCCATCTCGGGGCGGGCGAGCTTCATGAGGCTCAGCGTGACGCGGGGGCCGCCCTCGAAGGCGGTGCGGAAGTCGTCGTCCGGGTAGTCGGACAGCGGCAGGGGCATGGCCATGTTGGCGTTGTTGACGAGGATGTCGACGCCGCCGAGTCGCTCGACTGCAGTGGAGATGATGGTCTCGGGGGCGTCCTCGGCGGTGATGTCGGTGGCCAGGCATTCGGCGGTGCCGCCGGCGGCACGGATCTCCTCGGCGACGCGCTCGAGCTTGTGCATCTTGCGGCCGACCAGCAGGACGGCGGCGCCGGACTCGGCGAGGCCGAGCGAGATACCGCGGCCGACGCCCTGCCCGCCGCCGGTGACGATGGCGACTTTGCCGGCCAGGCGGGTCGAGGTGTCCTGGGCCGGGGCGTTCTGGTTCGCGGGGCTCTGGTCTGCGGGGCTCTGCGGTGTGTCGGTCATGGGGTCCTCCGTGGGTGGTGCGGTGACGGGTGGGTCGTGCGGTGACGGGCGGGTGACACTCACGCGGTGACGATGGTGAGCAGGCCTGCGATCACCACGAGGACGATCACGGCCGAGCGGAACAGGTGGGTGGGCAGGCGTCGGGCGATCGCGATGCCCAGCTGGTTGGCCGTGATCCCCGCGACGACGCACGCCGCGAGGAGCGGCCACAGGCCGGGCAACGCGATCCCCGTGCCCGACCACAGCAGCGCGAGCGAGACGATGCTCGTGATGACGAAGTAGCCGGCGAGGTCCGCGATGAAGCTCAGCGGCGGGATCTTCGCGCGGCCCAGCAGCAGGACGACGGGTGGGCCGTTCAGCGAGGTGGTGGTGGAGAAGTACCCGCCGATCGCGCCGGCGGCCGGCTTGAGGTGTTGATCCGGGAGCAGCGTGACGGTCTGCACGCCCAGCCAGGCCCCGGGCACGGACGCCGAACCCAAGACGGCGACGCGCCGCCAGTCGATGTGCTCGCGCAACTGCACGGTGACGCCCACGCGGGTGATGAGCGCGACGACCAGGTTGACCACCACCGTCTCCGCGAGGCCGATGCTCGCGGTGAGCATGAGCGGCGTGGCGATGAGCGAGGTGCCGAACCCGGTGGCGCCGCCGATCACCGAGGCTGCGGCCACGCACAGGGCGGCGATGACGATCAGGTCCACTCGTCACCGTCACGGCCGTCGGCTGCGCTGTCGATCCGGGAGGTCTGCGCCGCCGTCACTTCTCGTCGGCGGGGGCCAGGTGGTTGTCGTTGAGCCGGAAGCTGGGCACGTCCTTGAGGTTGATCATGGCCTCGTAGGTACGCGTGTAACCGGTGCGGGTGATCACCCAGCGGCCGTCGACGCGGGCGTAGGCGTCGTCGTAGAAGGCGCTGCCGAAGATGAAGGTGTCGTACTCGGGCACGATCACCCGGTCCTGCAGGTACCAGCGGCCGCTGGCGGTGTCGCCGTCGATCTCGATCTCGGGGTGGTGGGCCTGGTGCTCGGTGATGACACCGTCGGTCATCTGCTGCTGCAGCCCGGCCACGACCTCGTCTCGGCCGGTGTAGCTCAGGCGCTTGCCGTATGACGCGGTGACCTCGGGCGCGAGGGTCTGGGCGAGCTCGTCCCACAGCCGGAGGTCGACGCAGCGCAGGTAGCGGTATTTGAGGGCCTTGATGGCGTCGATGTCGTCGCGGCGGCCGGTGGTGGTCATGAGGGCCTTTCGCACGGGTGGGGGCGCACGGATCGCGCGCTCCCCCAGACTGTAGTCAATTGTGTACAGTCCGGGAATGGAAACCGGGAAGAACGCCGCCGATGCCCGCCCGACCGGTCGCGACGAGGTCCGCTCGGCGGTCCTGCGCGAGGCCCGTCGACTGCTGTCGGAGCGCGGGCCACACGTCCCACTGCGCGACATCGCGGACGCGGCGCAGGTGAACCTCGGGCTCATCCACCGGCACATCGGCCGTAAGGACGCGCTGATCACCGCGGTGATGCAGGACGCGGTGCGGTTCGGCGCGGCGCGACTCGAGAACCTCGACGACGCTGGCGAGGCCGTGCGCGGGATGCTGCTCGGCGCCTCCTCACGCCCGGAGATCAGCAGGCTGTTGGCATGGCTGGCGTTGGACCGCGATGCCGCGTTCCCGCCGATGCTAGATCCCTCCCAGCGGCCGGCCGCCGCGCTGCGCCGGATGAGCTCTCCCCCGCCGGCCGGTGACGTCGAGCTGCTACTGGCGTTCACTGCCGTCTACGGGTGGCCGGTGTTGCGCGGGGCCCTGCTCGACGCGCTCGATATCCCCGAGTCCGAGCGCGACGGCATCGACGAACGCCTCGCCGATCTGCTGGCCAGGGTCGTCACCGGCGAGCGCTGAACTCGCCGTCACCGCCGCGAACCCCGCAGCCTCATCCCTCAGCCCGCGCCCCCTCGTTCACCTAGGGTGGCGGGGTGATCCGTTCCCTTGCCGCTCGCCTCTTCTGGCGCTTCAGCCGCTGGACGCTGTCCACCAGCCCCGGCCCGGATCGACCGACGATCCTCCTCGGCGCCCCACACACGTCCAACTGGGACTTCGTATTGATGCTCGGCATCGCATGGCGTCTGGGCATCGACGTTCACTGGCTGGGCAAGGCCAGCCTCTTCTCCGGCTGGCGCGGGCCGCTCATGCGGGCGCTCGGCGGGGTCGCCGTGGACCGCGGGAGCCCGGCCCGGGTCGTGGAGGACATGGTCCGGCAGGTCCACGCCGGAGAAACGTTCTGCCTGGTCATCACGCCGGACGGCACGCGCAGTGGGCACTCACGCTGGAAGTCCGGCTTCTACCGGATCGCGCGGGAGACGGGCCTCCCGGTGACGCTCGGGTACGTCGATCGGGCCACCATGACGACCGGGCTGGGGCCCACGATCGAGCTGACAGGCGACGTCGCGGCGGACATGGACCGCATCCGCGCGTTCTACGCGGACAAGGCCGGCTTCCACCCGGACAGACGCGTCGAGCCGCGGCTGGCCGACGAAACCAGCACGCTGGACGTGGAGCAGCCCGACCCCTGAGTGTCGCCGCACGCCCGGGAGTCCGGTGAGGCCAGGTGCGGCCCAGTCGGCCCACCGTCCCGCGCCCCTATGCGGGACACTGACGTCATGGACGACCTGCGAGTCCCCCCGGGGCCCGGCGCTTCCCGCGGTCTCGTGATCCCGACCGGAGAACTGCTCGAGCGGTTCTCCCGGTCGTCGGGCCCGGGCGGGCAGCACGTCAACACCGCCGATTCGCGGGTCCAGCTCAGCCTCGATCTCGCCACGACGACGGCCCTGGACGAGCCTCAGCGCACCCGGGCGCTTCAGGCGCTCGCCGCGAGGTTGTCGGGCTCCGTCCTCACCGTGGCCGTGGAGCAGAACCGCTCCCAACGGCGCAACCGCGCTACGGCACGGCAGCGACTCGCCGACCTGCTGCGCGACGCCGTGGCGCCGCCGGCCCCCAGGAGACCGACCAGGCCCACCCTCGGCTCGCGCCGCCGACGACTCCAGCGCGAACGTCGACGCGCCGAAATCAAGCGCAATCGCCGACGCCCCGACCTCGACTGATCGCCTTCCACGCGCCCCTCGCCGAGGTGCGAATCGGTGCCTGCCGGCGAACCCCGCATGCCCGACGACACGATCGAGTCTCCGTTACCGCCGGACGAATGCCTCGGCCAACAGGGCGTGCGACCGTCGGCGGGCGGCCGCGTCGGGCGCGAAAGCCCTTCGGCGAGTTCGCCAGCTTCACTCGCACTCCTCATCTCGCGGATTCCACCGCGATTTCGGACCTTGTCACAGCTGCTCACAACGGTAGCGTGGGCGCATGAGCACTTCCGAGATGATCAGGTCCCATCCGAATCCGACCGACGGGCTCGACGTCAAGCTGCTCGCAGAGGCCCTCGAGGCGTCCGCAGCGTGCGCGACGATCTGCTCGTCATGCGCGGACGCCTGCCTGGGCGAGGAGTCGGTCGCTGACCTGCGCGACTGCATCCGCACCGATCTCGACTGCGCCGACGTCTGCGCCGCCACCGCAGCGCTGCTCAGCCGCCGCACCGGCAGCAACCTCGAGGTGGTCAAGGCGCAGCTGGTGGCGTGCCGGACCGCCTGCGCGGCCTGCGCCGACGACTGCGAGCAGCACGCCGACATGCACGAGCACTGCCGACTGTGCGCCGAGGCGTGCCGTCGGTGCGAGAAGGCGTGCGCTGATCTCCTCGCCGCGATCGGCTGACCGGCGCGGGCGGAGCGGAACCGCTGCGCGAACGGCTTACAGCGCGTGCTCCTGGAGGGGTCGACCGTGTGCGTCCAGCAGGGGGTCAGTCCCCCGCCGGTGCCGTCGGTGCGCCACAGGTAGCACACGCCGGTCCGCACACCGCGGCCGCGGGCGCCATCTCCGCGCTCACCGGGCGGCGTGGATGACGACGACGAGCTCGCCCTCCCAGGAGGGGCTTTCAGGAGTCGTGCGAGGGGCAGCATCCAGGTGACCGTCAGGGATTCGGAGTCCTTCCGCGTCGGGATGAGTCGGTGACCGGGGGGTGTCCCCCCGAGACTCGCGTGACGTGGGTCGGGGTGACCCTGATCCCGACCCGGATCTTCGGTCCGCACGGCGTGGACATGCGGCGGTGGGGGTTATGTTGGTGGGAGTCCCACCCGGCCCCGAGTCTCGAATCGAGTCACCATGAACGAGCAGTACCCGCGGCGGCAGGACGGGCCGTGGACCGAGGACGGCCACGACGACCGGGGCCGCTCGGCGCTGCCGGACCATCTGAACCCCACCGAGCAGTTCCCCACGGCGTCGTACCCGGCGGAGCAGTTCCCTACCGAGCGCCCGCCGTTCGCGCGACCGGTCGAGCCGCTGGCCCACGAGGGCGGTTTCCCCTACGGCATGCCGCCGGCCGCGCCGTACGGGGCACCCTCGCCGTACGGGTACGGCGACCCGTACATCCCGCAACACCTGCACGTGCCCCCTCCGCAGTTCCGACCGGGCCCGTACCCGCAGCAGTTCGGCTACCCGCCGATGCAACAGGCCGTCTACGTGCACGGTGCCCCGGCGAAGCGGGTCAACCACGCCCTGCACCTGGTCCTGACGATAGTGACGTTCGGGCTCTGGCTTCCGGTGTGGATCATCCTGGCGATCGCCAACTCCTGACGCGCCCCGGCCAGCGCACGGAAGTCCTCCCGCACGCCTGGGTCGACCGCTGCCTCGCGCGGTCCGACGCGCTGTCCAGTGGCGCGGCCGGCGAGAGGCTGCTAGACGTGGAGGTCCACGCGCCCCCACGCCACGAGGAGGACGAGATGATCACCGAGAACCCCATCGACCCGGACGAGTACACCCCGGGCCCTGATTCGGTCACCGCTCCCGAGGAGTACGAGCCCGAGGTGACCGTCGACGACCCCTTCCGCGAGGCCGACCCGGCGGACGTCGCGGAGCAGGCTATCGAACTACCCGACGACGACGGCGACTCTGAAGGCGACGACGACGAGGTCGTCTGACTCCCGGCCGACCGGCATCGGGGGGGGCCGCGCGTTCACGCCGGCCCCCCGGTTGATCGGCGGCCACCTTTGCGCGCGACTCGTCTTTTCCGCTACTCTGACTCCACCAGAAGGGGAGTATCCCTCACACGCATCGTCGTCACTACGGCCCCGGGCCCGGCGGAGCGGGCCACACATCGTCAGTGGCCGGGAGAGACCTTCGATCACCCACTGATCGAAAGGTCCCCGTTATGGACACCCCGCTCTGGCTCTGGTTCGCCGTCATCGCCTTCATCGTCGTGATGCTTGCGATCGACCTCGTCGCACACCGCCGGGCACACGTCATCGGCGTGAAGGAAGCGGCCACGTGGTCGGCGGTCTGGATCGCGCTCGGAGTCGGTTTCGGCGCGATCGTCTGGGCCGTCTGGGGCGCTGACTTCGGCCAACAGTATTTCGCCGGCTACCTCATCGAGAAGTCCCTGGCCGTGGACAACGTCTTCGTCTGGGCGATCATCTTCGCCCACTTCGCGGTGCCCCCACAGTTCCAGCACCGGGTCTTGTTCCTCGGTGTGCTGGGCGCTCTGATCTTCCGCGGGATCTTCATCGCCGGCGGCGCAGTGCTGATCGCCAACTTCTCCTGGGTGCTCTACATCTTTGCCGCGTTCCTGCTGTACACGGGCTTCCGCATGATCCGTCAGCGCGACGAGCACCTCAACCCCGACCAGTCCAGGGTCCTCGGGGCGTTCCGCCGGTTCGTGCCGATGACCGACACCTTCCACGGACAGCGACTGCTGGTCCGCAAGGGCGGACTGATCATGGCCACTCCCCTGCTGGCAGTGCTCGTGCTGGTCGAGACGACTGACATAGTGTTCGCCGTCGACTCCATTCCCGCCATCTTCGCCGTCACCGACGAGGTGTTCCTCGTCTTCACCGCCAACGCGTTCGCGATCCTGGGGCTGCGCGCGATGTACTTCCTACTCGCCGATCTGGTCCATCGGTTCGTGTACCTCAAGCTCGGCCTGGCGTTGGTGTTGATGTGGGTGGGCGTGAAGATGCTGCTGAAGATCGACGTCTACTACATCCCGACCCCGCTCTCGCTGGCCGTCATCGCCACGATCCTCACCGTGTCGGTCGTGGCGAGCCTGAGGGCGACGCGCGGGCAAGACCGGCGGAGCCTCCCGACCCCGGCCGAGCCGCCGTTCCGCATCGCGACCCCGGATGAGGACGCAGAGCTCGAGCCGCTGTTCGGCCGCGCGCGCTCCCGCCATCGCTCGGAACGTCCCGCCGCCGGACCGCCACGCTGACGGATGAAAGCGGCCGCGAAAGCCGTTCGGGACCGACTTCGCGACTGCGGTTCTCGGCCCGCTCCGCGGAACGCGTGACGGCTTATAACTTCTCATCGACAGGGGTAGGGTCGGGCTCAACGCCGGTGAGCCCCTCACTCGCACGGCTCCATCGGCGCCATCTAAGGAAGGGGCCGATCATGAGTGTCAACAGTTTCAATTCGCGAGACGCGCTTGCAGTCGGAGGCGTCGACTACGAGATCTACCGACTCGACCGCGTCTCCGCCGAGGTACCACTCCCCTACAGCCTGAAGATCCTGCTGGAGAATCTTCTGCGCAACGAGGACGGCCGCGTGGTGACGGCCGAGCAGGTGGAGGCGCTCCAGCAGTGGAATCCCCGTAATCAGGTGGATCGGGAGATCCAGTACACGCCCGCCCGCGTCCTCATGCAGGACTTCACCGGAGTGCCGTGCGTCGTCGACCTGGTCGCGATGCGCGACGCGATCACCGATCTGGGCGGGGACGCCAAGAAGATCAACCCGCTGATCCCCGGTGAGCTCGTGATCGACCATTCGATCATCGCCGACGTCTTCGGCCGTCCGGACGCCTTCCAGGTCAATGCCGACCTCGAGTTCGGACGGAACCAGGAGCGCTACCAGCTCCTGCGGTGGGCGCAGGAGTCGTTCGCCGACTTCCTCGTGGTCCCGCCGAATACGGGCATCTGCCACCAGGTCAACCTCGAGTACCTGTCCCGGGTCGTCTTCACCCGCGAGGGCACCGAGGGCATGATCCAGGCTTACCCGGACACGCTGGTGGGCACCGACTCGCACACACCGATGGTCAACGGCCTCGGCGTGCTGGGCTGGGGCGTCGGCGGCATCGAGGCCGAGGCGGCTCTGCTCGGCCAGCCGATGAGCATGCTCATCCCGGAGGTCATCGGACTCAAGCTGACCGGTGAACTGCGGGAGGGCACGACCGCGACGGACCTGGTCCTCCACGTCGCGGAGTTGCTGCGCAAGACAGGCGTGGTCGGCAAGTTCGTCGAGTTCTTCGGACCCGGCGTCTCCAGCGTGCCGCTGGCCAACCGGGCCACGCTCGGCAATATGAGCCCGGAGTACGGGGCGACGTGCGCGATCTTCCCGATCGACTCGGAGACGCTCGACTACCTGCGGCTGACCGGCCGGTCCGAGGAGCAGATCGAGTTGGTCGAGGTCTACGCCAAGGAGCAGGGGCTCTGGCACGACCCGGACAATCCGGCCGAGTACACCCAGGTCATCGAGCTCGACCTGACGAGCGTCGAGCCGTCGATCGCGGGTCCCCGGCGCCCGCAGGATCGGATCGAGCTGAGCGAGGCGCCGGCCGTGGTCATCAGCAACCTCGCGGAGGAGAAGGAACGGTCCGGGGGGCGGCCCGGCAGCGTGGACGACGCCGCGGAGGACACCTTCCCGGCCAGCGACCCGATCGCTTTCAATCCCGATACGGCGACGGACGAGCCGCCGCGCCACTACTCCGAGGAGCAGCTCACCGCCAACGCCAAGCTCGGCTGGCCCAGTGATCCGGCGGAGGTCCTACTCGGCGGCGACTCCCCGGTGACCGTCGACCACGCGGACGTCGTCATCGCGGCGATCACCTCGTGCACCAACACGTCAAACCCCTCGGTGATGATCGGCGCGGCACTGCTCGCCAAGAAGGCGGTCGAGAAGGGACTCGCGCCCAAACCGTGGGTCAAGACGACCCTGGCCCCCGGCTCCCGCGTGGTGACCGACTACTACGAGCGGGCCGGCCTCACCCCGTACCTGGAGCAGCTGGGCTTCGACCTGGTCGGGTACGGCTGCACGACGTGCATCGGCAACTCTGGGCCTCTGACGCCGGCCGTCAGTAAGGCGGTCAACGACAAGGACCTCAACGTCGCGGCGGTCCTGTCCGGCAACCGCAACTTCGAGGGGCGCATCCACCCCGAGGTCAAGATGAACTTCCTGGCGTCCCCACCGCTGGTCATCGCCTACGCCCTCGCCGGGACCATGCGAAAGAACCTGCTCGAGGACCCGTTGGGGACCGGCTCCGACGGGGAGCCGGTCTACCTCCGCGACATTTGGCCCAGCTCGGCCGAGATCAAGGAGGTCGTCGACGCCAACCTCGAGGCCGACATGTTCACCAAGGGCTACGCCGACGTCTTCACGGGCGACGAGAACTGGCGCGGGATGAGCGTGCCGGAGGGCGACAAGTTCGACTGGAACGAGGACTCCACGTACATCCGGCGGCCACCGTACTTCGACGGCATGTCCGCAGAGCCGGAGCCCATCGGCGACATCACTGGCGCCCGCGTGCTGGCGCTTCTCGGCGACTCGGTGACGACCGACCACATCTCTCCGGCCGGTGCCATCAAGGCCTCCTCGCCCGCCGGGAAGTACCTACAGGAGCAGGGCGTCGAGCCGGCGGACTTCAACTCGTACGGGTCGCGGCGCGGCAACCACGAGGTGATGATCCGCGGCACCTTCGCGAACGTGCGTCTGCGCAACCAGCTGGCGCCCGGCACCGAGGGCGGCGTCACGACCCACTTCCCCAGCGGCGAGCAGACCAGCATCTACGATGCGTCGATCCGCTACGCCGAGGAGGGCGTGCCGCTGGTCGTCATCGCCGGCGCCGAGTACGGCTCCGGCTCGTCGCGCGACTGGGCGGCCAAGGGCACGAAGCTCCTCGGGGTCAGGGCCGTGATCGCGGAATCGTTCGAGCGGATCCACCGGTCGAACCTCATCGGGATGGGCGTCCTGCCGCTGCAATTCCCCGAGGGCGAGTCCGCTTCGAGCCTCGGGTTGAAGGGCGACGAGGTCTTCTCCATCACCGGACTCGACGGCCAGGATTCCGTCCCGGGCGAGGTGACGGTCCGCGCGGGCGAGGGCGACGACGCGATCGAGTTCACCGCGAAGGTTCGCATCGACACCCCGGCGGAGGAGACGTACTACCAGCACGGCGGCATCTTGCCGTACATGCTGCGGCAGATGCTCTGACTCGGACGGTAGAGCCGCCCACGGGGAAAGAACGGGGCGACGACGAGAGCTTCCACGCCCGAGGCCTCGCTGGGACCGGACTCGGCCGACTGGCCGCGTCCGCCCCTGCGGGGTTTGCCCGCAGGGGGGTTCACCGACGCGTCATGTGTCGAGGTCGCGCGTGCGCATCGTGAGCTCGTGGCCTGGCGGGACGGGGCCCAGGTTGCCGCGCGAGCCACCGTTACGCGCGCCGTCGTACTTGACGGCCTGGTAGTCGGCGAGGTCGACCGTCCTGCCGTTCTTCCGGCGGGCGACGATAGTCCAGTCGGGTCCTGACCGTCGCGCGATAACTCCCCACTTCCCTGTCGGGAGTTCGGAGTGATCGATCGCACGCTCAATCGTCTTGAAGTCTGACGAGACTCCCCGGGGAGAGGACCCCGGCGCGCAGTAGTGCTCGAACGTGGGCCACCACGCCCACACCAGCGACTCGGCCATGGCTGGGGCGACGGTCGGATCCGGCGAGGTGCCTTGTCCGGTGTCGCTACTCGCGACAGGCCTCTTCCCACCCACGACCTCAGCGACTTCGAGAAGCGCTCGCCGCAATCTGACCCTCCCTTCACGGTTGTTGAGTCCGCGTTGCGACGGATGAGGGACGTCCTCCGGGATATGCAACCCGGGCAGCGAGAGCCCGGTGCGCTTCCACCCGTCCCGAGCGTGCTCGCCCATGAGCAAGACCACCCGGAGGTCCGGAAGGAGGTCGACGAGTTCACGCAACCAGGCAGCGCCGCGTTCGCGCTCGTCGGGTGACGAACCGCCGTTCTTAACTCCGGCGATCGGTGCGGGCGCTACGTTCCAGTGCACGAAGAGACCCGGTGCCAGTTCGAGGTCGTTGTAAAAGGCCGCGCAGTTCCTCGCTGTCCGGTCGTCGTTCTCCAGACTGAGCAGACCGGAACCGGTACCCGCCTCCGCCTTGGTCGAGGGATTGTCGAGCAGCACCAGGACCCGGGCCTCGACGCCGCCGAGCTGCGGGTCCACGTACGGTACCGACCCGCGATCGATGCCTTCCGCGTCCGCGATCGCATCCGCCAGCGCGTTGACCGCCGCGACATGAGGGTCCCGCAGGTGGCTCTTCTTCAGCGCTAAAGCGTGTGCGTCGGCGTTGCGACCGGGGACGAAGGGCCCGGTTCGCATGTCGGCGAGAGTGATTCCTGCTGTGGTGTAAGGCTCGTCCATGCACTCAGCCTGACATGCGTCTACGACAGCAACATCCCGATCAGCACTCACCCGGGGCCGCGACGTCGCCCGCATTGTTCGCATCCGGTTCGGACCTACCGGTCTGCTATCCCGGGTAGCGTCCGCTCATATGCAGACCTCGCCTGACCAGGCCGCCGGCACCGACTCCGCGCAGCCGGAGGTCGTTCTCGAGCGCCACGACGAGATCGCCGTCATCCGGCTCAACCGACCACACAAGCTCAACGCGGTGACGTCGCAGAACCTGGCGGACATCATCGCCGCCCGGGACGCCTGCGACGCCGACGACGACGTCCGCGCCGTCGTCCTCACCGGCACGGGTCGGGCGTTCTGCGCCGGGGCGGACCTCTCGGGTGGCGAGGACACATTCGTCGCGGAACCCGATGCCGACACGGGCGCCGCGCCACCGGACACGGGCGGTCAGGTGGCGCTGCGGATCTATCGGATGACCAAGCCGATCATCTCGGCGATCAACGGATCGGCGGCCGGGGTCGGCGTCACCATGACCCTCCCGACCGACGTCCGCATCGCGGCGGAGAACGCCAGGTTCGGCTTCGTCTTCACCCGCCGCGGGCTCGTTCCGGAGGCGTGTTCGACGTGGTTCCTGCCCCGCGTGGTGGGCATCTCCGCGGCGGTCGAGTGGACGGTCGGTGGCCGGACCATCCCGGCGACCGAAGCACTGGAGCGGGGCCTGGTCCGGGAGTTGCTCCCCGCCGATGAGGTGCTCCCCCGCGCCATCGAGATCGCGCGCGAGATGACCCGAGGTACGGCTCCGGTGTCGGCGGCACTGACCCGGCAGCTGATGTGGCGGATGCTCGGCGCACCCGACCCGGAGGTCGCGCACCGCGCGGAGTCGATCGGGATCTACACCCGCGGCAGGTCCGCCGATATCCGCGCCGGGGTCTCGGCGTTCCTCGCCAAGGAGGAACCGGACTTTTCGGACCGTATCTCCGACGGGCTGCCCGACCTCTTCACCTGACCGGCAGCCCGCCCCATAACCCGCGCGCCGGCCCGCATCCAGGCCCGCCACCCAGCCCGCCGACCAGCCAACCCAGCCGCCCAGCCAACCGACCCGCCCAGAAGGAGCCCACCATGACCGCTGTCGACCTCGCCGGACGTGTCGCCATCGTCACCGGATCGACCGCCGGACTCGGCGCCCGCTTCGCCCACGTGTTGGCCGAGGCTGGCGCGACGGTGATCGTGACGGGACGTCGCACCGAGCGGATCGCGGAGGTCGTCGGGTCGATCACCGAGGGCGGGGGCACGGCTCACGGCGTCCGGCTAGACGTGGCGGACGCGGCGTCGATCGAGGACTGCCTCGGCGAGGTCACCGAGAAGTACGGCACGCCGCAGATCCTCGTCAACAACGCGGGCATTCCGGACGCGCAGCGCGCGCACAAGATGCCGCTCGAGCTGGTGGACGCGGTCCTGGACACCAACATCCGGGGCCCGTGGCTCATGGCGACCGGGGTGGCGCGTCGTCTGATCGCGGCCGGGTCGCCGGGCCGGATCGTCAACATCTCGTCGATGAACTCATTCCACTACGCCGGTGAGGCCGCCGCCCTGTACGCCACCACCAAGGCGGCGGTGAACCGGATGACGGAGACGCTCGCCGTCGAGTGGGCCCGCAACTTCATCAACGTCAACGCGATCGCGCCGGGGGCGTTCGAGTCGGAGATGATGGACGGCATGCTCTCGCGGATGGGCGACATCGCCCCGGGCTTCCCGCGCAAGCGCATCGGTCGTCAGGATCAGCTCGACTCGACCCTGCTCTACCTGGTCTCCGACGCCTCGGACGCGGTCACCGGGACGGTCATCAAGGTCGACGACGGCCAGATCCACCGCTGATCCCACCGTCACTCACACTGCGAGAGGTCCTCTTCGACGATCGGCTTCCCGACCGGGGTCACGTACGTCACCATGAGGACGACGTCCTCGGTGCCCTGGTTCCGCACTTCATGCGTGTAACCGGCGCCTTCGACTATCGAGTCCCCCGCCCGGTAGGTGCGCTTGCCTCCGGGGAAGATGTCGGAGTAGTGGGTGATCTCGCCCTGTTTCACCACGGCGATGAGCTGACCGTGATGGCAGTGCCTCCCCGTGCTGGTACCGACGGCGACCGTGATCTCGCGGAACGTCACCGACACGCCCTGGTCGTCGTGGACGTTCACGTCGACGGGCTGTTCCTGAAGGCCCTGCACGATGTCGACGCCGAGGACCGGCTGCTTGCCGGCGATCTGCGATGCGGGCGGCGGCGGGGCCGCGATCTCCGATTTGTCCGAGGACTCGGCCCCGACGGTGCTGCACGCTGAGGTAGCCAGGCCGATCGAGCCGGCCAGAAGGACGATGCCGTGTCTGATCGATGTGCTCCGTATGGAAGGTCCCCCGTGACTTCCCGGATCTGCTGGACGACGCCGACCGTCCGAGCAACGCCAGCTCAGCGCCGTTGCTGAGAAAAGCATTTTGTTGACACGCTCCCGCGAGACGGTGGCGTTCAGTCCTCGCCGACCGAGACGTTGACCTCGATGTTGCCCTCGACGGCGCGCGAGTAGGGGCACATCTGGTGGGCGAGTGTGGCCAGCTCATCGGCCTGCTCTGCCTCGAGGCCGGGAATGATCACCTCGAGCTGCACGGCCAGGTCGATGCTCTCCTCGCCCGAGCGCACCAGTGAGATCCGTGCGCCGACGGACGAGCCGTCGATCTCGACCTTCTTCTGCCTGGCCGCACTCTTCAGGGCGGAGTGGAAGCAGGCGGCGTACCCGGCGGCGAACAACTGCTCAGGGTTGTTGCCTTCGCCGGAGCCACCGAGCTCCTCGGGCGGGGCCATGGTCAGGTCCACGGCCTTGTCGGCGGTGGCCACGTGGCCGTCCCGGCCGCCGCCGGTCGACAGGGCCTCGACAGTGTAGAGCGCATCGGACATGGGCGATCTCCTCTGGTCGTGTGGTGCGGGTGTGGCCCAACGTACGCCGCGTCCGCGGGTGGCGTCAGGGGCCGCGTCGGTGGTCCCGGCGGCCACGAGGGATTCGGAGCGCCGTCCCGACCGGATGGACATGGCGACGACGACGAGGTCGATCGCGCTCGCACCGCCCCCGGAACGCTCGCTGGGCCGGTCCGGCCCACCTGCGGTCGCGTCTCAGTGGTCGCTACCGACCGACTCCTTCTCCGCGGCCGCCGTCCGCGAGAGTCGGCGCACGCGCTTGACCACGAACCACACGAAGGCGATCGCGATCACCGCCAGCACGGCGTTGGACAACACTCCGCTCCATTGCTCGAGCGCGGGCTTGATGGCGGGGCCGAAGAGGTATCCGGCGCCGATCCAGATGGCGTTCCACACGCCGGACCCGAGGAGCGTGTAGGCGCTGAAGTGGGCGAACGACATCCGCTCGATGCCCGCGGGGATGGAGATGAACGACCGCACGAGGGGTACGCAGCGTCCCACCAGCACGGCGACACCGCCCCATTTCTGAAAGAACGCCTCCGACTTGTCGAAGTCGTCGTGGTCCAGCAGCGGGATGCGGCCGACGAGGCGGCGGGTGCGGTCCCGGCCGAGCGCCGCGCCCACGACGTACCAGATCCACGCGCCGAGCAGCGCACCCGCGGTCGCTGCCGCCCAGGCCAGCCAGAAGCTCATCCGGCCGTCGTAGGCGAGGAACCCGGCGCCGGGCAGGACGGCCTCGGACGGGATGGGCGGCAGGAAGGTCTCGAGCAGGATCGCGATACCGACGCCGAGCTCGCCGAGGGTCTCCATGAGGGTGAGGACCCAACCGATGAACCCGTCGTACCCGGCGGAGGGGTCGATCGGAGGCGACGCGGCGAGAACCATCATGTGGGCAGTGTAGGGAGCGGCGGCAGGTCGGAGCGTCCGCGAGCGGCCGGCCTCACCCCCGGACCTGCGGCAATCCGATCCGGTCGAGCGCGGTCAGACCTCCCCGCCGACAACAGAAGTCGTGCTCAGACTTCCGTGCCGGCGGCGTAGGCCGCAGCCAGTTCGCGGAGCGCGGTGTGATCCTGACCCAGCAGGTCCATGGGCGCGCGCCGCCCGGGCAGCGAGCTGGTCGGCGTGGTCCACCACACGGTGGCGGCCTCCGGGGCGTGCCCGGCGTCGAGCATCCGGTTGACCACTGCGACGATGTCGTCCGCCCTACGGGGGTCGAAGTGGTCGAGTTGGAAACGCGGGTAGACCCACCTGCGGTCGCCGCGCAGAACGATTAACCGGCCCTGGCGGGCGAAGGTCCGCAGTGCATCGGTGGGCGCGGAGTCGGGCAGGACGCCGCGCTGGATGAGGATCTCGCCCGCCTCGTACGAGCAGACGTGGGGCACTTGCAACGCGGCGCTTCGCGGTACGCAGGGGATCACGGACCGGCGGCTGTTGGCGGGCGCGCCGGCCGGCCCGCGGAGCGGACCCCGGGCCCGGGAACGCGCGGCCTGCAGGGTCCCGTCGACCTGCCCGGCGACGCCGGTGAACGAGCTGCGCCGACGCATTTCCTTCACGACGATGTCGGCGAACAGCGGGTCGTCGAGCTCTCGCAGCGCACGCTCCGCGCGGTCTCCCGACACGGCCTTCTGCGACATCACCCGATTCTGAACAGTCATCGCGACCACCCGCCTTCTGGGCGGAATTTTACAACCTGTTCAGCCCGCGGGGCGAGACCCACTTGCGTGACTCGGGCGACTCGTGCGGGCCCGCCCCTCGCACCCTCTTCACGTAGACGCCGCCAAGGAGTACACACCTGACGGCCACCAACAATGTTAGCCGCATTAGCCTTCGCGCACTCGTGAATCCACGAAGCACCGCGTCGGTGCCGTCCGGACGCGGTGCTCCACGGTTCGGGACGCCTACGACTGGTCGGTGCGCGGGTTGCCCTTCTGCAGGCGGTCGATGTGCTCGGACGCCTCCGCCTTGGTCAGCGTCGCCGGGAGCTCCTCGCCGGCCTCGCGGGCCAGGGTGTCGAGGTAGCTCTTCTGCGCCTCGGTCATGGGCTCGTCGCCGGTGACCCAGTCGTCGGGGTCACGCTGCAGCGACCCACCGCCGGTCGCCCGCCCCTCGGGGACCGGGGCGCCAAGGGTCTCGCCACCGGAATCGCCGCTCCGCTGTCCGTTGTCGCTGCTCGGGGTCTGCTGGGAATCGGTCATGCCCGCACGCTACGCCGGGCCGGATGAGCGGACCACCGACCGCTGCACAGCCGCCTCCGGCCATGGCGTCTCGCGCGCCCCGAAGCGCAGGCCAGACGCCATGGCCAGAGGCGGCTGCGGAATTCGCGCACATCCCCGGGAGCGAGACGCCATCCGCAGGAGCGGCTGCGCAGGTGCGCGCCCGCGCGGGAGCGCAGCCCCGGGAGCGAGACGCCATCCGCAGGAGCGGCTGCGCGCAGACGCCAGAGTGTGTGCGGCTACGCCGGCGGCCGGAGGGGCCCCGCTGACCGTCGCCCACCCAGCGCCGCGGCCTGCGCCTGGTACTCCCCCAGCTGATCGCGCGCGAGCGCCGCCTGCAGGATCGCGGTCCCTTGCGCGATGGCGTCCGCGTCCCACAGGCGTCTGTCCTGCTCGGCGAGGGGGATGAGCTCGTCGTCGTCGCCCCCGAACCGCGCCGCCCGGCGCGCGTGGTGCAGCATCATCAGCGCCAGCAGCCCACGCACCTCGGGGTGGTCGATCGCCGCCGACAGTTGCCGGGTCAGGCGCAGTGCCTCGGCGGCCAGGTCGACCTCACCGGTGTAGCCCTCGTTGAACACCAGGTAGAGCACGCGCAGGACGGTCGCGACGTCGCCGGGCCGGTCGAGCCGCTGGCCGGCCAGCGTGCGCTTGGCGCGGCTGATGCGCTGCGCCATGGTCGCCTCGGGGACGAGGAACGCCCGCGCGATCTGCCGCGTCGTCAGGCCGCCGACCGCGCGCAGGGTCATCGCGATCGCCGACGGCATCGACAGCGCCGAATGCGCGCACAGGAAGTAGAGCCAGAGGGTGTCGTCGCGGTCGCGCCGGTCGCGTGGGTCACCCCGGTCACCCCGGTCGCGTGGGACGAGCGGAAAGTACGACGACGACGAGGTCACCGCCTGCTCCGCCGTCGCCAGGCCCTCGCGGCGCCGACGGGCCGACTCCGACCTGGCCGCGTCGAGGAACCTGCGCCACGCCACGGCGATCAGCCAGGCCCGGGGATCGCGTGGCGGGTCGGCGGGCCAGCTGCGCAGGGACTCGACGAGGGCGTCCTGCACGGCGTCCTCGGCCGCGGCGAAGTCGGCTCCGCGGCGGACGAGGACGCCGATCACCTGCGGGATGAGCGCCCGCAGGTCCAGGCCGGACGGTGAGCCGGGCCCGGCCACGGCATCGTGCCCGGCCACGATCGGTCAGTCCTCCATCTCCGTGGGCGCCGCGAGCAGGGGCCGCAGTTCGAGCCACTCCCGGATCGGCGCGCCGCCGGGGCCGGGTGCCGCGGACAGCTCGCCGGCCAGCTCGACCGCACGGTCGTAGTCGGCCACGTCGATGATCATCCAGCCGGCGATGAGGTCCTTGGTCTCGGCGAAGGGGCCGTCGGTCAGCGGGGGCTTGCCCTCGCCGTCGTACCGCACCCACGTCCCCGACTCCGACAGTGCGTGGGAGTCCACGTACTCCCCGCTCTCTCGAAGCCGGTTGGCGACATCCTCCATGTACTCGAAGTGCGCGGAGATCTCCTCGGGCGCCCACTCGCCCAGCGGTGGATAGGTGGGCGCCTCCGGCGCCGAGCCGCGATAGTGCTTGAGCAACAGGTACTTGGCCATGATGGTCCTCCTCACGCTGTGCGACCCAGTGTGGTCGCTTCACGAGGGGGACGGAACCGTCCGCCGGATTTCGACATCCGGGGCGGTGCGGGCGCAGCGCAGCCGTGGTCGGGCCCGCGATCGGCCCCATCGTGAACCCCGTCCGACGCGCTCGAGGACCCCGTCCGGCGCGCTCGGGGACCCCGCGTGGAACCGCTCCACGGCGTGCGCTATTGTTCTTTCTCGCAGCACGGAACGCCCCGGCGGGCCGGAATGCGATGCGGATGTGGCGCAGCTGGTAGCGCATCACCTTGCCAAGGTGAGGGTCGCGAGTTCGAATCTCGTCATCCGCTCAGAGTGAATGTCCCGGATCATCGTTCGTCGATGGCCCGGGACATTCTTCGTTAGCGGGGTCCGCGCGCCCGGTGTGTGGGGGCCGTGCACACGAGATTCGGCGCCCGCGCGCCAGATACGCGAGCCCTTGCCCGTCCGGCGCCCGCTGTTCGTCGAGTGGTCACAGACACTGACTTCTCCGTGACCCGTCCTGGGACAACGTGAGCAGGTGCGACCTATCGACGCGCCTGGCGCGGATCGTGGGCCCAGCGCTCATCTGGTTATCAGTTGTCGGGCCTGATCCGGCGTGATAATCAGCGCACCATCGCCGCACTGATCCGGGGCTTTTCAGGCGCATGCCGCCGTAGCGCGCGACGGTCACTCCACTGGGGGCGGGGGCGGGAGTCTCAGCCGGTCCGCTGCCGCCCGGCCAGCTTGTGCCGGTCGAGTTCGGTCATCCCGCCCCAGACGCCGTAGAGCTCGCCCGCCTCGATCGCGAACTTGCGGCACGTTTCGAGGACCGGGCAGCGGGCGCAGATCTCCTTGGCCGCCTTCTCCTTGCGACGGCGCACGCCCTTCGGCTCGTCCTCGGCACTGTAGAAAAGATCGGGGTCGCCGACGCACGCTCCGTCGTCCCTCCAGGCCCAGAACTCCGATGTGGGTTTCAGATTCCTGAACCGTGGCACTCGTGCTCCTGTCGCAGATGGCGGAAGATCAACGTCGAATTGTCTCCCGGGTCCACCCGGGCACACTTCACCCCTAGGGGTGTATTAGCAGGGCGTGGCCGTTCAGAGCCCGTTGCTAAGATCTGCGGATGCCGATCAAGGTCACAGTGGTCAATGACTACCTCGTCGTCGTCGCCGGCGTCAACGCCTTTCTCGCCCCCTACTCCGACCGGATCGAGATGGTGGAGAAGGACCTGGTCTCCAGCGGATCGGCCACCGTGGACGTGGCCCTATACGACTCCTTCGCCTCGTCCCTGGGCAAGGACGACCGCCTCGAGAAGCTCCTGCAGGATCCGACCATCGCGGCGGTCGCCGTCTACTCGTTCACCTCTGACCCGGCCGCGGTGCGCGACAGCCTCGACGCGGGCGCCCACGGGTTCCTGTCCAAGTCCCTGACCGCTCCCGAGCTGGTGAGTGGCATCGAGCAGATCGCCGCCGGCAAGCGCGTCACCCTGACGGGAGCGGGCCTGCCGATCATGGGTCCCGACAAGTGGCCCGCCAAGGAGGCCGGCCTCTCACACCGAGAAGCCGAGGTGGTCAGCCTGATCGTGCAGGGGCTGTCCAACGAGCAGATCGCCGAGCAGTGCTACCTCTCGCTCAACACGGTGAAAACCTACGTGCGCTCGGCGTACCGGAAGATGGACGTGGCCACGCGCGCGCAGGCGGTCGCGTGGGGCATCGAGAACGGCCTCAAGCCCGACCGGTAGGGCCGGGTACGACTGTCTGCGGCGGGTCAGTCGCCGTCGGTGACGTCAGTTCCTGCTTTCCCACCACTCGATCACCCGCCGGTTCACGTCCCCGGTCGAGCCGTCGCCCCACCGCGGATAGTCGAACCACATCCGCAGTGCGGGCCCTCCGAGCGTGGGCACGTCGATGAACCCCAGGCTGCGTTGCGGCGTGAAGTCGCGCATGTCGAGCGTCGAGCACGAGATCACCGGCTCGAAGCCCGTCGCGCACGCCACCTCGACACCAGGCTCGACCGGGGTGAGGACGCGGGTGCCGTTCACCGCCGGGTTCCAGAACCCGGGGTCCCGGGGGCCGAGCACATCGGTCACCACCTGCGGCATACCCCGCGGGATCGGCGGGGCGGCCGGCTGTGCGGTGGCGGGCGCCGCGCCGATCAGACTTCCCGCAACGCCTGCCGCGATCGCGGCACCGACAGCAGCCATGGACGTGCGCAGTGCGGACATGAATCTCCCAGGGTGAGCGGATGAGGTCCGGTCAGCGTAGCGGTGCGATCAGCTCCGCCTGCGCCGATCGAGCGGCACCACGGTGGGCGTTCCCGTCACCGGGTCGGCGGCGATCAGGCACGGGAGCCCGAAAACCTGCTCCACCAGCTCGGCGGTGAGGACCTCGGCCGGGGCGCCGGTGGCCACCACGCGGCCGTCCTTCATCACGACCAGGTGCGTCGCGTAGCGGGCGGCCTGGTTGAGATCGTGGAGCACGGCGATCACCGCGCGACCGCTCTCGTGCTGGTCTCGGAGCAGGTCCAGCAGGTCGTACTGGTGCGCGATGTCGAGGTAGGTGGTGGGCTCATCCAGCAGGAGGATGGGCGTCTCCTGGGCCAGCAGCATGGCGACCCACACGCGTTGGCGCTGGCCGCCGGAGAGTTCGTCGACGAACCGGGTCGCCAGATCGGACACCCCGGTGGAGGCCATCGCGGCGGTCACGGCGGTGTCGTCGGCGCGGCTCCACTGGCGTAGTGGGCTGTGGTGCGGGTGCCGGCCACGCGCCACCAGGTCGTCGACCCGGATCCCCTCCGGAGTGACGGCGCCCTGCGGCAGGAGCCCGATCCGGCGGGCGACCGCCTTGGTCCGCAGCCGGTGCAGATCGTGTCCGTCCAGCAGGATCCGTCCCTCGCCGGGAGCGATCACGCGAGCCAGGGCCTTGAGCAGCGTGGACTTGCCGCAGGCGTTGGGGCCGACGATCACCGTGAACGCATCCTCGGGCAGTTCCAGGTCGAGGTCGGTGGCCACGACGCGCCGTTCGTACGCGAGCCGCGCCCCCTCCACCGTGAGCCCGCGCCCGCGCTCGAGCTGGGCGCCGGCGCGGGCATCACGGTCGAGGGAGGTGGGGCGCATCAGCCCAGGATCTCCTGGACGTCGTCGAGGATCTCGCCGGCGCCCAGGACGCCGATGCCGACCATCCAGGTCTCGTCCTCGACCTCGTAGGTCTGGCCGGACTTCACGGCGGGCAGGTCGCCCCAGAGCCCGGTCACGGTCGCCATGGTCGTCGCCGACGGGTCGCCGCCGGGGTTGGTGAAGAACACGACGTCGCCGGTGATCTGCTCGTACAGCTCCGGGGAGAGCTCGGCCATGGAGTACTCGTTCCACTCGCGCTCGCCCAGGTCGAAGCCCATCTGGGACAGGATCGAGCCGGAGAACGTCTCGGGTCCGTAGAGGCGGAAGTTGTCCGGGCGGAACCGGACGATCGACAGCGTGGTGCCCTCGGCGCCCACCTGCTCGCCGACCTCGGCGATGTGGGTGTCGAGGTCGTCGATGAGCTGCTCCATCTCCTCGTCCTCACCGACGGCGGCGGCGGTGATCCGCGCCTGCTCCTGCCAGTCGGTGCCGGAGTTCTCGGAGTACACGGTGGGGGCGATGCCGGAGAGCTCGTCGTAGATGGCCTCGTGGCGGACCTTGGCGCCGATGATGAGGTCAGGGGCAAGGGCGGCGATCGCGTCGATGTCGGGCTCGGAGGTCAGGCCCACGATCTCGGCGTCCACGTCACCGAGGTACGGCGGGGCGCCGGAGCCGGCGCCGGACTCGGTGATCCCGACGGGCGTGTGGCCGAGCGCGACGAGCGCGTCGAGGTGCGGAGAGTCGAGGACGACGACCCTCTCGGGCGTCCCGTCGATCACGGTCTCGCCCATCGCGTGGGTGACGGTATAGGCCTCGTCCGAAGGTGCCTCGGCGGTGTCGCTGCTGCCGGAGCACGCGGACAGAGCCACCGCAGAGGCGAGGGCCATGGCGATCAGGGCGGGCACCGAGCGGCGCCGGCGTGAGATTCTGGTCATGACTACAGATCAAACCACACAGGCAAGGCTCACCTAACAATGAGTCTGGTCTAGGGTTCCACCGTGGCCCCACGACCTCTCCCCGACTCCGACGCCGACGCACGGCCCGCGGTGCCGGCCGCCGACCGGGCAGCCGCCCCGGCAGCAAGCGCTGGCCAGCAGCCCCGCCGCGGAGCCGGGTTGTTCCCCGGACTGATCGTGGCCGTCCTGGCCCTGGCGGCCGCGGTCGTGGCCAGCCTCGCTATCGGTGCCCGCCCGATCCCGCCCGCCGAGGTGGTGGGTGCGCTGCTCGGCCAGGGCACGCAGAGCGTGGTGGGGATCGTCGGCGAACTGCGGGCCAACCGGACCGTGCTCGGGCTGGTGTGCGGTGCGGCGCTCGGCGCGTCCGGGGCGCTCATGCAGGCAATGACCCGCAATCCGATCGCCGACCCGGGAATCCTCGGCGTCAATGCCGGCGCCGCGCTGGGGGTGGTCGCCGGAGCGACGCTCACCGGCGGCCTCGGCCTGGCCTCCACGGTGTGGTTCGCACTGGCCGGCGCCGGTGTGGCGTCCGCGATCATCCTCCTGCTCAGCACCTCGGCGCTCGCGGCGTCCTCCCCTGTTCGGCTCACCCTGGCCGGCGTCGCGCTGGCAGCGGTGCTGTCCGGTCTCAGCCAAACGTTCGTCGTGCTGGACGAGACCGTCCTGCAGGCGTACAGCTTCTGGCAAGTCGGCTCGCTCACTGCGCGGTCGATCGACGAGGTCACCGGCGTGATCCCGCTCGTCGTCGCGGGCGCGGTGATCGCCCTGCTGCTCCTGCGCGGCCTGGACGCGCTCGCCCTGGGCGACGACTCGGCGGTGGCGCTGGGCGTGCGCCCCGGGTGGGTGCGGGTGTGGTCGCTCGTCGCCGTCGCACTGCTCGCCGGGACCGCCACGGCGCTGGCCGGCCCCATCAGCTTCGTGGGACTGGTCGTGCCCCACCTCGTCCGCGGTCTCGTCGGCCCGAGCCTGATCCGGGTGGTGCCGCTGTCCATTGTGGTGGCCCCGGCGTTGCTGCTGGTGGCCGACGTGGTCGGCCGCGTGATCGCGAGCGGCTCGGAGACCCCGGCGGGCGTGGTCATGGCGTTCATCGGCGCGCCGCTGCTGGTGGCGTACCTGGCCGCGGGCCGACGGGTGGGTGTCGCATGACGATAACCGCACCGCGCCCCGCAACAGCCCTGCCCAGCGACGAACGCCTCCTCGCCGCCGGCCGATTCTCGGTGCGGCTGCACCTGCGCACTGCGTGGGTCACTGCGATCCTCGCCGTCGTCGTCGTCATACTCGTGGCCGCCTCGCTGGTGATCGGCGAGTTCATCATCTCGGTCCCCGACGCGGTGGCGACCCTGCTCGGCGACGCACCCGACCGCACCACCAACTTCTTCATCCACGAACGCCGCCTGCCCCGGGCGCTGGTCGCGCTGGCGGTGGGCGCGGCTCTGGCGACGTCGGGCGCGCTGTTCTGCGCGCTCACCCGCAATCCGCTGGCCAGCCCGGACATCATCGGCATCACCCAGGGCGCGTCGGCGGGCGGGGCGACGGTGATCCTCGTGCTGGGCGGCGGGATCGCGCAGGTCGCCACGGGCGCACTCGCGGGCGCGGCGCTCACCACCGGGTTCATCCTGGCCCTGACGTGGTGGCGCGGGCTCAGCGGCGCCCGCCTGGTCCTGCTCGGCGTGGCCCTGGGCGCCCTGGCGATGGCGTACGTGGCGCACCTGCTCTCCAGGGGGTTCGTGGCCAGCGCCGTGACCGCCCAGATCTGGCTCACCGGCTCGCTGCAGGGTCGCGGCTGGTCCGAGCTCTGGCCGCTGGCGTGGGTGCTGCTCGTGGCCGCGGTGGTCATCGCGAGTCGGTCCCGGGCCATGCGCGCGCTGGCGCTCGGCGACGACGTCGCGGTGGCCCTGGGCGTGCGACTGCGCTCCACGCGGCTGGTCCTGTTGGCGGCGGCCACGGTCCTGGCCGGGGCGGCCGTGGCGACGGCCGGGCCGATCTCGTTCGTGGCGTTGGTGGCTCCGCACCTGTCGCGGCTGCTCACCCGCAGTGATCGGGTCCTGCCGGCGGCACTGCTGGGCGGGGTGCTGCTGCTGGCTTCCGACCTCGTGGCTCAGCACGCGTTCGCCCAGCCGCTACCGGTGGGCGTGGTGACGGTGGTGCTCGGCGGGCTGTTCTTCCTGGGTCTGTTGTGGCGGGAGGGTCGCCGTGGTTGACCAGACCGGCATGTCCGAGAAACCCGCACGGCGCCCGTCCGACCGCGAGACCCCGCGCCCGCGCAACCCCCACCGGGCGGAGAGCTGGCAGCCGACCGCGCTGCGGCGGGTCCGAGTACGCGCCGTCGAACCCCTCGCTCCCGAGCTGGTGCGCGTGACGCTCGAGGGCGACGAGCTCGGGGAGTTCGCCGCCGCCAGCTCCGCATGCGCCACCGCCTCCGCCGCGGCCGGCGACACCGGCCTCGTGCCCGCCGTGCGCAGCCCGTCCTTCGACGACGTCGTGGTCTTCTGCCTGCCCGATCCCGTGACGGGCGAGGTCACCCTCCCCGTTCCCGCGCCGGGTGGCGGGCTGGGCCACCCACCGGGCAGCGCCGCGCTGGTGCGGGAGTACACCGTGCGGTCCTTGCGAGACGGCGCCCTCGCCGTGGACCTGGTCCGCCACGCCTCGGGCGCGGGCGTGCGCTGGCTCGAGTCGGTCCGGCCGGGTGACGCGCTGACGATCGTCGGCCCGCGGGTGTGCCGGGCCCTTCCCGCGGTGGACCGGATGCTGGCCGTGGGGGACGCCACCGCCCTGCCCGCGCTGGCCCGGCTGATCGAGGAGCGACCGCCGACGTTGGCGCTCGACGTGCTGGCCGCGGTGCCTGACCCGTCCGCCCTCCCCCGCACGGTTCTGCCCGCGGTCTCCCCCGCCGACGCCGACCGCGTCCGGGTTCGGGTGGTGGCGGCGGCGCCCGGCTCGGCGGATGAGCTCATCAACGCGATGGCCGCGGTCGAGCTCCCCGCCGGGTTCGCGTGGGTGGCCGGCGAGTCCGGGATGGTCACGGCCGTCCGCCGGCATCTCCTCGCCCGCGGCCAGGAGCCCGACCGCGTCCAGTTCACCGGCTACTGGCGCCTCGGCGGGCCGCTATAGGCCCCGAGTCGCTCGCCCAGTTCATCACGACGGAGGAGTAACTCCGCGCTACATGGCCACCGGCGGGTGCAACCGCTCCAGCGTCCACACACGATTGCGATGCGCCGCCCATGTACTGATGCCGATCGCACCCACCGTCACCAACGTCAGAACCAACACCGGAATCCACATCTGCGAGGGGCTGCCGCCCATGATGGTCTGCCGTAGCCCCTGCACGGTGTAGGTCATGGGGTTGAACGGGTGGATCCAGCGGAAGAACGCGGGCTCGACCGCGGTCGGATAGATGCCGTCCGCCGAGGTCAGCTGCAGCATCAGCAGTGCCATGGACAGCACTCTGCCGACCGACGGGCCGAACACCACGTTGAGCATCTGGATGAGTGAGATGAACGCCACCGCCGACAGTGCCATGATGGCCAGTGCGCCCATCGGGTGAACCGGCGTCATGCCCAGACCGAAGCGCAGTACCAGCAGAATCACCACCGCCTGCCCGAGCGCCAACAGCAGCGCCGGCTGCAGCGAGGCCATCACGACCCGCAGCGGGTGCAACCGTGTGGCCACGGCGCGCGACTGGAGTGGCGTGAGCAGCAGCCAGATCATGATCCCGCCCACGAACAGTGCCAGCGGCACGAAGAACGGGGCGAACCCGTAGCCGAACGTCTCCGCCGGGTTGTCATATATCGACGTGAGTGTGATCGGGTCGCCGATCGTGCGCGCCATGTCCTCGCGGTGCTGGTCATCCCACTGCGGGACCCGGTCGGCGCCGGCGGCCAGTTCGCTCGACAGCCGGCCGGTGCCGTCTTTGAGGGTGTGTGAGCCGTCGGCGAGCCGGCTGGTGCCGTCGACGAGGCGGCCGGTGCCGTCGGTGAGGTCGCCGGTGCCCTCGGCCAGGGTGGCCGCGCCCTCGTCCAAGCGTGCGGCGCCCTCGTCGAGCTGGCGCACGCCGTCGACGAGGGTGGTGGCGCCCGTGTCGAGTCGCTGCAGTCCGTTGTCGAGTTGCGCCGCGCCGGCGCCCAGGGCGTTGATCCCGGTGAGGAACTCGCCGGAGGGATCGTTGAGTGCCGACGACAACTCGCGGGCGCCGTCACGCAGCCGGTGCAGGTCCGACAGCTGCGACGAGCCGGCGCCGAGGCCCTGTGATTCGAGTTGGTCGGCCAGGGTCTCCAACTGCACGGAGACCGGTACCCCGGCCGATCCGGCGGAGCTCCCCGATCCCACGGACCCCGGACCGGTGGCCAGGCCGGTGGTGGCCTCGACCTGCCTCATCTGTGCGGCGGCCTGCCGCAGCGGGGCGATCGCGGCGTTCTGCGCCTGCGAGAGCTGATCCAGGACACCGGCGAGCTGGTCGACTCCGCCGCTGACCTGCGCGGCCCCGTTCCCGAGCCGCTGCACTCCGCCGTCGAGGCGCTGGACGCCCTCGTTGAGCTGCGTCGCGCCGTCGGCGGCAGTGCCGATCCCGCCGGCCAACTGGTCGACTCCGGAGCGGGCCTCGTGGATCTTGGTGGCCAGCTGGTGGTTGCCGTCCGCGAGCGTGGCGGCGCCCTGGTCGAGGGTGCGGGCGCCGGCGTCGAGTTCGGCGGACTTTTCGCTCAGCTCGGTGATGCCGTCGTCGAGTGTGCCCGCGCCGTCGTCGAGCTGCGCGGCACCGTCGGCGGCCTCGCGCAGCCCGGCGCCGGCATCCTGCACACCCACGAGGACTTTGTCGACGGCCTGCGCTGAGATGGCCGAGCCCACCGCGTTGTGCAGTTCGGCTGTGGCGCTTCGTCCGATGAGGCTGGACAGGTAGTTGCCGGATTGGTCGTAGGTGACGGTGATCGCGGCCTGGCGCGGGTCGTCCCCGGTGGGTGAGGCGACGGATTCGCTGAACTCCGGGGTCAGCCGAACCACGAAGTTGTACTCGTGATCGGACAGTCCGGCTTCGGCCTCGGCGGCGTCGACCAGCCGCCAGTCGAGCTGGTCGTTCTGCAAGAGTTCGTCCACCACCTGGTCGCCGGCGCGTAGTGGTTCGCCGTCGACCTGCGTCCCGGTGTCGTCATTGACCAACGCGACCGGCAACTGGGAGGTCCGGCCGAACGGGTCCCAGAAGGCGGCGAGGTACAGGGCGCTGTAGAGCAGGGGCATGAGCACCAGCACGACTATCGCCACGCGCGGTAGCCGTCCGCGGCCGAAGCGCTTGAGCTCACTGCCGATGGACAGTCCGGAGATCATGCGAGGCCTTCCTTGGTGGCGGGGACGGTGACCATGTGGTGCTCGGGCGACCCCGCGGGCAGGGAGTCCACGGAGGACAGGATGACGGTGCTCTGGTCGGCGTCGGCGATCTCGGCCAGGCGTTGCAGCGCTCGTGCGCGTTCCGCGGGGACGCGGACCTGTTCGATGTCGTCCACTACCAGTATCGGCGTGCCCTCGTAGCGGGCCAGCGCTATGCGCAGCAGCAGGCGATCCAGTTCGGTGAGGTCGCCGACGTAGGTGCGCAGCCCGGGCAGGCGGAGGTCCCCGTACACCGGGCCGAGGAGCTCCTCGAGTTGGGCTGGGCCGGTGCGGCCACGCGGGCGCCACCACGGGCTCATCCACGCGCGCTGCTCCGCCACGACCGTGCGGACCGTGACCGCCGGGTCCAGCTCGTCGATGCCCGAGAATCCGGCGATCGCCGACCGGGTGAAGATCTCGCGACTGCCGGTGTGACCGAGCACCTCGAGCCGCCCCTCGGTGGGTGCCATTCGACCGGCCAGGGTGAGCAGGAGGCATGTGCGGCCGTTGCCGGGGTGGCCGCGTAGGACGGTGATTCCACCGCGGTCGATATCCAGATCCACGGGGCCGAAGACCCGGCCGTGGTCGCCCACCAGCCCGAGGCCGCGAGCGCGCACCGCTGGTTCCGGGACTTCAGGTGGCTCAGCGCTTTCGGCGGGCTCAGCGTTGTCGGGGGGCTCAGCGTTGTCGGGATTCTCGCGTGCAGTGGTCATGGTGACGTCCCGGGTGGGTGAGGTCTTCATTGTTGGCGGGAGCGACCGGTGGCCGCGGCCGCGCGCTTCGTTGCGTACGCGGCGATCTCCAAAGCGGACTAGACTCCACTTTATACACCGCTGCCGATCCCACCGCATGGCAGCCGGCCACGCCCCCCATACGGGCGGGTCGCGTTCCGGCACATCAGAACCAGTCGAGCGGTGTGCCGTAGAGCCGGTCGTGCGGGATGCTGCGGGCGATGAGGTCGGCGAGAGCCTCGCGGTCGTTCTTCAGCGCCGCGCCCCGGCGGGTGGGCCGTAGCTCGCCCTTGTACTTGCGCACCAGCCCCAGCGCCCGGGCCCAGTCCCGCAGCTGCCAGATCGGGAACGTGAGGTCCTCGCGGTTGTTCTTCCCGATCCACTGGCGGTGCCAGCCGGTGTCGACCATCAGTTGCTCGACCATCGCCGGCGGCAGGTACCCGGCCGCGGTGAGTTTGACGCCCTCCCCGATCCGCTCGAGCAGGATCTGCAGCTTCTCGGCCTCCTCCAGCTGGATTTCCCGGAGGGTGGCGGGCATCTCCGCGACCCGGGCCACTCGCTGTTGGGCATCGTCGAGGTCGAACGCTTCCGCATCCCACCCCGCCCAGAACTCGAGTGTGTGCGGGTCCCAGCCGTCCGGGTCGGCGTCCCCGGCGATCCACTCGTTGTAGGACCAGATCCCCCCGCAGTCCTCCGGCGGGCATGCCCGGCGACCGGCCACCACGGTTGCATCCGGAATCTCGTCGTCGTCGCCATGTTCCAGGACCTTTTCCACGGTGACGCGGTGCCACCAACTGTCACCGAAGTCGTACCAGTACAGGAACTTGTCGCCCACGCTGTGGGCCAGCTCGTCCAGCCGCACGTCGGCCTCGTCGAGCTCGCCCATCTCGCCGGCGTCGGGGTAGTCCATGGAGCCGAAGTGCTCGGCGTCGCGGTCCTGGCGCGACGACGAATGGATGAACTCGTGCAGGTGGCTGTTCGTCCAGCCCATGGCCTCCTGCAGGATCAGGTGCAGGCGCGGCAGCATGAGGTCGCTGCGCAGGTCCAGGCGCCGCCAGATGGGCGGGGACGAGTCCAGCAACTCGACCTTGACGCGGTACGTCACCGGTGTCTCGCGCCTCGGGTGGCGGCGGTTGACGGCCGGGCGTTCCCACGGCGACTGGTAGTCCGCCCCGGCTGCCAGCGAGGCCATCAGCTCGGTCTGCGGGACCCCCGCGCTCGCGAGCGCGTCGAGAACGGCCTGTTTCAGTTCATCTGCGGAGAGGTCGCCTGGTCCGTACGGGCGGTCTGTCGAGGGCGTCACCTCATCGACGATACGAGACTCGAGCGCCGTACTGGGGCATCCCGGGCCGGAGAAGTAGGCTCACCCGCCATGGACAACGTCGAACCCGGCCTCTTCGACCTACCCGAACCCGAACCCGAGCCCGCGCCGCAGTCCTCGCCTGCGCGTCCCCGTCGCGGGAGGAACCGCGAGACGTGGTCCTGCACTGTCACCGCGGCGGTGTCCGTTGACGACCCGGCGGCGGTGACAGCCGAACTGACGCGGTACCAGGAGGACACCGTGGTAGTCGACGCGTTCTCCGGCGAGGTGATCGAGGATCCCGCGAGCGAGGAGGCGGGACCCGATCCCGCCCTTCCGCCGTTGGAACAGCTGCCCTGGCTGCTCTGGCCCACGGATGGGCTGGAGGAGCTCCTCGAGGGAGGCGCTTTCACCGTTCTCGAGGTCGCCAGCGCGGTGACGCCTGAGGCCCCCGACCGGGGCACGTTCACGTGGACGGTCACCGTCAAGCTCACCGACGTCCAGTGCCTGCGGCAGCTCGCCACGCGCGCCCATCCCGCCGATGCCGACCTCATCGGAGACGACCTGGCGGTCGCCTGGCAGCGCGCTGCCGACCCGTTCGCTCCCCTGCGCTCGATCCCGGGGCTCTCGTGGCGGCCGCTGTCCGTCGAGGTTGAGCACCTGCCGGCGCGAAAGGGATGACGACGACGAGCGCCTCCACTGCCCGGTCGGGCCCGCTCCCGCCGGCTGGAGCGGGTCCTGCTGCGACGACGCCGCCGCTGCGCCCCCCTCCGGCCCGCGAGTGGTCACACCCGTCCCCGCACAGTTACCCCGTGCCAGCTGCCCAGTCTTCGTATCCGCCATGCGGTTGGCCTCGGTACCGGGTCCGTGTCACCAGCTCTTTCGGAGGGTGGGCCCCCTCCGCCGCCAGCGCCACGCGCAGCCATCGGTCAGGATCACGTCCTCGCACGGCGCTCGGGTCATCAGCGGCCAGCTGCTCATAGCGGCCCCCGAACACGGTGAGATTGACGCTGCCGGGTAGTGCCGCTGACGGCGCGAGCACCCCACGGTAGCGCTCACCCTGCAGCCATGCCGCCAATTTCTGACACTCGGCGTGGTCATCGGCTACCGCCACCTCGGGGTCCAGACCGCACGCCGTCCAGTCGTCGAACGTCGACAGGTCGGCGACGTCGTCCAGAACCACGTACGCCTGCCACAGCGATCGTCGCTGCTCGACTACCGCCTCTGGAGTCCGCAGGGCGAAGTAGCGGACCAGCTCCGCCCACGCCCCCGCGGGCGACAACGCCAGGTACTGGGCGTAGCCCTCGCCTCTCCGATGCCAGCGACCGCTCGACTGCACGGGCACGCCGCCGAGGCCGGCGTCGTGCCAGAGCGGTGGCTGCGCGTGCCCCACCTGGCGAAACGCGGCCCGTTCCACGTGTATCCGCGGGGGCGCCTTCCTAACGGAGGCCACCGCGCGCGAATTCCAGAAGCTCTGCCTGCGCCCGGAGGTCGCCCTCCTCGAGCACCTCGAGCGGTGACCGTCCGTCGAGCTGCGGCACCGGGTTGTCGAACCACATTCGGACCCCGCGAGCCGTCATGGCCGTCCGCAACTCCACCACGAGCTCGGCCACCATCTGCAACCGCTCGAGCGCGGCTCTACGCGGCACCGCTCCGGCCCGCCAGTTGGCCAGGACCCGCGACTGTGCTCCTACAACCCGCGCGATGTCGTCAGCACTCCACCCATCCAGAGAGGTGTCGAGGAGCGCGAGCGCTTCTTGCGGATCTTCGATCCGGGCGAGGCGCTTCTGACGCTGTATCCGCGACAGGACAGTCCGCATCCCGACGAGGGCGACGAGCAGGTCGTCGGCGTCGTCTTGTTCATGTGCAGTCCGCGCACGGATGAGTAGGGACAACAGACCGTCGATGTGAACTCTCGGCGCTGTAGACGGCCACGAGTGGAGCAGTTCCAACGCGAAATCGGTGAGCTCGGTGATGAACTCGTCGGTCTGACGCCGATCCTCCGAGACCCCTGCCTCGATCGTGGCCGCAAGCGTCTCGGCCGCTGACCGGGCGGTGTCCTCCGCGCCTTCGAGCGTTGCTGCCATCATTCCGTCCTTCTTCCAGTGCTATGGAAGTTTACCCGTAGATGGCCGTGGGCGGGACTTCTCGGAGACCGCGGTTCCAGGTACCTCCTCGACGGCGATGCAAGCCCACAACTGCCCGCAATCCGGACCAAACCAGACCGCAACCACCCCTAGCGTGGAAACCGCACGCAGCAACCTGCACGCGCCAACCCGCGCAAAAGAACGCGCCCGGCAGAAGGGACCCCATGAAGATCGCCATCACGACCCCGCAGGGCAACGTGGGCCGCCACCTCACGCGCATGCTCATCCGCGCCGGGGCCAGGCCGGTCCTGCTCACCCGCCACCCGGACCAGATCCCCGCCGAGCTCGCCGAGCACGCCGAACCGAGGCAGGCCGACTCCCGCGACCCCGACCAGGTCATCGCCGCCACGGCCGACGCCGACGCCGTCTACTGGGTCGACCCACCCGCCGAATCCCCCGATCCGCTGGACGACTACCGCCGCGCGACCGAGTCCATCGTCGCCGCGATCGAGGCGAACGGGATCGGCCGGGTCGTCTTCCAGAGCAGCGTCGGGGCGGAGAAGCGCCACGGCGCGGGCGAGATCGACGGCCTCGCGGAAACAGAAGTCGCCCTCGACCAGACCACCGCTGCCGTCACCCATCTGCGCTGCGGCTACTTCTTCACCAACCTGCTGTTCGAGGTGGAATCACTCCGGGCCGGCCGGCTCCAGACCGTGCTTCCCCTCGACGCGCAAATGAGCTGGGTCGCCCCGCGGGACATCGCGGAGGTCGCGACGCTCACCCTGCTCAACACCGACTGGCGCGGGCGGCGCGTGCAGGCCGTCCACGGCCCCGAGGACCTGTCGTGGGCCCAGGTCGCGAGAATCCTCACGGAGGAGCTGGGTCGCGAGGTCCGCGCCGAGCGCATCACCGACGAGCAGATGCGCGACCAGTACCTCGGCGCGGGCATGCCACCGGCCTGGGCGGACGCACTCCTGGGCATGTCGACCGGCCTACGCGACGACTTCGTACCCGAGCAGGCCCGCTCGATCGTCACCACCACACCGACCCGCCTGCGCAGCTGGGCCCGCGAGGAGCTCGCCCCGATCGTGTAGTCACCGCAGCGCCTCGATCGCCCTGTCCGGCTGGCCCATGATCACCTGCGCCCGCGCGCGGACCAGATCGCACCGCCGACCGAGGTGCCCCGCCGCCGCAGGCGCCATACCGGAGGAGCCCGAGCCGGGGTGCCCGGCCGCCGCAGGCGCCGCGCCACCGGAAACCGCCGCCGCGCCCCCGACCCCCGCGAGCCATCGCTCCACCACCTGCGGGTCGGAGTCGGCGGCGCGCTCGGCGGCGTCGAGGATCACGCTGATCTTCTCCGCGGTGGCCGCGGGCCCGAGCGAGGCCAGGTGGCCGGCCCGGGCGAACGCGTCCTGGCCGGGCAGAGCGGCGGCCGCGCGGTGCAGCGCGGCGCGCTCGGCGGCGGACGCGCGCGAGTAGGCGGTGAACCGCACGAGCGGGTGGAGGGGCTCAGCCGCCCACGTCGAGATGAGACCCCAGTCGCGCAACACGCCCAGGTGCCGGCCCACGTCAGCGACGCCGGCCACCGCCTCCAGCTGCGCGGGGTCGGCGCTGCCCAGCACGGCGATCGCGGTGAGGGTGCGCCGGGCGCCCGGGTCGAGCCGGGCCAGGTCCGCGCCGACCACCGAGCTCAACGCGTCACCGCCCGCCCCGGCCCCCTCGTGCAACACATGCTCGAGCGTGGTGGCGTGCGGGTTCCGCCGAAAGGCGCCGATCAGCGTGCGGGCGAACAGCGGACTGCCGGCGGCGGATTCCACGACGGTCCGGCGTTGCCGGGGATCGAGGTCGGCGGCGAGGGCGGCGACCTCGTCGTCGTCGAGTGGTCCCACGGTGAGGTGCTCGATGGTCGCGCCCACCCGCCGCGCGGCGTCGATGAGGGATGTGGGTGTCATCCCGGTCCGGTAGGCCAGGACGGTGTCGGCGGCGTGCGGGAGGACGGCGGCGAAGAGCCGCAGGGAGGCGGGGTCGATCCACTGTGCGTCGTCGATGATGAGCAGTCGGGGGCTCGCCTCGAGGAACCGGCAGCACTGTCGGTGGATGGCGGCCGGGGAATGGTCGGCCACGACGCGCTCGAGGTCTTGGTCGAACAGCCGCTCCACCAGTTGTCGCGCGGCCGCGAGGGGGGTCTCGGTGTCCGGGTAGGGGTCTCCGCGCAGGAAGAGCGTCGGCCGGTCGAGCTCGGCGAGCGCGCTGAACAGCAGGGCCGTTTTGCCGGAGCCGAGCGGGCCCTTGACGAGCGTCAGCCGCGGCGGGCCGGAGCCACCCGCCTCCAGCTGCTCGGTGAGCCACTCGAGTTCAGTTGTCCGGCCCTGCATCGCTCCCCTGCCCCTGCCCCTGCCCCGGGGTTCTCCGTCATCGCTGACCCGACGCGGCGGACCCCTCGGTGACAGTGAACCCCAGGACAGGCGGCGGGAGTGGCGATTACCGCACTTGTTCGTAGTAGCCGACGCCGACGCATCCGTCGTAGCGCCACGCGCCGCCGGTCCAGGTGAAGCGGTGGATGGTGGGGTCGCCGCCGCCCTGGTAGTAGGCCTACTCGCCCTCGGTCCCCTGATGGGTGGGCTCGGGCGGCAAGTTGTAGGCGTTGGCCGTTCCCGCTCCCGCCAGAGCGATGCCGGTGGCCGTGGCCGCGGCCAGTAGCCCTCCCGCCAGTGCCCGTCGAATCCTGTCGGTCATAGTGCCCTCCTGATGGCTGGTGCTTCCACGCCCCAGTGTCTCGGCGTCGATCGGCCCCGGGTACCCGTAGCGCTACGGGTTTTAAGGAGCGTCGCGCGGCGGCGGAGGGTTGCCGGATAAGAGAGGGATCGCCGTGGGGTGACGGGGGAAGACCGCGGGACGACGACGACAAGGTCATCCCCACCCGCGCCCCGCATCACGCGCGGAGGCGGGACATGCTGGGAGGGCCCTCTGCGGGGAGCCCCGCGATCGAGCGGACGGGCGGCCTGCACGGGCCGCCTGGTCGCGCGGTGGACTTCGCGCGGTCTCACTCCTCGCAGAGGCAGAACGGGTGCCCGACGGGGTCGAGGTACACCACGAATCGCCCGTCTTGGCTGGGCTGGTGATCGTGCCGTCGGGCGACGGCGGCGAGGACGGTCGGCTCTGCGTCCGCGATCGAGTTCACGTGGAAGTCGAGGTGCACCTGCGTGGGGACCGGACCGTCCGGCCAGGTGGGCGCGCGGAAGTCGGGGACGGTCTGGCAGGCGAGCGCGAGCGCGCCCGACTCACCTTCTGGCGGCAGGACGTCGACCCAGTCCGGATTCTCGCCGTCGTGTATCCGCCAGCCGAGCATCGACGCGTAGAACTCGGCGAGCTCGCGCGCGTTGGGACAGTCGAGGGCGACGACCACACGCCGCGCGCTGATACCAGCCATGGCATCACGCTACGACCGGTGCGAGCCCTCCTCAACCCCGGGACACGCGGCCCGAAGGGCTTACCGCACTCGACTGTGCCTGCCTGAGCACTCGCACGGGGCCCGAGCATTGATGCGATCTAACCGACGGACAGATTCATCGCCATGGCCTCCACAATGGGTTGAGCCAGGGGCACCCGGGCTTCTTCGTCAGAGTCCTCGAGACCGCCTTCCGGTCGTGATCCCATGACGAGGTCAAACCACTGTTGCCGGTCGCGGACGACGCGGAACTGCTTCTCGTCGTGCGTGCCCGCAAGGTAGGGGACGTAGACGGTGATCCCGGTGCCGCGGCGTTCGGCCAGAGATCCGATCCGCTCGATCCGGCCGGTCCGCTGCTCGATGATCCCCGGGTTCCAGTCCAGGTCGTGGTGGATCACCACGTCGCATTCGGTGTGCAGGTCGATCCCCTCCCCCATGACCGAACCGGCGACGAGGACCTCCGGGGCGGAGGGGGTGGTGAACACGCTCGCACGTCTGCGCCTGATGTCCGGGTCGGTGCTGCCGTCCGCGAGGCCCACCGCGCCCAGCTCGGAGCCGCGGCCGCTCTCGGCGTTGCGGTCCGGCTCGTCGGCGTCTTCCGTCTGCTCCGCCGGCGCTTCCAGGTCCCGCCCGAGTAGGTCGCGGAACAGTTCGGGGTGCCCGCTGGGGGAATCGACTCGCTCGATGAAGTCGGTCCAGGCGTCGGCGAGGGAGCGCCTCGACGCTCCGGGGGCGAAGACGTCGGCCAGGATGCCGTCCGCGTCGAGGTCGCGGGTGAGACCGCCCACCCGCGCGAGGTGCTGAGGAGTGCGAAAGTTCCGGATGACCGCTTCTGCCGTCCAGGACGCGAGCTCGGGGTGCGCCTCAGGACTGGTCTTGCTCCGGAAATGCTCCTCTAGCTTGTCGTGGATCTTCCGGTAGGCCAGGTTCGTTCGACTGCTGGTGTCCCGCCGGAACAGGCGGTTCGCCAGTCGCAGGTACTCCTTGTCGATCTCCTCGCCGTCGGCAGGGTCCACTCCGAACGCGCGGGCTCCGCGGGCTCTGATTTCGTCGCGGAGGGCGGCCTCGATCGACGAGTGGACCGCGCGGGTGGTCCGCCGGAACCAGCAGAACACGACTATCTTCTCGCGCTTCAACCAGTGGTCCATGACACGCCGGGTGGTGGCCTCGACCTTGGGGTGCCTGGCTGCGACGCCCACGCCGGCACCGACGCCAACGCCGGAGCCGATGCCGATCGCCGCTCGGACTCGCTCGTCGTACCAGCGCATCTCCGCGTCAAGGGCGGAGGGCTCGGACGCCGTCGCCAGGGCCGAGCCGTCCGCGCCCGGGTCGTCCGCGACCGGCTCGTCCGCGCCGGAGCCGTCCCCGGCGCTGAGCCGCAGGTAGGCCTCGAAGGACGAGGCGATGCCGTACGCAAAGTTGGGTGGGTTGGCGCTGCCGCGCGAGGCGAGCGAATGGATGCGGGCGGCCAGGAGGAACGGCAGGGCCAGCTCGTCGTCGATCGGGATCCCGGTGGCCGCATCGACGCCCGGGATGACCCGCGCGCCCTCGATCGCCGTGCGGTTGCGGGGCCTCTCGTGCCGGATGACCCAGGTGCGCACCAGCTCGTTCATGCGCTTTCTCGCGGCCACCGCCCTCTGTGCGTCGCCCCAGGCGGTGCGGACGTCGGCGGGCAGGTCGTCGGGGATCTCGTCGACGGTCCAGGTGTCGAAGTGGCGGACGTCGTCCTCGGTGAGGCGGCCCCAGGAGCGCTCCAGCTGCCTCGAGGTGCGGCGGGCCGAGATGAGTGCGGACCGCAGGTCGTGCTGGGTCTCGTCCGTGAAGGCCTCGGGCAGGTCCTTCGCCCGCGCGGCGGTGAAGCGCCCGAGTATCCGCAGCAGTTCGTCGTGACCGAGCTCGAACGGCGTCGCGGTGAGGAACAGCATCCGGTCGGCCGCCCGGTACAGGATCCCGTCGGGGGTCCCGGGCCTCGGCGGAGCGAACAGCCTGGACAGCTGGGTGCCGTTGTTCTTGGTGTGGTGGGCCTCGTCGAGGATGAGCAGCGACAGGTCACTGTCGACGCCGACCATCGCCTCCTGCCAGCGCCTCCGGCTGAGATCCTTGAGGGCGCCGCCGGTCTCGGCGAGCCGCTCGGCGTCCCTGGCCTCGTCCACCGACCGCCTCTTGGGGCTGCGGTCGAGCAACTCCAGCACCGGCGCCGGGTCGAGCCGCTGCAGTGCCCGCATCACCGCCGCGGGGACGGGGTCCCAGGGCAGGGGCCGTCCGGTCAGCTCCTGCCAGCGGCGTCTCCACTGCTCGGGCGGGGTCTGCAGCAGTTCGCTCACCGTCTCGGGCGAGAAGCCGTCGCGTCCGGTGACCGCCCACTCGCGGCGCCCGGACCACTTGGCGAACTGGCGGCGGTAGGCCCACCCCTCGTCGCCGCAGTCGTCGCCGCCGGTGGCCGCCCAGACCGCGGCGAGCTCGGCGAACTGCCCGATCGCGTTGTTGGACAGCGCCTGGTGAGTGACCACCAGGAGGTGGCGCCGCGTCTCGGGGGGTTCGGCGAGGGCGGAGAAGAACGCGCCCGGACGGGCGATCGGCTCCTGGGGGCCGCGGATCTCGCGGGCCGTGTCGGGGTCGAGGTACGTCTTGGCAAAGCGGTTCCAGTCGTTGATCCACTTGTGCCCCACGGCCTTGGGGACCGAGATCACCACCGGCCGCCCGGGGTCGGCGAGGACCGCCGAGACCGCGACGGCCAGGGCGGTGAAGGTCTTTCCCATGCCCACCTGGTCGGCCAGGATCACGCCGGGCTGGCGGCCGAATCGCCGGAGGATCTCCGCGGCGGCCCGTCGCTGCTTCTCCCAGCCCGCCGCATACTCGGCGGGGGCCTCGGCCTTCACCCGCGGACTCAGCTCCCACATAGCGCCTCCAGACATTCCCGGCTCCGTCCCACCGCGACGCGCACGTAGTCGTCGAGGTCCGCGGGCAGCTCTCCCAGCCCGTCGATCGCCAGCTCGAGGCCGTCGAACGCGGCCGCCAGCTCGTCGGCTCCGGCGCCCCGCACCGGCGCCGCGAGCAGGGCCGCCCAGTCCACCCGCCCCATGGCCAGCGCGATCTCGGCGAGCGTGAACACGGCCTCGGGGGTGTCCATGCGGCCGTCCTCGACGTCGGCGCGGACGTGCTCGGTCAGCCCGAGCGGACCGAGCGGGGTCCGCAGCCGGCTGGACAGGTGGCCCACCGGGTCGACCTGGTTGAGTCTGCGGGCGAGCCGCTGCTCGAGTTGGTCGAGTGCGGCGCCGAGTGCGCGTCCACGGCGGAACAGCAGGGCCGGGTCGTCGTAGCGAGCGAGCACGTCGTCGTCGGACTCCTCCCCCGGCGAGACGAGCCGCCCGGCGAGGATCTCGGCCACCGCCGCGCTCAGGGTGCTGCCCCGGGCCAGCGCGGCGAGCAGCTGGGCCGTGGTCGGGTCCTTCACGCTCGGGCCGGGCGGCAGTTCACCGCGGTCGTCGACGAGCACCGACCATCGCGCGGTGCCGGCGTCCGTGGTGACGGCGAGGGAGGTCGGGATGTCGTCGCCACCCACCTGACTCACCCACTGCGCAGGGCACCCCTCCGCGCGCCACCGCTCCGCACTCATGAGGAGCGTCCCGGTGGGGTCGGTCACCCGCCACGGTCCCAGTGTGGCGAGTCGTTCTGGGTCGACGGTGCACGTGAGGGTCCAGCGCCGGTCGGTGGCGCGGCGGGCGATGATCAGGTGGAAGGCGACCGGGAGCTGGAGCGCGTCGGTCTCGTCCTCGTCGTCCCCGTCCACCCAGTCGAGGTCGGTGGGGACCGGCTCGCCGACGGGGGTGAGGCCCTGGAGCCGGCGTTCCTCTCGTGAGCCGGCGCGGGCGTGGAGCCAGACGTTGAGTTCGCGGTGCTGGCGCTGCCCGTCGAGCCCCAGGCCGTAGCGGGTGTGGTTGGAGCTGCCCATGAGCACGGCGGTGCCGTCGGGTCCGATGATCGTCAGGCACTTGGCGTGCAGTTGGCGCTGTTCACGAGTCGGGTCGTCGAGCAGCCGCACCTCCAGTAGCCCCTGCCGGGCACGGGCGCGCAGCGGTTCGGAGACGGGCAGCGTGCCGCGGAGGGTGGGCAGGGTGAGCACGGTGTGGCGGTGCCGTCCGGCGCCGTTGCGGGCGATGGTAGTCGCACGGATCGCCTCGCCCGCCGCATCGGAGGCGGCGTCGTAGAACGGGGAGACCTGGCGGATCTCGGTGGCTTTGCGGCCCCCGCCCCACACGTCGGCGAACCGATCCAGCGGACGCACCTCGGGCGAGGTGGGCGCCAGGCGGACCCGCAGCGCGCCGCCCCGCTTCTCGGCGGGCACGAGGTCGATCCGGTCGCGGAACGCCGCCAGCGTGCGCCGGGCCCGGTCGACGGCGGCGACCCCCTCGGTCCTGCCGGGGAGCAGACCGAGATACGACTCGAGCTCGCGGGCCAGTTCGCGCAGGTCTGCGCGCGGGAGCAGGCAAGGCGTGTCAGCGCGGACCTCGGCGGCCAGCGCGAGTTCGGCCTGGGTGCGGTATCCGGCGCGGGTAAGGTTGGCCGAGCCGATGATCACCCGGGCGGAGTGCTCCCACAGCAGGACGGTCACCTTGGAGTGCAGGAGCGCGCCGCCCGGCACGGCCACCTGGAGCAGGTCCCACCGGAGGGTGGAGCGGTGCGCGTCGGCGCTGCGGTCGGCGATCACCGTGACGGCCGCGTCCGCGAGTTTCTCCTCCAGTTCCAGCCGGGCAACCACGTCGTCGACGGACCGCGAGGTGGGCCGCCCGCCGCCGACGTCCTCGGCTCCCGGCAGGGACTCCTCCACCGCGTTGACTGAGAGGAATCGGCTGAGGCAGTCGCGATCGACAAAGTCCTCGTCGAGGGCGAACGTGGTGGCCAGCACCGCCACCGGGCGTCCGGCGTCGGCGGGCGGCGCCCAGTGGTCGAGGAGGGGCGTGGTGGTGGCGCTCATCGGACGCGCTCCAGGAAGTCGCGGATGGTGGTGAGCCGGTACGGGTGGAGCCAGCGCCCGTCGCCCGGATCGCCGGCGTCGGCGCGGTGCTGGCCGCGGGGCATCCATCCGTCCTTGAGTTGCTCGAACCACGGGGCCTTGCGTCGGGCGGCCTGCACCCGGTGGTGGGAGACGATGAGCCGATCGAACAGGTCGACCGGTCCGCGCGCCGACTCCAGTTCGCCGGTGAGTTCGGCCAGCCGCTCGGCCAGTTCGGGTCCGTCGCGGTCGATCCGTTCGACGGCGGCCATGGCGGCGTGGCACGCCTCCGCGATCCCGTCGCTCGCCTGCCGCAGCGCGGTGCTCGACTCGAGCCCCGTGTGGGTGACGGCCGTGGAGGAGGTCAGGTGGGTGCGGAACGCGTGGTCGATCCGGCGCGCCAGGGACTCGAAGTGGTCGGCGGCCCGGAGCGTGGCCTGCAGCCCGGATTCCGCGCCGAATCGGGCCGCCGCGGCCAGCTGGTGATCAGCCCAGTCCGTCCCCGAGCCGTCCTCCACCACCGCGGAGATCAGGCCGACGAGCTCGGGCCGCTGGTCGTGGTCCCCGCCGCTGATGAGTTCGCGCAGCACCTGCCGGGTGCGCGGCCCCGCGTTGCTCGCCACGAGGGCTTTCCGGTTCAGCCCGGTGACGGCCCGGGTCTTGTCACAGTGCCCCGCCTTGAGACTGGCCCGGACGCGCCGGTCCAGGCTTCGCCGCGCCCGCCCTCCGGCGGTCTGGGGGTCGTCTCTGAGGAATCCGTCGAGTCCCTGGTCGCGTTCCCAGGCCTCCACCAGCCGTTCGGCGGCGGCGAGGGGCAAACCTTCCGGATCGACGATCCCCAGGTCCTGCGCGAGCGGGCGGTACACGCCGGTGAATCCGAACACCCGCGGGCCACGGAGGTAGGTGGCCGGCGAGAGGGGGGTGCCGGTGGTGATCGCGGCGCGCGTCTTGTCCCGGCCGGGGAATCCGTTGAGGTCCGAGGGATCGCCGGATCCGATGTGCATGAGGAGGACCCACTCGGCGGCGATGTCGGGCTTGGTGGTGCCGTCCGGTCCGGTCTCCTCGCTGAAGGGCTGGCAGACGACTGCCGAGATCGCCGACAGCGTGAGGAAGTGCGGGTGGTTCATGCGGGCGCGGAAGCCGGGCGCCATGCGGTCGGCGATCCGGTCGGCGATCGGCGCCAGTCCCAGCGGGTCGAGTCCGCTCTCACCGGCCACGCCGGGGTCCCACTTTGAAAGCGTGGGCAGCTGGTCGAGAAGGGTCACGCGGTCACCACCCGGACTTCGATCTCCTCAGGCACGTGCCCTCCTTTGCTCGACGGTCTTTCTACCGGGTGGGTACGACACGTGGCCCGGCCTGTGCCGCGAGTCGTGGTGAATACGGCGACGAGGTCGAAGCAATGACCGGCGCCTACTGCCCCGGATGGCTGGACCCGGACGGCTCCTGACTTAAGAATCAGGTGCGCCACACGCTATCGACGCGCCCACCCCTCGACGGACGATCACCTCGTCCTACCCCGCGCGACCCGCCCCTCGATGTGCGGCCGCCGTCCCGAGAGGTGTCCGCCATGAGCCGCCCGACGTCCGTCTCCCCCACCCGTCCCACGCCGCGCAGCGGCCCGATCCGCCGCGAGCCCGCGCCAGGCGACCGCGATCCCGTCCCCACCCGACCACCCACCTCCCGCCCCTGGCAGTTGTGGCTGGTCCTTGGCCTGTCGGCGGCGTTGGTGACGCTGCTCGTGCTCCGCGGCGTCGTGCAGGCCACGGCGATCAACCGCTTCCTCTCCGACTCGTGGCCGGCGGTCGACGAGGCGGCGGGCCTTGCGGCGTCGTCGGCCGGCTGGATCATCGACACCTCGTTCGTGGTCGCCACGGCGTGGGCGACGATCGCGGTGTACGCCTTCAGCGGCTCGCGCGCCGGGCGGGCGATCTTCACCGCACTTCTGGCCGGCAGCACGGTCATCGGACTGTGGAGCGCGGTGGCGCCTCAGGCGGCGGCGCTGGGCAGCGGCGAGCTCATCCTGGCCGCGGCACACCCCACGTTCATGTCGCTCACCTCCCTCGCGGTGGCGCTCGTGGCCATCGCGATCCTGGCGCTGCTCTACCGCCCGGACGTCAACGACTACTTCCGCGCCGACTCCCCCGCCACCACCGGCCAGCGGGATCGCGACTTCCTCGAGCCGGCGCTTTCCCAGACCGGAACCGAGGCACCGCTCACAATGAGCAACCCCGCCCAGCACCGCGCCACCGGCCCCACCGAGCGGACCGACACGACCGCCACCCAGAGCACCGCACTTCCCAGCACCACTCCGTCCCGCGAAGAACCGATCGCACCCGCGATCTAACGGGTGAGCATCAGGAAGGGGCGACGACGACGAACTCCACCTCCCCCGGCCGACCCGCGACCTCAGACGGCCGCGGGTCCGGCGGGGTCAACCCCTGCGGACGCCGGCCGGCGGCTCGTCGGCGTGTGGCGGTCCGACCTGCGCGCCAAGGTCGTGGCCCTCACGCTGATCCCGGAGTTGGTCTACGCCACGTTCCTCAACGTCGTGTTCCTCAAGGGCGTGGTCGACATCCTCCTCGCCCGCCAGGCCAGTTGGGGCCACGTGGTGCGGGACGCCGACGGCGCGACCCGGATGGCCGAGGCGTGAGCGCGCCCGTCAGCGGTGGGGCGCCGCACGAGATGATCCTCGCGGGGCTCCTCCTGCCCGAGTCGGTGCTGTCCTCGGACTGGTTCGCCGTCCTCGCGGCGTTCGTCGCGATCAACACGGTCATGTACGTGACGCTGGCGGTGACCAAGACGCTGCCGAAGATCCACGTCCGCGATCTGCTGCCCCGCACCTACGTCCGGTCGGAGACCCGCAGCATCCACCCGGACGACGCCGAGCCCTGGCCCCGCGAGGCGCGACGCCCGTCCGGGCGGGAGTGACCCCCGGGTGTCCACGTCGTCGCGGAAGAGGATCGTGCGCCTCGAGGTCGGCGCCCTGTGCGCTGTCCTCGTCCTTCTGGTCGTCGTCGCCGGTCTGGCCCGGATGGGCGGCGAGGCCGCGCAGGCGTCCCCGTCCCCTACTCCCCCGTCCGGTCAGGCCGTGGCGATGAAGGCGGCGACCGACCTGACGCCGTGGACCTTCACGATCGACGAGGCGTATGCGTACGGCGTGCGGGCGTGCGAGGACATCCGGAATCCGAACTATGACGGGTTCGGCGGCTTCTACATGGGGGTCCGCAAGACGTGGGTCGCGATGCGGCTGGACGCGCACGGCCTGTCGAGTGAGGAGCAGGTGGAGCACCACAGGCGCCTCTATGCCGAGGCGGTGCGCTCTCTGTGTCCGGAGCTCCTGCCGCACCTCCCGCCCCTGTACCGCTGAGCCCTACGCGCGTCCCGTTCATTACATCGCTTCTCGCCGGGGTATCCGAGCGGCGGCGGTCTGATGGGTGAGCATCGGGAAGGGGCGACGACGACGAGCTCCACCTCCCCCGGCCGACCTGCAACCCCACACGGCCGCGGGTCTGGCGGGGTCAGCCCTCGAGGGAGCTGAGCCAGTCGCTGAGCGCGCTGGCCAGCTCGCCCGGCGCCTCCACGGGCAGCATGTGTCCGGTCTCAGGGATCTCGACGTACGTCACATGCGGCGCCGAATTCGCCTCGGCCCATTCCCGCTGCTCGTCGGTGGGCACCACCTGGTCGTCCGAGGCGCCGACGATCAGCACCGGGCACGACGCCTTGGCGGGGAAGTCCCAGCGGTCGGGCCGCGACCCGATCGCCACCGAGTGGGCGGCGAATCGCTCGGGCCCGTACACCCGCGCGGCCCGCAGCCGTTCGGCGCGGACCTGAGGGTCGTGGCCGCGGTCGCCGTAGTAGACGGCTTCCATGCCGTCGAGGGCGATCTCCTCGTACTCCGCCTGGCTCAGGCCCGCCGCCCGCTCGGCCCGCGCTGTCGCGGACTCCGGGTCCTCGGCCCCCACCGGCGCGGTGACCAGCACGAGCCCGGCCAGCAGCGCCGGATAACGCTCCGCCAGGTGCATGGCCACCACCCCACCGAGCGAATGCCCGACCACCACGCTGCCGGCCGCGACCTGCTCCGCCACCTGGTCGACGAGCGCGTCGAGGTCTGCCACGGCCGGCAAGTCGAGCGCCGTGGCACTTGACCCGTCAGGCAGGGCGTCAATGACCGGGGACCACGTCTGCGCATCGCCGTGCAGGCCGGGGAGAAACACTAAGGTCGTCATGAACTCGACCGTACGCGCGCCAAAGGCGGCCAAACCTGGACCGGCGAACTCGCCACGCGCTCAGCGAGGTGCCCGGGCTTGTCCGCGTCGCGCTGGCGGTGCTGGCCCCGTACCTCCGCCGGATCCGCTAGCAGACGCTCCAGCGCCCGGGTTAGCGCCGCCACGTCACCCGGGGACACCAAAAGCCCCGACTCGCCTTGGCGCACACCCTCGGCTTGGTCGCCCACTCCGTGCTCACTATTGGGCGCGCGTGACTGAAGGCCAGGTGGACGATCCCGCTCTGCCGGGGCCCGCAAATCGACTGGGAGCCCGCGGGCACGCGGACCTCGACGGGACCGGGCGGAGGCGGCGCGATTGGGCCGACGCCGGCACCCCGCGGCACCTGGTGTCGTGCCTGCCGACCACGTGGCGCCACTGTCCGTTCGACGGCGTGGACGGTCCCATCCCGGGCGGCGCGCGACCGCACACCGAGTCAGACGGCGCGATGGTCGTAATGGACGAGGAGGCGCCAGCTCTCGTACGACTTCTGGCAGGCCCGGCGTGAGGGGACCGGCAGGGTGGCCTCGTTCGGCGCGATCGCCCCGCTGGCCAGCAGCAGCTGGCGCGGCTCGCGACCGGGGACGGTCCGCGTGTGCCGCGCGACGCGGCGGGGTCGGCGACATGAGGGGGGATCATGTTTCGCCAACGAGGCCCACTATAGGAACGGCCGCGCCAGTTCACAAGCGTCAGTTATACGGAGCACAGCTAAGTGTTTCATTGTCCGCTGTTCCGACGATCCGAGACGCGGACAGCGACCAGCGGTATCGCCCGGGCGGAACGTTCGCGACCTCGCCCAATTCTTCTCGCCGGGAACGTCCCGGATAGGAACCGCATGAACACCTGGACCACCCGCGCAGAGACCGACGCGGACATCCCCGCGATCCGCGACATCATCCTGCGCGCCTTTCCCACCGCCGCCGAAGCCGACCTCGTCGACGCCCTCCGCGCTGACCCGGCCGCATGGATCGACGGACTGTCGATGATTGCCGCGACCGCCGACGGACGTCCGGTGGGCCACGTGCTACTCACCCGCTGCCACGTCGGGAACGAGCCCGCCCTCGCGCTGGCACCGTGCTCGGTGCTACCCGAGTTCCAGCGCACCGGCGCCGGCTCGGCCGCCACCCGCGCCGCCCTGGACGCGGCTCGGGCGATGGGCGAACAACTCGTCGTGGTGCTGGGCCATGCCGGCTACTACCCACGATTCGGCTTCCGCCGCGCCTCCGGCTTCGGCATCCGCACGTCGTTCGACGTCCCCGACGAGGCGTTGATGGCCCTGCCCCTCGACGACTCCCCTGCCGTCCCGGGCGGCGTCATCCGCTATCCCGCGGCATTCGGGGTGTGACCCCTCGCGCAGTCGCGGCGACCGCGGGACCGTGAGGGCAGGGTGACCTCGTCGTCGTCGTAGGCTTGGCGACCATGTCTGCGACCGCGAACCTTCGCCAGGAGCTCGACGCCGCCCGGGACCGGTTCGAGCAGTACCGCGTCTCCGTGAGCGCGGCGTTCGACGATCGGCCCGCGGGCGAGCTGTCCCGGGCCGTCGAGGCGGTGCTGCCGGACCTGGCGTTCCATGAGGGTCAGGCGGTCGCAGCGGCAGTGGCGCTGGATCGGTTGGGCGCCGGCGCCGATCTGGCCGCGGTGATCCGGGCGTTGGACCTGTTGCTCCTCGAGCAGCAGGCCGCGCGGCGCAGCCCAGACTTCCTGGCCGGCGTGTCCCGGGTTCTCGCCAATGTGAGGCGGCGCGAGGAGGGTTAGCCGGGTGGTCCGGCGGGCGCGGGCTGCGGGCACGCATGCGGGGGCTGCCGGAGGTCGGTCGCATGCACCGGCGGCCGAGCGGGCAGGCGGGGGCGGCCGGCCACGCCTCGGCAGAGCGACCGGAGACAATGGGGGCATGGCATCCCCGGATCAGCGCGCCCAGTTCGAGCTCCTCGCCCCTCTCCTGGCCCGCGAGGGCGTCGATGTGTGGACCGCGACCGTCGCCGACCTCGACGCCGGGATGGAGCGCGCCAAGCAGCGCCACGCCGCCGCGGTCGCCCGCGTCCGCGCTGTCCTGGATGCCCACGCCCGCGACGACATCTCCGCCGCCGGCGCGCTCCTCGAGGAGCTGGAGCTGACCGCCGAGACCACTCCCCCGCCGATCCCCGACGCACTGACCGTGGCGACGCGCTTCGCCCAGCTCGCCCAGACGCTGGCGCCGCAACTACCGGCGGACGTCATCGGCGCGGTGAAGGACCGGGCACGTGTGGCTGACGCTCCCGAGGGCATGGCCGATCTGTGCGAGGCGGTGCTGCTCGACTGCGACGCCGCCACCGGCATCCGCACCGTGGTCCGCGAACACGGGCCGGCAGCCGCGCTCTACGCCGCCGCGGCCATGACAGCGGCGGTCTTCAGCCGGTGGGCCGCACACACCGGGGACTCGATGGACGAGGTCGTCGCCGCGCACGCCTGAGCGGCGGGCGCGAGCGGCCCGTTCCCGGTGCCGCGGGACCCGCGCAGCTCACCGAGTGGTCGCGAAGGCAGCTTTTCGGACCGCTCGTCCTGCGAGAACCTGAGCGGGTGTGACCACTCGGTGGTCCCCACAAGTCCAACTTCTTCGCCCTCCCTTGCCACGGCCATTTTGGCGGGCGCCTTTGTCGCTGCGGCACTTCCGGCCGGTGTCTTCCTTGCCGAGCTGCTCGCGCTCATCGTGCTGGCGGCCTAACTGGCGGAGCCGGAGTTCTCGTCGTCGTCGTTGTCGTCGTTTCCTACACGGACCCGCGCTCGGCGCCCAGGTAGGCCAGCGCCGCCACCACCTGGGCGCGCGTAGCGGTGAGCAGCGTCGACTCCTCCTGTTTGGGACGCGTTTCGGAAAGCGCGGTTCTGATGATCGGGTAGCGGTCGGACGGGTATCGGATAGCGGAGTTCACCCGTCCGACCGCTGGGCCGCTATGGCGTTGTCGTGGCGAGGTGTCGTCTCATGTTGGGGCCGTCGAGGGCGATGATCTCGGCGCCGGCGACGATCCGGTTGAGGATCGATTCGGCGATGACCGCGTCTTGGAGCGACTTGTACCAATCGGGCGGGTCGAACTGCGAGGTCACCAGCGTCGAGCCCCGCCCTTCCCGGGCGGCAAGGATGTTGAGCAGCTCCGCCGCGGTGTGCGGGGCCACCGGCGTGGTCAGGAAATCGTCCAGCACTAGCAGGTCGCAGTTGTGCAGGTCGGTGAGGAAGTCCAGCCTGCGCTGCGAGGTCGGCTCCAGCACGGCGAGCCGGTTGGCCAGGTCGTCGAGCCGGAAGAATCTCGCGGTGTAGTACTTTCGGCACGCGGCATTGAGAAGCGCTTGGGCGAGGTAGGTCTTGCCCACGCTGGATTGGCCGAGCACGACGAGATTGCGAGTGGCGTCGATCCATTGACAGCTGGAAAGTCGTGCGATTAGCTCGCGGTTGACGTTGCGGTCAGGCAGGTAGCGGATCTCTTCTACGCAGGCGTCAGGGTTTGGTGATCTGGAGGCCTTGAGTAGTTTCTGGGTCCGGCGTTCCTGCCTGGCCGTGATCTCTTTGTCCAGAGCGTGGAAGATCTTCTCGGAGAAGGTCCACTCGTCGCAGGCGGGATCGCCTGCCAGGTCAATGACGGTCTGGCCGAACGCGGTCATCCGCAGTTGCGTGAACAGCGGCATGTCGGCGTCGGTGAGATGACGATCAGTCACTGCAGCTCCTCCTTCCCCGCGATGCCGGTGCTCGTACTCGGGCGTCCGGTGAGGGCGGCGAGGCTGAACTGCTCGGGCCCGGCCAGATGCGCCCCGGTGGTATCTCGCCGACCCGGCGGCGGCTCCAGCCGGTCCGTCGTAGCCGCCACCGCCGGCTGCGTGGTGGTGGGCCGGGCGGCGGCCTGGGCCCGCAGTGCGGCCAGCTGCTGCTTGACGGCGGTGTAGCTGATCGCCCGGCGTGAGGTCTCGGAGACGAGTTGGCCACAGGCCCGCTCGAGCAGCATCTTGTTGTCCCCGCGGGCCAGGGCGAGGATGTTCTGGCACGATCGGTAGCCCTGCGCCTCGATCCGCTGACGATCGAGGACCTCGCTGATCGCGGCGACGGTGTTCGGTCCGATCTTGTGGGCCTGGCGCACGAAGTAGGCCCGCGACCACAGGTCCGAGGTCTGCAGATGCGGAGCGGGCACGTGGTCGGGATCGGTGACGAAGGAATGCCGCATACCGGAGACGGTGTGGGAGGCGATGACCTCGCCGCCAGCCATGACCGTGAGTGTGGGGCCGGTGATCTTCACATCGACGTGCTGGCCGGCGAAGGTGTAGGGCACCGAGTACTTCACCGTGGCGATCTCCACGTGGTAATCCCGGTTGACCTTGGATTTCTTCCAGATGACCGGCTGCCAGCGGGCCTCGGGCAGAGCGATCAGTTCGGACTTCTCGTGCTCGGTGAACAGCTCCCGCCGGCTCGTCTTCTGGCCCCGGAACGGGATCCGGTCGTTGATCGACTCGACCTCGGCGGCGATCGCCTCATTCAGATCGTCCAGGCTGGCGAAGCGCCGATCGGCCAGCCGTCCGATCACCCAGTTGGTCACCACCTTCACCCCGGCCTCGACGTTGCCCTTGTCCTTTGGGCGGACTGGTCTGGTGGGCACCGCGGCGGTGCGGTGGTACTCGAGGAAATCCCGATACTCACGGTTGACCTCGCGGGCCCGGTCACCGCGGGCGATCTGGTTCGACGCCGTCGAGGCGTTATCCGGGACGATCACCTGCGCCGCGCCGCCGAAGTACTCGAACGCCTGCAAGTGCGCGTCGAGCCAGCTGGGCATCTTCTCGTCCAGGCAGCCGCAGGCGAAGACCATCCCCGAGTACGGCAGCGACGCCACGAACACCGACACCGTGGTCTTGGTGCCGGTGACGGGATCGAAGATGGCCATCTTCGTGCCCGCCCAGTCGACTTGCATCGTGTGCCCGGGCACATGCGTGATCCGCATCGTCAGCTCGTTGACCTCGACGTACTCGCCGACGATCTGGCAGAACCGCTGATAGCTGTAGTGCCGCTGCCCCGGCGTGCCGTCAGTGTCGAGGTAGTTGGCCCACAGCACCCGCAGCGGCAGCTTGTTCTTGCCCGTGCGCTTCTTCACGGCAGCCGCCACGTCGAAGGCGACGAACTCCGCCGACGGCGTCTTGCGCCCATCGGTGAACAAGGCGTCGATCTCCTCGCCGCTGAGCGCCTCGACCTGGCTGGTGGCGGTCACCCCGTGCTCGTGGCAGACCTTCTTCGCCTTGGCGATCGTGCGGTGCGAGCAGCCCGCGATCGCCTCGATGTCCCGGTAGGACCTGTCCTGCAGCAGTAGCGACATCACCAATCGGTAATCAGTCACCCGTGCCTCCTGTTCGGATCCACGCGCAGCCCAGTTGCCACGCGTAGAACCGACACGAGCACACGAGGACCGGCCCCGCTATCCGATGCTCATACTCGCGCTACCCGATCATCAGAACTCTGCTATCCGAAGCACGTCCCTAACAACTCCTCCTCCGGCGCGAAGTGCGGCGAGTGGTTCGCCGGGATCTCCTGACTCACCGCGCCGCGCGAGACCGCGTCCCGGTAGCGGGCCGGATCGACCGAGCCAACGGTCCAGTACGTGTACGGCACCCCGAACGCGTCCGGGACGAGCGAGAAGTCCTCCGACGCCGTGACCCGGCTCGCCTCGTACACCGCGCGCGGGCCAAAGTGCTCGACGAACGCCGCGGTGACCGTGTTCGTGACGCCCGGATCGTTACGGGTGAGCGGATACTGGTCGTAGTAGTCGAACTCCGGGTCGGCCGGGGCGCCCGCGGCCGCGCACTCTCCGCGGACGATGCGCTCGATCGCGGAGATCAGCTGCTCGCGCACCGCCGGATCGTAGGTGCGGATGTTGAGCAGCAGCTCCGCCGAGTCCGGGATGATGTTGGCCTTGGCTCCCGCTGCGAGCGAGCCGACCGTCAGCACCGCGAACTCCCCCGGCTCCACCTCGCGCGAGACGACCGTCTGCAGGCGCAAGACGATCGACGACGCCAACACCACCGGGTCCACCGCCGTATGCGGCATCGACCCGTGCGCGCCGCGGCCGTGGATCGTGATCTTGAGCGAGTCGCCGGCCGAGAGCACCGGGCCCGCCACCGTGCCGATCGTGCCCGCCGCCGTGGGCATGACGTGCTGGCTCAGCGCGAGGTCCGGCTGCGGGACCCGCTCGAGCAGGCCGTCGTCGACCATCGCGCGGGCACCGGCGGCCGTCTCCTCCCCCGGCTGGAACACCGCGATGTAGGTGCCGGACCAGGCGTCTCGGTTCTCGGCCAGGATGCGGGTGGCGCCAAGTAGCGCGGCCGCGTGTGCGTCGTGGCCACACGCGTGCATAACGCCCGGCGTCTCGGAGGCGTACTCCAGGTCGGTGTCCTCCTGGAGCGGAAGCGCGTCGATGTCGGCGCGGGCCAGGACGGTGGGGACTTCGCCGCTGGTCCCGGCCCCGGCGTGGGCCGGGTTGCTGATGACCGCCACGACGCCCGTCCCGCCGATCCGCTTTGGCTCCAGGCCCAGCGCGGTGAGCTCCTGCTCGATCCGGTCCGCCGTCGCGTGCTCGGCCATGCTCAGCTCCGGGTGGCTGTGGAAGTGGCGATAGAGGTCGCGGAGCCAGTCGAGATGGCCCTCGACGTACTCGGCGACCTCGGCCGCAAACTGCGGGCCTGCCATCAGGCAGATTTCTTGGCCGGTGCCTTGCGGGCCGTCGACTTCTTCGCCGGGGCCTTCTTGGCCGTGGACTTGGAGGCTGTCGACTTCTTGGCGGTGCCCGAGCCGGAGCTGCCGGAGTCCGACTTGGAGGACGTCGACTTCTTGGCCGTCGACTTCTTTGCCGCGGCCTTCTTGGCGGGCGCCTTCTTCGCCGCAGTCTTCTTGGCCGGGGCCTTCCTTGCCGAGCTACTCCCGCTCTTCCTGCTGGTGGTCTTCTTGGCGGAGCCGGAGTCCTCGTCGTCGTCGTCCTCGTCGTCGTCCTGGTCGTCGTCCTGGTCGTCGGCGTCGTCCGCCTTGCCGCCCCGGTCCTTCACACTCGCCCGCAGCGCCGCGAGCAGGTCGGCCACCTCGTCGTCGCCGTCCTCGTCGCCCGAGGTGTCCTTCTCCTCCACCGTGAACGCCTCACCGCCGGCCGCCTTGGCCTCGATCAACTCCTTGAGCTGATTCTGGTAGTCGTCCTCGTACTTCTCCGGCTCGAAGTCCGCCGCCATGGTCTCGATGAGCGACGCCGCCATCTTGACCTCCTGCGGCCGGACCTTCGCCTCCTTGTCCAGCCCCTCAAGGATCGCCGGGCGGATCTCGTCCGGCCACAACAGCGTCTGCAGCATGAGCACGTCCTTGTACACCCGGAGGGCGCAGAGGCGAGTGCGATTGCGCAGCGTGAACGTGCAGATGGCGAGGCGATCCGTCTGCTGCAGCGCCTCGCGCATGAGCACGTACGCCCGGTTGGAGCGCGACGCCGGCTCGAGGAAGTACGCGTTGTCGAACGCCACCGGATCCACCTGATCCGCCGGGACGAACTCCGTCACCTCGATCTCGTGGTTCTGCTCCACCGGCAGGCTGGCCAGGTCCTCCTTGGTGAGGATGACCATCTCGCCCTCTTCGGACTCGTACGCCTTGGCGATGTCGGAGAACTCGACCTCCTCGCCGTTGTCGTCCCGCACCTTCTTGTAGCGGATGCGGACGCCGTCCTTCTTGTCCACCTGCCGCGCGTGCAGATCGTGGTCCTCCGTCGCCGCGTACACCTTGACCGGCACGTTGACCAGACCGAACGAGACCTCGCCCTTCCAGATGGATCGCATATAGGGAGTATGCGACAGATGTGGGGCGGTGGCAGCCGGACGAAGGGGCGCGTGGCGTGTGGCGCCGCGCGGCGGTAAACAGGCGGCGCCTTACCGCCGCGCTAGAAAATCCGCAGCCCGAAGCTCCTAGCGACCTTTTGGAGGGCTTCGTTATTCAACTCCAAGCCCTTGCGTTGACGGACTTGAAGCTCCGTCTCATCGAAGACTGCCCAGCACTCGTGGTTTCCAAGGCGCGACATGTAACGAACTCCCGAGTACTCCGGCGCGCCGTTGGCATCCGTGGCTGCGTAGATCCACGTGGAGATCGCGCGTGTGACAGCCCGGTTGGGACCGCGGACAGTGGCCACATCGAGCACGCTCACCCCCAGCGCGTCGAGCTGCGGGGCCATCGCCGAGGTGAGGAACTCGTGGGTGTCCGGGTCCTCGACATCAACGAACGGCAGCGGATCGACTGTTTCCGCTTCGATCATTAATCGCCGGGCCCGCCAGTCCTGCGGAACACCACCGCACATCACGAAGCCGGGGTCATCCTCAGCAGCGATTGCCCGCATCGCAGCTGTCGGTCGAAAGCGCGCGAGCGTCTCCGCGAAGCAACCGGCCTCGTCGGTCCCGAAGTACAGGACACCCCCGCCCGCCACATCGAAGCGGTTTCCCGACCTACTGAGCGCAGCGTCCGCGGCGTTAATTCGAGAATGGTCGAGTTCGCGTCCGCGCCGCGCGACTCGGTACAAGGTCGCCGGTGGATGAACCACACTCGGGCCGGGAAGATGTGAGGCCGCCATCACCTCAACCGCCGGCCACGAACGCCCGGGCCGCGGCCATAACCTCGCGGTGCTGACCGTCGGCGAGCGCCTCCGCCGGTGAGACGTCATCGAGTTGCGGGTTCATTCCCATAAACCACGCTCGCACTGTTTGAGGTGCATCGACTGTCTGAATCAGTTGGAAGACCTGGAACGCGACTCGCAGATTTGCTTCTCCCGACGCGCGCGCTGCTGTCCCCTCGGCCCATCGATTGACGGTGCGCCGATCGACGCCCGCGATGTGCGCGGTCAGCGCCGAGCCGAGGTGATCGATGAGGAAGCGGGCGATGTCCTGAGTCGACCCTGTCACTGTTCTGCGGTGCGCCGCGCTCGACCGAGCGCCTGCATTGGTGTCTGTGGCCATTTCTCTAGCTCCCCACTAAAATGTCGCACTCCTGTCTCACCAATGTCCCATAAACGTCCGGTCTGTGTCAGTGCTCTGAGAGCGTCCGCACAAACTGGGCTGAGGGTAGTTCGCGGCCTGCGCGCAGCTCCCGCACCCAGAAGTCCGGGCCGAGATCGCGCACCTCGTCGTCGTCACATAGTCACGGCCACCCCCTCCCACGTGCCAGGCGGCGCCTCCCCGCCGATCGGCCGGCGGTTCTGCCTAAGCCACCTGGAATGCTGTTCCCCATGCCCGCCGACGCCGCGCCCCTGCTCCTGCTCGTGGCGGCGTCGGCCGTCATCCTCGGGACCGTGCTGCAGCGGGTCAGCGGGATGGGGGTCGGGCTCGTGGTCTCGCCTACGCTCGCGCTGCTGCTCGGGCCCGTCACCGGTGTGCTACTGACCAACATCACGACCGTCGTCTCCGGCGTGCTCATCGGCATCACGCTGCGCCACGACATCGACTGGCAGCGCTACCGACGCCTCGCTCCCCTGATCGTCGTGGGGTCCGTGCCCGGCGCACTCCTGGTCGGCGCCGCGGACCGCCATTGGCTCGAGGTCATCATCGGCGTCGCGCTAATCGGCACGCTGCTGACGACCGCGTTGGTGCGGATCCCGCCCATGAGCGGTCGCCTCCCCGCCGCCGCGGCCGGCACCGCCGGGGGGTTCCTCAACACCGCCGTGGGCGTCGCCGCGCCCGCGATGCTCGTCTATGCACAGGCGACCAACTGGCAGCAACGCTCGTTCGCCGCGACCCTGCAGCCGATCTTCGGGACCATGGGCCTCGTCTCGGTCCTGGTCAAGGTCGGGCTCGGGGCGGCGCCGGCGTCTGAGCTGCCACTGGTGGTGGTCGCGCTGGTCGTGGCGATGGTGCCGATCGGCATCGTCATCGGCGGCCTGGTCGCCCGGCGGGTGCCCGCGGCCGTCGGGCGCAAGGTGGCGATCGTCGTGGTGACTGTCGGCGCGCTCAGCCTGCTCGGGCGGGGGCTGGCGGGCGTGATCAGCTGACCCATCCCCCGGTCGGTGGGCGTGGCGCGGTAGGTAACAGCGCTTCGTAGGCCGGGGCAGCCCTGAAGCGACGACCGGGCTCCCTTGCGAGAGCGGAAGTGAGAGTTCGCCTCGCTGATTCGTCCACTACATACGCGGCGAGCGTCCTATGGTCGGGGAATCCCTCAGTTCCCCTCGCTAAGGATCGCCATGACGACTCAGACCATCGACATCCCGCACCTCGGCGGCTCGACCATCGGCTACAGGTTCGGCCGCGAGTACGACCCCTCCCTGCCGACCCTGGTGATGATCAACTCCTTCACCACCTCCGTGGAGCTGTACCGGCCGCAGTTCGCCAGCGACGAGCTCGGCTCCCGCATGAACCTGCTCGCGATCGAGCCCTACGGGCACGGTGCCACCCGCTCCCGCTACCGGCACTTCACCTACTGGGACAGCGCGATCGCCGCACTCCAGGTCATGCAGGCGCTCGACATCGACATGGCGTTCGCGCTGGGCACCTCCCAGGGCGGCTGGATCGCCACCCGCATGGCACTGCTCGACCCCGACGCCATCCGCGGCATCGTCGTGGTGGGCACCTCCATGGACTACGAGAGCCAGGCCAGCATGGAGCGCGGCTGCTGGGACGGCTCCGGCTTCTGCACCCCCGCGATCGACGCCCTCGCCGCCCCCGTCGGAGACGAGTGGGTCGTCGACGACGAGTTCGTCCTCGGCGTCCTGGCCGCCGGCCTCGGAGACGACGTATCGGACTCCGAGAAGCAGTTCTGGCTGGACACGTACCGCCAGAACTACACCGGCGACGACGGCCGGCACCGCCTCCGCACAGCGTCGGTCAACCTGCGCGACCGCGACGGTCTGGAAGCCCGCCTCGGCGACGTGATCTGCCCGGTCCTCTGGCTGCAGGGCACCGCCGACTCCGTGTACTCCGTAGCCAACGCCGAGGACGGCATCGCCCGCTTCACCGGCTCACCCTCCGCCGAACTCCAGATCGTCGAGGGCGGACAGCACTTCCTCACCGCCTCCGACCCCCAGACCGCCAACGCGGCGACGGTGGCCTTCGTCGAGAAGTGGAGCTAGGAGACTGCTGAACAAAGTGCGTGTACGGCCCGCGGGGTTGGGGTGGCCCTGAAATGATGTGGGTCATGCAGGGTGAGTCGGATCGGCAGCGTGAGTTGTTGGATGTGGAGTCGGTGGCGGGGCATCTTCTCGAGCCCGGCAGCGTGTTCGCGTTGCTGGCCGAGCATCGTGACCGGTTGTTCCCGGACGAGTTGTTCGCGGATCTGTTTCCCTCGGGGCGGGGCCGGCCCTCGATCCCGGGTGAGGTGATCGCCTCGGTCATCGTGCTGCAAGCACTGTTCGGGCACTCCGATCGGGAGGCGGTCGACGCGCTGACGTTTGACCTGCGGTGGAAGGCCGCCTGCGGGTATCCGGTCGATGCGAAGGGTTTCAACTCGTCGACGTTGACCTATTGGCGACGCCGCCTGGCGGCCAGTGAGCGGCCGCAGCGGATCTTCGAGGTGGTGCGTCAGGTCATCGCCGAGACCGGTGCGGTCAAGGCCAAGACCCGCCGGGCGCTGGATTCAACGGTTTTGGATGACGCGGTGGCCCGCCAGGACACGATCACCCAGCTGATCGCCCAGATCCGCCGGGTGGGCCGCGAGGTGCCCGGGGCGAAGGAGTTGATCGCCACCGAGTGCACCCGGTTGGCGGCGGTGTGCGGGCAGGACTACATCGCGTCGGGTAAGCCGCGCATCGCCTGGGATGACCAGGCCGCCCGAGACGAGTTGGTCTCCGCCCTGGTCGCAGACGCGCTGGCGCTGTTGGCGGCACTAGATGTCGAGGCGATCACCGCCGCCGGTGGCAAGCCGGCCGAAGCGGTCGCCCTGTTGGCGCTGGTGGCAGGGCAGGACGTCGAACCGGCTGAGGATTCAGACGGCACCGACGGGCGGTGGCGCATCGCCCGCCGCACGGCGCCGGATCGGGTGATCTCCACCGTGGACCCCGATGCCCGCCACGCGCACAAGACCCGGCAGCGCCGCCAAGACGGGTTCAAGGCCCACATCGTCGTCGAGCCCGATACCGGCCTGACCACGATGTGCGCCCTGACCAAACCCAACGGACCCAGCAATTCCGATGCCGCGGTCGGTGCGGGGCTGGTCACCGCCGATCCCACCGTCGATGACGGTGAGCAGGTCGAGGTGCTCGGCGATTCGGCCTATGCCAGCGGCGACATGCTGCACACCCTGGCCGGCAAGCAGTGGCTGCCCCTGGTCAAGCCGTGGCCGCTACGGCCCGCGGTCGAGGGCGGGTTCACCCTGGATGACTTCACCTTCGACGCCGTGGCGGGCACCCTGACCTGCCCCGCCAACATCACCCGTGGCCTCTCTGCCAAGGGCAATGCCACCTTCGGGGCGGCGTGTCGTGGCTGCCCGCTGCGTCAGCGGTGCACTACCTCAGCCACGGGGCGCAAAGTGGTGCTCGGCGAGCACCACCTGCTGCAACGCCAGCACCGCCAGCGGGCCGGCGATGAGGACTTCAAGACCGTGTACCGCCAGCACCGACCGATGGTGGAACGCTCGATCGCCTGGCTGACCCGAGGCGCTCGGCGTGTGCCGTACCGCGGGGTCGAGAAGAACAACACCTGGCTCCACCACCGCGTTGCCGCCCTCAACCTGCGCCGACTACTCGCCATGGGACTGACCAACCAGAACGGAACCTGGGCCCTGGCCTGATCAGCGGGCCGGGGCCAGGCATTCCCGCCCCAGCAGAGGCTCGAACAACCCGCGGTGGGCGCCACGAACCTTTCGCCGAACCCAGAAATCTCAAGCCCCACACTCCGCGCGACGGCCAACCGGACCCTCACGCACACCGGGCGTGCCAGGATCGCAGCTTGTTCAGCAGTCTCCTAGAGCGGCGGCTGGGCTGAGTCTGCTCGGGCGGGGCGTCGGGGGCCTGGCCGGAATCTTCTGAGCGACTGGATGGTTACGCTGCGGGACAGAAGTCACTCGTGCCAACAATCCAGCGGGCCGGTCCACGCTGACCGGTTCCGCGGGAAAGAGGAACAATGACCGTCTCGACCGCCTCCGTCCGCGCCGTCGGAGTAACGACCTACGGTGGCCCCGACGCCCTGCAGGTCGTGGAAGTCCCCAAGCAGGAACTCGGGCCGACCGAGGTCCGCGTGCGCGTCACCGCCGCGACCATCAACCCCACCGACACCTACACGCGCAACGGCTCCCGCTCGAAAACCGGAACGCCGCGCGGAGCCGCTGACGTCCCGGGCATGGACATCGCCGGAACCCTCGTCGAGATCGGCGAGGACGCCGACACCTCGCTCGCGGTCGGCGACCGGGTCATGGGGATCGTGGTCTCCCGCGATGACCACGGCGCGTACCGCGAGGACATCGTCCTGCCCGCCCGGTCGATCGCCGCCGCGCCCCGCAATGCCGACGACATCGCCGCCTCGACGCTCCCCATGAACGGCCTCACCGCCCGGCGCGCCCTCGACCTCCTCGACCTGGAGCCCGGACAGGTCCTCGCCGTCACCGGGGCGGCGGGCTCCACCGGCGGATACGTCATCCAGCTGGCCAAGCACGACGGCCTCACCGTGGTCGCCGACGCGTCGGAGGCGGACGAGGAGCTCGTGCGGTCGCTCGGCGCCGATCAGATCGTCCGGCGCGGCGAGGGCGTCGCCGACCGCATCCTCGAGCTCTACCCCGACGGGGTCGACGGCCTCTTCGACGGATCCGTGCAGGAGGCCGCCGTGCTCCCCGCGGTCAAGACCGGCGGAGGCGTCGCGACGGTGCGGTGGTACCAGGGCGACGGCCAGCGCGACCTGCAGGTGCATGCCGTGAGCGTGGCGGACATGGCCGAGGAGCAGGAGAAGCTCGACGAGCTGCGACAGCTGGCCGAGGACGGAGTGGTCACCCTCCGCGTCGCCGATAGCTATTCGCCCGACGACGCCGGGCGCGCCCACGCGCGACTCGAAGCCGGCGGCACGCGCGGACGGCTGGTGATCGACTTCACGCGGTGATTGTTGGCCACGCTCGCCCGCCGCAGCCGCCGGGCGTGGCCGTCACCGGCCCGTTGCGATGGGATCGGGGCCGCGTGCCACTCTGTACGACTAAGAAATAGGCTCGGGGCACTGACCGGTTTGCGCCCCGATCGAATTGATCTCCGCGTTCGAGCGGGGATCATTCGCGTAATTGATCTGGTTCGTGCATCGGTCGTCCGGGGTCGCGTTGGGGTCTGGGATCACCGCCCCTGACGGGTATCTGCAGACCGTCCCATCACAACGCGGGGAGTTGGCATCGACTTCAGCCTGCAGTACTTGATCGTGAACTGACTGGCAATACTCGGAATATCCCGTGACGCTTCCATCGGACCAATAGGTCTGGACGGGACCCAGTCCCGTCTGGCAGTCAACGATGACCGGAGCCTCCGCCACAGCTGGCTCGGCCACTGATGTAGGCGGCGAGGGGGCGCTCTCTGCCGTCGTTTCACTAGTCGCCGAAGACGCCGGTGTGCCTTGTGCTGTCGACTCAGTCGAGGACGAGGACGTATCCGGGGGCGTGGGCTTCTCTGGACTTCCGCAGCCCACGAGTACAGCACCCAGAAACGTGGCGGCCACAAGACTCAGGGGACTCTTCATGCCGCTAATGTTTACGCCGGATCTGCCGCATAGTCCTGGAATTCGGATTCTTGGTGAGACACGAGCTGACCGCGGCGACCCTGCCCCCGGCTGTCACCACGGTCGGCGAGCTCGCATTTGCGCAGAACAAACTGAAGTCCGTGGTCCTGCCGGACGCCCTCACCACCATCGGCCTCTGGGCGTTCCGCTCGAACCGGCTGACCGCCGTCGACCTGCCCGAGTTTCTCACCACCATCGCCAGCCAGGCGTTCCGCAGCAACCGCCTGACGTCGGTGGAGATCCCGGCGGGAGTCACCACACTCGGCGACGACGCGTTCGCCTCCAACCCCGCCTGACCCGGGTCCGGTTCTCGCGCCCCGACCCGGCGGTGATCACCGGAGCCGACGCATCGGCGCCATTGCTGGGCACCGCACCGGGGCTGACCGTGGAGTTCCACGCCCGGCATCTCACCCTGTCACCGGAACCGGGTTTCTCCACCCCCGAGTGGCTCGGGTACACCGCACTGCCCGCCTACACCCTCCCCTTCGACTCCGGGGGCGACCCGGCCTTCGCATCGCAGACGGTCTGGCCGGGCGAGACGTTGCGCCTGCCCGCCGCGTCCGAACGGACCGGATACACCTTCACCGGCTGGTACACCTCCCCGGGCGGTGGCGAGCCCCCCCCCGACCCCGAGACCCCGCTCACCGCGGACCTCACCGTCCACGCCGGGTGGCGACCGACGAGCGTGCGGGCCACCCCCGTCACCCCGGCCTCGGGCTCCCTGTCCGGCGGCAGCCTCGAGATGCTCATCGCGGTCGCCCGCCAGGGCTGACAGTGATGATGTGTGTAGTGGTTCTTCGGGCGGGTCTGACTCACGGGCTGACCGTCGCGGTGGCTGACTAGTGGTCCGCATTTGAAGTCTTCTTACGGTTGGCTTTCTTGAGGACTTCGTCGGCGGTTTTCGTCCAGACGAAGGGGTGGGATCGGTGGTTCCAGCCGTCGATGAAGGCGCGGATCTTCGCGTTGAGGTCCTTGACGGATGTAAAGACCCCACGGCGGATGGCCTGGCGTTCGACGATGCCGAACCACACCTCGACCAGGTTCATCCACGACGCGTGGGTGGGGGTGAAGTGAACGGTGAACCGGGGATTATCGGCCAGCCAGGCCTTGACGTTTGCGTGCTTGTGGGCGGCGTAGTTGTCCATCACCAGGTGCAGCTGAACTGGCTGACCGTCGGCATCGACGACATGACGGTACGCCCGCTCGATCTGCTTCAAAAACGCCAGGAACTCCTGGTTCCGGTGACGCGGTTTGAGTGCGGCGGTGACCTGACCGGTGGCGATGTCCAGCGCCGCGAACAGGGTGCTGGTGCCGTGCCGGACGTAGTCGTGGCTGCGCCGCTCGATCAGGCCGGGCTGCATCGGCAAGATCGGCTGAGTACGATCCAGTGCCTGGATCTGGGACTTCTCATCCACGCACAACACGATCGCGTTCTCCGGCGGCGCCAGGTACAGGCCGCAGATGTCGGTGACTTTGCCGACCAGCTCAGGATCGGTGGAGAACCGGAACGACTCCGAGCGCCACGGCTTGATCCCGTAGGCACGCCACGCCGTGACCACAGTCGAGGCCGAGACCTTCAACCGGGACGCCAGCAGCCGCGACGACCAGTGGGTCACGCCCAGAGACTTCGGCGGCGGCATCAAGGTCGCCGTCACGATCTCCGCGTGATCGATCGTGCGCGGCCGACCAGAACGCTTCTCATCAGCCAGGCCCCCGATGCCCTTGTCCTCGTACCTGGACCGCCAGAGGTTCACCTTCGGCCGCGACGCCCCGGCCAACTCGGCGATCTCCGCATTACGCCGGCCCTCCGAGGCCAGCAGCACGATGCGTGCTCGCTGCACCATGCCTGCCGACATCGACTGCGAGCGCGTCATTCTCTCAAGCTTCTCGCGATCGCCGGGACGCAACATCAATGCCGGGGCAGGTCGATTCGCCATGTCCCATGATTTCACAAACCCAACTGTAAAACTACTTCACACGCACGACACTAGAAGCGGATTTGTCGGCCCGCTCGGGGGATCGCTACGCACGCGACCGGACGGGCGTTTGTGACCTCATAGGAGCTTGGTTCAGAAGCCCCGCCACTGTCTTGTCCGCCCGCCTGGCCGGCGCGTGCTGCCCCACCGGGATCAACGAGAAAGGCAGCAGTGACCATGATGTCCGATCAGCACGTGCATGTCATCGCCGGAGTGGATACGCATGGCCAGACCCATCACGCGGCGGTGATCGACTCCCTCGGGCGGCATCTGGCCGACCGAGAGTTCCCGGCCACGGGTTCCGGGTACCGGCAGCTACTTTCATGGCTCGGCGGCCACGGCACCGTGCAGGCCGTTGGGGTCGAGGGCACCGGAGCCTACGGCGCCGAGCTGTCTCGGGTGCTGGCCCGGGCCGGACTACCGGTGGTCGAAGTCGACCGACCCGACCGCAAGACCCGGCGGATGAAGGGCAAGTCCGACCCGATAGACGCCTATGCCGCTGCTACCGCGGTCGCCTCCGGGCGTGCCACTGGCGTGCCGAAGACCCGCGACGGGATCGTGGAGGCCGTCCGGGCCTTGCGTGTGCCTCGGCGCTCCGCGGTCAAGGCCCGCACCCAAGCGATCAACCAGGCCAGGCAGCTGGTGATCACCGCTCCGGAGGAATTGCGAGCCCAGTTGCGTGGCCTGCCCGCCCGCGAGCTGGCCGCAGTCTGCGCCCGGTTCCGTCCCAGCGACCTCGCTAGTCCCCTCGGCGCGACCAAGGCGGCACTACGCATTCTGAGCCGCCGGATCCTGGCACTGAGTGAGGAGATCGCCGACCTCGACGTCGAGCTGAAAGCCCTGACCGCGCAGACGGCTCCGACCCTGATGAACCGCATGGGCGTGGGACCTGACGTCGCCGGGCAGCTTCTGGCCACCGCGGGCGACAACCCAGACAGGCTGCGCTCCGAAGCGGCGTTCGCGCACCTGTGCGGCGTGGCCCCGATCCCTGCCTCTTCAGGACGACGAGACCGACACCGACTCAACCGCGGTGGCGACCGGGCCGCGAACCACGCCCTGCATACCATCGCACTGAGCCGCATGCGATGGGACGAACGCACCCGCTCCTACGTTGACCGACGAACCGCGCAAGGCCTGTCCAAGAAAGACATCATGCGCTGCCTCAAACGCCACATCGCGCGCGAGATCTACCATGCCCTGATCAACGACCTACAGGCTCGCGACCCCGCCACCAAAGCACCGACCACCGCCGACCTCGACAAAGCCGCTTGACATCCATAGGAGCATCCGGTCACCACTTGTAGTCGAGGAACTTCCCGTCGAGGGTGATGACCACCCGGTCGCCGTCCGGGTCAGGGCGGCGCTTGAAGTCCATCTGGAAGTTGATCGCGCTCATGATTCCGTCTCCGAACTCCTCGTGGATTAGTGCCTTGAGCGCCGGGCCGTAATCCGAGAGCGCCTCGGTGAACCGGTAGATCGCGGTGCTCCCCGCGGTCAAGACCGGCGGAGGGGTCGCGACGGTGCGGTGGTACCAGGGCGACGGCCAGCACGACCTGCAGGTCCATCCGGTGAGCGTGGCGAACATGGCCGAGGAGCAGGGCAAACTTGACGAGCTGCGGCAGCTGGCGGAGGACGGCGTGGTGACACTCCGCGTCGCGGACAGCTATGCGCCCGAGGACGCGTGGCGAGCCCACGAGCGCCTCGAAGCCGGCGGCACCCGCGGACGGCTGGTCATCGACTTCACGCGGTAACGCGCGGGAGGGGTGGCCAGCGGGGCCGGGGCTGGCGGGTGGCCGAGCACGTCCAGTCGGAAAGCGGAACTCTGGCGGGGAATCGGCGGGCTCGTCGTCGTCACATAGCCACGCCACACCCACTGCGGCGACCGGCCGCTCCCCCGGCACCGACGTGAGTGGTGCGCTCAGGGCGGGTAGCCCGCGCCGACGGTGACGCTTTTCCTAAGAATGTCCACATAACCGCCGATGGGAGAGTTATCGTGTGACCACATCGCGGTCGCTCGATATCTGCCGGTCATCCGGGGCCGCGTGGCACCCTCTGCCCCACGCGCCTCCCGCCGGCCCTCTGTCGGACGGTGCGGCGCGCCCGACTTCTCAGCACGCTCCCCCATGCCTTCCGCGCTACCCGCCACTGCCGCCGCGACCCGCCGCCATCTGTCGCTCGTTCTCGCTCTACTGATGTCGCTCAGCATGCCGGGGGTGCTCGCGGCGGCGCCCGCCCGCGCCAACGACTGGACCGGCGTTGTGGACGGCCTCGTCTACTCGGTCGACACGGGCGCCCCCGCCGAGGGAGCCACCGTAATCTCCGGCTCCTCCGCCGGGACCGATGTCACCATCCCGAGCGCCGTCACCATCGACGGCACCGATTACGCCGTGACCGCCATCGGCAGAGGCGCGTTCACAGCAACCGGGCTGGAATCGGTCACCCTGCCGGACACGCTCGAGACCATCGGTGACGCCGCGTTCGTCACCAACGAACTGACGACCGTGACCCTGCCCCGGCGCCTCATCCACCTGGGCGAGTACGCATTCAAGAACAACAAGCTCACCTCGCTGACCCTGCCGGACTCCCTCACCGCGGTCAGCCGCGACGCGTTCGCCAACAATCTGCTGGAAGACGTGACCCTGCCGAACGCGCTCGAGAGCGTTGGCGACGGGGCGTTCATCGACAATCAACTGACGTCGGTCACGCTTCCGGACACCGTCACCAGCGTCGGCGAGTGGGCATTCCCCAACAACTCGTTGACGTCGGTCAGGCTGCCCGACGGCGTCCGCAGCATCGGTCGGTCCGCATTCGTCAGCAACAGACTGACCTCGGTGGCCCTGCCCGACGCGCTCACCACCGTGAGCAGGTACGCGTTCGCCAATAATCAGTTGACGTCGGTCGCCCTGCCCGAGGGGCTCACCGCCATCGACCAGGCGGCCTTCTCGGACAACCGCCTCGAGACGGTCGAGATCCCCGCCCGGGTCGCCGAGGTCGGGCCACTGGCCTTCTGGAACAACCCGGGGTTGACCAGCGTCCGGTTCACGGGGCCCGCGCCGAGCATCAGCGGGGCCGAGGACGAGGGGCCGTCACTCGCGGAGGCGCCGGGCCTGACCGTGGAGTTCGCCGCGCGGTATCAGCAAGACGTCGGGGGCTACACGACGCCTGAGTGGCACGGCTACCCCACGGTTCCCGCGTACACCGTCTTCTTTGACACCGGCGACGGTCCCGCCGTGGACCCGGTGACTATCTGGGCCGGTGAGGGCTTCGAGCCGTCGGCCCCAGCGCGGCCGGGCTACAGCTTTGCCGGCTGGTACACCGCCCCCGACCTGGCCACCCGATTCGACCCGGACGCCGCCCTCAGCCTCGACGAGGACATCACCGTCTACGCCGGATGGGAGCGCAGCAGCGGCCCGGACAGTGGGGGTTCCTCGGGGTTGGGCAGCTTCGAAGGTCTCGGGAGTTCGGACGGCCTGGGCAGTCTCGGGGGTTTGGGAGCCTCGGGAGCTGATGGCCGGCGTCACCCAGGACATCGAGCCGCCCACGGCGGCGCCCTTCGGCAACTGACGTGGCCCGGACACTCGCGCAGTGTCCGGGCCGTCCACTTCTCCTCCGGCGCACCGCTTGTCGCGGACGATGAAGAGCCGAGGGCCAGTCCGTCGCCAGCCGCCGCCCCCGCCGCCCCCGCCGCGCTCTCCGCGCTCTCCGCGCAGCGGATCTAGTGCCCTGAACAGGGCTTTCACGGATGACCTACCGGCCGGATCGGCAGCCCGGTAGCAGCAGGCCACGGGTACTGAACCCGAGATGGTGCGCATCGGCCGCGAGTTCGCCGTGGTCAACCGTGACGGCGTCGAGCTGGGCACCGCGAGGATCGACGACGTCGTCCGGACACCCGGCTGCGGAGTGGAGCTCACCCTGAGCATCCGCACCTCTGGCGAGGCGGGCCCCGACCGGTGGGCGTCCATCAGCCCGGGCGACTTCGCCGAGGTCCGCCCCGGCGGATCGATCCGCAAGGCCGGTCGCGTCAGCTCGGACTGCGAGCGGTCGGCGAACTCTCGAGTCACCGCGCTGTCAGCGGGCCGGGAGTACGAATTCGTCATCGCGATCGCGCTCGACGACTCCGCGCAGCGGGCCATGCTCCGACCCGACAGCACCGCCGGGTGGGTGTTCGACCTCCCGCCGCTGCCCAAGGATGCCGCGACGACCAGCCAGGCACCGGCAACCAACGCGAGCCCGACCCCGGACGCGAGTGAGCCCAGCGTCGAGACGTCGGTGAACACCGCCGAAGCATGAGCCGCGCTCGGCAAGCACGCCCCGAGGCCGGCTCTCGGTAGACGAACCACAGCCGCCCTCGCCCCTCCGGCCGGTCCCGCACACGACGCGCGGGGCCGGCCGGTTGAGTCGCGGCCCTTGTCGTCGTCGCCACCCGATCCGCCCACCGAGCCGGTCGCCGGTGTCCGAGTCGGATGCGAGAGTGGTCCCATGGCGACCAAGGGGCAGAAGGATTCGGTGAAGGTCGACGGGCGCACCGTGCGGTTCACCCATCCCGACAAGGTGCTCTACGAGGCCACCGGCACCACCAAGGCCGACGTGCTGGAGTACTACACGGCCGTCGCGCCGCTGCTCATCACCTATGCCGGCAACCGGCCAGTCACCCGCAAGCGCTGGCCCGACGGCACCGACGCAGACTCCTTCTTCGAGAAGAACCTGCCCCAGCACGCGCCCGACTGGGTGCCGAGCGTGACCATCGAGCACTCCTCGCGCACCGTCACCTACCCCGTACTCGACTCCCCCGCGACTCTCGCGTGGTTCGCCCAGCAGGCCGCCCTCGAACTGCACGTGCCGCAGTGGACCCTCTCCGACGGCGAGCCGGGACGGACGCGGCGGATCGTCATCGACCTCGACCCGGGTGAGGGCGTGGAACTGGATATGACGGCGAAGGTCGCCCTCCGCGTCCGGGACCTGCTGTCCGAGGCGGGACTCGAGGCGTTCCCGGTCACCAGCGGCTCGAAGGGAATCCACCTCTACGCCCGGCTGGACAAGGCCGTCACCGCCGCCAGCGCCTCCAAGGTGGCCAAGGAGATCGCGCAGTCCCTCGCCAAGCAGACCCCCGACCTGGTCACCGCCACCATGAAGCGCTCCATTCGCGACGGCAAGGTGTTCGTCGACTGGAGCCAGAACAGCGGCGCCAAGACCACCGTCGCGCCCTACTCCCTGCGCGGACGGGCAGAACCGTGGGTGGCCGCACCCCGCTCGTGGGAGGAACTCGGCGACGGCGGCCTGACGCACCTGCACTGGGACGAGGTGCTCAAGCGACTGGACTCCGACGGCGACCTCCTCGACGGCCTCGAAGGCACGGCCAAGAAGGGCGGGTCGGCCAAGAAGAAGGCGTCCTCGTCCGGCCCGACGTCGCGGGCCAAGAAGTCGTCCGGGGGCAAGAAGAGCTCGTCGTCGTCCGCTGACGAGGACCCCGAGCCCGCCGACACCAGCTCGACCGACGTCGAGGGCTGCGACGCCGAGCCCACCAGCGGCGACGCCGTGGTCACGAGTCTCGAGGAGTACCGCCGCAAGCGGGATCGCCGCAAGACGCCCGAGCCGTTCGAGGGCGAGGTCGAGACCGATCGCTCAGGGGGCGACGGACCCATCTTCGTGATACAAGAGCACCACGCCCGGCGCCTGCACTACGACCTGCGGCTCGAACACCACGGCGTCCTGGCCTCGTGGGCCGTGCCCAAGAACCTGCCCACCGAGCCCAAGGACCGGCGGCTCGCCGTGCACACCGAGGACCACCCGCTCGGCTACGAGACGTTCGAGGGCACCATCCCCAAGGGCGAATACGGCGCCGGCCACATGACCGTCTGGGACCGCGGCACCTACGAGTGCGAGAAGTGGCGCGAGGACGAAATCATCGTGTGGCTCGACGGCGAGAAGGTCTCCGGCCGGTACGTACTGGTGCGCACGAGCGCCGAGAGGAACCAGTGGATCGTGCAGTACATGAAGGACCAATCGCCCGCCTCCTTCTACGGCGGCCGCGACAATCCGAAGTCGTCGTACCCGGACGATGACAAGCGTGCGCGCGGCTCCGGCGACCCCGATGGTTCCGACGGCAAGGCGCGCTCGCGTTCCACCGACCGGTCCGACAGCACCAGCCGCCCCGAGGCTCCCCCGCTGCCCATGATCCCCACGGCCGCCGAGGTGACCGAACTGCCCGACGACACGTGGGCGTTCGAGGGCAAGTGGGACGGCTACCGCGTCACCCTCGCGACCGACGGCGCACAGACGCGCCTCGTCAGCCGCAACGGCAACTCCATGGACTGGCTCGCCGACGGCTTCCCCGGGCTGGCCGAAGCGCTCGAGCGGCGGGCCGTTCTCGACGCCGAGCTGGTAATCCTCAACGCCAACGGAGTGCCGGACTTCGCGTCACTGGCCAAACAGGCCGCCGCCGAGGGCAAGGACTCGTCCCTGCCGCCGGTCGAGCTGTTCGTCTTTGACGTGCTCGAGGTCGATGGCGTGGACCTGCAGAAACAGGCGTGGGAGCGCCGCCGAGAGGTGCTGGACCTGCTCGCGCCGGCACTGCGGGAGGTCGATCGAGTGCACGTGCCGGAGGTCCTCGACGGCCCCGGTGACCGCGCCTTGGCCGAGGCCGAGGAATACGGCTGGGAGGGCATCGTCGCCAAGCGCCGTGACTCGAAGTACGAATCCGGCCGCCGTTCCAAGGCCTGGCTCAAGCAGAAGCTGCTCACCACCACCGAGGCCGTCGTCGGCGGATGGCGGCCCGGCAAGGGCGGACGCTCCGGCTCGCTCGGCTCCCTCCTACTGGGCCTACCCGCCGAAACCGGCCTCGCCTACATCGGCCGCGTCGGCACCGGGTTCACCGACAAACAGGCCCGCGCCCTACTCGCCGAGCTCACGCCCCTCGAGCGCAAGACCAGCCCGTTCGTCGACCAACTTCCCGCAGACGCCCGCCGCGACGCCGTCTGGGTGACGCCCAAGATCGTCGTGGAAGTTCGCCACCAGGGCTTCACCGACGACGGCAACATGCGCCAACCCTCCTGGCGCGACATCCGCCGCGACAAGCTGCCGGGGGATCTGTAACGGCGCTGACCTGTAGTGCCCTGGACGGGCCTTTCAGGGCACTGCAGGTCAGGGGCCGCCGAGTGTCGTCTCGCCCGCCTCGCGACTGCGACGCCGGCGAGGCGCGAACCTCGTCGTCGTCACTCCCCACCCCGCCGCGACCGCGGTCGGAACTTTGTCGACACCACTGCGAATAAATGGCCCGGGAATCGCAATGGCTACACCAAAGTTCGGAAGAGCGATTGCCAGTGCCCCACGCGCGCCACCGCCGAGCTCGGCGAAACGCTCCTGGAACGGCACGACCAGCAGGAAGCCGGTGAGCACCTGGCCGCCGGTCTGGACGATGCGCAACTCCTGCAGCAGCTCGATCCAGTTGCGGTCGATCCGCTGGGCCTCGGTCTCGTCGCGCTCGCGGGACTGGTCGACGTCCATGCAGCTCCTCTCGCCGCAGAATCCCTCATCGATTCCCGGCCCACCGGGCGACGCCGGGTCTTTGCCGGGAGTCGGCAGCACCCCGCCGGTTCCGCCCACCCATCGGCGGCCCGGTGCGGCGGACGCTGAGCTCGTCGTCGTCGCCGTCACTCCCTCACACCGCATCGCGATAGCCGCGTCCGGCGAAACGCTAACCTGCAATGCCCTGGACGGGGGTTTCAGGGCGCCGCAGGTCAGGGCGGTTCTCGGCCACCCCGCCGCGGGCGATCGGCCACCGCGGGCCGGGGCGTTCGGGCAGCATGAAGGCATGGTCAAGTCGTCGAGTACCGCCGCCGTCGCCGCCGCCACCGGCCGTTCGTGGGAGGACTGGGTCGAGCTGCTCGACCGAGAGGGCGCCCGCGAGCTCAAGCACACCGCGATCGCGCGACTGACGCTGCAGCACATGCCCGAGTCTGCGGAGCAGCGCGAATGGTGGGCGCAGTCGGCGGCCGTCGCCTACGAACAACACACCGGCCTGCGCGTCCCGGGACAGTCCTGCGACGGCGACTTCCAGCTGTCCACCTCGAAAACCGTGGCCGGCGACAAGGACGCGGCGCTGGAGGCGTGGATGGCGCTCGTCGGTGCGCGCGAGGAGTTCGGCGGGGTCGAGATCGAGGCGGCGCCATCCACGTCAAGCACCGAGAAGTTGCGTTACTGGCGGGTTCCGCTGGCCGACGGCACGCGCGTGGCCCTGAACTTCAGCGACAAGACCGGCGGCAAATGCACCGTGGGCGTGGTCCACTCGAAGCTCGACTCCGCCGAGGCCATCGACTACTGGCGGCCCGTGTGGAAGGAGTTGCTCGGGCAGCTATGAGGCCTGAGTTCGTCGGTGGCACGTGCCTACTGACCGCACTGACCGCTGTTCGACACTTCCCAGGGATTAATCGAGCGGATCGAGTGACGAGTAGTTACTACCGCCGACAAGCGGCTCGACACGACGTTATTGGCCAGGACGTTTCGGGGTCTCATCGTGACCCGTCACAGCTCAGCGTCTCGCCCTGTAAGACCGAGACGACCGGGCTCGAACTCGATGTCAGCGCCTTCTTCACCAGCCAGGAGGTCGACGGGAGTAGTGGAATCCTGAGCCAACACTTCAGCGATAATCTCGCGTGTCTCCGCCTCGACTGAACGGCGGGGCGCGCGCTTCCTCTCGGCGCACAATATTGTCCGTCTTGAAGCTGTCCTTCATACCTTGGACATATGCGTCGTACACCTCGGGAGTCTCTGCGCGCGCCCGCTCTAGCCAACCCTGATCGGGCATGGGCGTCGGCAAGTGAACGTGGTGTTCCTGGAGGAAGCTCAGCTGCGCTTGGATGACGGCATTGATGCTCGAAGCATCACGTCGTTCATCCGGGTGAGGCTGTAACCCATCCCTGTTGACTGCGTCGGGTACATCGCCTTCGCGTTCGCGTACGTCGTCTGGCCGCTCAGGTCCATCAGTGAGCCCGCGCCGGCCAGAAACGCGGCCCTGCGCTCCCTCTTCCTGACCTTCGAGTCCTTCATGCCCCTCAGTGTAGCCATCTCCGTCATCACCGATCGTCACGTTTGTAGTTCCGCCCACCCACTCAAAACGCCCCTGAGACGCCGCTGTCGAGTCGGACGATAAGCCAGCTCCAGCCTCGGTGGGGGCTACACCTACCTAACAAAACAGCCGCGCGCCCCGCGTGCCCCCGTCCCGTGGCTATGCGGTGCGGTTTCACGTGGAGCGCGCGGCCGCGGCTGCGCGCGTGGCCGGTCAGTCGGCGACGGCCGCCAGGCGCTTCTCGTCGATCGTGCGGTCAAACACGAACGCGTAGAGGAGTCCCGCGCCGATGGCCGTGTAGGGCCAAATGAAGTAGACGATCACGCCCATCGACATCGGCAGGCCCCACAGGGTGGCGTCGCCGGACGCGGTGAGGATCGACCACACCACCAGCACGGCGAGCACCGCGCAGTAGGCGACGATGCCGATGCTCGAAGCGCGGTCCCAGGTGCCGTTGGCGCGCAGCGAGCCCATGAGCATCATGGCCACGGCGAACAGCGGGACGGCGAGGAAGACCATCTGCCAGACGTCCGCGAGCATCCCGATCAGCGCGAACGCGGCGATCCCGGCGAACACGTGGATGAGGGTCCCGGCGCGCTTGTACTCGGGGACGGGGGCACCGGCGCGGTCGAGGGCGGCGAGATCAGACATGGTCGGGCCTTTCGGTGGTGGCGGTCGGCGCGGAACCGGCGGTCGGCGCGGAACCGGCGGTCGACGCGGAGCCGGCGGTCGGCGCGGTGCCGGTGAGCAGCGAGTCGGTGCGGGCGCCGGGGCCGCCGTAGAGGAATCCCAGGGTCGCGTCGGGGTGACGGTTGGAGGTGACGAGCGAGATCCCGTAGAAGAGCACGATCGACACGAGCAGCGAGATTCCGCCGACCTGCATGTACTCGGGCACGGTGATGACCTCACGGGCGGCCAGCGAGCTGATCACCAGGTTGCCGAGGATCGCGAAGATGACCGTGATGGTCGCGGCCGTCGAGGTGGCGCGCTCCCAGTAGATCGACATGACCACCGGGCCGAGGATCGCCGCCGCGAACGCCGCCCAGCCCAGCGCGCCGAGCAGGAACACCACCTGCGACAGGAACAGGGTCAGCAGCACCGAGAGCACCACGAGCGTCAGCGAGGCGACGCGGCTCCACAGCACCTCGCGGACCACGCGGACCCCGAATGCGGAGGGCAGGTCACGCATCATCGACGAGGCGCCGATGGTGATGAAGCTCGAGGCCGAGGACATGATCGCCGCGAGTAGACCGGTCAGGGCGACGCCGCCGACGACCGGGTGCGTGACGGAGTCGAGGAACCAGATGGCGGTGTCGTCGATGTTCTCGAGTTCGGGGGCGTCTCCGGTGATCGTCATGGAGCGGGTGGCCAAACCGATACCCACCGAGAACAAGGTGGTCACGCCGTAGGCGATCCCGGCGACGGCGGCACCCCACTTGAGCTGGGTCATGTCCCGCAGCATGAGGAACTTGGTGAGCAGCTGCGGCTGGCCGACGGCGCCGACGAAGATGAGCAGACCGAACGCGAAGATGTACGTCGGCGACTTCACGCCGTCGATCGACAGCAGTTCGGCGCTGGTCGCGGAGATCGTGTCGAGCATCGGCACCCAGCCACCGGCCACCTGGACGGCGAAGAAGAACAGCCCCACGGACATGACCACCATGAGCACGCCCTGGACGAGGTCGGTCCACACGGCGGCGAGCATGCCGCCGGCCATGGTGTACGCGGCCACGACGAGCGAGCCGATCCACGCACTGGTCGCCACGGAGGTGCCCAACAGCAGCGAGATGATCACGCCGATCGAGGTGACCTGCGCGGTCATGTAGGCGACGGCGGCCACGAACACCGCGACCGACATCGTGGCGTGCGAGGTGCGGTCCTGGAAGCGGATCCGGATGAGGTCCGGCACCGAGTAGACGCTGTGCTTCTTGCCGATCCAGTTGAGCCGGCTGCCCAGGAGGAACCAGGCGGCGGCAAACCCGAACGGGGCGAAGAGGCCGACGGCGATGAGCGCCTGGAGGCCCCAGGAGTACGTCTGCCCGGTGCCGCCAACCATGCCCCAGCCCGACTGGATGGAGGAGAAGCTGGCGATGGCCATGACGAAGAAGCCGAGCGACTGGCCGGCGACGAGGAATTCCTTGGCCGATTTCATCTTGGTGTTGGCCCACGCGCCGATGGCGAACATCAGCACGAAGTAGGCGAGCACCACGCCTATGACGACGGGATTGTTCACGACTTGTCCTTTGTCTGGTCGGCGGAGAACGAGGCGCGCAGCTGCGCCCGGCGGATCTTGCCGGTGTTGGTGGTGGGCAGTTCGTCCAGGAAGACGACCTCCCGCGGGTATTGGTAGAAGGCCAGCCGCTCCTTGACGAACGCCTGGATCTCGCGCGCGAGCTCCTCGCCCGCGTCGGCGTCGGCGGCCGGGACGATGTACGCGACGATCGCCTCTCCGCGCAGCTCGTCCGGCACGCCGATCACGGCGACCATTTCGACGGCCGGGTGGCGCAGGATCTGGTCCTCGATCTCGCCGGGGCCCACTCGGTAACCGGCCGACGAGATCAGGTCGTCGTTGCGGCCGGAGAACCAGAAGTTCCCGTCGTCGTCGACCTTCGCCAGATCACCGGTGTGCAGCACGCCGCCGGCGGTCTTCCCGTCGGTCTTCTCGGGCGAGTTCCAGTAGCGCAGGAAGGCGTTCGGGCTGGGCAGTCGCACGCAGATCTCGCCCACCTCCCCCGCGGCGACCGGCTGGCCGAGCTCGTCGAGCAGCCCGAGGTCGAACCCCGGCGTCGGGCGGCCCATGGAGCCGGGCGGGGTGTCGAACTCGACGTGGCACGTGCCCACGATGAGGTTGCACTCGGTCTGGCCGTAGATCTCGTTGACCTGCACGCGCAGCGCCTCGCGGGCCCATTCGGCGACGGCCTCGCCGAGCGCCTCGCCGCCGGAGAACGCCGCGCGCAGGCCGGTGCGCGAGTAGTCGACGTCGGAGGCGCGCATCATCTTGAGGATCGTCGGCGGCAGGAACGAGCACGTCACGCCGTGACGCCGGAGGATGTGCTCGACGTTCTCCGGGGTCGGCCGCCGGTCGGAGGCCACCACGGGCACGCCGCTGTAGAGGCTCGGCAGCAGCACGTCGAGCAGCCCGCCAGCCCACGCCCAGTCGGCCGGCGTCCAGAACACGTCGGTGCTCTCCCCCGCCGCGGCACTGTCCCCTGCCGCGGCGCTCTCCCCCGCCGCACCGCCCGGGAACCCGTCGAGCGCGCGCACGACGCCGGGCATGTGCCCCAGCACCACGCGGTGACCGTGCAGCGCGCCCTTGGGCTGGCCGGTGGTACCGGAGGTGTAGATGAGCAGCGCGGGGTCGTCGGGGCCGGTGTCAGGGGTGACGACGGCGAGGTCCGCCTCCTCCGCCACCGCCAGCGGCAGCACGGTGAGCAATGTCGCCTCGTGCACGGCGTCACCGGTCACGAGCACGGTGTGCAGCTCGGGCAGCCCGGCGAGCTCGCCGGCGAGGCGGGCGTAGCAGTCGGCGTCGAACACGGCCGCGACCGCGCCGGAGTCGCCCATGCGGAACAGCGCGGCCTCGGGCCCGAACTTCACCGACAGCGGCACCGCGATCGCCCCCATGAGGTACGCGGCGACGTGCGCGACCGCGGTCTCCGCGGACTGGGCACACATCACGGCGATCCGGTCGCCCTCGCCGACGCCGCGCTCGCGCAGGAACGTGGTGAGCCGGCGGGCCCGCTCGCCGAGCTGCCCGAACGTGGTGACCTCCGGCGGGGCGTCGCCGCGGTCCACCACGATCGCGGGTGCCTCCGGCGGATGCGCGTCGGTGCACGCCGCGCCGATGTTGAACTGTTCCGGGATCTCCCAGCGGAAGTCCTCGGGCCGCAGCGGCGGGCTCCAGGGCCGCGGCTGATCTCCCGGCTGACCGGCCGCCTGGCTGCCCAACCCGCCGCCCGGCTGGCTGTGTGTGATCTCTCTCACCTGAGGGTGCATGCCTTGACCGTAGAAGTGGTCTGGTTCACATACAATGGAGATTCCCCCTAGCTTCGGAGCCTCACCATGTATGAATTCCTATCCCTCGACGTCACGGACGGCATCGCCCTCGTCACCCTGAACCGCCCGCCGGTCAACGCCCTGTCCCGCGCGATGCAGGAGGAACTCCGCGCGGTGTCGGCCGAGGTCTCGGGCCGCGACGACGTCGACGCCGTGGTGTTCACCGGCAGCGAGCGCGTCTTCGCCGCCGGCGCGGACATCAAGGAGATGCGCGACATGACCCACGCGCAGATGGTCACCGAGGCCCGCTCCCTGCAGTCGGCGTTCTCGGCCGTCGCCGCGATCACCGGCGCGGCCCTGGGCGGCGGCATGGAGCTCGCCCTGTGCTGCGACCGCCGGATCGCCGCGTCCAAGGCCAAGCTCGGCCAGCCCGAAATCCTCCTCGGCATCATCCCCGGCGCCGGCGGCACCCAGCGCCTGACCCGGCTCGTCGGCCCGGCCGTCGCCAAGGACATCTGCCTCACCGGTCGCACCCTCACCGCCGCCGAGGCCCTCGAGCTGCGGGCCGTCGAGGAGGTCGTCGAGGACGGCCGAACCACCGAACGCGCCCTCGAGTGGGCCCGCCAGTTCGTCGGCGGACCCCGCATCGCACTGCGGGCCGTCAAAGAGGCCGTCGACCGCGGCATCGAGGTGGACCTCGACTCCGGCCTGGCCATCGAGCGCGCCCTCTTCGCCGCCCTGTTCGCCACCGAGGACCGCGAGATCGGCATGCAGTCGTTCATCGACAACGGCCCCGGCAAGGCGCAGTTCACCGGCCGCTGAAATCCGCTCGAGCCATGGCGGTCGACCTGGCCCTCGGCCTGCGCGACGTCCTCGACGCCTCCGCCGAACTCGCCTCGGCGGAGGACGAGGACGCCGTCCTGCACATCGCCATCCGGCGGGCCCGCCAGATCGTGGGCACCGACCTGGCGTACGTCATGCTGCTCGACCCCGAGCGCGGCGACACCTACATGCGCATGGCCGAGGGCGCGACCAGCCCCCGCTTCGACACCATCCGCCTCGGCATGGGCCTCGGCCTCGGCGGGCAGGTCGCCGAGGCGATGGCCCCGCGTTGGACCCGCAACTACCTCGCCGACGAGCAGTACACCCACGTCATCGACCCGATCATCATCGACGAGGGCGTCAAAGCCATCCTCGGCGTCCCGGTACGCACCTTCGGCCGTCTCACCGGGATGCTGTTCACCTCCGACCGCACCGAACGCGACTTCACCCAGGACGAGATCACCCTCCTCGCCCTGCTCGCCGACCAGGTCTCGGCCGCCCTCACCGCCGCCGAACGCGCCACCCGACGACGCCGCGAACTCGACGCCACCCTCGACGCCCTCGACACCGCCCACGCCGAGACCGCCCGCCTCGCCGGCATCGTCGACCTCCACGAACGACTCACCCGGCTGGTCGTGGCCGGTGCCACCGTCCCCGAGATCGTCGACCTCGTGGTGGACATCGGTGGAGGCTCCGCCGCCGTGTTCGACCTCGCCCACCGGGAGATCGGCTGCGCGTGCCCGCCCGAGGGACCGCCGCTCGACCTGCTGCGGCGGGTCGTCGACGACGTCGCCGCGGACACCGAGCGGACCGACGGACCCGTCACCCGGTCGGTGGACGGCCACCTCGTCGTCGTCACCCCGGTCGTCACCGGACCCGACCACCTCGGGTACGTCACCTTCGCCAGCCGCGGACCCGTCCCCGCGATCGGGCGGGCGCTCGGGCGCGTGGCCTCGGTGATCGCGCTGATCCTGCTGGGGCACCGCGCGCGCGACGAGGCCGACAACCGCGTGCGCGGCGAGCTGCTGGCCGAGGTGTTGGCGCCCGGCGAGCACGACCTCGAGGCCATCGGCCGGCGCGCCGCCCTGCTCGGCGTGGACGTCGACACCGACCTCGTCGCGCTGGTCATCACCCCCGCCGAGGAGCGGATGCCGCGCGCGCTGCAGGCCGAGTGCCGCGCGCTCGCCCGCGTCGACGACGGCTTGGTCACCACGTACGGCGACCGCGCCGTCATGCTGCTGCCCGGGTCCGACGCCGGGGCCACCGCTCGCGATGTGGCCGCCCGGCTCGCCGCTCATCAGGCGACCGTCGGCGGCTCCGGGCCGATCGGCGGGGTGGCCGGCCTCGCCGGTGTGGGCGATCACGTCGAACGCGCCCGCCGGGCCGCGAGGCTGCTCATCGCTCTCGACCGCGCCGGTTCCGGTGCCGCCGCCGAGGAACTCGGACTGTACGGGCTGCTGTTCAGCGAGGCCGACCGCGAGTTCGTCGGCCAGTTCATCGAGCGCAGCCTCGGGCCGGTGCGCGCCGCCGACCGCGCCCGCGGCACCTCGCTGCTCGACACGCTGCAGGCCTGGTTCGCCGCCGACGGCAGCCCGTCCGCGACCGCCGACCGGCTGTTCGTGCACGTCAACACTGTCTACCAGCGGCTCGACCGCCTCGACACGATCCTCGGCCCCGGCTGGCGGCGCGGCGACCGGGCGCTCGAGCTGCGGCTCGCGCTGCGGATGGCCGAGCTGCGGGGGGTCTGAGCAGGGCGGGGTGGAGCGCCAGGGGCCGCGAGCTCGCCTGGCGCCTGCCGTCTCGCCCCGGCGACACGGGGCGCGGCGGGCGGCGGGCGGCGGGCGCGCTGACCTGCGGCGCCCTGAACATGCCTTCCAGGGCGCCGCAGGTCAGAGGTGGTATCGGCGCGGAGGCCGATGGGCAGACGCTCAGGCGTCTAGGGTCAGACGGCTGTGTGCGGCACGGGCACCGACTCGATGGCGGGGAAGTTGCTCTTCGCGTATCCGGCGATCGATCGGATGCCCGCGATGTTGATCGTGCCGCCCACGGCTGCGCCCGCCACGGGCACGACCTTCACCAGGTTGATGGACCCCGTGGTGCCGAACTTGGTCACCAGCCGGAAGCCCACCGCCTTGTTGATCTTGGTCAGGACAGTGCCCGGCACCCTCTTGAGGGCCGCAATCGCCGTCTTGGTGCCGATCTCGACGCCGGCCTTGGACATCGCCTCGACTCCGGCGGAACCGATCAGCGACACCGCGATGACGCTGCGGACCTCCTCACTGCGAACGTCGTAGCCGCGCAGGTGTGCGACCGCCGCGATCATGCGGGTGGCACGCGTATAGAACACGGTGACATCGGTGGGGAGCGCCACCGCCATCGTGGCCAGGCCCCCGAGCCCGGAGACGAAACCCGATGCGCCCACGACCCTGGTGTGCGTGGCGATGATCCGCTTGATCGCCTTCTCCGCGTCGTTCCCCGAGTGCTTCAGTGCCTCATCGGCAATGGCCTCGGCGCTCTTGACGGGGCCGAAGCCTTTCACTCCCGCGTCGAGGATGAAGTCGATGGTGGCGGTGGCTGCCGCCTCCATATCGCCTTCGGAGATCGACTTGGTGATCTCCTTGACACGCTTGGGTTGGGCGATTGCCATGAGGGGCGCCTTCCTGACAGGCCTGAGGGGACGGTTCTCACGACGGCCGATCCGTGAGTCCGCGGCGCCGGGCGAGGGAGACTCAGCACCGGAAGGAAGGATAAGCACTATTTGGCTCTGATGGTTAACGGTGTCGACTATTAAGCGAGAACCGTTGTGCCAGCCTCTGAGCTTTTACCCGTCTGACCTGGGGATCCCTGAACGGGGCCCGCAGGGAACTGCAGGTCGAGCCCGATGCGGCGGCCTGAGAACGGCATAACACTCTGCCTCCGCCGCTTTGTCGGCGGTCACGCGAGGCAGTGCGGCACCTGGCGGAGAACTGTGGTGTAACCACTGCGAGCCTCTAGCCGATTTTTCGCAATGGTCACACCAAAGTTCAGGCCCCTCCACGGCCAGGGTCCGGCCCCGGGCCTGAAGCGGCATGGCGCACCAGCACGCAAACCCCTGACCTGCGGTGCCCTGAACGGGTGCTCCAGGGCACCGCAGGCCAGAGGCGGTGACAGCGCCCGCCACCGGGCGCGAGACCTCGCCGATCAGATCGCCAGCGCCGCCGAGACGTCGTGGGCGGCGGAATCGTCGGAGGCGCCCGAGTGCGAGATCCGCCCGGACTCCATCACGTAGTAGACGTCCGAGGCGCGCAGCGAGAAGCCGACGTGCTGCTCGACCAGCAGAACGGACAGGTCGCCGCGGGACGCGAGCTCCACGATGATCCGCTCGATCTCGGCCACCACGTTGGGCTGAATGCCCTCGGTGGGCTCGTCCAGGACCAGCATCCGCGGCTCGGTGATCAGCGTCCTCGCGATCGCCAGCTGCTGGCGCTGACCGCCGGAGAGGAGGCCGGCCTTGCGGTCGAGCAGCTCGCGCAGCGCCGGGAACAGGTCCAGCGACTCGTCGATCAGCGCCTTGCCGCGCTTGCGGCCGTCGGCGACCAGCTGGAGGTTCTCGGCGGTGGTGAGCTGCGTGAACGACTGCTGCCCCTGCGGGACGTAGCCGATCCCGCGGGCCACCCGCGCGTGCGGACGCAGGCGGGTGATGTCCTCGCCGTCGAAGGTGATGGTCCCGCCCTTGCACGGCAACAGTCCCACGGCGGTGCGCAGCAGGGTGGTCTTGCCGGCGCCGTTGTGGCCGAGGATCGCGGCCACTCCCCCGGCGGGGACCTCGAGGTCGACACCGTGGACGACCTCCGAGCCGCCGTAGCCCGCGCGGACGCCGGACATGCTCAACAGTGCGCTCATCGCGGGGTCTCCTCGGTGTCGGCGGCGTCGGTGTTGGTGGCGGCGTCGGCGTCGGCGTCGGCGTCGGCCAACTCGGTGCCGGTCGCGGCGGCGGTGCCCAGGTAGACCTGCTGCACCTTGGGGTCGGCCTGGATCTCGGCGACCGTGCCCTCGGCGAGGACCTTGCCCGCGGCCAGGACTGTGACGGAGGTGGCGAACGCGCGCATGAACTCCATGTCGTGCTCCACCACCACGACGGTGCGGTCGGCGGCGATCCGCTGCAGCAGCTCGCCCGTGGCCTGGCGTTCCTCGGCGCCCATGCCGGCGACGGGCTCGTCGAGCAGCATGACGTCGCAGTCCTGCACCAGCAGCATCCCGATCTCGAGCCACTGCTTCTGCCCGTGCGCCAGCACCCCGGCCTTCGTGCCGGCCAGGTGCTCCAGCCCGATCGTGGCCAGCGCCTCGGCGACGCTCTCCTCCCGGCCGTGGCGCCGCCGCAGCAGGGTGAGCGGCCCGCGGTGAGCGCCGGCGGCGATGTCGAGGTTCTGCTCGACCGTCAGGTCCTCGAACACCGACGCTGTCTGGAACGTCCGGCCGATCCCCAGCTTGGCGATCTTGTGCGTCTTGAGCCCCAGCACCGGCTGCCCCGACTTGTCGACGGTGCCGGTCGCGGGCACGAGCCCGGTGATCGCATCCACCACGGTCGTCTTGCCGGCGCCGTTGGGCCCGATGAGGAACCGCAGGTCGCCCTGGATGAGCGTGAGGTCCACGCCGTCCACGGCGCGGAAGCCGTCGAACGTCACGGTCAGGCCGCGGACCTCGAGGTAGGTGCCGGCGCCCTGCTCACGGCCCGCAGGGCGGGACCGGGTGGAGGCGGCGCCGGGCAGCCGGAGCTCGGCGCCGGTGAGGGTGCCCGCCGAGAGGGCGGCACCGATGCCGAAGGCGGTGGAGTGGGTCATCGGGGCTCCTCGATGGTGGCGGCGGAGGTGGCAGCGGAGGTGGCGGTGGCGGCGCCGGAAGGTCCGGCCGCCCGGGCGGTGGCGGGCCGGTCGGGGGTGGTGGAGCTCGTCGTCGTCACCTTCGCGCGTCGGCGCCGCACCGCGAACAGCGACGCCAGGCCGCCGGGCAGGAACCCGACGACGACGATGAACAACACGCCCTGCAGGTAGGTCCACTGCGAGGGATACGCCTCGGAGAACGCGGTCTGCGCCCACGCCACACCGATAGCGCCGAGGACCGGGCCGAGCAGGGTCGCGCGGCCGCCGATCGCCACGCCGATGAGGAACGCGATCGACGGCGCGATACCGATCGCCGACGGCGAGATGATCCCGACGATCGGCACGAACAGCGCCCCGGCGATCCCGGCGGCGAACGCGGCCACGGCGTAGGCGAACGACTTGATCAGCGCCGGGTCGTAGCCGAGGAAGCGGACGCGCTCCTCCTGGTCGCGCACGGCCACCAGCAGCTCGCCGAAGCGCGACTGCATGAGCTGCCGCACCAGCAGCACCACCGCGAGCAGCGCGCCGCCGGCGAGGAAGTACAGCATCCGCCGGTTCGCGGGGTCGGACAGCGCGAAGCCGAAGAACCCGGTGAAGCGGTTGAGGCCGTTGGAGCCGCCCAGCTCGGGTCGACTGACGAGGAAGATCGCGGCCGCGGCGGCCAGGGCCTGCGAGAGGATCGCGAAGTAGGCGCCCTTGACCTTGCGGTGGAACACCAGGTAGCCGAACCCGAACGCCAACAGCGGCGGGACCAGCAGGATCACCGCGATCGTGAACCCGGGCGAGGCGAACGGCACCCAGTAACCGGGCAGCTCGCGCGTGCCGGCGATCTGCATGAAGTCCGGCAGGGCGTCGGGGCCGCCGCGGTCGCGGGCGTCGGAGAGCTTGAGGAACATGGCCATCGCGTAGGCGCCCACGCCGAAGTACACGCCCTGGCCCAGCGTGAGCATGCCGCCTCGCCCCCACGCCAGGCCGATGCCGCTGGCGACGATCGCGTAGCAGAAGAACTTGGCCAGCAGGCCCAGGCGGAAGTCGCTGAGCAGCAGCGGCGCCAGGCCGAAGATGACCAGCGCCGCCACCGCGAGCGCGGCCCAGAACATCCAGCGGGACCGGGGCGGTGGGCCGGCGTCGGCGGGCGGAGTGGTCGGTGGAGTGGTGGTCGGCGCGGAGGGTGACGACGACGAGGTGGTCGCTACGTCCGCACGGGCAGTGGTGGTGTCGGTCATGCCAGGCTCCTGGTCTTGACGGCGAACAGGCCCTGCGGTCGCACCTGCAGGAAGAAGATGATGGTGACAAAGACGAGGACCTTGGCCACCGAGGCGGTGGTGGAGTATTCGAAGAACGAGTGGAGGACGCCCAGCGCGAACGCGGCGATCACGGCGCCCCGCAACTGGCCGAGGCCGCCCACGACCACCACGAGGAACGCGTCGATGAGGTACGACTGGCCGATCGTGGGGCTGGTCGAGCCGATGAGCGTGAGCGCCACGCCCGCCACCCCGGCGAGACCGGAGCCGATGAAGAACGTCGTGATGTCGGTCCGGCGGGAGCTGATGCCGGACGACTCGGCGAGGTCCCGGTTGAGCGTGACGGCCCGGATGCGGCGGCCCATGGGCGTGAACTTCATGGCGGCCATGACGGCCGCGACACACGCGATGGCCAGGACGAAGATGAACACGCGCGTCAGCGGCACCGACGCGCCGAGCAGCTCGACGCTTCCGCGCAGGAACTCGGGCACCTCGACGTTGACGGCAGGCGCGCCCCAGATGTCGCGGGCGATCTGCTGCAGCACCAGGCCCACGCCGAACGTCACGAGCAGGGTGTCGAGCGGACGGGCGTAGAGGCGGCGGATGAGCGTGACCTCGAGCAGCACGCCCAGCAGGCCGCCCACTACGAACCCCAGCACGAGCGACAGGGCCAGGCCGGCGCCGGAGGCGGCCATGATCTGCTGCACGACGTAGGCGGTGTAGCAGCCGGCCATGATGAACTCGCCGTGCGCCATGTTGATGACGCCCATCTGCCCGAACGTCAGGGACAGTCCGAGGGCGGCGAGCAGGAGGATGGAGCCGATGCTCAATCCGGTCGCGAGTTGTCCGATGAGGATGTCCACACCGGCTCCTTTCTCCGGGGCCCGCCCTCCCCCGCCCCCGGCCTCGGTTCAGGGGCCGGGCGGGAGCGGGGTGGGTCGGGCGGGCTGGTCGGGCGGTCTTGTCGGGCGTCAGTTTCCGGACAGGTCGCCGGCCCAGTCGTAGGTCTCGAGGAACGGGTCGGGCTCGATGGGCTCGCCGGAGGTCCAGACCTCGTAGATCAGGCCGTCGGGGCGGATCTCGCCGACGATGGCGGTCTTGGAGATGTGGTTGTTGTCGCCGTTGATGGTCACGGTGCCCTCGGGGGCGTCGAAGGTGACGCCGTCGGCAGCGTCCTGAATGGCGTCGACGGCGAAGGAGTTCGCCTTCTCGACCGTGTTCTTCCACAGGAAGACGGAGGTGTAGGCGGCTTCCATGGGATCGGAGGTGACGCGGTTCGCGCCGTACTTCGCCTTGAACGTCTCGACGAATGCGGTGTTTTCGGGGCTGGAATTGGTCTGGTAGTAGTTCCACGAGGTGAGCTGGCCCTCGATGTTCGAAGCACCGATGCCCTGAACCTCCTCCTCGGCGATCGACACGCTCACCACCGGGGTGTCCTCGGCGGACAGGCCGGCGTTGGAGTACTCGCGGAAGAACGCCACGTTGGAGTCGCCGTTGAGCGTGTTGAACACGGCGTCGGGGTTGGCCGTGCGCACCTTGTTGACGATGGTCGAGAAGTCGGTCGAGCCGAGCGGGGTGTAGTCCTCGCCGAGGATCTCGACGTCGTTGGCCTCGGCCCACGCCTTGATGACGCGGTTGGCGGTCTGCGGGAAGACGTAGTCCGAGCCCACGAGGTACATGGACTTCGCGCCCTGCTCCTTGAGGTACTCCAGGGCGGGGACGATCTGCTGGTTGGTGGTGGCGCCGGTGTAGAAGATGTTCTCCGAGGCCTCGAGCCCCTCGTACTGCACGGGGTAGTACAGCAGCGCGTTGGCGTCCTCGACCACCGGCAGCATCGCCTTGCGGGAGGACGAGGTCCAGCCGCCGAAGATCGCGGCCACGCAGTCGCTGGTGATGAGCTTCTGCGCCTTCTCGGCGAACACGGCCGGGTCCGAGGCGCCGTCCTCCACCACGGGGACGATCTGCTTGCCCAGCACGCCGCCGTCGGCGTTGATCTGCTCGATCGCCAGGGCCACCGAGTCGCGCACGGTCTTCTCGGAGATCGCCATGGTCCCGGACAGGGAGTGCAGCGAGCCGACCTTGATCGTGTCCCCGGCGGTGTCGACGCAGGACTCGGCAGCGCCCGCGGTGGCGGTGTCGCTGGTCTTGCTGCCGCACGCGGTGAGCGCGCCCGCGCCGAGGACGACCAGTCCGGCGGTGGCCAGCGCGCGCCGGGTGCGGCTCGGGCGCCGGGCTCGGCTCGGGCGCTGGCTCTGACCGGAAGAGAGGGAGGTGGAGTTCACGTGATTGACCTGACCTTCACTGACCGGCTGTCGAGGGTTCCCGCGGGTTGCGAGGCTCGAAGCGCGATGCGGATAAAGGTATGGACATCGTGTGAGTCGGCTGAGTCGCCGATGTTTCGCGACCGTTGCCTCTACCGGCGTTGTGTGAACGCTGCGTGACGCAAGTCAGGCGGCCGTGCGGCGGGCGCGGGATGCCGGGATGCCCGCTGCCGGGAGGCGGAGGCAGTTCCCCGGCCGGTCAGCTCTTGCGCAGGTCGGTTGCCGCCGCCCCGAGCAGGTGCACACGGGCCGCCGACCACACCGCTCGCACGGCGGCCTCCACGTTCTCCTGCCCCCGACCCAGCACCCGCAGCCACGCACCGCAGCCGTCGGGCAGGGTGCTCACGCCACAGCGCACGGCCGATCCCGCCACCGCGCTCGTCGCGCCCCCGAGCCCGTCGGCCGCCTCTCGCATGACCCGGGCGAGTTCCTCGGCCGGGCCGGGCGCGACCACGAACAGCGTCCCGATCGCGTCGGCGTCGCCGGTGACCAGCGGATGCCCGGCCTCGTCGCGGGTGACGCGGGTCGTGTCCACGACGAGCGGGACACCGCCGGGCCGGGTGATCTCCACCGCCGAGACGTAGGCGTCCACGTCCCAGCTCTCCCCTCGGGCCACGCGTCCGGCGGTGAGTACGTCGGCGGCGATGAGCGTCGCGCCCTCGGGCACCTCGGCCCGCAGTCGCTGTTGGAACCGGCTGCCGCCGTACGGGATGAGCGGGTCGGGCAGCCACTCGCACACCGCGCCGGCGCCCAGTTGCAGGGCGACGTTCTGCGTGGCGTAGCCGACGTCCATCCGGTGGACGCGGTTCGCGGCCTGGGTGGTGACGAGCGCGTGCGCACCCTCGGCGAACCGGATGTCCATGTCGAGCCGGTCGCCGCCGACGATCCCGCCTCCGGTCGACATGACGAACACCACGGGCATGCCGGGCATCGCCGGGTCGAGGTATAGCGGCCGCATCACCTGCAGCGGCGACTTCTGGAAGCGGTCGGCCAGCACCGTCCGCCCGGCTGGGTCGCGGGGATCGAGCCGGAAGTCCAGGTCCAGGACGCCGACCTTGCCGGGCGAGCCGACGGGCAACGCGCCGGGCCCGGTCTGCGGTCCGGCAGCGACGACGGGCCAGACGAACCCCGGGTCGGCGGCGCGGGTGAGCCGGTCGCCCGCTGGGCCGATCTCTCGTCCGGTGCCGCGCGGCGCGCTCACTGGGCGGGCAGCAGGTCCGCCCGGCGCGACTCGAGGTAGTCCAGCACCTCATCGATGCCGGTGCCGGACAGGCAGTCGGTGAGCGCGACGGGCTTGCCCGAGCGGACGCGGTCGGCGTCGGAGGACATGACCTGCAAGTCGCAGCGGACGTACTGGGCGATGTCGATCTTGTTGATCACCAGCAGGTCGCATTCGGTGATGCCAGGCCCCCGCTTGCGGGGCATCTTCTCCCCCTCGGCGGTGTCGAGGACAAAGACGAAGAGGTCCACCAGCGCCGGCGAGAACGTCAGCGTGAGGTTGTCGCCGCCGGACTCGAAGATCAGGGTGTCGACGTCGGGGTGGTCCTCGAGCATCTCGGCGCCCACCGCCAGATTCATGGTGGGATCGTCGCGCACGGCGGTGTGCGGGCACGAGCCGGTCTCCACGCCCACGACGCGCGCCGGGTCCAGCACGCCGACCAGGGTGCGGCGAACGTGCTCGGCGTCCTCCTGCGTGTAGATGTCATTGGTGATCACGGCCGGGGTGCGACCCCGGGCGATCAGCTCGGGGACCAGCGCCTCGATGAGCGCTGTCTTGCCGGAGCCCACCGGTCCACCGATCCCGATCCGCAACACCTGCTGTGCCTCTGCCATGGGCGAGACGCTAGTGCAGTCGTGTTTCGATTCTGTTGCGCGCTCTGCTCTAGTTCCTCGGCAGGACCAGCGCGGCCAGCAGGGTCGCGGCGATGCCCAGGCCCAGCACCATCGCGACGGTTCCCGGCCATCCCGCCAGCTGCAGAAATATCCCGCCCACGAACCCGAACAGCGACGAACCGCCGTAGTAGCCCAGGTTGTACAGCGACGAGGACTGGGAGCGCCCCGCCACCGCCGCCGACCCCGCCCAGCCCGAGGCCACGGCGTGCGCGGCGAAGAACCCCACCGTGAGGATCACCGTGCCGGCGACGATCGCCCACAGATCGACGACCAGGGTGAGCGCCGTGCCGGCCATCATGGTGAGATTCCCCGCGATAAGCACCGGCTTGCGGCCGAAGCGGGAGGCCAGCACTCCGGCCCGGGGCGCCGAGACGGTCCCAGCGAGGTAGGCCAGGAAGATGAAGGACACCAGCCAGATGGGCAGCGAGAACGGCGGGTCCGCCAGGCGGAAACCGAGGAAGTTGTACACGGCCACGAACCCGCCCATGGTGAGGCAGCCCTGCAGGTAGATCACCCACAACGTCGGCGACCGCAGGTTGCCCAACAGCGCGGCCATCGCCTCCCGCAGCCGGGTCACGCGCGGGGTGAAGTTCTGGGCGCGCGGAGCGGTGCGCAGGAAGACGAGCACGCAGATCATCGCGAGGCCCGTGACCGTGAGCATCCCGAGTTCCCAGCCGACCGCCTGGCCGACGGGCGCCGCGATGATCCGCCCGGCGAGGCCGCCGACGGTCGTGCCGGACACGTATGTACCCGCAGCGATCGCGGCGACCTTCGGGCTGACCTCCTCGCTGAGGTACGCCACGGCCAGGGCGGGCACGCCGCCCAGCATGAGGCCCTCGACGAACCGCAGGGCGAGCATCCACCAGAACCCGGGCATGACCGTGATCAGCGCGGCGCAGAGGCAGGCCAGGGCGATCGCGGTGAGCATCGCCTGCTTGCGGCCCACCGCGTCGCCGACATACGACCACGGGATCACGCCCAACGCCACCCCGAGGGTCGCGGCGGAGATCATGAGCGCGGCCCGGTCGGGGCTGACGTGGAGGTCGTCCGCGATCAGCGGAAGCAGCCCCTGCGGCGAGTAGAGCTGGGCGAACGTCGCGACACCGATGAAGAACAGCGCCGCCAGCAGCCGGCGGTACGGCGGGGTCCCCAGATGCAGGCCCACGCCGAAGCCAGCCGCGTCCTCGTTCACAGGCCCTCCCGGTTCGTCGCGAACGCGGGCCAGCGTAGGCCCTCGCCCTCGTCACGCCGCCGGGTGGCCCGCTCAGCGGATCATCGTGACCTGGGCCGCCCTGCAGGGACCGCTCAGGGCACCGCAGGTCAGAGCCGGTGCGGCCGGAGGCGCGACGGGGCGGCCGCTGTGGTCAGGACGCGAACAGCCGCGCCTCGGCCCGCTCGTGGTGGCACGACGCCAGGTCCAGCACGGGCGCGAACCCGCCCAGCTCTTCGAGCGTGCGGCCCACGGCGGCGTCGGTGACCTCGGCGATCACCGGGGCCGCGCCGCGGACGAGGGCCTGCGCACTGCGGTGATCAGCCAGGCGCAGCCGCAGCGCGGCGCCCGAGAGGCTGATCACCAGGGCGGTGAGGTCTGCGGCCACGGCCTCGCGCTGGCTCAGCCCGCCGCGGGCGTACACGACGCCCATGACCACCGACTGCGATCCCGGCGACCGGCGGGCCCGGACGTGGTCGTTCCACGCCGAGACCACCGGGTCGTCGAGCAGTTCGGCGGCCAGGTCGAGCACCTGCGTGCCCGTGCGGGTGGCGCCGTCGCGGAACTCGCGGGTCAACCGGGTGGCGTGGAGCCGCTGGTCGATGCAGGTCAGGGCGGCCAGCAGCGGGGAAGGGTCGGGGCCGGGGCCGGGGGGCGCGGGAGCGTCGGGGGCGCCGGGCGCGCCTGGAGTGCCGGACGCAGGAGCCGGCCCGCTGTGCTCCCGCGTCGCCGCCCACGCGAGGGCCAGCGCGGTCGCCTCGGCGGGTCCGGCGGAGTGGCGCAGGATCCCGTGCACGGCGTCGGCCACGGACAGCGGCCCGGCGGGCCCGACAGCACCCGCCTCGCGCAACCCCTCCAGCCCGTGCGAGAGCGTGTACATGCCCGAGGGGAACGACGAGTCCGTGAACTGCAGGGCCAACAGCAACGTCGACAGACCCGCGCGACCCGTGCCCTGCTCACGGCTCGCAGGGCGGCGGCCCTCGTCGTCGTCGGTACTCACGCCAGGTAGTGGAGCTGGGCCAACGGCAGCGTCGTGGCGGGGGCGATGGTGGCGGGCTCGCCGTCGACGGTGACCACGTAGGTCTCGGGGTCCACCTCGATGGTCGGGCAGCGGTCGTTGCGGACCATGTCCTTCTTGCCGATCCCGCGGCAGCCGCGCACCGGCAGGCACGGCGAGGTCAGGCCCAGCTGCTCGGGCACGCCCGCCTCGATCGCGGCGGCCGACAGGAACGTCACGCGCGTGGACTGCAGCGCCCCGCCGTACGCGCCGAACATCGGGCGGTAGATCACCGGCTGCGGCGTGGGCAGCGAGGCGTTGGGATCGCCCATCGGCGCCCACACGATCATCCCGCCCTTGATGACCAACGACGGCTTGGCCGCGAACGACTCGACCGGCCACACCACCAGGTCCGCGAGCTTGCCCGGCTCGATCGAGCCCAGGTGGTCGGCGATGCCGGCGGCGATCGCGGGGTTGATGGTCATCTTGGCGACGTAGCGCAGGACGCGCTCGTTGTCATTGGCCTCGCTGTCCTCCGGCAGCGGCCCCCGCTCGACGCGGCAGTGGTGCGCGGTCTGGAACGCCCGCTGCCACGACTCGCCGATGCGGCCCATGGCCTGCGAGTCCGAGGAGAAGATCGAGATGATGCCCTCGTCGTGCAGCACGGTCTCGGCGGCGATCGTCTCGGCGCGCACCCGGGAGTCGGCGAAGCTCACGTCCTCGGGGATGTCGTGCGACAGGTGATGGCACACCATCACCATGTCGAGCAGCTCGTCCACCGAGTTCACGGTGTACGGCAGGGTGGGATTGGTCGAGGCGGGCAGGACGTTGGGCTCGCCGCACACGCGCAGGATGTCGGGCGCGTGGCCGCCGCCGGCGCCCTCCGAGTGGAAGGTGTGGATGGTGGAGTCGCCGAACGCCGCGCGCGTGTCTTCGTAGAACCCGGACTCGTTGAGGGTGTCGGTGTGGATCGCGACCTGCACGTCATACTGGTCCGCCACCTCCTGCACGCAGCGGATCGCCGCGGGCGTGGTGCCCCAGTCCTCGTGGATCTTCAGCCCCGCCGCGCCGGCCACGATCTGCTCGACCGCCGACTCCGGCTGAGACGTGTTGCCCTTGCCCAGGATCCCGATGTTCACCGGCAGCCCGTCGGCGGCCTGCAGCATCCGCCCGATGTTCCACGCGCCCGGCGTGCACGTCGTGCCCTTGGTGCCCTCCGCCGGGCCGGTGCCGCCGCCGAACAACGTGGTCACGCCGTTGCTCAGCGCCTCGTCGACCTGCTGCGGGGCGATGTAGTGGATGTGGGTGTCCACGCCGCCGGCGGTGACGATCTTGTGCTCGCCAGCGACGACCTCGGTGCCGGGGCCGATCACCAGCTCGGGATGCACCCCGTCCTGCAGGTGCGGGTTGCCGGCCTTGCCCACGGCGACGATCCGGCCGTCGCGCACGCCGATGTCGCCCTTGACCACGCCCAGCACCGCGTCGACGATGGTCGCGCCCGTGATGACCAGGTCCAGCGCCCCCGAGGCCCGCGTGCCGGCCGGGTCCTGCGCCATGCCGTCGCGGATCGCCTTGCCGCCGCCGTACACGGCCTCGTCGCCGTACCCCGGGGAGCCGTCGGTGGTCACCGCGTTGTGGTCGGTCGTGATCTCGATCGTCAACGCCGTGTCCGCCAGGCGAAGTCGGTCACCGACCGTGGGTCCGTAGATGTCCGTGTAGGTGGCGCGCGGGAGCACGGCCGGCGTGCCCTCGGCGACGGGCACACCGTCGGGCGGCGGGCTCACCTCGTCGTCGTCGACCTCACTGAGAAATCCCCGCTCGCGCATTCTCTCGAGCGCCCGCTGCCGCACGCCGGGGTCGTCGAGCGGGCCGTCGACCAGGCCGGAGAAGCCGTGACAGACGCGCGCGCCGGCGAAGTCCACGAGCCGCACCGTCCGCGTCTGGCCGGGCTCGAACCGCACAGCCAGCCCCGCGCCGATCGCCAGGTGCCGCCCGTACGCCGCGCGCCGGTCGAAGCGCAGCTCCCGGTTGGCCTCGAAGAAGTGGTAGTGCGATCCGACCTGCACGGCGCGGTCGCCGGTGTTGGTCACGCGCACCTCGATCGTGCCGCGGCCGGCGCCGAGCGTGATGTCTCCACTGCCGTAGAGGTAGTGCACCGATCCGGACATGGGGCTCCTCGGGTTCTCGTTCAGGGGTCAGTGCGGGTGGGGGTCAGTGCTGGTGCAAGTCAGTGCGCGTGCGTGTAGACGGTGCCGTCGGCGGCGACGTGCGAGTGCGCGTAGCCGTGGCCGTCCTCGGCATCGTGGGCGGCGTCGATGCCGTCGTCGCCGTGGTCGAGCCGGTGCACCGCATCGGCGACGCGCGTGTCGAGCACGCTGCGGATCGGCGCCGCGCCGAACAGGGGGACGCCCTCCCCGGGCAGGTCGAGGCCGGTGACCGGCGCGGGCGCGAGCGTCGCCGAGACCAGCGCGGGCCGCCCGCCGCCGAGCGTGCGGACGCGTTCGAGCCCCTCGCCGAGGTCGGGGTCGGGCTCGTCGCCGCCGTGGAACGCCACCTCGACCAGGCCGGGCCGCCCGTACTGCCGTGCGAGCCGGGCGACGCGGTAGAGCTCGGCGTCGGCGAACGGGTCGATCGCGCGGCTCACCACGAGCGCCGAGCACACCGCGCCGTGTCGCCGGATCACCGCGCGCAGGCGGCTGACCAGCATGGTCGCGTCGCCGAACGGCGCGGCCAGCGCGACCCGCGCGCCACCCGGCAGGCGGCCCCGGACGTCGCGGAGGGTGCGCGCCGCGTCGGCGATCACCGTGGGCGCGCGGCCGAACGTCATGGGGACGACGACGACAACGCCACCCTCCCCCGCCGGCGTGTGAGCCAGGCCCGTCACCACGTCGGCGAGATCGCGGCCGGGTCGCGCCGCCGGGATGCCGAGGTCAGGCATCCCCTCGGACTCCGGCCCCAGGGCCGCGACGATCCGGGCGGTGGCCGGGTCGGTGTGCCCGTGTGCGTGGCCGGTCACGCGCTCTGCTCCACCGGCCCGATGGGATCGTGCACCGTCACGAGCTTGGTCCCGTCCGGGAAGGTCGCCTCCACCTGGATCATCGCCAGGCGCTCGATCACGCCGTCCATGACCTGGCCCGCGTCGAGGACATGCCGGCCGAGGTTCATGCACTCGGCGACCGTGCGGCCGTCGCGGGCGTGCTCGACGATCTCCCACGAGATGAGCGCGGTGGCCTCGGGGACGTTGAGAAGCACCCCGCGGTCGAGTCTGCGACGCGCGACCTCGGCCGCGGTGAACAGGGTGAGCTTGTCCAGTTCGCGCGGGGTGAGCTTCATTCGTGGTCCTCTCGTTCGCGTCGACCGGTCAGAACGCTAGTGGGGTCGTGTGTCGGCTGTGTTACGCCCTGCGCGTCCGCCTCGATCGGGGCCGTCGCGGCTGCCACGATGAGCCCATGCCCCAGACTTCTGCCGCCCCGACGGCGAACGACGACCCCGCGCTGCGCGAACTCGACTCCGTGCCCGCGGACGACCTGCTGCCCGTCCTCACCGGGCTCTCCGGCTCGGGAGCCTGGGCGCGGGCGATGGTGAGGGGCCGGCCGTACGGCTCGCGGGACGCGCTGCACGCCGCTGCGCGGCGCGTGCTCGCCGCGCAGAGTGACGCAGAGGTCCTCGCCGCCGTCGATGCGCACCCGCCGATCGGCGCACGCGGGCCGGTGAGCGAGGCGTCGGCCAGAGAACAGAGCGGAGCCTCCGGGGCGGACGCCGACACGAGCCGTCGGCTGGCCGAGGGGCAGCAACGCTACGCCGAGCGGTTCGGGTACGGATTTCTGATCTGTGCGACCGGACTGAGCGCCGAGCAGGTCCTCACCGAGCTCGATCGACGGCTGGCGATGTCCCCGGAACAGGACCTCGCGGCCACCCGCGAGCACCTGGCCCGCATCAACACACTCCGCCTGGACCGCCTCCTCGAGGAGGGCTCCCTCTGATGTCTCTCAGCACCCATGTCCTGGACACCGCCGCCGGCACCCCGGCGGTCGGCCTGCACTACCGACTCAGCGACTCGGGCGGGGCCGACCTGGCCTCCGGGGTCACCGACTCCGACGGCCGCGGCCCCGACCTGGCCGCGGTCGCACTCGCCGCCGGTGTGTACCGCCTGCACTTCGACACCGGCGCGTACCACCGAGCCGCCGGGGTCAGCGGCTTCTACCCCGAGGCCGTGGTGTGTTTCGAGGTGACGGACCCGGCCGCGCACCATCACGTGCCGCTGATCCTGTCGCCGTTCGGCTACAGCACCTACCGCGGCTCCTGACCTGCGGTGCCCTGAACGGGCCCGGCAGGGCACCGCAGGTCAGCGGCGCAGGTCAACGGCCGATCCCACGCCGCCCGCATTCCCTTCGCAGGCCGCCGGCGAGCTCGCGCTCGTCGGCGGCGACCAGTTCGAAGTCCCGCACCACCACGCGGCCGCCGACCACCACGTGCCGGGGTCGGCGCCCCGGGGCGGCCCACAGCAGGCCCCGGACCGGATCGGCCACGCCGGCGTCGGCGACCCCTGAGACGTCCCACACGACGAGGTCCGCGGCCGCCCCCGGCGTGAGCCGACCGAGTTCGGGACGGCCGAGTCCGTCGGCGCCGCCGGCGGTGGCCATCGTCAGCACCTCGAGGGCGTCGAGGGGCCGCCCGGCGAGCGGCGCGACCTGCATCGCCAGGCGGGCGTCGGCGAGCAGGTGGCCGGCGTCGTTGCTCCCGCCGCCCGAGGTCCCCAGTCCTACGGTCACGCCGGCGTCGAGCAGCCGGGCCACGGGCGCGACACCCCAGCCCATCGGTAGGTCGCAGGCCGGGGCGTGGGTCGCCGTGATGCCGCTTCGACGCAGGAGCTCGACTTCGGACCCGGTGATGTCGCACAGGTGCGCGAGCGTCACGTCGGGGGCGAGCCAGCCCCACTCCTCGAGCAGCTCGATCGGTCGGCGCCCGTACTCCTCGGCCGCGCGGGCCACATCGACCTGCTCGTTGGCCTGGGTGCGCCGCCGCAGACCGAGCCCGCCCGCGACCTCGCCCAGGGCGGCGAACGTCTCGGGGCCGTCCGCGTGCACACCCGACGGGCCCACGGCGAGCTGCCGCATCCCGTCGCCGGTGACCCCGCCGGTCGCGCCGGGCAGGTGCGCGGCGTGGATCGCCTCCACCGACGCGGCGGCCGCGTCCGGATCGTCTCCGGCGGTGCCGCGGACGAAAGCCACCCGAGCGCCGAGCGCCTTCGCCCCGGCGAACGCGGCCCCCGCGATGCGCACCGGGTCGGCGCCGGCCGGCCACGTGAGGTGGTGGTCGGCCACGGTGGTGACGCCGCACAGCAGCGACTCGGCCAGCGCCACGCGGGCGGCCGCCTCGACCAGCTCCGGGTCGACCCGCGCCGCCACATAGGCCTCGCGCATCCGGGCCAGCCACACCGCCATCTCCACGCCGCGCGTACCGGGCAGGGTGCGGAACGCGCTCTGCAGCAGGTGATGGTGGGCGTTGACCAGGCCCGGGGTGACCACGCCGCCGGCGGCGTCGAGGGTCTCGACAGAGCCGTCGGCGGGGACGGCCGCAGCCGAGCCGTCGGGGCCGGGGCCCGCGACCCGCCCGTCCACGCACTCGGTCATCACGGGATCGATGCCGGCGCGGTCCGGGGACCACACGGCCGACGCCCCGGTCACCCGGAGAACGCGGGCGCTCACGCGCTGACCCCGGCCGTCTCGGGGGACCCGACCGGTGCGAACGACCGCATCCACACCTGGTCGGGCGTCAGCGGGATGAGGTCCTGGCGCACGCCGGTGGCCCGCCGCACCGCGATCCCCACCGCGGCCGCGACCGGGCAGTACGGCGCCTCGGACATCGATTTGGCGCCCAGCACGCCCCGGGACTCGACGGTGTCGGCGAAGAACACCTCGGTGCGCGGCACGTCGCCCATCCGCGGCGGGTGGTAGTGCCGCAGGGTCCCGTTGGCGACCGCGCCGGACTCGTCGAGCATGACCTGCTCGTACAACGCCGCGCCCAGCGCCTGCGCGACGCCGCCCTCGACCTGTCCCCGCAGCTGCTGCGGGTTGAGGACCCGCCCCGCGTCGACGGCGTGGACGCTGTGCAGGACCTTCACCGTCCCGGTGTCGGGACAGACGGCCACGCGCACCCCCTGCACGGTGAACGCGGCCTGCCGCGCCAGCCCGTCGGCCGAGCCCTCGGCGGAGACCGGCAGGTGCGCGCCGGCGCGCAACTGCTCGGCCACGCGGGTCGCCGCCCGGTGCAGCGCGCGCCCGCCCACCACGGTGCCGGCCGAGCCGAACGCCCCGGTGTCGTGGGTGAGCAGCGCGGTGTCGGCGGCGTGCAGGACCACCTCGTCGGACGGCACGCCCAGCACCTCGGCCACGATCTGCGTGTGCACGGTGGCGGTGCCGTTGCCGAACTCGGCCGTGCCGACGTAGGCGTGGACGGTGCCGTCGGCGTCGATCTCCACGCGCGCAGACCCGTGGTGGCCCCCGGGCGGGTTGGTGGCGATCATGCACAGCGCGACGCCGGCCCCCTCGGCCCAGCCGTCCGGGGCCGCCTCGCCGCGTCCGGAGGCCAGGGCCCCTGAGACCAGGTCGAGGCAGTGGTCGAGGCCGTAGGAGGAGAGATCGAGCTCGTCGTCGTCGCCCCCCGAACTCACCAACGCCTCACCCGGGCGCACCACGTTGCGCCGCCGCAGCTCCACGGGGTCCAGACCCACGGCGTCGGCGAGCTCGTCCAGCGCGCTCTCGAGCGCGAACCCCACCTCCCCCAGCCCGTACCCGCGGAACGCCCCCGACGGCACGGTGGTCGTGTACACGGCCTCGGCGGTGACCCGCTTGGCCGGGCAGCGGTACAGCTCCACGGACTCGGTGATGGAGTGGAACATCACGCCCGCCGAGTGCCCCCCGTAGGCCCCGGCGTCGGACAGCACGTCCAGGTCGAGGGCGGTGAGCCGCCCGTCGTCGTCGCAGGCGACGGTGACGGTCGTGCGGTACGGGTGCCGCACGGTCGCCGAGGTGAACTGCTCGGCGCGCGAGTACTCCCACACCACGTCACGCCCCGTGCGCAGGGCGGCCAGCACGGCGAGGTCCTCGACGATCATCTCCTGCTTGGCGCCGAACCCCCCGCCCACGCGGGCGGCGTGGACGCGCAGGTCCTCGCGGTCGAGGCCGAAGATCCACGCCAACTCGTCTCGGACGAGGAACGGCACCTGCGTCGACGAGCGCACGTCCAGCGTGCCACCCACCCGCGGCCCGCCGTCGACGCGCCGCACGACCGCCGCGTGCGTCTCCAGGTGCGTGTGCTGGACGCGCGAGGTCCGCCACGTCCCGGACACCACGTGCGCCGCGCGCCGCACCCCGGCGTCCACGTTCCCCACGTGACCGCGCCACCGCGCCACCACGTTGCGGGACGGGTCGGCGATCCGCGCCGCCCGCCCCCGGTCGCCGCGGTCCTTGTCGCCGTGGATGGCCGGAGCGCCGGGAACGCGCGCGGCCTCGGGGTCCAGCACCGACGGCAACACCTCGTACCGCACCTCGAGGAGCTCGCACGCCCGGCGCGCCAGCGCGGCGGTCTCCGCGACCACGGCCGCCACGCGCTGGCCGTGGTAGCGCACGATCCGGTCGAGGACGCGGGTGTCGTCGGGGTCGTCGGTGCGTCGCTGGTGGCGGGCGGTGGAGAACAGGACGCCGGGGTCGTCGCGATGCGTCAGCACCGCCACCACGCCGTCCAGCGCGAGCGCCCGGGAGGCGTCGATCGTCACGATCCGCGCGTGGGCGTGCGGTGACCGCAGCACAGCCAGATGCGCGCACCCGGTGGTGTCGGTGTCCAGCGTGTACGGCTCGGCGCCGCGAACCACGCGCTCGGTGGCCGGCGCCGCGACCGGGCTGCCGATCCGCCCGGCCGCGCACGTGTTGCTCACCCCGTCGAGGGCGTCGGAGATCGCCCGGTAGCCCGTGCAGCGGCACAGGTTGCCCTTCATCGCGGCGTTCCGCTGCGTCGGTCCGCCGTCGCGGGCGCACGGGGCGTGGCCGAGACCGGTGACGGTGGTGACCATCCCGGGCGTGCAGTACCCGCACTGGAACCCGGCCGCGCGCGCGAACGCGGCCGGCACGGCGTCGGGGACCCCGGCCGCGGTGCGGACGTCGGCGTTCTCGGCCCGGTGCGCGGGCAGGACGCAGGAGTGGGTGGGCACGCCGTCGACCAGCACGGTGCACGCGCCGCAGTCGCCGGTGTCGCAGCCCTTCTTCACCGCGTGGACGCCGGACTCGCGCAGCAGCGTGCGCAGGCACTGCCCGGGGCGGGGGTCGGCGTCCAGCGCGCTACCGTCGACGGTGATCAGCATGATGCCTCCAGGTGGGTGGTGTCGGCGGTCGGGTCGGTGGTCAGATCGGCGACGACGGCGAGGGCCGCGATCCCCGCCACGTGTCGCCGCCAGCTCGGATGGCCCTGGGGGTCGTCGTGCCACAGGGGCAGTCCGCGGACGGCGGCCGCGGCCGCGTCGGCCATCGGGGGCCGGTCCCAGGTGAGCACCTGCGGCGCCGGGACGGCGGCGGTCACGACGAGGGTGCAGCGGCCGGCCGGGTCCAGTCGCCCGGTGACCACCGAGCCCGAGCGGCCGCTGGGTACCAGCGAGTGGCGGCGCACCGCGTAGCGGGCGCGGGTGGCCGAGGCGGGGATGAGCAGGGCCCGCAGGATCTCGCCCGGGGCGAGGCAGGTCAGGCCCGGCGCCAGCACGAACTGCGCGGCGGGCACGGTGCGGGTGTCGCCGTCGGGGGTCCAGATCTCGGCGGTCGCGCCGAGGGTGCACGCGGCCGCGGTGCCGGCACCGGCGGGCAGCGCCGCGCAGAGGTTGCCGCCCCACGTGGCGCGCCCCCAGATCTTCCACGAGGCGAGCAGGCAGGAGAACGCGTCGTGGAGGAAGGGGCGCAGGGGTGCGGTGAGCGGGTGGTCGAGCACGGTCCGCAGGGTCGCGGTCGCGGCCACCCGCAGCCCGCCGTCGGGCAGCGGTTCGACGTCGGGCCACCGCAGGTCGAGCAGATCCACGAGCGCGGTCAGCGGCGGGGTCGCCTCGCCCGGTGGGGCGGCCGCGCCGGCGGGGTGCAGGTGCGCCTCCCCGTGCAGGGCGGTGCCGCCGGCCAGTGCCCTGGCGCCGGCGAGCAGGGCGGCGTGGGCGTCGGCGCGGGAGGCGGGGCGGTGCAGTTCGGTGACGCTGACCAGGTCCATCGCCGCTCACCCCGCCCGGGCCAGCAGGCGGCGCCGCGCGGCCACCACGTCGCGGGCCACCCCGTCGGCGTCCACGGTGACCACGCGGTCGTCGGCCACCACCCGGCGGCCCTGGACCCACACCCCGCGCAGCGGCGGCCGCGATCCCAGGACCAGCGCGACGACGGGATCGTCGATCCCCGCCAGCGCCGGGGTGTCGAGGCGCCACAGCGCGACGTCGGCCAGGTAGCCGGGGGCGAGCCGCCCGATCTCGTCGGCGCGACCGAGCACGGTGGCCCCGCCGACGGTCGCCATCCGAAGCGCCGTGCGCACGTCCATCGCCCGCGGGCCGCCGGTGGCGCGGGCCAGCAGCAGCGACGTGTGCATCTCCTCCCACAGCACGCTCGACTCGTTGCTCGCCGCGCCGTCCACCCCGAGCCCGACCGGGATCCCGGCCGCCAGCATGTCCGGCACCCGCGCGATCCCGGCGCCCAGGCGGCCGTTGGAGACCGGACAGTGTGCGGCGCCCATCCCGCCCGCGGCCATCGCGGCGATCGCGGCGTCGTCGAGGTGCACGGTGTGCGCGAACCACACGTCGGGACCCACCCACCCCACGGACTCCATGTACTCCATGGGCGTACTGCCGAAGCGCTCGCGGCAGAACACCTCTTCGTCGTCGGTCTCGGCCAGATGGGTGTGCAGCCGAACGCCCTTCTCGCGGGCGAGGTCCGCGCTGGTGCGCAGCAGGTCGCCGGTCACCGAGAACGGCGAACAGGGCGCCACGGCGATCCGGCACATGGACTCCGGCGAGGCGTCGTGGAACCGGTCGATGACGTCGGCGGTGCCGGCGAGGATCGCGTCGGTGCTCTCGACCACCGAGTCCGGGGGCAGGCCACCGTCGCTGCGACCGAGGTCCATCGAGCCACGGGTGGGGTGGAAGCGAAGACCCACCTCGGCGGCGGCGGAGATCTCGGCGGCGAACACGTCCCCGGCGTCGGCCGGCACGACGTAGTGGTGGTCCGTGGTCGTGGTGCACCCGCCCAACGCGAGCTGCGCGAGTCCGCCGAGCGCCGCGGTGCGCACGTCGTCGGCCGTGATGCCGGCCCATACCGGGTAGAGCGTGGTCAGCCACTCGAACAGCGTCGAGTCCGCCGCCAGGCCGCGGGTGAGCCATTGATAGAGGTGATGATGGGTGTTGACCAGGCCGGGCGTCGCCACGCAGCCCGTCCCGTCGACCCGCTCGACGTCGGCCGGTACCAGCGCCGGGTCGCACGGGCCCTCACCCACCGCGACGATCCGCGCGCCCTCGAGCAGCACGTGCCCGTTCGCGTACTCGGCGCCTGCGGTGCCGGGACCGTCCATGGTGACGACCGCGCAGTTCTCGATGAGCACGGTGGTCATGACCGCACCAGACCTTTTTCGACCAGGCCCGGGGTAAAGGCCGGCGTGAACCCCCGCACCCGCGCCGAGCGGATCATGCGTTCGGTGAGCTGCGCGTCGGCCTCGTCGGCCAGCGGGTGCAGGCTGCGCGCGCCCTCGGCGACCAGTCGCCCGCCCACGTAGACGTGGGTGAGATTGCGCAGCGAGCAGGCCAGGACGTACGTGGCGACCGGGTCCCAGATCGGGCCGGTGGCGGGCCTGGTGGGGTCGACGACGACGAGGTCCGCGCACTTCCCGACCTCCACGCTGCCGATCCTGCCGGACAGGCCGAGGGCCTCCGCCGCCCCGAGGGTGTGCATCCGCAGGACCTCGCGGGAGGCCAGCACCGCGGTATCGGAGTGGACGGCGCGTTGGGTGTACAGGCCGATCCGCATGTTCTGGAACGGGTCGGACACGTCGGTGCAGGACTGGTCGTCCAGGCCCATGCCGACGCGGATCCCGGCGTCGCGGTAGCGGGTGATGTCGGCGATGCCCGAGCCGAGCCGGCCGTTGGAGGTGGCCTGCCAGATCACGGCCGAGTCGGTCTCGGCCACGCGGTCGACCATGTGGTCGGTGGGGTGCACGAAGTGGCCGAACGCGAAGTCCGGTCCCAGCACCCCGGCGCGGTCGTACCAGTCGAACTTGGCCCGCTGCACCTCGAGGTGCTCGGCGGTCTCCACGAAGTGCGCCTGGTTGCCCACGCCGTGGGTGGCCATGGCGTGGCGCTCGCGTTCGGCGGTGACCGGCGACGACGACCACTGCACCGACCCGAACACCGACCCGCCCAGGTCCAGTTCCCGCGGCACGGTGCGCAGGCGGTGGTCGGTGACGTGGGCGAACGCCTCGAAGCACTCGTCCTCGGGGAGCTGCTCGTCGTCGAGCCGCGTCGAGGTGACGCAGCGGAGTCCGGAGTCGGCCTGGGCGTCGATCTGCCGGGTGAGGAAGTCGACGTCGTGGACCCGCTCGGCCTTCAGCGTGGAGGTGGCGTGGTCGAACACGGCCACCACCCGGCTCTGCGTGAAGTTGTAGGCGCTGGTCACTCCGTTGCGTAGGAAGTCCAGGCAGCCGGCGAGGGTGAACCAGTACAGGTCCTCGGCCTCCGCGCCGACCATCATCTCGCCCATCCGCGAGACCCACCCGTAGAGCGTGTCGTCGGGCGCGGTCCCCCGCATGCCGGCGGTGAACAGGTGACTGTGCGCGGAGACGAATCCGGGTGCCAAGATCGCGCCGCCCAGGTCGTGGACGGTCCCCGGCAGGCCGGGCGGCGGGTCGCCGGGGCCGAGTCCGGCGATGACGCCCGCGTCGTCGACGTGGACCCAGCCGTGGAACCAGGCGGGGGCGGCCGGGTCGGCGGACACCGGCAGGACCAGCGCGTCGGTGAAGGTGATCATGGGGGCTCTCGTTCTCTCGTACGTGCTCGCGGGGGCGGGCGGCTGGTGGGGGCTGCGGCGGGCGCCTCAGCCGGGCAGTTCGACGGCCCGCCACCGCTGCCCGTCCGACACGAACCGGCGGCGGTGCGACGGCTCGTCGCGCCCGGCGGCCCAGAAGGTCACCGTCTCGGGGCGGATCCGCATGCCCAGCCACGTCTCGGGTGGCAGCGCCGGCGACGGGCCCAGGCGGTCGAGGGCCGCCGCCCACACCCGGCGCCGGCCGGGCGGTCCGAGCTCGGCCGTGGCGTCGTCATTGGTCCAGGCCAGGAGCTTGAGGTAGTCGCTGCGGGCGTCATAGCTCTGCACCTTCTCGGCCCGGTCGGTCGGTTCGGCGATACCGGTGACGGTGAGCTGGCGGGACCGGTCCGCGGCGATCACCACGAGCGTCGCCCGCGGGTCGGCCGCCAGATCCCTCGCCTTCTGCGACCGCGAGTCCGTGTGGAAGGTCGGCCCCTCCGTCGTGACCCCGGAGACCAGCAGGTGCCGGCCGTGGGGCGTGCCGTCGGGGCCGACGGTGGCCAGGACGCCCAGCGGCGGGTCGGCGGGGTCGATCGCCAACCAGGCGACCATCGCCTCGAGCGGGTCGTCGGTGGGCCCGGGCATGGTGACCACGGGCGCCACGTCGGGCGCCACGTCGGGCGTCACGTCGGGCGTCACGTCGGGGGCCTCGGCGGCGGTCATCGAGCACCTCCGGTGGCCGTCGCGGCAGCGGTCCCTGCAGCGGCCCCGGTAGCGGTCGCGACGGCCGTGACGCCTCGCGCCGGGTCGAACGCGGCGATCTCGCCCAGCGCGCCGACCACGGTCTCCACGTGCCGGGCCACCAACCGCACGCCGGTGTCGGCGTCGGCCCCGGTGGGGTCACCGATCACCCCGGTGTCGGACAGGTCATCGGCCAGCCAGCCGAACTTCACCGGGCCGGTGAACCCGATGTGCTCGCAGCCGGCGATCCCGTCCGGCACCCTCGCGTCGGCCGCGGACATGTCGACCAGCTCGGGATGCAGGTGGAGCATCATCGACGTCTCCGCCCACCCGGCGTGGATACCCATTCCCAGCTCGGTGGGGCCCGGTTCGGCCCGGCCGGCGTAGAGGAAGGTCCGCAAGCCGGAGCGGCGGCGCAGTTCTCGCAGCGCCACCTCGAGTAGCGCCGAGTTGCCGCCGTGACAGTTGACGAACAACACCCGCCCGAATCCGCTGGCCCGCAGCGCTGACCCCAGCTCCACGACCTGCCTGAACAGTGTCTCCCCGCTGATCCACAGCGCCCCGGTGAGGTTGGCGTGCTCGTCGCTCTTGGTGTAGCCGAGCGCGGGCATCAGCCAGGCGTCCACGCCCGCCTCCCCGGCGGCGGCCACCGCGCGGGCGGCCACGTGCTCGGCGACGAGCAGATCGGTGGCCAGCGGGAGATGCGGGCCGTGGGGCTCGATCGCACCGGCGGGGATCACGGCGATGGGTTCCCCTGCCCCGATGCGGCCGGCCTCGGTGGTGGTGAGGTCGGCGTAGCGCCGCTGCAGCCCGATCACGCGTCCCACCGGCCCGGGTTGAGCAGGCCGAACGGGTCGGTGCGGGCCGCCAACGCCCGGACCTCCTCGGTGCCGTGGTCCACCCGGTACTGGTGCGGCGAGTGCACGCGCACCCCGAGGGCCTCGAGCGCGGGCACGCCCTCGTACGCCGCCTCGGCCGTGGTGAAGTGACCGTTGAGCATCCCGAACATCCGCCCGTGGCCGGCCTCGAGGTGCAGGGTGCCGCCCGGGTAGACGGCCTCCACCTCGTCGAGTCGCTCGACCAGCGCGTCGCCCTGGCATTCCATGTGGAACCACGTGTCCGGCTCCGCCTTCTGCAGCCAGTGGGTGGGGTGGTTGTACGACAGGGTGGAGACCTTGATCGACTCGTTGACCCCCTTGCGGACCGCCTCGACCACTCCCCCGGCCTCGACGACGATCGCCTCGACCTGCTCGACCGCGGCGGAGTCGACGATCGCCCGCAGGCTCGCCCGCCCCGCGGGGATCGCGTCGTCGTCGGGCAGGCAGGACGCGACGTGCGCCCCGTCGGCCGAACACAGGCGCGGCGCCGGCTCGACCCGGTGCACCCGCCGCACGGCCGCGAACGCCTCGTGGTGGTCGGCGAAGCTCGCGTACACGCACCGCCAGTCCTGCAGTGGCTCGATCCGGACCGTGGCGCGCACGATGATCCCCGCGACGCCGTAGGTGTGGACGAACGGCTGGGCGTCGGGACCCTCCAGGTGGACGATCTCGGCGTCCTCGTGGGCGAACACCACGTCGAGCGCCTCGACGAACCCCTCGTGGTTGCGTCCGTGCACGATCGTGCCGGTGCCGGCCGACCCTCCGGCCAGGAACCCGCCCAGCGTGGACTGCACGGTCGAGGGGTACATCCACAGCTGGCTGCCGTGCTGGGCGGCCAGCCGCTTCTCCAACGTGAGCATCCGGACGCCGGCCTCGGCGGTGACCACGCCCGCCTCCGGGTCGACGTGGTCGATGCCGCGCAGCGCGGTCAGGTCGAGGACGAGCCCGCCGTGCAGCGGGACGACCTGCCCGTAGTTGCCGGTGCCCTTGCCCCGCGAGGTGATGGGCACCCGGCGGCGGACGGCCGCGCGGACCACGGCGGGCACCTGCTCCACGGTGGTCGGTCGGCACACGACCTCGGGGCGGCCAATCGGCCACTGTGCCCGCAGGATCGGGCTGAGGTAGGAGCCGTCCCTGGAGGCCCTGTCCAGGGCATGGTCGTCAGTGTGGACGGCGTCGGGGCCGAGCAGCTCGAGCAGGTCGTCGACCAGGCCGGCGACATCGGTGGTCGCGTCGGTGGCTGTCGCGGTCACGAGGGTCTCCGTTCGGGTAGGGCGGCAGTAGTCATTTCAGGACCGGTCACTTGAGTCCGATGGCGGGGTCGATGAAGCGGTTGGTGGCGACGGTCTCGGGCGAGACGTCCGCGGCGATCTCGACGTTCGCGGCCTCGTAGACGCCCTTGACCTTGGCGACCATGTCGGCGAGGCGGTCCTCCTCGAAGTCGCCGATGGTCGAGTCGGGACCGTTGCCCACCAGATCGCGCTCGAGCATGGCCTCGACGGCGAAGTCGGCGAGCTCGGCGCTGTAGACCCAGCCCGTGTTGAACTGCTCGACGGCCTCGACGATCACCGCGTTGGTGCGCGCCGGGTCCTCGAAGTACTCGACCTCGGCCTGCTGCAGCACCGGCACCAGCTTCTCGAGACACGCCGCGTTGTCCTCGAGCTCGGCACTGCGGACGGCCATCATCGACTTGTAGATCGGGTAGCCGAGGTCGTGGAGCAGCTGGTAGGCGACCGGCTTGCCCCATTCGGGCACTTCGTTCTCGTAGATGAAGGGCTCGGCGCTGGCGAAGCCCTGCTGGGCGACGGCGCCGCCGGAGGCGACGAAGTTCGAGGGCGAGCCGTCGTAGCTGCCGTCGACCTGCGCGGGGTCGAGGACGCCCTCGCCGAGGAGGTAGTCCATGTAGGCGTTGCCCTCGAAGTACAGGACCCTGGTGTTCTTGTCCTTGAGGTCGGCGACCGTCTCGACGTCCGGGTAGGTCTCCGGGTCCCACATGATCATCTGCGGGTTGATGTCGAGGGGCGCGAAGACGCCGATGGTGGGGTTGTTCAGCGAGTTCTGGACCGCCTGGTCGGCGTCCACGTAGCCGAGCATGATGTCGGGATCCTGGTACATCTGCGCGGTGACCTGCTGGAACCCGATGGCCGGGCCGCCGGCCCGGATCTCGACGTCCACGCCGGTGTACTCGCCGGAGGCGAACAGCGGTCCGGAGACCGACTTGGCGCCGGCGTCGATGGTCGGCTCGGGGCCCAGCAGTTCGTAGACGTGGCCGTGCTCGGCCTCGGGGTTCCAGTCCGTCTGGACGACGATCTTCTCGGCGCACACGTCGCTGAGGTCGACCGCGCCGATCTCGCCGCTGTAGCCGGAGGCCTCCGCGGACTCGGAGCCACCGCAGGCGGTGAGGGTGACGGCTCCGAGGGCACACAGGGCGGCCACGGACACGGCAGAACGGGGGACGGTGGAACGGGGGGTGGCGGTGCGTGTGACGGTGCGTCGCATGGGAACTCCTGGATCGGGTGGCGGGTGGCGGGTGCCGGAAGATGTATTGATGTGATCAATAACGAAGAGTGAACATCGGCCGTGTTTCGGCGGTGTTGCGGGTTCGGTCGTGCGTCGTTACGGCTGGTTACGACTAGTGGACTAGCGGACTAGCGATCGGAGTCCGGGTTGTACCAACGCCCCACCACCCGGCGCGAGAGGAGGCCGAAGAACAGGAACACGGCCACGCCCAGCAGGGACGCCAGGATGATCGAGGCGAACAACTCCGGCGACTGCAGCCGCGCCCGGAAGGTGTCGATGAGGATGCCGATCCCCGGGTCGCCCTGCTTGAAGAAGAAGTCGCCGACGATCGCGCCGACCACCGACAGCCCGGCGGCCACCCGCAGGCCCTCGAACAGCGCCGGCAGCGCGGCGGGGGCCTCGAGCTTGCGCAGCACCGTGAGTCGCCCGGCGTGGTGCAGCGTGAACAGCCGACGCAGGCCCGGGTCGACGGACTTCAGCCCGAACAGGGTGTTGGAGACGATCGGGAACAGCGCGATGAGCACGCACACGAACACCCGGGCGGTGAACCCGAAGCCGAACCAGAACCCGATGAGCGGCACCAGCGCGAGGATCGGGATGCACTGCAGCACCACCGCGTACGGGAACAGTGAGCGCTCGGCCCACTTCTCCTGGCTCATCACGATCGCCCACACCACCCCGATCACGAACGCGATCGCCAGCCCCGTCAGCGCGACGGTCGCGGTCCGCCCGAGCGCCTCGAGCATGCCCGAGATGCTTGGCCCGAACAGGCCGTCGGTGACCACCACGTGCGGCGCGGGTAGCAGGAACCGCCGCGACGGTTCGAGCACCGCGTAGCTCACGAAGTACCACAGGCCCAGCACCGCGGCGAGAACCGCGAGCGGCCCGCCGTAGCGCACCGCGGGGCCGTCGGCCGACAGCCACGGCCGGCTGCGGGCCACCGGGGACTTCTCCGCTCCCCCGGCCGGACCCGCGACCGGGGCGCTGCTCACCGCGGTGGTGATGACCTCGTCGTCGTCGCCGTCGGTCCTCATGGTCGGCCCGGCGGCGCGGGCGGTGATGCCGTTCATCAGTGTGCCTCCTCGAGTGCCTGGGAAACCTCGCCGACGAGGTTGATGTAGTCCGCCGTGTAGCGGATCTCGGGGTCGCGGGCGGGGCCGAACGGCACGTCGACCGAGTGGACGATGCGCCCCGGCCGTCCGGACATGACCACCACGCGGGTGGACAGGTACACCGCCTCCGCGACCGAGTGGGTGATGAAGAGCCCGGCGAACCGCTTGGCCGCGAACAGCCCCAGCAGCTCGTCGCCGAGGCGCTGCCGGGTGATCTCGTCCAGCGCGCCGAACGGCTCGTCGAACAGGAACAACTCCGGGTCCAGAGTCAGCGAGCGCGCGAGCGACACGCGCATCTTCATGCCGCCGGACAGCTCCCGGGGCAGCGACTGCTCGAACCCTGCCAGGCCCACCAGCTCGATCGCCGCGGCCGCGCGGTCGCGCCGCTCGGCGCGCGGGACACCGTCCAGCTCGGCGAGCATCTCCACGTTCTGCGCGACCGTGCGCCACGGCAGCAGGGTCGCGTCCTGGAAGACATAGCCGATCCGGTCGGTCCCGGTCTGCATATAGCCGTCGGTGTGCGTGGCCAGCCCGGAGGCCAGGCTCAGCAGCGTGGACTTGCCGCAGCCGGACGGCCCCACGACGCTGACGAACTCGCCGGCGCGGATCTTCAGGTCCACGCCGTCGAGCGCGCGGGTGCCGTTGGGGTAGGTCACGCCGACGCCGGAGAAGCCGAGGATCTCGGCGCCGGGCGAGGCGGTGGGTGGTGATGTGGTCGGCGCAGTGGGCCGGGTGGTGGCCGAGGGCGTGGTCATGGGGTCTCCTCACTCGTGGCGGGGGTGGTGGTCGCGGGGGTCGGGGCGGCGCTGGACGGGGTGAAGGGGTCGACGACGAGGGCCGCCCTCGCCGACACCACGCGGCCTGCTCGGAGGACGATCCGGTCGGCGGGCGCGTCGGCGATCACGTCGTCGATCCCGCCGGCGCGGACGAGCAGCAGGTCGGCGCGGCGGCCGACCTCGGGGCCGGCGGGCGGCAGGCCCATGACCTCGCGGGCGCCGTCGGTGACCAGGTGCCACGCGGTACCCATGTCGAGGTGGGCGGCCACGACCAGCAGCATCGCTGTCTCGGTGGCGTCGGAGCGGCCCACCGGGTTGAAGGGGTCGCGGACGTTGTCGGCGCCCGCCGCCACGGTCACCCCGCCGTCGAGGAGCGTGCGGACCGGCGGCAGGCCGCGCGGAGTGGACGTGCACGCGGCGCGGCCCTGCAGGTAGAGGTTGGTGATCGGCAGCGTCACCACGCCGACGCCGGCCCCGCTCAGCGCGACGGCCGCACTAGCCTGCCCGGCGGCGTCCAGAGCACCGATCCGGCAACAGTGCCCCGCGGAGCGGACGCGGCCCGGTTCCCACGAGGCCACCCGCTCGGTGAAGGGGCCGAGCATGCCGTGGTCGCCGTCGAGGAACTCGTCGACGTGGAGGTCGATGCCGGTGCCCAGCTCCTCGGCCAGGTCGATGAGCCGATGCGTTTCAGCGGCGGTGTCGGGCGCCAGGTGGGGTGCGCCGCCGATGAGGTCGGCGCCCGCCGCGATCGCCGCGCGAACGCGTTCGGCGGGGTCCTCGTCGCGGACCATCACCGCGATCTGTAGGTCCAGCACCTCGGCGAGCTCCTCGCGGACCCGCACCAGGGCGTGCACGCCGCGGAGCGGGTCGCCGTCGGAGTGCAGGTCCACGTGGCTCCGGATCGCGGTGGTGCCGTTGGCCACCAAGCGACGCGCGGCGATCAGCGCACGGGCGTGGATCTCGTGGGTGTCCACGGTCGCGGCATGCGCCCGCCAGGCCTCGATCGCTTCGCCGAGGTCACACCCCGGTGGGCGGGTCGTGCCCCAGCTCAGCGCCTTGTCGAGGTGGGCGTGCGGCTCGGCCGGCGCCGTGAGGGCGAGAAAGCCGCGGCCGTCGATGATCGCCGGGCCTGGAGCCGCCGCGGCACCGGTGACACTGGCGGCGCCACCGCCGACATCGCCGGCGCCGCCTGGGGCGCGGACCGTCACGACCGTGTCGCCGACGATGTCCAGGTCGACCACGCGACCGTCGACCAGTCGCACCCCGGCGATGCGGTCGACCTGCCGCGGGTGCTCCGTCGTACCGGGGGCGGCGGCGCGCGCCGGTGCCCACTGCGCCGGCGCAGGTGTGTGGGCCAGATTCGGGGCCGGGGTCGTAGGCGCGGCGGCCCCGCGCTGGAGGGTGAGTATGTCCACGGACCCTGTTCTCCTGCTCTGCCGAACGGTCCCGCGGCGGCCGCTGGAGTAGCGCTTGTCATTCCGAGCCGGACGCGGGATATTGACCTCGTCAATAACGCTGAGTCTGGTGGTTCCGTGTTGCCGGGCGATTACCTCGTGGTTCCGGTGTGTAACCGACTCGCCCGTCCACCGCCCGCCAGACCGCCAGACCGCCAGGAGGACAGATGAGCACCGCTCGAGGCGACGGCCAGGAACGCCTCGGCGCGCGCATCCGTCACCACCGCCGCCAGCTCGGACTAACGCTCGTCGAGGTAGCGGGTCAAGCCGGGATCTCGCAGCCGTTCCTGAGCCAGATCGAGCGGGGCAAGGCCGCCCCGAGCATGGCCACGCTCGAGGGCTTGGCCCACGCACTCGGCACCACGCAGGCCCACTTGTTGGAAGCGGTCAGCTCCACCACTGACCCCGCAGCGGGCCCCGGCTCCCCCGATCGCGGCGTGGACATTCGTCGCGCCACAGAGGGGGCTGTGCTCACCCGCTCGGAAGGCACCGTCGGCGGACACACCCGCCTCCTCCCCGGCGGCCCGAACGGTACCCAGTTCCTCGAGTTCGTCGAAACCAACCACGTCCCCGGCCGGTTCTTCGAGCACCCCGGCGACGAGTGGCTCTACGTCACCCGCGGCACCATCCTGCTCGACGTCGGCGGCGCGACGAGCCGACTCGACGTCGGCGACGTGGCCCGTTACGACGGCACCCTGCCCCACCGCTGGTATGTCCCCCAGGGCGAGCAGGCCTGCCTCATCGTGGCCAGGCCCGGCTGAGGGCACCGGTCCGGCCGCATGCCTCACCACCCCAGGCGCTCGGGGTCGCCCGGTCGCCCGAGGCCGCGACCTGGGGTGCCCTGCACACCGCGAGCAGGGCACCCCAGGTCGGACCCTTGGGCAGGGCTGCGGCATGCCCCCATCCGCCGACGCACCTACCGAGTGGTCGCGACACGGCCCTCCCCTGCCGCGCCACCCGCCGGGAAACCTCGGCGACATTCTGACCTGGGGTGCCCTGCGCGGCGTCCGCAGGGCACCGCAGGTCAGCGCACGCACGCGCCATTTCGGCGGTCCGTCCGACAGGGTCCGGTCGAGCCCGCTCCGGCCGATGCCGCCAGACGATGTCGTACCTCGAACATAGTGTCGAATCATGGCTACGAAAGACACGCGCGCGTCCGAGTCAGAGGGACAGCACCGGGACCGACCGAGCCGAGCCGGCGAGGAGAGCCCCGCAGTCCATCCCGGGCCCGAGGACACCGGGGACCCGCCCTTTCCTCCACCGGGGTTCCGCACCGCGACCGGGCCCGAGTTGGAGGTCATCGTGCCCGACGCCTTCAGCGAGTGGGACGTCAACCAGCGACACGGCTACCTGGCGCAACGAGTCATCAACGCCGCCGAGGGCCGCTCGCTCGCCTTCGCCTACGACTGCGTGCAACTCGCGGGCGATCGAGACCGGTACCGCGATCCCTGGGAAACTGCGGCCTCCATGCTCGGCGTCTCGATGGGTATGTCTCGCCACCGGGCGACCAGGCTCGTCACCACTGCCGTCGAGCTCACCGAACGGCTCCCCCGCACCGCGGCGCTGGTGGCGACCGGGTGGATCGGGCTCCTCGCAGCCCACACCATCGCCGAGGAGACGGCGATGGTCGCCGACCACCTGATGCCGGAGCTCGACCGGAGGATTAGCGAGGGGCTGGCCCCCACGAGACGCCGCACCCATCCGCCCCGGCCCGGGCCCCTGCGCAAGATGCTCGGAAAGACGGTCCGGGCCTGCGATCCGGTGGGGGCCGACGCCCGGGCCCGCCAGGCGCGGCAGGACGAGGACGTGGAGATGATCCCGCTGGCCGACGACCGGGCACTCATCTCCGCCACTCTCACCGCGGAATCGGCTGTGGAGATCGCGGACCGTATCGAGGCCATCGCCCGGACCGCCTCGAAGGACGATCCACGGTCGATCGGGCAACTCCGTGCCGCCGGGTTGCTGGCCCTCAGCCGCGGGTGGGCCTGTCTGCCCGATCCCGACGGCGAGCATCCCACCGACCCAGAGGCCCGCACCGCCGCACGGCGCGTGATCATCAACGCCTACGACGACGGCACCCCGGACAACCGCGGCGTGACGCTGGCTGGATACGGCCCCGTCACCGGCCACACCGCCGACGAACTCGAGCGCAGCGCCCGCCGCAGGATCGATTTCCTCGCGGACCTGGCCGACCCCGACTCCGACGCCGCCCTCCGATACACCCCCTCGGAAGCCCTCGCACGTTTCTGTCGGGGGCGCGACGGCACCTGCGTCTTCCCCGGATGTCAGACGCCCGCCGAGAAATCGGACCTCGATCACATCATCCCGTTCGACCACGACGATCCAGACCGGGGTGGCCACACGACATCCGATGACCTGGGATCACTGTGCCGATGCCATCACCGACTCAAGACCGACGGCATCTGGGCGTACTACCGAGACGTGGACGGCACCTACATCTGGATGCACGGGCCGAACCATCCGGACCCGGACCCCGGCACCCGCGTCGCGAGTCAGCCCACCGGGCCACTGGCGGGTCTCGCCGCGCCGCGGCATTCCGAGTCCAGTCACCGACAGCAGGAGGCCGCCGAAGCGGGCCGGACCGGCAGCGGTTCAGCGATCGCGCGGCGGCGGCCGCACCTGCGGCACCGGCGCGCTGCTGACCGCCGCCGGTTCCGCGCGATGGCCGAGACCGAACGACAGCGTCCTCGTCGGGAGCCCGAGATTAGACCACCCGGACCGGTCGACGATGTCCCGCCACCCTTCTGAGGCCATCGCGATGTCAGTACCTCGGCCGGGTGGGATACGGTCCGTCCGCGGGGCCGTGCGGGCCGACCGTGTGCACCTCGCGGAACTCGAAGTCGGCGAAGGAGGAGGCCAGGCGACCCCAGTTCTCCCGGGTGATCGCCGTCGTGACGGTCCCCGCGATCCGGCTGATCCCGCCGTAGATCCCCGAGAGTTGGTTGCCGGTGACCCCCATCGAGGTGCGTGCGCCGGTGGAGAAGTGGTGCAGCCGCGTGATCCACGGCGCGGTCCCCGGGTGTCGCTCGGTGAACTCGAAACCCGGCCCGAGGTAGGGGCTGCGGCCCGCGGGGTGGTCCGCGGCGAAGTCGTGGACGTCCGCCCACAGCGCGATGTCGTCGACGAACTCGGACAGTTCCGGGCGACGCCGCAGGTCGACCTCGTATCCGGTGGCGCTGATCACGACGTCGGCACGGACACGGCCGGCGTGGGTGTCGATCGCAAGCTCGCTCCCGCCCGCGCCGTCGTCGACCACCTCGACGCCGTCCCACCCGCAGCCGGTGTGCAGGGCGAAGTCGGGGTGGGCGAAGCAGCGCCACACCGTGTGCTGGGTGGGCGGCTGCGGCAGACCGCCGCTGAGGAGGGTGAAGTCCCACTTGGCCCGGTCGTCCAGGTCGTAGAAGCGTTCCTGCATCCCGGGGAACTCCATCCAACGCAAGGGGTTGGAGCCGGGGACGGTCTCGCGGCGCAGGAACACGTCCGCACGCGCGGCACCGTGGTCCAGCGCGGTGGCAGCGTTGTCGAATCCCGAGGCCCCGCCACCGAGGACGGCCACCCGCAGGCCGCGCAGGGCGTCGAAGTCGATCGGATCCTCGGTGTGGAACCACCGCTCGCGTGGCAGCGACCGGACGACACCCGGCACGCGCTGCCCGCCGCCGCCGGCCAACCCGAGCGAGAAGACGATCCGCCGCGCGGTCACCGACGTGCCGGCCGCATTGCCGCCCGTGCCAGCGCCCGTCAGCTCCACGGTGAAGGGGCCGTCCGGCGTCGTGGGCCGGTGTACGGCGGTCACCCGAGTGTGGTGGCGAACCGTGAGGCCGGTGATGTCGCGATACCACCGCAGGTAGTCGTTCCAGTCCAGCCGCGGCACGAGGTCGATCTCCGCCCACGCCTCCTCGCCGTAGACGGCCTCGAACCACCGGCGGACGTGCAGCGACGGGACGTCGAACTCGATGCCGCGCATGTGCTTGGGGCTCCGCAGAGTGTGCATGCGGGCGTAGCGATCCCAGCAGCCCACGCGGTCCGCCGGGCCGTCGTCCACCACGAGGACGCGGTCGATGCGTTGGCGCCCCAGCGCGAACGCGGTTCCCAGCCCGGCCTGACCGCCGCCGATGACGAGGACGTCCAGGTCGGGCGAGCTGTCGTCGCGGGGGATCCAGTCGCGGACGTGGCTGGTGGTCTCGATGTCCTCGCGCACGCGCGCGGCGAGCCGCGCCAGTCGGGCGTCGGCGTCGGGCAGGCGACGGGACCCGGTCGCGTGGTCGAGCTGGGGGATCTCGGAGATCACGGAGGTCATGGACATCTCCTGTGGCGTCTGGCCCGGGGCTTCCGGGCGTGCCCGGATCCTGCGCCCGGGCGGACTCCGCGCCGCTGCCTGACGAATGACTCGTCCGTCGGGGCGTCGGTCGCCCCGCCGGCCGGGTCGGCGGGGCCGACCGCACCGTCGCGGTGTCGATCCTGAGTCTGGCAGCGCCGCTTTTCGGTGGTGTTACGGCGCCGTGAGGCCGGTGTGGCGGCGGTGGTCACCGCCCAGCCGACGGCCCGTGGACGGCCGGGGCCGCGGAGAGGGGTGGGTGCGCTGCCGCGCGGACTCTGGCTGCCTCTCGGACCGCCGCGGTGTTGGCCTTGCCGTGACGGGAGCCGGCGAGCTTCGCGGCGATGTGGTCTCGGACCGTGACGGGGTCGTAGGCGTCCCCGCCCGGGCCGGCGAACTCGGGCAGGGTCTCTACGACGGCGTCGACGTTCCCGTCGTGGAAGAACGCGGCCGAGCGGCGGCGCATGATCCGGCCGTCGACGACGGGCGGGGCGACGCGGTGCAGGGTCGACATCCACCGGTCGTTGGTGAGGCGGGCGGTGAGGTCCCCGAGATTGACCAGCAGGCCGCCCTCGACGGGCTGCACGTCATGCCAGACCCCGCCGGGGCCGAGAACCTGCAGGCCCGCGACCCTGTCGGCCCAGAGGACGGTGACGAGGCCGAAGTCGGTGTGCTCGCCCATCCCGCGGAGGTCGCCGTCGAGGGTGACCGGCCCCTCGTCGAGGGCATAATTGACCATGCGGAGGACGTCGATCGAATGGTCGGTGAGCCGGTCGAACAGCTCCGGCGGCTGGCCCAGGGCATCGGCGAAGACCCGCGTGAGCACGCGCGCGACGCGGGACGCCTCGCTGAAGTAGGTCTCGACGCGTTCGCGGAAGTGCGCTACCTCGGGCCAGACGTTGATGCCGTAGTCGTCCTCCGACAGCCTCAGTCCGGTAAACGAGCGAGCCTCCACACCGACGTTGAACGCCTCGAAGAAGTCGTTCATCCGGTCGGCGGACTCCACCCCCAGGCTGAGACTGAGGGATTCGCTCTTCGGCGGGCTGTACCCGCGGTTGGCGCCGGCCACGCGGTAGGCCTTCTTCGTCTCCAGCGGCAAGGCGAAGAAGTCGTCGATGGCGCCCGCCAGTCCGTCGATCACCTCCGGTGGGATGCCGTGACCGACGATCTGGATGAATCCGACCGTCGAGCACGCCTCGTCGATCTCGCGGGCGACGCGGGTTCGATCGTCGGCGGTCCCCTCGGCGGCCCCCTCGTCAGACCCGGTGGCGACGTACGGCGTCAGGTCCACGATCGGTACGTGGAAGGCGGTCTGGTCGGGGACGGTCTGGTCGGGGACGGTCCGGCCGAGAGTCTGGTCGGGGACGGTCTGGTCAGTGGTCATGTGTTTCCTCCCGGAAGTGCGTCGGTGGTGTCGGTCGAAGGCAGGGGGCGACGGCGGCGACGGCGGCGACGGCGGGTCAGGCGCCGGGACAGCAGAACTCGGCGCGCGACGGTGGATCGACGTGTCCATCTCCACCAGTCGCGCGCCGGTGCCGCTCCTGCGGTGGGCCACCAACTCGGCGGCGATCGACAGGGCGGTCTCGGCAGCAGTACGGGCGCCGAGGTCGAGACCGATCGGCGCGGAGAGTCGGCTCAACTCGGCCTCACTCACGCCGAGCTCGGAGAGCCGCGCGACCCGCTCGGCGTGGGTCCGTCTGCTGCCCATCGCACCCACGTACCCAGCGGCGGTGTTCAGGGCCGCGAGCAGCAGCGGGATGTCGAACTTCGGGTCGTGCGTCAGGACGCAGATCGCCGTGGTGGCGTCCACCGGGGTCCGCCGCAGGAACTCGTCCGGCCAGCACCGGACGACCTGTTCCGCGGCGGGGAACCGCCCGGCCGCGGCGAAAACCGGCCTCGCATCGCACACCGTCACCCGGTATCCCAGCCCCGCCCCCAGTGGGACCAGCGCCTCGGCGAACGCGGTCGCGCCGAACACCAGCAACCGCGGGGCCACGAGCGGGTGCACGAACACGCGACTCGCCCGCCCGGCGATCTCGGCAGGCACCACCGCCGGTTCCGCGGACCCGGCGTCCGCCGCCGCCATCGGCCCGCGCGCCCACGGCGGCACCTCGTCGTCGTCCCTGTCGTCATCCCTGTCGCCGTCACCGCCGGGGGCACGGACCGCCCACTCACCGGCGCGGGGGCCGTCGAGGACGGTCGCCGCGACCGCGGGCCGGCCCTCCCCCACGGCGCGCGCGAGCACGTCGACGGGGTGGGCCGCGCGCGAGCCCTGGCCGGCGCGCGGCGGGAGGAGTTCGACGAACACCTCCAGGTTCCCACCGCAGGTGGGGCCGACGCCGAGGAGCTCGTCACCGTCGGGACCGAACACCGTGGTGACCGGGCGCCCGTCGTCGAGGACCTGCTGGCACAGCGTGAACACGGCACCGTCGACGCAGCCCCCGGACACCCCGCCCGCCACCGCGCCGGTCGCGGCGACGACCATCGCCGTGCCGGGCGCGAGCGGAGCCGACCCGCCCGTGGCCACGACACGGGCCAGGGCGCACGGCACGCCCTCGGCCCGCCATCTGCTCAAGGTCTCGAGGACGCGCTCCATGCGCTCATCGTGGCGCGGCCGGGTTGCCGCGGTGTTTCGCGCGGGGGCGCGGGCTGTTACGGCGGGTGGGCGCGGGTCAGTTCCTGAGCAACCGCGCCGCCATCGCCTCGAGCGCGTCCCGGGTGAGCCGGCCGTGCACGCGCAGGCGGGCGATGCCGCCGTCGGGGAAGACGTCGAGGCGGACGAACCGCACCGGTTCGGTGTGAAGCACGAGGAACCGGTGACGGGTGTCCGGCTGCAACGGGGTTCGGGGCACGAGCTCGACCCACGCCTCGGGTCGCTCGAGGTCCTCGGTCGTGCGGATGCCGTGCAGGGACGCCGATCCGGGGGCGTTACCGATGTAGTAGGAGGTGTCGATCTCCACGTGGTCGACCGTGCCCGGGCCGGTCAAGGCCAGGGTGACGTGATCGTTGCCGTCGTCGCGGCGGCGGGCGTTCTCCCAGCCCTCGCCCATGTGGCGGGAGCGGCCGGGCGCGATGATGTTGGCCGGCGACGAATAGAACAGATCCGAGCAGTCCACGACCCGGCCGCCGTTCTCCGCTGCCGCGAGGTCGATCGTGCCGGCGAGGAAGCGGGGGTCGGGGGTCGGTTCACCGTGGACGCGCAGCCGCGCGATTCCGCCGTCGGGGATCATCCGCAGCCGCACGTGCGTGACGGGGTCCTCGTCGGCGACCGCGTACTGGTTCCGGGTGTCCCCCTGGGCGGCCGACGGGTCGACCAGCGGCCGCCACGGCGCCGCGGCGAGCTGCCCGGGATCCGGGTAGCCGTCGATCCACCCCCCGTCCAGCGCGACCTGCGGCGGGTAGTTGCCGCGGAAGAAGGCGGTGTCCACCACGAAACCCCGGATCACGCCCGGGACGCCGAGCCGGATGATCGCCGCGTCCTCCCCCGGCGTGCGCCGCCGCCGCGTCTCCCACCCGTCGTACACCTTGCCCTTGTGCCCGAACAGGGTCGGGTCGAACAGGGGCTCGCCGGGCAGGATCAGGTTCTCCTTCTCGGCGAAGAACTCGTCGTCGGCGTGCACGACCGCGCCGGCCAGGGCACGCGAGGCCAGGTCCGGGAGGGCGAGGAAGGCGGGCGTGGGGGGTGAGGCGGCGGTCATGCGGGGATCTCCGTTCGGGCGGGCGGGGTGGCGGGACTGAGTTCCGGGGCGCCGGGCCTGATGACGAGTCGACCGGCGGCGGGCTGGTCGAGGTCCACGCGCCGGCCGGCCAGGTAGACCTCGCGCACGACGCCGGCCAGGGCCCGTTCGGCGTAGGCGGTGACGGGGTTCTTGTGTTGGAGCCGCTCGGGCAGCACGACGAACGCGTCGTCGGGCGCGAGGACCACCAGGTCGGCGCGGGCGCCGGGGCGGATCGCACCCCGGTCGGACAGGCCCGCGAACGCGGCGGGCGCCGAGGCCATCCACCGCACCACGTCGGCGAGGCCCATCCCCCGTCGGCGCGCCTCGGACCAGATGATCGGCAGCCCCAACTGCACGGAGGCGATGCCTCCCCACGCCTGCCCGAAGTCGCCGGTGTCGAAGCGCTTGAGCTCGGGCACGCATGGCGAGTGGTCGGACACGACCAGGTCGATCGTCCCGTCGCGCAGCCCCTCCCACAGCGCCTCGCGGTTACCGGCCTCGCGGATCGGCGGGCAACACTTGTAGTGGGTGGCGCCGGGCTGGATCTCCTCGGAGAACAGCGACAGGTAGTGCGGGCACGTCTCCGCGGTCAGCGGCAGCCCCTCGGCCTTGGCGTCGCGGATGAGCGGCAGCGCAGCTGCGGCGGACAGGTGCAGGATGTGAGCGCGGCACCCGGTGCGGCGGACGCCGTCGATGACCTGCGCGATCGCGCGCACCTCGGCGTCGACGGGCCGCGAAGCGAGAAACCCGGCGTACGCGGGACCCGACGGTGGCGTCTGCGCGTCGATGGTGCCGGCGTCCTCGGCGTGGACGATGAGCAGCCCGCCGAACGCCGCGATCTCGGCCATCGCCGCCTCCATCTGCGCGGGGCCCAGGGGCGGGAACTCGTCGATGCCCGAGTGCAGCAGGAAGCATTTGAACCCGAACACGCCGCGGTCCCACAGCTCACGCAGCCGGCCGAGGTTCTCCGGCACCGCGCCGCCCCAGAATCCGGCGTCGACGTGTAGTTTCCCGGGCGTGCTGGCGAGTTTGGCGTCGAGCGCGGCGGGGCTGGTGGTGACGGGGCTGGAGTTGAGCGGCATGTCGATGAGGGTGGTCACGCCGCCGCACGCCGCGGCGCGGGTGGCGCTGGCGAAGCCCTCCCAGTCGGTGCGGCCGGGTTCGTTGACGTGCACGTGCGTGTCGACCAGGCCGGGCAGGAGGACGGCGTCGCCGGGCAGGGTCACCGTCCGGGCGCCGGTGGGTGGCCGGTCGAGGGCGCCCGGCGCGGTGTCGACGGTGGTGATGGTGCCGTCGGCGACGACGACGAGGGCGGATGTCTCCGCGCCGTCGACGATCGCTCGGGGCGCCCGGATCACGAGGTCGGGGTGGGTCATCTGCTCTCCTGTGGTCGGGCTCCCGGTCGGGTCAGGGTGGCCAGGTCGTCCCGGCCTAGTCCGGCGCGGGTGGTGATCTCGTCGGCGGTGACGGCACCGCAGTCGAGGGCGCGTAGGCAGAACGCGGCGAGCGCGCGGGCGGTGGCCGGTTCGTCGAGGTAGCCGGCGTCGGGGCCGGTGCCGAGGTACGCGGCGAGCCGCGCGCACGCGCTGGGCACGGAGCGCCGGTAGAACGCGTAGGTGGCGACGTAGCGGGAGACGAGCTGGGCGGGATGCAGGTCCCAGCCCTGGTAGAAGCCGCGGCGCAGGGAGCGGTCGATCAACCCGGCGTGCAGGCGCCAGCCCGCGTGGACGGCGTCGGTGTCGCCGACCGGCAGGCGGTTGGTCGACCCGTCGGACAGCGCCACGCCGGTCCCGGCGGCGGCGACCTGCATGACAGCCTTGGCGTGGTCGGCGGCCGGGTGATCCATGGCCTGGTACTCGGCCGCGATGCCGAGGGAGGCCGAGTAGTCGTAGGTGCCGTAGTGCAGCCCCGAGCAGCGGCCGTCCGCGGCATGGACGAGCCTCGCGACCAGCGCCGTGCCGTCGGGACCGCAGATCGACTGCGGGGTCTCGATCTGGATCTCGAACCGCAGGGCGCGCTCGGCCAGGCCGTACTCGGTCTCGAGTTCGCGGCACAGCGCGACCATCACGCGCACCTGCTCGACGGCGGTGACCTTGGGCAGTGTGGGCCGGAACCCGGCCAGCAGGGAGTCGCGGTCCGGCGCGGCGGCGAGACCCTCGACCACCCGGACGAAGGTCCGGATTCCCCGGCGCCGGGTGGTCGGGTCGAAGGAGCCGAAGCGCAGTCCCCAGAACGGCGGCAGGGCGTCGCCGGGCCGGGTCACCACCTCGGCGAGCACCCGGTCCACGTGCGCGTCCTCGTCGCAGTCCCGCAGCACGGCGGGTATGCCGCGCTGGGTGAAGCCGTCCTCGAAGTCGATGCGCAGGTCCTCGATCGGCTCCCGCTCGAGCTTGGCCCGGACCAGTGCGTGGAGCTCCGAGGACTCTGTCTGGCCCTCCGCACCACCGCTGACCAGGCATGCCCTGAACACCCTCCGCAGGGCACCGGGGTCCGGCAGGTGCTCGTCGAACGCCGCGAGCGCGGCCGCCCCCGTCTGGGCCACCACGCCGGCGCCGACGCGGTCGGCGGGCAGGTACAGGGTGTGCACGGGCTCCCGGGTGGCGGCCCGGCCGGGGAAGAGCGCGGCCTGTTCGGCGTCGGCGGTCGCCAGTGCCGCGTCGGCGTCAGCGCACAGTCGCCCCACCAGGGCGTCCGGTCCCGCCGGCCCGGTCATGCGCGGACCTCCGTCGGCGCGCCCGACGGGAACGTCACTCGCTTGGGCAGAGGCCGCGCGAACGTCCGCACGCGGGAGGTCCCCAGGCCCAGTCGGACCAGCGACTCGGCGTGCGCCACGGCGGCCGCGATCCCGTCGACCACCGGGACCGACAGTTCGTCGGCGATGCGCTCGGCCAGGCCCGCCATGCCGCCGCAGCCCAGGCAGATCACCTCGGCGCGGTCGTGCTCGAGCAGCAGCCGGGCCTGATCGACGATCGGGTCCAGGCTGCCCGCCGGATCGTCCTCGAGCGCCAGGACGGGGACGTCGGCGGCCCGGATGCCCGCGCACCGGGCGAGCAGGCCGGCGGTGAGCAGGCGGTCGTGGATCAGCGGGACGGTGCGGTCGAGGGTGGTGACCACGCCGTAGCGGTGGCCGAGCAGCATGGCCGTCATCGCTGAGGCCTCGGTGATGTCGACGACCGGCGCCGGGCAGATCTCCTGCAGCGCCTCGCGGCCGTGGTCGCCGTAGCCGGCCAGCACCACGCCGTCGTACGGCTGGTCGTACCGGGCGACGCGCTCGCACACGGCCACCGCGGCGAGGTGGGATTCGTAGTTCCCCTCCACCGAGGCCGGCCCGAAGTCGGGGGTGAGCGGCACGATCTCGGTGCCCGGCGACGCCGCGGCTCGGGCGGCCCGGGCGATCTCGGCCGTCATGGCCTCGGAGGTGTTGACGTTGACCACGAGCAGTCTCACGGTGTCCACGGCGATCACCGGCCCGCGAAGTGGGGATGGGAGGGCAGCGCGGACATGGCCCGGCGTCGCTCCCGCTCGATGTGCACGATCGCGCACGAGCCCGCGAGCTCGGCGTTGCCGGTCGTGACGGCCTCCACCAGGAGGACGTGCTCCTCGTGCCGGCTCTCGCGGTCGTGGTGCTGGCTCACGCCGTTGAGCCGGTCGGTGCGGTCGGCGAGCGGCGCCATCACCCGCTCGAGCAGCGGGTTGCCGGCCAGAGCCACGATCTCGGCGTGGAGCAGCCCGTTGCAGCACATGAAGTGGCGGTGGGCGTCGCCGGTGGCCTCGCCGTCCAGCGCGGACCGGGCGTCGGCAAGCAGAGCCAGCAGCGCCGCGGGATCCGCGCCCTCGGCAACCCGGGCCGCGGCGAGCCGGGCGACCGTCGCCTCGATGGGTCCGCGCAGCTCGAAGAGTTCGTCGAGGTCGTCGAACGACACGTGGGTGACAACAGCCGGACGGCGTGGCTCGATCCGCACGAACCCGCCGGCCTCCAGGCGGGGCAGGGCCTCTCGGACGGGCACGCGCGAGACCTCCAGCCGCTCGGCGAGGTCGCGCTCGCGCAGCGGCGTCCCCGCGTCGATGCGCGCCTCGATGATGTCGGCGCGCAGTCGGGCGTAGACGCGATCGACCAGGTTGACCTCGGCCGATGTGTCGGATCCCGCGGACGAGGGCTCGGCCGCGGCGGCCACGCTGCCGGTGGGATTAACGGGTTCTTTACCTGACGCTGACGGGTCGGTCATCACGCACGCTCACTCTCGGTCATGGCATTCAGGTATACCAATCGATCGTTACGGCGATGTATCGGCGAGAATTCCCCGGGCTCGGCGGCTCGATCGGACCGACGGGTATACCCCCCACCGCCACCGTGCGCGCTCGCCTCCCGCGGGCCCTACTCCGGAGGAACCGATGACCATCGCCCCCGACACCCCGCCCCAGGCGGCAGGTGTGACCGCCGCGCCGAGCTCGCCGCCGGCGCCCGCGTCGCCGTACGGCTCCTACGACCCCCTCCTGGTCAACGAGGAGCTGGCGCCGCTGAAGCAGCAGCGGTGGAAGGCGTACAACATCTTCGCGTTCTGGATGTCGGACGTGCACTCGGTCGGCGGCTATGTCACCGCCACGTCGTTGTTCGCCATGGGTCTGGCCTCGTGGCAGGTGTTCGTGGCGATCGTCATCGCGATCCTGTTCGTGAACCTGGCCGTCAATCTCATCGCCAAACCGAGTCAGGTCACCAGCGTCCCGTTCCCGGTGATCTGCCGCGCGGCGTTCGGCATCAAGGGCGCCAACATCCCCGCTCTCATCCGAGGCGTCATCGCCGTGGCCTGGTACGGCATCCAGACGTTCCTCGCCTCGCAGGTGCTGGTCATGCTCATCCTCAAGCTGTGGCCGTCGATGGCCGAGTACGCCGATGAATCCCAGCACTCGTTCCTGGGCCTTCACCCGGTGGGGTATCTCGCGTTCTTCATCATGTGGGGCCTGCAGATCGTGGTGTTCTGGCGCGGCATGGCGGCCATCCGCCGCTTCATCGACGTGGCCGGGCCCGCCGTCTACGTGGTGATGTTCGCGCTGGCCGGCTACCTGGTGGTCAAGGCCGGCGGCTTCGGCGCCCTGGACTTCTCGCTCGGCAGCGAGCCGCTCACCGGCGGCCAGGCGGTGTTCGCCTTCTTCGCCGCGATCGCGATCATGGTGTCCTACTTCTCCGGCCCCAGCCTGAACTTCGGCGACATCTCCCGCTACGGCGAGTCGTACGCGGCCGTCAAGCGGGGCAACTTCCTGGGCCTGCCGGTCAACATCCTGTTCTTCTCGGCCCTGGTCGTGGTGACCGCCGCCGCGACGCTGCCGGTCTACGGGCAGATCATCACCGACCCCGTCCAGACGATCGAGGCCATCGACAGCACCACGGCCGTCGTCCTCGGCGCGCTCACGGTGATCATCGCGACCATCGGCATCAACATCGTGGCCAACTTCATCGCCCCGGCCTTCGACTTCTCGCAGGTCGCCCCCACCAGGATCAGCTGGCGCACGGGCGGCATGATCGCCGCCGTCGGCTCGCTCCTGCTCACGCCGTGGAACCTGTACGACTCCGCCGACGTCATCAAGTACACGCTCGGCATCCTGGCCTGCTTCATCGGCCCGCTGTTCGGCGTGCTGATCACCTTCTACTACTACGCCGCGAAACAGCGGGTGAAGGTCGACGACCTCTACTCCTCCGCGCCCACCGGGAAGTACTGGTACACCGGCGGCTTCAACACCAACGCGGTGGCGGCCACCGTGATCGGCGCCGTCGTCGGCATGTGCTTCGTGCTGATCCCCGCGATGGGCCACCTCGGCGACTTCTCGTGGTTCGTCTCCTGCGGCGTGGGCGCCCTGGCGTTCTACCTCCTCGAGCGCTCGCGGCCGCAGACCGCGCCCCTGCCCACCGACGCCGAGCTCGAGCCCAGCGTCCGCGTCGACGGTGGCGTGGCGCACGGCTGAGCCGGCCCCACACCAGGACCCGCATCGCGACCCCACAACGCAGCCCCTGCCGGAGGACGTCTCTCCGGCGGGGGCCGCGCGCGTGTGCGGGTGCTCAGTCGTGCCGCGCGCCCATGAGGTGCAGGATCCGGTGCACGGTGTCGTCGACGAGGGTGTAGCGCACGATCCGGCCGTCGGTCTCGTCCCGGGTCGCGGACACCCAACCCTGCTCCCGCAGGATCCGCAGCGCCTGGGACGCCGCGTTGCGGGTGATACCCACCGCCTCCGCCAGGTCGGACACCGTCGCGACGCCCGGCCCGGCGTGGTGCATGTGCGCGAGGAGTCCGAGCCGGGTGGGGTCGGCGAGGAGGTCGAACCGCGCGGCCCAGTCGTCGACGTCCATCGATTCCTCCGTAACAGCGGCGACACATTCCGCCTCTACGCTCACCGCAGTATGTATCCGGGCGGACACGTATCTCTCGCAGGCAGGAGCTGCTCTTGAGACCGTTCTACGCTGCCGTCGGCGCCGCCGTCGCACTGGCCGTGCTCGCGTCGGGCTGCGCGATGCCCACGGCCGGCGGGGCGGGTGGGCCGGGCAGCACGGCCGGCGGCGGCCTCGGTACCGGCGCCGGCGACCGCGTCGTCCTGGCCGATTCCACACCGCTGGGCGAGTTCAACCCGGTCTCCGGGTACGGCTCCACCGGAGTCTCCCCGCTGTACGAAGGCCTGCTGCGTCCCGACGCCGCCGACGACGAACACCTGCCGGATCTCGTGCCGGCCCTGGCTGCGGCCGAGCCCGAGGTCGGCGCGGACGGCCTGACCTGGACCGTCCGCCTCCGCGAGGGTGTGCGGTTCCACGATGGCAGCGCCCTGGACTCGGGCGACGTCGCCGCTACCTACCGCGCGGTCGTCGACCCGGCCTCGGGCTCGCCCATCGCCTCGGACTACGCCTCCATCGCGGGGGTCGAGACCCCGGACCCGCTCACCGTGCGGTTCCGGCTCGACGCCCCCGACCCGGGCATGCCCGCGCGGCTCCTGCTGGGCATCGCCCCCTCCGAGCGGCTCGCGCCCGGACCGGCCGCGGCGTCGTCGCTCAACACCGACCCCGTCGGCACCGGGCCGTACCGGCTGGAGCGACTGACGCCCGGGGAGGCGGTGCTGACGGCGAACCCCGACCACCGCGACGGCGCGCCCGAGGTCGACACCCTCGTCCTGAAGTCGGTGCCGGACGAGAACGCCCGCGCCCAGATGGTCCTCACCGGGGAGGTCGACGGCACCGTCCTGCCGCCGACCCTCGCCTCCGGCCTCGCCGGCCGCGACGGCACGGAGCTGGTGTCGGTCAACTCGGCCGACTGGCGGGCCGTCGCGCTGCCGATGTCCCACCCGTTCGCCGGCGACCCGGCCGTGCGCCGCGCGCTGGCCCGCGCCATCGACCGCGAGGCGCTGGTCCAGCACGTCCTCGCCGGCCACGGGCGGCCCACGTTCTCGCCGATCACCGACGCGTACCCCGAGCACGAGCCGGGCGCAGCCACCGCCCGGCAAGCCGAGGCCCGCGAACTGCTCGCCGCCGCCGGGTGGCGGCCCGGGCCGGACGGGGTGCTCACCCGCCCCGCGGGAGGCCCCGCCCGCGCCGAGTTCGTCCTCGCCTACCCCGCCGCCGACTCCCTGCGCCGCGAGCTCGCCTCGGCGGTCGCCGATCAGCTGCGCGGGCTGGGCGTGTCCGTCGAGCTGTGGGGCGCGACATGGGACGAGATCGAGGCCCGCTCCGGGGAGGTCGCCGTCCTGCTCGGTGGCGGCGACAACCCCTTCACCGTCGACACGCAGGCCCACCGCGCCCTGCACTCGCCGACCAGCACCTCCGGACCGCTGGACAACCCCGGCGGCTACGCGAATCCGGACGTCGACCGTGCCCTCGACGCCGCCCGCCACACCGCCGACCCGGCCGAGCGGACCCGCCTCTACCGCCGCGCCCAGCGGGCCTACGACCAGGACCCCGGCCACCTGTTCCTCGTCACGCTCGAACACACCTACCTCGTCCGCGACAGCGGCCACACCGGCCCCGTACCGATCCTCGAACCGCACGCCCACGGCGCGACCTGGGGCCCGTGGTGGGCGATCCACCGCTGGACGGCCCGCCCGTGACCCGCCGCCTGCGCGAGCGCCGGGCCGAGCTCACCCGCCTCACCGCCCGCCGCGCGCTGGCGGCGCCGGTGGTGGTGTTCGCCGTGACGCTCGCCGCGTTCGCCCTGGCCGGCGCCTCGCCGCTCAACCCGCTGACCGCCCACTTCGGCTCCGGCTACGAGCGGATGACCCACGCCGACCGCTCCGCCGCCGCCTCCGCCCTGGGCACCGATCTGCCCTGGTGGCAGGCCTGGGGCCGGTGGATCGCGGGACTCGCGACCGGCGACGGCGGCTATTCCCCCACCTACCGCCAACCCGTCGCGGAGGTGCTCGCCGAGCGGATCCCGTGGACCGTGGGACTGTCGGCGGCGGGGGTGGGGATCGCGCTCGTCGTCGTCGTCATCTCCGGTCTCGTCGCGGCGTGGCGCCCCCACGGGGCGGTGGACCGCGCCCTGGCCGGGGTCGCGGTGGCGCTGAGCTCGGTGCCGACGTTCGCGCTGGCGCTCGGCTCGGTCGCGGTGTTCGCGGTGGCGCTGCGGTGGCTGCCGGTGGCCGGCGTCGCCCCGCCCGGCGAGGCCGCCACCGTCGGCGGGGCGCTGCGGTACGGGCTGCTGCCGGCGTGCGTGCTGGCGGCAGGGCAGGTGCCGTGGTTGCTGCTCGCGTTCCGGCGCGCGGTCACCGAGGCCGCCGACTCCCCGCCGGTCGCCGAGGCGCGCGTCCGCGGCCTGGCCGAGTGGACCGTCCTGACCAGGCACGTCGCACCGGTGGCGTGGGCGCCGCTCATCGCGTTGGTCGGCGCCCGCGTGCCCGAGGTGATGGTGGGCTCGCTCGTCGTGGAGACCGTGTTCGCGTGGCCCGGGCTGGCCGCCGCGACCGTCGACGCCGCGCTCGGGGCGGACTTCGCGCTGCTCGCCGCGGTGACCGTGGCCGCGTCGCTGACCGTGCTCGCCGGCACGTGGTTCGCCGACTGCCTGCTGTTGCTCGCCGACCCGAGGGTGCGGATCGATGCGTGAGGCCCCGCCCGCCCGCCGGGCGACGCCCCGCCGCGTCGCGGGGGCGGCGATGCTCGCGGCGATCGTCGTGTTCGCGCTGCTCTGGCCGGTGCTCGCGCCCGACGCGATGACCACCTCCGACTACCTCGCCGCCGACCTGCCGCCCTCGCCCGCGCACCCGATGGGGACCGACGCCCTCGGCCGCGACCTGTCCGTGCTGGTCGCGCGGGCGCTGCAGGTGTCGCTGGCGGTGGCCGCCGGGTCCGCGGCGATGGCAGGGCTGCTCGGGGTGGTCGTGGGGACCGCCGCCGCGGCGGGCGGGCGGCGCGTCGACGCGGCGCTGATGCGGGTCACCGACGCCGTCGCCGCCGTGCCGCACCTGCTGGCGACGGTCGTGGTGGTGGCGTTGTTCCGCGGGTCGCTCGCCGCGATCGTGCTCGCCCTCGCGCTCACGCACTGGCCGGGCGTGGCGCGCGTCGTGCGGGCCGAGGCGCAGAAGGTCATGGCCACGGGGTACGTGGCGGCCTCGCGCGCGGCGGGCGCGTCCCCGGCGCAGGTCGCCCGGTGGCACGTGGTGCCGGCGGTCGCGGGTCAGGCGGGGCTCGCCGTGGTGCTCATGGTGCCGCACGCCGTGTGGCACGAGTCGACCCTGTCGTTCCTGGGGATCGGCCTGTCCCCCGAGCGGGCGAGCCTGGGCACGCTCGTCGCGATGTCGCAGTCCGGCCTGCTGGTGGGCCGGTGGTGGCCGCTGGCGTTCCCGACCGCCGCGCTCATCGCCGTGACCGTGGCCGTGGCCCTGCTCGGACCCGGCAGGGCGGGGCGGGGGGTGGGGTCGGCCGGCGGTGGTCGCGGTGGCCGTGTGGCGTCGGTTCCGGCCGTCGGTGACGACGACGACGAGGCGCGCACCACCCGGGCGGCGCTGCGCGTGGACGGTCTCACGGTGAGGCATGGGGGCAGCGGCGCGGACGCCGGGGAGACCGCGGTGGACGGGGTGTCCCTGCGCGTCGAGCCCGGTCGGGTCGTGGCGATCGTCGGCCCGTCGGGCGCCGGCAAGTCGAGCCTGCTGGACGCGTGCGCCGGGCTCGTGGCGCCGGGCTCGGTCGTGGCGGGGCGGGTCGAGGTGGGCGGGCGCGGGATGCCCGGCCATGTCGCCCAGACCGCCGCTGATGCGTTCACCCCGACCCGGCACCTCCGTGGGCAATTGGAGGAGTCGATCGCGGTCGCGGCAGCACGCGGCAGCGCGACCGGCACCGGCAGCGTTCCGGCCGGCGGCCCGACCGACGTGGCTGCGCTGTGCCGACTGGTGGGCGTCGACCCCGCGCTCGCCGACCGCTACCCGCACCAGCTCTCCGGCGGCCAGCTGCGGCGGATGGCCATTGCCGTCGCGCTGGGCACCTGGCCGTCGGTGCTGCTCGCCGACGAACCCACCGCCGGACTCGACCCCGCTCTCGCACTCGCCGTCCTGAGGCAGCTGCGGCGCCTGGCCGACGAGACCGGTGTCGCGGTGCTGCTCGCAACGCATGACCTGGTGGCGCTCGAAGCCAGCGGTGCTGCCGACGAGGTCGTGTCGATGCAGGCAGGGCGCCTGTGCCCTGCGGACCCCTCCCAGGGCAACCGCGCCCCCGCGGACGCCACCGCACCCGCCGGGGAGCTGGTGACACCGTGACCCTCGTCGCCGCCGGCGCCGCGTTCCGCTACCCCGACTCCGACACGGAGGCGCTGCCCCCGACCGACCTCTCCGTCGCCGCGGGCACGATCACCGCGCTCGTCGGCCCCTCGGGTAGCGGCAAGACCACCCTCGCGCGGCTCCTCGCCGGGCTCCTCGCGCCCACCTCCGGGTCGGTGACCGTGACCGAGGCCGGCGTGGCGAGCGAAGTCCGACCGCGGCGGGGGCGCCTGCCCGGACACACCGCGCTGCTCGACCAGGACCCGGCGGCCGCGGCGGACCCGCGACTCACGCTGCGGCGGATGATCGCCCTGCCCGGGCGGAGCCGGCGGATCGCCGTGGACGTGGACTCGCTCGCCCGGGAGGTCGGGCTGGAGGCGTCGCTGCTGGATCGCAGACCCGGCGAGGTCTCCGGCGGTCAGCTGCAGCGCGCGTGCCTGGCCCGGGCCCTCGCGCAGCAGCCGCTCTACCTTCTCACCGACGAGGCGACGGCCCACCTGGACCCGGAGAGCGTCGCCCTGGTCCTGCAGGTGCTGCGTGCGCGTGCCGACCGCGGCCTAGGCGTTCTCGCCATCACCCACGACCGCGACGCGGCCGCCGGGTGGGCGGATCACGTCGTGACGCTTCGGAGACCCGCCAGGGGCTAGTTCAGCCCGGCGTAGGAGTGCAGGCCCGAGACCACGATGTTGATGAAGAACAGGTTGAACACCAGCACCGCGAAGCCGGCGATGTTGATCCACGCCGCCTTCTTGGGGCCCCAGCCCGACGTCGCCCGGGCGTGGAGGTAGCCGGCGTAGAGCACCCAGGAGATGAAGGACACCGTCTCCTTGGGGTCCCAGCCCCAGAAGCGGCCCCACGCGCTCTCCGCCCACACGGCGCCGAGCAGGATGCCCACGCCGAAGACCGGGAAGCCGATGACCGTGGCGCGGTACGCCAGCCGGTCGAGGGTCTCGGCGGCGGGCAGCGGACGCGCCAGCCGCGCGCCCCAGCCCCGCTCCTCGCCCTGCGGCTGCCACACGCGGATGAGGTACATGATCGACACGACGCCCGGGATGAGCAAGATGCCCGAGCCCAGCGAGATGATCGTGACGTGGATCGGCAGCCAGTACGAGCGCAGCGCCGGCACCACGGGCGCGGCCTCCGAGTACAGGTTGGTCCCGCCGAAGAACAGCAGCACCAGCACCGGCAGCAGCACGAACGGCCACGCCGTCTGCAGCGCCGGCTTGCGCAGGAACACCAGCCCGGCGCCGACCGCGAGCAGGGTCGTGCCGAGGATGAACTCGTACATGTTGCCGAACGGGAAGCGGTCCGTCGCCAGGCCGCGCGTGATCATCGACCCGGCGTGGAACAGGAACGCGACCACGATGAACAGCTGCGCGATCCGCGCCCACCGCACGTTGCCCTCGGAGGCGCGGTTCTCGTCGCCGGTGTCGGTGAGCGACCGCGACTCCGTCAGGCCCACGTCCGACCCGCCGGCGGCTGCGCCCTGCCCTGCCGCCACCAGCTGCTGGTGCGAGACCTTGGGGACGCGGAAGCCCGCGTAGTAGATCAGCGACGCGACGAGCGCCAGGGCGTAGATCCCGAACGCCGTCCGGAAGGCGAGGTCCGAGTACGTCGACAGGGTCTCGTCGACGGGCAGTCCCTGCGCGAGGGTCCAAGTGATCACCGGGTGTCGTCCTTCCGCACGTCGTCGCCGGCGGTGCCGCGACTAGATGAAGTGTGGTCCTTATCGGCCCCACCCGGCAAGACGGGTGTGACGGCCGAGGCCGCGACCAGCCGATCGCGGAGCTCGTCGAATTCGCTCCCCCAGCCGGACCGGTCCGTCTTGGCGAGGCCTCCCAGTTCGACGCGGGTGACCTCGTCGTCGTCGACACTCACCCGCGCCCAGATCCGCCGGCGCCGCACCATCAGGCTCAACACCAGCCCGCCCATCATGACCGCGGCGGACACCCCCACCCAGATCTGCGTGGGGTCGGAGGAGACCTGGATGTTGATGAACTCCTCCGCGCCGTCGAAGCGGACCTCGGTGCCGTCGGCGAGCGTGGTGGATTCGCCCGGCCTGAGGTTGACGCGCGCCTCGCGGTTGAGGACGCCCGACTCGATGAGGTCCGAGTCGAGGGAGAAGATCGACTGCGGGCGGCCCGTGTCGAGGCCGGCGTCGCCGCGGTGGACGTCGATCGCCACCGCCGGGTCGTCCATCCGCGGGAACCGCGAGCTGAGCAGCGTGCCGTCGAACTGGGCGGTCGGGGCGAAGAGGCCCTGGATCGCGATCTGCTGTGTGCGCCGCTCGGCCAGGTCCGGGTACATCCCCGCGGGCGGGTCGAAGCGCATGATGCCCGACGACAAGAAGGTCTGCAGCTCGGTCGGCTGCCAGTGCTGCGTGTCCGTGCGTGTCTCGCCGTTCGGGAACGTCACCGTGAACGTCGGCGCGTAACCGTGGCCCTGCAGGTAGACGCGGGTCGATCCGATGCGCAAGGGGTGGTTGACCCGCATCTCGTACGGCTCCCACGTGTCGGGGTCCGTGGTGGTGACCTCTTCGCTGTAGCGCACGTTGGAGGTGAACATCTCGGCCTGACCGTTGGGCAGGTAGTCGGCGCGGAAGTCCTCGACCTTGATGCAGAACTGCTCGAGGTCCGTGCCGTCGACGAGCAGGCCGGCGCGGAACGAGTCGTACGCGCTGGGCGTGGTGTTGCAGAACGCCGGCGACTCGGCGTTGGCGACGATGACGCGCATGCCCTCCGCGTAGACGAACTTGCCCGCCGCGAACATGATGAGCAGCGCCAGCAGGCCGAAGTGGAAGACGATGTTGCCGACCTCGCGCATGTAGCCGCGCTCGGAGGACAGTTCGATGGTGCCGGGGACGCGGCCGTCGCCGTCGTTGCGGCGGACCCGGCCCTTGAGCTCGCGGCGGATCTGCTCGGCGGCCTGCTCGGGGGTGGCCGTGGTGCGGTAGGCGGCGTGGTGCGGCAGGCGCGACAGGTTGCGCGGCGTGAGTGGCGGCGGGGTGCGCAGCTGCTTGACCAGCTCGATCGAGCGCGGCGTGAGGCAGCCGACCAGCGAGATGAACAGCAGGACGTAGATCGCCGTGAACCACCAGCTGGAGAACACGTCGAACAGTTGCAGGCGGTCGTAGAGCTCGCCGAGCCAGCCGTTCTCGGCGATGTACTCGTTGACGTTGCCCTCGTTGAGGCTGCGCTGCGGCAGCAGCGCGCCCGGAACGGCCGCGACGGCCAGCAGGAAGAGCAGGATGAGCGCCGTGCGCATGGCGGTGAGAGTGCGCCAGGCGTTGCGGAGGAAGGAGGTGACGGTGCCCAGCGGTGAGCGGGCAGCGGCAGTTCTGGGCTCTGGCATGGGGTCCATCTGGGGGTCGCGGCGCGCCGAGGCGACTCGGCGCCGGTCGCACCCAGGCTAGCCCGGTGATCCTGAGCGGAACCTGGCAGGGTGCGGGCGGGTGTGCGGCCGCCTCCGGGGAGGTCAGGGCCGGTGTGGCGGGGGTCTCTCGGTGCCCCGCCGCGGGAGACCGGGCGTCGATCATCGTGCGGGTGCCGGTGGGTGGGCGTAGGACACGGGTGGGGTGCCTCCAGGCGTGCTGCGGTGGGTGGTCGTACGGCGTCGAGTCTGGGCGGGCGGTGTGTCCGGGCCGTGTCTCTGTTGTGTGGATCGGTGGCTCATTGCTCCCCGCGACGCGGCGCGCTGCTGAGGGCGGTTCCGGTCTTCTAGTCTCGTGTCGCGCCTCCGCCGGTGTAGTCGCGGCCGAGGGTGCGTCCGCGGTAGGGGGCGGCGGTGTCGTCTGTGGACGGTGGGTCTTCGGCTCGCGGGCGCCCGAGCACGGCCGGGGCGACCTTGACGGGTTCGCCGATGATGGCGGTGGTGTTGGTGGCGTTGGTCAGGTAGCTCGCCGGCGTGTGACCGCGCCGGTCGCTGTTCTGGCCGGCGTTGGCCGCGCCCATCATCCCGCCGATCGGCATCGCGCCGGCGCGCCCGGCCTGGGCCGTAGTAGTCGACGACGACGAGAGCGCCCCCGCACCCGGGCTTGCCGTCCCTCCGGGCGCGGGACCGGCCCCGGGAGCGCCCGCGGCCGGACCGCCACCGCCCGGGCCCGCCGCGCCGCCGGCACCGAAACCTGCCAATGTCCCGGCACCACCCATACGGGATGCACCGGCACCCGCCCCGGCCGCGGCGGCGCCGCCACCGCCGAGCAGGCCACTGGTCGAGCCGAACCCGCGATCGCGGCCCCGGCCGTCCCCGTTCGCCCCGCCCCGGATCCCCCGGATCCCGCCGCCGGCGCCTGCCGCGCCGCGCTGGCCGTTCGCCCCGGTCATCGGCGTCATCGGCGCCCCGGCCGGGGTGGTGGCCGCGTTCACGCCACTGCCGGCAGCCCCTTGCCCCGCGCCCGGCTGCCCGGCCACCGACTGCCCGGCGCCCGCCTGTCCTGCACCGGCGGTGGCCGTCGCACCGCCGTCGGCTGCGCCCGTCCGCGAGGCCAGAAGTGCCTGCTCGGTGGCGGCATCGCGGCCCGCGCCCGGCGAGTTCGTCGTCGTCCCGCCACCTCCGGCCCCGCCGGCCTCCCCGGTGCTGGTGGTGAGCGCGGCGAGCGTGGCGGGGTTCGGCGCGGCCGGCGGCGCCGGACGCGAGATGCCCTCGGTGTTCCAGACCCGCGCCATGTCGATGCCGTCCGGGCCGCCCAGCGCCGACGTGGAGACCACCCGGTACGCCGCGGTGAAGTCCAGATCGTCGAGGTTGGCGTCCATCACCGCGGGGCTGTACTCGGTGTTGACGATCGCCCGAGCCTGCTCCTCCGCCGCAGCTTGCTGGGCTCGTGACGCGGCGGCCGCCGACAGTCCCGCCGGTCCGAACTCGCGTCCGGACAGCTGCGCGAGCTGCGCCTGCGCCGCCTGCTCGGCCACGTTCGTGCGCGTGGTGACGAACCCCTGGTGAGCGCGCCCGGCCTTCTCTGCGACCTTCTCCAACTCCCCCGACAGCGCGACCGCCGAGCTGACAAGGCCGCGCACCGAGTCCTGTGCGCTCGATGCGAACTCGCCCTGCCACCCGTGCCCGAGCACATTGTTCAGATCGGACTGGAGTTGCGTCGCCGCGGTGTACAGCGCCTCGGAGACCGCTCCCGCCCGCTGCTGGATCTGGCTGAACTGCTCGGGCTCGAGCGCCTGCGCACACTGCGCGATCCGCTCCAACGGCGAATCAGACACGTCCTCCGGCCCCACCCGGCCATAACCACCCATTACGCACGAGTCCTCGAGAATGAACCCATCACTCTCACTCGCATGAATCAGGCCCAGGCTCTGGAGCCCCGCCGGCTCCTCGGCCGCTTTCGACAACGCCCCCGCCAACGCCTCGTCCTGCGCCTCGATCAACCCACCCGCGGCGGCGAAGAGGAGAGACATGGCACGGGCCTGACTAACGAAGCCATTCAGGAGCGCCGGAAGGTCCTCACTCGACAGAAGGGAGTACACGGCCCCCAGTTGTCTGGCCGTCGGAAAGGCGCCAGCACTGACCGCTTGCCCTTGCCACTCATGTGATCCAGATGCTGACACGACTCGGTCGATGAACTGTCCGCAAGCAGCAACACAGGCATCAGCGATTCCTGGATCAAGATGAACAGTCACTTGTGATCCCCTCTTGGCAAGTGCTTCATTACCGGGCGAATTGACTCTTCGAGCGCAGTACATGGATCTGCAAAGTTCTGGCCTCTGAACGATGCGAGACCGTGTATCAACGAAACACTCACAAAGAGAGTGCCCTCTGACGAAAAGAAGAGTTGCCGACAGCTGTTACTGCCCATGTCCGCCTTGCTAAGCAGCCGGAGTCCGTCGCGACCTGACACGGCAAATTCGCTTGCGACGAACGATTCATCTCCCAGGTAATCTTCGCGGGACTTCCAGGTGGACAGCACTCCGAAGATGACTTCTTCGTTCTTCCATCCACAGGCAAGTAGCTCCCCAGGACGGTCGATTCGCAGCTCACTATCCTCCCGCACCGGCGAGCCAACTCCCTCTTCGATGGCTTCGACCGGGATTTCGGCACACGGGTCGAAAAGGGCGGGCCTCTGCTCTACCGGCAGATCCCACGGATTGCCGGACTCTTCGGGGGCGGCTGCGCTCGTCGTCGTCGGCGCCTCTTCTCCCCCGTCCGCCGACGCGCACCCGGACAGCACCACGCCGGCCGCAACCAGCGCGGCGCACACAGCTCTACTTCTTCCCACAACCTGTACGACGCCCCAGCCGGCCGAACGGTTCCACCGTCGCCCTGGGTTCTTAGACCAGAGGCGTTGCGGCGGGACATGAGGGGCATGATTGAGTCGGTGCGCGGTCACAGCCAGTGATCTTTGCAGCCGATCGAGGTCGGCGGGTGGGTCATCCGACGCGCGGCCACGTGGCGCCAGTCGGCGTGACCTGCGGTGACGGGTTCGTGTCGTACCCGGATGATCTAATCGAACACATGAGCGACACGGGTACGGGAGCGACGGCCAGCGGTGAGATGGCCGCCGTGCTGTCCGCGCTCGATGCGCACCTGGCCCGCGACTGGTCCCAGGTCCCGGCCGCCGAGCTGCACGCCGAGCTCGTCGCTCTCGAGCAGGCCCAACGCAGGCTGCGCGCCACCCAGGCGCGCGTGATGGCCGAGGCGCGCAGAGCCGGGGCCGCCAGGCAGATGGGCTACATCAACGAACACCAGATGCTCACCGGCGGCCTCGGACTCGCACCCGGCGAGGCACGCGGCCGCCTCGAAGATTCTGCGATCGCCGACACCGCCCGCATGGCCGCCACCGCGGCCGGGACGATCTCGGCCGGGCACCTGAAAATCATCAACACCACCCTGGCCGCGCTACCGGACGAGGTCGACGACGACGAGCGCAACCGCCTCGAAACCGAACTGATCGCCCTGGCCGCCGGACAGTGCACCACCCGCCGCCTACAGGACAGCGCCCACCGCCTGCTGGACCAGATCGACCCCGGCCGCACCGAACGCGGCGCCGGCGAACGGGCCAGGCGCCGATCGGTCACCTGCACCGGCCAGGGACTGGACCTGATGGCCCGCGCCGCCATGACCATGGACCCCCAACTGGCAGCCCTGATGCGCGAAGTCCACGCCCGCTGGGCCCAACCCGGACGCCTCTGGCCCGACGAGCTGACCCCCGATGACCGCAGCGACGGTCAACGCATGCACGACGCCCTCGTCCACGCCCTCACCCTCGCCCTGGCCACAGACGCGAGCAGAACCGGCGCCGCAGCGGCGATCGTCGTGCGCATCGACCTCGACCAACTGACCACCCTGGCCGGATGCGGCCACACCGACGCCGGGATCCGCGTACCCGTCGACCAGGCCATCACCATGGCCCGCGGCAACCACTGGTTCCTCGCCCTATGCGACCAGGAGACCGACCTCAAGCTCTACCGCAGTCACCGCACCGCCTCCCGCTACCAACGCCTGGCCCTGTTCGCCGCCTACGGCGGCTGCACCCACACCGACTGCGACCAAGACGCCAGACACTGCCAAGCCCACCACGCCGGCACACCCTGGGCCGCCGGCGGCCTGACCAACATCGACGAACTCGCCCTGACCAGCCCCGACTGCCACGCCATGATCCACGACACCGGCTGGACCACCATCCCCGACCGCACCGCACCCCAAGGCGTCCGATGGATCCCACCCACCGCAACACCCCGCGCGACCAACCCACCACCACCCAAACCCGGCCCACCACCACTGACACCGCTCGACGCGCCCATCCTGCCGTTCGCACTCCTCCACGACCTCGACCACGCCATCGCCCGACACACCGCGGCTCCGAGGCCGCCGCATGACCACACGCGACCGAGGCGCGACGGCGGCCAGCTCAAGTGGGTCAGATGGGCAGAGTGGTGTCCGAGATGGCGAAGTCGCGCAGCCAGTCGATGAACAGCGCCCATCCGCCCGAGAGCAGCAGCAGACCCACGATGATGAGCATGACGCCGCCGAACACCTGGATGGCCCGGGTGTGCTTCTGCAGCCACCCGACCGTGCGCATCGCCCACGTGGAGCCGAACGCCACCACGATGAACGGCAAGCCGAGACCCAGGCAGTAAGCCACGATCAGCAGGACGCCCCGGGCCGCGTCGACGCCCGTACCGGCGGCAACCGACAGCGCCGCGGCGAGCGTGGGACCCAGGCACGGGGTCCAGCCGAGGGCGAAGACGGCGCCGAGCATCGGCGCGCCGAGCCACGTCGAGAGCGCCTTCGGCTGCATGCGGGTGTCCCGCTGCAGGGTGGGCACCAAGCCGATGAAGACCAGACCCATGAGAATGGTCACCACGCCGCCGAGCCGCTGCAGCAACTCCTGCTGCGGGGCCAGGTACTGCACGGTCCCCAGCACCATGGCACTGAGCAGCACGAACACCACGGTGAATCCACCCACGAACAGCAGCGACGCGCCCACCACGCGGGCTCGGGAAGCGCGGCGGGTTCGCCGTTCCTCCACGGTCAGGGTGGCGGTGGCGGCACGCTGCCGTTCAGCGGCGGCCGCGGTGACCGGCGGGCGCTCGGCGCCCACCACGCTGGCCAGGTACGCCATGTAGCCGGGCACCAGCGGGATCACGCAGGGCGAGGCGAACGACACCAGTCCGGCCAGCACGCACGCGCCCAACGCCAGCAGGATCGGGCCGCTGGCCACAGTCTGCTGGAAGGTCTCCCCGACGCTCTGGGCGAGCAGGATCACCTCGGGGGTCACGTCTGCTCGACCTCCTCGGCCAGGATCCTGTCGACGGTCTCACTCAGCTCGTCGTCGGTGATCTCGGCCAGGTACACGGCGGCCACCCGATGCTGCTTGTCCAGGATGATCGTCGCGGGCACCACCGACGTCGGGAAGCCGCGCAGGGCGGCGACGGCCGCGTTGCTCGGGTCCCAGATCGACGGGTACGTGATGCCGTTGTCCCGGACGAAGTCGACGGGCTTCTGCCGATTGGGGTCGCGGAGATTGATGCCGAACACCGTCGCGCCGCGGGGCTCGTACTCCTCCTGCAGGCGCTGCAGGTCGTCGGATTCGGCGCGGCACGGACCACACCACTGGCCCCACAGGTTGAGGATCACGACCTGTCCGGCGAAGTCGTCCTGCACGGTGAGCGTGCGGTCGGGGTCGAGCAGGTCGGGCCCGGCGATCGTGGCGACCGGCTTTCGCTCGGCCGGGGGGTCGTAGTGGATCTCGATCTGGCCGTCGGGACTGACGAACTCGAACGTCTCCGGGCCCACCACCACAGCGTCGTCGCCGGTGGCGCAACCGGCGGCGAGCGCGCCGGACAGAAGCAACGCGCCGAGCGCGGCCTTGGTCTTACGCATGGATCATGCTCCAGTCTGCGACGGGTCGGAGGCGCCCGCCGGTTCGGAATAAACGATGTCCCGCAGCGTGGTGCCCTCGAACACCAACGAGGTGACCGACGCCAGGGAGCACTGCCGGGAACGAGGGTCGTGCCACAGGCGTCGCCCCTCGAGGAAGCGTCGCGTGGTGTAGACGGGCAGCTGGTGGCTCACCAGGACGGCCTCGTGCCCGCGGGCGGTGTCGAGGGTCGAGTACACGGCGCCGATCATGCGGTGCGCGATCTGCAGGTACGGCTCGCCCCACGACGGCCGCAGCGGGTTGACGAGGATCGGCCAGTACTGCGGGTCGCGGAGAGCGCCACCGGGCCCGCCGACCTTGCGCCCCTCGAAGCGGTTCTCCGCCTCGATGATGTCGGCGTCGATCCCCACCGGAAGCCCGAGGGTCTCGGCGAGCGGGGCGGCGGTCTCCTGGGCGCGCTGCAACGGGGAGGCCACGATCGACACGATGTCGTGCCCCTTCCCCAGGACGCGGGCGACGGTCTCCGCCTGGCTGCGTCCCAGCTCGGACAGGCGGAACCCTGGGAGCCGCCCGTAGAGAACGCCCTCCGGGTTGTGGACCTCGCCGTGGCGCACGAGGTGCACGATCGTCTGCGTCTCGTTGGCGCGGGCCGACGTGTCACGGGGGGTCGACGACGACGAGGTCGGCTCCCCCGGAGCGGCGATCGTCCCCGGCTCGGCGCCATAGGTCGCAGACCCCTCGGGCTGCGTCTCGACGGGCGCCTCCACCGGGGCCGCGGCGGCCGCGGACCCGCCCAACGACGGCGGCGTCGCGGCGGGGGCGGGATGGTCTCCGCGCAGGGGGATCGGCAATGAGGTGGGGCCGGTCGCCGGGACGGCGAGACGCCCCCGGAGCCCGCGGCCGCTGCGGCTCATCGGCCGTCCTCGGGGGCGGTCGCGGCGGCGGCCGCCTCGGCGGCGACGGGCAGGGCGTCGGCGATGTGCTGGAAGTCGTCGTCGGTGAGGGCCGTGGAGACGAACCAGGTCTCGAACGCGCTCGGCGGGGCGTAGATGCCCCGGTCCAGCAGGGTGTTGAAGAAGGGCGCGTACCGGAAGGTCTCGGCGGCCTTGGCGCCGGCGTAGTCGGTGACCTGCTCCTCGGTGAAGAACACGCTGAGCATGGTGCCCGCCCGCTGGATGGTGTGGGCGACACCGGCGCCGTGCAGCGCGTTGCCGATGAGGGCCTCGAGCCGGTCGGCGTTGGTCTGCAGCGTGTAGTAGCAGGCGTGGTCCGCCAGGCGCAGCGAGGTGAGGCCCGCGGCCACGGCGACGGGGTTCCCGGACAGGGTGCCCGCCTGGTAGACGGGCCCGGCCGGCGCGAGGGCGGCCATGACATCGGCGCGGCCACCGAACGCGGCGGCGGGCAGCCCGCCGGACATGACCTTGCCGAAGGTGGTGAGATCGCCGGCGACGCCCTCGATGCCCCACCAGCCGCGGTCGCCGGCGCGGAAACCGGTCATGACCTCGTCCATCACCAGGAGCGCGCCGTTGGCGGAGCACAGCGCGCGCAGTTCCTCGTTGAACCCGGGCAGCGGCGGGACCGTGCCCATGTTGCCGGCGGCGGCCTCGGTGATCACACAGGCGATCTCGTGCCCGTGATTGGCGAACGCGAGCCGCACGGCCTCGATGTCGTTGTACGGCAGCACGATCGTGTCGTGGGCGGTCGCGCCGGTCACGCCGGGCGAGTCCGGCAGGGCGAAGGTGGCCAGGCCGGAGCCCGCGTCGGCGAGGAGGGCGTCGACGTGGCCGTGGTAGCAGCCGGAGAACTTGATGACCTTGGAGCGGCCGGTGAACCCGCGGGCCAGGCGCACGGCGCTCATGGTGGCCTCGGTGCCGGAGTTGACGAGCCGCACCTCTTCGACGGAGGTGCGGGAGATGATCTCGCGCGCCAGGTCGACCTCGCCCTCGGTGGGGGTGCCGAAGCTGAGGCCGCGGGTCGCGGCGTCGCGGACGGCGTCGACGATCTCGGGGTGGGCGTGCCCGTGGATCATGGGGCCCCACGAGCAGACGAGGTCGATGTAGGTGTTGCCGTCGACGTCCGTCATGCGAGAACCCCGCGCTTCGCGGATGAAGCGCGGGGTTCCACCGACGGAGTTGAAGGCGCGCACCGGGGAGTTCACTCCCCCGGGGATCAGCTCGCGGGCCTCGGCGAAGAGCTCGGCCGATCGGGCGGTCCCGGACATGCCGGACGGGGTCGGGAAGGCATCACTCGCAGACGTCACTCCCCCAGTGTCTCAAAGTCCGGCCGCGAGTACCCCCTCGCGGTGTCAGACCTGCGGCTGCGCGGGCGGGGCGGGCGGCGCGAAGGGCGCGAACAGCGACCTGGCGGCGGCGTCGACCTGCCCGGCGAGGTCCTGCACCGCCTTCTCCGCCTGCTGTTGCAGCTGCTGCGGGCTGGGCAGCGGCGCGGGGGCCGGCACCGCGGCGGGGGCAGCGGCAGGGGCGGCCGGTGCGGCAGGGGCGCCGAGGGACCCGGTCGCCGGGGCGGGCGCGTCCGCGGGGGTGCCGGCGGAGCTGGTCGCCGGGGCACCGACGGAACCGAGACCCGCGGCGGCGGTGACGCCCGCGCCGGCGCCGGCGTCGCGGTGGGTGCCGTACCAGTCGTCAGCGCCCTCGACGGGCGCGGACATGCCCTGCTGGGCGGCGGCGATGCGCTCGGCCTGGCCCCAGCGGGGCAGCGGCTCGGGCGACGGCTTGCCCTCGACGTGGCCCGGGGTGGCGACGCCGGTGCGGAGGAAGTCCATCACCAGCTTGTCGACGGCCTCGTTGCCGGTGCGGAAGGTGCCGTGGTCGCCGCCGCCGACGGTGACCAGGGCGCCACCGAGCGCCTCGACCACGCGGTGCGCGCCGGCGATGGGGGTGACGGCGTCGTCCTCGGAGTGCAGCACGAGCGGCTTCTCGTCGAGCGCGTCCCCGTTCGGGCTGATGGTCCGCGCGACGGGCTCCCAGCCCACGCAGTCGTCCCCGGCGGCCTCGACGGCGGCGCGGGTGGTGAGCCGGTTGCCGCCGGTGAACTTGTCGACCTTGGCGGACATGACGCCCAGCTGGTCGGCCGGCGCCGCTGTCTCGTTGCACGTGATGATCGAGTTCATCTCGACGTCCGTGCGGTAGACGGGCGAGCGGTTCTCCTGCGCGGCGAGCATCAGGCCCACGGTCTCGTAGTCGACCCGGGCGATGTTCCCGCCGTCGTTGTAGTACTTGAGGATGTGGGCGAGCATCGGCCACGCCTGCTCGGAGTAGGTGGCGCCGACCGTGGCGTCGTAGAGCCCGGTGGTGGCGTTGTTGGTCAGCCCCTGCAGGGCGGCGGCGCGGGCGAAGCCCTCGACGCGGGCGCGGGCGGGGGCGGTGCCGTTGATGACGTCCAGTGCGGGGCGCTCGACCGGGGTGCCGCGCAGTTCGACGGGCAGGTCGCGCGCCTCGGCGGGCGGCGGGGTGAGGTTGGCGGGGCCGCCCACCTCCTGATCGGTGACCCACTTCCAGGAGTGGAACACCTTCAGCGGGGTGTCGCCGAGGCCGTAGTAGTCGTCACGCTCGGCGATCCAGGCGAAGATGTCGTTGATCCGCCGCTCCTGGGCCAGTGCGCCCTGCTCGGCCTGCTTCGACCAGCGCCAGTCGGGGTGTGTGTTGGAGTCCAGCACCATCCGCCCGGTGTGCTCGGGGAACAGGGTGGCGAAGTCGGTGCCGATAGCGGTGCCGTACGAAACGCCCACGTAGTCGATCTCGGCCAGCTCGAGCGCCTCGCGGACCGCGTTCATGTCGCGGGCGGCGTTCTCGGTGGTCATGGACGCCATGTACTCGGGGTCGGTGCCGTAGCAGGCGTCGTGGAGCGCGTTGACGGCGTTCGGACCGACGAAGTCGACGTTGCAGACCATCGGGTTCGAGCCGAACAGGCCACGCGGCTGGACGGCCACGAGGTCGTGGTTCTCGTAGAGCCCCTCGGGCCCGCTGCCGTCGGGGGCCGGGTTCCAGAAGTTCAGCGCGTAGGTGCCGGGCCCACCGGGGTTGCCGAACACGGTGGAGCGCGCCTGCCCGGAGGAGGCCTTGATGCGCGTGAGCGCGACCTTGGTCTTCGCGGCGTCGGGGGCGTTGTAGTCGACAGGGACCTCGACGGTCCCGCACTCGAGGCCGGCGGGCACGTACTCGGCCTCGATCCCGAGCATCTCGGTGCAGTCCTGCCATTCGACCTGCGTGGCCGAGGCCACTCCGGTTCCCAGAAGTGCGATCGCCCCGACGACCGCCGTGGTGCCAACAAAAGTGCTAGACGGCTGCACCGATCCCCGATTCCATGTGCTGTAGGTGTCTCTCCGGCGAATCGGACGCAGCGACTGCTCGATTTCACGAGCGTCACATGCGTCCGAACCGCGACAAATGTAGCCCGTGACACCCGCCACGCGGTGGAGTCCCGTGCGGACTCAGCGAACCGTCACACGATCGTTACCGGGGCTTGCGGAACGCGCGGAAAACCCCAGCTAGAAGTAGATATGTCACGCCCCGCGACGGGGGGAGCGTCGGAGGATGGCGAGCGTGGTCAGAACCAGGGTCAGGCCGGCCAGGACGGTGGCGGCGAGCAGGAGCCGGGTGTCGGTCAACACCCGCTCGATGGGCCCTTCGACCGGCGGGTCGACCACCGGCGGGAGGACGGAGACGACGTCGCGGGACAGCCACCACAGCAGCACGGCGAGTGCGGCGGTGACGACGGCGGCCACCGCGAGGCGACGCGAACTCACGCGGGGTCCGGCCCGCCGCGCCCCGCCCCGCCGTCGGCCGCCTCGACCGCACTGCTGAGGGCGGCGTGCAGGGCCGAGCGGTCGCGGGCCCAGGCGCGGACCTCGGCGCCGGAGTCCAGGCGCAGTCCCACCGCGCCGCGGCGGCGCGGGACCTCCCGCAACTCGCCGAGCGTGCGGGCCGTTTCCCACGACGCCTCGGGGGCGCCGGCGGCCGGCAGCGGCAGCACCGCGTCGATCCGGTCCACACCGAGCTCCTCGGTACCCTGGATGTACACCTGCGGGGTGAGCCGGACGCGACCGTGGACGCGGGTGGCGGCGATCATCACGCCGTGGCAGAGCGCGGACGCGACAGCACAGACGGTCAGCATCATCCAGTGCACGGGGGCACCGGTGATCACCTCGAACGCCGCGGCGGCCGCGCAGAAGACCGGGGCGGCGAGGATCCACGCCCAGCTCCAGCCGTCCTCGGCGTACAGGATGGGACCGTCGGGCTCGATGCCCGGCCGTGTGGCGGCCGCGTCACTTGCCGGCACGCGCGCCACCGCCCGGGGTGGTGAACTTCATGGCCTCGGCCGTGTGCTGGCGCCACACGGCGGTGGCGGCACACAGCCCGGCGAGGATCTGCAGAGCGATGACGATGAAGCTGACCACGTCACCCCGATCCCCCGCGACCGCCACCCCGCCGAACACGCCGACGATCACGGACACCGCGTCGACGATCAGGAAGACGGCCACGATGTCGAGCATCGTGCGGGCCCAGCCCTTCCCGGCCCGCAGGCGGAACGCCAGCCACACGGTGACCGCGGCGGCGAGCAGCGCCACCACGGCACCGACCGCCAGGGAGATGGAGAACATGTCCTCGACCGAGATGTCGACGGCTCCGGTGTCGGCTACGGCGTCGCGGAACGCGTCCCGGGTGGCGGCGGGCAGATCGCTGAAGCTCGCGGTCGCGGCGTTGAGGAGCATGCCGACGAGCCCGAACGCGGCGGCGGCCAGCCAGAGCACCCACGCCGTGTGGATCTCCTCCGGCGGCGGCGCCGCGGGGTCGGTGGGCGAGCCGGGCTCGGCCGGCGCGCCCGACTGCTCGGGCCGGGCGGGCGGTCGCCAGGGACCGCTGGCGCGTGTCACCGCGCGCCCCAGCCCTCGGAGAGCAGGCGGGCGGCGTGAAGGGCCCAGTAGGTCAGGACGATGTCGGCGCCAGCGCGTCGGATGGAGGTCAGGGACTCCATGACGGCCGGGTCGTGGTCGATCCAGCCACGCTCGGCGGCGGCGGAGATCATCGCGTACTCGCCGGAGACCTGGTACGCCGCCACGGGCACGTCGGAGATCTCGGCCGTCTGGCGCAGGATGTCGAGGTAGGACATGGCGGGCTTGACCATCACCATGTCGGCACCCTCGTCCAGGTCGAGCTGGACCTCGCGCAGCGACTCGCGCCTGTTGGCGGGATCCTGCTGGTAGGTGCGGCGGTCGCCGCGCAGCGACGAGCCGACGGCCTCGCGGAACGGGCCGTAAAAGGCGCTGGCGTACTTGGCGCTGTAGGCCAGGACGGCCACGTCCTGGTATCCCTCCCGGTCGAGGGCCTCGCGGATCGCGGCGATCTGGCCGTCCATCATCCCGCTGGGCGCCACGACGTGGGCGCCGGCGGCGGCCTGCGACACGGCGAGGTCGTTGTAGGCGACGAGGGTGGCGTCGTTGTCGACGATCTGCTCGCCGCGCGGGTCGGTGCCGAGGACGCCGCAGTGCCCGTGGTCGGTGAACTCGTCGAGGCAGGTGTCGGCCATGATCACGAGGTCGTCGCCCACCTCGGCGCGGACGGCCGCGAGGCCGCGGTTGAGGATGCCCTCGGGGTCGGCGCCACAGCTTCCGGTGGCGTCCTTGTCGGCGTCGAGCGGGACGCCGAACAGCATGATGCCGCCGAGCCCGGCCTCGGCGGCGGCGACGGCCTCGCGGCGCAGCGAGTCGACGGTGTGCTGGACGACCCCGGGCAGCGACGAGATGTCGCGCGGCGCGTCGATCCCGTCGGCGACGAACGCCGGCAACACCAGCTGACGCGGCGCCAGCGTGGTCTCGGCGACGAGCCGACGCATGGCCGGAGTCGAGCGCAGTCGCCGCGGTCGCACCAGCGGCGCGGGGACGGAGGCGGTGTCGTCGTGCGGTGTCATCACGTGTCCCACTGTACGAAAGTCGCCGTCACCGGCGCCGGGTGCGCTCCGAGGGGCACCCGCGCGCCGGGGACGCGTCCCGGGTCAGCGCCGGCGGGCGCGGCGACGCGGGGGCGGCAGTTCGCCGGCCGCGCGCAGGTGGTCGGCGTGCGCGGCGAGCGCGTCGACCAGTTCCAGCACCGACGCGTTCTCGGGCTGCACGTCCACGCGCAGGCCGAACTCGGCGGCGGTCTCGGCGGTGCGCGGCCCGATGCAGGCGATGAGCGTGCGGGCGTGCGGCTTGCCGGCGATGCCGACGAGGTTGCGCACGGTCGAGGAGCTGGTGAAGCACACCGCGTCGAACCCGCCGGTCTTGATCATCTCGCGGATCTCGGCGGCCGGCGGGGCGGCGCGGACGGTGCGGTAGGCGGTGACGTCTTCGATCTCCCAGCCGCGGGCGGTCAGGCCCTCGGCGAGGGTCTCGGTGGCGATGTCGGCGCGCGGCAGCAGGACGCGATTGACGGGGTCCAGGACGTCGTCGTACGGCGGGAACACCTCGAGCAGGCCGAGGCTGGACTGCTCGCCGCTGGGCAGCAGTTCGGGCTGGATGCCCAGCTCGCGGACGCGGGCGGCGGTGCCTTCGCCGACGCAGGCGATCTTCACGCCGGAGAAGGCGCGGGCGTCGAGGCCGAACTCGACGAACTTCTCCCACACGGCGCGCACCGCGTTGGAGGAGGTGAACACGACCCACTGGTAGCGGCCGTCGACGAGGCCCTTGACGGCGCGCTCCATCTGGGCGGGGCTGCGGGGCGGCTCGACGGCGATGGTCGGCACCTCGACGGGCACGGCGCCGTGCTCGGCGATGCGCTCGCTCATCTCGGCGGACTGGGCCTTGGTGCGGGGCACGAGCACGTTCCAGCCGAACATGGCACGCGACTCCCACCACTGGTAGCGGTGCCGCTCACCGGCGGACTTGCCGATGGTCACCACCAGGTCGCCCTCCATGTCACGCCCGACCTCGGCCATGGTCGCGAGGGTACCGTCGGCGGACTTCTGGGCACAGAGCGAACCGGAGCAGGTCACGGTGACCGGCGTGCCCGCGGCGAGGCCCTGCTCGGCGAGGTTGGAGGCGGCCTCGGCGAGGTGGCGGGTCGTGGTGCGCAGGACGATGGGCCCGGGCGAGCCGACGAGGGCCTCCCAGTCGACCTTGCCGCGGCCGTCGGCGAAGACGTAGCCGGAGCCGAGCGCGATGCCGGCGAAGGCGGGCACGGCGGTGGCCTCGGCGACACCGGGGACGACCTCGAACGGCACGACGGTGCGGCCGACGGCGGCGATCTCGGTGACGGTCGCGTCGGTGGTCATGGGGTCGCCGGTGACGAGGCGGACCACGTCACGGCCCTTCTTGGCCTCGGCGACGAGCTGCTTGGCCACGGCGGCGGGCTCACCGAGCACGGGCCGGACGTCGGCGGCGGTGGGCGCCGGGAGTGCCTTGAGGCGCTTGACCTCGGCCTTGTCCTCGGCGGCCACGGCGGCGTCCATCTCGGCCTGACGCGCGTCGAGCAGCTCCTGCGGGACGGGGACCTCGGTGGCGACCAGTGCCAGTACGTCGGCCGACACGTCGGCGTCGGCAAAGACCAGCGCGTTGCCGGCGAGGACCTCGCGGGCCCGGCAGGTGAGCATCCCCGCGTTGCCTGGACCGCCGCCGACGAAGCGGACGGTTCCGGGGCGGGTGGTGCGTGCTCGAGTCATTGTTCGTCTCTCCGTCGGGTGGGTGTCGCGCACTGGCTGCGCGCGAGGTGGGAGTTCGGGGGTCAGGGGTCGGTGACGGTCGGTGGGGCCGTCGTGGATTCCCTGGGTACGAGCGGGGGTCGTTGCTCGGGGGATTCGGCGGACATGAGGTCGCTGGCGCCGCGGTCGAGCAGTTCGGCCGCGAGGCGGCGTCCCAGTTCCTCGGCGGCGGCGACCGGCCCGTCGGGATGCTCGGCGGGGACGGTCGTGCCGGAGGTCCGCAGGACCGTGGTGCCGTCGTGGGCGGCGACCACCGCGTGCAGCGTGAGCACGGCGTCGGCGGCCGGGGCGTCGGCGCCCGGGTCGGTGCCGGCGAAATCGGACCGGGCGGAGTCGGTGCCGCTGAGCTCGGCGCGCGCGCCGACAGGCGCCGTGCACCCGGCCTCGAGGTCGCGCAGGAGGGTGCGCTCGGCGGCGATGCGGACGCGGGAGGGGAGGTGGTCGACGACGGCGAGGGCCGCGATCGCCTCGGTGTCGTCGGCGCGGGCCTCGACGGCGAGAGCGCCCTGGGCGGGGGCGGGCAGCATCTCGTCGATACCGAACCGGTGGGTGGCGCGCTCTCCTGCCCCGGTGCGGTCGAGTCCGGCGGCCGCGAGGACGACCGCGTCGAGATCGCCGCTGGTGACGTATCCCATCCGCGTGTCGATGTTCCCGCGCAGGGGGTGCAGGTCCAGGTCGGGGCGCAGGGCCGCGAGCTGGGAGCGCCGACGCGGGGCGGAGGTGCCGACGCGGGCGCCCTGCGGGAGCGTCTCCATCGTGAGCCCGTCGCGGGCGATGAGCACGTCCGACGGGTCGACGCGCGGGGGCACGGCGATCGGGGCGAACCGGTCGTCGCGCGCGGTCGGCAGGTCCTTGTACGAGTGGACGGCGATGTCGCAGTCACCGCGCTCGAGGGCGGCGCGCAGCTCGAGGGTGAACACGCCCACGCCGATGCGCTCGACGGGGGCCATCACCACGTCGCCGCGGGTGCGCACGATCACCAGCTCGGCCGGGTATCCGGCGGCGATGAGGGCGTCGCGGACGTGCCCGGCCTGGGTGGTGGCCAGGGTGCTGCCGCGGGTTCCCACCTTCAGGGTCCTGCTGCTCATGACGCCTCCTCGTCCACGTCGCGGTCCAGGTCGAACAGGGTGCGCACGACCGCCGCGTAGTTCTCCCCGTCCGGTTGGGCGGCGAGTTCCTTGAACCGCACGGTGGGCGGGTGCAGGAGCTTGTCGACCACGCGGCGGACGGTGTTGGCCACCTCGTCGCGGACCTTGTCGTCCATGTCGGGCAGTCGCGACTCGAGTCGGCGCATCTCGGCGGCAACGACCTGTCCGCCGCGGCCCCGCAGCTGGCCGATGAGCGGACCGACGCCGGCCATGCGCTCGGCCTGCGTGTACGCGGTGAGCTCGGCGTCCACGATCGTGCGGGCGGCGTCCGCTTCGGCCGCGGCGGACGACGTGGCGGGGTCGGCCTTGAGCGCCTCGATGCCCAGCAGGGTCACGCCGGGCAGGCCGGCGACGGCGGGGTCGACGTCGCGCGGCATACCGAGGTCGCAGATGACCAGGGGCCCGCGGTCGCCGCGACGGGCCAGCGCGGTGTGGATCTCGCCGAGCGTGACGACCGAGCCGACGGCCCCGGTGCAGGTGAAGAGGATGTCGGCGCGGGCGACGGCGGTGGCGAGCTCGTCGAGCGGGAACGCGGTGGCGGGCGTTCCCGAGTCGCGGGCGATCTCGGACAGCCGGTCGGCGCGCTCGGGGGTGCGGTTGGTGATCTCGATGTGGGAGATCCCGCCGCGGCCGAGGTGTGCGACGGCCAGTCCGCCCATGGCGCCGGCGCCGAGCACGACGGCCTGCCGACCGTCGAGGCGGCGCGAGGCCGGGGCGTCGGGGGCGTCGGCGTCGTCGCTCGCGTTGAGGATCTCCGCGGCCCGGTCGAGCGCCACGGAGACGACGGACGCGCCGGCGGAGTCGATGCCGGTCTCGGTGTGGACGCGCTTGCCCACGTGCAGGGCCTGCTGGGCGAGGCGGTGCAGCGTGCTGCCGGCCGCGCCGATGTCGGAGGCGGACTGGTACGCGGTGCGGATCTGGCCGATGATCTGCTGCTCGCCCACCACCATCGAGTCCAGGCCCGAGGCCACGGAGAACAGGTGCTCGGCGGCGGACTCGGAGTACCGGATGTACAGGTGCCGGCTGAGCTCGTCGACGGACAGGCCCGAGTGGCGCGACAGGAGGTTGACGACGTCGTCGAGCGCCGGGTGGAACGCCTCCACGGCCGAGTACACCTCGACGCGGTTGCAGGTGGTGACGATCATCGCCTCGTCGACGTTCTCGCCGGCGATGAGTTCCTCGGTGAGCGCGTCGCGGTCGACCTCGGACACGGCCACGGCCTCGAGCAGCGCCACCGGCGCACTGTGGTGGGACACACCCACCAGGAGGATGCTCACAACCGACCCCCGGACGTCAGGGCCTGACGGGCCCATGCCAGAATGGATGCCAGCTCGTCAACTCGGGGAGAAACCACTCGGGAGAAGAACGCAGGCCCGCCGGACGAACTCGCGGAACGCTGGTCCACAGTCGGTCGTCTCCTGTCGGTGTTCACGGCTGTGCACAGGGCACTCCCGGATCGGGAATACTCTGCCGGGACGGCCGTGGCCCTCAAGCCTGCGTACGACCCGTAACGGGATCCACCGTAACCCGCATGACACCCCGGGACAAAACCGTCACCGCACCGGATGCTATGTCCGTGCAGCGCCTCACACCGCCCGTGAACAGCGCGGACCGGAGGCCGACCGCCCGAGTACGGTGACAGCGTGCCCCCGCGTCGCAGGTCCTCCGCCACGATGTCCGCCGCCACCCGCGCCCGGTACGCGAAGCGTCGACAGCGGCGCCTCGCCCGGGTCGACAACGACCTTACCGACCCGCAGTGGGCGCGGATCCTCGACGCGTGGGGCGGTTGCGCCTACTGCCACGCCGTCGGGCCGGCCCTGCAGCGGGACTGCGTCATGCCGATCTCCCGAGGCGGGCGCTACACGCTGGAGAACGTGGTCCCGGCCTGCGCGTCCTGCAACGCGAGTAAGCGCGGGCAGCGAGGTCACCGGGTGGCTGCGGCGCAAGAAGCTCGACGAGGGCGCGTTCCTGCTCCGGCACGCGACCATCCTGCAGGCCCTGCGCACCGACGACGCCTGAGCCCCGGCGGGGCTCGTCACCGGTCGCCCACCGTGCCCGTCCGGCTCTAGTCCCATCCCGCGAACGGGTCGGGCCCGGCGAGCGTGGCGAGCAGCTCGTCGTCGTCGACCTCCCAACACGAATGCTCCGCACCGTCGACCAACACGACCGGCAGGCGGTCCCCGTACTCGGCGGCGAGGTCGGGGTCGTCGGCACGGTCCACGTCGGTGACCTCGAGGCGCGCGCCGGCACCCTCGCACAGGGGCAGCAGCTGGCCGTGGACGCGGACGCAGCTGCCGCAGCCCTCGCGGGTCAACAGGGTCACCGTGTGCACCATGCCTCGATAGTGCACCACCCCTCCCGGGCTCCCCTAGGATGGGGTCGCAGCCCCCGAGGAGGTCCCGCCCGGTGAACGACTCCCATCCGGAGAACGACCACGCCAGCGACGAGCACGCCGACTCCCCGCGCCGCCGGCGACTGCCCGGTCGTGCCGACGTGATCTCGGCGCTGGGAAGGCTCGTCTGGAGACGCCGCGACGCGCGGGTCCAGCGGGTCGCCGGCGAGGCCTCCGCCGAGCACGCCGTCAAGCTCGAGCCGGGTGCCGAGCCCGGGCCCCCGCTCGCCGGCGCCGACGGTGCCGCTGTCGCTCCCACCGCCCCGCCAGCCGCCGGCACCGTCGAGGAGACCGCGGACACCGGGCCGTTCGTGGCGGACCCGCGTGTCGCCGCGTTCTTCGACGTCGACAACACCCTCATCCAGGGCGCCTCGATCATCCTGCTGGCCCGCGGGTTGGCCAAGCACCGGTTCTTCACCGCGCGCGACATCGCCGGACTCGCCTGGTCGCAGGCCAAGTTCCGGATCTCCGGCGAGGAGAACGCCGACGACGTCGCCGCCGGGCGCGACAAGGCGCTGAGCTTCGTCAAGGGCCGCACCGTCGCCGAGCTCACCGCGCTGAGCGAAGAAGTGGTGGACACGTCGATGCTCGACCGGGTCTGGCCCGGCACCCGCTCGCTCGTGCAGATGCACCTCGACGCCGGGCAGCAGGTCTGGCTGGTCACCGCGACGCCCGTGATGCTGGCGCGCGTGATCGCGACGCGGCTGGGACTGTCGGGCGCGCTGGGGACGGTCGCCGAGGAGCACGACGGCGTCTACACGGGCCGCCTGGTGGGCGACATCCTGCACGGGCCCGGCAAGGCGCATGCGATCGCCAAGCTCGCCGAGGCCGAGGGCTTCGACCTGTCCCGCTGCTACGCGTACTCGGACAGCTTCAACGACATGCCCATGCTGACGATGGTCGGCAACCCGGTGGCCATCAACCCGGATTCGCGGCTGCGTAAGTACGCCTCGGAGAACGGCTGGGACGTCAAGGACTTCCGCACCGTGCGCAAGGCGGCCAAGAAGGCGATGCCGGGCGTGCTGGCGGTCGGCGGGCTGGCGGGTGCGCGGGCGGCGGCGCGGTCGTCGTACGGCGTGCGCGCGGCGGGCTCGCTGCGCCGGATGTTCTGAGCCCGCGCCTCAGCCGAAGAACACGCTCCCTCGCCGCGCGAGGTTGCGGAACAGCGTGTTCTGGATGGTCTCGCGCACCTGGTCGGTGATCTCGAAGACCACCATCGGGTCGTCGGCGGCGTCGGGCCCCAGGTGGGAGGTCTCGATGGGCTCGCCGAACTCCATCGTCCACTTGGTGGGCAGCGGGATCCCGCCGAGCGCGCCCAGCAACGGGAACGCGGGCGTGACCGGCATGTACGGCAGGCCCAGTAGTCGGGCGAGCGCGGGGATCTCGCCGATCTTGGGGTAGATCTCCTCGGAGCCGACCACCGAGCAGGGGATGATCGGCGCCCCGGCGGCCAGCGCGGTCGCGACGAACCCGCCGCGGCCGAAACGCTGCAGGCGGTACCGGTCGGCGAACGGCTTGCCGAGGCCCTTGAACCCCTCGGGCCACACCGCCACGACGTGGCCGGCCTCGAGCAGCCGTTCGGCGTCGGCGGTGCAGGCGAGGGTCGCGCCGGCCCGCCGGGCGAGCGGCGCGGACACCGGCAGGGTCATCGCCAGGTCGGCGGCCAGCAGGCGCAGGGCGCGGCCGGCGTGATCGTGGACGGCGACCGTGGTCATCATCCCGTCGATCGGCAGGACTCCCGCGTGATTGGACACGATCAGCCCGGCCCCCTCGGCGGGGATGTTCTCCGCGCCGATCACCTCGACGCGGAACCAGTGCTCGAACAACGGTCGCCACAGGGGCAGCCAGACGTGGGTGTGGAAATGCTCGTCGAACCCGAACTCGTCGACCTCGTACCCGCCGGTGATGCGGGTGGCGAGCAGTTCGCCGGCGGCGTTGACGGCGTCGGCCAGGCCGGTCAGCGCGCTCACGTCCCCGGTCGCGAGCATCGTGTCGACGGTGCGGGCGAGGTCCCGCACGGGCGCCAGCACCTCGGCGTCGATCGGCAGGACGTCCACGACCTGCCCGATCGAGGACCGCATGGAGGTCAGGAAGCGGTCGATGATCCGGCCGATCTCCGTGGCGGCGGCGTCGCTGCCGGTGGTGTCCCCGAGGAAGCCCTCCCCCACCATCCGGCCACTGCGGGCGTCTCGGCGGCCCTCGCCCCAGCGGGGCCCGCCGAGGGGTTGGCTCAGGTCGAATTCCGGGCCCTTCACGGCGCCTCCTCCTCGATGCGATCGGGCTCGAGCGGTTCTGACAGAGCGCCGATCGCCTCGAGCTCGTCGAGGGTGGTGTCCACTCCCGCGCGCAGCCGTGTCGCCACCGGCCCCGGGAGCAGAGAGGCGACCTTGGCGACCTTGCGCTCGACCGACTCGCGGGTGACCAGGGGCTCGGCGCCGGAGTCCACCAGGTATGCGTGCAGCGCCTCCTCGGTGGAGTAGCGCGGGGTGAAACCGAACTCGGTGCGCATGCGTGTGGTGTCCATCGTCCGGCCGTACCGCAGGTAGCGCAGCTGCGACGTGCCGATGTCCTGCAGCCCCTGGCTCGACAGCAGCCTCGCGGCGAGTTTGAACGTCGCCGGCATCACCGGAAGCGGGATGTGCCCGGCGCGCCGGATGGCCTGGGTCAGGGTGAGCACCCCGTCCGCGGCGATGTTGTACGTGCCGGGCGTCGCGCCGAGCGTGGCGTGCAGCAGCGCGTCGAGGGCGTCCTGCGGGTGCAGCAGCTGGATGCGCGGGTCATACCCGGCCAACACGGGCGCCACCGACGGCAGCAGCAGCTCGCCGACCACGGTGGGCTCGGGCAGGCCGAGGATCGCGGGGATGCGCAGGATGGTGACGTCGATGTCCGGGCGCTTACGGGACATGCCCCGCACGTAGCCCTCCACCGACAGGTGGTCGACCGGGATGCCGCCGCCGGCGTGACGGCGCGCGGCCATGTCCTCACTGAACATCGCCGGGTCGACCCCCGAGGAGCCGTATACGGACGTCGAGGAGATGAGCACGAACCGCTTGACCGTGGCGGCCCGGCGACAGGCGGCGATCACGTGCATCGAGCCCATGATGTTGGACTCCTTGACGGCTGCGCGACCACCGGGGGCGAAGTCGGTGTGGTGCAGGCCGGCGTGGACGACCGTGTCGATGTCCGCCTCGCGCAGGATCCCCTGCAGACGCGGCGACTGGGGGTCGAGGCGCACGAACTCGGCGTCGCGCATGCGCCTGCGGTGTTGCGGCGACGGTTTGACCGAGTCGATCGCCAGCACGCGTTCGACGGAGTCGTTGCGCAACAGCATGCCCACCAGGTGCGCGCCGAGATACCGACTGCCGCCGACGACCGCGACGGCGCGGGCCGATCGACTGGTTGGCGCTTCGGTGTTCACCCGGCTGAGTCTAGCCGCGGGTCCGGTCTCCCATGTGCGCAGTCGCCACGCCGCCGGGTTCGATTCCCGCAGTGACAGCCGCGCGCGACGATGGCGTCTGGCGCGCCCCGCGGGGAGGGCGAGACGCCGTGGCGAGGAGCGGCTGCGGGAATCGCGTGCAGCCGCGCGAGCGAGACGCCATGGCGAGGAGCGGCTGCGGTTGACGCGCGACCCGGCCCGCAGAACCGACAGCGCCTGCCGACCGCTCCCCCGAAATACACCGATGCCCGCCACCGCTGCTGGTGACGGGCATCCGCTACAGGCGTGAGTCCGGGCGCTATCGGGGCGCCGCGAGACTCACTTACCGAGCTTGCGACGCTGCACGCGGGTCCGCCGGAGCATCTTGCGGTGCTTCTTCTTGGACATACGCTTGCGGCGCTTCTTGATCACAGAACCCATATCGGGGGTCACCTACCTGTCGACTACTGGTCTGGGGCCGTTGTCACGGGCCGTACTGCCACGGGTCTTACTACGCTCCGGCGTCCGATCGGGGCTCGGGAGCCGGGACGGAACCCGTCCAGACTACCTGCCCGCCCCGCCCCGGAAAAAACGGGCCGTGCGCCGGGCCAGCACTCCCGCCCGGCCGGGCCACCACAAGCGGCAGCCCCCGCCCCGCGCGTCAGCCCGCGGAGAAGTACGAGGTGTCGAGGTACTCGTGCACGGCCTTGGAGTGAACGCGGAACGACCGACCCACCCGCACCGCGGGGAGCTCGCCCGAGTGGACGAGTCGGTAGACCGTCATCTTGGACACGCGCATCAGCGCGGCGACCTCGGCAACGGTGAGGAACTGGGAACCCCCCGCCGCCTGCGAGCCGCCATCGGTCTTGTCGGAAGTCGCCATCTCACAACCCTTCGTGGCACGCGTCGTGCCGCAGGCTTCCCCTCCTGCGGTACGGACACGCACGTGCTGGGTATGAGCCTAGCGTGAATGGTGTGATCAATGCGACGGGAGTGGGCGAATTACTTCTACGACACGCCGCCAGATCCCGCCCTCACCCGTTCTGAGCTGGGGTTGTGCTAAATAAGCGACCCGCCGGGTGGCTGAGATCTCAGCTCCGGCGGGTCGGTTCGGTGGGCGCACACGCGGCCCGTCCTGCCGCATCGGCGACGGGCGGGGCCGCGCGGGGTCAGTCGTTCTCGTCGTCGTCGGAGGTGGCCGCCTGCGCCAGGGACCGCGACCGGGACGCCGCCGCCTCGACCGCGTCCGCCACGGCCGCGCGCAGTCCGCGGGCCTCGAGCGTGCGGATCGCCGCCGCGGTGGTGCCGCCCGGGGAGCTCACGTTGTAGCGCAGCTCGGCGGGCCCCTCGCCGCCGCCGGTGAGCATCGCGCCCGCGCCGAGTGCCGTGCCGGTGGCGAGCTTGACCGCCACGTCACGCGGCAGCCCCCGTTCGACGCCGGCGTCGATCATCGCCTCGGCGAGGAGGAAGAAGTAGGCGGGGCCGGAGCCGGAGATGGCGGTGACGGCGTCCATCTGGGCTTCGGAGACGACGACGACGAGGCCCACGCTCTCCATGATCGTGACCACCTGCTCGAGGTGCTCGTCGCGCGCGTAGCGGCCCTTGCAGACCGCGGAGACGCCGTGCCCCACGAGCATGGCCGTATTGGGCATGACCCGCAGGACGGGCGAGCCGGCGCTGAGCTTGTTCTCGAGCACCTTCGTGGGTACGCCCGCCGCGAGCGAGACGACGATCGACTCGTGGACGCTGTCGGAGATGGCGTCGCCGATCCGGTCGACCACCGCGGGCACGTCCTGAGGCTTGACGGCCACGACGATCACATCGGCGCCCTCACACCCGATGTCGAGGCTGGTGGCGAGGATGTTGTACTTCTTGGCCAGCTCGTCGGCGCGGGCCTGCACGGCCTCGACCACCACGATGTCCGACGACTCGGTCCCCGACTCGCGAAGCCCCGCGATGAGGGCCTCTCCGATGCGTCCGCCGCCGACCACTGCGATTCTCGTCATGCTCATTACAGTGCCACACTCGGCCGCCCGCTCCCGGCTGCTGGCTGCGTGCTCCGTCGACCGGCAGCGCGCCGACCGGGCCTACGCGCGGCTCGCGCGCGGGCGGGCCTCGCGCACCCTCCGCACTCGATCCGCCCCTCGGATTGCGATCCGCCCCAGGAACCCGCAGCGCACATCGCAATCGGAAGCGCGTATCGCGATCCGAGGTGCATGTCGACGCCATCCGGGCGGACCCTCGCCTCCGATCGAGGGGCGCATCGCAATCCGCGGGGCATCTCGCGGCCTGAGGGGCGGACCGACCGCGCCGGGCCCGCCCAGCCCCCGCGCCACCTATCTGATCCCGCTGCACCCGTGGGGCCCCATAGGTGGCGCGTGATCCGATAGGCGGCGCGTGATCCGATAGGCGGCGCGCAAACCGATAGCTGAGTCGCGGCGCCGCCGGAGGCCCGCAGGGGCACGCGCCGAGAAACGACTCCGCCCGCACCTGGTGCAGGTGCGGGCGGAGTCGAGTGGGCGGGCGGCCGGGTGGGCGGAGAGCCTAGGTGACCAGCCTCAGCAGTAGCGGGCCGCAGGTCACTCCTAGGCCGACGATCACCGCCAGCGCGATGCTCACCGTGTCGTTTGACCGGCGCAGCACGCGGACCATGGCGACGAGTCCCACGATCACCACGATCGCCAGCGCGAGCGCCACCCACGTGAGGTTGTTCCACAGCAGCTGGAAGCCGATGAACAGGGCCGCACCGGCGACCGCCGAGGCCAGCACCTGCGCGATGAGGATCAGCCACTGCGACGCCGACGACCGCTCCGCGCCGACGCCGCCCGGGGCGTACTCGAAGTCGCGGTACCCCGGGTCCGTCTGGTCGGCCGCGCGCTCGTCGGCGGTGGGCTGTCCCGCCGGCTGCTCGGCCGACTGCGCTGTCTGCTGCCGGGCGGTCGAGTGCTCGTCAGCCGGCTCGTCGGTCCCGGGCCGGGCGTCGGCGGTCCCGGCGCCGATGACAGCGGCGGCCATCCCGGCCACGCCCGCACCGCCGGCGGCGGCAGTGGTCGCCGCGCCAAGAACGCCGTCACGCCCGTCGGAGTCGGTCGTCCCGGAGTCGGTCGCGGCGGTGTCGCCGGTCTGCTCACCGGGAGCCTCGGGTGCGCGGTGGGCGGTCGAGCCGCTGCCCGACGGCACTCCCCACTCGGGGCCCTCCCCCGGAGCGGTCGCCGACGCATCCGCCTCGGCGGCGTCGTTCTCGCCGCGCTTGCCGGCTGCGGCCGCGGCGGCAGCAGCAGCCGGAGCCCCGGCGGCAGACTTCGCGGTGGCAGGAGCCCCGCCGGTCGAGGTCTTGCCGGCCGCGGTGGAACCGGGAGCAGTGGCCTTGTCGGCCACGGACGGGCCGGCGGCGGGCACCGCGGGCTGCGGCGTGGTGGCCGCGTTCGCGTCGGCACCGGTCGAGCCGGACCCGGCCCGAGCAGCGGCCGCGCCGGCGGCGCCCACCGCCGTGACGCCCGCGCTACCGACCGTGCCGCCGGGGGCGGAGTCGGCGAGCGGGCCGGCGGCGGGAACGGCGGGCTCCGCGGACTCGGCGGCCTGATCGTGATCGGAACGGCCGGCGGGGGCCGGACGGCCGGCCGGGGCGTCGAACTCGGACTGCTGCGGATCCTTGCGCTTGCGGCCGAACAACCCGCGCAGGCCGCCCTTCTTCTGGGGCTCGCCGGCGGCGGCGACGGCAGACGGAGGCGGGGTCTGCCCGGCCGGAGCCTGCGCCGACGGGGTCGGGGCGGCCGGGGTCTGCGCCGACGGAGCCTGGGTGCCCGGGGTCTGCGCTCCCTGCGACCGCGGCGCGGCCGGCATCTGCGAGGTGGGCTGCTGCGACGCCGACGACGCGGCCTGCCCCTGCCCGGCCCGCTCAGCCTGACCAGCCGACCCGGCGGGCGTGGACGTCGTGGACCCGCCGCTCGCCGAGGACGGCCCTGACGCGGGCGCCGCGGACCGCGGGGATGGGGACGAGGTGGGGCTCGTCGTCGTCCCCGGGGTCTTCCCCGCGCCCGCCGAACCGCCCGCCGGACCGCGCGCGCCCTCCGGTGCGCCGGCCGAACCGCCCGCACCCTCCGGTGCGCCGGCCGGACCGTCCGAGCCGGTCTCCCCGGCCCCCGACCCGGCACCAGACCCGGCTACGACCTGACCGGCACTCGACTCGCCACCACCGGCGGCCTCCTCGGCCTCGCGGGCCCGTCGGCGGGCGGCGCGGCTGCTCAGTACGGTGTCGTCGGTGATGCGCGGGATCTCACCGGTGAGCTCGGAGACGCTGACGCCCCCCTCCTCGGCACGGCGACGTCGACGCCCGCCCGGCGCGGCCTGCTGCTCTGCGCCCATGCGCTTGAGCAGCTCCGCCACGGTGATCTGCTGGCCCTCAGCATCCTCGGCCATCGTCAGCTCCCCTTCCCGTCGCCGCCCACGTCCCGGTCGAGACGCTGCAGGATCAGCCCCTCTCGCAGGGCCCACGGACAGATTTTCACACTTTCCAACCCCAACGCACGCATGGCGGCCTCCGCCACCAGCGCGCCCGCCACCACCTGATGCGAGCGGTCGGAGCTGATCCCTTCCAACTCTGCCCTGTCCGCGGCCGTCATGCGGGAGATGAACGCGATCACCTGCCGCAGACCCGCCGCCGTGAGGATCCGCTCCACGCGCGGCCCCTCCGACGACGGCGCCGCACCCGTGAGCCGGGCCAGCATCCGGAACGTCTTGGAGGTGGCGCACGCCAGATCGGGCTCGCCCGCGGCGCGGATGGCCCGCGCGGGGCCGTCGAGCTCGGCGTCGATGTAGTCGCGCAGCTGGTTGATGCGCTTGCGCTCGGGCGGATCGGTCTTGAACCAGTCGTGCGTGAGGCGGCCCGCGCCGAGCTGCAGGCTGTACGCCTGCTCCGGCAGCTCGTCCTCCCCGCTGGTCATCTCCAACGAGCCTCCACCGATGTCGAGGTTGACGATCCGCCCCGCGCTCCACCCGTACCAGCGGCGGGCGGCGAGGAACGTCATCCGCGCCTCGTCCTCGCCGGACAGGACGCGCAGCTCGATCCCGGTCTCCCTGGCGACCTTCTCCAGCACCTCGTCGGAGTTGGCCGCGTCGCGCACGGCCGAGGTGGCCAGCGCCATGACCTCACGGCACTTGGTGGCGCGCGCGAGTTCGGCGGCCTCGTTGACCGCGTCGATCAGCCGGGCGATGCCGGTGCGGGAGATGTTGTTGTCCTCGTCCAGGTACTCGATCAGCCGCAACCGGGTCTTGGAGTCGTTCATCGGGGTCGGGTGACCACCCCGGTGGGCATCGACCACCACGAAGTGGACCGTGTTACTGCCCACGTCCAGGACACCTAATCTCACACGACCACCCTAAACGGTCTACGGTCGCAGGTTGTGACCGCCACCGACCGCCCCTCGAACCCGGGTACCCCTCTGCCCGAGGTCGCCCTGGACTTCCCCCGCGAGTGGTACACCTTCCCCGACCCGGCGAACGACGAACACCTCATCTCCGCCGACATGACCTGGCTGCTGTCCTCGTGGACGTGCGTCTTCGGCACCCCCGCCTGCCACGGTATCGAGGCGGGCCAGCCCGACTCCGGGTGCTGCACGCACGGTGCGTTCCTCGCCGACGACTCCGACCGGCGCCGCCTGCGGGCCAACGTCGCCCTGCTCCGGCCCGAGGAGTGGCAGCACCGCGAGGCCGCCGAGCGCGCCGCGTCCGAGGAGGGAACCGTCCTCGAGTCGTGGCTCGAGGAGGACGAACTGACCGGCGACGACGGCGAGATGGAGCCCGCGCTCAGGACACGCCGCCTAGGCGGCCGATGCGTGTTCTTCAACGACGTCGGATGGCCGACCGGGTCGGGCTGCGCCCTGCACCACCTCGCCGCGCGGACGGGGCGTAGCCTCCCCGAATCCAAACCCGACGTGTGTTGGCAGCTGCCGATACGACTCACGCAGGACACCGAGACCCGCGCCGACGAGGTGGAGATCCTCCACACCCGTGTCGGCGAGTACGACCGCCGCGGCTGGGGCCCGGGCGGGCTCGATCTGGACTGGTACTGCACCGGCTCGCCCGAGGCGCACGTCGGCACCGAGCCCGTGTACGTCTCCCTGCGCGACGAGCTGGTCGAACTCCTCGGCGCCGAGGCCTACGAGGTGCTCGCCGCGGCGTGCGGGCGCCGGCGGCAGCTGGGCATCGTGGCCGTGCACCCGGCGACCGAGCGCGCGGCTGGCGGGGGCGCCGACGGGTGACGCCGGCGGCGGCGCCGCGCGCCGACGGCGGGCGGGGCGATCAGGCCGCCGGCGGGCGGGGCGGTCAGGCCTCGAACTTGTAGCCCAGCCCGCGGACGGTGACCAGGTGCACGGGCTTGCGCGGGTCCGTCTCGATCTTCGAGCGCAGCCGCTTGACATGCACGTCGAGGGTCTTGGTGTCGCCGACGTAGTCCGAACCCCACACCCGGTCGATGAGCTGACCGCGCGTGAGCACCCGGCCCGAGTTGCGCAGCAGGTACTCGAGCAGGTCGAACTCCTTGAGCGGCAGCGTGACCGCCGCGCCGCGGACCATCACCGTGTGCCGCTCGATGTCCATCCGCACCGGCCCGGACTCCAGGACGCCGATCTCCTCGACCGGCTCGGCCTCGGACTCCGCGCCGCGCCGCAGCACGGCCCTGATGCGGGCGATGAGTTCGCGGGCCGAGTAGGGCTTGGTCACGTAGTCGTCGGCACCCAGCTCCAGGCCCACGACCTTGTCGATCTCACTGTCCCGAGCGGTCACCATGATCACCGGCACGCTCGACGTCATCCGCAGGCGCTTGCACACGTCGGTGCCGGACATGCCGGGCAGCATGAGGTCGAGCAGCACGATGTCCGCACCCTCGGACTCGAAGCTCTCCAGCGCGGTCGGGCCGTCCCCCGCCACGTCGACCTCGAAGCCCTCCTTGCGGAGAAGGAACGCCAGCGGATCCGCCAACGAATCCTCGTCCTCCACGATCAGCACCCTGGTCACGGCACCTGGTCCTCTCCTTGTGAGACGTGCTCGGCGGCGGGGGTCGTCCCGTCGCCACCCGGCTCCACGTGGGCCGGGAGTTCGAGTGTGAAGGTCGACCCCGTGCCGGGGCGGCTCCACAGGCTGACAGCTCCGTTGTGGTTCTGCGCGACGTGCTTGACGATCGCGAGCCCCAAGCCCGTCCCGCCGGTCGCCCGCGAACGCGCCTTGTCCACACGGAAGAACCGCTCGAAGACGCGGGCCTGGTGCTCGGGGGCGATCCCGATGCCGCGGTCGGTGACGCGCAGCATCACGGTGTCCCCGTCGATACCCCGGGTGATCGACACCGGAGTGCGCTCGGGCGAGTAGTTGACCGCGTTGGAGACGAGGTTGGTCAGCGCCGTGACCAGCAGGGTCCGGTCGCCCTTCACCTCGAGGCCGGACGGAGCGTCGGTGATGAGCTCGATCCCCGCCGCCTCCGCCGTCGACGCGGACCGGCGCAGTGCCTCGTCCACCACGTCGTCCACGTCCACCGGCTCGGGGTCTCGGATCCGCTCGGCGCCCTGCAGCCGCGAGAGCTCGATCAGCTCGGAGACCATCTTGCCCAGCCGCTGGGCCTCGCTCACCACGCGTCCGCCGAAGTACTCGACCGAGTCCGGGTCGTCCTTGGACTCCAGGAGCGCCTCCGCGAGCACGGCCATCGCCCCGACCGGCGTCTTGAGCTCGTGGGAGACGTTGGCGACGAAGTCGCGGCGGGCGGCCTCCATGCGGCGGTGTTCCGAGTCGTCGTCGGCGAACACCACCACGAACTGCTCGTTGTACTCGCCGAGGATCTCGCTGCGCCCGCTCACCGAGGGGATGCGCCGGCGGCCGGTGAGCAACTTGGCGGGCAGGTCGAAGCGCGTGGGCTCCCCGGTCGTGAACGTCGCCTGGGCGGCCAGCCACACCGGCTCCACGAGGAGGCGGTCGTCGACGATCCCCAGCTCCGCCGCGCGACGGTTGTAGAGGACCACGTCCTGATGCCGGTCCACCACGGCCAGCGCATATGGCGCCTGCAGGTAGACCCCCTGCAGCACCTCCAGCCGGCTCGGCCCGGCCTGCTCGGCACGGCGACGCTCGTTGCGCCGGTTGATAAGCGGGACGACGAAGCCGCCCACGATGAAGCCGATGACCCCGGCGACGATCGCGAGGAAGATCCCCAGACTGACCTGCACGGCCCCGATCCTACGGTGCCCCGCCCGCGCGCCCGAATCGACGAACCTCCGTCCACCGGCGGGAAGTCCGCAGGTGGACGGGGGTTCACGGCCCGTTCACCGGGCCTTCACCTGCGACGGGCCGTCCGACCGCACCGGGGCGGGGACGCCGCCGCGCGCGCTACTTGCCGCCCTGGTTGGCGACCGCCGCCGCACCCGCGGCGGCGGCCTCCGGGTCGAGGTAGGTGCCGCCCGGGTTGGCGACCAGACCGGCCTCGTCGAACCGGTACACCAGCGGGATGCCGGTGGGGATGTTCAGGCCCGCGATGTCGTCGTCCGAGATGCCGTCGAGGTGCTTGACCAGTGCTCGCAGCGAGTTACCGTGCGCGGCGACCATCACCGTCTTGCCCTCCGCGAGCTTCGGGGCGATCTCGGCGGCGTAGTACGGGATGAACCGCTCCACGACGTCCTTGAGGCACTCGGTCAGCGGCACCTCCGGCAGATCGGCGTACCGGACGTCGCTCGTCTGCGAGTACTGGTTGTCCGCGTCGATCGGCGGCGGCGGCGTGTCGTAGCTGCGGCGCCACAGCATGAACTGCTCATCGCCGAACTCCTCCTTGATCTCCGCCTTGTTCAGCCCCTGGAGCTTGCCGTAGTGCCGCTCGTTGAGCTTCCAGTGGCGGATGACCGGCACCCAGTGGCGGTCGCACGCGTCCAGCGCGATGTTCGCCGTGGTGATCGCACGACGCAGCAGCGACGTGTAGAGCACATCGGGCAGGATCCCCGCCTCCGCGAGGAGCTCGCCGCCGCGGACCGCCTCCTCTCGCCCCAGATCGGTGAGGTCGACGTCGACCCAGCCCGTGAACTGGTTGGATGCGTTCCACGTGGACTGCCCGTGACGCAGGAGGACGAGTGTTCCATAAGCCATACGGCCATTATGACCCGCGCTCCGAGGACTACGGTGCAGACATGACCACACACGCCGGAGCCGACACCCCCGCACACCCCGACCGGCCGTGGACCGTGCACTACACCCCGGGCACGACGCACGACCTCGACTACGGCGCCACCACCCTCATCGACCAGTTCGACGCCGCCGTCACCGCCCACGCCGACCGGCCCGCCACCGAGTTCTTCGGCCGCCTGACCAGCTACTCCGAGCTCGGCCGCCGGGTCCGCCGCGCCGCCGAGGGCCTGCGCCGACTCGGCGTCCGGCCCGGCGACCGCGTGGCGGTGCTGCTGCCGAACTGCCCCCAGGGCGTGGCCGTCTTCTACGCGGCCCTGCGCATCGGGGCGATCGTCGTCGAGCACAACCCCCTCTACACGGCCGACGAGCTCGAGGGCCCGTTCACCGACCACGGGGCGAAGGTCGTCGTGACGTGGAACGTCGTCGCCAACGTCGTGCGCGACCTCGCGGACCGCCCGGGCACCCGGATCGAGCACGTCCTCGCCGTCGACCTCCTCGACGCCTTCCCCACCGCCAAGCGACTCGCGCTGCGACATCTCCCCGTGCCCGCGCTGCGCGCCTCCCGCGCCAAGCTCACCCGGCCCGCGCCCGGCACCCTCGACTGGGGCGAGCTCGAGACCGGCCCCGAGCTCGACTTCTCGCACCCGCGGCCCGCCGCCGAGGACGCCGCGCTCATCCTCTACACCTCCGGCACCACCGGGACCCCCAAGGGCGCCGTGCTCACCCACGCCAACCTGGTGGCCAACGCGAAGATGGGTCGCGCCTGGGTTCCCGAACTCACGCCGGGCGAGGAGAAGTTCCTCGCCTCCCTGCCGATGTTCCACGCCTACGGCGTCACGCTGTGCGTGGTGTTCGGGATCGCCGAGGGCGCGCGGCTCCAGCTGGTCCCGACCCCGGACATGGACCTCATCATGCCGATCCTGAAGAAGGACCTGCCGACCTTCATCCCGGCCGTCCCGCCGATCTACACCAGAATCCTGGAGGAGGCCGAGAAGCGGAAGATCCCGCTGCACGGCATCCGGCACTCGCTGTCCGGCGCCATGAGTTTGCCCGCCGAACTCATCGAGAAGTGGGAGTCCGCCACCGGTGGTCTGCTCGTGGAGGGCTACGGGATGACCGAGACCTCCCCCATCACCGTCGGCAACCCCATGTCGACGGCGAGGCGGGCCGGCTCCATCGGCGTCCCGTTCCCGGACACCGACATCCGCGTGGCCGACAAGGACGATCCCTCGCTCGACGTCCCGACCGGCGAGCCCGGTGAGCTCCTGGTCAAGGGACCGCAGGTCTTCCCGGGCTACTGGCGCAACGAGAAGGCGACCGCCGAGACCTTCCACGACGGCTGGATCCGCACCGGTGACGTCGTGGTCCAGGACGACGACGGCTTCCTGCACGTGGTGGACCGGATCAAGGAGATGATCGTCACCGGCGGGTTCAACGTCTACCCCTCCGAGGTGGAGGCGGTGCTGCGCACCGCCCCGGGGATCGCGGACTGCGCGGTGGTGGGCCGTCCCGCCGCCGACGGGGGCGAGCAGGTCGTGGCCGCGGTGGTCCTCGAGCCGGGGGCGACGCTCGACGTCGACGCGGTCCGCGCGCACTGCCGGACGTCGCTGGCCGGGTACAAGGTGCCGCGGGAGTTCGTCGAGGTCGACGACCTGGTCCGCAACCCGATGGGCAAGGTCCTGCGCAAGAAGGTCGCCGAGCAGATCAACGACTGCTGTCGATCGACTAGCTAAACGACGTGACCTTCGCCGTAAACGTATAGGTTGACACCCCATCCAGCCCGTACGTACTGTGTACTCACAAAGGAAGGGGTTCGCCATGAGCCAGTCATCAGAAGCCGCGACTCGTTCGTCGAAGTCGCAGCGTATCAATCTACGAGCGAGCGAACGACAAGAAGAAATCTTACGTCGCGCGGCGTCTGCGACCGACACTTCCATGACCGAGTTCATTCTGGGCAGCGCCGTCGATCAAGCCGAAAAGGTACTCGCTGATCGCAGATGGTTCACGGTTTCCCAGGACCAGTGGGACGAGTTTAATCGCCTGCTTGATGCCCCTCTAGAGGACGCCTCCAAGCTCCGGCGACTGGCCGCCCGCCCGTCGCCGTTTACCGATCCCGAGAGCGAGTGACCGCCCAGGATGTCGTACTCTCCTCCCCGCAAGCTACTTCGCAGCGATATCACTGAGGGATTCTGTAGCGGAGCGGCTGAACTCGATTCGTGGTTGGACCGGTACGCATTCGTCAACCAGCGAGCCAACAATGCGGTCACTTACGTAAGCACCGACGGCGATCGAGTAGTGGGCTACTACTCGATCGTCGTCGCTGCAGTCGAACTTGCTCACGTACCCGATCGGCTAACCAAGGGCGGTCGACCGGCCGAGCTTCCGTGCATTCTGCTCGCACGGCTGGCCGTGGACGAGTCAGCTAGCGGGCGCGGACTGGGCGTTGGCCTACTGCAGGACTCACTCAAGCGAGCTGCGGTCATTAGCGAGTCCATCGGGGCGGCCGCATTCCTCATTCACGCTCGCGACGAAGAGGCTAGGAAATTCTATCTTCACCATGGCAACTTTCTGAATTCCCCGACCGATCCGTTGCATTTGTTCTTGCCTATGAAGGATGTCCGCAGGGAGTTTCTTTCAACCTGACGCCTACTCACCGCTCGCGGCTCGCAGCATCTCTCTAGCGGAATCGAGCCACCGAGTCGGCTCAATCTCTACCGCGACCGGGTTTCCCGTCCACAGAGAGGCGGGGTCCCAATACCAGGCAGCGACTCTCCCTCCGATGGAATCGAACTGCCTACCAGCCCGTTCGAGATCCCCCAAAACGATATAAGCCGCCGCTAAATTGACTGACTTACTGACATTCTCGACCTCGTTTGGCACGGTCTTAAGTAACCGTATGGCCAGTTCTGGGTCATCTGGAATCGAGCAAAACGCTAACGCATTGCCCCATACGGCGTTCTGCGGGTCATTAAGCCACGCCTTTCGCGCGCGGTGCACCGCCGCAAATCTGTCCCCCACTTGTATCGCGAGCAAGATGTCCTCTAAGACTTGCTCCGCGTCAACTGATTCCGAATCTCCCCTCTGAAGTTCACTCACTACGGACAGCCCGAGCGCATTCCACAACACGGGCTTCGGGAATCGCCGCTCGGCCAACACGTCAACGCTGATACCGGTCAGACCTGAAATGCCCTGAGGATCGCTGGTCCAGGCAATCTCGAGTTCCACCGACCGCGTGCACCACTCCTGCGGCGAAGTCCTAGTGAACCGCTCGTAAACCCACCTAGAGACGGACTGCCCGCCGGCCGAAACTCTGTGGTCGAGCACTGCCTCCGTACGTTCGTATCCTTCTAGCTTCCAAGCAATCAGATGTGCCGCGGCCGCCTCCTCTATCCATCGATCGATGTGATGGCGTCTGGCGCCCCTTCGAGTTTCGTGCAAGAGGTGATCGAGCGTGATCTCTCCGTCCGCTCCGCGGCAGCTAGAAAGGCAGTCCTCAACGTATCTGAGCCACGGCTGCATCGTCGGAGCGGAGGGAAGAGGCTCGTCCGAACCGGCTTCCCTGGCCCACACCGCCAGGCTGAGGTCGTAGAGCAGCTGTGTCGCGACTGATGGTGCTAGAAATCCCCTCAGGACCATATCTGGACCGATACCCCGCTCGCCCAACAACCCGAGCGCCGATGTCACATAAACGGCGCCTCAGTGGGTCCCGCCACGGAGGGGTGAGGACCTTGTCGCGCACCAAACGAAGCAAGGTGGCCGTCGGCCAAGACCCGTCCGGAGGAGCGCCGACCCGTTGCAAGACGTCTCGACCCAAGTCGACGTCAGCCCATTCCCATTCAATCCGACGTTGCTCGACGGCGTCGTTGCGGATTGATTCGCACGCCCCGTGTCCGCCACACAATGCATGGTCGTTCGCCGAGCATTCAGTTACGAAGTTGTCGAGGGCGGCGACGTAAAGCTCGGAGTACACATTGCGAATCGTAGGCCAGCGATCAGACAAAAAGGCAAAGCCGGCCGCCTACTCCGGCTGGGGCAGGTCCTCGGTGAGGTGGCGGAACGCGTCGAGGTTGCGCAGCGGCTCACCGCGCGAGACCCGCCACTCCCATTCGCGGCGGATCGACGTGTGGAAGCCGGTCTCGAGGATGATGTTGAAGTCGTGATCGGCCGCCTCGAGCACCTGACCCAGCACCCGGTCGAGCTCCTCCTCGGTCACCGCGATGAGCGGCAGGCGGCCGACGAGGTAGATGTCGCCGTTGTTGTCCAGCGTGTACGCCACCTGGTACAGCCGACGATTGCGGCGCAGGAGGTACTTGTAGACCTTCTCGAAGTCCTCGTCCGGGTTACGGCACACGAACGCCTCGACGCGCACGCTCTCCTTGTTCACCGTGAGATGGCAGGCGGTCTTGAGCCGCTTCTCCCCCGGCAGCTGCACGACGAAGGTGTGGCCGTCGGCCAGCGTGGACTCGATCTCCCGCTCCACGAGGAAGTCGTGGATCCGGTCCACGGTGGGCTGGTCGAAGTCGGGCTCGCGGGTCTCGTCGCTCATGGTGGGGCTCCTTCGGCGGTGGGGCGCGTCGTCCCTCGTGTCTACTCGAACTTCTGTCTACGCGAGTGGCGCCCACAGGGGTTCGGCGCCCGCGCTCCGGCGGATGGTCCGGGCGGCCGGGCGCGGTCAGGACGCCGCCTCCGCACGCCGGGCGCGGTCAGGACGCCGCCGCCTCCGCACGCCGGGCCCGGTAGGCGGCCATCGTGCCCGCATACGACTCCAGCAGACCGTCGGCCGTGGAGTCCCAGCTGAACCCGGAGGCGTGCACCGGGGCGGCCCGCGACATGGACAGGCGCAGCTCGTCGTCGTCGAGCAGTCCCGCCAACACGTCCGCCCACCGACGCGGGTCGTGCCCGTCCACGGTGAGCCCGGTGCGGCCGTCGGCGACGGCCGTCGGCAGCCCGCCCACCGCGGCGGCGACCACGGGCGTCCCGCACGCCTGCGCCTCGAGCGCGACGAGCCCGAACGACTCCGAGTACGACGGCACCGCCACGATGTCCGCGGCGCGGTACACGTCCACCAGCTCCGACGGCGGGCGCGGCGCGAGGAAGCTCACGCGGTCGCCCACGCCCAGCTCGTCGGCGAGCTCCATGAGCGACCGCGGCCGCTCGAGCCCGGACCCGCTGGGCCCGCCCACGACCAGCAGGCGGACGTCGCGGTGCGGCTGAGTGCGGACGATCTCGGCGAGCGCGCGGACGATCACGTCGGGGGCCTTGAGCGGCTGAATGCGGCCGACGAAGGCGATGACCTCGGACTTCTGCGCCAGCCCCAGCGCGCGGCGGGCCCGCTCGGTGCCGCGCTGCGTGCCGGGCGTGTACTGGTCGAGGTCGGCGCCGGGCGAGACGACGTCGATGTCGGCCGGGTCGGCGTCGTAGAAGCGGACGAGTTCGTCGCGCTCGCCGACGGTGTTGACGACCAGGCGGTGCGCGGCGTCGACGATCTGCTGCTCCCCTATCCGCCGCGACTCGGGCTCCGGCGTGTCACCGGCGGCGAGCACGGAGTTCTTGACCTCGGCGAGCGTGTGGGCGGTGTGCACGAGCGGCACGCCCCAGTGCTCGGACGCCACCAGCCCGGCCTGACCGGACAGCCAGTAGTGCGAGTGGATGAGGTCGTAGTGCCCCGGCGCGTGCCCGGCCTCCGCGCGCATGACGCCCGCGACGAACGGGCACAGCTGCGTGGGCAGGTCCTCCTTGCGCAGGCCCTCGAACGGCCCGGCCACGATGTTGCGGACCAGGACGCCGTCGCCGGCCTCCTCAACGGGCGGCTGCGACGAGTGCGTGGCGCGGGTGAAGATCTCGACCTCCACGCCGCGGCGGGCCAGCCGGCGGGCGGTCTGCAGGACGTACACGTTGAGGCCGCCGGCGTCGCCCGTGCCCGGTTGGGCGAGCGGGGAGGTGTGGAAGGACAACACCGCGATGCGTCGGGGCAGCGGGTGCGCGACGCCGCGGTCGAGCTCGGAGACGGTCACCCGCTCGATTGTGCCCCCGCCCGCGCGGGCGTGCACGTCGGCCGGGTGCCCGGCGGGTGGGCGGGTCGGGCCTACAGACTGGCGGCGAAGGCGCCGAGCTCGGCGAGGAAGCGCGGCGTCTCCTCGAGGAACGGCGCGTGCGCGGACTCGGCGAACTCGACGTAGCGGCCGCCGGCGATCATCTCGGCGTTGGCCTGACCGGCCGAGGGCAGCACCACCCCGTCGTGGGCGCCGTGGATGACCAGGGCGGGGATCGACAGGCCGCGCAGGGTGTCGTCGTTGTCGACGCGGCGCGTGAGCAGCGCCTGCCGAACCGCCGGCGGCGTGGACAGCGACAGTCCCAGGATCCGCTGCCCGTCGGCGCCGGCGCCGTTGACCATCATCGCCTTACCGAAGGTCGTGAACGCCTCCAGGGCGCGCGCCGGCTTCTCCTCGAACGCGCCGCCGGAGGTGACCTCCTTCATGGCCGGGCCGATCGCGCCGCCGGCCGAGCGCGACAGCGACGTCACGGCCCCACACAGCACGACCCCGGCCACGCGCGCCTCCCCGCGGGCGGCCAGGTAGTCGGCCACGACGACCCCGCCGTAGGACCAGCCCAGCAGGATCGCGCCCGCGTCCTCGCCGATGCCGACCGAGTCGAGGACCGTCTCGACGTCGTCGGCCCACTGCTGCGGCGAGTCGTAGCCGCCGGCGGGGACGTCGGAGTGGCCGTGACCGCGCAGGTCGATCGCCACCACGCGGAACCGCTGCGCGAGCTCGCCCAGCAGCTCGGCTCCCCAGCTCGAGCTCGACTGGGCCCAGCCGTGGATCAGGACGAGGGGCCGGGAGGACGGGTCACCGAGCACGCGGTAGGCGATGGTCGTGCCGTCGGACGACACCGCCGACTCGACGCCGTGCGAGGTGCCGGGCCGGTCGGTGGCGTACGCCCGGCCCGGGGCGGGTTGCCCGTGCGCGGGCTGGCCGGAGAGGGCGTCGGTGGTGGCGGGGGTCGCGTCGGAGCTCATACGGCACATCGTGCCAGCCACGGCCCGGCGGCGGTGTGCTCCTGCGCGGCCCTCCCCCGGCCCCGGCACCCGGATCACGCAGCACGCCCGTTCACCGCCATCCACCCACACGATCGGCCCCGTTCCGCGCCCGCGGCGGTTACCGTGTGGAGATGGCAGTCACCAGCACCAGGACCGACCCCGACGTGGTGGTCCGGACGTTTTTCGATGCCCTCATGGCCGGCTCCACCGCGACCGCCGCGGACCTGCTCACCGACGACGTCTGGTGGGCCAACGTCGGCCTGCCGACGATGCGGGGAAAGCGGGCCGTCGTCAGCGCGATCGCCGCGATGCACCGCAGCATCGACTTCGGCGTCGACATCCATCACCTCGCCGTGTCGGCGCCCGCGGACCCCACCAACCCGCAGGCCCCGGTGGTGGTGCTCACCGACCGCACCGACTACCTGGGCGTCGGGCCACTGCGCGTCGGGTTCTGGGTGTGCGGGCGCCTCGAGGTCCGCGATGGCCGGGTGTGCGGCTGGCAGGACTACTTCTCCAAGGCCGACATGGCCAAGGGCGCGGTGCGCGGGCTCGTCGAGATGGTCACCGGCCGGGGGCGTTAGACCTCGTCGTCGTCGCACGTTTTTCACCCACGACGAACGCATGTCGCGGTCGGTGTCGGACCCGCCGCCTACTCTTGTCGCCATGAGCACCGAGCACTCCGCCGCCCGCGACCGCCTGTCCGACCTGCCCGCCGAGACCCGCGTCGCCGTGGTGACCGGGGCGTCGTCCGGGATCGGCGAGGCGACCGCACGTGAGCTGGCGAGGATGGGCTTCCACGTGGTGATCGGCGCGCGGCGCGTCGACCGTCTGCAGACGCTGGCGGAGGAGATCGGGGGCACGGCCATGCCGCTCGACGTGACCGATGCCGAGTCGTGCGAGGCGTTCTGCGCGGCCGTTCCCCGGCTGCACGTGCTGGTCAACAATGCCGGCGGCGCCAAGGGCACGACCAGCGTGATGGACGCCGACGAGGACCAGTGGCGTTGGATGTGGGAGACCAACGTCCTCGGCACCCTGCGGATGGTGCGCGGGCTCATGCCGGTGCTCGTCGAAGCGGGCGACGGGCTGGTCGTCACCATCACCTCGATCGCCGCGATCGAGTCCTACGACAACGGCTCCGGCTACACGTCCGCCAAGCACGCGCAGGCCGTTCTGCACCGCACCCTCCGCGGCGAGCACCTGGGCCAGCCGGTGCGGTTCACCGAGATCGCGCCCGGCATGGTCGAGACCGAGTTCTCGCGCGTGCGGTTCGACGGCGACGACGACAAGGCGGCCGCCGTCTACCGTGGGCTGACCCCGATGGTCGCGCAGGATGTGGCGGAGATCGTCGGCTTCGTGGCCAGCAGACCCTCGCACGTCAACCTGGACCAGATCGTGGTGAAGCCCCGCGATCAGCACTCCGCGACGCGCGCGCACCGGAGCTGACTTCGGTAGGTGAGCCTGCCCAACCGAAAGGCAGGTTAGGCTATCTGACCTGGCAAAACGCCGGCGATCGCCATAGTCTGGCCCCCTACTGAAAGGGGCCCGCCATGACCAGGAACAAGAACACCTTCGTCGATCTCCTCTCCGCTCAGGTCGGTCACGAGTTCGCCGCCAGCCAGCAGTACGTCGCGATCGCCGTGTGGGCGGACGCGCAGGACCTGCCGCAGCTCGCCGGTCGCTTCTACTCGCACAGCCTCGGCGAGCGGAACCACGCGATGATGATGGTCCAGTACATGCTCGACCGCGACATCCCCGTCACGATCCCCGCCGTCCCCGCCCCGGAGGCCCGGTTCAGCGGCCCCGCCGACGCTCTGCGCCTCGCGCTCGAGCAGGAGAAGCAGGTGACGCGGCAGATCGAGAACATGTTCCAGGCCGCCCGCGCCGAGTCCGACCCTCTCGGCGAGCAGTTCATGCTGTGGTTCCTGCGCGAGCAGGTCGAGGAGGTCGCCAACATGAACACGCTCGTCACGATCGCCGAGCGTGCGGCCGACGACTGGTTCCGCATCGAGGAGTACCTCGCCCGCGAGAACGACGCCTCCACCAACACCGGCACCCCGCCGTCGGTGGCCGGCGGCGCGGTCTGACGCACGCCCCACCGCGGTGGGCCGGGGCTCACCGCGGTGGGGCGGGGCTCACCGCGGGGTGATCACGTCGTCCACCCCCACGCGGTCGCAGAAGCCGTCGTCGTGGCTGACCAGCAGCAACGCGCCCCGCCAGCCAGAGAGGGCATCGGCGAGCACCTGCACCCCCTCCAGGTCGAGGTTGTTGGTCGGCTCGTCCAGCACCAGCAGCTGCGGGACCGGCCGGGCGAACAACCTCGCCGCGAGCGCCGCTCGAAGACGCTCGCCTCCGGAGAGTTCACCGAGTCCGCGCAGGCCCGCGTCGCCGATGAAGAGCAGCTGCGCCGCGTGGGCATGCGCCTCCTCCGCCGGCGCCTCGGGGCGGACGGCACGGATCGCGTCGACGACCGACCACTCCGGATGCTCGACGCGAAGATCCTGCGGCAGCAGGGCCCACGGGACGAGGGCGGCGTTGTCGTCGTCGCCCCGGTTGGCTCCGCTCGCCACCTCCGCTCCCCGCGTGCGGCCGGTCCCGCGCGACCCCGGCCCCGCGACGCCCTCGCCGAACAGGCGCCGCAGCAGAGTGGTCTTTCCACTGCCGTTCGGACCGGCCAGTCGTACCCGCGCCGGGCCGACGAGGTGGATCCGGCCGGCGACCGGATCGTCGGCGTCCAGCACGACCCGGTCCGCGGGGAGCCCGGGATCGGGCAGGTCGAAGCGCAACAACTCCTCGCGTCGCACGGCGGCGTCGGCCTCGCGCATCCGCTCCTGCGCCTGCTCCACGCCCTTCGCGTGCGTGGCCCTGTAGCGTGCCGCCGACTCCTGGGCCTGCCGCTTGCGCATCCCCATGACGACCTTGGGCTCGCGCTTGTTCGCCTCCATCTTCCGGCCGTACCGCTCGCGCCGCGCCAGCACGACCTGCGCCTCGACCTTGTCCCGCTTCTGTGCGCGTAGTTCGTTGCGCGCCCCGGTCAGACTCTGCAGCGCGGCGGCCTGCTCGGACTCGATCACCTCGCGGTAGTGCGAGTACGGCCCGCCGAACACCCGGCATCGGCCGGCCCGCATCTCGACGGTCGTCCCGGCCCGCTCGAGCAGGCCCAGGTCGTGGCTCACCACCAGCGCGATGCGTTGCCCGCCGGCGACGAACCGGTCGATCGACGCGAACAACCGCGCTCGCGCCCGCGAGTCCAGATTGTTGGTGGGCTCGTCGAGCAGGAGCACCCGCGGCTGCCCGAGGAGCCGACCTGCCAGCGCGGCGAGCGTGCGTTCCCCGCCGGACAGCGCGAGCACCGACCTGCCCAGGTCCGTGGGCAGGCCCAACTCGGCGAGCAGCGCGCCCGTCCGCTCGGCGATCGACCAGTCGTCGGCGAGGCGGGCGAAGTCGTCGTCGTCCCCCTCCCCCGCCTCGATCCGCGCCAACGCCGCCAGCTTCCCGCCCACGCCGAGCTCGTCGGCGAGGGTGCGCTCCGCGGGCGCGTCGGCGAGCAACTGCTGGAGGTAGGCGACGGTGGGCGGCAGGGCGGGCTCGCCTCCGATGCTGATCGACCCGCGCGTCGGACGCAGCTCGCCGGCGATGAGGCGCAGCAGGGTGCTCTTGCCCGCGCCGTTGCGGCCGACGAGTGTGGTGAGGCCGGGACCGAGGGTCAGGTCGAGGCCGTCGAAGAGTGGGGTGTCGTCGGGAAACGCGTACTCGACGTCCGACAGGACGAGGGATGACATGCATGCTCCAGGGAGGTGGCGGATGGGCCGGGTCTCACCTGGGGTCGAGCACTGTCCTCGGGTCTCCTCGTCTCGAGTTCTCGGCTGTGCCCCTCGCGGCGCCGGTCTCCCGGGGCCGCGCCGTGCAGCTGCCGACGTACGCCGAGCAGACTACGCCCGGCGCGCGGAAGGGGCAACGGGCCGTGCGACAACGAGTCGAGGTATCGATCCCACGGTTGTGGTGTAGCTACTGCGAAATCTGGGCCGGATTTTCGCAGTAGCTACACCAAAATCCAGCGGCTCGACACGAGCGGCTCTGTGGCCTGGCGCCGTCGGCTCGGCTTCGGCGCGCTGCGCTCGGCATCGCCAGGGCGGGCGCCCTCGCCTTCGCGGATTTTGGTCGTAACCATCGTGGGGTTTCGGCGAAATCGCCTGGATGGTTACGTCCATTTCCGCTCTGAGTACATCCAATCGCGGGGTGCGGGCGGCGCGGGAAGCGCGGGGTGCGGGGTGCGGGGAGCCGCGGGGTGCGGGGTGGCGTGGAATGCGGGCGGCGCGGGGGTGCGTGCGGCGCGGGAGGCGCGAGAGGCGAAGCCTCGAGCCGGACTACATGAAGGCGCTGGGGGGAAGGCCCTCGCGGCTGCTCATGGGCAGCTCCTTCTCCAGCTTCTCCATGAAGATGTGCGACTGCACGGCGGTCCAGATGTTGTTGGTGAGCCAGTAGAGGCCGATCGCGATGGGGAAGTTGAAGAAGTACGCGCCCACGATCGGGAAGAACGGGAACAGGTACATCATGATCTTCATCGACTGGTTCATCGACTCGGTCATCTGCTCGGCCATGGACTGGAAGTCCTGCGGCTTGCCGTCCGGCCCGGCGCCGGCGGCCGCGCCAGCGGCCCCGGTGGTCGCGGGAGCGGGTGCGGCGGGCTTCTCGCCGTCGACCTCGAGCACCTCGCCGTCGACGACCGGGCCGCCGGCGCGCTCCTCGGCGTCCACGCGGGCCAGGGCGGCCTGCTCGGCGGCCTTGGCGGCCTTCTGCCGGCGGAAGGAGTTCCACATGTTGATGAACGTCGCGATGCCGGCCAGCACGAACAGCGGCACGGCCAGCATGAGGATGTCCTCGCGCACCAGCCCGGGGTGCAGGGAGTCCATGACCTCCTGCGGCATGCGGATGTAGGACGCCAGCGGCACGCCGAAGATCTCGGCGTTGAGGAACGACGACACCTGCTCGGGGCCGAACGCCCCGTTGGTCATCTGCGAGGCCTCCTCGATGGACTTTCCGGGACGCGAGAAGTTGAGCAGCACGTAGTACAGGCCCAGGAACACGGGGATCTGCACGAGCAGCGGCAGGCAGCCGGCAAGGGGGTTCACGCCGGCGTCGGCGTACAGGGCCTGCATCTCCTTGGCCTGCTCCTGGCGGTCCTCGGGAGACTTGCGGTCCTTGTACTTGTTCTGCAGCTCCTTCATCTTGGGAGCGAGCTGCGCCATCTTGCGCATGGAGTACTGCTGCCGCCACATGGACCGCAGGAGCAGCAGGCGCACGGTCACCACCAGCAGGAGCACGGAGCCCACCCAGGCGACGCCCGAGTCGGGGTCCACCACGAAGCTCAGCGCCCAGTGCCAGAACTTCATGACGAGCGACACCGGATACGCGAACAGGTCCACGGGCGATTCTCCAGGGAAAACGGCGGCGCCGGGCGGGCGCACGGGGGCGTGACGAGCTTAGAAGGCCTGGGACCAGCGTGCCAGGGACGACCCTCGGGGCGGGCGGCGGGGTCAGCCTGTCAGATGTGGCAGCCCACCCACACGGGCTCGGGGTGCAGCTCCACTCCGAACGCCTCCCGCACGCCGTCGCGCACCTCGCGCGCCAGCGCGATGATGTCGTCGGACGTCGCCGCGCCCCTGTTGGTCAGCGCGAGCGTGTGCTTGGTGGACAGGCGGGCGGGGGACGACGACGAAGGGTGTCCCTTGCCGAATCCGGCCCGCTCTATGAGCCAGCCCGCGGAGAGCTTGACCCCGCCGGGCGCGGAGAAGGCGGGCATCTGCTCGGCCGGGCCGGACCCCAGACGGGCGGCCACCCGGGACCGCACCGTGGGGAGTTCGTCCTCGCGAATCACCGGGTTGGTGAAGAAGGACCCCGCGGACCAGGTGTCCTCGTCGTCGTCGTCGAGCACCATCCCCTTGCCGCGCCGCAGCTCCAACACGGTACGCCGTACGACGGCAGGGTCGGTCCGCTCGCCCGGCGTCACGCCGAGGCGGCCGGCGAGCTCGGCGTACCGGATCGGCTCGCTGCGCCCCGCGGGGTCGAGTCGGAACTCCACCTCGAGCACCACGGCGCGGTCGGTGTTCTTGAGCACGGAGGTGCGGTAGGCCAGCCCCAGGGCCTCCGGGGTGACCCACTCGTCGACGCCGGTCGCGCGGTCGTACCACCGCACGCGGTGCAGGATCTGGGCGACCTCCACGCCGTACGCACCGACGTTCTGCACGGGCGTCGCACCGACGGACCCGGGGATGCCGGACAGGCACTCCAGGCCCCCGTACCCGCGCCCGACGGTGTCGGCGACGAGGTCGTCCCAGGTCAGCCCGGCGCCGGCGCGCACGACGAGACGGCCCTCGTCGGCGCCGGTGAGGTACTCGACCTCCCGGTTGCGCACGGCCACCACCACCAGGTCCAGGTCGCCACCGGCGACCACCAGGTTGGACCCGCCGCCCAGCACCAGCACCGGGACCTCGGCGACGTCGAGGGCGCGCACGGCGGCGACCACCGCCTCGGGCGTCCCGCACTCGAGCAGCGCACGCGGACGGCCCCCGATGCGCAGGGTCGTCAGGTCGGCCAGCCGCATGCCGGGGGTCGCGGTGACGCCGGCGATGCGGGTCAGCTCGGCGACGACCGGGTCGGCGGGGTGCGGCGCGGAGGTTCCGGCGGGGTGCGGCGCGGCCGTGGGGTCGGACGGGGGCGGGTTCACACGCCCGAGGGTAACCGGCGCTTGTAGTGTCAGACCCCATGGCGACCCACTTCTCCCACAACGCCCGCATCGACGCCCCCATCGAGGCCGTGTACACGGCCTACGGCAGCGAGGAGTACTGGCGCGAGCGACTCCTGGCGGTGGGAACCGACAAGGACAGCCTCGACGACTTCTCCTCCACCACGGACGGCGTCCGCGTGACCATCACGCAGCACATCCCGGAGGACGACATCCCCGACTCCGCCCGCAAGTTCGTGCCGGGCCAGCTGACCATCGTGCGCACCAGCACCTACTCCGGCTTCGACGGCCAGACGTTCACCGGGACCGCGCGCGCCGAGGCTGCGGGTGGGCTGGGGCTCATCAGCGGCGACGCGACCGCAGTGGACCTGGACGGCGCCGCCGAGGAGTCGGTGTCCGGGCAGGTCAAGGTGTCGGTACCGCTGCTCGGCGGCAAGCTCGAGAAGATGGTGATCTCGCACCTGGACCGACTGTTCGAGGCCGAGTACCGCCACCTCAACCGCTGGACCGCCGCCCGCTGACCCACCGCCCGCACGCCCCCGCCCGGCGAGGTGGGTGCTCCACGCCGACGCCTTTTCGGTGACAATCGAAAGCGATGCAGCCGCCGAGAGACACCCAGCGACTTCCCGCCTTCGATCACCCGGGCGTGCAGAACGCTCCCACCGAGCAGTTCGCCGCCCGGCCCGCCGACGCGGGCGCGCCCCCTCCGGGCGGCGGCGGGACGACCGGTGCGCGGGGCGGGACCAGCGGCACCCGGGGCGGGAGCCGCACGGGCCGTCGGATCGTCATCGGCGCCGTGCTGGTCATCGTGCTGCTGGTGGCCGGTGCCGTGGGCCTGGAGCTCGGGATGCGCGGCGCCATCAAGGACAACCTCCGTCAGGAGATCAGTGCCACGCTCGGCTCGACCCCCGAGGTGGAGCTGGGACCCCAGCCGGTCCTGCTGTCGTACGTCACCGGCACGCTCGGCACGATCCGCATCACCACCGACGGGGCCCCGGCCGAGGGCGCGACCGGCCCGGTCCCGGCGATCGACATCACCGCCGAGGGCGTGCGGTCCGAGGGTGAGACCTCACGCATCGACTCGCTCACCGGCACCGCGTTCGTGTCCGACGAGACCATGACCGCGGCCGCCCAGTCCGAGGGCGCGGGCGGCGTGGGCGACAGCCTGCTGGGCGGGCTGATCCAGGTGCAGGACATCGTCTCCGATCCCGCGGCGGGCACCCTGCGCGTCTCGATCAGCGGGCTCGCCGAGGCCGTGGTGACGCCGCGGCTCATCGACGGCAACCTCGAGATGGATCCCCAGCAGGCCTCGGTCCTCGGCTTCCAGCTGCCCTCGGAGATCCTCGGCGGGACCGTCTCGATGATGGATTCCGCGCTCGCCGACCTGCCCGAGGGCATCGAGCTCACCGGCGTCCGCGTGGTCGACGGCGGGATGACCGTGGACCTGGCCGGCCGCGACGTGGTGCTGGAGTCGACCCGCTAGGAGTCGACCTGCCGGGACTCGTCCGCCGTGCCGTCCACCCTGCCAGGACCCGTCCGCCCCGCCCCTGGCCCCCGCGCGCGGCACACTGGGCCCATGCGCCTGCTCATCATCTCCGACACCCACGTCCCGACCCGCGCCCGCGACCTGCCGGCCCGGATCTGGGACGAGGTCGACGCGGCCGACGTCGTGATCCACGCCGGGGACTGGATGGACGTCGCCCTCCTCGACGCACTGGAGGAACGCTCCGCACGGCTCATCGCCTGCTGGGGCAACAACGACGGCCCGGAGCTGCGCGAGCGTCTGCCCGAAGTGGCCCGCGCGACGCTCGACGGCGTGCGACTTGCCGTCACCCACGAGGCCGGCGCGTCCGCGGGACGGGAGAAGCGCATGGCCAGGGCCTTCCCCGACACTGACGTCCTGGTCTTCGGGCACTCGCACATCCCGTGGGACACCACCGCGCCGCGAGTGTCCGAGGAGAGCGGGTCCGGTGAGAGCGGGTCCGGTGAGGGCGCCCTGCGTCTGCTCAACCCGGGCTCGCCCACCGACCGTCGACGCCAGCCGCACCACACGTACATGACGGCGGCCATCACCGGAGGCGAGCTCCGCGACGTGGAACTGCACCGGCTGCCGCCACGGCGCTGACCCACACCCGCGGGCCGGGCGGCGGGCGGGACGAGCCGGGCGGCGGGCCCGGGAGTCTGCCACCCTGGAGCCATGACCAACGAAGCCTCCATGCGTGCCGTGCAACAGCAGACCCTCGGTGAGCCGGACGTCCTCGCCGTCGTCGACCTCCCCCGTCCCACTCCCCGCACCAACGAGGTCCTCATCCGCGTCGAGGCCGCCAGCGTCAACCCCACCGACTGGAAGCACCGCGCCACCGGCGGATTCATCGGCGAGCCGCCGTTCGTCCTGGGCTGGGACCTGTCGGGCGTGGTCGAGGAGGTCGGCATCGGCGTCGCGCGGTTCTCCCCCGGCGACGAGGTGTTCGGCATGCTCTCGTACCCGTTCGGCCACGGCGCCCACGCCGAGTACGTCGCCGCCCCCGCCGCCTGGTTCGCACCCAAGTCGGCCTCGCTCGACCACGTCCAGGCCGCCGCGCTGCCGCTGGTCTCGCTCACCGCGTGGCAGGCGCTCGTCGAGAACGCCCGGATCCAGCCCGGCCAGCGCGTCCTCATCCACGCGGCCGCCGGCGGGGTCGGGCACGTGGCCGTGCAGATCGCCAAGGCCCGCGGCGCCCACGTGATCGGCACCGCCAGCTCGGAGAAGCACGACTTCCTGCGGGAGATCGGCGTGGACGAGCCGATCGACTACCGCGAGGTGGACATCGCGGAGGCCGTCTCGGACGTCGACGCCGTGCTCGACACCATCGGCGGCGACACCTCGCTGGCGTCGCTGCGCACGCTGCGGCCCGGCGGGATCGTCGTGTCGATCCTGCCCGTCGGCTCGGACGACCTCTACCGCGAGGCCGAGCGGCTCGGGGTGCGGGCCGTCCGGATGCTGGTCGACGCCTCACGCCACGACCTGATCTCGATCACCGAGCTCGTCGAGCAGGGGTCGCTGCGGGCGACGATCTCGGAGGTCTTCCCGCTCGAGCAGGCCGCCGAGGCGCACCGCCGGGGCGAGACCGGTCGCACCACCGGGAAGATGGTGCTCACCACCGGCCGGTACTGACACCCGCCGGGGGCCCCGGGTGAAGGCCTGCGTAGGACCAGCAGCGGCCGGACGGCAGGACTACTCGGGGAAGCCGTCGAGCACCGCCCGGCTGCCGCTCAGTCCGAGCCGGGTGGCGCCCGCGGCGATCATCACGCGGGCGGTGTCGGCGTCGCGGATCCCGCCGGACGCCTTGATGCCCAACTTCCCGCCCACCGCGCGGTGCATCGCCTCGACCGCGCGCACGCTCGCGCCGCCGGCGGGGTGGAAGCCGGTGGAGGTCTTGACGAAGTCGGCGCCCGCGCGCGCGACGGCGTGGCACAGGGCCTCGATCCGCTCGTCGCCCGCCTCGTCCCCCAGCGCCTTGTGGATGGCGGCGGTCTCGAGGATCACCTTGATCACCACCGGAGGCGGCACGGCGTCGCGCATCGCCAGCACGTCGGCCATCACCTCGTCGACGAGGCCCGCGATGGCGGCGCCCACATCGATCACCATGTCCACCTCGGCGGCGCCCTGGTCCACCGCGAGCCGGCCCTCCATCGCCTTGACCAGCGAGTGGTGCTTGCCTGACGGGAACCCCGCGACCGTGGCGACGACCTGCTGGCCGGGCCGCACCGGCAGCATCGCCGGGCTCACGCACACGGCCTTGACGCCCAGCTCGCGGGCCTCGTCGAGGCAGGCCTGCACGTCCTCGCGGGACGCGTCAGGCGAGAGCAGGGTGTGGTCGATCATCGAGGCGACGCGGGCGCGGGTGAGCTGAGCGGTCGGAGTGGCGTCCATGCGGGCCAGCCTAGCGGGAGCCGCCGATGCGCCTGGTGGCACAATGGACACCCATGTCACGACGCTTCGTCCTCACGCTGGGCTGCCCCGACCGCATCGGTATCGTCGCCCGGATCGCCACCTTCCTCGCCGAACTGGGCGGGACCATCATGGAGGCGGCGTACCACGCGGACGAGGACACCGGCTGGTTCTTCACCCGCCAGTCCGTCGACGCCGAATCGATCGGCATGGAGATCGACGAACTCCGCCGTCGCTTCGAACGGGTGGCCAGCGAGCTGGGACCCGAGGCCGACTGGCAGATCTCCGACTCGTCCGAGCCGAAGGACGTCGTCATCCTGGTGTCCAAGGAGGGCCACTGCCTCCACGACCTGCTGGGCCGGGTCGAGAGCGGTGACTACCCCGCCCGCATCCGTGCGGTGATCGGCAACCACGACAACCTGCGGGGAATGGCCGAGGCGCACGGCGTTCCGTTCCACCACGTGCCGTTCGCGGCCGACCCCGCCGAGCGGGGCCCGGCGTTCGAGCAGGTCGCGGCGCTCGTCGACGACATCGACCCGCACGCGATCGTCCTGGCCCGCTTCATGCAGGTCCTGCCGGACGACCTGTGCACCCGGTGGGCCGGTCGCGCGATCAACATCCACCACAGCTTCCTGCCCAGCTTCGTCGGCGCCCGCCCGTACCACCAGGCGCACGTCCGTGGTGTGAAGCTCATCGGCGCGACGTGCCACTACGTGACGGCCGACCTCGACGAGGGGCCCATCATCGAGCAGGACGTCATCCGCGTGGACCACACGGCGACGGTGAAGGACATGGTGCGCCAGGGCCGCGACGCGGAGAAGCTGGTGCTGGCCCGCGGCCTGCGCTGGCACCTCGAGGACCGGGTCCTGGTGCACGGCGCCCGGACCGTGGTGTTCACCTAGGCCGATCGATGAGCGGCCGTCCGACGGCGCTCACGTCGCTCAGCTCTTGGGGAAGCCGTGCCTGTCGGTGAGCAGGGTCTGGGCGGCGGACAGGAAGATGAGCCGGGCGGCCGCGCCGGCGCGCGGCAGGATGCCGGTCACCCGTCTGACGATGGTCGACTGGTCCATCCCGGCGTCCTTCATGGTCTGCACGAGGACGTCGATCGCCTCGGCCGCGGTGCTCTGCCCCTCCATGAACAGGTGGCCGATCTTGTCGATCCCCTCCTCGCCGACCCCGAGCACGATCAGCTCACGGAACATCTCCAGCATGTAGCGGTCGGCGAAGAAGTGGTCCGCGGCGGCCGAATCGCTGACGAGGCCGATCGACTCGCCCCGGTCGAGCAGGTGCTCCGGTAGCTCGAACCCGGCGACCGCGTCCACTCCCCCTCGCGGCAGTCGCCGGCGCCCGCCGTTGGAGCGGCGAGTCGGCCGGACCGCTTCCAGCTCGAGGAGCTCCGTAAGTGTGAAGCCGTGCCGTTCGGCGATGAACAACTCCTCGATAGTGGCGAACGTGTAGCCGCGGTCGAGGAGACGCAGGATCTGCGCGAGGCGCCGCTTGTGGTCCGGCCCGTAGAAGGCGGTGCGTCCACGCCGGACGGGCGGGGGCAGCAGACCGCGCTCCTGGTAGACGCGAATGTTTCGCACGGTGGTGCCGGAGTCCTCGGCCAGTTCCTCGATCCGCTGCAGCGGCCCGGCCTCCGGCGTCTTCACCTGCGTCGACCGCCGACCGCGGGACGCACGTCGGCGAAGAACACGCCCACGGCCACCATCGCGATGATGCTGAGGAAACCGAGCGGCCGGATGGCGAAGAGCAGGGCGGCGACAGCGCAGATGGCGATCCAGGCCGGCTTGGGCCACTTCCCCTCGACGGAGTACGCCGAGGCGGGCGGCAGCGCGGCCAGCACGAGCCCGGCCAGCGCCCATACGACGAGCGCGCCCTGGATGATGAGCTGGACAATTCCCCACGTGCCGGTAAGCGTGTCAATCACGGGTCCCAGTGTAGTGGCCGGGTCGGACACGACCGCGCGGCGATGTTCACACCCGTCCGAGACGCGAGGCGCCCCGGCCGGCTCGGAGAGGGAGCGGGCCGGGGCGGGCGGTGCCTAGCGCGACCGGGCGCGGGTGCCTATCGCGTCAGGGGCGATCGGTGCCGGCGGGCGGCAACGGCGTGTCCGCGGTGGTCAGCGCCGGGTCGTTGTCGGCGAGCTCGACCGGCGAGGGCGCGTCCGAGTCCGAACCGGCCGGCTTCGAGTCGCTCGCCTTGGCCCCGGTCGGCGTGGTGGCGGTGGGCTTGCCGCCGGTGGGCTTGGCGGTGGACTTGGCGGTGGACTTGGTCGCCGTCGACTTCTTGGCGGTGGTCTTGGCCGCCGCCTTCGCGGCCGCGGCCTCATCGGCCGTGGGCTTGGCGGCCACCGGCTTGTCGGTGGTCGTGGCCGCCGCCTTCTTGGCCGGGGCCTTCTTCGCGGGCGCCTTCTTGGCCGCCGCCTTCTTGGCCGGGGCCTTCTTCGCCGGCGCCTTCTTGGCCGGGGTCGTGCGGGCCTCGACCTCCGCGGTGCTGCGGGCGACCTCGGCGGAGACCGTGGAAGCGGCCTCGTCGACGCGGTCGGCGGCCTTGTCGGCGGTCCGGTCGACCCGATCGGCCACCTCGTCGACGCGCTCGGCGGCCGTGTCGGCGGCGTCGCCGGCGGACTCGGCGGCCTGGCGGGCGGCCTTGGAGACGCGTCCGGCGGCCTTCACGCCGATCGACCGGGTCTGGCGCGCGACCGTGCCGAGGACCTCCTCGCCCAGCTCGCGCTGCTCCTCGACCGCGCCGGCGGCGCGGGCGACCTGCTCGTTGACGCGGGCGAGTCCGGCCTCGAGCTGCGGGTTCTCCTCACGGAGTCGGCTCACGACGTCCTCGCCGCGGGCGGCGAGTCCGCCGTAGATGCCGGCGGCCACCTGCACGTACGCGTCGGCGACCTTGCGCAGTTCCTCGGGGCGGAAGCGGTTGACCAGCTCCTCGACCTCCGCGGGCAGCGACTGGACGCGCTCGGGCACCTCGCTGACGCGCTCCTGGGCGCCGGTCACGCGCTCGGTGATGCGGTTCTGCACGTCGGAGACGCGCTCGGTGACCCTGGACTGGGCGTCGGAGACGGCGTCCTCGGCGCGGCGGCGCAGGTCGTTCACGAGCCCGGAGACCGCCTGGATCGCGAGGTCATTGGCCCCGACGTAGGCGTAGACCGGGGTCCGCACGGCGGCGATCGCCTGGCCGAGCGGGCCGCCGACGGCGGCATCCCGGGAGGCGTCGGCGCGGGTCTCTTCGGCCTTGGACGTGGACTTCTTACCGGTGGTCTTCTTGCTCATGTCGACTCCTCGTTCGTGTCGTGCGGTGTTCTCATCTGCGGTGTCACGTGGCCCGGCGGGCCGCCGTCGGCAGGTCCCGGATCAGGGGACGTCGACGACCTGGTCGGCTGCGGTCGCATTGTTCGCCAGGAACGACTCGTAGATCTCCACGAGCACCTCCCTCTGTCGCTCTGTGAGGTCCGGGGCGGTGAGGATCGCGTCCCTCACCGGGCTCCCCTGCTTGAGCTCGAGGATCCCGGCGCGGGCGTAGAGCACCTCCGCGGACAGCCTCAGACCTCGGGCGATCTGACCCAGGACCTCGGCGGACGGCTTCCGCAGCCCGCGTTCGATCTGGCTCAGATACGGGTTGGAGACGCCGGCACGCTCCGCGAGCTGCCGGATGGACACCTGGGCGGCCTCCCGCTGGGCGCGGATGAACGATCCGATGTCCTGCGAGTCGGACGAACGGCGGTCGCCGTCGACGAGCGCGGTGACATCCGTGTGGCGCGGCACCTCACCCGTCGGCTTGTTACGGCGTGCGAGGGTGGCTGCTGTCGGCTCGTCTGCCGGTACGCCGGATCCCGTGACCTCGCGCGGGGGTCCGCCGCGTTCAGCACCATCGTGTGCGGCCATGGAGTCACCTCCCTCCGCCGTTGCGGCCAAACCGTTCGTCTCTCCTCGGCTGCCCCCAACGCTAGCAACTAGTGCTAACTCCAGCAAGCGCCATGTGTACGACGATCCCGTGGGATGGGTCACAGAAGGTCTCAGAAGAGCAGCTCGGTGGCCGCGTGGATCGCGAACCCGGCCAGGGCCCCGACGACCGTGCCGTTGATGCGGATGAACTGCAGGTCCTTGCCGGCGAGCAGCTCGATCTTGTCGGAGGCCTCGTCGGCGTCCCAGCGTTCGACGGTGTCGGAGATGATCGAGGTGACCTCGCCGGCGTAGTTCTCCGCGACGTAGCGCGCCGTGCGGGTCATGTAGTCGTCGAGCCGCGAGCGCATCTTCTCGTCACCGACGAGCATCTCGGCGAGGCGGCGCAGGAGGTCGTCGATCTTGACCCGCAACGTCGAGGAGGTGTCCTCGGTGGCCTCGACGATCATCCGCTTGGCGGCCGACCACGCCGACCCGGCGGCGCGGCGCACCTCCTCGCGGTTCATGACCTCGTGCTTGAACGACTCGAGCTTGGCCATGGTGGACGGGTCGTGCTGCAGGTCGCGGGCGAAGTCCTCGACGAACCCGATCAGCGCCAGGCGCACGGCGTGCTGCTTGTCGACCTTGATCTGCCACGTCCACTCGCGCAGCTCGCGGTAGGCGCGGTCGGAGAGCAGTTCGTTGACGAACTGGGGGGCCCAGGTGGGCGCCTTCTCGCGGACCCAGCGGTCGATCGTCTCGGGGTGCGCCTCGACCCATTCGTGGGCCCGGTCGGCCATGAGGTCGAGCAGCGGCAGGTGGCGGCCCTCGTCGAGGAGTTCGGCGAGGATGCGGCCGGCGGGCGGACCCCACTCGGGCTCGGCGATCCGGGCCACGATGGTGCGTTCGATGATCGCGACCGCGTCCTCGTCGCGCAGCACCGCCAGGACGGACCGGATGGCCTTGGCGGCCTGATCGGAGGCGAGGGCGCGATTGTCGGTCTCGGCGAGCCACTCGCCGGCGCGCTCGGGGATGCGGGCGCCGCGGACCTTCTCGCTGACCATCTCGGGATCGAGGAAGTTCTCCCCCACGAACCCGCCGAGCGAGGTTCCCAGCTGGTCCTTCTTGCGGCGGATGAGTGCCGTGTGCGGGATGGGGATGCCCAGGGGGTGGCGGAACAGGGCGGTGACGGCGAACCAGTCGGCCAGGCCGCCGACCATCCCGGCCTCGGCGGCGGCGCGGACGTAACCCACCCAGGAGGACGCGCCGTTGTGCAGTGCGTATTCGGCGACGAGGTAGATCACCCCGGCCACGACGAGGAACCCCGTCGCGACCATTTTCATGCGACGGAGGGCGGACCTCCGCTCGGCGTCGGTCGCCGGGTCACCCGCCTTGAGCGCGGGTCCCCCGGCGGCGACCACCGGGTCGAGCGTCAGTGGGAGTCCTCGCGGCCGTGCTTACGGAAGCCGTACATGCACACGAACAGGCCGATGAGGAACACGACGGTGGTGGCCACGACCGCGGCGACCGCCATGCCCAGCGAGACGCCGGCATCCTGCGTGTAGTAGCCGATCGCGGTGATGGGCAGGCCCAGCATGCTCATGCTCAGCAGGATGATGGCGGACCCGACGTAGATCTCGGTCGAGTACAGCGGGTAGATGGGGGCGACCTTCGTCGCGTACTCCGGGTAGTACTCCTCGACGATGGCGGCACCAGTGTGCTCGAGCGTCTGACCGGCCATGATGTCGTCCTCTTTCGTCAACTACCGATCCCGGGCGCGTGTCCCGGGACTTGCTCTGCCCCGATCTTATTAGACCCCGGCTCCTGCCGGGCAACCGCCCGTCGGATCCGACGGGCCGCGGTCACCAGGTTCCGCAGGCTGGGCTCCAACTGCCAGGTGTAGCGGCTCTTGAGCCCGCCGTCGGGCACCGCCCACAGCCTCTCGACCCCCACGGCGTCCACCGCGCGCAGCAGCCGCTCGTGCAGCAGGTCGATGTCCGGCACGAACCCCGAGCGCGACTCGTACACGCCGGGCGCGACCTGTCGGGTCAGGGTGTGGTCGGTCAGGGCGTCCAGCACCCACTCGATCGAGCGGGTGGCCACGATGTTGGTGACGTCGGCGTCGAGCTCCTCGATCGCCTCGGTCATCACCTGCAGCGACGAGTACGTCATGTGGGTGTGGATCTGCGTGTCGGGTCGCGCGCCGGCGGAGGCGAGGCGGAAGGTGCCCACCGCCCAGTCGAGGTAGGCGCGCCGGTCGGCACCGCGCCGCGGCAGCAGTTCGCGGATGGCCGGCTCGTCGATCTGGATGATGGCCGTGCCGGTCGCCTCGAGATCGGCCACCTCGTCGCGCACCGCCAGCGCGAGCTGCGTGGCGACCTCGGGCAGCGCGAGGTCGGTGCGGCAGAACGACCGCGCGAGCATCGTCACGGGCCCGGTGATCATCCCCTTGACCGGCCGGTCAGTGAGCGACTGCGCGTAGCCCGTCCACTCGACGGTCATCGGGGCGGGCCGCGCCACGTCCCCGTAGAGAATGGGCGGCCGCACGCAGCGCGAGCCGTAGGACTGCACCCAGCCGTGGCGGGTGGCGGCGAACCCGTCGAGCAGTTCGGCGAAGTACTGCACCATGTCGTTCCGCTCGACCTCGCCGTGGACGAGCACGTCCAGCCCGATGTCCTCCTGCAGCCGGATCACCGAGGCGATCTCCGCCCGCAGGTAGTCGCAGTACCGGGCGTAGTCGATCCGCCCCTCCGCCAGGTCGCGGCGGGCCCGCCGGATCTGCACGGTCTGCGGGAACGAGCCGAGGGTGGCGGTCGGGAGCGTCGGCAGACCCAGCCTGCCGGCCTGCCGGGGGGCCCGCTCGGCGTAGGGGACGCGGACCTTGTCGTCGTCGTCGACCCGGGCGGTCCTCGCGCGCACATCCTCGCGGCGCGCGCTGGGCAGTACCGGCAACCGGCGCCAGCGCGGCGTGGGGCCGTCCTCGAGGGCGTGCGCCAGCGACACCACCTCGGCGACCTTCTGTTCGGCGAAGGCCAGCGAGTCCACGAGCTCGGCCGGCAGGTCGGTCTCGGCGTGTACGTCGTACGGCACGTGCAGCAGCGTGCACGAGGTCGACACCACCACGTCGACGAACACCGCACGCAGCTCGCGCAGGTAGTCGAGCGTCGCGAACTTGTCCGTGCGCCACACGTTCTGGCCGTCCACCACGCCGGCGTAGAGGCGCTTGGCGGCCAGGCCCGGCACGACGGCGAGCTCGGCGGCCGTCCGCCGCCCGTGGACCAGGTCCAGGCCGATCGCCTCGATCCCCGTGGCCGCCAGCGCGGGCAGCGCGTCGCCCAGGTCGCCGTACTCGCCGGTGACGAGGATCCGCGGCCTCGCCGGCACCGCGGCGAGCCGGTCGAAAGCCCCGCGCAACGCGGCGATCTCGTCCGGCGTGCGCTCCATGGTCATGCAGGGCTCGTCGAACTGCACGCACGTCACACCCGCCTCGTCCAGCACGCCGAGCAGCGCCTCGTACTGCTCGAGCATCCGGTCGAGCAGGTCGAGCGGCGCGAACCCCGGCGCGGCGTCGGGCGAGGCCTTGCCGAGCAGCAGCAGCGAGACCGGACCGGTCACGACAGGCCGGATCTCGAGCCCCAGCTCCCGCGCGCGGACGACCTCAGCGAGCAGCTCGCCCGGCCGCAACCCCAACTCGGAGGCCTCGTCGAACTCGGGCTGGCGGTACAGGTAGGAGGTCCCCTGCAGCGGGACCAGTTCCAGCGGGGGGACGTCGGCGCGGCCGCGGGCCAGGGCGAAGACCGTGTCGACGGGTGTGAGGTCGCGGGTGAGTTCGCGGAAGCGGGCGGGGATCCCGCCGACGAGCAGGGCGTCGTCGAGGATGTGGTCGTAGAAGCTGAAGGTGTTGCCGGGGATCTGCGTGAGGCCCTTGGCGACCAGGTCGTGCCAGGTGGCCTCGCGGAGGCGACGGCCGGTGGCGAGCAGCTCGGTGCGCGTGCCGTCGCCGTGCCAGTACCGTTCGAGCGCGCGTTTGAGCTCGCGGCGCGGCCCGATACGCGGGTAGCCCAGGACCGACGAGGCGCGCGTGGGCTCGAGGTGCGGCGGCGACGGGGCCACCGCCGAGGGTGACCGGGCCGACGGGGGCGACGACGACGAGGTCATCTCAGCGCGCGGCGCGGGCCATCGCCCGGGGCACGGGATAGCTGTGGAACCCCTGGCCCGTCTTCCGACCCAGCCGGCCCGACTCGACCATGCTCACGAGCAGCGGTGGCGGTGAGTACAGCGGCTCGCCGAATTCGGCGTGCATCGCCTCGGCGATCACCTTGACCGTGTCGAGCCCCACGTGGTCGGCCAGGGCGAGCGGCCCCATGGGGTGGGCGCAGCCGAGGACCATGGCCCGGTCGATGTCCTCGGCGGTGGCGTGGCCGGACTCCGCCATCCGGATCGCGGAGAGCAGGTACGGCACGAGCAGCGCGTTGACCACGGCCCCGGCGCGGTCGGCGGAGTGCACGACCTGCTTGCCGAGGACCTGTTCGGCGAACGCCTCGGCACGGTCGCGGACGGCGGCGCCGGTCTCGGGGGTGCTCACCAGCTCGACCAGCGGGAGCACGGGGACGGGGTTGAAGAAGTGCATGCCGAGCACACGCTCGGGGCGGGCGGTGCACCCGGCGAGGGTGGCGACGGGGACGGCGGAGGTGTTGGTGGCCAACACGGCCCCCGGGTCGGTGACGATCTCGTCGAGCTGCCGGAAGACGGCCGACTTGGCGGCGGAGTCCTCGACGACCGCCTCGATCACGAGCTGGCGGTCGCAGAAGTCACCCGGGTCGGTGGTGAAGCGCAGGCGCAGGGCGGCCTGTTCGCGCTCACGTTCGGTGATCTTCCCCGAGGAGACGCCACGGTCGAGGGACTGCAGGATCCGGGTGCGGCCGGCGGTGGTGAGCTCGCGGGTGGACTCCCACACGAGGACGTCCACGTGGGCACGCGCGCAGACCTCGGCGATGCCGGAGCCCATCTGCCCGGCCCCCACCACGCCGACGCGGGTGATCCGTCCCGCGTCCGTCGCGGCGTCGCGGCTGCTGCTCATGGTGTCCTGGGTCCTTCGATGAGGAGGGTCGTGAAGGGGCGCGCCGGCCCGTCCGCCGGTCCGCGGCGGGGTGAGCGCCAGAGACGACCGAGGGCCGGGCCGCCTCGTCGAGACGGCCACGGCCCCCGGTTGTCACGTCATGTCAGCGAGCCGATCTCGGATCAGCTCGGGTCACCGGCCGGATCCACGTCTCAGTGGAACTGGCCCTCCTCGGTGGAGCCCTTCAGCGCCGCGGTGGACGTGTTGGGGTCGACCGTGGTGGCGATGAGGTCGAAGTAGCCGGCGCCGACCTCGCGCTGGTGCTTGACCGCGGTGAAGCCACGCTCCTTGGCGGCCGCGAACTCGCGCTCCTGCAGGTCGACGAACGCGGTCATCTGGTTGCGGGCGTAGCCGTAGGCCAGGTCGAACATGCCGTAGTTGAGCGAGTGGAAGCCCGCCAGGGTGATGAACTGGAACTTGAAGCCCATCGCGCCGAGCTCCTTCTGGAACTTGGCGATGGTGTCGTCGTCCAGGTTCGCCTTCCAGTTGAAGGAGGGCGAGCAGTTGTAGGCCAGCAGCTGGTCCGGGAACTCGGACTTGACGCCCTCGGCGAACTTCTTGGCGTACTCGAGATCCGGGGTGCCGGTCTCCATCCAGATCATGTCGGCGTACGGGGCGTAGGCCTTCGCGCGCTCGATGCAGGGCTCGATGCCGTTCTTGACGTGGTAGAAGCCCTCGGCGGTGCGCTCACCGGTGATGAACGGGCGGTCGCGCTCGTCGACGTCCGAGGTGATGAGGGTGGCGGCCTCGGCATCGGTGCGGGCGATGATGACCGACGGGACGTTCGCGACGTCCGACGCCAGGCGGGCCGAGGTCAGGGTGCGGATGTGCTGTTTGGTCGGGATGAGCACCTTGCCACCGAGGTGGCCGCACTTCTTCTCCGACGCGAGCTGGTCCTCCCAGTGCACACCGGCGGCGCCGGCCGCGATCATGGCCTTCTGCAGCTCGTAGGCGTTCAGGGCGCCACCGAAGCCGGCCTCGGCGTCCGCGACGATCGGGGCGAGCCAGTTCTCGACCGAGGTGTCACCCTCGATGCGGGCGATCTCGTCGGCGCGCAGCAGGGCGTTGTTGATGCGACGGACGACGGTCGGGACCGAGTTGGCCGGGTACAGCGACTGGTCCGGGTAGGTGTGGCCCGAGAGGTTCGCGTCGCCGGCGACCTGCCAGCCGGAGAGGTAGACGGCCTCGAGGCCCGCGCGGATCTGCTGCACGGCCTGGTTACCGGTCAGCGCACCGAGGGAGTTGACGAAGTCCTTGGTGTTGACCTTCTCCCAGAGGATCTCCGCGCCACGACGGGCGAGGGTGTGCTCCTCGACGACGGTGCCCTGCAGCTCGGCGACCTGCTCGGCCGTGTAGTTGCGGGTGATGCCCTTCCAGCGGGGATTGGTGTCCCAGTCCTTCTGGATCTCTTCAGCGGTACGTGCCTTGCCGACGTTCGACATCGCGACTCTTTTCTGTCTCGGGGACGGGTCCGTATTCGCACTCTTGCGAGTTACGGCCCCTTACGACAGACACAATGCCACACTCGCTACGGCGCGTCTACCTGCGGCAAGTGCGAATGTGGCGAGTTTCTTTGCCTTCTTTGCAAAGTTTGCGAAGATTGTGTGGTGCGCCACGGACGGAGAGGGGGAAGCCGATGACGGCCTCACATATGGGGGCGCGACTGCGTCGACTGCGCGAGGAGAACGGCCTGACCCAGGCGGCGTTCGCGCAATCGCTCGGCTTGTCGTCGTCGTACCTCAATCAACTCGAGAAGGACACCCGCCCCGTCACCTCCCGGGTCCTAGTCAAGATCTCCGAAGTCTACGGCGTCGACTCCACGTTCTTCGCCTCCGACTCGGACACCCGGCTCATCGCCGCGGTGACCGAGGCCCTCACCGACACCCAGTTGTCCACCGAGGTCCCCGCCGACGAGGTCGTCGACCTCGTCCGGGCGCACCCCGCACTCGCCCGCGCCTTCATGCTCCTGCACCAGCGCTACCGCAACTCCGCCGACCTGCTGGCCGCGCTCACCGAGACCCGTAACGTGCCCGAGTCCACGGTCGACCGATCCGTGCTGTCCATGCCGCACGAGGAGGTGCGCGACTACTTCTACCAACGGCAGAACTACATCGACTCCCTCGACACCGCGGCCGAGGACCTCACCACCCGCATCCGGCTCAACCGCGGCGACGTGCGCGTCGAGCTCGAGAACCGCCTCGCCGAGGCCCACGGCGTGCGCATCTCCCGCCGCGTCGACCTGCCCGACGGGCTGTGGCACCGCTACCTCACCGACGAGCGGCGCCTCGAGCTGTCCGCCCACATGACTCCGGGCCAGCAGGCGTTCCGCGTGGCCTCCGAGCTGGCCTTCCTCGAGCACCGCGACCTGCTCGACAGCCTCGTCGAGGAGGGTTCGTTCAGCTCCCCCGCCGCCGTCGCGCTCGCGCTGCGCGGCCTGGCCAGCTACTTCGCCGCCGCCGTGCTCATGCCCTACCAGCGCTTCCTCGACACCGCCGAGGACTTTCGCTACGACATCGAGCGCCTCATGGCCTTCCACGCCACCGGCTACGAGACCGTCTGCCACCGGCTGTCGACCCTGCAGCGGCCGGGCGCGGCGGGCGTGCCGTTCAGCTTCGTGCGTGTCGACCGCGCCGGCAACATGTCCAAGCGCCAGTCCGCTTCCGGGTTCCACTTCACCACCTCGGGCGGCACGTGCCCGCTGTGGAACATCTACGAGTCGTTCTCGTTCCCCGGCAAGATCATGCGGCAGGTCGCGCAGATGCCCGACGGCCGGCTGCACCTGTGGGTCTCGCGCACCGCCACCACCCGTCCGATGCGGTTCGGGCAGCCTCGCAAGACGTTCGCGATCGGGCTGGGCTGCGAGGCCCGCCACGCGCACCGCACCGTCTACGCGCAGGGGCTGGACCTCGACGACGTCGACGCCGCCACCAAGATCGGCTCCGGCTGCCGCATGTGCGACCGTCCCGCCTGCCCGCAGCGCGCCTTCCCGCCGCTCAATCACGAGCTGCGCGTGGACGCCCACCGCTCGTCGCTCTCGCCGTACCTCCTCGGCGAACCCGCCTCCGCCGGGTCCGCGCCTGACCTACCCTGACGGCCATGACCCAGTCGAGCAGCGACGACAGCAGCGCACGCAGCGACAGCGTACGCAGCGACAGCGCCCCCGCCGCCACCGGCGGATCCGCGCGTATCCGTCCGGGCGGGTTCCGCGAGCTCGGCCCGTTCGGCTGGGCGGTCAACCGCATCGGCGCGCGCGTCACCGACTCACGCGACGTCCACCTGTTCGCCACGCTCGGCCGCGCCCGCCGCCTCTTCCCCGCCTGGCTCGCCTACTCGGGGATGATGATGCCGTTCGGGATCCTCGACCGCCGCACCACCGAGCTCGTGATCCTGCGCGTGGCCCACCTGCGGGGCAGCGTGTACGAGCGGGCGCACCACGAGCGCATCGGCGCGCGGGTGGGACTGGACGACGACGAGATCGCCCGCACCACCCGCGATCCCGCCTCCGCGGGTTGGCCGGACCGGCTGGAGGTGCTGCTCACGGCCGTCGACGAGCTGGTGCGGACGAAGGACGTGTCCGACGAGACGTGGTCCGCGCTCGCCGAGTACCTGAACCCGGGTGAGCTGGTCGCGCTGGTGCAGTTGGTCGCACAGTACGACGGCCTGGCCACCTCCCTGCGGGCGCTGCGCATCCAGCCGGACCGCCCCCGCTGACGCCGCCCGCCTCCACGATCCGCCCCCCCGGATTACACTTCGCTCCTCCGAAATCGATCTGCCCCAGGAACTCCGCGAGCGAATCGCAATGCGACGAGCGAAACGAGATCCGAGGGGCAGATCGCCCGCCGCGCTCCGGATCGCCGGCCCCGCAGCGACCGACCCGCCCCGGCAGCTGACTCACCGATCGGACGACCTCAGAGATTCGGGCCCGAAGCCCAGCCGCCCGTGCCACCAGCGCCCCGGACCACCCCGCTAGCCCCGCCTCGGACGCAGCCGACCGACGGTTCAGTCGCCCGGCTTTCGCCGACGCCGACTACCCCAGCTGATCTGCCCCTCGGATCGCGATCTGCCCCTCCGAAAGCGATCTGCCCTAGGAACTCCGCGAGCGAATCGCGATACGAAGAGCGAAACGAGATCCGAGGGGCAGATCGCCCGCCGCGCGCCGCGTGCCGGAACGCCGACAGCGCGCGGCCCGCCCAGTCGGCTGCCCAGCCGGGCCCGGGCGACGAACCCGCCGGGCCGGAACGGACCGACCCGGCGAGCCGCGGGTCAGACCGTTTCCGCGCAGGACAGGCAGACGCGGGCGCGGTCGTCGAGGCCGACGGTCACCGTCTGCCCCGCCGGCACGTGCACCTCGCGGCCCTGCACCGTGCAGTCGAAATCGACGCCGTTCAGGTTGGCGATCGTGATCTCGTGGTGGTCGCAGCGGACCCGCACGTGTGTGCCCCGCACCGTCATCCGGAACGTCAGCGACCCCCACTGCGCGGGCACCCGCGGGTCGAACGAGATCTCGCCACGGTAGTCGCGCATCCCGCCGAAGCCGCTGACCAGCGCCGACCAGACCCCGCCGGTGGAGGCCACGTGGATGCCGTCGGAAGCGTTGCCGTGCACGTCGGCCAGGTCCACAACCAGGGCCTTCTGGAAGTGCTCGAACGCCTCGTCGCAGTAGCCGATCTCAGCGGCGATGATCGCCTGCACCACGGCCGACAGGGTGGAGTCGCCGGTGGTCAACGGGTCGTAGTACTCGAAGTTCGCCCGCTTCTGCTCCTCGCTGAACTCGTCACCGCGCAGGAACATGGCCAGCACGACATCGGCCTGCTTGAGCACCTGATGCCGGTAGATGACCAGCGGATGGAAGTGCAGCAGGAGCGGCCGGCGGGGTTCCTCGAGGTCCTGGTCCCAGACCTCCTTGGCGAGGAAGTCCTGGTCCTGCGGGTGGACGCCCAGTTCCTCGTCGAACGCGATCACCATGTTCTCGGCGGCGCGCTTCCACTCGGCGATCTCCTCGTCGCGGATCTTCAGGCGCCGGCAGATCGCCTCCCACTTACCGTCCTCCAGCTCGGCGATCCGCTTGCAGGCGATAGCCGCGGCCACGAGGTTGAACCGCGCCATCGCGTTGGTGAACAGGTTGTTGTCCACGACGGTCGTGTACTCGTCCGGCCCGGTCACGCCGTGGATGTGGAACATGCCGTCGCCGTCGAAGAAACCGAGCGAGACCCACATCCGCGCGGTCTCGACCAGCACGTCCACGCCCTCGCGGATCATGAAGTCCTGGTCCTCGGTGGCCCACATGTACTTGACCATGGCGTGCGCGATGTCGGCGTTGATGTGGTACTGGGCGGTGCCGGCCTCGTAGTAGGCCGACGCCTCCTCACCGTTGATGGTCCGCCAGGGGTAGAGGGCGCCCTTGACGGAGAGGTACTTGGCCCGGTTCCGCGCCTTGTCGAGCATGTTGTAGCGGAAGCGGAGGGCGTTCCGGGCGAACCGCGGCATCGTGTAGGTCAGGAACGGCAGGACATACGTCTCGGTGTCCCAGAAGTAGTGGCCGGAGTAGCCGCTGCCGGTGACGCCCTTGGCGGCGATGCCGTTGTACTCGGCGCGCGCCGAGGCCTGGGCCAGCTGGAAGAGGTTGAACCGGATGGCCTGCTGCGTCTCCGCGGGGCCGTCCACCTCGACGTCCGCGCGGTCCCAGAAGTGGTCGTACCAGTCCCGCTGGGTGCGGTGCAGGTCGTCCACGCCGCGCTCGCGGGCCCGGCCGAGGGTGCGTGAGCACCGGTCGGCGAGTTCGCCCGCGGGCACGACCTCGGACGTGTGGTACGCGGCGAGCTTGGTCAGCTTGAGCACGCGCCCCGGCGTGACGTGCGCGTGGTAGACGACCTTCGACGAGTCGTCGTCGATCTCGTGGCTCAGGGCCACGTCGTCCTCGGTCTCGAGGAGGTGGTCGACGGCCACGGCGATGGTCATTCCGGAGTTGGCGCAGCGGTAGCCGTGCACCTGGTAACCGCGCTGGCCCTCGCAGAGCTGGGACTCGAGGACGCGGTGGTCCAGTCCCTCGGCGCGGCGCGGGTCGAAGCCCTCGTCGGGGACGTCGTCGGTGGAGCCGTACTCGTCCTCGCCGTCCTGCCGGTTGAGGACCTGCGAGGAGATCACCACGGGCGCGGGCTCCTCGGGGAGCTCGATCTCGTAGGTCATCACGGCGAGGTGCTTCTCGACCATCGACACCATGCGGGTGGTGCGGATGACGACCTTCTTGCCGGCCGGCGTGCGCCACACGAGTTCGCGGCGCAGGATCCCGTCGCGGAAGTCGATGCTGCGCTCGTAGTGCTCGAGGTCGGCCACGCCCAGCCGCAGGGGCTCGTCGTCGACGTAGACGCGGATCGTCTTGGTGTCGGGGGCCTGGATCATCGTCTGGCCCTCGCGCGCGAGGCCGTACGCGTCCTCGGCGTGCTGGATGTGCCACGTCTCGTGGAAGCCGTTGACGAACGTGCCGTGCTGGGCGGAGTCGCGCCCCTCCTCGGGGTTGCCGCGCATGCCGAGGTACCCGTTGGCCACCGCGAACTGGGTCTCGGACACGCCCCGCGGCGAGGCCTTGGGGCTGGTCTCGACCCAGCGCCACGGGTCGGCGGGGTGGGTGGAGCGGTTGATCTCCGGCACCTCGAGGTGGCTGCGGAGGTTCACACCGTAGGTGGTGCGGATGTTGCCGGGCACCGACTGGCCGACGGTGTCGTGCACCGGGCCACGGGAGATGGGGACGCGGGTCACCGGCGTGCCTCCGTGAGTCCGGGGATGAGCTCGGCCAGGTCGACGACGACGAGGTCGGCCCCCTCCGCGAGCAGGGTCTCGCGCCCGGCCCCGCGGTCCACGCCGACCACTCGCGCGAACCCGCCGGCAGCGCCGGCCTGCACCCCCGAGACGGCGTCCTCGATCACGACGCAGCGCTCCGCGGGGACGCCGAGCAGCTCGGCACCCCGCAGGTACGTGTCGGGCTTCGGCTTTCCGGGGATGCCCTCGGCGGCGGCGACCACGCCGTCGACGATCACGTCGAACCGGTCGCGCAGCCCGGCCGCGGTGAGCACGGCCTCCGCGTTCTTCGAGCTCGAGACGACGCACGAGGCGATGCCGGCGGCGTCGAGCGCGTCGAGGTAGGCGACCGAGCCGGGGTATGCCTCGATCCCCTCGTCGAGCAGTTCACGGAAGATCACGTTCTTGCGGATACCGAGCCCGTGCACGGTGTCCGCGTCCGGGCCCGCCTCGTCGTCGTCACTCCCCTCGGGCAGGGTGAGGCCCCGCGCGGCGAGCATCGACGCGATGCCCTCGAGGCGCGGCTTGCCGTCGATGAAGCGGAAGTAGTCCTCATCCGAGTACGGGTCGATCCCGCGGGCGTCGAAGTACGCGCTGAACATCCGGTTCCACGCCTCCATGTGCTTCTCCGCCGTCGGGGTGATCACCCCGTCGAGGTCGAAGAGCACGGCGTCCACACCGTCATGGTCCATATCGTCTGTCCTATATCAGGGGTCATCGGCGCCGAGAGGCTCCGCGCGTGCGGCACCAAGGGTAGTCACACCGGGGCACTTCCACCGCTTTCACCTCTGCGGGCGGTGCCCCCGACTTCGGGCCCCCGCGGTCGCTTTTGATGTCTCCGGCGTTCCACGGGCGTGCCCGCGGACTTTTCCGCAGCGCGCCGCACGCAGGGCACGATGCACAGATAGCGGTACGACGGTGGCACTATGTGGGTAACCGAAGACAAAGGAGAGAGATGCGCCTCCGCACCCGCACCCGCACCCCCCGCCGCGTCGCGACCGCCGGCCTCGCGCTGGTCACCGCGGCAGCTCTCACGGCCTGTTCGTCGGACGACTCCGGCACCGAGGCCGAGCAGTCGGGCGACACGTCGACCTCGGCGCCGGCCTCGCCGACCGTCGACGACTCGGCCCCGCAGGCGCCCGTCGAGGAGCTCGTGCTGGCCGAGGGCGAGGCCCCGGGGGGTGGCGTCGTCCAGGTGCTCGACCGGCCGATGCTCCAGGAGGCCGTCGACAAGCTCGTCGCCGACCAGCAGCGCCAGCTCATGGACGACCCGGCCTGCGACAAGGTCTCGCGCCTCGAGACCGTCTCCAACCACGCCACCACGGACGGCGTGACCGCGGCGGTGCGCTACAAGCAGTCCGAGACGGACGAGACGGAGCACCGGTTCGGCATCGGCATGGTGAGCGGCCGGCTCGACGACTTCATGGACCGCTCCCTCTACGAGGCGTGCGACACCGCGCGCAGCACCTCGAACCCCGACGTCGAGCTCGTCATGTCGGTGCAGGACGCGCCGGAGATCCCGGGCGCCGAGGGCTTCCGCGTCACCAGCGACTTCATCACCACGCAGCCGGACGGCACGAAGACCCTGAGCCGGGCCATCGCGATCCACGGGTACGCCCGCGACACCACGGTGAGCGTGGAGTACGCGGCCCGCGGTGACGATCCCGCGGCCGACCCGGTCCTGCCGACCGCCGCCGGCGCCCTCGACGCGATCTACACGGCGCAGATGGAGAAGCTCGTCAACGCCGAGTGATCCCGCGGCCGGCGGGTCCGCGCCATCGAGAAGACCGTTTCGCACACGTCGCCCGAGTGGGTCCGTGCGGAACGGTCTTGTCGTCGGCCGGGCCCGATCATTCCCTTAGCTGCGGACGGGTTGGTCCCCGCGCCGGGCACACGCCGGAAAGCACTCCGCCCCGCCGCCCGCCCGGACGGACCGGGGAGCGGCGGGGCGGAACGATGAGGCCGGACGCGCGGCCGTAGAGGGTCGGGTGCGCGGGTGCGCAGGTGCGCAGGTGCGCGGCCTCAGAGGTTGATCATGTGGCCGGCGATGCCCTCGACGGCCTCCTTCATGGCCTCGGACAGCGTCGGGTGCGTGTGCACATTGCGGGCGACGTCGGCGGCGGTGAGGTCCCACATCTGCGCGAGGGTCAGCTCCGGCAGGAGCTCGGAGACATCGGGACCGATGAGGTGACCGCCGAGCAGCTCTCCGTGGGTGGCGTCCGCGACGATCTTCACGAAGCCGACCGCGTGGCCGAGGCCATGCGCCTTGCCGTTGGCGGAGTACGGGAACTTGGCCACCTTGACGTCGTAGCCCTCGTCCCTCGCCTGGGCCTCGGTGAGCCCGAACGACGCGACCTGCGGCTGGCAGAACGTGGCGCGCGGCATCATGCGGTAGTCGCCCAGGGTCTGGGTCTCCGCGCCGGCCATCGTCTCGGCGGCCACGACGCCCTGAGCCTCGGCCACGTGGGCGAGCTGCAGCTTGCCGGTGACGTCGCCGATGGCGTAGATGCCGTCGACGTTGGTGCGCATGTGGTCGTCGATGTCGATCGCGCCGCGGTCGGTGAGCTGGACGCCGGTGTTCTCCAGGCCGAAGCCCTCGACGCGGGGGCCGAAGCCGACGGCCATGAGGACCTTGTCCACGGTGACCGTCTGGGTGTCCCCGCCGTCCTTCTTCTCGATCTCCACCTCCACCGAGTCACCGTTGTCGGTGATCTTGGTGGTCTTGTGCCCGGTGAGGAGCTTGATGCCGAGCTTCTTGTAGTGCTTGACCATCTCCTTGGACACCTCCTCGTCCTCGTTGGGCAGGAGGCGGTCCATGAACTCGACGATCGTGACCTCGACGCCGTAGGCGTTCATCACGTAGGCGAACTCCATGCCGATCGCGCCGGCACCCACCACGACGATCGAGTCGGGCAGGTCGCGGGAGAGGATCTGCTCCTCGTAGCTCACCACGTTCTCGCTCAGCTCGACGCCCGGGAGGGTCTTGACCACGGAGCCGGTGGCGATGATGCAGTTGTCGAACGTGTACTCCGTGCCGTCGACCTCGATGGTCTTGGCGTCGGTGAACGTCCCGTAGCCGTTGATCTCGGTGATCTTGTTCTTCTTCATGAGGAAGTGGACGCCCTTGACGATGCCGTCCGAGACCTTGCGACTGCGGTCGTACGCGGCGCCGAAGTCGAAGGAGACGTCGCCGGAGATACCGAACAGCTTGCCGTCACGCTGAACCGTGTTGGCCAGCTCCGCGTTACGCAGCAGCGCCTTGGAGGGGATACAGCCCACGTTGAGGCACACGCCGCCCCAGTACTTCTCCTCGACGACGGCCACCTTGAGGCCGAGCTGCGAGGCACGGATTGCGGCGACGTAGCCACCGGGGCCCGCGCCGAGGACGATCAGGTCGAAATGAGTGTCAGCCACGACACACAGAGTATGCGCAACACGTGTCGCAGGCACGCCCAGCCGCCCCTAATCGCACCCGAAATGCCCGACGCCGCCCCCTCCCGGTGGAAGGGGCGGCGTCGGGATGCCTGCGGGCGACGTCAGGACAGGTTGCCCAGAACCTGACGAAGCGCGGTCTCGACGAGCTCGCCGATGGTCTCGGCGATCTGGTCGGTGATGGCCTTGGTGGAGCTGCCGGTGCCGGCGCCGAGGGACTCCGTGACCGAGCCGAGATTGAGAGAACCCATTATGTGTCTCCGTTTATCGAGGGTGCATTCCCGGGTTCCCGAGAATGGCCGGGTCAGGCGACCCGCGCGCAGGGATGATGCTACTTACGGCACGGACTCATAACAAGAGTCTGTGAAGATCTGGACCCCCATCCGACATGTCGGCTCGGTCACTCCGACACGACCACGGCATCATCGAGGTCATGACGGTTTCTCCGAGCTCAGATCCGTACCTCCACCTGGAGGACGTGGACGCGCCCCACGCCCTGGAGTGGGTGCGGATGCGCAGCGACCGGACGGTGGCCGATCTCGCGACCGGCGAGCACGCCGAGGCCTCCTACACCCGGGCGCTGGAGATCCTCGACGCCACGGACCGTATCGCCTGGCCCGTCCTGCGCGGCCCCCACGCCTACACGCTGTGGAAGGACGGCGACCACCGACGCGGACTGTGGCGCCGCGTGCCGTGGTCGGTCCTCGCAGAGGGCGCGCCAGGTGTCGACCACCCGGCGTGGGAGACGCTCGTCGACGTCGACGCGCTCGCCGACGAGGAAGGCGTCAACTGGGTGTACTCGGGGACGGTCGTCCGCCGGCCCGCCGACGACCGCGCACTGCTGCGGTTGTCCCGCGGCGGCGCGGACGCCGTCGAGATCCGCGAGTTCGACCTCCTCGCGCGACGCTTCGTCCCCGCCTCGGAGGACGGATTCCGGCTGACCGAGGCCAAGTGCTCGGTGTCGTGGGTCGACCGCGACACGGTGCTCCTCACCGCGCCGCTCGACCCGGAGGGGTCGGACGCCACCGACTCAGGCTACGCGCGCGTCGTACGACTGTGGCGGCGCGGCACCGACCCCGTGCGGGCACCCGTGATCTTCGAGGGCCGGGCCGACGACGTCGCGGTGAGCGCCTCCCACGACCCCACGACGGGGAGATTCCTCGCCAGCAGGGCGCCGGACTTCCACACCTCGCAGGAGGTCTTCTGGACCCCCGGTACCGACCCCGCCACGACCGGGCCGCGCGCCGTGCCCGTGCCCGAGGACTGCGACGTCACCTCATGCGGCGACTGGCTCCTCCTGCGGCCCCGCACCGATCTCGAGATCGCGGGCCGGACCCATCCCGGCGGGTCGGTGCTCGTGGTGCCGTGGTCCGCCGTCGACGCCGACCCCGGGCGCCTGCCCGAGCCCGTCGTCCTGTTCTCCCCCACCCCGTCCACGACCGTCGAGGACATCACCTGGGGCCGGGGTCGGATCCTGCTGACGGTTCTCGACGACACCGAGTCGCGGATCGAGGCCTACACCATCCCCGGGACCGCCGACGGCGACTGGACGCCGCTGCCGGTGGAGGGCCTGCCCGAGCACGTGTCGATCGACGTGCTGTCCTGCGACCGGCTGTCCGGGATGCGGGACGGCGAGCAGGAGGATTCCGGGCCGGCGGGAGGAGGGCAGTCGGACGGCGAGCGGCCGCACCCCGACGACGCCGTGCTCGCGGTCTCCGGGCCGGTCGTGCCACCGTCGCTCGTGCTCCTGCGCGCCGACGGCAGCACCACCACCCTCGGCTCGACCCCGCACCGGTTCGACACGGCCGGCATCGAGGTCACCCGCCACACCGCCGTGAGCGATGACGGCACCGAGGTCCCGTACACCGTCATGCGCGGGCCCGGCCCGGACGGCCCCCGGCCGACCATCCTGTACGGCTACGGCGGGTTCGAGGTGTCGATGCGGCCCGCGTACGCGGCCCTGCGCGGCGCGCTGTGGCTCGAGGAGGGCGGAGTCTACGTCGTGGCGGGGATCCGCGGCGGCGGCGAGTACGGGCCGTCGTGGCACCGGGCCGCCCTGCGCGAGAAGCGGCCGCGCGCCTACGAGGACTTCGCTGCCGTGGCGCGCGCCCTCGTCGAGACGGGGGTGACCACCCGCGACCAGCTGGGCGCGACCGGCGGATCCAACGGCGGGCTGCTCATGGGCGTCATGCTCACCCGGTACCCGGAGCTCTTCGGAGCGCTGGCGATCGCCGTGCCGCTGCTGGACATGAAGCGCTACCACCTGCTGCTGGCCGGCGCGTCGTGGATGGCCGAGTACGGCGACCCCGACTCGTCCGACTGGGACGATTTCCTCGGCGCGTACTCCCCGTACCAGAACATCCGGCCCGCCTCGGAGGTCCGCTACCCGCCCGTGCTCATGACCACCTCGACACGGGATGACCGCGTGCACCCGGGCCACGCGCGGAAGATGACCGCCGCCCTGGAGGCCGCGGGCCACGAGGTCGCCTACTACGAGAACGTCGAGGGCGGCCACGCCGGTGCGGCGGACAACACGCAGGAGGCCCGGAAAGCGGTCCTCACGTACGAGTTCTTCAGGCGTCGACTACCTCGTCGTCGTCCCGCTCGGGCCTGACGACCTCCCGGTCCGTCCACGCGAGCACCCGGGCGACCACCTCGGCGGGTCGGCGCGCCCACGAGTTGTGCCCCAGCGCCTCGGGTTCGAGCTCGAGGGTCGTGCGCGCGGAGGGCAGCATGGCCAGGAGGTTGCGTGCGGCACTCGCGGGGGGCGAGCGGGTCGTCGGCGATCACCACCGCCAGCGCCGGCACGGTGACGCGCGACAGGCCCGCCGGGTAGTCGAGATCGGCGCGGGCCGGCTGCATGACGCCCGCCGCGGCGAGCCGGGCCCAGTCCCGGATGCGGTCGGCGGGGATCCGTCCCTTCGCGCCGAAGAACTGTCCCGGCACGTGCCCGGAGAGCCAGCCCAGCGCCGGCAGGATCACCGAGCCCGCGCGCAGCTTGCGACCGACGGGCCCCGGGAAGCCGCGGTGGAACGGTGACTGGGCGGCGACCGCGACGAGCCCGGCGACGCGCGGGTCGTGGCGCGCGAGGTGGTACACACCGATCTGCGCGCCCATGCTGTGCCCCAGGAGGATCACGGGTCGGCGGCCGAGGCGCCGCTCCATCGCGTCGAGCGCGAGCGGGACGTCCTCGGCGGCGCTCTCGTGGTAGCCGGCCGGGGCGCTACGCCGACCGATGCGGTAGGTGCTGTCTCCCTGGCCGCGCAGCTCGGTGATCGCGACGTCGACGCCCTCGGCCGCCAGCGCGCGGGCGAGCGGGAGGTAGTAACGGGCGCCGACGGCGATGCCCGGCAGCACCAGGACCGACGGCCGGCGCTCGTCCCGCTGGTCGGCCTCCACGATCAGCAGCGGGCTGGTGCTGCCGTCCGGGTGGTGCAGTTCGACCCGGGCGGGGTCTTCGATCGTGGTCATGGGTACAGGATGCCGGACTACGCTCCGTTCGCCGCAGCCGGCCCGCGGCGGGGCCGCATACGAGAACGGACCCCGCCCACCTGATGTGAGGTGAGCGGGGTCCGTGGGCTCCGGGCGCGGGTGAGCCGCCGTGGCGCCGGTCGATCAGAGAGCGCCCCAACGGGCACCCATGGCGTTCGCCATCATGGGCCAGGACTGCTTGAGGTCGTCCTCCCAGTAGCCCCACGAGTGCGTGCCGTTGGGCGCGAAGTCGAAGTGGGCGGGGATGCCGAGCTCACCGAAGCGGCGGGCCAGATTGGCCGTGCAGTACTGGGTGGCCGCCTCGATGACACCGCCGACGATCGCCTGGTTGGCCAGCGCCGGGATGCTGTTGCGCAGGCGCCAGTTCTCGAGCGACTCGTGCGGTCCGGGCAGACCGTTTCCGGTCGAGATGAACATGGCGGGCAGCTGGCCGCGGTCCATCTGCTCCTTGAAGCGCCAGGCGCCCCAGACCGGGTCGTTGTCGAACCAGCTGTTGGTACCCGCGCGGGGCTCGCCCGGGAAGGGCCCCCACATGTTGTTGAGGTCGGCCCCGCCCCGCATGCCGGTGACGATGTTGATGAACTCGTGGCCGATCGGGGTGGACGTCTCGGCACAACCGGAGTAGGAGCCGATGGCGTCGAACCGGCCCGGGTACTTCTGGGCGATGGTCAGGACCGAGGTCGCGGTCATGGAGATCGCGGCGAGACCACGGCCGCGGGCGTCGCCGGTGTTCCCCCCGTAGCGACCCTCGAAGAGATCCGGCAGTTCCTTGGCGAGGTAGGTCTCGAACGCCATCGGACGGTCGGTGTCACGCGCGAAGCGGGTCTGGACATTGGGATCGTGCTTCTGCCAGTCCGTGTAGTACGAGAAGGCGCCGCCGATCGGGGTGACGGTCCAGGCGTCCTTGTCGGACATGAACTGCTTGACGTCGGACTGTGCCTGCCAGGTGGCCGAGTCCTCGCCGCCACCGGCACCGTTGACCAGGTAGAGGACCGGCGCGTGCGGGTTGCCGTCGCGCGGCCGCTGGACGATGTTCGGCACCTCGACGGCCATCTTGTCCGACCACACCGACACGATCAGTCGACCGTCCGGGAGCTCGGTCTCGGCGACCTTGTTAGTGGCCGTGGCCTTGGTGTACTGGATCGTGCCGCCCTGGGCCTGAGCCGTGCCGGTGGCGACGACGGGGACCATGGCCGCGGCCAGGGCCGCCGCAGTCACCTTCGTGCCGAGCCGGCGGCTCTTGACTGATCGCATAATTCCGACGCCTTTACGTTCTCGTAGTTCACCGGTCCCGCGGGAGCGGGGCCGGACACCTCTTTTCGCCGACGGCCTGGGCAGACCCTCAGGGGAGAGTAAACCCAATCCGTATCGGTCACACAAGCCCCACAGGTCACACACCGTGCAGGCGTGGGACTTCGGGGGCGAGTCACGCGTCCGCCCTCCGCGACTCCTGTGGATTCCCTGGCCGGAAGCCATGTAAAGCTCACGAGACGCGGTGGCGGCTCACATGTTCCTTATCGACGGTACCGGCCACACTGTTACCTGGGGACCTCAACCCCGTGACCATGCCGCCGAGACCCTACGCCGAAACCCGGCCGCGGACACGAAGAAGGGCGCCGGGAAGCACTCCCGACGCCCCTTATCGAGACCGAAGGTCAGATCACTTCATGAAGCCGCCGGCGAGGGCCTCCTTGAAGTCATCGCCGGTGAAGTAGTCGAGGCCCGAGAAGAGGTCGCCGAAGGCGCCCAGGAAGTCGTTGACGAAGCCGAGGGTGTCGGACACGCCCGTGAGGGAACCGAACTCCATGATTGTCTCCTTTGGGGATGGGCCCCGCTCCGCGCGGGGCCTCGGTGAGATGCGGGCCGGACCGGCCCGGGGGTCAGGTGGGAGGCATTGGGGTCCGGCCGCGTCCCGAGCCGGTGGGCCGCCCCGTCAGCGGCGGCCCGGGTCATCACGCGTCGCCGGTGCCAGCGCTGATGGAGTCGATGGCTTCGATGAAGCCGCCGAGACCCTTGCCCTCGCCGCCGCCGAGCGAGCCGGTGAAGAACTCCGCGGCACCGAGGATGTCGGTGATGCCACCGATGAGGTCGGCCAGTGCACCAAAGTCAGGCATGAAAGTCTCCCTTGTTGAGAAGTGAACCCCGGAATGCTGAGGCAGAAATTAGGGTAACGGGGCACCCCCCTATGTCAATTGTGATCTGCACCATGTGAAGTACCGCGACAAAGGGGCCCGTCACACCGAACCTAGCCCACCGTGACCCACATTACAATGACGTCCAAGCAATCCGCCTTCCCCCCGACCGCCACCGTCGCCGCAGGTCGACCGACCCAATCGCAGGTCAGGCTACCCTTAGTTACCCTCGCGGCTGCCCGGAGACACCCCCTTGCCACCGGCCCGACCGGTTGACGAACGCGAACATCGCCCCACCCCCGGGGAAATCCGCGCCCCGCCCGGCCCCGGACAGACGGTTTCCAATAAAGGGAATTTCCCTCTGAGTTTCCCGGGAATTCACCGATTCGGCACGCTGGAGTACGCCCACCGCCGCCCGAGGCGTTCCGGCCCGGCTCCGGGAGTGACCCCGTCTTCACGTGCGGCCCGCCTCGTCGTCGTCACCCTCTCCCCCACCACAAATGGGCCGTGGCCCGCACCGGGGGATCGGTGCGGGCCACGGCCGCGACAGGCGTGGTGCCAGGGCTACCTCCAGAAGCCACTCCGTGGGGCTTCTGCGCCTGCCTCTGTTCCAGGCAGATCCCTTAGAAGCCCATGCCGCCCATCTCGTCGCCACCCGGCATGGCGGGCGCGGCGGGCTCGGGCTTGTCGGCCACGACGGCCTCGGTGGTGAGGAACAGCGCGGCGATCGACGCGGCGTTCTGCAGCGCCGAGCGGGTCACCTTGACCGGGTCGTTGACGCCGGCCTCCAGGAGGTCCTGGTATTCGCCGGTGGCCGCATTGAGGCCCTCGGAACCGGGGAGGTTGCGGACCTTCTCGGCCACGACGCCCGGCTCGAGGCCGGCGTTGAGGGCGATCTGCTTGAGCGGGGCGCTCAGGGCGAACTTGACGATGTTCGCGCCGGTGGCCTCCTCGCCCTCGAGGGACAGGCCCTCGATCGCGGCCTCGGACTTCACCAGGGCGACGCCACCGCCGGCGACGATGCCCTCCTCGACGGCCGCCTTGGCGTTACGCACGGCGTCCTCGATGCGGTGCTTGCGCTCCTTGAGCTCGACCTCGGTGGCCGCGCCCGCCTTGATGACGGCCACGCCGCCGGCGAGCTTCGCGAGGCGCTCCTGGAGCTTCTCGCGGTCGTAGTCCGAGTCGGAGTTCTCGATCTCGGCACGGATCTGGTTGACCCGGCCCTCGATCTGGCCCTGGTCGCCGGCGCCCTCGACGATGGTGGTCTCGTCCTTGGTCACGACGACCTTGCGGGCCTTACCGAGCATCGAGATGTCGGCGGTCTCGAGCGAGAGGCCGACCTCCTCGGAGATGACCTGGCCACCGGTGAGGATGGCGATGTCCTGCAGCATGGCCTTGCGGCGGTCGCCGAAGCCCGGGGCCTTGACGGCGACGGACTTGAAGGTGCCGCGGATCTTGTTCACGACCAGGGTCGACAGGGCCTCGCCCTCGACGTCCTCGGCGATGATCAGCAGCGACTTGTTCTCGCCGATGACCTTCTCCAGCAGCGGGAGCAGGTCCTTGACGGTGGAGACCTTGCCCGAGACGAGGAGGATGTACGGATCCTCCATGACCGCCTCCTGGCGCTCCGGGTCCGTCATGAAGTACTGCGAGATGTAGCCCTTGTCGAAGCGCATACCCTCGGTCAGCTCGAGGTCCAGCCCGAAGGTCTGGGACTCCTCGACCGTGATCACGCCCTCCTTGCCGACCTTGTCCATGGCCTGGGCGATGAGCTCACCGATGGCCGGGTCGGCGGCGGAGATGCCGGCGGTCGCGGCGATCTGCTCCTTGGTCTCGATCTCCTTGGCGGAGTCGATGAGGTGCTTGGTGACGGCCTCGACGGCCTTCTCGATGCCGCGCTTGATGCCCATGGGGTTGGCACCGGCGGCGACGTTGCGCAGGCCCTCGCGCACGAGCGCCTGGGCGAGGACGGTGGCGGTGGTGGTTCCGTCGCCGGCGACGTCGTCGGTCTTCTTGGCGACCTCCTTGACCAGCTCGGCCCCGATCTTCTCGTACGGGTCCTCGAGCTCGATCTCCTTGGCGATGGAGACACCGTCGTTGGTGATGGTGGGGGCGCCCCACTTCTTCTCCAGCACGACGTTGCGACCCTTGGGGCCGAGGGTGACCTTGACGGCGTCGGCGAGCTGATTGAGCCCGCTCTCCAGGCCGCGCCGGGCCTCTTCGTCGAACGCGATCATCTTTGCCATGGGGTGAATCATCCTCCGGGTATGGGGTGACACGCGTGTGGTCAGCGTCGGTGCCCGCGACGGACGGTGCGGACCGTGTCGGATCCGCCCCTCACCTTGCGACCTCAGTTTCAGATCTTGCTGGCACTCAGGGTAACCGAGTGCCAATCGCTTTTCTAGCACTCGCCCCCGACGAGTGCAAAGGATCGATGTCCGGGTCCGCGACCGGCGAACGCCTGACACGAACGTCCCTCACCGACCCGGGCCCTGCCCTACCATCGAGACGCCGTCCCACCCGCCCGTGTCGAAAGGCCCGCCGAATGCCCACCGAACCCGCCGCCGCAGGCGCCATCGAGAGCTCCATCGAGATCGACGCCCCTCCGGCCCGGGTCTGGGAGGTCGTCTCCGAGGTCCGCAACGCCACGGAGTGGAGCAGCCAGGCGTGGAAGATCTTCTCCCCCGGCGGCCGCACCACGAAGGGCACGTGGGCGATCAACCTCAACAAGCGCGGCCCTATCGTCTGGCCCACCACGAGCCGGGTGGTGGAGTTCGAGCCCGGTCGCCGGTTCGCCAACCGGATCAACGAGAACACCACCGTGTGGGTGTTCGAGCTCGAGCCCACGCCGTCCGGTGGCACGCGACTGACCGAGCGCCGCGAGGTGCCGGACGGGCTCACCTTCATCTCCCGGTTCCTCACCGACAAGCTCTTCGGCGGACAGAAGTCGTTCACCGCCGAGATGGACCGGGGCGTGTCCACCTCGCTCCAGCGCATCAAGGCTCTCGCCGAGCGGGGCTGAGGGCGAGATGCCCCGCCCCGCCGCGGCGCTGCTCGCCGGCGCGCTCGTCGCGACGCTCACGGGGTGCACACTGTGGCCCGGCGGCGAGGACGAGCCGTACGAGCCCACCCGGGAGGAGCCCGGGCCCACTCTGGCCGCCGCGCCACCGCCGGCGGACTGGCAGGACGTGCGCAGCCCCACCGGCCTCGTGTACTCGGTTCCGCCGGACTGGGAGGTCGGTGACCCGTTCGGTGTCGACGAGGACGGCCACGACCCGGGGACTGACTGGGGTTCGGGCTACGTGACCACCGCCAACGCCATCGCGGACAGGGACTACTGCGCGCTCGGGGGTCTGAGCTTCCGGACGCTGGTCGGCATCAGTGCGACGACGCTGCCGGGCGAGGCGCGCGAGCAGGCCGAGTCGGCGTCGCGGGCGATGGCAGATTCCATCGACCGGCGCTTCACCGAGGCGGGAGCGGACGTCCCGGTTCCGGAGGCGCGCAGCATCGCGGTCTCCGGGGTGCCCGCCTGGTACGTGTCACTGCGCGGTCAGGTGCGCCCGCCGCGCAACGCGTGCACGCCGCCGGTCATCCGCTTCGACACGATCGCGGTCTCCACCCGCACCCCGGACGGCGCACCGGCGTCCACCGTCTTCGTGCTCATGTCCGACGAGGGCGAGCCCGGGGTTCAGCCGACGGAGACGATCGACGCCGTCGTGGCCTCGCTGCGCTACGACAACTCGGTGTAGCCGCGCGGGATCGGCGAGGACTCAGGCCGCCGATGCGGGGCTGCTCGGTTCAGTCACGCGCGCGGCGGCGGAATCGACGTCGGCCGACGCCTCCCCGGAGCCGGTGCCCGCCTCGAGGAACCGGGCCCAGTCCGCGCCACACCGCGCCCACGCCCAGCCGGCGTCGGCCGCGGCGGCCGCCACGTCGACGGGGACCATGACGCGTCGGACCGGCACGTCCGGGCCGTCGGCGGTCTCGACGACCAGCGCGCCGCCGGAGCGCTCGTACCGGAACCACCGCTCGTCGTCGACCTCCAGCTCCAGCCGGTCCCCGTCGATCTCGAGATGCTCCACGAGCTGACCGAGCAGTTCGCGGGTGACCCACGGCAGCGTGCCACGCGGCCGACCGCGGACCGTGTGGTCGGCGATCCCCGCCCCGACCATGGTGGGTCGCCGGTTCACGTCGATGTCGATGCGCTCGCGCGGATCGGCGGCGAGTCCGAGCTCGGGGGCGGTGACGCGGAGCTGGCGGGGCGCGGCCAGCCGCATGACCGCGTTGACCACGAGGGGCCGGGTGATGACCTCCGGACGGATGACGACGCCGACGCCCTCGATCTCCGGCCGCGCACACAGCGCGCCGGTCTCGCCGATGGCGTCCGCCTCGGGGAAACGCTCGGCAACCTCGTCGCGCAGGGCCTCGAGGTCGGCGCGGAGGCGCGGGGGGAGCTCGTCGACGTGCGCGAGCTCACGGAATTCCTCTTCCGCCGGAGTGACGACGATCACAAAGCTGCTCATGACTCCAAACATACTTCATTCCGCGTTCACTTGCCGTTCATCTTGCGCAGCCGTGTCGGACCCGGCCTCTATCCTGTTGCCCATGACCGACTCCTCCGCGTTCGCCGATCCCCACGCCGAGCTCGCGCCGCTGGCCGCCGCGGTGGGTGCGCAACTCGACCGCGCCCGCTCGGACCTGGCCGCGCTCGTCTCCGTGCCGTCGGTACACGGGGCCGAGCCGGAGGCCTGCGAGCGGGCGTGCGAGATGGTCCGCGATCTGCTCACCGAACTGCCGGTGCCCGGCCTGGGACCGGAGGCGGTGGAGGTGGTCGAGACGTCCGACGGGTCGCGGGCCGTGTTCGCCCACCGCCCGGCCGCACCGGGTCGGCCCACGGTGCTGCTGTACAGCCATTACGACGTGCAGCCGGCGGGCGACGAGGGGGCGTGGACCTCCTCGCCGTGGGAGCTCACCGAGCGGGACGGCCGGTGGTACGGCCGCGGCGCGGCCGACTGTAAGGGCAACCTCGTCGTGCACCTCACCGCCCTGCGCGCCCTCGCCGCCGTGGGAGGACGGGGAGAGGGCGACGACGACGAGGGCGGCGCGCCCGGGGCGGACCCGCTGGACGGCCTGGGGATCCGGATCGTCGTGGAGGGCTCCGAGGAGACCGGTGGCGGCGGGTTGGACGATCTCGTGGCCGATCGGCCGGACCTGGTGGCGGCGGACGCGATACTCATCGCCGATTCCGGGAACGTCTCGGTGGGCACCCCCACGCTGACGACCAGCCTCCGGGGGATCGCGAACGTCGTCGTCGCCGTCGACACCCTCGAGGCCGGGGTCCACTCCGGCCAGTTCGGCGGCGCGGCGCCCGACGCGCTGGCCGCCCTCCTCTCGATCCTCGCCTCCATGCGCGACCCGCAGACCGGCGCGACCACCGTCGACGGCCTCGACTTCTCGGGGCGGTGGGACGGACAGGCCTACCCCGAGGAGACGTTCCGCGCCGACGCCGGCGTCCTCGACGGCGTCGAGGTCTCCACGGCCGCGCCGGTGGCCGACCTCGTATGGGCCCGTCCCGCGGTGACGGTGCTGGGCATCGACTGCCCGCCGGTCGAGGGCTCGATCGCGGCCGTGCAACCCCACGCCCGTGCCCTCATCAACCTGCGCGTCCCACCGGGGATGGATCCGGTCGAGGCGCAGGGACTGCTCACCGCGCACATCGAGCGCCGGCACCCCTGGAACGCCCGGGTCACGATCGAGCCCGAGGCCGTCGGTCACCCGTTCCGCTCCGTGCCCGAGGGTGGGTCGGACCCGGTGCACGACCTGCTCTCGCGGTGCCTCGCGCAGGCCTACGGCGCCGAGGGGGTCGCGGAGGTCGGCTCGGGCGGGTCGATCCCGCTGTGCACGGCGCTGCAGCGCGCGCACCCGGACGCGAGCATCGCCCTGTTCGGCGTCGAGGACCCGGCGGCCGCCATCCACTCCCCCGACGAGAGCGTCGATCCCCGGGAGATCGAGCGCATCGCACTCGCCGAAGCGGCGTTCCTCCAGCACTACCGCTGACCGGGGGCGGGGAGCTGAACCGGCTGGACGCTGAACCCACCTGGCACATCTCGGTAACAGTGTGACGGAACAGTGCGATAGTGGATGCAGTGGCGGCTGTCCAGTCCCGGCTGCCCGGAGCAAGGAGCCGCCATGACCGTCCCCGCACCCGTCGCCGCCGTGCCGAGCACCCGGCGGGCATCCGCCGCCCGCCGAGCGGGACGCGCCCTGCTCGCCACCGCCACGGCCGCGGCCCTGAGCGTCGGCCTCGTCCCGGCATCGGCGCAGGCACAGGGCCTGCCCGGCTCGATCAGTCCCGAGCAGATCGCCAACGACGCCCTCGGCACCATCTCGCCCGAGAGCCTCAGCCAACTCCTCTACTTCGGCAACCTCCCCGGCTCCTCGGGGTCGTCGATGATGAACATCGCTCACCGGCTCGGCTTCTCGCCCAACATGTTCGCCGGCCCGCCGCCGCCGTCGCCGCAGCCCAACCCGAACATCCGCGAGACGAGGTTCGTCGAGGTCTTGGAGAAGAACGGCCGCTACGAGCGCTGGCTCATCGACTCCGCGGACATGCAGCGCGGCATCACCGTCGAGGTCTTCCGCGCACCGGGCGGCGGCGCCGGCGCGCCGTTCCTCTACCTGCTCGACGGCGTGGGCTCCGAGCTGCCCAGCGGCTTCATGCAGTGGGGCGCGGCCGAGCAGTTCGCCGATCAGAACGTCAACCTCATCATCCCCACGGGTGGCCAGGGCTCCATGTGGTCCGACTGGAACGCGCCCGACCCCGTGCTGGGCATCAGCAAGTGGGAAACGTTCATCACCCGCGACCTCCCGCGGATCGCCGAGCCCCGCCTCAGCGCCAACACCAACCGCGCGATCGGCGGCATCTCGATGGGCGCCGGCGCGGCCGTGACCATCGCGACCCGGCACCCGGACCTGTACAACGGCGTGTTCGGCGTCTCCGGCTGCTACTCCACCGACGCGCTCGGCCAGATCCTCACCCGCTACACGGTCGAGAGCCGCGGCGCGACGCTCACCAACATGTGGGGCGAGCCGGGCAACGAGCAGTGGGCCGCCCACGACGCCCTCATCAACGCGGAGAACCTGCGCGGCAAGGCGATCTATCTCTCGTCCAGCACCGGCGTGGCCAACCCCGGTGACTGGGAGGCGTACAACAACGACGCGGCCAACTTCGTCGCCGGCATGGCGCTCGAGCAGGCCACGGACCGGTGCACGTGGGACGCCGACCGCCGCCTGCGGCAGCTGGGGATCCCGGCGCGCATCGACCACCTCCCCACGGGCATGCACAACTGGTCCTACTACTCGCGCCAGATCCCCGTCGCGTGGAACGCCATCAAGCACAGCGTCGGCCTCTGACCGCCGGGCCGTGACGGCGCGCCGATAGGCTCGGCGGCGTGAACGCGCGCCCGGATCTGGACCTGACCCTGCGACTGTCCGCCTCCGCGGCCGACTCCCGCCGGGGCATCGTGCGCGCGCACCCCGAGGTGATCCTCGCGCTGGGGATGCGGGAGTGGGACGCGATCGAGATCGTCGGCGCCCGGACCACGGGGGCGGTGGTGGCCGCCGCGAAGCCGGGTTCGCCGAGCGGGATCCTCGTGGTGGACGAAGTCGTGGCCGCCAACTGTGGTCTCGGCGAGGACGCACGCGTCACCGTGCGGGCCGCGCAGGTCACGGGTGCGCAGTCGATCGAGGTGCAGGGGCTCCCGCCGGCGGGGCGGGGGGTCGCCGAGCGGGTGCTGCGGTCGGCGCTGCTGGGCAAGGTGGTGCGCGTCGGCGATTCGGTGACGCTGCTGCCCCGCGACCTCGGGCCCGACTTCCCCACCGGGGACACCACCCGCACCCTACGCAACACGATGGGCGCGCAGTGGAGCACGGAGCTGCTCACCGTGACCGCGACCGTTCCCGACGGCATCGTGTCCGTGCAGCCCACCACCGCGGTGGTGACGGGCGCGGCGGGATCGGTGGGAACGGCGGGCACCGCAGGGGCGACGGGAACGACGGCGACGACGACGAGTTCCCTCTCCCCCGCCGGTCCCGCCGCGGGCGGCGTCCACGCTCCGGGGTCGTCCGGGACCGCGGCCGCCGGGCCGACCGCGGGTGCCGGGAGCGCGGGTGGGGCCGACGGTTCGGCCATCTCGGCCGTCGCGCGCGAGGATCTCGTGGGGGTGGGCGACCAGGCCGAGGTGCTGGAGCAGTGGCTCTCGCTCGCGCTGGACCGGTCGGACCTGCTGCGGACGCTGGGCGCGTCGCCGCACCTCGGGGTGCTGGTGGCGGGGCCGCCGGGGGTCGGCAAGGCGACGCTCGTGCGGTCGGTCGCGGGCGACCGGCGTCTCGAGGTGATCGACGGGCCGTCGGTCGGCTCCCTCGACCCGGCGTCACGGTTGGAGGCGGTGCGGGCGGCCGCCGAGCGCACGCGTGAACACGGCGGGATCCTGCTGGTGACCGACGTCGACGCGCTGCTGCCGGCCGAGCCCGAGCCGGTCTCCACCCTCGTCCTGGACCGGTTGAGGTCGGTGGTCGCGGCCCCGGGTGCGGCGCTGGTCGCGACGTGCGTCCGGCCGGAGGACGCCGACCCCCGACTGCGCGAGCCCGACGTGTGCGACCGCGTCCTGGACCTACCGCTGCCCGACGCCGCCGACCGCGCCGCCCTGCTGGCCGTCATGCTGCGGGACGTGCCCACCGCGGACCTCGACCTGTCCGCCGTCGCCGATCGCACGCCCGGCTACGTGGCGGGCGACATGCGGGCGCTGACCCGCGAGGCGGCACTGCGCGCAGCCGCCCGCGCCACCGGCGGCACCGACGGCGGCACCGACGGCACGGGAGCCGCGGACGACGCCCTCTCCGGCGCCCGCCTCGAGCAGGAGGACCTCGTCGGCGCCATCAGCGTGATCCGGCCGCTCTCCCGCTCGGGGACGGAGGAGCTGAGCCTGGGCTCGATCACGCTCGACGACGTCGGTGACATGGAGGAGGTGCGCCAGGCGCTCACCGAGACGGTGCTGTGGCCGCTGCAGCACCGCGAGTCCTTCGAGCGCCTGGGCGTGCAGCCACCGCGGGGTGTCCTGCTGTACGGCCCGCCCGGCTGCGGCAAGACGTTCGTGGTCCGTGCACTCGCGGCGAGTGGGCGACTGACCGTGCACATGGTCAAGGGCGCCGAGCTCATGGACAAGTGGGTCGGGTCGTCGGAGAAGGCTGTCCGCGACCTGTTCCGCAAGGCCCGCGACTCGGCGCCGTCCCTGGTGTTCCTCGACGAGATCGACGCCCTCGCCCCACGTCGCGGCCAGACCGGCGACTCCGGGGTGGGCGACCGCGTCGTTGCCGCGCTGCTCACCGAGCTCGACGGCGCCGAACCGCTGGGCGACGTCGTCATCCTCGGCGCCACCAACCGGCCCGAGCTCATCGATCCCGCGTTGCTCCGCCCCGGGCGGCTCGAGCGACTGGTGTTCGTCCCGCCGCCGGACGCGGAGGCCCGCGCCGACATCCTGCGCGCGGCCGGCCGTGACGTCCCGCTGGCCGACGACGTCGACCTGGACGAGCTCGCCGCCGACCTCGACGGCTACTCCGCCGCCGACTGCGCGGCCCTGCTGCGTGAATCGGCGTTGACCGCGATGCGCCGGGACATCGACGCGGCCGAGGTCACCGCCGACGACGTGGCCCGCGCGCGCCTCGCCGTGCGGCCGTCGCTCGACCCCGACCAGGTCGAGAACCTGCGGCTCTACGCGGAGCGACGCGCCGACTGAGCCGGCCCGGGAGCTCGAGGCGTCGACCACACGGGCTTGCCGGGTCCGCGGACGGCAGCCTATGGTGGGGACCATGCGGAAGATTCTCGTAGTAACCGGACGTAACGGGGCCTGACAGACCGGCACCCCCGTTGCGTGGTTGCTCTTTCTCCGTCGGTCATCGTCACCGACGTCGAGAAGCGAGAACACCATGAACGCCGCCACGCACCACCTCCCCACCGGCATCAACGGCCGCACCCCCCACGGCAGCATCGCCCGCGACACCGACTCCCGCGGTGCCACCGCCACTCCCTGCCCCTTCGCCGAACGCTTCGGGCGGCGCATGCCCCGCGGATTCGCCGAGGAGGCGGCCGGGATGGACTGGCGGGCCCTCGTCGACACCTACGCCCCCTCGTCCGACCACTTCCACCTGGCCGATTTCTCGCGGCGCCCGCTCGGTCGTGGGATCACCGCCTACGAGGCGATCCTGGCCACCCGCACCGCCGACGACGCGCCCGGAGACTTCCGCGCTCACCGTCTCACCACCGAGTCCTGTGGCGACCTCACGGCGATGTCGGAGATGCTGAGCCGGGTCGGCGCGCCCGCCGAGATCGAGCGGTTCCACCAGTACGAGGGGCGCGGGTTCGACGAGGCGACGTCGTCGTGGTGCACCATCCTGCGAGCGACGAGCGGCAGGCGCGAGACGTGGGCACTCGGCTTCGGCCAGACCGCGGCGGAGGCGTCCATCTCCGCGCTGCTCAGCGCAGCGACCCGTCTTCACCTGCGGTGAAAGCGGCTCGAAACGCTGTTCTGTAAAGTAAGCGCAGTAACCACGCCCCGGTCGACACCGGTCGCCCGCCCCCTCCCGGCGGGTCCATCCGCATGTCGTCGTCCGATCGACGCAAGGAGAGGAGCCGCCGGTGATCGTGATCCTCGTGGCCCATGCCGTGGCCGCCCTGATCGCGATCCCACTGGTGCTGAGGCTCGGACGCCGCGCTTTCCCGCTGCTGGCGCTCGTCCCCGCCGGCGGCGCGGTATGGGTGGCCGCCAATCTCGACCGTGTGCCCACGGAGACCCTCCAGTGGGCGCCCGGCATCCACCTGACGCTGGACCTGCGGATGGACGCGCTGTCCGCACTGATGTCCCTCATCGCACTGGGCGTCGGCGCGCTCGTCCTGTTCTACTGCACCTGGTACTTCGACGACACCGAGCCACGTCTGCACCTGTTCGCGGCCGAGATGGTCGCGTTCGCCGGAGTCATGTTCGGCCTGGTCGTGGCCGACAACATGGTGCTGCTCTACACCTTCTGGGAGATCACCTCCGTCCTGAGCTTCCTGCTCGTCGGCCACTACGCGGAGCGGGCGACATCCCGCCGCGCCGCCACACAAGCCCTGCTCGTCACCACACTCGGCGGCCTGGCGATGCTGGTCGGCATGATCATCCTGGCCCAGGAGGCCGGGACCTACCTGCTCAGCGAGATCGTCGCCTCTCCGCCGTCCGGCTCTCTCGTCCACTGGGCTCTCGGCCTGGTGATCGTCGGCGCGACGAGTAAATCCGCCATCGCCCCCCTGCATTTCTGGCTCCCCGGAGCCATGTCCGCACCCACGCCGGTGAGCGCCTACCTGCACTCCGCGGCGATGGTCAAGGCCGGGGTCTTCCTCGTCGCCGCCTTCAGCCCGGGCCTGTCCGGATCGTCGACGTGGCAGCTGGCGCTCATCGTTCTCGGCCTGGTGTCCCTGCTCATGGCCGGCTGGCGCGCCCTGCGGGAAACCGACCTCAAGCTGGTGCTCGCCTTCGGAACCGTGTCCCAGCTGGGGTTCCTGCTGGTCCTGGTCGGCATCGGATCGCGCGACACGATGCTCGCCGGACTCACGATGCTGCTGGCGCACTCGCTGTTCAAGTCCGCGCTGTTCATGGCCGTCGGCGTCATCGACAGGACCACCGGCACCCGGGAGATCCGCGAACTGTCCGGTCTGGGACGCAAGAGCCCCGCTCTCGCCGTCTTCTTCACCCTCGCCGCCGCGTCGATGGCCGGTCTGCCGCCCTTCCTCGGATTCGTCGGCAAAGAGTCCGCGTTCGCCACCACGCTGACCGAGGAGCGGCTCCACGGCATGCCGGCGCTCGTCGTCACCGCCGGCCTGGTCGTCGGCTCGGTCCTCACCTTCTCCTACACCGCCCGCCTCGTCATGGGCGCGTTCCGCTCCAAGCCGTTCTTCCCGGACGGGACCAGCCCCGCGGTCGCCGAGTCGAATCCGGCCACCCCGCTCTTCCTCTCCGTGCCCGCGCTCCTCTCCGTCGCCGGCCTCGTGCTCGGTGTGTGGTCGGCCCCCGTCGAGGCGCTGCTCACCCGGTTCGTCGACGTCGCGTTCCCGCCAGGCAGCCCGTGGGCGGGCGAGGAGCCCTACCACCTCGGGCTGTGGCACGGGTTCGGTGTCCCGCTCGCGCTCACCGCGGTCGTATACGTACTCGGCACCATGCTCTACGTCGCGCAGCGGACCGTGGAGCGGATGCAGTTCGAGACGCCCGCCCTGGGTAACGCGGACCGCATCTACGACGCCGTCCTGCGCTTCTTCGACATCCTGTCGCTGCGCCTGACCGCCAGCATCCAGCGCGGCTCCCTCCCGCTGACCCTGGGCATCATCCTGTTCACGCTCGTGGTGTTCCCCTTCGTGTCCCTGCTGGTCGGCACCCGCGAGGGCCTGCGGATGGAACTGTCCGCTAATCCGGTCGTGCTGTTCGTCATGATCCCCATGACCGTCGCCGCGGTGGCCGCCACCGTCCTGCGCAACCGCCTCGCCGCCGTCGTCAGCATGTCCGTGACCGGCTACGGCGTCGCCGTGATCTTCGCCTTCCACGGTGCTCCCGACCTCGCGCTCACCCAGGTGCTGGTCGAGACGCTGATGATGGTCACGTTCGTGCTGGTCCTGCGCACGATGCCCGCCGAGGTGCCCCTGTCCGACGGCTTCCGCCGCCTGCGCGCCTGGCTCGGCATCGGCGTGGGACTCCTCGTCGTCATCGTCGGCGCGTACGCCATCAACGCCCGCCAGGACCCGGCCGTGTCCACGGTCTTCCCGGACATCGCCTACCGGATCGGCAACGGCGCCAACGCCGTCAACGTCACCCTCGTCGACATCCGCGCCTGGGACACCCTCGGCGAGATCACCGTGCTGCTGGTCGCCGCGACCGGTGTGGCCAGCCTCGTCTTCCGCAATCGTCGCTACGGCTCCGGGCCACGCATCGCTGACGCCGACAAGACCCGCTCCGGACGGCGCGGGATGGAGGCGGCCCGGATCGTCATCGAGGCACCGGGGGCTTCGCCCGGCCGGTGGCTGGTCGGCGCGACCGTGCGCGACCCCCGCGCCCGCTCGCTCGTCCTCGAGGTCACCACCCGTCTCATCTTCCCCACGATGATGATCCTGAGCCTGTTCTTCTTCTTCGCCGGCCACAACAACCCCGGCGGCGGTTTCGCCGGGGGGCTGGTCGCGGGTCTCGCGCTCGTTCTGCGCTACCTCGCGGGTGGCCGTTACGAACTCGGCGAGGCCGTCCCGATCGATGCCGGACGGATCCTCGGCGCCGGCCTCCTGCTGGCCGCCGGTACCGCCGCCGCCTCGATGGCCCTCGGTGCGCCGCCGCTGTCCAGCGCCACCTTCGAGTGGACGCTGCCCGTGTTCGGTGAGGTCAAGCTCGTCACCGCGCTGTTCTTCGACGCGGGCGTGTACCTCATCGTCGTCGGCCTGGTCCTCGACATCCTCCGCAGCCTGGGAGCGCGGCTCGACCTCGACGCCGAGGACCTCGAGGAGCTCAGGGCCGTCTACGTCGACGCCACCGACTCGCCCTCCACCGCCGCCCTGCGCCGCGTCCCCGGCGTCGACAGCGAAGCTCCACGGTCCGACCTGGCCGCGCGCCGCGCCGCGCGTCTCGAGGCCGCCGAGAACCAGGGCACCACACCCCAGGGGATGCCATGACCGCCGACTTCGCACTCCTACTCATGGCCGGTGTCCTCAGCGCCACCGGTGTCTACCTGCTTCTCGAGCGCGCGATCATCAAGATCCTGCTCGGCATCATGATCCTGTCCAACGGCGTCAACCTGCTCATCCTCGCGGCCGGTGGAGCCCCGGGGAACCCGCCCATCCGCGGCCGGTCATGGGGCGACAACACCGTCGACTCGGATCCGTTGTCCCAGGCGATGATCCTCACCGCGATCGTCATCACCGCCGGCGTGGGTGCGTTCATCCTGGCCCTGGCCTACCGCTCCTATCAGTTCACCACTGTGGACGAGGTCGCGGACGACGCCGAGGACACCAAGATCGCCCAACGCTCCCCCACCGACGCCTGGTCCGCTCCGGACCGCGACGCCTCGGACGACCAGACCACGGGCCAGCCCACCGAACTCGGCGACCACGTGGATTACGACGACGAGGACCTCGAGGAAGCCGAGGCCGAAGCCGAAGCCCGGGCGGAGGCCCGCGCAGAGGCCAGGGCGAAAGCCGCGGCCGAGGCGCGGGAGGTCGACAGACGAGAGCGGCGGTACAAGAAGGCCGGTAAGGAGGAGGAACTGTGATCTCTCCCGACCTCTTCGGGTACCTCATCCCCTCCGTCGTCCTCCTGCCGCTGCTCGCGGCCGCGCTGTGCCTGGTGGTCTCCCGCCGGCCGCGGGTCCAGAACATCATCACCATCACGACCCTGTCCGCTCTGCTCGTCATCTCCGGGCTCCTGCTGGTGCTCACGGACTCGCACGGCATGCACACGGTGCAGGTGGGCGGGTGGGACGCCCCGGTCGGCATCACCCTGGTCGCCGACCGGCTCAGCGCCCTGATGCTGTGTGTGGCCGCCATCGTGCTGCTGACGGTCATCATCTATGCCGTCGGGCAGGGTGTCCGCGACGGCGACGGCGACCAGCCCACCTCGATCTTCCTGCCCACCTACCTCGCGCTGGCGGCGGGACTCAACGCCGCCTTCATCGCGGGCGACCTGTTCAACCTGTTCGTCGGGTTCGAGATGCTCCTGGCCGCGTCCTACGTCCTGCTCACGCTCGGGGCCAGCCAGGAACGCGTCCGCGCGGGGGTGTCGTACACCGTCGTGTCGATGGTCTCGTCCATGGTCTTCCTGCTGGGGATCGCGCTGACGTACTCGGCCGTCGGCACGCTCAACCTGGCTCAGCTGGCCACGCGGATGGCAGAGGTGCCGGAAGGCCTGCGCAACACGATCTTCGCAGTGTTCCTCGTGGCGTTCGGTATCAAGGCCGCGGTCTTCCCGCTCTCCACCTGGCTGCCCGACTCCTACCCGACCGCTCCCGCCCCGGTCACCGCCGTGTTCGCCGGCCTGCTCACTAAAGTCGGCGTGTACGCGATCATCCGCTTCCACACCCTCGTGTTCCCCGGGGGCGGGATGGACGGGGTACTGCTCGTCGCCGGTCTTCTCACGATGGTCGTGGGCATCCTCGGCGCGATCGCCCAGTCCGACATCAAGCGAATACTGTCGTTCACGCTGGTGAGTCACATCGGCTACATGATCTTCGGCATCGCGCTGTCCAGCGAAGCCGGGCTCAGCGCGGCGATCTACTACGTCGGGCACCACATCATCGTCCAGACGACCCTCTTCCTCGTGGTCGGTCTGATCGAACGCCAGGCGGGGTCGTCGTCCCTGCGTCGGCTCGGATCCCTCGGCGTCGCCAGTCCCGTCCTCGCGGTCACGTTCCTCGTCCCCGCGCTCAACCTCGGAGGCATCCCCCCGTTCTCCGGGTTCATCGGCAAGCTCGCGGTCGTCCAGGCCGGCGCGGAGAAGGGCGGAGCCCTGCTGTGGGTGCTCATCGCGGGCGCCATGGTCACCAGCCTGCTGACGCTCTACGTGGTCGCGCGCGTGTGGTCCAAGGCCTTCTGGCGGCCGCGGGCCGACGCCCCGGAGGGTGCCCTCGCGCTGGCCCGGCCGCTGTCCCTCCTCCCCTCCGACGAGTACGTCGAGTTCGACGAGCGCGAGGAGGTCGGCAAGATGCCCTGGAGCATGCTCGCCCCGACGTGGGCGCTCATCGTGGTCTCGCTGCTCATGACGATCTTCGCCGGACCGCTGCTCCGGGTGGCAGACGGCGCCGCCGCCACCCTGCGCGAGCGCGCCGAGTACCTCTACACGGTCCCCACCGACACCTCACCCGACCGGTACGTCGACTCCGTGACGGGGGTGCGCTGACATGGGACGCAAGCCTTCTCCCGACCTGCGGGTGCTCGGCGCCCGCGTCTTCATGACGTTGTGGCTCACCTTCGCCTGGGTACTGCTGTGGGGCACCGTGGAGATCGGGACCATCGTCTCCGGCCTGCTCGTGGCGACCCTGGTGATGGTCGTCCTGCCCCTCCCCCGCGTCCCCGTCGAGGGCCTGCTGCGGCCACTGTCCACCGCGTGGCTCGTGCTGGTCGTGGCCTTCTACCTGATCCGCTCGTCGTTGGTCGTCGCATGGCTCTCGATCCGGCCGAAGCCGCCGCCCCGGTCCGCGGTGCTGCGGGCGCCGATGCGGCTGAAGTCCGATTTCACCCTCGCCCTCGCGGTGAACACCCTCAACCTGCTGCCCGGCGGCATCGTGGTCCGCGTCGACCCCGTGGCCCGCTACGTGTACGTCCACGTCCTGGACGCCGGCACCGACGAGGCCGTGGAGCAGTTCCGCCGCCAGACCGCGCACGTGGAGAAGCTCTACCTCCGCGCCTTCGAGCGGGACGAGGACTGGAAGCCGAGCCCCGAGCACTACTCGGCCCCCGCAGACAGCGCCCCGAGCGCCGCGAGCACCGTGGCGCCCGCGGAGCCGGTGGATCCCGCCGGCGACACGGACCCGGCAGATCCCGACGCCGACCGGGCCGCCGGCCCCGACAACCCCGCAGGCCCCGACGGCGACGAGAAGAAGCCGTTCGATCCCACGACGGAAGAGGAGGGACCCTGGTGAGCGTCGCACTCGTCCTCTGGATCCTGGCGATCATCGCGCTGACTGCCGCGCTGTTCGTGACGATGATCCGTCTGGTCGGCGGACCCAACACCCTCGACCGGCTCATCTCCCTCGACATGATGGTCGCCGTCGCTCAAGGGGGCATCGCCGTCTACATCGCGTGGACGAAGGACACCACCCCCGCAGCGGCGCTCGTCGCGCTGGCGCTGGTCGCGTTCCTGGGTTCGGTGTCCGTGGCCCGGTTCCGCGTCAGCGACAACATCGGCACCCCCGAGGAGGCCATTTCATGAGCGACGACCTCATCGAGATCATCGCCGCGCTGTTCGTTCTCGCCGGCGCGCTACTGACCTTGTGCAGCGCGATCGGCCTCGTGCGGTTCCGCGACACCCTCAGCCGAATGCACCCGGCGGCCAAACCTCAGGTGCTCGGGCTGGTCCTCGTCCTCATCGGCGCGGGGATCCGGGTTTTCCCGGGCATCGACCTGGGCATGCTCGTCCTCACCGCGATCGTGGCCGTGTGCGCCGCACCCGTGATCGCCAACCGGGTGGGCAATCTCGCCTACCGCGAGAGTGTGGAGGACGGGACCATCACCCACGAGGCGCCCGTGCTGGAGAAGTACACCGGCCCCCGTCTCGACGGCCGCGGACCCCTCTGAGCCGCACCGCGGGCCGCAGAGCCGGGGCTTGAGCGCCGGGCCTGGCGCCGCCTGCGGCCACACACGACGCGAGCCCCGCACCCGTCTGCTCGGGGTGCGGGGCTCGCGGGTCCGGTGGCCGGACCTCAGATCAGGGAGCGGGCTGCGTCGGGACCGCGCTGCCGGCCTGCTGCCCGGCGCCCGGCACCGGGAGTCCGTCGTCGGTGGTGGCCTGGCCGCCGCCCTCGTCGCCACCCTCACCGGGGATGCCGGTCGCGGTGGTGCCGGCCTCGAAGTCCTCGATCGTGTCCGGGTCGTCGGTCTCCTGCGTCTCCGGGATGGACGAGTGGGGCGCCGGCGCGGACTCCTCGGAGTACGTGGGCAGCGTGTACGGCGCGTCGGGATCGGCCGGCTCCTGGTTGGGGCTGCACGCGGCCACCGCGAAGGCGAGCGCGAGTGCGGGAGCCGCGACCAGGATGCGGCGGGCGGTCTGACGCGGGGCCATGGGGGCTCCTTCGATCTCGGGAGGCTGCAAGTCGCTACTGAGCATGCGTCCCGCGGGCGGGCCGGACGCGTGGGCTCATCATATCCTCAGGGGTCAGCGGTCGAGATCCTGGGTGACGATCACGATCACCCCGGGAGCCTCCCCCGCCAGATCCGCCGGACGCGGCTTGGCGGTGATCCCCAGCTGGGCGGCGATCGCCTGCGCGGCCTGCTGCTCACCGGGCCCGGTGCCGTAGAAGGCGGTGGACTCCGCCACCACGCCGCGGTTGGACGGCATGTTGGCCACGTCGCCCACCGCGAAGCCGCTCTCGCGCAGCGCCTCGCCCGTGCGGGCTGCCAGGCCGGTGACGGTGCTGTTGTTGAAGATCTGCACCGGCACGCTGGTCACGTCCGGTCCGGGCGCGCCGGGCTGGGCGGGAGGCTGCCCGGCCGCGGGCGGGTCGGCCGGGGCGGCGGGATCGCCGGGCTGGGCCTCGCCGCCGGCCTCGCCGGGGGCTCCCACCGCGCCGTCCTGACCACCGGGGGCGCCGCCCTGGGCGGGTGCACCCTCAGCCCCGCCGGCCTCACCCTGCGCGGGTTGGCCGTCGGCGCCCTGACCGGTCGAGCCGTCCTGCTCGACCTGGGAGGTGCCCTCGTCGGCGGTGGGGGCCGCCTCGTCGTCGTCGCCCCCGAACAGCTGCACCAGCCCGATGCCCACGGCGAGCACGACCGCCGACAGCAGCACCATCGCGATGGCGCGGTACGGCGGGCCGCTGGGCTCGTCGGGGTCGCCAGCGCCCGGGCCGTAGGGGTCGTCGGCGTCGTACGGGCCGCCGTCCCGGGGGTCGCCGTACTGTGCGTCGTCGTACCGGGGATCGCCGTGGTCGGGATCGCCGGGCTGCGGGGCGTACTGCGGGTTCTCGGACTGGGAGCTCACGCGCCCGAGTCTAGGTCAGTCGAGGCGCATTCCCAGGTTGCGCGCCGCGCGTGCCTTCTGGCGGCTCGAACGCATGCGGCGCAGGCGTTTGACGAGCAGGGGATCGGCGGCCAGGGCCTCGGGGCGGTCGATGAGGTCGTTGAGGATCTGGAAGTAGCGGGTGCCCGACATGTCGAACTGCTGTCGGATCGCCTCCTCCTTGGAGCCGGCGAACTTCCACCACTGCCGCTCGAACTCGAGCATCTTCTGATCCCGCTCGGACAGGGCCGGGTCGGCGGCGTGCAGCTCGTCCTCCCGGTCGCCCCCGGTGGACGCCTCACGCGTCGCGGCAGCCGATCGACCCATGTGCTCGCCTCCTCGCGTACCAGCCTCGCCGAACTGAGTGACCCTGCGCGGATCACACTGTTGTGATTCCCCCGTAGTGAACCACACGCCGGCGCACTAGAATCGGCCACCATGGCCGTCCGTCCCATCGTCATCCTCGGCGATCCCGCGCTCCACGCGCCCACCGAACCCGTCACCGAGTCCCCCGAGGAGATCGCGGACCTCGTCCGGGACCTCTACGACACCATGGACGCCGCCAACGGGGTGGGCCTGGCCGCCAACCAGATCGGCGTCCGCAAGCGCGTGTTCGTCTACGACTGCCCCGACCTGGACACCGAGGACGGCGAGGGCGTCTCGCGCGAGGAGGTCGAGGCGCGCGGCGGCTGGCTCAACCGGCGCGGCTGCGTGATCAACCCGGTCCTGGAGACGTCCGAGATCCCCGAGACCATGCCGGACCCCGAGGACGACCTCGAGGGCTGCCTGTCCGTCCCGGGCGTCAACTTCCCGCGCGGGCGTGCGTGGTGGGCGCGCGTGACCGGCACCGACGAGCACGGCGAGCCGGTGTCCGTGGAGGGGTACGGCCTGTTCGCCCGCTGCCTGCAGCACGAGGTCGGCCACCTGGACGGCTTCGTCTACACCGACCATCTCATCGGGCGGAACCGCAAGGCCGCCAAGCGCCACATCCGCGACGCGGGCTGGGGTGTGCCGGGCCTGAGCTGGGATCCGGCCACCGACCCGGACCCGTTCGCCGACGAGGAGGACTGGGACGGCGACGACGACGAGGTCGTCACCGACCATGGCTGAGCAGGACCGGGGTCTGTCGGGTCGGTCCCGGTGGAACTCCGGCCGCCGGGTGGCGGTGGGCGAACGCGTGGTCGTGCGTCGCCATCTGGCTCCCGGTGAGGCCTCGCACCTGTACACGGACGTCATCGGTCACGTGGTGGCGCTCGAGCCGGAGCTGATCGTCCGCCGGGAATCCGGCGAGGAGCTGCGGATCCCCGACGCGGACGTCGCCGTGCTCAAGGTCCTGCCGCCGCGGCCGGTGCGGGCCCGCGACGTCCGGGCGCACGAGTACGCGGGTGCGCTGGCGTGGCCGTGCCCCGAGTACGAGCTGGTCGACGGCTGGTTCTGCCGCGCCGGCGACGACTGGTCGTATCGCGGGAACTCGGCCGTGCCCGTCCTGCCGTGGGCCAGTTGCGAGGACCTCGACGGGGTGCGCGACTGGTACGCCGCCCGCGACCTGCCGCTGCGGCTGGTCGACGTCGACCGGCTCGTGAAGGTCGAGCGCATGATGCTCGACGGCGCGCCCGTGGACCCCGCGCGCATTCACGCCGACCGCGACCTGTTCCTCTGCACGGCCGACAGCGAGGCGCTGCTCGCCGTGGTCGACTCCGCCTTCCCCGCCGACACCCGGCCGGGCGTGACGCTGGCCGACCGCCCCGACGACGACTGGCTGGCCCTCTACCACGCCACCGCGGGCCTGGACCCCGAGCGCGTGCGGCCGGCGATGCTCGCCACGGCCGGCATCCGCACCGACGGACCGGACAGCGGCGATCCCGGCCCCGGCGGCCACGTCGTGTTCGCCCGCCTCGAGTCCGGCGGCGAGCTGGCCGCCATCGCCCGCGGCGCCGTCACCGCCGGCCCCGACGGGCAGGCGCGCGTCGCGGTGTCCTGCGTGCAGACCGCCGACGCCCACCGCCGCCGCGGCCTCGCCGAGATCGTCACCGGCGCGCTCGTCGACTGGGGACTCCGCCTGGGCGCGCGGGAGTGTCACCTGCACGTCTTCGCGGACAACACCGCCGGGCGCGGCCTGTGGGCCAAGCTCGGTCTCGAACCGCACCATTCGCTGCGGCACCTCGTCGTCGTCGACTAATCCCCACCTCCCACGGTGACGCCGCCACGCGGCGCGCAATAGACTCGCAGCCATGCGCCTGGCCACCTGGAATGTGAACTCGATCCGAGCCCGCAAGGACCGCGTGCTCGCCTGGCTCGACCGGTCCGACGTCGACGTCCTGGCGATGCAGGAGACCAAGTGCAAAGACGAGCAGTTCCCCGAGGAGGACTTCCGCGAACTGGGCTACGAGGTCGCCCACCACGGCCTGAGCCAGTGGAACGGCGTCGCCGTGGCCTCCCGCGTCGGGCTCGAGGACGTGCGGCTGGGCTTCGACGGCATGCCCGGCTTCCACAAGGACCCCGAGCAGTCCCAGGACCCGGAGGCGCGCGCGATCTCCGCGGTGTGCGACGGCGTCCGCGTCTACAGCCTCTACGTGCCCAACGGCCGCGAGCTGTCCGACCCGCACTACACCTACAAACTCGAGTGGCTCGCCCGCCTGCGTGACCACGCCGCCGCCGAACTGGTCGCCGACCCCGACGCGCAGGTCGCGCTCGTGGGCGACTGGAACGTCGCGCCGCTCGACGAGGACGTGTGGGACATGGAGGTCTTCGAGGGCAAGACCCACGTCTCCGGCCCCGAGCGGCTCGCCTTCGCCGCCTTCGACGGCGCCGGGTTCCGCGAGGTCACCCGCGAGTACACCCCAGGGCCGGGGGTCTACACGTACTGGGACTACACCGGGCTCAGCTTCCCCAAGCGCAAGGGCATGCGCATCGACTTCCAACTGCACTCCCCCGCGCTGGCCGCCCGCGTCACCGGCGCCTTCATCGACCGCGAGGAACGCAAGGGCAAGGGCGCCTCCGACCACGCACCCGTCGTGGTGGAACTCGACTGAGATGTCGACGTTCCAGCTGCGGCACTACATCGACCGGCTGCGCGCCGAGGGCTTCACCGTCCGTGACGATCACGGCGAGGACCCCGACCTCATCGACATCAACGGCCGCGCGGTCGACACGTGGCGGGAGAACTACCCGTACGACGAGCGGATGGACCGCAACCAGTACGAGGTCGAGAAGTACCTCCTGCAGATCGAACTGCTGAAGTTCCAGCGCTGGCAGGCCGAGTCCGGGCACCGGCAGGTGATCGTGTTCGAGGGCCGCGACGCCGCCGGCAAGGGCGGGACGATCAAGCGGTTCACCGAGTACATCAACGTCCGTCAGGCCCGCGTCGTGGCGCTCATCAAGCCCACCGAGACCGAGCTGCACCAGTGGTACTTCCAGCGCTACGTCACCCACCTGCCCAGCCGCGGTGAGCTGGTCCTGTTCGACCGCTCCTGGTACAACCGCGCCGGCGTCGAGCGGGTGATGGGGTTCTGCACCGACGAACAGTACGAGACGTTCATGCAGCAGGCGCCGATGTTCGAGAAGATGCTGGTCGAGTCGGGGATCGGGCTCACCAAGCTGTGGTTCTCCGTGACCCGCGAGGAGCAGAAGACCCGGTTCGCGATCCGGCAGCTGGACCCCGTGCGCCGGTGGAAGCTCTCCCCCATGGACCTGGAGTCGCTCGGGAAGTGGGACGAATACACCGAGGCCAAAGAGGAGATGTTCCGGCGCACGGACACCGATTGGGCGCCGTGGACGACCATCAAGTCCAACGACAAGAAGCGGGCCCGCATCAACGCGATGCGCTACTTCCTCAACCAGTTCGACTACCCGGAGAAGGACCACCAGGTGGTGTTCGAGCCGGACCCGCGGATCGTCCAGCGCGGCAAGGACGCCGTCGGGGACTAGCGGAGTGAGCGCCAGCGCACGAAGCGATGTCTCCGCGCGCAGACGCCGTCGGGGACTGATTGCTCGCGCGGGAATGTCTGGGCGCCGCGGGGCCTTGCACGGGGTATGAGCCATTCCAATGATCCGGCCGTCATCGAGCGTCTGCTGTCCCAGAGGGGGCGGTGGGCCGTCGTCGGTCTGTCCTCGAACACCTCGCGCACCGCGTACCGGATCGCCGCGTTCGTCCGGGACCTCGGTCACGAGATCGTGCCCGTCCATCCGAAGGCCGAGACGGTCCACGGTCAGCAGGGGTATCCGGACCTGGCGTCGGTCCCCGGCGAGATCGACGTCGTGGACGTGTTCGTCAACTCCGAGCTCGCCGGGGGCGTGGTCGACGACGCCATCGCCAAGGGGGCGAAGGCCGTCTGGCTGCAGCTGGGCGTGATCGACGAGGCCGCCGCGCAGCGGGCCGAGGAGGCGGGCCTCGACGTGGTGATGGACGCCTGCCCGGCGATCGAGGCACCGCGCCTGGGCCTGTCCTGAGGCGTACGGGCGCGCCGCCGACCCGGCACCGGGTGGGCGGCGCGCGTGCTCGGGCTGAGCGTTAGTAGCCGCTCGAGGCCAGGCCGACCATCGCGAAGATGAAGATCAGGTACAGGATGATGAGGACCGCCACGATCGCGAGCGAGATCATCCCGAGCCGCTTGGCGGTCGCACTGGCGGCCTCGGCCTCGGCGTACCGCCCGGCGGCCCAGAGCGGGTAGACCTCCAGCGCCCGCGTCATCGCGATGAACGACAGGGGCCAGAAGAACAGGATCGAGGCGACCGCCCACCCCACGTTCGACGGCGGCCCGGGGCGGGCACCGGGAGCCGCGGCGAAGCCGCCCGAACCGGAGTACGCGGGCGTCTGCGAGCCGTAGCCACCCTGCCCGTAGGAGCCCTGCCCGTACGCCTGCTGCCCGTACGCCTCCTGGCCGTAGCCGCCTGTCCCGTACGAGCCCTGCCCCGCACCGGACTGGCCGCCGTATCCGGATTGTGCGGAGTAGTCCGTGTACCCGGACGAGGCGGTGTTGTCGGCGTTGTCGGCGTTGTCGCCCTGCGGCGGGTAAGTCATGAGGGTCCTGTTCGCTGGCCGGTCTTCCGCCGCCCACACTACGGATCGGGTCGGACATCCTCCCCCGTCGTGGCGAGCATCCTCCCCGCCGTGGCGAAGCCGGCCGTGGTGCGCGCGGCGTGACGCGGCGTGTCAGTTGGGGGCGACGAGCAACTGGTACTCGGGGAACCGCACGAGGAAGCGGCGCACGTAGCTGCACACCGGGCGGATCTTCAACCCGTCGAGCCGCAGGCGGGTGAGGACCAGGCTCACCAGCAGTCGGGCGATGCCCTGCTGACCGAACCGCTCCTCGATCACGGTGTGCAGGAGGATGTAGACGTCGCCGTCCTTCTCGTACCCGACCAGTCCCATGAAGGTCTCGCCGTCCCACAGCTCGAAACGGTCTCTATCGGTGTTGTGGACGAGCTTGAGCGAAGTTCCGCCGGTCATCTCGACTCCTTAGGGCCGACCGAGTATCGATTCCGACCCTACCCCTGAAGGGCGGCCCAGTCCGGCGCATCGCGAGCGTGAATCCGCGGGCGCCCCGGCGCGGGTCAGAGGTCGCGGCGCGGGTCAGGCGTCGCGGCGCGGGTCAGGCGTCGCGGCGCAGGGTCATCACCAGGCCCACGGCCCACAGGACGACGCACACCGCGGCGTAGAGCGCGAACGCCGGCCATTCACCCCAGGTGATGTAGCCCTTGGCCGCCTCACCCTGGGTCCAGTAATCACCGTTAGCGAACGGCATCCATCCCGCGAGGTCCTCACCCACCCTCGGAATGAGCGACACCATCCCCTCCAGCGCCAGAATCCAGACGAGGAACAGGGAGATCGTCCCGGCGGCGTTGCGCATGATGTACGCCAGTCCCATGACCGCGAGAGTGCCGAGTGCCGCGTAGACGGGGAAACGCCAGAGGTAGGTGAGTCCGTCACCGGAGAACGGCGTCCACGACTCGTTGCCGGACAGCGCCCCCGCCACCAGCAGCGCGACGATCACCGAGACGGCGGTGACGACGATCGACAGGATCGTGAACAGCACGGTCTTGGCGACGATCGCGGGCCAGCGCGACGGCGTCGTCAGGTAGGTCGCCTTGGCGGTGTGGTAGCGGTACTCGCCGGTGACGCCGACGATCGCGGCGATCCACACCAGCAGTACCGTGAACGCGCTGACCCCGAGGATGGCGAACAGCGGGTCGCTGCCGCCGCCGGCCTCACCGGCGATCGGGTCGGTGGCGGACTGGTCGAACTGGCCGATGATCACGGCCAGCAGGACGGCCAACGCGATACCGATCGCGTACAGCCAGTAGGCGCTTTTGGTGGTGGTGACCTTGATCCACTCGGACTTCAGCAGGTTCATCGGGTGGACTCCTGACCGTGGTACTCGACGTCCTGGTCGGTGAGGGCCATGAAGGCCTCCTCCAGCGACGCCCGCTTCTCGTGCAGCTCGTGGACGGTGATGCCCAGGCTGGCGGCGAGGTCGCCCACCTGGGGGGCCCGCAGGCCGTCGATCAGGAACACGCCCTGCTGGGGGTCGAACGTGGCCTGGACGTTCTCGGAACGCGCGGCCTGGGTGAACTCGTCGACGTGCGGCGTGCGCAGGATGACCGAGGACTTGGCGGCCGAAAGGAACTCCTCGACCGAGGTCTGCGCGCGCAGCTTGCCGCGACCGATCACCACGAGGTCCTGGGCGGTCTGCGCCATCTCCGACAGCAGGTGGGAGGACACGAGCACCGTGCGGCCCTCGGCGGCGCGAGCGTGCATGAAACGCCGGATCCACAGGATGCCCTCCGGATCGAGCCCGTTGACGGGCTCGTCGAACAGCAGCACCTCGGGGTCACCGAGCATGGCGGTGGCGAGGCCCAGTCGCTGACGCATGCCGAGCGAGTACCCGCCCACCTTGCGGCCGGCGACGTCGCTCAGGCCCACCAGGGCGAGCACCTCGTCGACGCGGGTCGCGGGCAGGCCGGCCGCTGCGGCGATCATCTTCAGGTGCGCGGACGCGGAACGGTTGGCGTGCGTCCAGGAGGCGTCCAGCAGACACCCGACCGTGTGCGCGGGCTGCTCGAGTTCGCGGTACGGCCTGCCGTTGACGAGCGCCTCCCCTGACGTCGGATTGTCCAGACCGACGATCATGCGCATCGTCGTGGACTTACCGGCACCGTTCGGGCCGAGGAAGCCGGTGACGACGCCGGGGCGGACGGTGAAGCTGAGGTCGTCGACGGCGAGGGAGCCGCCGTAGCGTTTGGTGAGATTCCGTACCTCGATCATGGCCACCAGTGTGCCTGCCGCAGACCCGGCGTCGTGTGTCCACCTACTCAGCCCGCGTACAGCAAGAGCAGGTCTAGGCTCGTGACCATGGACGATGTCACGCCCGAACCGGACCGCCGGCTGCCGGCGGTCCGCGCCTCGGACGCCGAGCGGGAGGCGACCGCTCAGCTACTACAGGAGTCGTACTCGGAGGGCCGGTTGACCCTCGCCGAGTTCGACGAGCGGACCGCCGCGGCGTACGGCGCCCGGTTCCGGTCCGAACTGCTGGAGCTGACCCACGACCTGCCGGTCGCGCACCATCAGCTCGAGTCGACGTTGGCGGAGCGGCCGCACCGCGCACCCGAACGGCGGGTCACGGGCGGCAGCGGGCCCGCCACCTCCATCGCGGTCATGGGCGGCGTGGAGCGCACCGGGTCGTGGACCCTGCCGGCCGAACACACCGCGGTCGCGCTGATGGGCGGTATCGAGATCGACCTCAGGCGCGCGTCGCTGCAGTCCCGCGAGACCGTGATCCGGGCGTTCGCGATCATGGGCGGTATCGAGATCAACGTCCCGGACGACGTCCACGTGGAAGTCGACGGGATCGGCTTCATGGGCGGTTTCGCGGAGGAGTCGGGCCGATGGAAGCCCGATCCCCGGCCGGTCCGTCAAGCGCCGCCCGGCGCTCCTGTCCTGAGGATCACGGGTCTCGCGCTGATGGGCGGGGTCGAGGTACGCCGAGTACCACGCGTCGAGCAGTGATCCGGCGGGCGGAGCCCCGGGCGTCTCAGTCGATCGGCGGGCTGGAGGCCTGCGCCCAGAAGCGCTTGGGGATGCGCCCGGCGACGCGGGCGGCGTACCCGGCGCGGACCGCCTCGCGCATCGCGGCGGCCATGAGCGGCGGGTTCTCGGCGCGGGTGACGGCGGTGGCGAGCAGGACGCCGTCGCAGCCGAGCTCCATGGCCAGGGCGGCGTCGGAGGCGGTACCGATCCCGGCGTCGCAGATCACCGGCACCCCGGCGCGCTCGACGATCATCTCCAGGTTGTGCGGGTTACAGATCCCCAGGCCGGTGCCGATCGGCGCGCCCAGGGGCATCACGGCCGCGCAGCCCACATCCTCCAGTCGGCGGGCCAGGACGGGATCATCGGTGGTGTAGGGGAGGACGACGAATCCGTCGTCGACCAGGTCCTCGGCCGCCTCGACGAGTTCCAGTCCGTCGGGCAGGAGCGTGCGCTCGTCGGCGATCACCTCCAACTTGACCCAGTTGGTGCCGAGCGCCTCGCGGGCCAGGCGGGCCGTCTTGACCGCCTCTGAGGCACTCCGGCACCCGGCGGTGTTGGGCAGCGGGCGGATGCCGAGCTCGCGCAGCAGCCCGAGTAGTCCGAGGCCGTCCGAGCCGAGGCGCAGGTCGACCTTGCGGATCGACACGGTGGTCAGGGCGGTGCCCGAGGCGATCAACGCCTCGCGCAGGACCTCCTGGTTGCCGGCACCGCCGGTGCCGGTGATGAGCCGGGAGCCGATCTCCTCACCGGCGATGACCAGCGGCGAGTCCAGCACCTCGGCGACGCGCGCCCCGTGGTCGGGGGCGGCGGGCGCGTCGACGGGGCCGGGGGCGGCCTCAGCCACCCTGGACCGCCGTGAGGACGTCCACTTCCGCGCCGGCGCCGAGCGGGGTGTCATCCCAGCTCGAGCCGGGCACCACCATGCCGTCGACGGCGATCGCGACGCCCTCGTCGGGCAGGTCCAGCTCGGTGACGAGCGCGCGGACGGTCGCGCCATCGGCCAGAGTACGGTCCTCACCGTTCACGGTGACGATCATGGGGGCCTCCTGCTTCACTACTGCGACTTACGCCCCCACCGTAGTCGTCACCCGCCGACCGGGGCTCAGGCGCAGTCGTGTCTCGTGGCGAGCCAGCGCTCCGCCGCGACGGCCGCGTCGCCGGTGGTGGGCTCGTCGGGCTGGATAGAGGTGTCATCGAAGAGCTGGCCGGTCCGGTCCCGCACCTTCGCCACGGTGAGGACCATCTGCGCCCCGTCCGGCATGTCCACCACGGTGTTGGCGGTCGTGTAGCCCGCGGTCGGCGCGCCGAAGCTCCGGGTGTCCCCGACGCCCCGGAACGCCACCATCGTCATCTCGCCGGAGCTCGCGGTGGCGCCGTCCACGAGGACCGCGACCGGGAGTCGGTGCTTACTGACGCCCTCGACGCCGACCGGGCTACCGCCGCCCCTCACGCCGTTCCCGTCGATCGTCACCGGCCGCTCGTCGTGGCCGGTGACGAAGTGCATCGCGGGGCCGTCGGGCAGGAGAGTGGACAGCCCCGCGACCATCGGCCCCATGTCGCCGCCGCCGTTACCGCGTAGGTCGACCACGACGCCACAGGCTCCGTCGTAGATGGCGTTGTGGAGGCCGTGGGAGAGAGTGTCGGCGTACGCCTGCGCGTCGTTGTCGGCGTGGTGCGCCCGGACCGTCGCGGTGACGACCCGCCCCTCGAGCGTCACGTCGGGTCGCTCCACCGGCCCGGCGAGATCGGCCCGCCGCTGTTCGGGCGTGATCATTCGCGAGTGCTTCCCACCGGCGGCCCTGAGTGCCTCATCGAGCTCGTCGTGGATGTCGGACACGTCGTCGGTCTGTTCGGCCGCCGCCATGGCGACCGTGCGTGCGTGGGCGAACTCCGGCGAGGACGCGTGGAGGCCGCGCTGCTGGGCGATGTCGAGAACCGCCCCGGCATAGCGCTCCGGCGACGGCGGGACGACGAAGATCGGCCGACCGACGATCGACGCGCCGTATCGCGGTCCCCACACGTATAGCGCGGAGACGATCGCCAGGCCCAGAACGAGGACGCTGACCGCACCGCCGATGAGGATCCTTCTGCCCATGAGCGGTCACCGTAGTCACCGTGGGCGCCCCCCGGCCCGCCGGGCCCGACCCATCCGCGAGGGTCAGACCCGGGCGAAGCGGTCGGGTACCGCCGCGCCCGCCGCCCCCGGGACGGCCCGCCCCAGCAGCGTCGCGACGACGGTCGCAGCGGTGACCGGCGTCAACGCGATCCCGTTGCGGCCGTGCCCGGTGGCGTGGACGATCCGCGGGTCGCGGGGGTCGGCCCCGAGGATCGGCAGATTGTCCGGCGACATCGGCCGCAGCCCGGCGATCGTCTCGGCCAGCTCGTACTCGCCTATGCCGGGGAAGATCGTCTCGGCGTCGGCGAGCAGGTCGCGGACCCCGGCGACGGTGACCTGCCGGTCGTCCCCGTGCTCGTACTGGGTGGCGCCCACGACGAGACCGCCGGCGCGCGGCACCAGGTACAGCGGCCGGCCCCGGACGAAGGCCCGCACGACGCCGCGGGGCGGATCCTCACACCCGGGGCGGGACCGCAAGCGGAGGACCTCGCCCTTGACCGGGCGCACGGGCAGGCCCGCCAGGTCGGCGGAACCGGTGCCCGCGGCGAGGACGACGCGGTCCGCGTCGAGGTCGTCGAGAGAGGCGACGGCGCCGCGCACCCACGTCACTCCCTCGGCGCGACAGGCACGGGTGAGGGCGGCGAGCAGGACCCGGTTGTCGACGGCGCCCTCGGAGTCCATCCGGTAGGCGGCGCGGGCGACCCGGGCCAGGGACGGCTCGGCCTCCCGGAGCTCGCGGCGGGTCACGCGACGCAGATCGGCCTCGGTGACGCCGCCGTTGGTGCCGGCCGGGTCGGTGCCCCGTGTCGGGTCGGGCTGGCTGGCCGCCCACTCCATGGCCATGTCGAGGTCCCGGGCGTCTGCCTCGTCGACCGCCAGCATGTGCGTGTACCCGGCCGTGCGGACGGGCGGACCGGGTGGGACGTGGGGGGCGAGCGCGTCGAGGAAGCCCGGCCACCTCCGGAGCGAGTCCACGCCGAGCGCGAACACCGCCTCCTCCCCCGGCCACGCCTCGCTGAACGGGGCGAGCATGCCGCCCGCGACCCACGCGGCGCCCGAGGTGGGGACGCCGCCGGGCCCGGAATCGTCGGGCTCGTGGACGACGACCTCATCGGCGGCCCCGGACCGGGCGATCGCCCAGGCGCAGGCCAGGCCGATCACCGAGCCGCCGACCACCACGACCCGCCCCGCACCGATACGGGCGGCGGGCGGGGCGGGGTCGACGGTCATGGCGGCCAGCCTAGTAGGGGCCATCACCTACCGTTGAACCCATGACCGCCCGCGCCGACCGCCTCCGTGCCCGCCTCGCCGACGCCCGCCTCTACCTCTGCATCGACGCCCGCCGGCACCTCGACGACGACGCCCGCGCGCAGGGCTGGACGGGCGACTTCCCCGCCCTGCGCCGCGACGTCACGGCCGCGTTGACAGGCGGCGTCGACATCGTGCAACTGCGGGACAAGAACTCGGCCGGCGACCGCGACCTCGGGCCGCTGGAGGCGGGGCACGAGCTGCGCGCGCTCGCGGTGATGCGTGAGGTCTGCGACGCCCACGGTGCGCTGCTCGCGGTGAACGACCGGGCGGACGTCGCCGTGGCCGCCGGCGCCGACGTGCTGCACGTCGGGCAGGACGACCTACCCGTGGAGTGGGCGCGACGGATCGTCGGCGACGACGTGGTGATCGGCCTGTCGTGCCACGCGACGGACGAGGTCGACGCCGCGGCGGCGGACCCGGTGGTGGACTACTTCTGCACCGGCCCCGTGTGGCCGACCCCGACCAAGCCGGGCCGCCACGCCCCGGGGCTCGAGCTCGTGCGGCACGCGGCCGGGCTGGGCGGCGGGCCGGCCGCGGCGCCCAAACCGTGGTTCGCCATCGGCGGGATCGACCCGGAGACCCTGCCCGAGGTGCTGGCCGCCGGGGCGAGCCGCGTGGTCGTCGTCCGCGCGATCACCGCGGCCCCGGACCCCACCGCCGCAGCCCGCGAACTCCGGGCCGCCCTGGCCTGAGCGCCCCGCCCCGCCCCACCCCGCCCGGCGACCCGGCTAAGGCGTCGCCGCCTGCGGGGCCCCGCTTCCGGCCCCGGCGGCAAAACCCTCGGCGAGCGGGTCCGCCGCGGTCAACTCCTTGGTCAGCGTCCTGCGCAGAACCTGCCGGGGCTTGCGGTCGAGCGAATCCCCACCTCGTCGTCGTCCCCCTCCCCCGGCCTGGCCGGTGCGCCCGGCCTGCCCGGTCGGGTCGTCTCCCGGCTTGCGTCCCCACGAGTCGGGCGCCAGCCCCGGCACCAGGGTGAGGGCCTTACCCAGCCCCCACGCCGGCCACTCGACGCGCGCGTGGTCGACCTGCACCCTCGCGCGGCGGCCGCGCAGCACGAGGGTCATCACGCCGTTGTCGAACCACACGCCGTCGGACACCCGCCACCGCACCTCGGGGTCGCGCACGCCCACCGCCCGCGCGAGGCGACGCGTCAACGCCGGCAGGGGCTCGCGCACCGACAGCCGGTTCACCGCGCGGATCGATTTCTGCAGCGGGTTGCGGAACGGCGACATCACCAGCTGGTGTACGCGCGTCGGCGAGTCCGCCACCCGCGGCGCGGTGAGCTCCACCTCCTCGAGGTACGAACAGTGCACGTCGCCGCCGAGCAGCAGGATCGACGCGGGTGCCGGACGCCCCTCCCCCGCGGCGACCTCGGTGAGCAGTCCCACGAGGTCGTCGAAGCTGTTGCGGAACGCGCCCCAGTGCTCGAGGTCCACCGCGCGCCGGGCCCACTCCCCGAACCTCGCGGACACCGGCATCTCCGGGCGATGGCGCGCCACCGCCTCGTTCCACCCCTCCACGTGATGCAGCGCCGGCAGCATGAACGCGGGCAACGACGAACCGATCACCAGGTGGTCCACGTCCGCGTCCAGGCACGCGTCCCGCGTCCACGCCCACTCGTCGGCGTCCATCACCCGCCGGTCCTCCGGATCCAGGTGCCGCGACGCCCGCACGTCGAGCATCACCACCCGCACCCGACCGAAGTCGCGCTTGTAGCTCCACTGGACCGTGCCGCGCTCGGAGTCCGCGGCCACGGCGAAGTCCTCCAGCAGGCGCACGCGCTCCGCGTCGGAGGCGGCGCCCCGCAGGGCCTGGTACGTCTCGTTCGCCTCGAGCTCGTCCGGCGCGAGGTTGCCGAGGTGCTGGTAGACGAAGTAGCTGGAGAACGCCCCGATCACGCGGTCGCGCCACCACGGCTGGGCGGTCATCTCGCGGCGCCACGCGAACGACGAGTTCCAGTCGTCGCGCAGGTCGTGGTCGTCGAGGATCATGCAGCTCGGCACGGTCGACAGCAGCCAGCGCACGTCCGGGTCCCGCCACGACTCGTGGTAGAGCCAGGAGTACTCCTCGAAGTCGCAGATCTCGTCCGAGACGTCGCGGTCGCCGCCCGCGCCCGCCGAGTCCCGCACCGACTGCGGCCCCAGACCGGCGTCGCGGCGCTCGGCGAGGCGCTCGGTGATCTCGCGGCTGGGGATGTCCGCGTACACCTGGTCGCCGAGGAGCAGCATCGCGTCCGGCCATTCGCGGCGCGGCGTGTGCGCCATCCGGTGCGCCAGCCCCACCAGCGCGTCGGCGCCGATCTCCCGCAGCGCCTCCGGCGTCTGGCTCTCACCGCGCCGGCACGAGCCGAACGCCAGCCGCACGGTGTCGTCCGCGCGGGGCGTGCAGATCACGCTGGGCCTTCCCGGGTCGAGCGGCCAGACCTGCTCGCCGTCGAGCTCCACCGTGTACGGCGTCTCCTCCCCCTCACGCAGGTGGCACAGGTGCAGCACCGCGAAGTGGTGGCCGTGCACGCCCCAGGTCCGTTCGGTGGCCACCTCGTCCCCCGCGCGGATCGTCACCTCGCACGGGGCGGAGACCTCGACCCACACCGTCGCGTCGGTGCTGTCGACGTACCGGAGCAGCGGGCCCAGGACGAGCTCGGGCGTGCGGGCGGATGCGGTCATGCGCACCAGTGTGCACCCGCGCGGCGCGCGGACGGGACCGGTCCGTTGAGTGGAACGGGGCGTGTCACCCGAGGAGCGCGCGGCGCGTCATCCGAGGAGGGTCCGGGGCCCGACGACGAGGACGTTCCCCGGCAGCCTGTCCCGCAGTCCCCGATCGGCCGTGACCACCACGACCCGTCGGGGCCCGCCATCCAGCTCGGTGGCCAGATCGACGATCGCGTCGTCACCGGAACCCGGCGCGCGGTGCACCACGAACGGGCCCGAGTGCTCGGCGGCGCGGGCGGCACCCTCGATCACGGCGTGCGCGCGGGCGACCCAGCCGAAGGCGGCCGCCGGGGCGGGCGGCTCGGCCGGGGCCGGTCGTCCGGTCTGGGAGGGTCGTCCGGTCGACGCGGGCAGTTCGAGGGTGCGGGGCATCCCGGCGCCCAGTTCGTCGAGCAGACGCCCGGTGGCGCCGGCCCGGTCCCGCCACCAGCCGTCGGGGCGCGAGCCGAGCACGTTGGCCACGTCCACCACCAGCTCGACCGGCTCGGACCGCAACCCGTTGGCCCACGCCTGGGCGAACGCCGGCATGAGGGGCAGCTCCGCCACCCGCGTCTCCGGCACCCAGCGCAGCTCGAGGCTCTCGTTGTTCGGCACCGTCTCCAACGCGTGGGGCGCGTCGGCGATCACGGTCGTGTACGTCCACTCGACCGAGTCGGTGGACTCCTGCACCAGCGGCGGGAACGTGCGGGGGCGGCGGACCGCCCCGGCCGCCCCGGCCGCCGCGTCGGCGCCGTGGGCCGCGTCGGCGCCGGACTCGTCGAGTTCCTCGTCGTGCTTCTGGTCGGGGCGCAGCCGACGCAGCATCTCCGCGGCGTGGCGCATGTCGAGGCCGGGTCGGTGCCAGACGGTGCCGGGCATGCGGGAGGTCACGACCTCGGCGCGGACCACGACGTCGGCGGGCCGGATCTCCGCCTCCTCCTCCGTCTCACGCAGCGCGGCCCGGGGTGCGTCCTCGTACGAGTCGCGCGCGCCGCCGGGCAGGGCCCACGTGTCGCCGGACGCGGTCCACACCGCGCGGTGCTGCAGCAACACCAGCGGCGTGTCGGGGTCGGTGGGATCGGCGGCGCGCAGCAACAGTCCGGCGGCGCCGAACCGGCCCCACCGGCGATCGCCGCCCGCGGACACCACCCAACCGTTGCCGTCGCCCTCGCTCGCCGTCACCGGACCTCCACCTCCACGGGCTCCGTCCACCCCCGGATCGGGCGGAACCTCGAGTCCTCCTCGACCAGTCTGCCCGACTCCGCGCCGCCACTTCACTAACCTGGGACACACTCCCGTCGCGACGTCGGCTCGGCGGGCGAGGACCGGGGAGGTGAGCGACGCGATGCGCGCACGAACCCTCGCACGACGCGGCACTCCCGGATCCTCCGAAGGGACCGGCAGCGGTTCCACACCCACGCCGGGCTCCGGGCCCGGAACCGGCGGCCGCAGCGGCGAGTCCGGCACCACCGCCCAGCCCCGCCATCCCGTGCGCCGCCGCGCCGCCCGCTTCTGGAGCGACGTGCTCACCACGCCGGGCCGCATGTCGGTGTTCGCCCTCCTGGCGATCATCACCGTGCTCGCGGGCGGGATCGTCGCCTCGTCCACCATCACCCAGCGACAGAGCTACCAGGAGACCCTGCTCGCCGAGGTCGAGCCCGTCGCCAACGCCTCGCAGACGCTCTACAGCTCCCTGACGATCGCGGACTCCGCCGCGAACACCGCCTTCATCACCGGCGGGATAGAACCTGCGGAACTGCGCGAACGCTACCTCCAGGCGATCGCGGACTCGTCGTCGTCAATCATCGCCGCCGCCCAGGGCCTCGACCGCAACGACACCGAGTCCATCGACCAGCTCGCCCACATCAACGCGCAGCTGGCCACCTACACCGGCCTCGTGGAGACCGCGCGCACCAACAACCGCGTCGCCAATCCGGTCGGCTCGGCGTATCTCGCCTCGGCGTCGGCGCTGATGCAGGACACCATCCTGCCCGCGGCCGCCGACCTGTACGACCGACAGTCCACGTCCGTGGGCCAGTCGGACCGCGAGTGGTCGTCGCCGCCGTGGGGCTCGTTCTTCCTCCTCGGCCTGGCGATCGCGGTGCTGGTGCTGCTGCAGCAGTGGCTGTGGCGGCTCACCGGACGGCGCATCAACCCCGCGCTCGGTGTGGCGTCCCTGCTCATGGTGGCGACGTTCCTGCTCACCATGATCGCCGGGTTCCTCGCCGCCAACGACAACGCCAAGGGCCTGTCCGAGGGCGCGGCGCCGATGAACGAACTGACCCGCCAGCGCATCAACGCCCAGAAGGTGCGCGCGCAGGAGACGCTCAACCTCGTGCGGCGCACCGACCCCGAGGGGTCGGCGGCCGAGCGCGCGGCCGTCCTCGGTGGCGTCCGCGACACCTTGACCGTGTATCTCGACGACGAGGAGAACACCGGCAACGACATCAGCCTCGACTCGCACGGCGCGGTGACGGACGCGATCGAGGCGCTCGACGAGTGGATGGCCGCCCAGAACCGCGCCGACTCCCGCTACCAGCAGGGCGACTACCAGGGCGCCATCGAGATCTCCTCCGGCCAGGACGCCGGCGACTCGGGGGCGGCGTTCGACGAGTTCGACGAGTCCATGCAGGCCGCCATCGAGGAGGCCCGCGACACCCTGCGCACCCGCATCGACAACGCCCGCCGCACCTCCTCGAGCGGCCCAGATCTCATCATCGCGCTGTCCACGCTGGCCGCGTTCGGCGTGGTCGTGGGAATCGCGCCCCGGATCAGGGAGTACCTGTGAGGGCGCGGGCGGCGCGGGTCGGCGGGGCGGCGCGGGCCGGCGGGGCGACGCGGGCCGGCGGGGCGACGCGGGTCGCGCTAGGTGGCGTGCTGGTGGCAGCCCTGGCGTTCGGCGCCGCGTGTGGGGTCGGCGACGACGAGGTCCGCCCCGGCGTCGGCGGGCCGGACCAGGGCGCGGCGGCCGAGTCCGCGGACATCGTCGGCGCGGGGATACCGGAGGTGGAGGCCGTCATGCCGCTGCCCGCCGGCGCGGTGGTCAGCACCGACATCCCCGACAACCTGCCGCGCGAGGACGAGGAGAACTGCGACCCCCTGCCCAGCCTGCGGCCAGACGACGCCCCGCCCGAGGAACGCGTGCCGCGGATCCTGCAGCGCGGCCGGCTGATCGTCGGCCTGGACCAGGGCTCCAACCTGTTCTCCTTCCGCGACCCCGCCAGCGGCCAGCTCACCGGCTTCGACGTGGACCTCGCCCGCGAGATCGCCGCGGACATCTTCGGTGACCCGCGGCAGGTGGAGTTCCGGTCGTTGACATCGGCGAACCGGCTGGAGGCGCTGGAGAACGACCAGGTGGACGTGGTGATCCGGTCGATGTCCATCACGTGCGCCCGGCGCGAGCGGGTGACGTTCTCGGTGCCGTACTACCAGGCCTACCAACGAGTGCTCACCGTGCGGGGTTCGGGTATCACGGAGATCGAGCACCTCGAGGGAAAGCGCGTGTGCGTGGCGGCGGGAACCACCTCGGCGTCGCGACTGTGGGCGGAGTTGGAGCGGATCACCGTGCTGTCGGTCAACACGTGGGCGGACTGCCTGGTCGCCATCCAGCAGAATCAGGTCGACGCCATCACCACCGACGACGCCATCCTGGTGGGCATCACCGCGCAGGACCCGTACCTGCAGATCGTCGGTCCGCAGCTCGACGCCGCGCCGTACGGCGTGGGCATCGCCAAGTCCACCCCGGAGAACAACACCGACGGGCTGGTCCGGCAGGTGAACTCGACGCTCGAGCGGATCCGCGCGGACGGCACGTGGAACCGCATGTACTCCACGTGGCTGTCCGGGCTGGGACCGAACCCCGGCATGCCTGAGCCGCGGTACATCGAGGAGTCGCGATGAGTTACCGGAAGTGGGACGACCCGCCGGAGGACGGAGAACCCACCGTCGGCACCCAGGCCACCGTGCGGACCGAGGCCGTCGCCGTCACCCAGGCCGCGGCGGCCACGGGCGCGATGGCCGAGACGGGCGCCGCGGCGGCGACCGGCGCAACCGAGGCCACCGGCGCGATGGAGGCCACCGGCGCGATGGAGGCCACGGGCGCGATGGCGGAGACGGGTGGCTCCGCGTCGACCGGCGGGATGACCGAGACCGGCGCCGTCGACGTCACCGGCGCGGTGTCCATGACCGGCCTCCTGTCCGACACCGACCCCGACGCCGGGACCACCCCCCGCGCCGCCGGCCGGCCGGGTCAGGATCCGGAGTCGCGCACCGAGTCCGTCCCCGGCGCGCGTCCGTCCGGCCGGACCGACGCGGTCACCGGTGACCGCGCCACCTCGGCGCCGTTCCGCATGCGCCACCCCGACAAGCCCGAGGACCGGCCGAGCCAGGCCGCCGAGGGCCTCGTCGATCTGCCGTACATCATCCCCGTCGACCCCACGTCCGCGATGCTCGCGCCGGAGGACATCGAGGCCGAGTGCGAGGCCTCGAACGGCAAGCTGCCCAGGCCCGAACTGCGGCCCGGCGACATCGTCGCCGACCAGTACGAGGTCCGCGGTGCGCTCGCCCACGGCGGGATGGGCTGGATCTACCTCGCCGTGGACCACAACGTCTCCGACCGCTGGGTCGTGCTCAAAGGCCTGCTCCACGCCGACCAGGCCGAAGCGCAGGAGGTCGCGGTCGCCGAGCGGGAGATCCTCGCCGAGCTGTCGCACCCGTCGATCGTGCGTATCTACAACTTCATCCACGACGACTGGGCCACCTCGCCCACCCACGGCGGGTACATCGTCATGGAATACGTCGGCGGCCCCAGCCTCCGCGACGTCCGGCGCGCCGCCCCCGGACGGGTCCTGCCGGTGGAGAAGGCCATCGCCTACGTCCTCGAGGTCCTCCAGGCGCTGTCCTACCTGCACTCCGTGGGACTGGTCTACAACGACCTCAAGCCCGAGAACATCATGCTCACCGAGGACCACGTCAAGCTGATCGACATGGGCGCCGTGTCGGGCGTCGGCGACTACGGGCACATCTACGGCACCCCCGGCTTCCAGGCACCCGAGATCCCCGAGACCGGACCGACCATCGTCTCCGACCTGTACACCGTCGGCCGGACGCTGGCCTCGCTCATCGTCCGCCTGCCCGTCGTCGACGGTCGCTACGCCGACGGGATCCCCTCCCCCATGGAGGAGCCGGTCTTCAGCCGGTACGACTCCCTGTACCGGTTCCTGCTGCGCTCCACGCACGAGGACCCCGACATGCGGTTCCGCAGCGCCACCGGCATGGCCAACCAGCTCATGGGAGTCCTGCGGGAGGTGCTGGCACTGCGGACCGGGGTGCCGCACCCCGCGTTCTCGTCCGTGTTCTCCCCCCAACGGTCGACGTTCGGCACCCTGTTCACCGTCGAGCCGACGGACTTCCTCGTCGACGGCCGCGCCCGCGACACCACGCTCACCGGCGCCGAGCTCGTCGACGCGCTCCCCGTGCCCCTCATGGAGTCGTCCGACCCGGCCAGCCGCATCCTCGCCGCGACCTCGTACACCTCGGTCGAACAGCGGATCGACACCCTCAAGGAGCTGTACTCCGACACCGAGTCCGAGGCCCACGAGAGCATCGGCGTCATCATGTCGCTCGCGCGCGCCTACCTGGAGAGCGGGGACCTCGCGGCCGCCGAGGCACTCCTGGAGGAGAACGCCCACCGACGGCGCGCCGAGTGGCGGCTCGTCTGGTACGACGGCATCGTCGCACTGCTCAAGGGCGACCCGGTCGGCGCCTACCCGAAGTTCCAGCAGGTACTCTCCGCGATGCCCGGCGAGAACGGGCCCAAGCTGGCCCTCGCCGCCACCGCCGAGCTCATCCTCGACGTCTGCCCCGAACGGGACCGCGCCCGCTGGGCCCGCTCGAGCGAGCACTTCTACCGCACCGTGTGGTCGGTCGACCGCTCGGTCATCAGCTCGGCGTTCGGCCTGGCCCGCCAGCTCCAACGGCGCGGTGAGGTCGCGGCCGCCATCGAGGAACTCGACCGCGTCCCACCCAACTCGCGCTACTCCTCGCTGGCCAACCTCACCGCGATCCTCCTCCTGTGCCAGGGGCGCCCCCTGGAGGAGACCGAGGAGTCCCACCTGCGGGAAGCCGCACGCCGGGTGACCAACCTGTCCGCCGGCGAGCACCGGGCCTTCCAGATCCGGCTCACCGTCCTCACCACGGCGCTGGCCTGGATCCAGCTGCCCGGCAACGAGCCCTCGCCGTCTCCGCTGATGCGGGGCGTGCCGTTCACCGAGTTCGGCCTGCGCTCCGGCGCCGAGACAGTCCTGCGGACGCTCGCCCGGTCCACCGAGACGCGGGCCCAGCGGTTCCGCCTGGTCGACCAGGCCAACAGCATCCGCCCGCGCACGTTGTTCTAGCGCCGCGGGGGCGGTCAGGGCACTACCGTCCCAGGCCCAGCACGGTGTCGCACGCCCGCGCGATCGCCAACTCCTCGTCCGTCGGCACCACGAGCACCGCGACCCGGCTGTCCGGCGTCGAGATGACCCGCTCGCCCGTGCCGTTCTCGTTGGCGTCGCGATCGATGTCGACCCCCCAGTCGCTCATCGTGGACAGCGCGTCGGCCCGCAGGCGGGCGACGTTCTCCCCCACCCCGGCGGTGAACGTGATCGCGTCGACCCGGCCGAGGACCGCCCAGTAGCCGCCGATGTAGCGGCGCAGGCGATGGATCACCACCTCGTAGGCGAGTCGCGCGTCCTCGTCGTCGTCCACCCGGGTCAGCAGCTCGCGGAAATCCCGTGCGCCCGACAGACCCTCGAGCCCCGACCGGCGGTTGAGCAGCGTGGACACGTCCTCCGGCGACATCCCGCGGTCGCGGATGAGGTGGATGATCAGCCCCGGGTCGAGGTCCCCGGGGCGCGTGCCCATGACGAGACCCTCGAGCGGGGTCAATCCCATGGAGGTGTCCATCGGCCTGCCGCCCGCGATCGCCGACGCCGACGCCCCGTTCCCCAGATGCAGGACGATCTGGTTGATCTCGTCGTAGGACCGGCCGAGGACGTCGGCGACACGGTGGGAGACGAACTCATGACTGGTGCCGTGGAAGCCGTACCGACGCAGGTCCCATTCACGCGCGGTCTCCCTGTCGATCGCGTACGTGTGGGCCGCGGCGGGCAGCGTGTGGAAGAAGCCCGTATCGAACACCGCGACGTGCGGCAGCCCGGGCAGCAGCTCGCGGGCGACCCGGATGCCGCGCAGGTTGGCCGGATTGTGCAGCGGGGCGAGTAGTTCGAGCTTCTCGATGTCGGCCTCCACCTCGGCGGTGACCTCGACCGGCTCGTGGAAGGCCGGCCCACCGTGGACGACCCGGTGGCCGATCGCCTCGACGCCCAAATCGGTGGGGTGCACGCGCAGTTCCTCGGCCAGCTCCAGTACGCGGGCCAGCGCGGCGGTGTGGTCGGGGAATCCGGCCTCCGCGGTCCGCTCCGCGGCGGGCGCTCCCGTGAGCTCGCCGCGGCGCACGGTCATGGTGCCGACGGGCTCCCCGATCCGCTCGACCAGCGCCCAGGCCAGCTCGGCCTCTTCGGCGGTGTCGAGGATCTGCAGCTTGAGGGAGGACGAGCCGGAGTTGATGACGAGTACGCGGGTCATGAATCGCTTCCCTGGGAGTCGCCGGTGCCCTGCGCCTGGACGGCCGTGATGGCGACGGTGTTGACGATGTCCTCGACCAGCGCGCCGCGCGACAAGTCGTTGATCGGCTTGCGCAGGCCCTGCAGGACCGGCCCGATCGCGACAGCGCCCGCGGTCCGCTGGACGGCCTTGTACGTGTTGTTGCCGGTGTTGAGGTCGGGGAACACCAGCACGGTGGCACGTCCGGCGACCTCGGACTCGGGCATCTTCTTCCCGGCGACCGTGGGGTCTACGGCCGCGTCGAACTGCAGGGGCCCGTCCACGACGAGGCCGGCCACCGGGTCGGCGGCGCGCGAGGCGGGACCCGCGGCGGACGCGGCGGCGTCGGCGATGCGCGAGCGCACGAGCGCGGTGGCCTCGCGCACCTTGTCGACGTCCGCGCCCGTCCCGGAGTCACCGGTGGAGTACGACAGCAGCGCCACCCGCGGATCGATGCCGAAGCGCGCGGCGGTCTCGGCGGACGACAGGGCGATGTCAGCGAGCTGCTCCGCGGTGGGATCGGGCACCACCGCGCAGTCGCCGAACGCGAGCACGTGGTCGGCCAGGCACATGAGGAACACGCTCGAGACCGTCTCGACGTCCGGGCGGGTGCGGATGATCTCCAGGGCCGGACGGATGGTGTGCGCGGTGGTGTGGGCGGCGCCGGAGACCATGCCGTCGGCGAGGCCCGTGTGCACCATCATCGTGGCGAAGTAGGAGATGTCGAGGATGCGGTCGCGCGCCACGTCCAGGGTCATGCCCTTGTGCTTGCGCAGCTCGGCGTACTCCTCGGCGAACCTGTCGGCGTGTTCGCTCTCCCGCGGGTCGAGCAGCTGCGCCCCGCTGAGGTCGATGCCCAGCTCGTCGGCCCGGCGTCGGATCGCCTCGGGATCGCCGAGGATCGTCAGGTCGGCGACGTCACGACGCAACAGGCGGCCGGCGGCGTGGAGGATGCGGTCGTCGTCGCCCTCGGGCAGCACGATGTGCCGCTTGTCGGCGCGAGCGCGTTCGAGGAGCTGGTGCTCGAACATCTGCGGCGTCATCACGTCGGGCGTGTCGACACGCAGCCGGGCGAGCAGTTCCTCGGTGTCGACGTGCTTCTCCATGAGACTCAGCGCGGTCTCGACCTTGCGTCCGGAGCCGGAGTAGACACGACCGCGGGTCTCGGCGGCGAGCCGCGCGGTGTCGTAGGTGCCGTGCCGGGTGCAGACGATCGGCAGGGTGGACCGCATCCCGCGGACGAGCTTGTCCAGGGCCGGGTTCGGCGTCACCCCACCGTTCCAGATCATCCCGGCCAGCGACGGGAAGCCCTCGGCGGCGTGCGCGGCGAGGACCGCCAACACCGCGTCGGTGCGGTCGGCGGGCACGATGACCACCATGCCGTCGACGAGCCGCTCGAGGATCCGGTCGCCGGTCATGCCGCCGACCATCACGGCCATCGCCTCGCGGTCGAGCAGCGCCGGGTCGCCGGAGTACAGGGTGCCGTCGACCGCCTCCATGAGCTCACCCATCGTGGGCGCGGTGAGCAACGCCTGCGTGGGGAGGGTCCAGGCCGGAACGTCGAGCGTGTCGAGCTCCGCCTGGATCGCCTCCAGTGCGTCGGGATCGCAGCGGTTGGCGACGACCCCCACGGGGTGGGCGTGCTCAGCGCGCAGCTCGTCCAGCGTGAGCCGGGCGTTGGTGCCGATCTCCGCCGGGGACCGGTCAGTACCGCGGAGCACCAGGAGCACCGGGGCGCCCAGGTTCACCGCGAGCGTGGCGTTGAAGTCGTATTCCGTGGGGCTGGGGACCCCGGTGTAGTCGGTCCCGAGTATCACCACGACGTCGCACTGGCGCGCGACCACCTGGTACCGGTCGACGATCTCGCCGAGGGCGGCGTCGCGGTCCTCGTGGACTCGCAGGTTCGTTACGCCGATGCAGTCCTCGTAGTCGAGGTCCACGGTCGTGTGCTGCAGCAGCATCTCCAGGATGCGGTCGCGGGCCGGCTCGTCGCCGGTAGCCGCGCCGTTAGCCGCGCCGGGGGCCACACCGGGGACCGGCCGCGGGGCGACGGTGACGGGCCGGAACACGCCGACCCGCTGAACGGTCCCGGCGAGGATCCGCAGCAGGCCCAGCGCGACGGTCGACTTCCCGGTGTCGCCCTCGGGGGCCGCCACGTAGACGGCTGACGAGGAGAGCGGCTCGTTCCCGCTCTGGGCCGGGATGGTCAGCGCGGCGAGGTCGGCTTCGGGCGGCTCGGCCCCGGACGACTCGGACGACGCGGGCGTGACGGAATCGGGCGGAAGGGAATCGGGCACGGGAGCATTGTGACAGCGCGGAAGGCGCGGCACATCTGGTACACCCCTGCCGGGCGCGTCCCTCACCCCGGTAGGGGGCCGATTGTCAGGCATCGGTGAGCCTGTCGACGCCGGGTGGCAGCCACGTGCACAGCCCGGGCGAGGCGGGGTTCACGATGGTCGTCCAGCCCGCCGGCCCGTCTCCGACGAACCCGTGATGGACGGGACAACCGAGTGCGCCGTTCGCGACGGTCGTGGGTCCGCCTCTGGACCATTCCCGGACGTGGTGGAACTGACTTCGTCGGGCCGGAGCGGTGCATCCGGGGAAGGTGCACCCTCCGTGGGCGGCGTAGAGGACCAGCCGCTGGATCGCCGAGGCGATGCGCCGTTCGGGGTGGGCGTCCACGTCGATCCTGTGCAACTCCTCGCGCCCGTCGCGGAGCAGCGAGACGAACCACGGCATGGCTCCGGCCATCGAGACGGCCTGCCTGACGCTGAGCTGGGTGCCGGAGTCGGTGCGGACGAGCGCGTGGGGGTCCTCGAGCTGCTCGGGGGTCAGCCGGACCACGATGGTCGCGATCCCCTTGGGCCGTGCCGGATCGACGGTCGAGCCGAGCGCCCACTGGTGGACCAGGGCGTCGTGGGCGCGCTGCTCCGGAGTGCGGTCGTCCGATCCGGGTTCGCACGGCACGGCCCCGCCCGGGCCGCCGAAGTCGCACAGCGCCCGCTCCACCAGCGCGCGACCGCGAGGGGTGAGGGTCATGGTCAGCGTGCTCGTCCCGTCGGCGCGCACGGCACCGAGCCGGGCGGAGCGTTGACGCTCCTGATGTTCCTCGCGCTCCCGGCCGCGGGCGGGGCACAGTTCCGCGAGCCGTCGCGCGGCCTCCGCGCGCAGGTCCGCGGGCGCGGCCGACCGGGCGAACCGTGTGAGTTCCTCGGCGAACCGGGTCTTGTCCGGGCCGCCCATCGTCCCGGGTAGCGCCGAGACGGCCTTGGCGATGATCCGCTCGTGCTCGCCGGTGATCTCTCCGCTCGCGGCCGCGCGGCCGGCCGGGGTGGCCTGACGTCCGCCCGCGTCGATCCGGCCGTGGACGGCCCCCTTGGCGAGGCCCAGCCTCTCGGCGAGCATGGCGGCCACGCCTCCGGGCGTGCGCCCCTTCCGACCGTGCAGCGCCGCCAGCTCGGCGGTCGCTCGGCAGCCGCTGGCCTCGAGCCGGCGCGCCAGGACCTCGACGCGACCCACCGCGTCCGCGAGCGCGTCAGCATCGTAAGCGGTCCAGTCCACCGCGCACAGCGCTTCGACGGACGCCTCGAGGAACACGAGAACATCGGCCAACGCGGGCGCGTCAGCGGTGCCGCCGCCGTCGCCCTCCGCGTCCGATACTCCCTGCTCCATGCCCTTGAGTATAGAACAGGTGTACGACACCGTGGGGATGCTTCCGGCGGCCTCCCGACCGCGGATCTCGTCAGTCGCGCTCGGTCAGCAGCCGGAATCTGAGCTCGTCGAGCATGGCGGCGACCTCGGTGCTCACCAGCGCACGCTCGAGCGTGATGAGCCTGGCAAGGTCTGCTGAGGCCGCGTCTGGGTCACTGTGGTCGAGGTGTCGTGACGCGCGCGTGTAGAGCAGGTCGAACTCGGCGAAGTCGTGCACACGGTCGCGCGCGAGCTCGCCGATCCACACGCACTCCCGGCCGCGCTCGCCGGCCGCCTCGAGGACGCGTCGGACCGACTCGAGGACCGCTCTCGCCTCGCCGCGCCGGACCTCACCGCGCCGGGCCTCACCGCGCCGGGCCTCACCGCGCCGGGCCTCACCGCGCGGCGCACCGTCGGCCACGGCGTCCTCACGGGCCGGGCCGCCGAGTTCGGCGTCGAGCCGGTCCGCGGCGGCGGAGAGCACGGCGAGTTCGTCGAGCAGGCCGCTGACCCTGTCGCGTTCGGCGGCGACGCGAGCACCGCTGCGGGCGGCCTCGCGCCGCGTGCCGGCGCGGGCCACGTCCCCGCCGAGCCGGAACAGCGTCGCCGCGGCCGTGTCGACGGCCGCCTCGGTGACGCGCGCGTCGTCGAGCAGGTCGCGGGCGCGCGCGGCGAGGTCGGGGCCGTCCGGCGTGGCCATGGTGAGGCGCCTGTCAGTCGACGACGACGAGGGCCAGCCCGAAGTCACCCGCTTCGTCGGTCCACACGGGCCCGCGGAGGAACCCGTGCTCCGCGAGCTCGTCCATGAGGGCGTCCGGCTCGAACTTCCGCGCGATCTCGGTGCGGATTCCCGCCCCGGCGTCGAGGGTCCGGGAACGCCCGAGCGTCGGGAAGTCGATACGCACGTCGCGGATGGCCCGCAGCCACATCTCGATCCTGCTCTCGTCGGCGTTCCACACGGCCTCGTGGCGGAAGTCGACACGATCCAGGCCGGTGCACTCGACGGTGCGGGCGATGACGTCGAGCATGTTGAGATTGAACTTCGCCGTGACACCGTCGGCGTCGTCGTAGGCCGCGACCAGGCGCGCCGGGTCCTTGACCAGGTCGAAGCCCAGCACCAGGCGGTCGCCGGGGTCCATGACGCCGCGCAGCATGGCGAAGAAGTCCGCGCGCTGGGTCTCGTCGAAGTTGCCGACAGTCCCGCCGAGGAACAGCACGAGCCGGCCGCCGGGCTCGCCGGGCAGGGGTCCGTCGAGGGCGGTGAGGTCGGCGACGACGGGCTCGACCCGCAGGCCCGGGTACTCGGCGGTGAGGGCGCGGGCGGAGTCGAAGAGCATCTCGGTGGAGATGTCGACGGGAACGTAGACCGGCGCCGCGTCGGCGCGCGCCCCGGCCGCGCCGACGGAGGCCGCGCCGCCGCCCGGCCTCGCGGCGAAGACGTCGAGCAGCACCCGCGTCTTCTCACAGGTGCCGGCCCCGAGCTCCACCATGGTGGTCGCGTCGCCGACGATGTCCACGGCCCGCGACCGCAGGATCTCGGCCTCCGCACGCGTGGGGTAGTACTCGGCCAGCCGGGTGATCCGGTCGAACAGCAGGCTGCCCTTCTCGTCATAGAACCACCGCGGAGGCACCGTCGGCGGGTCCGAGAAGAACCCCTCGCGCAGGTCCGATTCGAGGGCGGCGGTATCGGGATCGGCGGGGCTCGTCGTCGCCGTCGAACCCGGGGCCCCCGCGACGTCGGTCGGCGCCGCCACGTCTTCACGCGCGGCGGCCTCGCCACCGGCCTCCCCACGCGCGGCGGCCACGGGTGCGGGATCCCGGCGCGCGCCGGTCACCGCGCGAGCCTCAGGCCGGCGGCCGCCCACCGCGACGCGGCCGGGAAGAAGTTGCGGTACGTGTGCCGCGTGTGGCCGGCGGGCGTGAGGGCGCTGCCGCCGCGCAGGACGTGTTGGTCGGACATGAACTTGCCGTTGTACTCGCCGGCCGCGCCCTCCTCGGTGACGAAGCCGGGGTACGGCAGGTAGGCGCTCGAGGTCCACTCCCACACGCCGCCGATCGTGCGGTCGGCGACGGTCCGCGGGTGGCACCGGTCGGGGTCGAGTTCGTCGCGGATCTCCCAGCCGGTGGTGGCGACCTCCCACTCGAACTCGGTGGGCAGCCGCGCCCCGGCCCAGCGCGCGTAGGCGTCGGCCTCGTAGAAGGAGACGTGGATGACCGGTTCGGCGTCGACGACCGGGCGCCGCCCGCTGAGCGTGAAGGTGGTCCATTCGCCGTCGACGGCGCTGGCGGCGTCGGCGCGCGCGTCACCCGTCCCGTCTTCGCGCCGCCAGTACCCGGGCGCGTCCCAGCCCTCGGCCTGCACGGTCGCCCACCCGTCCGACAGCCAGAACTCGGGACGTGAGTAACCGCCGTCGGCCATGAACCGCTTCCACTCGCCGACGGTGACCTGGCGAGTGGCGACCTCGCCGCCCGGGATCCACACGCGGTGGCGGGGCCGCTCGTTGTCGTAGGAGAACCCCCCGGGCGGTGCGTGGCCGTCGAGTGCGTGGCCGTCGGGTCCGTCGCTGCCCGCGGGATCGGGCGCGCCGATCTGCGCGACCCCCTCGACGACGGCGAGCCAGTCCGTCTCCCCCGGCGTCGCCACGGCCGGGTCGGCGGGCCTGTCGACGTACACGGGATCGGTCGGGTTGTGGGAGAACAGGTGCTTGATGTCCATGAGCAGCAGTTCCTGGTGCTGCTGCTCGTGGTGGCAGCCCAGCTCGAGCAGTTCGAGGCCGCGCTCGTCGACGTCGCCCGCCTCGAGCGCCGCGACCACGGCCTCGTCGACCCGCGCCCGGAAGTCGGCGATCTCCGCGACCGACGGCCGCGTGATGAGTCCGCGCTCGGGGCGCGGCTGCCGGGGACCGACCGCCTCGTAGTAGGAGTTGAACAGGAAGCGGAACACCGGCTCCGGCGAGGAGTACCCGGGCACCCGACCCAGCACGAACTCTTCGAAGAACCACGTGGTGTGCGCGCGGTGCCACGCCGCGGGGCTGGCGGCGGTCATGGACTGGGGGATCTGGTCCTCGGCACTGAGGCGGGACGCGAGCAGATCCGTGAGGCCTCGGACCCGCAGGAATCTCTCGACGGTGCTCCCCGTGCGCGGAGCGGTGCTGACGGAGCCGACTGTCATGGGATCCCCCGTGGTTCGTGGTCGACGGCAGGCGGTCTGGGACGGGGACCGGTCGGCCCCCGGCGTTTCCGCCACCCTAGCCACGGCCTCCGACACCGCCCACCGATTCGTTAGACGAACGGGATGCCGGCCGCCGTCCCGCCGCGTTCGGCGGCGGCGTCTCGGCGCGCGGCGGCGACGTTGCGGCGCTCGTGCTCCAGCAGCCGCAGTCGGTACTCGGGGCAGTTGCCCATACCGCCGTCGGCGCGGATCACGCGGTGCACGGGGATGACGAACGACACCGGCACGATGCTGCACAGCCGACCCACCCGCCGGGCGTTGCGGGGTCGGCCGGCGTCCACGCTGATCTGCCCGTAGGTGGACGTCTCGCCGTACGGGATGCGCTGGATCTCGCGGTAGACCTCCCGCGAGAACTCGTCGTGGACCCCCGCGGCGGCCCAGTCGAGCGGGACCTCGAAGCCGCGTAGCTCCCCGGCCAGGTAGGCCCTCACCTGACCCGCGAGGCGGTCCAGATGCCCACCCGCGCCGCCGGGCCCGCGGTCGAGGTCCTCGTCGTCGTCCTCTCCCCCGCCGTCACCGTGTGTCACGTCGAACCACGCGTCGGCGGCGTGGAGTTCGCTCTCGTCGACCTGCTGCAGACGTGACACTCCCACGGCCGTGGCCTCGACGATCATGAGGCCGGCCGCGGTCTCGAGCAGCCGCGCGGCGACGCCGGGCGTCCGGGCCGCGCGCACGCTCACACCACGCTCGGACGGTCCGGGTTGGTGACGTCGGCGTCGGCGGTGTCGAGCTTCTCGAACAGGGCGTCGGCACCGTCGCGACCGATCGCGGACATCTCCGCGGTGGTGATGGGCACGGCCTGCAGGCGCGTGAGCAGGGGGCCGGTGCCATCGGGGCCGCCGGTCTCGTCGACGACCTGCAGTTCCGGCCACAGGAACGGCGGTGTGAGGACGAGGTGCTCGCAGCGGCGCCCGGGGTCGACCAAGCCGACCGCGTTGGGGATCACCGCGCCGGGCGCGACGTGGATGGAGCCGGTGGCCACCGCCAGCGCGCACGCGTCGAGCACGTCGGCCATCGCGCGGTGCCCGGTGCGACCGACCGTGACGAACTCACTGCGGATCTGGCGCCCCTCGGGCGTGGTGACGTTGGTGGGCAGCTCCCGCGCGCCGATGGTGGCGTAGGTGGAGAAGCCGACGGCGGGGACGTTGTCGACGACGACGATGTCGCAATGCCATTCGGTGGTCTTCCCCTCCTCGTCCGGCTCGGTCTCGTGCGGGTATCGCAGGACGCGGACCTTGTCCTTGCCGCCGAGGATGCCCTCGAGGCCGGAGAGATCGGCCGTGTCCGGGCCGGGAAGGGTGTTCTCGTCGCTCATACAAGTGCTCGCAGACGTGGTTCGAGGTCGGCCTTGAACAGATCGAGGAAGCGCTTCTGGTCGTGACCGGGCGCGTGGAAGACCAGGTGGTTGAGGCCCGCGTCGACGTACTGTTTGACCTGCTCGACGGCGTCGTCCGGGTCCGAGGCGACGATCCAGCGCTTGGCGACCTGCTCGATCGGCAGCTCGTCGGCCAGGCGCTCCATCTCGCGCGGCGAGTCCACCGAGTGCTTCTGCTCCGGCGTCAGGCTCAGCGGCGCCCAGAAGCGGCAGTTCTCAAGGGCCTTCTCCGGGTCGGGGTCGTAGCTGATCTTGATCTCGATCATGCGGTCGATCTGCGCCGAATCGCGCTCGTTGATCGCGGCGCCCTCCTCGACGGCGGGCAGGAGCTTGTCAGTGTAGAGCTCCATACCCTTTCCGGAGGTGCAGATGAAGCCGTCGCCCACGCGGCCGGCGTACTTGGCCACCACCGGACCCCCGGCTGCGATATACACGGGTACGCCGTCGGCCGGGACGTCGTAGAGGAAGGCGTCCTTGGTCGAGTAATAGTCACCCTCGAAGCTGGTGGTCTCTCCGGTCCACAGAGCGCGCATCAGTCGCACCGACTCGCGCAGGCGAGCGAAGCGCTCCTTGAACTCCGGCCACTCGCCCTGGTGGCCCGTGGCGATTTCATTGAGCGCCTCACCGGTGCCCACGCCGAGGAAGACGCGCCCCGGATAGAGGCACGCCATGGTGGCGAACGCCTGGGCCAGTACCGCGGGGTTGTAGCGGAACGTCGGGGTGAGCACGGAGGTGCCCAGCTGGATGGTGCTGGTCCGCTCCCCTACGGCCGTGAGCCAGGCCAGGGAGAACGGGGCGTGGCCGCCGTCGTGGCGCCAGGGCTGGAAGTGGTCGGAGACCGTGGCCGAGTCCATGCCCGCCTGCTCCGCCATCACCGCGAACTCCACGAGATCGCGCGGCCCGAACTGCTCGGCCGAGGCCTTGTATCCGAGCTTGAGGGAGGGGGTGTCGGGCATCGGCTTCTCCTACGTCTAGGCGTGTGGCCGGGTGTACGTCGACGTTGTTCACTGGGGCGTTCACAGCGGCGTTCGCAGTGGCGTTCGTTGCGGCGTTCGTTGCGGCGGCACTCCGTCGCGCGGGCCACTGCGCCGAGTATGCCAGTGGCCTGCGACACTCGTAGCGCCCTGTCCCCACCTCGGCGCGGAAGGTGCACGGGTAGCCGACGCGTCAGCGGCCCGGCCGTGACATGGCCGCCGGAACATCTGATGAGATCGGCCACACGCCGCGGGTTGCTGTAACGAGTACGGCCGCGTCAGCAATATTCTTCGTGAACCGGAAGTCACCGCGCATCGCGTGGCCAGGGCCCCTCCCCTGAACCGACCTCCGGGGGAGCGCATTTTCGGAGGAGTCATGCGGATCAGGCACGCGGCCACCGCCCTGGTGGCCCTCGCTGCCTCCTCCGCCTGTGCCCTCGGCGCCACGATGATTCTCCAGGACCGCGAAGAGCAGGCCCGCGAGTCCGAGCTCCGCAGCTCCGCCTGGTCCGTCCAGGCGTCCACCGACTTCGGCACCACCTGGACCGCGCCCATCTCCTCCTACGGTGGCCACTTCCCCGTCCGCGTCGACACCGCCGGCCTGCGGGACCGCTCGGCCTACCAACCGCTCACCCTCCGCACGAGCGTCAACTCGCGCGACGACGCCCACGTGGCGATCGGGGAGGGCGTCCTCGTGGAGGGCGACCCGGCCGCCGCCGCCGACGTGCGGATCCGGGCGGTCGCCTCCCGCGGCGGGGCCTGTGCGGCGCCGGCCTTCCGCCTCGACTCGGACAACGTCCTCGCCGGGGACGGTGAGCAGCCGGTGCCCGTCGACGCCCCCACCTCCGACGTCCCGCTGATCCTGCCCGGCGCCACCCGCACCACACCCGGCGCGGCGGTGACCGTGTGCCTCGAACTGAGCATGGACGCCGACTCCCCGGCGCCGGACTCGGTCCTCACGCTGGCGTGGCCCGTCGACATCGCCCGCAGCGACGCCACCGCCTGAGCCGCCCGCTTAATAACCCGACCGTGCCGTCCGCCCGGTCGCCTTCTCAGCCGCCGGCGGCCTCACGGTAGATCCGCGCATGGGTGGCCACGACGGTCTCCGGATCGGCGCCCGCCACCCGCGGCGGCACGGCCCGCGGATCCTCCGACGCCGCGCGCACGGCCACCGCCACCGCGGAGGGATCACGCGGGTCGTACACCTCTCCCGAGTGTTCGCCCGGGTCGCACCGGTCGAACCACTGGTCCCGCAGGAACCCCACCGACGGGAACACCGGCGCGACCCCGAGGTCGCGGCACAGTTCCAGCCACGTCGAGTGGGTGGCGAACCGGTACGGCAGGACGCACACGTCGAGCGCGGCGAACTCCGGCAGTACGGGCCCCAGATCCAGCGACTCGTAACGCACCAACCGCACCGACTCCCAGCCGCCCTCGGCCGCCAGCTCCGCGACGAGGTGGTGCCCGCCGGCCTCGCGGTCCTCGCCGCACGCGTCGCGCCACGCCTGCGCCTCCACCACGATCCGCAGGTGGGCGCCGCGGCGGCCCTGTGCGACCGGCGCGAGCTGGTCCAACAGCTCGGGGCCCTCGATGTTCTCGCCCATCCGCTCGAGCAGGACCCCCACCACGAGCGGGTCGTCCGGCCCGCGCAGGTGCTTGCCCGCGCGCACGGCGGCGGAGATCTCCGCCTCGTCCAGCAGCCGCGGGTGCGGCACCACGACCGGCTCCACGCCCCACCGCACCCACAGTTCGTGGGCCGCCACCTCGGTCAGCGTGATCACCGCGGACGCGGCCTCCACCAGCGTGCCGGTGTGATCCCGGTGCGGCAGCTCGTCCTCGTGCGTCGGGTAGACGATGTCGTGGACGGTCAGCACGAACGGCACCCCGGCCGTCTCGAGGTGCTCGACCACGCCGTCCACGCTCTCGGGCTCGAGGTAGTCGTAGCCGAAGTGCACGTGCACCAGATCGACGTCCCGCAGCGGGTCGGCGTCCCGGTGGATCTCGCCGGAGGCGTCCGAGTCCGGGTCGAGCTCGGCGGGGGTCACCGCCTCGGCCGGGGTGTGCCCGTTGACCACGCCGGGCCGCACGGGCACGAGCTCCACGTGCTCGGCCCCGTCCAGGCCGATGATGCGGCGCACGGCCGGATGTGCGGCGGGTAGCACCGCCACCCTCGTCCGCGACCCGCCACCCAGGACGCTCATAGCGTCAGTCTAGACCGCGGCGCAGGTCCTCGATCAGATCTCCAACATACTCCAGGCCCACCGAGAGGCGGATGACGTTGTCGCCGATCCCCACCGCGGCACGGGCCTCGGGCTCCATGGACGCGTGGGTCGTCGTCGCAGGATGGGTCACGAGGGTCTTGGCGTCGCCCAGGTTGTTGGAGATGTCGATGACCTGAAGCGCGTTGAGCAGGGCGAAGCACTCCTTCTTGCCGTGGCCGCCCTCGCCGTCGTCGCCCTGCTCGTACTTCAACCCGAAGGTCACCACGGACCCGCCGCCGGACATCTGCGCGCGCGCCAGCTCGTACTGGGGGTGTGACTCGAGCATCGGGTACGTCACCCAGTCCACCGCCGGGTGGGACTCGAGGAACCGCGCCACCTCGAGCGCGTTGGCGGACATCCGCTCCACGCGCAGGCCCATGGTCTCCAGGCCCTTGACCAGCACCCACGCGTTGAACGCGCTCATGCCGAACCCGGCGTGGCGCATGAGGTTCTGCACCGGACCGGAGATGTACTCCTCGGTCCCCAACACGGCGCCGCCGAGGACGCGGCCCTGGCCGTCGATGTGCTTGGTCGTGGAGTACACCACCACGTCCGCACCCAGCTCGAGCGGCTTCTGGTGCAGGACGGTGGCGAAGACGTTGTCCACCACGACCTGCGCGCCGGCCGCGTGGGCCAGGTCGCACACCGCGCGGACGTCGACCAGCTCCTGCATGGGGTTGGAGGGGGTCTCGAAGAAGACCGCGTCGGTGGGCTCGCTGAGCGCCTCACGCCACTGGTCGAGGTCGGCGCCGTCGACGAACACCGTCTCCACGCCCCACCGCGGCAGGATCTCCGCGCAGATCACGTAGCAGGAGCCGAACAGCGCGCGGGAGGCCACGAGCCGGGATCCGTTGCCGCACAGCGCGGCCAGCGCCACGAACACCGCGGACATGCCGGAGCTGGTGGCGAAGCACGCCTCGGCGCCCTCGATCTGGCGCAGCCGCTCCTGGAACATCGCCACGGTGGGATTGCCGTAGCGGGAGTAGACGAAGCGCTGCTTCTCACCGTTGAACGACGCCTCGGCCGCCTCGGCGGACTCGTACACGTAGCCGGAGTTGAGGAACATCGGCTCGGTGGTCTCCTCGAAGGCCGTGCGCATCTGGCCGGCGCGGACCCCCAGGGTGTCGGGGTGGAGACCGTCGGGGAGCTCGTTGTTCTTCATCCGCTGCTTTCTGTGTACTCGGGTGTGCGTGCGTGTGTGGGCGGTCCGTGTGTGGGCAGGCCGGGCGTGGGGGCGGAACGGGTCAGGACTGACGCCAGGCCAGGCCCGCGACCTTCCAGCCGTTGACCGTGCCGCGGTGCCCCTCGGCGTCGGGGTCGCCCTCGAAGCCGCCGGCCACGTTGTAGGCGGCGCCGTATCCGGCGGCGGTGGCGACCCGGGCCGCGGCCGCCGACCGGTGTCCGCTGCGGCACAGGAACAGCACGGGCGCGTCGGGCTCGACGCCCGCCTCGGCCAGCTGTTCCACGAACCTGGCGTTGGGCTGGCCCGCCGAGGTCATCCACTCGATGCCCAGCGTGCGCTTGCCGAGCTCCGACAGATCGGCGCCGCCGACCCACTGCCATTCGGCGCTGGTGCGGACGTCCACCAGCACGGCGTCGGGATCGGAGGCGAGCAGTTCCCAGGCCTGGCGGGGCGGTAGGTCCCCGGCGTAGTCGCTCATGGGTGTCGATTATGCTCCCCCGACGCCCGATCGGCGGGGTCGAGGTACCCCGGTGGCCGTTCTGTGCGACGATCCGGATATGACGCCGCTCACAGATCACCCCTTCCGTGTGGCCGTCGTCGGGTCCGGCCCGGCGGGCGTGTACGCGAGCGAAGCCCTTCTGGACTGGAGCGACTCGCGGGATCCGTCGGGGCGCGGGATCGTGGTGGACCTGCTCGACCGCCTGCCCGTGCCGTACGGGCTGCTGCGTCACGGCGTGGCCCCGGATCACCCCCGCATCAAGGGCATCGCGCGGACGCTCGAGGGGATCGCCGCGGATCCGCGCATCCGGTTCCTGGGCAACGTGGAGTTCGGCCGCGACCTGACCGTGGACGACGCGCGGCGCTTCTACCACGCGGTCGTGTTCTCCACCGGCGCGTTGGCCGACCGCCGACTCGGGATCCCGGGCGAGGACTTGGAGGGATCGTACGGGGCCGCCGAGTTCGTGACCTGGTACGACGGTCACCCCGATTCGCACCCGGAGTGGGCGCTCACCGCCGAGCGGGCGGCCGTGGTCGGCGTGGGGAACGTGGCCCTGGACGTGGCGCGCATGTTGGTGCGTAGTCCGGAGCAGCTCGAGCCGACGGACATCCCCGCCCACGTGCGGGACGGCTTCGGCACCAACGTCACGCGCGTGGTGTCGGTGATAGGGCGCCGTGGTCCGGCGCACGCCAAGTTCACGCCCCTGGAGCTGCGGGAGATGGCCAAGGTGGAGGGCGTCACCGTGGTGGTGGATCCCGACGACCTGGAGTACGACGACGAGGCGCGCGCCCTCCGCGACGGCGATCGCCGGGTGGGGCAGGTGTGCGCGCAACTCGAGAAATGGGTCGGGGCGCAGCGTGAGGCCGGGCTCGAGACGGCGGATGAGGCCGAGGCCTCCGCGCTCGCGGCCGGCGGGAAGGTGGTGCGGTTCCGCTTCCACCGGTCCCCCGTCGAGATCGTGGGCGACGACGGCCGGGTCACCGGGTTGCGACTGGAGATCACCGAGCCGGATCCCGCGCCGGCCGACGCCGGGTCGGTCGTCGGCCGGGTGCGCGGCACGGGCCGCTTCGAGGATCTGCCGGTCGAGGCCGTGTACCGCGCGGTGGGGTACCGCTCCGCCGCCCTGGAGGGCGTGCCGTTCGACGACTCCCGGGCGACCATCCCCAACGACGGCGGCCGGGTGCTCGACGCGCCGGGCGGCGATCACCTGCCGGGGCTGTTCACGGCGGGGTGGGTCAAGCGCGGTCCCTCCGGCGTCATCGGGACCAACCGGTCGTGCGCGGTGGAGACGGTCGGTCATCTCACCACCGAGCTCGAGTCCGGCACGCTGCCCGAGCCCGCTGACCCCGATCCGTCCGCCGTCCGTGACCTGCTCGCCGACCGCGGCGTGGACGTCGTCGACGGCGACGCCTGGCTGGCGATCGACGCCCACGAGCGTGAGCTCGGCGAGGCGGCCGGCCGCGAGCGCACCAAGTTGCCGGGCCGGGCGGAGATGCTCGACATCGCCCGCTCCTCGCGGGCTACTCGATCCCGCTGACGAGCCGGCCGATCTCCGTCAGCGACACCGTCCCCGGGTCGAGGTAGCGCGAGTGCGCGGTGCGCACCGATTCCGGTCCCGCGCCGGGCTCGGTGACGTCCACGGAGCGGCCGCCGAACTCGTCGGCCCCCGGCCGCTCGCCGAGCACGCCCGTGATCGACCACCACGGGACGGGATCCCAGCGTGAGGCCACGGCCACCACGTCGTCGTCGACCGCCGGGCGGCTGACGCCCGCCTCGTCCACCCACTGCCGGTCGAGCGACTCGACTCCCGCGCCGGGGCTGCCGACGTGGATCATCAGGTCGGCAGCGAGCCCCTCGGGGTCCGCGGCGGCCGCGCCCAGGACCACCGAGCCGTAGCTGTAGCCCACGGTCGCGTGCGGCGCGTCGTCGCCGTCCAGCCCCTCGACCGCGTCCAGCCCGGCCGCGTAGGTCCGGAGGTCGTCCGCGTGTGCCCACGCCGGGCCCGCGGAGGAGCCGGCGGAGACGATGCCGTCCGGCGCGTCGTAGCCCTGCCACGACACCGACACGCACTCCCCGGCCGCGTCCGCCGCCTCGCACACCGCACCTGCCCGCTCCCCGGTGCGCCCGAGGTCGGCCAGAGAGGAACCCGTACCGGGCACCAGCGTCACCACCCGCTCGGCGGAGTCGGGGTCGGCGCCGGCGACCACCGCCCGACCGTCGGGATGCAGGTCGAGAAGGTGCCTCCGGGGGTCCTGCTCGAGATACGCGGCCAACGTCGCCAGGTCCCGAGCCGCCTCGTCGGACAGCCTCCCGCTGGCGCCGGATCCGGCCCCCGCCGCGGACCCGGACGCGTCGAGCAGCCGCCGGAGCCGGGTCCGGTTGAGGGCGTCGCGCGTCGCCGACGACAGCCCGTCCACCGAGCCGAGCTCGGGGTGGTCGCGCGCCAGCCGGGCGCGGTCGGCGGGCCCGAGCGCGTGCCACAGTCGGGCGACCTCGCGCGGGTCGTCGTCGGTCGATCCCGACAGGTCCAGGCACGGCCTCGTCGCGGGATCAACCCGGCCGGCCAGCGCGTCCGCCGCCTCCCGCAGCCTCATGGCGAGGACCCGGTCGGCGTCCTGCACCGCGACCGCGTCCCCGGTTCCGGGTTCGGCCGCCTCGGCGGCGTCCCACCCGGTCACGGCGCGGGCGAGCCGACTCCCCTCGGCCCTGAGGACATCGGCCACGAAGAGGCAGTTCCCGGAGAGCATCCGCGCCTCGCCGGCGGCGTCGGCGACCTCGCCGCGGGCCCGGTCCCCCGCCCGGCCCGACCACTCCCCGCCTGTCGCGCGCCCGCCGAGCCTGCGGGCCACCGAATCCAGGTCCTCGGCGGAATCCGCGATCCGTCGGCCCACCTCCGCCGCCCGCGCGGCCGCCAGGTCGATCGCCGCGACCAGTCCGTCAGCCCCCTGCGCCGGCGACACGACCGGCCACCTCCTCGTCGGCCGCCGTCAGCAGGCCCGCCGCCCGCGCCATCCCGTCCGCCGACCGCTCCGTCTCCTCCGCGAGGGCGCGGGACCGGCGGGCGAGCAGCGCCGCACACTCGGCGAGCGCGCCGCCGCTGAATAGTCCACCGACGCCACCTGCCTGTGCTGCGGACGCCACCGCGGACGCCTCCTCGAGCGCCGCGCTCAGCGACACCGCCCGCTCGGCCAGCTCCCGCCCGGCCTCGCGGACTCGCGTGGCCTCCGCCGTCACCGCCGCCTGCTCGAACGCCAGCACGGCCGTCCCCAGCGGCCCCTGCGCCGCCGCGGCCGTCGTGCCCGCCACCACCGCCGCGGCCGCCGCATCCCCCACGGCCACCGCGCCTGTTCCCCCGTCCTGCCCTGCCATCGACCCCGCTCCCCTCCGGCCCGGCACTCCGCGCCGCTCGTCAGGTCACGCTAGGGGTCGGCACCGACACGAAGCCCTCGCCGCCAGGTGCCTGTGGACGGGGTCGACGACCATCCACAGGGGCATCACTCACTCGAGATCGGGCTGCGCGGCGTACCGGCCGCCGATGAACATCCGGGCCATCACCGCCCCGATCGCCACGAGGAAGACCACCAGCGCGACCGGGAGGATCCATGTCGGCATCGCGTCGCCGCCCGACCGCGCGGCGAGCACGATGCCCACCTGCCCGGCCACCAGCAGGAGCAGTGTGACCGTCGTGATCAGCCACAGGTCCTCGCGCATCAACCGCTCGAACCGCCGCAGCCTCGGCCCGGTGGCCGTCCACCACTCCTTGTTGGGCGCGTTGATCTGGCCCGGGGCCCACAGCACCAGCCGGGACAACAGCGGCATCGGCAGCACGACGAGCAACGGGATCAGCGCGGAGAACGCGAGCGCCCCGGTCCGACTGGACCAGCCGTCGGCCCGCCCGTCGGCGCCGAAGTGCGTCGGCACCCGCTCGGGCAGGACGGCCACCTGCCAGGCCAGCACTCCCAGCCACAGCAGGACCACTCCCCCGGCCAGCACGAGAATCCACGGAGCCGTCGGCTCGGGCGGCAGATCGCGTGCGTCGTCTGCCGCGGACCTCGTCGTCGTCATCGAGCGGAGCCTTCCCACCTACTCGCGGTGACCGGCGGCACCTACCTCACCACCGTCACGCGCGACGCGGCCTCGCGCGCCCGCTGGCGGGCGCCGTCCACGTCCTCGGCGGTGGCCACGGCCACGCCCATCCGGCGGAACTCGGTGGCCGACGGCTTGCCGAACAGCCGCAGGTCGGACTCGGGCACCGCGAGGGCGCGGGCGACGCCGGAGAAGCCGACGCCCTCCGCGCCGTCGCCCACGCCGTCGCCGCCGTAGATCACCGCCGACGCGCCCGGGCTGGCCATGGTCGTGACCACGGGCAGGCCGAGGACGGCGCGGGCGTGCATCTCGAACTCGCTGAGAACCTGGCTGCGCAGCGTGACGAGGCCGGTGTCGTGGGGGCGGGGGCTGACCTCGGAGAAGTAGACGTCGACGCCCTTGACGAACAGCTCGACTCCGAACACGCCCACCCCGCCGAGCGCGCCGGTGATGCGCGCCGCGACCGACCGCGCCGAGTCGTAGGCATCCTGCGTCATAGGCTGCGGCTGCCACGACTCGACGTAGTCGCCGCGCTCCTGCGTGTGCCCGATCGGCTCGCAGAAGTCGGTGCGGATCCGGCCCGTCTCCGGGTCCACACTGCGGACGGTGAGCAGGGTGATCTCGTACTCGAAGTCCACGAACGACTCCACGATCACGCGCGCCCCCGCGACGCGGGCACCCGACTGCGCGTACTGCCACGCACCCTCGATGTCCTCGGGGCCGTGCAGGGTGGACTGGCCTTTACCCGACGACGACATGGTGGGCTTGACCAGGCACGGGAACCCGATGGCCTCGCACGCGTCCTGAAGCTCTTCGAGGGAGGAGGCGAACGCGTAGCGGCTCGTGGGCAGGCCCAGCTCCTCGGCCGCGAGGCGGCGGATGCCCTCCCGGTCCATGGTCAGCCGCACCGCGCGCGCGGTGGGCACGACCCGGGCCAGCCCGTCCTGCTCGATCTGCGCGAGCGCGGCGGTGGCGATGGCCTCGATCTCCGGCAGGATCACCTCCGGCTTCTCCAGCTCGACGACCCTGCGCACCTCGTCGGCGTCGGTCATGTCGATGGTGTGCGACCGGTGCGCGACCTGGTGGGCCGGGGCTCCGTCGTAGCGGTCGACCGCGATGACCTCGACCCCCAGCCGCTGCAGCGCGATGGTCACCTCCTTGCCCAGCTCCCCCGAGCCGAGCAGCATCACGCGGGTCGCGGTCGGCGTGCCCGGCGTGCCGAAGCGGTCCACGGCGGGCGGGGCGAGTGGATCATGGGGGTCGGTCATATCGTCCACGCTAGTAGACCTGCGGCGACGCTCGGAGCGCGGCTGAACAGACGACCGGGCCCGGCACCGTGAGGTGCCGGGCCCGGTCGGGATGATGGGGGATGGTTATCGGATCAGCCGACCGTGGTGGCTTCGACCGTGCCGTTCTCCTGCTCGTCCCCGCCGCTGCCGGCCTCGCTGACGCCCGAGCTCGCGGCCGCGCTGCCGGCGTCGGTCCCCTCATCGTCGACGGGCTCGTCCTCCGCGCTTGCTCCGGCGAGCGAGCCGAGGACGTTAGCCTCGGTCTTTCACGGGCCGGCTGCATCACGCCGCTGAAGCGTGGCCGGAGCCGTTTCGGGCTGATTTCGATGTCGGGGCATGGTTGGGGCCCGGCTGTCGCGCCGGGGCAGCGGGTTCCGGGGGTCCTTCGGCTCGTCGGGGCAGAGGTTCGGTGGTCAACCGAATGCGGTGCGTATTCGGTGCCAGCCTGCGGCGATGGCGCTCGCCCAACGCCAGGTCTTATCGATGCGCAGGCAGGTCTGTCGGGCACTGCGGGTGATGCGGGCGGCCACGTGGAGCACGCGGTAGCGGAACGCCCCGATCTCGCAGCGAGCCAGCGCCGGGTCGCCCTGGAAGGCGATGAGTTTGGTCCAGGCGATCAGGTCGGTGGCCATCATGACGACCTCGAGCCAGGCGGCGTTCTCGGTGAACCCTCGGCAGGGCAGGTTGCGAAGCCCGGTGGCCTTGGCCTGCCGGATACGGTCCTCCACCCGGGCGTGCTGGCGGTGACGTAGCTCCAAGCCGGCGATATTGCCGCCGATCACTCCGGGTGGGGTGTCGGTGAGGAACGCGGTGATCCGCATGCCGTCTGAATCGGTGAACGTCAGCTGCGCCCCGGGGTGCGGCCGCTCTTTGCGCAGGATCAGCCGTGCCCCGTCCGGCCAGGCTGACAGGTCGATGTTGGCGGTGGCCTCGGTGACCCAGGCACCGTCGCGGATGTTGCCATCGGTGTCGATGGCCGGGTACCAACACCCGTCGGGGATGCCATCGACGAAGTTCTTGATACGAAAGTCCACCGGGAACCCGAAGGAGAACCCGACCCCACGCTCGCGGCAAGCGGCAGCAAACGCTCGGGTCGCGCCGGCTGAATCCGAACGAGCCAGTACCCGTGGGCCGCCGGGATCGCCCGGGGTGGGACGCGCATGCGCCGGTAGCGAAGCCAGCGCCATGTCCAGGACCTGAATGTGGTCGGCAGCGGTGTTCGAACCAGCATTGCCAGGTCGGAGCAGCCCGCCGAGGGCTTCACCACCGGCGATGTCGGGCCGATCCAAAAACGCCAGCAACGGGTGGAACCCGAAGGTGCGTTTCCAGGTCGCGGCCGCGTTCTCTTTCTCCGAATGAGCCACCGTGATCGTGGCATCCAGATCGATGCACAATTCCTGACTCAGGTCAGGGCCGGCACCTGCGGCCCACGCCGCTTGCCGGGCTGCGGCCCGTGCGGCGCGCACCGCCGGAAGGTGGTCAGTGTCGATGCGGTCCAGCGCCCGCCAGGCGGTGGGCATCGAGGCCACCGACCCAAATACGTCCTCGCGATCACCGAGGACCCCGATCCCGGTGATCGCATCCGCGCCATCGGCGACCGCGACGGCCAGATCGGTCAGCACCTGGCCCGGGGAGTGGACCCACGCCCCGCGGTAGGTGTCCGCCAGAGCGTCCTCGAGCGCGGTGACCAGGCCCGTGCGCTCGGCGAGCTCCCGCAGCATCCCCAACCCTGCGTGCGAGACAACACCCGACCCGTCCGCACTGACCTTCAACCGCCGAAACGACCCGCTAGACTTCATCTGGGAAGTGCTCCTCGAACTGAACCGATGTGGACCTTAGATAAGTCACATCATCCCAGCTCCGGAGCACTTCCCACGTCATTTCCAAGACCAGACCTCACGGCCCCCGTGAAAGACCGAGGTTAGCGCCCATCTCGACGCTGCCGCCGCTCACGCTGCCTGCGGTAATCGAACCCAGCGGCCCGAGCCGGTCGTTGATCTGATTCGCGACTACCTCCGGATCGATGCCGAAGTTTGTCTCGATCGCCGCGATACGCGCCTCATTTCCCGCCACGGCGTCGGGAATGCAGAGAACAGCCGCGGCAGCCGGCTCCTCGGGCGCGGTGGCCTCCCAGGTCACGGACTCCCCCTCGTCAAGCGCTACGCCCGCCTTTGTAGCGATCAGAAGAAGCGCGGCCTGCGTTATGCCGTTGTCTGCGGTGGCGTCATAGGTAGTCGGTTCACCGTCAGCGGCAGCACCGAGCATCGACACGCCGCCCATGGCCTGGATCTCGATGATCTTTGGCAGTAGGTCCATGGGGTTGCCGGCCGAGGGGTCAAGTCCGACCTCGTCGACCGAGCTATACGGCATTGTGAACCCGACGCAGTGCTGCAACGCGTCACCCTCGTTGGTGTAGGTGACGGTCGGGCCACCCTCGTCATTCGGGGTCACCGTCACCGGGCCGTTGAGTGCGGTGGCGGCGAGCTCGAGATCCGCCGCGATCTCCGACGACCCCTGGGCGCCGGCCATACCGGCTCCGGCGAGAGTGGCCCCAGCGGCGAGAGCGACGGCCGATGCTCCGGCAACGAATCGATTTCGAGTGAACATGAATGCTCCTTGCAGTGAGGGATAGTCACCACATCGAGGACCGCGGTGACACTTGCGGACGCTCCGGTGAACGCCTTCGCTGAGCGTGGCATAGATCACACCTACAGCGGTCGTAAGCGGCGCAAACTTTAGGGTTCTATAACTAGATGTTAACTTTCTTATTATCACTGGCCACAGGCGCAACAGCAGTACCGGCCACCTGCCTCTAACCCGCCCGACGGTTAGGCGATAATGTGTGTCCAAAGCCACACGAAAGGGCACACCTGTGACCAGTTCCTCTTCCGGCCCCCTCGCCGGCATCCGCGTCGTCGAACTCAATGGCATCGGCCCCGGCCCCCACGCTTGCATGATGCTGGCGGACCTGGGCGCCGACGTCGTCACGGTCATGCGCCCCGGAGAGCTCGCCACCCAGGTCGGCGGCTGGGCGCACATCACCCGCCGCGGCCGGACCGTGGTGGAGGCCAATCTCAAGAGCGACGAGGGCCTGTCGCAGGTGCGCGGACTCATCGCCAAGGCGGACGTGCTGGTCGAGGGCTACCGCCCCGGGGTCACCGAGCGCATGGGCCTGGGACCCGACGAGTGCCTGGAGCTCAACCCGCGCCTGGTCTACGCCCGCATGACCGGCTGGGGCCAGCACGGCCCGCTCGCCCACACCGCCGGCCACGACCTCAACTACATCTCCCTGACCGGTCATCTCAACGCCACAGCCCGCAAGGGCGAGCGCCCGGTGCCGCCGCTCAACCTGGTCGGCGACTTCGGCGGCGGTTCGATGTTCCTCATCCAGGGCATCCTGGCCGCGATCATCGAGCGCTCCACCTCGGGCGAGGGTCAGGTCATCGACGCCGCCATGACCGACGGCGCCTCGGTGCTCGGCCAGTTCCAGTGGGCGATGCGTGCCCGCGGTCAGTGGTCGGACGTCGCCGGGACCAACATGCTCGACACGGGCTACCCCTTCTATGACGTCTACACCTGTTCCGACGGCAAATACATGGCCGTGGGCTGCCTCGAGCCGCAGTTCTACGCCGAGTTCGCCCGGCTGCTCGGCGTCGACGGCGAGGGCATGCCCGGCCAGTTCGACATGGATCGCTGGGACGAGCTACGCGAGCTGATCGCCGGGAAGTTCGCCGAGAAGACCCGCGACGAGTGGGCCGAGGTGTTCTACGGCACCGACGCGTGCACGACGCCGGTCCTCACCTACACCGAGGCGCTGGACCATCCGCACAACACCGCCCGCGAGACGTTCGTCGAGGTCGCCGGGGATCTCGGTCCGGCGCCGGCGCCGCGGTTCTCACGGACCCCGGCCGCCCCGGTCCCGTCCGCGCCGCCGCGTGAGGCGACCGCGATCGACCAGATCTGGGTCTGAGCATGGGCGAGGCGGGGACCGGCTCGCGGGAAGACGGCGTGGTCCTGGCGTTGGATCCAGACTCGACCGAGCCCCCGTTTCGTCAGCTCAAGGCGCAGATCACGGAGGCGATCCGGCGCGGGACGCTGACACCCGGCACTCGCATGCCGCCGGTCCGCGCTCTGGCCTCCGACGTCGGTATCGCGGCCCGGACAGCGGCCAAGGTCTACAGCGAGCTCGAGGAGGCCGGACTGCTCGAGGGTCGCGGCCGCGCCGGCACCTTCGTCACCGCACCCGATCTCACCACCGCGGTGCTGACTCGCGCCGCCGAGGAGTTCGCCGAACGCGCCGCGGGATCCGGCTTCACGCTGGAAGAATCCCTCTCCGCGGTCCGCGCTGCGTTCAGCCGCCTACCGGCAACGACCGACCGCTGAACGCCCGGTCACCGTGAGATTCCACACCGCGCGTAATGCCGTCGCTACCGAGGCCGATGTTCCGGGTATGACCATCACTCGCACCGGAACCCTCGCCGCCGCCGTGGCGCTCACCGCAGCCACCACCGTCGCCGTGGCCCCCGCCTACGCCGCCCCCACTTCGACGCAGGCTGAGACCGGCGTCGTCCAGTACGCCGACACCCCCGGCAGCTCGACCTCGGGCTCGCTGGAGGGCGAGTTCGCGCAGGCCGGCTTGGTGCTCGTCGCGGGCCTCGCCGTCTCGGCCGCTCTGGCGATCGGTGCGGGTGTCGCCGGCGGCGCGATTGAGCTCCCGCCGATCCCGGGCCTGCCGCTCTGACGCACATCGGTTCGGACCGGCCCGAACCGGTCCGAACCGATCCAGACCGGCCCGAACCGATCCTCTAGCGTGACCCCGCCGGTCAGGTCGACCGTCTCATGTGCTGTGACCGTCTCATGTGTTGCAACAGTCGAGCACCTACTTGAGCGAACCGAACACGTCGATCGCGTCGATGATCTGCTCGATGATGCTCATCGGCTGCGGATCGGCATCGTCGTCGTCACCAGGGCTGTCGTCACCTGGGCCGTCGCCATCGTCGTCGAGCACGTAGTGGGCAGTCTCGATCTCGAAGTGGTCGCCGATGGCCCCCACCAGGGTGTCGCCGTCGAGTTCCGCGTCCACACAGAACGCCACCGCATGAGGCTCCGTCTCCGTAGTACCCGGACCCCCGACCGGCAACGTGCTGACCGGACCGTTGGTGCCGGCCCGCGAGACAAACCAGCCCGCCTCCCCCTGCTCGGCGGAGGAGGGTAGCCAGAGTGCCTCCTCGACTGTCAGATCATCCTTATTGACCCTGGTCAGCTGCGCCTCGATGTACTCCGCGGAACCGAGGAACACAGTGCAGATGAGATCTCGTCCTGACCGGTTGTCGTAGGAGTAGTGGAAGTATTCACCCGGGAGCGTGGAGGGGTGAATCCTCAGTGCGCTCGGACCATCGATCACTGGTGCGGGGAGTACGATTGCCTGCTCGTCGTCATCGTCGTCGCCGGGTCCCGCCTGGCTGATCTCGACCTCGGTATACGTGTCCTCGCCGGCGAACAGAGAGCAGAACGAGACGCCCACCGGGTCGAAGGAATCGTCGGTGAGGATCCCTGCGGGTTCGACATTCTCCGTGACTCCCTCAAGCACGACGGTGGAACCCGGATCGACCACTCCACCATAGGTTCCGACTTTGCCGGCAGCAGCGGCCGTGGCCAACAACTCACTGAACACCGGGTCGGGCCCATTACTATTCGCCGGATCACTCTCGACACTGGCGTACAAATCGCCGATCAGCGTGGGCTCGCCGACCAGAGCAATGCAGTACAGGCCCCGACCGGACTCGTTCCGATACTCGACCAGGGTCTCCGTCCCTCGTCCGGTCACCGTGAGCACACTGGGGCTGTCCAGAACGGCCACTCCGCCAGAGCCCGGTAGGTCGAGGTCGGACATCTCGAGCTCGTAGTAGCCTCCGTCGCCTGCGCACCAGGTGGTTGCCACCGGCTGGGTGTCCGAGAAGTCGTACTCGGCCAGGAAACCAGCCTCGACCGGCCCGCTGGAACCCTGGGATACGGTGAAAATGCTGGCGGCATGAACACCATCAGCCATCGCCTCGTTAACCATCTCCTGGGCGTAGTCGGGTAGCTCGGCGTTCGGCTCCCCGCCGGACAGGAATTCGAACATCTCGTAGGCCACTTCATACGTGGACACAAAGACAAGGCAGGTCAGATCCAGCTCTGATTGGTTGTCGTACGAGACGACCAACTCGCCGGCCTCGTCGACCTCGACCCCGACTGAACTCGGCCCATCGATGACCGGGTCGAAAGGCTGCGCGGACGCCACTCCCGCGCCGCCGACTAGTGTGGCCACCCCGAGCGCGGCCGACGCAGCCAGCGCTCCGATTCTCGTTGACAATCGCAATGGTCTCTCCAGGTCTCGTGGCCCACGGGGCTCGCATCTTCGGAGGCCGTCCGACCTCCCGGTAAGACCATGTCAGCGGGAGCGTCGGCGCCGCTGTCCCCCAAACGCACGAATTACGTGACAGGATGATCTCTTTAGTCACCATCCGTCACCTCCGCCCCGGACGACGCGGAAGCCGTCCGGGGCGGAGTGTTGTCAGGGACGGCCGAGCCGGGCCGCTGCCAGCTCCCGCCCACGGTCAGCTCCCCAGCGAGCCCCCGATGTCGAGGGAGCCCAACACGTTCGACAGGAGCGATCCCTGCCCTTCTTCGGCATGCTCGATCTCGACGTACGTGACCTCACTGGCGGTGAAGTCACTGCCGAACCCGTTGAAACATATGATGACCCCGCCCGCCTTCTCGGACTCCGGGAGTGCCACACCCATCTGTGCGGCCCAGGTGCTGGTCGTACCCTTGTCTACGAAGTTGACCAACTTGACATCGTCGTTGAGCAGATCACCATAGGTGCCAGATTCCCGGAGCATATCGACCATCTCCTCGACCTCTGCATCTGTCATCTCGGGATACGCATTCTTGATCATCGCGCGAAGGTAGTCCACAAAACCGACGCCATCGGTTCCCGTGATGAAAGCCATATGACCCGCGCTGGCCGCAGCATCAATCTCAGCCTGCAGCTCGGGGTCTGCGAGATCCTCTTCCCCGGCGAGTGCCGCTTCCCAGTCGGCGCCCGCCAACTCCTCGTAGTAGTCGTGCGCGAGGTCCTCGGGAAGCACAGCACCGAAGCACGCGAGGTCATGGCTGGAGCCGTTCGTATACGAGACCGCGTACTTTCCTTCGCCCTCGTCGGTGAGCGACGCCTTGCTCCGAGAATCGAAGACAGGGAGAGCGGTACTGCCAGATTCGGCCAGGCTCCCTGCCCCTTGCGCGGAGGCCGCCGGGGCGCCGGCAAGCACGAGCACCGCGGCGCATGCCGCCGCGGACAGAGACGTGAATCGAATGGGGGTACGCATCGGGGACTCCTCGCAGGTCGAGCCCGGCCTATCTGGCCGGCCCCTGGAAGTTCACCAATGTCGCCGGAACTTAGGTATCGCATGTTCGTACGACATCTGTCATACGTTCACATCATGATCCAGATCACCAGTCACACGAGCCACTGGTGCCACATCCGCCCCGCGCAAAGTGGACCCGCTCAGGCCAGGATGTCGCGCCGCACCACGTTCTGGTCCCGGCCCGGGCCCACGCCGATGTACGACATGTGACAGCCGGCCAACTCCTCGAGCCGCAGGACATAGTCGCGGGCCTCGGGCGGCAGGTCGCTGAACTCGCGCGCCCCGGTGATGTCCTCGTCCCAGCCCGGCATGGTCTCGTAGATCGGCGTGGCGTGGTGGAAGTCGGTCTGCGTCATGGGCATCTCGTCGTGCCGCACGCCGTCCACGTCGTAGGCCACGCAGATCGGGATCTCGCCGATTCCGGTGAGCACGTCGAGCTTGGTCAGGAAGTAGTCGGTAAAGCCGTTGACGCGCGCGGCGTACCGGGCGATCACGGCGTCGTACCAGCCGCAGCGGCGGGTGCGGCCGGTGTTCACGCCCACCTCACCACCGGTGACCTGCAGGTACTCGCCCCACTTGTCGAACAGCTCGGTGGGGAACGGCCCGGCGCCCACGCGGGTGGTGTACGCCTTGACGATCCCCAGGGAGTGCGTGATCCGCGTCGGCCCGATCCCGGAGCCGACGCACGCGCCGCCGGCGGTGGGGTTGGACGAGGTGACGAACGGGTAGGTGCCGTGGTCCACGTCGAGCATGGTGGCCTGGCCACCCTCCATGAGGACGGACTGGCCGCGGTCGAGGGCCTCGTTGAGCATGAGCGTGGTGTCGCAGACCATGGGCCGCAGGCGGTCGGCGTAGGACAGGAAGTACTCGACCATCTCCTCGACCTCGACCGCTCGACGGTTGTAGATCTTCACGAGGATCTGGTTCTTGAGGTGCAGCGCGCCCTCGATCTTCTGTCGCAGGATCGACTCGTCGAACACGTCCTGCACGCGGATGCCCACGCGGGAGACCTTGTCGGCGTAGGTGGGGCCGATGCCGCGCCCGGTGGTGCCGATGGCCTTCTTGCCCAGGAATCGCTCGGTCACCTTGTCGAGCGCCTGGTGGTACGGCGCGACGAGGTGGGCGTCGGCCGAGATGCGCAGGCGGGACGTGTCGGCGCCGCGGGCCTGCAGGCCTTCGATCTCCTCGAACAGCGCCTCGAGGTTCACCACCACGCCGTTGCCGATGACCGGGGTGGCCGTGGGCGATAGGATGCCGGCGGGCAGGAGCTTGAGCTCGTACTTCTCGCCGCCCACCACGACGGTGTGGCCGGCGTTGTTGCCGCCGTTGGGCTTGACCACGTACTCGACGCGGCCGCCCAGGATGTCGGTGGCCTTACCCTTGCCCTCGTCGCCCCACTGGGCGCCGATCAGAACGATCGCTGGCATGGTTCGCTTTCACCTCGAAAAGAGTCGTCTACACGGTGAGGGACGGGCACATTGTCGTGATTCCGCGCACACCAGCGCTCCAGAATAGTCGCATCCGCGCTCTCACCCTAGTCGCCGACCCCCCGCAGCCTGCGCAGTCGCACGGGCGTTCCGGGCAGGAGCTGCGAGATCCTGTCCGCCGAGCGGGCGGTGAGCACCCCGATCACCGGGTAGCCACCGGTGACGGGGTGGTCGGGGCCGAACACCACGGGGCGGCCGTCGGCGGGGATCTGGACGGCGCCGCGCACCATGCCCTCGCTGGGGATCTCGCCCCTGGACAACCGCGGGACGGGCCGGGCGGGGTCGATGCGCACGCCCACCCGGTCGGCGTGGCCGCTGACGTGGCCGGTCGCCGCGAGGACGTCCCACGCCTCGGGTGGGAAGAGGTCGTCGCGCGGGCCGGGGATGACGTCGAGGTCGACGGGTTGGCGGGCGTCGGTGCCGCCGACGGCCGCCTGCCATCCGTCCGCCCACGGGCCCACGACCGCGTCGCCGACGTCGATGACGTCCCCGACGGTGACGGGCGGCGGGCCGAGCCCGGACAGGGTGTCACGGGAGCGGCTGCCCAGCACCGGCGGCACGTCGATGCCCCCGCGCACGCCCACGTAGCTGCGCACCCCCGCGACGGGCCGGCCGATCTCCAGCGTCGACCCGGTGTCCAGGCGGAGGACGTCGCCGGTGGCGGCGGTGCGGCGGGAGCCGTCGGGGGTGACGACGACGACGAGGGCCTCCGCCCCCGTGACCGCCACGATCGCGGGGGCGTCCGTGAGGACGGTGAGCCCGCCGAGCAGCACCTCGAGCACCGCGGCGGCGGGGTCGGTGCCGACGGCCCGGAGGGCGGTGGCCGCGGCGGCGCGGTCGGCGGCCCCGGAGGCGGTCACCCCGAGGTCGGCGTGTCCGGGGCGGCCGAGGTCCTGCACGAGGACGGCGGGCCCGGCCCGGAGCACCAGCAGGCTCATCGGTCCGCGCCCGGGCCGCCGGAGCCGCGTGAGCCGCCAGCGTCACGGAACCGCACGACCGTCCCGGGCGTCAGCAGGGCGGGGTCGGGGCGGTCGACGTCCCACAGCCGGGCGTCGGTGGTGCCGATGAGCTGCCACCCGCCGGGCGACGCGCCGGGGTAGACGGCGCAGAACCGGTCCGCCAGGCCCACCGATCCGGCCGGCACCCGCGCCCGCGGGGACGGCAGCCGCGGCACGGTCGGCAGGGGTCGCGGCTCGGCGTGGACGCGCTGCTCGCCTCCGCGCGCGTCCGGGTTGCGAGCATCGAGCTCCCGCGCGTCCACGAGGTAGGCGAATCCGGGCGCGAACCCGCCGAACGCGGCCCGCCAGGCGATTGCCGTGTGGGTCCGCACGAACGCCTCGGTCGACAGCCCGGCCAGGTCGGCGACGGCGTGCAGGTCGGGCCCGTCGTAGCGGACGTCGAGGATCACCTCGGCCGCCCCACCCGCGGCCCCGACCCCGCCAGCACCCCCGACCCCGCCCGCGGCCCCAGGATCCGCTACTCCCCCTCCGGATCCGCTACCCGCATAGGGGTAGCGGATCCGGTCCCCGGGTAGCGGATTCTGGGTGGACGGCGAATTCTGGGTGGACGGCGGATTCTGGGTGGGCGGCGGATCCTGGGTGGACGGCGGCCCTTCGGCCAACAGCGCCTCGACCCTCTGCCGCAGCCCGGGCAACGCGGAGGCCTCCCGCGCGGTCACCAGCACGGTGCGGGCCGCCGCGACCACGTCGACGGCCTCCGGCCGCAACCCGCGGACCCTCCCGGCGAGCTGCACCGCCTCCGCCAGACCCGCACACTCGAGCAGCAGCGCGGCCTCTCCGCAGCGGCGGATCCTCGTCGTCGTCATCTCTCCCCCGCGGGCACGAACGGCGCCAGCCGCACCCCGGCCGCCTCGAGCGCCGACCGCACCCGACGCGCCAGGTCCACCGCACCGGGCGTGTCCCCGTGGACGCAGATCGACGCGGCCTCCACCACGATCGGCGACCCGTCCGACGCCGTGATCTCCCGTCCCGTGGCCATCGCCACCACGCGGGCGGCGACCTCGTCGGCGTCGGTGATGACGGCTCCCGGCTCGCCACGCGGCACGAGCGTGCCGTCGGGTCGGTAGCCGCGGTCGGCGAACGCCTCGGTCACGGCCCGCACGCCCGCCCTCTCGGCCTCCGCCAGGACCACCGCGCCGGGCAGGCCGAGGATCGGCAGCGGGTCCTCGTCGGCGACCGCGGCGTAGGCCAGGACAGCGTCGACGACACCGGCGGCCTGCTCGCGATCATGGACGATGCGGTTGTAGAGGGCCCCGTGGGGCTTGACGTACCGCACCCGCGAGCCGTGGCGCCGCGCGGCCATGTCGAGCTCGATCAGCTGGAACGCCACGATGCGGGCGACCTCCTCGCGGTCGAGGTCGTGCTCGACGCGCCCGAAGTTCTCCGCGTCGCGGTACGAGGGGTGCGCGCCCACGGCCACGCCCCGCTCGGCGGCCGCCACGACCGTCGCGTTCATCGTGGGGCGGTTGCCGGCGTGGAAGCCGCACGCGACGTTCGCGGAGGTCACGACCTCCAGCAGGGCGGCGTCGTCGGGGTCGGGCCCGGCGTGCGGCGCGAGCGAAGCCGACCACCTCGGAGTGCCCCGGCGGGCCTCCCCGAGGTCGCAGTTGAGATCGATCCTGCCGCGATCGATGTCGGGCGCCTGTGCATGCACACCTCCATCCTGCCCCAGGTTCGCCCCCTGCGGCCGCTGCGGTCATGATGGAGGTCATGATCGTCATCCGCTGCGGCTCCGCGCCGGTTCCGACGGTCCTCGGCGAACACCTACGCGTCGAGGTCAGTGCGGTTCCCACCAAGGAGGAGGTCACCCGCGCGCTCTCCGAGGTCGGAACCCGCCGACGGCTGGTCGTGTGCGGCACCGACGCCGGACTGGCCGCGCTGCTCACCCGCCTCATGCGCACCGAGAACCTCGACGTGGAGATCGCCTACGTCGCCGACGAACCCACGCCGGCCACCAAGGCGTACGGCCTGCCGACCGGCTCGGAGGCCGCCAAGCTGGGCGTCCGCGGCGAGGCCCGCGAGGTGCCCCTCGTGCGCGACGACACCGGGACCGCCCTCGTGGGCGAGGCCACCGTCCGCGGCCCGGAAGGCGGCCATCTGGTGGGCGAGGCCTACGCCGACGACAACCGGGTCTTCTCCGGCGAGATCGACGCCCTCACCGTCCGCCCGACGCCGGACCTCCCGGGCGTCGTCGCCACGGCCGCCCGCCCCCGCCGGCTGCGACGACGGCCGTGGCTCGCCGCGCGCGCGGTCCAGCTGGGGACCGAGGCCGGCCTGCTCACCCGCGACGGGGTCACCGGCCGGCGGGCCATCAAGAGGACGACTTTCTACCGTCATACCGAGCCATGGAGGCTCGTGTCGCCCTGAACGGCGGCATCTCCGGAGCGGGCCGGTCGGGCGAGTCCGGCCACTCCTCCTTGAGCAGCTCCGGAGACACGGCCGGCGTCCGCACCGTCGGCGGCAGCGTGGCCAGCGCCGAGATCTTGCTCAGGCCCGCCACCTGCATCACGTCCACCAGGATCGACCGGATCTGCGCGAGCATCACCGTCTCGGTCATCCCGGAGCCGATCACCAGCTCCCGCTTCGCCCGCGCGGACACCGCGCGCAGCTCCCGCAACACCTTCGCGGCGCTGGGCGCGTCGGGGTCGGCGGCCACCCGCTGGGCGAGCAACTCCACCGCGTCGGCGAGCGCGGCCAGCAGCGAACTGAGCGCGGGCGGGACGTCGACCTGGTCGTCGACGGCCACGATCGCCCGCCGCGCCAGCACCCGGATGTTGCGGATGCCGTTGTCGAGCGGGTTGAGGATCCGGCTCAGCTCCACCTCCTCCGGACGGCGCCGACGGTAGAACGGCGAGATCCGCACCAACTCCTGCGCCCCCGCGAGCTGCTCCTCCACCGCGTCGATCGCCGGCTGGGTGTCGCGGGCGTCCTGCAGCGCCTCGCGGATGAGGTCGGAATCCCGTCGGTCCAGCCCCTCGGCGACCTCCGCCAGGACCGACGAGGCCACCCCGAGCAGTGACGCCGCCTCGCGTCGGGCGCGCCGCAGCGGGTGCACGGGGATGAGCGACATCGCCACCAGCGCGACGACACCGCCGACGGCGGCGTCCACCATCCGCTCATAGCCGCCCGCCGAACCCGGCGGCAGGATCGTGGCCACGAGGATCGCTGATGACGCCGCCTGCGTCCCCACGAGCGCGCCCCGGTCGAGGAACACGGCCGCCGACATCGCCAGCACCACCACCGCGGCGATCTGCCACGGGCCGGAGCCGATCTGCGCGATGAGCAGATCCCCCAGGCCGACGCCCACCACGACGCCGATCACCAGCTCGATGCCGCGGCGGACCCGCCGGCCCATCCCGGTGCCCAGCGCGATGGCGGCCGCGATGGGCGCGAAGAACGGCGCGGGGTGCCCCAGCAGGTCGAACGCGATGAACCAGGCGATCCCGGCGGCCAGGCCGCACTGCAGGATCGGCAGGAACGCGTACGCCAGACGCCGGGTCCGCGTCCTCAGCGGAACCGGCAGCGCGGCGTAGACGCCCAGCGCGCGGGCGTCTAGACGATCACGCCAGGCCGAGAGGCGCGGCGGCGTGCGGGTCCGACTCATTGATCAGGTCCAGGCAACGGATGTACTCGTCCTCCTCGCCGATCGACTGCGCGGCGCGGGCCAGCGCCGCGACCGCGCGGAGGAACCCGCGGTTCGGCTCGTGGTCGTACGGCACCGGGCCGAAGCCCTTCCAGCCGTGGCGGCGCAGCTGGTCCAACCCGCGGTGGTAACCGGTGCGGGCGAAGGCGTACGCGGTCACCGCGTCGCCGGCGTCGAGTGCGCGCTCGGCGAGCTCGGCCCACGCGATCGACGCCGCCGGATGGTCGGCCGCGACCGTGCGGGGGTCCTCGCCCGCGGCGAGGGCGTCCTCCGCCTCCGGATCGCCGGTCAGACGGGTGGGCGGGGGGCCGAGGAGATCTCCGAACTGGGTCATGCCGACCATTGTCCACGAATTGCCGGAACCGCTCCCGGGGGAGGGGCAAACGGACCGTCCGGGGAGCGCACGACAAGCGTTTGCTATGGTGAGAGCCCTGCGGCGCCCCACGACGGGCGCCGCGGTCGCGTTGCCGCAGGCCGCACTGACCGCCGCCGCGACGCGGAATCGATGGTCCGGTGTCGAGGCCCTGAGCGCGCGGGGACCCCTCCGCCGACGCCCCGCCTCCACCGGCGTCTCTGCCCGAGACGAACGAGAGGCCGGTGACGGCCGGAAGGAAAGTAGTTGTCTAATCAACGAATCGCCATCTTCGGAGCCGGCCCCAGCGGCATCGCCGCCCGGCGGGCGTTCGAGTCCGCACAACGCGCGGGCGCCACGATCCCCGAGATCGTCTGCTACGAGAAGCAGGACGACTGGGGTGGCCAGTGGAACTACAGCTGGCGCAGCGGGATCGACAAGTACGGCGAGCCGGTGCACTCCTCGATGTACCGCAACCTGTGGTCGAACGGCCCGAAGGAGGCCCTGGAGTTCGCCGAGTACACCTTCGACGAGCACTTCGGCCGGCCCATCTCCTCCTACCCGCCGCGCGAGGTGCTGCGGGACTACATCGACGGCCGCGTGCGCAAGTCCGAGGTCAAGGACAAGGTGCAGTTCTCCACGGCCGTGCGCTGGGTGGACTACGACCGCGACCAGGACAACTTCACCGTGACCGTGGAGAACCTCCGCTCCGGCCGCACCACCACCTCCGAGTTCGACCGCATCATCGTCGCGACCGGCCACTTCAGCTTCCCCAACGTGCCCGACTTCGAGGGCATCCACACCTTCCCCGGCTCGGTCCAGCACGCCCACGACTTCCGCGGCGCCGAGAACCTGGCGGACAAGCGGGTCCTGCTCGTCGGCGCCTCCTACTCCGCCGAGGACATCGGCGTGCAGGCGTTCAAGATGGGCGCCCGCTCGGTGACGATGTCCTACCGCACTCGGCCGATCGGCTACGACTGGCCGGACGGCATGGAGGAGCTGCCGCTCATCGACCGCTTCGAGGGCAGCACGGTCCACTTCACGGGCGGCGAGACCCGGGAGTTCGACGCGGTGATCCTGTGCACCGGCTACCTGCACAAGTACCCGTTCCTGCCCGCCGACCTGGCATTGCAGTCGCCGAACAACATCTACCCCTCCGGCCTGTACCGGGGCGTGGTGTGGCAGAAGAACCCGCGCGTGTACTACCTCGGCGCCCAGGACCAGTGGTTCACGTTCAACATGTTCGACGCGCAGGCCTGGTACGTGCGTGACCTCATCCTCGGACGCACGCCGCTGCCGTCGGCACAGGACCGCGCCGCGCACATGCGCGCCTGGCGCGACCGCTTCCAGCAGCTCGACGGTGACGCCGACCAGGTGCGGTTCCAGGCCGACTACATCCGCGACCTCATCGACGCGACCGACTACTCGGAGTTCGATCTCGACGAGGTCGTCCGGATCTTCCTCGCGTGGAAGGACGACAAGGCCGCCAACATCCTCACCTACCGCGACAAACCGCACCGTTCGGTCATGACCGGCACGATGGCCGCCGAGCACCACACCCCGTGGCTGCGCGAGCTGGACGACTCGATGGCGCGGTACCTGTCGACCCCCGCGCGCAGCGAGCTGGAGCAGATGGTCGAGGACGGCGCGCCCGCCGAGTCCACCGCGCGCTGAGCGCCGGACCCGGGAATGAACATCCGGTGACGCCTCAGCGATAACCGGGGCGCGGGGGCGCACGATCGGTCACGCTGGTCGCATGACCGACTCTGTTGCCGATCCCTCCCGGTCCCGCGCGGGCCTCGGCCGGCGCTCCCTCCTGCGGGCGGGGGCGCTGGCCGGGGCGGCGGTCGGCGCCGGAGCCCTCACCGGTCGCGCCGCGTCTGCAGCCGCCGCGGCGGGCGGACCCGCCTCCGGGGACGTCGCGGGCGGGTCCGCTTCCGCGGTGTTCCGGCACGGCGTCGCGTCCGGCGACCCGATGGCGGACCGCGTCATCCTGTGGACGCGTGTCACGCCCTCCGAGCAGGCGACCCCGGGCTCGGGCATCGGGGATCTCGTCGTCGTCGACTGGGAGGTCTCCACCGACCCCGGCTTCACCACCATCGTCCGGTCGGGCACGGTCACCACGGACGCCGGCCGCGATCACACCGTCAAGCTCGACTGCGTCGGCCTCGCGCCGGACCGCTGGTACCACTACCGGTTCCGCGCGCTCGGCCAGACCTCACGCACCGGCCGCACGCGCACCGCCCCCGCCGACGGCGCCATGCCCGCGTCCGGCCGCTGGCGCGTGGGCGTGGTGTCGTGCTCCAACTGGGAGGCCGGGTTCTTCGCCGGCTACCGCCACCTCGAGGCGCGCGGCGACCTGGACGCGATCATCGAGCTCGGCGACTACATCTACGAGTACGGCCGCGGCGAGTACACGGCCGCCGCCGGCGCGGTCCGCCCGCACGATCCACCGCACGAGATCGTCACCCTGGCCGACTACCGGATCCGCCTGGCGCAGTACCGCACGGACCCCGACCTGCAGTCCCTGCACGCGCACGTGCCGTGGATCTGCACGTGGGACGACCACGAGGTGGCCAACAACTCGTGGGAGCACGGCGCCGAGAACCACCAGCCGCACGAGGGCCCGTTCGCCGACCGCAAGGCCGCCTCGGCGCAGGCCTACTTCGAGTGGATGCCCGTGCGGCCGGAGTCGTTGCGCGACGGCGGGCACCTCTACCGGCGCCTGCGGTGGGGGTCGCTGGCCGAGCTGAGCATGCTCGACCTGCGCTCGTACCGCTCGGAGGATCCGGGCCGCTTCAACGGGCGCGCGACCGATCAGACCGGCACCATGACCGGCGCTGAGCAGTTCGACTGGCTGGCCCGCGGGCTGGCGTCGTCGACGGCCCGCTGGAACGTCATCGGGAACTCGGTCATGGTCACCCCTGTGCTGATCCCGCCTCTGGACGCCCGCACGACCGGGGCGCTCACCGAACTGCTCGGCATCCCGCGCGAGGGCATCACCTATAACTCCGACCAGTGGGACGGCTACGCCGGAGAGCGCCGTCGCCTGTTCGAGGTGATCCGCGCGACCGGCAACCGCAATCACGTCTTCCTCACCGGCGACATCCACACGTCGTGGGCCAACGAGGTGCCGCTCGACGCCGCCGACTACCCCGGTGCGGGCGCGGGCGCGGTCGAGTTCGTCACCCCGTCCATCACGAGTAACAACATCAACGACATGGTGGGGCTGCCCGAGGGTAATCCGCTCTCGCAGGCCGCGCAGGGCGCGCTGACCGGCGTGAACCGCCACGTCCGCTGGGCCGATCTGGACCGGCACGGCTTCACGGTGGTCGAGTTCACGAGCGGCTACGCGCACGCCGACTTCTGGGCGCTCGTCGCGCGCGAGGACCCCGCGAGCGGCGCGTACCCGCTGGCCAGTTGGCGTTCGCCGCACGGCTCGGACCGTCTGGAACCGGCGGGACTTTTGCCCTGAGAGTCGGCGGGCGCCGGGGCCCCTGTCCCCACTGAATCTCAGGCCGGTCGGCTACCGTGGCGGGTCGACGCGGCCCGTCCGGGGCCGCGACGGGTGTCTTTGGAGTAGTGGATGACGACGACGAGCCAGCAGCCCCCCGCCGGAGATCCGGGTCCCGGGGGGCAGCCGGGCGGTGGCCCGGGGGGTGGGGCACGTCTGTCGGGTGACGGGCGCGGCGATCGCCCGGGCCGGGGTGGTGTGCTCGCGGCGGTGGCCGTGGTGGCGCTGGTCGTGGTCGCCGCGGTCGCGTGGGCGTTCCTGGCCGGGCCGTTGTCGTCGTCGGGGCGGGCCGAGCGGGCTGTGGCCGAGACGCTGGAGCAGATGAGCTCGGCGGAGTCGTTCGACGAGTTCAACAGCCATATGTGCGCGGAGAACCGGGTCCCGCAGGAGTTGGTGGACACGATCACCGCGTCGAGCGAGGCGACGGGGCCGGATCTCGATTCGATGTTCCGCGAGTCGATCGCGGGCTCGTTCCCGCAGGACCTCGAGGTGACCGGGGTCGAAATCGCCGATGGCGGCGCGGAAGCGATGGCGACGGTCGAGTCCGAGTCGGACGGATCCGGTCCGGAGCAGGTGCGCATGCGCGACGAGAACGGCGCCTGGAAGCTGTGCCAGCCCGGCGTCGGGATGGGCTCGGTGCCCGAGGGCCAGCAGCCGGGCTGATCGGCTCCGCCCGGTCACGCCGGCCGACCCGGGCGTCCCGGCGGCGTCGGCTCCTCCGTACCGCCGCTGGGTGTCGTGGCGCGCAGGGTGCGTTCGACCCCGGGTGGGTTGGTGAGGTGGCCGTCGTCGGCGATGAGTCGGCCGAGGTGTTGGTGCCAGCGGTGGTCGAGAATGCGGTCGCGGGCCTGGGCCAGGGGGCCGTGGGGTCTGGTGTGGTGTTCGTGTCCGGTCTCGGTGATGATGGTCAGCTCACCGAGCGGCCCTGGCCGGTAGGCGCAGTGCCCGAAGGTTTTCTCCCGGTGGTGCTTGCGGCACAGGCACACCAGGTTCCACTCGGCGGTGGGCCCGCCCAGCTCGGGCCGCTGGTGGTCGAAGGCGATGACGTGGTCGATCTCGCAGTCATGGGCATCGACCGTGCACCCCGGGTGGCGGCAGCTGCCGTCGCGCAGCCGGATGCGTTCGGCCAGGGCGGGGCTGATGCGGTACTTCAGCGCGGCCTCGGGGGTGTCTTCGGTGCCCGGTTGCGGGTCCAGCAGTTCGAACCGGACCTTCGCGTCGCCGCCGGAGAGTAGTTCCTCGCACAGCCAGTCGAAGCTGGCGTAGGCGCCGGTGACGAACTCCACGCGGTTGGGCAGGCCCTGGGTGATGCTGTTGATGACCGAGATACGGATCGGCTGGTCGGTGCCCCACGAGGCGCCTAGCGGCGCACGGCCCGCCGCGGCGTCGGCCTCGCCACTGGCGGAGGAGGCGCCGCCGGAGGTGGCCGTCGCGCCCGGGGCAGCCGGGCCCGCCGCGCTGTCGTCGGCGGGGTGGTCGGGCAGGGGGTCGGCGATGTCGGTGGTGTTGGGATCGCCCAGGGCGACCAGGGCGTCGGCGCGCAGTTGGTTACGGGTGCGGGGATGCCCGGTGTCGGCGGCGGCGCGGGCGGCGGCGTCGATGCGGCGGCGCAGTTTCTCGGCATCGCCGGAGGGCAGGTGGGCCCACATGCTGGTCATGCCGTCGCGTTCGGGCCGGAACCGCACGGTGCGCTGGTCGGCGGCCGCGTCGACCGCGTCGCCGGCGCCCTGGGGGTCGTGGCGCTCGCGGGAGGCGTCGACGGTGGTGTCCAGGGCGGTGCGGCTGGGCCGGTGACCGCCGGCCAGGTCGCGGGTCAGCCGGGCCACGACATCGGACTCGACACCACTGATGATGTCGTCGGGAATGCCGGCCAGGCGGCAGGCGGCGTCGATGGCCAACTGTTCGGGCAGCAGCCCCCGCTCGACGGCCTCGCGCAGGCGCGGCAGGCGGGTGTGGATCTGCACGCCGGCGGTGACCAGGTGGCGGGCGTGCCAGCGGGTCATCGCCATCGCCGCGGCCAGGTGGTGGCGGGCCCGGTCGGCCGGGTCCAGGCGGGCGTGCGCGGGACGGGTATCGGTGCCGGGCTCGCCGTGGGCGGCCTCGTCCAGCGCCTTGAAACTCTCCACCAGCAGGTACGCGGCATGCAGCCGGGTGGCCCCGGCCAGGTTCTGCGCCAGCGTCGCCGACCGCGCCACCTCGCTCAGCGCCGAGGCGTCCAACGACTCCAACGGCTCATCCACCGCGCGCAGCGCCCCGAGACCGAACGCCCTCGTCGTCGTCGTATCCACCCCGGTCACCCCCTGCCCGCGTCGCACGTTCACTCGAACCTGTGATCGATTCTACCGGCGCGCCGCACGTAGCACAAGAGTTCGATACAGGCGCCACCCATCATGCCCGCAGACGACAGCGGCGCCCCTCCCACACGGGAGGAGCGCCGCTGTCCGGGCCAACCGGGCCTACCGGGCCAACCGGGCCAACCGGGCCGGTGAGCCGGCCGACTCAGGGCGTCAGGCGCCCTTGGACTTGCCCGCCGACTTCAGGTCGTTGCATGCCTCGACCACGCGCTCGGACATGGCCTGCTCGGCCTTCTTGAGGTACGAGCGGGGGTCGTAGGTCTTCTTGTTGCCGACGTCGCCGTCGACCTTGAGCACGCCGTCGTAGTTGGTGAACATGTGCGCGGCCACGGGCCGGGTGAAGGCGTACTGCGTGTCGGTGTCGACGTTCATCTTGATGACGCCGTAGCTCAGCGCCTCCTCGATCTCGCTCTTGGCCGAGCCCGAGCCACCGTGGAAGACGAAGTCGAACGGCAGGTCGCCCTCGTTGAGACCCAGCTTCTCGACCGCGACCTCCTGGCCCATCTTGAGGACCTCGGGCTTGAGCTTGACGTTGCCCGGCTTGTAGACGCCGTGGACGTTGCCGAAGGTGGCGGCCAGCAGGTAGCGCTGGCCGGTGTTGCCGGCGCCGAGCGCGTCGATGGTCGCCTCGAAGTCCTCACGCGTGGTGTAGAGCTTCTCGTTGATCTCGTTCTCGACGCCGTCCTCCTCGCCGCCGACGACGCCGATCTCGATCTCGAGGATCTGCTTGGCCTTGGCCGTCTTCTCGAGGAGCTCCTTGGCGATCTCGAGGTTGCGGTCGAGCGGGGTGGCCGAGCCGTCCCACATGTGCGACTGGAACAGCGGGTTCTCACCGCGGTCGACGCGCTCCTGCGAGATCTCGATGAGCGGGCGGACGAACGTGTCCAGCTTGTCCTCGGGGCAGTGGTCGGTGTGCAGGGCCACGAGGATGTCGTACTTGGCCGCCACCACGTGGGCGAACTCGGCCAGGGCCACCGCGCCGGTGACCATGTCCTTGACGTTCAGGCCGGAGCCGAACTCCGAGCCACCGGTGGAGAACTGGATGATGCCGTCGGAGCCCGCGTCGGCGAAGCCCTTGATGGCCGCGTTGATGGTCTCCGAGGAGGTGCAGTTGATCGCGGGGTACGCGAAACCCTCCCGGCGGGCTCGGTCGAGCATGTCCTTGTACTGTTCGGGAGTTGCGATGGGCATGGGGTCTCCTCCGGTGGTTCAGTTCTGGTGCGGATGGCCTCGGCCGGGGCGCCGGCACCGTTGTGACGGCGGGCGCACCCCACCAGACTAGGCCAGCCCCACCCCGCGCACCCGGGAGCCGCTCGGCACCGCCCTCGACAGGGCTGGCTACGCCCTCGACAAGGCGGGCCCGGCCTCGGCTGGGCGAAGCCCGGCCGCCCCGCGGGTTCCCCCGGGGGCTGCCGTCGGCGCCGCCCCGCACGTCAGCCGGCGAGCAGCGCGGCGAACGCCTCGTCGGCCCGCGCGAGCGCGTCCCGATCGTACGTGGACGTCGACGCCATGATCTCGTCGGCGCCCGTGCGGTCGACGAGCGCGGCGATCTCCCCGGCCACCTTCTCCGCGTCGCCGTGCACAGCGGTGCCCATCCACTCCTCCATCCGCCGGAGCTGCTGGGGCCGGAACCTCCGGTCCAGGACCTCCTCGACCGGCCGCAGCGGTCCGAACGCGCCGGTCTCGCGCGACTCGGCCATCGCCCACGCCTCCGGCAGCAACAATTCCCGCGCAGCCTCGGTCGAGTCGGCGATCATCACCTCGAGGCTCACCACGACGTAGGGCTCGGAGTCGGCCCCGCCCGGCCGGAACGCCTCGCGGTAGCGCTCCAGCGGCGTCGGGTCGGCCAGCAGGCGCGGACCGCCGACGACGACCGGCAGGCCGGCGCGCGCGGCGACCTCCAGGCCGCGGCCGGTGGCCAGGACGAACATCGGCGGCGGGTCGTCCACCACCGGCAACGCGGTGACGGGCCCGCGGCCGTGGAGGAAGTCACGCACGGCGGTGATGTCGCGGTCGAACGCGTCGGTGTCATACTCGCTCACGCCGAGCGCCTCGCGGACCGGGGCGGTGAAGCCGAGCGACCGGCCGACGCCGAGGTCGATGCGGCCCGGGTGCATGGCCTCGAGCATGGCGAACTGCTCGGCCACGACCAGCGGGCGGTGATTTGGCAGCATCACCCCGCCCGAGCCGAGCCGGATGCGCGCGGTCCTGGCGGCGGCGGCCGCGATGAGCAGCGGCGGGCTGCCGCTCGCGATGCCGGGAACGGCGTGGTGTTCGGCGGTCCAGTACCGGTGCAGGCCCAGCTCGTCGGCGTGCTCGGCGCGGCGTAGCGTCGCCTCGATCGCCTCGGCGTGGGACTCGCCGTCACGGGTCCGGGACCTGTCCAGCAGGGACAGTCGGAGCGGGTCCGGCAGAGCGATGGGGGCCACGACCCCACCGTAGCGGCGTCTGCCACAGCGGCGGTCGCGCGTGACACCGGATCCGGCGGCCCGGGATTATGCTTCCCGGGTGAACGTGCATCTCTTGGCCGAGCAGGCCCCCCAGGTCCTGGCGATCGGCCCGGGATTCATGGATCCCGAGTTCTGGTTGTCCGGAACCGGGCCGTTCGGGAACGCGATCCTCCCGGCACTCCTCGCGGTGGTCTTCATCGAGTCCGGCCTGCTGTTCCCGTTCCTGCCCGGCGATTCGCTCCTGTTCACCGCCGGGCTGCTCACCCAGCAGGCCGACCCGTTCGCGCCCCTGTGGGTGGTGCTGGTGACCGCGCCGATCGCGGCGTTCCTCGGCGATCAGGCGGGCTACTTCATCGGCAACCGCTGGGGCCATCACCTGCGCGAGCGGCCCGACGGGCGGATCTTCAGGCAGGCCTACATCCACGAGGCCCACGAGTTCTTCGAGAAGTGGGGCCCGGCGACGATCATCCTGTGCCGGTTCGTGCCCATCGTGCGCACGTACGCGCCGCTCGTCGCGGGCATGGCCGGGATGCGCTACCGGGTGTTCGTCTCGTTCAACGTCGTGGGCGCCCTGCTGTGGGCGGCCGGCGTGACGGCGCTGGGCGCGTGGCTGGGCCGGTTCACGTTCATCAAGGAGCACATCGACCTGATCCTCATCGGGATCGTGCTGGTGTCGGTGCTACCGATGCTCGTCACCGCGGGGCCGAAGCTCGTCGCCCGCATCCGCAACGGCCCGGCGACCCCGGCCGCCTGAGGTCCGCCACCGCAGGGCCCACACGACCGCGGCGATCACCATCAGCACGCCGATCCCCTGCAGCCCCGGGGAGTCGTCGGCCTCGCCGTACACGACGGCCATCCCGCCCAGCGCCACCACGATCAGCACCGCGGCGAGGGCTACCCCGAACTCCGCCGCACTCCTCACGCCCGCGCCGTCTGTCATGCCCGCGACGGTCCTCATTCCTCGTCCTCCACCCATTCCAGCAGGTCACCGGGCTGACACTCGAGCACCCGGCACATGGCCTCGAGCGTGCTGAACCGCACCGCCTTGGCGCGCCCGTTCTTCAGCACCGACACGTTGGCCGGCGTGAGTCCCACCCGTTCCGCGAACTCGCCGACGCTCATCTTGCGCTTGGCGAGTTCCACGTCGATCCGCACGACGATCGGCATCAGATCACCGTGTCCATCTCCGAGCGCAGGCCGGTGGCCTGCCGGAGGAGGGCGCGCATGACCACCATGAGCAGCGCGGCGACGGTGATGATGACGACGACGACGAAGAGCAGCAGCGGCAGCCCGGGATCGTCCGCGGTGAATCCGACAAGGCCGAGCACGGACACGAGCACCACCCAGGCGGCGACGATCGCCCAGAGGATCACGTCCACCCAGATCAGAGAGGCCTCGGTGAAGATGCGGTCGGATTCGACGAGGGAGAGCAGTTTCCAGGTGGCCACCACCACGACCTGGATGCAGACGACCAGGAAGATCGACACCGCCGTGAGCGGCCACCGCAGGTGCGCGGAATCGGGGTTCGTCTCGGCCATGTGGGCGAACTGCCCCGGCAGGGACATCACCTCGAGCAGCACGAGGACCGCGAACAGCACCACGAGGCAGATGCGGAGCGGCAGAACCGCCCGTCTTTCGATGTTCATGCAACGACTATGGACTGAAACCTATCGAAAATCAATAGGCGGCGTGCTCCCGGATCCACGCGTGCATGGCGATGCCGGCGGCCACGCCCGCGTTGATCGACCGGGTCGAGCCGAACTGCGCGATCGACACCGTCCGCGCGGCCCGCAGGCGGGCGTCGTCGCTCACGCCGGGGCCCTCCTGCCCGAACAGCAGCACGCACTCGCGCGGCAGGCTCACCGCCTCGAGCGGCTCGGCGCCGGGGAGATTGTCGACGGCGACGACCGGCAGCCCCTCGGTCGCAGCCCACTCCATGAGGGCGCTGACGTCGTCGTGGTGCCGCAGGTGCTGGTAGCGGTCGGTGACCATGGCGCCGCGGCGGTTCCAGCGGCGGCGGCCCACGATGTGCACCTCGGCCGCCAGAAAGGCGTTGGCGGTGCGGACGACCGTGCCGATGTTGGCGTCGTGGCCGAAGTTCTCGATCGCCACGTGGAACGGGTGCCGGCGCGTGTCGAGGTCGGCGACGATCGCCTCGCGCCGCCAGTAGCGGTAGCGGTCGACGACATTGCGGCGGTCGCCCGCGTCCAGCAGCTCGGGGTCCCAGGTCTCGCCCGTCGGGCGGGGCTCGCCGGGGTGCTCGACCTCCCACGGGCCCACGCCGACCGCGCCGTCGCCCCACTCGGTCGGACCGGGCGCGGGCTCGCCGGGTTCCGCCGACCCGGCCGCGGGCTCCGTCACGAGGTGAGGCGCTTGTTGGTCAGCCGGGTGAGGCGCCCCGGCGCGACCTGCGACGCGAGGTACATCGCCGTGGCCTGGGCGCCGACCGGGCGGTGGACCTCGCGGCCGAACGCTCCGCGAAGCCGACCGAGCAGTCCGCGCGGCGTGCGGCGGGTCTGCTCGGCGAGGTCGAGGATCTCGCCGGCGACGTCGCCCTCGGTCAGGCGCACGCCCATGTTGCGCATGCCGGCGGTGTTCACGCCCGAGAGCATCTCGGTGCCCACGTAGAGCGGCCACACCGAGCACACGCGGATCCCGTGCGCGGCCCACTCGAGGTCGAGCGCCTCCGTGATGCCGCGGACGGCGAACTTGGTGGCCGAGTAGGTGGCCATCTCCGCCTGGCCGTAGATCGCCGACGCCGAGCAGAGGTTGACCACCGTCGGCGCGGACGCGGCCCGGAGGTACGGGAACGCCGCGCGACAGCCGTAGAGCACGCCCTTGACGTTGACGTCGACCAGCGCCGAGTCCTTCTCGTAGCTCGCGTCCATGAACGGGGTGCCGTACAGCAGCCCGGCGTTGTTGACCAACACGTCCAGCGCGCCGCCGCTGCGGGCGGTGAGCTCGGCGAGCGCGGCCTCCCACGCGGCGGGGTCGGTGACGTCGAGCGCGCCGGTGACGAACCTGTCGTCGCCCTCGGCCCACGCGCACGGCTGCAGGTCGTACGCGCCGACGAGGTACCCGGCGTCGGCGAACCGTCGGGCGGTGGCCTCGCCGATCCCCCGCCCCGCGCCCGTGACGAGGACGGTGGCCGCCGCGCTCACGCCCGGCTCCCGGCGTGGCGGGCCGCGGCGGCGGTGCCCGTGAGCAGGAGCAGCGCGGCGGTCGCGTACGTGTCGATCACGCCGACGTCCAGGGCGCGCGCCGGCACCGTGCCGCCCTTGACCTTGCGGCGCGCGAGGATGAGCGAGTCGCTGAGCAGGAAGACCGGCCCGGCCACCGCCAGCACCGACGCGGCGGGGCCGTGCGAGCGGTCGACCGAGGTCGCGAGCGCCGACAGCGTCGCGAGCAGACCGCCGTACGCGGCCAGCGGCGCGTTCTCGCGGCCCTCCGCGAGGAGCACCGCGGCGGCCGCCCCGGCGACCACGCCGTGCACGGCCGACTGCACAGGCTTGAACCGTAGGCCCGAGCGCAGCATGAGCGCGCCCAGCGCGAGGTGGCCGGTCGCGAACGCCGCCGCCCCCGCGGCCAGCCGGCCCACGTCCCGGCTGGCGTGCCCGTCGCCGAGCATGAGGATGACGTCGCCCGTCGTGTACGCCGCCCCGGTGGCCGACAGCAGCGCGGTGTCGACCGCCGAGAGGGGCCGGCCGTCCCGCAGCGCGATCGCCAGCGCCGCCGGCACGATGAGCGGCTTGCACAGCTTCTCCGGCACACCGACGCCGGTGGCCTTGGCGATCTCCGTCCCCGCGGCCGCCGCGAGGAACGCCGGTCCCTCCGGGCGAGAGGTGTCCGTGAGCACGCCCACGCGCTCCGTCAGCGCCTGCCGCACGCGCTCGGAGGCGGACCTCGTCGTCGTCGTGGTCGTCGTGTTCGTCACCTCAGGTCACTCCAATCCCAGGTCGGTCAGGCCGAGCAACGCCCGGTACTCCACGCCCTCCGCGCGGATCACGTCGTCGGCGCCGGTCGCGCGGTCCACGACGGTGGCCACGCCCACGACCTCCGCGCCCGCCTCGCGCAGGGCGGCGACGGCGGTCAGCGGCGAGTTGCCGGTGGTCGTGGTGTCCTCCACCACCAGCACGCGGCGGCCCACGATGTCGGGGCCCTCGATGCGGCGCTGCATGCCGTGCTTCTTGGCCTCCTTGCGCACGACGAACGCGTCGACCGGGCGGCCGGGCGCGTGCATGATCGCCGTGGCCACCGGATCCGCGCCGAGGGTGAGCCCGCCGACGGCGTCGAAGTCCCAGTCCGCGGTGAGCTCGCGCAGCAGGCGGCCGATCAGCGGCGACGCCTCGTGGTGCAGCGTCGCGCGGCGCAGATCCACGTAGTAGTCGGCCTCGCGGCCCGAGGACAGGGTGACGCGACCGTGGACGACGGCCAACTCCGCGACCAGCTCGGACAGGCGCGCGCGGGACTGGGCGTCGACGGGGGCGGGCTCGGTCATGGGACTCCTCGCGGGGGCAGGCTGCACGGACACGGTGGGCCCGGCGGTCGGGCCAGGCGCCGCCGGTGGTGGTCCCGACTCTAGTCGGCCGCGGATCGCACCACGTCACGACCGGTTTGTCCGCGACCGGCGTCAGTCCCTGATGTCCGGCGGGAGGTGGAGCCGGGCGGTCTGCTCGACGTCGGGGTCGACGCCCGGTCGCTCGCGGCCGCCGACCTCGTCACCGTCGTCGTGCGCGGGTTGCTCGTCGTCCTCCGCGCGGCGCCGGCGGCGTCTGCCCGGCGACGGCGTGGCGCCCACCTTCGCCGCGAGCTCGGCGACCGACAGGCGGCCGGTCTCCTCCTCCGCGCTCTCCGCCGGGTCCGAACCGTGGCGGCCCGACGGCGTCCGCTCGAGGTCCGAGCCGCCGTCGATGCGGGCGGCGTCGAAGCGCTCGACCTCGTCGCGGATCTCGTCCTCGTCGTCCTCCGAGCCGAGCGGCTTGATGGCCGCCTCGCCGCTGTACGCCCCCGCGGCGAGCGGCGGCACCGAGGCGTCCTCCGGGTAGGCCTGCCCGATGCCCCGGCTCGGCCGCGAGAGCGGTGGCCGGGGCGCGAGGTGGTCGGCCGCGACGTCGCCGCGCGCGGGGACCGGGCCGGTGATGTCCATGATCTCGGCGAAGGGGTCGGGCTCGGGGGCGGGCGCCTCGTCGGGCTCTGTATCGGACCCTGCCGGCTCGGCTGCGTCGGCGGGCACGGCTGCGTCGGCGGGCATGTCGGGGTCGGTGTCGGGCATCGTGTCGCCGCGGTCGGCCACGACGGGCACGTCGGTCAGGTCGCGCGCGCCCGACCGGTCCGGGACCAGGCGGAGGTGGCCGGCGCGACGCGGTTCGGGCACCGGGGCGACCGGTTCGTCGTCCGCCGGCTCGTCGTCCGCCGGCTTGTCGTCCGCCGGCTCGTCGCCGTCGGTGGCGCGGTCACCGCCGAGGTCGTTGTCGACGACGACGAGGTTCTCCGACCCCGGCAGCCCCGCGGCGGCGGGGAGTCCGTGAGTGCCGGTGCCGACCTCGCCGTCCATGCCGACAGTGGGGTCGGCCTCGGGGCCGGCGGCGGCAGCGGGAGAACCCGGATCGATCTCCGCGGGCAGCGCGCGGGCCCGGCCACCGATCGGCGGGAACGGCGCCAGCACGTCGGCCACCCCGTGCAGGGCCATGACCACGTCGTCCCAGGTCGAGGGGTCGTCGACGCCGTCGATCGTCGCGGCCGCCCACTCGCCCTCCGCCCAGACGCGGCGCACGTCGGCGGGCACATCGCGGACCGCCTCCGTCAGGCGGTCGCGGTCGATGAGGTCCAGCCGGCCGTAATCCGACGTCCGCGCCTCCAGCGCACCGACCTCGCCGGCGTCGTGGAAGCCCGGCTCGGCGTCGACGTCCGGGCGACTGAGGTCCAGCACCACGTCGGACGCCGTGTCGCGGCGCAGCGCCAGCACCGTGCGCCCGCCGGTGACGCCCATGATCGCCCGACGTCCGCGGAACACGCCGTGCGAGACCGTGCCGAGCGGCGCCAGCCCGCCCGCGAAGTCGCCGTGCCGGAACTCCGGGGCCGGCGTCGGGGTGGGTTCGAACTCGCGATCCTCGAGCCAGCGCACCACCGGCGAGTCCGCCAGCGGGTCGGCCGGCGCCTGCTCCGCCGGCGTCGGGGCGGTCCCCCGCTGCCGCCGGGCGGGCAGGAGCGCGCGCACCTTGTCGAGCAGCCGCGGCGACGAGTCGACCGTCGGCTCGGTCGGGTCGAGGGGCGCGGGTTCGTCGGCCGGCTCAGCGGCCGGCTCATCGTCCGGCTCAGCGGCCGGCTCATCGGTCGGCTCGACAGCGATCCGATCCTCAGTGGCCTGCTCGTCAGCGGCCGACGCGTCGACCCCCGAGTCATCGCGGGCCCCGGCTGACGGGACCTCCACGCCCGCACTCCGCGAGCGCTGGAACGGCGCGAGAAGCGGCTCACCCGACCGTCCCGCCGACCCGGGCTCCCGATCGGCCCCGTCCGCCGGCTCGGCGGGGCGCGGGGCTTCGTCGTCGTCGACCCCGGCCGATCCCCCCGCGACCGCGTCGCCTTCCGGACCGGCCAAGGGGGCACGCGCCCGTAAACGCCCGTCGCCGCGCGCCGCGCCGCGCCCGCCGCCGCGCTGCTTGGCATCCAGGCGCAGCAGGGCGATCGCCGCGACGAGCAGCACGAGGGCCACGAGGAACCAGATCCAGACCATGCCCTGAAGGGTAGTCAGCGCGACCGACACGCCCGTCCAGGTGGCGCGGCGCGTGGGCCCCTCCCGGTCCCGTGTGCGGCTGAGAACCGCGCCCGGACCGGCCGGAGGGGGTGACTAGCGGGGGTCCGGGCCGATCGCGACCGGGCGCTTGCGGTCCGCCGACCACGCCGACCAGGAACCCGGGAACAGACGCCCCGCGTCGAGACCCGCGACCTCCATCGCCGCCAACGTGTGGCACGCGTGGATTCCGGACCCGCAGTACACGACCGCGTCGTCGCCCTCGGACACGCCCACCTCGGCGAACATCTCCCGCAACTTCTCCGACGGCAGGAATCGGCCGCGGTCGTCGATGAAGTTCATCGTGGGCAGGTTCACCGCGCCCGGGATGTGTCCGGCGCGCGAGTCCATCGGCTCGGTGCGGCCCTCGTAGCGCTCCGGCGTGCGCGCGTCGATGAGCACGCCCCGCTCCGGCCAGTGGGCGGCCTCCTCGATGCCGACCGTCTGCATGTGATCCAGGTCGAACGTGAAGTTCCCGCGCGAGACCGGGTTGCCGGGCCCCACGGCGAGGTCCTCACCCTCCGCGATCCACGCCTTGAGACCGCCGTCGAGCAGGTGCACGTCCTTCTTGCCGGCCCACCGCATGAGCCACCAGGCGCGGGCGGCCGAGGTGTTGCCGAGGTCGTCGTAGATCACCACGCGACTGTCGTTGTCGATACCGACGCGGCGCATCGCGTCCTCGAAGTCCTCCGGCGAGGGCAAAGGGTGCCGACCCTCGCGGACGTTGCGCTGGCCCGCGAGGTCGCCCGGCAGGTCCAGATACTGCGCGCCGGGGATGTGGCCGGACCAGTAATGCTCGCGCCCGAGCGCGTCACCGAGCTGCCAGCGCACGTCGAGGATGACGGGCGGGACCGGCAGGTTGGAGACGTCGTTGATCAGCTCGCGCGCCGTGACGAGAAGGGGGCTGTCGGGACGAGTGGTCGAGAGGACGGTGTCGCTGGTCACGTGGCCAGGATAGTTCGTACGGCGGCGTGGTGGGCGGCCCGATCCGGCTGCGGTGACAGGCTTCACGCCATCCGGCGCGGCTCGTCGACAAGTACGTTCCGTGCACATCGCCCGGGATCGGCGGGTACGGAACGCGCTTCTCGACGAGACGGGCCCGGTCACCGCGTTCCGGTGACCGGGCCCGTCGGGCGCCGCATCGGCTCAGCTCAGCTGGAGCGTCTCGCCGTCCTCGGCCAGCGAGACGCGCACGGTGTCGCCGTCGCGGACCTCGCCGCCGAGCAGCGCCCGGGCCAGCCGGTCGCCGATCGACTTCTGCACCAGTCGACGCAGCGGGCGCGCGCCGTAGGCCGGGTCGTAGCCGCGCCGGGCCAGCCAGCCCTTGGCGGCCTCGTCGACCTCGAGCACCAGTCGCCGGGCCTTCAGCCGCTCGGCGAGCTGGTCGATCTGGATGTCGACGATCGACTCCAGCTGCTCCTCGCTGAGGGCGTCGAAGACCACCACGTCATCCAGTCGGTTGATGAACTCCGGCTTGAACGCCCGCTTGACCGCGTCCATCATCTGCTCCCGCGTGCCGCCCGCGCCCAGGTTCGAGGTGAGGATGAGGATGGTGTTGCGGAAGTCGACCGTGCGTCCCTGACCATCGGTCAGGCGACCGTCGTCGAGGACCTGCAGGAGGATGTCGAAGACGTCCGGGTGAGCCTTCTCCACCTCGTCGAGAAGGACGACCGTGTACGGCCTGCGGCGCACCGCCTCGGTGAGCTGGCCGCCGGCCTCGTAGCCGACGTAGCCCGGAGGGGCACCGACGAGTCGCGCGACCGAGTGCTTCTCCGAGTACTCGCTCATGTCGATCCGGACCATGGCGCGCTCGTCGTCGAACAGGAACTGGGCCAGTGATTTGGCCAGCTCCGTCTTTCCGACGCCCGTCGGGCCGAGGAACAGGAACGAGCCGGTGGGCCGGTTGGGGTCGGCGACCCCGGCCCGGGCGCGGCGGACCGCGTCGGACACGGCCCGCACGGCCTCGTGCTGACCGACGACCCGGCGGCCGAGCTCGTCCTCCATCCGCAGCAGCTTCTCGGTCTCGCCCTCGAGCATCTTGCCCACGGGGATCCCGGTCCAGGCGGAGACGACCTCGGCGACGTCCTCGGGACCGACCTCCTCCTTGAGCATCGCGCCGGCCGCGGCCTCGCTCTCCTCCGCCTGCGCGAGCTGCTTCTCCAGCTCGGGCAGCCGTCCGTAGCGGATCTCGGCCACGCGGGCGTAGTCGCCGTCGCGCTCGGCCTTCTCGGACTCGGTGCGCAAGGCGTCGAGCTCCTCCTTGATCCGCTGCACGCCCTCGATGGCGGTCTTCTCGTTCTGCCACCGGGCCGTCAGCTCGGACAGCTTCTCCTTGGCGTCGGCGAGCTCGGCCTGCAGGGCGACCAGCCGGTCCTTCGACGCGGCGTCGGTCTCCTTCTGCAGGGCGACCTCCTCGATCTCGAGGCGGCGGACGATCCGCTCGGCGGCGTCGATCTCCTCGGGGCGCGAGTCGATCTCCATCTTGAGCCGGCTGGCGGCCTCGTCGACCAGGTCGATCGCCTTGTCGGGCAGGAACCGCTGCGTGATGTAGCGGTCCGAGAGCGTGGCGGCCGAGACCAGTGCGGAGTCGGTGATGCGCACGCCGTGGTGGACCTCGTAGCGCTCCTTGAGCCCGCGCAGGATGCCGACGGTGTCCTCGACGCTGGGCTCACCCACGTACACCTGCTGGAAGCGGCGCTCGAGGGCCGCGTCCTTCTCGATGTACTTGCGGTACTCGTCGAGGGTCGTGGCGCCGACCAGTCGCAGCTCGCCGCGGGCGAGCATCGGCTTGATCATGTTGCCGGCGTCCATCGAGCCCTCGCCGGTCGCGCCGGCGCCGACGATCGTGTGGATCTCGTCGATGAACGTGATGATCTGGCCCTCGGCCGCGGTGATCTCGTCGAGCACGGCCTTGAGCCGCTCCTCGAACTCGCCGCGGTACTTCGCGCCCGCGACCATCGAGCCCAGGTCCAGCGAGAGCAGGGTCTTGCCCTTGAGGGACTCGGGGACGTCCCCGGCGACGATGCGGCGGGCCAGGCCCTCCACGATGGCGGTCTTGCCGACGCCGGGTTCACCGATGAGTACGGGGTTGTTCTTGGTGCGGCGGGACAGGACCTGAACGACGCGGCGGATTTCCGAGTCGCGCCCGATGACCGGGTCGATCTTGCCCTCCCGCGCGCGGGCGGTGAGGTCCGTGGCGTACTTCTCGAGCGCCTGGTACTGGTCCTCGGGATTCTCCGTGGTCACGCGGGTGTTGCCGCGGACTGCGGTGAACGCCTGCTTGAGCGCGTCCTCGGTGGCGCCGAGCTCGTTCAGGAGCTTGGCCGCGTCTGCGTTTGTGGCGCCAGGAGCGCCACCTGCGGCGATGCCGACCAGGACGTGTTCGGTGGAGACGTAGTCGTCGCCCATCTCCGCCGCGAGGGTCTGGGAGTAGTTGACGACGGCGAGGGCGTCGCGATTCAAGTTGGGGGCGGCCATCCCCGAGCCCGACGCCTTGGGGTATCCGCTGACGAGGGCCTTGGCCTGGGTCAGGGCGAGCTGCGGGTCCACCCCGCAGGCCTGGAGGAGGGGGGTGGCGATCCCGTCCTGCTGTTCGAGCAGGGCGACGAGCAGGTGCCCGGGTCGCACATCCGGGTTACCCGCCGCGGACGCGGATTGGACGGCGGCCGAGAGAGCCGCCTGAGTCTTGGTCGTGGGGTTGAACTGGCTCATCGACCGGTCCTTTCTAGGCGTAGTGTTGAGCGTACTGGAATCAATACCGGCGCTGTTCACCGCCGGACACTCCCTACAACGACTGTCAGGTTGAGTCTATTCCACTCAAGTCAGAGATCGTGCCACAAGGACCGCGGACTGATGTGAACGAATGTCCACAACTGAATAGACTCCACTACAGTCCGGTGGCCCGCGCCACCAGGTTCGTCATCTACGTCCTCGCGATGGTCGTGCCGATCGCGATCGCGCTGGCCGTGGTCGGCACGACCCCCTCACTGCTGGAAAAGGTCCCCGCCGAGCACCGGGACACCACCATCCCGGGCGCGCCCCGGCCGCTGCGCGGGGAATGGTCGCCGCGACGGCCCGAGGACCACTCGCCGCCGGCCGGGCTCCGGGCCGACCTCGACTACGCCGTGATGACCACCGAAAGCGGACACATCGCCCACTGGCCGTGCGGGCGTGAGATCCCCGTGTCGACCATCGGCGCGCCGCCGGGGGTCATCGGAGACATCGTCTGAGCCGTCGACGTCCTCGCCTGGACGACCGCCGGATGACGCCGACGGGCCGGGCGCCGCAGCGCCCGGCCCGTCGGAGAGGTGGAGAAGAGCTCTGTCAGAGGGTCTCGACGACCTCGTCGTACCCGAGCCGCGGGAGCCGGTCGAACCAGGCACCCTCCTCGGCCGGCTTGCCGATGTTGATGGCCATGAGCACGCGGTGGCGGCCGTCGGGGAAGAACTCGCGGGAGATCGCCTCGGCGTCGAAGCCGGTCATCGGACCCGCCGCGAGGCCGGCGGCACGGATCCCGATGATCGCGTAGCCGATCTGCAGCCCGGCGTTGAGTTCGGCCGTGCTCACGCGGGCGTCCTCGTCATCGGCGAACAGATCGCGCGCACCGGGGAAGTGCGGGAACTGCGTGGGCAGCTCGTCGTGGAAGTCGATGTCGGCCGCGAGCAGCGCGACGGCCGGGGCCGCGGCGGTCTTTGCGCGGTTACCCTCGGCGAGGAGCGGGAGCAGCCGGGCCTTGGCCTCCTCCGATCGGATGACGATGGCGCGCAGAGGCTGGATGTTCATGGAGGTGGGCGCCCACTTCACCAGGTCGAAGATCGCGCGGATCTGCTCGTCGGTGACGGGCTCATCGGTGAAGGCGTTGGCCGTGCGCGCCTCGCGGAATAGGAGGTCCTGCGCCTGCTCGTCGAGGGCGAGCGCGTTCTGGGCGTTGAAAGTAGCGGTCATGTCTACTACTAACGACACGCGGCGACGTCTGATCTCCGGTCTCCGCATGATCTCGGCCACACCCCGGCCGGCGGCCTGTGTGCCGGCCGGCGCGCGGTCACCGGCGGCAAACCCTCCGCGCACCCGCTACGAATAAGTGGTGAGAATGTAGGCACGAAAGAGGGAGGTGCGGCGATGCGCAACGGCGTGGTCGTGGACATCGGCGGCAGCGGGACGCGGATCGGTGCCGTGGTGGACGGCAACGTGGTGGGCGTCCACGGTGCCGAGGTCGCGACCGCCGAGGATCTCGCCACCGCGATCCTCGCCGTCGACCGCTCCCCCGCCGGGGTCGGGGTATCGCTGAACGGCCACGTCGACGCGGACCGCGGGCGGGTCGTCATGTCGCGCGCCGCCGCGTGGGCGGAGTGCGACCTGCGCACCGAGCTGGTGTCGCTGATCGAAGCGCCGGTCTCGGTCATCGGCGACGGTGACGCCCACGCCCTGGCGCTGACGCGGCTCCCGGACGTCGAGTTCGGCGGTATCGCCATCTCCCTCGGCTCGTCCCTGGCGTTCGGCGCACTCAACCACCACGGCGCGCTCATCCACCCGTGCGGCCACACCGGCTGGGACCTCGGGCACTGGCGGATCGTCGGCGACGGTACCAACACCGAGGCGTGGTGGGGACTGGGCGGGCACGGCCTGTACGACCTCGAGCGGGAGCACGGCGACGGCGCCGCCGAGATCTACGCCTACCGGCTCGGATCGTTCCTCGTGGACGCCGTCCAGCTCTTCCGCCCCCGGACGGTCCTACTCACCGGCGGCATCGTCGTGGGGCTGGGCGAGGCACTGCACGGGCCGGTCGCCGAGCAGCTCCAGTCCCTGCCGATCACCGTGCCCGTCCCGCGCGTGGTCTACTCGCCGTCGCGGGACACGGCGCTGTTCGGGGCGGCCGTGGCAGCGGGGCTGGCGCTGCCGGAGATGCGTTGAGTCGCGCGCCTACCCCAGCAGCCCGCGCAGGTCGTCGGCGGTGAGCGCGGCGGAGAAATGCTCGCCGCTGTCCAGGACGGAGGCGAACAGCTCGGCCTTGCGCTGCTGCAGCTCGACCACGCGCTCCTCGATCGTGTCGCGGGCGACCATCCGGTAGACCAGCACCGGGCGAGTCTGGCCGATGCGGTGCGCGCGGTCCACGGCCTGGGCCTCGGTCGCCGGGTTCCACCACGGGTCCAGCAGGAACACGTAGTCGGCGCCGACCAGGTTGAGCCCCACGCCGCCGGCCTTGAGGCTGAGGCAGAACACCTGCGCGCCGCCCTCGGTGAACTCGCCGACGGCCCCGGCCCGATCCGTCGTGCTCCCGTCGAGGTGGGCCACGGTGATCCCCTCGTCGCGCAAGCGATCCACGACGGTGTCGAGGTAGGTGGTGAACTGGCTGAACACGAGCGCGCGGTGCCCCTCGGCCACCACCTCCCGCAGCGCGGCGATGAGCTCGTCGGTCTTCGCCGACGCGACGCCGAGATGGTCCGGGTCGACCAGGGATGCGTCCAGGCACAGCCGCCGGAGCACGGTGAGCCCGGCGAGGACGCTGATGCGGTTGGACTCGAAGTCGTCGAGCAGCGCCAGCAGCGAGGCCCGCTGCCTCGCGAGCTCCCGTTCGTAGATCCGGCGGTGCGTGGCCGACAACTCGATCTCCATCACCGCGTCCGTGCGCGGGGGCAGGTCGGCGGCCACGAGCTCCTTGCGCCGCCGCAGCAGGAACGGACGCAACCGCCTGCGCAGCCGCTCGAGCGTGGCCCGGTCCCCGTCCTTCTCGATGGGCGTGCGGAAGCGGGTGCGGAAGTCCTTGGCGTCGGGCAGCACGCCCCGGCACGACAGCGCCGCGACCGCCCACAGTTCGGTGAGGTTGTTCTCCATGGGCGTGCCCGTCACGGCGAGCAGGAAGTCCGCCCGCAGCCCGGCCAGCGCGGCGAAGAGCTTGGACCCCGGGTTCTTTGCCTGCTGGGCCTCGTCGAGGATCACGCCCGCCCACTCGACGCCCGCGTACGACTCGGCGTCCAGCCGCAGAACCGCGGCGGAGGTCACCACGATGTCGGACGCGGCCGCGTCCTCGGCGACCGTCGTCGTGGACCGGGCCTCGGTCGCAGACCGCCGCGACACCCGGAGCGAGGGGACGAACCGGCGCGCCTCGGCCTCCCAGTTGGGCACGACCGACGAGGGCGCCACGACGAGGAACGGCCCCGGCGGGCGGTCGCCGGCGGTCTCGTGCGCGTGGGCGATGAGCGCGAGCGACTGGATGGTCTTGCCCAGGCCCATGTCGTCGGCGAGGATCCCGCCGATCCGGTGCCGCCACAGCATGGCCAGCCAGTCCAGGCCCTGCTGCTGGTACGGCCGCAGGTCCGCCTCGAGCGCGGCGGGGGCCGGGACGGGCGCGGGGGTGTCGGCGGCCAGTTCGAGCAGCGCGCGCGCCCGCCCGGACGGTGGCTCGAGATCGTCAGCCAGCTCCGCGAGGTCCGCGAGCACCCCGGCCTGCCCGAGGCCGATCTTCACTCCCGCCCCGTCCGGCTCCCTGCCGACCCGCTCGGCGGAGGCCGCCATCGCCTCGTCGAGCAGCTCGCGCAGCTCGCCGAACCGCTCGAGGTCCACCGGGACGAGCAGCCCGTCCTCGGTGAGGAACTCGTCCTGCCCGGTGACCACCGCCCGGAAGATGGCGGCGAACGGGACGGGGCGGCCTTCGACGGTGACGGTGACCGTCAGTCCCAGCCAGTCGATCCCCGAGCGGTCGTCCTCGGTGGCCACGTGGATGCGCGGCCCCTCCGTGGCCCGGCGGATACTCGGCACCTCGTCGGCCAGCACCACGTGGACGCCGTCGAGTGCGCGGAGCTGCTCGAGCCCGTCGGTCAGCACCAGCCCCGCCTCCCGGCCGGTCACCCGCAGGGTGCCCTCGCCGAGGATCCAGCCCCAGCCGGCGTCGGAGACGGCCGTGGTCAGCGCGATGAGCGCGGGATCCCCGGGCAGCGGGGTGCCGATCCCCATCTCGGCCACGCTGAGGGGCCGACGGCGCGTCACCTCGGTGTCGTCGGACATGCGCATCACGTCGACGCGGTGCCACTGCAGCATCAGTCCCAGCTCGTGGGTCGCACCGCCCGGGCCCGCCCCGGCGGGCGGCCGGATCGTCAGCTCGAGCTCCACGCGATCGAACCGGGGGAGCTCGAGCCGCCCGACGCGGTCGGTCACCGGGAACCTGTCGACGAGGTCGGGCAGGAAGTCCGCACAGAACTCGGGCACCGCCTCGTCGGGGACGGTCAGGGCGCGCCACTGCCGCAGCTGCCCGGCCACGCCGGGCCCCAGCCGCCCGACCGGGGACAGCTCCAGCACCCGGTCACGGACCAGCGCGACCATGTCCCCGTGCTCCCCCACGAGGGCGCCGGGCAGGGGGCGGTCGCGGCCCTCGTCGTCGTCGTCGCCCTCGCCGTCGTCGCCCTCGCCGTCCCCGGCGCCGTAGCCGCCGCCCGCGGTGCCGTCCGGTCCCGGCTCCACCTCCGCCGCGGCGACCACCACCAGCGCCGACCCGTCCGGACTCCACGCGGTGAGGCCGACTCGGCGCGGCGGCCCGGGCACGACCTCGCGCAGGCCGTCGCCGGGCACGATCTCCATCTCGGCCTCCGCGGCCGTGACGATGAGCGGCCACAGGGCGGGGACCTCGGCGTCGCACAGGTCGAGCCACACGCGCGCCTGGCGGTGACTGCGGGCGAGCGCGTCGACCGCCCGCAGCCACGCGGCCTGGGCGAGCGACAGTCCGCCGTCCCAGCCGTAGCGCAGCCGGTCCCACTCGACGCCCGCCGACTTCCAGCGCCCGCCGCTGCCGGGCACCACGATCCGCGCCTTGAGCCGGTTGCCCAGCCCCGGCTGCAGGCCGCCCGCGCCGCCGTCCGGGGCGAGCTCGTCGGGCACCACCGACAGCTGCAGCCCGACGATCGGCGCCTCCTGATACGCCCGCCCCGCGTCGACCGTGCGCAGGGCCTCCTCGGCCTGGCGCCGCCAGTCGGGCACGCCGGCGTCCCGGTCGGCGAGCGTCGCCGCGTACAGCATGACCGCGGCGGCGTGCTTGCAGTTCAGCGCGACGGGGCACGTGCACAGGCTGCGGCGCGGGCGGGAGTACCCGTCCGCGTCGGGCGCCGTGAGGTGGACGGTCGTCGAGTACCAGGCGCGGCCGCCCCGGCCGCCACTGCCCGCGACGTCCGCGTCGAGGCGGTGGGTGGCGGCGTCGTACCGCAGCTCCCGGATGCGCGTGGCGTCGACGTAGCGCCGGGCGCGGCCGAGCGCCGCCGCGCCCACGAAGGAGGCGACGTCGGTCTCGGGAACCCTCGGGAGCGATGCCTGCACGCCGTCAGGCTAGAGGACGACGACGACTAGACGGCCGCTCACCGGGCGGCACCCGCCCGTCCCTGTGGAGACGGAAGCGGGCTGTGGAATCCCGGCGCCCGTTCCGGCGGTGACGGTGTCGGCCCGCCACGGGGTATTGACCCCGGGCGCGGGCAGGCCTAACGTGATACCATATGGTTTCATATCGAACGGATGAGGTGGCCCTCGATGACGACGAGGTGGACCGACTGTTCCGCGCGCTGGCCGACGCCACGCGGCGGGACATCCTCCGGCGGACGCTCGCCGGCGAGTCCACCGTCTCCGAACTGGCGGACCACTACGACATGTCGTTCGCGGCCGTCCGTAAGCACGTCAACGTCCTGGAGGAGGCGGGTCTGATCAGTGACCACCGGATCGGCCGAGAGCGCCGGATCCGGGGCGATGTCGACGCGATCCGACGAGCGCAGAGCCTGCTCGACGGGTTCGAGGACATCTGGCGGGGACGCATCGACCGACTCGACGCCCTCCTCGCCGAGGAGCAGCACCACGCCTAGCACCACGCCCGAGCACCACCCGCGAGGAAGAAGGTCCGTCATGCCGGTGACATCGGTGGACAAAGATCTCGACCAACTGACCCTGACCATCGTCGCCGAGTTCACGGTGCCGGTGCGTCGCCTGCGGGACGCCTACGTCGACCCGCGGCAACTCGAGAAGTTCTGGGGGCCGCCGACGTGGCCCGCCACCTTCACCCGGCACGACGTGTTCCCCGGGGGCCGGACGGACTACTACATGACCGGGCCCGACGGCACCCGCGCCCGCGGCTACTGGGAGTTCCTCGCGGTCGACGAGGGCCGCTCGTTCGAGGTGATCGACGGGTTCGCCCGCGACGACGGCACGCCCGACACGGACCTGCCCACCACCCGCATGGTGTTCAGCTTCGAGGCGACGGAGGCAGGCTCCCGCCTGACCACCACCTCCCACTTCGGCAGCCTCTCCGAACTCGACCAGCTGATCGCGATGGGCATGGAGGAGGGCACCCGCGAGGCGATGGGTCAGATCGACGCCGTCGTCGCCGACGACGCTACCTTCGCGGCCGACGCCGGCACGCGGACACAGCACCTCGACGACCGGACGGTCCGGTTCACCCGCGTCCTGCGCGGGACCCCGCAGCAAATCTGGGACGCCCACCACGACCCCGCGGTCCTGGACCGGTGGTTCCACGGGCCGGACGGCTGGGCGCTCGTCGGGTGCCGGGTCGCGTCGGAACCCGGCGAGACCACGCGCTTCGAGTGGGCGCCCGGGGAGGGCGTCGAGGGTGAGCTGTTCGCGCTGACGGGTGAGCTGCTGGAGACCGACCCGCCGCACCGCGAGGTGTTCACCGAGACGATGGAGGGCGCCGACGCGCCGCCCACCCGCAACGAGCAGACCCTCACCGCCGTGGAGGGCGGGACGCTGCTCACGCTCGTCATCACCTACGCGAGCGCCGAGCTGCGCGAGATGATCCTCGACACCGGGATGGTCGACGGGATGGAGGTCGGCTACCGGCGGTTGGAGTCGGAGGTGCTGTCGGCGGCCTGATCGATCGTGGCGGCCGGTCCGGTGGTGGCGGTCTTCCCCGCGAAGGCCCTCTCCACGGCCAGCACGATCAGCACCACCGCCACGCCGGCCACCACCGCGGCCAGCACGGCGGGCCAGTCCGACCCGGGCGCGAGCACGTCGGCCTCCTCCGTCTGCCACGGCCACAGCGCACGCAACGAGCCCAGCATGAGCCCGGCCATGGCGACGAGGGTGGGCTTGCGGAAGTCCTCGAGGAGCCGGTCGAGGACCTTGACGAACAGCGAGATGCCGACCAACGCGCCGAGCGCGAAGACGCCCAGGTAGGCGAAGTTGCGCTCGTCGACCGCGCCGAGCGTGGGGGCGTACAGACCCATCGCCAGTAGGAGGTATGACCCGGAGACCCCCGGCAGGACCAGGGCGCAGATCGCCACGGCCGCCGCGACGAACACCAACAGATAGGACGGATCGCTGATCGACCCGCTCGGCAGCCCCGAGAGCACGAACGCGAACACCGCGCCCAGGACGAACACCAGACCCAGCACCCAGTTCCGTCCGCCCGGGGTCGCGCGCGCCATCCCCAGCGGGACCGCGATGCTCGCGGCCACCATGCCGAGGAACAGGCCGCGGGCGATCTCCGGGCTGCCCTCGACGAACCCCTTCATCACCCCGGCCACGGTGAACACCACCGCGAGCATGCCGACCGCCATCGGCAGCAGCAACCACCAGTCGACGTGCCGAAACGCGGCGCGCGTGCGGGCCCGACGGTCCGGGCCCAGCGCCGCCGAGCGCAGGCCGTCCACCACGTGCGCGCCGGAGTCCAGCAACCGCGGGTAGACACCGGTCACCAGGGCGACCGTGCCACCCGAGACGCCGGGGACGAGCTCGGCCATGCCGATGAGCGCGCCGCGGACGGCGTTGCCGACCATCCCGAGCGGACCCGGCCGCGTCGGCACCGGCGAGCGCGGGTCGAGATCGGCGTCGTCGACCGGGTCGTGCCCGGATCCGACCGGGTCGCGGCGGGCGTGAGCGGGAGTCGACGAATCGGCAGCCATTCTCCCAGCATCCCCGACCAAGGCGCCCGGCACCAAGCCACACGCCCGGCCGCGTCCCCACTGTGACCGACCCGCCACCCGCGCGGCCACTAGAATCGCCCTGGATGCCGGGCGGTCGCCGGGCAGTCGCCGGGTACCGGCCGATCGACCACCGGGCGGGAAGGAGCGGGGGACATGCCGATGCACTACCCGCCGCTCGCCGACGGCACCTACCGCTACGGCGACCCGCCCCGGCCCCTGCCCTCACCCGTCCCCGGCCCGGACGCCGACTCCCCGCCACCGCAGCCCCCGTTCCCCGCCCCCGATGGCGGTCCCGGCGCCGGCCCACCGCCCGACGCGACCCCGCCGCGGTCCCGCGCTCGCGGTGGCCTCGCGACCGCGGCCGTGTTCGGGGCGGCGGCGCTCGTCGTCGTCGTGCTGGGCGTCCTCCTCTCCGGCGTGATCCCCGGACCGTGGTCGGGCACCGGTTCCGACACCGGCCGCGGCACCGACGCCGCGCGCGGACCGATCCCCCAGCTCCTCCCGCCCCCCGAACGGGCGCCCGGATCCGCGACGTTCCCGGTCGAGGGCTCCTTCACCGTGGTCTCGACGCCCGCCGACCCGGTCTCCGGGGACGACACCGGCTGCGACCTGCCCGTCTCCCTGTCCGACATCGGCGAGGGCACCACCATCACGCTCCTCGAGGGCTCGACGTCCGTCATCGGCACCGCCCGGCTCGTCTACTCCGGCGGCGACCTGGCCTCGTGCACGTTCACGTTCGGGTTCCCCGACGTCCCCGCCGGCGGCTCCTATTACGTGGTGGAGCTGCCCGGCCGCGGCCAGCTGACCTACACGGAGGACGAGCTGCGCGCGGGCGTCGACATCACCCTGGGCAGGTGAGCGGCGCCGCGCGGATAGGGTGGGGACGGTGACGACGACGAGGCGGGAGGTGCCCGGAACGTGAGCGACGACCCCGGACCGGAGCCTGCCGACGAGCCGTTCGGTGGCTACGACGTGGAACGCCTCGTCTCGGACATCGACCTCGACCCGTTCCTCGGTCGGCGACACGACCCGTTGGCCGAGCCGCTCGACGAGCCCGTCGAGGTGGGCGCGCAGGTGCCGCCGCTGCTCGCGCTGCGCGACCTGCTCGCCGACGACCGCTTCCCCGAGCTGTTCGCCCGCGCGCTCCGCGCCGCCGACCCCGACTTCCGCGAGCTGTTCCCCCGAGACGCCACGCCTGTGCTCCGCGAGTTCGTCCGCGCCATGACCTGGGCGTTCGAGACCACCGAGTACGCCCACGGTGACCGGTCGAAGGTCGAGGAGGTCGTCGAGTTCGCCCGGCACCTCGGCGCCGACCACCGCAAACTCGACCTCGCGCCCCGACACCACCAGCGCTTCGGCGAGGCGCTGACCCACACACTGCGTCACCTCGCCGGGCGCGGCTGGGACGATCGGCTCGAGACCACGCTGGCCACCGCGTACCGGGTGCTGTCGACCGCCCTCCAACAGGGCGCGGCCGCCGGCGAGGGGCCCGCGCGCGTCGGCGCCACCGTCGTGGAGGTGCTGCGCCCCACCCGCGACGTCGTGGTGGTGCGGCTCATCAGCGACGTGATGGTCGACTACCACCCCGGCCAGTACCTCAGCGTGCTCACGCCCTACTCCCCCGGCGTGTGGCGGCGGCTCAGCCCGTCGATCCCCTCGAACCCGGCCGGGCAGATCGAGTTCCACATCCGCGACGTGCCCGGCGGCGCCCTCAGCGGCTCGCTCGTCCGCGGCGTCGGCGTGGGCGACCGCTGGGTGCTCGCCCGGCCGCTCGGCCTGCTCGAGGTGGACCGCTCCGAGCCGTTCCGCGACGTGCTCATGATCGGCGGCGGCACCGGCATCGCCCCGCTGCGCTGCCTGCTGCTCGACATGATGCGCCACGGCCACAACCCGCGCGTGCACCTGTTCTACGGGGCCCGCTTCCCCGGCGACCTCTACGACCTGCCCACGCTCGTCGACCTCGCCGCGACCGCCCCGTGGCTGACCATCCAGCCCGTCTCCGAGGAGGACGAGGACCCCTGGTGGGCCGGGCCCCGCCAGGAACTACCCCGCACGCTGCACCGTCGGCAGACCGGGACGTTGGTCGAGGCGGTCACGCAGTGGGGATCGTGGGCCGACCGGCAGGTGATCGTGTCGGGGTCGCCGGAGATGCTGCGCGCAACCGTCCGCGGCCTGGTCGCGGCGGGCACCCCGCGGGAGAACATCAGCTTCGACCGGCCCTGAGAGCCGCGCGGGCGACCGAAGAGGCCCGTCGCCCGGGTCAGCCGGCCGCCATGGCTGCGTCGGTCGTCTCGTCCCCGGACGTGTCGCCGCCCGCCGCGTCTCCGCCGTCGGCCTGGTCGGTGGTCGCCGTCGCCGTCGACGTCGCGGTGGTGGGCGTGGTGACGGTGGTCTTGGTGCCGGTGGTGGTCGTCCGGGTCATCCTGCTCGTGCTCGTGGGGCTCGTCGACGACGTCGTGGAACTCGTCGCGACGTCGCACGGCTGGAACACGCGGCGGAACCGGTCGGGGACTCCGAGCTGCTGCAGTTGCTCACGGCACACGTCGGACGTCGGCTCGGCGAGGAACTGCCACGAGTCGTCCCGCCACGAGAACAGCTCCAGCTCACCGCTCTCCCGGGTGACCAGCAGGAAGCGCTCGTCGCACTCGCGGACGGTCGTGCCCCGGCCGAGCTCGCCGGCGATGAACTCCGAAGTGCAGCGCTCGGTGGCGCTGGGCGGGCCCGTGGTGGTGGGCGTGGTCGACGTCGTCGTCCGCGACGTCGTCGGAGTGGTGGTCTGGGTCGAGGTGGTGGGCACCGCGACCGGCTCCTCGTCACCGCCGGTCGCGGTGAGCAGCCAGACCACCAGCGCCGCCACCAGGGCGATCGCCAACAGGACGGCGGCGATCATCCACGGCGTCGGCCCGCCGCCGTCCCCGTCGTCCCAGGGATCACCGTCGTCGGGCGGGACATCACCGGGCGGGGGCACGTCCCCGGTCGGGTAGGGGTGAGGCGTCGGCCCGGGGCCCGCGGGGTACTGCGACCAGGCCGCGCTCGACGTGCCGCCGGGGACGGGCGGGAGGTGTTCGGTGGCCGGGTCCGCGGGCGGGAGCTGCTCCGTCGGCGGGTCGACCGGCGGCAACCGCTCGGTGGGCGGGTCCGCGGCACCCGAGCCACCGGGCGACAGTCGCTCCGTCGGCGGGTCCGCGAGATCGGCCGCTCCCGCGCCAGCGGGATCGGCCGCCGGGGTCGGCTCGGTGGGCGCGTCGCCGGCGCGGTCCGGATCTGCGGGATCGTCGCCCCGGCGTGGGCCGCCCGGTCCGCTCACCGCGGGATCTTCCCGTGCGACTCCTCCGTGACACGCCCGTTCGCGAGCACGGGGATGACCTTCCGGATATCGGTGACCTCGTCGTCGTCGACCTCCACGACCATCAGCCCCGCGTCGGGACCGGCCTCGGAGCGCACGGTCCCGTCCGGCCCGACGAGCAGCGAGTGACCGACTCCGGTGGGTGCGCCGCGCTTGACCTCGACGCCCTCGACGGCCGGGTCGGCCTGTCCCACGGCGAGCAGGAAGGTCGTCGAGTCGAGCGCGCGCGCCCGGGCGAGCAGCCGCCACTGGTCGACCTTGCCCGGCCCGGCGCCCCATGACGCGCTGCACAGGGTGAGGCGCGCGCCGGCGGACGCGAGCGCGGTGTACTGGCCGGGGAACCGGATGTCGTAACAGACGCTCAGGCCGACCCCCACGCCGTCGACCGTCACCACGCGCGTCGCGTCACCGGGCTCGACGGTGTCGGACTCGGCGAACCCGAACGCGTCGAACAGGTGGATCTTGTCGTAGCCCGTGTGGATCTCCTCGCCGCCGCCGGTGGGTCCCGTGACCAGGAGGGTGTTGCGGACGCGGCCGCCCCGACCGGGCGTGAACATACCGACGACGACGAGGACACCGTGCTCACGGGCGGAATCGGCCACGGCACTCGCCCACGGGCCCTCGAGGGGTTCGGCGATCTCGTCGAGTCGACCGGCCCCGAACGCGCGCATGGTGGCTTCGGGGAACACCACGATGCGAGCCGACTGCGCCGCGGCCTCGGCCACCGACTCGCGGACCAGTCGGAGGTTGTCCTGCGGGTCGCGTCCGGTCAGGATCTGGGCGGCGGCGATGCGCACGGCGGTCCTCCTCTGGCTAAGGGCTGGCGGCACGAGCACGACGGTACCGGTGACCTCCGACGCTACCCGCGGCCCGCGGTGCCCCTCGCCCGAGACGGCGACAGGCCGTCGCCCCGCGCTCCCACATCCACCACGCCGCCAGCCCCGCGGCGAGCGACGCCGCCCAGGACAACCACGGATGCCCTGCGTCCCGGATCGGCGGGTACACCAAGAAGTGGGTGAGATAGATGAACAACGACGCCGCCGCGAGGGGCGTTACCATGCGTGCCACCGGCCGCGGCAACCGGACGGAGGGGATCCAGATCAGGGCGAGGATCCCCGCGATGATCACCAGTTCCCTGGCGGGATGCCCGAACCACCCCGGCACGCAGACCACCGCCACCGCCGTGCAGGCCAGGCGCGCCCACACCGCCGCGCCGCGCGACCCCCGGGCCACACCGGCGTGTTCGGCGCGCGCCACGGCCCACCCGAGCCCGAACAACCAGAGCACCGCCGGCGCGGAGTACCACACGAGCGGACCGCCACCGAGGTCGACCACGCCGTAGCGCACGAGCAGACCGAGGGCGATCAGAGCAGCCGGTACGGCGAAGGGGAGGCGGGAGTCGAGACGACTCACCGCGGGCACGGCCATGACCGCGGCCACGAGCACCAGCAGGTAGACGGAGGCCTCGACGAACCACATCTGCCAGGGATTCCACCACCGGTCGTCGGACCAGGACCGTGGCCCCAGGACGTGCGTCGCCAGCAGCGGCGAGTACCAGTGGTAGCGGCTGGTGAACGGGGTGACGATCAGCAGCCACACGACGGCGGGCAGCGCGATCCTCGACGCGGTCCTGAGGACGCCGCGGGCACGCTCCCCCGCGCTCCCCGGGTTCAGACGGAAACGTGCCAGCGAGTATCCGACCAGCGCGATGAGGACGTGCGCGCCACCGTAGACCTCCATCGCCCGCGTGTGCCCGCCGACGATCGTCAGGATGAACACCGCGCGGAGGACGATCGAGGTGTCCATGCGCGCCCACGACCGCCACGGTCGCCGGCGCGACCTCGGAGCCGGCATCCGTGCGACGGTGATGCCGTCGAGTTCCGCGAGCGGACGCAGATGCCAGTCCCGCGGTAGCCCGGGGACGCGCTGCTCGAGTCGCGCCGAGAGCACCACATAGGTCAGAGAATCGCCCCCGAGGTCCACGAACGTCGCGTCGGGAGGGCACGCGTCCAACCCGAGAGCGTCCGCCACCAGCGTACTCGGAGGGGCGGTCTCGGACCCGCCGGGCTCTCGGGACCGCTGCGCGACGAGCGCGCGCAGGGCCACCTGGTCGACCTTGCCGGCGGCCGTGCGGGGGTAGTCGGCCAACACGAGGACGTCCACCGCCGACGGGGGAAGCCCCGACGCGTCCGCGGCCGCAGCCGCAACCGCCGAGGAGTCCGACCGCTCGCGGGTGACCACCACCAACCGGTCCGGCTCACCGACGCAGGAGACGTCGAACCCCCGGCCGGCGAGGTTCGATTCGACCCGTCCCAGGTCGATGCGGTGACCGAAGACCTTGGTCTCGCGACCCATCCGCCCGACGATCTCCACGAGGCCGTCCTCGGTGATCCGGGCGAGGTCCCCCGTCCGGAGCTCCTCGAGCTCGGGGCCCCGGCCGAGATCGGCGGGCGTCGTGGCGTACCCCATCATCACATTGGGTCCGCGGTAGACGAGCTCGCCGGGCTCGTCGAACCCGGCTCCGCGCGGACGGTCCACGCGGAACTCACCGCCGGGGATCGCGATGCCGACCGCCCCCGGGCGCGTGCGCGCGAGGTGGGCGGGCAGGTATCCCATCCGTGCCGTGGCCTCGGTCTGGCCGTACATCACCACGAGCTCGGCGCCCCGGGCCTCCAGATACGAGGCCACCCGACGCACCGCGTCTGGGGCCAGCCGACCGCCGGCCTGGGTGAGATAGCGCAGGCGGGTGAGACCGTCCAGTCGCTCCAGGCCCACGCGCTCCAGGAGCTCCACGGTGTGGGGGACCGCCGCGAACGTCGTCGCCCCGTGGGCTGCCGCGCGCTCCCAGAACGCCGGCCTCGAGACCGAGTCGGTGTTGAGGATCACCCCGGCGCCGGCGAGCAGGTGACTGTGCAGCACGGACAAGCCGTAGCAGTAGTGCGGTGGCAGGGTCGTGATGGCCCGGTCCGTCGGCCGGATACGCAGGTACTCGACGATCGATGCCGCATTGGCCAGCACCGCCGCGCGGGACTGGCGTACCAGCTTGGGAGTGCCGGTCGACCCCGAGGTGCTCATCAGCAGTGCGAGGTCGTCGTGGAGGTCGTACCGCGGCGACGCGGTGTGCACGCCGCGCGGCACCGGGGCGCCATCCCCCGCCACGAGATCCGGCGGCCACGCGGCGAGGATCGCGTCGGCGGCGGGCCCCTCCGGGGGCAGGAGCATCACCACGTGGCCGGCCTCGTGGGCGGCGAGGTAATCCACGAGGAAGGCGAGCGTGTTCGCCGCCACCAGGCCGATCAGCCTGCGCCCGCTGGAGACTTGCGGGTAGTCGGCCGCACGCGCTGCGCACATCTGCGACAGCGCCGAGTAGGTGATCTCGTTCCCGTCCGCCACCACGGCGACCGCGCCCGCTCGCCGCGTGAACGTGGAGACCACCCCGATCGGCGACGGGCGCCGCTCCGTCGGTGTGGCCGTCACGATGGGGCCCCGGACACCCGGCCCACCCCGACCACGGCGAGACTCACCTCGTCGCCGATCTCGGGAGCGTCCTGAGGCCGGCACCGAGCGACGATCCGGCGCTCACCGCGCACCTCGACCTCACACCGCACCGCCGACCCGAGGAATCGTGCGTCACGGACCACCCCCTCGACCCCACCGGACCCCACCGGCCCCAGGGCGACCTGCTCGGTCCGGACCGTCAGCGAGACGAGCCCGTTCACCGTGCGGTCCTGGACACGGACCCCGCCCAGCTCCGTGGAGACGATGCCCTCCCGGCTGTGACCCGACAGATGGACGACCTCCCCGAAGAACTCGGCCGTCGCGTCGTCGGCGGGGCGCAGGTAGACCTCACGGGGTCGGTCGACCTGGACGAATGTACCCTCCCGCATCACGGCGACACGGTCGGCGAAGGACAGTGCCTCTTCATGGTCGTGCGTCACCAGCAGAGTGGTCACCCCGCCCGCCCGGAGGACCTCCGCCACCCCGGTCCGGATCGCGGACCGCAGGCCGGCGTCGAGCGCGGAGAAGGACTCGTCGAGCAGCACGACGTCCGGGGACTGCGCCAGAGCCCGGGCCACCGCCACGCGCTGCTGCTGACCTCCCGACAACTGGTCGGGTCGCAACGACGCCATACCGGGGTCGAGGGACACCCGTCTCATCAGTCCGGACACCCGCTCCGCGGTCCGTTCACGCCGCTTCAGCCCGAACCCGATGTTCGCGCCCACCGTGAGGTGCGGGAAGAGCGCACCGTCCTGGGGCACGTAGCCGATGCGGCGCCGGTGGGCGGGGACCGACCGCCGCCCTACGAGTTCACGTCCGCCCAACCGGACGGACCCGCTGTCCGGGTGTTCGAAGCCGGCGATCACCCGCAACAGGGTCGTCTTCCCGCACCCGGACGGCCCCACCACCGCCACCGAACCACCTGCGGGGACGTCGAGGTCCAGATCACGGAGAACCCGACGTCCGCCGAACGACTTCGCCACACCGCGCACCGCGAGATCCCCCGGGCTCCCCTGCGTGGTCATCGCCCACCCGCCGTCGCCTGCCTCAGGAGGAGGTACGTGACGGGCGCCGACATCACGATCATGATCGCCGCGAACGGCGCGGCCGCCGCATAGTCAAGATCAAGGCTCAAACTCCAGAAACGGGTCGCGAGGGTGCCGGTTCCCGCCGGCGAGAGCAACAGTGTCGCGGTCAACTCGTTGACGACGGCCAGGAAGACCAACGCGAACGCGGCGAGCATCGAGGGCGCGGCGCGCCGCAGGGTGATCGTGACCACTGCGTTCAGCGGCGGCCGACCGAGAGCCCGGGCGGCCTCCTCGAGTCGCTCCGGAGCCTGGGCGAGCCCCGCCCGCAGTGTCACGAGCGCACGCGGGATGAACAGGACGACGTAGGCCGCCAGCACCAGGGCCACCGTCTGGTACACCTGCGGCAGCACACGGATGACGACCGTCGTCAGCGCGAGCGCGACGACGATGCCGGGTATCGAGCTGGCGACGTAGTTCGCGGCGTCCGCCACACGGGAGAACGCGCCGGGGTGACGTACCGTCAGCCACGCCACGGGCAGAGCGAGGAGGACACATCCGGCGGCGCCGTACACCCCGTACCCGACCGACTGCGCGAGCGCCTCGCCCAGTCCCGCGTCGACCCAGGCCTCGGCCCCGCCCACGAGCAGCCACCGCATCACCACGACGAGCGGCACGCCGAGGGAGGCGCCGACCACCCCCGCGCACGCCGCGAGCGCCAGCGGCGTCCACCACCCGAGTCGGACCCGGTTCCGGCGCCTCGCCGCCCCCGCGCCGACCCGGGCGTAGCGGGCACGGCCGCGGGCACCCGCCTCCGCGGCCAGCAGGAACAGGCACAGGATTACCAGGACACCGGCCAGGGCGCCCCCTGCGGCCGAGGCGTAGGTCGACTGGTACTGCTCCATGATCGCGGTGGTGAAGGTGTCGAACCGGATCATCGAGAACGCGCCGTACTCGGCCAACAGATGCAGCGCGACCAGCAGCGCGCCCCCGAGCACGGCCAGTCTGAGCTGGGGAACGACCACCCGCAGGGCCACCGCCACACCGGACAGGCCCAGCGAGCGCGCCACCTCCTCCTCGGCCGGGTCGATCCATCTCAGGGTGGCCGCGGCCGGGAGGTAGACCAGCGGGAAATACGCGGAGACGGCGATGAGCACGCCTCCTCCCAGGCCGCCGAGCGAAGGGTCCACCCCGAGCCACGCGTAGCTGGTGACGAACGCGGGCACCGCGAGCGGAGCGGCCAGGAGCACACCCCACACGCGACGACCCGGGAGGTCCGTACGTTCGACGACCCATGCCGCGGCGACCCCGATCACCACCGTGAGGGGGACGGTCACCACGACGAGCGCGACGGTCGACCAGAAGAGGCGGGCCACGCGTTCGCGAAACACCAGCTCAGCCAGGCGCGACGGAGCGATGTCGGCCGCGAGCCACGCGACATATCCCACCGGGAGGAGCAGGAGCAGCGTCACCGCCCCCACGACGAGCATCAACGGCAGCGGTGGGCGGCGATGCCGGGGCGGGACCGGCCCGGGTGGCCTCGTCCGGGCCGCCGCGGACTCGGACGCGTCATGCGGGATGCCCGTGACGACACGGGGCGGCGCGATCACGTCCACGGATTCAGACCAGTCCGACCGAGGTCAACAGGTCGGTCACCGCCGGCCCGTTCAGTCCAGCCGGGTCCACGACGGGTGCGCCGAGTTCGGCGAGGGGAACCAGGTCCTCGTTCGCCCCGACACCCGAGGCCACCGGGTACTCGAACGAGGAATCCCGGATGATCCCCTGCCCCGCCGCAGACGTGATGAAGGCGAGGAAGCGCTGTGCGTCCTCGGCGCGGGGGGCGTTCGCGAGCACGCCGCCACCGGACAGGGAGACGAACGATTCCGGGCCGCCGTTCCGGAAGTAGTGCTGCCCCACGTTCTGCGAGGACTCGCCGGTCCCGGCTCGATCACCGAAGACGTAGTAGTGATAGATCACCCCGCCGTCGATCTCGCCGTTGTTCACCGCAGCGAGGACGGGCTTGTTCCCCTTGTACGTCGAGAAGCCTCCGTCCGGACGCCGGAGGGACTCGAGCCACCGACGAGTCTCCTGCTCGCCCGACATCTCGAGGGCTGCCGACACGATCGCCTGGAAGTCCGCTCCCGCCGGTGCGGCCCCCCAACGGCCCGTCCAGCGGGGGTTCGACAGGTCCGCGAACGAGGTCGGCAACTCGTCCTCGTTGACCGCCGAGGTGTTGTAGACGAACACGGTCGACCGGGCGGCGATTCCGACCCAGTCCCCGGTGGACGGCCGGTACTCCGGCGGAACCTGTCCGACGGTCTCGTCAGCCACCGGTGCGAGCAGGCCCTCGCGGGACACCATCGAGATCGCCGGCGAGTTCTCCGTCAGATACACGTCCGCGCGGGAGGCGTCGCCCTCCGCGACGAGCTGGTTACCGAGGTCGAAGTCGCTGCCGTTGCGCAGCTCGACCTCGATGCCCGTCTCGCGGGTGAACGCGTCCGCCAGCTCGCGGGTGAGCGACTCGTGCTGTGCGTTGTAGACGACGACCGCGTCATCGCCACTGTTCAGTCCGCATGCGGACATCGAGACCGCCATGGCGGACACGAGAGCCGCCGCGAGGGATCGGGTGCGAGAAGTTCGGGCGCGCAGGTTCACGGGTGGCCTCTCGGAGATCAGAGTCGATAGTCCGGAGACACTAGCATGTGGTTAGGCTTGCCTCACTGGCTGCTCCGGGTTACTCCTCACGGTCCCCGCGCTGGTGCCGCGGGCGCCACACGACGACCGAGGTCGAGCGCGGCACGTGGACCAGCTCGCCGCCGGCCCGGCCGCCGGTGCCCGCGCGTCGGCGGAGTTCGGCCTTCTCCTCGACCAGCTCGGACACGCGGCTGCGCAGGGCGTCGACCTGGTTGGTCAACTCCATGATGCGTTTGATGCCGGCGAGGTTGACGCCCTCCTCCTGGCTCAGCCGCTGCACCTCGCGGAGCATGGCCACGTCCCGCAGGGAGTAGCGTCGCCCGCCGCCGGTGGTGCGTTCGGGCGTGACGATGCCCAGGCGGTCGTAGGTGCGCAGGGTCTGGGCGTGCAGGCCGGACAGTTCGGCGGCCACCGAGATCGCCAGGACGCTGTCGTCGGGGCCCAGCTCCCCGACGTCCCGGCGGGGGCTCATGGCGCCCCGGCCCAGCCCGACCGGGGATCGAAGCCCGCCGCACGCAACGCGTCGTCGTAGGCGACCAGTTCGGCTTCGGCCATCCCGGCGGGGGGCGTGGCCACCCGGAGGGTGACCTTGAGGTCACCGGTTCCGGACTTGCTCGCGATGCCCCGGCCGCGCACGCGCAGGATCTGACCGTCGCGCGACCCGGCGGGGATCTTCACGGTCACCCGCCCGGTGAGCGTGGGCACGGACACCTGAGCGCCGAGGACCAGTTCTGGGTAGGAGACGGGCAGGTCCACCAGCAGGTCGGAGCCGTCGCGGTCGAACACCGCGTCCTTCTGGACGGTGACGGTGACGTAGAGGTCGCCGGACGGGGCGCCGCGGAAACCGGCCTCGCCCTGGCCGGAGAGCCGGATGCGTTGACCGTCCTGGACACCGGCCGGGACCTTGACGTTGATGGTGCGGGTGCGGTTGGTGACGCCGCTGCCCGAGCACTCGGGACACGGGTCGTCGATCTTGGAGCCGGTGCCGCCGCAGTCGGTGCAGGGCTCGGCGAACCCGAACGCCCCCTGGTTGCGCTGGGTGACGCCCGCACCGTGGCAGGTGCCGCACACCTTGGGGCTCGTGCCGGGCCGCGCGCCGCTGCCGTGGCAGGTCAGACATGGCGAGGGCGAGGACAACTTGATCTGGACCGTCTCGCCGAGAGCGGCCTCGCGGAACGACAGGGTCAGGGCGGTCTCGACGTCCTGGCCGCCGCGCGGGCGCTGCGCACGTCTCCCACCGCCTGCGCTGCCGCCCCCTCGGGCCTGGTTGAACAGGCCGCCGAAGAGGTCGGAGAATCCGCCGGCGCCGCCGGGCCCGCCCCCACCGAACAGGTCACCGAGGTCGAAGTCGCTCGTGGTGGTGTAGCTGCCGCCGCCGGGGGCGAAGCCGCTGAATCCGCCGGAGGAGACCTGCGCGCGGAACGCGTCGTACTCCTTGCGCTTCGCGGGGTCGCCGATGACGTCGTTGGCCTCGCTGATCCGCTTGAACTTGTCCTCTGCGGCCGCGTTGCCGGGGTTGGAGTCGGGGTGATACTCGCGGGCGAGCTTGCGGTATGCCTTGCGGATGTCGTCCTGGCTGGCGGTCTTGGAGACGCCCAGTTCGGCGTAGTAATCCTTCTCGACCCATTCGCGCTGACTCACCAGACGCCTCCTTTCCTCAGATCTCGTATTCTCTCAGGTTCCCCGGCGCGGCCGGGGCCGGGTCGGCGTGCGGGCGCGGCCTGTCGACCCGTGGTCGGTCCGCGCCCGCACGCCGGGTGTGAGCCGGGTGGCTCAGCGGACGATCACCATCGCCGTCCGCAGGGTCCGCTCACCGTGGCGGTAGCCCTTGCGCAGGATCGTGCCGAGGACCGGCTCGGAACCGTCGGACTCGTCCTGCACGGCCTCGTGGATGGCGGGGTCAAACGCGTCGCCCTCCTCGCCGAAGGCCTCGACACCCTGGGAGGCCAGCAGCGCGTGGACCTTGTCGGCGAAGACCTTGAGCGGCCCCTCCTCCAGGTCACCGTGCTCACGGGCCCGGTCGAGGTCGTCGACGATCCCCAGCAGTTCGGTGAGCACCGATCCCTTGGCGGTGTCGATGATCGACTGGCGGTCGCGCTCGACGCGGCGGCGGTAGTTGGCGAACTCCGCCGACACCCGCTGCAGGTCCGCGGTCCGCTCGTCGAGCTGCGCCTGCAGCGCCGACGTCGGATCGTCGTCCCCGCCGTCATCGGCCTCGGTGCCGTCGGTGGGGGCGGCCGCGCCGGCCGCGGCCGGGCCGTCGGCGGGAGCGGCGCCCTCGTCGACGACCTCGGCCTCCACGGTCTCCGTGGCGCGCTGCCCCTCGTCGTCAGCGCCGGCCCACGCGGCGGTCTCGGCGGCGTCGCTCTCCTCGGGGCGGCTCACTTGGACTCACCCGCATTCGGCCCGGCGGGCCCGTCCTCGTCGACCACCTCGGCGTCGACGACGTCGTCGTCGGCCGCGTCACCGGTCGTGGCGTCGCCGGCCTCTGCACCCTCGGCCGCGGAGGCCTCGTAGATCGCCTGTCCGACGGCCTGGGCCTCGGTGTTGACCTTCTCCACCGCGGACTTGATCGCGTCGACGTCCGAGCCCTCGAGCGCGGTCTTGGCGTCGGCGATCGCGGCCTGGAGGGACTCCTTCTTGTCAGCCGGGATCTTGTCCTCGTTCTCCGAGACGAACTTCTCCGTCTGGTAGATCGTGGACTCCGCCTGGTTGCGGGCGTCCGCCTCCTCGCGACGCTTGGCGTCCTCGGCGGCGTGCTCCTCGGCGTCCTTGATCATCTGGTCGATCTCCTCCTTGGAGAGGCCGGAGCCCTCCTGGATGATGATCGTGTTCTCCTTGCCGGTGCCCTTGTCCTTCGCGGTGACGTGGACGATGCCGTTGGCGTCGATGTCGAAGGTGACCTCGATCTGCGGCACGCCGCGCGGCGCCGGGGCGATGCCGGCGAGCTCGAAGGAGCCGAGCAGCTTGTTCTGCGCGGCCATCTCGCGCTCACCCTGGAAGACCTGGATCTGCACGGACGGCTGGTTGTCGTCGGCCGTGGTGAAGGTCTCGGACCGCTTGGTCGGGATGGTGGTGTTGCGCTCGATGAGCTTGGTCATGACGCCACCCTTGGTCTCGATGCCCAGCGACAGCGGGGTCACGTCGAGCAGGAGCACGTCCTTGACCTCACCGCGGAGCACGCCGGCCTGGAGGGCGGCGCCCACGGCGACGACCTCGTCCGGGTTGACACCCTTGTTGGGCTCCTTGCCGCCGGTGAGCTCCTTGACCAGGTCGGACACGGCCGGCATACGGGTCGAGCCGCCGACGAGCACGACGTGGTCTATCTGCGAGACCGAGATGCCGGCGTCCTTGATGACGGCCTGGAACGGCTGGCGGCAGCGGTCGAGCAGGTCCTGTGTGATGCGCTGGAACTCGGCGCGCGAGAGGGTCTCGTCGAGGAACAGCGGGTTCTTGTCCGCGTCCACAGTGATGTACGGCAGGTTGATCGAGGTGGACTGGCTCGAGGACAGTTCGATCTTGGCCTTCTCGGCGGCCTCACGCAGACGCTGGAGCGCCATCTTGTCCTTGGTCAGGTCGATGCCGTTCTGCGCCTTGAACTTGTCGACCAGCCAGTCGACGATCCGCTGGTCCCAGTCGTCGCCACCGAGGTGGTTGTCGCCGGAGGTCGCGCGGACCTCGACGACGCCGTCGCCGATGTCGAGCAGGGAGACGTCGAAGGTACCGCCACCGAGGTCGAAGACCAGGATGGTCTGCTCCTTGTCACCCTTGTCGAGGCCGTAGGCCAGGGCGGCCGCGGTGGGCTCGTTGACGATGCGCAGGACGTTGAGACCGGCGATCTGGCCGGCGTCCTTGGTGGCCTGACGCTGGGCGTCGTTGAAGTAGGCCGGCACGGTGATGACGGCGTCGGTGACGTCCTCACCGAGGTAGGACTCGGCGTCCCGCTTGAGCTTCTGAAGAATGCGGGCGCTGATCTCTTGCGGGGTGTAGTTCTTGCCGTCGATGTCGCTGGACTTCCACTCGGTGCCGATGTGGCGCTTGACCGAGCGGATGGTGCGGTCGACGTTGGTGACGGCCTGGTTCTTCGCGGGCTGACCCACGAGGACCTCGCCGTTCTTGGCGAACGCGACCACCGAGGGGGTCGTGCGCGACCCCTCGGCGTTGGCGATGACGTTGGCCTCGCCGCCCTCGAGGACGGCGACGCACGAGTTGGTGGTGCCGAGGTCGATACCGACTGCACGTCCCATGGTGATCTCCTTCTCTGCTTCGCGAGTGTGAACTCGTCTTTAGTGGACCCGACTCAAGGTCCGAGCCGCCCGACTCCAGCCTGCCTTCCGGCCACCGGCGGAGTCAACCCGACTTGAGTCTGGTGCGCTGAGGTTTGTCGCCCCGTACAACCCGCGGCCCGGAGCATCCATTCCCGGAGTGAGTCAACTCACAGTGAAAGATGAGTCGGTCGAACTCAACGACGAGAGCGTCCCGGCACCCCGCGGTGGGCGGAGGCGTCCGGAACGCTCGGGTCATGGAGAGAAGAAAAAGAGAAGAGAAGAAGCGACAACGACGAGGTGCACCGTCCGCCGGCACCGGGCGATCGCCCCCTGCGCCGGCGCACTCCCCGGTCTAGATCACGCCCTGGGCGAGCATGGCGTCGGCGACCTTGCGGAACGCGGCGATGTTGGCGCCGGCGACGAGGTCACCCGGGGCGCCGTACTCCTCGGCGGTCGCGGCCGCGGTGGCGTGGATGGTGGTCATGATCCGGTCGAGCTCGGAGTCCACGCGCTCGAAATCCCACTGCAGACGCCCGGCGTTCTGCCGCATCTCGAGACCGCTGGTGGCCACACCGCCCGCGTTGGCGGCCTTGGCGGGCCCGAACAGGATGCCCCGCTCGTGGATGACCTCCACGGCCTCCTCGGTGCACGGCATGTTGGCACCCTCCGCGATCACCCGGCACCCGTTGTCCGCCAGCAGCCTGGCCGCGTCGCCGTCGAGCTCGTTCTGGGTGGCACAGGGCAGTGCGATGTCGCACTCGACCTCCCACACCGTCCGCCCCTCGACGTATGTGCAGTTGCCGCGCTCCTCGGCGTACGCCGTGAGGCGTGCGCGACGCACGTCCTTGATGTCGGAGAGCAGGTCCAGGTCCAGCCCGTCCTCGTCGAGGATGTAGCCCTGGCTGTCCGAGCAGGCCACGACGGTCGCGCCGAGCTGGGCGGCCTTCTTGGCGGCATAGATCGCGACGTTGCCGGAACCGGAGACCACCACGCGCGAGCCCTCGAGGCTGTACTCGGTGTCGCGGAGCATCTCGCGCACGAAGTAGACGAGCCCGTAGCCGGTCGCCTCGGTGCGGGCCCACGACCCGCCGTACCCGACACCCTTGCCGGTGAGAACGCCCGCCTCGTTGCGACCGGTGATCCTGCGGTACTGCCCGTACAGGTAACCGATCTCGCGGCCGCCGACGCCGATGTCGCCCGCGGGAACGTCGAGGTCCGCGCCGATGTGATGCGCGAGCTCGGCCATGAACGACTGGCAGAAGCGCATGACCTCCGCGTCGCTCTTGTCGTGCGGGTCGAAGTCGGAGCCACCCTTGCCGCCGCCCAGGCCGAGGCCGGTGAGGGCGTTCTTGAAGACCTGCTCGAAGCCGAGGAACTTCAGGGTGTCCTCGTCCACGGACCTGTGGAAACGCAGGCCGCCCTTGTACGGGCCGAGGTCGGAGCTGAACTGCACACGGAAACCGCGGTTGACCTGGACGACCCCGTTGTCGTCGACCCACGGGACACGGAAGGCGATCACGCGCTCCGGCTCGATGATCCGCTTGAGGATCCCGCCCTCGACGTACTCGGGGTGCTGCTTGACCACGGGCGCGAGCGACTCCAGCACCTCGTGGACAGCCTGCCGGAAGAGGTGCTGTCCGGGATTGCGTCGCACCACGGTCTCCAGCGCGTCATGTAGTGCGGCGTCAGCGTCGGACATGGGACCTCCGGTCGATAAGTCTTTGGTGATGACGCATGCGTCGTTGCCGAAGAGGCAGCCTAGCGGCAGGGTCCGCGATCCTCCGACTCCCCTCCCCTGGCGAAAACCGCCAGACGATTCTCACTAATCACACGTGTCACACTGGACTCACTAATCACAGATCCGTAATCTCACCGGCAACATCCCGAGCCGCGATCGGTCGACCAGCGGTCGTCCATCTGTGCATCACGGAAGGCCATCATGCGCATCACCTCGACACTCGCCGCCGTCGCCGCCGCAGCGGCGCTGGCGGTCACCGCGTCGCCCGCCGGCGCGATCCCCTCCGCCACGCCCCCCGCACCCGCACCCGCCGCCGCGCAGCCCGCCGAGGCGCAGGCACTCCCCGTCCTGGCCGACGCGCTCGCACCGCAGCTGACCTCGCTCGTCGAGGCACTGCGTCGCGACCTGGGCCTCACCCCTGAGCAGTTCCTGGCCCAGGCCGGCATCGGCGAGCGCCTCGCCGAGGCGCGGCCCCACTGGGAGCAGCAGTTCCGCGACGCGTTCGGCGGCGTGTGGCTGGACGACGAGGGCACCGGCCTGGTCGGCGTCGTCGCCGGTCCGGCCGGCGACCGCCTCCGGTCGGAGGCCACCGAGGCCGGGTTCACCGTGCAGGACGTGGCGCTCACCACAGCCGAGCTCGACGCCCGCGAACGACAGGTGCGCAAGGTCGTCGAGGGCATGCCCGAGAACCTGCAGGAGCTCGTCACCGCCATACGCGTCGACCCCGCCCGCAACGCCGTCGTCGTCACCACTCGTGGCGGCGAGGCGGCCGAGCTGGGCAACCTCGACGCCCGGCTCCGCGATCTCGCCGAGATCGACATGATCGAGGCGCCCGACCCCCGGTGGGACACCGCGCCGTTCGGCAGCGAGGGCGACGGGCAGTCCGAGGGGACGCCCACCGTCGACGGACTCGAGCCGGCCACCACCCGCACGGGCGCCGCCACCGGCGAGCGGCTCGACGCCCAGTCGGCGCCGGGCAGCGGGGCCGGCGGATCGGGATCGCTCGGCAGCCTCGGCCTCCTCAACGAGGCCGGCCTCATCCCCGAGGGTCCGCTCCGCACGGTCGTCGACCTGCTCGCCGGACTGACCCCCGGAACCGGCTCGATCATCGACGGCATGAACGAGACCGTGCCCGCGCAGGCCACCCCGGTGCCGGAGGACCGACGCCGCGCCATCCAGTCCGTGCCCGCCCCCGCGGGTCCGGTCGTGGGCGGTACCGCGTACCAGGTGCGCGTCCCGGACGGCGTCCTCGAGTGCTCCACCGGTTTCAACGGGGAGCTCGACGGCAAGCCCGTCGTCGTCACCGCCGCCCACTGCGCCGGCGCCGACGGCACCCGCGCGGCCCTGGCCGACGGCGAGGAGTTCGGCACGATGACCGGTACGCAGCGCGAGGGCGTCGACACCGCGCTGATCGCGGTCGACGAGGACGCCGCGGACCGGTTCCGCACCAATCTCGTCGGCACCGGGGACGGCAGCACCCAGGCGATCGTCGGCACGGCGGCGCCGGTCGTGGGCCAGAAGGCCTGCAAGACCGGGTTCCGCACCGGCTTCTCCTGCGGCACCATCTCCCAGGTCGGGGCCCAGATCGACGTCGCCGGCACCCGCACCATCGAAGGCGCGTTCACCGTCGACCTGTGCGCCCTGCCCGGCGACAGCGGCGGAGTCGTCTTCTCCGGCGACCGCGCCCTGGGCATCTCGAGCGCGTCCAACGTCGCCGACACCGGCACGTGCGCCAACGCGGACACCGTCGCCCGCGCCGCCGGGTTCACCCCGCGGCTGTCGGCGGTCCCGATCGACGACGTCCTGGCCGCACATCCCGGGCTGACGCTGCGCACCCGCTGACCACCTGTGTGCACCAGCTGACCATCTATACGAACCACGCGGGCCCCGCCTGCGAGTGGAGCCTGCTCCGGTTAGGGCAGCCTCAACTCGGCATGCGGGGCCCGCGTGGCTTACCTTTGACCTCGACACAGTCGACGGGCGCCCACAGGGTCTATGAGTGCTCGTGCGTCGAGAAGTGCGACGAAAGGCCGCGAACCATGTCAGGCGTGACCATCACACTCGGGACGATCGGCGTCCTGCTCAGTCTGTTCTGCTGGGCCTCGTTCATCGGCGGCGTCACCCGCATGGTGCGCGGCCTCTTCCTGGGACAGAAGGACGGATTCGACCGTTTCCGGCCGATCCTGCCCCGGCTCAAGAATGTCATCGTCGAGGTGGGCGCCCACACCCGGATGGCGCGTAAGCGCTCGGTGGGCTTCTTCCACTGGTTCGTCATGGTGGGCTTCCTGCTCGGATCGATCGTCTGGTTCGAGGCGTACATCCAGACGTTCAACCCACGCGGCGGCTGGCCCTGGCTGTCCGAGCAGTCCTGGTACCACGTCATCGACGAGATCCTCGGCCTGGGCACCGTCATCGGCATCATTGCGCTGATCATCATCCGCCAGGTCAACCAGCGCCGCGGTCTCAACCGCTTCGTCGGCTCCGACCGCAAGGCCGCCTACTTCGTCGAGACCGTCGTGCTCCTCGAGGGCCTGGGCATGATCTTCGTCAAGGCCGGCAAGCTCGCGCTCTACCGCGCCGACGGCCAGGATTTCCACTGGGCCACCGACTGGGTCTCCGGCCCGCTCTCGACCATCCTGCCCGCCAACGAGCTGATGGTCTCGATCTTCGCGCTGGTCAAGCTGCTCACCGGCATGATCTGGCTGTACGTCGTGGGCCGCAACATCACGTGGGGCGTCGCCTGGCACCGCTTCTCCGCGTTCTTCAACATCTACTTCAAGCGCGAGGCCGACGGCCGCACCGCGCTGGGCGCCCTCAAGCCCATGACCATGGACGGCGTCCCGCTGACCATGGAGAAGGTCGAGGAGCTCACCGAGGAGGACGAGGACTTCGAGCCCAAGCTCGGCGCGGGCGCCATCGAGGACTTCTCGTGGAAGGGCTGGCTGGACTTCACCACCTGCACTGAGTGTGGCCGCTGCCAGGAGCAGTGCCCCGCCTGGAACACGGGTAAGCCCCTGAGCCCGAAGCTCATGATCATGTCGCTGCGCGACCACGCGACGGCGAAGGCCCCCTACCTGCTCGCCGGTGGTCAGACCACCATGGGCGAGGAGACCGGCCTGGTCGACGCCGACGGCAACCCGGACGAGGCCAAGCTGGCCAAGATCCCCGAGGCCGCCCGCCTCGAGGCCCAGCGTCCCCTGGTCGGCCACACCACCGCCGACGTGTCCGACGACCCGACGGCCGCCGGCATCATCGACCCCGAGGCACTGTGGTCCTGCACCACCTGTGGCGCCTGCGTCGAGCAGTGCCCGGTGGACATCGAGCACGTCGACCACTTCATCGACATGCGCCGCTACCAGGTGCTCATCGAGTCGGAGTTCCCGACCGAGCTCGCCGGCCTGTTCAAGAACCTCGAGAACAAGGGCAACCCCTGGGGCCAGAACAACTCCGGTCGTGACGAGTGGATGAACGCCCTCGACTTCGACATCCCGGTGATCGGCAAGGACGTCGAGGACTTCGGCGACACCGAGTACCTGTTCTGGGTCGGCTGCGCCGGCGCCTTCGAGGACCGCGCCAAGAAGACCACCCAGGCGGTCGCCACCCTGCTGCACACCGCCGGTGTGAAGTTCGCGGTGCTCGGTCAGGGCGAGACCTGCAACGGTGACTCGGCCCGCCGCGCGGGCAACGAGTTCCTGTTCCAGATGCTCGCCGAGCAGAACATCGAGACGCTGAACAACGCGTTCGACGGCGTGCCCACGTCGCACCGCAAGGTCGTCGTGACCTGTGCGCACTGCCTCAACACACTGAAGAACGAGTACGGACCGCTCGGCGGCGAGTACCAGGTGGTCCACCACACCCAGCTGCTCAACCGCCTCGTGCGGGAGAAGCGCCTCATCCCGGTCGCACCGATCGACGGCAACGTGACCTACCACGACCCGTGCTACCTCGGCCGCCACAACCAGGTGTACGAGGCCCCGCGTGAGCTCATGGACGGCTCGGGCGTCACCCTCAAGGAGATGCCGCGCCACGGCCAGCGCTCCATGTGCTGTGGCGCCGGTGGCGCGCGCATGTGGATGGAGGAGACGGTCGGCAAGCGCATCAACATCGACCGCGTCGACGAGGCGCTGTCGACCTCGCCCTCGAAGATCGCCACGGGCTGCCCGTTCTGCCGCGTGATGCTCTCCGACGGTGCCACCGCCCAGACCGACGGCACCGATCTCGAGGGCCAGGTCGAGGTCGTGGACGTCTCCCAGCTGCTGCTGGAGTCCATCTCCCGTGACGGCGGTCTGCCCGATCCCCGCGAGCCCCAGTGGCTCGAGCAGCCCAAGCGGGAGAAGACGACCGCGGAGAAGGAGGCCGAGCAGGCCGAGCGCGACGCCGCCGAAGCCGAGCGTGCGTCGGCTGCTGCTCCCGCCGAGCCGAAGACCGCCGAGGCCGCCCCCGACAACGCCGTCATCGACGAGGGCGAGGGCGCGGAGGTCGCGGCCGCCGGTTCCGGTGGCACGGTCAGCGCCGCGGAGGCCGGGCCGTCGGCCGCCGACTCGAAGGGCGCGCCCAAGTCGGGTGGCCTCAAGCTTGGTGGCGGCAAGGCCCCGGGCGGCGCGAAGGCCCCCGGTGGGGCGAAGGCGCCGGGCGGAGCCAAGGCACCCGGTACCGCGACGGCCGGCGCCGCCGCGGTCGAGGAGCAGTCCGCGGTGAAGGACGCCGAGCGCACCGAGGAGACGCGCGAGGCCGCCCAGGGTTCGGCTCCGGCCACCTCGGGCGCGCCCAAGGCCAGCGCCGGCGCTCCCAGGTCGGGCGGGCTCACGCTCGGCGGAGGCAAGGCGAAGGCCCCCGGCGGCGCCAAGGCTCCGGGCGGGGCCAAGGCCCCCGGTGGTGCGAAGGCCGCGGCCGCTGAGCCGTCCGCGGGCGAGTCGGCGGCTGCGCAGGCCGCTCCCGCCGAGTCCGCGCCGACCGAAACCGGGACGTCCGCTACCGCCAAGCCGACGGTCGGCCTCGGGCTCAAGGGCGGCGCCAAGGCGCCGGGTGCGCCCAAGGCGCCCGGCGCGCCGAAGGCCGCCGCGAAGGCCCCGGCCGCCGCACCGACTGACGCGGAGCCCGCTGCCGAGAAGCCGGCCACCGAGGAGACGGCTGCCGAGGACGCCCTCACCGAGGCGACTGAGGCGTCCGCGACCGAGCCGTCGGCGACCGACAAGGCCGAGGGGCAGGGCACCGATTCCGGTGCCGACGCGTCGGCGCCCGCCAAGGGCGGTGCCATCCCCAAGGCGAAGAAGTCCGGCGGCTACGGCCTGTCCCTGGGCTGACCCCCGCCGAAAGCCCTCGCGGCCCGTGATCACAGAGCTGATCACGGGCCGCGGTCTATTTCGCCTCGCGCGGAAGAGACCAATTGCCGGTCAGCAGGTGTGGTGCGTCTCCTGGACCCGGTACACCGGCGTCGGGATGCCCTCCATCCGCGCCTTGAGCTGCAGCGCGAGGTACTTGGAGTAGTGGCGCGACTGGTGCAGATTCCCGCCATGGATCCACAACTGCTTCACGTTGGTCGGCTTCCACATGTTGCGCAGCTCCCCCTCCCACGGACCCGGATCGCGCGTGGTGTCGGAGCCGTAGCCCCACACCTTTCCGACCTGATCCGCGACCTCCTGGGACACCAGGTCCACCAGCCACTGGTTCATCGAGCCGTACCCGGTGGCGTAGACGATCAGGTCGGCGGGCAGCACGCGCTCGCCGTCGAGCTCGACGCCGTCAGGAAGGATCCGCGTCACCTGCCCGCGTTCGAGAGCCACCTCCCCGTCGATCAGGAGCTGGCTGGCACCCACGTCGATGTAGTACCCGGAGCCGCGCCGGAGGTACTTCAGGAACAGGCCCGACCCGTCCTCGCCGAAGTCGAGATCGAACCCTATGTCCCGGAGCTTGCCGTAGAACTCCGCGTCCTTCTCCGCCATCTGGTCGTAGACGGGGATCTGCGCGTCCGGCAGCAGCCGGTAGGGCCAGGAGGCGAACAACATGTCCGCCTTCTCGGTGGTCACGCCGGCCTCGAGCGCCTCCTCCGAGTAGAGCGGCCCGAGCGCGAGCGACATCAGGGACTCGCTCCGTGAGATGTGGGTGGACGAGCGCTGGACCATCGTCACGTCCGCACCGTGATCCCAGAGGGCAGCGCAGATGTCGTGGGCGGAATTGTTCGAGCCGATCACCACGGCCCGCTTGCCCTCGACGTCGTCCTCGCCGGTGAACTCGGACGAGTGCCACTGGTCGCCGGTGAACTCCTCGGCGCCGGCGAAGTGCGGGATGTTGGGGTAGCCGGACACCCCGAGCGCAAAGATCAGCTGGGTCGGCCTGAGCTCGATCTCCTCGCCCCGCCGGTCGACCCGGACGCGCCAGGTCCCGTCCTGCTCGTCGAACTCGGCGCCCAGGCACTGCGTACCGGACCAGTAGTCGAGGTCCATGATCGCCGTGTAGTGCTCCAGCCAGTCGCCCACCTTGTCCTTGGCGGGGAACACCGGCCAGTCGTCCGGGAACGGGATGTAGGGCAGGTGGTCGTACCAGACCGGGTCGTGCAGGTGCAGCGACTTGTAGCGCTTGCGCCACGAGTCGCCGGCGCGCTCGTTCTTCTCGACCACGATCGTCGGCACACCGAGCCGCTTGAGCCGGGCCGCGAGGCCGATACCGCCCTGTCCGCCGCCGATGATCACCGCGTAGGGCTGCTCGGTGTAACCGAGCGATTCCCTCCGCTCGGTCTGTTGCTCGAGCCAGGTCCGGCGTCCACGGCGGATGACGTGCTCGACGCCCTTGTCACGGTCGCGGCCCTTCTTCTCTTCGTGCCCCTTGAGTTCCTGCAGCGTGGTGAGAAGGGTCCACGCGCGGCCGTCGCGCAGCCGGAGATGACCCCAGCCGCGGCCCGCCGCGGTCTCGAAAGTGATCCACGCCTCGGTCACCCCGTCGGCCTCGGTCGCCGGCTCGGCCAGCGCCCATCCGTCCGGCGCGACGGCGGCCAGTTGGGTTTCGAGCATGTCCCGGATCTCATCGCGCCCCTCGAGGGTCCGCAGGTTCCAGGTGAAGGACACGAAGTCACGCCAGAAGCCCTCGGCCTCGAACATGTCGGCCGCACGCTCGATGTCGCCTGCACGCAGCGCCTCGCCGAACTTTGCCAGCCACGTCTCGACGGCCCGATCGGCGCTGCCGGCTCGGGCGGGTGCTTGCGCTGTCTGTGTCATGACCACTCCTTCGGTGTGCTGTAGCGTTTTTCATGACGTAGATCACACTGTGTTCCCGAGGGGGTGGCAATGTCGTTGCACCCGACGTTGCGGTTCTCCGACCCGAAGACCTTCGCGGCCCGGTCGATCGAGGCCCACGAGATCGCGCTGTCCGGCGGAAAGCCGCCCGGCCTGGACGCGCGCGTGCTGCGCGCCTGGCAACGCAGCGGGGACGCGGGCATCTCCCCCGACCAGCAGGCCCCCCGCAGCTTTCTGTCGCAGGACGAGCTCGCGACCGCACGCGAGATGACGCCGCTGCACCCGGTCGCGGCGGAGGTCGTCGCATCGGTGGCGGACACCTCGGCGGCCGGGCGCCACCTCGTCGTCGTCTCCGACACCCGGGGGCGCGTGCTGTGGCGCGCGGGCAGCGCACAGACGTTGCGCCGCGCGGACTCGATCGCGTTCGCGGAGGGCGCGGACTGGTCCGAGAGGGGCATCGGCGCCAACGGCATCTCGCTGGCTCTCGAATCCGGGGCCCTCACCCACGCCACCGCGGGCGAGCACTTCGTCCGCGCCCACCACGGCTGGACGTGCACCGCGAGTCCGATCAGGGATCCGCGGGGACGGATCATCGGGGTCCTCGACGTGTCCCACCCACTGCGGTTCTCGTCGATGGAGACCGCCGCGCTGGTGCGCTGCGGCGCGCGACTCGCCGAGTCTCTGCTCGCCGCGCTACCGTCGTCCCCCGGCACGGCCGCCGGCCCGGGGCACGACGACGCCGCCCACGAACCCGGCCACGACCCGGCCGCCCGGTCCAACCCTGTCACCGCGATCCGGCTGCTCGGGTGGAAACCGGCCGTGATCCGGGCGGACGGGACCTCGATTCCGCTCACGCCCCGGCGGGCCGAACTCTTGGCCCTGTTGGCCTCCCGCGAGGCGTGGTCTGCGCGGGCGCTGTCTGAAGCCCTCTACGAGGATCCGACCGCCACCACCACGGTACGAGGCGAGGTCCGTCGGCTACGTCAACTCACCGGGCTGTCGATCGACTCGCAGCCTTACTCACTGTGTCCGCGCGAGCGCGAGTGCGTTGACTTCCTCTCTGTGGAACATCCCGACGACCTTCTTCCGGACTCCGAGATCCCGGCGATCATCGACCTCCGGTACGGGATCTGACCGCAGCGATCCGCCTACGACCGACGACTCCTCCTCCGACAGGGCATGTGGCGCCGGGCACGAGGAGGCGGGTGGCACAATCAGCAGGTATGACTCCTGAGACCACGGGACGCACGCTCCGCCAGCCGCGCACGCTCGACCAGTCTTCCAAGCTCAAGGACGTCCTCTACGAGATCCGCGGGCCGGTGCTCGCCCGGGCCAACCAGCTCGAGGCGGAGGGGCACCGCATCCTCAAGCTCAACATCGGCAACCCCGCGCCGTTCGGGTTCGAGGCGCCGGACGTGATCATGCGGGACATGATCGCCGCACTCCCGCACGCGCAGGGTTACTCGGAGTCCAAGGGCATCCTCTCGGCCCGCCGCGCGATCTTCACGCGCTACGAGCTCGTCCCCGACTTCCCCCACCTGGACGTCGAGGACATCTACCTCGGCAACGGGGTCTCCGAGCTCATCACGATGACCATGCAGGCGCTTCTCGACGACGGCGACGAGGTCCTCATCCCGGCCCCGGACTACCCGCTGTGGACCGCGATGACCTCGCTCGCGGGCGGCAAGCCGGTCCACTACCTCGCGGACGAGGACAACGACTGGAACCCGTCGCTGGAGGACATCGCCTCCAAGATCACCCCCCGCACCAAGGCCATCGTGGTGATCAACCCCAACAACCCGACCGGCGCGGTCTACTCGCGAGAGGTCCTGCAGGGGATCGTCGACCTCGCGCGGGAGCACAGCCTGCTCATCCTGGCCGACGAGATCTACGACCGGATCGTCTACGACGAGGCCCAGCACACCTCGATCGCGACGCTGGCGCACGACCTGCTGGTGCTCACGTTCAACGGGTTATCCAAGACGTACCGCGTGGCGGGGTACCGGGCCGGCTGGGTCGCGATCACCGGCCCCAAGGCCCACGCCGCGGGGTTCCTCGAGGGTCTCGAACTCCTGGCCTCGACGCGACTGTGCCCGAACGTGCCCGCACAGCACGCCATTCAGGTCGCGCTAGGCGGCTACCAGTCGATCAACGAGCTGATCGAGCCCGGCGGGCGACTGCACGAGCAGCGCGGCATCGCGTGGGAGAAGCTGAACTCGATCCCCGGTGTGAGCTGCGTCCGGCCGATGGGCGCGCTCTACGTCTTCCCGCGGCTGGACCCCGAGGTACACGAGATCCACGACGACCGGTTGTTCGCCCTCGACCTCCTCGAGCGGGAGCGGATCCTCGTCACGCAGGGCACCGGCTTCAACTGGCCGAACCCGGACCACTTCCGGGTGGTCACCCTGCCCGCGGCGCGGGATCTGGGCGTGGCCATCGAGCGGATCGGCAACTTCCTGGCGTCCTACCGCCAGTAACCCGCAGGGCGACCTCACCGCCGGACCACCGCCAGTCGGTCAGACGGTCGGTGCGCGGTGTGCGGCGGCCGGGTCGACCGCGAGCCCGACGGGCGGCAGGGCGTCGGTGCCTCCCGGGCGCGAGACTGCGCCCCCGGCCGGACCCGCGCCCGCAGCGTGGCCCGCACCAGCGGCATATCCGGCTCCCGCAGCCCCGGCGGCTCCCGCAGACCCGCCGAATCCGGCACCGACGACCGTGGGGACGCCGCGGCCCAGTGCGCGGTAGGTCCAGCCGGCCTCGCGCCAACGCTCGGCGGGCATGCAGTTGCGCCCGTCCAGCAGGATCCGGCCCCGCGCCACCTCGGCGACCGCGACCGGGTCCAGCTCCACGAACTCGGCCCACTCGGTGGCCACCAACACCACGTCCGCGCCCTCGCACGCCGCCAGGGCGGACTCGGCGTAAGTCAGGGTCGGGAACAGGGCCCGGGCGTTGTCCAGCGCCTGCGGGTCGTACACCACCGCGCTCGCGCCCTTCAGAGACAGCATCCCCGCCACATTCAACGCCGGCGAATCACGCACGTCGTCGGAGTTCGGCTTGAACGCCGCACCCAGCACCGCGACGGTCTTGCCGATGACCGTGCCGCCGCACGCCTCGACGGTCAGGTCCACCATCCGCTCCCGGCGCCGCATGTTGATCGAGTCGACCTCCCGCAGGAACGTCATCGCCTCGTCCGCGCCCAGCTCCCCGGCACGCGCCATGAACGCGCGGATGTCCTTGGGCAGACAGCCCCCGCCGAACCCGAGCCCGGCGTTGAGGAACCGCCGCCCGATCCGCGGATCCATACCGATCGCATCGGCCAGCACCGTCACGTCGGCGCCGGCGGCCTCACACACCTCCGACACGGCGTTGATGAAGCTGATCTTGGTCGCCAGGAACGCGTTCGCGCTCACCTTCACCAGTTCCGAGGTCGCCAGGTCCGTCACGATCACCGGACACGGATCCGACTCGAGGATCGGCGCGTAGGCCTGCTCGACCAGCTCACGGGCGAACCCCTGCTCGTCCGGCCCGCCGGGCAACCCGATCACGATCCGGTCCGGTGTCAGAGTGTCGGCCACCGCGAAACCCTCACGCAGGAACTCCGGGTTCCACACCACCTCCGCGCGCACCCCGTCCCGGGCGTGCCAGTCCGCGATCCCCTGCAACCGCGCCGCCGTACCCACCGGCACCGTCGACTTGCCCACCAGCACCGCGTCAGAGGTGAGCAGCGGCACCAGCCGGGTCACCACGTCCTCGACATAGGTGGTGTCGGCGGCGAACTCGCCCTTGCGCTGGGGCGTGCCCACCCCGATGAAGTGCAGGTTCGCGAACTCGGCGGCCTCGGCGTAGTCGGTGGTGAACCGCAACCGACCCGACTCGACGTGCCGCAGCAGGATTTCCGGCAGACCCGGCTCGTAGAACGGCACCTCACCGCGGCGCAGCCGCTCGATCTTGGCCTCGTCGACGTCCACCCCCAGCACCTCGTGGCCCAGCTCGGCCATGCAGGCGGCGTGGGTGGCGCCGAGGTATCCGGTCCCGAACACGGTCATACGCATGGCGCCGTTCTACCGCGTCAACGCGTCGCGGTGGGAACGCGCTGGTGAACGATGGTGGAGTAGTGCGCGCCGCACGCCCCGGGTGGTACGCGCCGCACGGCTCGCGGCAGAGCCCGGCTCAGCGGAAGTTGAGGTACGCCTTCGACGCGGTCGGTCCGCGCTGGCCCTGGTACTTGGACCCCACGCTCGCGCTTCCGTACGGGGTCTCGGCGGGACTGGAGAGCCGGAACAGGCACAGCTGGCCGATCTTCATCCCGGGCCACAGGGTGATGGGCAGGTTCGCGACGTTCGACAGCTCGAGGGTGATGTGCCCGTCGAAGCCGGGATCGATGAACCCGGCGGTGGAATGGGTGAGCAGGCCGAGGCGGCCGAGGGAGGACTTGCCCTCGAGCCGGCCGGCGAGGTCGTCCGGCAGGGCGAGCCGTTCGAGGGTCGCGCCGAGGACGAATTCGCCGGGGTGCAGGACGAAGGGATCGCCGTCGGCGACCTCGACCAGTTCGGTCAGCTCGTCCTGCTGCAGCGCCGGGTCGATATGGGTGTAGCGCGAGTTGTTGAAGACACGGAACAGCCGGTCGAGACGGACATCGATGCTCGACGGCTGGATCAGCGCGGGGTCGAGGGGGTCGATGCCCAGTCGCCCGTCGGCGAGCTCGGCGCGGAGGTCACGGTCGGAGAGCAGCACGGTCCTGAGGGTACCGGGCGCCCCCCGCGAGCAGACGGAGCTGGGTGCCGAGCTCGGCGACGCCCGTGCACGCCTCCGCGAACGGCAGTCGCTCGCGGCGGATCCGGCCCTCGCGGTCGACGAGCTCGATGTCCACGCCGGCGCGGTCGATGCCGATGAGCAGGGGCCGCACGGCGGGCAGGCACCGGCAGACGCGCAGCGCGATGCGCGGGACGACCTGGCAGCGGGGGTCGTTGAGGTGGTCGAGCCAGTGGCCCTCGAGGTCCGTGAACGGGTCGGGGCCGGAGGTGGCGAGGTCGTCGGGCGCGATGTCGGTGACGCCGTCGTCGTCGGTGAGGACGATCTTGTCGGCACGGAGCCGGACGAGGGCGGAGTCGGATCCGACGCCCAGGAGGGCGGAGTCGGGGAGGTCGCGCGCGATGTCGGCGGCGGTGATCCGTTGGGCGCGCGTCCCCGTCTGTTCGACGCGTCCCTCGACGACGACGATGCGGCGGCAGCGACCCTGGGCCACTCCCCCGATGATCTCGTCGAGTACCTCGAGTCGGGCGGTGACCCCACCGAACCCGATGGACGCGGCGTCGGCGATCGGGATCACCAGGCTGAGGTCGGCGGTCCCGGGGCTCTGGTGCACGAGGGCGACCGCCGGGGTGGCGGAGCCGAACGTGAGGGTGGCGCGCGGGCACCGGCGTAGCGCCGAACTCGCCCGCTCGGCCGGCTCCGGTACGGGTCCCACCAGTGATCGCATGCCCTCGCCTCTCGTCGTCGCGGTTCCCGTTTCCCGTTCCGGCGCCTCAGGGAATGACGCCGGAACGGGAAGCGGGTGCGGGGACGTGACTACCCGCAGCGATGAACTTAGGTAAGGCTTACCTCAAAAGCAAGGGTTTTCAGGAAACTTTTGTGTGACAGGTCACCGTGCCAGCTCGGCGAGCGCCCGGTGGACGTCGTCCGTATCGGCACAGACCTGCGGGAACGGCACCCGCAGGAACTCGCGGAAGCCGGAGTGCACCGACCCGATGTTCACGTCGATCCCGTAGCTGTCGATGCCCGTCGAGACACGGTCGCGTGCCGGCGATCTGCCGGTCGGCGCGCAGCGCGAGGCGCGCGGCCAGACCCGTATCGTCGGCCAACCGGCGCAGCCACGCCTGCTCGTCGACCGCGATCGGGTCGACGCTCGCCGCGGCGAGGTCCGACCGCGGCACCAGGTGCACCCCGTCCGCCGTGACGTAGCTGATCTCCAGCGGCTGCAACTCGCTCAACCGGAGCGATCCGACGTCGCCGTTCCCGTCCGGTCCGCCGCCGTCCGCCGCGACCAACCTGCGCCGTCGTGCCGCCGACGAGGCCGTCACGATTCCCGAGAGCGTGACGATGCCGCGGGCGACCGCGCACTCGTCGTCGTAACCCCGCCCACGTCCCCCACACGGCGCGGGACGGCCGTCGACGGAGAACGAGGGGCGCGGCGCGGAGCCACGACACCGGCCCGTACAGACGGTGTCGACGATCTCGACGGTCGCGGAGGCGCCGGCGGCGGCGACGCGGGCGGCGTCCCCCGTCTCGCGCGACGCCCCGCCGACGTCGACCACGAGCACCACGACGCCGTCGTCACGGACCCGTGCCGACCGAAGTGGACGCCGCAGCATCCCCGTCCCCACGGTTCCCGACGCGCCTCGCGCGAGCACCGTCCGCACGCGTTCCGCGACGGGTCGGTCCGTCACGTCGTCCATCACGCACCTCCTGTCAGCGGTGCCCGTCCGCCGGGCGACCGTCCGCACAAAACGGACTATCCTCCAGTTCAGCGTCCGGCGGGGCCGCTTCCTTCCCGGATCCGCCCGGAATCGGCGTGAGACCTGCCACATCGCGCGGCGACCCCGACCGCGACGACCCCCTCGAGCCGTCGCGGATATGCGCCGACCGCAGCTGACGTGGTGAAATGGGCGCATGGACGAGATCAGGGAAGAGCCCTCGAAGTACATCTGGCGCTGGACCCAGTGGTCGTGGGTGTGCGTCGGCGTGGGCGTGCTCATCGTGCTGATGGGGATCACCAGCGGCGGCTCCGTCACCCCGTGGATCATCGGCGCGATCGCGGTGGCCGTGATCGGCGGCGTGGCGTTCGGGTTCGTCCCCCGCGCCTCCCTCGCCCAGCCCAAGCGGCCCATGACGCCCGGCGCGAAGCGGAAGGCCGCCCGGAAGAAGTGACCCGGGCGCCCTGCGCCACGCAGGGCTCGTGCTAGTCTGAACACCGCCTCGAGCAGGCATCGCCGATGTAGTTCAATGGTAGAACTTCTGCTTCCCAAGCAGACAGCGCGGGTTCGATTCCCGTCATCGGCTCCACACCGACAAGGCCCTCCCACCCGGGAGGGCCTTCGTCGTTTCCGGGCCCACCCGGGCCGGGCGCCCCGGATCATCGCTCGTCGATGACCGCCGGGCATCGTTCGTTTCCAGGCCCGCCGCCCCGCCTTTGAAGACCCTGCTCCTCGACGAGTGGTCACGAACGCTGGTGTCTCCGCGGCCCGGCCTGGGATAACGTGAGCAGGTGTGACCTTTCGCCGGCCCCTGCACCGGCCCCGGCCCAGCGGCGCAAGCGAGGCAGTTCGAACGACGCGCGATCAGGCCTTGCCGTTCTCGCCCCCGCGGCGACGCAGGAGTTGGAAGCCCGGGATGCCGGCCACGGCCTCGAGGCACTGCTGGGCGACCTCGAGGATCTGGTGGACCTCCGGCGCGACCGTGTCCATCGAGGCGAGCACCGGCATGATGTCGGTCTCCAGGCTCTCGCCCAGCGCGGGCAGGTGGTCGATGAACTTCACAACCGCCTTGATCTCTTCCGGGTCGACCGACTCGAGGACCTCGTCGGCGATCGGCTCCAGCAGCGAGACGGTCTTATCCGCCCACACGAGCACCTCGGTGAGGCGCGTCGCGACGCGGCGCGCGACCTCGGGGTCGAGCTCGGCGTCGACGAGCAGCGCCTCGACGACAGGTTTGACGGGGGCCAGCGCCGAGTCCGCGAAGTCGAGCAGCGGAACGACGCGCTCGATGAGCGTGCCCGCGTCGAGGACCAGCTCGTCCGCGGTGTCCACGGTCGCGCCGACCCGCGCGACCACGCCCTCCGCGGAGTCGATCGTGGCATCGACCCGACGCACCACGCCCTCGGCCGAATCGATGGTGACGTCCACGCGACGCACCACCCCCTCCGCCGAATCGATGGTGCCGTCCACCCGACGCACCACCCCCTCCGCGTCGGTCACCGTGCCGGCCACCTGGTCGATCATCCGGTCGGCCCTGGCGACGGCGGTTCGGACGTCGTCGACAGTGCTGGTCGCGGAGGCGACGATCCCGTCGATCGCCCGCACGGTCCGGTTCACCTCGTCGAGCAGGTCCTGGATCCGCTCGACCACCACCTCGACGTCGTCGAGCAGCGCGAGTACCCGAGCGGGCAGGAGGATCAGCTCCCTGGCCAGCCCGAGTTGCCACTCGACCACACGAAACGCCGCCCCCACCACGGAGACGGCGGAGGGCGCCCGCCGCTGGATCTCTGCCATGAGGTGATTCTGCCCCACCGTCTCCCTCACCGTGGGCGCCCCGAAGAGCCCGCCCGGGAACCCGCGGAGGGACGTGGCCTGCGGAATCAGAGCCTTCCCTCACCTTGGACTGTTCGCGGACAACGCATTAGCATCGGCGTTGTTACCGACGAGTAGGTTCCAGTGGCCCCGTGGGCGAGCAGCACCGACTCTTCGGGCGCGACCAATTCCATGACACGCACTCCGATCGGAGAAGACCGTAATGGGTCACTACAAGAGCAACGTCCGGGATCTCGAGTTCAACATGTTCGAGGTCCTTGGCATTAACGAGGCACTCGACGCCGGCGAGTTCGGCGACATGGACACCGAGACCGCCAAGGGCATCCTCGACGAGGTCTCCGCCCTGGCCGAGGGCCCGGTCGCCGAGTCTTTCGCCTCCGCCGACCGCAACCCGCCGGTGTTCGACCCGGAGACCCACTCGGTCTCCATCCCCGAGGACTTCAAGAAGTCGTTCAAGGCGTGGTTCGACGCCGGCTACTGGTCGATGGGTCTGCCCGACGAGATCGGCGGCATGCCGGCTCCCCGCGCCATGGTGTGGGCCGTCGGCGAGATGATGCTCGGTGCCAACGCCCCCGCGTTCATGTACTCGGCCGGCCCGGCCTTCGCCGCCGTCCTCTACGAGAACGGTACCGAGGAACAGAAGAAGTGGGCCGCCACCTGCGCCGAGCGCGGCTGGGGTGCCACCATGGTGCTCACCGAGCCCGACGCCGGTTCGGACGTCGGCGCCGGCCGGACCAAGGCCGTCAAGCAGGACGACGGCTCCTGGCACATCGAGGGCGTCAAGCGGTTCATCACCTCGGCCGACTCGGACGATATGTTCGAGAACATCTTCCACCTGGTCCTGGCGCGCCCCGAGGGCGCCGGGCCGGGCACCAAGGGCCTGTCCCTGTTCTTCGTGCCGAAGTTCCACTTCGACTTCGAGTCCGGCGAGCTGGGTGAGCGCAACGGCGTGTTCGTCACGGGCGTCGAGCACAAGATGGGCATCAAGGCCTCGACCACCTGTGAGCTCACCTTCGGTGGCCACGGTGTCCCCGCCAAGGGCTGGATGGTCGGCGGCGACGAGCTGAACCAGGGCATCCGTCAGATGTTCGACATCATCGAGCACGCTCGCATGATGGTCGGCACCAAGGCCATCTCGACCCTGTCGACCGGTTACCTCAACGCCCTCGAGTTCGCCAAGGAGCGCGTCCAGGGCGGCGACATGACCGAGATGGCCGACAAGACCGCGCCCCGCGTGACGATCACCCATCACCCGGACGTGCGTCGCGCCCTCATCCGCCAGAAGGCGTTCGCCGAGGGCCTGCGCGCGGTGTACATGTACACCGCCGCCCACCAGGACCCCGAGACGGCCGTACGCGCGTCGGGCGCGGACGCCGAGCTGGCCCACCGCGTCAACGACCTGCTGCTCCCGATCGTCAAGGGCGTGGGCTCCGAGCGTGCCTACGAGCTGCTGACCGAGTCGCTGCAGACGTTCGGCGGGTCGGGCTTCCTGCAGGACTACCCGATCGAGCAGTACATCCGCGACGCCAAGATCGACTCCCTCTACGAGGGCACGACGGCCATCCAGGCGCAGGACTTCTTCTTCCGCAAGATCGCCCGGGACCGCGGCACCGCCGTCGGCCACATCTCGGCGCAGATCAAGCACTTCTTGGAGAACGACGCCTGCGGCGGGAAGCTGGCCGCCGAGCGCGAGCTGCTGGCCACCGCGCTGGCCGACGTCGAGGCCATGATCGGCACCTGCTTCGAGCACCTCATGGGCTCCCAGGACGAGCCGAAGCGCCTGTACACGATCGGGCTGGCCTCGGTGCGCGTGCTCATGGCGTTCGGTGACCTCATGATGGGCTGGCGTCTGCTCGTCGGCGCCGAGGTCGCCCTGGGCAAGGTAGACGGCGCGTCTGACGACGACAAGGCCTTCTACAACGGCAAGATCGCCGCCGCCCGGTGGTTCGCGAAGAACGAACTGCCCCTCCTCACCGCCACCCGGGGAATCGTCTCGGGGCTCGGCAACGAGCTCATGGAGCTGGACGAGGCCGCCTTCTGACGCACCTCTGACGGGCGGGCCCACCCCGACCGCTAGACGAATCCGCTACTCCGGCTCCGGATCCGCTCCCCCTCCACGGGTAGCGGATCCGGAGGCCGGGTAGCGGATTTCGTATTTGCGCGAACGGTGGTATCGGGAAGGCCCGAGTCCTAGGGTCGGCGCCACGACCAGCCCCCACCGGACGGGCGAAGCCTTCTACCCGAGGAGAATCGCTGTCCGAAAAGCGCAGGCACGACGACCCCATTCTGACCACCCGCCAGGGACACCCGGTCCACGACAACCAGAACACCCGCACCGTCGGGGCCCGCGGGCCGGCGACGCTGGAGAACTACCAGTTCCTGGAGAAGATCAGCCACTTCGACCGCGAGCGGATCCCGGAGCGGGTCGTGCACGCGCGCGGTTTCGTCGCGTACGGCGAGTTCGAGGCGACCGGGAAGTGGGGCGACGAGCCCATCTCGAAGTACACCCGGGCGAAGCTGTTCCAGGAGGCGGGCAAGAAGACCGACGTCGCCATCCGCTTCTCCACCGTGATCGGCGGCCGGGACTCCTCCGAGGTGGCGCGGGACCCGCGCGGCTTCGCGGTGAAGTTCTACACGGAGGACGGCAACTGGGACCTCGTCGGCAACAACCTCGGCGTCTTCTTCATCCGCGACGCCATCAAGTTCTCGGACGTCATCCACTCCCTCAAGCCCGACCCCATCACGTTCCGCCAGGACCCCGCGCGGATCTACGACTTCATGTCGCAGTCGCCGGAGGCGATGCACATGCTGGTCAACCTCTTCAGCCCCCGCGGCATCCCGGCCGACTACCGGCACATGCAGGGCTTCGGCGTGAACACCTACCGCTGGGTCAACGCCGAGGGCGAGAGCCATCTGGTGAAGTACCACTGGCTGCCCCACCAGGGCGTCAAGAGCCTCACCGAGGAGGACGCGGCGAACATCCAGGCCCATGACACGGGCCACGCCTCCAAGGATCTGTACGAGGCCATCGAGAACGGCGACTACCCCAAGTGGGATCTGGTCGTGCAGATGATGTCGGACGACGACCATCCCGAGCTGGACTTCGATCCGCTGGACGACACCAAGACATGGCCCGAGAACGACTTCGAGCCGAAGCTGGTCGGCACCATGACGCTCAACCGCAACATCACCGACCACCACAACGAGAACGAGCAGATCTCGTTCGGTACCGGCGTCCTGGTCGACGGCCTGGAGTTCTCCGACGACAAGATGCTGGTCGGTCGCACGTTCTCCTACAGCGACACCCAGCGCTACCGCGTCGGCGCCAACTACCTGCAGCTGCCCGTCAACAGCGCCAAGAACGCCACGGTCGCCACGAACCAGCGCGGCGGCCAGATGTCCTACGGCGTGGACCTGCAGGGGCAGAACCCGCACGTGAACTACGAGCCGTCCACGATGAACGGCCTGCGCGAGTCCGAGCCGACCGGCGAGGAGGAGGTGGGTCCCGAACTGCGCGGTCGTCTCACGCGCAGCGAGTACCACCGCACCAACGACTACGTGCAGGCGGGCCAACGCTTCCGCCTCATGGAGGACTGGGAGCGCGACGACCTGGTGAAGAACTTCATCGACAACATCGGGCAGGCCACCCGCGAGGTGCAGGAGCGCATGGTCTGGCACCTGTTCATGTGCGAGGACGAGCTCGGCCAGCGGGTCGGCGACGGCCTGGGCATCTCGGCTGACGACGTCCGCCACCTCGAGCCGCTGCCCAAGCAGCAGCTGACCGACGAGGAGCGCGAGCGCATGGCCAATCTCGGCAAGAACGGCCCCCGCGACGTGGAGGGCCTGACGATGACGCACTGCGTGCCCAACGAGCGGGTCGTCGTCGAGCGCTGACAGCCGCGCACCGGCCCGGCCGGCCCCCACCGGCCGGGCCACCCCACCGAAATCCGCTACCCGGAATCCGGATCCGCTACCCCGACAGGAGTAGCGGATCCGGGCGGAGGGTAGCGGATTTTGTGCATCCGGGCGGCGCCGTGCGTGCGGGCGGCGCCGTGCGTGCGGGCGGGCCGGCGGGCGGCGGTCAGTTGCCGGGAAGGCCGGGGATGCGGATCTCCGGCAGGCCCGGGATGCGGATCGGGCCGGGGCCGGGCGGCGGCGGGGGAGGTGGCGGTGCGTCGGCGTCAGCGGCGGGCTGCTCGGCCCGGCACTCGATCCGCTCCCGCGGGGGGTAGGTGGACGACACGGTGTCGGTGCTGACGGTGGTGTCGCCACGCTGGACGGTCCGGGTGACCCGTGCCGTGTAGCCGTCCCGTCCCGCGCTCGGGGTACAGCCGGCGGTGGTGACCACCCGGGTCGGCGCCCGCCGGACGTCCGTGCGGGGCGCCGTGGAGATACGGACGATGTATTCGCGAGTGCCCCACAGTCGGACCGTCACCGAGTTCCCGCTGCCGGAGGCGTCGATCACGAGCCCGGTGTCCTGCGCGTTGCGGAACCCCACGTCGGCCGAGGCCGTGGCATCCCGTCCGGCGGGGAACGCGTCGCCGTCGACACCACGCGACGTGCGCACCGGATCCTGGGCACCGGCCTCGAACGCGGCGTTGAACAGTGCGGTGGCCACGGCGTCGGCGGAGGTGTCCCCGGAGACCGTGCCGGCGAGCTCCGCCATCGAGAAGCTCTCCCCCGCGGGGATGAAGTGCCCGGCGAGCGAGGCGATCATCGACTGGGCCCGCCCGTTCGCGCCGACGGCCACCGTGAACTGACCGACCGGCTCGCGGATGCCGGCCCGTTCCGCCTCCTCGGTGGTGAGCTCGGGATCGCGGCCCACGTAGCTGACCGGCAGCACGCGCGGGCCCGCGGTGTCCGTGAGCTGGCCGGGGAGAGCACCGAGCAGCGGACCCCACTCGACCGTCCGTCCCTGGACCGCGGGCACGACCGTGGCGGTGGTCCCGCTGAACTCGAAGCCGGCGTCCCTGCCCTCCTGTTCGGTCGGCTCCAGGAGCGGCTCGAGGATCCCCTTGGCGGCGTCGGCGTCGAAGCGCGGCTCGAGCACGTCGCCCTCGCGGACGAAGGTCAGGTACTCGCCGATCCGATCGCGGGGGAAGACCACGGGCACGGCGTCGGGGTCGTCCGGGTCGATCATCTCGATCTCCCGCTCGGCGGACTCGGGACGCTCCCGGCCGGCGGGCGGCGGTGGGGCCGGCAGCCGGGTGGTGATGGTCGTGACCGGCGGCTCGGTCCCGTCCTCACGGATCCGGGAGGCCAGCAGCGTCACGTCGCGGGTGGCGGCGGGTTCGGCCACGTCCCGGATCAGTGCGCGGACCTGCTCGGCGTCGGTCTCAGTGGGCGTGTAGTCCACGGGCAGGTCCACGCCGTCGTCGTCGAGCCAGTGCTCGAGCACCGCGTCGCGGGAGTTCTCGATCTGCAGGCGCTGGCCGTCGAGCGGGATGGCCGACCGGACCTGGTCGCGGTCGAACCAGATGGCCCCCTCGCGGGGTTCGAAGTCGGCCTGCAGCGCGAGCCGTTCGAGGAAGTCGGTGAGCCGGGCGTCGGGGATGACGCTGGCGATGCCGACGTCGGTGGACCACACCAGGCTGATCAGCCGGGTGATCGGGTTGAGGGGCTGCTCACCGGCCCGGTCGAGCGTGCCCTGCCAGTCCACCGACAGTCCGACCGCCTGCGGGTCCAGCGTCGTGGACACGGCCCCGGCGCGGAGATCCACCTCGTCGTCGACCTGTGGCCCCAACTCCTCGACCAGGCGCCGCTCGGCGTCGGCCGTGGTCATCCCCCCGACCTCGATCCCGGCGACCTCGGTGCCGCGCGGTACGCGCCCGATGCTGTTGACCAGGTCGAATCCGTACAGCACTGAGAGCGCCATGAACACGCCCACGCCCGTGTGCAGCCAGCGCGAGTGCACGCGGTAGCTGCGCCGCTCGGACGCGGTCGGCCGGGGCCCCGCCCCCTCGATGGCGACGGGCCGGGCCGGGCCGCCGCCGGTGCTGGTGGACTCCTCCACTCGTCACGTCTCCTCACGAAGCGGGGCGGCGTCCCCGGCAGGGTGCCGGTCGTCAGACTCCCGCACTAAGCACTGTGCACACCACTATGACGGACCGGTGCGATGAGTGCAGCCCCCGCGCCGGGCGCGGGGGCTGCAGGTCAGGCGTTCCGGGACCGGGTCAGCGCTCGACGATCGCCGTGACGCCCTGGCCGCCGGCCGCGCAGATGGAGATGAGGGCGCGGCCTCCGCCGTTCTGCTCGAGCAGCTTGGCGGTGGCGGACAGGATGCGGCCGCCGGTCGCGGCGAACGGGTGGCCGGCCGCCAGCGAGGAGCCGTTGACGTTGAGCTTGGACCGGTCGATCGAGCCCAGCGCCTTGTCCAGCCCCAACCGCTCGGTGCAGTACTCCTCGGACTCCCACGCGGCCAGGGTGGCCAGGACCTGCGAGGCGAACGCCTCGTGGATCTCGTAGTAGTCGAAGTCCTGCAGGGTGAGGCCGTTGCGGGCCAGCAGCCGCGGCACGGCGTAGGTGGGGGCCATGAGCAGGCCGTCCGGGTTGCGCCCTTCCTTGCCGTGGATGAAGTCCACGGAGGCGGTCTCGGAGTCCACGAGGTAGGCGCGGACGGGCAGCTTGTGCTCGGCCGCCCACTCCTCGCTGGCCAGCAGCACCGCGGAGGCGCCGTCGGTGAGCGGGGTGGAGTTGCCGGCCGTCATGGTGGCCTCGGTGCCGTGGGCCTCGGCGTCACGCTTGCCGAAGACGGGCTTGAGCTTGCCCAGCTTCTCCTCGGAGGAGTCGGGCCGCATGTTGTCGTCGCGGGCCACGCCCAGGTACGGGGTGACCAGGTCGTCCTGGAAACCCGACTCGTAGGAGGCGGCGAGGTTGCGGTGGCTGGCCGCGGCCAGGGCGTCCTGGTCGGCGCGCGAGACGCCGAACTCGCGGGCGGTGATCGCGGCGTGCTCGCCCATGGACAGCCCGGTGCGCGGCTCGGCGTTCTGCGGCTGCTCGGGCACGAGGCTCTGCGGGCGGATCTCGCCGAGCAGCTTGAGTCGGTCAAGGTTGCTCTTGGCCGCGGTGAGCTTGATGAGGGTCTTGCGCAGGTCGTCGTTGACCGCCAACGGGGCGTCCGAGGTGGTGTCGGTGCCGCCGGCGACGCCGGACTCGATACGGCCGAGCGCGATCGCGTCGGCGACCTGGATGGCGGCGGCCAGGCCGGTACCGCAGGCCTGCTGCACGTCGTAGGCCGGGGTCGACGAGTCGAGGACGGAGCCGATGACGGACTCGCGGGTGAGGTTGAAGTCGCGGGAGTGCTTGAGCACGGCGCCGGCGACGACGGACCCGAGGCGCTCGCCCTGCAGGTTGTAGCGGCTGGCCAGCCCGTCGATCGCCGCGGTGAGCATGTCCTGGTTGGAGGCGTCCGCGTACTTGCCGTTCGAGCGGGCGAAGGGGATTCGGTTGCCGCCGACGATGGCGACCTTGCGGGGGCTTGTGGTCACGTGTGTCACTCCCGTTTGTTCTCGGTGTCCGGTGGCCCGAAACGCGGCCCTGGCAGTATTGTTACTCAGCAGTAAGTTACTTGTCGACCCGCAGTACCGCACCTTTCCCAGGAGATGATCGCCATGGCGCAGGGCAACCTCGACCTCTACTCGCAGTTCGTGACCTCGGCCCCCGGGTCATTCATCGCCGGCAAGGTCGGCCTCCCGCAGCCGGAGCAGCTGCGCCGTCACGAGGCCGGTCAGCCCGCCCTCCACGGTCCGGTCCTCATCGGCGGGGAGGGTCGCCTGGTCGAGCCCGTCCGCGAGATGCTCTCCGGGGACTACGAGCTGGCCGCCGCCGGCGCCGAGGACAAGTTCGCCGGCCTCGTCTTTGACGCCACGTCATTCAAGCGGCCCGAAGACCTGGTCGCGCTGTACGAGTTCTTCAACCCGGTCGTGCGCAGCGTCATGGCCAGCGGCCGCATCGTCGTCCTGGGCACGACGCCCGAGGAGACCGGCTCGGTCGAGGAGCGCATCGCCCAGCGCGCGCTCGAGGGCTTCACGCGCTCGCTCGGCAAGGAGATGAAGCGGGGCTCCACCGTCCAGCTCGTGTACGTCTCCCCCGACGCCCACGCGGGCGCCTCCGGGCTCGAGTCGACCCTGCGGTTCGTCCTGTCGGCCAAGTCGGCGTACGTCGACGCCCAGGTGTTCCGCGTGGGCGCCGGTTCCGCCACCGCCCCGTCGTCGTGGGACCGACCGCTCGAGGGCAAGCTCGCCGTCGTCACCGGGGCCGCGCGCGGCATCGGTGCGGAGATCGCGGCGGTCCTCGCCCGCGACGGTGCACACGTGATCTGCTGTGACATCCCCGCCGCGGGCGAGTCGCTCTCGGCCACCGCCAACAAGGTCGGCGGCACCTCCCTGCCGCTCGACGTCACCGCCGCCGACGCCGCCGAGGTGCTGGCCAAGCACGTCACCGAGCGTCACGACGGCCGCCTCGACATCCTCGTCCACAACGCCGGCATCACCCGCGACAAGACCCTCGCCGGCATGGACGCCGCGAGCTGGGAGTCCGTCATGGCCGTCAACCTCATCGCCCCCGAGCGGATCACGGCCGAGCTCGCCGAGAAGGGCATCCTCGGCGAGGGCTCGCGCGTGGTGGGCGTGTCCTCCATCGCGGGCATCGCCGGCAACCGCGGCCAGACCAACTACGCCGCCTCGAAGGCCGGCGTGATCGGCTTCGTCAACGGCGCGTCCGCCGAGCTGGCCTCCAAGAGCATCACCGTCAACGCCGTGGCGCCGGGCTTCATCGAGACCCAGATGACCGCCGCCATCCCGTTCGCCACCCGCGAGGCCGGCCGCCGCATGAACTCCCTGCAGCAGGGCGGCCTGCCGGTCGACGTGGCCGAGACGATCGCCTACTTCGCCAACCCCGCCTCCTCCTCGGTCACCAACAACGTGATCCGCGTGTGCGGCCAGTCGCTGCTGGGGGCGTGATCGGTCGTGGAATACACCCGCCTCCCTGGCATCCCCAACCTGCTCGGCCAGTACGGCAAGGCCGCGGTCGGCGCCCTCCCTGTCGTCGGCGGCTCCCGTGACGGAAAGTCGATGCCGTCGAAGGGCGTCGAGGTCACCGGCGTGCGCGTGGACGTGGCGAACCTCGCCGCCTACGCGCGCGTGTGCGGCCTGCGCCTGACCGACGAGCTGCCGCTGACGTACCCGTTCACGCTGGCGTTCCCCTTGAGCATGCAGCTCATGCTGGACCCGGACTACCCGGTGCCGGCCATGGGCTCGGTACACCTGACCAACGAGATCGAATCGCGTCGCCCCTTGCGGGTCGGCGACGAGCTCAACATCCGCGCGCACGCCGAGAACCTGCGCGAGCATCCGGCGGGGTTGCTGTTGGACGTGGTCACCGAGATCAGGACCGGCGACGACGACGAGCCCGCCTGGGTGCAGCGGTCGGGCCTGCTCTCCAAGCGCAGGACCTCCCTGACCCCGCCGAAGGACGCGCCGCGCCCGCCGAAGCCCGCGCCGCCCACCGCGGCCGAGATCGGCGACCCCACAGTGGTGAAGTCGGTGTCCGAGGCGCAGATCGCGGAGTACGCGGCCGTGTCCGGCGACCGCAACCCGATCCACGTCTCCGGCGTGGGCGCCAAGGCGTTCGGGTTCCCGAACGTCATCGCCCACGGCATGTGGACCGCCGCGACGCTGCTCGGGGTGGTCGAGGGCGAGATCCCCCGGCGCGCCCGCTACTCGGTGGAGTTCGGCAAGCCGGTGATCCTGCCCGCCAAGCTGGGGATCTACGCCCGGCGCGGAGGGGCCGGCGACCCGGCCTGGTCACTGGCCGTGCGCAACCCCAAGAAGCTGGAGACCGTGCACGCGACGGCGACGATCGAGGAACTCTAGGCCCCGCGGCGCACGCATCGACGAGAGCGTCCCGCACGCACCGCCCGAGAGGCGGCGTGCGGGGCGCTCCTGTCGTCTGGGGGTGTCGTAGGCGTCGGATATCGTCATCTGAGCCCTCGTGACATCCGTCGCCGGGGCCCGTTGCTCGCGACCCGTTTCCTGTGACCCGTTTCCTGTCACCCCGTTGCCTATCCCCGGAGGCCCCGTGTCCCGCTTGTCCCCTTCGCGTCCCCGCGTCCGCGCTCGAGCCGGCCTGCATGCCGGATCGATCGTCGGTGCGGTGACGGTCGCGGCCGTCACCGCGATGGTGGTTCCGTTGACCGCGAACGCCCAGAGTGCGGCGCCCGGTTCACTGTCCGGGTCGCTGGACGCCGGTTCATCGGGCTCGGCCGGGTCGGGCTCGGCCGGGTCGGGCTCAGCCGGGTCGGTCGGGTCGGTCGGGTCCGCCGGGTCCGCGGGTTCGTTGGGCGCGCCGGCCGCCCGACCCGAGGACCGCTATCCGGACGAGCCCCTGCCCGCCGGGCCGGGGGTCGAGGTGGAGACACTGGTCGGCGGCCTGACCATCCCGTGGGACGTGGTCCGCGATCCGAACGGCGTGGTGGTGACCGGTGAGCGCGGGACGGGCAGGGTTGTCGCGATCCACCCCGACGGGACGACCACCGACGTCGCGGCCGACTTCGGGGACCTGTTCACCGGCGGCGAGAGCGGCCTGATGGGTGTGGCGTTGGCGCCCGACTTCGCCCAGAGCCGCGAGGTCTACACCTGCCACTCGGAGAACTTCGCCGATGGCACGCCCGGTGACAGCCGCGTCACCGCCTGGCGCGCGGCGGACGACTGGTCGGCGCTCGAGGATCCCGAGGTGATCGTCCCCGGCATCGCCCGGCAGAACATCGGCCACCACTCCGGGTGCCGCATTCTCGCCCACCCGGACGGCACGCTCTACATCGGCACCGGTGACACCTTCCACGGCGCGGTCCCCCAGGACCTGCGGTCGCTCGGCGGCAAGGTCCTGCACGTGACCCGCGACGGCTCCCCCACCCAGGACCCGGCCCGCATCCCGGACGCGGACCCACGCATCTTCACCTTCGGCCACCGCAACGTCCAGGGCCTGGCCCTGCAGCCGGGGACGGGACGCCTCTTCTCGGCCGAGCACGGCACGCACCGCGACGACGAGATCAACCAGCTGCGGGCCGGCCGCAACTACGGGTGGGACCCGCTGCGGCCCGGGATCAACGAGCGCGACCACGACGACGCCTCGCCCATGACCGATCTGGTGAAGTTCCCCGACGCGGTCGAGGCGACGTGGTCGTCCGGCGATCCCACGCTCGCGACGAGCGGGATCGCGTTCCTGGACGATCCGTCGTGGGGCGAGTGGGACGGCGCGCTGGCGGTCGCGATGCTCAAGACCAAGCAGATCGTGCTGATGAGGCTCGACGAGGACGGGACCGGCGTGCTCGAGCTCGGGGCCGTCATCCCCGGCGAGCACGGCCGCATCCGCTCCCTGACCGCCGAGCCCGGCGGCACGCTGCTGGCCACCACCTCGAACGGCGGCGGCCGTGACGAGGTGCTCCGAATCCGGCCCGCCGCCGTTCCGGTGCCGCCGGCGCCGGGGGTCGAATAGGTTCGGACGGACGGAGGTTCACCCCTTCCCCGAGTCGTCCGACCCAGGAGCAGCCGTGCCCAGTCCCGCCTTCCCCCGCACCCTCGCCGGGCTCGCCGCCGCGGCGGCGGTCACCGTCGCCGTACCGCTCACCGCCTGCGCGCAGAGCAGCCTGCCCGGCGGCTCGTCCGGATCGATCGACACCAGCCTCATCCCGCCGGGCAGCCTCTTCCCCGCCACCCCGGGTATCGGCGCCGGCGAGGGCGTCGCGGTGGTGGAGGGCCCGGCGGTCGAGACCGAGACGGTCATGGACGGGCTGACCATCCCGTGGGACGTGGTCCGCGCACCGGAGGGGACCCTCCTCACCGGCGAGCGCGGCGGACGGATGGTCGTGCAGCGCCCCGGTGAGGAGCAGCGCGAGATCGGGATCGACCTGCCGGGCCTGTTCCGGCAGTCCGAGAGCGGTCTGATGGGCATGGCCGTGGACGCGGGCTTCGCTCAGAACCGCGAGATCCACGTGTGCTGGTCGCGGTCGCTCGGGGGCGAGCGTGACAACCGGATCTCCACCTTCGCCGTCGACGAGGACTGGACCGCCATGACGAAGGTCCGCGACACCCTCACCGGGATCCCACTCGGCGCGACCGGCCTCCACAGCGGCTGCCGCCTGCTCACCGCCCCCGACGGTTCCATCTACATCGGCACCGGGGACACCTTCACCGGCCCGGCCCCTCAGGACCCCGAGTCGCTGGCCGGCAAGAACCTGCACATCACGCCGGACGGCGACCCCGCGACGGGGGACTCGGTGGTCCACACGATCGGCCACCGCAACATCCAGGGTCTGGCGATCCACCCCGACACCGGCCGGATCTACTCCGCCGAGCACGGCCCGGACGTCGACGACGAGGTGAACCTGCTCGAACCCGGCGGGAACTACGGCTGGAACCCCGACGTCGGCGGCCGCTACGACCAGAACGTGCCGATGACCGACACCGCCAGGTTCCCGGACGCGATCGAGGCCGTCTGGTCCTCGGGCGCCCCGACGCTGGCGCCCGCGGACATCGAGTTCCTCGGCCCCGAGTGGGGCGAGTGGGCCGGCGCGCTGGCGATGGCCAACCTCAAGACACAGAAGCTGGTGCTGCTCCGACTGAGCGACGACGGCCGCTCGGTGATCGACGCCTCCGTGCTGCTCGAGGGCGAGTTCGGCCGGCTGCGGTCCCTGGCCCCCGAGCCGGACGGCTCACTGCTGGTGACCACCTCCGACGGCGACGGTCGCGACTCGGTGTTCCGGGTCAGCCCCGCCGGAGCCTGACGGCGGCCGCCGGGCGACTAGAGCGCCAGCACGCGCCGGGCGGCGTCGGCCAACGCGACCGCGTAGCCGGCGCCGTGCCCGGCCGAGTGGGTGGCGAGCGGGTGCAGCTGGTGCAGCGGCACCCGCTCCCGCCAGCCCTCCCGCAGCGGCCGGACCTCGCCGTAGCCACGCAGGATGTGATCGAGGTGCGGCGCGCCGAACAGGGCGAGCATCGCCAGGTCGGTCTCGCGGTGGCCCCCGTGCGCGGCGGGGTCGATGAGCACGGCCTCAACGCCGCCGTCGCCCGCCGCGCCGGCCCCGCCCCCGGCCGTCCACAGGACGTTTCCCGTCCACAGGTCGCCGTGAATACGGGCGGGAGTGTCGCCGGGGTGGTCGAGCTCGCCGGCGGCCACGCGGTCGCAGGCCCGCTCGACCGCGGCCAGGTCGGCACCGTCGAGGACACCCAGGTCCACCGCGATGCGCACGAACGGCCGGACCCGCTGCTCGGCGTAGAACTCGCCCCACGAGTCGGTTGGCCTGCACTCCTGGGGACGGTTGCCGATGAAGCACCGGCCCGCCCAGCCGTCGGCGGGTGCGCCCCAGGCGGCCGCGCCCGCGTCGTGCATCGCCGCGAGCGACCGCCCGAACCGCAGAGCCGCGTCCGCCGTGGCGCGACCCGCGGGGATCTTCTCCAGGGTGATCTCGTCGTCGTCGACCCCCGTCACCTCCACGACGCGGGGCCCGCCGGGGGCCGCGGCGAGCCACGCCAGTCCGGCGGCCTCGTGGCGGAAGAAGTCGGGCCCGTGGTCCGAGCCGCGTTTGACGAACACATCGGCGCTCACGTCATGGTCTCCTTCTCGTGCGCGGGGGCTCGGTCTGCGAGATCGGGGTCGGCGGACTCGCGGCCGGCGGGCGTGCGATCGGCACGGCCGAGCAGCGGCCCGGCCAGGGCGACGATGAGGACGCCGCCGACGATCATCGGCGTCACGGTCCAGCGCAGGCCCGCGACCTCGGCGATGAACCCGACGAGCGGCGGCGAGGCGAGGAAACCGAGGCGCATCACCCAGTTGAGCACCGCGAGCCCGGCACCGGGGGCCAGGCCGGGCACGGAGTCGGCGCCGACCATCGCGCCCGGGATGACGGTCGCGATTCCCCACCCCGCCAGCACGAACCCGGCGAGCAGGACCACCAGAAGGGTCGACCCGTCGAGCGTGAACGACGCGACGAACGCGGCGCTCGCGCCCACCATCACGAACAATCCGCCCGCGCGGGCGAGTCGGGCGGCGCCGAACCGTTCGACCAGCGCGTCGCCGCTGACGCGGCCGGCCAGCTGCGCGCCCTGCACGGCGATGAAGCCGAGCCCGGCGAGTCCCGCCCCGGCGATGGTGGTCTCGCGCAGGTAGAGCGCCGACCAGGTCTGGGCGAAGTCCTCGACGAGCTCGGCACAGCACGCGAACAGGCCGAGCGCGATCAACAGCAGGAGCGCGCGGCCGCCGGGGAGGCGGCGGGCGGCCGGGGCGGTGTCATCGGGTACTGCTTCTCCCGGCACCGCGTCGAGGTCACGGCCCCGCTCGTCCTCGGCGGCGGCGGGGCCCAGCCGCATCGGGTACGCGGCCGCGGCGGCCAGCGCGCACACCACGGCGGCCCCGATCATCTGGACCCGGACCGACGCCCCCGCGCCGGCGGCCACCGACCCGCCCGCGGCGCCGAGCACCGCCCCGAGAGACCACAGCGCGTGGAACCGGTTGATCAGCGACCGGCCGTGGCGCAGCTGCACGCGGATGCCGTGGGCATTCATGGACACGTCGGTGATGGCGTCGCACACGCCGAACGCCAACAGCAGCGCCGCGAACACGGCCACGACGGGCGAGAACCCCACGAGCGCGGCGGTCACGGACGCGCCGACCATCATGGCCACGGCGACGGCCCCGTCTGAGCGATGCCTCATGAGGGCGGGCGTGAGCAGCCCGCCGACCAGCGCCCCGGCCGGGTAGCAGGCCATCGCCAGCCCGAACTCCCCCGCGCCCAGGTCGAGGGCGCTCTTGAGGTCGGGCAGGCGGGGCACGATCGCGCCGAAGATCGCGCCGTTGGCGGCGAAGAGCAGGGCGGTCGCGGCGATGGGCCCCCGGACGCCGCGGACACGGGCCGTGTCGCCGGGGGCACGGGCCGTGTCGCCGGTGGGGCCGGCGTGTCCGGCCGTTCCGGTCCCGCTCGTCGAGGTCACGCCCGCCAGGGTACGGCCCGGGATGCGGCGGTAGCGTTGTGCGCGTGGAGCGGTCGACCGACGGGCGGGAGCGGGACATGTACGACGTGGCGGCGGAGGTCCGGACGGACGACGGCAGCACCCGCGTGGTGTGCAGCGTGCCGCTGCCGGTCGCGCCGGAGGTCGTGTGGGACGCGGTCGCCACGGCGGAGGGCATCGCGTCGTGGTTCGTCTCGTGCGCGATGGAGCCGCGGATCGGCGGGCGGATCGTGCAGTTCGCCGACCCGGGCGCGCCCGACCCCACGACCGGCCCGGAGGCCGCGGCCGAGGCCATGCTCACCGCGACCGTCGGGGAGATCACCGAGTACTCGCCGCCCACCGCCGACGCGCCGGGCGTCTTCGCCTACGTGGAACGTGACTGGATGGGCGAGGGCGTGCCCGTGCCGCCGTGGGAGACGTCGTGTGAGGTGGTCGACGACGACGAGGGCGGCAGCGTGCTCACCCTGCGGTCCGGGTTCGGCTCCGGCGGGGAACTGGCGGGACAGTCCGTGTCGGGCAGTGTCGACGGGTGGGCGCAGGCGCTGACGGTGCTTGCCCACCGGCTGACCCATCGCCCGGCCGGCGGGGTGGTGACCGTGGACGCGGCCACCGACCCCGTGCAGCAGACGGTGCCCGAACTGTGGGCCCGCGTGACGTCGCGACTGATCGCCCCTGCGTCGGGGGTCGGCCACAACCCGGCCGGTGGCTCGGGGAGCGGCTCGGGGAACAGCGGCGTCGTAGCGCGCTCGGGCGAGGTCGGCGGCATCGTCGCGACCGAGTCGGAGGCGTCGCGCACGCTCATCCTGTCCGCCCCCGTCGACGGGATGCTCGAGCTGTTCGCCTTCCCGGCGGGCGAGACGCATGAGGACGCGGCCGGTCGGGCGGCCCTGGCGTTGCGGGTCTACGAGTACGTCGACATGCCCGGCGGCGACGGCCGCCCGCTGGGTGCCGCGGCGGTCGACGTCACGCCCTCCTGGGACGCACCGCGCTGGCGTGCATGGCTCGAAGGGCTGCTGGCGGACTGATCCGCGAGCGGTGGACCTGCGGTTACGCGCGTCGGCGGGTCGGCTCGGGTCGGCCGGGGGTGACGGTGGAAACACGGCGGTACGGTGAGCCGATCTACCCTGTGCCCGCAGTAGGGTGACGGGGAGTACGACACGAGCGCCGGGAGGCGCCGTCCACCGACGAGGAGCGAGATCGCCAATGGCGGATTCCAACGAGACCGTGACCATCGCGACCGGCGAGGGCGCCACAGGCACGACCCTCCTCGGCATCGGGGCGTACCGCCCCGAGCGTGTGGTGAGCAACGAGGAGATCTGCGAGAAGATCGACTCCACCTCCGAGTGGATCTACGAGCGCTCCGGCATCCTCAACCGCCACGTCGCCGGTCCGGACGAGGGCATCGTCTCCATGTCGATCGAGGCGGCCCGCGCGGCCGTCACCTCGGCCGGCATCGACGCCGACCTGATCGATGCCCTGATCGTGTGCACGTCCACCAACTGGACCCAGGTGCCGCACGCGGCCCCACAGGTCGCCACCGCCCTCGGGCGCAACGGCATCGCGGCGTTCGACCTCACCGCCGGCTGCGCGGGCTTCGGCTACGGCCTGGCCGTAGCCACCAACATGATCCGCGGCGGCGGCGCCCGCTACGTGGTGGTCGTGGGCGTGGAGAAGATGACTGACGGCATCGACTTCTCCGACCGCAACACGGCCTTCATCTTCGGTGACGGTGCCGGCGCCGTGGTGGTGGGCCCGTCGGAGACCAACGACATCAGCCCGGTCGTGTGGGGGTCCGACGGAGAGCAGGGCAGCGCCATCCGCCAGACCAAGGATTTCAAGCAGTACGTCGACGAGGTCGACGCCTCCGCCGCCGCAGCGCGCGAGGAGGCCGTGCTCCAGCCCTTCCTGGTCATGGACGGTTCCAAGGTTTTCCGCTGGGCCGCCGTGCAGGTGTCCAAGGTGTGTGCACAGACGTTGGAGGCGGCGGGCGTGACGGCCGAGCAGATCCAGGCGTTCATCCCCCACCAGGCCAACGGCCGCATCAACTCGGCCATGGCCAAGCACCTCGGGCTGCCGGACTCGGTGGCGATCGCCAACGACATCGAGCAGACCGGCAACACCTCCGCCGCCTCGATCCCGCTGGCGATGGAGACCATGCTGCGGGAGGGAGAGGCCGAGCCGGGTCAGATCGCGCTGTGCATCGGCTTCGGGGCGGGACTGTCCTACGCGGGGCAGGTCCTGCGGCTGCCGGCCAAGCCGCCCGCGAGCTGACGCACCGACTCGCTTGACCCCGCGCCCTCCCGGCCCCACGACACGCCTCGTGGCGGGCCGGGAGGGCGCCCAACTAGACACGTGTTCATGGGACGCTGAGGGCGTGCACACGTCCTTTCCCCGCCGCTCCGCGCGCCGTCTGATGTCCGGTGCCGCAGCGGCTGCCGCCGTCCTGTTGTCCCCGCTGCTCGCGGCTCCCGCCGGGGCCGCGCCCGCTCCCACGATCCCGGCGCCGATCACCCCGGAGACGGCGCCGCTCGAGGTGGCCAGCGGCTCGGTGCAGACCCTCGGCGCGAACATCGCCGGGCAGGTCAGCGGGGCCGGGATGGGCCCGTCGGTTCACGCCGGCCCCGGCACCGGCCCGTCGAACTACGTGGCGCTCGGGGACTCCTACGCCGCCGTGGGCCGGATCGCGCCGGGCGCGTGGGGTGCAGGCCCGGTCGCGTGCGTGCGCACCTCCGACGCGTACCCGACCGTGGTGGCCCGCGCGCTCGGCGTGGGTACGTTCGTCAACGCCACCTGCGGGGGCGCAGTGGTCGACGACTTCCGGACCGCCGGACGGACCGGTGCCCCGCCGCAGTTCGACGCGCTCGACTCCGACACCGATCTGGTGTCGATGACGATCGGCGGCAACGACGTGGGATTCGGTGCGGTGATCGTCGCCTGCGCACTGCGTCCCAACACCGCGCCCGAGCTTCTGCCGCTCGTCGACGGCGCGACCGGGAACCTGTCGAAGGGCTTCGACCCCACCACCGGCTGCTCGGACGTGATCGACCGGCAGGCCGCCGAGGCGCTCGAGCACCTCGATGAGCGTTTGGACGGCGTGTACGCCGAGATCGCTCGGCGCGCGCCTCGGGCCCGCGTCGTGACGATCGGGTATCTCGCGGCCGTCCCGGAGGATGACGCGGTCATCCAGCAGTCGCCGTCGTGCGCGCCGTTCATGGCGATCAGCGCCGAGGAGCGGGCCAAGGTCCGCGGGTTCCAGGACAGCATCAACCGCGTGGTCCGCGCCGCCGCCGAGCGCAACGGCGTCACCGTCGTGATCCCGGATGAGCCCGGTCACTCGATGTGCACCTCGCCCGACACCCGCTGGGTCGACTTCACCGGGCTCGAGACCGGCGCGGTCCCGGTCCATCCGACCTCGGCCGGCCACGCCCACGTCGCCGACCGCGTGCTGGCGGCGCTCGCTGACGGCTGAGGGGCCGAGTGGTCACGCTTGAGGACAACTGTCCAGTTGCGTCGATCGCCGATCGGAACGGTGGTGATGAGGAGACACTGAGATCATGTCGACTCCTCATCGCCGCCGACGCGGCCCTCTCACCACGTCCCTCGCCCTCTCCGCTGCCGCCGTTCTCGTCGCGACGCCCGCCGCTGCCGCCCAGTCCACAGCTCAGCCCGACGGGGCGATCGCCGTCAGCTCGCTGGGCGCGACCAACGAGATCCCGGGCAGCGTCGCCGGGTCTCTGGGCTCTCTCGCCGAGCCCGCCTACCCCGAGTACGTCGCACTCGGTGACTCGTATGCTGCCTTCGGCGATCAGTCAGGCGTGGCGGCGCCCTGCGGCAGGAGTGCGAGCAACTACCCCGGCCTGCTCGATGCGAACCCGGCTGTCGGCGAGCTCACCGATGTCACCTGCGGCGGGGCCGTGACCGAGGACTTGTTCGAGGCGCAGCACCCAGGCGTCGCCCCCCAGCTCGAAGCCCTCGACGAGGACACCGATCTCGTGACGCTGTCCATCGGCGGTAACGACGTGGGTTTCGGTTTGATCGTCCAGTGCATCACCGGTGGCCTGCCGGGCTCCCCCCGCGACTGCGAGAGTGAGCTGGGCACTACGGTGAGCGGTCTCATCGCTGACGTGTACGGCGAAGACGGCGCGGTCGCCGACATCTACGCCGAGATCGCCGAGCGCTCGCCCGATGCGACGGTGATCGCGACCCAGTACCTGCCCCTGATGCCCGCCGATGACGCGGACGGCTGTGCGTTCACCCAGTTCGTCGGGGACGAGAACCTGGAGTGGGCCCGCGAGATCACCCAGGAGATCAACGACGCGGTCGACGAGGCGGCCCGCCGCAACGGCCACGTCTCGGTGCTGCCCGTCGATGACACGGACCGCAGTGGCTGTGCTCCGGCGGACGAGCGGTGGGTCGTGTTCGCCGATGGCTCCGAGAACAATGCGGCGCCGTTCCACCCCACCGCCCTCGGCCAGCAGGCGATGGCGGCCGCGATCGCCGCGGCGCTCTGATCCAGTCTGCCCCGATCCGGTCCGCCGCGGCCAGCACCGCAGCCGCTCCTCGGGATGGCGTCTCGCACACACCGCGGGGCGGGCGAGACGCCATCGGCAGCGGCGGCTGCGGAGAGAACGCGGGCATCAGCCCTCGAACAGCGTCTGCCCCACGTAGCCTCCCTCGGGCGCGCCGGGCGGGAGCGCGAACACGGCGGAGCCGATGGGAATCGTCCACGTGTTGAGAGCGTCCTGTTCGGCGAGCCGCTGCTGGACGGGCACGAAGGTGCGGACCGGGTCGGCCTGATAGGCAGTGAACAACAGCCCGGAGTTGCTGATCTCGCCACCCTCCGGCGGGTCGTCGTAGTTGTACGGCCGCCGCAGCATGGCCTCGCCCCGGTTCCGCTGCCGGGCCCGGGCGATGTGCGATTCCGGGGGGATGACGGGCAGGCCCACCTCGTCGATCGCGTCGAAGTCCGGCGGGTCGTGCTCGGCCGTCCCGGTCAGCGGAGCGCCGGTGTCGAGCCGCCGCCCCACGCTCAGCTCGCGCGAGGTGCGGTCGATCTCCTCCCAGGTGTCCATCGTCATCCGGATCCGTCGCAGCACCAGCGACGATCCACCCCGCATCCAGCGTTGATCGCTGCCGTCGGAGAACAGGATCTGGTCGAAGTCCACGTCGTCCGGCCGCGGGTTCTCGGTGCCGTCGATCTGCCCGAACAGATTGCGTTGCGTCCGCCCGCTGGGGTCGGTGCCGACGGCCTTGCGAAAGCCCCGCTGTGCCCACCGCTGCCGCGCGACGCCCCGCACGCTTGATGCGAGGATCCGGGCGGCGTGCGAGACGATCAGCGGGTCGTCAGCGCAGATCTGCAGGAGCAGGTCGCCCTCCGACCACCGGTCCTCTAGCTGGTCGATCTGCGGGAACGCGGGCAGTTGCGCGAGCCACGAGGGCCGTTTCTCCGGTATCCCGGCGGCGTCGAAGAACCCCGGCCCGAGGCCGATCGTCACGGTGAGACGCGCCGGGTCCTCGGCGAGCTCGGGCTCGAGATCGGCCAGGCCGCCCCGCCCCTGGGTGAGGCGGGCGGCGTCCTGGGACCAGGCGCGCAGGACGCCCTGGATCTCGGTGCGTGTCGCTCCCGGGACGATGTCGAACGCCACGAACGCCGCGTGTGATTGCGGTGCCGTGGTGATGCCGGCCTGGTGCGGGCCGTGGAACGGTTCCGTGGTGGTCCCCACGACCCGCGAGTCGGCGACCGTCTTCCAGTCGGCGATCGCCTCGTCGTCGACGACACCCCGCCCCGCGTAGCCCGCAGCGCCTCCGACCACGCCGCCGCCCACGACGGCGGCGACGCCACCGGTGAGAACGGACCGGCGGGACATACCGCGCCCGATCAGACCACGTCGGGCCTGGTCAGCCATCGTGATTCATGCCTCCGTGTGACTCGTGGCCCGAGCCGCCGACATACTCCTCCTCGCCGCCTTTGAAGTCGCGCGCGAAGACTGTGACGTCCTGTTCGGCGCCGTCGAATTCGAGGGTCAGCGTGATCTCCTGGCCGGTGGTGATGGGCTCGTCGAGGTCCATGAGCATGATGTGGTTTCCGCCGGGCTCCAGGACGAGCTCGCCGCCGGCGGGGATGACGAAGCCGTCCTCGCGTTCCTTCATCATCATGCCGCTCGCTCCGGGGACGGTCTCGTGGAGCTCGGTGCTGCCGCCGAGGTCGCCGTCGACGCCGGTGAGGTGCAGGTCGCTGTCACCAGGATTGCGGATGGTGCCGAAGACGCCGGACATCTCGGTGTCGGTGGCTTTGGCCCAGCCGTCGTCGAAGGTCACCAGGGTGGTGGCGGCGCCGGTCTCGGCGGCCGCGTCACCGGTGTCGGCGTCGTCGGTGCCGCAGGCGGCGGTGAGGGCGAGCGCGAGCGCGGTGGCCGCCGCGAAGGCGGCACGGGTGTGGGTACGCATGGGAGTGTGTCCTTGGTGATGTGTGATCGTCCGGCCGCGGGTTGCGCGCCGGTGCGTGAACAGGTGGGATCACACGGTCACGGGCGGCGCCCGGGTTCCCCCGCGGGCCAGGAGGTACCGTCCGCGCGGGGCGTCGGCGTCATAGGAGGCCAGGAGTCGGGCGACGACGACGAGGTGAGCCGTCACGGGAGTGGGCAACACCCGGGCCGCCAGCCAGGACAGCGTCCCTGTCAGGATCGCCACCAGCGCGTGCGTGAGGACGATCGCGGCCAGGTGGGCGCCCAGCATCGGCGGGGCGAACAGCGCCGATGCCGAGGCCGCAGGGTCCAGGTTGACGCCGTCCATCGCGGCACGAACGGCCGCCGGGTTCGTCGCATGGTGGCCGAGCGGGCCGGCCGCGCCGTGCGAGTGCCCGGAGGCCAGCACCAGGTGGACGACCCCCTGACCGGCGACGAGTCCGGCCGCCGAGGTGAGGATCGGTGACCGATGCCGGGCGAGGGCCGCGGTGACCACGCCGACACCGGCGCTGGCGGCCGCGACCATGAGGATCTGCCCCGTAGTGGGCGGACCCGCCGCTGCACCGGCGGCCAGCCCGTGCGCGCTGATGCCGAACACGCCGCTGACCAGTGCGACCACGATTCCCACGACCGCGGTCACCACGGGCGGGACCTCGGCGCGCAAGCGGTCGGCGGACATGACCCGATTCTAGGCTGGACCTACGACAGGGCCCCTATCCGGCGGCTGCGCCTTCTGCGGTGGTGTCCTCCACGGCGGCGCCCTCTGCGCGCGTGCCCTCGGTGGTGGTCGCGAGGCGGGCGCGCTCCTCGTCGGCAAGGCCCGCCTCTATGCGCGCGAGCATATGCGGGCTCATGTCGGGCAGGTCGTCGATCGCGAACCAGCGGGCGTCGGTGTTCTCACCGTCCGCGGGGTGCGGCTCGCCGCCGAGGTAGGTGCAGGCGAAGGTGTGGTCGATGTACTGCGCCCGGTCCCCGTTGGCATACGTGACCATTCGGGAGACGCCGAGGGAGGCGAGTCGGTCGACGCGGATGTCCACGGCAGCTTCTTCGCGCGCTTCGCGCACTGCGGTGTGGGCCGGGTGCTCACCGGGGTCGATGATGCCGGTGACGGGGGTCCACCATCCGTTGTCGCTGCGTCGGACGAGCAGGATCCGCTCACGGTCGGGATGGCGGATGACGGCGGTGGCCCCGGCGAGCCACAGCGGGGCGGTGCCGACGTGTTTACGGAGTTCGAGCACGAAGTCGGGGATGGACATGCCCAGAGGGTATCGGCCCCCTAGGACACGGGCGGCGGCGCCGAGATGCGGCGATCCCCCGCGGACCATATGGTCAGCGGGGGATCGCGTGGAGTCGGATCAGTTCATCGGTCGGTCAGACCGAAATGCGAACCCGAATCAGGAAGGCAGCTGCTGCTCGGGCTCGCACTCGTGCCGCTCCATGGAGCCGTTGTCCTTGAGGAAGTCGATCGCCTCCTGCGGCAGGTTGCAGACCGCCCCGACGTTGATCGCCGGGAGCGGCGGCAGGTTGACGCCACCGGAGATGGCCAGGCCGAGGCCGATGCTGCCCGCGGCGAGCGAGCCCACGGCCAGGATGGCACCGGCGTCGAGCGAGTTGCTACCGCTGGAGCCAACGATGTCGGTGACGGAGCCGAGATCGATGGTGTTGTCGGACGAGCCGGGGTTCGATGAACCAGCGGTGATCGATTCGAAGATGCCCTCAAGCGAGCCGGTCACGTCGTCGAGCGAGCCACCCTCGGAACCGCCCTCGAGCGAACCGGTCAGGCTGCCGAGAATCGTGGCCAGCGAGCCAGCACCCTCATCGGAGCCGCCCTCAAGCGACCCGGTCAGATCACCAAGCGAACCGCCCTCAAGCGAACCGGTCACGTCGTCGAGCGAGCCACCCTCGGAACCGCCCTCAAGCGACCCGGTCAGATCACCAAGCGAACCGCCCTCAAGCGAACCGGTCACGTCGTCGAGCGAGCCACCCTCGGAACCGCCCTCAAGCGACCCGGTCACGTCGTCGAGCGAGCCACCCTCGGAACCGCCCTCAAGCGACCCGGTCACGTCGTCGAGCGAGCCACCCTCGGAACCGCCCTCAAGCGAACCGGTCAGGCTGCCGAGAATCGTGGCCAGCGAGCCAGCACCCTCATCGGAGCCGCCCTCAAGCGACCCGGTCAGATCACCAAGCGAACCACCCTCAAGCGAACCGCCCTCGCTGGAACCACCCTCAAGCGACCCGGTCAGATCACCAAGCGAACCACCCTCAAGCGAACCGCCCTCGCTGGAACCACCCTCAAGCGACCCGGTCAGATCACCAAGCGAACCACCCTCAAGCGAACCGCCCTCGCTGGAACCACCCTCAAGCGACCCGGTCAGATCACCAAGCGAACCACCCTCAAGCGAACCGCCCTCGCTGGAACCACCCTCAGACGAACCACCGATGTTGTCTAGCGACCCCGTCAACTGATCGGAGCCGGTACCGCCGGACGAGTCCACGTCCCCGGTCGAACCGAGCGCAGCGCCGAGCGCGACAGAGCCCACTACGGCGCTGACACCGATGCCGATCTCAACGCTCTGCGCGTTGGCAACACCCGGCATGGAGCCGAGCGCTAGCCCGGAGGCCGCGATGACCGCGATCATCCGCTTCTGGTTCTTCATAGGAATTGCCTTCCTTAGTGGTTGACGACCCGGCGACGGGCATTGACTCCCCCACGCCACCCGGTCCGGCATGTGGCCTTGGCCACCGCCTTCGGATCGTGTCGTCACTCTATCGGGGCATTTCAAAGTCGTGTTACAGGGAATGCTTGGCTGGAACAGTTTGAGGGGCTACGTAACGCAAGGGGCAGCGGACGCAGGTAGGCGGCGTCCCCGAAGTCGCACAACGGTTATCGGCCGACTACCTCGTCTTACGCTTAACCTAATGAGTGAAACGACGCTTATTTATTTGACGTGTAACTCGCCCAGTGAGTTTCCTCACTACTTCACCCCCTGAATGCCGGATCGGTCACTCGGAACCGCCACGTGCGCCCCACGACGTCCAAAGTTGAGGTTAACCTCGTATTGCTGTCCCCGAGAACCAGGAGCGTCATGACACCGAGCACGACCGGAGTCCTCTTCCCCACCGATTCCGACGGAAACCGCTCCACCGGACGGCTGGCCAAGGACGTCGTCGCCGACGCACTCGCCACCGTCGACCCCGCCGCGGCCGAACGCGTCCACCGCATCAAGGACTGGCGCAAGGGCTACATCGAACCCTTCACCGAGCTCGTGCGGGTCGGGGTCGACGACCCGGCGAACTGGGACGGAGTCGCCCGAGCGGCGCTCGACTCACTGCAGTCCCGGATGGTCGGCGTCCACGAGGAGGACGGCCAACTGGCGGAGACCCCGATGACGGACTACCTCGCCGTCGTCACCCCCACCCCGACGCCCGGAACCGAGACGATCCAGGGCACGGCGACCCCCGTCCACGAACTCTCCATCCCCTACCGCGGCGAGGAACTGTCCGGCGACCTCCTCCGCGCGCGCCTCGACACCTGGGTCGCGGCCGGCGTCATCGAGCCCAGCTGCGCCGACGCCCTCAAACTCGTCCAGGACAACCCCGAGTGGCTCTCGCTCCCCGGCCGCGCGATGCTCGTCCTGGGCCTCGGATCCGAGATGGGGCCGGCGCGGAATCTCCTGCGCTGGGGCGCCGACGTGCTGGGCGTCGACCTGCCTTCGAGCCCCGCATGGGACCGCTTCCGCGCCGAGGACTCCACCTTCGCCGGCCGCCTGCACATCCCCACCGACGCCGACGGCCGCGCCGGGATCAACCTGCTCACCGAGCTGCCCGAGCTCGCAGCCTGGGCCCGAGCCTCCGCCCCCGCCCCACTCACAGTGGGCAGCTACTTCTACGCGGACGGCGGGACCCACGTGCAGCTGTCCTCGGCGGCGGACGCCCTCGTCGTCGACCTCCTCGGCGACAACACCGCCGACGCGGTGGCCTACCTGGCCACCCCGATGGACACCTTCGTCGTCCCCGCCGACGTCCGGGAGGCCTCCGACGCCGCGCTGGCCGCCCGCAAGGCCATCGACATCAAGAAGATCGTCGGCACCCTCACCGGCGGCCGCGTGTTCCACCGCAACTACGAGCCCGGCACCGGCCCCGCGGTCCACGACGCACTGGTCCCCCAGCAGGGCCCCAACTACACGCTCGCCAAGCGCGTCCAGCGCTGGCGCGCCACCACCGCGTTCGCCGACGGCCACACCGTCTCCGTCAATGTCGCCCCCGCCACCGACACCCACTCGGTGACCAAGAACAAGATCCTCGCCAACACCTACAAGGGGGCCGGCGCGTTCGGGATCGAGATCTTCGACCCCGCCACCTCCTCAGCGATGCTCGCCGCGCTCATGGTCCACGACCTCAACGTGGGCCGGCCGACGGTCGACGTGCAGTGGCAGCACGAGTCGTCCGGCGCCGCGTCCGGCGGGCTGTGGCGCCAGCCGTACCTGCCGCGGACCGCGCTGCCGGTGGCCGCGTTGCTCGGTACCGTGAAGAGGTAGAAACGCACCTTCGCCGTCGCCGACAAAAGGACCCCGCCATGCCTAACCCGTTCTCCAAAGGCTGGAACTACCTCAAGGCCTCGCTGGACAAGTCGGTCGACGACAACGCGGACCCCAAAGTCCTCGTCCACCAGGCCATGAACAACGCCCGGCAGCAGCACAAGTCCGTAGCCGACCAGGCCGCCGCGGTGATCGGCAACGCCAAGCAGCTCGAGATCGCCATGGGCACCAAGGCCCGCCAGCTCGACGAGGTGCAGGGCCAGGTCCGTCAGACCCTGCAGGTCGCCGAGCAGGCGCGCGCCGAGGGCGACACCGCCCGGGCCCAGCAGTTCGACGCCCAGGCCGAGCAGCTCGCCGGCCGCCTCGTGGCGCTGGAGCAGGACCTGGAGAACACCCGTCAGCTCCACGGCCAGGCGGTACAGGCCGCCGAGCAGGCCAAGCAGGCTGTCAAGGAGTCCGAGCAGCGGCTGCGCGAGACGCTCGCGCAGGAGGACCAGCTGCTGCTGCAGGCCACCCAGGCCGAGATGCAGCACCGTTCCACCGAGTCCATGGCCTCACTGCAGGGCGCCGGCGGCGGCAACTCCCCGACGTTCGACGAGATCCGCGCCAAGATCGAGGGCCGCTACACCACCGCGCTCGGCAAGCAGGAGCTCGCCGAGGCCACCGGCGCCCCGTCCACCGCCCAGCTCGACGCCGCCGCCTTCACCCGGGAGTCGGAGGGCAAGTCGAAGCTCGAGCAGATCCGCGCGTCGATGGGCCTGTCGTCCGGGTCCGATGCGGGCGCCGATCGTCAGCTGACGGACGGTGGCGGGCAGACCGGCGCCTCGGCCGGTCAGGCCGAGCAGTCCAGCCAGGCCGAGCCGGCCGGGGCGGCCGAGCAGGCGGACCCCGAGGCCCCGCGCAACCCCGACGAGGCCACCGATCAGCCGGGTCCCGAGGACCTCTCGGGGCCGACGTTGCCCCGCGATACCAGGGAGTAACGCCCCGCGGGCCGGATCGGCGATCTATCGTTGATCGGTGCGCAAAATCCGCCGTTCCCACGCCCTCCCGTTCCTGGCCCCGGCCCTCGCCGCCATCCTCGTCGGGGGCGCGGTCGCGCCCGCCGCCGCGCAGTCGCTGCCGGCCGGCTCGACGCCGGACATCGGCTCGGTGATGGGCTCCCTCGGAGGCAGTGTCGACCCCTCGAGCGCGGCCGCCGGCTCGGCGACCGTCGGTTCCACGGGTTCCACCGGCACGGACTCCCTCATGGGATCGGGCACCCTCCCGCCGCTGGGCACGGGCTCGCAGAACACGTCGGCCACCCCGCCCATCGGGATGGAGTCCGAACCCGTCACCGTCTCTGAGGTGCGGCGGGTGGTGATCGGTGACCCGCTGGTCGCCGGCGGCGACCCCCGATTCGAACGCTGGTGGGTCGCCTCCGAGTCCATGAACCGCGTGCTGCCGGTGGAGATCTGGCGCCCGGCCTCGGAGGCGCCCGCACCCATGCTCTATCTGCTCGACGGCGTGGACTCGCCCTCGCCGAGCGGGTGGCTCCTGCCGGGCGGCGTCGACCGGGTCTTCGCAGGCGAGCACGTCACGCTCGTCATGCCCGCACGCGCCGACGGTTCCCTCCACGCCGACTGGCAGCGGGACGACCCGGTTCTCAGCCGCAACAAGTGGCAGACCTTCCTCACGGAGGAGCTGCCGCCGCTGCTCGAGGCGGGCGACATACCCTTCACCGGCAAGCGCGGCATGGCCGGCCTGTCGATGGGCGCGGCGAGCGCGGTGACCATCGCCGAGCGACGACCCGACCTGTACGAGGCCGTCGGCGCGATCGCCGGCTGCTACACCGCACGCGACGACCTCGGCTTCATCCTCGCCAAGATCGTCGCCGAGACCCGCGGCGGCGACATCGCCAACATGTGGGGCCCGCGCACCGACCCCGACTACCTCGAGAACGACGGCCTGCTCAACGCCGACGAGCTCGAGGGCAAGGCCCTGTACTTCGCCACCGCCACCGGTATGCCCGACGCCTCCGAGTGGGACCGCAACGGCCGCGATCTCCTGCGCTTCACCCAGGGCGCGGGCCTGGAGATGGCGACCCACGCGTGCACCGTGGAGATGGACCGGCGACTCGACGAGCTCGGCATCGACGCGCGGATCGACTACCTGCCCACCGGCCTGCACAACTGGGACAACTTCGGCCGTTTCGTGGCCCCGATGCGCGATACGCTGATGCCGGCGCTGCGCTGACCGCCGCGGCGCCCCACCGCCGCGAGGAGTCGCCATGCCCACCACGCCGAAGGCCTCCGGATACCTCTCCCCCACCGGGGCGGTCGTGTTCCCTCGCCGGCTGCCGCTGTCCGTCGAGGAGGCGTGGGCGGCGGTCACCGATCCGGCCCGCACCGCGCCGTGTATGGCGACCCGGCGACGGGCACCGTGGAGCTGACGATGATCGCCGAGGACGGCGCGCCCGTCGTGCCGGTGGGGATCGTGCGGTGCGAGGCGCCTCACCTCGTCGTCGTCACCACCTCCCCCGACGGGTGGGTGCTCACCGTACGGATCGAGGGCAACGACGACGAGGTCATCGTCTCCCTGGAACAGGAGATCGCAGACGCCCGGTCCGCGTCCGACATCGGCCCGGGGTGGGATTTCTATATGGACCGGGTGGTCGAGGCCGAGGCGGCCCGGGATCCTGAGGCGCTCAGCTTCAGCCCCGACTACCACCCCGGCCTGGCCGCGCACTACCGGGCGCTTCTCGGCGGCTAGCCTCGGTCCGCGCGTCTCCGTCGCCCCTCGCCGCGATCAGGCGAGTTGGGACCCCATCGTGTCGTAGTGGGTTGCTAGTGTTCACTTGATCGAACACACGAGCGATAGTCGTCCGGTCGGGCGGCGATCACACCCACGCACGAAGGGGCGGTCACCGATGACGCGAGCACCACAGCCGCACCCGGACGGCTCCGTCGACTGTCCCGCCATCGCCGCGGCCGGCGCCGCCGCCGTGCAGGCCCTGTACGCCGAGAACATCGCCGCCGCCGCCCGCCTGCGCGCCTGCTACCACCTTTACACCGTGTGCGAGGACGAGCAGGAACGGCGCGACCTGGCCGCTGGCTACGACCCCGAGATCGACCTGCGGCCCGAGCACGCCGTCATCGACCCCTTCCACATCGCCTGCGCCGAGATCGTCGCCGCCTACGGCGTGCACAACAACCGCGCCCGCACCCTGCTCACCCGGGCCCGCACCCTGATCACCCGCTTCCCCACCCTGGTCGAGGCCATGGAAACCGGCCGCCTCGACGAGGACACCGCCGACCTGCTCGCCCGCCACATGCGCACCGTGGACTCCGCCCACCGCGGCCCCGTCCAGCGCGAGATCATCGACTGGCTTATGGCCGCCATCGCCGCCGGCACCCGCCCCGGCCGCGACGCCATCCTGGGCACCCTCGATCGCATCATCACCGACCACGACCCCGCCGGCGTCCGCGCCCGCCGCGCCGCCGCCACCCGCGAACGCCACATCCGCCTGCGCCGCGGCGCCGACGGCATGGCCGACCTGACAGCCCACCTCACCGCCACCGAAGCCTCCACCCTCTACGAGGTCCTGCACCGCGCCGCCACCGAGCAGGCCACCCGCGACAAAAAGGCCCGCCTGCAGGCCGCCCGCGCAGGCGGCGACACCGTCGACGCCGAGTACATCCGCAGCATCGACGAACTGCGCGCCGACGCCCTCGTCGCCGCCTTCCTCGACCCCACCGACCCAGACGACCCGGCCACCACCCGCACAGGCGGCGACGCCGCCCAGGACCCGAAGCGGGCCGCGGCCCGCCCCTTGGCCACCCAGGTCCGCCCCACCATCACCGTGCTCGCGCCCCCGGGCCCCGACGGCGAACCCGAGGTCTACCTCCCCCGCGGCGGCCCCGCCACCATCGAGGCCCTCATCGAACTACTGGCCCGCTGCGTCGGCGCCACCATCACCGTGCCCCACACCGAACCCGGCACCGCCGATACCCCGGACGCGGCCCGCCGCTACCGCATCAGCGCCGAACTGGCCCACCGCATCCGCCTACGCGACGGCACCTGCCGCCACCCCGGCTGCTCCGTCCCCGCCCAGGACTGCGACGTCGACCACATCCGCCCCTTCAACCACACCGACCCCGACAGCGGCGGCCTGACCATCGAAGCCAACCTCGCCAGCATGTGCCGCCAACACCACCGGTTCAAAACCTTCCACGGCTGGCACTACCACCTCGCCCCCGACGGCACCCTGACCGTGACCACCGACACCGGCCACACCCTGACCACCCACCCCACCGGCCCCCTGGCCCGCTGGCGCCAACGCGACCTCAACCCGGACCCAGACCCAGACCCCACGGACGACGCCCCACCCCGCCGGCCCTGGCTCGACCCTCGACCACAAGCCACCCACTGGCTCCGACGCGCCCGACGCCTGGCCGCCGAACGCGCCGCCAACACCACCACACCCCCACCCACAACCGGCCACCCCGCCACCGACACCGACCCACCGCCCTTCTAGACGGCGCCGGCCGTCAGCGGTGCTTGAGAAGAACGGCGCGGATCCCCTCGTGGAATCCGTCGCGCAAGCGGACGCGCTGCGCCTCGGTCAGAGTGAACTCATTGAGCATCTGGCAGGCGAACTGCAGCAGCGGACGGTCGATCGCCGGAGGGAGCACCCCACCGGACAGCAGGTGGGCCTCGTCGCGCTGCTGCTCGGTCGCGGCCTGCTCGTACCACCAGGTGGCGTACTGCTGACCCACGTCGAAGGGGGTCTGCTCACCGGAGGAGGTCCACACCTCCTCGGGCAGCGGCACGAACTTGGACCGCAGCGGGCGACGGTGAGGGGCCATCATCGACGGGTTAGGCCTCGAGGACCCGTTCGCCGGCCCACCCGCGGCCGAGGACTTCTGGACCGACCCGGCGTGATCGGCGGGCGAAGGCGAAGTCTGCGGCGTCGGGCCCGGCTTGGGGGCCAGGTCCGCAGGCGTGACCACGGTCGACTCCTCCGGCTGCGGGGCAGGCGTCGCGGCCCCCTCCCCGGGCGGCCCGGCCTGCGCCTCCGGACCGTCGTCTTCACTCTCGATCCGGGCGGCGCATTCCTGCTCGTCGGCGGCCAGTTCCTCGGCGTCGGCGGCGAACTCCTCGTCAGCGATCGTCAACCGGGTCTCGTCGGCGACGGAGGTCGCGGCGGCGCGGTCGGCCCGCAGGTCCACCTCCATCAGGTCCACCGACTCGTGGGTGTCCGGGTCATGCCCGTCTTCGCCCGGATGGGCGGGCGTGGCCGCCGGCGTGCGCACCTTGGGCGGTATCGGCCCCTCGAGGACACGGATCTGCATGGCGTCGTGGAAGTCGGTGCGGGGGTCGAGGACCGTCGTCGTGTCGCAGGCGTGACGCAGTGCCGACGAGATGGAGTCCCAGCCGAACCCCACCAGATGCATTCGTACGCCGGCGTCCACGGCCACCCGGACTCCCGGGATCATGTCGGCGTCGCCGGTGACCAGCACCATGTCCGAGCAATGCCCCTTGTACGCGGCCTGGATCATGTCCGCGACGAGCAGGGTGTCGACGGCCTTCTGGGTGCGGCGTTCGCCCCACTCGATCAGCTGACCGGCGCGCAATTGGACACCTTCGATAACGCGCAGGGTGCGTTGATACCGGTGCGGACCGGAGTCCGGGATGCCGTCGTACCAGTTCTGCCGCTGTACGGGCTGGTCCACGAGGCTATGGGCGACCTGGTCTAAACGGTGCACGACCGTGGCGAGTGATATCTCCAGCTGACCTCGCGCACCCTCCTCCCAGGAGTTGTAGAAACTTGCCAGTAGATAGGACGTATCCACTAGGACGAGTGTCCGTTCAAGCATGATGACCACTACCTGTTCTGTCTGTTTACGTTGACTTCAAGCATGCCGCAGGTCGGCTGGCCCCGCAGGGTCCGCCGCCGTTCATCGTCAGGAGCTTCACCATGTCGCACCCCGCCACCACTTCAACCGATCTGACCGGAAGGGTCGTGCTGGTGACCGGCGCAGCACGAGGCCAGGGACGAGCCCACTGCGAGGCCTTCGCCGCCGCGGGCTGTGACGTCATCGCGCTGGACCTGTGCCGGGACATCGACACGGTCCCCTACCCCATGGCCGAGCCGGCGGACCTCGAGGCCACAGCCGAGGCGGTACGGGCGCTGGGGAGGCGCTGCGTGACGGGCATCGTCGACGTCCGCGACCTACCGGGGATGCAGGAGGCCGTCGACGCCGGGGTCGCCGAGCTGGGCGGGCTCGACTTCGTGGTGGCCAACGCCGGCGTCTCGCCGCAGTCCACCGCCACCTGGGAGCGGTCCGAGGAGGAGTGGGACAGCACCATGGACATCAACCTCAAGGGCACCTGGATCACCACCAAGGTGGCGATCCCCCACATCCTCGCCACCGGCCGCGGCGGCTCGGTGGTGCTCATCAGTTCGATGGTGGGTCTGCGCGGCGGCTCGTTCACCGGGAGCTACGCGACCTCGAAGTGGGCCGTTCGCGGCCTGGCCAAGGTGCTCGCCGGGGAACTGGGCTTCTCCAACGTCCGCTGCAACTCCATCCACCCGGGCAACGTCCGTACTCCGATGATCGAGAACCCGTCGATGATCGAGATGATGTCGGGAGGCAAGGGCACGACGCTCGAAGACACCGCGGAGACCTTCAGCAGCATGACCCAGATGCCCCAGCCGTGGGTCGAGCCGTCCGCGATCGCGTCCATGGCCCTCTACCTGTGCAGCGACATGGGCGCCGGCATCACGGGCGCCTCGATCCCTGTCGATCTGGGCGGCAGCGAAAAGTTCGGACTCTGAGCCCGACCGATCCCAGAGCACACGAAGGCCCGCCCCTCGACCGGAGGGGCGGGCCTTCGTGTGCGGCCGGGCAGAGCACCCGGCCCGGCGAATCAGGCCGCTTCGGGCGCCGGAGCCGTCGGACGCGGCACGCTGACGGTCGAGCCGGTGGCGGTCCACACCAGGGACCAGAAGATGTCGACGACCGGCTGGATGGCCCGCAGGAAGATGTCGTTGGCGTTGCTCATGGTGTGTCTCCTCGGTTGTCGTGCTGGTGCGTACTGGGTCGTACCGCGGTAGGCGCTGTCGTATCCGTGACCCCTACGCGACGACTTCTATGTCGTCGCGAACCCAACCGACGTTACACAACCGTGACATCAACTGGGATATCGTCGTCTCCCCTCGCGGGCCGGGGCGTTACCGAGGCTCACTAAGCGATCGGAGACGCCGCAGATAACGGGTCACCGAGACCAGTGCAACCGACCTCACTTCTGTGACCGACGCAACCAAACGTACCTACGCGACCGTAAGTTACGGTACCGTAGCTTCCATGGCAATCACCGACATCCCTGAGTTCGCGCATCTCACCGAGGACGACGTCGAGGCACTCGGCGCCGAGCTCGAGCAGATCCGTCAGGACATCATCGGTTCCCTGGGCGAGCGGGACGCCGCCTACATCCACAACACGATCCGCTTCCAGCGCGGCCTCGAGGTCGCGGCGCGCGCGTTGCTCCTCGTGGGCTCGCGCAACCGTACCGCCTGGGCGGTCGGCGCGGGAGCGCTCGGCGTCGCCAAGATCGTCGAGAACATGGAGCTCGGACACAACATCATGCACGGGCAGTGGGACTGGATGAACGACCCGGAGATCCACTCCACCACCTGGGAGTGGGACATCGTCGGCACGTCGGAGCACTGGAAGCAGACCCACAACTACCTGCACCACAAGTTCACGAACATCGTGGGCATGGACGACGACGTGGGGTTCGGCCTGCTGCGCGTGACCCGCGACCAGCGCTGGAGCCCGTTCTTCTACGGCAACCTCGCCTACAACGCGGCACTGGCGCTGCTGTTCCAGTGGGGTGTGGGCATCCAGCACCTCGAGCTGGGCAAGGTCGCCATGGGACGTGACGACCGCGGGGAGACCAAGCGCAAGCTCAAGCTCTTCGCCAAGAAGGCGTCCGGCCAGCTGCTCAAGGACTACGTCCTGTACCCGGCGCTGTCGGGTAAGGGGTGGAAGTCCACCGCGACCGCGAACCTGCTCGCTAACGGCATCCGCAACGTGTGGACCAACGCGGTGATCTTCTGTGGGCACTTCCCCGACGGGGCGGAGAAGTTCACCAAGAAGAACGTGCAGGAGGAGACGCAGGCCGAGTGGTACCTGCGGCAGATGCTCGGCTCGGCGAACATCACCGGCGGTCCGATCATGGACTTCATGTCCGGCAACCTCTCGTACCAGATCGAGCACCACATCTACCCGGACATGCCGTCCAACCGACTGTCCGAGGCGTCGCTGCGCGTGCGCGCGGTGTGCGACAAGTACGACCTGCCGTATGTGGCCGGCCCGCTGCCGGTGCAGTACGCCAAGACCTGGCGCACCATCGCCAAGCTGTCGCTGCCCAACCACATGCTGCGCGCCACGGCTGACGATGCGCCGGAGACTCATTCCGAGCGGATGTTCGAGAACCTGCCCACGCCGCTGCCCGCCCCGGAGGGCAAGCGGGCGGGCCTGAAGACCGCGCTGAAGCACCACCGCGCGCGCCGGCGGGCGCGCAAGGTCGTCGCCGTGGCCTGACGAGGCCCGCGACCCCCTCACGACCGGCGACGCCCCGGCACCGCGATCTGGTGCCGGGGCGTCGCTGATTCCGACGCCCTGCGGTGCGGGTCGGCTATAGGCTTGCGCAGGAGTCAGCGGGACGGTTATGCGTACCGGCGCTACAGCGGTCGAGCCGGTCACCGGACACAAGACGACGACGGGAGCCCCCATGGAGGACCGGCGGATGCTCATCGCCGATTCCGCGATCGAGGTCGTGGCGAGGGACGGTGTCCGTGCTCTCACCCACCGCGCCGTGGACTCGGAGGCGGGACTCCCCTCCGGCTCCACCTCCTACTACTGCCGTACCCGCGCCCAACTGCTCACACTGACCGTCGACCGGCTCACCTCACTGCTGCGGGGGTTCGTCGAGGTCTCGGGCATCCAGGAACTCGCGTCATCGAACGCCGACGAGGTGCTGTCGACACTCACGCGCATGGTGGACGGCTTATTGGAGGACTACCGCGGTGAACTCGCGGCCCGGTCGGCGCTCATCGTCGAACTGGCCGGCAAGGCCGACACCACCGACCTCGTGGCCTCCCTCCTCGACCCCAGCGACCTGGTGGGCGCGCTCGACGCCGCCGGGCTACGCGATCCCGCCACCGCCGCCCTCGACCTGCTCACGGTGTACGAGGGCCTGCTGTGGGAGCGCACGGTCGGACGCCTGGCGGGCGCCGAGGTCGACGCGAAGCACGACGCCGAACTGCTGGGCGCGGTGCTCGCCCGCCACGAGCACCGCGGCCCGCGCAACCTGTTCGGCCTGCGGCGCTAGCAGGCCGCGCCACCGGCAGCCCCGCGACAGGCAGCCCCACCAGCGGCAGCCCCGCCAGCGCCCGTCAGTCGGCGATCGCCTCCAGCGGCCCCGTCTTGGCGGCCCGGTGTGCAGGCCACAGCGACGCGAGTACGCCGACCACGGCCGAGGACGCCAGCACCACGACGATGCTGCCCCACGGGATGGTCGTCTCGGTCAGGCCGCTGTCGGCGAGCACGGTGACGAACGCCCAGCCCAGGTAGACGCCCACCGCCGCGCCGATCAGCGCGCCGAACACGGCGATCTGCGTCGACTCGAGGTTGATGGTGCGGCGGATCTGCGAGCGCTGCATGCCCACGGCGCGCAGCATCCCGATCTCGGTGCGGCGTTCGATCACCGACAGTGCGAGGGTGTTGACGATGCCCAGGACGGCGATCACCAGCGCCAGACCCAGCAGGGCGTAGATGATCGAGAGCAGCTGGTCGATGCCGCCGGTCTGGGCGTCGATGTACTGCTGCTTGCTCTGCACCATCGCGATCGGGATGTCGGTGAGCTCGTCGGTGACGGCCGTGAGCACCTCGTCGCTGCCGACGCCGTCGGCCGCCGAGGCCAGCATGATGAACGTCGAGCGCAGGTTCTCCGGCACCAGACGCTCGTAGACGTCCATACCGGTGTAGAACGGCCCGAGGATCTGGGAGTCCTCGTACACGCCGGTCACCCGCAGGGTCGACTCGGTGCCGTCGGGCCCCACGAGGGGGACGCTCGCGCCGACGGTCCAGCCGCGGTCACGGGCGACGGTGCGGGACACGACGAGCGAGTCGGGCCCGGGCACGAGCGAGCCGTCGACCATGGTCGCGTCGATCATCTCCTCGAGCGGCCCGCCCGCGGCGGCCAGCGCCTGCGGCTCGCCGGCCAGCTGCGCGAAGGAGAACGCCAGCCACGCCACGTCGCCGACCTCGTCGACCGAGGCGACCCGGTCCTGGATGCCCCCGGGTAGCGGGGTCGGCGGCCCCTGGGAGGCGACGCCCTGGATCACGAGTTCCGCGTTGATGTCCTGGTCGATGACGCCGGAGACGCTCTCCTTGGTGGTCGCGCCGAGCGTGCCGAACGCGGCGACGAGCGTGAGCCCCAGGGTCAGGGCGAAGGCGGTCGCGGCGGTGCGGCGGGTGTTGCGACCCGCGTTGGTGGCGGCGAGCTTGCCGACAGCGCCGAAGGGCGCGCCGATGACGCGGCCGATGCCGCCGGCGATGGGCTTGGCCAGCGCGGGCATGACGAGGAAGCTGCCGACGATCAGGGCGGCGGCGCCGACGCCGACGGTGATCGCCCCGTCGCGGGTCGTGTCGTGCCACGTGCCGATCAGCGCCAACGCCAGTCCGCTGACCACGGCGAGGACGCCGACGTAGGTGCGCCACGCGCCGCCGGCCTCGGTGGAGACCGAGCCGACGCGCATGCCCTGCACGGGGGCGACGCGTCCGGCGCGCCGGGCGGGGGCCCAGGCGGAGAACACGGTGACGACGAAGCCCAGCACCAGCGGGGTGATGACCGACATCGGCGTGAGCGAGAGGGCGCCGGACGGGATGCCCAGGTCGAGGGCCTCGAGTACCAGGAAGATGAGCTGCGCCAGCCCGAAGCCCGCCACCACGCCGATCGCGGAGCCGACGAGCCCGGTGACGGCCGCCTCGGCCATGACCGAGCGGGTGAGCTGGCCGCGGGACGCACCGATCGCGCGCAGCAGAGCCAGCTCGCGCAGCCGCTGCGCGACGAGCATGGAGAAGGTGTTGTAGATGATGAACGTGCCCACGAGCAGGGCGATGAGACCGAACGCCACGAAGAAGTAGTTGACGAAGTCGAGGATGGTCGACAACTGCTCGGAGAGCCGCTCGCGGACCTCGTCACCGGTGCTGACGGTGTAGTCGGGGAACTCGGCGGCGATCGTGTCGCGCACCTGCTCCTGGCTCACGCCCGGCTCGGCGCGGACGGAGACGTCGGAGGCGTTCTCACCGTCGGTGAACAGGGCGCGGGCGCGGTCCTCGGAGAACCCGACGCCCACGTACCCGCCGATGTCGGTGTCGCTGGCGTAGGAGCCGACGATCCGCACGTCGAGCATGCCCTGGCCGGTGGTGTAGACCTGCGCGGTGTCACCGATGGCCAGCCCGGCGCTCTCGAGGACGGTGGTGGGCAGGACGACCTCGTCGTCGCCGGCGGGGGCGCGGCCGTCGACGATCCAGCTGCTGTCGCCCACCGAGTGCTCGGGGTCGACCCAGGCCAGGCCCTCCGACGGGGCGCCGCCGGACTGGTAAGGGGTGCCGTCGGCGTTGAACAGCACCACGGTGCCGGAGACGCCGGGCGTGGCGGCCTCGACGCCGGGCAGGTCGAGTACCCGCTCGGCCACCTCGAACGGGACGCCGGCGCCGCGCGGGTCCTCGGGCTCGATCATGGCGGACAGGTCGGCGGTGCCCTGTTCGAGCAGGCCGTCGAAGGTGCTCTTGAGGGTGGAGGTGAACACCAGCGAGCCGGTGACGAACGCGGTGCCCAGCACCACCGCCAGCACGGACAGGACCAGGCGCAGTTTGTGGGCGGCGATGTTGCGCAGGGAGACGCGCAGCATGGGTCGGGAGTGGCGGGGCGCGTGTCGCGCCTCGTGCTTTCCGCCGGCCATCACCGCTCCTCGAGGGCGCCCATGGCCGACAGGATCTCGTCGGCGGTGGGGCGCTCGAGCTCGCGGACCACGCGGCCGTCGGCGAGCAGCAGCACGCGGTCGGCGTAGGTGGCGGCGCGGGGGTCGTGGGTGACGATCACGACGGTCTGGCCGAAGTCGTCGGCGGCGCTGCGCAGGATCGACAGCACCTCGGCGGAGGAGGTCGAGTCGAGGTTGCCGGTCGGCTCGTCGCCGAACAGGATGTCGGGGCGGCCGACGAGGGCGCGGGCGCACGCGACGCGCTGCTGCTGTCCGCCGGAGAGCTCGGACGGGCGGTGCGAGAGCCGGTCGGCGATACCCAGCCGCCCGATCACCTCGTCGAACCAGGCGCGGTCGATGGTGTGCCCGGCGATGTCCTGCGGCAGGGTGATGTTCTCCTCGGCCGTGAGGGTGGGCACGAGGTTGAAGGACTGGAAGACGAAGCCGATCCGGTCGCGGCGCAGGGCGGTGAGTTCCTTGTCTCCGAGCCCGACGATCTCGGTGTCGCCGATGCGCACGGAGCCGGAGGTCGGCCGGTCGAGGCCGGCCATGCAGTGCATGAGGGTGGACTTGCCGGAGCCCGAGGGACCCATGATGGCGGTGAACCGGCCGCGTTCGAAGGTCGCGCTGACGTGGTCGAGGGCGCGGACCTCGGTCTCCCCCTCCCCGTACGTCATGACGAGGTCGGTAGCGACGGCGGCGGCGTCCGCCGCGCCCGCCCGGTGGTGGGTCTCGGCCTGGGTGGTCATGTGCTCCCTCGGATCATGGTGGTCGACCTACAGCTTGCAGGAGTTCGGAGCCGGGGCCGATCGGGGATTGCCCGGGTTCCCACCCTGATCCTGCCCGCCGGGCCACGCGTCGAGGGTGCGACGGGTGGCGAAGTGGCGCCGCTGCCCGGTGACGGGGTCGGTGAAGGCGATCTCGGAGGCGAGGAGCTGCAGGGGGCGGGTGAAGTCGCCGGGGGTCACGTCGAGGACCTCGGGGTAGAGGTCGTCGCCGAGGATCGGGGTGCCGAGCGCGTTCATGTGGACGCGCAGCTGGTGGGTGCGCCCGGTGGTCGGTTCGAGGCGGTAGAGGCCGAGGCGCCCGGGGCCGAATCCGCGGGTGTCAAGGAGCGTGATGCGCGTGTGGGCGTCGGGTTCGCCGGCCACCTCGGCGGCCTGGAGGACGCCGCGGGTCTTGAGGATGCGGCTGGAGCGCTCGCGCACGGTCGCGACACCGTCGGGGGCGGGGGCCACCGCCAGGTAGGTCTTGGTGACGCGGCGGGCGGCGAAGAGGTCCTGGTAGGCGCCGCGGTGGGCGGGGTCGGTGGTGAACACGAGGACGCCGGCGGTGAGCCTGTCGAGGCGGTGGGCGGGCGCGAGGTCGTCGAGCCCGAGGTCGCGCCTGAGGCGCACCAACGCGGTCTCGGTGACGTGTCCGGCGCGGGGGGTGGTGGCGAGGAAGTGGGGCTTGTCGACGACGACGAGGTGGTCGTCCCGGTGGAGGACCTCGATCTGATGCGGCACGGGGATCTCCGGGTCCGGCGTCCGGTACATCCACACGTCCATCCCCCGGTGCCGCCGGGTGGCCGGGGTGACGGCCGCCCCGTCGGCGGTGACGACCTGCCCGGCCTCGAGGGCCGCGTCGAGCTCGGCGAGCCGGTCGGGGAAGCGGCGGCGCAGTTCCTCGACGATGCTGCGGGGTCCCTGTCCGGGGTCGGCGAGGCGGATCCGCACCGGGTCGACGCCGTCTCGCAGCGGGAGCGGACGACCGCGTCGCCTGGAACCGGACATGTCCCTCAGCCTAGTGGGCATCTCCGTTAGTTCGTCGGGGGTCATGCTGCGCGGAGGGTGCCGTCGTTGTTGAGGCGGTCGAGGTGGCGGTTGAGGTCATCGCGGGTGTACTTCCAGCCGAACGGTTCGGCGCTTCGGTTGTAGCGATCCTGGAACGCGAGGATGCGTGCGGCGAGATCGTCGAGGTCTGCGAAGTCGCCGGTGGCGATGGCTTTGCGCTGCAGGATCGAGAAGTAGATTTCGACCTGGTTGAGCCACGAGGCGTGCACCGGAAGGTGCACCAGGACCGCGTTGGGAAACGCATGACGCATCCGGTCTTTCGAGGCCTGACCTGCGTGGGATGAGCCGTTGTCGACGACCCAGAACACTCGCTTCGCGGATGCGTATGGCTCTTGGGTCATCACCTGCTCGACCAGTTCGGTGAACGGGGCGATCCCTGTCTTGGGTGCGGTCATCCCCATCACGCGGGCCTGGTGGACGTCGTAGGCGGCGAAGTAGGCCAACGTCCCACCGCGGCGGTACTCGAACTCCACGCGCCGCGGCTGACCGGGCCTGGCGGGAGTCTCGGCGTGACGGCGTTTGAGGGCTTGGAGCTGTGATTTTTCGTCCGCACTGATGACGTACTCATCGTCGCCGAGAGCAACGCCGTTCCAGCGCCGGTGGTACAGGTCCAGCACCCGGGCGGCCTTGACGGCGAAGTCGGGGTCGCGGGGAAAAATCCACGACCGGTGCTGCCACGGCTTGATCGCATCTGCGGCCAGCCAGCGCCCGATCGTCGCCGACGCCACGGGGCGCACCAGCCCGGCGGCGACGGCGTGGGCTCTCAACTCGGCGGCCGACCATCTGGTCAGTGGCAGACCGTGGTCAGCCGGGCGCGTACACGCCAACGCTTTGACCTGGGCGACCTCGACGGGGGTGAACACTCGCGGTCGTCCCGAGCGGGGCCGATCTTTGAGACCCTCCAGGCGCTCGGTGCAGAACCGATGCCGCCACTGGCGCACCGTGTCCTGACACACCCCGACCTCGCGGGCGATCGCAGCGTTGGTGTCACCGTCGGCGGCCGCCAGGACGATCCGGGCTCGCAGTACATCGCGGTGCGCACAGCGGGCAGCTTGCGCGCGGCGGGTCAGCACGTCGCGTTCTTTGTCGGTGAGGATGACGATAACGGCGCTGGTGGGGGGCATGTTCATTTCTGACGCACCCAGCGGTGCCCGCCAAGCCGCCACGCCGGAACAAGCCGAAAGTCGAGGGCGAGAACCGGCGGCGGCGATGATGGAGATCATGGCCAAGATCCCCGAGTCGACCCAGACCTCACTGCGACAGAAGCTGCTGGCCCGCGCTGCCGAACGGTGGCCCCAGATCCAGGCCCTGCACACCCGCTACCGGGCCGGATTCGCCTACATCGATGCCACCTTGACCGACGGCGACGAAGTCAAGCTCTGCCGACTGCGCTACGCCGGATCAGCCAGCCAGTGGGGTTTTGCGATCTACCGCGCCAGCCATGACGACTACCAGCAAGCCGCCCTGCCAAACGGATGGCCCTCAGGCACTCCCGCAGAAGCCCTCGACACCGCCTGCGGCCTCTATCTCGGCGACCCCACCGCCTGGATCACCGACCCCCGACGAACTAACGGAGATGCCCACTAGTCGGTGGGCTACACTCACTCGCGCAACAACTGTCTCGTGCATCACATGCACCACTAGAACCTCGGGAGCGCTCATGATCGACGCCGTCGTCGACTTCTTCCTCTTCGGCCCCGGTCGCGCCGTCCTCCCGGCGTTTCAGGGCAGCTTCAACCTGGCCTACCCCGCGAACGCACCGTTCCCCGACGAGTTCTGACCGGGCCCGCCTCCCCCGGGGTCGGCCGGGCCCGGCGGCGGTCAGCGCCGGAAGGTGACGTGGATCGTCCCGCTGGCCGCCGTCTCCGTGGTGACGGTGCGTCCCCGCTCGAGCCCGCGCAGGTCGTCCCAGAGTCGGACCCCGCGGCCGAGCACGATGGGCGCGATCCCCACGTGCAGCTGGTCGACGAGGTCGGCCTTGAGGAAGTCCCGCACGACGCTCGCGCCGCCGCCGATCCGGATGTCCTGCCCACCGGCGGCCTGTCGTGCCCGCTCGAGCACGTCCTCGGGGGCGGCGTCGACAAAGATGAAGCGGGTGCCGTTCGCCATGTCGATCGGCGGCCTCGGAGAGTGCGTCAGCACGAAGACCGGCACACGGAAGGGCGGTTCGTCGCCCCACCACCCGCGCCAGTCGGGGTCGTCCGGATTGGCGTGCAGGCCGAACATGCCCGCTCCCATGATCTCGGCGCCGATCCCCTCGAAGTAGGCCGCCGCGTACTCGTCGTCCACCTCTGTCGTGCCCTCACCGCTCGGGTCGTGCAGCACGCGCTCGCGGAAGGTGCGGGTGGCGGCGTACGCGGCGGTCAACCGGCCCCAGTCCTCTCCCATCGGGTCGTCCGCGGTCTGGTCGGTGGTGGTCGCGAATCCGTCGAGGGAGATGTTGAGGTCGACGCGGACGGCCATGAGCGCTCCAGAGATCGCGGTAGCGGGATGCGATCACCCTAAGAGGTGAGGACCGCGTCGAGACCGGAATCGGTGGACGGGCCGGCCGATCCGAGGAGGGCCGGTGTGACCGACAGATCTGTTATCAACTGTCGAGAACGGCGGTAGTCTCAGGACATGAGCTCCCTCGAGAACACCGTCGTCGTCGGCGTCGACGGCTCCGCCGCCTCCACCGGCGCGGTCGCCTACGCCGCCAACACCGCCGCCGCCCGGCGCGTCCCGCTCAGGCTCGTGACCACGTACACGATGCCGGCGGCGATGTTCGCCGAGGGGATGATCCCGCCCCAGCCCGTCTACGACGAGCTGGAGCGCGAGTGTCACCCGATCATCGAGAAGGCGCGGGCCACCGCGGAGAAGGTCGCGCCCGGCGTCGAGGTGTCGCACGCGATCGTCGAGGGCAACCCGGCGCAGGTGCTCATCGACTACTCACGCAAGTCCAAGATGATCGTCCTGGGCTCCCGCGGACTGGGCGGCATCAAGGGCATGGTCCTCGGATCCGTCTCGGCGGCCGTCGCCAGCCACGCGTTCTGCCCGGTCGTCGTCACCCGTGAGGACACGGACGACCTCGACCGCACCGGCCCGGTAGTCGTGGGCATCGACGGCTCCGAGGTCAGCGCCAAGGCCACCGAGTGGGCGTTCGCGGAGGCCTCCGCGCGCAACACCCCGCTCGTCGCGGTGCACACCTGGATGGACCCGCAGGTCCAGGCCGCGGCCGCCGGCATCTCGCTCACCGAGGACGACTGGAAGCAGCTCGAGGACCAGCAGCTGCAGACGCTGTCCGAGCGGTTGGCGGGATTCTCGGACCGCTACCCCGATGTCGAGGTGCAGCGGTACGTGACCCGCGATCGCGCGGTACGGGCTCTGGTCGAGCAGTCGGAGAACGCCCAGCTCGTCGTCGTCGGATCCCACGGGCGCGGTGGCTTCGCGGGCATGGTCCTCGGCTCCACCTCGCGGGCGCTGCTGCAGGCGGCGCCCTGCCCGGTCATGGTCGTGCGTCCGGAGTCGCACTCATGAGCGGCTCGGAGGATGTTCAGGTTCGGCGCGACGACGCCGCGGGGCGGTTCGAGATCCTCGTGGACGGTGTCGTGGCGGGCCAGGCCGAGTACAGCGACGGCCCGGACGGCGTCCGCGAGTTCCCGCACACGGTCGTCGCGTCCGAGTTCGGCGGCCGTGGCCTGGCCGGACGCCTGGTCGCCGAGGCCCTGCGGGTGACCCGCGAGGAGGGCCTGCGCGTGCGCCCATCCTGCTCGTTCGTCGCCCGGTACATCGAGAGAAACCCCGACTCGGCGGAGGTCGCCTGAAGGACACGGGCCAGTAACGAGTGAGCGACGTTTGATCACCGAGCGCCTCCGACCGGAAGCGTTCGTGTCGTTGTCGTGTTCTCCTGAGTGAGCGGCCCGTCCCGGGCCGAGAACATCTCTCGGGAAAGGACAATCGCCATGGGCACCATCATCGCCTGGATCATCATCGGCGGACTCGCCGGCTGGGTCGCCTCCAAGATCATGAAGCGTGACGCCGAGATGGGCATCGTCGCCAACGTCCTCGCCGGCGTCATCGGCGCCTTCGTCGTCGGTTGGCTCGTGTCGTTCTTCACCAGCAGTGAGGGCGGCGCCATGCCGGAGGCCTTCTCGATTCCCGGCGTCCTCGCCGCGATCGTCGGTGCATGCCTCCTGATCTGGATCGTCTCCGCGATCCGTGGTCGCGGGCGCTCCAGGGTCTGACACCCCTCGCACGATCGCTATCAGGACGGCCCGGCTCCCACGTGGGGCCGGGCCGTCCGCACACAATCACCACCCTCTTCGCACCAGCACTGGAAGGAGCACGAGATGGGACTGTTCGACAAGGCCAGGGACTTCGCGCGGAAGAATCCCGACAAGGTGGAGGCTGCCCTCGACAAGGCCGGAGACGCGTTCGACCAGCGCACCGGCGGCAAGCACGCCGCGCGTACCGACAGCGTCCAGCAGAAGGCCGGCGAGTTCCTCACCGGGCGGACGGCCGACGCTCCCGGCGTGCCCGACGCGCCGGACGGCACGCCGACCCCCGACCCGGACACGTCGCAGCACAGCCGCGGGCCGGGAGACTGACCGACGCCCGCCCGGCCGAGGTGGTATCGGCTATCTCTGCCGATAGTCTGTTACCCGTGACGAGAACACGGTCGACCAAGCCCGGACCGCGGGAGCGGCTCTTGGCGACGGCGACCCGTCTGTTCTCGACCGACGGGATCCGGGCGGTGGGGATCGACCGGATCCTGCGCGAGGCCGGGGTCGCCAAGGCCAGTCTCTACAACACCTACGGGTCCAAGGACGAGTTGGTGGTGGCGTACCTGCGGTCGGTCGCCGAACGGGACCGCGAACTGTGGCGCCGCCGCGCCGACCTTGCCCCGGACGCCCGGGGACGCGTCCTCGCACTGTTCGACATCGTGCGCGAGCAGGTGGAGCCGGCGATGCCCGGGTCCTGTCACCTCGCGGCCGCGATCGAGTTCCCGAGCCCCGCGACCGACGGCGAGCGCGCGATCCGCGCGGCCGTGGCCGATCAGCGGGCGTGGGTGGCCCAGACCCTGCGCGACGAACTCGCCGCGATGGGACTGGAGGACCCGGACAACATCGCCGACCTCGCCGACCGGCTGGCGCTGCTGCACGACGGCTCGGTCACCGCCGCGATGCTCGGCGAGGTCCGGACCACCGCCATGACCGCGCGGAGCATGGCCGAGCTCATCCTGGGGATGGTCACCGCCTGAGGCCGGCGGGCCCCGGTCCCGCGCCCCGCCCCGCGGCCCGAGCCCCGCGTCCCGCCGAGCCTCAGTTCTCGAGCCGCGGCCCGATGAGCTCGACGACGCTCCGCACCGCGCCGGGCTCCTCGCCGGTCGACTGCACGGCGAGGACGCGGTCGTCGCCGGACAGGACGGCCAGCGCCCCGGCCGGCCCGACGGTGACGCCGCCGCTCCATCCGGCCCCGGCCTCCACCGGCTCGGACTCGCCCGGCGGCGCCGACTCGGCGACGAGTTCCGCCGCGCGTTCGGGCGACGCCACCTCGTAGACGGTGGTCGTCAGGTGCACGGCGCCGTCGGCGTCGTAGAAGAAGCAGGCCGCCGGGTCCACGCCGTCGTCGATCCGGACGTCCGCGGCGGGCACACCGGCCGCCGCCGAAACCTCGTCGGCGGACAGGTACGGGCAGTCGGCCTCCGAGACCGGTTCGACCGGAGGCAGTTCTGGCTCGACCGTCTCGGGCGGGGCGGTCCGGATGGTGCCCATCTCCGCGGCCGGCTGCGAGGAACCGCTGCACCCGGCGAGGACACCGAGCAGGAGCACGGAGGCCGCGCCGAGGGTGACTGTGTCGAGGACCATACTCGCGGGTTTGCGCACAGGGCCAGGATAGAGGCCGGGCCGCTCAGTAGAGTCGGCGGCAGCAGACCGGTCGAAGGAACGGGAGGGTGGCCATGGGTGGATCCGCGGGTACCGCCTCCGGCGCCGACCGCACCGAGGACCGGCGGCGCGAGCTCCGGTCGGTGATCTCCGCCGCGGCGGTCGACCTGGTGATCGAGCGCGGACTCGACGCGGTGACGGTCGACGAGATCGCCAGAGCCGCCAACGTGTCGAGGCGGACGTTCTTCAACTACTTCCCCTCCAAGGCCGCCGCGTGCATCCCGGACACTCCCCCGGCCGGGCGCAAGGCCGTGCAGGAGTTCCTCTCCGACCGCAGCGTGTCCACCATGACCGCGCTGGCCCGCCTCATGTGGCACCAGGTGTCCAACGCGCGGCGACGCAGCGGGGCGTTCGACCGGTTCCACGACATGTGGCGGCGCGAGCCGGGGGTCCGGACGCAGGTCCACGAGATCCTCGCGATCACGGAGAAGGAGCTCGCACACCTCGTGGCGCGCCGCGAGGGCCGGGCGCCGGACTCCGTCGAGGCGGCGACCGTGGCCGCGGCGTCGATCGCGATCCTGCGGGTCGCCGTTGAGCGGTGGCGGACGGACGAGTCCGGGTCGTTGCTCGAGCACCGCATCCGCGAGGCGTTCGAGGCGGTCGCCGACTCGGTGTCGACCCCGGACGCCTCGGACTGAGTCGGGCGCCGCGCGAGGCCGTGCGGGGTCGCGCGGTGCGGGGTCGCGCGGTGCGGGGTCGCGCGGTGCGGGGTCACGCCCCGCCCGGGCGGGGCGTACTGAGCGCGCGGAGCAGCCGGTCGGCCATGCGGTCGTAGGCGCGCGCCTCGCGCGCGGTGGCGCCGGGCAGCACGTAGGACGTCCTGGGTCGCCACACCGTGCGGACGGTGGCCGTGACCGCGGACGCGTCGGGGTCGAGGTCGAGGTGGCAGCGGTGCTCGGCCACCGCGGTGTTGCCCTCGAGGGTGCCGACGACGAGGCCCTGCCGCAGCGATTCGTCGATCCGGTCGACGAGTCTGCAGGGTCCCCGCATGGGCCCGTCCAGGATGACCACGTCCACCGACGAGTCCCGATCGGTCGGGGTGATGCGCAGTCCCGACCGACGGTGGGCGGACAGCGACATCAGATCGTCGGCGAGCGCGTCGAACACGGCGACGCCCTGACCGAGCCCCGCGGTCGCGACGGCCTCCCGCCAGCCCTCGGGCGCGCAGCCGTGCGCGGGCAGGGCCGAGCGCTGGTACCCGAGCGCGGGTCCCGGAAGCGACGCCTGGGGCGGGTCCAGGGGAGGGCCTTGGCGACGATCGCCCTCGGGGACGGCACCGGATATCGACTCCACTCCCGCAGTGTCGCCGGGTCAGGTGAGCGGACGGCGCACGCGCGATGAACGGCGGACGTCGGGGGACCGTCCTGTGGGCCGCACCGTAGGATCGAATCATGCGATCCCAGCGACTCCGACCGGCGCACGGTCGTCGTCTCGCCCGCGGATCCACCGTCCTCGCGGCGATCGCCGCCGTCGCCGCTGTCGCCGGGTGCACGGCCGGCCCCGACGCGGGCGATTCCGGCCCTCCGCGGTTGACGCCGAACCCACGACACGACATCGCGGCCGCGATGGTCGAGGGCCGACCCGCACCCGACGAGCGGCTCAACGCCTGCGAACTTCTGGACCTGACCACCGAGGAGGTCATCCAGCTCACCCGCGCGGACATGCCGGAGGTCGACCCCACAGGCTCCGGCGACCTCGGCCTGCTGTGCACCTACGGCGGCCCGGGCTCGCCCGAGCGACTCGAGGCCGAGCGCTCCGCCGCCGCAGCGACCGACACCGAGACCACCGGCGCCGAGACCACCGTCACCGGGGCGGACGGGGTCGAGACCACCGTCACCGCCACGGAGGACACGGAGACGACCGAGGCCGAGGATGAGACCGGGGCCGGGGCCGAGCAGACCACGTCCGCGGCGGTGACCACCTCGCCGACCGCGCCGGCGTTCGACCCCGGGATCGTCCCCGACACGTTCGCCGCCGGCGTCGTCACGCCGCGCGCCGGGGCGGAGGCGGCCCTCGCCGGGCAGGCCACGCTCCTCGGGGTGCGCTACGCCTGCTCCGAGGTGCGCGGGAGCGACGCCGCGGCGATCCAGGACGCGGCGCCGGCGGCCCCCGGGGCGCCCGCGCCCGTCCGACCGGACCTGGCCACGGCCTACCTCGACTGCGTGGCGGCGCCGACCGGCGGCGGAGTCGAGGTGCACACGATCCTGGTGGCGGGGGACGAACTGTGGCACATCACCCTGCTCAAGCCGGAAACCCCGCGGTCGCCCGACGCCGAGGCGTCAGCGTTGAGCGGACTGCACCGGGTGGCACAGCGCATCCTGGCCTGACAGCCGGCGACACCGCCTGCGGATCCCTATCGGCACAGACGGGAACGGCGCCGGAGCCTCTCAGCATCCGACGCCGTTCCTCTATCCGGCGGATCGATCACGATCCGGCCTTCCTCGCTGCCTTGCACGGCTGCGGGTGGCACCCCCCAGGTGCCCCGGTCTCTCGACCGGCCCCTCTGAAGTGTGAAGTCGCAGCCCCTCAGCAACCACTTCACCCTCGCCACCGACCCCTCAGGCGGTGACTGCGTCGACCATATGTTGCATCCGAGAACACATCAACCCCATGAGCAGGCGTTCTGTCGCTGACTTACGGTCAATAACGGCTCGCGGCGTGCCTACCAGCGGTTCTCCGATCCCCGTTACCAACGAACGTTGGGACGGTTGCGCGTCATGGGTCCGCGAGTCGCGCCCGCGGGTCCGCGGCGGCCCGGGACGCCCTGCGCCCCACGGGATGTACAGGCGGGACGAGACGAGGGTATTGTTGCTCCTGTTACTGATGTGGCGCATGGGACTAACCGCTCCGGCCCGCCCGTGCGCCCGCGTCGCCCCGCCCCGCCGCCTCATCGCGGCGCCGCACCGAGGAGACCGATGTCGCGCCGACCCCGGATCATCGCCCCGCTTCTGGCCACGGCAGGCCTCGTCGTCGTCGGCCTCTCCCCCGCCGCCTCCGCGCAGTCACTCGCCGGCTACACCGGATCCACCGGATCGGTCGGCGCGTTCGGCTCCGAATCCGCCCCGGTCCCCACACCCCCGATACCCGGCGTGTCCGGGGTCCTCACGATCCCCGTCCCCGCACAGGCGCGCGCCGCCGCCGAGGTCGGCGTCGCCTCCGTCTACCCCACCCCGGGCGAGACGGTCGGCGTCGCACAGCCGGTGATGATCCACTTCGACGGCCCCGTCACCGACCGTGCCCGCGCCGAGGCCTCCGTGTCGATCCGGACCGCCCCCGCGGTCGGCGGCAAGTTCTACTGGGTGAGCGACACCGAACTGCGCTGGCGCCCGCACGAGTTCTGGCCGGCCCACACCTCCGTCACCGTGTGGGCGGGCGGACGCGAGCACGCCTTCCGCACCGGCGACGCGATCGTCTCCACCTACGACGACAACACCCACCTCGTCACCGTCACCCGAAACGGCGAGGTCATCCGCACCATGCGCGCCTCCGCCGGCCGCGACGCCTTCCCCACCCACAACGGGATCTACTACAACGGCTGGCGCGACCGCCAGGTACGCATGGACTCCTCCACCTGGGGACTGGCGATGGACGCCGGCGGCTACGACACGACCGTCGAGAACGGCGTGCGACTCAGCTACGACGGCATCTTCATCCACTCCGCACCGTGGTCGGTCGCCGACCAGGGCGTCCGGAACGTCTCCCACGGGTGCATCAACGTCAGCCCCGAGGACGCGGCCTGGTACTACGACAACACCGGCAACGGCGACCCGTTCATCGTGGTGAACGGCCCCGGCCGGCAGTTCGGTGCCTTCGACGGACAGGGCGACTGGAACTACTGACCTCGGGGTTCCCGGGTGCGCGGGGCGGACCCCCGGGAAACACTTCGGTTGTGGCACACGACATCTCCTTGTAGAAGTCTGAGCGAGACCGAAGAAGAATCCCGTCCGTCCCCAGGAGCCCCTCATGCCCCGACACCCCCGCTCCTCGGCAGCCGCCGCGATCCTCGCCGCGGTCGCCCTCGTCCTGGGCGTCCCGGCTGCCACCGGGGCCGCCCCCGCCGCGCAGGCCCAGTCCGTCATGCCGCTGAGCCCGCCCGGCGTCCCCCAGCTCGAGAACGCCCCGCTGCCGACCCCCGTCATCCCGGGGGTGCCCGCGCAGCCCGTGCTCACCTACCCGGTCATCGGCCCCGCCCGTCCGGCACCCGAGTACGGCGACGTCACCGTCTTCCCGACCCCCAACGAGGTCGTGGGCGTCGCGCAGCCGGTCATGTTCTTCTTCGACCGACCCATCACCGACCGCGCCCGCGCCGAGGCGACCATCGGCATCCGCACCGAGCCGCCGGTAGCGGGCAAGTTCTACTGGGTGAGCGACCGGGAGGTGCGCTGGCGCCCCCACCAGTTCTGGCCCGTCAACACCTCCGTCACCGTGTGGGCCGGCGGCAAGCGTCAGCAGTCCTTCCGCACCGGCGACGCCGTGATCGCCGAGTTCGACGACCGCACCAAGCTCGTCACCGTCACCCGCAACGGCCAGCACGTCCGCACCATGCGCGCCTCCGCCGGCCGCCCGGGCTGGGACACCTACAACGGCATCTACTACACCGGCCAGCGCGGGCGGCAGGTCCGCATGAACTCCGAGACGTTCGGGCTACGGATCGAGGAGGGCGGCTACAACTCGATCGTCAACGACGCCGTCCGGCTCAGCTACGACGGCATCTACATCCACTCCGCCCCCTGGTCGGTCGCCGACCAGGGCGTTCGCAACGTCTCCCACGGCTGCATCAACGTCAGCCCCGAGGACGCCCGCTGGTACTACGACACCACCCGCAACGGCGACCCGTTCATCGTCAAGAACGGCCCCGGACGACCCTTCGGTGCCTTCGACGGTCAGGGCGACTGGAACTACTGAGACCACCGCCCAAGGGGGGCGCGCTGCGAGAAGCAGCGCGCCCCCCGTGTTTTTCAACATCTGTACTGTTTCGACCTCGCCAGGCCACCAGTCGTCTATCGTCCGGACAAAGTCCGTTCACCCTCGACGACGAGGCTTCCCACCGTGCAGATACCGTCCTCCCCGGCCGCCGGAGACCCGGTGGCCGACACCCGGCCCGAGCGCAGGGCGCGGCCCCGACGCGCGCGCCTGGCCGGGCCCCTCGGCGAGAAGGTCCTGTTCCTCGCACTGGTACTGCCCAACCTCGCCCTGCTCGGGGTGTTCGTCTACCGACCGCTGATCGACAACATCCGGCTCAGCTTCTTCGACTGGAACATCTCCTCCCCCACGTCCACCTTCATCGGATGGTCCAACTACATCGAGTGGTGGAACCGTGCCGACAGCTGGGAGGTCGTGCAGAACACCGTCATCTTCACCGTCGCGGCGGTCGTGGGGTCGATGATCCTGGGCCTCGCGTTGGCACTGCTCCTGGACCAGCAGCTGGTGGGCCGTGGGATCGTCCGCTCGGCGGTGTTCGCCCCGTTCGTCATCGCCGGCGCCGCCATCGGCGTGGCCTTCCAGTTCATCTTCGACCCCCGGTTCGGGATGATCTCGGCGCTGCTGACGATGGTCGGGCTGCCGGTGCCGAACTTCTATCAGGACCCGGACTGGGCCCTGTTCATGGTCACCGTGACCTACATCTGGAAGAACCTCGGCTACAGCTTCGTCATCTATCTCGCCGCCCTCCAGGCCAAGCCCGCCGAACTCTACGAGGCCGCCGAGATGGACGGCGCCGGACGCTGGGCGACGTTCCGCTCGGTCACCCTGCCGCTGCTGCGCCCCACCACGTTCTTCCTGTCGATCACCGTCATGCTCAACTCGCTGCAGGTGTTCGACATCATCTACGTGATGACCCGCGGTGGGCCGCAGGGCAACGGCACCACCACGATGGTGTTCCAGGTGTATCAGGAGACGTTCCAGAACTTCCGCGCCGGCTACGGCGCCACGGTCGCGACCATCATGTTCCTGGTCCTGCTCGTCATCACCGCCATCCAGGTCCGCGTGATGGACAGGAGGACGACATGAACCCGATCGCCGGCCGGTCGCGGGCCTTCAGGATCGCCGGGTACCTGGCCATGATCCTGGTGCTCGCCACCATCGCGCTGCCCCTGTACTGGGTGCTCGTCACCTCGTTCAAGACGCCCGACATGGTCTACATCCAGCCGCCCGCCTGGTGGCCGGACCCCGTCACCGCGGACCCCTACTCGCGGGTCGTGGAACAGGTGCCGTTCCTGCGCTACTTCACCAACTCGCTCGTCATCACGGGCGCACTGGTCACCGCCAAGCTCGTCCTGGGCATCCTCAGCGCCTACGCGTTCGTCTATCTGCGCTTCCCCGGCCGCGGCCTCGTGTTCATGCTCGTCCTGGCCGCGCTCATGGTGCCCAACCAGATCACCGTGATCTCCAACTACGCGCTCATCTCTCAGCTGGGCTGGATCAACACGTTCCAGGGCATCATCTTCCCGCTCGCCGGCGTCGCGTTCGGTACCTTCCTCATGCGCAACCATTTCCTCACGCTGCCCTTCGAGATCATCGAGGCCGCGCGCATGGACGGCTGCGGCCACATGAAACTGCTGCTGCGGGTTCTACTGCCCATGAGCTGGCCCACCGTGGTGGCGTTCGCCCTCATCACGATCGTCAACGAGTGGAACGAGTACCTCTGGCCGTTCCTCGTGGCCTCGGACGAGACCGTCGCACCGCTGCAGGTCGGGCTCGCACGCCTCATCTCCACCGACGCCTACATCGACTGGCCGATGGTCATGGCCGCCACGATCCTCACCATCACCCCGATCCTCATCGTGTTCCTGCTCCTGCAACGGCACATGATCAAGGGCCTCACCTCCGGCGCGGTCAAGGGCTGACAGTGATGATGTGTGTAGTGGTTCTTCGGGCGGGTCTGACTCACGGGCTGACCGTCGCGGTGGCTGACTAGAAGCGGATTTGTCGGCCCGCTCGGGGGATCGCTACGCACGCGACCGGACGGGCGTTTGTGACCTCATAGGAGCTTGGTTCAGAAGCCCCGCCACTGTCTTGTCCGCCCGCCTGGCCGGCGCGTGCTGCCCCACCGGGATCAACGAGAAAGGCAGCAGTGACCATGATGTCCGATCAGCACGTGCATGTCATCGCCGGAGTGGATACGCATGGCCAGACCCATCACGCGGCGGTGATCGACTCCCTCGGGCGGCATCTGGCCGACCGAGAGTTCCCGGCCACGGGTTCCGGGTACCGGCAGCTACTTTCATGGCTCGGCGGCCACGGCACCGTGCAGGCCGTTGGGGTCGAGGGCACCGGTGCCTACGGCGCCGAGCTGTCTCGGGTGCTGGCCCGGGCCGGACTATCGGTGGTCGAAGTCGACCGACCCGACCGCAAGACCCGGCGGATGAAGGGCAAGTCCGACCCGATAGACGCCTATGCCGCTGCTACCGCGGTCGCCTCCGGGCGTGCCACTGGCGTGCCGAAGACCCGCGACGGGATCGTGGAGGCCGTCCGGGCCTTGCGTGTGCCTCGGCGCTCCGCGGTCAAGGCCCGTACCCAAGCGATCAACCAGGCCAGGCAGCTGGTGATCACCGCTCCGGAGGAATTGCGAGCCCAGTTGCGTGGCCTGCCCGCCCGCGAGCTGGCCGCAGTCTGCGCCCGGTTCCGTCCCAGCGACCTCGCTAGTCCCCTCGGCGCGACCAAGGCGGCACTACGCATTCTGAGCCGCCGGATCCTGGCACTGAGTGAGGAGATCGCCGACCTCGACGTCGAGCTGAAAGCCCTGACCGCGCAGACGGCTCCGACCCTGATGAACCGCATGGGCGTGGGACCTGACGTCGCCGGGCAGCTTCTGGCCACCGCGGGCGACAACCCAGACAGGCTGCGCTCCGAAGCGGCGTTCGCGCACCTGTGCGGCGTGGCCCCGATCCCTGCCTCTTCAGGACGACGAGACCGACACCGACTCAACCGCGGTGGCGACCGGGCCGCGAACCACGCCCTGCATACCATCGCACTGAGCCGCATGCGATGGGACGAACGCACCCGCTCCTACGTTGACCGACGAACCGCGCAAGGCCTGTCCAAGAAAGACATCATGCGCTGCCTCAAACGCCACATCGCGCGCGAGATCTACCATGCCCTGATCAACGACCTACAGGCTCGCGACCCCGCCACCAAAGCACCGACCACCGCCGACCTCGCCAAAGCCGCTTGACATCCATAGGAGCATCCGCGCCGCCCATCCAGTCCACCCTCCGTCAGGTTCGACCTCGAGAAAGGCATCATCGCCATGAATCCCCTGAACCGCAGGCTATTCCTGGGTCTCCTCGGCGCCACCGCCGCCACCGTCACCGTCGCCGGCTGCGCCGGCACAGGCGGCGACGACACCTCCGGCGACGCGAGCGGCGGCGGTGGCGGAGGTGACGCGGGCACCATCACCTTCTGGTCGAACCACCCCGGCGACTCCAAGGCCGTCGAAGAAGAGCTCATCGCCAACTTCAGCCAGGAGAACCCCGACCTCACCGTCAACCTCGTGGACGGCGGCAAGAACTACGAGGAGGTCGCCCAGAAGCTCAACGCGGCCCTCACCGGCAACGACGTCCCGGACGTCGTGGTGGTCTCCGACGTCACCTGGTTCAACTTCGCGCTCAACGACCAGCTGACCCCCCTGGACGACCTGTTCGCCGAGGCCGGCGTGGACACCAGCAGCTACGTCGACGCGCTCATCGGTGACTACGAGCTCGAGGGCAGGACCTACGGCCTGCCCTTCGCCCGCTCGACCCCGCTGTTCTACTACAACAAGCAGGTCTGGGACCGGGCCGGCCTGCCCGACCGCGGCCCCGAGAGCTGGGACGAATTCCTCGACTGGGCCCCACGGATCCAGGAGGCGATCGGCAAGGGCAAGCACGCGATCGCCATGTACGACGGCTCCAACTACCTCGACTGGACCATGCAGAACATGGTGTGGGACGAGGGCGGCGCGTTCTCCCGCGACTGGGAGGCCACCTTCACCGACCCCGCCACCATCGCCGGAGTCGAGAAGCTCAAGCGGATCAACGACGAGGGCTTCCTCGTGGTCTCCGCCGACTCCATCACCGAGTTCGGGTCCGGGTTGGCCGCGTGCGCCATGGCCTCGACCGGCTCCCTGCGGACGGCCATCGAGAACGCCCAGTTCGACTTCGGAACCGCCTTCCTGCCCGGCGCCCGGGCCAACTCCTCCTGCCCCACCGGCGGCGCCGGCCTCGCCATCCCCGCCAAGATCTCCGACGAACGCAAGATCAACGCGCTCAAGTTCATCGACTCCATCACCTCCACCCAGAGCACCGCGATCTTCGCGCAGGCGACCGGCTACATGCCGGTCCGCAAGAACGCCCGCGAAGCCGAGGAGATCCGCGACTACCTGGCCGAGACTCCGCAGGCCGGCACCGCGATCGACCAGCTCGAGTTCACGCGCCCGCAGGACAACGCGCGCGTGTTCGTGCCCAACGGCGGCACCCGGATCGGCGGCGGACTCGACAAGGTCCTCGCCGGCCAGGACGTCCGGCAGGTGATGGAGGAACTCCAGACCGAAACCCAGCAGATCATCGACACGCAGCTCACCCCGAAGCTCGGCTGAGCGGCTCACCTCCCGCCAGTCCGGCGGGACCCGAGCCCGCGGGCGGGCGGGTCGGCGACCGACCTCGTCGTCGTCGACCCCCCGCCTCCCCACCACCCCCCGCCCAGGAGACCCACCCCACCATGGCCACCGCCCGGTTCGACCACGCCACCCGGCGCTTCGACGCGTCCTCGGCGCCCGCCGTCGACTCGCTCGACATCGACATCGCCGACGGCGAGTTCCTCGTCCTGGTCGGCCCCTCCGGGTGCGGCAAGTCCACGAGCCTGCGCATGCTCGCCGGCCTCGAGCCGGTCGACTCCGGGCGCGTCCTCATCGACGACCGTGACATGCAGCGCGTGGCGCCCCGCGACCGGGACGTGGCCATGGTCTTCCAGAACTACGCCCTGTACCCCACCATGACCGTCGCGCAGAACATGGGCTTCGCCCTTCGCAATGCCGGCGTCAACAAGACCGACACCCGCCGGCAGGTGGAGGAGGCCGCCCGGATCCTGCAGCTCGAGGACCTGCTCGACCGCAAGCCGTCCCAGCTGTCGGGCGGCCAGCGCCAGCGCGTCGCCATGGGCCGGGCGATCGTGCGCCGCCCCAAGGTCTTCTGCATGGACGAACCCCTGTCCAACCTCGACGCCAAACTCCGCGTGTCGACCCGCGGGGAGATCGCCGGGCTGCAGCGTCGGCTCGGCGTGACCACCGTGTACGTCACGCACGACCAGGTCGAGGCCATGACCATGGGGACCCGCGTGGCCGTGCTCGACAAGGGCGTCCTGCAGCAGGTCGCCGCGCCCCGAGAGCTGTACGACCGGCCCGTCAACGCCTTCGTCGCCGGGTTCATCGGCACCCCCGCCATGAACCTCGTCGAGGTGCCCGTCGCCGCGGGTCGCGCCCTCGTGGGCGACGCCGAGATCGACGTGCCGGCCTCGCTCGACGGCCGCGACCGCATCATCCTGGGCGCTCGCCCCGAGGCCCTGCGGCTGGTCGGCGCCGGCGAACCCGGGCTGGAGCTGACGGTCGATCTGGTGGAGGAACTCGGCGCCGAGGCGTTCGCCTACGGGCACTCCGACGCCGGCGACCGCGTCGCGATCCGCCTCGACCGCGGGCACGGTACAGCGGTGGGCGAACGAATCCGCGTGCGCCACATCGACGCCGAGGTCCACGCGTTCGACACCGAGACCGGCGACCGCATCGACTGAGCGCCGGCCCGCACCGGACGGCCGGCCGCAGCCGCTCCTCCCGATGGCGTCTCGCGGGGGCCCCGGTACGCGGCGACGGCAGCCGCCCCTCTCGATGGCGTCTCGCCCACCCCGCGGGGCGCGCGAGACGCCATGCCGGGGAGCGGCTGCGTGGGGGCGGCCCTGATCAGCGGGGCGGGACGGGCGCGAGCACGCCCACGAGCTGGTCCGCGGGCACGCATCGGGGCGGGGGCACGTCGAGGCCCGCGCCACCGCCCGGCCCGCCGTCGCCCGGCCCACCGTGCCCACTGCGCAGCGGCCCACCCAGCGCATCGATCACCAGATCCACCGCGCGCGGCGAGGCCAGCACGGTGAGATGCCCCGAGCGATCGGCCTCACACCCGTCCTGCAGTCGGACCACCCGCAGGTCGACGAAGTCCGGCACCTGCGGCGCGACCACCGGACCGGTGAGCTCGTCGTAGTCGGACGACACGGCCACGTAGCGCACGCCGCGCGCGAACGGCACACCCTCGTCGCCCAGCCAGGCCAGGGTCGCCTCCGCGTCGCGTTCGGCGGTCTCGGCGGACAGCACGCCGAGCAGGTCGGTGACGAACTCCGGCGGTCCCTCGCCCGACCGCGCGGGATCGGCGCCCAGCGTGACGACCGTCCGCACCGAGTCGGCCCGCGCGGTGGCGGCGACGTAGGAGGCGACGATCGCGCCCTGCGAGTGCCCCACCAGGTCGACCTCGGCGGCGCCGGTGAGCGCGCGCACTCGGTCGATCTCCGCGGCGAGCTGCGGCGCTGACGCCCCGGTGAGCGAGTCCAGGCCGCCCGCGGCCCCCAGCCCGGGCAGCGCCCCGACGGTCGGCGCCCACACGCAGAACCCGTCCGCGGCCAGCGCCGCCCCGACGGTCGCCCACGAGTTTCCGCCGTTGAGCCCCGTGCCGTGGACCAGAATCACCGGCTCGGGCCGGTCGGCGGTCGGTCGGCAATCGTCGCGGTTGAGACCCGGCGGGTCGGCGAGGCCGTGCGTGAGTTGGTGGACAGCGCCGTCCCACCAGCGCCACGGGACGCCGGCGGCTGTGGGTGGGGTGGTGGGCGCGGCCGAGGCGGCGGGCACGGCCGAGGCGGCGGGTGCGGCCGTGGAGGTGGCCGAGGAGGTGGCGACGACGACGAGGGCCGCCACCGCGACAGCGCGCAGGAGCGTCATCTGCTCATTAAGCCACGGCCCGTGATCATCGGCAGGTCCTTGGCGTAGACGAGGCCCGGCTCCGCGGCGACGACCGCCTCGACAGAATTGACCAGCCGCATCGCGGTGACCCGCATGCCGGACTCGTTGTGGTCGCCGTGTTCGGCGTGGTGACCGAACTCGATCCGCATCGCCGGCTCGCCGGTGATCTCGACGCGGTAGCAGCCGTCGCCGTGATCGGGCCGCGGCCAGTCGGGGGCCTGATCGTGGGCCGTGCGGGTGACGTGTTCTAGCACGATGCGGTCCTCGCCGTCGACCTGTCCGACCACCTCGAACCGCAGCGCCGCCTGCGTCCCCTCGGGCACCTCGCACGCGAGGAGCGACAGGTCCCGGTCGGCGGGCAGACGCTCGTGCCGCTCGACCAGCGGCTCGTCGAGGGTGACGTCGAGCGCGGCGGCGAGCTGCCGGACCACCGACCCCCAGCCGGCGGCGAGCATCCTGGGCCGCAGCAGCGGCGGCAGGGTATCCATCGGCTGCCCGAAGCCGAAGAGCCGACGCATGGTCTCGCCCTGGTGGTAGACCGAGTAGTCGGCGATCTCGCCCACGCGGATGTGGTCGATCCGCCGGGACAGGCTCGTCATGACCAACGGAAGAACGTCGTTGGCGAAACCGGGGTCGATCCCGTTGACGTGCAGTGTCACGCCGCCCTCGCGCCCGGCGGCGTCCAGCGCGGTGATCATGTCCTCCGGGATGGTGCCGTGCGGGAACTGCAGCAGCACCGGCCCGGAGGCGATGACGTCGATCCCCGCGCGCAGGAACCGGTGGAAGTCCTCGATGGCCTCCATGAACCGCGTCTCGGTCTCCGCGGTGTAGACGACGGCGTCGGGCTGCAGGGCGAGCAGCGCGGCGGCGTTATCGGTGGCGGCGACGCCCAGGTCGCGGCCCAGCCCGGCCAGGCGGCCCGCGTCCTGTCCGACCTTGGCCGGGTCGGAGACGAACACGCCCACCAGCTCGAGCTCGGGCCGGGCATCGATCCCCTCGACCGCCATCCGCCCGAGGTACCCCGTCGACCACTCCACGACCCGGATCGTCATGGAACGTGACCCTATGCGACGACCCGGGTGCCCCGGCGGGTCACGTGGCGGGCGGGCCAATCACGTGGCGCCGGGGCGTCTCACCTGTCCTGCGGCGACGGCCCCCGCTCCGGCACGTCCTTGGGTGCGTTCGGGTCCTCCGCATTGCGGCCGCCGCCGACATGCGCCTCCTCGCGCATCCGCTCGCTCATGTGCGGGTAGTGCAACTCGAACGCGGGGCGCTCGGAACGGATGCGGGGCAGACTCGCGAAGTTGTGGCGGGGCGGCGGGCAGGAGGTGGCCCACTCCAGGGAGTTGCCCGCGCCCCACGGGTCGTCCACCAGGACGAGGTCGCCGTAGCGCCAGCTGGAGATGATGTTCCAGATGAACGGCAGCATCGCGATGCCGAGGATGAACGAGCCGACCGACGAGATCTGGTTGAGGACGGTGAAGCCGTCCGAGTCCAGGTAGTCGGCGTAGCGGCGCGGCATGCCCTGGTTGCCCAACCAGTGCTGGACCAGGAACGTGGTGTGGAAGCCGATGAACGTCAACCAGAAGTGCCACTTGCCCAGCCGCTCGTCCAGCATGCGGCCGGTCATCTTGGGGAACCAGTAGTAGATCCCGGCGAAGGTGGCGAACACGACGGTGCCGAACAGGACGTAGTGGAAGTGCGCCACCACGAAGTACGAGTCGTGGACGTGGAAGTCGATCGGCGGCGCCGCGAGCATGATGCCGGTCAGTCCGCCGAAGAGGAACGACACCAGGAAGCCCAGGGCGAAGATCATCGGCGTCTCGAAGGTGATCTTCCCGCGCCACATGGTGCCGATCCAGTTGAAGAACTTCACGCCCGTGGGGATGGCGATGAGGAACGACATGAACGAGAAGAACGGCAGCAGCACGGCACCGGTGGCGAACATGTGGTGCGCCCACACCGCCATCGACAGGCCGGCGATGGCCAGGGTCGCGAAGACGAGGCCGGCGTAGCCGAACAGCGGCTTCCGGGAGAACACGGGGATGACCTCGGTGATGATGCCGAAGAACGGCAGCGCGAGGACGTAGACCTCGGGGTGGCCGAAGAACCAGAACAGGTGCTGCCACAGGATCGCCCCGCCGTTGGCCGGGTCGAAGATCCGGCCGCCGAACGTGCGGTCGTAGAACACGCCCATGCCCGCCGCGGTGAGCAGCGGGAAGATGAGCAGGATCAGCACCGACGTGACGAGGATGTTCCACGTGAAGATCGGCATCCTGAACATCGTCATGCCGGGGGCCCGTAGGCAGATGATGGTGGTGACGAAGTTGACGGCGCCGAGGATCGTGCCGATGCCACCGATCGCCACCCCGAGGATCCACAGGTCCGCGCCCACGCCCGGGGAGTGGATCTTGTCCGAGAGCGGGGCGTACATGGTCCACCCGAACGACGCCGCGCCACCGGGAGTGATGAAGCCGGTGAGCAGGATGATGCCGCCGGAGAGGAACAGCCAGAACCCCATGGCGTTGAGGCGCGGGAACGCCACGTCCGGCGCGCCGATCTGCAGCGGCATGACGTAGTTCCCGAACCCCACGACGATCGGCGTGCCGTAGAACAGCAGCATCACGGTGCCGTGCATGGTGAACAGCTGGTTGTACTGCTCGTTCGACAGGAACTGCATGCCCGGGAAGAACAGCTCCGCCCGGATGAGCAGGGCCATCAGGCCGCCGATCGAGAAGAACACCAGGCACGTGGCGATGTACATCAGGCCGATCTTCTTGTGATCGGTCGTGATGAACAGCTCACGCCAGGAGAGCCCGAACGGCCGCCGGATGGCGGGAGCGTCCGCTGCGGTGACCGCCCGCCCGGGCGGCACGAGAGTGTCTGACATCGGTACCCCGTTCCTCTTCACGGCCGAGGCGGGGCGCGGCGGTCGCCGCGTCCCGCGTTGTGACCAGCGCCAAGATCAGGTGACGACTCTCACCGTACGCGTCCCCCGGCGGAACGGAGCGGGATCGCCCCCGAGAGGGCTCACCAAATGCTCACCCGCTCCTCAGGCGCCAGCCACAGCCCGTCCGCATCGGTCACGCCGAAGGCCTCATGGAAGTCGTCGAGGTTACGCACCACCTGGTTGCAGCGGAACTCCGGCGGCGAGTGCGGGTCCACGGCGAGCCGCCGGGCGGCCTCCTCGGCGCGGGTCTTGGTGCGCCACACGATCGCCCACGAGGTGAGGAGCCGCTGGATCCCGGTCATGCCGTCGATCTCCGGACCCACGTCCGGCCCCTGCGCCGGCTGGCCGTCCGTGCCCTGCGCCAACCGGTAGGCCAGCAGCGCGATCGTGAGGCCGCCCAGATCGCCGATGTTCTCCCCCACCGTGAAGGCCCCGTTGACGTGGTCCTTCTGGGGATCGAGGCCGTCCGGGGTGAGGCCCTGGTACTGGGCGATCAGCGCCTCCACGCGGGTCCCGAACGCCTCGCGGTCGTCATCGGTCCACCAGTCGACCAGGTTGCCGTCGCCGTCGTACTTCGCCCCCTGGTCGTCGAAGCCGTGGCCGATCTCGTGGCCGATGACCGCGCCGATCGCCCCGTAGTTGGCGGCGTCGTCGGCGTCGGCGTCGAAGAACGGCGGCTGCAGGATCGCGGCCGGGAAGACGATCTCGTTCATCACCGGGTTGTAGTAGGCATTGACGGTCTGCGGCGTCATGTGCCACTCGTCGCGGTCGACGGGCCCGCCCAGCTTGCCCAGTTCGTACTCGTGCTCAAACCGGGCGGAGCGACGGACGTTGCCGATGAGGTCGTCGGCGCGGACCTCGAGCGCCGAGTAGTCCCGCCACTTGTCGGGGTAGCCGATCTTCGGCACGAACGCCTCGAGCTTGTCGAGTGCGCGCTCGCGGGTGGCCGGGGTCATCCACGGCAGCCTGCTGATCGAGTAGCGGTACGCGGCGGTGAGGTTGGCGACCAGTTCCTGCATGCGCGCCTTGTGGCCGGGCGGGAAGTGGCGGGCCACGTACTCCTTGCCGACCTCCTCGCCGAGGGCGGCCTCGACCGCGCCGACGCCGCGCTTCCAGCGGGCCTTGATCTCCTCGGTCCCGGACATGACGGTGCCGTAGAAGCGGAAGTTCTCCTCGACCAGCTCCGCGGGCAGGTACGGCGCGCGGGAGGAGACGATCCGCCAGCGCAGCCACTCCTTCCACGTCTCGAGCGGCTCGGCCGACCACAGCTCGGCAACGGCGGTGAGGAAGTCGGGCTGCATGGCGACGAGCCGACCGAAGGTCTCCTCGGTGCCGCCGAGCTCGCGCGCCCAGTCGTGCCAGGGGAAGCCGGGGGCCAGCGTCGGAAGCTCGTCCCAGATCACGGGGTTGTAGGTCTTGTCCGCGTCGCGGCGGGCCACGACGTCCCAGTGCGCGGCCGCGATCCGCGTCTCCAGAGCCAGGATCCGCCCGGCGCTCTCGCGGGCCACGGCGGCGTCCGCGAGCCCGGCCAGCTCGAGCATCCGCGCGATGTGCTCCGTGTACTGCTCACGGATCTGCGCGTACTGGTCCTCGCGATAGAAGGACTCGTCGGGCAGCCCGATGCCGTACTGCACCAGGTAGAGGATGTACTCGGTGGAGTTCTTGGCGTCGTTGTTGACGTAGGCGCCGATGAGCCCGCCGACGCCGACCTTCTCCAGCCGCGCCATCGCCAGCGCGAGGGAGTCCGCGTCCCCGGCGCCGTCGACCTCGGCCAGGTCCGGCGCCAGCGCCTCGACGCCCGCCGCCTCCACCGCGTCGGTGTCCATGAACGAGGCGTAGAACGCGCCGATCCGGGAGTCGACCGGGGCGTCGGTGATGATGTCGCGCACCCGCTCCTCGGACAGGTCGCGCAGCGCGAGGAACGCGCCGTCGATCGGCCGGTCCGCGGGGATCACGTGGTCACGGATCCACGTGCCGTTGACGTGTTGGTACAGGTCGTCCTGCGGCCGGACGTCCGGGTCGACGTACCGCAGGTCCAGGCCCGAGGGGCGAGGGGCGTCGGTGGTGGGGATCTCGGTCGCTGTCATGCGACCAGGTTACGGAAGTGCGCGGCCCCCGCGGGTGGGATGACGACGGCGAGGACCCGCGGCGGCCGGCCCGCGATCAGGGCAGACCGTGGCGGGCGTTGTGATCCTTCGCCCCCTGATAGGCGTCGACCATCCCCCAGACCCAGAACCCGAACATGATCGGCAGCCCGATGAGGACCACCGAGAGCAGCACGCCCACGCCGTAACCCGCCAGGATCCCGACGCCCCTGCCGACCCGACCGTTGAGCATCGTGCCCAGCCCGGGGATGAGCAGCGAGGCCACGAGCATCAGCGCCGGGTCCTTGCGGGCGGCCGGCGGGTACTGGCCGTAGGGCTGCATCGCACCGTACTGCTGGGCGTAGGGCTGGCCGGGCTGGCCGTACTGCGGCATCCCGTACTGCTGCATGTCATAGGGCTGGGCATAGGGCTGCGCGTACGGCTGGGTCCCGTAGCCCGGCTGCGCGCCGTACTGCGCCGGATCGAACTGCCCCGCGCCGTACTGCGGGTCGCCGTAGCCCCCGCCGTACTGCGTGTCGCCGACGTCGGAGCCCGGGTACCCGCGGACCCCCTCCTGCTGGGCCCACGTGTCGTAGCGCTTCTCGAAGTCGCGGTCGCCGGACCGGTCGTCGGGGCGGTCGGAGGCGGTGCCGTCAGCGGGAGTGCTCATGGGCCCACACTAACGCGGGGCGGCGGCGGGCCGGTCGAGGCGAGGACACGATCGCGTGCCGCCGCGGCGCCTCAGCTCCGGGCGGTCATCCCGGGCCGGGCCCAGATGTCAGCGCAGTCCACGCACGCGTCGTCCGGGATGAGGCCGACACGCTGAAGCCGCCCGTACATCCAGCAGCCCAGGCAGAAGCCGAGCGCCGCCTCCGCGAGGGCGGCCAGCACCAGCACGCCGAGCACCGTGATCCCCGCCGTGGTCAGTCCGCCGAGGAACAGCCCGAACGCGACCGACGACATCACCAGGCCGATGGTCTGGGCGAACCGCTTGGGCGCACCGGAGACCAGCTTGGGTTCCGCACTGACCCGCGGGGCGAGCACGTGCACGGAGAGCCGGCCGAACGGCGAGTACCGCGGGCCGCCTGCCACCCGCAGCGCGAAGCCGACGACCAACGCCCCGGCGAGCCAGATCCGGGCGGGCGACGGCACGACGATCGTGACCACCGCGAGGGTCACCACGAGGGCGGCGGTGCAGCGGGCGGCATAGTCGTTGACGACCTCGGGGAAAGCGAACGCCTCGCGCAGACTCATGGCCTCACCTCTCGATCACTGCAGATAGACCGATCTGTCTATCTCCGGGTCGAGCCTACTCCTGTCGCCCGCGACCCGGGAGGCCCGGCCGGCGCGGCCCAGGCTGACGGCGCGGCCCAGGCTGACGGCATGACCGCCGCGGACTGCGCAGCCACCGCGGCCTAGGCTGACGGCCGTGGCCCCACCGTTGCGTCGTCGCTCGAGCTCTCCCCGTCCCCCCGCCGCCCCCGCGCTCCCCCGGCGCGACCAGCTCGGCCCGCCCCTCTCGGACGTGGAGTCCGACGGCCTGTGGGGCGGAGTCCTGGCCACCGCCGAGCACGTACCCGGCCCGGAGGAGGGCGCCGTCGCGATGGGCGGGATGGAGATCCGCGAATCCGTGCTCGAGAACCTGCGACTCAGCGGCGCCCGCGCCGACGGCCTCCGACTCACCGATGTGGCGCTCAGCGGGTGCGACCTGTCCGGACTCGTCGCCGACGGGGCCAACCTCACCCGCGTGCGTTTCGTCGGCTGCCGACTGACCGGCGTCGTCCTGTCCGACGCGCGCCTGACCGACGTGACGTTCGAAGACTGTCACGCCGACATGATCAACCTGCGGATGGCGCGCCTGCAACGGGTGCGCCTCGCCGCGACCCGCTGCCGTCAGGCAGACCTGCTCGAGGCGCAGATCGCCGACCTCACCACCGAGGGGGCCGACCTGCGCGGCGCGACCGTCGAGCGGGCGAGCGCCTCAGCCGCGGACCTGCGCGGCGCCGACCTCGCGGACCTGCGCGGGGCCTCGGCGTTGCGGGGCGCGCTCATCTCGCCCGACCAGGTGCTGGGCGTCGGGCTCGCCCTCATCGGCGAGGCGGGGATCCGGGTCGAGTAGTGCAGCCGGGCCGATCGCGCCGCGGCGTCAGGCCAGATGCGACGCGGAGGCCCGCCACTGGTTGACGGCCCGGTTGATGATCGCCTGGAGCTGGAGGATCTGGTCGCGGTCGGTGAGCGTGATGCCGTCGGCCCCGGTGCGCAGCCGGAGTTCCGGCACACCGCGGTCCGCGCCGTCCTCGTCCAGCACCACGGTCTCGGCGACGGACACCTCGAGGAACGGGTCGTCGTCCGGACCGTCGACCTCCGTGACCAGGTCCTGCCGGTAACGAGGGGTGGTGAGGTCGATGGCATCGGTCATGAGGGGCACTCCCGACTGTTCGGTGGGGTCGCCTTAAGAGTAGGTGAGAAAACCAGGTCAACGTACGCGTGGGACAGCGTGTTACAGGTTGTTGTGATTCCGTGACCCACGCCACCTCCACCCGCGGTCCGCCCGGCTTCGACGCGCTCGACCGCGGGCCTGCGGGGACGTCGCCGACCACCCGAACTGGACAGTTGTGGAAAAAGATGCGCGAGTTGCTTGTGTGACTGTTGTGGTTGCCACATACTCACCCCATGACCACTGCCGGACCGTCAGCCCGACGCGCCCTCCTTCCCCGACTCCTCGTCGCCCTGGCCTCTGCAGCAGCTCTCTCGGTCGGCCTCCTCGTCGTCGTCATCTCCCCCCGCGCCGACGCCGAGGTGCCGCTCTCACCCGTCTACCACGGCCTCGCGCAGGGCCTCGACGCCTCCAGCTGGCAGCATCCGCACGGCGCCGGGGTCGACTGGCAGGCCGCCGCCGCGGCCGGACAGTCCTTCGCCTTCATCAAGGCCACCGAGGGCACCGGGCCGGCCAACCGGTACTACGAGGACGACATCGCCGAGGCGCGCGCCGCCGGGATGCTCGTGGGCAGCTACCACAAGGCCCGCCCCGCGATGGACCCCGCGCAGCAGGCCCACGCGTTCGCCGACCGCCTGCAGTCGGTGGGCGGCCCGCAGTTGCCGCCCGTGCTGGACCTCGAGACCGACGAGGGGCTCGACGCCCGCCAGCTCGCCGACTGGGCCCAGGTCTTCCTCGACACGCTCGCCCACCGCACCGGCCGCACGCCGATCCTCTACACGTACCGCTACTTCTGGATCGACCGTATGGACAACACCCCGCGCTTCGCCGAGTACCCGCTGTGGCTCGCCGAGTACGGCGTGTCCGAGCCGACGCTGCCCGTGATCGGCGGCTGGGACCAGTGGCTGTTCTGGCAGCGCTCGGAGACCGGCGAGGTCCCGGGGTTCGCCGACGCCGTGGACCTCAACGTCTTCGCCGGCACCCGCGCGGATCTCGACGCGTGGCTCGGTCCCGTCGACCCCGCGGCGCAGCCCGCCCCGGCGCCGGCACCCGAGAACGCCCCGGCCCCGGCACCGGCTCCCGAGAACGCGCCCGCCCCGGCCCCCGCCGCCGCTCCCGAGAACGCCCCGGCCCCCGCGCCGATCCCGCCCGAGGTCCCCGTGCCCGTCGAGGCCGTGACGATCCCCGTCCCGCGCGATCTCCCGACGCCCGACGGCGTGCGGCTGCCCGAGTCCATCGAGGTCCCGGCGGAGGTCGTGGCGTAGCTGGCGGACGGGCTGCGCTAGCGCCGTCGTCGAACGAGCATCGCGCGCACCGCGCGCCACCCCACCAGGAACAGACCGGTGACGACACCGGCCACGATCATGAAACTCCAGTGCGGCACCCGGCCGTCCCCGAGCCCGCGGATCACCATGCCCACCACGAGCGTGGCCAGCCACAGCAGCACGCCCGAGCCGATCGACGAGGGCTCTCGGCGGCCGGCCAGCAGGACGAGCCAGCCCACCGCCAGGCCCACGAGGAACGGCCACGCGGTGCCCCACACCTGCGCCACGCCCAGGCCTTCGGAGTGCGCGCCGCGCCCGAAGGTGGAGAACACCACCACCAGCACGGCGTCGAGCACGATCATGACCGGCACGGCCACGGGTCTCACCTGTCCTTCTCTTCCCGGGCCTCCCGGCCGGTGAACGGGTAGGGGTTCTGCCCCGACTCCTCGTCCGCGGCGCCGTCCTCCCGCACGCGCACGCGCAGGAGCGGGAGGGGGCCGGAGTCATGGGTCACCGTCGGGCGCCACGGGTTCCCGTGCAGCGGCCACATCGCGGTGAGCCCGGCCGGTGGGGCCGCCGCGACGGTCGCGCGGGACTGTGCGGTGCGAGACGACCCGGACGACGAGGACGACGACGAGGGCGACGACGACGAGGACTGCTCGCCCGGGCCGTCCTCACCCAACGGGTCGGCGTCGGGGTCGACGTCCACGGCACCACGGTAGAAGAGGAAGAAGACCACCCACCCGGCCAGGGCGACCAGCACGAAGCTGACGATGCGGTAGACGAACACGGTCGCGAAGGCCTGATGCGCGCCGAGCCCGCCCGCGGTGAGGGCGGTGATGAGCGCGACCTCGACGGTCCCGAGGCCGCCGGGCGTGATGGGGGCGGTGGCGACGATCTTGCCGGTGACGTAGGCGATGCACAGGCCGCCGATGCTGTGCTGGGCACCGACCGCGTTGGCGGCCGCCCACAGGCAGCCGATGTCGGCGACCCAGTTGAGCAGGGAGAACGCGAACGCCTGTGCGATCTGCCGCTTGCTCAGGTCGACGGCGTCGGCCTGCTCGACGACCTTGCGCACGCCGGCCGCGCCGTGGTCCGCGGGCTTGTGCCGCCGGGCGTTGATCCAGGCCAGGATCGACAGGACCGACCCCTCGATCTTGTCCGGGTGGCGGGCCGCCCACTGGACCACCACGACGATCGCGACCAGACCGAACGCAGAGAGCACCAGCAGGAACGGGTTGGACACGGATCCCACGAGGAAGAAGCCGAGCAGGGCGAGCAGCACGATGCCGACGGTCGACAGGACGCCGGAGATCACGAGCTGCCACGACGCCACGACCCGGGTCGCGCCCCACTGCCGGGTCTTGCGGTACGTCAGGGTGGTGCCGAAGACCTGCCCGCCGGGGATGCAGGTGGAGAAGGCGTTGGCGGAGAACACGAGGCCGACGCTGGCCCAGTAGCCGACGCGGACACCGGCGGACTGCAGCAGCACCTTCTGCACGGAGCCGTAGCTCGACATGGACAGGTAGGAGAAGACGAGAGCGGCCGCGATCCAGCCCCAGTGCGGGCGGGCGACGGCCTCGAAGCCCTCGGCGAAGAACGGCGTCTGGCCGCGGAGCCAGTACAGGATGAACCCCAGGACGGCGAGCGTCGCGCCGGCCTTGAACCACGGGTTGCCCAGGACAGCCCGGATACGGCGCCGCACCTCGGCGCCCCGCGTACCCGTCATCACCTCACCATAACCAGAGCGTGCCGCCCGTCCCAGGATCCCACACCGGGGGCCCGGGGCGGCGGTCACGCCTCTGGATCCTGTCGACGTTCCTGCATCAGGCGGGCGATCAGCTCAGAGGCGGGGATCTTGCCGCCGGGCGCGGACCCGGGCTCGTCGTCGTACTCCGTGTCGTAGACGGACTCGTACTCGGACTCCGGCTCGGCGTCCCGCGCCTGCGGCGCGCTGGTGCCCGCGGGCTCCCGGTCGAGCACGGCGACCGACGTGGCGGCCCCGGCCGGTCCCGTGCCGTCGGTGTCGGCGGGCCGACCGGTGAGGAGCTCGGGCTCGTCGTCGATCTCCGCCTCGCCCAGGCCGATCCGCTCCTGGACCCGCTTCATCCACTTCGGCGCCCACCAGTTGTCGGTGCCGAGCATCTGCATGACCGCCGGGACCAGCAGCATGCGGATGACGGTGGCGTCGATGATGAGCGCGGCGATCATGCCGAACGCGATGTACTTCATCATCACGATCTCGGAGAAGGCGAACGCGCCCGTCACCACGATGAGGATGAGCGCCGCCGACGTGATGATCCGGCCGGTCTGCGCGACGCCGCTGCGGATCGCCACCGCGGTGCGCGCGCCGCGTGAGCGGGCCTCGACCATCCGCGAGACGAGGAACACCTCGTAGTCCGTGGACAGACCGTAGATGATCGCCATGAGCAGCACCACGACCGGCGAGGTGAGCGGGCCCGGCGTGAAGCCGAGCAGCCCGGACAGGTGCCCGTCGACGAAGATCCACGTGAGGATGCCCAGCGTGGCGCCCAGGCCGAGCATGTTCATGATGGCCGCCTTGATCGGCAGCACCAGCGACCCGAACGCCAGGAACATGAGCAGCGTCGTGGCCACGAGGACGTACAGGACGAACCATGGCAGCCCGGCGATCAGGGCGTCGACCGAGTCCTTCTCCATGGCGGGGTTGCCGCCGACGAACACCTCGGTGCCGGCGGGGATGGGGAAGGACTGCAGGTACTCGACGGTCTCGGTGGCCGCGTTGCGGTCCTCCACGCCGGCCTGCAGGACCACTACCTCGCGGCCCTGCGAGTCCTGCCCGCCCGAGCGGGCGAACTGGAACGGCCCGGTGAGCCCGGGGGCCTCGTTGGCGGCCGAGCGGATCTGCGACAGCGTCGCGCCGTCCGAGCCGAGGACCACGAGCTTGACCGGGTCGGTCCGCGTGCCGGGGAAGTTCTGGTCGTACTCCTCCTGCGCGACGCGCGTGGGGTTGTCGGGCGGCAGGTAGGTCTCGTTGATGCCGCCGAACTTCACGCCCGAGAACGGGATGATGAGCGCGACCAGCACCACCACGACCGGGATCGCCACCGCCACCGGGCGCTTCATGGAGAAGTCGGCGACGCGGCCGAACAGGCCGTTCTCCACCTCCTCGCGGGTGCGGTGCCGCTGCATCCGCTTGATGCCGAGCGCGTCGACGCGGTGGCCGAGCAGCATGAGCACGGCCGGCAGCAGGGTCACCGAGAGCGCGGCGGCGAGGATCACCGCGGCGATCGCGCCGTAGGCGACGGACTTGAGGAAGTCCTGCGGGAAGACCAGCAGGCCCGACAGGGTCACGCCGACCATGACCGCCGAGAACACCACGGTCCGGCCGGCGGTGGCCACGGACCGGCGCACCGCGGCGTCCGGTGGATACCCCTCGGCCATCTCCTCGCGGAACCGGCTCACCACGAACAGGCCGTAGTCGATCGCCAGCCCTAGCCCGATCAGGGTCACGACGTTCTGTGCGAAGGAGTTCACGGGCGTGACGAGCGACAGCAGGTGCAGGGCGCCGAGCGAGCCGAGGATCGTCAGCACGCCGACCGCGACAGGCAGGAACGCGGCAACGACTCCGCCGAAGACCACGATGAGCAGGAGGAACACGAGCGGCAGCGCGATGAGCTCCGCGCGCACGAGGTCGGCGTCCATGCCGTCCTGGAGGGCGCCGGCGACGGGCTGGAGGCCGGCGATGTCGGTCTCGATGCCCTCGACCGGGATCTGGTCCTCGATCGCCCGGAAGTTTTGGAGGATCTCCTCGGCCTCACCGGCGATCTGGATGGAGGCCACCGCGATACCCGCGTCACGGTTGACCAGGGCCGGCGACTGGTTGAACACGAAGCTGGTCACGCCGGTGACCCGGTCGGGGTTCTCCGTACGGATCGACTCCAACGACTGCCGGATGGGCTCCTGGAACGCCGGATCGTCGACCGACGTGCCCTCGGGGGCGTGGTAGGACACCACGACGTCGCCGAGGGCGTCGCGCCCGTACGCCTCCTGCTCCAACTGCTCGGCGGTCGCCCATCCGCTGTCGGGGTCCTCGAAGCCGCCCTGGCCGAACGGGTTGCCGAACGCGGAGCCGGCGAGGCTGAGGAAGGCCATGACCACCACGGAGCAGATCACGACCAGGACGCGGCGGCGGGCGACGAACCGCCCGAGTGAGTTGAACACCGGGGGAGCTCCTAGCGCGAGGTGAGCAGTGCCGTGAGCGGCCGCAGCGGCTGCAGCCAGGCACCCTCGTCGGGCAGGTTGTCGAGGCTGACGCGCGGCAGGGGCTCGCGGAACACCCCGGGGATGTCCTCGAGGTCGAGGAACGTGATGGTGTCGTGCTGGACGGCCCAGGTGGCGTGCTCGCGGAACCCGATCACTGCGACCGGGATGTCCTCGGCCAGCTCCTCGAGGGGCTCGCGGAACGCCTGCCCGTCGGCGGAGGCCACCACGACGCCGGCGAGCCGGCCGGACTCGGCGCGCCGGTCGATGTGCTCGAGCATGTCGTCGTCGACATCGGAGTCGTCGCTGGTCTTGGGCTTGGCGAAGACGGCGAAGCCGACGTTGCGCAGGGCCTCGACCCACGGGCGGACGTTGTCCGAGGTGCCCGGGACGATGTTGGTGAAGACGGTCGCCTCGGCCTCGAGGGCGTCCTGCGTCCGCACGGACAGGTCGGCGGTGTAGCCGAGCAGCCAGCGGCCGAGCGCGTCGAAGCGCGGGCGGTACACGGCGGTCGGGCGGCCGCCGAGGATCGAGCCGAGCCCCATGTCGACGTTGGGCGCGTCCCACACGAGGAGCACCACCCCCGGTCCGTCGGGCGTGGCCACGTCCGTCATGTCGTGGTTGCGCATCTCGTCTGGTGGGGTCATCGCGTCGTCCGCCTCGGTTCTCGTCGTTCGGGGGTCCTGGGGTGGGGCGTCAGTGCACCCGACGCCAGAGGAACTCGTTGATCACCCGTTCCTCCTGCAACCCCTTGCCCTCGAACTTCGTCACGGGTCTGTCCAGACTGAACGGTACGTGGCGGAGGTCCGTCGCGGGGTCCAGCCGCTGGAGCGCGGGCTCGGCGTCGCCGGTCTCGGCGATCCACTCGGCGTAGTCGGCGTGGTCGGTGGCCACGTGCAGCACGCCGCCCGGCTTCAGCCGCGAGGCGATGAGCTCGAAGGTGCCGGACTGCAGGAGCCGCCGCTTGTGGTGGCGGGCCTTGGGCCAGGGGTCGGGGAAGAACACACGGACACCGTCCAGGCTGGCCGGCGCGATCATGTTGGTGAGCACGTCCACGCCGTCGCCGCGGATCATGCGCACGTTCTCCAGGCCCTCGCGCAGGATCATGCCCAGCAGCTGGGCCAGTCCCGGCTGGTAGACCTCCACGGCGATGACGTCGATGTCCGGCTCGGCCGCGGCCATGGCGGCCGTGGAGGTACCGGTGCCGGAGCCGATCTCCACGATCAGCGGCGCGCGCCGGCCGAAGAGCGCCTCGGGGTCCACGATCTCGTCGGAGACGTTGCGACCGTAGGTCGGCCAGTGCTCCTCCCAGTTGCGCTGCTGACCGGGCCGCAGGGTGCCGCGGCGGAACCGGTAGGCGGTCACCCGGGGGAAGAGACGGGCACTGTCGTCCGGGGTGCCACCGCCGTCCGGGGTGCCGCTGTCGTCCGGGGTGCCACCGGCCGCGTGGGCGGGGTTCTCGCTCTGGTTCACCCGGCCATCATCCCGTAATCAGTGGTCGCCACCGAATCCGGGCGTCGGGGTACGAGGGGAAGGCCTTGCCGCCCGCAGGCCGTCAGGCCACGATGAGCGCGTGCCGACCGCGACCCCCGACACCGAGCCCACGGCCCCGGTGCGCGCCTCCGATCCGGACCCCGCCGCGCGGGTCCGGCGCCTGGTCGCGTCCGCCCGGGAGCGGGACGGGGGCCGGGGTGGGACCGGTCCGGTGGAGGCCGCCGTCGCGCGTGTCGACGCGCCGGCCGATATCCGCATCCGCGGCGGCCTGGGCTCGGGTCGCCGCACGCTCGCCGCCGCGCTGCGGGTCCGCCGGGGGTGGCGCGCGCGGGTCGACGACCTGGACGTCGTCGCGGCACCCGGCGCCGTGCCCGTCGCGCCGCCGGATGCGGAGATCGTGTGTCTGCGCACCGCCCCGTGCCGCCACGAGGAGGCGTGGATACGTCGCGCGCGCCGGCACCCGCTGCTGGTGGTGGCCACCGGGGTCGATGACGACGACCCGCCGCACTGGGCCCGTGGGCTGCCCGCCGTGGACGCGCGCGAGCCCGAGAACCGGTCGGTCGACGGCGTCGTGTCCTTCCTCGAACGCGCCCTGCTCGATCTGTCGACGACCCGGGTGTCCCGTCTCGAGGCCGAGTTGGAGATGCTCGCGGTCCACGACGAGGTGGGCGATCTCGCCGAGGCCGCCCTGTGCGCCCTGGGCGCGGCCGCGCTCCCCGGATCGGCGTCGACGTGACGGCCGCTCCGGCCCCGCCCCGCGAGCTGACGATCGCGGTGCTGGGGGCCCGGGACTCCGCCGCTCCCGCCGTTGCCTCGGCGTTGTCCGCCGCCGCGGGCACAGCGTTGTCCGCCGCCGCGGGCCCGGCCGCCGACGCCGGAGCCCGGATCCGCGTACTCGTCGACGCCTCACCCGAGGACCGGCCGGACGCGGCGGTCCTGGTCGTCGACGCCGTGTGCCCGGTGCGCCCCGACGACGTCGAGGTCGCGCGCGGCGTGGCCGCCCGCCTGCCGATGGCCGTGGCCGTGGCCGGGCGCGCCCACACGTGCACGGCCGAGCACCTCTCGGAGTCGGTCGACGTCACCACCCGCCGCCTGGTCGACGCGGGCGTGGACTGCCCGGTCCACGTCGTCGACGACGCTCACCCCGGCGCGCCCGCCGCGCTGCTGTCGTCGCTCCTGGCCGCCGTGCGCGCGGGCTCCGTGCCCGCCGCGCCACGCGGGCCCGGCCCGCGGCCGGCCGGGCCCGACCCGGCGACCGCCACCGTCGACTGGCTCCTCGCCCGCCGCACCGAGGCCATCACCACGCGCTCGCAGGCGTTGCGCCAGGACGTGCAGGCGCTACGCATGGAGGTGGTCCAGGACCTGCACCGGTCCGTGCGTGACCTCGGTGGCCGCGCGCGCGAGGAGCTCGCCGCCGCGCCACGGTCCCGCGTCGACGCCCTCGTCCGCAGACTCGCCGCCGACGCCGACGCCGCCGTGGCGGCCACCGTCGCCCGCGCCGACCGCCGCGCCGACGCCCTCGTCGCCCGGCACCTCGGCTCGACCGCCCCGACCGGACCGCGGATCCCCGCGCCGACGAGCGGCCTCACACCCGGCCGCCCGCCCCGCAACACCGGGGAGGAACTGCTCGTCATGATCACCGGCGCCGCCGGTGGCACCGGCGTGGGCAGGATGCTGCTCGCCCCGCTCGCGGAGGTCCCCGGGGCCGCGGCTCTCGTCATCCCGCTGGCGCTGCTGTGCGGCGTGGCGCTGGGCTGGGTCACCGTCACCGTGCGCCGGACGCAGGCGCTGCGCACGCACACCGTCGCCGCGGTGGGCGACAGGCTCGCGGCGCTGCGCGCCGAGACCGAACAATCCCTCGGCTCACGGATCCTCGCCGCCGAGGCCACGATCACCGACGGGTTCGCCCACGATCCCGGGCCCCGGGTCACCGACCTCGACCGGCGCATCCGCCGGGTGCGTGCCGAGCAGGCCGCCCGGCCCCACACCACCGCAGGGGGCACGTCGCCATGACCGATCCACTCGCCGGCCCGGACCCGTTCGACCACCACACCGCGCCCGACGTCTGCGGCCTGGAGGGCGCGCCGCTGGCCGAGCCGTCGTCGCTGGGGCTGCACGTCCCCGTCGGCGACGAGGTCCTCGATCTGGGCTCACCCGAGGCGGACCTCGACGGGGACGGATTCATGGAGGCGGTCACGCGCGGCGACGACCGCGGCCTGACCGTGTACACGGACGTCGACGGCGACGGCACGGTCGACCACGTCTCGACCGTGCGCTTCGACGGCAGCTATGACTCGTGGCGGCTGGCCAATCCCGCCGAGGGAGTACCCTTCGGGGGCTTCACCAACGAGACCGGGGACGATCCGGCCGCGCCGCTCCCGCCGCCGGCGCGCTGGGAGCGCATCGACCACGGCCACATCTGAGGGATCCCTCACATTTGGGCGCGAACGGGGGCTCGGACGCGGCGATCCGCACCGGTTGGCGATACCCTGTGACCAAGACCATGCACCACGCGCGAGGAGCTGTGATGACCACCACCACCATTCCCGGCCTCGAGGGTCAGGCACCAACCGATCACACCGAGATGCTCGCGTGGATCGCGGAGGTCGCCGAACTCACCCAGCCGGACCGGGTCGTCTTCGCCGACGGCTCCGACGCGGAGTGGGATCGCCTCACCGCCGAGATGGTGGAGGCCGGGACCTTCGTCAAGCTGAACGAGGAGAAGAAGCCCAACTCGTTCCTGGCGCAGTCGGACCCCAAGGACGTCGCCCGCGTCGAGTCGCGCACGTTCATCTGCTCCGAGACCGCCGAGGGTGCCGGCCCGACGAACAACTGGCGCGACCCGGCCGAGATGCGCGCCCAGATGACCGACCTCTACCGCGGCTGCATGCGCGGGCGCACCATGTACGTGGTGCCCTACTGCATGGGCCCGCTGGACGCCGAGGACCCCAAGCTGGGCATCGAGCTCACCGACTCCGCGTACGTGGTCGTCTCCATGAAGATCATGACCCGCATGGGCTCCGCGGCCCTCGAGAAGATCGGCGCCGACGGCGCCTACGTCAAGGGCCTGCACTCGGTGGGTGCCCCGCTCGCCGAGGGCGAGAAGGACGTCCCCTGGCCGTGCAACGAGGAGAAGTACATCACCCACTTCCCGGAGACCCGGGAGATCTGGTCCTTCGGCTCCGGCTACGGCGGTAACGCCCTGCTGGGCAAGAAGTGCTTCGCGCTGCGCATCGCCTCCGCCATGGCCCGCGACGAAGGTTGGATGGCCGAGCACATGCTCATCCTCAAGCTCATCTCCCCCACCGACGAGGTCCACTACATCGCGGCGGCCTTCCCGTCCGCGTGTGGCAAGACCAACCTCGCGATGATCCAACCCACCATCGAGGGCTGGCGCGCCGAGGTGGTCGGTGACGACATCGCCTGGATGCGCTTCGGCGCCGACGGTCGCCTCTACGCCGTCAACCCCGAGTACGGCTTCTTCGGCGTGGCCCCCGGCACCAACTACTCGTCCAACCCCAACGCCATGAAGACGCTGGAGCCGGGCAACGCGATCTACACGAACGTCGCGCTGACCGACGACGGCGACGTGTGGTGGGAGGGCCTCGAGGGCACTCCGGACCACCTCATCGACTGGCTGGGCAACGACTGGACCCCTACCGGCGACGGCGAGGCCGGCAACGCCGCGCATCCCAACTCGCGTTACTGCGTGCCGATCGACCAGTGCCCCGTCACGGCGCCCGAGTTCAACTCCCCGGAGGGCGTGCCGATCTCGGCGATCCTCTTCGGTGGCCGGCGCGCCGACACGGTCCCGCTGGTCAGCGAGGCGTACTCGTGGAACCACGGTGTGTACATCGGCGCGACCCTGTCCTCCGGGCAGACCGCCGCCGCCGAGGGCCAGGTCGGCGCGGTGCGTCGCGACCCGATGGCCATGCTGCCGTTCGTCGGCTACAACGTCGGCGAGTACTTCCAGCACTGGGTCGACATGGGCGCCCGCGGTGGCGACAAGATGCCCAAGATCTTCCTGGTCAACTGGTTCCGCAAGGGCGCCGACGGTCGCTTCCTGTGGCCGGGCTTCGGCGAGAACAGCCGCGTGCTCAAGTGGGTCATCGACCGCATCGAGGGTCGCGTCGAGGGTGACGAGACGGCCGCCGGCCTCACCGCCCGCGCCGCCGACATCGACATGACCGGGCTCGACACCCCGCTCGAGGACGTCGAAGCCGCCCTGGCCGTCGACCCCGAGGAGTGGCGCCGCGAGCTGCCGCTCATCACCGAGTGGCTCGAGTTCTGCGGCCCCAAGGTCCCGGCCGAGGTCCACGAGCAGTTCGCCGCCCTCAAGGAGCGCCTGGGCTGACGCTCCCTTCACACGGTAGATAGCGGACGGGTCACACATTTTTTTCCGGTGTGACCCGTCTCGCTATTACTATGTGTTCGACGCTCTTCACAGTGGCGCCACCAAGTGTCAAAGTGAACGGCTGAGTGGGGAGCAGCACCGCGTTCCCGCGGAGGGAGAAGTATGAGAGCCACCGTCGTCGGACTCATCGCCCTCCCCGTGGCGGCCGCGGGGCTGGCCCTCGCCGTCACGGCCTTGGACCCCGGGAACGGCGAGGCCCCTCCCACCGCTGCCGAGCGGACCGCCACCGCCTCGACCGGCGGAGGCTCCGACGCCGCAGCCGAGACCCTGGTCGCCGCCCCCGAGCCCGCCGGCACCGCCATCGAGGGCGTCCGGCCCCACCTCACCGTGATCGACGGCCTGTCCGCCCTCCCCGTCCCGGCGACGATCCCCTCGGTCCTGTCGACACTGGCCGCGCAGCCGGCCGACCTCGCGCCCCTGCCGACGCGGGCCGACGGCGGTACCGAACCCGCGCGCTCGAGAGCCGGAGCGGCGACCGGTGACGGCGCCGGGCGCGGTCAGATCCGTGACACCGTGGACCGCGACGAGCCGCTCGGCTCGGCCGGTTCGGGCGAGGACGACACCCCGACGGACGGCACCGATCCCCAGGCTCCCCGGCCGGGCCAGGATCGCCCCGCCATCCCGTCGCCCATGGGCGACGGCCCGAAGGGCGAACTGCCCACCGGCGACGGTGGCGAGGACGAGCCCGCCGAGGGCACGCCCGCTCCGGACGGTGACGGCCCGCCCCCGCTGACCGACCGTCCTCCGCTGACCGACCGTCCTCCGCTGACGGGCCGGCCGCCACTGACCGGCAGGCCGCCGCTGACCCTGCCCGGCCCGCCCGGTGGTGGCACGTCCCCGTTGGATCCGCCGCCCCACGTCGTCGACGACCTCCCGTCCCCGGACGCGGGCGCGCCCGATCGTCCGGAGCACCCGGCCCACGGGGACGCGCCGGACATGATCGGACCGGTGGTGGGCGCCCCGATCGTCGTCCCGACCCCGGACGTCCCCGCCTGGGACACCCCGGACGCGGCGATACCCGCCGATGACGTCTCCGCACCGAGGTGAGCCCCGCTCTCCGTAGGTCACAGCCGGCCCGGTGGTGGCATTCTGCGCGTCTGCGCATCACCGTCAGCATCACCCTGGTGACCGCGGCCGTGTTCGCCGCGATGGTGGTCTTCATGATCCAGATGCTGGACCTGAGCACGGAACGCGTCACCGACTCCCGGCTCAACCGCGAGGCGGCCGACTTCTCGACCTTCATGTCCGCCGGTATCCTGCCGTCGTTCGAGTCGGACGACCCCACCGTCGAGCAGCTCATCCGGGCGTACCTGGCTCAGCAGTACCCTTCCTCCGAGATGCTGCTCGTCGGCACGGCCATCGAGTCGGGGACCCAGTTCACCCTCTCCCGGTACGGACCGGACGAGGACCGGCTGTTCCCCCCGGCCATGCGCTCGCAGATCCAGCGGATCGGACTGTCCCCCATGGAGGACTCCGGCGTGATCGACGACTCGGTGCGCTGGCGCAAGGCCACCGTCGAGAGCCCCGCCGGGCCGGCCAACATTGTGGTGGCCATCAACGACCGCGGAACGCAGGACGAGACCCGCCGCGTCAAGAGCTTTCTGCGCTGGGCGGCCGCCGGGGGCATGGTGGTGAGCGCGTTGCTCGCGTGGTGGATCGCCGGCCGGATGCTCGTCCCGGTGCGACGGATCCGCGAGGCGGCGGAGACCATTTCCGCGGCCGATCTGTCACGGCGCGTGCCCTCCGACGGGCCCGACGAGATCGTCGCCCTCGCCGACACCGTCAACGACATGCTCGAGCGGGTCGAGGAGGCCTACCGCACGCAGCGGGAGTTCCTGGACGACGCCGGCCACGAGCTGCGGACACCGCTGACCGTGGTGCAGGGCAATCTCGACCTCATGCCCGAGGACCCGGAGGGCCGGGCGGAGACCATCCGGCTCATGCAGGACGAGCTGTCCCGGATGACCCGCATCGTCGAGGACCTGCTCACGCTCGCCCGCGCCGACCGTCCGGACTTCCTCCGCACCGCCGCGACCGACGTCACGGAGCTCGTGCTGGACGTCGAGGCGAAGATCGAGGTGGTGGCCGACCGGGACTGGCGGGTGCTGCCGTACGCCGAGGGCCTGGCCAGGTTGGACCAGCACCGGATCACCCAGGCCCTCATGCAGTTCTGCTCCAACGCGGTCCGGTTCACCGGCCCCGGGGACACCATCGAGATCGGGTGCCGGGTCATCGAGCCCGGTGACCCGACCATCGCCGCGGAGCTCGTGTCCGGGGCCGTCCCGGAGACCCCGGAGCGGGAGTCCTACCGTCGCCGGCTTCTGTGGTGGGTCCGCGACCGGGGGCCGGGGATCCCGCCCGGCGAGGAGGAGAGCATCTTCGAGCGGTTCCACACCGCGCGCGGCCAGCTCCGTGACGGACGCGGCGGCACCGGCCTCGGGCTCGCTATCGTCTCGACGATCGCCAAGGCGCACGGAGGCCGCGCGTTCGCGTTCAACGCCGCCGGGGGCGGCGCGACGTTCTGCATCGTCATCCCCTTCGTCGCGGCGCCGCCCGCGAAGGGTTCCGGCTCGCCCGCCGGGACCGACCCGTCCGACGCGAGCGGCTCCGAGACCCGCTGAACCCCCCGGTCCCCGGCCGAGCCGCGGACACGGTCGCCCGCCAGCGTCCAGCAGCGCGGTACCCGTGCGATACTCCGAAGTCGGAGAAGGAGGGATGCATGACGAACGTTCTCGTCGTGGAGGATGATGACCTCATCCGCTCGGTCTTGGTCAAGGCACTCGGTGGTGCCGAGTACACCGCACTCGAGGCGGTGGACGGGGAGAGCGCGCGTGCCATCCTGTCGACCATCTCCGACATCGACCTGATGTTGCTCGACATCGGCCTGCCCGACACCGACGGACTGACGCTGCTGCGCGAGGCCCGCGATCGCGGGTTCGCCGCGCCCGTCATCATCCTCACGGCCCGCGACAGCGTCGCGAACACCGTCGAGGGACTGGAATCCGGCGCCAACGACTACATGGTCAAGCCTTTCCGAGTCCCCGAGCTGCTCGCCCGCATCCGGCTGCGGTTGCGCGAGCACGAGGCGACCGAAGACCCGGGCGTCCTCGAGCACGCCGGCATGCGCCTGGATATCCGTACCCGCCGCGTCGAGGTGGACGGCCGCATCCAGGAGCTCACCAACCGCGAGTACTCGCTGCTGGAGATGCTGCTGCGCAACAAGGGCGAGACCATCAGCCGCGAGCAGCTCCTCGAGAGCGTCTGGGGCATGGACTTCGACCCGGGTTCCAACATCGTCAACGTCTACATCCGCTCCCTGCGCCGCAAGATCGGTGAGAACAAGGTGCAGACGGTGCGAGGGGTCGGCTACCGCGTGGAGTGAGCGCGCGGGCCGGGGCGCCCGCAGGCGTCAGGTGCCGGACGGCTCCCAGCCGAACGGCATGAGCACGCTCTGCAGTTCGCAGTACGCGTCCAGCCCCTCGGGCCCGTTCTCGCGGCCGATACCGGAGTTCTTGAACCCGCCGAACGGGGCGGTGGGATCGAAGGCGTACCAGTTGATGCCCATGGTTCCGGTGCGCACCCGCTGGGCCACGGCGAGCGCGGCGTCCGGGTCCGACGAGTACACCGCGCCGGCCAGGCCGTACTCGGAGTCGTTGGCGATCCGCACGGCGTCGTCGACCGTGTCGTAGGGGATCACCTGCAGGACGGGACCGAAGATCTCCTCCTGGGCGATGGTCATGGAGTTGTCCACATCGCGGAAGACGGTCGGCTGGACGTACGCGCCCTCGGCCACGTGCTCGGGCAGGCCCTCGACCTCGCCGCCACCGTAGGCGATGGTCGCGCCCTCCTCGACGCCCTTGCGGATGTAGCCCTCGACGGACGCCTTCTGCTTGTGGTTGGCCAGCGGGCCGAACACGGTGCCCTCGTCGGCGGGGTCTCCGAGGGGCATCAACGAGACGTTCTCGACCAGCGCGTTGACGACCTCGTCGTAGCGCGAGCGCGGCGCCAGGATCCGGTTCTGGGACACGCACGCCTGGCCGGAGTTCATGAGTGCGGAGAACACCATGGTGCCGGCGGCGGAGGCCAGGTCGGCGTCCTCGAGGACGATGGCGGCGCTCTTGCCGCCCAGCTCGAGCGAGCAGCGCTTGAGGCCCTGCGCGGCGATCCCGGCGATGTGCCTGCCGACCTCGGTGGAGCCGGTGAACGAGATCTTGTCGACATCCGGGTGGGACACCAGGTGATCACCCACGGAGCTGGGGCCGGTCACCACGGACAGCACCCCCTCGGGCAGGCCCGCCTCGCGGAACAGGTCCGCCAGCCACAGCGCGGACAGCGGGGTGGCCGAGGACGGCTTGAGGATGACCGAGCTGCCGGACAGCAGGGCCGGCGCGAGCTTGGCGGTGTTGAGGTAGAGCGGGACGTTCCACGCGGTGATCGCCGCGACCACGCCGACGGGCTGGCGGGTGACGACAGAGGCGCCGAAATCGCCGTGACGCACCTCGGACCACGGGAAGGTCTCGGCGAGGCGGGAGTAGTAGCGCAGTACGCCGAGGGTGGGGGTCACCTGGATCATCGAGGCGGCGCTCGCGGGCGCGCCCATCTCCTGCGACAGCAGGGTGCAGACCTCGGCCTGGCGCTCCTCGAGCATGTCGGCCACGCGAGCGAGCAGTGCGCCGCGCTCGGCGGGCGGCGTGTTCCGCCAGACGCCGGACTCGAACGAGTCGCGGGCCTGGCTGATCATCTCCTCCAGGTCCTCGGTGGTGGTCTCGGCGACACGACCCACGACCGTGTTGGTGGCCGGGGACGTCACCTCGAGGACGCCGGTGGTGACCGGATCGGTCCAGCGGGTGCCGGAGAAGAGCTTGTCATGGACGACGACCACGGGGGACCTCCGTGCGGTGGGGTACATAAGCGGTGGGAACCGTCCCGCCAACCAGGAGTGAAGCTAACGAGAACGTGTTCCACCTCACTGTAGCGAGGGTCCGGCCCGCCGTGGGGCGCTACTTCGCGCGCAGTACCAACACGAGATTCGACACGAGCACCTCGCGCACGAGCGGCACGCGCACGAGCCACCACGCCCACCGCGGGTGGTAGCGCGGGAACGCGGCGAGCAGGTCGGCGGCGTCGGTGTCGCGCGCCCAGGCCAGGCCGTCAGCGCAGCCCACCTCGAAGAGGGACTCGCCGTAGACGTTCTTGGGCGGGCGGCCGTGGCGGCGCTCGTAGAGGCGCCGCGCGCGCTCGCCGCCGAGGTAGTGGGTCAGGCCCATCTCGTGGCCGCCGAAGGGTCCGTACCAGAGGGTGTAGGAGACGACGACGAGGCCGCCCGGTCGCGTCACGCGGCACATCTCCTCGGCCATGCGCCAGGGCTCGGGCACGTGCTCTGCCACATTGCTGGAGATGCACACGTCCACCGCGTCGGTCCGCACCGGCAGGGCCATCCCGCTGCCGCGGATCGACCCCGTCTGGTCCAGGCCCGCCGCGGACATCTCCCCGACGTCCGGCTCGACGGAGACGTACCGGGCGCCCTCGGCGGCGTAGGCGTCGGAGAAGTAGCCGGGCCCGCCGCCCACGTCGAGGACCGTCAGCCCGGGCAGTCGACCGGCGTCGGGGCCGGGGCCCGGCCGGGCGGGCCGATCGCCGGACTCGGCCCACAGGTCGGCGACCAGCTCGACGGTGTCGCGCGCCAGGCCGGAGTAGAAGGCGTCCGGGTCGGCCTGCTCGAGGGGGAACGAGCGCAGCAGCCCGAGCGAGCGGCCGAGGGTGGCGCGGCGGGCCACCGATCGCAGCGCGGGCGAGCGGTGGACGGGATCGGTGAGCACGGCGGTGACGATACCGGCGGTCCGGGGAGGCCCGGCCGCCCGCGTACAGTGTCCGGGTGGCTCGAATCCTGCTGCTGTGTTGGCGCGACAGTACTCATCCGCAGGGCGGCGGCAGCGAGCGCTACCTCGAGCACGTCGCGGACGGTCTCGCCGCGGCCGGCCACACGGTCGTCTACCGGACCTCCCGCTCGCGGGGCGCGGCCCGCTCCGTCACCACCTCCACCGGCGTGCGGTTCAGCCGGGCCGGCGGACGTTTCACCGTCTATCCCCGGGCGCTGCTGGCGATCCTGTCCGGCCGGTACGGGCTCGGCCCGCTCGGGGTTCTGCGACGGCCCGACGTCGTCGTCGACACCCAGAACGGCGTCCCCTTCTTCGCCCGCCTGGCCACCACCGCCCCCGTCGTGGTGCTGGTCCACCACATCCACCGCGAGCAGTGGCCGGTCGCCGGGTGGCTGGTCGCGCGGATCGGGTGGTGGGTCGAGTCGTGGCTGGCGCCGCGCGTCCACGCCCGGTCCCAGTACGTCACCGTGTCGCTGCCGTCGGCCGACGAGCTCGCCGCGCTCGGCGTCGCGCCCGCGCGCATCGCGGTGGTCCGCAACGGCCTCGACCCGCTGCCCGACGGCGTCACACCGGCCGCGCAGGACACCCGCGCCGCCGGCCCGCGCCTCGTCGTCCTGTCCCGGCTGGTCCCGCACAAGCACGTCGAGGACGCGCTGGACGTGCTCGCGACCCTGCGGGCGAGTCGGCCCGGGCTCGTGCTGGACGTCATCGGCAGCGGCTGGTGGGCCGACCGGCTCCGCGAGTACGCCGCCGAGCGCGGGCTCACCGCCCCCGCGGGCGGGGCCGGTGGCGTGGGCGGGGCCGGCGGCGTCGTGTTCCACGGCCACGTCGACGAGGCCACCAAGCACCGCCTGCTCGCCGGCGCCGCCGTCCACCTCATGCCCTCGCGCAAGGAGGGCTGGGGGCTCGCCGTCTCCGAGGCCGCGCAGCACGGGGTCCCCACCGTCGGGTACCACCACGCCGCGGGACTCCGGGACTCGATCGACGACGGCGAGACGGGCCTCCTCGTGGACGACGTCGCGGCCATGACCGTCGCCGCGGACCTCCTCCTGTCGGACCCCGACCTGCGGGAACGGATGGGTGAGGCCGCCCGCCGGAAGGCCGCGGGGATGTCGTGGCCCGCCACCGGCGCGGCGATGGCGCGGGTCCTCGCGGCCGTCGCCGAGGGCCGGTGGGTCAGCGGCGTGATCGACGGCCGGGCCGACCGCTAGCCACCGCCGCGCCGGCCAGCGTGAGCAGCCACAGCGCGTGCGCCGCCAGCACCGCTGCGCGAGCCCACGCCGGGGCGCCGGGAGGGGTGACCGCGCTCCATCGCGAGTCCGCGTCACCGGGCCCGTCCGGCGGGGCGAGCTCGTGCAGGGTCAGTTCGGGGTCGGAGAACCTCGTCGTCGTCGCCGTCAGGGTCTCGTCCGCCGCGCCCCGGGGCCCGGCGGACGTGCGCTCGTCGAGCACCCACCGCACGCCCATGCCCGCCAGCTCGCGGGGGTCGGCTCCCCGCAGCAGCGCGTCGGTGGCGCGGCGCGCGCGATCCCCCTCGCCCGGCACCGCGGTGGCGTCACCCGCACCGACGCCGGCCCCGGCCACGATTAGGTCGCCCGGGACGAGGACGCGGGTGTCGAGCAGCCGCGGCGCGGGGTCGAGGACCGGCCGGCCGTCGGCCCACAGCGGCGTCGAGCGGAACGACCCCGCCGGCAGCACCAGCAGGTCCCCGGGCCGACCGTCGACGATGCCCGCCACCTGCGCCCACCCCGGCCCGTACGTCACCGGCCGCAGCTGCTGCCACAGCGCGCTGGGGGCGTCGGGGACGGAGGTCACGGCCACCGCCGTGACGAGCATTCCGGCGGCGATCGACCGCACGCGCGCGGGAAGGCCCCGGCCGGCGGCCCGGGCGGCGCCGGCGCGAGTGGCGAGGGCGCGGGCGGCGAAGGCCAGCGCGAGCACGGTCGCCGGCAGTGCCAGCGCCACGAACTTCTGGGTGTCGCGCAGCAACCCCGCGCCCGGTACGGCGGTGACCAGCGCCTCCATCGCCGCGAGGCCCGGGCCCGTCGCGGCGGCGGCGACGAGCAGCCACGCGGCGAGGGCCACGGGGACCGTCGCGCGCACCACCGGGTCGCGCCGCGCCCGCCACAGGCCGCGCGCCGCGAGCGTCCACACGAGCAGCAGCGCGACCAGCGCGGCGGCCGCCCACCACGTGGCACGCGAGGGCGGCACGGCCTGGGAGTTCCAGATCCCCCCCAGCGCGACGACCGAACCCAGCGTCCCGATCCCCGGCTCGGCGCGGGTGGCGAACGCGGCCACCCCTGCGGCCGCCTCCGCTCCCCCGACGGCGGCGCCGCCCAGCCCGGCGCCGGCCCAGTCACCCGCCGCGGTGAGGGCGGTCGCCAGCGCCCACGGCAGGGCGGTCACAACAGCTGTAGCGGCGAGCGCGACCGCAGCCCGGGTCCGGCGAGCGCCACCTCCCCCACAGACCAGCGCCACCACCGTCGCGACGACCGCCAGCACCCACCCCGTCGGCGTGAGCCCGGCGGCGGCCAGCGCCGCGCACGCCGCGGCGACCCGGGGCCGACCGCGCGCGAGCAGAACCGGCATCGACACCACCGCCGCGACCCCCGCCAGCAGCGACCAGTGGCCCTGGAGGAGCCGCTCCACCACGAGCGGATTCCACACCGCGCCCACCACTGCCGGCAGCCGCAGCCACGCCCCCGCGGCCCGACCAGCGGGGGCCACCCGCCGCACGAGCGCGCCCGCCGAGACCGCCAGCCACACACAGAACACCGCCGCGAGCAGACCCGTCAGCGGCCACACCGGCAGCCCGACCGCGCCCAGCGCCCGTGTCGCCCACGCCACCGCCACGTCCTGCGGGACCGCCCGCGCCGCCGACTCCCCCAGCCCGAGCGAGGCGTCCGACAGCGGCGGCGTCGGTGTGGCCACCCAGTCCCGTAACAGCGGAAAGCCCGGCCGCGCCACCCCGGCCAACAGAACGCCCGAGACGACCACACCCACCGCGGCGTCCGTCACGGCCGGCCGCACGCTCACGCGACGGAACCCGGCAGTCGAGGACATGCGCACATTCCACCACGCGGCCCGGTCGCCCCGATCGCCCTGGCCGGGCCGGGCGACCCGGCGCCAGCGCGTCGCCCGGGGTGCAGCCGTGTCGCCCGGGGTGCAGCCGTGTCGCCCGGGGTGCAGCCGAGTCGCCTGGCCCGCCGGGGTGGCCACGCGGCGGCCCCCTACGATCACCGATGTGGACCCACAGGCGCGCGAGGCGGCACCCGGCTCCGCCGCCCGGCGCGTCCTGACCGGCGCGGGCGCGGTCACGGCCGGGTCGATGCTGGCCAACATCGCCGCCTACCTCCTGCATCTCCCGGCCTCCCGGTGGCTCGGTCCCGAAGGCTATGGCGCGTTCGCCGCCCTGCTCTCCGCGCAGCTGCTGGTGGCCGTGCCCTCGCTCGCGCTACAGGCGGTGGTGGCCCGCGAGCACGTCCGCGGTGTTCCCCACGACGTCCTCCGCGCGCTCGGCAGGCGGGTTGCGTTGCTGGTCGCGGTGGTCGCGGCCCTGGCCGTCGCCCCGGTGTCGCTGCTGCTCGACACCCCGATATGGGCCACGGCCGCCGCGCTGGCCCCCGGCCCGGTGCTGTGCCTGCTCGCCACCGAGCAGGGGCTCCTGCAGGGCGCCGAGCGGTTCCGGGCCCTCGGTGTGGTGCTCGCCCTGGCCGGCGCGGGCAAGGTCGCGCCCGCCGTCGCGGTACTCGCCGCCGGCGGCGGTGTCGGACCCGCACTCGCCGCCGGGGCCGTAGGTGTTGGCGTGGCCTGGCTCGTGGCGGCGCGAGTGACGTCCGGTCCCGCGACGGCCCGGTCCCGCGTGGGGACGGCCGGGGGCTCGGTCGGCGCGGGACCGCGTGGCAGCGGGGTCGAGCCGCGCGGGGGCGGAGCGGTTCTGGCCTCCCCGGGCGTGGCCGCCGTGCTCGCCGCCGGCCAGGTGCAGCTGGTGATGATGGCACTCACCTCGGTCGACCTGCTCCTCGCGCGCGCACTGCTGACCCCGGAAGACGCGGGCCGCTACGCGCTGGGGGCGGTCGCCGCGAAGGCGGCGTTCTGGCTGCCGCAGGCCGTCGGCACGGTGCTCTACCCGCGAATGGCCGATCCGGCCGGACACCGGGGTGCCGTCCGATCGGCAGTGGCCGTCCTGCTGGGCATCGGCGCGGTCGTCGTGATCGGGGCCGCCGTGGCCGCGCCGCTGGTGCCGGCGGTCGTCGGCGAGGACTACCGGCCGGTCGCCGGGCTCCTCTGGGCGTTCGCCGCACTCGGCGTGACACTGAGCGTCCTGCAGGCGTTTCTGCTGGCCACCATCGCCTCCGACCGGACGGTCGAGGCCGGGATCGCGTGGTGCGGGTTGGCGCTCACCGCCGTCGCTGTGTGGCTCGCTCCCCGCGGGGTCGACGGCGTCCTGGCCGCCGCGCTCGTCGCCGTCGTCCTCACCACGGTCACGGCCGGTTGGCGCGCGCTCTGGTCGCGGCCGGCCTGAGTAGAGGGGGCCGAGCGGGCGTGGGCCGGACCGCCCCCGGTCAGCCGAGCCACGCCACCTATCCGTTCACGTGCCGCCTACCGGGTCCGCTAGGTGGCGCGTGATCCGGTAGGTGGCGCGTCATCCGCTAGGTGGCGCGTCATCCGGTGGGCGGCGTGCGCACCCGTGGGCGGCGCGGCTGCCGAAGAAGGACCGTCGAGGCCGGCGTCGGGCTCGCGGCGCACGACCTGCCCCTCGGATCGCGATTCGCCCCTCGCGCTGCGATTCGCTCTCGGAGTTCCTGGGGCAAGACGCAATCCGAAGCGCGTCGCGCGATCCGAGGGGCAGATCGTGGGAGACGGGCGGCTGGTGGCGCAGTCGGCCGGTTCCGCAGCCGGCTGCGCGGCGGTCGCGGGTCCGCCACCCAACGAGAAGAGCGTCCCGCACACGCCCTCTCGGGTGATGCGTGCGGAACGCTCTTGTCGATGCTCCGGGCGGCCGGACCGGTCCGGCATCCGCGGCCGGTCCGGCCGCCGCGGCACGGCCAGCGCGAACCCGCCGGCTCAGCTCAGGCCGTCACCGCCTCCGGGCCGGCCGTGGCCGACTCAGCTCAGGCGCGCGCCCGGGCGGCGCGCCCGCCACCGCGGAGACCGAGGACGATGCCGCCGATCAGCGACAGCAGCCCGAGGATGCCCAGGATCGCCGGGACGATCCGGCCGAAGGTGTTGAGGGTGTCGGCACTGTCCTGGGCGGCCGCCACCGTGGTGTCGATGGTCTCCTCGTTCCAGCCGGCGTCGAACCTGACCGCCGTGCGGGTGGGGTCCGCCTTCTCCTGCTCGACGCGCGCCTTGTCGTTGAAGAACTCCTCCGCCTCGTCCTGGTTCTCGGCGAAGAACTGGAAGATGCTCTCGCCGCCCTTGATGATCTGTCCCGTGTCCGGGTTGACCCACACCGTGCGGGTGTTGGTGTAGAAGCGCCGCATGTCCACCGGGCGTTCGGGATCGCCCTCGAGGCCCCACTGCCCGGCGGTGCCCTCGCGGCGGTAGCTCGCCAGGATCGACTCGACGGTGGGGTCGTAGCCGTCGGAGACCGAGGCGTAGTGGTCGCGGATCGAGGTCCACATGTCGATCGGGCCGAGCTCCTGGCGGAACTCGTATGCGTCGATGCCGCCGACGGTGGTCTCGCCGACGAACTCGATCGGGTTGGTGGTGAAGGTGCTGGCGTCGAAGTACGGGTAGTTCGTCTTCTCCGTGTCGAACGGGAACTTGTACTGCAGGCCGTCGCGGACGAACCCGACGGGCGCGGTCTCGTCGGTGGAGCCGCCTGCGGAGACCAGCTGCAGCGTGCTCACGGGCTCGTCGACCGGCCTGGCCGACACGCGATCGAGGGTGACGCGGTCGATCGTGGCGTTGATCAGCGCCTCGACATCGTCGCCGCCCTGCTTGTCCTCACGCATCAGCGACTGCGCGGCCTGCATGGTGATGACCTCGGCGTCAGACGGCTCGACGGCCTGGACACGACGCTGCGAGTACATCGGGATGTCGTTGTCGATGAAGCACGTGACCGGGAACTGCACGTCGGAGTCGTCGGCCTCGGGCCCGTCGAGGGTCTCGACCGTCTCGCCCTCACCGGCGCCCTCGGCACCCTCGCCCTCGGCACCCTCGCCCTCGGCACCCTCACCGGCGCCCTCGCCCTCGTCGGCGGTGGCCTCGGGCGCCCGGCACTCGGCGCGGTCGGCATTGAGCTCGGTGGGCGTGTTGGACGCGAGCGCACTGCCCACGAGGACCGCTCCCGGCACGGTGTCGGTGACGGTGGTGGAGTTGATGTCCAGCGGCGTCTTCTTCTGCGCCGGCACGACGAAGAACACGAGAGCCAGTGCCATAGTGATGAGAAATGCGCCGAGCCCGACGAGGACCAGTGCGGGCACCGACGACCTCCGTCCCGCCGAACTGCTCTGACGTGCCATCGTCTAGTCCTCCTGGTGTCGCGCCCTGGGCCCGCCGGGTTACCACCCGGTAACCACCGGGTTGCCTGCCCGGCCGGACCATCATCAGGAGAAGATTAACAGTGATGAAGAACGCATTCGACACCCCCGACCCCCGAGTCGGCACTCTGCCGTCCGCGACCGGCTTCGCCCCGGCGCTGGAAGGCCTGCGGGCGGTCGCCGCGTTCGCGGTCCTCACGACGCACGTCGCGTTCCAGACCGGCTCCTCCACGGGCTCGTTCGTCCACCGGGTGTGGGGCCGGTTCGACCTGTCCGTGGCCGTCTTCTTCGCACTGTCCGGGTTCCTGCTGTGGCGGGCGCACGCCCTCCACGCGCGTCGGAACGGCCCGGGCACCGCCCGTCCGGCGGTGGATTATCTGCGCTCCCGCCTGGTCCGGATCCTGCCCGCCTACCTCGGAGTGGTCGCGGCGGTCTTCCTCCTCATCCCGCAGAACGTCCGCGCGTCAGCTGCGACCTGGGCGTCCAACGTGACGCTCACCCAGGTGTTCGTGCCCGATTCGCTGGTCGAGGGCCTGACGCACGCGTGGTCGCTGTCGGTGGAGATGAGCTTCTACCTGGTGCTGCCGCTGTTGTGGTGGGCGCTGTCGCGGCTGCGTGGTCCGGCCGCGCGGTGGCGGATCCCGGCGATCGCGGCGGTGGGGGTGGCGAGCCTGGGCTGGGCGCTCGTGCCGTGGTATGATCTCGGGCTTCCCGAGCGGATCAACGACCAGATCCTGCCCCCGGCGTTCGCGTCGTGGTTCGCGGCCGGGATGATCCTCGCCGAGCTGGTCGCCGCGCCGCCCGGGCGGGTCGCGGCGCTGGCCCGGCACTCGCGCGCGCGGTGGGCGTGGTGGGCGGTCGCGGCCGCCGCGTTCCTCGCCACCACGGTCCCCCGGTGGTTCACCGAGGGCTTCGTCCACCCGTCGGGCCCGGAGTTCGCGGCCCGCACCGCCCTCGGTGCGGTGGTCGCGTTCTGCCTCCTGGCGCCGGTCGCCCTGTCGCCGGACCGGGAGCGGTTCGCCGTTCTGGGCTCGCCGGCCCTCACCACGCTGGGCCGGTGGTCGTACGGCGTGTTCCTGTGGCACGTCCTGGTCCTGCACTTCGCGTTCCAGATCGCGTCGGTGCCCATGTTCTCGGGCCGGATGCTCACGGTCTGGCTGGTCACCGCCGTGATCTCGACGGTGGTGGCGGCGGCGAGTTACGCGCTGGTGGAGGTCCCGTCCCAGCGCTGGCTGGCGCCCCGACGCGCGCCGCGCGGGCGTCCGGCGGACGGCCAGCTCGCGGCGAGCCCCGCGCAGACGAGCCCGGCGACCGTCGCGACCTGAGGCCCGAGGGAGTCCCCGGCGTAGCCGAGCGGGTCCGGCCACGGTGCGCGGGCGAGCAGCGCGGCACCGGCGACGATTCCCACGCCGGCGCCGGCGACGAGCAGCCGCCGCGCCCCTGCCGCGCCGAGGTGGCGGCTGGCCGCCAGCGCGCAGGCGGTGAGCCCGGCGGTCACCGCGAGCCCGACCGGCCCGGCGAGAAGGTAGCCCACCGCGGCGGTCGCCACGACGGTGACGGGACCGCGGCCGCGCCACGGCGTCGCGCGGGTCCCCGCCCGGTCGCGGTGGCCGCGCACGAGGAACAGCAGCAGGACCAGCAGCAACGCGAAGGGTCCGGTGAGCAGCGCCCACCGGTACGGCGCGTCGAGCGGGACGGTGAGCACGAGCGTGGCGCCGGTCGTGGCGGCGGGCAGCACCCAGCCCTGCTTCCACCCGTCGACCGTCACGGCCCGCGGATCGGCCAGGGCGGTGCCGTCGTCGGCGACCAGGCGCGCCCGCCACGCCGGCGAGACCGATTCGGGGACCACCAGCACGCGCTCGCGCGGGGCGGCCGGGACGTGCAGCTCGCGGTGGGCGTCGTCCCACCGGACGGTGGTGACCGCCCGGGTTGGCTGCGGGGCGCCGCCGAGGACGCGCGCGGCGCCGGCCGACGCGCTGCCGGCTCCCTCGCCGCCGGTGGTGGAGCCGGGACCGTCGACGACGACGAGGCCCACGGTGTCCACCGAGAACGCCTCACCGGGATCCACGGAGACCTCCTGCGGCCCGGCGGGGAGCGGGACCGGGGACTCGTCGCAGAGTTCGGCCGGAACGGCGCGGCCCTCGAGCAGGGCCCGGCGGGACGCGGTGATCCGCGTGCGCACCACCCGGTCGCCGATGTGCAACCGGGGCCCGTCCTGGCACGTCAGGGTGACGGGGTCGTCGTCGGCGGCGGGCAGCGCACCGATGCGGGCGCCCGAGGCGTCCTGCACCCAGACCTCGGCGATGCCGGCGGGCACGCGCGCCCCGCCGGGGGTGCGCACGTCGCGGGTGCTGTCGACGCGGACGGTGACGCGGTCGGTGTGGTCGGCGGGGAGGTCGACGACGACGGAGCCGTCCTCCTCGGGCGTGAGCGTGGCGAGGTCGACGCGCGTGCGCTGGAGGCCGGTGTCGATCGTGACGACCCGCGGCGCCGCCGGCGCGTCCGAGCGGGGCGCCCACAGACGCAGTGACCCGACGAGGTGACGCCCGGGCAGACGCAGACCGAGCGACGGCGACGGGGCGTCGGTCGCGTGCCAACTGGTGGAGCGGTCCCCGTCGACGGCCGCCGACGGCGCACCCGCGGGATCGGTGACGAGGGAGTCACCCTCCGCGCGCACCTGCCGGGCCCGCGAGGCCGGGTCGCCGCGCAGGACGTCGTCAAGGGCGCTGCCCGGGCGCGGGCGCACGAGCAACCGGGGGGCGACGGCGGTGTCGGCGGGGACGTCGAGCAGTCGGGCGAACCGGCCCGGTTCCTCCGGGGCGATCGCGAGGTCGGGGGCGCACCGGGCGGCGCCCGTGGCCTCCTCCGCCCCGGCGAGTCCCTCGACGGGGCTGCCGCCGTGGACGCAGTCGGTGCGGCCGGCGAGCTCCTGCCGCAGCAACCAGCCCGACGGCGCGCGGGCGTCGTCGGCCCGCTCGGGCAGGGCGATGGTCCGCAGCAGCGGGATGTCCTCGCCGCCGGCGGCGAGCCCGATCTCGGAGACCTCGAAGTACGTGCCGCGGCCTCCGTCGGCGACGCCGGTGACCGTGACCCGGACCTGCTCGGTGGGCCCGGGCGGCAGGGCGACGGTCGTCTCCTCGTCGGCGCGCGGGAACACCGTGGTGGTGCCCGTGTCGGTGCGGACCTCGAGCGCGGTGACCTGCGGGCCCACGGCCGGGGCGGGGACCGTCAGCCGCAGGACCGCGCGGTCGACGGGTTCGGGCAGGTCGATGGCGATCCACTCGCCGAAAGCCGAACCGTATCCGCCGGAGCGCCAGGCGGTGTCAGGGTCGCCGTCCACGGCCGCGGCCACGGAGTGTGAGGGCCGCACGGGGCCGGTCTGCGCGGAGTCGGCCGCCGAGGACGACACGCTCACCCGGGCGTCCCACCAGCGGGCCCGGGTCCGCGGCGGCTCGTCGCCGGAGACGCTCGCCGAGTAGTCGAGCACCGCGCCACGGCTGCGCCGCGGGTCGCCCTCGGCGCGGACGGCGGAGGAGTTGTGGTCGAGCCGGCCGAAGTCGGTCTCGCGGTCGGTCGGCGAGTCCGTGAGCACCGGCGCCGTCGAGGCCAGCGGCCGCGGTCGCGGGAACGGGTCGGACGCGGGATCGACGCCGGCCGCGAGCGCGTCGGCCTCGAGCAGCCGGGTCACGCGCGGTGGCGAGCCGATGGTGTCCTGCTCGGCGAGCAGGTCGTCCAGCCGGGACAGGGCCTCCGGCCCGCCCGCGACCACGGGCAGGTCGCGAACCTCCACCGTGTACGGGGCGGTCGCCGACCGGGGCGGTCCGGGCGGCGTCGCGTCCGATCCCAGGCGGGAGTCGACCCGGTAGATCTCGATCGCGGGATACGCCGGCCGGAGCCCGGAATCATGGACGACCACCTCGTCGTCGTCACCACCGTCCCCGCCGCGAGCCCCGCCCGCGTCGCCGTCACCGCCCGCGCCTTCACCATCCGCGACCTCCGCACCGACGTCGTCCCCCCGCGCGGCGACCGGCTCGCCGAACTCGGCGACCTTCACGAGCCCCGGTGAGCCGTCGACGGCCTGGTGCACCAACGCCGGGCGCGGCGCGGCGGAGTCCACGGACAGGTCGTTGCGCACCACCAGGTACCCGATGCCCAGCGAGGCGAGCGTGGCGGCCATGCCGGGCGCCGCGCGGCCGTCGGCGAGGCGGCGCTGCACGGCGTCGAGGGCACGGATCGCGGGGGCGGGTTGCAGCGGCACGGAGTCCCGCACCGCCCACGGCGTCTCGGCCAGCGGCTGGAGCGGCTCGTCGCGGGTGACGCCCCAGACCTGGCGGCCGAACGATGCGCCGGGGACCACGAGCGCGCGGGTCGTGGCCGCCGGGTCCCGGTCCTCGGTGCCCGGGCGGTCGACCGGCGCGTTCTCCGACAGCCACGCGGCGGCCTGCGGCCAGTGGTCGGGCAGCTCCTCGTGCGAGCCCACCGGCGCGAGACGCCCCAGCCACGCCGGCGCGACCGACACACCCGCCGCGAGCACGACGATCATCGCCACGGCGACCGCCCGGTCGCGCTCCGGATGGGCCAGCGCGCCGGGGGCGCGCTCGCGGTCGAGGCCGCCGAGCAGTCGGGTGAGCAGGTGCGCGACGCCGAGCGCCAGCGGCAACCTCAGCAGCGGATCGAACTTGTGGACGTTGCGCAGCGGGGCGCCGGCGCCGTCGAGGAGGGCGCGCACCGTCTCGGCGAACCCGCCGCCGGCCGGGCCCACCCACGCCGCCGACATCGCCACCAGGCCCACGGTCGCGATCACCAGCAGTCGGCCGCGCGCGGGCATCCCGCGCATCAGCAGGCCCACGACCCCGGCCGCCGCCAGGACGCCGGTGGCCAGGACGAACGCGGGCTCGCTGGTGAGATCCGCGCCGGCGGTGCGGTCGGTGGACACGAACGGCACCCACGTCGCGGCCCCGCGCAGCACCTCGGTCACCGACGCCCACCGGGTGGTGACCTCGGCGGACTCGATGTAGTCCAGGAACGGCGGCGACACCCGGCCGAGCAGCACCAGCGGCACCGCCCACCACACGCACACCGCCGCGGACAGCGGCGCCCACCACGCGGCCAACCGCGCCCACGTTCTGCCCGGCCGGTGCAGCGCCCACCACAGGACCGCCGGCAGGCACGCCACCGCGGTCGCGACGGCGTTCACGGCGCCCATCAGCGCCAGCGCGAGCGCGGCGCCGGCTCCGCCGCGACGCGGTGACATCCGGCCCTGCAGCACCCGGATGACCGGCAGCAACACCCACGGCGCGAGGGCGACCGGCCAGATCTCCGACGAGATCGACCCGAGGTCGCCGAGCATGCGCGGGGCGAGCGCGTAGAGGACGCCCGCGACCGGGCGCGTGACGCGGGTGCCGATGCGCAGCGCGGCGGCGACCCGCACAACGCCCACGTACGCAACGGTGAGTACGACCGCCCACCACAGGCGCTGGGTCAACCACGCGGGCATCCCCACGAGGTCGAACAGGGCGAAGAACGGCCCCTGCGGGAACAGGTAGCCGTAGGCCTGGTTCTGGACCTGGCCGGCGAAGGACAGGCCTGTCCACAGATGGGTGGCCTGGGCGAGGAAGCGGCCAGGGGACGCGACGAGGTCGTACTTGGTGTCCGGGGCGATCAACCCGGGGGACTGCAGACAGGCCAGCAGCAGGAAGGCGAGGAACGCGACGACCGCGTCACGCGCACCGGCGCCGAGACGGGCCCCGCGGATCACCTACGCCGGCGTGCAGAGAGTCGAGAGCTGCGGGCGTCAGCGCGCGCCGTACTCGACCTGGCCGAGGAGGGCCTGGTCGGCGGGCGGTTGCGGCACGTCCGGGATGGAGTTCTCGGCCATCGTGGTGTTGACCCCGAACGCGACGATGCCGCCGAGGACGATTCCGCCGACTGCGCTGGCGAGCGCTCCGGTGCCGAAGCTCATCGTGGTCTCCCTGGGGTTCACGTAACGGTGGGTGTCCTGCGGTGTCGTCGAGACACCGATGCCGGAAGCGTAACACCAGTCGGGGCGCCGGATCCGGGGAGCGGCTCCCACGAGTCCTTACCGGCGGGTAAGTTGAGTGTGGCACATGACACCGCGACCCGCCGGGAGGAGACCTGTGACGACGGGGACCAAACGCATCCCACGTGCGATCCGCGAGCAGCAGATGCTCGACTCCGCGATCCGCGTGTTCTCCGATCTCGGCTACCGATCGGCCTCGATGGACACCATCGCCCGCCACGCGAGCATCTCCAAGCCGATGCTGTACCTGTACTACGGCTCCAAGGAGGAACTGTTCGCGGCGTGCGTCGTCCGCGAGTCCGGTCGGCTGATCGACCACCTCACCGCCGCCGCCACCGGCAGTGCCGGCCCCCGCCGCCGGCTCGAGGACGTCGTCCAGGCGTTCCTCGAGTTCGTCGACGCCCACACCGACTCGTGGAATGTGGTCTATCGTCAGGCATTCGCCGAACCCCAGTTCAGGGAGGAGGTCGAGAAGACCCGGACGGTGCTGGTCGACCTCACCACCGACCTGCTCGCGCAGAACTCGGGCGACGAGCGCAGCCGCGAGGTGCTCGAGGTGGTCGCCACCGCCCTGGTCGGTGCCGGCGAGGCGGTCGCGGACCGCGTCGCCCACCGGTCGATCCCCACGTCGGTGGCCGCCGGCGTCGTCGTGGAACTCGCCTGGCGCGGCCTCGCGGGCGATCCGACCAAGTCACTCACCACGCCCACCGAGGAGAAGTCGTGACCGACAAGACCACCGTCACCGGCCGCCGGTCCGGGGCCGCCCGCACGCTCAATCCGGCCGACCTCGCCCGCGGACTGCCCTCCCTCGCCGCCGACCTGCCGTCCGTCCTCAACGGGCTGCGTATCGTGCGGACCTCCCGCAGCACGGACAAGGTCTCGATCGGCCGCCGCTTCCAGAAGCTCGCCGCCGCCCGGCCCGACGCGCCTTTCATCAAGTTCCTCGGCACGGAGATCAGTTACGGCGAGGCCAACCGCCGCGCCAACCGGTTCGCCGCGGTCCTCAAGGCCCGCGGCGTGACGCGCGGCGACACGGTCGGCATCTGTATGGGCAACCGTACCGAGGTACTGCTCGCGATCCTCGGTGCCGTCAAGGTCGGCGCCTCCGTGGGCCTGCTCAACCACCACCAGCGCGGCGAGGTTCTCGACCACTCGCAGAAGATCCTCGAGTCCACGCTCGTGCTGGTCGGCGCCGAGTGCGCCGAGGCCGTGCAGTCCGTGCCGCGCGAGAACTGGATCGGCGAGCTCCTCGCCGTCAGCTCCGAGGTCGACCTGCCCTTCCGCGACTTCACCGCACGCCACCGCCCTGACGAGCTGGCGGACCTGACGTGGCTCGAGGACGAGCTCGCGACCCTCGGCGACGACGTCGGGGACGTCAACCCGCCGGAGGCCGATGAGACGGTCGGCACGGAGACCGCGTACTACATCTTCACCTCGGGCACGACGGGCCTGCCCAAGGCCTCGACCATGTCCCACTACCGGTGGAACAGGGCGATGGCCGGCTTCGGTCTGTCCGGCGTGCGACTGAAGAAGGACGACGTCCTGCTCAGCCCCCTGCCGATGTATCACAACAACGCACTCACGGTGGCCCTCGGCTGCGTGCTCGCCTCCGGGGCGTGCCTGGCGATCGAGGAGCACTTCTCGGCGTCGAAGTTCTGGGACCAGGCCCGCGCGACCGGGGCGACCGCCGCCATCTACATCGGCGAGATCTGCCGCTACCTGCTCAACCAGGATCCCGGCCCGGGCGACCGCGACCACTCGATCCGCGTGATGACCGGCAACGGCCTGCGGCCCGAGATCTGGGACGAGTTCCAGCAGCGGTTCGGCGTGGGCCGCATCTGCGAGTTCTACGCGGCCAGCGAGTGCAACATCGCGTTCGTCAACGCGTTCAACGTCCCGCGCACCACCGGGTACTGCCCGATGGACTTCGCGATCGTCGACTACGACCCCGAGACGGGCGAGCCCCGCCGCGGCGAGGACGGCCGGCTGCGGAAGGTCGGCAAGGGCGAGATCGGCCTGCTCATCAGCGGGATCTCCGACTCGCAGCCGTTCGACGGCTACACGGACGCCGAGGCAACGGAGAAGAAGATCGTCCGCGACGCGTTCAGCGACGGCGACGCCTGGTTCGTCTCCGGCGACCTCATGCTCGACCAGGGGCTCAAGCACGCGTCCTTCGTCGACCGCCTGGGCGACACCTTCCGCTGGAAGGGCGAGAACGTGGCGACCACCGAGGTCGAGGCCGCGATCGGCGCCCGCCCGGAGGTCGACCAGGCCGTGGTCTACGGCGTCGCGGTCCCGGACGCCGACGGCAAGGCCGGCATGGCGGCGATCCGCCTGCACGACAAGTCGGACTTCGACGGTGCGGCGCTCGCCGAGCACCTGCGGGACTCCCTGCCGTCGTACGCGGTTCCGCTGTTCATCCGACTGTCCGCCGAGCTCGAGCACACCTCCACGTACAAGAGCCGCAAGACCGAACTTCGCGAGCAGGCGTTCGACACCTCGACGTTCGACGACCCGCTCTACGTGCTGTCCAGGGAGAAGGGGTACGTCCCGTTCTACGATGGCGCGGAGAACGACGTCGTCGCCGGCACGGTCTGACCCACGCCCCCCGTCAGGTGCCGCGCCGCGCTCGGCGGCGCGGCGGGGTGGGCTCTGACCTCGGCGATCGGGCGCGGTGACGACGACGAGGACCTCGATCGCGGTCAGATCGCCGAGTCCGTGGCCCGCGCCCGTACGTGCCGCCAGAGGGGCGGCTGCCGTCCCGATGACCGCCGCCAGCGCTACGTCGACGCCTCGCCGGTGATCCGGCCCGCGTCTCGCTCGTGCCCGGTCGTCACGACCCGTGGGGCGACATCACCGGCACCGCCTGGCACGACACCCGCGACACCATCCTCGCCATGACCCGACGCGCGGCGCCGAGCTCGTGAGCGCTCACGTCGTGTAGTCGGCGTTGATCGAGATGTACTCCCGCGTGAGGTCGCAACCGTAGACCGTGCAGGAGCCGTCCGCGGCGCCGCCCTCCACGCCCAGGTCAACGGAGATGGTGACCTCCTCGGCCCGCATGATCTCGGTGAGCCGCTCGAGCTCCGCCTCACCGGGGAAGGCGGGGTAGGTCTCGAGGTCGCCGAAGACGATCCGCACCCGCTCCGGGTCGATGTCGGTGTCGTCGTGGCACTTGCCGATCGCCATGGCCACGCGGCCCCAGTTGGGGTCGGCCCCGTGGACGGCGGTCTTGACCAGCGGCGAGTTGAGGATCGCCTTGGCCACGCGCTTGGCCTGCGCGCGGTCGCGCGCGCCCGTGACCTCGACGGTGAGCAGTTTGGTGGCGCCCTCGCCGTCGCGGGCCAGCTGCCGGGTGAGGTCCAGGCAGACCGCCTCGAACGCCTCGCGCAGCTCGACCTCGCCGACCGGATCGCCCGCCCCGCTGGCCAGCGCGATGGCCGTGTCGGAGGTCGAGGTGTCGGTGTCCACGGACAGGCAGTTGAAGGTCTCGTCCACCGCGGCCCGGAACGCCGAGTCCAGCACACCCGGCTCCACTGCGGCATCGGTGAACAGCACGGCGATCATCGTTGCCATGTCCGGTTCGATCATCCCGACACCCTTGGCGATGCCCACCACCTGAGCGGTGCCGCCCGTCGTCGTCGTCACCTCCACCCGCGCGGTCTTGGGGTGGGTATCGGTGGTCATCATCGCGGTCGCCAGCGCGACGGCGTCGGCGTCGAACGTCGCGCCCGCCAGGCCGTCGAGGTGCGCGCGCAGCTTGTCCATCGGGTAGCGGCGGCCGATCACGCCGGTCGAGGCGATGAGCAGCTCCCCCGGGGCCACGGCGATGGCGTCGGCGGCGCGCTCGAGCACCTCCCGCGCGTCGGCCATTCCCTGCTCACCGGTGGCGACGTTGGCGTTCTTGGCCACCACGACCACGCCGCGCGCCGTACCGCTGGCGACGTTCTCGCGGCTGAGCACGACCGACGGCCCCGCGAAGAGGGAGCGGGTGAACACCGCGGACGAGGCCGGGGAGGGGCCGTCATTGACGACGACGAAGACGTCGTCACCGCGCTCGCGCAGCCCCGCGGCCCCTGCGTGCGCGCGGAAGCCTGGCGGGAGCGGGACGGGGTCGTGGGCGGGCTGCGTGGGCGGCGTCATGTGCTCCATTCTTACTGCCGCACCCCGGCGCCCGCCGCCACCCCGCTGGAACTCCCGAGCTCCCTGGCGATGAGCGTGCAACACGCAGGCCCACCCAGTGGATGTACTTGTGAGCCACATCACAGTAGAAGCCCTGGGTGCCCGGTTCATCGCGACCGCCTTCGGCTCCTGATTCGACCGACCCCCGGGCCAGATCCGGACCGGGGCCACGCACGCCGGACCCCGGTCCGGCCCCACCCGCCGCGCCGGCGCCCGCCATCCACGGGCGCCGGCGCCGCTGATATCCGTGGCGCACCCCACAGCTCCAGTCACTGCGCACGGCATTCGGCGAAATATGCATTAGATCATACCATAAATGTTTGCGGACCTCCTACGTCGGTTGATAAAGATTCCGACGTCGGCGCCAGCGCCCACAGGGCAGGCCTGTCACCGATGCCGGGTAACGACTCGAGCCCGGAGCCGGATGTACCTCGCGAGTCCGCAAGCAGGACTGCACTACGGCAGCGGCGCACCCCGGCGCCGCTCAGAGACGAAAGGGTTTCTCATGATCGAGACCATCTTCAACGGCATCCTCGGCTTCTTCAACAGCCTCATCGACACCGGCTCCACCGCGGCCCAGGGCTTCGTCAACACCGGCTCCACCGCGGCCGAGGGCGTCTACGACACCGTCACCGGCTCGCTCGGCGACATCGTCGGCTACCTCTGAGCTGAGTGATCCCGGGCCTTCGGGCCCAGATCTACGCAACGACACCGGCATCCGCCTCGCGCGGATGCCGGTGTCGCCTATTTCAGCCGGCCCTCCCCCTTTTCGACGGGCCACTCGCCCCACCGTGCGACGCGCACAGTGACCTAGATCACATTAAAGTGCTTCCGTGATTTCACCTGCGCAGGTAAACGATTCCCTCGGACTCTTGACCGTCTTGGGGCCCGAGCGGATGAAACGGTCGCACCGACTACGTAGCGTCCGGTGGTGAGATCTTGATGGACCAACGGTCCGCAGGATCCTCACGCCAGACCGAGCGGCGCACACGGTGCCGCCCCTGACGAAAGGACCACATCATGGGTTCCATTCAGACTTTCCTCCCCGGCCTCGCCACCGGCTCCGACGCCGTGAACACCGGCTCGCAGGTCGTCGACGCGGGCGCTGGCCTCTTCGCCGACGTCCTCGAGACCCTCGGTGGCTTCGTCACCCAGATCACGGGCTCGCTGTCCTGATCTGGTTGACTGCGAGCCACTAGCGCCCGCCTTCAACACCCCGGCGCCGGCATTCGTCTTCGGACGGATGCCGGCGCCGTGCATTTCACTACACTCGGGGCCATGGAGCTCGACCTGTCCCGCCACGTCGCCGCCGACCCCGACACCGTGTGGTCCGTGCTCACCGACATCCCCGAGGCGCACCGCACGCTCAGCGGGGTAGTGGCGGTCGAGATCCTCACGACCGGCCCCTATGAGCCCGGCCTGCGGTGGCGCGAGACCCGCAAGATGTTCGGGATGAAGGCCACCGAGGAGATGATGGTGATGGCCGCCGAGCCGCCTCACTCCACCACGATCGTCGCCGAGAACGGCGGGACCGAGTACACGACCGTCTTCACCATCACACCCGACGCCGAGGGCGGGTCGACGCTCCGGATGCGCTTCGGAGCCGAGACTGCCCACGCTCCCGCGGTCTCCCGCGTCGTCATGGGGCTCATGGGAAAGTTCGCCGAGAAGTCCACCCGCAAGACCATGGAGCAGGACCTCGCCGACATCGCGGCCGAGGCCGAACGGCGGGCCTCCTCTTCCTAGCCGCCGTGGGCGCGTACCTGACCTAATCGGCCCAACCCGCCTGCTCGCCCGCGCGGTCCCACAGCTCCGCGACGACCTCCGCGGCCGGCTGGTCGGCGTAGGCGTCGGCCGCCCGCCAACGCGACCCCGCCCACAGTGGCGGCACCTCGATGTCGCCCGCCCGCGCGGCGGCCTTGCGCATCGGACCCGTGAGCAGGTGCAGGTACGGGTACGCCGCCGGCGCGACCTCGTGGAACTCCGCGACGAACCCGTTGACGAGCGCCCGCGCGTAGCGACCGGTGTAGCAGCGGGTCGGCCGCGACTCGGTGAACCGGGCATCGCCGAGCGCGGACCGGTGCAGAGCGTTCGTGCCCGCCTCAGGGGTGCGCAGCAGCACGGTCCCGAGCTGGACACCGTCCGCACCGGCCGCGAGCACGGCGGCGACGTCGTGCGGGGTGCTGATCCCGCCGGCGGCGACGAACTGCACCTCCGGCAGTGCCTCGCGCACCGCCCGCACCAGCTCCACCGTCGTGATGTCGTCGGGCTCCTCGCCCACCGTGGTCGTGGACCGGTGCCCGCCGGCCTCCGCGCTCTGGACCGACAGCCAGTCCGCCCCGGCCTCGACGGCCCGCCGCGCGTCGGCGACGCCTGCCACAGTCACGACCACGGCCGTGCCCACGTCCTGTAGAGCACGGACCATGCCGGGCTCCGGGATGCCGAAGGTGAACGAGACCACCGCGACCGGGTCGTCCAGCAGCGCGGCGAGCGTGGCTTCCTGGTCGAAGTCGGTGAATCCCGGCGACTCCGCGAGGGCCACCTCGAGCCGCCTGGCGACCGGCCCGATCGCCTCGGCGTAGCGCTCGACCGCCTCGGGACCGCCCGCCGCCGCCAGCGCTGCGTCAGAGTCGGCGCGATCCAGCAGGAACACGTTGACGCCGAACGGCGCGTCGGTGAGCTCGCGGACGCGCCCGATCTCCGCTCTGGTGTCGGCGGCGTCGAGGTAACCGGAGCCGATCATGCCCAGGCCCCCCGCCTCGCCCACCGCGGCGATGAGTTCGGGCGTCGTGGGGCCGCCGGCCATCGGCGCCCCGATCACGGGCCGGCGCAGATGCGACGGGAGCAGGCGGCGGTGGTTCTGGCCCTGCGGGGCCCGGTCGGACTGTGTCTGGTGCTCGGTCATGCCCGTGACGCTACGCCCGGGGTCACCGCCCTGGGGCGGGTGACGGCGTAGACCACACCGCCGACGACGAAGACGACGAGGCCTCCGACGACCGACTGCCAGGGCAGGCTCCCGGCGACGATCACGCATCCGACCGCGCCGAGCACCGGCACCCAGGCCGGCAGTCCGCGGCGCCGTCGATCAAGACGCAGGGCCGCGGTGTTCGCGACGAGGTAGTAGATCAGGACGGCGAAGGAGGAGAACCCGATCGCCTGCCGTACGTCGGCCGCCAGGACGATCACGGCCACCACCACGCCCACGCAGATCTCGGCGACGTACGGCGTCCGCGTGGTGGGGTGCGCTGCCGCCAGCGGAGCGGGCAGGTGCCGGTCCCGCGCCATCGCCAGGGTTGTGCGGGAGACGCCGAGCACTCCGCCCAGCAGGGCCCCGAGCGCGGCGATCCCGGCGGCGATCCGCACCACGGGCGCCAGCACCTCCCCGGCGGCGGCCCGCTCAGCGGCGTCCAGTACGGGCGCGGCGCTCGCGGCCACGCCTCCCACCCCGAGCACGTGGACCGTCGCGGCGAGAACGATCGCGTAGACGGCGATCACGACGCTGATCGCGATGACGACCGCCCTCGGGATCGTGCGGCTCGGATCGCGCACCTCCTCCCCGAGCGTGGCGATGCGGGCGTACCCCGCGAAGGCGAAGAAGCAGAACCCCGCGCCGCCCAACACGCCGAGTATGCGCCCGGGCAACGCCTCTCCGTCGACGGCGGGCACCGCCCCGGGCACTGCCGCGGGTGCCGTCCCTGGCGCCGCCGGCGAGCCGGCCGACGAGACGAACGCCGCCACCACGAACACTGCGAGTACCGCCAGCACGATGCCGACCAGCACCTTCGACGCCGTGGCCGTGCGCTGCACCCCGAGAACCGACAGCACCGTCAGCGCCAGCACGGACACCGCGGCGACCACCGAGGACTGCTCCGGCCAGAGGTACAGGCCCACGGTGAGGGCCATCGCCGCGCAGGAGGCGGTCTTGCCCACGACGAATCCCCAGCCGGCGAGGAACCCCGGCAGCGGCCCGAGCAGTTCGCGACCGTAGACGTAGGTCCCGCCCGCCGCGGGGAACTGCGCTGCCAGTCGAGCGGAGGACAGGGCGTTGCACACGGCCACCACGGCGGCCACCGCGAGCGAGGCCCACACCCATGAGCCGGCGCGCGCCGCGGCGGGCGCGAACGCCACGAACACGCCGGCCCCGATCATGGCGCCGAGGCCCACCACGACGGCATCGGACGGACCCAGCCTGCGGTCGAGAGTCGAGTTCATCCGCACACCATCGCAGGCGCAGGTGGACGAGACGTGAACTCCTCGACCGTGGTCCCCCGCCGCGATTCAGCCCTGCCCCGGGCGCTGGTCAGTTCCGAACACGTCTCCGGCGGCAGGGGCAGCGTCGGGCAGGCGATCGATTTCGGCAGCAGAGCGCTCGAGATGGTCGGACGCTGACCCGATGCCGGGACGCCCGGGCGCCCCTGGGACACCACCCATGGTCGGAGTGCGCGGGACCAGCGCGGTCCCCGAGTCGACCCCGGTTACAGTGGGGGCGTGTCCCCCACCCGCCGGCTCCGTGTGGCGGTGGCCGCCCTCGCTGCGGGGTTGACATTGGTCGGGTGCGCCCCCGGGGAGCCCGCCGCGCCCGGCTCGGACCCCACCGCCGCCGCCCCGGCCGCTCCTGCTCCGCAGGCGACTGCCGCCCCGGCCGCTGATCCCGGTGGCCACAGGTCGGCACCCCCGCCCGGATGCGTATCGCCGCTGGACGGGCTGACGCAGCGTCAGCGGATCGCCCAGCTGTTCACCGTCGGTGTGAGTTCCATGGCCGACGCCCGCCGGGCGGTCGAACAGCACGCGATCGGCGGCATCTTCCTCGGCGGTGACGTGGTGGGTGAGGCGGTCTCCGGAGACGGGCTCGCCCGGCTGCAGCACGACTCGCCGCTGCCGCTGCTCGTGGCGATCGACGAGGAGGGCGGGCGCGTGTCGCGCATCGCGCCATACGCCGGCCCGTTGCCTTCCGCCCGCGTGATGGCCGCGACCATGAGCCCCGAGCAGGTCCGGGCGGCTGCCCGCGCCCGCGGGGAGTTCCTCCGCGGGATGGGCGTCACCGTCGATTTCGCGCCCTCCCTCGACGTGTCCGAGCAGCCGGACGGCGCGGTGATCGGTGACCGCTCCTTCTCCCCCGACCCCGCCCGCGTCGTGTCCTATGCCCGTGCGTTCGCCGCCGGCCTGCGTGACGCTGGCATCGCCCCGGTGTTCAAGCACTTCCCGGGGCACGGACGCTCCTCCGGCGACAGTCACCACCGCTCGGTGACGGTGCCCCCGCTCGACCAGCTCATGACCCACGATCTGCGGCCCTTCGCGGCACTCGCCCGGACCCCCGGCGCGGGCATGATGCTCGGCCACCAGCAGGTCCCCGGCCTGACCGGGGTCGACCGGCCCGCGTCGCTCTCGCCCGCCGCGTACCGGCTGCTGCGAGAGGGCCGCGGCTACGGCGCCCCGCCCTTCGATGGCCCGATCTTCACCGACGACCTGTCCGGCATGCGCGCCGTGACCGACACGTTCCCGCTGCCCCGCGCCGTGACCGAGTCCCTCATCGCCGGGGCTGACTCCCCGCTGTGGATCACGACGGCCGGGCTCGGTGAAGCGTTGGACGCCGTCGAGCGGGCCGTGGCCGACGGCACCCTCAGCCGGCGGGCGCTGGACCGGTCGCTCGAACGCATGGCGACCCTGCGGGGAATTCCGGTGTGCGTGGGCGGCCCCGCCACCGGGTTGCTCGAGCATGACGGTTCGCTGGCCCCGCCGTTGCGCGACCTCCCGCCGCGGGCGGGCCTGGCGCCCCTGCCGGCGTGACCCGGGTCGGGGCGCCGCTGCCGGGTCAGCCCGCGCCCGGCAGCGGAGCCCAGACCCCCGACGTGCCGCGGCGGTGCGAGTCCATCAGGTGTGTGTCCACCACGCCGATGGCCTCCATGAGGGCGAAGACCGTCACCGGTCCGACAAAGCTGAACCCCCGCCGCTTGAGCTCCTTGGCCAACGCCTCCGACTCCGGAGACCGGCTGGGCACCTCGTCCATGGTCCGCGGCTCGGGCGTGCGCTCGGGCCGGTACGACCACACGAGTTCGACCAGACCGCCCTCGGGTCGCAGGGCGACCACGGCACGCGCGTTGGCGATCGCCGCGTCGATTTTCCGCCGGTTGCGCACGATCCGCGCGTCGGCCATGAGCCGGGCGATGTCGTCCTCCCCGAACGCCGCCACGGCGTCGGGGTCGAACCCCGCGAACGCCTCGCGGAACGCGGGCCGTTTACGCAGGATCGTCACCCAGCTCAGCCCGGACTGGAACCCCTCGAGGACCAGCCGCTCGTACAGACCGGCCTCGTCCCGGACGGGCATGCCCCACTCGGTGTCGTAGTACTCCCGCAGCAGCGGGTCCCGCGCCGCCCACGGGGGCCGCCTCAGCCCGTCCTCGCACAGCACGGTGCCGGAAGGCGTGGCATCGGTGGTCGGGTCGGTCGCGGTGATCTGGATGTCGTCGATCTGCATGTCGTCTCCCTCGTCTGTCTGACCACCGGCGATGGTGGTCGACGTCACCCTAGGGCCGGACTACGACAGCACCCCGGTGATCTGGACGATGCGGACGACGGCCAACACGGTCAGCGCCACACCCACCACCAGGGTGAGCACCCGCCCGGCCACGCGGCCGTAGGACAGGAACCGGTCGATGCGACGAGTCGCCGCACCGATGCTGCCCGACGGCACCCGCGACAGCGCGATGATCAGCCCGGTGCTGGGCAGGATCGCGATGACCGCGAAGAACAGGATCTGCAGCAGCTTGGACCACCACGGGGTCTCGGCGAACGAGATGAGCACCATGCCCGCCGCGAACGGCGCGGACGTCCCCGACTGGATGACGCCGAGCGCGATGCCGGTGGCCATGATCCCGAACTTCTGCAGGACGTTTTGGGTGAGCGGGGCCTCGACGCTCTCCTCCTTGGCCTCCGCGGGCCGGCGCAGGCCCATGACGGTGATGACCAGGCCGATCACGCCCAGCGCGATCATCGCCCACAGGTTGTAGAACAGGCTCCGGACGAACTCCTGGTTGTTGCCGATCACCCACACGGAGATCAGCGAGAGCAGCACGATCCCGCAGAACGCACCCCCGGTGAACCGCGCCGCTCGCGGCGTGAACGGGATGCCGCGGCCGGCCGATGTCAGCCACAGCCCCGCGATGACGGCGAAGGCCAGGAGATTGAGCGAATCGATCGCCGCGAAACCCAGCAGGCTGAGGTAGTACTGCACCGGGTCACCCTACCGGCGGCCGAGCTCGTCGTCGTCGTACTCATCGTCGCGGGTGCCGTCGTCCCTCTCGCCGCGCGGTCGGCCGAACACCGACCGCTCCCGGCGCCGCAACACGTCCAGGTCCCGCACGGTCCAGGTGCGCACGGGCGCCGGCACGCGCCACTGTCGGGCCCACGCGACCATCCGGAAGGCGAACACCAGCACCGACAGCACGGTCGCCGACACCGGCCCCCCGCACCTCGGTGGACACGGCGACGGCGGTGAGCGCGGCGCCGGTCGCCGCGGGGATCACGTACAGGTTCGACCCGCTGAACACGGCCGGGATCTCGTTGGCCACCACGTCGCGCATCAACCCGCCGCCGACCGCGGTGACCACCCCGAGCAGCAACGCGGACGCCACCGGCATGCCGTGATCCAGCGCGCGCGCCGTGCCGAACGTGCAGAACAGACCCAGGCCCGCGGCGTCGCACGCCACGATGAGCGTCTGCACGCGGTGGATGACCGAGCCCAGCAGGTACACCACCACGACGGCGACCAGCGGCGGCACGAGGTACACGGGCTTGGCGAGCGCGAGCGGCGTGACGCCGAGCATGACGTCGCGGATGATGCCGCCGCCGAGACCCGCGAGAAGGCCCAGGATGAACCCACCGGTGATGTCGATGTCCTTGCGCGCGGCCAGGAGGTTGCCCGACAGGGCGAAGAAGAACACGCCCATCAGGTCGAACCACAGGACCAGCGGCGACGTCTCCGCTGTCGGCCCTAGACCACCGCGTCCGCGGTCGAGCGTGCGTGGTGACGGTTACGCACCGCGCGGAACGTCCAGAGCTTGTTGACGACGAAGTTGATCGGCATCGTGATGAGGATCGTCAGCAGCTGACTCCAGTACTCCCGGGAGTGGATCCCCGCCTCCTCGTGCCACCACGGCTCGGGCAGGTAGAGCGGGCTGGTGGGGTTGGTGAACGCGAGCTTGATGAAGATGCCCGCGCCCGCCGCCACCGACCCCACCACCAGGAACGGCCAGAACTCCTGCCACGCCGGCGCCTTGTGTCCCTTGCCGAACGTCCAGTGCCGGTTGAGCAGGAAGTTGTAGAAGTTCGCCACGAGGAACGCCACGATCCACACCAACGTGGTGAACCGGAAGTTGAACTCCGTGCCCGCGATGGGGAACAGGATCTCCTGCGCGTTGGCCGTGCCGCCGTTGGCCTTGTTCATCAAGACCGTGACGATCATGTTGACGACCATGCCCGAGCCGCCCACGATTCCGAACATGACGAACTGCCGGGCGCCGCGACGATAGCGACCGAGTTCGGCGGGGGCTGGGTTCACAGGCGACCAGTCTAGGCCCTCTCCCGGGGACCTCAGGCCGCGCCGTGCCCCTCCGGCACCCTCTCGGACGGATCGGTGATGGGCCCGGGGGCGGTCCCGTCGCCGAACGGGCGACCGCCCAGCTCCTCGCGGTGGTGCGGGGTGAGCAGGCCGGACAGGTCCGGCCCCTTGGGGATGACGCCCGTGGGGTTCACGTCCCGGTGCACGTTGTAGTAGTGCGCCTTGATCTGCGGGAAGTCGCACGTGTCACCGAAGCCGGGCGCCTGGAACAGATCACGGAGGTAGCCCCACAGCGCGGGCATCTCGCTGATCTTGGACCGGTTCGCCTTGAAGTGGCCGTGGTACACCGCGTCGAAGCGGACCAGCGTGGTGAACAGGCGGATGTCGGCGACGGTGATGGAGTCGCCGACGAGGTAGCGGCGGGCGGTCAGGCGCTCCTCGAGGCGGTCCAGCGACGCCCACAGCTCGTCGTAGGCCTCCTCGTAGGCCTCCTGGTCGGCGGCGAACCCGCAGCGGTACACACCGTTGTTCACCGTGGGGTAGATCCACGAGTCGAGTTCGTCGATCTCGTCGCGGTGCTCCTCGGGGTACAGATCCGGCGCGCCCTCGCGGTGGAAGGCCGTCCATTCGGAGATGAAGTCGAAGTTGAGCTTCTGGTACGCGTTGGTCACGACGGACTTGGTGGGCAGGTCCACCAGCGCGGGGACCGTGATCCCGCGCGGGTAGTCAGGGATCCGGTTGAAGTAGGCCTCCTGCAGGCGGTGCAGGTCGGTGACGGGGTCCCGTTCGTCCGGGTCGAGGTCGAAGACCCAGGAGTTGATGTCGTGCGTGGGGCCCGCGAGCCCCAGGGAGATCGCGTCCTCGAGGCCCAGCAGGCGCCGGACGATGATGCTCCGGCTGGCCCACGGGCACGCGCGGGCGGCCATGAGCCGATAGCGCCCGGCCTCGACCGGCCACCGCATCTCGCCGATCTTCTCGCCGACCGGATCCGAACCCGCGGGCACGTCCGCCACCACGCGGTCGTTGATGTACGTCGCGTCGCGGACGAACTCGCCGTCGGTCGAGGCGTTCTGTGCGGGGGTGAAGTCGGTCGCGGTAGACATGAGGGGCTCCCAGGATCGTCTCAGTTTATTGATGCGTCACCAATCATACCGCCTGCCCGCGGGTGAGGCCACCGTTCCGGCGTCGACGGCGTGTCCCGCGGCGGTGTGCGACGCTGGGGACATGGACTCCGCGCACGTCGACGACGTTCCCGCCCGCTACTCCGACTTCGCCGAGTACGAGGTCCGCGGACGCACGCCCGTGTACCTCTCGTGGGCCCGCGGCGTAGCCGGGGACTCCGCTACCAGCGAGCTCATCGGGACGCTGCCGCGGATCAAGCGCCAACCCGCCCTGTTCTTCGCCGCCGCCCGGCACGCCGGGGCCCCCGAGACAGAGGACTACGCGACCTTCCGCGGGTTCGTCCACGACCACTGGGCCGAGATCGAGCGGATCGCGCTCACCCACTCCACCCAGACCAACGAGGCCAAGCGCTGCGCGGTCCTACTGCCGTTCCTCTCCCTTTTGCCCGGCCCGCTCTCCCTGGTGGAGATGGGGGCCTCGGCGGGACTGTGCCTCTACCCGGACCGCTACGCCTACCGGTACGCCCTCGACGGCGGGAGCACCCGCGAGCTGCGGCCCGCCGCCGACCCCGACAGTGCGGCGGGCCGCCCGCCGGTCCTCGACTGCGACCTCCGCGACGGCGTACCCCTACCGCGCTCGTCGCCCGAGGTCGCCCACCGAGGCGGGGTGGACCTGTCGCCGATCGACCCCGCCGACCCGGACTCCCGCGCCTGGCTGCACAGCCTCATCTGGCCCGGCCAGCACGAGCAGCGGGGACCGCGCCTGGACGCCGCACTGGACATCGCGGCCGCCGACCCCCCGCGGATCCTCGCCGGCGACCTCCTCGAGCGACTGGAGGACTCGGTCGCCGCCTGCCCGGCCGGCACCACCCCGGTGGTGTTCCACACCGCCGTGCTCGGTTACCTCGAGCCGCCGGCCCGCGCCGAGTTCGTCCGCCGGGTCACCGAGCTGGACTGCGTGTGGATCTCCGTCGAGGGCGTGACCCTTCTGCCCGATGTCGCCGCGCAGGTCCCGGAGTCGATCCGCCGCCACAAGGGCATCTTCGTCGTCGCCGTCAACGGACGGCCCCTGGCCACCGCGCACGGACACGGCGACTGGGTCCGCGCCCTCGACGTGCCCTGACCCCGCCCCACGTGGGCCACGCAACGGCGTGGGACATCCGTAGAGTGGCCGCCATGCACGTACTCGAGCCCGGAACCGAGGTCCCCGATCCGCTCGCCCCGTACCTGGACGTGGACCGGTCCCGGCCCGAGCACGAGTGCTGGGTGACCGGGCACATGGTCGCCGGGATCGACGGGACGGCCGCGATCGACGGTCGGGTGGGCTCCCTGTCCACCGCACCCGACCAGGCATTGTTCCGGAGCATGCGCCAGATCGCCGACATCGTGATGGTGGGCGCCGAGACCGTTCGGCGGGAGGGCTACGGGCCGGTGAGACTGTCCGAGGAGGCGCGGGCCCACCGCGTCAGCGCCGGGAAACCGGGGAACCCGCCGGTCGCCGTGATCAGCCGCAGCCTGGACCTCGACTGGAGCGCCCGACTGTTCGCCGACGCCCCCGAGGACGCCCGCACCCACGTCATCACGTGCACTGCCGCGGACCCGACCCGGCGCGCCGAGGCCGAGAAGGTCGCGACGGTCGTCGACGCGGGGCGCGACGCGGTCGAGCCGGCCGCCGCGCTGCGGGCGCTGGCCGACCTGGGGCACCGCGTCGTGCTCTGCGAGGGCGGGCCCACCTGGCTCGGCGAACTCGTCGCGGCAGACCGTCTCGACGAGCTGTGCCTGTCCATCTCCCCGCTGATGGGCGGCGACCCGCTCCCGGTGTGCGTGAACCCGGCGGGAGCGGGGATCGCCCGGTTCGCACTGAAGGGGACCATGGCCGACGGCGACACCCTGTTCCTGCGGTACGAGATGGACCGGCAGGGCGGCGCGAGCGATGTCTGACCAGGCGTTCGAGGACCTCATGGCCTCACTCGACACGGCGATGATCGTGGTGACCACCGCCGCCGAGGACGAGCGGGCCGGGTGCCTGGTCGGCTTCCACGCGCAGTCCAGCATCTCCGGCCAGCACTACAGCGTGTGGCTCTCCAAGGCCAACCACACCTACCGGGTGAGCCTGCGCGCCACCCACTTCGCGGTGCACTTCCTCACCAGCTCCGACCTCGCCCTGGCCGAGCGGTTCGGTACGCGCTCGGGGGAAGACACGGACAAGTTCGAGGGCCTCCAGACCGTGACCGGCGACGGGGGCGTGCCCCTCATCCGCGAGCTCCCCAACCGGATGGTGCTCGAGCGGATCGCCACGCTCGACGACGGCGGCGACCACGTCTGCGTGACGACCCGGGTGGTCTCCAGTCACTCCGGGGGAGCCTTCTCGCCCCTGCGGCTGTCGGACTGCTCCCACCTCGACGCGGGCCACGCCAGCGAGGAGCGGGCGATCACTCCCTGAGCTGCGCGGGGCAGGCGGCTCGGACGGCTCAGCCGAACGGCCACGCGCGGCGCATCGACTGCTCCGCGCCCGGCTCGATGAGGTACTCGGTACCGAAGGCGACCGTGTAGATCTCCGGCGGCAGCGCCAACATGGTGCCGATGTCGCTGGTCTGGCTGGCGTGGCACTGCATCGCGCGGCGCTTGGTCTCGATCACGTCCTGCGGCAGGTCGATCGCCCACGCGATCTCGGACTCCGGCATCCCCACCGGCTGACCGTCGTCGCCGGTGAGGATCATCGCCCGCAGCTGGTCCGGGTCCAGCTCCGTGCCGCCGGCCGCGAGCGTGCGCAGGAACTCGGCGGCCTCGGGGCTGTCGAGCATGGCGAGCTGGGCGTCACGGTTCGTGGTGGCCTCCAGCAGCCGCGGCCGGCGCGCGGCCAGCTCCACCGCGCGTCGGGCGATGCGGTGGACGGCGATGTGATCGGGATGCCCGTAGTTGCCGTGGTCGTCGTAGCCCACGAGGACGTCGGCGTCCTCGCGGTCGAGGATCCGGGCAACCCGGGCGGCGGCGTCGTCGATGTCGGCGCGGTGGAGGCAGAGCGGGTCGTCGTTCTGTTCCCAGCCGGTCATCCCGGAGTCGCGGTAGCCCAGCCAGTCGATGCGGGCCACGCCCAGCACGGCCGCCGCGGCCCGCGCCTCCCCGCGCCGGTGATCGACGAGGTCACCGTTGGGGCCGAGGTGCTCGGGCCGCTCCCCGTGGTCGCCGTCGGTGGCGAACACGGTCACCACCCGGTGGCCCTCCCGGGCGGCCAGGGTCATCATCCCGGCGGTCTGCGAGGTCTCGTCATCGGGATGGGCGTGGAGGAACACGATCGTCGACACCCGGACATTCTGCCCTGTCCGGGCGGTTCGGGGGCGGGCCGGCGGGACGGGCCGACTCAGGCCCGCGCCTCCGGATGACCGGCCAGCCACCGGTCGAAGGCCTGGGCCGTGGTGAGCTCGGGGGTGTAGCCGAAGACCTCGCGCAGCCGCGTGTTGTCCAGCACGGGCCGGTAGCGGAGGAAACCGGTCTGCTCGGGCCCGTATCGACGCGCACGACCTCGGTGCCGAGGCGGCACCGCTCGCGCAGGCCGAAGTGGTCGGCGAAGTCGCGGAAGTAGGCCAACAGGCGGCGGTGGTCCGGGTAGTCCGGGGTGTCGGCCGGCATGGGGAACTCGCCGAACTCCGTGGTGCGGGCCGACGAGATGAGGTGGGCGGAGGAGTAGACCGTGCTCCGCGGCGCGTCGATGTTCCAGAGGCCGCCGACGTCTCCGGCGAGCTCGAAGCCCACCCAGTCGACGCCCTGACGGTCGAGGTTGCGCGCTACCGCGAGTCCGGAGGGCCCCGCCCCGATGATCGCTACTGGACGGGTGTCAATATCTGTCACGGTTACAGACAGTGCCCCAGAACGAGCGACTCCCCGGCCGGTTTCGCTCGGACTGAACGAAACCGGCCGGAGAGTGCGGCGCGGCGCTTACTTCTCGCGCACGACGGTGCCGTCGTCCTGCAGGCGCAGGAGGGGGTAGATGCCGTTCTCGTCGTGGTTCTCGTCGCCCACGACCGGCGGGTTGAAGACGCAGAGCATCTGCATCTCCTCCTCGACGATGACCTGGTGCTTCTCGTTGCCGTCGAGCAGGTACATCGTGCCCGCCTCGAGCGGGTACTCCTTGTTGTTGGTCAGGTCACGCAGCGTGCCCTTGCCGCGGGTCAGCCAGACGGCCTCGACGTGGTTGGCGTAGTGGAAGTCGTTGGTCGTGCCGGCGGCGATGGTGGTCTCGTGGAACGAGAACCCGACGCGGTCGTCGGCCAGGACGATGCGCTTGGACTCCCAGTTGCCGTTGTTGCCCTTGATATGGCGGTCGGTGTCGGTGATCTCGGCGGTCGTACGAACGATCATGCGGTGCCTCCTCGGCCGGGGTGTGGTCTATGGTTCTCAGGCGTACTGCTGGGCGAGGACGTGGTCGACGGCCTCGTAGCAGATCTCGATGCCGCGGTCGCGCTCTTCATCGGTCAGCGTGAGCGGGGCGAGGAACTTGACGACCTCGTCGCTCGGGCCGGCGGTCTCGACGAGCATCTTGTTGTCGAAGCAGCGCGCCATGACCTGCTCGGCGAGCTCGGGATTCTCGAGGAACGCGATGCCGAAGGCCATGCCGCGGCCACGCAGCTCGAGCTTGCCCTCGTACTTGTAGACCAGCGGGGAGAAGCGCTCGCGCAGGATGCGGCCGTTCTCGAGCGTGCGGTTCTGCAGCTGATCGTCCGACCAGTACTTGCGCAGCGCCAGCTCGGCGGTGACGAAGGCCATGTTGTTCCCGCGGAACGTGCCGTTGTGCTCGCCCGGGGTCCACTCGTCGAGGTCGCGTCGGAAGAGCGTCACGGCCAGCGGCAGGCCGTAGCCGCCGATCGACTTGGACAGGGTAACGATGTCCGGCTTGATGCCCGCGAACTCGAACGAGAAGAACTCGCCGGTGCGGCCGCAGCCCATCTGGACGTCGTCGACGATGAGCAGGATGTCGTGACGGACGCACAGCTCGTTGAGCGCGCGCAGCCATTCGGCGCGCGCGGCGTTGATGCCGCCCTCGCCCTGGACGCACTCGACGATGACGGCCGCCGGGCGGTTCATGCCCGAGCCGGAGTCGACGAGGACGCGCTCCATCCACTGGAAGTCCTCGGTGACGCCGCCGAAGTAGTTGTCGTACGGCATCGGCGTGGCGTGCACGAGCGGGATGCCGGCGCCGGCGCGCTTCATCGAGTTACCCGTCACGGAGAGTGACCCGAGGGTCATGCCGTGGAACGAGTTGGTGAAGTTGATGACGGCCTCGCGGCCGGTGACCTTACGGGCCAGCTTGAGCGCCGACTCGACGGCGTTGGTGCCCGTCGGCCCGGGGAACATCACCTTGTAGTCGAGGCCGCGCGGCTCGAGGATCTTCTCCGAGAAGGTCTCCAGGAAAGCCCGCTTGGCCACGGTGTACTTGTCGAGCGAGTGGGTGACGCCGTCGCGGGAGATGTACTCCAGCAGCGCGTTCTTCATGTCCTCGTCGTTGTGGCCGTAGTTGAGGGCACCCGCGCCACCGAAGAAGTCGAGATACTCGTCTCCGTCGACGGTCCGGAGCGTCGCCCCCTTGGCGGTGTCGAACACCACCGGCCAGTTCCGCGAGTAACTGCGCACCTCGGATTCGCGATCGTCGAAAATCTCCGTGTTGGTGTTGGCGTCGTGGGCGGGCTCGGTCATTGCGGTGATCACTCCAATTAGGAAGGTGCGGGCGGCGGTTGCGGGCCGGGCGGCCCGTGCGCCCTTGTCTAGGAAATCGTGTAGAGGTCTTCTTGCTCGTGACCCTCTCCGAGAAGCTCGGAGCTCAGGTAGTCCTCACTGGACAGCGTCATACCGCGGTCGCGGGCGACTGCGCCGAACGTCCGTTGCGACGCCTCGTTGTCCGGGCTGATGGTGGTGCGCAGCCGCACCACGCCGCGTTCGGCCAGCCGATCCATGAGGCTGTGCAGCAGTCGGGCCGCGAGGCCCTTACCGCGCTGGTCGGCGTCGACGCCGACCTGCCACACGAAGATCGTGTCCGGCTCGGAGGGGCGGATGAATCCGGTCACGAAGCCGACGACCCGACCTTCGACCTCCACAACGACCGAGCTCTCGGAGAACTCGGCGCCCCACAGAACGTAGGCGTAGGAGGAGTTGAGGTCGAGGACGCCGCTGTCACGGGCGATCTCCCACATGCGGGTTCCGTCGGCCGCAGTGGGCACACGGAACACCGCGTCGGACGAATCAGGGGTACGGGGTACTTCTCGTTCTCCTGGGTTCATAATCGCCTTCCACCGTAGTGACGCAACCCGGTTGTTGCATCTACCTTCCTCAAGTTGTTACCTGAATAGACGGTGAGTGCGCAGGTGGCCGACGTGGAGTGAGGTCAGTCACCCACGGCCCTTTCCAGGGGACCCTCACCAGCGCGCTCCCGATGGGACGACGGGGGCTATGCACGACAGCCCGATCACCGACTTCGAGGAGTTCCGTCGCCCCCAACCCCTCGCCTCCGAGCCCCCCGGTCGACTCGCACCGCGGAGGAGAGCGCGCGGAGCCCGAGCGCTACCAGGGCTGACTCCCGAGCTCGCCACCTCGGCCTCGCCGCCATCGGGCTCGCCCCTCCCGACCGCCGGCGCTGACCCTGCCCGCCTCAGAACGGCGGCGGTGGTTGGAGGAGTTCGTCGAGGTGTTCGTGTAGGGCGTGGAGGATGGCTTTTTCCAGGGTACTGTCGGTGGGTTTGTTGCGTTCCCACCAGCGACTTGCCTCGGCGGGGGTCACCCTCCCGCGCGGGGCCGGGGCCGGGCTCGAGTCCGGGGTGGTGGGGTCGGGTGCGGGCGCGCCCTCGGTGGGCGTATCCGCGGCCTCGGGTGGCGGCGTGGTCGACTCGGCTGCGTTGCGGGCGGCGGTGCGGGCGCGTTCGCGGGCCAGGCGTTGCGCGCGGCGGGCGAAGTAGGTCGCCTCGTCCAGGACCCCGGCCCCGATGACCGGGCTGGGGTTGCGGCGCTGCTGACGCGCCCAGGCCTCGGCCTCGCTGCGTTGTTGCTCGCGCCGATGCTGGGCCAGCGGCCCGTCGGGGCGGGTGAGCATGACGGTGCCGTCGGGGGCGGTCACGATCAGCGTGCCGTCGGGCTCCAACTTGTAGGTCCAGTCGGAGAACGTTTTGAACCGGTGATGGCGCCGGCACTGGGCCACCAGGTTCGCCTCCACCGTCTGGCCACCGGCGGCGGGGTCGGCGTGATTGAACGGCACCACATGATCCAGATCACAGTCATCGGCCGGGATCGCGCACCCGGGGTGGCGGCAGGTGCCGTCGCGGAGCCGGACCCGGCGCGCCAACTCGGCACCGGGCCGGTACCTCAGGGCGGCGTCGGTGTCGTCGGCGGCACCGATGCGGGGATCGATCTGCTCGAAGGTGGCCCCGTGCGAGGTGGCGAGCATTTCCATCAGGGTCTGCAGGGCCGCTTCGCCGGTGCGGGTGAACTCCACCCGCGCGCCGTGTTCGTCGCGGCCGTTGTCTGCGGTGGCGATGACGGTGACCTTCGGCCGCAACACCGGCGCCTGACCGGTGCCGCCGGTGGCGGGCGCGCCCACGGCGCCGTCAGCGGCATCGTCTGTGCTCGCGGCGTCATCGGAAGCGTCGGCAGCGTCGGGGCGAGTGGGGGTGTCGCCGCAGATCAGGGACATCAGGGCGTCGGCGCGGCGTTCGGCTTTGGAGTAGTTCGGCTCCGGCTCAGGCTCGTCCGGAGCGGCGGCCGTGGCGTCGGCGTCGGCGGCCTGGTGGTCGGCGACCCGCTGGTCGAGGGCTTCGGCCAACACGGCGGCTTCCTCGGTGGCCAGCAGGGCGGAGACGCTGGACATGCCGTCGACGCCTTTGCCGATGCGTACGCCGCGGGTGCGGCTGGCGTCTTCTTTGCGTAGCCGGATGGCGTCGGGGTCGTGGCGGCCGATGACGGCGTCGATCTCATCGCGTAGGGCCTTGTCGCCCAGTCGGATGCCGGCGGCGATGCCGTTGAGGTAGTCCTCGACGACCTGGCGTTGGACCTGCTCCAGCACGTCGCCGCGGACGGTGGCCATCTGCCGGGCGAGCAGTTCGGCGACGCGTTGTTCCATCAGCCCGGCGGCCATGGCCTCCAGGATGGCCGGGTAGCGGGTGTGCAGTTCCCAGGAGAAGGACAGCATCTTCTCCGCGCGCCTGGCGGAGATGGACATCGCCGCCACGACATAGCCGGCGGCGGCGACGAGGCCGTCGACGACGGCGTGGCCGGGGCGGGCCTCGTGGCTGCCGTCGATACCGTGCCCGTACTCGCGCCAACATTCCTGCAGCAGGGCGTAGCAGGCCACCAGACGTTGCGCGGCCGCGCGGTTCTCCGCCGCCCACCCCTCCCGCGCCGCCGCCGTCAACCCCGTCAACACCGCCGGGCCGGACGAGCCGGCGGGGCCGGACGCGCCGGCGGGGCCGGACGAGCCGGCGGGGCGAGAGGAACCGGCGGGGTCGGAGGAGTCGGCAGCGCCGAAAGGGGACGCAGGGCCGCCGGCCGTGCGCTCGGAATCGCCGTCCATGCCCCACCCCCTGTGGTCGACCGTGCGGCCGCACCGCGGCCGTCTCGAATATATGTTCTATTCTACGTCCACGTGTTCGACACCACAAGGGCTTCCCACAAGCCGACCGGCGAGTTTCTAAACGACGCGACACCAGCCGGTCCGCGCCCGCAGCGTGAAACCGCGCGCGCAACGCGGCTCGCGCCCACTGCCACCGCTCGCGCGCGCAGCTTCGACGCCGGACCCGGAGGCTGCGAGCGCCCCGAAGATGCGGAATCGCGCGCTCCCTGAGGTACGCGCGATCGGTCAAGCGGAACGGAGAGCGCCGGTCACCGACGGCGGCCGTGGCGCCGCGCAAACCCGGGCGCCTCGCCAACCTCGCGCAGCGCAGCCAGCCCGCGCAGCGCAGCGCCGCCCAGTGGACTCGGTCGTGCCCCGCAGGCCTACTACAGCGCCCGGCCGATGACCTCCTTCATGATCTCGTTGGTGCCGCCGTAGATCCGCATAACGCGGGCGGCCGCGAACTTCTGGGTGATGGGGTACTCCATCATGTAGCCGTAGCCGCCGAAGAGCTGGAGGCAGCGGTCCACGACGTCGTCGAGCATGTCGGTGGCCTGCATCTTGGCCATGGAGGCGGTCACGGCGTCGAGCTCACCGGCGATCTCGCGCTGGATGCAGTAGTCGACGAACGTGCGGGTGGCCATGACCTGGGTCTTGCAGTGCGCCAGCTCGAAGCGGGTGTTCTGGAAGTCCAGCACCGGCTGGCCGAACGCCTGCCGCTCCTTGGTGTACGCGATGGTCTCCACCACGGCGGCCTCGGCCATGGCCAGCGCGTCCACGGCGATGGCCAGGCGCTCACGCGGGAGCTGGTTCATGAGCTGGTAGAAGCCCTGCCCCTCCTCGCCGCCGAGCAGGTTGGCGGCGGGCACGCGCATGTCGTTGAAGAACAGCTCGGCGGTGTCGGCGCCGTGGCGGCCCATTTTCTCGAGCACGCGACCGCGCTCGAAGCCGGGCGTGGAGGCCTCGACAGCGAACAGGGCCATGCCCTTGTGGCCGGCGTCGGGGTCGGTCTTGGCTGCGACCACCACGAAGTCGGCGGAGCCGCCGTTGGAGATGAAGGTCTTGGAGCCGTTGATGACGTAGGAGTCGCCGTCACGCTTGGCGGTGGTGCGCACGCCCTTGAGGTCGGAGCCGGCGCCGGGCTCGGTCATGGCGATCGCGGAGATCCACTCGCCCGAGCACATCTTGGGCAGCCACGCCTTCTTCTGTTCCTCGGTGGCGTAGTTGGCGACGTAGTGCGGGGTGATGGTGGAGCCCACGCCCATGCCGAAGGCGGTGTCGCCGGAGTAGACGAGCTCCTCGGTGACGAGGTACTCCATGCCGGGGTCGCCGCCCTGCCCGCAGTACTCCTCGGGCACGTCGAGGCAGATGAGGCCGGCCTCGCCGGTGCGCACCCAGGTCTCGCGGTCGACGTGCTTCTGCGCGGCCCACTTCTCCTGGTTGGGGGTCATCTCCTTGGCGAAGAACGCGCGGGCGTGTTCGCGCAGCAGCCGGTGGTCGTCGGTTTCCCACGCGGGGCGGTAGTCGGGGAAGAGTGCGGACACGAGAGGCCTCCGGGAGGGGACGACGACGACGAGGAACGCCTCTGAGCTGACGTCCGCCCGTTCCGGAAGAGGGCGCGCGCACGGGCGCGGGAGAGGTCATACTCGTGCCATGAGCGAATCCCCCGACCTGCCGGAGAAGACGGAACCGACCGGGACGACGCCCGGAGGTAGGGCCGCGGCTCTCCCCGAGCCGTTCCCCTCGGACTGGACCCGCTGCCTGGTCCTCGTCGCCCACCCCGACGATCCCGAGTACGGCATGTCCGCCGCCGTGGCCCGGTGGACGGCCGAGGGGCGCAGCGTCGTCTACGTCCTGGCCTCGAGCGGTGAGGCGGGTATCGAGGGCATGCCGCCGACGCTCGCGGGCCCGGTCCGCGAAGAGGAACAGCGGCGGTCCTCGGCGATCGTCGGCGTGGACGAGGTGGAGTTCCTGGGCTTCCCGGACAGCCGGATCGTCAACAACGCGGCGCTGCGTGACGCGATCGCGGACGCGATCCGCCGGCACCGGCCGGACATAGTGGTGTCGCTGTACTCGGGCCCCGAGTTCGGCCCCGGCATGCCCAACCAGAGTGACCACATGGAGTTCGGCGCGGCCGTGGGCGCGGCGTACGACGACCTCGTGGCCGCGGTCGGCGTGGACGCCGCGGAGGGGCGGCCGCAGATGTGGTTCGAGTCCGCACCCGGGCCCACGCACTACGTGGAGGTCACGGGCTTCGTCGAGCCGGCTGTGGAGGCGCTGGCGCAGCACTCCGAGTACCTCTCGGTCCTCGACCCGGCCACGCCCGTGCGGGAGCAGGCCCGTCAACAGGTCGAGGCGGTGTGCGCGCCGATCGAGGGGGTCGCCGGCGGGAACCCGGTCGTGGGCTTCCGCCGGATGCGGCCCTGACGCGCGGCACTCAGGCCGACGCGCCCGACTGGCCCGCCGACGTGTAGGCGGCCTCGGACAGTCGCAGGCGCTCGACGATCTCGTCCGCCCACTCCGCGGTGGGCGAGGTCATGACGCCGTCGCCCGGGCGGCCGACGTAGGTGAGCCAGTAGCGTTGCGCGCCCTCCCCGACGACCGCCGAGTACACGAGCGCGCCCTCCGGGCCGATGATGTCCTGCCGGACCGCCGGCAGCACCCGGAACGACACGGACCAGCCGTCGCCGACGCGGGTGGTGAGCTCCTCGATCCGCTCCTCGACCGGCCGGCCCGGGACGGGGATCAGGGCCGGGCCCATCCCGTTGGCGAGCGCGAACGCCGCCAGCCGGTTGTCCGGTTCGCGCGGGTCGAACAGGTCCTCGGTGAGCGCGCCCGCCAGCACGACGCCGTCAGGGCGCCCGGTCGCGGGACCTCCCGGCTCCGGGCTGGGCTCCGGGCTCATCGCGGTGGTGCCGAAGATCAGCTCGCCCGACTCCGCCCGCCATCCCTCGGGGACGCGGACGACGAGTCCGGCGAGGGGGTCGACGTGATCGGAGCCGGCCGCCACCTGGATCTTCGGCGACAGGGTGCGCTCCGCCGGGGCGTACGTCGCGGACGAGACGAGCACCGTGGCGACCGCGGCGACCGCCGCCAGGACGGCGACGAGCGCCACCACGAGGACGGTCCGGGCACGGCCGGTCGACGGGTTCTGCGAGGCGCCGCGGTCTGAGGTCATCCGCTCAGCCTAGGGTGTCGGCGCTGGCAGCGGGTCAGGCCATTCAGCCGGTCGGGTCATACAGCCGGTCGGGTCATCCGCAGCGTGATGTTGACCCGCCCCGGCTCGGCACCCAGCACCTCGCGGCACCACGACGGCGCCGTGGAGTCGAAGACCTTGGGCACGCCGTGGAACGCCATCCGCGACGGGCCGCCGAAAACCACAAGATCGCCCGACTCCAGGCGGACGTCCGTGTACGGTCGGCCGCGGTGCTCGGGCGTGCCGAAGCGGAACGTACACGCGTCGCCCAGGCTCAACGAGACGACGGGCGCCAGGCTCGCCTCGTCCCGATCCTGGTGCAGGCCCATCGTCGCGCCACGCCCGTAGAGGTTCACCAGGGCGGCGTCCGGGGTGTAGTGATCGCCGCCGTCGAGGACCGCGGAGCGCGGATCGACCGCCGCAGCCGAGGTCAGCGCGGTTCGCGCAGCCCGCAAGAGCCAATCCGGGATGGGCGGGGTGTCCTCGTCGTCGTCGTATCTATACGGGGTCCAGTGACGTCCGAGGCTGAACGTCCGCACCGACATGCGCCCGCCGCCGGGCAGGACGATCGAGCGGGGCGCCGCCACGGCCGCCCAGTCCGCGCACGCCCGGAGCAGGTACTCCTGCTGCTCCCGGCTCATCCAGTCCGGCACGTGAACCGCACCCGGGCCGAGCAGCGACGGCTCGCGGTGGACGCCGAACAGTGGCTCAGTCATTGAAAAAGGATTCGGTCACGTGGTCGCGTTCTCCTCCCCCGGTTTCTGCGCGGTGATCGGCGCGGCGATGTCCTCGAGGGACTTCCCCTCCGCGTCGACGCCGAGGACGATCTCGGCGATGCCGCCGATCGCCATGATCGCCGCCGCGATGAGGAAGCCCACGCCGACCAGTCCGCGGTCGCCGCTCTCGATGAAGTTACCGAAGAGCAGCGGGCCGATCACGCCGCCGACGCCCGTGCCGATCGCGTAGAAGAAGGCGATCGCCAGCGCGCGGGTCTCCATGGGGAAGATCTCGCTGACGGTGAGGTAGGCGGCCGACGCACCCGCCGTGGCGATGAAGAACGTCAGCGACAGCAGCGCCACGAAGCCCCACAGGCCGCCCGTCTCATTGAGGAAGACGAAGTACAGCGGAACCGTCACCAGCGCCGACCCGAGGTAGGTGCCGGCGATCATCTTCTTGCGGCCGACCTTGTCGAACAGCGGACCCAGGATGAGCGCGCCGAGGAAGTTGACGATCGCGAACAGGGCCAGCAGCAGCGGTGCCGAGCCCGCGTCGATCCCGTAGTAGCTCTGGTAGAGCGTGCCGAGGTTGAAGGTGATGCCGTTGTAGAGGAACGCCTGACCGATGAACAGCGCCAGACACAGGATCGCCCGCCTGGGGTACTTACCGAAAGCGGTCTTCGCGATCTCGCTGAAGGGGATCGAGGCCCTCTGGTGGATGGTGATCCGCTCGTCGCGGCCGACCTTCTCCAGCGGCTCGTCCTTCTCCCGCCGGATCTGCTTCTCGATCCTCTCGACGATCTCCTCGGCCTCGTCCTCGCGGCCGTGGATGAACAGCCACCTCGGACTCTCCGGGACGTGCCGGCGGACGAAGATGATCACGACGCCCAGCAGCGCGCCCACGCCGAGCGCGAACCGCCAGCCCAGGTTCTCGGCGAACATCGCCGTGTTGAGGAAGAACAGCGAGTAGAACGAGCCGAACGTCGCGCCCAGCCAGTAGGTGCCGTTGATGAGGATGTCCACGCGACCGCGGTAGTGGGCGGGGATCAGCTCGTCGACCGCGGAGTTGATCGCCGCATACTCACCGCCGATGCCGGCGCCCGTGAAGAACCTGCAGATGAAGAACATCCACGGCTCCACCGAGAAGGCCGTGGCGAACGTGGCGACGCAGTACACCACCAGGGTGAGCATGAACAGCTTCTTGCGGCCCCACTTGTCGGTGAGCCGGCCGAAGAACAGCGCACCCAGGCAGGCACCGAAGATGTAGATCGACGCTGCGAGACCGATCTGGCCCTCCGTGATCGGCAGGCCACTGCCCGGCTCCACCAGGCGCGCGGCGAGTGAGCCGATGAGGGTGACCTCGAGGCCGTCGAGGATCCACACGGTTCCGAGGCCGACGATGATCTTCCAGTGGATCCCCGCCAAGGGGAGGCGGTCCATCCGGGCGGGTACGGCCTTCTTGATGGTGCCGAGCCGCCGCTTACGCGTGCGTGTGCCTGACCCTGACCCGGTATCGGGGGACGCATCACCCCCGGGGATGTCGCTCCATCACTCGGTTGTATCGCCCTGTGACGGGCGCCGCATCCGATCCGGGTACCGTCGCCCGAGTGAGTTCTCCCCCTCGTCGCCCCGTCTCGCCGACGTCGCGGACGTGGGCCCGGCGGCCGACACTCTCGCCTCCGCGTTCGCCGACTACCCGTGGACGCGATACGTCATCCCGGCAGAGGGTTACCAGGACAGGCTGCGCGCGCTCCAGGAGCTGTACCTGCATCACGCGGTTCGGCACGGCCTCGTCGCGGTGCACGACGACCCCGCGCAGGGGGGAGCCGTCGACGGCGTGATCGCGGTCCTGCCGCCTCGGACCCCCGACCCCGCGCCTGAAACCGTGGCGCGGATCGTCGCCCTGCACGGCGACCGCATCGATCGACTCACGAGCGGCGGCGATCCCGAGGCGGACTGGAGGCTCGAGACGCTCGGCGTGCTCCCGAGCGCCCGGGGACGCGGGCTCGGCAGCGCCCTGACGCGGTTCGCGATCGTCGAGGCCGTCCGCCGGGGCGCGCGTTCGATGGCACTGGAGACCTCCGACCCACTCAACGTGCGGCTGTACGAGCGGCTCGGCTTCACCGTCACCGCCCGGTCGGAGGCACCGGAAGCGCCGCCGATGTGGAGGATGCGGGCCGACCTCGCCTGAATCGGGTCAGGCCCGGCGTCAGGCGCGCTACGGCCGCAGTACCGCCCAGGCCTGTTCGGCCAGTTCCGGGGTCGCCGCCGCCACTACGGTCCCGCCCTCGAGCGGCTGCCGGCCGTCCGGGCCGGTGATCACGCCGCCCGCGGCCTCGATGATCGGGATCAGCGCCACGATGTCGTAGGAGTTCAGGTCGGCCTCCACGACCAGATCGACGCGCCCCGCGGCGAGCATGCAATAGGCGTAGCAGTCCCCGCCGAAGCGCTGGAGGCGGACGCGGCGACCGAGGTCGTCGTAGCGGCTGCGCACCTCGCCGTCGTCACCGAACATCGACGGGTGCGTGGTGTACATGATCGCCTCGGACAGCTCCGTGCAGCCCGACACGCGCAGGTCGATGGCCTCCGGTCCGTTGGTGCGGCGCCGCACGGTGGCGCGCCCGTGGACGGCGGAGAACGTCTCCCCCAACACCGGCTGGTCCATCCAGCCCGCGACGGCGCGGCCACCCTCCACCACGCCGACCAGGGTCCCCCACCCCGCCATCCCGGTGAGGAACGCCTTGGTCCCGTCGATGGGATCCAGGTACCACGTGCGGGCGGCGTCGGCCGGACCGGTGACGCCGTTCTCCTCCCCCACCACCCGGTCACCCGGGGACATCGACGAGATCCCCGCGCGCAGGAGCTCTTCGATCGCGCGGTCGGCCTCGGTGACGGGGTCGTAGCGGTGCCCGTTCCCGCCGGCGGCCGCGCCGTTCGAGGCCACGGCGCCCTTGTCCGTGGCGGCGAGCGCCGCGAGGTCGCCGTAGAAGTGCCGGCGGGCGATGCGGCCGCTGGCGGCGAGGAGCTCGTCGAGATGCTCCGTCAGGTCGGGATCCAGGGGACGGGTGGGCCGTGGCGTCATGTCTACATGGTGCACGACCGCACCGCGCCGCCACAGCCGATCCCGGCGTCGGATATCCCGACTCCGCCCTCTACAGGTGCGGACGAGGCTAACGTGGTCGCACCCGTACCGCGCCGACCCGACGGAGCCGAGATGCGATGACCGCCCTGATGGACTTCCTCTCCACGCGCCGCCTCCAGCTGGCCACGGACTCGTGGCAGCACGTCAGCGCCACGGTGCAGGCGGTGCTACTGGCGACCCTGCTGTCGGTGGCGATCGGTGTGGCCGTCTACCGCAGCCGGTCCGGATCGGCGGTCGCCACCGGCCTGGCCGCCACGGCGCTCACGGTGCCGTCGTTCGCGCTGCTCGGTCTGCTCATCCCGGTGCTGGGGCTGGGCGTGCTGCCCACCATGACCGCGCTGGTCATCTACGCCGTGCTGCCGATCCTGCGCAACACGATCGTCGGCCTGGACGCCGTGCCCGCCGCGACCGTCGACGCCGCGCGCGGCGTGGGGATGAGTCGGGTCGGGGTGCTCGCCCGGGTCGAACTGCCGCTGGCCTGGCCGTCGATCCTCGCCGGGATCCGGATCTCCACGCAGATGTCGATGGGCATCCTCGCGATCGCCGCGTACGTCAAGGGTCCGGGGCTGGGCAACCTCATCTTCGCGGCACTGTCCCGGGTCGGCACGCCCACCGCGCTGCCGATGGCGCTGACCGCGACCGTGCTCATCGTCGTCCTCGCGCTCGTCCTCGATGCGCTCCTCGTCCTCCTCGGACGCCTGACCATCAGGGGGAACCAGTGACCAGTGCCGGATCGACCAGTACCGAGTCCGTGTCGGGGTCCGTGTCGGGCGTCCCGATCGTCCTGGACGACGTCACCAAGATCTACCCCGGCCAGGAGCGACCGGCGGTGGACCGCGTCTCGCTCGAGCTGCCCGCCGGCCGGACCACGGTGTTCGTCGGGCCCTCGGGCTGCGGCAAGACCACCACGATGCGGATGATCAACCGCCTCATCGAGCCGTCCTCGGGCACCATCACGATCGACGGTCAGGACAACCGCGGCCTCGACGCCGACACCCTGCGCCGCTCCATCGGCTACGCCATCCAGGCCTCCGGGTTGTTCCCCCACATGACGGTCGCGCAGAACGTCGCCACCGTTCCGCGCCTGCTCAAGTGGCGCAAGCCGCGGATCCGGGCGCGGGTCGACGAGATGCTCGAGCTGGTGGGGCTGGACCCCTCGGACTATCGCGACCGCTACCCCGCGCAGCTGTCGGGGGGTCAGCAGCAGCGCGTCGGCGTGGCCCGGGCGCTCGCCGCCGATCCGCCGGTGCTGCTCATGGACGAGCCGTTCGGCGCGGTCGACCCCATCACGCGGGCCTCGCTGCAGGACGAGTTGCTGCGGCTCCAGGACGAGCTGCGCAAGACCATCGTGTTCGTCACCCACGACTTCAACGAGGCGGTCCGGCTCGGCGACAGGATCGCGGTTCTCGGCCCCGGGTCGTCGGTGCTGCAGTTCGACACCCCGGAAGCCATCCTCACCAATCCGGCGGACGACACGGTGAGCGGGTTCATCGGTGACGACGCCGCGCTCAAGACCCTCACCCTCCGGCGCGTGGGTGACGTGGACCTGGGAGAGGCGACGACGGCGAGGGCCTCGGACGACCCGGCCGAGTTCGCCACCCGGTTGCGCGGGTCCGGCGACGAGTGGGCGGTCGTGCTGGACGACGCGGGCCGACCCCTGCGGTGGGTGCGCGGCGACACGGTGGCCGGGATGCCCGATCTGCGGTCGGGCGGGCTGCCGGTGGTCGGGTCGGTGACGGTGGACTCGTCGCTGCAGGAGGCGCTCGACGGGCTGCTGTCCACGGCGAGCGCCACCACGGTGGTCGTGGACCGCGACGGCGTGTACCGCGGCACCATCGGCATCGACGACCTGGTGGCCGAGCTGCGGCGCATCAACCACCGGCACACCGACGCGGACCCGGTCCCCGGCCAGGACGGTCCGGCGTGAGCGCCCCCGCCGCCGTGGCCCGCGGCGGGTCGGCGCGGCTGTGGGTGCAGCCGCTGGTCATCGTGGCCGCGGCGGTCGGGGTGCTGTGGTGGGCGTTCTCCCGCGAGCTCGACGAGACGCAGCGGGCCTCGCTCAACGCGGCGTCCCTCACCCAGCGGACGCTCGAGCACGTGCAGATCACCGTGACGGTGGTGGCGATCGTCGTGGCCGTGGGCGTGCCCCTGGGCATCCTGCTCACCCGCCGGCGGACGCGGTTCCTCGCGCCGGTCGCGGTGGGCTTCGCCAACATCGGGCAGGCGGCGCCGGCGATCGGGCTGATCGTGCTGCTGTTCCTGGCGACCAACCGGACGGGCTTCTGGATCGGGGTGCTGCCGGTGGCGGTCTACTCGCTGCTGCCGGTGCTGCGGAACACGATCGTGGGGATCCGCAACGTCGACCCGGCGCTCATCGACGCCGCGCGCGGTCAGGGGATGACGAGCGCCCGCGTCCTGCGGACGGTCGAGCTGCCGCTGGCGGTGCCGTTCATCCTCGCCGGGCTGCGCACCACGCTCGTGCTGGCGGTGGGCACGGCCACGCTGAGTTTCCTGGTGGACGCCGGCGGGCTGGGCATCTTCATCGACACCGGGTACCGCCTGCAGGACTACACGACGCTGGCCGTGGGCTCGGTGCTCGCGGTGTGCCTGGCACTGTTCGTCGACTGGCTCGGCGGGGTCGGCGAGCTCCTGTTCAACCCGAAGGGGCTGCGATGACCAGCACGAGAACCTCGCCCGTCAGACGCCTCGCCGCCGCCCTGCTCACCACCGTGCTGCTCGCGACCGGCTGCGGCCTCAACAACGGCGGGTCCGTACCGCTGCCCGTGTCACCCGGGCCGGCCGGCACGGTGCCCGAGCTCGAGGGCGTGCGCATCACGGTGGGCGGCAAGGACTTCACCGAGGGCGTCATCGCCAGCTATCTCGTGGAGTTCCTCCTCGCCGCGGCCGGCATGGAGGTGTCCGACATGTCGTCGCTGGCCGGGTCCAACAGCTTCCGACAGGCGCTGGTGACCGGGCAGGTCGACATCGGTATGGAATACACGGGTACCGCGTGGATGAGCTACCTGGGCAACTCCGAGCCGATCCGCGATCCGCAGGGGCAGTGGGAGGCGGTGCGCGACGCCGACCTGGCCGAGCACGACCTGCGCTGGCTGCCGCCCACGACCGTGGACAACACGTACTCGTTCGCCATGAACCGGGCGACGGCCCAGGAGACCGGGGTGCGGACGTTCTCCGACTACGCGGAGCTCGTCCACACCGACCCCCAGTCGGCTGTCACGTGCATGGAGACCGAGTTCTCGGTGCGCCGCGACGGCTGGCCGGGACTCGCCGAGGCCTACGGGTTCGAGGCGGCCGCCGTGCCCACGCCGATCATGCAGCCGGGGATCATCTACCAGGCCACCTCGGTCGGCCGGGAGTGCCGATTCGGCGAGGTCTACACGACCGACGGCCGGGTCAAGGGCCTCGACCTCGTGGTCCTCGAGGACGACCAGCGCTTCTTCCCCGTCTACAACCTCGCCACGGTCGTCCGCGGCGAGGTGCTGGACGCGTACCCGCAGATCGAGGACGTCCTCGCGCCGCTGGTGGACCTGCTCACCAACGAGGTGATGGTGGAGATGAACATGCGCGTGGACGTCGACGGAGAGGATCCCGCGCTGGTCGCGCGGGACTTCCTCGAGCAGGAGGGACTGGTGTCCGTGGACTGACGCGGATGCACCCGCCCGCCGGGTGTCCCACAATCAGGACACGACCCCAGGAGGTTGCGCGTGACCAGGAGGCCTGTCGGATCGCTGCCGCGGGTGGCCGCGCGTGTGCCGCGGATGGTGCCGGACCTGTCGCTGCTGCCGCCGGGGCGGATCGTCTCACTCGCCGACGGGGTCACCACCCGCGTCCACGACACGGGCGAGGAGCACCTCACGCCGGTGATCCTCCTGCACGGCATGGCGGCCACGGGGATGCTCAACTGGTACCAGACGTTCGAGCGGCTCCGCGGCGAGCACCGGCTCATCACCTTCGATCAGCGCTGGCACGGCCACGGCTTCCACGGCGAGTTCACGTTCGAGACCCTCGCCGACGACGTACTCCGGGTCGCCGACCACCTCGAGCTGCCCGCGCCCGTGCTGGGCGGGTACTCGATGGGCGGGATCGTGTCCCAGCTGGCCGCGCGCCGCGACCCGTCTCGCCTCGGCGGGCTGGTGCTGGCCGCGACCGGCACCGGCGCGCGGCGCAACGCGATCGAGAGGATGTCGCTCGGTGGCCTGACGCGCTCCGCCCCGTTGCTCAACGCGGTGCCGGAGGAGGTCGGCGAGGTCGTGGAGGAGGAGGTCGACGACGAGGTACTCCGGCCGCACGCGTGGGCCCTGCGCGAGTTGTCCTCGGTGTCGTTCGCGACGCACCGCAACGTCATCGCGCAGGTCGCGGGTTTCAACTCGACGTCGTGGCTGCACGAGCTCACGCTGCCGGTGGCCGTCGTCAAGACCACCCGGGACCTGGCGTTCCCGCAGTGGGTGCAGGACGAGATGGCCGACCTGCTGCCCCACAGCGCGGTGTTCCCGGTCCACGCCGGACATGCCGCGTGCGCGACGCACCCCGGGGAGTTCGCCCGCCGGATGCGCACGGCGATCGGCTGGGTCGTGTCGAACCTCCGCTGATCGCGCCGGCCCCTACAGCGCCGAGTACCGCACCGCGGTCACCACGAACACGACCAGCGCGATCGAGCCCAGCACCACGCCCCACAGCCCACGCCGCGGGTTGGTGTCCTCGTTGGTCAGCCACCCGGTCGGCCAGCGCGCGAGCAGGCCGAACGCCACGGCCATGAGCCCGGCGAGGAACGCGATGATGTTGAGCAGCGGCACCCAGGACAGGACCAGCGAGCCGACCCCCAGGAGGAGCGCCCGGGTGCCCAGATCCATGTCGCCGGACGAGCGCTTACCGCCGGACGAGCGCCGGCGCGGCGAGGCGGCGTCGGAGCGGGGGCGCAGCGGCATGCGGCCAGCCTAGTCGCGCGAGCGACCCCGCTCGTCGTCGAGACGAGCGACCCGCCGGGTTCCGGCGGTCTGCCGGTACGAGGACTCGACGAGCTCGGCGACCTCGTCCCAGTCGGGCCCGGGGTCGCCACCGTCCGGTCCATCGTCCAGCGGCAGCGCCAGCCACCCGGCCGGCCCGTAGTACGCCGGGACGTGGAACCGCTCGTCCTGCTCCAGCGCCGCGCGCTCCCCCGGATCCGGCAGGAACAGCAGCGCCCGGGACAGGAGCGGGTCCGCGTGGTCGCCCTTGACCGAGCCGCCGTACACCGCGAACACCTTGGTCGTGTACCAGTTGGGGCGTCCGTGCGAGATCTTCTCGGCGGCGTCGGGCAGCGCGAGGCACACCTGCCGCAGCCGCGCCAGCAGCGGGTCCGCGGCGTCGAACATGATCGGGTGGCCCACACCGCCGAGGATACGACCTCAGCCGCCGAACTGCCTTCAGTCTCAGAACTGCCCGGCGACGAATCCCGCGAGCAGCACCGCGAACCCGCCGATCTCGCCGACGATGAGCGCCACCATGCCGAGGTGCAGCGCGACCGTGGGCCGCTCGAACTGGTTGGTCGTGTCCTTCAGCGCGCCGTGGAGGATGTAGCTGCCGATGGCCATCAGGAAGAAGAACACCAGCACGCCGGCGGCGGTGAGGTCGACCCAGGTCGGCCAGCCGCTCAGTTCGACGAACACGGCGATGAGCAGGGTCGCGAACGAGTACAGCAACGACGCCCGGTGCGCGATGTCCACGTACGGGTGCGCGACGTGGCCGGGGCTCGCGGCCATCTGGCGGTACTTCCACACGCCGAGGCACAGCGCCAGCAGGAAGATGAGGCCCGCCGCGAGGAGGGTGAGCAGGGTGTCGATGCCGAGTTCCATGGGCCCTTCCGAAGAGCACTTGACAATGCGCCGGGATTTGTATGCTGACGACCATAGGGCAGGGCGCTGACCTGCGCGCTCGTTCGCGCGTGATCCGCGTCCACGCTCTATCCATGTCCGTGCTCGATGCAGGAGGTCCGATTGTCGGGACAGGTGGTCCGCGCCGCGGCCGTGCAGCTGGAGGGGGTGCCGGGTCGCGTCGACCTCACGCTCGGCCGGCTGGAGACGATGATCGTCGAGGCCGCCGAGCGGGGCGCGCGCCTCATCGCGGTGCCCGAGTTCTGCACGTCGCCGCTGCCGATGCGGGCGGAGGTCCACGACGCCGTCCTGCCGCGCGAGAACGTGGCGGTGGACATGTTCCGCCGCCTCGCCGCGCGATACCGCCTCACCGTCGGTGGGTCGATGGTGGTGGCCGACGACGACGAGGTCTACAACCGCTACCACCTGGTCGAACCCGACGGGTCCGTGCACACGCACGACAAGGACCTGCCGACGATGTGGGAGAACTGCTTCTACACCGGCGGTGGTTACTACCGCGACGGCACTGACGACGGCGCGTTCGAGACCGCACTCGGCGGCGTGGGGGTGGCGAGCTGTTGGGAGCTCATCCGCACCGGGACCGTCCGCAGGCTCCGGGGACGCGTCGGCGTCGCCGTCACCGGCACGCACTGGTGGACGGTCCCGCGGAACTGGGGCGGACTCACCGACCGCGTGCTGGGCCCGCTCGCGCAGTACAACCGCTACCTCTCGGAGAACGCACCGACGGAGTTCGCCCGCCGCCTCGGCGCGCCGGTCCTGCAGGCCTCGCACTGCGGGTCCTTCCGCACCGATTTCCTCCTCGCTCCGGGGACGACCGTGTCCGTGCCGTACGAGACGGAGTACGTCGGCGCCACCCAGATCGTCGACGCCTCCGGCACGGTGCTCGCCTCCCGGCGGGCCGACGAGGGCCCCGGCATCGTCTACGCGGACGTCACCCTCGGGGCCCGCGAACCCGTCCTGCCGCTCGAGGAGCGGTTCTGGATCCCCGGGTTGCCACTGCTCCTGCGCGGCTACTGGCACCAGCAGAACGTGGTGGGCCGGAGCTACTACCGGCGGCGCGGCCGCGCGGCGGGCCTACGGGCGGCAGGACTGCACCGAGCGGCGGGCGGGTAGGCCACGCGACGCGCTCTAGAGGTGCACGTCGTTGTACGCGCGCTCGTCCTCGATCGGCTCGAGATGGGTGGTGATGTGCGAGTTGGGCAGCGCGGCGTGGATCTCCTGCTCCACGGTCTCCACCAGGTCGTGCCCGCGCTCGACGCTCCACTGCCCCGGAACGAGCGCGTGGAACTCCACGAAGCGCCACTTGCCCGACTCGCGGGTCCGCAGCTCGTGGAAGTCGACGCGGCCGGGCTCCCGGTGCCGCTCGAGCACCTCCTCGATCATCCTGTTGTCCTCGTCGGGCAGGGTCGCGTCCATCAGGCCCATGCCCGACTCGTGCACCAGTCGGTAGCCGATGAACAGGATGTTCAGGCCCACGCCGATCGCCACGATCGGGTCGAGGACCTGCCAGCCGGTCGCCCACGCCAGCGCGACGCCCACCACCACGCCGACGGAGGTGATGACGTCCGTGATCAGGTGCTTGCCGTCCGCCCTCAGGGTCGGTGACCGGTGGCGGATGCCCGCCCGCACCAACACGAGACCGACGACCCCGTTGAGGAGCGCGGCGACCACCGAGATCGCCAGGCCGACGCCGAGCGCCTCCAGCGGGGCCGGGTTGATCAGCCGCTCCACGCTCACGACCAGGATGAACGCCGCGGCCACGAAGATCATCGCGCCCTCGACACCCGCCGAGAAGTACTCCGCCTTGGAGTGCCCGTACTGGTGGTCGTCGTCGGCCGGTCGCTCCGAGACGCTGATCGCCCCCAGCGCGATCGCCGCCGCCACCAGGTTGACCACGGACTCGGCGGCGTCGGACAGGAGACCGACCGAACCGGTGACCCACCACGCCCCGACCTTGAGCGCGATGGTGACGATCGCGGTGGCCACCGAGAGCCAGGCGAACTTCTTCAGAGTCGACACGTTCCCAGAGCGTAGTCGCGTGCCGGGAGTCCACCTGCCGACCGCCCGTTGTCGGTAGGGTCGGGGTCATGCACGTGGGATTCGCCTGGCTCGGGGCAGCGGTTCTTCTCGCCGCCGGAGAGGCGGCGGGCGGAGAGCTGTTCATGCTCATGCTCGCCGGAGGCGCCCTCGGCGGTTCGGCCGCCGCCTTCCTCGGCGCACCGGTGTGGGGTCAGGCGCTGGCGTTCGCGCTCGTCTCGCTCATCCTCGTCGTCGGCGTCCGCCCGCTCGTCCGTCGGCGCCTGCTCAGCGCGCTGCCGGAGCACGAGACCAACACGGCCGCCCTCACCGGTCGCGGCGGCACGGTCGTCGAGGCGGTCGGGCCGTCCGGCGGCCTGGTCGAGATCGCCGGGGACACCTGGACGGCACGACCGCTCATCGAGGGCGAGACGTTCGAGGCCGGCGACAAGGTCCTGGTGCACGAGATCGAGGGGGCCACGGCGATCGTCGTGCGCGGCCTATGAGTTCGCGGCCTCCCAGCAGCAGCCGATACGCACGACTCAACCGGAGGTACCCATGGGTGGCTTGATCTTCCTCGCCGTCATCGTCGTCCTGATCGTCTCGGTGGTGGTGAGCTCGGTCAAGCTCATCCCCCAGGCCGAGGCCGCGGTCATCGAGCGGCTCGGCCGCTACCAGCGCACCGTGAGTGGTCAGCTCACGCTCATCATCCCGTTCATCGACCGCGTGCGCGCCAAGGTCGACCTGCGCGAGCGGGTCGTGACGTTCCCGCCGCAGTCGATGATCACCGAGGACAACCTCACGCTGAGCATCGACACGGTCGTCTACTTCCAGGTCACCGACCCCAAGTCGGCGGTGTACGAGATCAACAACTACATCGTCGCCGTCGAGCAGCTCGCCACCACCACCCTGCGCAACGTCGTGGGCGGCCTGACCCTGGAGCAGACGCTCACCAGTCGCGACATGATCAACAAGCAGCTGCGTGGCGTGCTGGACTCGGAGACCGGCCGCTGGGGACTGCGCGTCGCCCGGGTCGAGCTGCGCTCGATCGATCCGCCGCCCTCCATCCAGGACTCGATGGAGAAGCAGATGCGCGCGGACCGCGAGAAGCGCGCCACCATCCTCACCGCCGAGGGGCAGCGCGAGGCCGCCATCACCACCGCGCAGGGCGCCAAGCAGGCCGCGATCCTCGACGCCGAGGGCAACAAGCAGGCGGCGATCCTCGCTGCCGAGGCGGACCGGCAGTCGCGCATGCTGCGCGCGCAGGGTGAGCGGGCCGCCCGCTACCTCGTGGCCGAGGGCCAGGCCGCCGCGATCGCGCGGGTCAACGCCGCCGTCAAGGCCTCCAAGCCGACGCCGGAGATGCTGGCCTACCAGTACGTGCAGAACCTGCCCGAGATGGCCAAGGGCGACGCGGCCACCATGTGGATGATCCCGTCGCAGTTCGGCGACTCCCTGGAGACGTTCGCCAAGGCCGTCGCCAAGAAGGACGACGACGGCGTCTTCCGCTACGAGCCGTCGGACGTCGACACCGACGCGGATCTGCCCTCGGCACCCGACGAGTGGTTCGACACCCGGACCGATCCGGAGATCGCCCGCTCCGTGGCCGCCGCGGAGGCCGCCGCCAAGGGTGCCACCTCCGTGATGGACGAGGAGCCGCGGCGGGACAAGCCCAAGCCCGGCGTGTTCGACATGGTCCCGGAGTCCGAGGGCGGCGCCGCCCCCGACGCCCCGTCGGGCCGGGAGACCCAGGCGATCGACGGCCCGCGGGGCGCCGCGCCCGGTCAGCCCGGCTTCGACCAGCGGTGGGGCCTGGGCCAGCAGGGCGGCTATCCCGTCGACGGCGGCGATCAGCCTCCGCGATAGCACAACCCCGGCGGGCCCCCGACACCCCGTTACGGGCAGCCGCCGCGGCCTCTCGTCCTAACATGAGGGCGTGACTCGTGACAGTGGCCGCGGTGGTGTCCGGACGCCGGAGGCGGAACCGGACGCCGAGGACGTCCGTCTGATCGAGACGGCGTCCGCGGTGTTCGCCGAACGCGGGATCAAAGGGACCAGCACCGACGACATCGCGCGGGCCGCCGGCGTCACGCGGGTGACGCTCTACCGTCGGCTGGGGCCCCGCGACGACATCCTGCGGGCGATCTACGCGCACGAGGCGCAGCGACTCATGATGACCGTCAACGCGCGGTACACGCCGTTCGAATCCCTCGAATGGGACCCGGTCCGGCACGTCGAGGACCTGCTCGTGGGGACCGTCTTCGACATCCGCCAGAACGAGTTGCTGCGACGGATGATCGAGAGCGACAAGGTCGAGGCCATGGCGATGCTCGCCGGACAGTCGGATTCGGTGCTCGAGACGATCATCGAGATGCTCGCGCAGTTCGTGCGCAGCACGTGGAACGCCGACGTCCACACGCGCCACATGGAGCCCGACGAGGCCGAGCAGCTCTCGCTCGAGGTCGCCTCCGTGGTCGGCCGCTTCCTGCACTCGCTCGTGGTGATGCCGGACGGCCCGCCCGTCGTGGACTCCGAGGAGCAGATCCGGGCGCTGGCGCGCCGGGTGCTCGTGCCCATGATCCTGCAGCGCTGACGCTACAGCGCGGTCGGCACCTCGCTACAGCGCGGCCGGGACCTCCTCCGCGCCCAGTTCGTGCTCGAACGCCGCGCGCAGGGTGCGGTGTCGGAAGTGGTGCCCGGCGTCCGTGAGCGTCCGCGGCAGGATCCGCTGATCGGCCAGGGCCAGTTCGTCGGCCCCGCGCTCACCGAGCAGGACGGCCGGCGCCCACCCCGGGACGGGGACGAGAGTGGGGCGGCGCAGGACCGAACCCAGGACGCGGGTGAACTCGGCGTTCGTCACCGGCTCGGGGGCCGTGCCGTTGACCGCCCCCGACATCGTGGGGTCGACGATCGCGCGCAGGTAGATGTCGGTGAGGTCGTCCAACGAGATCCACGACATCCACTGTCGGCCGGAGCCGATACGGCCACCGAGCCCCGCGCGCGTCAGGGCCGCCAGCGGAGGCAGCATCCCGCCGGCCCCGGACAGGGCGATGCCGGTGCGGACGGAGACGACCCGGGCACCGGCCTCGCGGGCGGGGTCGCAGTCGCGTTCCCAGTCGACCACGATGTCGGCGACCGGCCCGGTGCCCGGAGCGGAGTCCTCGGTCAGCTGCTCGTCACCGCGGTCGGGGCCGTAGTAGCCGATGGCCGAGGCACAGACCATGGCGGTGGCCCCGTTGCGGGCGGCGACGAGCTCGGCGAGGCGACGCGTGGGGCCGACGCGGCTGTCGCGGACCCGTGCGACGTGACGATCGGTGAACCGGCCCGCGATGGGTGCGCCCGCCAGGTGGACCAGCACGTCCACGCCGTCGAGCAGATCCGGGGCGGGGGCCTCCGGATCCCAGCTCCGCTCCGACCCGCCACCGCGTCCGTCCCGGGCGACGCCGCCCTCGTCGTCGTTGTCGTCGTCGTTGTCGCCGTCGTTCTCGCCGACCGGTCCGCGCACCAGGCGGATGACGCGGTGGCCGGCCACGCCGAGCAGGGCCGTCAGGGCCGTGCCCACCAGTCCGGAGGCACCGGTCACGGCGACCGTCACCGGCGCGCCGCGGTGGCGGTCGATCGCGGCCAGGTCGGCGGCCATCTGCCGGTACCGGTAGGCGAACACGGGGGCGAGCGCCCCGCCGGGGACGCGGGCCTCGACCCGGTCGCCGAGGAGCGCTTCACCGTCCGGAGCGGCGGTGACGGTGTGCGTGTGGACCCAGCCGGTCGCGGCGGCGTAGGGCTGCGACACGCAGCGGTCGACGAAGCGCTCCCCCTCCACGTAGCCGGCGGGATCGTGCCGGGCGTGCCACCGGGGACCGAAGCGCCTGCCCAGCGGGCCGGGCAGGGCCGTGCGCGGCTCGAGCACCGCGAGGCCGTCCCGCAGGAACGCCGCCTCCCGGACCGGACGCAGCGGCATGAACGGCGGGGACAGTCGGCGGAACGCACCCGGGGAGGCGAAGTAGCGCCACGCCTCCCCGGGCGTCGCGGCGACCGTGCAGGTCAGGTCGATGCTCATCGGTCACTCATCCGTGTCGATGTGGGTCGTCTGCGTCAGGGCAGGAGGCACAGCGGGGAGGCGTCGCCCCGCCCACCGGCCATCGGGACGGTGAGGAACGCGCAGGACCACCAGCCGCGGTCCTCGATGACGTCGCGCACCGTGGCCCACTGCCCGGCGTCGAGCGCGGGCTCGCGGCTGAGGACGAAGCCCGACGAGCGGGTGGGATCGCCGACGATCGCCAGCGAGTAGTCGTCGGCGAGGTAGGTGATCCGGTAGTTGACGGGTCCGGCCTCGTCCTGGAACGGGACCATCGGGAAGTTCACCCGCAGGGAGGCGTTCGTGTCCGTGTCGCGGACCTTCGCCTCGCCCTCGATCACCGAGTCCGAGCTGATCGCCGAGCCGCAGCTGTTGCGGACCGAGACCGTGCCGGGCGCGGTGACCGCGTACTCGGCGCGGGTGTCGTTGGTGCACTGCAGGGTGTACGGCTGCGGGATCGCGGCGACCTGGAACCACTCCCCCGCGTAGCGCTCGAGGTCGACCGACTCGACCTGCGAGAGCTCGGGGCCGCCGAGGGATCCGAGGGCCACGCCGTCGGGCAGCAGCTGCGAGGACCCGCCGCCGAGGCGGCCGCCGTCGGTGAGGTCCTGCGCGCCCGCCGCCGGGGCGGCGCCGAGGCCCGCCGCGAGCAGCGGGGCCACGGCCAGCGCGGTCACGAGCCCACGGAGGCGGGAGGAGGGGCGGGAGGCGCGGCGGGAGGCGGGGCGCCGGGTGCGGTCGGCCGGGGCGTGGGCGCCGGCGGCGGGGGCGTGGGTGCGGGCGGTGGTGCTCATGCGCGGATCTCCTCTGTGTGGCGGGGGGTGTCGGAGTCGGGGCCGGCCGGGTCGGGGCCGGTGGTTCCGGTGCCGTCGGCGGTGTGGTCGGCGCCGGCGACGCGGCGGTGCCCGCCGCGCGGATCGCCCGGCCACCAGACCTTGTCCCCGACGAGGGTGAACAGCGCCGGGACGACCAGGGTGCGGACGATGAAGGTGTCGAGCAGCACGCCGAGGGCGACGATCACGCCGACCTGGGTGAGCACGATGAGCGGCAGGACGCCGAGCACCACGAACACCGAGGCGAGCACGATGCCGGCCGAGGTGATGACCCCGCCGGTGAGGGCGACGGCGCGGACCATCGCCTCGCGGGTGGCGTGGGTGCCGGCCTCCTCGCGGGCCCGGATGGTGAGGAAGATCGAGTAGTCCACGCCGAGGGCCACGAGGAACAGGAAGCTGTACAGCGGCACCGCGACGTCGAGGCCCGGGAAGCCCAGGATCTGGGTGGTGACGAACGTGCCGAGCCCGAGCGCGGCGACGGACGACAGCGCCGTCGCGGTGAGGACCAGCAGCGGCGCGACGAGCGACCGCAGAACCAGGATGAGGACGACGAACACCACGAGCAGGATGAGCGGCGCGATGAGCGTCAGGTCCCGGATGTTGCCCTCGGAGGTGTCGACGGCCTCCGCCACGGACCCGCCGACGAGCGCCTCGGAGCCGGGCACGGTGTCGACCGCCTCGCGCAGCGCGACCACGCTGTCCTCGGACCGGTCGGTGGCGGGGGCGGCGTCGAGCACGACGGTGACGCGGCTCCACCCGGTTCCCGATCCTCCTGCGGGGCGGGCGGAGACGACGCCCTCGACGCCCCGGGCGGCCTCCGCGACCCCGGCCTCGGTCCCGGTACGGGTGAGGACGGTGACCGGGTCGGTGACGCCGGCCGGGAAGTGCTCGGCCGCGGTCTCCAGACCGGCGGCGGACTCGGACGCGGTGCGGAACTGCTCGGTCTGGCTCAGGCCGACGCGGGTGCCGATGAGTCCCATCGCGAGGACCGCCAGCAGCAGGACGCAGGAGACCAGCACCGTCACCGGGCGCTTCACGACGCGCGCGGCGATGCGGCCCCAGACCCCGGGGGGCACCTCCTCGTCGAAACCCTCGGGCGTGGCGGGCCCCGACCCCGCCTCGTGGCGACCGTGGTGCTGGCCCGGCCGCGGGATGAACGGCCAGAACAGGCCGCGGCCGCACACGGCGAGCGCGGCGGGCAGGGCGATGAGCGCGTAGACCAGCGCGACGAGGAGGCCGACCGCAGCAGACAGGCCGAGCGAGCGGTAGTTGGGCAGGGTCGCCAGCAGCAGGGTGAGCAGCGCGAGGACGACCGTGATGTTGCTGGCGAGGATGGCCGGGACCGCGCCGAGGTAGGCGTCGCGGAGCGCGGTGCGGCGGTCCTCGGTCCTGCGCAGTTCCTCGCGGTAGCGGGAGACCAGCAGCAGGGCGTAGTTGGTGCCCGCGCCGAAGACGAGGACCGAGACGATGCCGGAGGTCGAGGCGTCGACGGTGACATCGAGGGCCTCGCCGACCAGCGAGACGAGCAGGGCCGCGACCCGGTCGGCGACGCCGATGATGAGCAGCGGCACCAGCCACAGGACGGGCGACCGGTACGTGATGATGAGCAGCACCGCGACGACCAGCGCGGTGGCGGCGAGGAGCCGGAAGTCGGCGCCCTCGAACGCGGCGGCCGTGTCCGCGGCGAACGCGGGGCCGCCGGTGAGCTGCGCGCTCAGCCCGTCGTCGAGCCCCTCGGCGACGGCGCCCCGCATGTCCTCGACGAGTTCGCGGCCCTCGCCGCCGGAGATGAGCGACGAGTCGACGGGGACGAGCATCAGGGCGGCGGCGCCGTTGTCGGACGGGATCGGCCCCTGCGGCGGGGTCCCCACGATCTCGGCCATGCGTTCACCGGCGCCGACCGCGGCCGCGATGCCCTCGGGCCCGAGCTCACCGCCGTCCTCCCGGGTCACCACGAGGACCGCGGGCACCGAGCCGGAGTCGGGGAACTCCCGCTGGATCTCGGAGACGAGCGCGGCCTCGGAGTCGTCGGGCAGGGTCTGCGGCGCCTCGGACGAGCTCTCCGACGAGGCGAACGCGAACACCGCCCCGCTCACCAGCAGGACCGCCACCAGCATCACCCAGGCGGAGATCCGGCCGGTGACGACTCCGACCCACCCTCCCGCCGACCCTGACTTCTCCGCGGCAGAGCGCCCCGCTCGCATCGATTCCCCTGTCTTCACACGCCGTATTCGGAGAGGAACGCCTCGAGGATGGCGGTGACCTCGTCGGGGCGTTCCAGGGTGGGCGAATGCCCGGCCCCGGGTATCTCGCGGTACCGCGAGTCCGCGATCAGCTCGACCAGCCGGCGGGACTTCTCCGGCGGCGTGGCCGCGTCCTCGGCGCCCACCACGACCAGCGTGGGCGCGATGATCCGTATCGCCTCGTCCACGCACGGGTCCCGGTCGGCGACCGACTCGATCGCCTTGACGAGTCCTGCCCGGTCGGTGCGCTCGACCATCGCCATCCACTCGTCGACCCAGGGGGCGTCGAGGTTGCCCTCGGCGAGCATGATCGGCGCGACCCGCGACCGGACGGGACGGATGCCGGCGACGCGGTACACCGCCGACAGGGTCCGGTATTTGCGGCGGTTGGCCGGTTCCTCGGCGGTGGCGGCGGTGTCCATGAGCGTGAGGGTGTGCACGGTCTCGGGATTGCGGGCGGCCAGCCGGATGCCCACGAACCCGCCCATGGACAGCCCCACGAAGTTGACCACCGGGATCTGCAGGTGCCGCAGCAGTTCGGCGACATCCACCGTGAGGGTGTCCATGTCGTACCCGCCGAGGGCACGCGGCGAGTTGCCCTGGCCGCGGAAGTCGATCGTCACGCAGCGGTAGCGGTCACGCAGGCGGGCGATCTGGGGGTGGAACATCCAGCCGGAGAACAGCAGACCGTGGGCGAACAGCACCACGGGGGCGTCCTCACGACCGGCGGGCGCGCCGGTGTCGGTGTAGGCGATCGTCGTGTGACCGCGTCGGAACGTGGGCATCGGGCGTCTCTCCTGAGGTCGTGTCCCGCCGCCCGCTCACCGGAGGGTGATCAGGCGCCGCGGGTCATCCGGTCCGGCCGCCCGTTCGAGGTGCTGGTGCTCGTTGACCGCGATGCAGGTCATCCCGCCCCGACCCACCACGACACGGGCCGTGCCGGTGTTCACCGTCACACGCTGCAGGCGGGTCCACAACCCGACGACACCCTCCGGGTCGGCCAGCAGCGTCGCCACCGCCAGCGAGATGGTGCCGGCCGAGGACACGACGAAGGTCGTCCTGCCGCTGCCGGACCGGGCGGCGGCGTCGGCGAGGGCGGCCTCGGCGTCGGCGCGGTACCGGGCGAACGCCTCGAGCCCCGACCAGTGGCCCAGCGCCGCGTCGAGCTCGCGCTGGAAGGCCTGCTTGGCCTCGTCGGAGGAGCCCGCCGAGTCGAGGGTGCCGTGCTCGGCGGACAGGCCGGCCACGCGCGCGGCCTCGAGGACGGCGTCGGCGTCGTACTCCGCCCACCGCTCGTCGACCTCGACGGGGCAGTCCACGTCGCCGTGCGCGCGCAGGCCCTCGAGCAGGCCCTCGGCGGTCTCGCGCTGGCGCCGCATGCCGCCGTGGATGATGACGTCGGGCCGCAGACCGCGGGCGGCCATGTCCTCACCGGCCAGGCGCGCCTGCAGGTGTCCGGTCTCGGACAGCCGGTCGTAGTCACCGCTGCCGAACGAGGCCTGACCGTGGCGGACGAGGTGGATGGCGCCCATCAGCGCTCACCCCCCGCGCCGCGGACCAGACCGCCGATGACGGGGAGTCCGCCGAGGACGCCGGTGACCCTGCCGCGGGCGTCGTGGACGCCGCCGGCGAGCAGCGGCAGCGCCACCCGGGGCACGCCGAGCAGTTCCGGGATCACGTCCTTCGGCGAGATCCGCGTGGGTGACAGGCGTCCGTCGCCGGTGCGGATGAGGCGCAGGCAGCGCTGCTCGAGGAACGCCACCCCGGGGCGGAACGCGCGGAAGGCCGGGTTGGTGGTCTGCCCGTGGTAGTAGCGGTGGTTGATCTGCTGGGCGATCACCGCGAGCCGGAACAGGCCGAACACCTCGTAGAAGCGCCACTGCTCCTCGGTGATGTCCAGGCCGGCGCGGCGCGCGTAGCGCTCGACGACCTGCCGCCGGGTGAGCATCCCCGGCGCGTTCGTGGGCTGGCGACGGAAGGCCTTGAACAGCGGGCCGTCGTCATCCTGGACCCAGTAGGCCAGCGCGCCGCCCAGGTCCATGAGCGGGTCGCCCACGGTGGCCATCTCCCAGTCCAGGACCCCGATCACCCGGGTGACGTCGTCGGGGTCCAGGACGAGATTGTCGAACCGGAAGTCGTTGTGGACGAGGCAGTGGCCGACGTCCTCGGGCTGGTTCGCGTGCAGCCACTTCATGACCGGCGCGAAGTCCGGGACGTCCGGGGTGCGGGCGCGGCGGTAGCGGGCGGACCAGCCCTCAACCTGGCGGCGCACGTATCCCTCGCCGCGGTCGAGGTCCTCCAGTCCGGCGGCGGCGACGTCCACCGCGTGCAGGTCCACCAGCGCGTCCACGGCCGACTCGCTCAGGCGCCGGGTCGTGACCCGGTCGAGCCGCAGGTCGCGGGGCAGGTTCTTGCGCAGGATCGTGCCCGCCATGCGTTCCATGACGTAGAAGTCCGAGCCGATGACCGAGTGGTCGTCGCAGAACCCGACCATGCGCGTCACCAGCGGGTAGACCGGCCGCAGCGCCGACTGGACGCGGTACTCGCGCCTCATGTCGTGCGCGCCGCGGGCCTTGGTCCCCGACGGCGGTCGCCGCAGGACCAGGTCCGCGCCGGGGTAGCGCAGCAGGTAGGTGAGGTTCGACGCGCCACCGGTGTACTGGCGGACCTCCGGGAGGACCGGCTCGTCGTCGTCGCCCAGGTCCACGCCGGCGAGCACGTCCGGGTCGTCGGGGGTGATCGACCGCAGCCACGCGGCGACGGCCTCCACGTCGAAGGCGTCCTCGGCGCGCACCGCGCCGGTGCCGGGGACGCGGCGGCGCAGGGCGGCGTCGTCGTCGGGCATACCGTCCCGCGGGCTCACCGGTCGGTCCCGGCGTCGGCGGTGGTCCGGGCCGCGGCGGCGTCACGGTAGGGGGCGAGCATGGCGCGGGCGACGACGGCGAGGTGGACCTCGTCCGGGCCGTCGGCCAGTCGCAGCGACCGCGCGGTGGCGTACGCCCCGGCCAGCGGGAAGTCGTCGCTCATCCCGCCGCCGCCGTGCAGCTGCAGGGACATGTCGATGACCTCCTGCGCCATCTTCGGGACCGCGGCCTTGATCGCGCTGACCTCGACCGCCGCCTGTCCCTCGGTGTCGAGCTTCCACGCGGCGTGCTGGACGAGCAGGCGGGCCTGGTCGATCGCGATGCGGGCCCCGGCGAGGCGCTCGCGGTTGCCGCCGAGGTTGACGATCGGCTTGCCGAACGCCACCCGCTCGGAGGCGCGGCGGCACGCCAGGTCCAGCGCCATCTCGGCCAGGCCGATGAGCCGCATGCAGTGGTGGATGCGGCCCGGGCCCAGGCGACCCTGCGCGATCTCCGCGGCCCGGCCCGGGCCGGCGATGATGTTCGACGCCGGCAGCCGCACGCCGGTGAGCGTGACCTCTCCGTGGCCGAGCGGTTCGTCGTGGACGCCCTGCGCGGTGAGCATCCGTTCCACCGTCACGCCGGGGGCGTCCATGGGGACCAGCACCATCGAGTGACGCAGGTAGCGGTGCGCGTCCGGGTCGGACACGCCCATGAAGATGCCGACCCTGCAGTCGGGGTGCCCGACGCCCGTGGACCACCACTTGCGGCCGTCGAGCACCACCTCGTCACCCTCGATGCGCGCCGTGGCCGCCATGTTCGAGGCGTCCGAGGAGGCCACGGCGGGCTCGGTCATGAGGAACGCGCTGCGGATCTCCCCGGCCAGCAGCGGGTCCAGCCAGCGGTCCTTCTGCTCCTGCGAGCCGTACTTGAGCAGGACCTCCATGTTCCCCGTGTCCGGGGCGTTGCAGTTGAACACCAGCGGCGCGAGGAACGACCGGCCCATCTCCTCGGCGACCGGGGCGTAGTCGGTGTTGCTCAGGCCCGTGCCGCCCCGCGTGCCGTAGCGCTCCGCGTAGGGACCCTCGTGGCCGGCCGGCAGGAAGAGGTTCCACAGTCCCTGCTCGCGCGCCAGCGCCTGGAGCTCCCCGACCCGCGGGTCCACCGCCCACGGGTCCTGTCCGGACAGGCGGCGGCGGGCGATGTCGGCGTGGATGTCCGATTCGACCGGGGCGATGTGGGCGTCGATGAACTCGCGGACCGCGGCGGTGAGCTCGGCGGCGCGCGGCGACGGGGAGAAGTCCATACGTGCATCGTGGCACACCGCTCCCACCCGGGCCCGGGCGCGCGAGACCCCCACGGCCCCGGCTCTGGCAGGATCGCGGGCGTGACCGAGCATTCGCGGACGACCCTCGCCGACCGGGCGGACCCGGTTCGTGCCTGGTCGGCGCGACGAACCTACCGCGCGGCCGACTTCCGCCCCGGCGACCTCGTCGCGGCCAAGGCGGGCCGCCGCATCTCGGTCGTACTGCCCGCCCGCGACGAGCAGTCGACCGTCGGCGCGATCGTCGCCGCCCTGCACTCCGAGCTCGTGCAGGGCGTGCCGTTGATCGACGAGCTCGTCGTCGTCGACTCCCACTCCACCGACGCCACCGCACAGGTGGCGCGCGCCGCCGGCGCCCGCGTGGTCGCCCAGGGCGAGGTCCTCCCCGCCCTGGGCGACGTGCCCGGCAAGGGCGAGGCGCTGTGGAAGTCGCTCGCCGCCACCGACGGTGACATCATCGCGTTCCTCGACTCCGACCTGCGCGACTTCGACCCCGCGTTCGCAACCGGACTACTGGGGCCGCTGCTCACCGAACCCGGCGTCGTGTTCAGCAAGGGCGCCTACGACCGGCCCCTCGACGACGGCCGCACCGTCCTGCCCGCCGGCGGCGGCCGCGTCACCGAACTCGTCGCCCGGCCCCTCATCGCCACCCACTGGCCCGCCCTCGGCGGCTTCGTCCAGCCGCTCGCCGGCGAGTACGCCGGGACGCGCGAGGCGCTCGAGTCGATCCCCTTCGCCGGCGCGTACGGCGTCGACCTCGGCATCCTCGTGGACCTCTACGAGGCGTACGGTCTCGACGCGCTCGCCCAGGTGGACCTGGGGCGACGCGTGCACCGCCACTCCCCCGACTCCGCGCTGGCCGTGATGGCCATGCACCAGCACCTGGCGATGCTGAGCCGGCTGCGGCGCCACGGACGCGTGACCGGCGCCGACGCCCCCGGCGACACCCTGACCCTGCACCGCCGCGATCCCGACGACAGGGGCTTCCGCGCCCAGACCGTCCGCGTCGACCCCGGTGAGCGGCCGCCGATGCGCGACGTGCGCGGGTCGTAGTCGCCCTCCCTCCTGTCCGCCCCACCCGACCTCTCCCACACCCGACCGAAAGGACCACCGCCCGTGGACGCCTCCGCATGGAACGCCCGTTACCTCGCGCAGCCCGACGCCTGGGGGACGACCCCGGCCGCCCGGATCGTCGCGGAGGTCACGGCCGCGGAGGATGCCGGCCTCGGGGTGGGCACCGCCGTCGACCTCGCGTGCGGTGACGGACGGCACGCCCGCTGGCTCGCCGCGCACGGCTGGCGGGTGCAGGCCGTGGACTTCTCCGAGGTCGCGATCGAGCAGGCCCGGGCCAAGGACTCCGACGAGGGCCGCAGCGGCAGCGTCGACTGGGTGGTCGGCGACGCTCGGACCTGGACGCCCGCCGAGCCGGTCGACCTCGTCGTGGTGGGCTTCCTCCACCTCGACCTGCCCGAACTCAGCGCCGTGCTCCGCGATGCCGGCACCTGGCTGCGGCCCGGCGGGCACCTCGTCTACCTGGGCCACGCCGCCGAGAACCTCCGTCGCGGGGTCGGCGGGCCCCAGGACCCGACTCTCCTACCCGGGGTCGCCGACCTCGCCCGCGGTGCAGAGGGCCTCGAGGTGATCTCCCTGCGCCACGACCTGCGGCCGGCCGGCAAGGCCACCGCGATCGACGTCCTGCTGCACGCGCGGCGCTGGGCCGACTGACAGCGCGCGCGAGCTCGACGTCCGCGGGGGTCGTCCGCGGGGCCGTTCGCGCTGACAGCGGCGGTGAGCGGCGGTTTGTGACTGCCCCTGCGAACGCCACCTATCTGATCACGCGACACCTATCGGACCCCTTAGGCAGCGTGAGATCGGATAGGTGGCGCGACGTGAAAGGGCGGGCACTCCCGAACCCACGGCCGGAGCGCTAGTGTCGGGCTCGGTGTTCGCGGGGCTCGCGATCCGCCCCTCCGGATCACGATCGGCCCCTCGGATTACGATCGGCCCCTCGAATTACGATCCGCCCGCGGAGTTCCTAGCGCGGAGCGCACTCCGGAGGGCGAATCGTGAATCGGAGGGCGAATCGCGAATCGGAGGGCGGGTCGACGCAGCGGTGTGCACCCGGCAGCGGGACTACGCCCGCTGCGGCTCCGCCAGCGACTCCGTCCTCCCGACGGCCGTGGCCGCCGCCGCTCGCTCCGCCAGGTCGACGCGCCACCACACCACGAACCCCCAGATGACGAACGCCGCGTACACGAGGTACAACGCCGCCGACGGGTAGTAGCCGGCCTTGAGCAGCAGCGGAACGCCCACGACGTCGACCGCGATCCACAACAGCCAGAACTCCGTCCAGCCGCGGGCCATGCCGTAGGTCGCGAGGATCGAGCCGGTGAAGATCCACGCGTCCGCCCACGGGCCCCACGAGCCGAGCTGCGCGAAGATCCAGCCGAACAGCAGCGTGCCGACGAGCATCCCCACCACGAGCCCGGCCCTCTGACGGCCCGTCGCCCAGTGCGGTCGTACCGCGGGCGCGTCAGCGACGGGCCCACCGTGGGCGGCCGCCGCGGCAGCAGCGGTCGCGTTGGCCCGCCGCGTCCGCGACCACTGCCACCAGCCGTACACGCCCACCGCGAGGAACATCACCTGCCGGCCGGCCTGGCCGTAGAGGTCGACGTCCTGCGGGGTGTGGAAGACGCCGCCGAGGAAGACGGTGAGCAGGGTGAGGTTGCCGACGATCCCCACCGGCCACGCCCACACCACGCGGCGCATGCCACCGATCGCGGCGGCCAGGCCGAAGACGTTGCCGATGATCTCGCGCCACAGGATCGGGACTCCGCCGATCACCAGTTGCGCGTCGAGGAAGGAGACGAGGAGGCTCATCGTGTGCCCCTTTCACGGGCTCTACACAGACGGCCCAGGGCTTGTGCCACGACGCCCGCCCGGCCACGACCGTCGCCGGCCGGGTCCGCATCGGGTGACGCGAGGTTCTCTTCCATCCGGACTATGACCGTCGGCCCCGGGATCACACCGGGTCTGCTGACCCCCGCGCGTGCGGGGCGCTCGCGGGCTCGCCGCCGACCATGGGGTCGACGACATCACCGCCGGTGGGGAGTTTCACCCCGCCCTGAGAACGTGTTCCTGTTGTACCCCTGAACGCGGCCGCGCCGCAACCCGCGTCGGGGCCGCGCCGCGCCCCGCCCCGGGATGCACCGCAAGCCGCGGGGTCGTAGGCCGGCGTCGACCGGCTCCAGTCAGCGTCAGCCGAGGGCGAGCTGTCCGCCGGACTCGCTGACCGGCACGACGTCGAGTGGACGCGGCGCGGGGGCGAGCGTGTTGCGGCCGTCGGTGGCGTCGTACTCGGCGCCGTGGAGCGGACAGCGCAGCGTCATGCCCTCGATCACCTGCACGACACCGCCCTGGTGGGTGCAGCGCGCCGAGTAGGCGACGAACTCGCCCTCGGTGGGCTGGGCCACGATGACCGTCGAGTCGCCGGCCTTGAACTGCTTGGCCGTGCCGACGGGGATCTCGGCGGCCGGGATGGTGGTCGCGGCCACCGTGGTGGTCTGCTGCACGGTCGACGGCGGCTGGGCCGGCTCGGTCATCCCGCACGCGGAGGCGATGCCCGGCAGCAGGATGATCCCGGGCAGGGCCGCCAGCACGGCCCGGCGCTGCGTGCACGGGCCGACCGTGGTGGAGCGGGCACCGCTGGCACGGGCGGGGGAGGTACCGATCGGAGCGGGGGCGGCGGAGAAGGGCTCGGACATGCCGCCCATCGTATCGGCCCGGCCCGCGGCCACCGGCGCCGTCAACACACCTAGGCTTCCCCCATGACGGTCCGCAGACTCGCGCCCCACGCCACGACGATCTTCACCGAGGTCTCGCGCCTGGCAACGCAGTTCGACGCGATCAACCTGGGACAGGGGTTCCCGGACACGGACGGGCCGGAGTCGATGATCGAGGCGGCGGTGCGCGCCCTGCGCGACGGCCACAACCAGTACCCGCCCGGCATGGGGATCCCCGAGCTGCGTCACGCGATCGTCGCCGACGAGACCGCGCGCACCGGCCTGGTGCACGATCCGGACACCGAGACGTTGGTGACGGTCGGCGCGACGGAGGCCATCGCCGCCGCGGTGGTGGGCCTGGTGGAGAACGACGACGAGGTGGTCGTCATCGAGCCGTATTACGACTCCTACGTGGCCGCGGTGGCGATGGCCGGCGCCACCCGTCGCGCCGCGCGGTTGGTCCGCTCGGGCGGCCATATCCGACTCGACGTGGACTCGCTGCGGGACGCGTTCTCACCGCGGACGCGGGCCGTGCTGGTCAACACGCCGCACAATCCCACGGGCGCCGTGCTGCCGCGGGAGGACCTCGAGGAGATCGCGGCCCTGTGCCACGAGTTCGACGCGATCGCGATCTCCGACGAGGTGTACTCCCATCTCACGTACGACGGGGTCGAGCACGTCTCGATCGCCACGCTGCCCGGGATGGCGGAGCGGACGCTGCGGATCTCCAGCGCGGGGAAGCTGCTCAACTGCACGGGCTGGAAGATCGGGTGGCTCACCGGGCCGGCGGACCTCGTCGAAGGGGCGCGCACCGCGCGGCAGTACATGAGCTTCACCGTCGCCTCGCCGCTGCAGCCGGCCGTCGCGCACGCCCTGCGCCACGAGCAGGGGTGGATCGCGACGCTGCGGGAGGACATGCAGGCCCGGCGGGACGAGCTGGCCGAGATCCTCACGGGGGTCGGGTTCGACCTCGTCGTCGCACAGGGCACGTACTTCCTGACCGCCGATCCGGGCCCGCTCGGGGTGACCGACGCGGCGGCGTGGTGCCTCGAGCTCCCCGAGAAGGTCGGGGTGGCGGCGGTGCCGTTCGCGCCGTTCACCGACGCGTTCACCGACGACTGGTCGCACCTGGTGCGGTTCGCGTTCTGCAAGCGACCCGAGGTGCTCGCGGAGGCCGGGCGGCGGTTGCAGGCCCTGGTGCGCTGACGCCGCCCGGCCCCGCACCCGCCCCACCCCGGCGCGCCCCGGCGCCGGCCCGGGTCAGCGGCCGGTGGTCAGGACGATCTTGCCCACCGCGCCGCGGCCGTCCATGAGCTCGAGCGCCTCGGCGGCGTTCTCGAGCGGGAACTCCGCACCGACGAGAGGGTCGAGCCGGCCCGAGGCCAGCAGCGGCTCGACCTCGGCCCACTGCTTCTGCAGGTAGCCGGGGTTGGACATCCAGTACTCGCCCCAGCCGACGCCCACCGCGCTCTTGTTACCCAGCAGCAGGCGGTTGACCTTGACCGTGGGGATCTCGCCTGCCGTGAAGCCGATGACGAGGATCCGCCCCTCCTGGCCCAGCGCGCGGATGGAGTCGGTGAACCGGTCACCGCCTACGGGGTCGACGACGATGTCGACGCCCTGACCGCCCGTGAGCTCCTTCACGGCGTCCTTGAACCCCTCCGGCGCGATGACATCGGTCGCGCCGGCCTTGCGAGCGAGCTCCCGCTTCTCCTCGGTGGAGGCCACCGCGATGACGCGGGCACCCAGGGCGGTGGCGAACTGGGTGGCGGCGATACCGATCCCGCCGCCCGCGCCGTGCACGAGCACCGTCTCGCCCGGCTGCAGCCGACCGCGGTGGGCCAGCGCGAAGTGGACGGTGAGCACGTTCATCGGGATCGACGCGCCCTGGACGAAGCTGAGGTTCTCCGGCAGGTGGAACACCTGGGACGGCTCGGTCGCCACAACCTCGGCGAAGCCACCCAGACCGGGGAACGCGCACACGCGGTCCCCCGCGGCGAATCCCGATCCCTCGGGCGCGGACCGCACCACGCCCGCGACCTCCGAGCCCGGGATGAAGGGCAGAGGCGGCGAGATCTGGTACCTGCCACGGGTCTGGAGCACCTCGGGGAACGTCACGCCGGCGGCGTGGACGTCGATCAGGACCGCGCCGGGCTCCGACTCAGGAAGATCGACCACCTCGAGGGCGGCGGGTCCGTCATGGCTGGAGATGTGGATGGCACGCATGCGGTCCATAGTGTCAGCCCACCACTGCGCGCGTGCCCCGCTCGGCTCAGCCGACGCGCGCGCCGGAGGGTTCAGCCGACGCGCGCGCCGGACGTTTCAGCCGACGCCGGCGCCCTCCGCCGCACGGCGATGACGACGCCGGCGGAGCAGGTGCAGGACCAGCCCGAACGCGACCAGCACCTGGCCCACCTGGAACGCCAGCGCCATGACGATGAACTCCCGACCGAATGCGGTGGGCGAGATCAGCAGTGCCGCGCAGATCCCCAGCAGGATGACCGTCACGAGCTGGCCTCCCGCGAGGAACCGCCGCGGCATCGTGGTGAGCTGACGACGGAGGCCCATCAGCAGCGAGTTGAGCGCCACCAACAGGCACACCGGCACGCCGATCTGCGCCGGGAACAAGAACAGCACCACGAACAACGGATGGGAGTTGAGCGTGACGGTGTCTGTGATGATGTACTGCGGGACGCTCCACGACGCGGTGAGCAGTGCGCAGATCACGGTGATCCACGAACCTCCCACCAGGATCCTCATCCGGTGAGGATAACGCGGCGCTAGTCCCTCGTCAGGGCCTCGCCTATCGGGGTGTCCCCGTCGGAGAACTCGATGGTGCGGCGGACGGTGTCGGGCCGGCGCAGGACGGCGGCGACGACCTCGGCGACCGTGTCCCGACTGGTCGCCCGGTCCTCGCGCTTGTCCGCTCCCATCCCGATCATCTCGCCACCGGGCTCGTCGGTCAGCGCGCCGGGCCCCAGGATGGTCCACTGCAGATCGGACTCGCGCAGGTGGGCGTCGGCCGCCGCCTTGGCCTCGGCGTACGGGAAGAACGCGTTGTCCTCCGGCACGCCGTGATCGGGTCCGGCGCCGTCGTAGGACACCATGACGTAGCGCTCCACGCCCTCGGCGACGCTCGCGTCCATCGAGCGGATCGCCGCGTCGCGATCGACCGCGTAGGTGCGGTCGCGATTGCCGCCGCCCGCGCCGGCGGACCAGACGACGGAGCCGCTGCCGCGGACGACCTCGCGGAGGCCCTCGACGTCGAGCTTCTCGACGTCCGCCACCACAGGGGTGGCGCCCGCCGCCCGGATGTCGTCGGCGTGGTCCGGGTTGCGGATCACCGAGCGCACCTCTGCGCCCGCGTCCGACAGGATCCGGGCGGTGCGGAGGGCGACCTTGCCGTGGCCGCCGATGATGGTCACTGGTCGATCGATACTCATGGCCTCCGTTGTACCCGTCCGAACGCATCCCCACCGACCGGCTTCCGCCATCGCGCGGGCCCCACGACGGTCACAACTCCACAACGAGTGGGCGGCCGGCCGTTTCGGATTCGCTCCGTGTCGGACACGGAGTGCATCATGTCGACATAAGCCGTGATTCACCGGATGCCCCACGCTTGTCGCTTCGGAGTTGATGCATGTCCCTGTCCAGGTCTGGAACCCCCTCTCTTCCGGCGGTGACGGGCCCCCTCGCCCTGCTCGCCGGACTCTTCGCGCTGATCCTCGTCGTCGCCGGGTGCACCATCCCGGTGCCCACGGGCTCCGCCGGGGAGACGACCCCCACCGAGCCCAGCGCGCAGGCGCCCGCCCCGGCGGCACTGGAGGTCGTCCCCGCCGACGGCGCCACGGACGTCGCCGTGGTCGACGGCGTCCGGGCCACCGTCGAGAACGGCACCATCACGAACGCGGTGCTCACCAACGACGCCGGCAAGCGGATCGAGGGCGAAATCTCGCGTGACGGATCGGAGTGGGAGCCGGCCGTCACACTCGGGTTCGGGCGCACCTATACCCTGGAGATCACCTACGAGGGTGCGGTCGGCGGGACCAGGACGGACACACGGACGTTCAGCATGGCCGACCCGGCGGCCGTCGTGACCCCGACCCTGACCACGACCGGAGGCGGGACCCTGCAGTCGGACCGTGAGTACGGCGTCGGAATCGTCATCGTGGCGAAGTTCGACCAGCCCATCGCGGACCGCAGAGAAGCTGAGAAACACATGAAGGTCACCACCTCGCCCGAGGTGGAGGGCAACTGGTTCTGGGCCGACGACTCCTCGGCACACTGGCGTCCGAAGGACTACTACGAGACCGGCACCCGAGTGCGGGTCGAACTCGACACCGAGGGGCGCGACCTCGGTGGCGACCAGTGGGGCGGTGCCGGCGCGGAAGCCGACTTCACTATCGGCGACCGGCGCATCGCGATCGCCGACGACGCGACCAAGACGGTCTCCGTGTACCGCAACGGCGAACTGCTCAAGACCATGCCCACCTCCATGGGCAAGGGCGGCTGGGCCACGTACGGCGGCGTGACCATGCATTTCTGGACCCAGCCGGGGACCTACACCGTCCTGGACAAGTCCAGCTCGGTGTTGATGGACTCCACGACCTACGGCCTGCCCCTGTCCGCCGGCTATCGGGTCACCGTCGATCACGGCGTCCGCATCTCCAACGACGGCATCTACTTCCACGCCCTCGAGTCGTCGATGTGGGCCCAGGGCAACACCAACACCTCGCACGGCTGCCTCAACCTCTCGCCCGCGGACGCGAAGTGGTACTTCGACCAGGCGGTCACCGGGGATGTCGTCGAGGTGCGCGGCACGGGCGGACCCGAGCTGGAGGTCTGGCAGAACGGTGACTGGTCGGTTCCGTGGGAGGTCTGGCAGACGGGCTCGGCTGACTAGCCGGGCGGGTCGACCCGGGCGCGTCAGGGGTCGTGCGTCAGCGCACGCCCATCATGTTCTTGCGGATCCACGGCGACAGCGCGGCGATGATCCCGGCCAGGACGATCGACGCGACGCCGAGCACCAGGAAGTAGTTGCGCTCAGCCCCGGCGTCGTTCGGGTCGTAGTACCCCGCGAGCACGCCGGACAGCGCACTGCCGATGGAGACGCTGAGGAAGAACAGCGCGACCATCTGCGTCTTGAAGGCCTCCGGTGCGAGCTTGGTCGACAGCGACTGCCCGACCGGCGAGAGCAGCAGCTCGGCCATGGTGAACAGGAACAGGATACCGACGATGCCGAGCAGCGGCGTCGCGACGCTGCCGACGAAGAACAGGAACACCAGGTAGGCGATGCCCATGATGAGGTTCGCGAGCGCGAACTTGATCGGGCTCGAGGGCTGACGGCTGCCGAGCTTGACCCACAGGGTCGCGAAGACCGCGGCGAAGATGATGATGAACAGCGGGTTGATGGACTGGACCCAGCTCGCCGGCATCTCCCAGCCACCCAGGTTGCGGTCGAGACGCTGGTCCGAGTAGATCGCGATCACCGTGAACTGCTGCTGGAAGAGCGCCCAGAACGCCACCGACGCGATGAACATGGGGATGAACGAGACGACCCGGCTTCGCTCGTCGGGCTGCGTCTTGGGGCTGGTGATCAGCAGCGCGAACAGTGCGACGGCGCCCACCACGGCGATCGCGGTGACGATGTCCGCCAGGGATTCCAGCGGAATGAGGCCCAGGGCCAGCGCTGTCGCGACGAGCACCACCACGACCACGCCGATGACCAGGGCCCGGACCCGCTGCGGCCGCGGGAGCGGGTCGGGCACGACGGCCCCGACGCCCTTGAGCGTGGCGCCACGCACCGCGACGTACTGGATGAGGCCGATCGCCATTCCCGCCGCCGCGGCGCCGAATCCCCAGTGGAATCCATTGGCGTGCCACAGCACCCCGGTGATCAGCGGGCCGGTGAGGCCACCGATGTTCACCGCCATGTAGTAGATGGAGAACGCGGCGTCACGCCGGTCGTCCGTCCGCCGGTACATGTCGCCGACCACGGTCGAGGTGGTGGCCTTGAGCGTGCCGGCGCCGACGCCCACGAACACGAGGCCGATCCCCAGCCCGACGGGGCCCGGCACGAGGGCCAGGGACAGGTGGCCGAGCATGATGAGCACGGCCGCCCCGAACAGGGTCCGTTCGGCGCCGAACAGGCGATCCGAGATCCAGCCGCCGAGGATCGCGGAGGCGTAGACCAGACCGCCGTAAGCACCGACGATCGACGCCGCGATCTGTTCGGAGTACCCGAGGCCACCGTCCGCGACCGCGTAGTAGATGTAGTACGCCAGCAGGCCCTGCATGCCGTAGAAGCTGAAACGCTCCCACAGTTCGATACCCGACAGGTTCGCCAATCCGAGTGGATGGCCGAAGAACCTGCGGTCCGTATCGGCGAGAGCCACCTCGGCATTCCGAGTTGTCATGACAGACAGTGCTACTCCTGCTTTTCCTGCGGGACAAACTGTGCCGTCGATCTCGCCCCACAGGTGGGAGTCGACATTTCCCACCCGGGACAGGACAATCGGAGAAATCAACCCTCGGGCGACCGGCCCGGGGTGCAACCCGATGAGCGCAGGAGCACCTCCAGTGAGCCGAGCCGACACCCCGGCCCGATCTACCAGCCCCCTTCACGGAAGGGGGCACACCGGATGAGCATCGCGCTCTCACTACTAGTGGGCGTCGTGGTCGTACTGGCGATCACCGCGCTGACGGGCTACTTCGTGGCCCAGGAGTTCGCCTTCATGGCCGTCGACCGCTCCCGCATGGGGGCGGCGGCCGAGAAGGGCGACCCCGTCGCCGAGCGGGTCCTCGGCGTCACCAGACGCACGTCGTTCATGCTCTCGGGCGCACAGCTCGGGATCACCGTCACCACCCTCGTCGTGGGGTACGTCGCCGAGCCGCTCATCGGCCGGGCGATCGGTGACCTCCTCGGCCTGGCCTCGGTGCCGCAGGCCGTCGGCGTCGGTGTGGGCACGATCCTGGCACTGCTGTTCTCGACCGTGGTCCAGATGCTCTTCGGCGAGCTCGTGCCGAAGAACCTCGCGATCGCCAAGCCCGAGCCCGTGGCCCGGTGGCTGGCCCGGTCCACCGCCATCTACCTCGCCGTGTTCGGCTGGATCATCGGCCTGTTCGACAAGGCCTCCGAGGCGCTGCTCAAGGCGGTCGGCATCGAGCCCGTGCACGACAAGGAGCACTCGGCCACCGCTCGCGACCTTGAGCACATCGTCGCCGAGTCGGGCGAGGCCGGCGAACTCTCCCCCGAGCTCAGTCGGCTCCTCGACCGGATGCTCGACTTCCCCGGGCAGCCGGCCGAGCACGCGATGATCCCGCGTTCGCGCACCGACGTGGTCCGCGCCGAGGACTCCGTCGACGAGGTGCTGTCCAAGATGGCGACGGGACACACCCGCTACCCCGTGGTGGGCGAGGACTCCGACGACGTGATCGGCATCGTCGACCTGCACGACCTCCTCGTGCTCTGTGGCGACGACACCGACGGCTCGCTGACCCAGGTGTCGACGGTGATGCGCGCCCCGATCCGGGTGCCCACGTCGCTGCCGCTGCCCGAGGTGGCGGCCCGACTGAGCGCCCAGAACTCCGAGATGGCCGTGGTCGTGGACGAGTACGGCGGGTTCGCCGGCGTCGTGACCATGGAGGACATGGCCGAGGAGATCGTCGGCGAGATCGCGGACGAGCACGACCCGCAGGCCGCGGACGTCCCTGTCAGTGAGGGGCTGGGTTGGATCCTCACCGGCGACACGCACCTCGACGAGGTGGAGCGTCTCCTCGACATCACCCTCCCCGAGGTCGACGCCGAGACACTCGGCGGCCTGGTCATCGAGACGATCGGCGACCTGCCGGACGTCGGCGCCCGCGTCGACATCCCGCTGCCGGACACGGACGTCCTCGAGGAGATCTCCGCCGATCGCGTCCTGCGGACCGAGGTCCGCCGCATCGAACGCCGCGTCCCCGCGGAACTGCACGTCGTGGTCGAGGAGGCCGCACGATGACCCCCACCACCACCCTTCTCGCCGCCGACGCCGACGGTGGGATCATGAGCAACCCCTGGGTCGTCCTGGTGGCGACCGTCCTGCTCATCGCGGCGTCCGCGTTCTTCGTGGCCGTCGAGTTCTCGCTCATCTCCGCCCGCCGGCACCGGCTCGAGGACGACGCCGCGCACAGTGCCGCCGCCCGCGCGGCTCTGAAGAACGCGTCCGAGCTGACGCTCCTGCTCGCCGGCGCCCAGCTCGGCATCACGCTGTGCGCGCTGGCGCTGGGCTCCATCACCAAGCCCGCCGTGCACCACTGGCTCACCCCGGTGTTCGCCGGATGGGGGCTCCCGCTGTGGACCGCCGACGTCATCGCGTTCATCCTCGCGCTGATCATCGTCACGTTCCTGCACCTCGTGGTGGGCGAGATGGCCCCCAAGTCGTGGTCCATCACCCACCCCGAGTACTCGGCCACCCTGCTGGCGATTCCGATGCGGGCGTTCCTCTGGCTCACCCGTCCGCTCCTGGTCGCCCTCAACGCCATGGCGAACAACATCCTGCACCGGCTGGGGGTCGAGTCGAGGGACGAGGTGTCCGCGGGTCAGGACGCCGACTCGCTGCGTGAGCTCGTCCGGCATTCCGGCGAGGCCGGGACGCTCGACGACACCCATCAGCGGCAGCTGCTCAGCGCCCTCGAACTGCAGGAGCTCACCGTGGGCGACCTGCTCGGCGAGCGCGACCTCGATCAGCCCGCCGCGCCCGAGGAGATGTCCTCGGTCGGCGTCGACGCGGGCCCAGAGGAGATTCTCGACACCGCGCGCCGCACCGGCCATCTGCGCCTGCTGGTCCTCGAGGACGACACCGCGGTCGGCGTGGTCCACGCGCGGGACGCGATCAACGTCGACGGCGACGCCACGGCCCGGGAACTCATGCGGCCGAGCCTGTCACTCGAGCACGATCTGACGGTCGCCGAGGCGTTCCGCCGGATGCGTGAGGCGCGCGCCCACCTCGTCGTCGTCGAACAGTCCGGTGGGCACCCGGGCACCCACGTCTCCGAGGTGCGGGGCGTCCTCACGCTCGACGACGTGGTCCGGCGCCTCCTGCCGGTCACCTCGGCCTGACCCACGCACCGCGACGACACGCCCCCGGGAGGACTGGCCTCCCGGGGGCGTTCCCCGTCGGCGCGGCGCGGGTCAGAACACCAGGCCGATGAGCCTGAGCAGTCCCCACAGCGCCAGGCCCACCAGGCCGAGGAGCACCAGCAGGATGAGCCCCACGGCGCCGATCGCCCGCAGCAGGTAGCCGCGGGCGTCGGTGTCCACGCGGCGCCCCTCGGCGATGGCGCGGTCCACCAGCCGAAGGTTCTTGGAGGTGGCCTTGTGCGCGACGTCGGCGACGTCGCCGACGAGGGGCACCACGCCGAGCGCGGCGTCGACCAGGTAGTTCCACCCCATGCGGAACAGCAGGTGGACGGGGATGCGATTGCGCACGGCCTCGGCGAACACGGCCGCGGCGACCACCGTGCCCACCGCGTCACCCACCACCGGCACGAGGCCGATCACCGGGTCCAGCCCCACGCGGTAGTTGGTGCCCGGCACCCGGACGAGGTCGTCGAGGACTCGCGCGAGGCCGGCGGTCACCGGCGAGGCGCCCGGACGGTCGGCGGGTGCCCGCGCGGGGCGGCTGTCGCTCATGTGGCCCGAGGGTACGTGGCGGACCGGCGGCGGCGCCGACCACACGACGGGCGGACGCGGCCGGAATCTGGTTTCGTGGAGAGATGACGACCGCGCCCGCCTTCCGCACGACCCGCCGTCGGCGCGGCCGCACCGCCTCCGGTGTGGTCGCCGCCGTGCTGACCGTGGCCCTCGGGGGAACCGGCTGCGCGGCGCTGACCGGGGACACCGGCTCCGACGAGCTCCAGCAGTTCCTCTCCGCGCTCGAGGCCGGCGACGTCGCCGGGGCGGCCGCGATGACCACCGACCCGGCCGCCGCGGAGGAGACGCTCGCCGCGAACATCGAGTCGATGGGGTTCACGCCGACCCTGACGATCGACACGCCCGAGGGGGACCGGCGCCCCGACAAGGACCCCGTGCCCGTGGAGATCACGTGGGACATGGGCGTCGCCGGAGGCGGCGGGGGTGAGGGTGACGACGACGAGGGCGGCGCCGACCCGGCCGGCGGGGGCGGTGAGCCGTCGCCCGCCCCGCGCGTGGCCACGACCACGGGTGAGGCCGCCACGACCAAGGTGGACGACCAGTGGAAGGTAAAGTGGGCGCCGACTATCCTCGACACCCGTCTCGAACCGGGTGGCTACCTGGCGTTCTCCGAAATCCTCGACTACGACACGTCCGTCCTCGACCGGACGGGCGCGCCGCTGCTGCAATGGACTCCGGTCACGGCGGTGACGCTCGCCCCCGACGCCGCCGGGAGCGCCGACGCGGTCGCGGCCCTGGTGAGCGCGGCCGCCCCGACCATCACCGGGCAGTCGATCCGCGACGGCATGGCGCAGGCCGGCGACCAGCCGTACCAGGTGGTCGCGCTGCGGCCCAGCGACATCGACCCGATCCGCGAGCGACTCGCCGCGGTCCCCGGCGTGAGCCTGCCCGAACAGGGCCAGCTGATCCGCACCGACCGCGAGCTCCGCTCCCCGGTGCTGGACGGACTGCCCGACGCGTGGCTCGCGGCGCTGCAGGCCGAGGGCGGGTGGCGTGCAGAGATCGTCAACCCGGGCGTCGAACCGATCGAGCTCGGCAGCGCGCCGGTCGGGGAGGTCGAGGACCTCGTCTCCACCGTCCAGATATCCGTGCAGCAGGCCGCGACGGACGCGGTGGCCGGCACCGGGCTGGCGGCGTCGATCGTCGCGATCCAGCCCTCGACCGGCGGGATCCTGGCCGTGGCGCAGAACTCCGCCGCCGACCAGCAGGGGCCCGTGTCGCTCGAGGGCCGCTTCCCGCCCGGCTCCACGTTCAAGGTGGTCACCACGGCCGCCGCGTTGCAGTCCGGCGCCGTCGGTCCCGACGAGATCGTGCCGTGCCCGGCCTCGATCACCGTCTCGGGCCGCACGATCCCCAACGACGACGACTTCAACCTGGGCCCGGTGCCCCTGGAGACCGCCTTCGCCCGCTCCTGCAACACGAGCCAGGCCGTCATCAGCGACCGGCTCGAGCCGACCGCCATGAAGGACACGGCCGCGCAGCTGGGCCTGGGCGTCGGGTTCTCCGGCCCGGGGATGAGCTCGTCGTGGTTCACCGGCTCGGTGCCCGTCACCGAGCGCGGCCCGGCGCGTGTCGAAGCGTCGATCGGGCAGGGCGAGGTCCTGGCCAGCCCCTTCGGCCTGGCCGTCATGCAGGCCTCGGTCGCGAACGGTGGGCGGATGATCCTGCCGCAGGTCGTCGCGGGAATGCCCGCGGTGGCCGCCGCCTCGCCCGAGCCACTGCCCCCGGCCGTCGTGGACACCCTGCGCCGGTACATGGTGCAGACCGTGCAGTCCGGCACCGCGACCGCCGCCCGAGCGGTCCCCGGCCTGGGCGGCAAGACCGGCACCGCCGAGGTCGGCAGCGGCCCGTCGCACGGCTGGTTCGTCGGCTCGACAGGCGACATCGCCGTGGCCGTGCTCATCGAGGGCGCCGACTCCTCGGCCCCCGCGGTGGAGATGGCCGCCGACTTCCTCGGCGCCGCAGGGCAACCGGCTCCGCTGTCGGCACGCTGAAACGGGTAGTTTCGGCCCATGCGCCTTCCCAAGGTCCCCCTCCCCGCCCTCCCCCTGCCCGCGGTCTCCCTGTCCGCCCTGCCGCTGCCCGGACTCGATCGACTGCCCTTCTCGTCGTCGTCCCCCTCCCCCGCCGACACCCACCGCCGCGTCCTCGTCACCGGCGGCGCCTCCGGCCTCGGTCTGGCCCTGGCGACGGCGTTCCTCGAGCGCGGCGACCGGGTGATCATCGCCGACCTCGCCCCCACCGACGACCGCCCCGACTCCGTGCCCGCCGACGCCCACTACCTCCGGCTCGACGTGCGCTCGGAGGACGAGTGGCAGGCCGCACGCGCCGAGGTCGAGCAGATCTGGGGCGGCCTGGACGTGCTCGTCAACAACGCCGGTATCGCCCAGGGCGGCCGCATCGAGATGCTCACCGAGGACGACTGGCGGCAGATCGTCGACATCAACCTGCTCGGCGTCGCGCGCGGATGCCGCACCTTCGTCCCGATGCTCAAGGCGCAGGGCAGCGGTCACCTCGTCAACACCGCTTCTCTCGCCGGCCTCGTCCACCCGCCCACCATGTCCTCCTACACGGCGGTCAAGGCGGCGGTCGTGGCGATCTCCGAGAGCCTGCGGTGGGAGCTCGAGCCGTTCGGCGTGGACGTGTCGGTGCTGTGCCCGTCCTTCTTCCGCACCAACCTCGCCTCCAGTCTCAACGCCTCCGACCCCGCCGCCAGCGGGTTCGCGAGCAAGCTCATCGACCGCTCCGAGCGGGGCGCCGACGAGATCGCCTCCGAGGTGATGACGGGCCTGGACGCCAAGCAGTTCCTCATCCTCCCCGACCCCGAGGCGCGGCGCTCCTACCGCGGCAAGCGGCTGATGCCCGCCGCCTACGAGAAGACGATGACCGAGATGGGTCGGAAGTTCGCTCGCGCCACCCGCGAGTAACCTGCGGAGCATGACCCCCTCCCACCTCCTGTCCCGCGCCGACCTCGACTTCCTCCTGCACGACTGGCTGCGGGTGTCCGAGCTGACCGGGCGCGAGCGCTACACCGACCACTCCCGCGACACGATCGACGCCGTGCTGGACCTGTCGGCCGAGCTCGCCGAGACGTACTTCGCGCCCCACTTCCGCAAGGCCGACCTCACCGAGCCCCGCCTCGTGGGCGAGGAGGTCGAGCTCATCCCCGAGATCGGCGAGGCGCTGGCGAAGTTCGCCGAGGCCGACCTCGTGGGCGCGGCGATGGACGAGCGGGTCGGCGGCATGCAACTGCCCTACACCGCGTACCTGGCGTGCATGGCCTGGTTCTACGCGGCCAACATCTCCACGGCCGCCTATCCGCTGCTCACCACCGGCAACGCCAACCTGCTGCTCGCACACGGCTCCGACGAGCAGATCCGGACGTACGTCGAGCCGATGATCCAAGGCCGGTACACGGGCACGATGTGCCTGTCCGAGCCGCACGCCGGCTCCAACCTCGCCGACATCACCACCCGCGCCGAGCCGCAGCCCGACGGTACCTACCGCCTGTTCGGCCAGAAGATGTGGATCTCCGGCGGCGAGCACCAGATGGCCGAGAACATCGTCCACCTCGTCCTGGCCAAGGTGCCCGGCTCCCCCGCCGGCACCCGCGGCATCAGCCTGTTCATCGTGCCCAAGTACCTCGTCGACGACGACGGCTCGCTCGGTGAGCGCAACGACATCGTCATCACCGGCCTCAACCACAAGATGGGCTTCCGCGGCACGGTCAACACCATGCCCACCCTCGGGCAGGGCATACACACCCCCGGCGGGCGGCCGGGCGCGGTCGGGTACCTCGTGGGCGAGGAGAACACCGGCCTCAAGAAGATGTTCACCATGATGAACGAGGCCCGGCTCGGCGTGGGCCTGGGTGCCACCGCGATCGGCTACACCGGCTACCTCAAGTCGCTGGACTACGCGCGCAACCGGCCCCAGGGCCGGCCCGCCGGCGCCGATCCGTCGACGCCGCAGGTGATGCTCACCCGTCACACGGACGTGCGGCGGATGCTGCTCGCCCAGAAGTCGTACGTGGAGGGCGCGCTGGCGCTGTGCCTGTTCTGCGCGAGACTGGTCGACGACGAGAAGACGGGCTCGCCGGAGGAGTCGATGGCCGCGAAGACGCTTCTGGACGTCCTCACCCCGATCGCCAAATCGTGGCCGTCACAGTGGTGCCTCAAGGCCAACGAGCTGGCGGTGCAGGTGCTCGGCGGGGCCGGGTACACGATCGACTACGACGTCGAACAGCACTACCGCGACAACCGCCTCAACCCGATCCACGAGGGCACCCACGGCATCCAGGGGCAGGACCTGCTCGGCCGGAAGGTCCTCGCCGGCGGCGGCGCCGGACTGACAGCGCTCACCGGGCGGATCACCCAGAGCTGCGATCGGGCGGCCGCGGCCGGTGGGGTCGTCGCCGAGCTGGCCTCGCTGCTGCGCCCGCGCGTCACCCGGCTCATCGAGGTCACCACTTCGCTCGCTGAGGTCGGCGCGACCGACCCGGAGGCGTTCCTCGCCGACGCCACCGAGTACCTCGAGGCGACCGGCCACGTGGTGATCGCGTGGATCTGGATCGAGCAGCTGCTCGCGCTGGGTGACCGGGTGGCGGGCGGTGCCGGCGCCGACGCCTTCGCCGCCGGCAAGCTCAAGGCGGCCGAGTACTTCCTGCGCCGCGAGCTGCCGATCGTCGACGCCAAGTTCGACCTGCTGGCCGCCGGCGACCGCACGACGCTGGACATGCGCGACGACTGGTTCTGACGCGACTGGGCCCGGACCGACGTGGCGTCGGCCCGGGCCCGGGTCGCGTTGCGTGGGAGTTCAGGGCTCCCACTGATGCCCTCGGCGGGGTGTTCAGGGCACCTGCCGCAGGTGGCGTCAGGTGTTCAGGGCACCGGACGCCGGTCTGCTCACTCCTCGGGCATGAGCACCTGGTCGATGAGGTAGACGGTGGCGTTCTCGGTCTGGACGCCGCCGCAGACGACGCCGGCGCCGTTGACCATGAGCTCGTCACCCGAGCCGGTGACCTCGAGCTGCGCACCGTTGAGAGTGGTGTGCTCGCCGACGACCTGATCGGGCGCGGCCTGACCTTCCACCACGTGGTAGGTCAGGATGCCGGTGAGCAGGTCGGCGTCGGTCTGCAGCGACTGCATCGTGGCCTCGTCGATCTGCGCGAAGGCGTCATCGATCGGGGCGAACACGGTGTACTCGCCGCTGTTCAGGGTGTCGACGAGATCGACCTCCGGATTGACGCCGCCCGAGACGGCCGAGGTGAGCGTGGTGAGCATGGGGTTGTTGGAGGCGGCGGTGGCGACGGGCTCCATTGCCATACCCTCGACCGAGCCCGGGCCCTCCGGGTTGGCCTCGGCGTAGTCCGCGCAGCCCGCGCCGACGAGCATGCCGGCAGGCTCCGACTCCATGGTGGAGGTCTCGCTCGCCGACGTGGTGGTCATGACCGAGGTGGCGGTGCCCTCGGCGGTGTTCTCCGTATCGCTTCCCTCGTCGCTCGAGCAGCCGGCGAGGACGAGACCGGAGACCGCGGCGGCCGCGGCGATCGACGCGACGCGCCGGGAGATCGTGATGCCCATGGTGCGTTTCCTTTCGGTAGGGCCCCGCCGAGTTGGCGGGCCTCTGTGCAGTGGGTCACCAGTGCTTCGGCGGGCCATCCGGTCCGGATGGGTGCCGTAGGGAATTTGTTTCGTACCGGTCCACCGGGACCCCGGCTCCGAACTCCTGGCATGGACAGCACAGAGCAACGACCCAGGGCGGTCGCTCGGGCCGCCTCGGGCCTCCTCGCCACCGGCCTCGCCGTCGCGGTGGGGCACGCCATGGCGGGATTCGTCGCCCCGGGCTCGTCCCCATTCCTCGCGGTCGCCGACTCCGTGGTCGACCGCGCACCGGCGGCCGTGCGCGAGGTGACGATCGACGCGCTCGGCACCGCGGACAAGCCCGCGCTGATGCTCGGCCTGGCGGCCATCCTCCTCGTCACGGGCGTGGTGGCGGGCCTCGTCGAGCGTCCGCGTCGCCCCGCCGGGAGCGCCGTCCTGGTCGTCTTCGGCCTCGTCGGCATGGTGGCGGCGCTGGCCCGCCCGTCTGCCGGGCCGCTGTGGGCCGTACCGACCCTGCTCGGCGTGGTCGTCGCCGTCGTGGCGCTCCGAGCCCTCATCGGGACCCTGTTCACGGCAGAGGCCGGGTCCCGACCGTCCGCAGCCACCTCCTCGGAGGCGGGGCCGCCCGCGTCGACGCCACCGTCGGCGCCGACGCCGCAGCCCGGAGCGCGGCTGGGCGACCGGCCCGCACCCGACCGCCGACGCTTCCTCGTTCTGGCCGGGTCCGCTGTCGCCGTGATCGCCGCCGCCGGCACCACGGGCATCGCGCTGACCCGCCGGGCCGCCGACGCGGTCGCCGAACGCACCGGTCTGCGACTGCCGCGGGTACTCGCCCGCAACGCGGCCGCCCCGGTTCCGCCGGGCGTCGTGCCCGACGCGCCGGGCGTGACACCGTTCCTCACCGACAACGCCGAGTTCTACCGCATCGACACCGCCCTTCGCGTGCTGTCCCTGAGCACCACCGAGTGGCGGCTGCGGGTTCACGGGATGGTCGAGCGGGAGATCGAGCTCGACTGGCAGACGCTCGTGGACCGCGAGGCCCGCGATCGAATCGTGACCCTGACCTGCGTGTCGAACGAGGTCGGCGGGGACCTGGTGGGTACCGCGACCTGGACCGGGTTCCCCATCGCCGACCTGCTCGCCGAGGCGGGTCCGTTGCCCGAGGCCGACATGCTGCTGTCGACGTCGGTCGACGGCTGGACGGCCGGGACGCCACTCGAGGCTCTGACGGACGGCCGCGACGCCCTGCTGGCAGTGGGGATGAACGGCGAGCCGCTGCCGTTCGAGCACGGCTACCCCGTCCGCCAGGTGGTCCCCGGCCTGTACGGGTACGTCTCGGCCACCAAGTGGGTCGTGGACTGGGAGGTCACCCGCTTCGACCGGGCCAGCGCGTACTGGACCGACCGCGGCTGGGCGGAGCCCGGCCCGATCCGCACCGCGAGCCGTATCGACCGTCCCGCCCCGCTGGCGGAGTTGCCGCCCGGACCGACGGTCGTCGCCGGGACCGCGTGGGCGCAGCGCCGCGGCATCGACCGGGTGGAGGTGAGGGTCGACGACGGGCCGTGGCAGGACGCCCGACTGGCGGACGAGTACTCGGTGGACACGTGGCGCATGTGGTCGTGGGTCTGGGACGCCGAACCGGGCCTGCACACCCTGCACGTCCGGGCCACCGACTCGACCGGTGAGGTCCAGTCTGAGGAGCGCAGGGATCCCGTACCCAGCGGCGCCACCGGCTGGCACAACCGCACGTTCCGGGTGGTGGCGGCATGACCCTCCAGGTCACCCGCAGACCGTCGGCGCGGCCACCGGGTCGACCACCCGCGCCGCCGTCGCGCGGTCACGAGCCGGCTGGCACTAGACTGGTCGCCGTGTCCGAGCCAGCCTCCCCGCCGCTGACCGACCCGGGGAGCCTGCTCGAGTTGGCCGCGTCCGGTGATCTCCAGGCCTTCGGTCGTTTCTACGACCTCATGGCCCCACGCGTCTACGGGCTCGCCCTGCGGGTCCTACGCGACCCGGGGTACGCCGAGGAGACGGCGCAGGAGGTGTTCCTGCAGGTCTGGAAGCAGGCTGCCGACTACCGGCCCTCGCTGGGGTCCGTCCAGTCCTGGGTGCTGACCATCACACACCGCCGGGCCGTCGACCGCGTCCGTTCCGAGAGTTCGGCTGCACGACGTGACGAGGTCGACGCCGCCACCGGCACCATCCACGGAGGCGATGTCGCCGAACAGGTCACGGAGCAGATCTCCCGCGGCGAGGAGGCCGCCGAGGTGCGCAGGTGCCTGGAGACGCTGACCGACAACCAGCGCGAGTCCATCGAGATGGCGTACTTCTCCGGCCACACCTACCGTGAGGTCGCCGAGAGACTGGGCACCGCGTTACCCACCGTCAAATCGAGAATCCGCGACGGACTCCGTCGCCTGAAGAACTGCCTGGGAGGTGAGCTGTCATGAGCGTTCGTCACCACGATCACCCGTCGACCCCTGACAGCGTCCGCCCCGAGGACCTCGACCTCTACGCGCTGGACGCACTGCCCGAACACGAGGCCGATGCCGTCGAGGCCGCACTGGTCAGCGCCGCCCCCGAGGACCGGTCATCGATGTTGGCGCACATCGCGTCGACACGTGAGGTCGTCGCGGCCCTCGTCGCGGACGCCGGACTCGACACCGCGCCGCCGCCGCAGCTGCGGGAGCGGATCCTCGAGTTGGCGGCGGTCTCCTCGCCGTCCGGCACCACCGGTCCCGTCGGTCCGGGCGACCGCCGCGGCTCCGGGCGGGACGCCGACGGGGGTGCGGACGTCATCGACCTGAGGCGCGAACGCGAGCGCCGACGGCCCGGTTTACTGACGTTCCTCGCGGTCGCCGCGGCCGCCGTGGTGCTGCTGGTCGGTGGTGTGATGATCGGTCGCCTCACCGACGGGACCGGGCCTGAGAACCTACCCACCGCCGCGCCCCCCTCGGGGACGATGCCGCCTCAGGTCACCTCGCTGTTGGCGGCCGAGGATCTCGCGGTGGTCCGCGGCCAGGTCGGCGGGACCGGAACCGCCACCGTGCTGGCGTCGAAGTCGGCGGACATGGCCGTCATCTCGATGACGGACCTCCCCGCCCCGCCGGAGGGCCGCGCCTACCAGCTGTGGCTCATGGGCGATCACGAGCCCATCTCCGCGGGAACCATGGAGTCCGGTGAGGTCGGCCCGTCGCCCTCGGCCCGGATCGACGGCATCCGTGACTCAGAGCAGATCGGCATCACCGAGGAGCCCGCGGGTGGTTCGCCGGCGCCGACCGGTCAGGTCCTGCTCGCGCTCGACCTCCAGTGACCCGGCGTAGTCGCCGGGCCGCATAGTCGGCCCGCCGGCTCACCCTCTCGCCGGGGGTCAGTCGCTCAGGCCTGCCACCATTGCCGCAGCGGCACGTCCCAGGTCTGGCGCTCGTCCGGGCGCACGGCGAGGATCTGGTGCAGCTGGATCTTGTTGTGCTCGAACCCGTACTGGCAGGCCCCCATGTACAGGCCCCACAGCTTGGCCATGGGCTCGCCGACCTCCTCGACCGCCTCGTCCCAGTGTCGGACGAGATTGGTGCACCAGTCGCGGAGGGTGAACGCGTAGTGCTGGCGCAGGTTCTCCTCGTGCACCACCTCGAATCCGGCGTTCTCCGCCTCGAGGTGCACGGTGCCGGCCCCGGCGAGCTCGCCGTCGGGGAAGATGTAGCGGTCGATGAACTGCCCGGCCTTGACCTTGCCGACGTTGTCCGGCCGGGTGATGCAGTGGTTGAGCAGCCGCCCACCCGGCTTGAGATATCCGTGCAACTTGGCGAAGTAGTCGGGGTAGTTCTTCCGGCCGATGTGCTCGGTGATGCCGATCGAGCTCACGGCGTCGAAGTCTCGCTCGGGCACGTCGCGGTAGTCCTGCAGCCGGACCTCGGCAAGGTCGCCCAGCCCCTCGGCCTCGATGGCGGCGCGGCCCCACTCGACCTGCTCCTTGGACAGGGTCACACCGATCACCTTCACGCCGCGGCGTGCGGCGTAGCGGACCATGCCGCCCCAACCGCAGCCCACGTCGAGCAGCCGGTCCCCCGCCTTGAGCCCGAGCTTGTCGAACACCAGCCGGTACTTGTTCTCCTGCGCCGCCTCGAGCGACGCGTCGGCGTCCGGGTAGCAGGCGCACGTGTACGTCATGGACGGTCCGAGGATCCACTCGTAGAAGCGGTTCGACACGTCGTAGTGGTAACTGACCACCTCGGAGTCCCGCTCCTTGGAGTGCCGCCGCATCCCGGACAGGACGCGCTTCCACGCGGGCTTGACCTCCATCGGCGGAGTAGGCAGGAACCGGACGTTCTCCGTGCCCACGGACCGGGCTATCCGCGCCAGTGTCCTGGCGTCGGGTGTACGGGTCATGTGCTTGCGGAACACCTCGAGCGCGCCGAACACGTCGTGGGGCGCCCCGGGGTGCACGCCGTCGATCTCCAGCTCGCCCATGAGGTAGGCACGGGCCAGGCCGAGGTCGCCGGGGGCGGTGACGAAGTACTGCAGCGCCTTCTCACTCTTCAGGCGTAGCACCAGTCGGCTGTCCGCCGGGCCGATCGCGGACCCGTCGTACGCCTCGATCCGCAGCGGCGGCTCACCGGTGGCGAAGGCTGCGATGATCTCGCCGATCGTCATCCTGCCCGCTGCACCCGCTGCACCCGCTGCACCCGCCGCGCCCGCGGGCTCCGCGGTCCCCGCGCTCGTCGTGGTCACCGTGCACCCACCGCCTTCTCGTAGAGGGTCGCGAACCGGCCCTCGGGATCGAATTGCGTCTTGAGCCGGCCCGCGTGGTCGCCGCCGTAGAGTTGGGCGAACTCCTCACGGGAGTAGAAGACCTCCGAGTACAGCGACTTGTGACCGCCGAGCCGGGACACCTCCTCCTCGATGCGCCGGTTCCACGCGCCCTCGGCCATCCCGGGCTCGATCGGCGCCGACGACCAGAAACCGATGTTGACGTAGGTGGTGTCGGCGGCCAGGGGGTACAGCGGCCACGGACGGTCGGACGCCGGCTCGCCGTCCAGGCCCGGCGCCGGGGTGGACTCCCGAAGCCGCAGCGGGCAGATCCACAGGGGTTCGATGGGCACCTCACGCAGGAACCAGTCGAGGAACTCGGCGGTGTGGTCGAGGGTCACCTCGACGTCCTGCACCACGCGCTCGCGCGGCCCCTCGCCCTTGAGGGCGCCGATCTTGTTGCCGAGGTCGTACTTGTGGTCGAGGCCGATGATCTTCCAGTACGCCGAGGAGCGCAGCAGCTGCTGCGGCCAGAACCGGCGGACCCTCGGGTTCTGCACCCCGAACGCGCGGGAGCACCAGAACCAGTCGGTGTCCCACCGCCACAGGTAGTCGCGGGTCGTCAGGCGGTCGCGCCGCACGGATCCGGCGGGACCCCCGTGTTGGACGGAGCGGTAGTAGATCGCCTGCTTGTCGGCCACACCCGAGTAGTCCGAGACGGGCCCGGGCTCGTCGGTGCGCCGCCCCAGACAGAGGTAGGACTCGTCGGCCGAGAAGACGATCCCGTCGAGGAAGTCGACCTCCTCGTCGTCGTACGTCCCCGACTCACTGACCCGCGCCAACGCCGACTCGAGCGCGGCGAGGGAGTCGAACCGCACGTGCCGCAGCTCCACGAACCGGCTGACCGGTTCGAGGGCGATGCGCAGCCGCACCGCGTACCCGAGGGAGCCGTAGGAGTTGGGGAAGCCACGGAAGAGCGCGCGTTCGCGATCGGTGCCGCCGGGGCGGGCGGTGACGATCTCACCGGTGCCGGTGAGGATGTCCATCTCGAGCACGGACTCGTGCGGCAGGCCCAGGCGGAACGAGGTGGACTCGATGCCCAGGCCGGTCACGGCGCCGCCGAGGGTGATGGTCTTGAGCTGCGGCACGACGTAGGGCATCAGGCCGTACGCCAGGGTGGCGTCGACGAGGTCCTCGTAGGTGCACATCCCCTGGACGTCGGCGGTGCGGGCGTCGGGATCCACGGAGACGACGCGCGTGAGGCCGGTGGTGTCGAGACCGGGCGACGACGACGAGGCGCGCGGGCGGAAGAGGTTGGACGTGGACTTGGCCAGCCGGACGGGCTCGTGGGCGGGCACGGCCCGGAAGCTGTCGACGAGTCGCTGCACGCCGCGCGCGTGGCTTTCGGTACCGACGACAAGTGGTTCGGCGAGACTCACGGCGGTTCCCATGAGTCACACCTTAGTAGCGCTCGGTGGCCCCCGCCGACTATCGGGTGGCGGGCGGACGGCGCCGGCGAGGCCGCAGGCTTCCACCCGGGCGGGCCTAAGACGCATCCGAACCGCTCGCGGCAGCCGCCCGCGACCCCCCAAACCCATCTCGTTCACGTCTCGATTGCGACACCACTCACGGACGATCGGGCGATCCGGGCCACCCGCCCCCGCGCGGGCCCGTAGCCTCTCGGGCACGTCGGCCTCGAGGGCCGTTCGCGCACACCGATTCTGCGCACACCACCGCGTGCGCACACCGTCTCCGGAGGAGGACCCGAGTGTTCACCGCATCCCGATCCGCTCGCCCCACCCGCTCCCGCGCCGCCCGTTCCGGCCCCTCCCGTCCCCGCGCCGTCGCCGCCGCGTCGGGCCTCGCCGCCCTGGCGTTGGCGCTCGGCGCCTGCGGCGAGGAGGGCAGCGCCGAGCAGGCGGTCGGCGAGGCCACCAGCGCGGTGGGGTCCGCCGCCGCCGAGGCCACGAGCGCGGTGGGTGACGCCACGCGCGACGACGGCGAGGGCGACCCCGACGCCACGACCGGCGACCAACCACAGCCCGAGGACTCCACGGGCGGCGAGGGCGGGTCGGGGAACCCGGACGAGGAGTTCCTGCGCGACATCGGGCGGGTGGGCGTGGACGCCGGGAACAAGCAGGACTATCTCGCCCGCGGCCGCGACGCATGCGCCTCGCTCGACGCCGGAACCGGCTACGTCGACGTGCTCCGGCAGTACAACGACGCCCACCCCGACGCCCCGGTCACCGAGGCGCCCGTCGTGGTCACGGCGGCGGTCAAGGCGTTCTGCTCGCACCACCTGCCGCAGGTCGGCGAGGGTGACGGGGACGGGGGCGGCGAGGCCGGAGAGGCCGGGGGCGGCGCCTGACGCGGGAGACCCGGCCCTGTCTCAGACGCCGGCCCGGTCGAGTTCCTCCGCGGTCAACCGTCGCCCGAGAGCGATGAGCTCGTCTGCCCGGTGGAAGTCGAAGGTCGAACACGCGTCGGAGGGCACCTCGACCAGCACGTCCGGGCGGTTGCCCGCGAGGCGGTAGGCCGTCACGATGCTCTCCATCGCCTCGATGGAGTGCGTGACCACGTCGAAGATGCGCAGCGAACCGGGAAGCGACTCCTCGTCGCCATCGGCCACCTCCTCCTCGCCGTGCTCCACGGCCTCCTCGACCTCGTGGGAGAGCTGCCGCGGCGTCTTCGCACCGACCGAGCCGTCGGAAGCGGTGACGGTCGCACCGGCGTCCACCCCGTCGACGGCGGCGACGGTCGGATCGGGTTCGGGGTCCTGACCGAAACGGGCGGCGATGAGCCGGATCAGGTCGGCGTCGCGGACGTCCGCCGCCGCGGTGCGGATCCGGCCGGTCAGCCGTCCCGCCGGCCTCGCCCCGCCGCCGGGGCCCCTGCGGGCGATCCGCGGCTCCGCGTCGGGCGTCGCCTCATCGGGGTCCGAGCTCTCCTCGAACGTCGACCCCCGGATCCCGGTCCGGCGGCCCGTCAGCGACACGGCCAGCAACAGGTCGCTGCTCACCGGCGCGAGCGGTTCCAGCGGGACCGGGTTGGTGACGCCGCCGTCGATGATGAGCCGCCCGCCCACGAGCGCCGGGGTGATCACGCTGGGGATGGCGAACGACGCCCGGACGGCGACGTCGGCTGGCCCGCGGGTGAACCACACCTCGCGCCGGGCCCGAAGGTCGGTGGCGACGGCGGTGAACGGGATCGCCAGGTCCTCGATGCGGACGTCGTCGAGCATCGCGCCGATCACGCCCATGATCTTGTTGGCCCGGATGGCCCCGCCGCCGGCGAAGGACACGTCGAGCAGCCGCAGGACGTCACGCTGCGTCAGCCCGCACACCCAGTCCTCGAAGTCGTCGAGCCTCCCGGCCGCGTAGAGCGCGCCCACGATCGCGCCCATCGACGCGCCGGAGACGCCGACGACCTCGTGCCCACGTGCCTCGAGCTCGCGGATCACCCCGATGTGCGTGTACCCGCGTGCCCCGCCGGATCCCAGTGCCAACGCCACTCTCATCAGCGCCCCCTCCTGCCCAGTCTCCGCGCGCGATCCCCGCGCGGTCGTGACCAGTGTGCACCGGGCGCGTGCCGGCCACTGGCCTCATCGTCACCCGTTCGTGTCGTAGGCGCGATCTACCGTCTGCACCGTATCGAGCACCTGTTCGATATCGGACCCACAGTCCGGACGACTCACCATCAGGAGAAGCCATGTCCCGCACCGCCATCCCGCTCACCTCCCGCTCCGGCCTCGCCGCGACGATCGATCCGACCATGCTCGGGATCGCCTCGGCCATCGACCGTCACGGGATGCACGTCATCCACATCGGCGAGGGGTGTGACTGCGGGGAGTGCACGGCCGCGCCACTACCACCGGACCAGAGGTTCGGCTACACGATCGGGTTGACAGGCGTCGGGCACCCGGAACTGATGGTCCGCGGGCTGAGCGCCCGGGAGACCGCCGGACTGCTCTCCCGGTGGGGTGACACCGTCCTGTCCGGGGAGGTCTTCGACGCCGGGCACCTGCTGTGCGAGGGCTCCGGCGGGCCGACCTGGGAACTCGTGCCGGTGCGGCGCCCGTCGCGCACGCTGGTGCTGGCCGCGCGCTACTACCGCACCGCCGGGACCGGCGGCCTCTCCGCGCTCGAGCTGATCCCCGCGCGTCGGCCCTGCCCGTGCGAGGTGTGCGACTGACAGCCGAGGCTACCCGCGGGTCGTCGTAGGGTCTAGGGATGCCCCGCACTCCGCTGCACCTGGACGCGAACTCGCCGTCGATCATCGTGCCGGTCACCGCGCGCGACCGCTCCGAGCTCGGCCGACAGGCCGAGGCACTCGCGCGCGCCCGCGCCGGGGCCGTCGGAGTCGGCGTTGACGCCGGAGCCGGCGAGGACGGCGTGGCGGACATCCGGGCGTACGAGGCGGAGGACGACCAAGACCCCGCGGGCGCCGCCCGGCCGTTCGACCTGATCGAGTGGCGGGTGGACCTCTACGAGTCGTTCACCGCCACCGTCGGGGCGGACGCCGCGGGAGGTCGCGACGCCGCCGGGAGCGGGTTCGATCCCGTCCCGGTGGTGGCCGCCCTCGGCGCCCTGGCCGCCGCGCTGCCGGACACCCCGATCCTCGCGACGTTCCGCACCACCGCCGAGGGCGGCGGCGCGCCCCTGTCCGACGAGCTCTACGTGCGGCTCGTCGACACGCTCGCGGCGAGCGGCCTCGCCGCGGCTGTCGACGTGGAGTACCGGCACCCACTCGCGGCGCGGGCGATCGCCGCCGCGCACGACCACGGTGTCGCCGTGGTGGCGTCCAACCACGACTTCGACGCGACCCCGCCTGTCGAGGAGATCGTCGCGCGCCTGGCCGCCATGGAGGAGGCGGGCGCGGACGTGGCCAAGATCGCCGTGATGCCGCGCTCGGCGGCCGACGTGGTGACGCTGCTGGCCGCCACCGAGCGTCGCTATCGCGAGGCGGAGATCCCGCTGATCACCATGTCGATGGGGGCGCCGGGCGCGGTCACGCGGATCGGCGGCGGTGCGTTCGGCTCGGCCGCGACGTTCGCCACCGTGGGCGAGGCCTCGGCGCCGGGCCAGCTGCCCGCGGCCGGGGTGCGCGCGGCTCTCGGCCTGCTGCACCCGGGTGCGGGTCAGCCGTAGCGGCGCAGGACCTCCTCGCGCAGGCCGGCCGTGGCCACGTCGGCGATGTGCTTCTGGGCCTTCTTGACGACCATGCCCGGCAGCTTGGCCTTGAGCTCCACCTCGAGGTCGAACACGACCCGGGTGGTCCCGTCGCCGTTGTCGGTGAGTGAGTACCGCGCGTTCTGCATCTTCTGGTTGGTCCCGGATTCGAGGGTCCAGCTCACCTCGCCGTCGTACCACTCGTAGCGGACGACCATCTCCTCGGTCATGCCGTACTGGGAGATCTTCTCCCACACCACGATGGGCCAGCCCTCGTCGTCGGCCTCGCGGACCTCCACGGCGCGGTGCGCCTCCGACCAGTCGACGAGGGACTCCACGTCGGCCAGGACGGCCATGATCTCGGGGATCCCGGCCTCGATGGTCGTCACGGACTGCACTGACACTGCCATGGCCGAGAAGTTACCCTCACGCGCGAATACGGTGGGACGATCGATCCATGAACGCCGCCACCGATCGCAAGATCGCCCTCCTGCGGGGGATCAACGTGGGAAAGGCCGCGCGGATCGCCATGGCGGACCTGCGGGAGTGCACCGAAGCCGCCGGCTGCGCGGACGTGAAGACGGTGCTGGCCACCGGCAACGTGGTCGTCACCGACCCTCGCCCCGAGGCAGAGCTACGTGCGGCGCTGGAGGCGGCCTACGCCGACCGCTTCGGCTACGACGCGGTGGTCCAGGTCCTCACGCGCGGCGCCGTCGAGGACGCGGTCGCGGCGTACCCGTTCGCCACCCTCGACGACCATCACGACTACCTGATCTTCTGCGACGACCCGGACGTCACCGTGGCCGTCGCCGGGGCGATGCGCGCTGCGATGGCCGCCGAGGGCACCGAGGAGGTCGCGGCCGGATCGGTGTGCGTCTACTGGCGGGTGCCCAGAGGGCTCACGCTGAGCTCGCCCGCCGCCAAGGTGACCAGCGGGAGGTCACACGGGCGGCATCTGACCATGCGCAACATCAGGACGCTGCGCAAGATCCTCGCCCTGGGCTGAGTCGTCCTGGGCTGAACCGCCCCGGGCCGAGGGCCGTGCCGTCAGAAGATCAGGGGCCCTGGACCGACGCACCGATGGTGTCGACCACGGCTGCCAGGGGCCCGAAGATCGCGGGGAAGATTCCATCCCACATGGCCTGGAGCTGGGAGAGGTCGAACGGGGGCATCTGTCACGCTCCTTCTCTTGCAGAGGGCGGCGTGCGGGCTCTCCGCCGTCGCCGGGCTCCCTCTGTCCCCAGGATCCTCTGCCGTCACACTCGGGCGCAACCCCTCCCTCGTGGCAGACTGCGTGCGATGCGCCACCGACCGCCCCTCCGAGCCACCGCCTTCGCGGCGCTCCTGGCGATCGCTCTCACCGGCGGGTGTGCGGCCGACCCCGACGATCCCGCCGGGCCGGCGACCGCGACCGACGCGACGCCGACCTCGCCAGGAAACTCCTCGTCGTCGCCGACTCCGGGCACGTCGTCGCCGGCCACCTCGCCGTCGGCCCCAGGACCCACCTCGTCCGCCCGGCGGTCGCCGCCGACCCCGCCCGCACCGCCGTTCATCGCCGCCGCGACCTGGGCGGACTCCGACTACGGCGCCACCCTCGAGGTCGCACCGACCGACTCGGGGCGCCGCGCGTGGGCCGAGGGCGACGCCGAGGCCGCCTGGCAGGAGGTGCTGCGGCTCGCCCCCGACGCGGACACCCCGGGCATGTGGGAGCAGTTCGACTGCCACTGGACGTGGGCGCGTCTGCTCGAGCCAGACAAGCCCACGTGGAACGTCGAGCCGTGGCGGCCGGTCGTCTCGCCGGAGCGGATGCTGGCCGAGGGATGCAACCCGGGAGGGCCGGAGGTATGAGCAGGTCAACGGGAAGTGCGAGCAGGTCGGAGAACGGGCCGGTGATCCGTCCGGCCACGATCGGCGACGCCGCCGGATGCCGGGACGTCTACGCGCCGTACGTGCGCGAGACGACCGTGACGTTCGAGGACGAGGTGCCGACCGTCGACGAGTTCGCCGCGCGGATCTCGCGGGCGCTCGACCGCTACGACTGGCTGGTCGCCGAGCTCGACGGGCGCATCGCCGGTTACGCCTACGCCGGGCCGGTCAAGGAGCGCGCCGCGTACGCCTGGTCCTGCGAGGTGAGCGTCTACGTGGACCCCGACGCCCGCGGCAACGGGCTGGGCCGGGCGCTCTACCGCGAATTGTTCACCCGGCTCGAGGGGCTGGGCTTCCGGCGGATGCTCGCGATCATCACCCTGCCCAACGAGCCCAGCGTCGGGATGCACCGGGCGCTGGGGTTCCGGGAGGCGGGGCGGCTGGAGCGGATCGGGTTCAAGCACGGGCGGTGGCTGGACGTGACCTGGATGCAGGCCGACCTCGGCCCGGACCCGGCGGCGCCCCCGACAGCGCGTCCGGGTCACCGATCCCCGGGTCACCAGGGGCCCCCGGGGCACCGGCCCCCGCCGGGCTGAGGGCTCCGAGGGCGCGGCGCACCAACCCGGCGCACAACTCGTCGAGCCACCCGCCCACCGAGGCCCGCGCGGCGGGCGTGTCCGGGTAGCGGCAGCGCACGTGCAGACCCGATCCGTTGACCACGAACCACACCATCACCCCGTCGGTGCGGATCACCGCCGACACGTGCTGCGGGCGCAGGTCCAGGTCCACGTCGATCGGCAGGCGCCGATGGTCGAGCCACGAGACCGCGAACATGCCCGGCGTCTGCGGCATCCCGCCGTACGGGGCGAGGATCGGCGCGAGCGCGTGCGAGCCCAGCTCGATAGCCTCGCGCACCGCCGCCGCACAGGCCGCCGGGTCGGGGTCGTCGCATTCGATGATCGAGTTGGTGATGAACCAGCCCACCGAGTCGACCCAGCGGTGCGGCCGGTCCGGATCGTGGCGCGAGTGGACCGGCAGCACCGCCCGCAGCCCGACCCCGGCGCGGCGGCGCAGCACCGCGGTCATCTCGGCCACGGCCAGCGCGATCATCCGAACCCCGCCCGCCGTGGCCGCCGCCTCCAGCGCGGCCACCCCGTTCGGGTCGAGCACGTCGCGCACCTCGACCACCTGCTCGCGGGGCACCGAGATGTCGCCCAGGTCCAGCGGGAAGACCGGCATCCCGCCGGCGCCGCGATCCATGATCGCCGCCCACTTCCTGTGCGCCCGGGCCGGCGCCGGCGGTCGGGCCGCCAGCTCGGCGGTGTGCTCGGAGAACGGCGCCGCCGGCGGGAGGCCCGCGCCCGGCTCGAGACCGCGGGCCAGATCGTGCAGGCCGGAGCAGAAGTCGCGCATCACCACCAGCAGCGACCACGCGTCGACGTGACTGTGGTCGAACCCGATGACCACCACCGGACGCTCCCGCCGATCCCGTGGCTGCACCAGGCACAGCGCGTGCGCCGGCCGGGCGAACGGACTGCACGCCTCGTCGAAGACCCGCCGGACCACGGCCCGCGGGTCCTCACCCGGCCCCGTCCGCAGGGCCCGCCAGCCGAGCGGCTGCACGGTCACCGGCCGCAGGCGGAGCTCGTCGTCGACCTCGTCGTCGTCACCTCTCCCGTGGCCCACGCCGTGCCCGGCCCCGTCCCGGCCGCGGCGACCCCCGCCCTCGAGCACCGTGCGCAGGGTCCCGTGCCGCTCGATGACCCCCAGCCACGCGCGGGCCACCAGGTCGCGGTCGGCCGCCGGCGGCAGGGTGAACGCCAGCGCCATCCACGACCCCGCGCGCGGCCCGAGCGAGGCGTGCCGCGCCTGGTCGAACGACGGCGGCAGATCGGCGTCCTGAGCTGGACTGATCTTCGTCACATACCGGTGGACGACGCCGTCCGGCAGCTCCATCCGGGTTACCGTGGTGAGCCTCATGGCCCGCACGGTAGGGCCGCCGTGTTACGGGGAAAGGCGCGAAGTGTGACGACGACGAGACGGGCGGACACCCCGCCCGGCGGGGACGGACACGCGCTGGCCCGGGACCGCAGGGGCACCGGCCTTCCGGTGGTGCAACTGCACGGGCTCAGCTCGAGCCGGCGCCGCGACGAGGTGTTCGGGCTCGATCTCACGGCGGGCCGCGACGGTCTGCAGGTGGTCCGCTACGACGCCCGCGGACACGGCGAGTCGCCCGGCACCACAGATCCCGACGACTACACGTGGCCCGCGCTGGCCCGCGACCTGCTGGCGTTGCTCGACGAGGAGTTCCCGGGCGAGCGCGTGCACGGGGTGGGCCAGTCGATGGGCTCGGCCACGCTCCTCACCGCCGCGGCCGCCGAGCCGGACCGGTTCGCCTCTCTCACGCTGGGCATCCCGCCGACGGTGTGGGGGTGGCGGCGTGAGCAGTCCCGCCTGTACGACCTCGCCGCGCGGCAGGTGGCCCGGTGGGGCGGCGCGCGGTGGTCTGAGCTGACGAGGACGCCGCCGACCTCGCCGGCGATCGATCCCGACCGGCCGCCCACCGCCCCCGACGTGCGCGACGAGTGGCTGCCCGCTGCGTTCCGGGGCGCGGCCGCGACCGATCTCCCGCCGGAGGAGCAGATCGGGCGGCTGCGGATGCCGGTGCTGCTGCTGGCGTGGCCGCAGGACGCCTCCCACCCGCTCGAGGTGGCCGAGCACCTGCTGGAGCTGCTGCCGGACGCCCGGCTCGAGGTCGCCCGCTCCCCGGCGGAGGTCGAGGAGTGGCCGCGGGCGGTGTCGGACTTCATCGGGGCTCTCACCGGCGAGAGCGGAGCAGCCCCGACTCGGTAGCGCGGGTGGCCACCGCGGCGCGGCTGCGGGCGCCGAGCCTGGTGATGATGCGGCTGACGCGGTCCTTGACCGTGTGCACGCTCAGGTGGACACGGTCGGAGATCTCCTGGTTGGAGTAGCCGTCGGCGATCAGGGCGATGATCTCGAGGTCGTCCTGCAACCCCATCACGCGCGCCGTCTCGAGCTGGAGCGAGCTCTCCACGGCGTCGAGCGCCTGTTCCGTCCGGCCCGGGTCACCGCCGGCGCGGCCGACCATGAGGTTGAGGCGCCGGTAGACCTCGAGCGCGGCGCGCTGCTGCTCCTCGAGAAGTTCCAGGCGCCTGGTCTTGGTGGCCAGGTTGGCCTGGAGCCGGCGCAGCTCGGTCATGTCCCGGCCGACGCCCTGCCGGCCGACCAGCCGGCCGCCGCGGTAGATGTTCCCGGCGTGGATCTCCAGGTCGCGGACCTGGCCGTCCGGCTGCAGGATCCGCGTCTCGAAGTAGCGCCCAGGGTCGGCGCTGGCCATCCCCAGTCGGAAGTGCTCGACGGTCTCCGCGAGGGCGTCGGGGTCGATGACCTTGGAGAAGTGTTCGCCGATCAGATCCGCGAGGTCCCAGCCGAAGATCCGCTCGCCGGCGGGGTTGATGTAGGTGAACCTGCCGTCGGTGTCGACGGCGTAGACGACATCCGCGAGCCGGGCCAGGAGGTCCCGGTAGTCGAGGGACGGATCGTCGTGCATCAGCCCAGGCTACGGCAGCGTGTGTTCCCGGCCCGGCCCGCCGGGTCCGGCACCCGTTCGGGTGATCTTCCACGACCTCCGGGGGTGTCACCGCGATCACGAACCCGGCGAGAATGTGCCTACGTCCTGGCGGACGCCGGTGTGAAGACCATCGTGACCGAGTCGGCGTTCGTCGGGGTCCTCGGGGCTGCACGGGGGTCCGCCCCGGCGGTGGAGCGGCTCGTCCTGGTGGACGAGAGCCCGGACGACCACGACGACCTGCTGCGCGAGTTGGCCGCCGAGGAGACCGCTTTCGACTTCTCCTGCGCCGAGGCGATCCGCCCCGACGACCTGCTGACGCTCATCTACACCTCCGGCACCACGGGGCCGCAGAAGGGCGTCGAGCTCACCCACGAGGGCATGCTCACGCAGCTTCGCGGAGTCCATCACGCGGTCCCGCTGCCGGGACACGGGCGCCAGATCTCGTTCCTGCCCGCGGCCCACGTGGCCGATCGCTGGACCTCGCACTACTCCGGCTTCATGGCCTACGCCAACACGGTGACGTGCGTGGCCGACATGGCGGAGCTGCCGGCCGCGCTCGTGGCCACGCGCCCGACCCTGTTCGGCGCCGTCCCGCGGGTGTGGGAGAAGCTCAAGGCCGCACTCGAGGCGGGTTACCCGGGTGACGCGGTGGCCGACTCCGTCGCGAACCCGCAGGTAGCCGAGGCCTTGCGGGCCAAGATCGGACTCGACGAGGCCCGGTGGGTCGTGACCGGGGCGGCCCCGACCCCTCGTGGTGTCCTGGAGTTCTTCACCGCCCTCGGCCTCCCGCTCTGCGAGATGCTGGGGATGTCCGAGGTCTCGTGCTGCGTGGCCACCAACACCCCGGACGCCATCAAGCTCGGGAGCGTCGGAAAGCCGCTCGACACCGTCGAGGTCCGGATCGCCGAGGACGGCGAGGTGGCGGTGCGCGGCCCGCAGGTCATGCGGGGGTACCGCGGTGCGCCGGAGAAGACCGCCGAGGCGATCGACGGCGACGGGTGGCTTCACACGGGCGATATCGGCCGACTCGACGAGGACGGCTACCTGTGGATCGTCGACCGCAAGAAGGATCTGATCATCAACGCGGCCGGCAAGAACATGTCCCCGGCCAACATCGAGATGGCCATCCGCTCGGCGGGCAACGCGATCTCCCACGTGGCCGTGATCGGCGATCAGCGCCCCTACAATGTCGCCCTGATCGTGGCGGACCCGCAGCGGGCGGGCGACCCGCAACTCGAGGAGGCGATCCGGGTGCAGATCGATCGCGCCAACGCCACGCTGTCGCGGGTCGAACAGATCAAGAAGTACACGGTGCTGCGGCAGGACTGGCGCCCCGGGCACGAGCTCACACCCACGATGAAGCTGCGACGCCGGGTGGTCGACGATCTCTACGCGGCGGAGATCGAGCAACTCTTCGCCTGAACGCGGCTCCGGCCTCCGGTGGCGCGCCGCCGCGGCGCATCCACACAATGGGGCCATGCGTGAACTTCAGAGGACGATCATCGACCACCTCGGGGTGAAGCCCGAGATCGACCCGGCCGCCGAGGTCGACCGTCGGGTGCGGTTCCTCGTGGACTACCTGCGGGCGAGCGGCGCCAAGGGGTACGTCCTGGGCCTGTCCGGCGGGGTCGACTCGACGCTGGCCGGTCGCCTGGCCCAGCTCGCGGTGGAGCGGATCCGCGCGGAGGGCGGGGACGCGGTGTTCGTCGGGATGCGCCTGCCTTACCGCGTGCAGCACGACGAGGCCGACGCCGTGGCGGCCGTGGAGTTCGTCGACGCCGACGAGGCCGTCACCGTCAACGTGGCGCCCGGCGTCGATGCGCTCAACGGCGAGATCGCCCGGGCCACCGGCGCAGAGCTGACGGACTTCACCAAGGGCAACGCCAAGGCCCGCCACCGGATGGTCGCCCAGTACGCCCTCGCCGGGGACCGCGGGCTGCTCGTGATCGGCGCCGACCACGCCGCCGAGAACGTCACCGGCTTCTTCACCAAGTTCGGCGACGGCGCCGCCGACGTCCTCCCGCTGTCGGGCCTGAACAAGCGGCAGGGGCGCGCCCTGCTGCGCCACCTCGGCGCGCCCGAGCAGCTGTGGAACAAGGTGCCCACCGCCGACCTGCTCGACGAGAACGAGGGGCAGACCGACGAGGACGAGCTGGGCCTGCGCTACGACGACATCGACGACTACCTCGAGGGCCGCGACGTGCCCGAGCAGATCGCCGAGACCATCGAGTCGGTGTGGCACCGCAACCGCCACAAGCGCACCACCCCGGTGGAGGTGTCCGACACCTGGTGGCGTCCGGGCGAGCAGACCGCGCTCGTGGTGATCGACATGCAGAACTCGTACTTCGAGTTCCCCGACCTCGCCTCCGTGCGCGACGAGCTGGTCGCGTCGATCAACGAACTCATCGAGGCCGCCCACGAGGCCGGCCGGCCCGTGGTGCTGGTGCGCACCGAGCACGCCCGGGACGGGTCCACGTGGACCCTCAACATGTGCGAGGACGGCCAGGGCTTCGCCTACCCCGGCACCGAGCAGGCGCAGTTCCTCGACGAGCTGGTCACCGGGAACCACATCGAGGTGGTGAAGACCCGCGACAGCGCCTTCTTCCGCACCGACCTCAAGGCGCGGCTCGCGCACCTGGGCGTGGACCACCTGCTGGTGTGCGGGGTGTCGACGCACAGCTGCGTGGCGCAGACCGCGATCGACGGGTTCGCCGAGAACCTGCACGTCGCGATCGCCAGTGGCGCGATCTCGTCGGACAACTCGGAGCTGTCCGAGGCGCTACTCGACTTCTGCGCCGAACAGATGCGCCAGCCGATCGTCGACCAGCAGGCGAGCCTGGAGCTGCTGCGGACCGGCGCGTGGCCGGAGCCCGACGCCGACTAGCGCCGGGCCGGTCAGCCCCGCGCGACGACGCCGGTGACGGGGATGCGCCCGCCCACGGCCTGCCGGAAGTTGAGCACCGCGCGCTTGACGTGGTCGCCGGTCGTCACCACGACCGCGCCGGTGGTGCCGCGGTCACGGAAGATCCGGTCGGTGAACTGGGCGTTCTGCACCGTGGAGTTGGAGTTGCCCTCCTCGGTGATCCGCAGCGGCGAGATGCCGGCGCCGCGGAGCCAGTCGCCCATCGCGCGCGCCTCGGTGCGTCCGTTCTGCGGCACGCCGCCGGTGACGATGATGCGGGCCGTCGGGTACTCCTGAGCCAGCCGGTAGCCGGTGCGCAGCCGCTCCTCGAGCACGGGGCGGATGCCGCCGTCGGGGAAGAGGCCGGCGCCCAGGATCACGATGTCGGTCGTGAAGGGGTTGATGGTGAGCATCGCCGGGTCATCGGAGGTGAGCACCTCGAAGTCGCCACACAGCGGCAGCAGCGAGGCGTCGACCTGCTGGCAGCCGAGCGACGTCAGCCCGCTGTACAGCGCGACCGGTGTGGGCATCTCGGCCGATCCGGCGGATGCGGTGCCGGCCCCGGCTCCGAGCGCCAGCGCGCCGGCGGCCGCGATCGCGGCGAGACGCGTGTGTGTTCTACGCACGAGAACGTTCCTCTCCCAAGCAGTGTCGTGACCGAATGGTTATCGCCGATCACGGGGCGGCCGTTACCCATAGCACGGGGCGGTCACGGAGTCGCCGCCTACCCTGCACGGCATGCCGGAAGGATACGACAGAGTAACGGCCGCGCGGTACCTCCACGAGGCGGATCCGGAGCTCGGTGCGCACATCGCCGTGGTGGGACCGTGCACGCTCACCCCCACCCCGGATGCGGGGCCGCACACGCTGTTCGACCGTCTGGCCTCGTCGATTCTCTCCCAGCAGCTGTCGGTCAAGGCCGCCGCGACGATCGCCGGGCGGCTTCGTGAGCGCGCCACGAGCGCCGGTCAGCTCGACCCCGTCCGGGTGGCCGCCCTGTCGGACGAGGAGCTGCGGGCGTGCGGCATCTCGCGGCCCAAGGTGGCCGCCCTGCGGGATCTCGCCGATGCGGTGGGCACCGGTCGGGTCCCGTCCCTCGCCGCGTTGAGGGAGTACGACGACGACGAGGTCATCGCCTCCCTGACGACCGTCCGCGGGATCGGCCGGTGGACCGCGGAGATGCAGTTGATCTTCCTGTTGGACAGACCCGACGTCTTCCCCGTGGCGGATGTCGGGGTCCGGCGCGGCTTCGAGCGGGTGCTGGGCCTCGACGAGAAGGCCTCCCCCGACCTCATGCTCGAACGGGCGCGGCGGTGGGCCCCGTACCGGTCCGTGGCCTCCTGGTACCTGTGGCGCGCGGTGGACCAGACCGGCGAGGCGGTGCCCGCACCCACGGCGGCGTCCTAGGCTCGGCGCATGGCGAACCTGTACTGGGAGCGGACGCGGGCGGCGGCGGCCCGCGCCGCGGCGAGGGCGCGGGAGGTCAACTCCGACCCCGCCTCGGTCGAGTGGATGCGTCGCGCACGTCGGGCACTACCGGGGGACTCGGGGTTCGGCGACCCGCTCTCGGCCGCGGGCCGCGACGGCGCCGGGACGATCGCGCGGCTGGCCGGGCGACTGTTCGACGACCGGACCACCGCGAGCCGCGAGATGACGCTCGGGGCGCTCCAGGTGTGGCAGGTCCTGCGCGAACGCACCGGCCGCGCCGGGGTCGGCGCCGAGGTGACGATCGTGTTCACCGACATCGTCGGGTTCTCCGACTGGGCGATGCGGGCCGGCGACGAGGACGCGCTGCGCCTGCTGCGCGACGTCGCCCGGGCCACCGAACCGGAGGTGACGCGGCACCGCGGTGTGGTCGTCAAGCGGCTCGGCGACGGCCTCATGGCGGCCTTCCCGTCGCCTCAGCTCGCGCTCGACGCGGTGGCGGCGTGCCTCGACGGGGTGGCCGGGGTCGAGGTGGCCGGGTGGCGCCCGCGTCTGCGGGTCGGCGTGCACACCGGGCGGCCCCGCAGGATCGGCGGCGACTACCTGGGCATGGACGTGAACATCGCCGCGCGGCTCGCGGAGAAGGCGGGCGCCGGGGAGATCCTCGTCAGCGAGGTCACGCGCGCCGGACTGGATCCGGCCCGGGTCGCGACGCGCCCCAAGCGCGGTTTCCGGTGGGGCGGGGTCAAAGGCGTGCCCGAGGAGATCGCCGTCCACGTCGCGACGCCGCGCTGACCGGCCACCCGTCGGCCGGGGGCGTCCGGTAGAACGGACACATGGCAACCACCGCATTTAAGGGCAATCCCGTCACGACCTCCGGCGAGCTCCCGGCCGTCGGCTCCACCGCTCCGGCGTTCGAGCTGGTCGGCACCGACCTCGGCCCGGTCACCTCCGAGTCGCTGGCCGGCAAGAAGCTCATCCTCAACATCTTCCCGAGCGTGGACACCGGCGTGTGCGCGCAGTCGGTACGCACCTTCCACGAGAAGGCCAGCGGCCTGGACGACACCGTGGTCGTCAACATCTCGGCCGACCTGCCGTTCGCGCACAAGCGCTTCTGCGCCGCCGAGGACATCGAGAACGCCACCGCGGGGTCGACGTTCCGTAGCGACTTCGCCTCCGACTACGGCGTCAAGATGACCGACGGCCCGATGGCCGGCCTGTGCGCCCGCTCGGTCGTCGTGGTCGACGCCGAGGGCAAGGTCGTCCACACCCAGCTCGTCGACGAGATCACCACCGAGCCGGACTACGACTCCGCTCTCGCCGCCGTGAACTGACGGCTCCCCGACGAAGCGACGCGGCCCGCCCCCGTATCCCGGGGGGCGGGCCGCGTGTCTGTCATCAGCGCGGGATCGCTCAGGCGCCCGCGTCCACCAGCGCGAATCGCCGCGTGGCCTCCTCGAGCTGGTCGAACAGGGTCGCGATCTCCTCGGTGCGCCGCTTCGCGGGCCGGACGCCCTCGGGGCCGAACTCGGTGAACAGGCTCAGCGAGATCTGCTGACGCACGCCGAACATGCGGAAGTTGGCCACTATCTGCCGCCAGTGCTCGACCGCGCGCACACCACCCTCGGCACCGTAGGAGACGAACGCGACGGGCTTGTCGGCCCACTCGTTCCCGAGCGAGTCGAAGGCGTTCTTCAGACCGCCGGGGACGCTGTGGTTGTACTCGGGGGTCACAAAGACGAAGGCGTCGTAGGAGTCGATGGCCGAGCTCCAGCGTTGGACCCGCTCGTCCTCGTACTGCTTGTTCGCCGCGCCCGGCACGGTGGCCGAGGTCAGCAGGGGGATGTCGAAGGACTTGAGATCGACGAGCTCATAGGTCGCGTCCTGTCGTTCGCGGGCCTGCTGCGCGACCCACTCGGCCACGGACTTGCCGGTCCGCTCCTCGCGGATGCTGCCCAGGATGATGCCGATCTTCATGCGTCCCCTCTCGTCGTACGGACTGGTTCTTACCCGTCCATCCTACGTGAGTGACGTGACAACGACTTACCGGCGGCCGTAGACCGTGACCGTCGCCACCGCGCACACCCGGCCCCGCTCGTCCCGCGTCGTGACCTGCGAGATCCCCCAGCTCCGACCGTCGTGCAGCACCTCGGCGCGGACCGTCACCGGCTGCACCAGCGGGATCTGCCGCACGTACCGCACGTCCAGCGAGGAGGAGCTGACGTCGCGCTCGTGCGAGAAGACCGCGGCGCCGACGACCTCCGCGGCCGCCGCGAACACGCCCCCGTGCAGATTGCCCAGGGGGTTGGCCAGCGTCGGCTCCGGCGCGACGACGCCCTCCACCACGCGGCCGCCGCCCGGGCCGTCGCCCCGCTCGCTCAGCGTCAGACACAGCACCTCGGCCAGCGTCCCCGGCTCGAGCGCGGACGGCCACGGCGGCTCGTCGTCATAGCCCTCCGCGTCCACGCCCGCCGCGAACTCCATGGTCTTGACCAGTCCCGAGGCGATCACCTCGCCGTCGTCGTCGACGACCTCACCGCGCGTGGTGAGGCAGTGACCGTCGTGTCCCAGGTGGTCCGCGCGGATCCCCAGGCCGGTCGACCCCTCGCGCGGCGCGCCGATCAGATCCAGGCGCAGTTCGGTGGTGACGGTCCACTTCCCGCTGGGGCGGCGGCGGTGGTTCTCCGCGCCGAGCCCCGAATCCACCAGCACGGCCAGGCCGCCGGTGGCGAAGCGGCCGGACGGGTCGACGAACTGCTCCGAGACCGGCTGGTGCCAGCTCACCGTGCCGTCCGGGTTCTCAGTGAACGTCAGGCCCAGGCGGGGCTCGGGGCCGTTGTGCTGCGATTCTCTCACCCGGCGACGCTAACACGTGTTCTAGTCAGGCCCCCGGTCCGCGTTCCCGCCCTTCCCGGGTCCCCGGCGCACCGCACAATGGAGACGTGCCCCTGACCCCCGAGGCCCTGACGACCCCCCGCCGCTGGCCCATCCGGGTCGCCACGACGGTGATCGCCACCGCGATCGTCATGCTGGTGCTGGCCCTCGCGGCGGGCGGTGCCTGGCTGCTGCTGCGCTCGGCGGTGCACGGCGCGATCGACTCGGCGGCGCGCGACCGCGCGGTCGACGTGGCGTCCAGGCTCGCCGCCCGCGGCCCGCAGGCCTCCCTCGAACTGGTCTCCGAACCGCTGTCCGGCGTGGACCTGGTCCGGGTCGTCGCCCCCGACGGCCGCGTGCTGGCCGGCCAGGTCACTCGCGGGCTCGAGACCGTCCCCGCCCTGCCCGTCCCGGCTCCCGGCGAGCTCCTCCGTCGACAGGTCGACGCCCCCGACGGCACCGACCTGCGGGTCACGTCCGTCGGCGTGGACATGCGCGGGATGACGCTGGCCGTGGACGTGGGCACCGACAGCGACCGGTACGACACCGTCCTGGCCGCCGGCGCGGTGCTCTTCCTGTCGTTCGTGCCCGTCGCCGGACTCGCGACCGCCGGGTTCGTCTACTACGCCATGGGCCGGGTACTGCGGCCCGTCGAGTCGATCCGCTCCCGCGTCGCCGAGATCTCCGTGTCCGGCCGCGGCGAGCGGGTGCCCGTGCCCGAGGCCGAGGACGAGATCGCGCGTCTGGCCCGCACCATGAACGAGATGCTCGCCCGCCTCGACGCGGCCCGCACGGCCCAGGTGGCCTTCGTCGGCGACGCCTCCCACGAGCTGCGCAGCCCACTGTCCACGCTGTCCACCATGCTCGAGCTGGCGTCCACCTCCGGCACCCCGGTGGACGTCGAGACCGTCGACGAGCTGCTCCTGCCGGAGGTGGAGCGGATGCGCGCGATGGTCGAGGACCTACTCCTGCTCGCCAAGAGCGACGAGCGCGGGATGCCGCTGCGGCGCGACGACGTGGACCTCGACGACGTCGTCCTGTCGGAGGCCGCGCGCCTGCGCGGCCTCGCCGGGCCCGGTGACGCGGCCGGGCTCGAGGTGGCAGTCTCGGTCGAGCCCGCGCGACTGGTGGGCGATCCCGACGCCCTCCAGCGCGTCGTGCGCAACCTCGTCGACAACGCGCGGCGGCACGCGCGCGAGCGCGTGGCGCTGCGCCTCACCGTCGACCGGTCCGGCGTCGGAGCCCCGCGCGCCGTGATCATCGTCGACGACGACGGCGAGGGTGTTCCCCCCGACCAGCGGGAGTCGGTGTTCGATCGCTTCGCCCGCCTGGACGCCGACCGCGCGCGGGGCACCGGCGGATCCGGACTGGGCCTGGCGATCGTCTCCGAAATCACGCGGACCCACGGCGGATCGGTATGGGTGGAGGACGCGCCCGGCGGCGGCGCGAGGTTCGTCGTCGAGCTCCCGGTCGAGCCGCTGGACGAGCCGGGAGACGAACCGGACGGCGAGCCGGGCCGTCCGGCCACCCGATAGGCTCACTTCTCGTGTGGGACCGTCTGAACCGCCTGTTCGACGCCGACGACGCATGGATCCGCCCCCTGCCGGAGCACTACCTCCGCGCCGACGCGGTCCTCGCCCTGGCGGTGTTCGCGTGCTCGGCGGTCGGTGTGGAGATCCTGCGGAGCATGGGCGTCCTGGCCGACGAGAGCGCGCCGGTCTGGGCCCAGTACCTGGCCATGGCCAGCGTGGCGGCCCTGCTTGCGGTCCGCCGCCGCTTCCCGCTCACGACCGGTATGGGCGCGACCGCGCACCTGCTGGTGGTCGGCAGCGTCATGCCGCTGGTGATGGGGCAGGTCTCGCAGCAGGTGCTGTACTTCGTCGGGGTCTACTCCGCGGTCGCCTGGGCCCGCGACCGGCGGGCACTCATCGGCGTCGCCGCGGGTATCGCCGCCGCCCTGGCGGTGTGGATGGTCTGGTACACCGCCCTGGGCTCGGGGATGCAGCAGATCCTCGACGCCGTGGACGACGTCGACCGCTCGAGCGGCCTCCTCCCGCCGGTCCCCGCCTATCTCCTGTACACCGTGCTCATCAACATCGTCTACTTCGGCGGGGCGGCCGCACTCGGCATCGCCTCGTGGCGCGGCGCCCGCCGCCGACACGACCTCGCGGAGCAGGCCCGGACGATCGAGCAGCAGGCCGATGCGCTGCGGGATCAGGCCGTGGTGGAGGAGCGGCTGCGTATCGCCCGCGAGTTGCACGACGTGATCGCCCACCACGTCGCGGCGATCGGGGTCCAGGCCGCCGCCGCTCGCCGGGTCATGGACCGCGACCCCGACGCCGCCGCGGGCGCCCTGCGCACGATCGAGGACTCCTCGCGCTCGGCCGTCGCGGAGATGCGGGCCCTGCTCGGCGCCCTCCGGTCCGACGAGCCGGGAACCCGCTCCGAGGGCGACGCGCCCCGGTCGACGGGCGAGGCGTCCCGGACCGCCGGTCACGGTCTCGCGGACGTCGCGCGGCTGGCCGCCTCCCACGACACGGCCGGCTTCTCCACCACCGTCACCGTGGCCGCCGACCCCGGGCACCCGATCGATGAGGTCCCGCCGGTCATCGGCCTGTCCCTGTACCGGACGGCCCAGGAGGCCCTGGCCAACGTCCGGCGCCACTCCACCGCGCACCGCGCCGGTGTCGTGCTGCGTACCGGGGAGGGCCCTGATCGCACCCCGTACGCGGAAGTCGAGGTCCTCGACGACGGGCGGCCGCGCACCGGGACCTCGGGCAGCGGCCTCGGCCTGCTCGGGATGCGGGAACGGGTCCGCTCGCACGGCGGGGAGTGCGAGATCGGCCCGCGGGTGACCGGCGGCTACCGCGTCCGCGTGCGGCTGCCGTACCGGCCGGGCGCCGACGGCGGCGAGGAGTGACCGTGCCCGGGACGAACGACCGACCGCGCGCCGGCAGCGAGCACACCGACGAGGCCGCCCGCGCCGGCGTGCTCCGTGTGCTCGTCGTGGACGATCAGGCGCTCATGCGCTCCGGGTTCTCGATGATGCTCGGCGTCGAGCCGGACATCGACGTCGTCGGCGACGCGGCGGACGGTGCGACGGCGATCGAGAAGTGCCGCCGCCTCCGTCCGGACGTCGTGCTGATGGACGTCCAGATGCCGGGAACCGACGGCATCGCCGCCACGGAGATCATCACCGGCGAGCACCTGGCCAAGGTCCTCATCCTCACCACCTTCGACCGGGACGACTACCTGTTCGACGCCCTGCGGGCCGGCGCGAGCGGCTTCCTGCTCAAGAACTCCGACCCCGACGACCTGGTCGACGGGATCCGGGCGGTGGGCCACGGCCACGCCCTGCTCGCACCCGAGGTCACGCGCCGGGTCATCGAGCGCCTGGCGGCCCCGCCCCCGGCCGACGACGCCCCGGATGCCGAGCGACAGGGGTCGCGCACGTCCGCACTCGCCGGGCTCACCGCGCGCGAGACCGAGGTGCTGCGCCTGGTCGCGCGCGGGCTGTCCAACGCCGAGATCGCCGGCGAACTGGTCGTGGGTGAGGCGACGGTCAAGAGCCACGTGTCGTCCTGCCTGGCCAAGCTCCACCTGCGCGACCGCGTCCAGGCGGTGGTCCTGGCCTACGAGGTCGGCCTCGTCCACCCCGGCGACTGAGCCCGCCCGGCCACTCCCCGCCGCCGCGTCGCCCGTGCCGCCCGGCCGCGCCTCCCCCTCGAGGAGGAGATCGGTCCGTCGTCGTCCGCGTCAGATCATCCCGTGGGCTGATCCGCCGACGTACCTCCCGGGCCTAGCGTGAGCGGTACACCGGCACCAGGGAGGGCACGAATGCTCGGAGTCAACGGACTGACCAGACGATTCGGCGACAACCTCGCCGTCGACGGCGTGACCTTCGAGGTCCCCGCCGGGGCGATGACCGGCTTCGTCGGCGGCAACGGCGCCGGCAAGACCACCACGATGCGCATGATCATGGGCGTCCTCCAGCCCACCGCCGGAACGGTGACGTGGGCGGGTCGCGAGGTCACGGTCGCCGACCGGCGCACGTTCGGCTACATGCCGGAGGAGCGGGGGCTGTACCCGAAGCAGCCGATCCTCGACCAGCTCGTCTACCTCGGCCGGCTACAGGGCCGCAGCGCGGCGGGCGCCAAGCAGACCGCGCTCGACCTCCTCGACCGGTTCGGCTTGGGCGAGCGCACGAGCGACAAGCTCGAGTCGCTCTCACTCGGCAATCAACAGCGCGTCCAGATCGCCGCCGCCGTCATCGGGGAACCCGGGTTCCTCGTCCTCGACGAGCCGTTCTCCGGACTGGACCCGGCGGCGGTGGACTCCATGGTCGACCTCCTGCGCGAGCACACCACCCGGGGCGTGCCCGTCCTGTTCTCCTCCCACCAACTCGATCTCGTCGAACGGCTCTGCGACCAGCTCGTCGTCCTGGCCCGCGGGCGGGTCGTGTCGACCGGTACCGTGTCCGAACTACGCAGCCGGGGCCGGGTGCTGCACCGCCTCGTCGTGGGCGGGGACGCCGGCTGGGTCCGTGCACTGCCCGGCGTGCACGTCGTGGACGTCGACGGCCCGACCGCACTGCTCGAACTCGAAGGCCCGGGGAGCACGGACCTCGTCCTGCGTGAGGCGATGGCCCGCGGCAGCGTCAGCGAGCTCGCCCGGGTCGTCCCCAGCCTGTCCGACATCTACCGCGAGGTGACCTCATGACCGCCACCCCTGTCACCCGACGCCCGTCGTCGGCCGACCACGACGACGCCGCCACCGCGCCCCGCTCCACGGACGCCGCATGGCGGATCGTCGCCGGGCGCGAGATCATGGTCAAACTCCGCGACCGGAACTTCATAATCTCCACCCTCACGACCATCGCGATCTTCGTCGTCGCGTTCGGCGTGTCGTTCCTGCTGGGCGGGGACGACGGGGAGAAGCGGATCGCTGTCGTCTCGGGCGACGCGGTGACGATCGTCGAGCAGACGAACGTGCGGGCCGACGCCGCCGACGGCGAGGACACCGGCTCGTCGCCGACCGCGGGTGCACCCACCGTGCGACTCGGGATCGAGCAGGTGGCGGATCCGGCGGCGGCCGAGCAGGCGGTACGCGACGGCGACGTCGACGCCGCCCTCCTCGGCGAGCCGGGGGCGTGGACGCTCGTCGGCTCCGACGGCGTCGACCCGGACGTCGCCGCCGCGGTCAGCGCGACGGTGGCGACCGAGGCGCTCGAGCGCAACGCCACGGCCGCCGGGACCACCGTCACCGATCTCACCGCGGGCTCGGTCGTCGAGGAGCGTCTCCTCGAAGCCGACGGGGCGGACGACGAGGGCGTCCAGGTGATCGCCGGGTTCGTGTTCGTCTTCCTCTTCTACATGGCGGCGATCCTCTTCGGCTACGCCATCGCCAACAGCGTCGTGGAGGAGAAGCAGTCGCGGATCGTCGAGATCCTCGCCGCCGCCATCCCGCTGCGGCAGCTGCTCGTCGGCAAGGTCGTCGGCGCCACGGCCCTCGCCCTGGGGCAGATGGTGATCTTCGTGGCCATCGGCCTGATCGGCCTGAGCTTCACCGACTACGCCACCCTGCTGCCGTCGGTCGCCGGCGCGGCGGTCTGGTACCTGGTGCTCTTCGTCATCGGCTTTGTCGCGCTGGCGTGCCTGTTCGCCGTCGCCGGCGCGATGGCCACCCGCGCCGAGGACGTCCAGACCACGACCTCACCCCTGCTCACGGTCATCATGATCGTGTTCTTCGGAGGCCTCTTCCTCCAGGACACGTGGCAGGTCATCGGCTCCTACGTGCCCATCATGTCGACGGTGACGATGCCGATCCGCCTGGTCGCCGGCACGGCGTCGTGGTGGGAGCCGGCCGTTGCCACCGTGATCACGCTCGTCACCGCCGCGGTGATCATCCGGATCGCCGAGCGGGTCTACCGCCGGTCGATCATGCAGACCGGCCGCAAGCTCACGTACCGCGAGGCACTGTCCCTGACGGAGTGACCTCGCTGTCGACCAGCCGGTAGCCCTGGCCGCGGACGGTCTCGATGGCGTGGGCACCGAACGGGGCGTCGATCTTGCGGCGCAGGTAGCCGACGTAGACCTCGACGATGTTGTCGTCCCCGTCGTAGGCGGAGTCCCACACGGCCCGCATGATCTGCGCCTTGGACACCACCTGGTTACGGTTGCGGACGAGGTACTCGAGCACCGCGTACTCCCTGGCGGTCACGCTGATCCGGGTGTCGCCCCGGCGGACCTCCCGGGCGGCGGGGTCCACGACGAGGTCACCGGCCTCGAAGGTGGCGGGGCGTTCGGGTGCGCCGCGGCGCACGAGGGCCCGGAGCCTCGCCTCGAGGACGACGAACGAGAACGGCTTGACCAGGTAGTCGTCGGCCCCGAGGTCGAACGCGTCGGCCTCGTCGTACTCGCCGTCCTTCGCGGTGAGCATGAGCACCGGGGTCCAGATGCCCCGCTGCCGCATCTCGCGGACCACCTCGTACCCGCTGCGGCGCGGCATCATGATGTCCAGCACGACGACGTCGAAGTCGTCGCCGCAGGCCATCTCGAGACCGGCTTCGCCGTCGGGGGCGGTCTCCACGGACCACCCGCCCGCGGCCAGGCCGCGGCGCAGGCTCTCGCGCAGCGCCGGCTCGTCGTCGACCACCAGGACCCGCATCGGCTCGCCGCCCTATCCCTGCGGGTCGATCTCCTGGTCCATCCGCTCGGCGGGGACCAGCGAATCCGCGTGCCGGCGGACGATCTTGGCGGGCACTCCCGCCACGGTGGTGTGGGGCGGGACCTCGTGCAGGACGACCGAACCGGCGGCGACCTTCGAGCAGTCGCCGACGCGGACGTTGCCGAGCACGATCGAGCCCGCCGAGAGCAGGACGCCGGACCCGATCTTGGGATGCCGGTCGCCGTCCTCGTTCCCCGTGCCGCCGAGGGTGACGCCCTGGAGGATCGAGACGCCGTCGCCGATCACGCAGGTCTCCCCCACGACGATGCCGGTGGCGTGGTCGACGAGGATGCCCGAGCCCACCCGCGCGGCCGGGTGGATGTCCATCGCGAAGACCTCGGAGATGCGGCTCTGCAGGAACGACGCGGCCATCACGCGACCGGAGTTCCACATCTCGTGGGCGACGCGGTGCACCTGGAGCCCGAGGAAACCCTTGGCGAAGAGATAGGGCACCAGATAGTTGGGGTAGGCCGGGTTCCTCTCGTAGCTCACCACGAGGTCCGCGGCCACGGCGTCGAGGACGTGGGGGTGCTCGACCAGCACCGCCCGGATCTCCTTCTCCAGGACGTGGCGGCCGATCTCGGGCGTCGCGATCCGGGACGCGGCGAGCCGCGCCAGGGATTCACCGAGGTCGTCGCACCCGTCGATGAGATCCAGGACCAGACCCGCGATCAGCGGTTCGTTCCGGCTCGAGGTCGCGTCGAGCGACAAGCGGTTCCAGACGGCGCGGACGGAGGAGTCGGCCTCCGCCTGCGGGACGCACGGGTTCTCGATGCTCAGCTCGATGGTCACCTGATACAGGGTAGGCGTGTGCGGCGACGCCGGGCGAGTCACGGCCGAATCGCCCGTGCCGAGCCACGCCTCGACGACCCTCGCCGGGCCCGGCAGGATGGGGACATGATCCTCATCAACGTGCGCTTTGACGTCAAACCCGAGTTCGCCGACTCCTGGCTCGAGATCACCCGCGAGTTCACCGAGGCCACCCGCGCCGAGGCGGGCAACCTGTGGTTCGACTGGTACCGCTCGCCGGAGTCCCCGAACACCTACCTGTTGTGCGAGGCGTTCCGCGAGGGCGACGCGCCGGCCCTGCATGTGCAGTCGGACCACTTCCAGCAGTTCACGGGGTCAGCCGCCCGGTACCTCGAGCGAACGCCGCGCATCATCAACACCCCGGCGGAGGGCGATCAGTGGGGCACGATGGGCGAGATCACCGTCGAGTGACCGTCGCCGGATAGCAGTGCGCCCCGGTGTCGCCGGCCGCGGGATCGCGGACGCGGACGACGCCGGGGCGTGCCGAAGCGTCGCCGGTCGGTCAGATCGAGCTGCCCAGCGCCGACTGCGCGAGCGCGAGCGGGTCGATCGGCCACCACTGGCCGTAGTCCAGCGCGTAGACGCGGTTGAGGTCGGACACCACACCGCCGACGGTGACCTGCTGCGCCACGGGCAGCTGGTGGATCGTCGCGGCCGGGTTGAGCCGCCCACCGGAACCCCAGTCGTGCTGCCAGAAGTACTGCCCGAGGCCGATCTGCCGGCACCAGTCGATCGTCGGCGCGTTGGCGTACACGCCGAGCTTCATGCCCGAGCCGTGCAGGTGGGCGCGCCAGCGCTCGAGGTACGGGCGGATCTGGTTGTCGAACTGCCAGCGGGTGGGGTTGTCGTCGATCGCCACGTACATCGGCACGCCCGACGGCCCGCCGGCCTCCCGGTGGATGCGGATGCCGATGGGCGCGTGGTGATCGCCGGCGCCGGCGCCGCCCTTCCAGTCCGCGGTCTCGGCGCGACCGTACTGGTAGCAGGAGACCATGTTCAGTCCGTGGGCACGAAAGTCGTCGACCTCGCGGCGCAGGAGCGGCTTGCCGGACATCCACTCGGCGCCGGGGCGGCGGTTAGAGCAGTAGCGCACGGCACCCATGTGGCCGGCCGCGCGGACCGACGCCGCCGACGGCGGGCCGGAGGCGTAGTCGAGCAGCGTGCCGACCGGGACCCCGGCTCCCGCGCCCGGCAGGGCACCGATCTCGGCGGGGATGGAGGACTGAGCGCCCACCGCGGGGGTCAGGCCCGCGGCGATGGCGCCGGCCCCGGCCGCGCTGAGGCCTGCGCGACGGAGGAAGGATCGGCGGTCGAACGTCATGGAGGTACTCCGGGATCTCGAACGGTGAGGGAGGCGTGTGGCCTGTGGGACTCACGCACCCCGACGAGTGTGTCACAAAGAGATCGCGGACGATATCCCCGCGTTACCACAGGAGAGCACCACCGCAGGGCAGGCGCGGCTGGTTGACTGATCTTCATGACACGATCCCGCAGATGGTCCGCCGTCGACATCCCCGACCAGACCGGGCGGACGTTCGTGGTGACCGGCGCCAACGGGGGCATCGGGCTGGCCACCACGGCCGCGCTCACGGCGCGGGGGGCCCGGGTCGTGATGGCCTGCCGGAACCTGGAGAAGGCGGAAGCGGCACGCGCGACCCTGCCCGAGGCCTCGCGCGAGCGGGCGGAGGTGCGTCGACTCGACATGGCCGATCTGGACTCCGTCGACGCGTTCGTCGCCGCCATGCGGGCGGAGGCCGCGGCGAGCGACGCGGCGCGGTCCGGTGCCGGCCGGGTCGACGTCCTCATCAACAACGCCGGCGTGATGAACATCCCGCACGCCCGCACGGCGCAGGGCCACGAGATGCAGTTCGGGGTCAACGTCCTCGGCCACCACGCGCTCACCCTGGGTCTCGAGCCGATCCTGACGGACCGCGTGGTGTGGCTGGGCTCGCTCGCGCATCTGATGGGGCGGGTCGACACCGACGACCTCGGCATGGACGTCCGCGGCTACCGGCCGATGGCCGCGTACGCGAACTCCAAGCTGGCGTGCATCATGCTGGCCTACGAGTGGCAGCGGCACTTCGAGCGGGCCGGCGGCGGCCTCCGCTCGGTCCCCGCGCATCCCGGCTACACCGCGACCGAACTCATCCGGCAGAGCGGCAACCCCGTCGCCGACCGGTTCTTCGCACTCGGCAACTCCCTCACCTGGGCGGGCCTGTCACCGGAGACGGGCGCGCTGTCCGTGCTCTACGCCGCGACGGTGCCCGACGTGCCGGGCGGGGCGTTCGTCGGACCGGACCGCCTCGGTGGTCTGCGGGGGCACCCGCACCTCACCCGGTCGAGCCGCCGTTCGCACGACCGTGCCACCGCCGCCGCGTTGTGGCGGCGGTGCACGGAGGCCGCGGCGTTCCGCTAGGAGCGACCCGTCAGGCCAGCCCGGCGGCGGCCAGCCCGTCGCGCAGCTTGGCCTGATGCTCGGGCGGCCCCTGGAGCAGCGGCATGCGCAGGCGGTCCGAGCCGATGAGACCGGCCATCTTCAGCGCGGCCTTGACCTGGATGGCGCCCTGCGAGGTGTGCATGATGGCGTCCACGGCCGGGATGAGGCGCGTGTGGATCTCGCGGGCCCGCGGCAGGTCGCCCGCGTCCACGGCGTCGATCATCGCCCGGTAGTCGTCGCCGGCGACGTGGCCGACCACCGAGACGATCCCCGTGGCGCCGAGGGCCAGGAACGCCAGGTTGAGCACGTCGTCACCCGAGTACCAGAGCAGGTCGGTCTCGGCCATGAGGCGGCTGGCCTCGAACAGGTCCCCCTTGGCGTCCTTGACCGCCCGCACGTGGGGGATCTCCGCGAGCCGACGGATGGTGTCGGTGGCCAGCGCGGTGCCGGTGCGCCCCGGGATGTCGTACGCCATCACCGGCCGGTCGGCGGCCTCGGCGATCATCCGGAAGTGCTCGACGATCCCGTGCTGTGTGGGCTTGTTGTAGTACGGGGTCACCACGAGCAGGCTGTCCGCACCCCTCGCCACCATCTCGCGGGCCGCTCGCATGGAGTGCTCGGTGTCGTTGGTGCCGCATCCGGCCATGACCTGCACGCGGTCGCCGACGGCCTCGACGACCGCGGCGACGCTGTCGTAGTCCTCGTCGTCCGTAGTGGTGGCCGACTCGCCGGTCGTGCCGTTGACCAGCAGACCGTCGTGGCCGTGGTCGGCGAGATGGACCGCGAGTCGCTGCAGCGCGTCGAAGTCGATCGAGCCGTCGTCGTGCATGGGGGTCACCATCGCGGTGATGACCCGACCGAAGGGATTGTCCGACATGGGCACCAGACTAAGGCACACCTGTGACGCCGCGAGAGCCCGACGGGCCGTGGCGGACACGGCTAGGCTCGACACCACAGACCGAGGCACCACACAGCACGACCCACCGACGACACCCGGAGGCGACCGTGACCGACTCGACCCGATCCGAGAACGACGCCCGCGTGCCCGACGAGTCGCCGGAGGAGCTCGGCAACACCGTCGACGGCTCCGGCGCCGGTGACGGGAGCACCACCCGCGGTACCGGCGAGGAGGGCCGCGCCCCGGCGTCCCGGCCCCCGACCGCCGGGAACACCGGGCAGGCCGTCGCCGACGAGGCCACCGGCGCGTCCGGTGAGAGCTCCGCCGACAGGGCCGAGCAGGCGAAGGTCTACCGGACCCCCGAGCAGCCGGACCACGCCGTCGGCGGCTCCGACGGCACGGCCGACGGTCAGTAGCCCGGTCGCCCGGTGACCGTCGCACTCCTCCTCACGCTGGCGCTGGTCCTGTTCATCGCAGCGAACGCGCTGTTCGTCGGGGTCGAGTTCGGATTCCTCACCGTCAACCGGGACGACGTCCGCGCCGCCGGCTCGGAGGGCGATCGCGTCGCCGCGGCCCTGGACTCCTCGCTCTCGAAGACCTCGACGAACCTGTCGGGGGCCCAGCTCGGCATCACGGTCTCCAGCCTCGTGGCGGGATACCTCACGGGCCCCTCCGTCGGGGAACTGCTCACCGGCGCGTTGGGCCTGTCCGGAATGTCGGAGGCCGCGGCCCGCGGTATCGCGATGACGGCGGCCTTCGTCGTCGTCACCTTCCTCCAGATGGTCTTCGGCGAACTCGTCCCCAAGAACTGGGCCATCGCCGCACCCATGCAGGTGGCGCGACTGGTCGTGCGCCCGCAGCGCACCTTCATGACCGTGTTCGGCTGGCTGGTCACCGCCCTCAACGCCTCGGCCAACCAGGTGCTGCGCCTGCTCGGGTTCACCCCGACGGAGGAACCGGGGGACGCCCGCTCCCCCGAGGAACTGCGCGCGTCGGCGGCGCGGTCCGGACGCGAGGGCGTGATGGACCCCCACACCGCCGAACTCGTGACCCGGTCGATCTCGTTCGGCGAGCACCGGGCGGCCGACGCGATGGTGCCCAGGCCGCTGGTGACGTTCCTGCGCGACCACACCGCGCAGGACCTGCTCGACACCGTCGCCGCGACCGGCCGGTCCCGCTTCCCCGTCCTCGGCGAGACCGTCGACGAGGTGGTGGGCGTCGTCCACTACCGCCAGGCACTGGCCGTCGATCCCGATACGCGGGACCGCACCCCGGTGCGCGACATCGCCGCCGAGCCGACCGTGGTCTCGGAGATGATGACCCTCGATCCCCTGATGCGGCTCCTGCGGCAGACCGACCTGCAGATGGCGGTGGTCGTCGACGAGTTCGGCGGCACCGCGGGGATCGTCACGCTCGAGGACCTGGTGGAGGAGATCGTCGGCGAGATCGACGACGAGCAGGACCGTGCGTCCCGCACGCACGAGCGGATCGACGACGACACGGTCCTGGTCGGCGGAATGATGCGGCCCGACGAACTGGGCGCGATCCTGCGGCTGGAGATCCCGCCGGCGGGCGCCGCGTCGACCCTGTCCGGGGTGCTGACCGAATCGGCGGACCGCCTGCCCGAGGTCGGCGACGAGGTCGAGCTGGAGGCCCACGACCACGAGAACCGCGACCGCGACGACCTCCCGACCCGGGCTCGCGTGCGGCTGCGGGTCGAGACGGTGAGCGACTACCGGGCCGAGCGGGTCCGGGCCACTGTCCTGCGCGGCGAGCGGGAGGAGTCCGATGACTGACGGCGTCGCGATCCTGATCCTGGCCGCCCTCCTGCTGGGCAACGGCTTCTTCGTTGCTGCCGAGTTCGCGATGGTCTCCGCGCGCCGCGACCACCTCGAGCCCCGCGCGGCGCGGGGCAGCGTCCGCGCCCGGTGGTCGCTGCGCGGCATGGAGAACGTCTCGCTCTCGCTGGCCGCCACGCAGCTCGGGATCACCGCGTGTTCCCTCCTCATCGGCGCTGTCGGCGAGCCCGCCATCGCGCACCTCATCGAGAGGCCGCTGGAGTGGCTGGGGGTGTCGACCGGGTTCGCGCACCCCATCGCGCTGGTGATCGCCCTGCTCATCGTCACGTTCCTGCACATGGTGCTCGGCGAGATGGTGCCCAAGAACATGGCGATCGCACGGCCCGCCGCCGCCGCGCTGCTGTTGGGTCCGGTCCTGCGGGTGTTCGTCCTGGTGTTCCTGCCCGCCATCTGGCTGATGAACAAGACCGCCGACCTCGTCGTGCGCCACGTCCTACGCGTCGAGCCGAAGTCCGAGGTGGACACCACGGTCACGGTGGACCAGATGCGCGGGATGGTCGCGGCGGCCGGCGAATCGGGCCTGCTGGACGAGGACGAGACCACCCTCCTCGCGGGCGCGCTGGGGTTCGATCACATCACCGCGGCGGATGTGCTCCGACCGCTCGATGAGGTCGACGCGGTGGACGCGGACCTCACGACCGGCGAGATACAACAGCTGTGCGTCCGCACCGGGCATTCTCGGTTCCCCGTGCTCCGCGACGGCCGGTACGTGGGGTAAGTCCACGTCAAGGACGTCCTGGCCGACGACCCGTCCCGCCCGTTGCGCCCCGAGCGGATCCGCCGGCTCGGCTCGGTGTCGCCCGACACGCCACTGGACGACGTGCTGGCCACCATGCAGCGGGCCCGGGCCCACCTGGGGGTCGTCGACCGCGATGACGCCGCGGACGACACCTCCGCAGCCGGCCCGTCGGGTCTCGTGGTTCTGGAGGACGTGCTCGCCCGACTCGTCGGCGAGGTCCGTGATGCCACCCCGGAGGCCGAAACGGGCGCACCTCAGGGGTCGACCGGCGCCTAGCGGACCTTGTCCGGGTTCGTGTCGAGTACGCGGCCGAGCGTGTTGTCCACGAGGAGCTGCGTCACCCCGGCGTAGGTGGCCACACTCACTCGAACCGTGGCGATCAGCGCGTTCTGCAACATCCTCTACCCTCCGTCGATAAATGTGACTCCTGTCACGGTACCTGCGAGCATGGTCGCCCGCGGGTACTTCCACCCAGAAACCTGGACGCCCGTTCTGATGTGCGACTCCGAACGCTAACCATCCCCCTACTCGGATGCCACCGGATCCCGCCCGTCAGCCGGCGGGGTAGCGCCGAACGGTCGAATCCGATCACGTTTGCGCCGGTCGCGACCCCGTCGGCCCTGCGCTTGTGACCACTCGGCGCAGATCGGGGCGACCCCCGGCCCGGGGGTGCGGGCGACCCCGGTGCGGGTGCGGGCGACCCCGGTGCGGGCGACCCCCGGCCCCGGTGCGGGTGCGGGCGACCCCGATGCGGCGCGGGCCATCCCCGGCGCGGCGCGGCCACCCCGCCGCTATAGTTGATGCGTCACCGGAGCCGGCGGCGCTCGCACAGGGCCCGCCATGTCCCGAGGAGGTCACCGTGCCCGCGCTCGTCCCCGGCGTCGAGATCCACCGCTCCCGTGCGCGGTCCCGCGACCGGGGCGGCTGGCTGGACTCGCAGCACTCGTTCTCCTTCGGCCGCTACCAGGACCCGATGAACACGCACTTCGGGCGACTGCTGGTCAACAACGACGACCACATCGCGCCCGGCACCGGCTTCGACACCCACGGGCACCGCGACATGGAGATCGTCACGTGGGTCCTGTCCGGCTCGCTGGTCCACCAGGACTCAGAGGGCCACAGCGGCGTCATCTACCCGGGGCTCGCCCAGCGGATGAGCGCGGGCTCGGGGATCCTGCACTCCGAACGCAACGACGGCTGGCGCGACGGCTCGCTCCGTGCCGACACCCCCGCCGAACCGGTCCACCTCGTCCAGATGTGGGTCGTGCCGGACACGACCGGTGAGCAACCCGGCTACGAACAAATGGAGATCGATCCGCGCGAGCTCGAGAACCACCTCGTCGTCGTCGCCGGGGGCCTACCCACCCACGAGGACCGCGCCGCCATCCGGATCCGCAACCGCACGTCCGCGCTCCACGCCGCCCGGCTCACACCCGGACGCACCGTCGAGCTCCCCGACGCGCCCTTCCTCCACCTCTACGTCCCACTCGGGTCGGTCACCCTGGAAGGCGAGGGCGCCCTGGACACCGGCGACGCCGCGCGCCTCACCGCCACGGGCGGGCGACGCGTCACCGCCGGCGCGCAGGGCGCCGAGATCCTCGTCTGGGAGATGCACGCGGGCATGACCATGCTCGACGTGCGCGGACACTAGCCCTCCCCGCTGGCCGAGCCCTTCCCGCTGGCCTAGCCCTCCTCGGTGGCGGCCGACGGCGCCCCGTCATCCTGCTCGGAGTCCGGGATGTGATGCAGCGGGTGGACAGGTTCGGGCGACGGCGAGTGCTCGTTCCGCTCGAGCGCCTCCGGCGAGTACGCACGGCGCCACTGGCGGGTCACCGTGGGCGGCCGCTCGCCGAGATCGTTGCTGATACCCCGCACGAGGCTGTACATCATCACGAAGCCCACCACGAAGAACGGCAGACCGACGACCGTGATGACCTCCTGAAGGGCGGTCAGACCGCCCTCGCCGGTACCCGCCAGGATCGTGGCACCGACCGCGCCCATGAGCACGCCCCAGATCACGCGCTGATGGGTGGGCGAGACCTGGACGTCGTCGTCCTTCCCGGACGCGATCATGTCCACGACCATCGCCGCGGAATCCACGGACGTGGTGAAGAAGATGACGACGAGGACGACCGCGAGACCGGACAGGAACGTCGCGAGCGGGTAGTTCGACAGGAACGCGAAGAGCGCACCCGGGATGTCACCCTCGTCGACCACCGCCTCGGTCAGCCCGCCCGAGCCGAACAACTCGACATGGAACGAGGCCATACCGAAGATCCCGAACCACAGGACCGAGAAGCCCACCGGCAGGCCGAGGACGCCGAAGACGAACTGACGGATGGTGCGGCCGCGGCTGATCCGGGCGATGAAGATGCCCACGAACGGCGACCACGTAATGGTCCACGCCCAGTAGAAGACGGTCCACGTGTTCTGCCACGATTCCAGGTCGTCACTGGCGGGGAAGACGTTGTTCCACAGGGCCAGCTCCGGCAGCGTGGCGAGATAGACGCCCAGCGACTCGACCGTGCCCTTGAGCAGGAACAGGGTCGGGCCCGTGACGAGGATGAACAGCAGCAGGGCGATCGCCATGGCGATGTTGAGGTTGGACAGCCGCTTGATGCCCTTCTCCAGCCCCAGGGCCACGGAGATGCAGGCCACGGACGTGACGACCGCGATGATGAGCACCTGGACGACCGGCGACATCGCGATGCCGAAGAGTTCCGCCAGGCCCGCGTTGATCTGCAGGGTACCGAGGCCGACCGAGGTGGCCACGCCGAAGACGGTACCCACGAGCGCCACGACGTCGATTGTCTTGCCGATGGGACCGAAGACCTTGTCCCCGAGGATCGGGGCGAAGATCGAGCTGACGCGCGGCGGCATCTTGCGCTTGTAGATGAAGTAGGCGAACGCGAGGGCCGGCAGGGCGAAGATCGTCCACGTGTGCAGACCGAAGTGGTACAGCGTGAACGCCATCGCCTCCTGCGCGGCGTCCGTGCTGCCCGGTTCCACGTTCCCCCGCGGCGGCGTGGCGAAATGAGAGATGGGCTCCGCGACGCCCCAGAACATGAGGATCGTGCCGATGCCCGCGGCGAAGAGCATGCCGAACCACGCCGCGGTGGAGTGCTCCGGGTCCTCGTCGTCGCCGCCGAGCCGCACGTGCCCGAACCGACTGAGCGCGATCCAAAAGAGAAAGCCCAGGAAGGCGGTGACGCCGAAGATGTAGAACCACCCGAGGTTGGTCATGATCCAACCCGACGCGGTGCCGAAGACCTCGCCCACCCACTCGCCGGCGAAGAAAGTGATGACGACGAAGGCGAGGATCACCCCGACAGTCGAGAAGAACACCCCCGGATCGGTCTTGAGCCTCAGTGCTCGCAGTATCCGTTCGGACATGATCTCTCCCGTCGTCTCGGCCCCCTCAGAGCACCGCTGCCGGATCGAGTAGCTCAGTCAGAGTTCATAGGTCAGTACGCGAAGTTGTGTACCACGAAAACTTTGCCGTTGCCGGAGTAGGCGATGCCCATGCCCGCCGAGCGGTAGCCCGGGTCGAGGAGATTCTCGTTGTGGCCGGGCGAGTTCTTCCACAGGTCGACCAGGCAGATCGCCCCACAATGGGTGCCCGCGGCGACAATGTTCTCCCCGTGACCCCGGTTGATCAATGCTGTGTTGTGAATCACCTCATCCCGGGCGGCGAGGCGATCCGCCCACGCCTGGGCCTCGCGGTCAAGGTCGGCGTTGGGCGCAAGGGCTCCGCGGCCGTGGGCGATGCGGTAGGCGTCGATCTCGCGAATGATCCCCTCGCGCAACCCCCCGGTGACCCCGAAGGCGGCGACATCCCCGTACGCCATCTCGCTGGAACCGACCGCCGCCCACGCCTCCGGCGGCAGGGCGGCGCGCACCTGCGAGACGATCCCCTCCACCTGCGGCGCGAGGTGCGCCGGGATCAGGTGCTGGGAGATGAAGGAAGGCAGGGTCTGGGCGGAAGCCGTGGCCGCCCCGCCGCCCACGAGGGTGGCGGCGGTGACGGCGATCGTCGCGAGTGACGCGGTGAGCCTTGTGCGCATGATGGTGATAATGCCGTTTCGGTGCGCCTGACGCGAACCGTTTGATCGATCAGGTAACGAACCGGACTCGGCACCGCGTTACCGCTGTGACCAGCGATTATCAGTGTTGCTTGTGTGGCGAGAGTGGTTACTCCGTCCGGACGGGCGGCCAACTTCGGCGGCCGCGCCGAGTGGGTCCCGGGAGCGGCTAGTCGAGCCTCTCGCGGACCAGCTGGAGGAACTCGGCCCCGTAGTCGAGATGCTTCTGCAGATCGCGGTAGCGCGCCTCCGCCTCGCCGTGAATCTCCTCGACGGTCGCCCGCGCCGCGCGCCTCTCCTCCGACCCCGACCCCCCCGCCTGCGGGCGCCGGCCCGCGGCGAGCACGTCCGTGGCCTGCAGGAACTGCTTCATGCGCTCCAGGGAGAAGCCGAGGGGCTTCATCCGACGCACCAGCAGGAGCCGTTCGACGTCGTCATCGGTGTAGAGCCGGAACCCGCCCGCGGTGTGACCGGAGGGGACGACCAGGCCGAGCTCGTCGTAGTGACGCAGAGTCCGGATCGACAGACCGGTGGCCTCGGCGACCTCGCCGATCTTCCGCACCGCGTCCTCCGACATGATCCTCCTTGTGGGCTTGCTCACAGCGGTCGCCGGAGATTCGCCGCATCATCAAACCTACCGTTACGGTAGCTTCAGAATCTCCCGCTACGGGAGAGTGTGTCATGCCCCTGCTCGGTGAGGACAATCCCCATGTCGGCTCCCGCCACCACTCCTGGGGCGCCCTCCCCGGCGCCTGCCGGCGACGATGACGGTCTGGCGCCGGTCGGCGTCCTGGCCTCGTTCCGGTACGCCTTCTCGTCCGTGCGGCGGTTGCGGACCGAGGTCCTGGCCGGCCTGGTCGTCGCCCTCGCACTGATCCCCGAGGCGATCTCCTTCTCGATCCTCGCCGGCGTCGATCCTCGCGTCGGGCTGTTCGCCTCGTTCACCATGGCCGTGACGATCGCCTTCACCGGCGGGCGCCCCGCGATGATCTCGGCGGCGACCGGCGCGATCGCCCTCGTCGTGGCCCCGGTCGCCCGCGACCACGGGATGGACTACCTCGTGGCCACCGTGCTCCTCGCCGGGTTCATCCAGGTGGTACTCAGCCTGATCGGGGTGGGCAAGCTCATGCGCTTCATCCCTCGCAGCGTGATGATCGGTTTCGTCAACGCGCTCGCGATCCTGATCTTCGCCGCCCAGATCCCCCATCTGCTGGGCGTTCCGTGGCTTGTCTACCCGATGGTCGCGGCCGGTATCGCGATCATGGTGTTCTTCCCGCGGTTGACCACCGCGGTGCCGGCCCCGCTGATCGCCATCATCGCGATCACCGCCGTCGTCCTGCTCTTCGGATGGTCGATGCCGAACGTCGGGGACCAGGGCGAGCTTCCCTCATCCCTGCCCGCGCTGTTCTTCCCCGACATCCCGTGGACACTCGAGACGCTACAGATCATCGCCCCCTACGCCCTGGCCACCGCCCTCGTCGGCCTCATGGAATCCCTCATGACGGCCAAGCTGGTCGACGACATCACCGAGGTGCGCACCGACAAGACCCGAGAGGGCTGGGGCCAGGGCGTCGCGAATCTCGTCACCGGGTTCTTCGGCGGCATGGGCGGCTGCGCGATGATCGGCCAGACGATGATCAACGTCAAGCAGTCCGGCGCCCGCACCCGGCTGTCGACACTCCTGGCAGGCGTCTTCCTGCTCATCCTCGTGGTGGCGCTGGGCGACATCGTCGGGCTCATCCCCATGGCCGCCCTCGTCGCCGTGATGATCATGGTGTCGGTGGCCACCCTGGACTGGCATTCGATCCACCCGCGCACCCTGCGCCTGATGCCGCTGAGCGAGACGGTCGTCATGGTCGTCACCGTGGTCGCCACGGTAATCACCGAGAACCTCGCCATCGGCGTCGTTCTCGGTGTCCTCACCGCGATGGTGATGTTCGCCCGGCGCGTGGCCCACATGACGACCCTCGAAAAGATCTCCGAGCGCGACGTCGACGACGACGGCACCATCGACGTCCGCACATACCGGGTGCGCGGCGAGCTGTTCTGGGCGTCCAGCAACGACCTCGTGTACCAGTTCGACTACTCGGGCGACCCCCGGCACGTCGTGATCGACCTGACCGAGGCCGACATCTGGGACGCCTCCACCGTCGCGACCCTGGACGCGATCACCCACAAGTACGCGGCCAAGGGCAAGACCGTGGAGATCATCGGGCTGGACGGCTCCAGTCGGCAGCGACTGGAGAGGCTGTCCGGCAATCTCGGCGAAGGGCACTGAGGGACAGCGCCGGGCGCCGGGCCCCTCAGCCGATCGGCGCCGGCGCCTGGAACTCGGCCTCGAACTTCTCGTAGGAGAACGTGCCGAGCGCGCGGGCCCGGTCCAGTCCCAGCTCGCGGACGGCCTCGACGAACCGGGCCACGTCGCCGCCGGCGTCGTCGGCTCCGGGCGCGATCGTCACGCGGGCCCCGCTGAGCGGCCGCATCCGCCCGCCGGTCGCCGTGGCCTGGGCCCGGACGAGGACGGGCGCACCGTCGAGGACCTGCACGCAGTTCATGGCGAGCGACTGACGGCCGGGGATCGGCAGGCCCACGCGCGTGTCGAGCCGGAGGTCGACGCCTCCCGCTCCGGCCGAGCCCACGGCGCCCAGACGCGCGTCGTCGAGGGCGCCTCCGGCCGTGCCGACCATGTCGCCCTTCCACTTGGGGAAGCCCCACAGCTCGTTGCCCGCCGCCAGGGTGAAGTCCTGGTCGACCGGCAGCTCGTGGATGTGCACCAGCGTCCCCGCGCCGGGCACGGTGAGCTGGAACGCCAGGCCGATCTCGTGATAAGCGCCCAGGACGTTGCCCGGCACGTCGTGGTAGCGGACATGGATCATGATCGCCGGGGTGCGCCCGCCGGGCAGCGAGACGGGCTCGGCGCCCGCGGCCTCGATCACGGCGGACTGCCGCCCGCCGGCGATGAGCCTGCGCACGACGGCGGACCGCGCGAGGAAGGCCGCGCCCGAGACCGAGGCGGACACGACGGGAACCGGGAAGGTGATCTCGCGTCCGGCGACGACGCGCGATGTGGGAGAGGTCATGGGCCGACGGTAGCGGTCCCCGCGCCCGGAATCAGCCCCCTTGCGACCTCAGCCCGTCGGCCCGGTCGTGTCCTGCCCCGGCTGTGCCACGACGTTCTTGACCGAGCGTCCCTTGTACTGCGGGCGCAGGAGGTTGGCCGGGGACAGGATGTCGTCGAGTTCCTCCGCGGACAGCAGGCCCATCTCCAGTACGACCTCGCGCACCCCGCGGCCGGAGCGAGCGCACTCGCGCCCCACGATGTCGCCGTTGTGGTGGCCGATGATGGGGTTGAGGTAGGTGACGATCCCGATCGAGTTCATCACGTTGGCTCGGCAGATCTCGGCGTTGGCGGTGATCCCGCGGACGCACTTCTCGGTGAGCGTCTCCATGGCCTTGGTGAGCAGGGAGATGGACTCGAACATCGCCTGGGCGATCACCGGCTCCATGACGTTGAGCTGGAGCTGCCCGGCCTCGGCTGCCATGGTGACGGTCATGTCGTTGCCGATCACCTTGAAGCACACCTGGTTGACGACCTCGGGGATCACGGGGTTGACCTTGGCTGGCATGATCGACGACCCCGCCTGCAGTTCGGGCAGGTTGATCTCGTTGAGGCCGGCGCGCGGCCCGGAGGACAGCAGCCGCAGGTCGTTGCAGATCTTCGACAGCTTGACCGCGGTCCGCTTGAGGGCGGCGTGGACGTTGACGTAGTCGCCGGTATCGCTCGTCGCCTCGATGAGGTTCATCGCGCCGGTGACCGGGAGGCCGGTGACGGCGCGCAGGTGGTTGATGACCGCGCGGCGGTAGTCGGGCGGGGTGTTGACGCCGGTGCCGATCGCGGTGGCGCCGAGGTTGACGTCGAGCAGCATGCGGGCGGCGGAGCCGAGCACGTGGAGTTCCTCGTCGAGGTTCACGGCGAAGCCGCCGAACTCCTGGCCCAGGGACATGGGCACGGCGTCCTGGAGCTGGGTGCGGCCCATCTTGAGGACCTCGCGGAATTCCTCGGACTTGTCGTAGCAGGCCTCCCGCAGCGCGACGAGCGCCGGTTCGAGCCGCTCGAGCGCGTGCCACAGGGCGATGCGGAACCCGGTGGGATAGGCATCGTTGGTGGACTGGGACCTGTTGACGTCGTCGTTGGGGCTGATGATGTCGTAGGAGCCCTTGGGATGCCCGAGCCGTTCGAGCGCGAGGTTGGCCACCACCTCGTTGGTGTTCATGTTGACCGAGGTGCCGGCGCCGCCCTGGTAGACGCAGGAGGGGAACTGGTCCATGCAGCGTCCGTCCACCAGGATCTCGTCGCACGCCCCGACGATCGCGTCCGCCACCGTCTGGTCAAGGACGCCCATCTCCAGGTTGGCCAGGGCGGCGGCCTTCTTCACCATGACCATGCCACGCACGAAGTCGGGGACGTCGCTGATGGTGGTGGGTGCAATGGGAAAGTTCTCGACAGCCCGGACCGTGTGGATGCCGTAGTACGCGTCCGCCGGGACCTCCTTGGTGCCGAGCAGGTCTTCTTCCACACGGGTTCGGGTCATTCGTCCTCCGCCTCTCGGGTCGACTCCGGCCCACCTTAATCGTGGGGCACCGGGCCTCGTCGCGATCCGCGGGCGGGGACACCGCGGGATTGCCTAGTCTGGGGGGTATGTCGCGCACGACGACCACCCGTGGCGCCCGGGCCCTGTCCTCGGCGCGGGACGTGTTTCGCCGCCTGCATCCGTCGGACGGACTGCTCGGCAGCATCGTCGACCGGCAGGAGGTGCCGCTGCCCCGCGGGACGTGGGCGATCTTCGGGGTGGCGTTCGTGGGGTTCGCGACGCCGGTGATCGGCTTCGTCGAGCTCGCCGAGCGCATCCGCAGCGGTGCCAAGCTGCCCTTCGACCAGCCGGTGATGATGTGGCTGCAGCGCAGGCACTCGCCCCGCAACACGCGGATCGCCCGGGCGGTGACCGAGCTCGGCGGTGTCACGGCGGTGCCGTTGTTCGCATTGGCGACGTCGGCCTACCTGGTGTCGGTGCGGGGCAGCCGCCGCCCGGCCGCGTTGCTCACGGTGTCGCTGGTGGGGTCGACGATCATCAACTCGGTGCTCAAGGCGCTGTACCGCCGCGACCGGCCGACGTTCTTCACGCACATCGTGCAGGAGAAGAGCTTCTCGTTCCCCAGCGGTCACGCCATGGCCAGCGCCGCGCTGGCGGCGTGCACGTGCGTCCTGGCGTGGCCGACGCGGTGGCGGGTCGCGGTGATCGCCGGGTCGGCGGTGTACGTGCCGACCATCGGCGGCACCCGGATGTATCTGGGGGTGCACTTCCCCAGCGACATCCTGGCGGGCTGGTGTGTGAGTCTGGCGTGGGTGGGTGAGGTGGCGACCATCATGTGGCTGATGGACCGCCTCGATCACGCGCCGACGCCGATGATCCGCCGGAGGGAGACGGTATGACGACGACGAGGCGCGCTCGGATAGAGCTGAGCCACGGCGACATCACACGCATGGACGTGGACGCGGTGGTCAACGCGGCCAACAGTTCACTTCTCGGGGGCGGCGGGGTGGACGGGGCCATCCACCGCGCGGGCGGGCCGACCATCCTGGCGGAGTGTCGCGAGCTGAGGTCCGGCCGGTTGCCCGACGGATTGCCGACCGGCCGGGCCGTCGCGACCGGCGCCGGTGATCTGCCCGCGCGCTGGGTGATCCACACGGTCGGCCCGATCCACGGCCGCGATCCGGACGGTGCCCGGCTGCTCGCCGACTGCTACCGGAACTCGCTGGCGGTGGCCGACGAGCTCGGCGCACGAACGGTGGCGTTCCCACTGATCTCCGCGGGGGCCTACGGCTGGCCGCGCGAGGACGCGATCCGCACCGCGCTGGCCACGCTGGCCGCCACCGACACCGGGGTCGGGACCGCGACCCTGGTGCTGTTCGACGCGGCGACCCTGCGCCTGGCCGAGGAATGCCGCGCCGACATCCTCGGCGACTGAACTCTCCCCGCCGCGCCCGCCCGATCCGGCCACCTCCAGCCAGCTCCAGTCACCGCCAGCCGGAATCCGCTACTCTCCCTCCGGGTTCGCTACCCCTGTAGCAGTAGCGGATGCCGAGACGGAGTAGCGGATTCGGGGGGGTGGATGGTGGCTGATGCGGGCGACACGCGGATCGCGGAGGGCGCACCGGATGCGGCGGGGGCGGCGGTGGCTTTCGGTCCGGGCCTGGCCCCGGCAGCTCTGCTGACAGAGGTCTTCGCACCGTGGGTCGTACTCACGATCGGCTCTGTCCACCTGGGCCGGCAGGTGGGGTCGACCCGGTGGGGCGTGGCGGCGGCGGCCGGGTTGGGTGTGGTGCCGCAGGCGGCGATCACGTGGCGGGTCCGGCGCAAGGCGCTGTCGGATCACCACGTCACCCGTCGGGAGGACCGGCCGCTGGTGATCGCCGGGATCGCGGTATCGGTCGCGACCCTGTTGGCGGCCCAGCAGCGCCGCGGAGCGCCGGACGAGCTGCGCCGCATGACGCGGGCCGCGCTCGTGGCGTTGGGCGTCGCCGGGTCCGCGACCCTCAAGGTGAAGGTGTCGTTCCACACGGCGGTGCTGAGCGGGGTGATCGCGGTGCTCGCCCGCGAGCTCTCGCCCCGCTACTGGCGACTGCTGGTGCTGGTGCCGCCGGTGGCGTGGGCGCGCGTGCGGATCAGTCACCACACGCCGATCGAGACGGCCGCGGGCGCGGCGATCGGCCTGGCCTGCGGCCACCTCGCCGGCGGCCGGGCCGGGTCACCCGCGTCCGCCGCGGCCGCGCACCAGCCCTGAGATACGCCGCCGCCCCGCGGTGACCCGGTCGGGGTCCCGCGGGGCGGCGTAGTCGATGGTCGGGACCGGCCCGTCAGATGCGGTCGACCAGCAGCTTGGCGAACGCGGCCGGGTCGGACAGCGTGCCGCCCTCGGCGAGGACGGCGGCACCGGCGATGAGCCGCGCGGTGTCCTTGAGCTCGGGCGCCGAGGGATCCTCGGCGTGCCGGGCGCGCAGGCGCTCGACCAGCGGGTGCGTGGGGTTGAGCTCGAGGATCCGCTTGCTGACGGGCAGTTCCATACCCGAGGCGCGGTACATGGCCTCCAGCTGCGGGGTCATGTCGAACTCGTCACCGACCATGCACGCCGCCGACTCGGTGAGGCGATGCGACAGGCGCACCTGCTTGACCTCGTCGGACAGCTCCTCGCCCAGCCAGGTGAGCAGGTCGGCGTACTCGGCGGCGTCGGGCTCGTCCTTGCCCTCCTCGGCCTCCGCGCCGATGCCGGACAGGTCCACGTCGCCCTTGGCCACAGACCGCAGCCGCTTGCCGTCGACCTCGCCGACCGCGTCCACCCACACCTCGTCCACCGGGTCGGTGAGGATGAGGACCTCGACGCCACGGGCACGGAACGCCTCCAGGTGCGGGGAGTTCTCCACCGCCGCGCGGGACGTGCCGGTGAGGTAGTAGATCTCCTCCTGCCCGTCCGCCATACGGGAGATGTACTCGGCGATGGTGGTGCCAACCTCGTCGTCGTCCCCGGTCTTCTCGTCCTCGCCCTCCGGCGCCTTCTCCGACGCGGTGGCGGGCCGGGTGGACGCGAAGGTGCTCACGGCGAGCAGCTGCTCGCGGGCGTCGACATCGGAGATCAGGCCCTCCTTGAGGACCGCGCCGAAGTTGGCCCAGAAGCTGCGGAACTCCTCCGGCCGGTCGTTGCGGAGCTGCTCGATGGTCTGCAGCACCCGCTTGACCAGACGCTTGCGGATCGCCCGGATCTGACGGTCCTGCTGCAGGATCTCGCGCGAGACGTTGAGCGACAGGTCCTGGGCGTCGACGATGCCCTTGACGAAGCGGAGGAACGGCGGGACCAGCTCCTCGCAGTCGTCCATGATGAAGACCCGGCGGACGTAGAGCTGCACGCCCCGCTTGGTGTCCGGGGAGAACAGGTCGAACGGCACCTGCGTGGGCAGGAACAGCAGCGCCTGGTACTCGAACGTGCCCTCGGCCTTGAGGGTGATGGTCTCCAGCGGCTCGTCCCACGCGTGCGAGATGTGGCGGTAGAACTCGGCGTACTCCTCGTCGGTGACCTCCGACTTCGGCCGGGTCCACAGCGCCTTCTGCGAGTTCAGGGTGACGGTCTCGGTGATCGTGCCGCCGGCCGGGGCGTCGCCGGACTCCCCGTCGGCCGCGCCCTCCTCCGGCTCCGGCGCCGGGCGCTCGACGTCCATCCGGATGGGCCAGGCGATGAAGTCCGAGTAGGTGCGCACCACGCGGCGCAGCGTGTGTTCCTCGGTGTAGTCCGGCAGGGCCGCGTCCCCGCCGGCGGGCTTGAGCTGCAGGATGACCGACGTGCCCTGCGGGGCGTCCGGGGCCTCCTCGATCGTGTAGGTGTCCTCACCGCTCGACGTCCAGCGCGTACCAACGCTCTCCCCGGCCTTACGGGTGATGAGCGTGACCGTGTCGGCCACCATGAACGTGGAGTAGAAGCCGATGCCGAACTGGCCGATGAGGTCCGCGGTGGCCTGCTCCGATACCTCGCCCGACTCCTGCGCGGCGCGGGCGGCGGCGAGCGCCTCCCGCATCTGCCCGGTGCCCGACTTGGCGAGCGTGCCGATCAGGTCCACCACCTCGTCGCGGGACATGCCGATGCCGTTGTCCCGGATGGTCAGCGTGCGGGCCGCCGCGTCCGGGACCAACTCGATGTGCAGGTCCGAGGTGTCGACCCCGAGCGAGGAGTCCTGCAGCGCGGCCAGGCGTAGCTTGTCCAGCGCGTCCGAGGAGTTGGAGATGACCTCGCGAAGGAAGGTGTCCGGATTCGAGTAGATCGAGTGGATCATCAGATCCAGCAGCTGCCGGGTCTCGGCCTGGAACTCCCGGGTCTCGGCGGCACCGGAGGTCTGCGGGCTCATGTCGGGTGTCGGTCCTTTCTCTGTCACGTCGCACGGGGGCGAGAAGCGGGCGCGCTCATCGCAGGCACTCTGTTCTCGCCGTCAGGACCAACCTAGTGTGGAGCTCTGACATTCCCCGAGATGAGGTGCCGCCCGTGACCCCGTCGCCACTGCCCCGCGAGGACCTCGACGTCCTCGACCGGTCGACGAAGGTGTTCGCCCGCGCACTCGCCTCGCCGCTCGACGGCGACTGCGAGTCCTGCCCCGGCTGGTCCCGGCGCGACCTCGCCAACCACGTCCTGGGCGGCGGGCTGCGGTACGCCGCCTACTTCCCGCGGCTACCGGAGTCGGAGATCGGCTGGACCCGGACCGCCGACCACGCCGGCGACAAGCCGGTCCCCGCGCTGTACCGGACCTCGGCCGGCCTGCGTAAGGAACTCGCCCGGTCTCGCGACGCTGACGCCCCCGTCCCGCACCGGTTGGCCGAGATCCCCGTCCGCGATCTCCTCGCGCTTCGCGTGTTCGAACTGCTCGTCCACGCCCACGACCTCGACCCCGCCTCCTGGGGGTCGGAGGACACCGGGGAGCTCGCCGCGTGGACCCTCGCCCACGCACGGGACGTGGTCGAGCTGATGCGGTCCTTCGACGTGCTCGCCGACGCGTTTCCGGTCCCGATCGGGGCCGATGCGCGCACCCGGCTCCTCGCGCTGTCCGGCCGCCGGACCAACGGCGACTCGATTTAACGTGCCGTCGACCACGCCGGAGGTCTAGCGTTATCGCTACCGGGCGGCACCGGCAGGCGGGCGCCCACGACGAGAGACCGCGGTAGATGTCCATGTCCTGCGCCCCGTACATCTCCTTCCCCGGCAACGCCTCCGAGGCGTTCCCGTACTACCACGAGCTCTTCGGCGGGGAGCTCAGCCTGATGACCTACGACCAGTTCCCGTCCACGGACGACTTCCCGTTCGACCCGCCGCACGGCTCGGTCGCCCACGCCACCCTCGAGGCGCCGGGGATCACCCTCACCGGCGGCGACGCCATGGGCGAGTCCCTGCCGCAGCTGAGAAATGACGTCTACTCCTTCCTCCTCGGCTTCGACACCGAGGACGAGGCCCGTGCCTTCCTCGACAAGGTCACCGGCAGCGGGGGTCAGATGGCGATGCCCTTCGAGATCGCGCCGTGGGGTGACCGGTACGGGCAGGTCCACGACCGGTTCGGCATCCGCTGGGACGTCGTGGTCCCCGGCACCGGCGAGTAACCCGGAGGAAGACACCCGTATCCATCGCCCGTGCTTGTTACGGTGCTCGTATGGAGATCTCTGGAGCAAGTGCCATCGTCACGGGCGGTGCGTCGGGAATCGGCGCCGCCGTCGTCCGTCAACTCGCCACCAAGGGCGCCAAGGTGGTCGTCGCCGACCTCAACGCGGAGAAGGGTGAGGCCCTGGCGAACGAGGTCGGCGGCACGTTCGTCGCCGTGGACGTGACCAAGACCGAGGACAACGAGAAGGCCGTCGCCGCCGCGCTCGAGCTGGGCCCGCTGCGCTACCTCGTCAACTCCGCCGGCATCGGGTGGGCACAGCGCACGATCGGTCGCGACGGCGAGTACTCGTCGGCCTTCGATCTCAACGCGTTTCGCAAGGTCATCGACATCAACCTCATCGGCTCGTTCGACATGCTGCGCCTGGCCGCCACCAAGATGAGCACCCAGGAGGCCGACGAGGACGGGCAGCGGGGCGCGATCGTCAACATGGCGTCCGTCGCGGCGTTCGACGGCCAGATAGGCCAGGCCGCGTACTCCGCGTCCAAGGGCGGCATCGTCGGCATGACCCTCCCGGTCGCCCGCGACCTGTCGGCCGCCGGCATCCGCCTCAACACCGTGGCGCCGGGCCTCATCGACACCCCGATCTACGGCGAGGGTCCGGAGTCGGAGGCGTTCAAGGCCAAGCTCGGCGAGAGCGTCCTTCACCCCAAGCGTCTCGGCTCCGGGGACGAGCTGGCGTCCATGGTCATGGAGCTGCTCACCAACCCGTACATGAACGCGGAGACCATCCGCGTCGACGGTGGCATCCGGATGCCACCGAAGTGATCTGACCCGGTCAGCACACGACGAGAGGGGCCCCGCCGGATCGGATCCGGCGGGGCCCCTCTTCGCAGTCCCGGGCCCGTAGGCGGAACGGGAAGTGTCGCGGCGGTCAGGCCCTGGCGCGGCGCTTCTTCATCCGACCCTCGAGGTACACGGCGAGCTTGGTCAGCGAGTAGTTGATGACGATGAACAGGATGCCCGCCACGATGTACGCGGGGACCGTGTTGGCGTACGCCGAGCCGAGCGTCTTGGACCAGTTGAGCAGCTCGAGGTAGGTGATGCCGTAACCCAGCGCGGAGTCCTTGAGGACGACGACGAGTTGGCCGACAAGGGCCGGGAGCATCGCTGTGAGGGCCTGGGGGAGCTGGATCGACCGCAGCACCTGCCCGGAGGTGAGGCCCACCGACAGTCCCGCCTCGGACTGCCCCTTGGGCAGACCGTGGACGCCCGAACGGACGAGCTCGGCGATGACAGCCCCGTTGTAGAGCGTGAGAGCGGTGACGACGGCGGCGAGCGGCGCGTGCTGGTTGGGCACGAGGTCGGACGTGGCGAAGTACCCGAAGTAGGCGAACACCATCATCAGAAGCACCGGCACGGCGCGGAAGAACTCGACGATCACACTGCAGAACCACCGCAGAGGGGCGAACGGCGAGAGTCGGCCCATGCCGAACAGCAGCCCGAACACCACCGCGAGCACGATCGAGATCCCGGCCGCGGTGAACGTGCCCTTGAGCCCGGGGATGAGGTACGACGTCCACACCTCGGGGTCGGTGACGAAGGGCTCCCACATGAAGGCCTTGAGCTGACCGGCCTTCTGGAATTGCAGGAAGACGATGTACGCGATGCCCAGCGCGAGGATCGCGCCCACCACCGTGAGGACACGGTGACGCAGCCTGGCCTTGGGACCGGGCGCGTCGAACAGGACGGCCTGGGTGCTCATCGCTTCACCGCCAGCTTCCGGGAGAGGGAGGTGGTCCACAGCCCGATCGGGAGGGTGAGGATCACGAAGACCATCGCGAAGAAGAAGAACGTCGGCAGGCTCGCGCCCTCGTTCTCCGTGATCACCTGCAGCAGCCCCGCCGAGTCACCGACGCCGATCACGGCCGCGACGGTGGAGTTCTTGATGAGCGCGATGATGACCGAGCCGAGCGGGGCGATCGCGCCGCGGAACGCCTGCGGGAGGATCACCTCGCGCAGGGACTGTCCGAACCCCAGGCCGATCGAGCGGGCCGCCTCCGCCTGCCCCACCGGCACCGTGTTGACGCCCGAGCGCAGGGCCTCACAGATGTAGGCCGCGTGGTAGACGGCCAGCATGATCGCCGCCCACCAGAACGCGTTGCGCGCGAAGTCGTCGGAGACCGACAGTTGCAGGATGAAGGACAGGCCCAGGATGCTGAAGACCATCAGCAGCGTCAGCGGCAGGTTCCGGAACGTGTTGACGTACGAGGTCCCCAGGCCGCGCAGCACCGCCACCGGGGACACGCGCAGGACGGCCACGAGCGTTCCCAGGATCAGGGCGCCGATGCTGCCCAGGATCGAGAGCTGGATGGTCACCCAGACCGCTCCGAGGACGTCATAGTCGGCGAAGATGTCGCCCATGGTCCACCTTCCGTGATGGGGTGCCGGACCTCCGCGCCCCGGTGGGCGGCGGCGCGGAGGTGGCGGGGCCGGCCGGGTCGGTCGTCGACCCGGCCGGCAGGGATCGATTCAGATCAAGCGCAGGCGTCCGGCTCGGGCGGGTTGCCCTCGCCCGGGGTGAAGCCGGCGGCGCCGAGGTTCTCCTCGACCGCGGTGTCCCAGCTACCGTCCGAGATCATCTCGCGGATGGCCTCGTTGATCTGCTCGCACTTCTCCGTGTCGCCCTTGGCGATGCCCACGCCGTAGCGCTCCTCGGTGAACGGCGCGCCGACCACCTTGAGCTGGCCCTGGTACTGGTCCTGGGAAGCGTAGCCCGCGAGGATCGTGTCGTCCGTGGTCAGGGCGTCGACCGCGTTGGACACCAGCGCGGAGACGCACTCGGAGTAGGTGCCGAACTCCTGAAGGTTGACGCCCGGCACTTGCTCCTTGACGGTCTGCGCCGAGGTCGAGCCGGTGACCGAGCACAGGCGCTTGCCGTCGAGGGAGTCCGGCCCGGTGATCGAGTCGTCGTCGGCGCGGACCAGCAGGTCCTGGCCGGCGATGAAGTACGGTCCGGCGAATCCGACCTTCTCCTTGCGGGAGTCGGTGATGGAGTACGTGGCCACGATCATGTCGACCTGGCCGGTCTCCAGCAGCGTCTCGCGCTGGGCGCTCGGCGCCTGGATCCACTCGATGTCGTCCTCGGCGGTGCCGAGCTTCTCGGCGATGTAGCGGGCGACGTCGACGTCGAAGCCGGTGTACTCGTTGCCCTCCTTGAGGCCGAGGCCCGGCTGGTCGAACTTGATGCCGACCTTGAGCTGGTTCCCGCCGTCGCCGCCGTCATCGCTGCCGCACGCGCTCAGCCCGAGCGCCAGGGAGACGGCCGCCGCGGCCGCTCCGATCCGTCGGATGTTCATGAGTACTCCTTGTGGGGTGGGGTGGATGGGTCCTGAACGGGTCCGCGGACGGGCCCTTCTAGTTGGAGAGGATCTTGGACAGGAAGTCCTTGGCCCGGGCGCTCTGCGGATTGGTGAAGAACTCCTCGGGTGTGGCCTGCTCGACCAGCTCGCCGTCCGCCATGAAGATCACGCGGTCGGCGGCCTTGCGCGCGAAGCCCATCTCGTGGGTCACCACGACCATCGTCATGCCGGTCTTGGCCAGGCCGGTCATCACGTCGAGGACCTCGTTGATCATCTCGGGGTCGAGGGCGGAGGTCGGCTCGTCGAAGAGCATGACCTTGGGGTCCATGGCCAGCGACCGGGCGATCGCCACGCGCTGCTGCTGGCCACCCGACAGCTGCGCCGGGTACTTGGCCGCCTGGTGCTCGACCCCGACGCGGGTGAGCAGCTCCATGGCCCGTTTCTCCGCCTCCGCCTTGCTCTGCTTACGGACCTTGATCGGCCCCAGGGTGACGTTCTCCAAGATCGTCTTGTGGGCGAAAAGATTGAAGGACTGGAAGACCATCCCCACGTCGGCGCGCAGCTTGGCGAGCGCCTTACCCTCCTCGGGCAGCGGCTTGCCGTCGATCGTGATGGAGCCGGACTCGAAGGTCTCGAGCCGGTTGATGGTGCGGCACAGCGTCGACTTACCGGAGCCGGACGGCCCGATCACCACGACGACCTCCCCCTGCTCGATGGACAGGTTGATGTCCTTGAGCGCGTGGAAGTCACCGAAGTGCTTATTGACGCCTGAGATCTCGACGAGAGCCATGTGAGGAACTATAGGGCTCCGAAAGGCCTCACCGCCCCAAGACCGCGGACGTGTCCGCTACGCGCACCGCGAACCGGTCGACATGGCGTGCAGCGGTGCGTACCGTCGTTACATGGCGATATCAGCTGTCAGGGAATACGCCCATCTCACCGCCGATGACGTAGAAGCCATCGGCGAGGAACTCGAGGCGATCCGCCAGGACGTCGTGGACTCCCTCGGCGACCGCGACCGCCGATACGTGCAGAACACGATCAGACTGCAGCGCGGCCTCGTGGCCGGCGGCCGAGTCGTCCTGCTCTTCTCCGGGTACCGGCCCGCGTGGGCGCTCGGCACCGGGTTGCTCGCCGCCGGGAAGATCATCGAGAACATGGAGCTCGGGCACAACGTGATGCACGGGCAGTGGGACTGGATGAACGACCCGGTCATCCACTCCAGCTCCTGGGAGTGGGACATCGTCGGCACGTCCGAGCACTGGAAGGCCACGCACAACTACCACCACCACAAGTACACCAACATCGTCGGCATGGACGACGACGTCGGGTACGGCGTGGTGCGGGTGACGCGCGACCAGCCGTGGCACCCGCCCAACTCGCTCAACCTGGTCTGGAACACGATGCTCGCGTTCGCGTTCCAGTGGGGCGTGGGCGTCCAGCACCTCGAGATTGCACCGGGGACCATCAACTCCTCGGGGTGGGACGAGCAGAAGAAGCGGATCGGGCAGTTCCTGCGGAAGGCCCGCCGCCAGGTGGGCAAGGACTACGTGTGGTTCCCGCTGCTGTCGGGCCCCAACTGGAAGACCACCATGACCGCGAACATGACCGCCAACGTCATCCGCAACCTGTGGTCGAACGCCGTGATCTTCTGCGGTCACTTCCCGGACGGGGCCGACAAGTTCACCCTGGAGGACCTGGAGAACGAGACCCAGGCGCAGTGGTACCTGCGCCAGATGCTGGGCTCGGCCAACTTCACCGGCAGCAAGCTCATGCACTTCATGTCCGGCAACCTGTCGTTCCAGATCGAGCACCACCTGTTCCCCACGATCCCGTCCAACCGGTACGCCGAGGTCGCCGAGAAGGTGCAGGACGTCTGCCGCCGCTGGGATCTGCCGTACACCACCGGCCCGCTGTACAAGCAGTACTGGCAGTCGTGGCGCACCATCGCCAAGCTGTCGCTGCCGAACCGGTTCCTCAAGGCCACGGCCGACGACGCGCCGGAGACGCGGTCGGAGAAGATGTTCGCCGGCGAGCCGAGGACGTACGAGACCCGCGACGGTCGGCGTGCGGGCCTGGTCACCGCACTCAAACACCACACGAACCCGCGGCAGCTGCAGCGCATCACCCGGACGGTCTGACGTGGCGGGAGACGACGTGGCATCCGGAGACGACAACCGCACCCCGAGCGTCGACGAGACGCACCGTCGACCCGAGGGCGCGACCGACGCCGAGGTCGAGGCGGCCGGCAGCGTGAGCGAGGCACTGGAGTACATCGAGCGGGCCCGCGGTCGGCTGTACGACCTGCACCAGCTCATCGGGCGAGCGGACATCCTCCTCCAGGAGGCCGCCGACAAGCTCGACGAGATCGGTCGCACGGAACTCGCCGAACGGATCCGATCCGAGGTCGTGGGGGTCAACGTCCTCCACGGCCGGTGGACGTTCCAGATGGTGGAGGAGTTCGACGACGGCTTCTGGTCCACCGCGCGCGAGGTCGACCGCGCGGTGCGCGAGGAGCTCACCGGCGGCCGCCGACACGTCCACGAGGCGGAGATGAAAGAGGCCAACAGGACGAAGGGCCGCCCCGGACACGAGGCGACCCCTGGGGATCCAAATTAGGATCCGCACGATCGCTCGCGCGGATCACGGGGTCAGCCGGTGCGGTGGCGGCCGGCGATCCGATGCCTTTCGGCCTCGGTGAGGCCGCCCCATACGCCGTACAACTCCTTGGTCTCAAGGGCGAACGTCCGGCAGGTGTCGAAGACCGGGCAGGTGGCACACACCGCTTTTGCCTGGTCCTCCTTCTTCCGCCGCGCGCCCTTCGACTCCTCCTCGAGGCTGTAGAACAGGTCCTCGTGGCCGATGCACGCCGCACCGTCGCGCCACGACCAGAAAGCCGCCATGGGTTCGAGGTTCTTGTATCTGGGCATGTGGCCTCCGTTCCCGCCGTTCCGACGTGCCCGTGTCAGGCCCTGAAAGCTCGGTCGGCAGCGCTCTGCACCCATCCTGTCAGTGATCCGCCTCGCCGTGCGCGGAGTGAACTCACATACCGAGAGGTATATGTTCGTGTCAACGGGTTGCGCAGCGCTTTTGCAGCAGAATCCACTACAGGTGAGAAGTTGTCCACGCCTCACATTCCGGCCGTGCGGGCGGCAGCGGTCACCGTCGAGACGCGGTCCTCGTCGTCGTCGACCGGATGACCTCCGCGGCGCGCGACGCCGCGCCGTCCACCCCCCACCACTTCCGGATACCCCCGGCTTCGCCGTCCAGAGCGCGGTCCACCTGCTCGCGCACCGCGTGCGCGACCGCCGTGGGCCCGTCTCCGTACCTCATCACCGACGTGCCGGGGAGCCCGGCCAGCGCCTCGGCGGTGGCGTCGTACTCGCCGTGATCATGCTTTCCCGGGACCACCACGAGCGGGACGTCCGCGCAGGCGGCGTCGGCGACGGACGTCTGGCCCGCCCCGGTGACCACCACATCCGCAGAGCACAGCTCGGACCACGGGTCGTCGTGCCACGCCCCGTCCGGCCCACCCAGCTCCGTCCATTCCGCCACGCCCAGCTCGCCGGCGGTCGTGCGGACCGCGCGCCAGAACCGGTGGTCCCAGACTTCGGTGGATCCGTTGAGGTGGACCACGCGGGGGCGACGGCGCCGATCGCGCGGCTCGGGCTCGCGACGCTCGAAGCGGGAGATCCCGCCGATCTCGTACACCGCACGTCCCGCCTGCGCGACGGCCTCGCGGTGCGCGCCGGGTGGCCACGCCGCGATGAGTTTCTCGGCGGCGCGGCAGCGGAGCCGGTGCGGCTCGTCGTCCCGCAGTCCGGGCGGCAGGGTGCTCACCATCGGGACGCCGGCCATGCGCGCGGCCAGCGACATCCCCGGTGACGAGTCGACCCAGAACGCCCGCGGCCTAGCGAGGTCGATCCACGCCACCGCGCTCCGGCGGGCGGCGACCGCGAGGCCCTCGGCCGCGACCCCGTCGACGGGCAGGTGCACCACCTCGACCCCGGGCGGGCCGAGGGCGTGGTCAAACGGCCCGGTCACGAGCATCGTGACCTCCTCGCCCCGTTCCCTCAGCGCCGCGACGACCGGCAGCACCCGGTGCAGATGCCCGCGCCCACGCTTGTGAACGTAGACGCCGATCACCGTCGAAACGTCCTCAGGCGTCTCCGCGAAGTGCCTCGAGGAGCGCGTCGCAGAAGGCGGGTAGATCGTCGGGCCGGCGGCTGGTCGTGATCCCGCCGTCACTGACGAGTTCTTCATCGACCCACTCCGCGCCCGCGTTGACCAGATCCGTCCGCAGGCTCGGGTAGGACGTGATCCGGCGGCCGCGGACCACGTCGGCCTCGACGAGCACCCACGGGGCGTGGCAGATGGCGAACACGGGCTTGCCCGCGTCGACCATCTCGCGCACCAGGTTCACGGCGTGGGAGTCCTGCCGCAGCGCGTCCGGGTTGGCGACGCCGCCGGGCAGGACCAGCACGTCGATGTCGGCGGCCGAGGTGTCGGCGCTGATCCGGTCGACGGCGTGCGTGCCGGCCGGGTCGAGGTGATCGACCAGCCCGACCTCGCCGCCCTCGGTGCTCACCAGCACCGGCGTGTGATTCGCCCCGGAGACGGCACCCCACGGCTCGGTGAGTTCGACGCGCTCGATGCCCTCGGAGGCCACGAGGAAAGCGACGGTTCGGCTATCGGTTCGTGCATCCTGTGTCTCGGTCATGTCCTCGATCGTGAGGGCGGACACCTCCCCTCGCAACCGGTCCCCGAGACGGTGGACCACGTGGCGCGGGTCCGGCACCATACCCCCATGGGACGACGAGATCGGATGGCCGCCAACGGACGTCGCGGCGGCGGGCGACGCGGACGCGGGTGCGGGTGCTCGCTGCTCGTACTGCTCCTGCTCCTCGTGGGGCTGGTGGTGGCCGCGGAGTTCGGGGCCCGCTGGTACCTGTCCGACCGGGCCGAGAGCGAGGCGTCCGCCCGGCTCGATGCGCCGGTGTCGGTGGGGTTCGGCAGCACTCCCGTGTTGTGGGATCTGGCCACGACCCAGGCCGTAGGGACGGTCCGGCTGACCTCTCCGGGCAACGCGACCGTCCCGCGCATCGACGTGACCGGCCACTCCGTCCGGCTGGTCGACGGCGGGATCCGCGCCGACACCGCCGACGGCATCGCGGTGCTCAGCGGCGAGCAGCTCGCGGCCGCCGCCTCGCAGGGCAACCCGGCGGAGGGCTCACCCGTGGCGGGTCTGACCGAGGTCCGCTCGGTGCGGCCTGACCCCGCCGCCGGGCTGCTGCGCGCGGACATCGGCGGGATCGCGGAGGTCGGCGTCGTCCCCGGCGTGACCGACGGTCAGCTGACCCTCACGCCACAGCAGACCTCGCTCCTCGGGTTCGACCTGCCGAACGGCCTGTTCTCGGGCATCACGGGCACCGTCGACTCGACCGTCGCCTCGCTGCCCGACGGCGTGGTGATCGAGGGCGCCCGCGTGGTGCCGGAGGGCCTCGAGGTCGCGCTCGGCGGGCAGGATGTCGTCCTGCAGTAGCAGCGGGGCGCCGCGCCGGCGGGCGCCGCGCTAGCGGGTGTCCGCGCCCCCCGCGGTGCCCGCCGTGTCCGTCGAGCCCGCCATGTTCGCCGCGTCCGCCCTGTCCGCCGTGTCGGCCGGCGCGCACAGCCGGGTCGGTTCGTTCCGCCCCCGCACGACCTGCGATCCCACCTCGTCCCAGCGGCCGCGCTCGACCTCCGCGGCGGCATCGGTAGCCACGCCCGAGGCCAGGACGCGCCCCGGCCGGTCCTTGGCCAGTTCGCACAGGCGCGCGGCCTCGTTCACCGCGTCGCCGATCACCGTGTACTCGAAGCGGTCGTCCGAGCCGACGTACCCGGCCACCACGTCACCGAACGACGCCCCGATGCCGGCGCGGCAGTCGGGCACCCGCTCCTGCAGCCGCCGCCCCAGCACGCGCGCACACGCCAGGGTCGCGGTGGCCGGGTCCGCCATCGACCGCGGTGCCCCGAACACCACGAGCGCGGCGTCCCCCAGGAAGCTGACCACGATGCCGTCGTACTCCTCCACGGTCTCCACCACCACGGAGAAGAACTGGTTGAGCACGTCCACCACCTCGGAGGCCTCGGACCGCACCGCCATCTCGGTGGAGCCGATGAGGTCCACGAACACGATTCCGACGCGCGAGTCCTGCCCGCCCAGTTCGGGCTCGTGGAGCTCCGCGGCCTCGGCGACGTCGCGCCCCACGTGCCGCCCGAACAGGTCCCGCAGTCGCTCGCGCTCCTGGAGCCCGGCGGCCATCTGGTTGAAGCCGCGTTGCAGCTCGCCGAGCTCGGTGCCGTCGTAGACCACCACCCGCCGGGACAGGGTGCCGGCCGTGATGTCCTCCATCGCCCACCGCACGCTGCGCAGCGGGCCGATCATCGAGGCCGTCGCCAGCGAGATGAGGAGGAACCCGGCCAGCAGTGAGGTGGCACCGAGGACGATGACGACGACGGCGAGGCGTTCCAGTGACAGGGCGCGGCCCGCGAGGGTGTAGATCGCCACGATGATCAGGCCTGTCACGGGGACCCCGCTGCCCAGGGCCCATGCCACCCGGAGCCGCGTCATGGCGCCGAGGAACCGGGCCCGCGGCGCCCGGCCGGTGGACAGCGCGACCGCCGCGACGGGACGCAGTCCGAAGTCGGCCAGCAGGTACGCGACACCGCACACGACCAGGCCGGCGAACACGATCGTGAATCCCACGACCGGGATCGACGACGGGTCCACCACGCCGTACGCGGGGGTCACTACGGCCGCCCCGAGCAGCCACAGGAACGCCTGGATGAGGGTGATGCGCCCCGGCAGCCGGAGGGTACGGATGCGCTGCCGATCAGTGGGTTCGTGTCCTTCCAGGAACCAGCGGACCCGGCGGTAGGCGGCGCGGGTCACCCACACGGTCCCCGTGATGACCGCCAGCGACACGTAGACGGGCACGACGATCACGGTGGGGACGAGGAACTCCCGCGAGAGCAGCGCCGGGCCGGGCAGCACGAAGAAGATCAGCGTCACGGCGACGGCGACGCCCACGAGGTTGGAGCCCAGTAGCGACAGGATCAACAGGATCCGAACGCGCCAGGCGCGGATCCGGGCGGATTCCCGCTCCCGTCCGAGCAGCACCGACCCGAGCTCCGGGCGGCGCAGTAGGGACAGGTCGAGTCGCACGATCACCTATGGTGCCACCCCGCACCGACACTCGTGATGTCCTCGTCACACCTGTCTCGGCGAATGGGGTGCGCGGTCCGTCGGCGAGTAGGATGGTCCGAGGACGGCCCGCACCACTCTTGCCTCGGGCCGCGGCCTGTCGACCATCCCGTGGTCGCGCACCGGACGTACCGCCCGAGCGGCGATGCGGTTTTCCGTGAGCGCGCCGGGCAAGACGCCATCCTCTATGTTCGGAGCACCTCCTCTTGTCACGTTCTTTCGCCGACCTCGGCGTTCCCTCCCCCCTGCTCGACGTCCTGAACGACGCGGGCATCAGCACGCCCACGCCCATCCAGTCGGCGACGCTGCCCGACGCCCTGTCCGGCCGTGACGTGCTCGGCCGCGGCCGCACCGGCTCCGGCAAGACCTACGCGTTCTGCCTCCCGCTCGTCGCGCGCCTGGCCGCCTCCGGCGGTCGCCGCACCCGCAACGCGCCGCGCGGCCTCATCCTCGCCCCGACCCGCGAGCTCGCCCGTCAGATCGACGAGACCCTCGCGCCGCTCGCCAACGCCCTCGGCATGAAGACCACCGTGATCTTCGGAGGCGTGTCCCAGGGCCGCCAGGTGGACGCGCTGAACCGCGGCGTCGACATCGTCGTGGCCTGCCCCGGTCGCCTCGAGGACCTCATGGGTCAGAAGCACTGCCGCATGGACGCCATCGAGATCAGCGTCCTCGACGAGGCCGACCACATGGCCGACCTGGGTTTCCTGCCCGGCGTCACCCGCATCCTGTCGGCGACCCCGGTGGACGCGCAGCGGCTGCTGTTCTCCGCGACCCTCGACTCGGGCGTGCAGAAGCTGGTGACCAGGTTCCTCACCGACCCGGTGGACCACTCGGTGGACGACGGCTCGGCCACACCCGGCCCGACCGCGCACCACGTGTTCCACGTCGACGCCGACGACCGCGTCCGCGCCCTCGCCGACCTCGCCGGCGCGCACCCGCGGACCGTCATGTTCACCCGCACCAAGCACGGCGCCAAGCGCCTGGCCAAGCAGCTCACCGGCCGCGGCGTGGCGAGCGTGGACCTGCACGGCAACCTGTCGCAGAACGCCCGTGTGCGGAACCTCGACGCGTTCTCCTCCGGCGAGGCGACCGTGCTCGTGGCGACCGACATCGCCGCCCGCGGCATCCACGTCGACGACGTCGGGCTGGTCGTCCACGCCGATCCGCCGGCCGAGCACAAGGCCTACGTCCACCGCTCGGGCCGCACCGCCCGCGCCGGCGCCATCGGCACGGTCGTCACCGTGGCCACCCAGGACCAGGTCCGTGAGGTCCGCTCGCTGCTGCGCGCGGCCGGCGTGACCGCGGGCGAGATCGACCTGCCCGTGGGCGCGGACGCGGCCGCCGCGTTGGCCGACGCCCCCGAGCCTCCGGCCCACGTGCCGTCCGACGATGGCGTCGAGGGTCAGTCGGTCCGCGGTCAGTCCCGTCGCGGTCGTGGGCGGGATCGCCAGAGTCAGAACCGGCAGCGCGCGGGCCAGCAGGCTGAGGGCGAGCAGGGCCAGGGTCGCGGCGGGCAGTCCCGCGGCGACGGCCGGCGCAGCGCCGACCAGGACCGCCAGGTCCGGGTGGGTCGCGATCGCGACGGCTCGGAGCGCGGTGGCCGCGACCAGCAGGGCTCCGGCGGTGGCGGCGCTCGTCGTCGTCGCCCCCAGAACAGCGGTACCCCGGGGGCCGCGCGCCAGGGCTCCGCTCGTCAGGGCTCTGCGCGACAGGGTTCGGGCGCTCAGCGTTCCGGCGGTCAGGGCTCCGGCGCGCAGCGGTCAGGTGCTCAGCGGTCAGGTGCGCAGGGCTCCGGCGCGCGCAGCACGGGTGCCCGCCAGTCGATCGGGCAGGCCGCCGGCAGCCCGCGTGGCGACCAGCGGCGACGGGCCACCCGCTCCGCCGGCTGAGCAGCTGAAGCGCCGGGCTGGCCGGCTGAGCGGCTGAGCCTGCCCGGCCGGTCGGGCGGCGGCTCAGCGGCCGCTCACCGGCGCTCCGGCTGAGTCCGCCCGGCCGGGCGTACGCGCCGCCTATCCGAATGCGCGCCGCCTACGGGATCCGCTAGGTGGCGCGCAGTCGATTAGGTGGCGTTTAGGTCGCGTCGCCGTGTGAGGCTTGTGCGCTGCGCCGACTCGTGTTTTCGCGCCGGGCGGACGGCTCAGCCGAAGATGGTGATCGTCTGGCGGCTGATCGCGAGCAGCTCGCCGTCGGGCCGCCACACCATCGCGTGGGTGTGCGCGTAGCCGTCCCTGGCGGCATCGGTGGTCGCGGCATAGGCGAGGTTCGCATCGGCGGGGACGACGTCCGGTCCCACCTCGGCGATGAGCTCGATGGTCCACGTGAGGCTGCTGCCGGGCGCGAACCCGTCGAGCATCTGGATGGGCGCCGGCGGCCACGCGTCCGTCAGGAGGACCAGGTGCTCCTCCTCGAACCGCTCCGGCGCCTCACGCAGTGAGGTCCACCCGGACAGGTCCGCCGACTCGGCGCCGCTGAACGGCATCTGCCCGCCCACCTGGCGCAGCTCGACGAACCGGTAGAACTCCGGCGTGAGGCCCTCGATGTAGGGGAACGGCTCGATCGCCGCCGGGTCGCCCAGCTCGGGCATCGGGTGCGCGGGCGGCACGGAGATCGACGACTCCCGGTGCCTGCCGAACGCCGCCAGCGCCGTGGCGACGATCGCGTCGGACTGTCGCACCGTCGCCTGACACTGGATGACGTTCGAGCCCACGCGCAGGATCTCCGCCTCGACCTCGACGGGGCCGGTGGCGGCGGGGCCGACGAACGACACGGTGAGCGACCGCAGCGGCGGGACCACCACGGGGCTACCGGCGCTGCCCGCGAGATCGCGGAGCTTCCCCTTCATGGCGGCCAGCAGCAGGGCCCCGGTGAGCCCACCATAGATGGCCCTTCCCTGCGTCCAGCCCTCTTCGACCTCGACCGTCCCACCGTGCGCGGCGGACTCCAGCATGCTCGTCAGCGACATGCGGCATAGTCTGCCACCGCCCCTCAGCGTGCCTCCGGGGAGCGGTCCTTCCGGCGGCGGCGGGCCCGGCCCCGGGCGTTCCGGACCCCGGCCAGCGCGGTGGCCAGCCCGGACATCCGCGGGCCGTGGCCGAACATCTTCTCGCTGCGGGTCTCGGCGGCGTCGTCGGCGGTGCGGCGCAGGTAGCGGTCGGGCAGGGACAGCCGGGCGATGGTCCGCCACGACTGGAGGTACTGCTTCCACAGCGGGCCGGAGACGTACGGCAGGTCGTAGCGGGCGCACAGGTCGCGGACCTCGAGCGAGATCTCCGAGTACCGGTTGGACGGCAGGTCGGGGAACATGTGGTGCTCGATCTGGAACGACAGGTTGCCCGACATGAGGTTCATGGCCGGTCCGCCGTCGAGGTTGGCGCTGCCCAGCATCTGTCGCAGGTACCACTCGGCCTGCGTCTCGGTCTCTACGTCTGTCATGGTGAACTTCTCCGCGCCGTCCGGGAAGTGTCCGCAGAAGATCACGGCGTTGGTCCACACGTTGCGGATGATGTTGGCCGTGACGGTGGCGGTGAGCGCCTGGGGGCCGCTCGGCCCGGCGAGCACCGGGAACAGGACGTAGTCCTTGAGGATCTGCTGGCCGGCCTTGCGCAGGAACGCGCGCGCCTTGCGACGGTCCTCGGGGGCGGCGTCCCGGTCGAACGCGGCGCCGAGGGTGACGGCCTGCAGGCCGATCCCCCACTCGAAGCCCGCCATCAGGGCGGCGTTGACGGCCATGTTGGCGAGGAACTTGGGCTCCCACGGCACGTCGCGGGTCACGCGCAGGACGCCGAACCCCACGTCGTCGTCCATCCCGACGATGTTGGTGAACTTGTGGTGCAGGTGGTTGTGGGTGTGCTTCCAGTCGGCGGAGCTGCCGACGAGGTCCCATTCCCAGTTGGTCGAGTGGATCTCCGGATCGTTCATCCAGTCCCACTGGCCGTGCATGACGTTGTGGCCGATCTCCATGTTCTCGAGGATCTTGGCCACCGCCAGGGTCCCGGTCCCGAGCGCCCACACGGTGCGGTTCCGGGCCCCGAGGTACAGGAGCGCGCGGGCACCGAGTTCCAGACCGCGCTGCAGCTTGATGACGGAGTGGATGTACCGGTAGTCACGCTCCCCGCGCGACTCGATGACCCGGGCGCGGATGGCGTCGAGCTCCCGCCCGAGCTCCTCGATCTGTTCGGGGCTCAGGTGGGCGTATTCGCCGACGTCGGAGATCGCCATACACCTACACTAGGCGCGCTTCGTCGCCCGCGGCTACGGCTCGGAGCCGGGTCGGCCCCGTATCGTGACCAAGCGCACGCCGGGCGACCACACCAGTCACTCCGGGCCCAGGGAGCAGTCGCCCCGCGCGTGGCGATCAGTCATTCCAGGCGCGGCGCAACACCTCTAGCGTTCCGTGGATCCGCTCGACCGTCGATCCCACGGGCGCGATCATCAGCTCGTCGGCGCCCGCGCGCCGGACGAAGTCGGTGAGGTAGTCGCGGACCGCCGGGCCGTCGCCGCACGCTGTGTAGGAGATCATGTGCAGGATCTGGCGGCCGCCGGCGGACTCCATGATCATGTCCAGCTCCTCGTCGCTGAACTCGCGACCGCGGCCGGCCATGAGCTTGACCCGCTGGCGGCGGTACCACTGCAGTTCACGCCCGGCCCGCTCGGCGTCGTCGTCGGCCACCACGTTGACCGCGGCGATCATGTACGGCTCGGCCAGCTGCTCGCTGGGCTGGAACCGCTCCCGGTACACCGCGGACGCCTGCTCGAGGGCGTCGGGCGCGAAGTGGGAGGCGAACGCGTACGGCAGCCCGTAGGCGGCGGCGAGCTGCGCGCCGAACAGCGACGAGCCGAGAATGTACAGCGGGATCCTGGTCCCGCGCCCGGGGATGGCGGCGATGCCGCGGGTGCGGGCGAAGTCGGACGGCGAGTCTCCGAGGAAGGCCTGCAGTTCGCGCACGTCGTCGGGGAAGTTCTCGGCCGCGGACGGCTCGCGGCGCAGCGCGCGCAGCGTCTGCGGGTCGGTGCCCGGGGCGCGTCCCAGTCCGAGGTCGATGCGGCCGGGGTGGAGCTCGGCGAGGGTGCCGAACTGCTCGGCGATCACGATCGGCGCGTGGTTGGGCAACATCACACCGCCCGAGCCCAGCCGGATGCGCTCGGTCCGCGCGGCGATGTGCGCCATGAGCACCGCCGGCGCCGACGAGGCGATCGACGGCATGTTGTGGTGCTCGGAGTACCAGACCCGCTCGTACCCCAGCTCCTCCGCCTTGCGCGCCAGCTCCACCGAGTCCTGTAGCGCCTCCCCCACGGTCTGCCCGGGACGGACGGTAGCGAAGTCGATCACGGACAGGGGCAGGGCGCGGGCGCCGGGGGAACCGGTGTCAGGGGACGTCATGCCCCGTGCAACCCGGGCCGCCGGCGCGCTATTCCTGTAGCGGCCGGGCGGGGGCACACTGGGGGCATGCCCACCGCCGCTGACCGCCCCGACGCCGACCCCGCCGCTAACCGCCCCGCCGACGGCACCGTCGACGTCGCCCGCCTGGTGTCCCTCATGCGAGAGACGGGACCGCTCGTGCACTGCCTGACCAACTCGGTGGTCCGCCAGATCACCGCCGACGTGCTGCTCGCCGCGGGCGCGGCCCCCGCGATGGTCGACCACCCGGACGAGGCCGGCGACTTCGCCGCGATCGCCTCGGGCGTGCTCGTCAACGTGGGCAACCCGACCGCCGAGCAGGTCGAGGGTATGCACGCCGCGATCGCCTCCGCCTGCGACGCCGGGACCCCGTGGGTGCTGGACCCGGTTGCGGTGGGCGGGCTCGTGCTGCGGACCCGCCTGTCCACGGCGTGGTTGGAGTCGGGGCCCGCCGCGATCCGGGCCAACGCCTCCGAGACCATCGCGCTCGCCGGCACGGGGGCGGGCGGCCGGGGCGTGGACTCGACCGAGGAGGTGGCCGCCGCCGAGCCCGCCGCCCGGGATCTCTCCGCGCGGTCCGGTGCGGTGGTGGCGGTGACGGGGCCGCGGGACCTCGTCGTCACACATCACGACGGCCTCGAGCGCGCGACGTGGGTCGAGTCGGGTCACCCGTTGCTGCAGAAGGTCATCGGCACGGGGTGCGCCCTGGGCGCGCTCACCGCGGCCTACCTCGGGGCGGCGCGCGCGGCCGGCGCCGACTACCACGACGCGGTGGTCGCCGCCCACGCCCACGCCGGGGCCGCGGGGACGGTCGCCGGCCGCACGTCCGCGGGTCCCGGCAGCTTCGCGGTGGCGTGGCTCGACGCGCTGTACACGCTCACCCCCGAGGACATCGCGGGCCTGGTCACGGTGACCGCGGAGTGAGCGACGCGCGGCCCGACCCTGCCGTGGGCGAGGCTCAGCCCGACCGCGGCGCCGACGTCGACTGGCGGCTCTACCTGGTCACCGATCCGCACCTCGGCGGCGGGCGCGACGCCGTGCCGGGGATCGCGTACGAGGCGGTGCTCGGCGGGGTGGGCGTGGTCCAGGTCCGGGACAAGGAGGGCGACGACGACGAGTTCGCCATCCACGCCGTCGCCGTCGCCGAGGCCGTCGCGAGGGCCTGCACCGAGACGGGCCGGGTCGTCCCGGTGTTCGTCAACGATCGCGCGGACGTCGCGCGCGAGCTGGGTCTGCACCTGCACGTGGGGCAGCGGGACATACCGTTCGCCCGGGCCCGCGCGGCGATGCCGGACCACCTCATGGTGGGGCTGTCGATCGAGTCGGATGCCCAGCTCGTCGCCGCGCTGGCGGGCCCGGGGCAGGTGCCGGACGTGGTCGGGGTGAGCCCGGTGTGGGCCACGGCGACCAAGACCGACACCGCCGCCGCGCTCGGGCCGGAGGGGGCGGATCGTCTCGCCCGCGCCGCGCACGCTCACCGCTCGGGCGGCGGTGTCACGGGCGCGGCCGGTGTTCGCGCGGTCGGGATCGGCGGGGTCACGCCCGCGACCGTCGCGCAGCTGGCGGCCACCGAGCTGGACGGGATCTGTGTGGTCTCGGCGATCATGGCCGCCCCGGACCCGCGGGCTGCCGCGGCGGAGCTGCTCGCGCGGTGGGAGGCCGGGAAATCACTCCCGTCCGAACATGAGCCCGCGTAGCGTCTGCGGGGTGAACAAGAGGACGCCGCTCGAGATCACCTCAATCGAGTTCCCCAGCACCTCCATGCCCGCGACCGCCGAGTTCCTGGAGACCGTGTGCGGCTGGTCGCCCACGGTCTACGGGACCTCGTTCACCAGCCTGATGGGAGGCGGCGTGGACGTGGGCATCCAGGGTGATGCCGACGAGCAGTCCCCCGCCCCGCTGCTCGTGATCCGCGTGGCCGACCTCGACGAGGCACGTCAGCGGGTCGAGGGGGCCGGCGGCACGGTGACCTTCGGGCCGATCGACTTCCCCGGTGGCTGCCGCTTCCACTTCCGCGAGCCGGGCGGCAACGAGCTGGCCATGTGGGTGGCCCGCTAGCTCGACCGGGGCGTCAGCCGAGCCCTCACCGCTTCTGCTCGGAGTAGTCGGCGAAGCGTTCGAGGTCGCGAACGTGTCCGGAGACGATGATGACGTCGTCTGCGCCGATGATGGTCTCCGGCTGCGCGTACTGGAACGGACCGCCCGGGGTCTTGATGCCGACGATGTTGACCTTGTGCCGTCTGCGGGGATGGCAGTAGTCGATCGAGTGGCCGATGACGTCCCTCGGTGGGCGCATCTTGACGATGGCGAAGCTCTCGTCGAACTCGATGAAGTCCATCATCTGATTGGCCACGAGGTGGGCGACCCGGACCCCGGCGTCGTGTTCGGGGAACACCACGTGGTGGCAGCCGATACGGGTGAGGATCTTCCCGTGGGCCTGGTTGATCGCCTTGGCCCAGACCTGGTTGATACCGAGGTCGACGAGGTTCACCGCGACCAGCACGGACGATTCGATCGACGTGCCCACTCCCACGACGGCGGTGGAGAAGTCGCGGGCGCCGAGCTGTTGTAGCGCCTCGATGTCCGTGGCGTCCGCCTCGACGACATGGGTCAGGGAGTCCGCGTATCTCTGTACGAGTCCGTGGTCGCGTTCGACGGCGAGGACCTCGCGTCCCTGGCCGACGAGTTGTGTGGCCAGGGAGATTCCGAATCTGCCCAGCCCGACGATGAGAACCGGGGACTGGCGGCGGGTGCGATCAGCCAATGATCGGCCTCTCTACGGGTAGGCGGTACCTGGTCCGCTGGGCCCGCATGGTCAGTGCGGTTGCGAAGGTGATGATGCCGACTCGGCCGGCGAACATCAGCCCGGACAGAACGTACACCCCCGCCGGCTCGAGTTCAGCGCTGAGACCTGAACTCAACCCACAGGTGGCGAAGGCGGAGATGGACTCGAACAGAGGCCGCCCAAGATCCTCGCCGGTGAGGATCATCAAGGTCAGGGCGGACACGGATACCAGGGTGAGCCCCATCCCGGCCACGGAGACGGCGACCCGGATCGAGGAGGTGGGCAGGGCCCGCCCGTGGGCGGTGGTGTCCTCCCGACCGCGGGCTTCAGCGAGGAACGCCAGGAAGATCACGGCCAGGGTGGTGACCTTGACTCCGCCGGCGGTCGACACCGAACCGCCACCGACGAACATCAACGCGTCGGTGATGAGCATGGTCGACGCCCTGGTGTCGACGGGATCGATGACGGCGAAACCCCCGGAACGCATCATCACCGAGGCGAACACCGACTGTTGGAGCTTGTCGGCCACGCCGTCTCCGCCGAGGGTGGCACCGTTGCTCCACTCCAACGCGGCGAACCCCAGGGCACCGACGAGCATCAGGAGCACACTGACCTCGACCGTGAGTCGGGTGTGGAGATTCCAGCGTCCGAGGTGCCACTGGTGCTTCCACAGCACCAGGAGAACGGGAAAGCCGAGGCTGCCCAGGAACACGGCACAGATGAGCGCCCAGAACACGACCGGATCGTCCGCCACCGGCGCCAGGCCTCCGGGGTCGAGGACGAACCCGGCGTTGTTGAACGCGGACACGGCATAGAACACGGCGTGCCAGAGCCCGTCCCCGAACGACCCGTGGTGGGCGATGAGACGGGGTGCGAGAACCAGCGCGATGACCAGTTCCACCAGGGCGGAGGACACGACGATCGTCGTGATCAGCGATCGGACCTCCCCCAGTCCGCCCGCCGACATCCCCGTCTGCGCGAGGAGCCGCGTGCGGACGCCGAACTGCCTGGTGACCGACAGGGCCAGCAGAGACGAGATCGTCACGATGCCCAGGCCACCGACCTGGATGCCCGCGAGGATCACCACCTGACCCGCCGGGGACCAGTGCGTCGCGGTGTCCACCGTCGTCAGGCCGGTCACGGACACCGCGGAGGTGGCGGTGAAGACCGCGTCGTGCAGGTACGCCGGGTCGCCGGATGCGGTGGCCCACGGCATCATCAGCAGCACCGTGAAGACCACGATCGCCGCGGCGAACGCCAGCAGCGCCGAGCGGGCCGGTGAGCTGTACGTGAACGCGCGGACCGCCCGTGCGCCCGAGGACAAGACGCCCGGGATCGTCGAGACCATGTCGAGAGAGTAGACCCGGCACTCTGCGCTCGCCGGAGGCGCCCGGGGACAGGCGGCGGACGGAATCAGCCGGCCGCCGCGAATCCCTCGGGAAAGGCCAGACGTGTGAGCTTGTCCGGGTTGCAGTGGAAGTACAGGCGGTCCACTCGGCCGCCCACCACCCCGACCTGTACCACCCGCAGGACCCCGCGCGAGACCACGGCCAGCGCGAGCTCTCCGTTGACCTCGACCGGCGCGACCGCACCCTCGGCGAGCTCCATGGCCTTGACCAGGAAGTACGCACACTTGCGGGCGACGACGATGTCGCGTCGGGCGGCGTTGACCTTGCCGCCTGCGTCCGACAGGACCCGGGCGTCCGACGTGAGCACGGCGATCGTCTGCTCGAGGTCGCCGGCGAGCACGGCCTCCACGAGCCGGGCGATCAGCTCGTCCGGCACGGGCTCGGGCGGCCGCAGGTCGGTCTGGAGCCTGTGCCGCGCGCGGCTGACCCACTGGCGCACCGTGGGCGCGGTGGCGTGCAGGGCCTCGGCGATCTGGGCGTAGGGCAGGTCGTAGGCCTCGCGCAGGACGAAGGCGGCCCGCTCGTCGGGCCCGAGCTGCTCGTACGCCAGCAGGACCGCGATCCGCAGCTGATCCCGCTGCTCGGCCAGCTCGGCCGGCAGCAGCGCGGTGTCGACGGGTTCGGGCAGCCACGCCCCGATGTAGTCCTCGCGCTTCCGTCGCCGGAGGCGGTCCAGGCACAGTCGGGTCGCGACGGTGGTCAGCCACGCCTCGGTGTTGCGGGGGGCGTCCGCCGGGTCGAGTGCCACGAGTCGGGCCAGGGCCTCGTCGGCGGCGTCCTCGGCGTCCGCCCAGGTGCCGGTGATGCGGTAGCCGATCCCGAGCAGGCGCCCGCGGATTCGCTCGAGCGCCGCCCGGTCGAACGGGGCAGCGCCGGGCGGGGCCGCGCCGGGCGGGGCGGCCTGCTCGCCTGTCGACGCGCCCGTTCCGGCGAGGACGCCCGCGGTCATCGCGGCCTGGTCGGCTCGAGGTCGCTCGGGATCAGCCCGCGAAGCGACCCCGGGTCCTTCCGGGTGGCGATCGCTATGCGGTTCCATGCGTTGATGGTGACGACGTCCATCAGCACCTGTCCAGCCCCGCTCTCACCGCGGTAGCGCGCCACCTCGTTCCACACCTCGTCGGGGACGGACTCCTCGCCGTCGATGCGGGTGACGGCGTCGGCGAACCGCAGCACCGCCTGCTCGTCCGCCGCGAACTCGTCGGTGTGGGCGGTCCAGTCTTCGGCCGCCGCGATCCGGTCGGCGCTCCACCCGTCCTTGCGGGCGTCGCGGCGGTGCATGGCCGCGCAGTAGCTGCAGCCGTTGACCGCCGAGACGCGCAGGCGGACGAGGTGACTGTCGTCCCGTGAGACCCGGGCCCGGGTATAGGCCTCGAGCGCCAGCATCGACGTCATGGCGCCTGCGCTGACCTGCTTGCGCTGGTCGTTCCTGCTCTGTGGTGTGCTCATGTCTTGTCGACGCACGAGCATCCGGAAACGTGACAGCCCAGCGTCGAACGCGTCGGAATCCACGACCCCGCGTCCGCGAATCGGGGCGATTCCCTATGGTGCGGGCGCGCCGCCGGTCATAGCCTTGACGGCATGGCCGAGCCCGACGACCTGCTGCTCTCCGACGCCGAACGGCTGCACGCCCTCACCGTGCTCGGCGACCACTACGCGTCCGGGCGCCTGGACGACTCACAGTTCCACGCCCGGTCCGGCGACGTGGCCGCGGCCCGCACCCTCGCCCAGCTGCGCGACTCGTTCGCCGACCTGCCGGGCGGGACGCCGCTGACGTCGGTGGACGGCATGATCGTGCAGTCGGCCACGGCGTGCGGCGGGGAGGTCGCGCTCTCGTCGTCGTCCCCGTCGTCTCTCGTGCCGGCTCCCACCGGCGCGCGGACGCCGGCCGCCCGCGACGCCGACGCCGACCTCGAGGACCTGCGCCGCCGCGGCAAGCTGGTCGAGTCGCTGGACGGCGTGGTGATCGGGCTGACGCTCATCACGTTCCTCGTCCTGCAGATCGTGGTGGACTGGCAGTACGCGTGGATCGTGTGGCCGTCGCTGGTGCTCACGCTGGGGATCCCGCGGCTGGCGCTGCGGTTCACCGATTCCGACGAGAAGACGTACGAGAAGCTCAAGAAGGCCGACGAGAAGGCGCGCGAGGAGAGGCTGCGGGCGGCGTCGGAGCGGATTCGCGAGCTGGGCGACGGGCGCGAGAAGCGCGACTGAGCGCCGCGCCGACCCGATGAGCTCGGGCGGCGGCTGGCTTAGCGGAGCGCGCGACGACCATCGAGAAGACAGTTCGGCACAAGGCCACTCGGCCGATACGGGCGAAACTGTCTTCTCGACGACAGCGGGTGACCGCGCGGCGCGCCGTGACCCGGCACGGGGTCAGGTGTCCTCGAGGGCGACGCCCTTGCGCTCGGGGAGGGTGAAGGCGGCCAGGGCGGCGACGACGAAGGCCGCCGCGAACACACCGAAGACCATCACCGTGTCGCCCAGATCGAGCAGGAACGGGACGAGCAGTGGCGCGATGATGGAGGCGATCCGCCCGAACGCCGCCGCCGCGCCGGTGCCGGACCCGCGGGTGGCGGTGGGGTAGAGCTCGGGGCCGATCGCGTACAGGGCCCCCCACGCGCCGAGGTTGAAGAACGACAGCGCCATGCCGGCGGCGATGATGGTGGCCGGCGAGTCCGCCAGGCCGAACAGTCCGGCCGCCACCGCCGAGCCGACGAGGAACACCGCGAGCGTGACCCGCCGCCCCCAGACCTCGATGAGCCAGGCGGCCACGGCGTAGCCCGGCAGCTGGGCGAGCGTGATGATGAGCGTGTAGCCGAACGACTTGACCAGGTCGAAGCCCTGCGAGACGAGCAGGCTGGGCAGCCAGATGAAGGCGCCGTAGTAGGAGAAGTTGATGCCGAACCACACGATCCACAGCGCGGCGGTGCGGCGGCGCAGGCGCGGGGACCAGATGGACTCCCCCGATTCGGCAGGCGCGGCGGATGCGGCCTCCGGCGCGGTCGCGGCGGCCTCGGCGTCAGACCGACCGGTCGTGGGGACGCCAGCCGCGGCGACGGGCGGGGGCGTGACACCCGCAGAGGCCTCGTACTCGCGGACGATCCGCTCGGCCTCGTCGCCGCGGCCCCGCGACTCGAGGTAGCGCACCGACTCGGGCAGGCCGAAGCGCACGACCAGTGCGTACGCGGCCGGGACCAGGCCCACAGCGAGCGCCCAGCGCCATCCGTCGTCGCCGACGGGCACCACGAAGTAGCCGATGAGCGCCGCCATGATCCAGCCGACCGCCCAGAACCCCTCGAGGATCACCACCACGCGTCCACGGATCCGGCGCGGCGCGAACTCACTGACTAGCGTCGAGGCCACGGGCAGCTCGGCGCCCAGGCCCAGCCCCACGATGAAGCGCAGGACGATGAGCATCGCCACGCCGGTCGACAGGGCCGCCGCTCCGGTCGCCAGCCCGTAGACCAGGAGCGTCGCTGCGAAGACCTGCCGGCGGCCGATCCTGTCCGCGAGCAGTCCGCCGAACGCGGCGCCCAGGGCCATGCCGACGAAGCCGATGGACCCGATCCACGACAGCTCGGTGGGCGTGAGCGACCAGTGGACGACGAGTGCGGCCATGACGAAGGAGATCAACCCCACGTCCATCGCGTCGAGCGCCCAGCCGATGCCCGAACCGAACAGCAGTCTGCGGTGCTTGCGGGTGAACGGCAGTCCGTCGAGGCGCTCCGTGCGGGTCGTCATGTCGACCACGCTACTTGCCACGCCCGGCGTGTCAGAGAGCCTCCCGGACTGAACAATCCCCGGATCCCAGCGGCGGTCGCGGCAACGCTCTTAGGCGGCCGGGCGGCCCGGACCGGTGGAGAGCCGGGAGGAAACGCAGCACACTTCTCTGGTATGAGCGCCACGCCCCTGGATGACGATGTCCGCGACCTGCTCCTCAAGCCCAACCCGTGCGTGATGGCGACGCTGCGCAAGGACGGCTCGCCGGTGACGGTGCCCACGTGGTACCGACTGGTCGACGGCGACCGGATCCACCTCAACCTGGACGCCGGCCGGGTGCGGTTGCAGCACATCCGCCGCGATCCGCGGGTGGCGCTGTCCGTCATCGCCTCCGAGGATTGGTACACCCATGCGAGCATCCAGGGGCGGGTCACCGAGATCGCCGACGACCCGGACCTGTCCGGCATCGACGCCCTCGCCCGCCACTACACCGGCGAGTCCTACCCCACCCGCGACCGGCCGCGCGTGAACGCGTGGGTGGAGATCGAGCACGTCCACGTGTGGGGCAGGCTCCTCGACAACTGACGTGGCGGGGGCCCGCGGGGGCAGGACTGCGGCATCGCCCGCGACGAGGGCGTGGCCGTCTTACGCTGAGGTCACCCCTCGCCCCTCGACGCCCGGAGGCCCTCATGTCAGACCGCTATCCCCTCGCCGAACTCGCTGATCTGCCCGGGGACCTTCGCGAGCGCATTCTCGCCGAGCAGGAGAAGGCGGGGTTCGTCCCCGAGGTGTTCCTGATGTTCGGGCGGCGGCCCGCCGAGTCGCGGGCGTTCTTTGCCTATCACGACGCTCTCATGGAGCGCGAGGGCAACCTGTCCAAGGCGGACAAGGAGATGATCGTGGTGACCATCTCCGGGCAGAACAACTGCCTGTTCTGCGTGGTAGCCCACGGGGCGATCCTCCGGATCGTCAAGAAGGCTCCGCAGATCGCCGACCAGCTGGCGGTGAACTACCGCAAGGCTGATCTGACCCCGCGGGAGCGCGCGATCTGCGACTTCGCCACCAAGGTCAACCTGCGCTCGGACGAGCTGTGCGACGCCGACTTCGCCGCCCTGCACGAGCACGGCCTGGACGACGAGGACGCGTGGGACATCGCCGCGATCACCGGGCTATTCGGGCTGAGCAATCGCCTCGCCAACGCCACGGACATGCGGCCGAACCCGGAGTTCTACCTCATGGGCCGGGTGCCGCGGCAGAAGTAGTCGCTCGCCGGGGACCGTGCGCCGGTGACCGCGGGACGGTCGCCGGCGCACGGGCAGCTGAGCTCCGGCCGATCAGTTCTGCTCGCTCACCACGCCGCAGGCCACGCGGCTGCCACCGTCGCCGGCGTTGCGGGTCTCCTCGTCGGGCCCGTCGGGCGCGTAGCGCTCCGGGATGTTGGCGAGGTTGTCGGAGTTCTCGTGGATCATCATGGCCGAGCCGTCGTCGTCCAGGAGCAGGTCTCTGTCGAGTCGGTCGGTCAGCGTCATGATGCGGGCCGTTCCGTCCTCGGTCACGAAGAGCGGTGGGAGGTCGCCGGCGTGTTCGGGATGGCCCGCTTCGCCGTCGGGGCCGGCGAGGTGACCGCCCGCGGACAGGAACGCTCCCTGCTCGCCCGGCTCGTTGGGGTTCTCACTGTCGGGCTCGCAGAGCCCGATGCCATGGATGTGGAGGCCGTGGAAGCCAGGCGCGAGCCCAGTGGCCTCGACTGTGACGGTCGTGCCGCCGTCGACCTCGGCGAACTCCGCCGTACCGCGGGCCTCGCCCTCGGGGTTGATCAGCTCGGCAACAGCGAAGACCTCGCCACCGCCGGTCCCTCCATCTGCGCCGCCTTCGGTCACGGTTGTCGTCGCGGTCTCCCGGGGCTCGACATCGCCCTGAGCCGCCGGCGAATCCTCCCCGGTGCCGCATGACGCGAGCAGGAGCACGGATGCACCGAGGGCGGCGAGTGGCATTTTCTTGCGCGAAAGTCGAGCAATGAACACGGTGCGTTCGGTCATGGAACCTCCTCGGACGGCGTCGTGTGCATCACGGTACCGAGAGGCACCGTCGCTGCAACCGCCCTGCGCGACACCACTTCTCAGTCGCCAGACTCCCGACGTCGGCACGAGCACAAAGTATGGGACGGCTTGGTTCACTTGGCGTGGCGTTTTGCTGATCCGGTCGCGCCCTGTCAGGACGACCGCCCTGACGGGTGAACCCGCCCGGGTTCTCGCGTAGTTAGACGCGTTGGCCTGCACCTACTTTCGCCCGCGACGTGCGTTACGCAACCTTTGGCGCACCACCTGTGTGATGTTCGTTACACAAACTTGTCCAAACCGCTTGCGGAACCTGAGAGCGAGATGCATACTCTTCTCAGTCCCCGCACAGATTCCCTCTGGCCCTCCGCGGGGCGTCCCTCCCCCTCGAGCCGCCTCGGCTCATTCCCTCGCAAGAAAGGGTTCATCATGAACCAGCTCTACTTCGCCATGGCCACCATGCAGGCCTTCTTCTCCGAGCGTCTGGACAACCGCAAGGACCGCGGTGCTACGGCTGTTGAGTACGGCCTGATGGTGGGGCTGATCGCGGTGGCGATCATCGCGATTGTGGTCGTGCTTGGCGACCAGCTGGCAGCGCTGTTCACTGAGGTCACCACCGAACTGGAAGAACCGTCCGGCGTGGCCGGCGCCGGCGGCGGCGCGTAACCAGCTCCGCACCCCGGTGCAGCGCCCACCTACCACTGCACCGGGGGTAGCAAGTCCCTCCCGAAATCCCGAATCCCCCTCCCCCTCCAACCCCTCAGGCGCCGAAATGCTCCCGCCCTCACGTGAGCGCGGGGCCACGGCCGTCGAGTTCGCGATTCTCCTGCCGGTTCTGTTGTTGCTCGTCCTGGGCATCATGGAATTCGGTAGGGCGTTTCACGTGCAGACGACGCTCTCCAATGCGGCGCGCGACGGCGTGCGCGTGATGGCACTGCAAGACAACGCCACCGCCGCGCGCTCGACGGCCAAGGCCTCCGCTCATGGTCTCCCCCTCACCGACGCGATGATCAGCGTCACCCCCACCACTTGCTTCTCCGATGCCGCCGCCCCCGGCATGGCGTCGGTGACCATCAGTTATCCGTTCTCGCCGGTCTCGGGCTTCCTGCCCATCGACGACCTCACCCTCACCGGCAAGGGGACCATGCGATGCTTCGGTTGAACGACGATCGCGGCGCGGCCGCGGTCATCATCGCGATCCTGATGGTGCCCCTCCTCGGCTTTGCCGCCATCTCATTGGACATCGCCGCGATGCACGCGGAGAGGCAGCAACTCCAGACCGGTGCCGACGCGGCGGCTCTGGCCATCGCCCAGGATTGCGCCCGCGACACCTGCGGTTCGCCCCAAAACACGGCCCAGACGTTCGCGACCGCGAACAGCAATTCCGGCAACGCGGTCGCCACCCTGCCGAGGGTCCCCACGGCCGCCACCGGCCGCGTGACGGTCCAGAACTCGGCAGTGCGACAGCACTGGTTCGCCCCGGTCCTCGGAATCGACGAGTCCGAGATCAACGTGCGCGCCAGCGCGAGCTGGGGCGCACCCACCGGAGGCACGGCGGTCCTGCCGCTGACCATCTCGCTGTGCCACCTCTACCACGGCGACATCGGCGGCCTACCGTCCTGGACGGTTGAGCGGGTGATCAAGCCCGCTGACAACGTCACGGGCTGCGACATGGGTGCCGAGAGCATCCCGGGCGGCTTCGGCTGGCTGGAAACCGACCCAGGCCAGACCTGCCACGTCACCACCCGCATCGGCGAGAGGGCCGGCAGCGAACCGGGCAACACCCCCAAGCGCTGCGACCTCACCGCGATCCGCGGGAAATCGGTGCTCCTGCCGCTGTACGTCGACCGAGGCGGCAATGGCCGCAACGCCTGGTACGAGGTGTACGGCTACGCCGCCTTCACCGTGACCGGCTACTACTTCTCCGGCCAGAGTTGGAATCCGCCATGCCGGGGAAGCGACCGCTGCATCAGCGGCTACTTCACCCAGATCCACCACACCGAACCCGACTTCGACTACGGCCCCGGCGCTCCCAACCTGGGCGCGGCAGCCGTGTTCCTACTACCCGATTAGCGAGCAATCCCATGAGTCGTCGCCTCATCGCAGGCCTGGCCGCCGGGCTGGTGGCCCTCCTCGGCGCCATCCTTCTCATCACGTACGTCAATGCGGCGGATGAGCGGGCGATGGCCAACCTGGATCCGGTGGAGGTTCTGGTTGCCTCAGCTCCCATCGGCCAGGGCACCCCTGCCGAGGATCTGGCCACGCTGGTCGAGGTCGAGGAGATCCCTTCCGCCGCAGTGGGCCCGGCCCCGGTGCGGTCGCTGGCCGAGCTGGAAGGAATGGTCGCGGCCACCGACCTCCAGGCCGGCGAGCAACTCCTCGCTGGGCGCTTCGCCAGCCCCCTGGACATGCAGAAATTCGGTGGCATCCCCGTTCCCCCGGGACTGCATCAGGTCACCGTCCCGTTGGACTCGGCGCGCGTCGTGGGGGGAACAATCACCCCGGGAGATCTCGTCGGTGTTTTCGCATCTTTCAACTTCGAGACCCCTGTGACTCACCTGGTGCTGGACAAGATCTTGGTTACCCGAGTTCAGGGCGGGCTTAACCCATCGGCGACCGGTTCAACGAGTTCAGAGGGAACTGACGACGAGGCCAGCACGTCAGCGAGCGACGACCCCGCCGCCGCACCAGTCCACGACGGCGGCGCCATGGTGACCCTCGCGGTCCCTGCCCGCGCTGCCGAGACGATCGTGTTCGGAGCTGAGCACGGAACCATCTGGCTGTCCATCGTCGATCCCGAAGCGCCCGCTGACGGAATCCGCATCGTCGATCCAGGGAACGTGTACGAATGAACCGCCTCCTCCTCATCTCCGACTCCCCGGACCTCGGCGGCCACGTCGCCGACGCGATCCAGTCGCAGATCGCGCTGATCAGCGGCCCCGAGGTCCCGGCCGGGCCCTCGCAGCTGTTCCAGCAGCTGGGCCCCGGCGCGCCCATACCCCTGGTGGTCGTGATCGACACCGCCGGCCGCGAGGACGAGGCGCTCGGACTCTCGGCCCGCCTGTCGACGGAGTGCCCCGGGATGGCCGTGGTCCTGCTCAGCGAGCAGCCCGACGCGTTCGCGCTTTCCGCTCTGCGGGCCGGCGCCTGCGACGTGGTGCACCCGGCCACCCCGCTCGAAGAGCTCGGCCGGGTACTCCAGCGCGCCGCGCAGGTCGCCCAGTCCTCCGCTTCTGCCCAGCCGGTCCCCGGCGACCCCGCGATCAGCGGGCACGCCGACGCCCGCGGGCGGGTCATCAGCGTCCTGTCCCCCAAGGGCGGCGTGGGCAAGACGACCGTGGCCACCAACCTCGCGGTGGGTCTGGCCCGCTCGGCGCCCCTGTCGACGGTCCTGGTGGACCTGGACGTGCAGTTCGGCGACGTGGCCAGCGCCCTCAACATGCACCCCGACCACACCCTCCTCGACGTGACCCGCGGCCCGGCCGCGCGGGACTCGATGGTCCTCAAGACCTTCCTCACCCAACACGAGACCGGCCTCTACGCGGTGTGCGGCCCGACCAACCCCGCCGACGCCGATGCCATCACACCCGACGACGTCGCCCGTCTGCTCGAGACCCTGGCCGCCGAGTTCCGCTACGTCGTGGTGGACACCGCCCCCGGCCTGGGCGAGCACGCCCTCGCCGCCCTGGACCACACCGACGACCTCGTGATCATGACCAGCCTGGACGTGCCCGGCGTACGCGGCCTCCGCAAGGAACTCGATATCCTGCGCGACCTCGGCCTGGGCTTCGACCGCCGCCACGTGGTGATCAACTTCGCCGACGCCCACAGCGGACTCACCAAGGCAGACGTCGAGGCCACCATCAACGCCGGCGTCGACCTGGTCCTGCCCCGCAGCCGCCCCACCGCCGCCTCGGTCAACCAGGGCGTACCCATGCTGCAGAGCGACGTCCGCGACCCGATGACCAAGAAGCTCCGCACACTCGTCGAGCGCTTCGCCCCGGCGCCTGCGCCCGCCGGCGCACCGGGCATGCCCGCCCCCCACAGCACCGTCGCACCGGGCGGCACTGCCACGAACACCGGCCGTACCCGCCGCTTCGCCCTCCCGGGTCTGAAGCCCGGCCGCGACCAGAACCAGAGCACCGAGGGCGGACGTCACCGCTTCCTCCGTAAGAGAGTCGAACGATGAGCCTCACCGAGCGCCTGCGCGCCGCCCGCGGCGAACACCCCGGCGACGTCGTCGTCGACACCACCGCGCCGACCACCGCCCCGGCGCCGGACGCCGCGGCCACCGTTCCCCCCGCGGCGTCCGTGCCGACCACCGCAACGATGACCACGACGACGACGCCGACCGCCGCCCCCATACCGGCACCATCGCAGTCGCCGGAGGGCACGGATCCCGCCGCCGCCGACGCCCTGGCCGCGCTCAAGGAGAACGCCGCCCACGCTCTGTTCGAGCGGATCGGCGCCCGCCTGAACAACCCCGCGCTCACCGAGGAGCAACTGCACACCATGGTGCGCAGCGAGCTCAACAAGGTGGTCGAGGAACAGACCGTGCCGCTGACCAGCGACCAGCGGAAGCGCCTCATGATCGACGTCCAGGCCGACGTGCTGGGCCACGGGCCGCTCGAGAAGCTGCTCGAGGACCCGGACGTCACCGAGATCATGGTCAACGGTCCCGACATGATCTACGTCGAGCGCGCCGGCCAGATCACCCGCAGCCGCGAACGCTTCACCTCGGAGGAGCACCTGCGGCAGGTCATCGAGCGGATCGTCTCCCGCATCGGGCGCCGCATCGACGAGTCCTCCCCACTCGTGGACGCGCGCCTGGCCGACGGCTCCCGCGTCAACGCCGTGATCCCGCCGCTCGCCGTCAACGGCTCCTCGCTGACCATCCGCAAGTTCTCGCGTGACCCGTTCCAGGTCCACGACCTCATCGGCTTCGGCACGCTGACGCCCGAAATGGCCGAACTGCTGCAGGCCTGTGTGCAGGCGCGGCTGAACATCATCGTCTCCGGCGGCACGGGTACCGGTAAGACCACGCTGCTCAACGTGCTGTCCTCGTTCATCCCCGAGGGCGAGCGGATCGTGACCATCGAGGACGCGGTCGAGCTGCAGCTGCAGCAGGACCACGTGGTGCGGCTCGAGTCCCGCCCGGCGAACATCGAGGGCAAGGGCGAGATCAGCATCCGCGACCTCGTCCGCAACTCCCTGCGTATGCGGCCCGACCGCATCGTGGTGGGCGAGGTCCGCGGCGGCGAGACACTCGACATGCTCCAGGCCATGAACACCGGCCACGACGGCTCGCTGTCCACCGTGCACGCCAACTCCCCGCGCGACGCCATCGCCCGACTGGAGACCCTCGTGCTCATGGCCGGCATGGACCTGCCGCTGCGCGCGATCCGCGAGCAGATCGCCTCCGCCGTCGACGTGATCATCCAGCTCACCCGCCTGCGCGACGGCACCCGCCGCGTCACCGCCGTCACCGAGGTCCAGGGCATGGAGGGCCAGACCGTCACCCTGCAGGACGCCTTCCTGTTCGACTACTCCGCCGGTGTCGGACCCGACGGCAGATTCCTCGGAAAGCCCCTGGCCACCGGCGTGCGGCCCCGTTTCACCGACCGGTTCAACGAGCTCGGAATCACCCTCTCGCCGCGCGTGTTCGGCGCCACCACCGACAACCCGGGAGGCATCCGGTGAACACCGCGCTGACCGCCGGCGGGATCGGCGTGCTCGCCCTGACCCTGGCGCTGCTGGTGGGCACCTATCTCGTGCTCTCCCCCGCGCCCGGCACCATCCCCCGCGACCGCCGCAGGCCCGGCGTCTCCGCCGGCCCGGGAGCCCTCTCCCGGGTCGCGACAGCAGCCACCGAGGCGATCGACAAGATCCTGAGCAAGCGCGGCGCCCCCGGAGCCGGCGCGCTCGAACAAGCGGGTGTCCGCATGCGGCTCCAGGACTTCGTCTTTCTCGTCGTCGTCGCCGCCCTCGTCGCCTTCGCCGCAGGTCTCGTGGCCTCCGGCCCGCTCTTCGGGATCTTCCTCGTGATACTCACGCCGATCGGCGCGGTCGGGCTACTCAAGATCCTCGCCGCGCGGCGGCGTGCCGCCTTCGCGGACCAGCTCGACGACTCGCTCCAGCTCATGGCCTCCAGCCTGCGCGCCGGGCACAGCCTCCTCCAGGCGCTCGCCTCCGTCGCCCGCGAGGCCGAGGAGCCCACCTCCGAGGAGTTCGCGCGCATCATCAACGAGACCCGCGTCGGTCGCGACCTCGGCTCATCCCTCGAAGAAACCGCCGCGCGCATGGGGAGCCAGGACTTCGTGTGGGTCACCCAGGCGATCGCCATCAACCGCGAGGTCGGCGGCAACCTGGCCGAGGTGCTCGACGGCGTCGGCCAGACCATCCGCGAACGCAACCAGATCCGGCGCCAGGTCAAGGCACTGGCCGCCGAGGGCAAACTCTCCGCCTACGTGCTCATGGCGCTGCCGTTCGGCATCGGCGGGTTCCTGTTCATCTCCAACCCGTCGTACATCGGCACCCTCACCGAGAGTCCGCTCGGGTGGGGGATGATCGGCGCCGGTGTGGTGATGCTGATCGTCGGCGGTTTCTGGCTGTCCAAGGTGGTCAGCATCAAGTTCTAGCGGTGCCGGGCGTCCCCTCCGCCCCGCACCTCGACCCGCGTCCCCGCGCCCCTCGCGCAATCCCCTCAGCCCCGCGCCCCGGCGCGGCCCACAGATAAGGAGCACCCCCGGATGTCGCTGACCGCCGCATTTGCCGTGTTCGTCCTCACGGTCTCGGTGTTCCTGCTGGCCTACGTCGTGTTCACCGGTCGCGACACCGCGCGCGCCCGCACCCTCGACAACCTGCGCAGCGGGTTCGACGAGGGCTACGCAGCCGCGCCCGCCCTCGACGCCGCAGATGATGACGCCTCCGGCAGCTCCGTGGTGGCGCTCGCCCGTCGGTTCACGCCCGCCAGCACCGTCCGGCGGCTCGAGCGGCTCATCCTCCGCGCGGGCCGACCCGACGGCTGGACCATCGACCGGCTGATCGTGCTCAAGATCGTGGCGCCGCTGCTCGTGGTGGTGCTCGGCCTGCTGTTGGTCAGCACCAACCCGGCGCCGCTGCTGATACTGCTCATGCTCGGCACCGCGGTGGTCTGCTACTTCCTGCCCGAACTGCTGCTCAAGAGCCGCAGTCAGGAGCGCAACGAGGAGATCGCACTCGAGCTGGCCGACACGCTCGACCAGATGACCATCGCCGTGGAGGCCGGGCTCGGCTTCGACTCCGCCATGGCGCGCGCCGGGCGTAACGGCACCGGGCCGCTCGCCCAGGAGCTCATCCGGACCCTGCAGGAGATCCAGGTGGGTCAGCTGCGCAGGACCGCGTACGAGCAGCTCGCCCAGCGCACCGACGTGCCCGACCTGCGCCGCTTCGTCCGCGCCCTCATCCAGGCCGACGCCTACGGCATCTCCGTCGCCGACGTGCTCCGCACCCAGGCGTCCGAGATGCGGCTCAAGCGGCGGCAACGGGCCGAGGAGAAGGCGCAGCAGGTGCCGGTGAAGGTGATCTTCCCCCTCCTGGTGTGCATCCTGCCCGTACTGTTCATCGTGCTGCTCGGACCGACCGTGATCAACATGATGGAGGCGTTCTCCTGACGTGCTCACCCCTGTCACCGCCCTGATCTGCGCCCTCCTCTGCGGCGGTACCGCCGCTGCGCTCACACGGTGGATGCGCCGCCTCGTCGAGTCCGACTCGCGGTGGCTGCGCAGCGGACTGCACGTTCTCCTCTCCGCGGCCGGAGGCGTCGGCGCGACGGCGCTGGCGACGAACTGGGCCGAGTTGGTGGCGTTCGCCGCACTCGCGGTGGCATGCGGCCTGCTCATCGCGATCGACCTGGCGGTGTTCCGCCTCCCCGACGTGATCGTGGGGCCGCTCTACCCCATCCTGTTCGCCGGGCTCGCGGTGTCCGCCTGGCTCACCGACGACTGGGCAGGCCTCGGACGGGCCGCCGCCGCGGCTATCACGCTGCTCGGCTTCTACTTCGTCCTGGCGTTGATCAACCCGTCCGGCCTCGGGTTGGGTGACGTCAAGCTGTCGGGCGCGCTCGGGGCGCTCCTCGGCTGGCTCGGCTGGCCCGCCGTACTCGCCGGCACCCTCGCGGCGTTCGCCCTCAACGCCGTCGTCGCTCTCGTGCTTCTCGCGTCCCGGCGGGTCACCGCCAAGAGCGGTATCGCGTTCGGCCCCGCGATGATCCTCGGCGCGGTGCTCGGCGCCGCCTACTGGGTAGCGCGCTCGACGGCCCTCGCAGGTTAGACGGGCTGGCGCGCCCCACGGTCACCGCGCTGATCAGGCGAAAGCCGCTGCGTCCAGTCCGGAGCGATGGTGGTGGATCTGGTCGGCGAGCGTGGTGACGTGCGTCTGATGCAGCACTGTCACGCCCCCTGCCGTGCGGGCCCGCGCCAGCGTCGACAGTGCGAGACCGGTCCCGCCCAGCCGGTACTCGCCGAGCAGGTCGAGGGTGAGGTCCTCGTCGTCGTCCCCGTCGCCCGTCCGGCCATCGGCGCGTCTCACCCGGTCACCCACACCGCTCGGGTCCCGGCCTCCGGCGCCGGTCACCGACCTGGCGCGCACGCGCCAGTCCTCGGCGCCCTCCATGCACGCCACCACCGCGTCGAGTAGCGCGGCGGCGGGCACGGCAGGCGCGATGACGCTCGCCGTGGCGGCCACGTTGGGGACGAAGCCGGCCCGGGCGAGGCCGGGCGCGACGAGGACCACCGCGGTGGTGTCGGTGCGGGGCGGCGCGCCAGCGAGAGTGTCGATGTCGTGCCAGGTGGCGCCGGGGGCGACGACGACGAAGCCGGCCGACCCGGGAGCCGGTTCGGTGGCGGGGTGGGGCCGGATCGTGGCGCCGAGGCCGGTCACGTAGTCGTGGAGCGGTGTCACTGGAACTCCTTGACCACACCGTCGCGGTCGACCGCGATGCCGTCCGGCTCCGCGCCCTCCGGCCACCACTGCTGCGTCCGGTACATGTGGCGGCGCACGCGCCAGGGCGGACCCACGAACAGGAGCTTTGACGCGCGGGTGCCGAGCAGTGGCCGCAGCTCAGGTCGGTCGCGGAGAGCGAGGATCGCGGTGATGAGGGCACTGGGCTCGACCGTGAAGTAGTCGGTCTCCAGCAACAGCCGCGGGGTGTCGAAGTCCTCCCATCGCACTCGCACCTTCACGCCTGACACGCGCTCGGGCGGGACCACGATCTTCGCCCCGGGCTGATACCGGCGTAGGAATTTGCGGTACCCCTCGTGATCACGGACGTCGTTGGTTGACTCCGCGTCTCCGAGTTCGTCCCACGCCAGCGTGATCCGACCGATCCCCCGCCAGTAGGTGATCGACTCGGGCGTCATCCTGATCCCGCGGAGCATCTGCCACAGGCAGAGGAGGCTGAAAGACGCCCCCGCGACGATCAGCAACGGGCCTGTCACGGTCGGGTCGTTGATTCCGTCCAGCTCCGTCGACGGCCACCCGATGAGCTCACCGTAGAAGACGCCGCTCGCCGCCATCGACGCGCCTGCGCAGATCAGGAGCACGAGCTCCGCCGAACCGACTCTGGGCAGCACCCAGGTCGCACCCCGGAAGTTCACGACCCGGTTCGGGAGCACATCACGGAACCCCACGCGGATCGGGATCACCGCCATCCCGAACAACCAGAAGGCACCGAGCGCCACGGGGTAGGCCGTCCGCTCGTCTGCAGGCTGGGTGGCCACCGGGCCGAAGTAGAGGAGCACAAACGCGAGAACAACCCAGAACAGCAAGAACGCACGGACGGGCTTCACCGGCCTGTATACCGCGTGGCAGGTGTACGGGAACGGCCTCGCGGCGAGGTCAGTTCGCACGGTCGAAGGCTCCCCTCACCCACGAGGCGGCGAGTGCGCCGTGGATGTCCAGATAGAGCTGGCTCAGCTCGTCCGAGATCTGGTGGATGAGCGGCTCCACGGTCTGACGGAATCCGATGCACCCGTTGATCAGCTGGGCGCCGGGCACCGACGCCTCGACGGTGGCCACTCCGTCGAGATCCGACAGCGCGCCGATGGCCCGGGATTCGAACTCGACGGTATTCGCGAAGGTCACGAGCAGGTCGGGAACGATGTCAGTCGAACCTGCCGCAGGCGCGCCGGGCGGGATGTGGTCAGGCACGTCCGGGCCCTCCTCGCTAACCGATGTGATCGCTGCACACGGTAGTGCCCCGATCCGGCTGAGTGGGGCCGCTCCTCAGACCTCCAGTCGCCCGATCCGCAGCCACGAAATCCGCTACTCCGCGTTGGGATTCGCTAGCGCTGTGGGAGTAGCGGATCCCGACGCGGGGTAGCGGATTCGGGAGGGGCGGCCGGGAGCGGGTTGCGTCGGGAGGGGGCTCGGCCAGGAAACGGGCTGGGCCGGGAGGGCCCCAGCCGAGCCGGTCAGACGGCGGCCCGGAACCTCCGCAGGCGCAGGCTGTTCGCCACCACGAACACTGACGAGAACGCCATCGCCGCGCCCGCGATCATCGGGTTGAGCAGCCCGGCCGCGGCCAGCGGCAACGCCGCGACGTTGTAGGCGAACGCCCAGAACAGGTTGCCCCGGATCGTGCCCAGCGTGCGCCGCGACAGGCGGATCGCGTCGGCCGCCGAGCGCAGGTCGCCGCGGACCAGCGTGAGGTCGGACGCCTCGATCGCCGCGTCGGTGCCGGTGCCGATCGCCAGGCCCAGATCGGCGGTGGCGAGGGCGGCCGCGTCGTTGACGCCGTCGCCCACCATCGCGACGACCCGACCCTCGGACTGCAGGCGGCGGACCACCTCCACCTTGTCCGCGGGCATGACCTCGGCGATGACGGTCTCCGGGCCGGGATCGATCCCGACCTCGGCGGCCACCGAGGCGGCCACGGCGGCGTTGTCGCCCGTGAGCAGGACGGGCGTGAGCCCGAGCTCGCGGAAGCGCCGGATGGCCTCGGCGGAGGTGTCCTTGATCTGATCAGCCACCACGAGGACCCCGCGGGCCTTCCCGCCCCAGCCCGCTGCGACCGCCGTGCGGCCGGCCTGCGCGGCCTCGGTGAAGGCCGCCTCGAGCTCCTGCGGCAGCGGCATGCCCCGCTCTGCCAGTAGGGCGGGTCGGCCGACGACGACCACCTCGTCGTCGTCACCCACCCGGCCCGACACGCCCAGGCCCTCGTGGTTACGGAAGCCCTCGACGGCCGGCAGCGCGCCGACCTCCTCGCGCGCACCGGCGGCGATGGCGCGGGCGATGGGATGCTCGGAGGCGTCCTCCACGGCGCCGGCGCGGCGCAGCACCTCGGCGCGGTCCTCGCCGGGCGCAACGGTTGTAGAGACCAATGCGTGCTGACCGGTGGTGACGGTGCCGGTCTTGTCCAGAACGATGGTGTCGACGCGGCGGGTGGACTCGAGCACCTCGGGGCCCTTGATGAGGATGCCCAGCTGCGCGCCGCGGCCGGTGCCCACCATGAGCGCCATCGGCGTGGCCAGGCCGAGGGCGCACGGGCAGGCGATGATGAGCACCGCCACGGCCGCGGTGAACGCCATCGACGCGCCGCCCCCGGTGAGCATCCAGTACGCGAACGTGCCCGCGGCCAGCACCAACACGATGGGCACGAACACGCCCGAGATGCGGTCGGCCAGGCGCTGCGCGGCGGCCTTGCCCGACTGGGCGTCCTCGACCATCCGCGCCATCTGCGCGAGCTGGGTGTCGGCGCCCACGCGGGTCGCGCGCACGATGAGGCGACCGCTCGCGTTGACGGTGCCGCCCACCACCGCGTCACCCGGACCGACCTCGGCGGGCACGGACTCGCCGGTCACCATGGAGGTGTCGACCGCGGAGGCGCCGTCGACGATCTCACCATCGGTGGCGATCTTCTCGCCGGGCCGCACGACGAACTCCTCGCCGACCTGCAACGCGTCCACCGGGATGCGCGTCTCGACCCCGCCGCGCAGCACGGCGACGTCCTTGGCGCCCAGCTCGAGCAGCGACCGGAGCGCCGCGCCGGCCGAGCGCTTGGAGCGGGCCTCGAAGTAGCGGCCGAGCAGGATGAACGTGGTGACGCCCGCGGCGGCCTCGAGGTAGATGTCGCCCGCGCCGTCGCTGGGCGAGAGGCTGAACTCGAATCCGTGCGTCATGCCGGGCATGCCGGCGTGGCCGAAGAACAGGGCGTAGAGCGACCACAGGAACGCAGCCGACGTGCCGAGCGAGACGAGCGTGTCCATGGTGAACGCGCCGTGGCGCAGGTTGATCGCGGCCGCGCGGTGGAACGGCCACGCGCCCCACACCACGACGGGCGCGGCGAGAGTGAGCGAGAGCCACTGCCAATTGGTGAACTGCAGCGCCGGGATCATGGCCATCGCGATGACCGGGATAGACAGGATGGCCGAGATGACGACGCGTCGGCGCAGGTCGTCGACCCGGTCGGGGCCGGCGGCGTCGTCGGTCTCGTTGTTCGCGCTGCCGGCGGTGCGGACGGCGTCGGCGGCGCTGTCCGTGGCGGGCGCGTCGCCGGTGGTGGTGCCGCCCATGGCGGATCGGCCGGACCGGGGCTCGGTGTTCCGAGGACGCGGCAACCGCGCGTGGTACCCCGCCTGCTCGACGGTGTCCACCAGGAGCTGCGGCTCGATCCCGTCGGCGATCTCCACGCGCGCCTTCTCGGTGGCGTAGTTGACCTCGGCGGTGACGTCGTCGAGTTTGTTGAGCTTGCGCTCGATCCGGTTCGCGCACGACGCGCAGGTCATGCCCTCGATCTGCAGCTCTACGAACGTCGTGGCGGGCGCCGCGCCGGTGGCGCGCGGGGAGTCGGTGGCGGAGGTCCGGGTGGAGTCGCTCGCGGTCATCGCGGTCAGGCCTCCGTGAGTGTGTATCCGGCCTCGTCCACGGCGGCGCGGACCGCCGCGGGATCGACCGGGTCGGAGGAGACGACGACGAGGCGACCGGACTCCAGATCGACCTCGACCTCCGTGACGCCGGAGATCTCGGAGACCTCCTCCTTCACGGACGCGACGCAGTGGCCGCAGGTCATGCCGGAGACGGTGTAGGTGGCGGTGGCGGACATGGTGTTCCTTCTTTCAGTCGTCTGGGTGGGGCGCGGTCTCAGGACCGGACCAGGCGTGCGATGGCGGCGTTCGCCTCGGCGAGCTTGGCCTCGGCCTCGGGGCCGCCGTGCTCGATGGCGCCGGCGACGCAGTGGCCGAGGTGCTCCTCAAGCAGGCCCAACGAGACGGACTGCAGGGCGCGGGTCATGGCGGAGATCTGCGTGAGGATGTCGATGCAGTACTTGTCCTCCTCGACCATCCGCTGCAACCCCCGGGCCTGACCCTCGATGCGGCGAAGCCGCTTGAGGAGGTCGTCCTTGTGGGGGGTGTATCCGTGCTCGGCCATGGCGCATACGGTACCCCCCTAGGGTATACGCCGCAAGGGCGGCGGCCGACCGGTGTCTTTCTCCCGCAGCCCTTCCTATGGTCATCAGCACTCGGTTCCGTAGTCGACCCGTCGAGAAAGGAATGGCCGCCATGACGACCACCCGGTCGGATCACGCCCCCTGAACCCGGAGGCACGGGTATCGACACATTGAGCGACCGAGCGACCACCGAGGAGACGACATGCCCAAGACCGGCAAGGACGGCCACGCCAAGGAGAGCGAACTACCCTCGACCCTCCAGCGCAGCGACCAGAAGGCCAAGGACACGTTCGCCAAGGCCTACGACTCCGCCGAGGAGGAATACAGCAGCGAATCCCGTGTGGCTCGCACCGCCTGGGGCGCGGTCAAGCACACGCACGAGAAGGTCGGCGACCACTGGGAGCCCAAGGATTCCTCGGGTCCGTCGGATCCGAGGTCGGAGAGCGGGGGCCCGAATCCGTCCGGGAAGTCCGAGGGCGGCGTCGACGCCAACGCGACCAAGGACCATCTCTACGAGCAGGCCCAGAAGCTCGACATCCCCGGCCGCTCGGACATGACGAAGGACGAGCTCGTCGACGCACTCCGCAAGGCCAACGACAAGGAGACGCGGAAGAGCCGCGAGAAGTGAGCGGCCCGACCGCCCGTTGTGAGGGGCCGAACTGGAGACTGCGGGTCACCGGACTGCGCTACCGGTTCCGGGAGAGCCTGTTCCTCCTTCCCGCCCTGGTGATGATCGGCGGGATCCTCCTGGCCATCGCCGCCACCGCCGTGGACAACATGCTCGGCGACGAGGCCGAGGTCCCGCTCACCCTGGCGATGAGCAGCAACGCCGCCACCTGGCTGGTCGCGACCGTGGCGGGGGCGATGATCACCACGGTCGGCGTTGTCTTCTCCCTCACCGTGGTCAGCCTGCAGCTGGCCAGTAGCCAGTTCTCGCCCCGCGTGATGCGCTCGTTCATCCGCGACCGCCTCAGCCAGGGCGTCAGGTGGGCAACCTCGCGCGGGCGATCTCGGTCGAGGGACGCTCCGTCGTCGAGGCGGTCGCTTGCACTCCCGCCGACCTGCACGAAGTGGACCCCCGCGAGCACCCCTTACCCGAGGACGCCTCCGCCGTCCCGGCTCGACGCAGCGGCTGGGTCAGCCAGGTGGACATCGGCCAGATGCTCAGATCCGTGGACCCGGGCACCACGATCCGCATGGAAACCAGGGTCGGCGCCTACATCCACGAGGGCGAGCCCCTGTTCACCGTGCACCCGGCCCAGTCCCGGCGCACGGAGCACGCCCTGGCGGAAGTGATCGACGTCGCCGCCGCGCGGACGATGCTCCAAGACGTCGACTTCGCCATCCGGCAGCTCGTCGACATCGACCTTCGAGCACTGAGTCCTGCGATCAACGACCCGACCACGGCCGTGGAGATCCTGCTCCGGTTAGGTACTCTCATGCGCAAGGTCCTCACCTCCCCACCGGCACCGCTGGCGATCCGAGACGAGCAGGGGCGGGCACTCCTCCAACCGTGGAATCTGCACCCCGACGAGTTCGTCGAGCACGCCTTCGACCAGATACGCCACAGCTGCCTCGACCAGCCCGAAGTCGTGGCGACCTTGCTGCGGGTCCTTCGCATGCTCATCGCCCACGTTCACGAGGAGGGGTGCTCGGATCGCGCATCCACACCAGCCGCTGGTGGGAGCGCCACCGGGCGCGGCGCGAACGCCGGGCCCCGTCCGCCGTTCCACGCTGCCCCCCGGGGTCTTCACCGACCCGCCCTCCCACGACACCTCACCGCGGCGGGCGAATTCCGACTAGGCTCCGCTTATTCGTGATCCACGCCATATGAGTCCGGGGGGACCGTGCTACTTAGTCGAACCGCGATGCGCGCCGCCGCATTCACCGCCGCCATCACCACCACCGTCGCCGGAGGGGCCCTCGTCGCCCCTGCCGCATCAGCACAAGGGTCGTCCAACGACCCGGCGCCCGCGTTCTATCAGCCGCCGGCCGACCTCCCCACCGGCAGCGGGGCCCTGATCAAGACGGAGGCGTTCCCACTCGCCGGCGCCCTCCCGGACATTCCCGGCGCGGAGGCACTCACCGACGGCGCCGGCCCGATGTCGACGGACGCGCAGCGGATCATGTACACCTCGGTCGGGTCCAAGAACCAGCCGATCGCCGTGACCGGCACCTACCTCCAGCCGCGGGCCCCATGGGCCGGCGCCGGTTCGCGACCGCTCGCCGTGATCGCGCCGGGCACACAGGGGCAGGCTGACCACTGCGCGCCGTCGAAGACCTTCCAGAACGTGGCCAACGTCCAGACGGATCCGCCCGGCGTCGGGTTCGGCTACGAGATCATCCAGGCCTACGCCCTGCTGGCCCGCGGGTACGCGGTGGCCGTGACCGACTTCGAGGGCCTGGGCACGCCCGGCCTCCACTCGTATGTGCACCGCGAGGCCCAGGCCCGCGCCGTGCTCGACCTCGCCCGCGTCGCTCCGTCCATTCCCGGTGCGGACACCGGCCCGAACCCGCGCACGGTGTTCTCCGGGTATTCGCAGGGTGGCGGGGCAGTGGCAGCCGCGGCCGAACTGCATCCGGAGTATGCGCCGGAGGTCGACCTGGCCGGTACCGCCGCAGGCTCGCCACCGGCCGATCTGCTGGCCACGCTCGACCAGGCCGACGGGTCCGCCATCGCCGGCGTGATCGGCTACGCCCTCAACAGCCTCTCCGACGCCTACCCCGAATTGAAGGAGCGGATGGACGTCCACCTCACCGACGGTGGCCAGGCGATGCTGACCTCGACCGCCGACCAGTGCATCGGCGAGACCGCGGTCCAGTTCTTCCAGCACCGCACCGCCAACTACACCAAGACCGGCCGACCCGCCGTGGAGATCGTGCGCGAGGACCCGGTGGCCATGAAGTACCTGGAGATGCAGCGGGTGGGGCGGCTGAAGCCCACCACCCCGGTACGGATCGTCTCCCCCGTGAACGACGACGTCGTCCCCGGCCACCAGTCGCAGCAGCTCGGTCGCGACTGGTGCGCCCAGGGCGCCACGGTCGACATGGTCATCGACCCGATGCCCGCGATGGCGCCCGGCCTCGTGATCGGCCATGCCGCGCCCATGATCACCGGGCTGGACGGGAATCTGCGCTACCTCGATGACCGCATCAACGGGCTGCCGGCGCCCAGCAACTGCGGAACCTACTGACCTCGACCTCGGTTCCGCCGACCCCCGCCCCGGCCCGCACACCTCGCAGTCCTACGCCGTCTCCGTTCTGGCCACTGCCCGCCATCGAAGAGACCCCGCAAGCAGCTTGCGCAATCTAGTTGTAGAGTTGGCGCATGCCGGACCCCACCGCGTCTCGGGCCCCGGGCGGTCCCACCGAACCCGACGCCGTCACGCTCGCCGCCGACCTCCGCGAGGCACTGCGCCCGCTGTGGCGCCGGCTCAGCGCCCACAAGACACTGTCGATGGGCAAGACCGGGATCCTGTTCCACCTCGAGCAGCGCGGGCCCCTGACCGCCACCGACCTCGCCGGTCTCGAGCGGATCAGCCACCAGGCCGTGGCAAACGCCGTGAGAGAGCTCCAGGATCTCGGCCTGGTCTCGCGGAGCCCCGACCCGTCTGACGGTCGCCGCACACTCCTCGCACTCACCGAGGCCGGGCGCGACCGGCTGACCGCCGAGCGCGCCGCCGGCCAGGACTGGCTTGTCGACGCCGTCGCCGGCCAACTTCATGCTGACGAACGCGCCACCCTCGCCGCCGCGATTCCCCTGCTCCGCCGCCTGGACACCGGGACCGAGCGGTGACCGCGCCGTATCGCCGGCCGGCGCCCCGCTGGTTCACCCAGTCCCTCGTCTACGCCGCCCTGACCAGCTCGGTCGTGAGCTCGTTGGGCATGCTGCTGGTGCCGTCGGTGGCCGCGGAGTTCGGTGTCCCGGTGAGCACGGCGCAGTGGATGCTCACCATCAACCTGCTGGTCGGCGCGGTCGCCACCCCGATCATGGGCCGCCTCGCCGACGGCCCGCACACGCGGCGACTCCTCCTCGCCAGTCTGAGCGTCATCTTCGTCGGGTCGGTCGTGGCCACGCTCGCGCCGAATTTCGCCGTCTTCCTCATCGGCCGCGCCCTGCAAGGCCTGCTGTACGGCACGGTGCCCATCACGATCGCCCTCGCCCGCCGGCATCTCACGTTCACCGCGTCCCAGCCGACCATCTCCACGCTGTCGGTGACGGTCTCGGTGGGCATGGGGCTGGGCTATCCGCTCACCGGCATCCTCGCGGCGTCGTTCGACCTGCGGGCAGCATTCGCGTTCGCCGCCCTCTTCGTCGTCACCGCCGCGGCCGGGGTCTGGCGATTCGTGCCGGCGGGCCCCGATCCGCTGGCGCCCCGCACCCCGTTCGACACGACCGGAGCGCTTCTCCTGGGCACGGGCCTGGCGGCGCTGCTGCTGTGGATCTCCGAGTCGCAGACGTGGGGGTGGACCTCCGCGACCTCACTGGTGGTGCTGGTGGTTGCCCTGTATTCGCTGTTCTTCTGGGTGGTGCACAGTATTCGCACCCTGTACCCCCTGGTAAATCTGCGGGTGGTCCGCCGGCCGGAGGTCCTGCTGGCCAACGCCACCGCCATCGGCCTGGGCACCGCGATGTACATCGGCCTGTCCATCGCGAGCCTGGTGGCGCAGGCTCCGCAAGAGACGGGTTTCGGCCTCGCGGTGCCGCTGATGTGGGCGGGCTTCATGATGGCGCCCCTGTCGGTGGGCAGCCTCGTCGCCAACCGCACCGTCCGGGCCCTGTCCCGTCGGTTCGACATGGCGGTGTTCCTGCCGGTCGGCGCGGCCGTGATGACGGTGGCGTCGGTGCTGCTGTGGCTGCGGCACAGTGACTTCTGGACCCTGGCGATCGGCATGTTCCTCTTCGGCGCCGGCATCGGCTCGGGGTACGCAGCGATGCCCGCGCTCATCGCCCGCAGCGTGGCCGTGGACCAGCTGGGGAGCGCGGTGAGCTTCAACCAGGTCCTGCGCACGGTAGGTGGCGCGGTCGGTGCGGCGCTGTCGGCGGCGGTCCTCGCCGCGCACCCGTCCGGCTCGACCTACTCGACGGACGAGGGCATCACCATGGCGTTCGGCGTGGGCGTGGTGTGTTGTGCGGTGGTGATGGCGGCGTTGGTCGCCCACGCCGTACTGTCCCGCCGGCGTTCCGGGTAGAACGCGGGGAGAGGGGCGACGACGACGAGCCCGGCGGGGGCAGTGTCTTCGGTCAATCGCCCCTACTGACCGTTACCGGCCTTAACCTGGGCCGGTGACGACACTCGATGCGGTTCTCGCCTTTGCTGTGGTCGCCGGTCTGCTCACCCTGGTTCCCGGACTCGACACCGCGCTGGTTCTGAGGTCGTCGTTGACCCGCACTCGAAGGTACGCCTGGGCCACCGCCGCGGGCGTCGCGAGCGGCGCCATCGTCTGGGGCATCGCCGCCGCCCTGGGGATCTCAGTCCTACTCGGCGCATCGGAGACGGCCTACCGAGTGCTCACCACTGGCGGGGCGATCTACATGTGTTACCTGGGCGGATCGATGATGTGGCAGTCCTTCCGGCACGGCAGCGTGCGCATCGGACCGACTCGAACCACCGGGGTTCCGGCCAGTTCACCCTGGCGGGGTTGGCTCATCGGGGCCGGGACGAACCTGCTGAACCCGAAAGTCGGGGTCTTCTACATCGCCACGATCCCGCAGTTCCTGCCGCCGGACGCCTCGCCTCTGCCGATGGGCGCCGCCCTCGCCGGCGTGCACGGTGTACTGGCGTTGACGTGGTTCGGCCTGCTGATCACCGGAGGCTCGGTCGTTCGCCACCGACTCGCGAGCCCGAGAACGCTGATGGCGATCGACTGGACGACCGGGGTGGTCCTGTTGGGCTTCGGCGGCAAGTTACTGTACGACTCCTCGATCTCCGACCGCGCCGCCCTGCCGGCGGCCCTGCGAGCGGCCTGAACACCGCCCCTCGCTTAGCTCACCTGGCTGGGGCAGGCATCCACGCCGACGTTCAAGGTGATGTCGCCTGCTCGGTCAAAAGTAAAGGTCACGGGCACGGACTTGCCCGGCGCCACGCCTTCATTCAGCCCCACCAGGAAAACGGAGAACGGTTGGTCGGGAGCGGTGATCTCGTCGAGGTTCTCCACCGGTTGACCGGCTGCGATGGAGGCTTCGGGCGCGATCTTCAACGCCTCGCTCGGTGCATTGATCTCGACCGACTCCGCAGCCGGAGTCGAGATCGACGACAGGGTCTCGACCTCGGTGGCACTGCCATTGATCGCAGTGAAGCTCAACTGGGCGGGAGCATCCACTTGCAGCTCGCAGGTGATCGCGTAAGCCGGCGCGATGAACACGTTCTCGACAGACGTCTGCCCGGATTCCTCGCCCCCGCCCCGGTTGGACGACGACATGTTCGCGTCATCGGAGCCACACGCTGCCAGGGTCCCAAGCGCGAGCACCGTCGCGGCGGATGCGATGGTTCGGATCGACGTCGCGGCCATGATCTCAAGGGTAACCACAACTATCGACGTTCTTTCCGGTTCGCGTGGAAGACGAGACTCCTCGCGGTCGACGGCCAGCGGGAAGCCCTCGTCAGTAGGAGATGGCGCGCTCCTTGACCTTGAACCAGATCGAGAAGTCCTGGGCAGCCCGACGGACCTCGTCGTAGCTCGAGCCGCTGGTCAGATCGTCGAAACTGTCGCGGACACCGTCGACACCCGTGGGGCGGGTCTCCTTGGGCATCCCGAAACCCATCTTCCAGTCACCGAAGCTGCGCCGGGACGTCTGCTCCACGACCAGGACCTGCAATCGGTCGTGCCTGTCGTCAGCGGAGATGTCCTCCATCAGGGAATCGATCTCGGCGGGCGGTCCCTCCAGGAACTGGATGAAGGTGTCGTTGCGGTACAAGAGCAATCCGGCGGGCCTCACCTCACGGTTGCGACATCTCGTCGAACTTCCTGAACGCGCCATCCGACGTCTGATCGATATAACCCACGAAGTTCCCCCGGTGGCTACCGACGAAGAACGCATCCTCCACCTGCGACCAGCGGACATCGTCGTCGTGGTCGCCGTTGCTTTCCTGGCTCATTGCCGCCACTTCATTCGCATCGCGAGTGGCCTTCGCGCGGACCTCGGGGACCGGCTTTCACCACAAACGACCCAGTTTGTCAGGGGCCAGCCGATGCCGGCACCGGTGGCAGAGGTGCGAGCAGGCCTCTGACCTCGGCCAGGCGGCCCGTGCCGACTCCTCTCACCAGGTGATGCGCTCCGGGCGGGCGTCGGCGAGGATCTCCTCGCGATCGTCGGCCAGCAGGAAGCCCTCCTCGATGAGCCGGTCGGTGGCCTCGGCGTAGGCCCGCAGGTACTCGTCGCGATCCGACCACCGCTGCCGCAACTGCTCGTCGGGAACCACCTCCGTGCGACCGAGCAACATGCAGAACGGCGCGGAGTGCGGATAGGGCGCACCGACCAACCTCTCGACCGGCGCCTCCACGGCCGGGGTCCTCACGCCACCGCGGCCGATGCCCAGGTCACCGGGGACCACCTCGTCGTCGTCGTACTCCACCGGCGGCGCGACCGGCGGGCGCGCTCCCCCGCCGATCCACGTGATGAGGTGGCGCAGCGCGGCCCGGCACACGAACACCTGCTGGCCGCTGTTGATCGCGCCGCCGCAGTCGACCATCCCCGCGAGCTCGCCCAACTGGTAGGCGTCCGCGTGGGCCTGGCCGGCGATCTCCCAGGTGACGATCTTGTCGGAGTCGGGCTGGCGGGCGCGAGCCGAGTCGAGCAGGCCACCGAGGTCGCCCTCGGCCTGCACTACCAGGACGGGCGCGTCGAGGTCATCGCGCAAGCGCAGGGTCTGCGACGAGACGGCGGCGGCGATGCCGGCCGCGCGGCCGCGGTCGCCGAACGGCAGGGCCCCGCCGCCGCGGCTGTGCAGCAGGAACCCGTCGAACACGCCGACCAGCGGGTGCACGCCGTCGATGTAGGAGGTCAGTGCGATGGCCGACTGCGACTCCCCGATCGCGATCACCGTCTCCGGAGCGAGCCCGGCCAGCGGTCCGACGTCGAGCGGGGCCCCGCCCTCTCGCGACCCGCCCGCCGCGCGGCAGTAACGGCCGACCTGGGTGACGATGTCGTAGGCGTACGCGTCACCGGGATGGTGCAGGTCGCCGTACCGCCCCTCGCGCTGAGCGCGCAGGCCTCCGGTCTGGCCGCCCATCCCCACGGCCGCGTCGCCGCCCTCGACGGCGATGAACTGCGCCGACACCCCGACCCACGCGTGGCCGGCGCGCACGATCTCCTCCGCGAGGTAGGTGTACTCGGGCGCGGCGTCCTGGCCACCGCTGACGTTGAGCCACTCCACCAGCACCACGCCGCTGAACCGTTCGGCGGACGGGCGGCGGACCAACACGCGGGTGCAGTAGGGCTGGGAGTCGGCCTCGGCGAGCGTGACCCGGCCATCGGTGGGCAGCTCGCCGACCGAGTACGACACCGCCTCGCCCGCACACGACCACTCGGACTCGATGAACCCCGCGGCGGGGAGGTCCGGGCCTGGGCGGGCGGCCATGGGCGGCACGGCCCGGCCCTCGGTGAGTTCGGTGAACGTCGGCGACTGCGCTGGCTGCATGGCCTCAATTCTGCCCGCCCCTGACGCGCCTGGAACACGTTTCCGCGACCCGGAGTGAGGCCCCCGCCGGGCCTCCGGGGGTCGGCGAGAGCTGACCCCCGTCGCTACTGCCCGTCCGGACCGGGAGCGTCATCCGCCGCCGTGGACGGGGTCGACTCAGCGGTCGACGAGGGCGACGTCGTGACGACGCTGGTCGGCGGGGACGTCGACGTGACGACACTGGTCTGCCGCGAACTCGTCGCCGGCGCCGCGGCGTCCTCGACCGGGGCCCGGGTCCGCGAACTGGTCCGGGTGGGCGTGGCGGGGGGCCCGGCCGAGAGCGTGGCCGCCGACGTCCGCGCGGGCGACGGTGTGGGCGTCGGCGCCGCCGGGCCCGGCCGCTCGGACGGTGCACAGCTGGTCAGGTGCTTCTGCGCCATCCACGCCGGCGCACCCTTGGCGATCGCCTCGGCCGGGCAGGTCCCCAGGTGGATCGACACGTCTGGGGCCCGTCGCCACCTGCCGTCCGAGTACGCCACCCAGTAGGGATCACCCGACACGGCGCTGGCCATGACGGCCCAGCCTGCCTGGCAGTCGATGATCCGCGCACCGCTGTTCGGGAACAGCAGGTCGGCGTTGATCACCGCGGAATCGCACTCCGGCCCCGTCACCTCCAGCACCCCGGCGCCCTCGGGACCGGAGGGCCGCGGGACGATCCAGGACATCCGGGGAGAAGCCACTCCCGGCAGCCGAGGGCGAGACCTCGACGGCCGGTGTCTCCGACCCGGACCCACTGCTGCGGACCAGGGCGACCACGCCCACCCCGACCACGAGCACGGCGAGGGCGGCCGCCAGAACAGTGATCAGCGTCCTGGAAGCCGTGAGTTCGGGGCGACCGGTCATCGCGCCTCTCCTGCACGGTCGGAACCACACCCGTTTGTGAGGTCATTTTTATGCTACGGGGCGCGTCAAGTGGGCGATCGGTCGCCGATACCCGCCCCGCGGTCGGCGGTTATCGGAGAGGATCGTGCCCATGACGGACTCCACTCGCACCCTGGCCGGAAAGACCCTGCTGATGTCGGGCGGCAGCCGCGGCATCGGCCTGGCCATCGCCCTGCGCGCCGCCCGCGACGGTGCGAACATCGCGATGCTCGCCAAGACCGACACTCCCCACCCGAAGCTCGAGGGCACCGTGCACACCGCCGCGGCCCAGATCGAGGAGGCGGGAGGGAAGGCCCTGGCCGTGGTGGGCGACGTTCGGAACGAGGACTCGGTGCAGGAGGCCGTCGACAGGACGGTCGAGGCGTTCGGCGGGATCGACATCGTGGTCAACAACGCCAGCGCGATCGACCTGTCACCGACCCCTGACCTGGCCATGAAGAAGTACGACCTCATGCAGGACATCAACTGCCGCGGCTCGTTCCTGCTGTCCAAGACGGCGCTGCCGCACCTGGAGGCCTCGGACGCCGCCCACATCCTCACGCTGTCCCCGCCGCTCAATCTCAATCCCAAGTGGGCGGGCAGCTTCCTCGGCTACACGATCGCCAAGTACGGCATGAGCCTGGTGACGTTGGGCCTGGCCGAAGAGCTCAAGGGACGCGGGATCGCGGCCAACAGCCTGTGGCCGCGCACCACCATCGCCACCGCCGCCGTGGCCAACCTGCTCGGCGGCGAGGAGATGGTCGCGCGCAGCCGCACGCCGGAGATCATGGCCGACGCCGCGCACGCGGTCCTCACGCGCGACCCCCGCGAGTGTACGGGCAACTTCTTCATCGACGACGACGTCCTCACCGAGGAGGGCGTCACCGACTTCTCCGTCTACGGCGGCCCCCTCGAGGAGCTGGAGCTCGACATCTTCCTCGACGCCTGAGCCCGGTGGCGGCGCGCTCTGAGGCCGCGCCGGAGCCGCGCAGCGTGCCGACAGACGGCCGGCCGCTACTTCGCGTCGGCGAGCGCGTAGGCCGCGCCCGACGCCGCCGCCGTCACCGTGAGCACCGCCGGCCACGAGCCCATCTTCTTGGCCAGCGGGTGCGAGGCGCCGAACGCCGCCACGTACAGCGCCGACAGGCCCACCGTGGTGGGCACGTCGGTCTTGGCCGCCCACGAGCGACCGGCCCAGACGCCGGCCGCCGCCAGCACGACCCCACCGAGCGGACGGATCCCCGTCTCACGGGCGGTCAACCACCCGCCGAGCAGCCCGGTGGCCACGACGGCGGCGGTGGAGACGGACTCAGGACTCTTCACATCGATCATCGGCATGACCCGATCCTATGGCCGACGCCCACGTGGGCGGGACGGGCGTTCCTCGTCGTCGTCGCCGTATCTCTCGGTACGGTGAGCCCAACGCCGCCCGCACGCGCCCCCGGCGGCGACGCCCCGACCGCCCCACAGGAGGCCCCGTGACCAGTCAGGACACCGCCACGCACGTGCTCGATGAAGTGGTGGCGCTGAAGCCGCTCGGCGAGAACCTCTACCGCGGTCGCACGCACGAGGCGTACGCCAACATGGTCGGGCCGTTCGGCGGCACCACCGCGGCGACGATGCTGGCCGCGGTCCTGCAGCACCCCGAGCGGCACGGTGACCCGCTCGCGCTGACCCTCAACTACGCCGGCCCCGTCGCCGATGGCGACTTCCTCATCGAGGCGCGCCCCGCCCGCACCAACCGCTCGAACCAGCACTGGTGGATCGAGATGCGCCAGGGCGACGACGTGGTCACCACGGCCACGGCCATCACCGGACTGCGGCGCGAGACGTGGTCGGAGACCGAGGCCGCCGCGCCCGCAGTGCCCGCCCCGGAGGAGGTGCCCTCCGCCGGCGCGGACCGCGGCGTGAGGTGGGCGGAGAACTACGACATGCGGTTCATCGAGGGGGGATGGGACGCCGTCGCGGCGGGCGAGGAGAGCCCGGTGTCGACGACGACGATGTGGATCCGCGACGCCCCGGCCCGCGGACTCGACCATCTCGCACTGACGGCCATGTGCGATTCGTTCTTCCCGCGCGCGTTCCTGCGGCTCGGTCGGCCGGTCCCCGCGGGCACGGTGACGCTGACGATCCACTTCCTGGCCACCGCCGACGAGATCGCCGCCCAGGGCACCGACTTCCTGCTGGGCAGCGTGCACTCGCACCGCTTCCACGGCAACTACCACGACGAGGCCGCGCGCCTATGGGGCCGCGACGGGACGCTGCTGGCGACGGGCACGCAGCTTATGTATTTCAAAAGCTGAGTATTTCAAGAGCTGAGTACTTCAGGAGCTCAGTACTTCAAGAGTTAGGACGGCCCATGTCGGCGACCCGGAACCATTCCACCCACGAGGTCCTCAACCAGGCTCCGCCGCGGGTCGACGTGGACGAGTTCGCCCTCAACCCGGCGCTGCAGGACGCGGTGGCGACCTTCTCCCCGCATGCGCGGATCGAGGGGTTCCACGAGATCGGCCGCCACGTCGGCACCGCGCGGTACCAACACGACGCCGAGCTCGCCAACACCCACCTGCCCGTGCACCACTCGCACGACCGGTGGGGCAACCGCGTCGACGAGATCGAGTTCCACCCCTCCTACCACCGCATCATGGAGTACTCGGTGGCCCACGGACTGCACACCTCGGCGTGGGCCGACCCCGGTCAGGGCGCCAACGTCGAGCGGGCGGCCGGGTTCATGCTGGTCTCCCAGGTCGAGGCCGGGCACGGCTGCCCGCTGTCCATGACACACGCCGTGGTCCCGTCGTTGCGCCTGAGCCCGGAGCTGGCCGCCGAGTGGGAGCCCGCGCTGCTCTCCCGCGTCTACGACCCGGAGCTACGCGACCCCGAAACCAAATCGGGCGTGCTGTTCGGCATGGCGATGACCGAGAAGCAGGGCGGTTCGGACGTGCGCGCGAACACCACGATCGCTGAGCCCGTCACCACCGGTGGCTCCGGGGCCGCGGGCGACTCGGGCTGCCATGTCCTGCGCGGCCACAAGTGGTTCTGCTCGGCACCGCAGTCGGACGCGTTCCTCGTGCTGGCGCAGGCGCCAGAGGGGCTGAGCTGCTTCCTCGTCCCACGCGTGCTGCCGGGTGGCGAGCGCAACCCGTTCCTCGTGCAGCGGCTCAAGGACAAACTCGGCAACAAGTCCAACGCGTCCTCCGAGGTGGAGTTCGACGGCACGCTCGGGTGGATGGTCGGCGAGCCCGGCCGCGGCGTGCGCACGATCATCGAGATGGTCGGTCGCACGCGGCTGGACTGTGTGCTCGGCGCCGCGGCGGGAATGCGGCAGGGCGTGGCCGAGGCCGCGTGGCACGCCCGGCACCGGGCGGCGTTCGGCGCGACACTCGTCGACCAGCCCGCGATGGCGGCCGTCCTGGCCGACCTGCAGCTCGAGTCCGAGGCCGCGACGTGGACGGCCTTGAGGTTGGCGTCGGCGTACGACGACGAGGAATTCGCCCCCTACCGTCGGCTGGCCACCGCGGTGGCGAAGTACTGGGTCTGCAAGCGCGGGCCGAACCACGCCTACGAGTCGCTGGAGTGCCTCGGCGGCAACGGCTACACCGAGGCGTTCCCACTCGCGCGCCGCTACCGGGAGCAGCCGGTGCTGGCGGTGTGGGAGGGCTCGGGCAACGTCATCGCCCTGGACGTGCTGCGGGCCATGACCCGGGAACCGGAGTCGGTAGCGGCGTTCGATGCCGAGCTGTCCGCGCAGCTGGGCGGTCACGAGCTGTACGACCGGCACGTCGAGCGGGTGCGCGGGCTCGTGAGCCGGGCCGCCGCCGACCCGGGCGCGGCGCCCGGGATCGCGCGACGGCTGGTCGAGTCGATGGCGCTGGCCCAGCAGGCCGCGGTCCTGCTCGCCCACGCCCCGGCCCCGGTCGCGGAGGCGTTCTGCCTGGCCCGCCTCGGCGACGACCGCTCGGCCGAGTACGGCGCCCTGCCCGACGGTGTGGACATCCGCGCACTGGTCGAGAGGGCCTGACCCGGCGCGCGGCAGAGAAACGACACCGCCGGTTTCGGAAATCGCGTGACAGCACGTGAGCCGTGTCACACACTGGGGGCATCCCCACAACGAGGTGCTGTATGTCAATTTCCGGTGAGCCGCGCGAGAAGGTCTTCCGTCCCGGGCCCGCGCCGCTGCGCTCCCACCTGCCGGTGCTGGGCAAGACGCTGGAATATGTGCACGACCCACTGTCCGCGATGGCCCGTCGCTATCGCGACCACGGCCCGGTCTCCGATCTCAACCTCCTCGGCCGGACCAGGACCGCGCTCATCGGCCCCGACGCGTGCCAGGCCGCTCTGCAGAACGGCGACAAGGCGTTCGCCAGCGGCCCGGGCTGGGGATACCTGGTGGGGCCGTTCTTCAATCGCGGGCTGATGCTGCTCGACTTCGAGGAGCACAAGCACTACCGGCAGATCATGCAGGAGGCGTTCACCCGCCCCCGGCTCGAGGGCTACACGCGGACGCTCGCGCCGCTCGTCGACGCGGGAATCGCGTCCTGGTCGCCGGACCGGGCGTTCCGGATCTACCCCGCACTCAAGTCGCACACGCTCGACCTGGCGACCGACGTGTTCATGGGCGGCGCCGAGTACGCCGTTCCCGGCGAGATCGACCGTGTGAACACGGCTTTCGTCGACTGCGTGCAGGCGGCCAACGGGTACGTCCGGTCGACGGCCCCGGTGCCGTTCACCAAGTGGGGCCGCGCCACCCGCGGCCGCCGGCTGCTGGAGGAGTTCCTCCGCCGCCATCTTCCGGCCCGCCGCGCGAATCCGGGAGAGGACCTGTTCTCCGCGCTGTGTCAGGTGGCGGACGCCTCCGGCGGGATCGACGACGACGACATCATCAACCAGATGATCTTCCTGCTGATGGCCGCGCATGACACCACGACCAGCACGGTGACGTCGATGGTCTACGAACTGGGCCGCGACGTGGAATGGCAGGAGCGGCTGCGTCGGCAGTGCCTGGCGCTGGGCCCGAACCCGAGCATGGCCGAGCTGGAGGAGCTGCCTGACCTCGCATTGGTGATGAAGGAGACGCTGCGTCTGCACCCGCCGGTTCCGGTGCTGGCCCGCAAGACGGTCAAGGACACCGAGATCCTCGGGGTGGAGATCCCGGCGGGTCGGCTCATCTCGGTGATGCCGCTGTACTCACACCACATGCCCGAGTACTGGACGGACCCGGAGATCTTCGACCCGGAGCGGTTTTCCGAGGAGCGGCGGGAGGACAAGTCGCACCGCTTCGCGTGGGAGCCTTTCGGCGGTGGCGTGCACAAGTGCCTCGGCATGATCTTCGCCAACCTCGAGTCGAAGCTCGTGCTGAGCGCGCTGCTGCGCCACTTCGAGTGGTCGGTGCCGCTGGACTACTCCCCGCCCATGAAGAACGACTCGCTGCCCTACCCCGGCGACGGGCTGCCCGTCGCCCTGCGCCGGCTCTCGCGCGTCCACGCCTGACCCGCCGCCGCCCACCCGCCCGCACCTGCTCCGGGTGCGGGCGCGGGCATATGCGCAGCTAGAGTCGCCCGCGCCGGCGCCACCTATCCGATTCCGCGGCGCCTACCGGATCCGCTAGGTGGCGCAGATCGCGATAGGCGGCGTGGGGATCTGGTAGGTGGCGAGAGATCCGATAGGTGAGCTGAGCGCCGGGCGGGCGGCCGGCAGCCCCGCTGTCAGACGAGAAGACGGTTCCGCCCGCGTCGGCCGAGTGGGCGCGTGCGGAACCGTCTTTTCGATGGGCGAACCGCCGCCCGGCGGCCATGCCCGGCGGACTCGGGCGGCGGGGCGGAGGACCCGGGCGGTGGGGCGGCGGGGCCGGGGTCAGCTCTCGAGGGCGTTGATCACCTCGAGCTCGCCCTCCGAATGCGAGGCGCGGATGCGCTTCTTGTCCAGCTTGCCGACCGAGGTCTTGGGGATCTCGTCGACAAAGGCGAAGCGCTCCGGCACCTGCCACTTGGCCATCCGCTGTGCCAGGTGCGCGCGGAGCTCCTCGACGTCCGGATCGGGGATGCCCTCCTTGACGACGATCGCGGCCAGCGGGCGCTCGTCCCACTTGGGATCCGGCACACCGACAACGGCCGCCTCGGCCACGGCCGGGTGCTCGAGCAGGTAGTTCTCCACCTCGACCGAGGAGATCCACTCGCCGCCGGACTTGATGATGTCCTTGGCGCGGTCGGTCAGCTGGAGGAAGCCCTCGGGCCGCACGTAACCCACGTCGCCGGTGCGCAGCCAGCCGTCATCGAACGAGTCCGAGTTGTCGACCTTGTAGTAGCTTCCGGTGATCCACGGGCCGCGGACCTGCAGCTCGCCCACAGACTCGCCGTCCCACGGCAACTCGTTGCCGGCGTCGTCGACGATCCGCGCCTTGACGCCCGCGAGGAAACGACCCTGGGTGGTCCGCAGCTGGAACTGCTTCTCCTCCGGCAGCTCCGCCTTGGGCCGCGACAGCGTGCCGATGGGCGAGGTCTCGGTCATCCCCCAGGCGTGGATGATGTTGATCCCGTAGCGCTCCTTGAACTTACGGATCAACTCCGGCGGGCAGGAGCTGCCGCCCACCACCACGGCGCGGAAGCTCGACATGTCCACGGGGTGGTCCACGCTGTAGGCATCCAAGGCCATCCAGATGGTCGGCACGGCGGCGGCCAGCGTGGGACGCTCGGAGGCGATCATCGCGGCGAGCGGCTCGGGCTGCAGGAACCGCTCCGGCATGAGCAGCGAGGCGCCCACCATGAACGCGGCGTACGGCAGGCCCCACGACATGGCGTGGAACATCGGGACGATCGCCAGGACGTTGTCATCCACCGAGATGTCCATGCCGTCGGACATGCACACCTGCATCGAGTGCAGGTAGATCGAGCGGTGCGAGTAGACGACGCCCTTCGGGTCGCCGGTCGTGCCCGAGGTGTAGGCCATCGCGGCGGCTGAGTTCTCGTCGACCTCCGGCCACTCGAACTCCGTGGGCTGCGCGGCCAGGAGCGCCTCGTAGTCGTGCACCTGCACGCCCTCGGGAGCCTCCAGGCTCGCGGCGCCACCACCGGTCACGATCACGTGCTCGACCGTCGAGAAGCGGGGCAGGAGCGGCTGCAGCAGCGGGATCAGGCTCGGGTCGACGATGACGACCTTGTCCTCGGCGTGGTTGGCCACGAACTCGAGCTGGTCCGGGAAAAGCCGGATGTTGAGCGGGTGCAGCACCGCGCCCATCGACGGGATGGCCAGGTAGGCCTCCAGGTGCTCGGAGTTGTTCCACTGGAAGGTGGCGACCCGCTGGTCACCGTCGATCCCCAGCGACCGCAGGGCGTGGGCCAGCTGCGCAGCGCGCTTGCCGAGATCGCCGAACGAGAGCTTGCGCGGCCCCTCCGCGGTCCAGGTGGTGACCACGGCATCGGCGTGGACGGTCGAACCGAACTGCAGGATCGTGCTGATGTTCAGCTGCTCCGGCATCATCGTGCTGCGCATGGGCGGGACTCCTTACTCGCGGGGCGTGCGTGACCTGAGGGGACGCGTGGGTATGCCGTAGATCACTCTGAAGGTCGAGACTACTCCCGACCCCTTCCGACCTATCCGCTCAGGGGGGAATCGCCCGCTTCGGCGTCGAGGGCGTCGAACACCTCCTGGACCGTCTTCATCGCCGACAGGGCGGCGGGCGCCCCGCAGTACCCCGAGGCGTGGATGACGGCCTCGGTGATCTCCTCCCGCGTCAGCCCGTTGGTCAGGCCCCCGCGGACGTGGCCGGCCAGCTCGGCGTTCGCGCGCAGCGCCACCAGCATGCCGATGTTGAGCAGACTCCTGTCCCGCCGACCCAGGCCCGGCCGGTCCCAGATGTTGCCCCACACGTTCTCGGTGACCACGTACTGGATGGCCTCCGACGCCGTCCCGGCCGCCCGGTCCATCGCCCGGTCGACGAAGGCGTCCCCCATCACCTCCCGCCTGGTCGCGAATCCCTGCTCGCGCAGGTCCCGGGCCGCTGGCCCGTTGTCGGCGGAACTCGTCGTCGTCATCTGCTGGTCCTTCCACTGGGCGTCATCCGTCAGTGCCTCGTGAGGCACCGACCATCCTCCCCTGTCCCGTCTCCGCCGAAAGCGCCACGCCCGCCCCGCCGGCGGAGCACTCTGGGGACAGGTATCCGGCTCGGGAAGGCGGCCCGCCATGCACTCTCGGACAACCCGACGGATCGCACGCGCGGTCCTCGCGCTCGGACTCGCGCCCGTCCTGGCGCTGTCGGCCTGCTCGACCGAGCCCGGAGGGGCCGAGGAGGACGCGACGGCCACCTCGTCGTCGTCGCCCCCGGACCGCACCACCTCCGCGCGTCCCGGCACGCTCGGCGGCGAGCCCCTCCCGGTCCAGGACACGGCGCCGTGCGCGTAGGACGGCGGCGGCACGCCCGTGGCCCGCACCGCCGACGGCCAGGCCGGCCCCGAGGGGCCCATCTCGTTGAACCCCGAGGTCGCCACCGGGTTCCGCACCGGGATGCGGCCCGTCGCCACCGCGTCGTACTCGGTCTCCACCGCGCACCCGCTGTCGACCCGGGCGGCGTGCGAGGTCCTCGCCGACGGCGGTACCGCCGCCGACGCCCTGGTCACCGCCCAGGCCGTCCTCGGGCTGGTCGAGCCGCAGTCCTCCGGCCTTGGCGGCGGCGGATTCCTCGTGCACTACGACGCCGAGTCCGGGCAGGTCGAAACGTACGACGGCCGGGAGACCGCGCCCGCCGCCGCCACCGTCGACTACCTCCGGCACATCTCGCCCGACGACACCGCCGCACCGCAGCCCGACGCGCGGCGCAGCGGGCGGTCCATCGGCGTGCCCGGCATCCTCCGCCTGCTCGAGACGGCCCACGCCGACCACGGCGAGCGCGAGTGGCGCGACCTGTTCGACCCCGCGGTGCTGCTGGCCGACGACGGCTTCGAGATCAGCCCACGCCTGGCCGAATCCATCGCCGCCTCCGCCGCGGACCTGGCCCGCGACCCCGACGCCGCCGGGTACTTCCTCGACGGCGACACCGGGAAACCCGCCGGGACGCGCCTCACCAACCCCGCCTACGCCAAGACCCTGTCCGCCGTGGCCACCGAGGGCGCCGACGCGTTCTACACCGGCGCGATCGCCGAGGCGATCGTCGACCAGGTCAGCACCGAGCGCGAGGGCATCACCCCCGGCGCCATGACCCTCGACGACCTCGCCGGATACGAGGCCGTCACGCGCGACCCCGTGTGCAGCCCGTACCGCGACCACGCCGTGTGCGGCATGGCGCCACCGTCCTCGGGGGGCACCGCCGTCGCCTCGACCCTGGCCATGCTCGCCGAGTCCGACCTCGCCGCGTACCCGCCGACCGACGTCGGACCCGACGGCGGCCTGCCCGCCCCCGAGGCAGTACACCTGGTCACCGAGGCCGAACGGCTCGCCTACGCCGACCGCGACGTCTACATCGCCGACCCACGCTTCGTCCCACCGCCGCTGGGCTCCGCGATGACCCTGCTGCGACCCGGCTACCTCGCCGGACGCGCCGGCCTCATCGACACCGAGCGCTCCATGGGCGAGGCCGAGCCCGGCGACTTCCCCTTCGACGCCCGCGGCGTGTTCACCGGCCCCGAACACGGGACCACCCACATCAGCATCGTCGACGCGCAGGGCAACGCCGCCGCGCTCACCACGACCATCGAGTCCGCGTTCGGCTCCTTCCAGATGGTCGAGGGGTTCTTGCTCAACAACCAGCTCACCGACTTCGCCGCCGAGCCGCGCGACGATGCCGGGCAGCTGCAGGCCAACCGGGTCCAGCCCGGCAAGCGGCCGCGCTCGTCCATGGCGCCGACACTGGTCTTCGACGGCACGCCCCTCGCGCGCGGTGAGCTGCGCGCGGTCGTCGGGTCGCCCGGCGGGTCGCGGATCATCCAGTTCGTCGTCAAGACGCTGGTCGGCATGCTCGACTGGGAACTCGACCCGCAGCAGGCCGTGGGCTCCCCGTCGTTCGGGGCGATCAACTCGCCCGAGACCGCGATCGGCGGCGAACACCCGGCGGTGACCGACGACTCCGAGCTGACCCGGTGGCTCACGGAGCGCGGCCACGAGGTCTCCACCGAGGAGCAGTCGTCTGGCCTCTCGGCGATTCTGCGCCAGTCCGACGGCACGCTCGTCGGCGGCGCCGACCCCCGGCGCGAGGGGATCGTGCTGGGCGGGTGACGCGGCGGCTTCTGCCCGCGGCGCCTGCTCGGCTACCCTCGAGAGGTCCGGCCACCTGCGCCGGGCGCCCCGCGGCGACTCGGCGGAAGTCGGTGTGGATCCGGCGCCGTCCCGCAACTGTGACCCCGTCCCCGGACGGGCGAGTCAGGTCGGCCCGTGCCGCGGTAGCCGTACGTACTGACCTCGGACGAAGAACGGTCGAGTGCCGCGGCCCCACCGCCGCGGCCCGAGCTGTTCTCGTCCTCCGAGCCGCGGAGGATGCCATGCCCCACCCACGAGCCCGCTCACTGTTGATCGCGCCGCTGGCCGCCCTCGCGCTCGTCGCCACCGCGTGCAGCGGCTCCAATGGCGAAGACTCCGCCCCCGCCGACCAGACCGGCGCGGCGGCCGACGAGCCGCAGGCGATCGTGTCCCTGAGCCCCACGACCACCGAGATGCTCTACGCCGTCGGCGCGGGCGACCAGGTGGTGGCGGTGGACGAGCGCTCCGACTTCCCGGAAGACGCGCCGGTCACCGACCTGTCCGGCTACACGCCCAACCTCGAAGCGATCCTGGGCTACGCCCCCGACCTCGTGGTGCTCACCGACGACAACGCCGACGTCGTGGCCGGGCTCGAGCGCTCGGGCGTCGAGGTGCTCCAGCTGCCGGCCGCCCAGACCCTCGACGACACGTACACCCAGCTCGAGCAGGTGGGCGCGGCCACCGGCAACATCGGCGAGGCCGCCGAGCTGGTGTCGCGGATGCAGGGCGAGATCGACGAGATCGTCGCCTCGGTGCCCGAGCGCGAGACGCCGCTGACGTACTTTCACGAGCTGGACGACACGTACTACACCGTCACCGACGCGACCTACGTCGGCGAGATCTACTCCGTGCTCGGCCTGACCTCCATCGCCACCGGCGACGACACCTACCCGCAGCTGTCGGAGGAACTCATACTCGAGGCCGACCCGGACCTCATCTTCCTCGCCGACGGGCAGTGCTGCGGCGTCACCGCGGAGACCGTGGCGCAGCGTCCCGGCTGGGACGGGCTCACCGCCGTGCGCGAGGACCGCGTCCACGTGGTGGACGAGGACCTGGCCAGCCGCTGGGGCCCGCGCATCGTGGACTTCATGCGCGAGGTCGCCGCGATCGTCGCGCAGATCCCCGCCGACCAGCCCGCGCCCCAGCCCACCCCGTGACCCGCCCGTCGCCCCGCCACGCCCTCGTGCTGGGCGGGGCGACGCTGCTCTTCGGAGCGGCGATGCTGCTGGGCACCCTCATCGGCCCGGCCGGACTCACCGCCGGCGGGGTGCTGCTCGACCTGCTCGACCGCCTGCCGCTCCTAGCGGTGGACTCCGGCCTCACCGAGCGCCAGCAGGTGATCCTGTGGGAGATCCGGGTCCCGCGCGTCGTTCTGGGTGCGATCGTCGGCGCGACACTGGCGATCGCGGGCGCCACCTACCAGGGCGTGTTCCGCAATCCGCTCGCCGACCCATACCTGCTGGGCGTGTCCAGCGGCGCCGGCCTGGGCGCGACACTGGCGATCGTCGCGGGCGGTGCGATGGGCTCGGGCCTGGTGCCGCCGGCCGCGTTCGCCGGCGGCATGATCGCCGTGATGGCCACGTACGCGCTGGGACGCAGCGTGGGCGGCGGGCGCAGCGAGGTCGTCATCATCCTCGCCGGCGTCGCGGTGGCCGCGTTCGCGAGCGCCATCCAGACCTTCTTCATGCAGCGTCACGACGACACGCTTCGGCAGGTGTACTCGTGGATGCTCGGACGCCTCACCACCAGCGGGTGGACCGACGTGCGGGCGGTCCTGCCGTACGTGCTGGTCTCCGTGGCGGTGATCGCCCTGTTCCGGCGCATGCTCGACGTCATGGCGGTCGGCGACGTCGAGGCCGCCACGATGGGCATCTCCCCGGCGCGGGTGCGTCTCATCCTCATCAGCGTCGCCACCCTCGGCACGGCGGCGGTCGTGTCGGTCTCGGGCCTCATCGGGTTCGTGGGCATCGTCATCCCGCACGCGGTGCGGATGCTCATAGGGCCCGGGCACCGACTGCTGCTGCCCACCTCCCTGCTGGCCGGGGCGACGTTTCTCGTGCTGGCCGACGTCATCGCGCGCACCGCCATGAGCCCGGCCGAGCTGCCGATCGGCGTGGTCACCGCCGCGATCGGCGCCCCGTTCTTCCTCGTGGTCCTGCGCCGCAGTCGGGGGCAGATATGAGCCCCGCCGACCACGCGCGCCGGGCCCCCTCGAGCCCGGCCGCACCACGCCACCCCGCCCTGGCCTGCCGCGACCTGCACGTCGTCCGCGACCGCACGCCGGTCCTGCACGGCATCGACCTGTCGGTTCCCGCGGGTTCCTGGGTGTCGCTGGTCGGCCCCAACGGCTCCGGTAAGACCACCCTGCTGTTCGCACTCGCGGGTCTCGTCCCGACGTCGGGGGGCGTCGAGGTCGAGGGGTTCGCGCCGCGCCGCGCGGGGCGCCGCCGCGTAGCGCGGACGGTGGCGATGATGCCGCAGCGCCCGGTGGTACCGGAGGGCGTCACCGCGCGCGAGCTCATCCGCCTCGGTCGCACGCCGCACATCTCCCGCTTCGGCACGGAGACCGCCCACGACCACGAGGTCGTCGACCGGGTGATCGACCGCCTCGACCTGCGCGACCTCGCCGCGCGCACCGCGACCACCCTGTCCGGCGGCGAGCTCCAGCGGGTGGTGCTCGGTCGCTCGCTGGCGCAGGAGCCGCGGGTGCTGCTGCTCGACGAGCCCACCAGCGCCCTCGACATCGGTCACCAGCAGCAGGTGCTGGACCTGGTCGACTCGATGCGGCGCGAGAGCGGGCTGACGGTGGTCGCGGCCATGCACGACCTCACCTCGGCCGCGCACTACGGCGAGCGGCTGGTGCTACTGGACGGCGGGCGCGTCGTGGCCGACGGCCGGCCGGAGGAGGTGCTCACCGCCGAACGGGTGGCGCAGGTGTACGGGGCGCGCGTCGAGGTCGTGGAGCGTCCCGACGGCCCGGCGGTGCTGCCCCTGCGCGGCGCGGGAGCGGGGCCCGGCGAGGAGGGCGCGCCCGGGCGCCGGACGCCCGGGGAGTGCGCGCCGTGATGGAAGTCGTGCTGCTGGGCACGGGCGCGGCCGACGGCTGGCCCAACCCGTTCTGCCGGTGCACGTCGTGCGGCGAGGCGCGCCGGCTCGGCGTGGTGCGCGGCCAGACCTGCGCGCTTGTCGACGACGAGCTGCTGATCGACTGCGGCCCGGAGGCCCCCGGCGCGGCGGTGCGGCTCGGGCGCACCCTGGCGTCGGTCAGGCATCTGCTCATCACTCACGCCCACGCCGACCATCTCGGTCCGCAGGCGTTGCTCTACCGCTCGTGGGTCCCGGGGGCGGGTGGGCTCGAGGTGGTCGGTCCCGCCGACGCGCTCGAGGTGTGCCGTCCGTGGGTCGGTCCGGACGACCCGGTGCGGTTCGTCCCGGTCGTCGCCGGGGACCGGCTCATCGTGGGCGGCTACGACGTGCGCGTGCTGCCGGCCCGGCACCGTGTCTTCCGCGACGGCGACGCCGTGCTCTACGACCTCACCGGGCCCGACGGCGCGCGACTGCTGTGGGCCACCGACACCGGTCCGTGGGACGAGGACTGGTTCGCCGCGGTCCGTGACGCCCGGTACGACGCGGTGTTCATGGAACAGACCCTCGGCGACCGCGAGGAGCTCTCCCCCGTGCACCTGGGCCTGTCCCGGTTCGCCGACCTGCTCGCGCGGCTGCGCGGGGTGGGCGCGGTGGTCGATGAGACCGAGGTGGTCGCCGTCCACCTGGGGCATCACAATCCGGCGCCCGACGTCCTGGCCGCGCGCCTGCACGGCCTCGGCGCCCGTGCCGGGGTCGACGGCGAGGTGGTCTGCTGCGGTCGCGATCAGCGGACTCCCGGTGACCGCGACCTCGACTCGCGCTAGGAGACTGCTGAACAAAGTGCGTGTACGGCCCGCGGGGTTGGGGTGGCCCTGAAATGATGTGGGTCATGCAGGGTGAGTCGGATCGGCAGCGTGAGTTGTTGGATGTGGAGTCGGTGGCGGGGCATCTTCTCGAGCCCGGCAGCGTGTTCGCGTTGCTGGCCGAGCATCGTGACCGGTTGTTCCCGGACGAGTTGTTCGCGGATCTGTTTCCCTCGGGGCGGGGCCGGCCCTCGATCCCGGGTGAGGTGATCGCCTCGGTCATCGTGCTGCAAGCACTGTTCGGGCACTCCGATCGGGAGGCGGTCGACGCGCTGACGTTTGACCTGCGGTGGAAGGCCGCCTGCGGGTATCCGGTCGATGCGAAGGGTTTCAACTCGTCGACGTTGACCTATTGGCGACGCCGCCTGGCGGCCAGTGAGCGGCCGCAGCGGATCTTCGAGGTGGTGCGTCAGGTCATCGCCGAGACCGGTGCGGTCAAGGCCAAGACCCGCCGGGCGCTGGATTCAACGGTTTTGGATGACGCGGTGGCCCGCCAGGACACGATCACCCAGCTGATCGCCCAGATCCGCCGGGTGGGCCGCGAGGTGCCCGGGGCGAAGGAGTTGATCGCCACCGAGTGCACCCGGTTGGCGGCGGTGTGCGGGCAGGACTACATCGCGTCGGGTAAGCCGCGCATCGCCTGGGATGACCAGGCCGCCCGAGACGAGTTGGTCTCCGCCCTGGTCGCAGACGCGCTGGCGCTGTTGGCGGCACTAGATGTCGAGGCGATCACCGCCGCCGGTGGCAAGCCGGCCGAAGCGGTGGCGCTACTGGCGCTGGTGGCAGGGCAGGACGTCGAACCGGCCGAGGATTCAGACGGCACCGACGGGCGGTGGCGCATCGCCCGCCGCACGGCGCCGGATCGGGTGATCTCCACCGTGGACCCCGATGCCCGCCACGCCCACAAGACCCGGCAGCGCCGCCAAGACGGGTTCAAGGCCCACATCGTCGTCGAGCCCGATACCGGCCTGACCACGATGTGCGCCCTGACCAAACCCAACGGACCCAGCAATTCCGATGCCGCGGTCGGTGCGGGGCTGGTCACCGCCGATCCCACCGTCGATGACGGTGAGCAGGTCGAGGTGCTCGGCGATTCGGCCTATGCCAGCGGCGACATGCTGCACACCCTGGCCGGCAAGCAGTGGCTGCCCCTGGTCAAGCCGTGGCCGCTACGGCCCGCGGTCGAGGGCGGGTTCACCCTGGATGACTTCACCTTCGACGCCGTGGCGGGCACCCTGACCTGCCCCGCCAACATCACCCGTGGCCTCTCTGCCAAGGGCAATGCCACCTTCGGGGCGGCGTGTCGTGGCTGCCCGCTGCGTCAGCGGTGCACTACCTCAGCCACGGGGCGCAAAGTGGTGCTCGGCGAGCACCACCTGCTGCAACGCCAGCACCGCCAGCGGGCCGGCGATGAGGACTTCAAGACCGTGTACCGCCAGCACCGACCGATGGTGGAACGCTCGATCGCCTGGCTGACCCGAGGCGCTCGGCGTGTGCCGTACCGCGGGGTCGAGAAGAACAACACCTGGCTCCACCACCGCGTTGCCGCCCTCAACCTGCGCCGACTACTCGCCATGGGACTGACCAACCAAAACGGAACCTGGGCCCTGGCCTGATCAGCGGGCCGGGGCCAGGCATTCCCGCCCCAGCAGAGGCTCGAACAACCCGCGGTGGGCGCCACGAACCTTTCGCCGAACCCAGAAATCTCAAGCCCCACACTCCGCGCGACGGCCAACCGGACCCTCACGCACACCGGGCGTGCCAGGATCGCAGCTTGTTCAGCAGTCTCCTAGCGGCGCTCGCCGCCGCGCAGCAGGTCGGCGGCGCCGCGCTCGAGCAGGTCGAACGCCTCGTCGAGGTAACCCGCGCGACCGTGCGTCGCGTCCTGCTCGCCGCCGCGCGGGCGGTGCCGCAGCACCGAGGCACCGGCGGCCAGGCTCAGGTCCACCAGCACCCGGATGCGGAACCGGCTGAGCTGCGGCTCCCGGCGGCCGATCGCGTCGTACAGCGGGTCGAGGATCTGCTCCGCGAGGCACGACCGGGCGTCGCTGGAGAGCATGATCCCGATCTGCTCCCCGGCCACGAACAGGTTCTCGGCGGCCTCGATGTCGTCCGACGAGCGCCCGTACAGTTCGCGGAACATCGTGCGGAAGATGTCCACGGGGGTCAGGTCCGGGTGGGCCTGGTCCACCTGCCGCACGAACTCCGCGATCTGCTCGCGCAGGAAGTGCAGGAACGCGTCCTCGCGGTGGGCGAAGTAGTTGTGGAACGTGCGGGTGGACACCCCCGCCCGTCCCGCGATCGCCGACACCGTCGCGCCCTCCGCCCCCTCGGCGACCAGGAGTTCCACGGCGGCCGCCGAGAGACGGGTGCGGGTGTCGGCCTTCTTCCGCTCGCGCAGGCTAGTGGGCATCTCCGTTAGTTCGTCGGGGGTCGGTGATCCAGGCGGTGGGGTCGCCGAGATAGAGGCCGCAGGCGGTGTCGAGGGCTTCTGCGGGAGTGCCTGAGGGCCATCCGTTTGGCAGGGCGGCTTGCTGGTAGTCGTCGTGGCTGGCGCGGTAGATCGCAAAACCCCACTGGCTGGCTGATCCGGCGTAGCGCAGTCGGCAGAGCTTGACTTCGTCCCCGTCGGTCAAGGTGGCATCGATGTAGGCGAATCCGGCCCGGTAGCGGGTGTGCAGGGCCTGGATCTGGGGCCACCGTTCGGCAGCGCGGGCCAGGAGTTTCTGTCGCAGTGAGGTCTGTGTCGAGTCGGGGATCTTGGCCATGGTCTCCATCATCGCCGCCGCCGTTTCTCGCCCTCGACTTTCGGCTTGTTCCGGCGTGGCGGCTTGGCGGGCGCCGCTGGGTGCGTCAGAAATGAACATGCCTCCCACCAGCGCCGTTATCGTCATCCTGTCCGGCAAAGAACGCGACGTGCTGACCCGCCGCGCGCACGCTGCTCGTTGTGCGCACCGCGATGTACTGCGAGCCCGGATCGTCCTGGCGGCCGCTGCCGGTGATGCCAACGCTGCGATCGCCCGCGAGGTCGGGGTGTGCGAAGACACGGTGCGCCAGTGGCGGCATCGGTTCTGCACCGAGCGCCTGGAGGGTCTCAAAGATCGGCCCCGCTCGGGACGACCGCGAGTGTTCACCCCCGTCGAGGTCGCCCAGGTCAAAGCGTTGGCGTGTACGCGCCCGGCTGACCACGGTCTGCCACTGACCAGATGGTCGGCCGCCGAGTTGAGAGCCCACGCCGTGGCCACAGGGCTGGTGCGCCCCGTGGCGTCGGCGACGATCGGGCGCTGGCTGGCCGCAGATGCGATCAAGCCGTGGCAGCACCGGTCGTGGATTTTTCCCCGCGACCCCGACTTCGCCGTCAAGGCCGCCCGGGTGCTGGACCTGTACCACCGGCGCTGGAACGGCGTTGCTCTCGGCGACGATGAGTACGTCATCAGTGCGGACGAAAAATCACAGCTCCAAGCCCTCAAACGCCGTCACGCCGAGACTCCCGCCAGGCCCGGTCAGCCGCGGCGCGTGGAGTTCGAGTACCGCCGCGGTGGGACGTTGGCCTACTTCGCCGCCTACGACGTCCACCAGGCCCGCGTGATGGGGATGACCGCACCCAAGACAGGGATCGCCCCGTTCACCGAACTGGTCGAGCAGGTGATGACCCAAGAGCCATACGCATCCGCGAAGCGAGTGTTCTGGGTCGTCGACAACGGCTCATCCCACGCAGGTCAGGCCTCGAAAGACCGGATGCGTCATGCGTTTCCCAACGCGGTCCTGGTGCACCTTCCGGTGCACGCCTCGTGGCTCAACCAGGTCGAAATCTACTTCTCGATCCTGCAGCGCAAAGCCATCGCCACCGGCGACTTCGCAGACCTCGACGATCTCGCCGCACGCATCCTCGCGTTCCAGGATCGCTACAACCGAAGCGCCGAACCGTTCGGCTGGAAGTACACCCGCGACGACCTCAACCGCCACCTCGACCGCCTCAACAACGACGGCACCCTCCGCGCAGCATGACCCCCGACGAACTAACGGAGATGCCCACTAGGCATCGGACCTCGTGGACCGGCCCGCGGCCACCGCGTCGGCGTGGACCACCTCGTCGTCGTCACCGGATCCCGCGCGGTCCCCGGCTCCGCGGGGACCGTCCGCGCCGACGTCCTCCAAAGCCGACCCCTCGACGTCCACCGAGGGCAGGATCCGGTCGAGCCAGCGCGGGATCTTCCACGCGTTCTCCCCGAGCAGGAACATCACCGCGGGGATGATCGTCATTCGGACGACGAAGGCGTCGAACAGCACGGCCACGGCCAGCGCGAAGCCCATCACCTTGATGAACTGCTCGTCGATCGTCATGAACGCGGCGAACACGCTGGTCATGATGAGCGCGGCCGCGGTGACCACGCGCGCACCGTGCTTGAAGCCGTTGGACACGGCGTTCTGCGCGGTCTTGCCGTGGACCCAGCCCTCGCGCATGCGGGTGACGAGGAAGACCTGGTAGTCCATCGCGAGGCCGAACACGATGCCGATGAGGATGATCGGCAGGAAGCTGATGATCGGCTGCGGGTCGGAGACGATGCCGCCCCAGCCCTCCTGCCACAGCGCGACGGTGAGGCCGAAGGTGGCGGCCACCGACAGGCCGAAGCCCAGCGCCGCGATGAGCGGCACCCAGATGGAGCGGAACACCAGCATGAGCAGGATGAACGCCAGCGCCAGGACGATGCCGACGTACGGCAGGAGCACCTCGGACAGTCGCTCGGAGATGTCCTCGTAGATCGGGGTGACGCCGGTGACGGAGTAGGTGCCGCCGGTCTGCTCCTCGAACTCGCCGATGCCCGCGCGGATGCTGTCCAGCACCGTGGCGGCCTGCTCGTCTGTCGCCCCGTACTCGGGCGTGATGAGCACCTGAGCGGCGTCGCCGGCCTCGTTGGACTCGATGATCTGCGCGTTGCGGACGCCGTCCACCGCCTGGATGTCCTCGACCGCGGTGGCCCACGCGGCCGGACGCTCCTCCGCCGGGACCTCGAGGGTGTCGACGAGGGCGATCATCGGCGCGTTGCGGCCGGGGCCGAACGCCTCGGCCGTGAGGTCGTACGCGGTGCGGTTGGGGGTGCCGGGCGACATCGTGCCGTCGGACGGCATGGCGAGCCGCAGCTGCGCGGCCGGGATCGCGAGCAGGCCCAGGAGCACCACGGCGACCACGGCGTGCAGGATCGGGTGCTTGCGAACGCGGCGGACCCAGGTCAGGCCCATCGTCGGCTTCTCGTCCTCCGGGTCCGGCGCCTTGACGACCGGGACGCGGGCGCCGAAGACCTTGGTGCCGACGGCGCCGAGGACGGCCGGCAGCAGGGTGATCGCGACGAAGACGGCGATCGCGACGGTCGCGGCGGCGGACAGCGCCATCGCCGTGAGGAACGGGATGTTGATGATCGACAGCGCGGCGAGCGCGATGAGCACGGTCAGGCCGGCGAACACCACGGCGGAACCGGCCTTGCCCACCGCGAGCCCGGCGAGGTGGGCGCGCTCGCGGAACGGGATGGTCTTGAGTTGCTGCGCCAGCTCCCTGGGCTCGAGGTCGTTGCCGCCGATGTGTTTGACGAGCTCGGTGCGGAAGCGCGAGACGATGAACAGGGCGTAGTCGATGCCCACGGCGAGGCCGATCATCGACGCCAGGGTCGGCGTGAAGTTGCTGATCGTGTCCGTGAAGGAGGTGGCGGCGAAGATGCCGGCGATGCCGATGCCCACACCCACCACGCCGACGAGCAGGGGCAGGCCCGCCGCGATGAGCGAGCCGAACGTGATGGTGAGGATGACGGCGGCCACGGCGATACCGATGATCTCGCCGGTCGCGCTGATCTCGGAGGTCTGGAACGCGTTACCCGAGTAGGCGATCGTCAGGCCGTCCTGATGCTCCGCGACGAGGTCGGCGAAGGCCTCGCGGTCCTCGGCCTCGACGTTCATCGTGGTCTCGGCGTCGAACTGCACCTGGAGCGTGCCGGTCGTCCCGTCCTCGCTCAGCGGGCTGAGCGCGGCGAGGTCGGCGTCGATCTGCTCCTGCGGGATGCCCTGCGCGGCCTTGGCCTCGGTCATCTGCTGACGCATGCCCTCGGCGGCCATCACCGGGCTGACGATCGCCTCGGTGCCGGTGAGGAAGTCCAGTTCCCGCACCTCGGCGAGGAAGGCGTCGACGTCCTCCGCGACGGCCGGATCGGTGAGGGTGCTGCCCTCGGGTGCCCGGATGACGACGGTGCCCGTCGGCGCGTCGAGCTGGCTGGGCGAACCCGGGAACCGCTCCTGGATCGCCTCCTGCGTCTCGATCGACTCGAGGCCGGGGATCTCGAAGCTGCTGGTGGTCTGCTGCGACAGGGTGGCGGCGGCCGTGCCCATGCCCGCGATGATGAGCAGCCACGCGACGATGAACCGCCACCTGTGCAGGTAGGCCGACCGGCCGATGCGGTAGAGAAATGACGCCATGCGCTTGGCTCCTCGGGGCGTGGGTGCAACTCGCGAACCCTCGCAGTTTTGCACGGACTCTGCACGATTGCACAGTCTGTGCAAGGTTGTGTGGCGGACGACACCCCGCGCGGTCGTCCCCGGCCGCGGGGGGCGACTCTCCGGGAGGATAGGGTTACCTAACCCCCTGCCGAAGGAGTACGAGTGGCCCGCGATCGCCAGCCCCCCGCCCCGATCGTCCTGACGGTGTTGCGCACCGAGACGGTGACCGCCCACCTGGTCCGGGTGATCCTGGGTGGCGAGGGCTTCGATTCGTTCGCCGCCCGCGCGGACACGGACAGCTACGTCAAGATCGAGCTTCCCCACGCCGGCGAGACGGTCGTGCGGACGTACACCGTGCGGCGATGCGACCCGGTCGCGCGGGAGGTCTGGATCGATTTCGTCGTTCATGGTGACGCCGGAGTGGCCGGCCCGTGGGCGTGCTCGGTCACCCCGGGCACGCAGGTCGCGCTGCGCGGCCCGGGCGGCGGCTACCGTCCGGACCCGGAGGCCGACTTCCACCTGTTGGCCGGGGACGAGACGGCGGTGCCGGCCGTCGCCGCGGCGTTGGAGTCGCTGCCGGAGGACGCCGTGGGCGCGGTGTTCCTGGAGGTCGGGGGCGACGACGACGAGGTCGACCTCGTCGCGCCGGCGGGTGTGGAGGTCACCTGGATCCACCGCGGGACCCCCTCGACGGACGCCGGCCCGGGGCTGATCGACGGCGACGCTCCGCTGGTCGGCGCGGTGCGTGACCTGCCGTGGCCGGGCGGCGACGTGCAGGTCTTCGTCCACGGCGAGGCCGAGACGGTCATGAAGCACCTGCGGCCGTACCTGCGACGCGAGCGCGGCGTGCCCGCCGCCCGGGCGTCGATCTCCGGTTACTGGCGGCGCGGCCGGACCGAGGAGGGCTTCCGCACCTGGAAGCGCGAACTGGCCGAGTCGGAGGAGGGCCCGCAGCCCGTCAGGTGAGTCCGGGCTCATCGTGTCGGGGCGACCCGGTACCCTCATGTGCCAGCACCGTTCACGCATCCGGCCCCTCGCGTACCCACCCGGGAGGCCCAGACGGCACAGACAAGGCATGGCACATGGCATTCACACGCGCGAAGCTGTTCACCGGACTGGTCGCCACCTCGGCTCTCGTCCTCGCAGGTTGCTCGGGCGGCGGTGACGACGCCTCCGGCGATGGTGGCGAGTCCTACCGCATCGGCATCAACCAGCTCGTCCAGCACCCGGCTCTGGACTCGGCCACGGCCGGGTTCAAGGAGGCATTCTCCGAGGCCGGCGTCGAGGTCGAGTTCGACGAGCAGAACGCCAACGGCGAGCAGGCCACCGCGCTGACCATCGCCCAGCAGTTCGCCGCCGACGACCTGGACCTCACCCTCGCGGTGGCCACTCCGGCCGCGCAGGCGATGGCCCAGAACATCATCAACATCCCGCTGCTGTTCACCGCGGTCACCGACCCGGTCTCGGCCGAGCTGGTCGACTCGATGGAGGAGCCGGGCTCCAACGTCACCGGCACCTCGGACGCCGCTCCCATCGAAGAGCAGCTCGAGCTGCTCAAGCAGCTCGTCCCGGACGCCGAGCGTGTCGGCGTCGTGTACGCCTCCGGCGAGGTCAACTCGCAGGTCCAGGTGGACCAGGCCGAGGAGGCCGCCGGTCCGCTGGGGCTGGAGATCGTCACCCAGACCGTCACCACCGTCAACGAGATCCAGCAGGCCGTCGAGGCGCTCGGTGACGTCGACGCGATCTACGTGCCGACCGACAACATGGTCGTGGCCGGCATCGCCTCGCTCGTCCAGGTCGCCGAGGACAAGCAGATCCCGGTGATCGCCGCGGAGGAGGGCACCGTCGAGGGCGGCGCCGTCGCCACCCTGGGCATCGACTACACCGAGCTGGGCCGCCAGACCGGTGAGATGGCGCTGCGCATCCTGCGCGACGGCGAGGACCCGGCCACGATGCCGGTCGAGACCGCGACCGAGTTCACCTACGTGGTCAACGAGGCCGCGGCCGAGCGTCAGGGCGTGACCATCCCCGAGGACATCCTCGCCGAGGCTGATCGCAAGTGATCGGGGCCGTCGAGGTAGGCCTCATCTACGGGGTCATGGCGTTGGGGGTCTTCCTGACCTTCCGCGTCCTCAACTTCCCCGACCTCACCGTCGACGGCAGTTTCACCACCGGCGCCGCCACCGCGGCGATGGGGCTCCTCGCCGGCTGGAACCCGGTGCTCGCGACCCTCGCGGGCTTCGGCACCGGGTTCCTGGCCGGCACGGTCACCGGCCTGCTGCACACCAAGGGTCGGATCGACGGACTACTCGCCGGCATCCTCACCATGATCGCCCTGTGGTCCGTCAACCTGTGGATCATGGACGGGGCCAACGTCCCGCTGCTGCGGCAGGACACGGCGTTCACGCCGCTGCGTGAGGCCGGCATCCTCGGCACCTGGGGCGGCGTCGCCGTCCTCGCGGTGGCCGTCATCCTGCTCGGCCTGGTCGTGTTGTGGTTCCTCACCACCGACCTCGGCCTGTCCATCCGGGCGACCGGTGACAACGGCCCGATGATCGCCTCCTTCGGCGTCTCCACCGACTTCACCAAGACCCTCACGCTGGCCCTGTCCAACGGGTTCGTGGGCATGTGCGGCGCGCTCATCGCGCAGTACTCGGGCTTCGCCGATATCTCGATGGGCATCGGCCTCATCCTCGTCGGCCTGGCGTCGGTCATCCTGGGTCAGGCGATCCTCGGCCAGCGTCGCCTGTGGCTGGCCGTGTTCGCCGTAGTCGTGGGTGCGATCCTCTACCGCCTCATCATCTTCGCGGCGCTCGAGGTGGGCCTGAACCCCAATGACATGAAGGCCATCACCGCCCTGCTCGTGGTCATCGCGCTGCTGCTGCCTCGCTGGAAGTCCGTGGGTGGCCGGTTCGGGCGCAAGCCGACCACCCCGGTCGCGGCCAACGAGCGGGCCGTGGCCGGGGTCGGTGCCGCGGTCGATCCGGGCCCCGGCACGTCCGCCGACGCGGCCGCCACCGGGTCCGCCGCCCCCGGCTCTACCGCCCCCGGCACCAAGGAGGTCTGACGATGCTGTCCGTCACCGGAGTGTCCAAGACCTTCTTCCCGGGCACCGCGAACGAGCGCCGGGCGCTCAACGACCTCACACTGACGCTCGGCGAGGGCGACTTCGTCACCGTGATCGGCTCCAACGGCGCGGGGAAGTCGACCCTGCTCAACGCCGTGTCCGGCAAGCTGCCGGTGGACACCGGTGCGATCGACATCGACGGCGTGCGCGTCAACCGTCTGCCCGACCACAAGCGCGCCAAGTACATCGGCCGCGTGTTCCAGGACCCGCTCGCCGGGACCGCCCCGAACCTCACCATCGAGGAGAACCTGTCGCTGGCGCTGCTCCGCGGTCAGCGTCGCGGTCTCGGGCGTGGGCTGAGCAAGAAGCGGCGCGGGCGGTTCGGCGAGCAGCTCGCCATGCTCGAACTGGGCCTCGAGGACCGTCTCACCGCCAAGGTGGGGCTGCTGTCGGGCGGTCAGCGGCAGGCACTGTCGCTGCTCATGGCGGGCTTCACGCAGCCGCGCATCATGCTGCTCGACGAGCACACCGCGGCCCTCGACCCGCAGCGCGCGGAGCTGGTCACGTCGATCACCGAGCGCATCGTCCGCGAGGGCGGCCTCACCACGCTCATGGTCACGCACAACATGGAGCAGGCCATCCGCCTGGGCAACCGGCTCATCATGATGCACGAGGGCCGGATCGTGTACGAGGCCGATGACGCGACCAAATCCAAGCTCACGGTGCAGGACCTGCTGCGCGAGTTCACCAACATCAAGGGCGCGACCCTGTCGGATCAGGCCTTCCTCGGCTGAGCCACCCGCGTGGAACGCCGACGCCACGCGCCGGCCCACTCCATCGACAAGAGCGTTCCGCACACCCCCACTCGGGAATCGTGTGCGGGACGCTCTTCTCGTCGCGCTGCCCCGCGCCCGCGCCGCTCAGTCACCGGTCGCGCCGGGCACGGCCTCCCAGCCGTCGCCGACTCTGCGCACCAGGCCCATCTGCTCGAATTTCTCGAACCAGCCCGGCGCGGGCCAGCTCCCCCACCGCGCGGCGTAGTGCGCGCCGTTGCGCAGCAGGTCGGTCAGGTGGTCGACCGGCGGATCAGCCACCGGGTGCCACCGGTGGTACGCGTGCGCGCCGGCCACCAGGATCACCGGCACGCGCCGGTGGAGCAGCCTGCGGCCGAAGTCCGTGTCCTCGGCGCCGTACCCGGTGAAGGCCTCGTCGAACCCACCGAAGTCCGCGCGCAACCGGAGCCAGAGGCCCGGCCGCACGGCGAACGACAGCGACCAGAACATCCCGAACTCGTCGGGCTCCAGTCGCCGCGTGCCGCGGGAGGGGAACGGTCGGGCCGGGTGCGGGTTGGTGAACGCGGGCAGGTCGGCCGGATCGGGCGCTCCGGCGGACTCCGGAAGGTAGGTCACCGGCCCGAGTCCCACGGCGCCGTCGGGGATCTCGGAGTACCGCCGACCCAGCTCGGGGCCGGGCATGCAGTCCACGTCGAGGAAGACGATCAGGTCGGCTCCCAGTTCGGCCGCCCGGTCGCCACCGAGGTTGCGGCTGCGGGCGATCGGCAGGTCGGGGCCGGCGGGCAACTCCACGATCTCGACGCCCTCGGCGGAGAGCTCGGCGGCCAGATCCCGACCGCCGGGCCTGTCGGGCAGCACTACCACGTGTCGGGCACCGGGCAGGTGCGCGGCCATCGCGCGGCGCTGGGACCTCAGGTGTTCGGCGCGGCCCGGCGTGCAGACCGTCACCACGGCGATCGACGCCGCGGTGGTCATCGCGCCGCTCCGACCGTCGGCTCCGCGGGCCGCTCGACCGGCTGTCGCCCGGAGGCCTCCCGCCCGCGCTCGCGCCCGGCGAACTCCGGCCCGCGCCGCTCGACTCCGGTTTCCCGCCCCTCGGCCACCGCCTCGAGGAGACCGGCCAGCCGCTCGGCGGCGCCGTCGACCTCCCACGCCTCGCGCAGCCCGGAGCCCGCGCCCGACGAGGAGCGGGCGGCCTCGAGGGTGCGCCGGACGGCTCCCACCAGCTGGTCCACCGGGTCATCGCGGCGCACGACCTCGGCCAGGCCCAGCCGGGCGAGGGTGGCCGCGGTGGCGTCCTGCTCGTCGAAGGGCCGTTCCTCTGGTGCCACGACGACGTGCGCGTCGGCGGCGGCGAGGTCGGCGATCGAGCTCTGCCCGGCCGCGCTGATCACCACGTCGGCGCGGCACAGCTCGTCCCACGGGTCGGCCACCCAGCGGCCGCCGGGACCGCCGAGGGAGATCCAGTCGACCTCACCGAGTTCGTCACGCACGGCATCCCACCGTCCATCGTGGCCGCCTCCGCCGGAACCGCGCAGATGCAGCACGCGGGGCCGCTCCCCGTGGCGCTCGCCCGGACGCGGGCCGGCGCCCGGGTCCCGACCGGCGAACCGCGAGACGCCGCCGACGGGCACGAGCGGCCGCGTGGCCCCGGCGGGCACGGGTGCGCCGGCCGCGCGGGGCCACCCGGCGACCAACGCCGAGCAGACCCCGTGGGCGAGCAGGTGCGGGGCGTCGTCGCGGCGGCCCGGCAGCACGGTGGAGACCACTGGCGTACCGGTGAGCCGGGCGCCGAGCGTCACCTCGACGGAGATGTCCGACCAGAACACGGTCGGCGTGTGACGGTCGATCCATTCGGCGAGTATGGCCATCCGGCGGCGCAGCCCGGCGTGGCGGAGGGGGACCCAGTGCAACCGTCCCCCAGCGGTCGCGTCCGGACCCGCGCCGCCCTCGGCCTCGTCGTAGTCCAACGGCAGCGTGACGACCCGGACGCGCCCGGGATCGGGAACAGCATCGTCGCGGATGCGGGCGGAGGTAAGGATGGTGACCTCGTCGTCGAGCGCGGCGGCCACCGACAGCGCCCGTTGCACGTGGCCGCTGCCGTGGTGGTGGGCGTAGATCCCGATCATGACGCCACGCCCACCAGTAGGGCCCGGAGTCGCTCCTCGAGGGCGTCGATGCGGGCGTCGTGGGAGAACGCGGCCGCGGCGGCGCGGGCGGTCGCGGCCCGGTCGAGCGTGAGCGCGGCCGGGATGCCGGCGGCCAGCGCGGACGCCGGGTCGTCACCGGGGTCGACGAGGATCACGCCGGGTTGCCCGCGCAGGATCTCGCGGATGCCGCCGCGCGCCAGGGCGACGACCGGGGTGCCGCACGCGAGCGCCTCCACGGCGGTGAGTCCGAACGGCTCCTCCCAGCAGGGGGTCACCAGGGCGACGGCCGCGCTCGCGACCAGCGGCACCAGCGCGTCGCGCCCCAGCGGGCCGTGGTGGTGCACGAGGTCGCCGGCCTCGCGCAACCGGGGTCTCAGGACTCGACGCATGTACCGGTCGTCGCCGACGCGGCCGGCGAGGTCGAGCGGCATGCCCGCGAGCCGGGCCGCCTCGACGGCCAGGTGCGGGCCCTTCTCGGGCACGATCCGGCCGGTCCACACCGCACGGTGCGGCGCGGCGCGAAGGGATCCGGTCGCGCGCCCGGGGCGCCACGTGGCGAGGTCGACGCCGTTGGGCAGGACGTCGGCCCCCTGCGGCACGCGCCAGGTACCGAGGACGGATCTGCTCACGGCGAGCACATGACCGGTGGCCTCGCCGAGCCGATCGAACGCCTCCTGCATGGGCTCGAGCCGCGGGCAGTGCAGCGTCGTGATCATGGGCGTGTCCATCTCGGCGGCGCGCACGAGCGGGACGTGGCTGAGACTGTGGTTGAGCACCACGTCGTACCCGGCCACGGCGACGTGGTCCATGAGGCGTTCGAACTCGGCGGAGTCCGCCTCGTAGCCGCCGGGCGGGTAGTAGCTGTCGCCGCGGCCGGTGGCGGTGGCCATGGCGGTGAACTCGAAGCGCGGGTCGTGCCCCTCGCTGCCGGCGGCGGCGTACAGGGTCACCCGGTGGCCGCGGGCGCGCAGGGCCCGGACTTCCTTGGCCACCACGACCTCGAGCCCACCGGCGTACGGCTCCCGTATGGGGAACCGGGACGGCCCGATCACGGCGATGTCCAGACGCTGCTCGCTACGGGCGTCCACAGCCCCCCTCGTCCTCTCGTGGCACCCGACCGGTCCGGGCGCTGCCAGAACATTGAATAGTGTCCTGTCGGGGGCCCCCGCGCCACCGCTGCGTCGTCGGCGCGTCACCCCCGTCGCACCGGCCGACCGTCACCAGCCCGCGATGATCCGCTCGAGCCGTACACCGGCGCCATCGCCTCCGAGGCTGCGGACCCCGACGCCCGACGCGGCGATCGATTGCGCAGCGGGAGGCCGCTCGCCCCACTCCTGCTCGCGCGCCAGGGCCCGGGAGCTGCGGATCCGCGCGAGGGTGCGCCCCTCGTCGTCGTCCAGGATCACGCTCCCCTCGGGTGGGCACAGGGCGCGCAGCCGCCGCGCGTCGAGCGGCCCGAGCGCGCAGGGACGGTGGATGTCGACGAGGACGGGGGGACGACGACGAGGACCCGCCCCCGGCGTCCCCGGGAGCCACCACGGGCTGCGCGAGCGGAGGTCCACGCGTGGATCGTCTGCGAAGAGCTCGGCGATCACGGCGGCGTCGGATGTGGCGGGGTCGACGGTCACCGCGACATCACCCCAGGTGAGCAGGGATGCGCTGGTGGCGGCGGCCGTGCCGGTCCCGCTGAACGCCGGGTCGGCGGCGTGGACGTGGACGGCGATCGAGGGCAGCGCGTAGATGCCGCCGGCCGGCCGGGTGAGCGGTGAGGCGATGAGCGGGGCCAGGCGCGCGGTCTCGGCGTTCTTCTGGGCGAGGTGGGCGGCGGCCTCCCGCTCCCCGTCTGCGCGTTCCCCGTCCGCGTCGGCGCGGCCGGACCAGTCGGGCCCGTCGTGCCAGGCCACGGCGTCGGGGACGTACCGCAGGCGGCCGCCGGCCTGTTCGCAGCGCCAGGCGAGGTCCCAGTCCTCGCCGCCGTAACCGACGATGTCCGGGTCGAAGCCGCCGGCCAGGTCGTAGAGGCGGCGGTGCAGGCCGCACACGGCGGACAGCACGCCGCGCCACAGGTCCTCGCCCCGGGTGAGGCTCTCGGTTTCGGCGTAGTAGCCGGCCGGCCACTCAGGGTCCGGCAGGATCTCGGCGGGCTCTACTGCTGTCGCGGAGTCCGGGAAGCGCCCGTACCGACGACGCCCCACCACGAGCAGGTCGGGTCGGCCCTCCAGCGCCTCGCACATCGCGGCGACGTAGTCGGGCCCGGGCACGGTGTCCCCGTCGAGGAAGAGCAGGAGCTCCCCGTCCCCGGCCCGCGCCCCCAGGTGGCGTGCGGCCGACGCGCGGAAGCCCCGATCGTCCTGCCGCACCACCGTCACCCCGGGTGGGACCGTCGGCGGGGTGGGCGAGCCGTCGTCGGCGACGATCACCCGCAGCGCGCTGTGCCGGTCGAGTCCGGTCTGGCCGCGCAGGGCGGCGAGGATGCGGTCGAGCATGTGCTGGTCGCGGTAGTACGGGATCACCACGTCGACGCCGCCGCGCGCGGGAGCGGACCGCGTCACGCGAGGCCTCCGGTTTCCGCCGACCACCGCGCCCACGCCGCGCGGTACGCGCGCCCGAGCTCCTCGAGCCCCGGCGGCGGGGGCGGGATCCGCGTGGGCGAGGGATCGTCGAGCAGTCGCCGCAGGTCGCCGGCGAAGCCGGAGCCGTCGGTGATGAGCAGGGAACCGGGGCGGTCGTGCTCCATCTCGCGGATGTAGTCCGAGTCCCAGACCAGGGGGCGCCTGCCGGCCGCGGCCCACGTGCCGAGCGACCCGGACGCCGACACGTTGCGGAACAGGGCGACGGGCACCGTCACCTCGCCGAGGGTGCGGGCGAGGTCCTCGTCGTCGACCCGTCCCGTCACCTCGGCGCGGCCACCGGCGGCGCGGACGGTCTCCAGCGCGGCGTCGACGTAGCCGTCGTGCCCGTCGGCGGGCGCGCCCAACAGGCGGAGCGACACCTCGTCGCCCGACGCGGCGAGCGTGGCGACGGCCTCGGCGACCACGTCGACGGCCTTGCCCGGGTGCAGGAACCCGAACACCCCGACCGACCGGGCGTCGGGGCTGAGGTCGGCGGGTGGCCCGAGGTCGGGGACGGGGAGCGGGATGACGGCGTCGACGGCGATGTGGGCGTCCGCGCAGAGACGCCGCTCGTGCTCGGAACTCACCACGACGAGACCCGCGGCGCGCGCGATGCTCTGGTAGGTCCGCGTGCGGCGACGGCACCGCTCGACTCCCTCCGCGGGCTGGGGCACGTCGTGGAGGGTCACGCCGACGGGCCGGTGCGCGGCGAGAGACTCCACAGCCGTAGCGGCCTCGCCGGGCGTGCGGCCGAACAGCGGGTCGGCGATGTGCAGGTGCACGGGCACGCGCCCCCGCCCGGCCAGCGCGGCGGGTAGCCCGGCCACGTCCTCGACCTCGAGGACCGGCGTGCCCGCGGCGCGCGCGCTGTCCACGGCGAAGCGGGTCACCCCGTGCTCGGGCGGGCCGAGGGCGACGGTCAGCGGCACGCCGGGGCGCGCGGCGGCGGGGTCGGCGGCGTTGTTCGTGGCGGTGGCGGGGTCCGCGGCCGTCATCGCAGCCCCAGCAGGTCGATGCGGTCGGCGTGGCGGCGCAGGCCCTCCTCGACGACGCCCGGCGTGGCCGCGTACCAGGCCAGATGCGCGTCGATGATGTCCTGAGTGCGCACCGGCGCGCCGTCGACGAGCCAGTCGCCCGGCGCGGTGACGTCGAGCCCGGTCACGTTGAGGGCGCGGGCGACGGCCGGCTCCACGGGCGCGCGGGTGGCGCCGAGGGGCTCTCGGTCTCCGATCCGCGGCGGGTCGGTCAGCATCCCCGCGGGCAGCCGCTCGAGGATGCGCTCGAACACCGTGGCCAGCGTGTGCCGGTCGGGGTGGTTGATCGTGTGCCAGCGCGGGAATCCGTCGAGCAGATCGGAGGCGGTCAGCGTGCCGTGCGCCTGCTCCCGGACCCGGAGGGCCTCGACCGATTCGCGGGCGGCGGCCCGGGCCTGCTCGGCGGTCGGCGCGGCCTCGAGCACGCCGCGGTCGCCGGTCGCGGCGGCGAGGATCGTGCGCAGATCGTGGTACGGCGCAAGGGGCGGGGTCAGCGACCGGTCGCGGGGCGGCCGGACCAGCACCTGGTACGGGTGCAGACCGGCGTAGCGCAGGACGGGGACGAGGACGACCGTCGCCGAGGGCGGCAGATGCGCGGCGAGCTGGCGATGCCCGAGCGGCAGGTCGCGGTAGTCGTCGCGGACGGGCTGGATGATCAGCACGTCCGTGCGCGCGAGGTCGGCGTGCAGGGCGGGCAGGTCGGCGGCCGTCATCTCGTACACGGGCCGCACGTCCACGACCCGGACCTCGTCCGAGGAGCGCAGCAGGTCGCGGTAGACGTCGGCCTGGCAGTTGCCGATCACCATGACGGTCGGCCGGTCGGGGGTGGTCACCGCGTCGACAGTAGTAGGCCCGGGGTCGCGGCGCCGGGGACGCATGGCACGGTGACGAGGTGAACTCTGGCGCCTCCCCCGCCCCGACGATGCGGGTCCGCTCCGTGCCCGCCGGGCACGACTACGTCCGCCACGCCCTCGGAGGCGCCGCCGACGTCGTCGTGCTCGACGACCCGGTGCTCGACCCGGCCGAGCCCGCCCGCTGGTGGCCCCATCCGGCGCTGGAGGCGGCCGAGCGGCCCGAGGTCCTCGACGACGCCGACCTCGTGCACGTGCACTTCGGGTACGAGCACCGCTCGCCCGGTCAGATCGCAGAGTTCGTCGCGGCACTGCGCGCGCGGGCGATGCCGCTGGTGGTGACCGTTCACGATCTGACCAACCCGCACGAGCCCGACCCCACCGCCCATCTCGAGCGCACCGGTCATCTCGTCCGCGGAGCCTTCGCCGTCCTCACGCTGACCGTCGGCGCCGCCGCAGAGATCCGCAAGCGGTGGGGCGTCGACGCGCAGGTCATCCCGCATCCTCGCCTCGTGTCGGCCGCGGTCACCGAGCCGCTGCGCCGAGCCCGCGCCTCAGCCGGCCACGACGGCCGGCGCCCCGGTCGCGTCCGCACGGTCGGGGTGGTGCTCGGTTCACTGCGCGCAGGCGTCGCGGCCGAGCAGCTGTTGCCCGCGCTCGCCGACGCGCTCCCGCCCCACACCCGGCTGATCGTGATGATCCGCGCCGATGCCCTCGCCGCCGCCCGCGATCCCGGCCACCCGCGGCATCCCGCCGCGCTCGCGCTCGACCGTCTCGCCAGCCGCCCCGAGGTGGAGGCGCGGGCGCACGACCACCTGCCCGAGTCCGATCTGTGTGCTGCCCTCGCCGGGTTCGACGCCCTCGTGCTCCCACACCGCCACGGCACGCATTCGGGCTGGTTGGAGCTGTGCCGCGACCTGGGTCTGCCGCCCGTCATCCCGCGCATCGGCTATCTGGTCGAGCAGTGGGGCCACGACGTCGCCTCGTACGACGCCGGGTCACCTGACACCGCCGGGCTCCGTGAGGCACTGGGCACCGCGCTCGGGGGCCCGCCGGCTCCCGCGCGCTCGCCGGACGCCGAGGACGCCGCCGTCGCGTCCGCCCACGCCGCGATCTACCGCGCAGCGCTGACCACTGGAACTCACCAAGGACGTTGACGCCGGGAATCGGCGTCTGTTACCACTCGCCGGGAGTGCGCGGCGTCAGCCCTCCTGGCGGCGGACCATCTCGCCGATCCACTCGGGCACATACGGCGAGGTGCAGCCGCGCGGCGTCGGGTAGTCGCGCAGCACCCCCAGCCGCTCGCCGATCTCCAGCGCCCGCGCGCGCAGCTCCGGGTGGTGGATGCCGATCTGCGCCAGGCAGGTGTTCATCTCCCACTGCAGCCGCTCGTGGGCGTCGGCCATCTCGGCCTCGATCACGTCGAGCAGCCCGGGCAGGTCCAACCCCTCCGGCTTCTTGACCACGCGGTCGGCGGTGAGCGCCCAGCCGGCGGAGGCCACGACCGGATTGGCATCGCCGAGCCACGCGACGCGCAGCTCCTCGGCATGCGAGCCCTTCATCACTACGTAGCCCACCAGCCAGTCGTGGACCTTCCGCGTGCGGGCCTGACGCAGCATGGCATCGAGCTCGACGGCGGAGAACTCCTTTGGCCGGCACACGAGGATCGCCAGCAGCCGCGCGGCCGAGTCACCGGTCGCCCACAGTTCGACCGCCAGGGGCTGGTTCTTCTTCACCCGCTTGGCCACCGCCCGCAACGCCGTGAGGTTGACCCCGTGGTCGTCACCGTGCCGGGCGTTGACCTCCCGGATCCGGGCGTCCTCGAGACCGGCGAGCTCGGCCATCACCTCGTCGAGCGTCGGCGTTGTCGTCGTCGTCATGGTCTCGTCCCTTCCCCTCCGGGCGCGCCCGCCGCGCCACCTGTCGGCCCGGTGCCACGCGCGCCGGCCAACGCCACGCGGCGCGTCCCTATACTCGCCGGGGTGCGCCTGTGGAGCATCCATCCCGACCTGCTCGACCGCGCCGCGCTCATCGCCGGCTGGCGCGAGGGGCTCCTGGCCCAGAAGGTACTCCGCGGGCTGACGAAGGGCTATCGCGCGCATCCCCAGCTCGAGCGGTTCCGCACGCTCGCCGACCCGGTCGCGGGGATCGCCACATGGCTGCACGGTCTCGCCGACGCCGCCGACGCGCGCGGCTACCGCTTCGACCGCACGCGCGTCGTCCTGCCGCCCGGGCCCGAGCGCCTGCCGCTCACCGACGGCCAACTCGCGCTGGAGTGGGCGCACCTGCGGGCCAAGGTGATCGAGCGCGACCCGCCGTGGCTGGACCGGCTCGTCGCCCCGCGGCCGCACCCGATGTTCGACCTGATCCCGGGGCCGGTCGCGGCCTGGGAACGCGCTGGCCTGCCCGAGGAGTGACCGTGCCACGACCCATCCGCGTCCCGCTGCCCGCGCTCGTCGCGCCCGCCGCGGTGTCCACGGCGCTGGCACTGCGCCCGATCCGTCGGCCGTTCGCCGCCGCCACCGCGGGGTGGGTGGTAAGCCTGCCGGCGCTCGAGGTGCCGCTGCACATCGGCGCACTCGTGGGCGCGGCCACCGCGACCGCGCTGGGCCGCCGGGAGCGGCGTCCGTCCGACGTGGTGGGTGCGGGGATGGCCGCGCTGACCTGCGCGGGGCTCGGGCTTGTGCTCGCGCGCCACCTCGCCGCGCGGCCCGTCCTGGACCGCGCGCTGCGGGAGCGGGCGCCGGGGGACGGTGCGCTGCAGGCCGGCACGGAGGGGCGCGGCACGGCGACGACGAGCTCCGCCCCACGCCACCGCACGCCCTGGCCGACGGTTCTGGTCCGTCCGTGGCCGCTGCCGCCGCACGGGGTGCGGGCCCGCCGGGGCATGGTCTACGGTCCGGACCCGGTGGCGAACCGTTTCGATCTCTACACCCGTGCAGACCTTCGCCCTACCGGCGACGGCGGGACCGGTGCCGGGTCGCGGGCGGGCGGGTCCGGCGCGGGGGCGGGCGGCGTGCGCGGCGTGCTCGTCCACATCCACGGCGGCCACTTCCGCGCGGGCGCACCGAGCCGCGAGTCCCGCGCGATGCTGTTCGACCACGCCCTCCGCGGTTGGGCCGCCATCAGCGCGACCTACACCCTGTCACCCACCCCCGAGTCGGGCTTCCCGCAGCACCTGGTGGACATCAAGCGGCTTATCCACTGGATCCGCGTCGAGGGGCCGTCGCACGGCATCCCGGCCGATGCGCCGATCGTCGTCGCGGGCAGCTCGGCCGGCGCCCACATCGCGATGATGACCGCGCTGACCCCGAACGATCCACGCTTTCAACCCGGCTTCGACCACGTCGACACCACGCTGGCCGCGGCGATCGGGCTCTACGGATACTACGGCCGACTGGGCTCCGCGACCCGGGACGTCTCGGACCCCGTGCGGCATCCGGCGTCCGGGGCGCCGCCGGTGGCGATCATCCACGGCATGCTGGACACGTACACGCCGGTCACGGGCTCGCGGCGGCTCGTCCGGCACCTGCGCGCGGGGTCGCTGAACCCGGTGATCTACGCCGAGCTGCCGGGCGCGCAGCACGGCTTCGACGCGGTGTGCTCGCCGCGCTATCTCGCGGTGGTCGACGCGGTCGCCCGGTTCACGGACCGTTACGCCTGAGTGCTCCGGCCGCGTAAGGTTCCACTCACTGCCAGGACATCGTCGATCCGAGGAGACTTCATGCCGCTGACGGGACAATACGAACCCCCCCGGGTCGGCGACTACACCGCGCGCGAGGTCACCGGCGCCGAGCGCGACGAATGGTGGGCGCGGACGTGAGTCGCAGACCTCAGGGGGCCGACGCATGAGCAGGACGGCGATCGTGCTCGGCTGCGGCGGCACCATCGGGGCGGCCTGGGCGATCGCGGCAATGCACGCCCTGGGCGAGCAGACCGGTTTCGACCCGCGTGAGGCCGACGTCATGCTCGGCACTTCCGCGGGCGCCGAACTCGTCACCATGCTCGCCGGCGGCGTCTCCGTCTCCGAACTGGTCGACATGCAGTACGGCCGGGCCACCGACCCGAGGCTGCGGGACCACATCGCCTCCACTCCGCCCAGCGTGCCGCCGCTGCCGCGGTTCCCGTTGCTCAACCCGGGCCTCCTGCGCAAGCGCACCGGGCTGGCGGGCCTCACCGGCATCGCTCCCACGGGACGCGCGGACGCGGGGTGGCTGCAGCGACTCGCCGAGCAGTTCGAGGTCGGCGCCTGGCTCCCCCACCCCGCGGCCCGGATGGTGGCCTACGACGTCCGCGCCGGGGAGCGGGTCGTGTTCGGCGCACCCGGGTCGCCCCACGCGACCGTCGGCGAGGCGCTGCGCGCGTCCTGGGCGACCCCCGGCTGGATGCCGCCGGTGCCGATCGGGGACCGTATCTTCGTCGACGGCGGGATGGGCTCGACCGCCTCGGTCGACCTCATCGGTCCGGAGGAGGTGGACCTCATCTACGTCATCGCCCCGATGGCGTCGGCACCGGGCGTCCGCATCCCCGGCCCCGGTGGCTCGCTCGAGTACCGGATGATCCGCCGCCCGATGTCGACCGTCCTGCACGCCGAGATCGACACGGTCCGCGCCCGCGGCACGACCGTCGTGCCGATCCTGCCGACCCCCGCCGATCTCGCCGGCCTGAGCGCGCATTTCATGAACGGCGCGCGCCGCACGCAGGCGTTCGAGCACTCCATGACCACCGCTCCCGCGACAGTCCGGTCGGCGCTCGCCGCCAACGGGGCCGGGGTGTGACTGAGCCGACTCAGCGATATGCGACTGGACCTCTCGACGTCGGCTGTCACCCTCTATCCCCCGACCGCGTCCGCGTCACGACCCCCTGGTGATCGCTAGTCGCTACGGGACGTTGGAACATCGCGCGCCGGCGGCGAGGGGCACGAGTTCGCCCCGGTCAGCGGGCTCAACGGCGGGTGAGCACCACGGGGACAGTCAGCGCGCCGCGCGGCGCGTGACCGGGCGGGTCCCGTCGCCGAGGTCCGGCTCCGGCAGGCGCCTGCCCGGGTCGGCCAGGCCCACGGTGTGCCCGTCATCGGCCAACCGCCGCATCGCCTCGAGCAACATCCGCCGGGCGCTCGCGTTGACCGAGGACACGCGGCTGAGGTCGAGCGTCACCTCCTCCGGCCCCTCGGGGATCTCGGCCAGGCGCCGCAGCACCTGCTCGGCACTGGCGAAGGTCATGGGGCCCTGCAGGCGGAACGTCCGGCGCCCGGAGATCTCGTCGAACCGCACGGATCGCACGGCCTCGACCTCGGTGACCGTGGTGTTCATCAGATGGAGCTCGAGCTCCCGCGACAGCCGCTCAAAGGCGCGTACGCCCTCGACGCTGTGCCCGTGCTCGTCGAGCCGCGGCGAGAACACCCCCAGCCCCACCTGACCGGGCAGCGCGCCGAGGATCCCTCCGGACACCCCGCTCTTGGCCGGAATCCCCACCGTGGACATCCAGTCGCCGGCGGCGTCGTACATCCCGCACGTCGTCATCACCGCGAGGACCTGCCGCACGACCGGTGCCGACACCACCCGCTCGCGCGTGACCGGGTTGACGCCGCCGGTGGCCAGCGTGACGGCCATGACGGCGAGGTCCCGCACCGTAACCCGGTAGGCGCACTGCCGCGTGTATCCGCGCAAGGCCTCGTCGGGATCGCCGTCGATGATCCCGCCGGCGCGGACCAGGTTGGCCATCGCGCGGTTGCGGAACGCGGTGCGCAGCTCGGACTCGCACACGGCGCCGTCGACCTCGAGCCGCCGACCCGCGAATGCCGACAACCCGTCCGCGATGACCGTGTTGCGCTCGTCCTCCGAGGCGCCGGGCGGGCCGACGAGCGTGTGCGTGGCGATCGCCCCGATGTTGATCATCGGGTTGCGCGGCCGGCCGGTGCCCCGGTTGAGGGAGATCTGGTTGAACGCGTCGCCGGACGGCTCCACCTCGACCTTCTCCAGGACAGCCTCGATCCCGCGGTCGCGCAGGGCCAGCGCGTAGACGAACGGCTTGCTCATCGACTGGATCGTGAACTCCGCGTCGGCGTCGCCGGCTGTGTAGACGACCCCGTCTATCATGCAGGCGGCCACCGCGAACCGGTCCGGGTCCACGGCCGCGAGTTCGGGGATGTAGTCCGCGAGCCGGCCCTCCCCGCCGTCCGAGCAGGCGTCGCGGATCTCGAGCAGATAATCAGGTACCGGTGTCTTCACGCCACCAGAGTGTCATGACCGTCCGCGCGGGGGCCGATCAGTCCCGGGCGCGGGGCCTGCGATGCCCGTCAGGCGGCGGACCGCGCGGTCACGACGGCGTGCGGCGCACCCGGCTGCGTACGCCGGCCCGTCACCCTGAAGCCCGCGCGCTCCAGAGCGGTGACCATGCAGTCCATCGGCCAGAGGTAGGCCGTGGCCGCCGGGTGGGCGAACGGACCGTGACAGGGTCCGGTGAAGAACGACAGGAGCAGCTGCCCGCCCGCCTCGAGAACCCGGTGGAGGGTCGCCAGCGCCACGGGGAGCTCCTGTCCATCCATGTGGATGAGCGAGTACCAGGCCAACAGGCCGGCCCAGCGCTCCTGCGTCCCGTCCAGATCAGAGACCGCGCCGTGCCGGAACGCCACGGTCGGAAAGCTCTCCCGGGCCATGTCGACGAACGGGCCGGAGGGTTCGATCCCGTCCACCGTGTGCCCCAGCGCCGCCAGGTGCCCGGCCCACCGTCCCGTGCCCGAGCCGACGTCGAGGATGCGCCCGGGGACACCACCCGCCCACGCCTCGATGACCTCGCGGTCGGGATCGTCCGGGGCGACCTCCCTGCCCAGCACGCCCGCCAGCACCTCCGCCCGCGCCACGTACGCGCTCGGGATGTCCTCATATGTCATGTTCCTGATCCCCCCCCCTTTTCCTTTGATCTCATGTCGATCAACGCGGACCACGCCTCGAAATAGTCCCCGCGACACGACCGGAAAGAATTGTGCGGATAAGTGATCCGCGTCAATGTTCCGGCAGCGGCCCGTCTCTATCGTGGGAATTACTCGGCGGCGGGTGCCGACCGGGACCGAGAGGAAAGGACAACGTCATGGCCGTAAAGAATGTCATTCACAGCATCCTGCGCGCGGAGGGGTTCTCCTGCCCGTCCTGTGTGGCCAAGATCGAGAAGCAGGTCGGTCGACTCGAGGGTGTCGAGAAGGTGGAGGTGCACTTCGCCTCCTCGCGGATCGAGGTCGACCACGACCCGGGAGTGTCCAGCGTCGATGACCTCGTGGCCGCCGTGGCGAAGGCCGGTTACAGGGCACGTCCCAGCGCCTTCTGACCGGACCGGTGACCCTTCACCTGCCCTCCGCCGTCCCGCGCGCCGATTCGCCCGGGACGGCGGAGCCGCGTTTTCCGGACATTCCCCCACCGCCGGGCCTGCCGTATCCGATCGTGCGGTTAATTGATCACCGTCATGGTCGCTTCACCGGAACGCTCTTATGGTAATTCCGACGGGTCGAGGAGATGTGTCGGAAACACCGCACCGAAATTTGGACCCGGATATCGAGGAGTAGATCATGAATACCATCCGTAAATGGATATACGGGCGTTGGTTCGTCCCGATCCTGTCGGGGCTGCTCATCATCGGATCCTTCATCGCATCCGGTGTGGCCGGCTCGGACTTCCGCGGGCTCGAGGACAACGCGGTCCTCGCCGACGTGTTGATGCTCGCCGCCGCTGTCGTCGCGGGAGCCCCCATCGTCAAGAAGGCGGTCGATGCCCTGCTCATCCGCCACATCGGCATCGATCTGCTGGTGTCGGTCGCGGGGATCGGCGCGATCATCATCGGCAACTACTGGGAGGCGGCCGCGGTCACCTTCCTGTTCGCGATCGGTCACGCCCTCGAGTCGGCCACCCTCAACAAGACCCGCTCCGCGCTGGCCGAGCTGGTTGCCGTGGCACCGGACGTCGCGGTGGTGATGCGTGACGGCGAACAGGTGGAGGTCCCGGCCGGCCAGGTCCGCGAGGGTGAGATCGTACTGGTCAAGAACGGCGCCAAGGTCCCCGTCGACGGCCAGGTCGTGGCCGGTTCCGGTGCGCTCGACGAGGCCTCGATCACCGGCGAGTCGATTCCCGTGGAGAAGTCCGAGGGCGACCAGGTGTTCGCCGGCACCGTGTCGCGCGGGGGATTCCTCCACGTCCTGGCGACCGGCATCGGTGCCGACACCACCCTGGCGCGGATCATCCACCGCGTCGAGGAGGCGCAGGACGCCAAGGCGCGTACCCAGAGTTTCATCGACCGCTTCTCCGCGTGGTACACCCCGGGCATCATGGTCCTGGCGCTGGTCGCCGGCCTGATCAGCGGCGATGTGGTGCTGGCGCTGACCCTGCTGGTGATCGGCTGCCCCGGTGCACTGGTCATCTCGATCCCGGTCGCGATCGTCGCCGGCATCGGCAGGGCGGCCCGCAACGGCATCCTCATCAAGGGCGGGGAGTACCTGGAGACCTCCGCGAAGATCGACGTCGTCGCGGTGGACAAGACCGGAACCCTCACCGAGGGACGACCCGAACTGACCGACGTCCTCGTGCTGGCCCCTGACAGGTCCCGCGCCGACGTGCTGACCCTGGCGGCGGGCGGCGAGGCGGGCTCCGAACACCCGCTGGCCCGGCCGATCCTCGAGGCGGCCTCGGCCGAGGGGGTCGCCTACGACACTCCCGAATCGGTCCGGCCTATCGCGGGCAAGGGTCTGACCGCGCAGGTGGACGGGCATCGCGTCCTGATCGGCAACCAGGCGCTGCTGGACGAGTTCGGGATCGCCGACGACGGCGGCGCGGCACGGGCGGCCGACGACTTCGCCCGCGACGGCAAGACCCCCATGATCATCGCCGTCGACGACGAGGTGGCCGGCGTCATCGCGGTGGCCGACACCGTCCGTGCCGATGCGGCCGAGATGATCGCCCGGCTCCACGGTTCCGGTGTCGAGAAGGTCATCATGCTCACCGGTGACGTCCCGCTGGTCGCGGAGGCGGTCGGCGCGGCCACCGGGGTGGACGAGGTCCGGGCGGGGCTGCTGCCGGAGGACAAGCTGCACGCGGTCACCGAGCTGCAGCGGGCGGGCCACACCGTGGCCATGGTCGGCGACGGTGTCAACGACGCTCCCGCGCTGGCCACCGCGGACATCGGTGTCGCGATGGGCGCCGCCGGGTCAGCCGTGGCGGTGGAGACCGCGGATATCGCACTCATGGGTGACGACCTGCTCAAGCTGCCGGAGGCCGTCGGTCTGGCGAAGCGCACCGTGTCGGTGATGCGTCAGAACATCGCGGTCGCGATGATCACCGTGGCCGCGCTGCTGGCAGGTGTCTTCGCCGGAGGGGTCACCATGTCGATCGGAATGCTCGTCCACGAGGCGTCCGTCCTGGTGGTCATCGTCAACGCGATGCGTCTCCTGCGTCGGCGGGTCGACGTCCACCGCACCGTCGCCGACCCGGATCGCCGGGGGCGGCACCGCGAGGCGGTCTCGGCCTGACCTGACACCACATCGCGGGCCCGCACCGGAAGATCGACCGGACCGGGCCCGCGGTGTCTCGTCAGATCAGTGGTCGTCGTCCGCCTTGGTCTGATGAACGGTGCCGTGCTCGTGCTCGGGCGGGCCGTACAGCGAGTACACCTTGAGGTCGTCATCACCGATGTTGGTGACGTTGTGCCAGCTCCCGGCGGGCACGAGGATGACCCAGTCGTCGGAGACCTCGCGGACGAAGTCGAGCTGGTCCTTCGCCGGCCCCATCTCGACCCGACCCGTGCCGGCCTCGACGCGGAGGAACTGGTCGTGGTCGTCGTGGACCTCGAGACCGATGTCGTCCCCGGGGCGGATGCTCATCACGGTGAGCTGCATGTGCGATCCCGTCCACAGGGTGGTCCGGTAGTTGTCGTTGGCGAGGGTGGCCTCCTCGATGTCGACGACGAACGGGTTCGGACCCTGGTCAGTGGGGCTCATCGATATTCCTGCTTCCGTAGGCGGGTACACACTGTGGCCGGCGGCCGATGTTGTCCTTCCGAGTTTCGGTCACTCCCGGGCCACTTTCAACCAAGGACAGGCTGTGCAACGCCCCGCGAACGCTCGCGGGCGCTCAGCGCGGCTCGGCGATCTCGGCCAGTCGCTCGCGGTCGAGCACGGCGGTCCAGCGGCGACCGGAATCGATGATCCCCTCCCGCCGGAGCCTGCTCATCACCCGTGACACCGACTCGGGTGTGGACCCGGTCATCCCTGCCAGGTCGGATCGCGTCAGCGGTAACTCCAGCAGCGTTCCCGCCGCGCGGCCGTCGCCGAACCCGGAGCGGGCCTCACCGAACTTGTCGGCGACACGCAGGAGTGTCCCGGCCACCCGCTGCGCCACGGTACGGGTGGCGTGGTGCGTCACCGTGGTCCGCGCGTCCTCGAGGAGCCCCGTGAGGTGGTCGACCACGCGCAGCGCCACCTGCGGGAATCGGGTGAGGAGGTCGCGGAAGTCCTCGGCGCTGATCCGCAGCGCGCACAGTGTGTCGATCGCCTCGACCGTCTCGCCGTACCGCGGCGTGCCGAGCGAGTCGACACCACCGGCGAAATCACCCGGTGCGAGCAGGTCGACGACGACGGTCCTGCCGTCCTCGGAGTCCCGGTACGCTTTGGCGCGACCGTGGGCGATGACGTAGAGGTACCCGGAGCGCTCGCCCTCGGTATACACGGCGTCGCCGGAGCCCCACGACAGGGACACCGCCCGCCGGTCCACCTCAGCGATCCCGTCGGCGTCGAGGTCGGCGAAAAACGGAGTGCGGTGCAGGACCGCGAGCCGCACGTCGATCGAGCAGGCGTGAGGTTGTGCGCAGGTCGGTCGCAGCGGTGTCCGGCGGCGTCCGGGGATCGCCGTCACGTCGAATCGTGGCGCTTCAGGTCGCTCGTGGCGGGGCCCTCGATGAGCTCACCACATGCCGAGAAGCGGGACCCGTGCCAGGGGCAGTCCCACGAGCGCTCGACGTCGTTCCAGCTGAGCACGGCGCCCATGTGCGGGCACAGCAGGCCGACAGTGCACCTCTCGCCGTCATCGGACGTCGCCTCGCCCCTCGGTCGGACGCTCGGCCGCGGGCGCCGGACCACCGACTTCGCCGCGGCGGCGGCCATGTGGACGGGCAGGTCGGCGTACATCGACGGCGCGGTCTTGATCACGCCGCTCAGCGTCGGCTTGCCGAACGACACGCGTGGGTCGAGCCCTTCCAGCCGGTCGACCATGATCCCGGCCGCCGCGGCGGACCCGCTGACCCCCCACTTGCTGTAGCCACCGGCGTAGTGCACGCGGCCCCTCCCCCACGGGAGCGGTCCCGACCTGGGGACCATCTCGACCGGGTGGAAGTCCTGCGCGGACCACCCGTGGGTCATCCGCGCACCGGGGAAGTACTTCTCCGTGTATTCCCGCAGTGACTCGATCTTGGATCCGGTCGGGGCGACGGTTCCGGTGCGGTGGCCGTTGCCGCCCACGAAGAGCACCTCCCCGTTCTCGGTCGGCACGGTCCGCAGCGAGCGCACCGGCGTCTCCACCGAGCCGTACATGGCCTCCGGCAGTCCGCCGTCGTACTCGAACGCGCACAGGTACGAGCGTTCGGCCTCCATGGTCGCCACCGTCGGGCCGCGGTCCAGTGACGGCCCGGACGTCGCCAGGAGTACATCGCGCGCGGTGAGGATCCCGCGGTCACTGCGTACCTCGGCATGGGCGTCGGCGCCGTCGCCGCGCGGGGTCACCTTGGTGACGCGGGACTGCTCGACGATGCGCACCCCGAGCGCGTCCACGGCCTCGACGAGCGCGGCCAGCGCCTGGACGGGATCGATCTGCAGCTGGTCGGGCAGTTCCACGGCCGATCGAGCGGGGAACGGGACATCCAGTCGATCGTGCCACCGGGCGGGAATACCGAGGTCGTCCATCGTCTGCTTCTCTTTGCGCAACGATGCCGTCCCCAGGGCGCCGCGCGAGTAGCTGAGCGCGGGCCTGCGCTGGGCGGACACACCGTGCGTCTCGCAGAACTCCGCCCACCAGTCCAGCCCGTACTGATGGGCCTCGGCGTAATGACGGGCGGTCTCGAGCCCGTGCCTCGACCGCAGCGTCGACAGTCGCGTGCCCTGCAGGACCGAGACCTTGGCCGTGGTCGCGCCGCTCGCCCCGGCGCCGACGGTGTGCGCCTCCAGGACCACGACGGACTTGCCTCGCGCGGCCGCCATGAGGGCGGTGATGAGGCCGGTGAACCCCGCGCCGGCGATCACCAGGTCCACGTGCTCGTCCTCGGGGAACTCCGCCGCCGGGGGGTCGATCGTCGTGCGTCGCCAGAATGATGTGCCCATGGTGCGTCTCCTCTGAGCTCTCGCCGCGGATGTCGCTGGCGCTCACTGTAAGACAGGCCGTATGTACCCGCACCCGCTCGGTGGGCGCGGGTACGGGCCTCAGGAGTAACCGGAACCGAGCCTCTCGAGCACCCGCCGCAGGTCCGACGCGAACTCGGCCGCGTCCCGCGCAGCGAGCCTCGAGTAGCTCAGCACCAGCCCCGCCACCGCGTGGCTCTCCGCCTGCCCGCTGAGCGAGCGGGTGCGCCACCCCGTCTCCTCGAGGGCACGGACCACCTCGTCGTCGTCATATCCGGGCAGCACCACGCACAGGTGCAGGCCCGCCTCGACGCCCGTCACCTCCAGTCTCGGACACTCGCGCGCGAGCGCCGCCACCAGGCGGCTCCGGCGGTCGGCGTAGACCCGCGCGGCGCGGGCCAGGTGCCGGTCCATCGCCCCCGACTCCAGGAACGCCGCGAGCGCCTCGGCCGGCAACGACGACGGGCCCCGGCGGTGGACCACCAGCCATCGCTCGACCTCGCGCCACAACGACGCGGGCGGCAGACACCACGCCACACGCAGATCCGGCGCCACCGACTTGGACGAGGTGCCCACGTACGCCACGTGATCCGCCGCGCCGGGCAGCGTGACCAGCGCCGGCAGGGGGGCGACGCCGTAGCAGAACTCGCCGTCGTAGTCGTCCTCGATCACCAGTGACCCTGTCCTGCGCGCCCACTCCACCAGCGCGACCCGCCGGTCCACGCTCATGCGGTGCCCGAGGGGGAACTGGTGCGCGGGCGTGGTGAACACGATCGCGCGCTCGGCGCCCAGGCGCGCGGCGTCGAGGCCGCCCGGCTCGGCGGGGTGCAGGCGCGCCTCGAGGCCCTGCTCGCGGGCCATCAGTCGCGCGCCGCGGTAACCGGGGTCCTCCATATGGAACGCCGCGGGTGGCCGGTCGGGGCCCGCGGCGGCGAACGCCGCGCACAGGGCCGCGATCGCCGAGCGCGAACTGTCGAACAGCAGGGGCTCCGCGCCCGCGATACCACGGTGACGACGCAGGTGCCCGGCGAGCGCGGCCCGCAGGGACGGGCTCGGCTCCTCCCACGGGTTCAGCCCCGCCAGCCCCTGCGCGGCAGCCACCCGCACCGCGGCTCGCCACGCACGCTGGTCCACGAGGGTCGCGTCCGGGATGCCGGGCCGGAGGTCCCGCGGCGAGCGGCCCCGGCGGGGCTCGGGGGCCGACGACGCGACGGGGTCGGCGTGCCCCCGGGTGCGCGCGCCCGCCCGCGCGGCCAGCCCGGCACCGGCGCTGACACGGGTCCCCGATCCGTGCGCGGACTCAACGAAACCGGCCGCCGCGAGCTCGTCGAACGCCCGGACCACCGTGCCGCGCGAGAGCCCGGCCTGCTCGGCGAGAGCACGCGTCGAGGGCAGGCGATCGCCGTCGGCCAGCGCCCCCTCCGCGATCCGGTCGATGATCCCGTCCACCAGATCGGCCGCGCCGACCACCTCGCCCACGACGAGCGAGACGGGGCGGGTGCGACGTGCTGGGTCGGCGGGACGGGCCATGCGCTTCAGCCTAGGCGAGCCAGGCGCGAAGTGGTCCCGCGGAAATGCGCGAAGTGGATCTTCCGCCCGCGCCACTTCGGGGCTGGGATGGAGACCATGCAGACCTACCGCCAGTCCCGCCGACTCCGCGACGTCCGGTACGACGTGCGCGGCCCCATCCTCACCGAGGCGATGCGCCTCGAGGCCGAGGGGCACGACGTGCTCCGGCTCAACCTGGGCAACATGCGCCCGTTCGGCCTGGACGCCCGGCCCGAGCTGGTGGACGCCGTCGCGCGGAACCTCGGGGACGGGCAGGCGTACTCCGACTCGCGCGGCATCCCGGCGGCCCGGGAGGCCGTCGCGGACTACTACCGCCGCTGCGGCGTCCGCGGGGTCTCCCCCGAGGACGTGTTCTGCGGCAACGGAGTCAGCGAGCTCATCACCCTCGTCCTGCAGGCGATGGTCGACCCGGGCGACGAGATCCTCGTCCCCGCGCCCGACTACCCCACGTGGACCGGGGCGGTGAACCTCACCGGCGGGGTCCCCGTGCACTACCTGGCCGACGAGGCGAACGGCTGGAATCCGTCGCTGGCGGACATCGAATCGAAGATCACCCCGCGGACCACCGCGCTGGTGATGATCAACCCCAACAACCCGACCGGCGCGGTGTACAGCGCGGAGACCGTCCGCGGGATGGCCGACATCGCGCGCCGGCACGGTCTGGTCCTGCTGGCCGACGAGATCTACGAGAAGCTGGTGTTCGGCGACGCCGTCCATCACCACGCCGCGCTCGCGGCCGGCGACGACGTGCTGTGCCTGACCTTCGGCGGACTGTCCAAGGCGTACCGGGTGTGCGGGTACCGCGCCGGCTGGGTGGTGGCCACCGGGCCGCTCGACCGGGCCACCGACCTGCTCGAGGGGCTGACGCTACTGTCGAACATGCGGGTCTGCCCCGGCGTGCCCGGCCAGTTCGCGATCCCTGTCGCCCTGGCCGAGGACTCCCCGTGGGGCCCGGAGGTCGTGGACCCCGACGGCCGGATCGAACGGCAGCTGGCCCTCACCGCGGAGCAGCTCAACGCGATCCCCGGCGTGAGCTGCGTGGCGCCGCGCGGAGCGTTGTACTGCTTCCCGCGGATCGACCGGGAGATGTACGGGATCGACGACGACGAGGAGTTCGTCCTCGACCTGTTGCGCTCGGAACACATCCTCGTGACACACGGCACGGGCTTCAACTGGCCGGACCCCGATCACTTCCGGATCGTCTGCCTGCCCGAGGCCGGTGTGCTGGAGCGGGCGGTCGGCGCGATCGCCCGTCATCTGGAGAGCCGGCTGACGGTCGCGGTGTCGTGAGGGGCCGGGTTCAGCGCCGCCCACCGCCGCGGCCGCACGGCCCCGCCCTCATTGGTCAGGAACCGGACGAGCTCGACGAGCCCGATGACCCGGCCGAGCCCACGGAACCGGAGGTACCCGGGGTCCCCGTTCCGGACTCGACATCGCCGCCGTACAGGGCGGGCTTGATGTGGTCCCAGCCGGAGTCGAAGTTCTTGAGGAAGTTCGGCCAGTTGTGAAGACCCGTCTCGGAGTAATCCACCTTGTGCTCGACGCCCGCGCGCCTCAGGGCCTTCTCGAACGCCTTGGAGTTCTCGTACACGCCCTTCTCCAGCACCAGGCCGATGAGCAGGCTCTGGTAGTTCGCGCCGTACTGCTTGAGGTCGGCCTCACCGATCTCGGCGTTGCCGGCCGAGAAGTAGACGGCCTTGCCGCGCAGGCCCTCCGGGTGGGAGATGGTGTCATTCTCTGCCCACCGCTTGCTGCGGTGCGGGCCCCACATGTTCTCGACATCGCCGCCGCGGGTCTCCACGCTCAGACGCACGGTCTGGTATCCGAGCTGGTCCATGGTGGAGTAGAAGCCGCTGAAGGACATCACGGCGTCGTAGACATCGGGGTGCGCGGCGGCGAGGTGCATCGCGGCCTGGCCGCCCATCGAGATGCCCCCGACGGCGGCCTTGGCGGTCGTGTCGAGCTGCTGCTCGACGACGGCGGGGAGCTCCTCGGTGAGGAACGTCTCCCACTTGTTGTGGCCGAGCGTCGGGTCCGTCTCCTCCCAGTCGGTGTAGTACGACGCGTAGGCGCCCGCCGGGTTCACCACGTGCACGTTCTCGTCTCTGAGACGGTCGGCGATCTCCGCCTGGTGAGCCCACCCGGTGCTGGTGATCGGCGCCCCGACCCCGTCAAGCATGTAGAGGACCGGCGCGGCGCCCTCACCACGCGACGGGACGACCTCGACGGTGATCTCGCGCTGCATGGCCTTCGAGGCGACGGTCCAGTACTCGTAGGCCCGCGCGTTGCCCGCCTTGTCCTTCCGGTACCGCTCGACGCCGCGGAACTCGGTCTTCGTGATCGTGGGATCGACCGGGGTCGGCGTCCCGACCTTCTCGGTCGATCCCGCGTCGAGCGGGATGTCGGCAGAGCCGACGGAACCGAGCAGGCCGGCGGTCGAGCCGATCGGCATGGAGCCGATGCCGTCGATGATCGCCTCGAAGTCTTCCTGGCCGAGCGTCGACGGGTCGATGAGGGTCGCCGGATCGATGCTGGCCGTCTGCGCGAGCGCCGGGGTGGTGGATCCGAGGGTCAGGGCGACGGCGAGAGCGCCGGCGGTGGCGGCCGCGAGGCGGCGGAGTCCGAAAGACATGTGGCTCCAAAGAGTGATGAGAAGTGTCTGAGGAACCTTAAACCCGACTGAGTTCGGGGTGTTAACCGCGCACCGCTCCGCTCACCCCCGCAGTGCGTCGGCTACGGCGTCTCGCAGGTCCTCGGGCTTGCGGGCGGGCCCAAACCGGTCGATCACCCGCCCGTCACGGCCAACGAGGAACTTGGTGAAGTTCCACTTGATCCGCCCGCCCAACACACCGGACTTCTCAGACTTCAGCCAGTCGTAGAGCGGGTGCGCGCCCGCCCCGTTGACCTCGATCTTGGAGAACAGCGGGAACTCCACGCCGAAGTTGCGCTCGCAGAACGCGCCGATCTCCTCGTCGGTGCCCGGCTCCTGGTGCGCGAACTGATCACACGGGAACCCCAGTACCACGAAGCCGCGGTCGCGGAACTCCTCGTACAGCGCCTGCAGACCCTTGTACTGCGGCGTGAACCCACACTTGCTCGCGGTGTTGACCACCAGGACGACCTGCCCCAGGTAGTCGGACAAGTCCTTCTCGCTCCCGTCCAGGAGGCTGGCCTCGAAGTCCGCGAGGGTGGTCTGGTCGTCGGGCATGGGAACTCCTCGTCGTCGTACTCGTCGTCGTACACGCCGCTGTCACACGGGACCGGCGGCACCGCGGTGACACTCGCCGCTGCCATTGTCACCGTTCCCAGACCGCACGTGCGGGCGTACTCTGGCACTCCCGTGCGAGGAGGCCTCCGTGAGCCAGTTGATCTACACCGCGTTCGTCTCGCTCGACGGCGTGGTCGAGGCCCCTGGCGGCGAGCCCGGGTACCGCAACACCGGCTGGACGTTCGGCGTGGACTTCCTCGAGGAGGTCTACGGCCTCAAGGCCCGCGAGCAGGACGAGGCCGGCTCGATGCTCCTCGGCCGCGTCAGCTACCAGGAGTTCTCCGCCGTGTGGCCGCGGATGGTCGACGAGTTCCCGAAGTACAACGCCATGCCGAAGTACGTGGTGTCCACGACGCTCGCCGAGGGCGACCTGGTGGACGGATGGGGGACGACGACGATCTTGCGCGACCTCGACGAGGTGGCGGCCCTGAAGCAGGCGGAGGGCGCTCCGATCCTCGTGCACGGATCGGCGACGCTGGCCCGGAACCTGTCCGACGCGGGGCTCATCGACCGCTACCACCTGTTGGTGTTCCCGTGGATCCTCGGCGCCGGCAAGCGCATGTGGAGCGACACCGACAAGCCGCGGCAGAAGCTCGAGCTGGTCGAGAGCGAGGCTTACGGCAACGGCGTGCAGAAGCTCATCTACGACGTGGTCGGGTTCGACCCCGAGGCCTGAGCGCCGCGGGAGACCTCGGGCATCGAGATCGCCGACGCCGCCCCGATGAGGCCGAGCACCGCGAGGAACACCAACGCCCAGTCCACGCTCATCGCCGCCAGCGCCGAGCTGACGCCTCCCACCACGAGCAGGATGACGCCCATCATCGTGTTGCCGACCGCGACGTACGCGGTGCGGGTGTCACCCTCCGCCACGTCCACCACGTAGGTCTTCCGCCCCACGCGGACGCCCGAGTGCAGGAGCGTGAGCAGGAAGTACGCGCCGACGAACACCGCGGCGCCGAGCAGCGAGCCGCCGTCGAAGCCCGGGATCGACTCGATCAGCACCAGTGCCACCGCCACGATCGACGCCGCCGTCGCCGCGCCCGCCATGAGCAGGCGAGACGACCGGTCGGCCATCCGGCCGAAAATGCGGCCGCCGATCAGCGACGCCACGCCGGAGGCGAGGATGAAGCCGCCGAGGCCGGCCAGCGCGCCCGTCCCCGAGGCGATCGACAGCGTCACGATGAACGGCGGGCTCAGCGACGACACCAGCAGCAGGCCGCGCACGGAGATGAACCTGCGGAACGTGGCGTCCTCACGGAAGAGCCGCGCCGCGTCCGCGAACCAGGAGGGCGACGACTCGTCGGACGCGGGATCGTCCGCCCCGGATGCCGGTTCGTCGGTGTCGCGGGCCTCGCCGGCCGGCTCGCGCACCCGCGCGTACACCGACGCCGACAGCGCCCACAACAGCGCGCCCACGGCCAGCAGGATCGCCAGCGCTGTGTGGTCGAGATCCTCGCCGCCCAGCAACCGGATGAGCACGCCGAGGGTGATGGCGACCAGGCCGACCGCCGACGTCGCGAGACCGACGATCTGGCCGCGCTCGCCTGAGGGGATGGTGCGGCCCTGCACGTCCTTCGACGCGATCGAGCACAGACAGCGGCCCAGCGAGAACACCACGAGCGCGGCCAGGACGCCCACGCCGGCGGCGGTCCCCCGGCCCAGCGCGGCGATCACGGCCATCACCGCCACCGACGCAGCCTGCACGGCCGCGCCGGTGACGAAGACCCACTTGCGGCGGCGCACCCGCACCACGAGCGGGGTGAGGAACGCCTGCGGCAGCATCGACCCGGATTCGCGGATCGGCACCAGCAGGCCGACGAACGCCGCGGGCACCCCGAGGACGTGGAACAGCCACGGCAGCACCGTGGAGGCGTTGACGGTCTGGTCCCCCGACGACTGCAGTGTGTTGGCGGCGACGAGGCGCAGGCCGTTGCGCGGAAGGTCGCGTCGGACAGGCTCGGGGAGTTCGTGTTCCGCGTCGTCGGAGCGGGTGACGAGACGGGAGTAGACACGATCGGCGGTGGTCACCGTTCAGAAGACTAGCCGCCTCCGCCGTCTCCCACTCCGCCACCCGCCCGAACCGGGCCGCCGGTGGATAGACGGCAGACCGGCGCCCGAGGATCACCCCGGCTAGACGGAAGACCGGCGCCGGAGGATCGCCCCGGCGCCGGTCACGCGCATATCCGTGTGCGGCGCTCGGATCAGGCGAGCGGCCCACCACAGTTCGGCCAGGCGCCCGCGCCCTGACCCGCGAGCACCCGCTCGCCGATGTCGATCTGCTGTTCACGCGTGGCCTGGTCGGCCGTCGCGGCGTACTCGCCGCCGCCGTACCCGCTCCACGTCTGGGCGGAGAACTGCAGGCCACCGTAGTAGCCGTTACCGGTGTTGATCTGCCAGTTGCCTCCGGACTCACACTGGGCCACCTGGTCCCAGGAGCTGGCCGGGGCCGCGTTGGCAGCCGGGGTGGCGAGTGAGACGCCGGCCGCGGCCACCCCTCCCGCGAACATCGCACCGGTCAGGGTTCGGACAAGCTTCTTCTGCATCCCTCGTGACCTCCTGAAGGTCTCGTGTCGTGCTCCACGACTCGTTCGTCTGCTTCTGGTTTGTCTGCTTCGACGTCGTTTGTCGGACGGCCGCCGACACTACGAAGAGGCGGGAGGGGCCCCGCAACCCCCGGAGCGGGATCCGGGGTCAGCCCGACCGGTGCACGGGGCGACCGCTGACGTGCGGGCGTGCAGCTCACGGCACAGGTCCGGCAGATCCGACGGCGGGCGGGATCGAGTGCGTGAGATGGCTCACCTTGTCGTCGTCCGGCCCCCATACTGGCGTCATGAGCGACTTCAAGAAGGGCGACCACGTCGAATGGAACTCCGAGGCCGGGATGGTGCGCGGAGTGATCCGCGATGTCCACACCGAGGACGTCGAGTTCAAGGGGCGCATGCGTAGGTGCAGCAAGGACGAGCCGCAGTACGAGATCGAGAGCGACAAGACCGGCCACATGGCCATGCACAAGGGCTCGGCGCTGAAGAAGATCGACTAGGGCGGGCGGAGCCGGAGGCGAAGACGGGGTCCGATAGTTGCGCGGCGGGGGCAGGCGCGGCGATCCGCCCCTCCGAATGCGATCCGCCCCCGGGGTTCCGGGGGCGGATCGAGATCCGAGGGGCGGATCGTTGGTCGGGCAGGGGGCGAGCCGGGGTGGGCTGCTCGCTCAGCCGGCGACGGCCGCGGCGAGGTTGCCCAGCGAGTCCTCGAGCTGCTTCTCCGACACCAGCGGGAACGACACCTTCTTGAGCAGGTCCTTGTCGGTGACCTTGGACCAGTCGTAGGTATGGCGGACCAGCGTGGAGTCCGGGCCCTGGGCCTCGAGCTCCCAGACCCACTCCCAGCCCTTGGGCTCGGTGCCCGCGGGCGCGGTCTGCCAGGCCAGCAGCTTGTCCTTGGCGTACCCGGTGACGTGGTTCTCGGTGCGGTACTCGCCGCCCATGTGCTCGCCCTCCATGTCCATGGCGAACACGTCCCCGACCTGCTGGATGCGGTCGGTCTTGTAGTCGCCGCGCACGAAGCCCGAGCCGTCCAGGCGGGCGTGGTTCTCCGGGTTGGACAGGAAGTCGAAGATCTCAGCCGCCGAGTGGTCGATCACGCGCTCGACGGTGATGGCGTTGGAATCAGTCATGACTCCACCGTGCCCTCCGCGGCGCCGGTTCGCATCCGGTCAACGCTCGGCGCCGGTTCAGCGCTCGGTGCCGGTGCGCATCCGGTCGGCGGCCGGCTCCGGTTCTCATCCGGTCGGCGGTCGGCACCGAATTCACCGTGGGTTCACCCCGTACTCCCGAGCCGGACCGACGAGGGTGCCAGGATGGAGTGTCCGTTTCATGGTGCAGATAGGAAGTGGTCGCGTGTCGCGGTCTGTTGGTCGTCGGGCGGTACTGGCGTCAGTGGCGGTCTTCGCCGCCGGGGCCCTCGGGCTCGCGGGGTGTTCCGAGCCCGCGGCCCCGGAATCCGGTGAGGGCGCCACCTCCTCGGAGGCCTCCGGCGAGGTGACCCTCTACACCTCTGAGCCGCAGGCCAAGATCGACGAGATCATCGCCGCGTTCAACGAGGAGCAGCCGGACATCGAGGTGAAGGTCTTCCGCGCCGGCACCGGCGACCTCAAGGCGCGCATCGAGGCCGAGAAGACCACCGGCGGGGTCGCCGCGGACATCTTGCTCGCCGCCGACGTGCCCACCTTCGAGGACTACAAGGACCAGGACCTCTTCCAGGAGTTCGAGCCCAGCGAGGCCGACGCCCTGTCCGACGTGGCGATCGACCCGGACGGCTTCTACGTCGGCACCCGCATCATCCCCACCGTGATCGCCTACAACACCACCGAGATCACCGAGCCTCCGACCTCGTGGGCCGGGCTCACCGAGCCCGAGTACGCCGACCGGATCATCCTGCCCAACCCGGACGTCTCCGGCGCGGCCGCCTTCAACGCCGCGGCGTGGAGCCTGCAGCCGGACCTGGGGGAGGAGTGGATCGAACAGCTCGGCGCCAACAACCCGCAGGTCGCCGAGTCCAACGGGCCCGTCTCGCAGGCCGTCGCCGAGGGCTCCCGGCCCGTCGGGATCGTGGTGGACTATCTCGTCCGCGACCTCGCCGCCCAGGGCTCGCCCATCGCCGTGAGCTATCCCGATGAGGGCGTCCCCTACATCACCCAGCCCGGTGCCGTGTTCGCCGACGCGCCCAACCCCGAGGCCGCGAAGCTCTTCCTCGACTTCCTCGTCTCCAAGAAGGGCCAGGAGATCGCCGTCGACCAGAGCTACCTCCCCGTGCGCGAGGACGCCGGAAGCCCCGAGGGCGCCCCCGCACTCGCCGACATCGTCCTCTTCGACCAGGACCTCGAGGCGATCGCCGCCTCCCGCGACGACGCCGTGGCCGCTTTCAACGAGGCCGTCCGGTAGGTGGCGCTCCCACTCAGGCTGGCCCTGTGGGCGTCCCTCGCGGGCGTCATGGTGCTCCCCCTGGCCCTGGTCGTCTCGCTGGGACTGGGGGCCAACCATCTTCCCGAACTCATCGACCAGGGCCTGCTCACGGCCACCGCCAACAGCCTCGTCAGCTCCCTGCTCTCGGCTGTCGGGGCCGTCATCATCGGGACGCTGATGGCGTTCCTGCTCGACCGCACCGACCTGCCGGGACGCGGGGCGCTGCGCCTGCTGCTGCTCACGCCGCTGTTCATCCCGCCCTTCATCGGGGCCATCGCGTGGAGCGGACTGCTCACCGACGGCGGGCTCCTCGACCGGCTGTTCGGGTTCGCGCCGTGGAACTTCTACGGCGGGACGGGCGTCATCTTCCTGCTCACCCTGCACGCCTACCCCATGGCGTACTTCGTCGTCGCGGCCGCGCTCCGACGGATCCCCGCGGAGCTCGAGGAGGCCTCCCGCCTCTCCGGTGCCCGCCCGACGCGCACCCACCTCGACGTCACCCTGCCCCTCATCCGGCCCGCCATGGCGGCGGCGTTCACCCTGACCTTCGTCAGCGGGATCGGTGACTTCGGCATCCCCGTGATCGTGGGTCTGCCCGCCGGGTACGAGACGCTATCGACGATGGTCTACCGGTTCCTCGAATCGGGGTCCGTGGTCTCGCCGCTGCAGACCGTCTCCCAGATCGGGGTGGTGCTGCTGCTCATCGGCGTCCTGGGGACGCTGCTCGACCGGCAGGTCACCAAGGGGTCGGTCGAGTTCGGTGGCACCGGGCGGCCCGCCGCGCCGCAGGTCCTCGGCCGGTCGCGACTGCCCCTGGCCGTGATCGCGTGGACCGTCAGCGTCCTCGTCACCCTCGCCCCGCTCGTCGGCCTGGCAGTCCGGGCCCTCCTCCCCGCACCGGGCGTGCCCCTCACGCTGGAGACCGCGACCCTGGACAACTTCCGTCGGGCGCTGACCGCCTCCACCACGATCGACGGCGTCACGAACTCCGTCGTCCTCGCGTTCGGAGCGGCGCTCATCTGCGGCGTCCTCGGACTGCTCGTCGGACTGTTCACCACCCGCCTGGCCGGACGCGACCGCGAGCCGCTCCTCATGTCGGTGCTGCTGCCGCAGGCCGTCCCCGGCCTCGTCATCGCCACGGGGTGGCTCATCCTCGGCCGCTACACCGGGCTGTTCAACACCCGCTGGGTCATCCTCGGCGCGTACGTCACCGCGTTCACCGCGATCGTGGTCCAGACCGTCCGCGGCCCACTGGCGGGGATCCACTCGTCGATGGAGGAGGCCGCCCGGATCGGCGGCGCGAAGGCGCTGCGCTCGCGGATCGACACGAGCGTGCGCATGGCCCTGCCCGCCGCCGGGATCGGCTCGGTCATGGTCGCCGTGACCGCGGTGCGGGAGCTCACGCTCTCCGTCCTGCTCGTGGCGCCGGGCACCCAGACGCTCGGCGTGGTGATCTTCCAATACCAGCGGGCCGGGGACTACAACGCCTCCTCCGCCCTGTCCGTGGTGCTCATGGCGGTGGGCCTGCTCGTCCTGGCCGCCTTCGGCGCCCGCTACACCCGGCCCGACACCGGGTCCGACGCCGCATCCGGGAGGATCCGTGCCTGAACTCGACGCCCGCGGCGTCAGCGTCCGCTTCGGCGAAACCGTCGCCCTGGAGGACCTCGACGTCCGCGTGGACTCCGGCCGGATCCTCGCCCTCGTGGGCCCGTCCGGCTCCGGCAAGTCCACCTTCCTCCGCGCCGTCGCCGGGTTCGAGCGCCCCTCGGCGGGCACGATCCGGGTCGGCGACCGCACCCTCGTCGGCGACGGAATCCACCTCCCGCCCGAGGAGCGCGGCCTCGGCATGGTCTTCCAGCACCACGCCGTGTGGCCCCACCTCAGCGTGGCGGACAACGTCGCCTACCCGCTGCGCCGTGCGAAGGTGCCGACCGCACGCCGACGCGCACTGGTCGCCGAGGCGCTCGAGACCGTCGAGCTGGGAGAGTTCGCCCGGCGCCGGCCCGACACCCTGTCCGGTGGGCAGCGTCAGCGGGTCTCGCTCGCCCGGGCCATCGTCGCGCGACCGGGCGTCCTGCTGCTCGACGAGGCCCTGTCCGCGCTCGACGAGCCGCTGCGCGCCTCGCTCCGGCTGGTCCTGCGCCGGCTCGCCGCCGAGCACGACCTCACGATGATCCACGTGACCCACGACCGGGGCGAGGCCCTCGCGCTCGGCGACGAGGTGGCCGTGTTGCACCGGGGACGACTCGTGCAGTGCGACGTGCCCGACCGGCTGGACGCCGCGCCGAACAGCGCCTTCGTCGCCGGGTTCCTACACGACGCCACGCTCGTCGACGGGACGGTCGACGGCGACGGGTTCCGCTCCGACGACGGGGGCATCACGCTCGGTGCCGACGTCCTCACCGGGCCCGCCGGCACGGTGACCGGCCCCGCCACCCTTGCGCTGCTCCCCGGCAGACTCGACCTGGCCGCGCCCGGGCAGGCCGCGGGACGCATCGGCGCGGAGTTCGTCACCTCCCTCTACGGTCGTAGCGGGAGGACGGTCATCTGCCGCCACGGCGACACCGAGCTCAGGGTCCTCGCCCCGGCCGGGACCGCGGTGCCAGGCCGGGTCGGCGAGCCCGTCGGCGTCGACGTCCGGCGCGGCTTCGTCTACCCGAGGAACTGACCCCGGCGCGGGCGAAGCCGCTACCGCACCAGTCTCGGCGCGCGGCCCGCCGCGGTGTCAGCCCTGGCGCGCCACCGCCCGGCCGATGAGGCGCGTCGAGGCGAGGAACGGCACACGCGAGAAGCGCTTGGAGTACCAGAAGACCGTGGCCAGCGCGTCGGGCGTGATGACCACCCGCCGGGCCTCAATGCCCCGCACCGACCGCCGGGCGATGATCTCCGACGTCAGGTGCGTCCGCGTGAGCAGCTTCCGCGCCATCTCGTCCGCCTTCGGGTCGTCACCGGAGAGCGACTCCGCCAGACCCGACCGGAAGAACTGCGGGCAGATCACCGACGTCGACACCCCGCGTGACCGGAGCTCCGCGTCCAAGGTCTCCCCCAGCGCGACCGCGGCGGCCTTGGTCGCGTTGTACGCCCCCATCTTCGGCGCGTGGACGAGCCCCGCCGCCGAGGCGGTGATGACCAGACGTCCGCCTCGACCGAGCTTCGGCGCGAGCGCGCGACAGCCCCGCACGACGCCGAGCAGGTTGATGTCCACGATCCGCTGCCACGACTCCATGGACGTGGTCTCCAGGGAACCCCCGACCGCGATGCCCGCGTTGTTGACGAGGATGTCCAGTGAGTCGATGTCCTCGGCCGCGGACGCCCAGTCGGCGTCGGATGTGACGTCCAGGCGGCGGTACGACCACCGCCCGGGCAGCCCCTGCACCGCGGCGGGCGGATCGGCGTGGACGTCGGTGAGGATCACCTCGTCGCCGAGCGCCAGGTACTCCCGGGCCAGCGCCAGACCCAACCCCGAGGCCGCCCCGGTGATGAGCACGCGTCTGCCCGGCCCGTCGGAGGCGGCCCGCCCGGACAGTCCGGCGTTCCGGCGTGGAAGGAAACGGGTCATGATCGGGCCACCTCGTCGTCGCTCATCTCGGTCACCTCACGCACGGCGGCACCACCGACGCCACCCGGCGCGCGGCGGGCGCCGGTCAGGACCACGTCCTCCCCGAACGCCATCTCGCGGCGCTGGTCACCGAACGCGAGCTCGGGGATCTCCACCAGGAAGTTCTGCACGTAGCGCCACGGTCGCGAGGCACCCTGCTTGGGGAACAGGTGACCGTCACGCCGGATGTAGCCGGCGTCGAAGTCCAGCAGGAGTTGGTCGGCCGGTCCGTCGGGCAGTCGCGGCGCGTAGACGTCCTCGCCGGACCCCCACAGGCGGACCATGTAGCGCGAGACCATGTCCGCGCGCAGGGTCCACGACGAGTTGATGTAGCCCACGGTGAAGCTGACGTTGGGCACGCCCGCCAGCATCATGCCGCGGTACGTGGCCAGCGACGGGATGTCGAGCGGCTCGCCGTCGATGCTCAGCGTGCCGCGCCCGAAGACCTGCAGCCGCAGGCCGGTCGCGGTGATGATGACGTCCGCGTCGACGTGCTCGCCCGTGGTGAGGCGGATGCCGGTCTCGGTGAACCGGTCGATGTGCCCGGTCACCACCCGCGCGGCGCCGCGGCGCATGGCCCGGAAGATGTCGCCGTCGGGGGCCTTGCACACGCGCTGGTCCCACGGCCGGTACGGCGGCGTGAAATGCCGGTCGATCTCCTCCGCCGGCAGGTAGCGGCGCTGCATCGCCCGCAGCGCCGCCTTGAACAGCCATGGCAGTCGCTGCGCGATCACGAACTGCGCGGTGTCGCGCGCGCCGTGGTTGAGCCGGGCCACCCGGTGGTCCCACGGCGCCGGTAGCAGCCTCCTCCACACCGCGCTGATGACGTCCTTCTCCGGCAGTGGGCCGATGTAGCTCGGGGTGCGCTGCAGCATCGTCACGTCCGCGCCGAGGTCCGCCAGCGCCGGGACCAGCGTCACCGCGGTCGCGCCCGAGCCGATCACCACGAACCGTCGGCCGGCGTAGTCGAGGTCCTCCGGCCACTGCTGCGGGTGGATGATCTGCCCGCGGAAGTCCTCCTCGCCCGGGAACTCCGGGCGGAAGCCTTCCTCGTGCGAGTAGTAGCCCGAGCCGAAGTGCACGCGGCGGGCCCACACGATGCGCTCGCCGTCCGCGGTCCGGCAGGTCACGCGGTACAGCTGCACGTCGCTACGCCAGTCGGCGTCCGCCACCCACGAGCCCAGGTGGAGACGGTCGAGCGCGCCGGCCTCGCGGGCGGTGTCGCGGATGTACTCCTTGATGTCCTCGCCGTTGCCGAGCGTCGAGTCGTGGGGCCAGGGACGGAAGGGGAAGCCGAAGGTCGCCATGTCCGAGTCCGAGCGGATGCCCGGGTAGCGGAACGTGTGCCAGGTCCCGCCCAGGTCGTCGTGGACGTCGTGGATCTCCCAGCGCCAGTCCGGGAAGGCGCGGTGGACGTGGTGGGCCAGGTCGATCCCCGACATCCCCGCTCCGACGATGAGCAGGTCCAGCGGGTCGGCGGGCTCGGTGCCCAGCCCGTCCGAGAGGTGGGTGCTACCAGTCATGCCACGTACCGTAACCGCCCGCGGCGAGCGATGGTTTCCGTAATGCGCCAACAAGTTGCTCTTTCGCGCCACGTCGCCCAGAGTGCTCCCATGGCGTTCATCCGATCCGCGGGGCTGCGGGGCGTCCGCGCCGTCGTGGCCGGACTCGGCGGCGACGCCGACGACCTCGCCCGGCGCTCCGGCCTGCCCCACGGCGCCCTGGACAGCGACGAGATGCTGGTCGAGGACCTGTCGATCGCGCTCCTGCTGGAGACCGCGGCCGCCGAACTCGGATGCCCCGACCTCGGGCTCCGCGTGGCCGAACACCAGGACCTCGACATGCTCGGCCCCGTCGCGGTGGTCGTGAAGAACGCGCGGACCACCACCGAGGCGCTCGAGATGACCTCCAAGTACCTGTTCTTCCACTCGAGGTCGATCGAGATCACCGTCGTCCCCGATCCGCGCGGCGAGCCGGACGTGTTGGGCGTGCGGTTCGGCTACCGGGACCCCGCCCAACTCATCCCGCCCCAGGCCGTCGACCTCGTGCTGCTCTTCCTACACCGGGCCATGCGCACCGTGCTCGGCGGCGACTACGGGCTGCTCTCCGTCGAGCTCCCGGGCCCGCTCAACACCGACGCCACGCAGTACGAGTCGCTCTTCGGCGCGCCGATCACGCCGTCGACACCGTCCGCCGTCCTGCGCGTGCCGTCCGACCTCCTGGGCCGGGAGATCTCGGGCGGCGACGACGCCGTGCAACAGCTGGCGCTGCGGTACCTCGAGCAGCACGTGCCCACCGACCGCCGGAGCCTGACCGACCGGACCCGCGCGGCGCTCCACCAGTCCCTCGACGCCGGCGCCTCGTCCCTCGCGCGGATCGCCGGGCTGCTGTCCATGTCACCCCGCTCGCTGCAGCGCGGCCTGGCGGGCGAGGGCACGAGCTTCTCCGCGGTCCGCGACGAGGTCCGCCGTGAGGTCGCCGCGCGGCTGCTCACCACCACGGAGATCCCGCTGTACCAGATCGCCTCGGCCCTCGACCTCGGTGACGCGACCACTTTCAGCCAGTACGCGCGCCGGTGGTGGGGCATGACCGCGCGCGAGGTCCGGCACGGCCGCGGCGGGGTGGGACAATCGACCCCATGAGCGAGAACCCGTCGTCCGACCCCCTGGCGATGCTCCGTTCCGGACGCGGACTGCCGGACGCCGTCGAGGTCGACGACCCGATCCGCGAACAGCTCCTCGACGCGGCCGCCGCTCAATTCGAGAGTGTCGGGATCGCCCGGTCGACGATGAACGACATCACCCGGCGGGCGGGCCTGGCGCGGATGACCCTGTACCGCAGGTTCGCCAACAAGCAGGAGCTTGTGGAGGCGACGCTGCTGCGGGAGGCGTCGTGGTTCCTCGGCGATCTCCAGCAGGAGCTCGACGCGCACGAGTCCATCGAGGACAAGCTCACCGAGGGCTTCGCGTTCACGGTGCAGACGCTCCGCGATCACGACCTGCTCAACCGCCTCCTCGAGACCGAGCCCGAGGCGACCGTCCCCCATTTCACCGTCCAGGGCGCGCCGCTCATCACCGCCGCCGCGCACTTCCTCGCCGCGGAGATCAGCCGCGCCGCACCCGACCCGCGCAGCGACGAGGAGGTGCTGGTCGTGGCCGAGCTGACCGCCCGACTGGTCGTCTCCTTCGTCCTCACGCCGTCGACGACCATCGACCTCGACGACCCCGCCGTCGCCCGGGCCTTCGCCCGGAACCACCTCGGCCCCCTCCTCGGCGCTCACCCGCAGGGCTGATCCCGCGCGGCTCGCGTCGGCAGAGCTGATCCAGCGGCGCGCGCCGGCCGAGCTGACAATCCCCTCATGACTGCTTGACGAATCGGGCCTCTGTGTCTAGCGTCAGAGACAAATAGATCGCGGATGTCCCTCTGTCTCATCCGCTGGATTCCACGCCTCCCGACCCGCCGGGTCGGTGACCGGAAGGAAGATCATGTCCGCAGCCGCACCCGCCCCCACGGCGAGCACAGACGAGTACGAGGACACGCTCCGCCGCCTGTCGCACGCCTCCGTGCACCGCAGCTTCGACCCGTTCAAGGACATCGCCTGGGACCACCCTGACTTCTCCGTGGACCCCACGGACGAGCGCTGGGTCCTGCCCGCCGGGATCGATCCGCTCGGTGGTCACCCCTGGTACAAGTCCCAGCCGCTCGAGAAGCAGATCGAGATCGGGCTGTGGCGTCAGGCCAACATCATGAAGGTGGGCCTGCAGTTCGAGAACATCCTCATCCGCGGGATCATGCAGTACGTCTTCAAGGCCGAGAACGGCTCCGCGGAGTTCCGGTACCTCACCCACGAGGCCACCGAGGAGTGCCACCACACGCAGATGTTCCAGCAGGGCGTCAACCAGATCGGGGCGGACGTCCCGGGCATGCCGCGCTGGATGCGTCGACTCTCCCCGATCCTCCCGCTGGCCGCCGGTCGCTTCCCGGTCGCGTTCTTCATCGGCGTACTGGCCGGCGAGGAGCCGATCGACCACACGCAGAAGCAGGTCCTGCGCAATTCGGACTCCCTGCCGCCGGTGCTGTCGCGGATCATGGAGATCCACGTCGCCGAGGAGGCGCGCCACATCTCGTTCGCGCACACCTACGTCGCGCGGAACGCCCCCAAGCTGTCCCGACGGGACGCGTACCTCGTCTCCCTGCTGTTCCCGGTGATCATGCGGGTGCTGTGCGACGCGATCCTCAAGCCGACCCGCGAGTTCCGGGAGACCTTCGACATCCCCGACGAGGTCGTCCGCGAACTGTACTGGGACAGCCCTGAGTCGCAGCGGTTCCTGTCCGACCTCTTCGGTGACGTCCGGATGCTCGCCGAGGAGTCGGGACTGATGAACCGGACGTCCCGCCGGCTGTGGAGGGCCCTGAAGATCGACGGACGACCCTCGCGGTACCGCGGCGAGCCGCCCGTGGCGTTCCGCGACTGACCGCACCCTCCCGGACAGGCACCCACCCATGCCCCACGTCATCACCCAGGCCTGCTGCGCGGACGCCTCGTGCGTCCACGCGTGCCCGGTCAACTGCATCCACCCGACGCCCGACGAGCCGGATTTCGCCACGGCGGAGATGCTCTACATCGACCCGGTGTCCTGCGTGGACTGCGGGGCGTGCGTGGGTGCGTGCCCGGTCGGGGCGATCGTGCCGCACACCGAGCTGGCCCCGGAGCAGCACGACTTCCTGCAGATCAACGCCGAACTGACCGGCGACGACCGCCCTTCCCGGCCGCAGGCGCGCGTCCCCACGCTCGTGCGCCTCGGCCCCACGCGCACGACCGTGCGGGTGGCCGTGGTGGGCGCCGGTCCGGCCGCGCTGTACGCCGCCGACGAACTGCTCCGCCAGCCCGGGGTGGAGGTGACGGTGTTCGAGCGACTGTCCGTGCCGCACGGCCTGGCCCGGCATGGGGTGGCGCCCGACCACACCAGCACGCGCGCGGTGGCCGACCTGTTCCGGGCGATCGAGGACCAGCCCGGGTTCGGGTACCGCCTCGGGGTGCACGTCGGCGAGGACGTCACGGCCGCGGAACTGGCGGCCCATCATCACGCGGTGGTGTACGCGACCGGCGCCGGCACGGACCGCCCGCTGGACATCCCCGGCACCGATCTGCCCGGGAGCACGTCGGCCACCGAGGTCGTGGCCTGGTACAACGACCACCCGGACCACGCGGACGCCCACGTCCCGCTGGATCACGAGCGCGCGGTGATCGTCGGCAACGGCAACGTGGCCCTCGACGTGGCGCGCATCCTCGCCACCGACCCGGAGCGGCTCGCCGACACCTCCATCGCCCGCCACGCCCTGGAGGCGCTGCGAGACAGCCGGGTCCGCGAAGTCGTGGTGCTCGGCCGCCGCGGCCCGGAGCACGCCGCGTTCACGCTGCCCGAGCTGGTCGGACTCGCCGCCCGGGACGACATCGACCTGCGCGTCGACGCCCCGGATGGCATCGACCCCGACGCCGCGACCACCCGCCAGGGCCGGCTGAAGGCGGAGTACCTGGCCCGCATCGCGGCCCGCCCCGCCGGAGGGGAGGCGCCCGCGGACGGCCTCGACAGTCCCGCCGGTCCCGACGACACCAGCGGTCCCGACGCCACCGAGCGCCGGCGGATCATCCTGCGATTCCAGACCGCCCCGGTCGAGGTCGTGGGCTCGGAGCGGGCCGAGGGCCTGCGCGTGGTGCGCACCGACCTCGTCGGCGGCGAGACGGGCCGGGTCCGCGCGGTGCCGCGAGCCGGTTCGGAGGAGATCATCCCGGCGGGTCTCGTGCTGGGGTCGGTCGGCTACCGCGGGGTCGAGGTGCCGGGCGTGCCGTTCGACCCGGACACCGCGACGATCCCCAGCCGCGAGGGCCGCGTCCTCGACGCCGTCGACGGCAGCGTCGTCCCCGGCCTGTATGTCGTGGGCTGGATCAAGCGCGGCCCGCGCGGGTTCCTCGGCTCCAACAAGACGTGCGCGCGGGAGACCGTGAACTCACTGCTCGCCGACGCCAACGCGGGGCTGCTCCCGACGCCCCGGTCCGCGGCGGCGTTCGAGGAACTGCTCCGCGACCGCGGCCGCGGACCGGTCGGCGCCGCGGGCTGGGGTCGGCCGTTCGCTACGCCAGCCCGGACGCGTACTCGCTGAGCTGCGGCCGCGCCCCGTGCGACCAGCCGGCGCCCGAACCGAGCCCGTGTCCGGCGACGCCGCCGTCGCCGCTTTGGCCGGAGTCGCCGCCGCCCTCGCGGTCGCGTGCGGCCACGAGGTCGACGATGGCCGCGGCGAGCCGTGTCAGCGGGGACGCCCCGTCCTCACCGGACTCATACATGGCCGCGTACTCGCGCTCTCGATAGGTCGTCAGGACGGCCACGGCGTCGTCGAGTCGGCGCAGGAGCTGCGGCGACCACTGCGCGGGCTGCTGCGCCAGCTTGAGTCGGGCGGCCAGGCGCGGCCGGGTGTCCGGCAGGTCCTCGAGCAACTCGTCGTAGACCTGGTCGGGGGCCAGGGCGGAGGCGCGGACGACGCCCCGCAGGAGGCAGTCCGGGAGCACGCCGCTCAGCGGGTCCCCCGGCACGGACACCCAGTGGGTGCGCTCGGGGATCGGGCCGCGTCGCAGGCCGGCCACGCCCTGCCCGCCGGGGTCCGGGGTGCCGTCGAGCCAGCGGTCGCGCGGTCGGTACGGGTCGCCGATCATCCCGACGGCCACCACACGGTCGAGGTCTTCCGGGTGGGCGTCCATCCAGTCGTAGATGACGCGCGTGCCGCTGCAGACGCCGATGAGCACGAGGGGGTCCGACGGATGCAGGCGCACGAGCCGACTGAGGTCGGCCACGCCGGCGGCGGCCGCGGATTCCCAGGTGTGGGATCGCCGCGGGTTCACCTGCCCCGGGGTGGGCCACTGCACCCTGACAGCCTCCCGGGCACCTGTCCATTCAGCGAGGTTGTCGACGAACCGTCCAAGTATCCTCGAGGGCTGCCGGTAGCCGCCGCCGCTGTCCGCGATGAATATTCGCACTTCATGACCCCCAGGGGCGCCCACCGGCGCTCCGCGAGATTGATGTAACAACCTCAGTGTCATACGAACGGCTGACAAACAGCAGAGTTAAATAAGTAAATGCTTCCTGTCAATACGCCTGTACTGTGATGAGTTTCGCCTCAGGTTCCGCAGTAGGTGACGTGCTTCGCGGCGTCCGGAGGGGCCGGTTGTGCGTAGCGCTCGCGCCCCGGGCGCTCGGTGTAGGGATCGGTGACGACGACGAGGAGTTCAGTGAACGGGGCCATGTCCCCTGCCGTGGCCGCGTCGAGGGCCTCTTCGACGAGGTGGTTGCGCGGGATGTAGAGCGGATTGGCACGGGCCATCGATCCCTGGTCGGGTCCGAGGGCCCGCCACGTCGAGAGCCAGCCCTCCGCCAGGGTGCCGACGTGCTCGCGGACCGGAGCGTTGTCGCCCGCCGCGGCCGCGCCGAGGGCGCGGAAGAAGCCGGTGTGGTCGGGCCGGGTCGCGTTGAGGAGCCGGGACAGCTCCTCGATCAGGGCGTTCGCCTCGGCGTCCGGGACCTCGGGCGACAGTCCCAGCTTGTCCCGCATCCCGGCCGTCCACGCCCGTTGGTACTTCTCCGGGAAGGTGTTGAGGACCTCGGTGAGCAGGCGGACCGCCTCCTCCGGTTCCGGGTCGACGAGCGGCACGAGGGTCTCGGCGAAGCGGGCGAGGTTCCACTGCAGCACCGGCGGCTGGTTGGCGTAGGCGTAGCGCCCGCCGGTGTCGATCGAGCTGAACACGGTCGCCGGGTCGAAGGTGTCCATGAACGCGCACGGCCCGTAGTCGATGGTCTCGCCGGAGATGGTCGTGTTGTCGGTGTTCATGACGCCGTGGATGAACCCGAGGAGCATCCAGCGCGCCACGAGGTCGGCCTGGCTGCCGACGACGGAGGTGAACAGCTCCAGGTACGGGTTCTCCGCGTCCGCGGCGTGCGGGTGGTGCCGGGCGATGGCGTGGTCGGCCAGCCGACGCAACAGCTCGCCGTCGTCGGTCGACCGCGCGAACTGGAACGTCCCCACCCTCAGGTGGCTCGCGGCGACGCGCGCCAGCACCGCCCCGGGCAGCGGGGTCTCGCGGTACACGGTGTTGCCCGTGGCCACCACGGCGAGTGCGCGGGTGGTGGGCACGCCGAGGGCGTGCATCGCCTCGCTGATGAGGTACTCGCGCAGCATGGGACCGACCGCGGCCAGACCGTCGCCACCGCGCGCGAAGGGGGTCCTGCCCGAGCCCTTGAGGTGCAGGTCGCGACCGTCGGGCAGCTCGCCGAGCAGCAGCGCGCGCCCGTCGCCCAGCCGCGGCGAGTACCCGCCGAACTGGTGTCCGGCGTAGGCCTGGGCGACCGGCGTGGCGCCGTCCGGCACGTGGTTGCCGGTGAACAGCCGCACCCCCTCCTCACCGCGCAGGTACTCCGGATCCAGGCCCAGCTCGGCGGCCAACGACTCGTTGAGCGCGAGGAGTCGCGGATCCGACGCTTCGGCCGCCTTCCACGGCACGCCGAGCTCGGGGAACTCGGTGGCGTACCGGGAACCGAGGAAGACGGGCGATGCTGCCTGCGGGGTCATACACCGACGGTACGTCCGTGTGCGGTTCCGCGTCAGGCCAGAAGGACTGGGAGCCGCCGTCGATGGCTGAGCGGGACCGGGCTCGGCGGCGACGGACCCCACACACGCCGGGCTCCCTGGGCACGCCGGCCCGCTCGCCGACGCCGCCCGTCACGACGTCACCTGTCGACTGCTGCCCGGAAACCCCGCCGTCGGGCGCCGCCGTCCGGGGATCGACACGGCGCGCGACCCTCTAGAGTCAGGTCACCACATCGACGGAGGAGGCCCGGCATGGCCCGGAAGAAGCGCATCAGCGAACTGAACGACGCCCAGCGAGCGGGCCTGTGGGCGCTGGTCGCCCTGCAGATCTCGCTCGCCGTGTCCGCATGGGCGGACCTGGCCGCGCGGCCGGCCGCGAAGATCAACGGCTCCAAGGGCAAGTGGGCCGCGATCATCGTGGTCAACTTCATCGGGCCGATCCTCTACTTCACCCGCGGGCGGCGATAGTGCCCGTGGCCGGCCGGGGGCGGCGAACCTGATGCGTGTCCTGGTCACCGGCGGCGTGCGGTCCGGGAAGTCCCGGCACGCGGTGCGACTGCTCGCCGAGTCCGAGTCCACCTCCGGGATCGACGCGGTGACGTTCGTGGCACCGGGCCTCCCCGCCGACGAGCTCGACGATCCCGACTGGGCCAAGCGCGTCGCCCACCACCGCGCCCACCGGCCCGCGTCGTGGCGCACGGTCGAGTCTCCCGACGTGGCCACCGCCGTTCGCGAGGCACCGGGCCCGGTCCTCGTGGACTGCCTGGGCACCTGGCTCACCACGACGGTCGACGACCTCGGTCTGTGGGACGCCCCGGTCGACGAGGCCCGCGCGGCGGTCGACGAGCGTCTCGACGTGCTGTGCGCCGTCCTTGAGGATCGGACGGACGTGGTGCTGGTGACCAACGAGGTCGGCTCGGGGGTCGTACCGCAGTACCGCTCCGGCGCGGTGTTCCGCGACCTGCTCGGCGCGCTCAACCAGACCGTCGCCGAGTGCTGCGACGAGGTGCACCTGGTGGTGTGCGGGCGGGTGCTGACGCTGTGACGGCCGACCGGGCCGGGGCGGCGAGCGCGGCCGTGACCACCGGCCTGAGCGCGTTCCCCCTCACCCCGCTGCGCGACGACCGTGTCGACGAGCGCGCTTACGCAGGGCTCGTCGAGCGGTTGGTGCGCTCCGGGGTCGATACGGTCGGCGCCCTCGGCTCGACCGGCTCGTACGCGTACCTCGACCGGGCCGAGCGGCGCCGCGTGGCCGAGCTGACCGTGCAGAGCGCGGGCGACGTCCCGGTGATCGTCGGCATCAGCGCGCTGCGGACCTCTCACGTGCGGGCTCTCGCCCACGACGCGCAGGCGGCCGGGGCCTCGGCGGTGATGCTCGCCCCCATGAGCTACCAGCCGCTCACCGCCGACGACGTGGTCGGCCTGTACACCGACGTCGCGACCGAGCTGTCCGTCCCGATGGTGGTCTACGACAACCCCGGTACCACCCGGTTCGACTTCACCCCCGAGCTCTACGCCCGCCTGGCGGAGCTGCCGGCGGTCGCGTCGGTCAAGATCCCACCACCCCCGCCCGACGCGGAGGCCGCGCGCGAGCACATCGCGCGGCTCCGGACGGCCGTGCCCGCGCGCGTCGGGTTGGGGGTGTCCGGCGATCCCTCGGCCGCCGCGGCGCTCCTCGGTGGCTGCTCCTGCTGGTACTCCGTCCTCGCCGGCACGCTGCCCGACCCTGCCCTCGAGATCGCCCGCGCGGCGCTGGCGGGCGACAGCGGGGAGGCGCTCGCCGCGTCGGACCGGCTCGCCCCGTTGTGGGACCTCTTCGCCCGGCACGGGAGCCTGCGGGTGGTGGCGGCCGTCGCCGAACTGCTCGGCCTCGCTCCGGACGACTGCCTGCCCCGGCCGCTCCTGGGTCTGCGCGGCGGTGACCGGGCCGAGGTGGAGACCGTCCTCACAGCACTGTCGCTGACGAAATAACAACAGGTTCACCCCGGCGGGCTCATACTTGAGCCGTCCCCTCGCCGGAGGTCCCCTTGTGAGCACCGAACAGATCACCGAGAAGACCGACGACCCCGCCGCCCGGTCCCCCTTCACCACCGCCGGCCACGCGATCGCCACCGCTGCGAGACGCCTGCCCGTCACCGCCGTGATCGTCGCGGCACTGCTGGTCACGGGCCTGGTCTTCGAGACCCTGTGGAGCAGCGCCCGCGACGCCTCCTGGTTCCCCGACGTCGCCTACGGCGTGCCCGCGTTGGAGGGCGGTCGCTGGTGGACGCTGGCGACCGGGCCGTGGTTCGGGCTCACGCCGCTGCAGCACGTGTCGCTCCTCGTGCTGGTCGCGGCGGGGATCGGTGTGGGCGAATGGCGGCTCGGCCCCGCGCGGACGGCACTGGTTGCCGCGACCGGCCAGCTCATCGGCGTGCTCGGCGCGGTCGCGGTGATCGTACCCGGGGACGCCGTCGGGTGGGAGTGGGCCACCGAGTTGTCCGTGCTGCTGGACGTCGGCTGTACGACCGCGGTGATCGCGGTCCTCGCCGCCGCCACCGCCACCCTGGTCTCGCCGTGGCGGCTCCGGGCTCGCGCGGTGCTGTACGGCTACGTGATCGTGTCGTTCCTGTTCGTCGGGAGTCTGGCCGATCTGACGCACTTCATCGCCTTCGTGGTGTTCCTGTTCGTCGGGGAGCGGTTCTTCTCCCGCACCGAACGGGGTCTGGCGCCCCGGACCCGCCGGGAGACCCGGCTGGTGGCCTCGGCGGGCATGTGGTTCATCGCGGCGGTCCACGTGGTGGTGTACGTCCTGCCGTCCGACGGTCCCCTCGGTCCGACGGAGGCCGACGACGTGAGCCTGGCCGGCATGCTCCTGTCCGTCCTCATCGCCGCGGCGACCGCCGAGCTGCTCCGCCGCGGGTACCGGCACGCGTGGGGCGTGGCCCTGGCGTACGCCGTGGTCACCGCGACCGCCACCCTCGTCGTCACCGCCCTGGTCGTCGCCGCCGACTTCGAGTCGCTCGGCGCGGTCACCCTCGGCACCGGCCTGCTGTGGATCGGTGAGGCCGTCCTGCTGGTGGTGGGCCGCGGCGCGTTCGGCGTGCGGATCCGGCAGCGCGTCACCGGCTCCGGCGTCCACTCGGACGAGGTGGTCGATCGCGTCCGCGAGCTCATCCGGCGCCACGGGGGCAGCACGATGTCGTGGATGATCACGTGGCAGCCGATGAATTACTTCTTCGGTGGCAGCCGGGACGACGCGATCGGCGAGCCCGACGGCGTCGTGGGCTACCGCATGCACGTCGGCACGATCATCGCCCTCGCCGACCCCGTGGCGGACCCCGCCGACCGCGACACGCTCCTCACCTCGTTCGTCGACTTCGCCGAGGCGCAGGCCGCGGTACCGTGCCTGTTCTCGGTGTCGGGTGAGACGGCCGAGCGGATGCGCGCGCACGGCTGGCGGGCGCTGCAGATCGCCGAGGACACCATCATGGACCTGCCCGACCTGGAGTTCAGCGGGAAGAAGTGGCAGAAGATCCGCACCGCCATGAACAAGGCCACCAAGAGTGGCACGACCTTCGTTTCCGGCCTGCTGCGCGAGCAGCCGGCGTCCGTGCTGGCGCAGGTGCGGGAGATCTCCGAGCAGTGGGTCGGGGACAAGGAGTTGCCGGAGATGGGCTTCACCCTGGGGACGGTGGAGGAGGCGCTCGACGACGACGTGCGCATCGCCCTGGCCGTCGACGCCGAGGGGGTCGTCCAGGCCGCCCTGTCGTGGCTGCCGGTCTACCGCGGCGGCCCCGACGGCGGCGTGCGGGGCTGGACGCTGGACCTCATGCCTAAGCGGAACGGCCCCGGCGCGAACAACATGGTCGAGTTCCTCATCGCCCGATCGGCCCTGCAGTTCAAGGAGGAGGGCGCCGACTACGTCTCGTTGTCCGGTGCCCCGTTGGCTCGCAGTGGGGACGACGACGAGGTGGCCGTCCTCGACCGCGGACTCGATCTGCTGGGTCAGGCGCTGGAGCCCTACTACGGGTTCCGGTCGCTGCACCACTTCAAGAGCAAGTTCAATCCGAGGATCGAGCCCGTGTATCTCTGTTTCCGGGACGAGGCGGATCTGCCGCGGATCGGTGTGGCGATCGGCCGGGCGTACCTGCCGGGGGCGACGACCCGCCAGCTCGCGGCACTCGCCCGGTCGGGCGCTTCGGAGACGGTGGACGTCTAGACCCGGCGCCGGGCATCAGGCCCGGCCCCCGGCGCAGGCCCGGGCCCTCGGCCTCATCGAGAAGACGGTTTCGCACGTCGCCTCTCGGGCGATACGGGCGAAACCGTCTTCTCGACGGTGAGCGCCGGGCGGGCGCGACGGTCAGTCGGCGTCGAGGTCCTGCTCGATGAGCGCGGCGATCTCGGCCACGGCGTCGGCGTCGTCACCGCTCACCGTGACCTCGGCGCCCTTCTCCGCGCCGAGCGCCATGATGAGCATGGCGGAGGCGGCGTCGGCCTCCTCGCCGTCGAAGGTGATCTCGATGTCCGTGTCGTACTTCTCGGCGGCCTCGGCGATGATGCCGGCCGGGCGGGCGTGCAGGCCCTCGGCCGATCCGACGATCACGGTGGTGCTGGCCATGGTGTCTCCTCCTGTGGGGTGAGTGGCGGGGGCGCGGGGGTCGGGCCTTGCCGCCATCGTGCAGGGCGGTCGGTCAGGCCGCGACCGGCTCGGCCGCGGCAGGTGGTCAGGCCGCGACCGGCTCGGCCGCGGCGGCCGGCGCCACGGCCGGGGTGCGACGCGCGGACTTGGCGGTGACCACGGCCGCGCAGGCGACGAGCGTGCCGGCGAGGATCGCCACGAGGTAACCCCACACCGGGCTGATGGCGAACACCACGAACAGTCCGCCGTGCGGTGCGTACGACTCCACCGAGAACGCCATGATGAGTGCTCCGGTGACGGCGCCGCCGGCCATCATGGACGGGATCACGCGCAGCGGGTCGGCGGCCGCGAACGGGATCGCGCCCTCGGTGATGAAGCTGGCGCCCAGCAGGAACGCGGCGCGGCCGTTCTCCTGCTCGGCCGGGCTGAACAGGCGCTTGCGCACGACCGTGGCCAGGCCCATCGCCAGCGGCGGCACCATGCCCGCGGCCATGACGGCCGCCATGATCCGCAGGGTGGCCGGGTTGTCGGCGACGAGGCCGGCGGTGGCGAAGGTGTACGCGGCCTTGTTGACGGGCCCGCCGAGGTCGAAGCACATCATGAGGCCTAGGATCACGCCGAGCAGGATCACGGACGAGCCGGTCATGCCGCCGAGCCACGACTCCATGGCCGAGGTCAGCGAGGCGAGCGGCCGCCCGAGCAGCAGGAACATGAGCAGGCCGATGGCCAGCGAGCCGATGAGCGGGATGAGCACGACGGGCATGAGGCCGGAGAGCCAGCGCGGGGTCTTCCATGTGGTCATCCAGCGCACGAGGTAGCCGGCGAGGATGCCGGTGACCAGGGCGCCGATGAAGCCGGCGCCGAGGGTCGCGGACAGGGCGCCGCCGACGAAGCCGGGCGCGATACCCGGGCGGTCGGCCAGGCCGTAGGCGATGTACCCGGACAGCACGGCGATCATGAAGCCCATCGCGGCCTGCCCGATCGCGAACAGCACCGCACCGATGTAGAGGCGCAGCCCGGTGTGGGTGAGGACCTCGGCGCCCGCGGTGCCGGCGGAGACGATCTCACCGTCGAGGTACCAGACCTCGCCGGGCAGGTCGGTGAGCGTGAACGAGGTGGACAGCTCCTGCCACACGAACGCGACGTCGTAGCCGGCGAAGAGGAAGCCGAGCGCGAGGAGCAGGCCGCCGGCCGCGACGAACGGGATCATGTAGGACACGCCGGTCATCACCGCGCGCTGCAGTCCGCGGGCCCAGTGCTCGTCGGCGCCGGACGCGCCCGAGGCGGCGGTCCCCGAGCCGTCGCCGGAGTCGGCCGACACGCGCCGGGCGCGGGGGTCGCGCGCGGCGGCCAGCGCCTCGTCGAGGACCCGGTCGGGGGCGTCGATGGCCTTCTTCACGCCGTACTCGACGACGGGCTTGCCGGCGAAGCGGCCGCGGTCGCGGACGCCGACGTCGGTGGCGAACACGACCGCGTCGGCCGCCTCGATGACGCCCGGGTCGAGGACGGTGGCGCCGGCCGAGCCCTGGGTCTCGACCTGCAGGTCGACGCCACGCGCCTGGGCGGCCTGGGCCAGGGAGTCCGCGGCCATGTAGGTGTGGGCGATGCCGGTGGGGCACGCGGTCACCGCGACCAGGCGCAGCGGCGCGTCGCCGTCACCGCTGGTGGGCGTACCCGCGCCACCGGCCGTGGCCATCGCGCCGCCAGCCGTGGTCGCCGCGCCGCCGCCATCGGGGGTGGTCACCGCACCGGCGCCGGACTCCGTGGGAGCGGGCGACGACGAGGCCTTCTGCTCCTGCGCGGCGAGCACCTTCTCGATGGCCGCGACCGCGTCCTCGGCCGTGGCGGCGGCCCGGAGGGAGTCCACGAACTCGGCCCGCACGAGGTTCCGCGCGAGGGTGGCGAGCAGCTTGAGGTGCTCCTTGCCGCCGCCGGCGGGGGCGCCGATCATCAGCACGAGGTCGGCGGGTCCGTCCTTGGCGCCGAAGTCGACGGGCGGGTCGAGTCGGGCGAACGCGAGGCTCGGCGAGGTCACGGCCTCGGACTTGCAGTGCGGGATTGCGATCCCGCCCTTCATGCCGGTGGCCGCCTTGTCCTCGCGGGCGAGCAGGTCGCGCACGAGGGCGTCGTGGTCATCGGCGCGCCCGGCGTCGACGAGGGTCCGGGCCAGCGCCCGGATCACCTCCTGCTTGGTGCCGCCGAGGTCGGCGTCGAGCCGCACGGCGGCGGTCTCGATGATGGGCTGGTTCATGGCCGTGCTCCGTGTCGTGATGAGAAGGGGTGGGGCGGGGACGAGGGGCCTCAGTCGAGGCGTCTGAGGGTGGGCCGGAAGGTGGCGGGGTCCAGGCCGAGCGGCAGCCCGGTGCCGGGCAGGGAGGCGGCCACGCTGCCGTGGCAGACCGCCCACGCCAGCCGGTCCCGCGGCGGGAGTCCGCGGGCCCCGGCGAGCAGATATCCCGCGAGCGCGGAGTCGCCGGCCCCGACCGTGGACCTGACCTGCACGGCGGGGGTGTTCGCGAACCACGTCTCGTCGTCGTCGACCAGGACCGCTCCCGCGCCGCCCAGGGTGACCAGGACCGCGCCGACGCCGCGGTCGCGCAGGGCGCGGGCGGCGGCCACCACGGGGGCGGTGTCGCCGCGGGCGGCGCGGCGCTCCAGCTCCGCGCCGTCGACGCCGGCGAGCTGGCCGAGCTCCTCACCGTTGGGTTTGACCAGGTCCGGCGCCGCGTCGGGCAGGCGCGCGGCGAGCGCGGCCAGGGGCGCGTCGGAGGTGTCGACGGCGAGGCGCGCCCCCACCGGTCGCAGGGCGGTGACCAGATCGGCGTAAATATCGGCCTCGACGCCGCGCGGCACGGACCCGCACAGCACCACCCACTGCGCGTCGCGGGCGAGGTCGGCCACCGTGGAGCGGACCCGCTCGAGAGTGGCGGGGTCGAGTTCGGGCCCCGGGGCGTTGATCTTGGTCGTGGTGCCGTCGGGGTCGGCGAGGGTGAGGTTGACCCGCACCCCGCCGGTCGCCGGCACCACCGACGTCGCGACGCCGGACGCCGCGCACATCGTCACGAACGGGTCCCCGGGCGGCGCGGGGAACACCGCGCGCGCCTCCACGCCGCCGGCCGCCACGACGCGGGCGACGTTGACGCCCTTGCCGCCCGGCGAGTCGTCGACCGACGCGATGCGGTTGACCCCGCCCACCACCAGCGGCGCGGGCAGCTGCGCGGTGCGGTCCACCGACGGGTTCATGGTGAGCGTGACGATCATGGCAGCACGACCTCGATTCCGTGGGTGTCCAGCGCGGCGGCGAGCGGGCCGGGCGGGGGTGAGTCGGTGACCAGCACGTCGACCTGGTCGAGGCAGGCGAACGAGACGAGGAACTCGTGGCCGAACTTGCTCGAGTCGGCGAGCACCGCCACCCGCCGCGCGGCGCCGCACATGGCGTGCTTCACCGCCGCCTCGTCCGGGTCCTGGGTGGTCAGGCCCCGGTCGGGGTGCAGGCCGTTGGCGCCGACGAACGCCACGTCCACCCGGATCGCCTCCAGGGCCCGCAGCACCGACGCGCCCACGCACCCGCCGGTGAGGCCGCGGACGGTCCCGCCGAGTACGTGCAGGTCGTCGGTCGCCGCGCGGTGCAGGCCGTCGGCGACGGGGACCGAGTTGGTGATGACCGTCAGCCCGTGGTCGGCGGGCAGCGCCTCGGCGAGGGCCGCTGTCGTGGAGCCGGCGTCCACCAGCACCGTCCCGCCGGCGGCGGGCAGCAGGCGCAGTGCGGCCCGGCCGATCGCGTTCTTGGCCTCGACGTTCTCCGACCGGCGTGCGGCGAGGGTCCTCTCCACGCGCCCGCCCGGGACCGCGGGCACCGCGCCGCCGTGCGTGCGCTCGAGGTGGCCCTCCGACTCCAGGACAGACAGGTCGCGGCGGATGGTCTCCGCGCTCACGTCGAGGTCGGCGGCGAGTTCGGCCACAGTGACCCGCCCGGACGCGGCGAGGGTCTCCGTGATGCGCCGTCGTCGTTCGCTGCCGTACATGGTGGGCCTTTCGCCTGTGACCGAGTGTGTTGGATTCTGCCCGAAACGGTTGGAAAGTCAAGCGGTCTTAGTTAGTCTCGTCACAGAACCAGTCGATCGGCCGGGCGCGGGCGCCCGGTCCGCTAGGAGCTCCCAATGACGCAGCAGTCGAAGGCCGGGGCGGTCATCCGCGGCACCGGCGTGGTCGCCGGACTCGCCCACGGGCCCGCCCGATGGGTGGTCCGGCCCGACGCCCTTGACGGGCCCGCCCCGGCCGCCGCCCCGGACACGCCGGGCGCGGTGGACCAGGAGGCCGTCGAGCGCGGTCGCGAGCGCTTCGCTGCCGCGGCCGCCACCGTCGCCGACCGCCTCGACCAGCGGGCCGCTCTGGCGACCGGCGTCAGCGCCGAGGTGCTCACCGCCAACGCCGTCCTCGCCCGCGACCGCGGCTGGGCCAAGGAGGTCACCAAGCAGCTGAAGAAAGGCGTGGCGGTCGAGGCCGCGGCGGTCGCCGCCACCGAGAGCTTTGCCGCGAAGTTCGCCAAGATCGGCGGCCGGCAGGCCGAACGCATCACCGACCTGCGCGATCTCTGCGCCCGGGTGGTCGCCGAACTGCGCGGCCTGCCCGAGCCAGGGATCCCCGCCTTCGACGAACCCGGCATCCTCCTGGCCGACGACCTGGCCCCCGCCGACACCGCCGGCCTCGACCCGGCCCTCGTGCTGGCGATCGTGTGCGAGCACGGCGGCCCCACCTCCCACACCGCGATCATCGCCCGCCAGCTGGGCATCCCGTGCATGGTCGCCGCGGGCGGCCTGTCCGCTGTCGCCGACGGCACCCGCGTGCTCGTCGACGCCGCCGCGGGCACCGTCACCGTCGAGCCCGAGGAGGGCCCGGCCGCCGCGGCGGCCGAGGCGGACCGCCGGAACCGCGCCGCGGCGGCGACCTGGACCGGACCCGCCGCCCTCGCCGACGGCCACGCGGTCTCCCTGCTCGCCAACGTCCAGGACGGCGACGGCGCGGAGGCCGCCGCCGCCGGCCCGGCCGCGGGGATCGGCCTGTTCCGCACCGAGTTGGCGTTCCTCGACCGGGCCGACGAGCCGACCCACGACGAGCAGGTGGAGCTGTACGCCCGCGTGCTCGGCGCCTTCCCCGACGCGCGCGTCGTCACCCGGACCCTCGACGCCGGCTCGGACAAGCCGCTCGCGTTCGCCGGGATGACCGAGGAGGACAACCCCGCCCTCGGCGTGCGCGGCATCCGCGTGGACCTGCTCGACCGTGGGCTGCTCGACCGCCAGCTCGACGCCCTCGCGGCGGCCGGCCGGCGGGTCGGCGGCGCGCAGTCCTCACCGTGGGTCATGGCGCCGATGGTGGCCACCGTCGACGAGGCCCGCGACTTCGCCGACCGCTGCCGCAGCCGGGGCCTCACGCCCGGGATCATGGTCGAGGTGCCGTCCGTCGCCGTGGCGGTGGACCGCTTCCTGCCCCACGTCGACTTCCTCTCCGTCGGCACCAACGACCTCACCCAGTACGTCATGGCCGCCGACCGGATGTCCCCGGACCTGGCCGCGCTCACCGATCCCTGGCAGCCCGGCGTACTGCGACTCATCCACACGGTCGCCGACGCCGCCGGCCGCTCCCCCGACGGCCGGACGATCCCGGTGGGCGTCTGCGGCGAGGCCGCGGCCGACCCGGACCTCGCGTGCGTCCTGCTGGGGCTCGGCGTCACCTCGCTGTCGGTGGCCACCGCCGCGCTGCCGCACGTCGGCGCCGCGCTGGCCGGGGTCACGCTCGAGCAGTGCCGCGAGTTGGCCCGGATCGCGCTCGACAGCGACACGGCACGCGACGCCCGCGACGCGGTCCGCTCCGCCCGCGGCTGAGCGGGACGCCGGGCACGCGGCCCGGCTGACCGGCCGCGGCCGACCCGGCGGTCCCGCGCGGCGGCGGGCGGTACGGTCGGGACCGGCAGAGGAGAGTCGACCGCGATACCGGGAGCAGCCATGACCGTAGACCTGCGCATCGACACCGCCGACGGGACGGCCGAGGCGTTCGTCTCCCGCCCCGCGGGCGCGGACCACGACCTGCCGGGCGTGCTGATGTTCCCCGACATCTTCGGCCTGCGGCCGCAGATCCGCGCGATGGCCGACCGGATCGCCGGCTGGGGCTACGTGGTCCTCGCGCCCAACGTCTTCTACCGGTCCGGCACCGTCGACGAGCTCGAACCCACAACGGACCTGCGTGAACCGGGCGAGCGGGACGCCTACCTCGAAACGGCCGTGCCGCGGATGCAGGGCCTCACCTCCGAGTTGTCACGCCTGGATACCACCGCCTACTTGGACGCGCTGACGGCGCTGCCCGGGGTCGCGGGCGGCGTCGGGGTCATCGGCTACTGCATGGGGGTGCGCCTGGCGTTGCGCGCAGCCGGAGACCACCCCGATCGCGCCACGGCGGTCGGCGGGTTCCACGGCGGCGGCCTGGTCACGGAGGAGCCGGACAGCCCGCACCGCAGCCTGGCCACCACCCGCGCCGCGGTTCTGCTGCGCCACGCCGACGACGACCCGTCGATGCCGTCGGAGGGTATGGACGCCATCACCTCCCTCGCGCGCGAGTCAGGCGTCGCGCTCGACCAGGCCGTCTACCCGGGTGCTCCGCACGGGTACTCGATGGCGGATACGTCGATGTACGACGAAGCCTCGGCGGTGCGCCACTTCGAGGACCTCCGCAAGCACCTGGCGCGGCGCCTCTCGCGCTGACCGCGGCGGGCAGCCGCCCGGCCCCGCCGCCGCTCGCCCGGCCCCGTTCAACGCGAAGAGCGTTCCGCACACCCGCCTCTCGGGCGATGTGTGCGGAACGCTCTCGGCGTCGGGGGTCTACGGTGTGCGGCAGGTCAGAGAGCCGGCATGTAGTCGAAGAACCCGGGGCTGTGGTCTTCGCGCAGGCGGGTCAGGCGGCGGTAGCTGATGAGCCAGCGCCCCTCCACCCGCCGATATTCCTCGTGGTAGTGGCCGAAACCGTGGAGGTACTCCTCCTCCCCGCGGTCGTTGGTCGACCACAGGCGGTCCTCCATCGGCCAGATGCCGACGGCGGTGGTGTCGGAGGTCAGTTCGATCTCCGGGGAGTGCCCGTGATGGACGGTCGTCACGTGGGTCGGGCCACCGAGCATCCGCGGATCGCCGCGGTCACCGCCTCCGGCCCCACCACGCGGTTGGCCGTGCCCTGGGTCTTCGGCTGCTTGTCCTCGGGCAGGCCGCCCCAGGTCTCGCTCACCACGTCGTCCGTGTGGAGCGTCGGGTAGATGTCCCACCGCTTCTCGTCGAGCGCCCGCAGTCGGGCGGCGAACACGCGCTTGATCTCCTCGATCGCCAGCGCCTGCTCACCACTGCTCAGGGTGATCTGTCCGGTCATCGTCACGCTCCCACGTCGTCTCGGCCCCGGGCCCACGCCCGCTCCCGCCGTGACCAAGCAAGCATTCACTTGGTCTTGGTCCGTTTGCCCGTCTAGACTTGACGTTTGTCAACGGCGAACGCGTCCGATTCCGGGCCCCGCCTTCGTCGCCACACCGAGAAGCACGAGGTCTCGCATCATGACTCCGCTGGTCGCCCCCGGTCGTGAAGCCCTGTTCCGGTCGCTCGACGTCCGCTCCCTACACCTGGCCAACCGCCTCGTCATGTCGCCGATGACGCGGATGGACTGCCCGGGCGGGCTGCCCGACGAGATCAACCGGGACTACTACGCGGCCCGCGCCGCAGGCGGTACCGGGCTGGTCGTCACCGAGGGCATCGGCGTGGACCACCTCACGTCTGTCGACCACTCCGCGATCCCGCGCCTCGACGGGCCGGAATCCGTGGCGGCGTGGCGCGTGGTGACAGACGCCGTGCACGCGGCGGGCGGCCGCATCATGGCGCAGTTGTGGCACGTCGGACCGCTGTGGGGTGCCAACGCCCGCTTCGACCGTGAGAACCGCGACCGCCTCATGGCGATGCACCCCATGCGCCCGTCGGGGCTGTGGGGCACGCCGGGCGTGACCACCTATTCCGAGCGGAGCATCGAACGCTGGTCGCCGGCGGTGGAGCCGATGACCGAGTCGGACATCGCCGACGTGATCGGCGCCTTCGCCCGCTCGGCGCGGTACACCCTCGAGGCCGGGTTCGACGGGGTCACCCTGCACGGCGGCCACGGTTACCTGCTGGACGCGTTCGTCTGGGCGGACACCAACCGCCGCACCGACGAGTGGGGCGGCGACCTGGCGGCGCGGAGCCGCTTCCCCGCTGCGGTGGTGGCGGCGGTCCGCGAGGCCATCGGCGAGGAAGCGCCGCTGTTCTACCGCTTCTCGCAGCACACACAGCAGGACTACACGGTGCTCAAGGCCACCAACCCCGACGATCTCGGCGTCTACCTGGGTGCTCTCGCCGAGGCGGGCGTCGACCTGTTCGACGCGTCGACCAGGCGGTTCAGCGATCCGGCGTTCCCCGACCTGGAGGGTGACGACGGCAAGGTCACCCTCGCCGGGTGGGCCCGCAGACTCACGGGTAAGCCGGCGGGCGCCGTGGGCGGCGTGGGGATCGGGACGTCCCTGCGCGAGCAGAAGTCGGGCAAGGCGGCCGTGGCGGCGGACAACATCGATTCGGTCGTGGAGTGCATGGAGCGCGGCGAGTTCGATCTCATCTCGATCGGCCGGATGCACCTGGCTGATCCGTCGATCGCCCGGGTCCTGCGCGAGGCCGAGCCGCTTCCGGAGTTCGACCGCGAGGTTCATGAGGCGCCGCTGCGCGCCCCCGCCTGATCCGCCCCGGGGGGCTGGCCACGCCGGGTGACCGGTCACCGTGGTGGCGCGTCCGCCTGCCCCGGGGCCGGTTGGCCCTCGATCTCGGGTCTGGACAACAGCCGACTGGCCATTGCGCGGCCCTGCCACACCAGTTCCGTCCCGTAGATGGGGCGGTGCGCGAACGCGCCCTCCACGAGCAGAAACAGATGGTTGGCCAACAGTCGGTGGTCGATGTCCGGCGCGGCATCCTCTTTGACCAGATCTTCGAGCAGGTCGCAGACTGAATGCTTGTGGTAGCGAATCACCTCGTGCGCCGGGTGGCCCTCGGGCAGCTCGGCGGCGGCGTTGAGGAATGCGCAGCCTCGCCGGGCGTTTCCGTGGTCGGCGGCGTAGACGTCGAAGATCGCCAGAGCGCGCGGTCTCTCCGCGCGCTCCACCTCCTCCTCCAACAACCTCCACCACCATCGGTGGCGATTGAGGAGATAGGCCACCACGAGCCCGTCCTTGGAGCCGAAGTGTTTGTAGAGGGTCGGTTTGGAGATCCCGGATTCGGCGGCGATCGTGTCCACCCCGACCGCGTGGATGCCCTGCTCGTAGAAGAGCTCCGAGCCCACGTCGAGGATCTGCTGGGCCCCGGGAGTCAGGTCGCTGAGGTCAGGAAAGTCGGCAGTCATATCGCCCTTGACTTTACAAGTCTGTATACCTAATCTGCAGCCGAGGCTTACAGACCTGTATACCCACCCTTCGCCCGGCCCCCGAGGAGGGATTCCCATGACCCTGTTCCGCGCCGCCCTCGACGTGATCGCCCAGCTGTGGTTCGCCCTTGACGCCGCCAGCGCCCTCCGCCGCGGCAAGCCCGTCTCCGAGCGGACCCGCCGGTACTGCATGAACAACACCGCCCCCGGTCGGCCAGAGGCGAGCGGAGTCGCCGCGTAGGCCCGTCCGCCTGCGCACGTCATCCGCAACGCGGGCGGGGTCGTCACCGACGATGTCCTGCGGTCGCTGACCATCAGCCAGCGACTGCTCGGTACCGAGGAGATCGTCCTCATCCACCACACGGACTGCGGGATGCTCACGTTCCGGGACGACGACTTCAAGGATCAGATCGAGTCCGACACCGGCCTGCGGCCGCGCTGGGCGCCCGAGTCGTTCCCGGAGCCGGAGGCAGACGTCCGCCAGTCGATCGCCCGCGTGGAATCCGACCCCTTCCTGCTGCACAGCACCGCGGTCCGCGGGTTCGTCTACGACGTGTCCACCGGTGAGCTGCGCGAGGTCCAGCGCGAGAAGTAGCCCGCCCGGCACGGCCAGCGCAACTCTGGTGTCAGCCTGTCGTTGACAGCCCCCTGATTGTCACCCTATCGTTGACGGCATGAACGAGCACTCTTCGACCGGCCCCCTGGCCGCGGCGCTGGCGACCCCGGTGGACGATGCCGTCCGCGCCGCCTCGTCCGCCGCGGCGAGCGAGGCGTTCGTGCAGGCCCAGTCCCTTCTCGCCCCCCGCCCGGAGTCCGAGACCGAACTCGATCAGTGGAACGTTGCCGTCCAGGTCCTGGCCTTCCGGATCGAGCACGCCACCGGGGTCGACGCGCTCGGCTCGGTGGTGGGGCTCCGCCGATGGGGCGTCACCTGGGAGAGCATCGGCCGGGCCGCCGGCATGAGCCGGCAGGCCGCGCATACCCGATGGGGCGCACAGTCCCGAGCGGTGCTCGACCGCTACGGCACCGGCGAGCTGGGCGGTCCCGTCGCCGCCGACGAGGCTGACCTGACCGGTTGATCGCGCCGTGTCCCGGCGCGGCTCCCGGAATCACCCTCGTCGACGCCGGGAGCGGCGTTATATGGGGGACGCACTCATCCCTCGGCGCCGAGTCGGCAACGGGATCCTCGCGCGCCTCGCCCGATAGGAGCCCACCGCTATGTCAGGCCGCCGATCAGGAGTGCGACGCGGGGTGCTGAACTGGGCGGAGATCCTCAAACCGAGCGTGGCGCTGGCGGAACGCTTCTTCGGCGGCACACTCGTCTTCTTGGGACTCATGCTGCTGTTCCGTCTTGTCGGCCACCGTGAGGCCGGCGGCCCGGGGCTGACCGACCTCCTCATCGTCGTCGTCCTCGTCGTCGACGCCGCCAGCGCCGCCGACCCAGGTGGCTGGGTGGGAGACGACTACCTCCGCGCGGCGCGGTGTGCCTATGCTCGACATGCACGACTGACTTCCGGACGCAGGGGAAGACCGGTGAGAATCCGGCGCTGACCCGCAACGGTGTGCCGCTACCACAAGTGGCGGCGAGCCCGATCGCCTGCCCGGAGGCCTGACTCCACCAGTCATCGCCGAGGTCTGCGATCCGGAGTCCTGCCAGGTGACGTGGCGTCCTCGACGCCTGCCGTCCTGCGGGTCTGCCGTGGTCGTCGACCACACGACACGATCCGAGGTCTGATCATGTTCCGTCACCACCCCAGAACCGCGCTGGCCGCGCTGCTCGTGACCGGCATCGCCCTCGCCGGTTGCTCACGCGGCGAGGCGCTCGAGAGCGGCGGCGCGGCCGAGCCCTTCGCCGAACCCGTCACCATCAGCAACTGCGAGCGCGAAGCCACCTACACCGGACCGCCGCAGCGCATCGTCTCGATGAACGACCACGTCACCGAGACCCTCATCCAGCTGGGTGCGGGCGACCGGATCGTCGGGATGGGTTACGGCGATCAGAACGACGTGCTGCCGGAGGTCGCCGACCAGTTCCACGCCATCCCGTCGCTGGCCGAGGAGTACCCCACCTGGGAGCAGATCGTCGACCTCGAGCCCGACCTGGTGGTCGCGGGCATGCGCAGCGCGTTCGACGAGAAGGAGGGCCGCAGCCGCGACGCCCTCGAGTCCGCCGGTATCAACACGTTCCTGTTCTCGGAGTACTGCGGCGAGGGGTTCCCCGACCTGTCGATGCTCGAGACGGACTTCTCCCAGCTCGGTCGTGTCCTCGGCGTCGAGCAGGGGGCACGTGACCTCACGGATCGGATCCGTGGGCAGGTCGAAGACGTCCGCGCCACGCTCGACGCGGCGGGCGTCACCGGCATCCCCACCTTCTTCTACGACAGCGGCGAAGCCGAACCCATGACGATCGGCGGTGTGGGCATCGGCCAGCTCATCGGCGAGTACGCGGGCGCGGACAACATCTTCTCCGAGGGCGACAAGCCGTACCTCAAGACCACCTGGGAGGTCCTCGGCGAGCGTCAGCCGGAGGCGATCGTCGTGCTGGACTACGGCGCGACCAGCGCGGACGACAAGATCGCCTACCTGCGCGCGCAGCCCGTCATGGCCACCACCCCGGCCATCCGGGAGGACCGGATCGTGGTGGTGCCGCTGGCGGACTTCTTCGAGAGCTCGCGGATGGCGACCTCGGTGGAAACCATCGCCCGCGAGCTGCACCCGCACGCGTTCGGGCAGTGACATGACGTCGGTAGCCGAGAAGCCCGATCGCCGCGAGGGCCGCCGCCCGCCGGCCCGGGCAGGGGCCGACCCCGCCGTCGTGTCCTCCTCCGACATAACGGACCCCGCCGGCACCGCACCCAGCGGCCGCCGGCCCCTCGCGCTGATCTGCCTGCCGCTGCTGGCCGTACTCGTGGTCGCGATCGCGGCGGGCGTCTCGCTGGGCTCGGTGTCCATCCCGATCGGGGACGTGTGGGCGATCGTCGCGCACCGCCTCGCCCCGGGTTCGTTCGAGCCGTGGTGGACCGACGCCCGCGAGGCGATCGTCCTCGAGTCGCGGCTGCCCCGCGCGCTCATGGCGGCGGCGGTGGGCGCGTCCTTGGCGGTGGCGGGCGGCGTCGCGCAGGCGGTGACCCGCAATCCACTCGCGGACCCGTACCTCCTCGGGGTCTCCTCGGGCGCGGGCTTCGGCGTCGTGGCCCTCACGGTCCTCGGGGTGGGCGCTGGCGTGTGGGGCGTCTTCACCCTGCCCATGGCCGCGTTCGTCGGCGCGCTGCTCCCGCTAGCCGGGGTGGTGCTGGTGGCCCGCCGCGCCCACGACACCACCGCCATCGTGCTGGTGGGGGCGGCCATGACGATGGTCTTCGGCGCGCTCAACACCTTCACGCTGCTGGTCCTGGGCGACGACCATCAACTGGGCACGGTCATGCGGTGGCTGGCCGGAGGGTTCGGCGACGCCGGGTGGGCGATGGTCTGGGCGCCGATCGCGATCCTCGCCGTCGCCGGCACGGTGGTGATGCTGTGCAGCCGCCACCTGGACCTGCTCCTCACCGGCGACGACGGCGCCACCGCGATGGGCGTCAACGTACCCCGGTTCCGGATCGCGATGCTGCTGCTCGTCTCGCTGCTCACCGCGGGCGCCGTGGCGGTGTCAGGGACCATCGGGTTCATCGGCCTGCTCATCCCGCACCTCGCGGGCTTCCTCACCGGCCGGACGTCCGCGCGCCTGCTGCCCACTGCCGCCCTGCTCGGCGCGGTCGCCCTGGTCCTCGCCGACATCGCCGCGCGTGCGGTAAGCGAGGGCGCCGAGCTGCCGGTCGGTGTCATCACGGGCGTCGTGGGCGGGCCGGTGTTCCTGGCGATGCTGTGGCGCCGCTACGGGAAGGCGTCGATATGACCACCCTCAGCGCGAACCGTGTCTCCGCCCGCCTGGGCGGCCGGCAGATCCTCGACGGCGTCGACCTCACCGTGACCCCCGGCCTGGTCACCGCCCTGGTCGGGCCGAACGGCAGCGGCAAGACCACCCTGCTGCGCGCGTGTTACCGAGCGCTGCCCACCACGGCGGGTCTCGTCACCATCGACGGCGCGGACATCAGCTCGCTGCGCCGCCGTACGCTCGCCCGCGCGGTGGGGGCGAGCACGCAGGAGCCGGTCTCGCTCGGCGGCATCACGGTCCGCGAGTCGGTGCGCCTGGGCCGGACGGTCACCCGCGGGCCGTTCGAGCCGCTCGGCGCCGATGACTCCGCGATCGTCGAGGCCGTCCTCGCGCGGGTCGGGCTGACCGGGCTGGCCGACCGGGACGTGCTCGCCCTGTCCGGCGGGGAGCGGCAGCGGGTGTCGATCGCGCGCACCCTCGCCCAGCAGCCCGACGTCCTCCTGCTGGACGAGCCGACCAACCACCTCGACCTCCACCAGCAACTGTCGGTCCTGGCGCTGTTGCGCGAGCTCGCGGCCGGCGGCCTGGCGGTGCTGCTCACGCTCCACGACCTGCGGATGGCAACCGAGTACTGCGATTCCGTCGCGGTCCTGCACCGCGGGCGGCTGGTCGCGACGGGCGCGCCGGAGGAGGTCCTGGACGCCGCGGTGCTGCGGGAGGTGTTCGGCGTGCGCGGCCAGGTGCGGGCGGGGCCGGACGGTCGCCGCACCCTCGACGTGGTGGGGCTGGCCGATGCGTGACGGAGCGGTGGGTGGCGCGAGCGTGGGTGGGGAGCCGGTGGGTGACGACGGCGACGACGACGATCTCCGCACCCCCGGCACGGTGGCAGCCGCGTATGCGGGCGCCTGGGCCCTCCTCGGCGACTTCGCCCGCACCATCGAGCACGCCTCAACCGTCCTGCCCGGGGAGGTGCTGACGGACCCGCGGTGGCTGGCCCGGCGGGTGGAGGACACCGGCCGGCGCTGGAACCATGACGATCCGCGGGTGAACGGGACTTTGTGGTGGTATTCGGCCAGCTCAACGCTGGTCGCGGCGCCGCTGGCGATGCTGCTCGCCACCGGACGCGCGCCCGATCCCCGCCCGGGGCGGCTCAGCGTCTCGCTGCAGCCGAACGGCTATCTCCACTCGGCGCGGTCTGATCGACTCCTTCCGTCGGTCGCGGCGTTCGCCGACGCGCTGGTGGAGGCCCACAGCGAGGTGATCGCCGCCCTCGCGGAGGTCTCGGGCGCGGCACCGCGGGCGTTGTGGGCGATCGCCACGGACTCCATCGCCAACCGCGCGCTCGAAGCAGGCCGCGCGACTGGCGAGGAGGACCGCGGCGTCACGCTCGCACTCGCGGTGTGCCGGCCACCGCTGCTGCCGGCCCGTTTCATCGACGTGGAGGGCCCGGAGCGGACACGGCGGTTCGTCCGCCGCAGTTCGTGTTGCCTCATCTATGTGGCGACCGACGGCGGCAAGTGCGCGAGCTGCCCGCGCCGCGCCCCGGACGACCGACGGGCCGAGCTCATCCGGCGGGCCTAGCTTCTCGAGCGACGACCACCCCGGGCCGGTCGGCGCTCCCGTGGAACTCCACTTGCCCGATCAGGGGAAGAGCGGCCCCGTCACCAGATCCCCCGCCAGCGCGGCGACCGCGCCGATCACCGTGATCGCGGGCGGCGCGACCTGCGCCTCCGCCGCCTGTCGCGCGATCGTCGCCAGCGTGCCGTGCAGGATGCGCTGGGCCGGGGTCGAGCCGTTCTCGATCAGCACCGCCGGGGTGTCCGCGGGCATCTTCTCGGCCAGGAGTTCCGCGGTGATCGCGGGGAGGGTCGTCACCGCCATGAGCAGCACTAGCGTCGTCCCGGACCTGGCGAGCGCGCCGTAGTCCAGAGTCGACTGCGGATCGCCGGGCGGGACGTGTCCGGAGATCACCGACACTCCCTGCGAGAGCCCACGGTGCGTGGCCGGGACCCCGACGAGCGCGGGCACTGAGAACGCTGAAGTCACGCCCGGGATCACCGTGACGGGCACTCCTGCGGCCGTGCACGCGAGATGCTCCTCGGCGCCGCGACCGAACAGGAAGCTGTCGCCGCCCTTGAGCCGCACCACGGTCCGGCCGCGGCGGGCCTGCTCCACGAGGATCCGGTTGATTTCCTCCTGCGGGGTGGCGGGACCGAACGGCACCTTGCCCACACCGATCACCTCGATGCCCGGATCGAGCTCGTCGAGGATCGACACCGGCCCCAAGCGGTCGGTCACCACCACGTCCGCGCTGCGGACGGCGTCGAGGCCGGCCACGGTCATGAGCCCCGGATCCCCCGGCCCGCCGCCGACCAACACCACCCGGCCGGTGCACTCGATCTCACCCGTCATCAGGCCGTCGTCCCTTCTCTGCGTCGCAGCAGATACACGTCCATCACCCAGCCGAACTCGGCGCGCAGCCGCTCGCGGTGGGCACGCAGGTCACCCAGCACGTCGCCGACGCGGCCGGCCACCAGCGTCTCGCCGCCGTCGCCGAGGTTGCCGCCCCACCAGATGTGCCAGTCGGCCAGCTCGTCCGGCGGAGGCTCGGCGTTGAGCATCACCACCACGTTGTCCGCGCCAGCGGCCACCACCTCGCGCAGCCTCCGGCCGGTGGTCACGGTGACGGTGCCGCCGATCTCGTGCAGGACCAGTCGGTGCCGGGCGGCCAGGACCTGCAGCGCGGAGATCCCGGGCAGCACCTCCACGTCCAGCGCCAGGCGGCCGCGCTCGGTGATCCGGTCGAGAATCCGCAGCGTCGAGTCGTAGAACGCCGGGTCGCCCCACACCGGGATCGCCACGTCGCCAGGCCGCGCGGCGATCGCGCGCTCCCACGCCAGCGAGCGCGCCTCATGCCAGTCCTGAACCACGCCGAGGTAGTCACCGTGGGTGGAGGTCGACGACCACGAGCGGTCCCTCTCCGGATCGGGCACGCCCACCAGCTCCACGTCCGGGGCGTGCCGGGCGAGCAGCCGCGCGCGGAGATCGACCAACGCGTCGGCCGGGCCCTTCACGGCGGCGAGGGCATAGGCGCTCGCGCGCAGGGCCTCGGCGGCCTCGATGGTGATCTGGTCGAGCCCACCGGAGCCGATGCCCACCACGCGCACGCGCCGACGCGCTCCGCCGGGCGGGTGCGCCGGAGGCCTGTCCCCGTCGGCGCCGGGGATGCTCTCACTCGCCATGGGAGTCCTCGAGATCGCCCTCGACGTCGAGGTAGACCTGCCGCATCTGATCCATGACCTCGGCATTCGGCTCGGCCCACATGCCGCGGTCGGCGGCCTCGGAGAGTCGCTCGATCATCCCGCGCAGCGCCCACGGGTTGGACTGGCGCAGAAAGTCCTGCGTCTTCTCGTCGAGGACGTACTCGCGGGCCAGGGTGTCGTACATCCAGTCCTGCACCACGCCGGCGGTGGCGTCGAACCCGAACAGGTAGTCCACGGTCGCGGCGAGTTCGAACGCGCCCTTGTAACCGTGCCGCTGCATGGCGGCGATCCAGCGCGGGTTGACCACCCGGGCCCGGAACACCCGCCGGGTCTCCTCGGCCAGGGTCCGGGTGCGGATCGCGTCCGGGGTGGTGGAGTCGCCCACGTACGCGCGCGGCTCGGCGCCGGTGAGCGCACGCACGGTGGCGATCATCCCGCCGTGGTACTGGAAGTAGTCGTCCGAGTCGGCGATGTCGTGCTCGCGGGTGTCGATGTTCTTGGCGGCGACCGCGATGCGCCGGTAGTTGATGCGCATGTCGTCGGCGGCGGGCACCCCGGCCAGGTCGCGGCCGTAGGCATAGCCGCCCCAGCGGGTGTACACCTCGGCCAGGTCGCGGTCGTCGCGCCAGTTGCCCGCCTCGATGGTCTGCAGGATCCCCGCGCCGTACGACCCGGGCGCCGAGCCGAAGATGCGGGTGGTGGCCCGCCGCCCATCGTGGTGCTCGGCCAGGTCGGCGCGGGTGTGGGCGGCGACGTAGTTGAGCTCGTCCGGCTCGTCGAGCTCGGCGACCATCCGGACGGCGTCGTCGAGCATCGCGATGACGTGCGGAAACGCGTCGCGGAAGAAGCCGGAGATCCGGACCGTCACGTCGACGCGCGGGCGCCCCAGCTCCTCGGTCGGGATCACCTCGAGGCCGGTGACGCGGCGGGAGGCCTCGTCCCACTCCGGGCGCACGCCCAATAGGGCCAGCACCTCGGCGATGTCGTCGCCCGAGGTGCGCATGGCCGAGGTGCCCCAGATCGACAGCCCCACCGAGGCCGGGTAGGAGCCGGTCTCCTCCAGGTGCCGCTCGAGCAGCGAGTCGGCCATGGCCTGGCCGGTGTCCCACGCCAGTCGAGACGGGATCGCCCGCGGGTCCACGGTGTAGAAGTTCCGCCCCGTGGGCAGCACGTTGACCAGGCCCCGCAGCGGGGATCCCGAGGGGCCGGCCGGGATGAACCCGCCGTCCAGGGCGTGCATGACTGCGTCCAGCTCGTCGGCCGTGCCGGCCAACCTCGGTACGACCTCACGGGCGGCGAAGCCGAGCACCTGCGCCACCTCGTCGTCGTCGCCCCCCAGACCGTCCCCACGGTCCCCGGCGTCACCGGACGCACCGGCCCCACGCATCTCGGCCAGGACCTCGGGCACGGCGGCCACGTCCCAGTCGCGCGCCTCCATGGCCTCCACCAGCGCGCGTGCTCGCGCCTCGACGCGGTCGACCTCCTCGGTCGGCGCGCCCTCGGCCAGGCCGAGCGCGCGGCGCAGGCCCGGCACCGCGCCGGACTGCCCGCCCCACACCTGGGACGCGCGCAGGATGGCCAGCACCAGGTTGACCCGCGCCTCGCCGTCGGGCGCCTGGCCCAGGACGTGCAGGCCGTCGCGGATCTGGACGTCCTTGATCTCACACAGCCAGCCGTCCACGTGGAGGAGGAAGTCGTCGAACTCCTCGTCATCGGGACGCTGCTCCAGGCCCAGGTCCTCGTGCATGTGCGCGGCCTGCATGAGGGTCCAGATCTGCGCGCGGATGGACGGCAGCTTGGCCGGGTCCATCGCGGCGATGTTGCCGTACTCGTCGAGCAGCTGCTCGAGCCGCGCGATGTCGCCGTACGACTCCGCGCGGGCCATGGGCGGGACCAGGTGGTCGACGATCGTGGCGTGCGCGCGGCGCTTGGCCTGCGCGCCCTCGCCCGGGTCGTTGACGAGGAACGGGTAGATCAGCGGCAGATTGGCCAGGGCAGCGTCCGTGCCGCAGTCCGCGGACAGCGCGGCGTTCTTGCCGGGCAGCCACTCGAGCGAGCCGTGCTTGCCCACGTGCACCACGGCGTGCGCGCCGAAGCCGTGGGCGAGCCAGCGGTAGGCGGCCAGGTAGTGGTGGGACGGCGCGAGCTCGGGGTCGTGATAGATCGCCACCGGGTTCTCGCCGAAGCCACGCGGCGGCTGGATGAGCAGCACGACATTGCCGGCGGCGATGGTGGCCAGCACGATCTCGCCGGCATCGTTGACGAACAGCTGGCCCGGCGCCTCGCCCCACGCCTCGACCATCTCCGCGCGCAGGGTCTCGGGCAGGTCCGCGGTCCAGGCCAGGTAGTCCTCGGTGGAGATCCGGACGTGGCTCTCGGTGAGCTGGGCCGTGGTGAGCCATTCCTCGTCCTGCCCGCCCGCGTCGATGAGGGCGTGGATGAGGGCGTCGCCGGCCTCGGTGTCGGTGGCGTAGGCGTGCTCGTCTAGGAACGTCGCCACCGGACCGTCGGCGGGGCCCAGGTCGTAGCCGTCTTCGCGCATGCGGCGCAGCAGGCGGATCGTGGAGACGGGGGTGTCCAGGCCGACAGCGTTCCCGATCCGCGAGTGCTTGGTGGGGTACGCCGAGAGGACGAGGGCGACCTTGCGCTCGGCCGGCGCGACGTGACGCAGCCTGGCGTGGGCCACGGCGATCCCGGCGACGCGGGCGCAGCGCTCGGGGTCGGCGACGTAGCGGGGCAGGCCGTCGGAATCGATCTTCTTGAACGAGAACGGCGCGGTGATGATGCGCCCGTCGAACTCCGGGATCGCGATCTGGTTGGCCGAGTCCAGCGGGTTGACGCCGTCGTCGGAGTCGGCCCAGTCCTCGCGGCTCCACGTCAGGCACAGGCCCTGCAGGACGGGGATGTCCAGGGCGGCGATGCGCTCGACGTCCCAGGCCTCGTCGTCGCCGCCCGCGCTCACCGCGCCCGGGGTGGTGCCGCCCGCGGCGAGCACGGTCACGATCAGCGCGTCGAGGGTGCCGAGGGCGTCGAACAGCTCGTCGGGGGCCGAGCGCAGGGAACCGGCGAAGATCGGCACGCCCACCCCGCCGGCGGCGTCGATCGCGTCGGCCAGCGCGTGCGCGAAGCCGGAGTTCCCGCTCACCTCGTGGGCGCGGTAGTAGAGCACGCCCACGTAGGGGCGGCCGCGGGGGCCGCCCGGCGACTGGTCAGACCCGCCCGCGTTCTCCCAGGTCGCGTCGCGCGAATCGCGGCGTTTGTGACCACTCGCCGCGGAGTCGGCGCCCGGCCGCTCCGGCATCCCCCACACCGGCACGTTCTCCGGCGGCTCGAACCCGGCGCCGGTGAGCAGCACGGTGTCGGCCAGGAACGCGTGCAGCTGCGCGAGGTTGCCCGGGCCGCCCTCGGCGAGATAGCGGTGCGCCTCGGCCGCGGTGCCGATCGGGACCGTGGACAGCTCCATCAGGTCGGCGTCGGGGGTCTGCTCCCCACCCAGGACCACTACCGGGACGCCCGCGCCGAGCACGGCGGCGAACCCGGCCTCCCAGGATCGTCGGGAGCCGAGGATGCGGACCACCACCAGGTCGGCGCCGTCGAGCAGTGCGGGCAGATTCGCCTCGACGTCGAGTCGGGACGGGTTGCCGAGCGTGAACGCCGCGCCGGATTCGCGCGCGGAGAGCAGGTCTGTATCGGAGGTGGACAACAGGGTGATGCGGGGCACGTCGTGCTGTGCCGAGGCGTCATCAGGGGACGCCGAACGCCGGTCGGGGCGCATGTTCTTCTCCAAACCCTCGTGGAACTCCTCGCCGTGGCCGGTCTCCTGGCTTTCGCATCAACGCCGCGCGACCGACCTTCCCGGACCCGTGGATCCAGTGGTCTCCGACCCGTGAGGGACGGACGAGGGCCGCGAGACTCCGCGACTACAGTGGCGAGGGCCGCGCCGGCTTTTCCTCCGGCTTCCCGAACACCACGGCACCGGCGAGCCTATCCGGCGCACCCCGCCCGTGGCCGACCGGCTGCCTCGCGTCAGCCGGGGTCGGACATCCCGGTCAGGGGAAGTCCACCACCGCGAGGTTGAGGGGGAGCTCGTTCATCCGCGGTTCCGGCGAGAGGCTCGCCTCGTCCACGAAGCTGCCGGACAGGAAGTCGTCGGCGTCGGCGATCCGCTGCGGCGGGACCTGCCCGGCGTAGTCAAACCCCTTCAGCTCGTACGGCAGCGAGTCGGCCTCGAGCAGGCTCGGCCCGTCCATGAGCTGGAAGTGCAGGTGCGAGGCGTTGGCGTTGCCGGTGTTCCCGAGCTTGCCCAGCACCTGGCCCTCGGTCACCGTGTCGCCGGGTTTCACCGTGACCGAGCCGGAGATCATGTGTGCGTACATCGCGTACACGCCGTCACCGAGGTCGAGCACCACGTGGTTGCCGTCCACGTTCTCGACGGTGAGCTTGGAGGCCAGTTCCGGGTTGCTCGCGGGCAGGACCCCCGGCGCGTTGGCGTCCATCCCGTCGAGGACCGAGACGACGGTGGCGTCGGCGACGGCGAGGATCTCGGCGCCGTAGTCCACGTAGCTCTCGTTGTGGTTCCTGTCGCCCGTGAAGAACTCGCCCTCGTCGTTGGTGCGCTTCCAGTCGATCGCGAAGCGCTGGCTGTTGTTGAGCTTGCCGTTGACCGACATCACCGAGCTGCGGTGCGGGAACCCCGGTTCGCAACACCCGTTGAGGGCCACCCAGTTCTCGCCACGCACGGGCGGCGCGATGGCCGGCACGGTCCGGGTGGAAAAGGCGACCGGCGTCGTGATGTAGTCGATGGGCCCCGGCTCCCCGAACGCCGGCGAGGCGGCGCCGGTCCCGTAGAGGTGGTGCAGCACCGCGTCCGGGGCCTGGTCGAGCGAGTCGAGGGTGAAGTCGATGAACACGACCCGGCTCTCCTGCGGCGGGATCTGCGCGGTGTCGACGTACCCCGCGGGCAGGTCGCGCAGGCGGTTGCAGTCACCGAAGACGCAGTCCGGGTCCACGAGAGCGGCGGCGGAGAAGCTGGCGATGACCTTGGTGGGATTGGCGCCGTCCACCACGTCGATCTTGTCCACGCTCGCCGGCACCTTGGTGGCGTTGGTGAGCTGCAGGTCGTAGGCCACGTGGTACTTGCCGTCGGTGCCCTTGAACGGCAGCGGCGGGTTGCCGATGGGGGTCATCGTCAGCGCGGTGAACGCGTCCGGGACGGTCACTCCGGCGACGGACCCGGCGGCCGGCGCTGGCGTCGTCGTGGCGGCCGATTCGGCCGCGGCGGGTTCGGTGGCGGCGTCGGCGAGCACCCGGCCGCGACCAGTGCGACTGCGGTGAGGACGGAGGCGAAAAGGGTGGGTACGCGGCGAGGTGTCACGGTGGAGCTCCGTTTCTTCAGTTGTGAAGAAAAAACTTACCCTCCGCCGTCTGGGAAAAGTACACCGGCGACGGGCTGCCACAATGGCCCCCGTGAGCATCAGCGAACCCACCCGCCGGACCCGTGGCGACCTGTGCCCGGGCGTCCTGCGGCCGTGGCCGGCTTCCGACGGCGCCCTGGTCCGTTTGCGCGTGCCGGGCGGCCGCGTGTCACCGGCGGCACTGGCCGGCCTGCACGGGGTCGCCGTGAGATATGGCGACGACGACAACGTGCACGTGACCACGCGTGCGAACCTGCAGCTGCGGGCCCTGCCGATCGGTCCGGACGGGCAGCTGCCCGGCGAGGTGGTGGCGGCGATCGCGGAGACGGGCCTGCTCCCCGCGCCCGGGCACGAGCTGGTGCGCAACGTCCTCGTCTCGCCGCTGACGGGCCTGGACGAGTCGTTTGGCGGGCAGGCCCGAGGCCGCGCGGACCTGCGGCCGGTGACCGAGGCGCTGGACGCCGGGCTGCTGGCCGACCCCGCGCTCGGCGGCTTGCCGGGCCGGTTCTTGTTCGTCCTGGACGACGGCCGCGGGGACCTGCTCGAGCGCTCCTGCGATCTGGGCCTGGTCGCCCTGGATGACGACACCGCGCAGTTGCGGGTGGGTGAACGCTGGTCCGAGGTGGTGCCGCTGGTCGACGCCGCCGACCGGCTGGTCGAGCTGGCCCGCGCCTTCGTCGACGCCCGCGGCGTCGGTCCGGACGCCCCGTGGCACGTGCGGGAACTACCAACCCCGCTCGTCGCGGCCCGCCCTGCGGACGGCCGGCTGCCGAGCCCGGCCCCGGTCCTGCCGTACGGGCCGGTCGCGGGGTCCGCGGGGCGGATCGAGCACATCGAGGCGCCGGGCGGGATCCTCGACCGCCACCTCATCGCCCGGCTCACCGGCGGCGACGTCGCCGAGCTCATCGTGACCCCGTGGCGCGGGGTGCTGACCGTCCGCGAGTAGGCTGCGGGCTGTCCCACGGCGAGGAACCCGGTGCAAGTCCGGGGCGGTTCCGCCACTGTGAGGCCCGTCGAGCCGATGGGCCCAGCCAGATACTCACCGGGGATCAGCGCGCTCCCACCGCGTCGCTGCGACTTCTCACACCGGGGCGAGAACCCCGAGGAGGACCCCATGAGTGCTGCCCTCAGGCCGCCGCGTCGCTACGACTACGTCGACGACGGGCCCGCCATCTACGTCGACTCCTTCGCGACCATCCGCCGCGAGACCGACCTGTCCCGCGTTCCGGCCGACGCCGAGCGACTCGCCGTGCGGATGGTCCACGGCACCGGCCAGACGGACCTCGTCGACGACTTGCAGGTGCATCCCGGCCTGGTCATCGCGGCGAGGTCGGCGCTCGACGCCGGCGCGCCGATCTTGTGCGACGCCCACATGGTCGCCTCGGGGATCACCCGGGCCCGGCTCCCCCGCGACAACGACGTGGTGTGCACCCTGTCCGATCCCGACGTTCGCGACCTGGCCGCGCGAATGGGCACGACCCGATCCGCTGCGGCGCTGGCGTTGTGGGGCGATCGTCTCGACGGCGCCGTCGTCGCGATCGGCAACGCCCCCACCGCCCTGTTCCACCTCCTGGAGATGCTGCTCGACGGTGCTCCCCGGCCCGCCGCGATCGTCGGCTGCCCCGTGGGTTTCATCGGAGCCGCCGAGTCCAAGGCAGCGCTCGCCGAGTTCGCCGACGACCACGGCATCGACATCCCCTTTGTCACCGTGCACGGCCGGCGCGGCGGGTCCGCGATGACCGCCTCTGCCGTCAACGCCCTGGCCCAGGACGCGGAGTGAGCGCCGGATCGCCCGCGGCCGGTGTGGCCCCCGGTCGGCTCTACGGCGTCGGCGTGGGACCAGGCGATCCCGAGTTGCTCACGCTCAAGGCCGCCCGGCTCGTCGGCGCCGCCGACGTTGTGGCTTTTCACGCCGGCCGCGGCAAGGAGTCCAACGCTCGCCGGATCGCCGCCGACCTCATCCCTTCTGGCGCGATCCAGGAGCGGCTGGAGTACCCCGTGACCACGGGCGTCACCGACCACCCGGGCGGGTACGCGGGCGCGATCGCGGACTTCTACGAGCGCAGTGCGCAGCGGCTGGGCGAGCATCTGGCCGCCGGCCGGGACGTGGTCCTGCTCTCGGAGGGAGACCCGCTGTTCTACGGGTCCTTCATGTACATGCACGACCGGCTCTCGCCGAGGTTCGAGACCGAGATCGTCCCGGGCATCCCCGCGTTCGCCGCCGCCACTGCCGCGGCCGCCACTCCCCTGGTCCGGCAGACCGACGTCCTTACCGTCCTGCCCGGCACCCTGCCCGAGCCCGAGCTCGCCCGACGACTTGCAGACACCGACGGCGCGATCATCATGAAGCTCGGCCGCAACTTCCCCGCCGTCCGGCGGGCCCTCGAGGCGGCCGGTCGGCTCGACGGCGCGGTCTATGTGGAGCGGGCGTCAACCGACGCGGAGGCACATCACCCGGTCAGCGAGGTCGACCCGGACTCCGTGCCGTACTTCTCGCTCATCGTCGTCCCCGGCGACTCTCAGCACTCCGACCCCACCGGCCGCCGGCCCGCGCAGCTCTCTGCACCCGAGGAGCCCTCCCCGGGGCGTACCGCCGGCTCGGTTGAGGAGCAGTCCCCAGCATCGCGCGGCGTCGTGCACGTCGTCGGTCTGGGCCCGGGCCCGACAGAGTGGCTGACCCCGGAGGCTTCGCAGATCCTGTCCGAGGTCGACCACGTGGTCGGCTACGCGCCGTACGTCGCCAGGGTTCCGCAGCGGCCCGGGCTGCGTCGCCATTGCTCGGGCAACACCGTGGAAGTCGACCGGGCTGCATTGGCACTGGAGGTGGCCCGCGCGGGTGAGCAAGTGGCCGTGGTCTCGGGCGGCGACGCCGGGGTGTTCGGTATGGCCTCGGCGGTCTTCGAGGCCGCGGACGATCCCCGCTTCGCCGACATCGACATCCTCGTCGCGCCCGGCGTCTCGGCCGTGCAGGCGGTCGCTGCGCGGGCCGGGGCCCCCATCGGCGCGGACTTCGCCGTCATGAGCCTGTCCGACCGGCTCAAGCCGTGGGAGGTCATCGAGCGCCGCCTCGACGCGATCGCGGCGGCCGACCTAGTGCTGGCCGTCTACAACCCGGCCTCGCGCTCGCGCACCCGTCAGGTCGCCGACGCCCGCGAGGTCCTGCTCCGCCACCGCTCCCCGACCACGCCGGTGATCGTGGGCCGTGATGTTGGGCGAACCGAGGAATCCCTCACCGTGACGACTCTCGCCGACCTCGACTGCGACTCCGTCGACATGAAGTGCCTGCTCATCGTGGGCGCCTCTGGGACCCGAGTCACGGAGTCGGGACGCGTGTGGAGTCCGAGGTTTGTGACGTCGTGAACTCTGATCACTCGAGCATCGGCTAGATCCGAAGCCAGTATTGGCTCGCCAAAGCTCGGAAGCCATGGAGGCCTCCCGCGATCTGAGGCCGGTTTGGGCCGACTACTTGGGAGGGCGACATGACCGACATCTACTACGCGGACGATCTCGAACCCGGCCAACTGATCCCACTCGGGAGCTACACCATCACCGAGGAGGAGATCGTCACCTACGCACGACAGTGGGATCCGGTGTTCATCCACACCGACCCGACCGCGGCCGCGACAACCCCGCTCGGTGGCGTCATCGCCAGTGGACTACACACCTTGGCGATCTACCAGCGCTTGGCCGTGCCCGCCTTCTGGTCCCGTTTCACGGGAGGGGTGGGACGCAGTTTCGAGATTCAGTTCCGTCGGCCGGTGCGGCCGGACACCACATTGACCGGACACCTGACAATGCAAGAAACGACTCCACGACCCGAACGCGGCGATGCGAAAGTCACCATAACCGCAGAACTCGCCGACACCAGCGGCGAGACCGTTCTCGAGCTGACCAACCATTCCGCACTCCCGCTCCGCAGCGCCGCCGCAGGCTCAGCTTGATTGCTGCCACCACACCGGAGAATCGCTGTCCGCGGCCGCGAGACTGACACCCTGGGACTAGACCGACCACTCAAGCACTGACGTGCGCGGGGAGTGCAGCGGGGTTGGGCGGACAGATGACGGGGAGGTGCAAGTTTGCTAAAGCAGTTTCGTTCCTGGCGTCTCTGCCGTGCAGGGGAGTTCGAGGGTGAATTGTGCTCCGTGGCCTGTGCCGCGGCTGCTTACTCGGATTCGTCCTCCGTGTGCTTCGACCAGTGCTCGGGTGATCGCCAGGCCGATTCCGGTGCCGCCCGCGTTTCGGCCTCGGGCGGGATCGGCTCGGTAGAAGCGGTCGAAGAGATGATCTAGGTGCTGTGCGGCGATCCCTTCCCCGGTGTCGGAGACGGTGATCGCGGCTGTGTTCGTTCTCGAACGAACAGCGCTGAGGGTGACGGTCCCTCCGGTCGGTGTGTGTCGTAGGGCGTTGTCGAGGAGGTTTCCCAGTACCTGTCCTATTCGCTCGACGTCCACCGTGACGTCGGTTGGTTCGATCTCACCCATGTGCAGCTGGACACCTTTGTCCGAGTAGCGTTCGCGTGCTGCGTTGACTGCCGTTTCCACCAGGGCTTTAGTGGTGGTTCGGGCTGGTTGCAGTCGTGTGAGGTGTTCTTCTGCATCGGAGACGTCGACAATGTCCGACGCGAGGCGTTCGAGCCGCCGGGTGGCCGCCCACAACACCTGCCTTGTGGAGTCGTCGAAGGTACGGACTCCGTCGTCCACGGCCTCGAGGTAGGAGTCGATGGTGGCCAGCGGGGTGCGCAGCTCGTGGCCCAGATCCGCGAGCATCCTTCGCCTGGTGGCGTCTGTCGCATCGAGACGCCTGGCCAGTTCGTTGACGCTGGTCGCCAGATCGTCGAACTCCCGGCCAAGTTTCGGACTCGCCATCCGGGTCTCGTAGTGCCCACGCGCTATGTCTGCCGTCGAAGTGGTAACCATGGTGACCGAGCGCTGGACCCGGCGGGTGAGGTACCAACTGGTGAGCAAGGCCACCAGGACCGCGATGGCCACCGCCAGCCCCCAAGCAAGGACTATGGCGACCGTGAAGGCTTCTTCGACGTGGGCTGCTTCGTTCGAATCGTGGTCGATGCCGGCTTGACCGAGGTGGTCGTGGAAAATGCCCGGGGCCAGGGCGGAGGCGACGAGCCACGCGCTGACCGCGCACCCGACGACCACACTGGACATGGCCAGAAGCAGGCGGGTTCCGAAGCTGAACCCAGCGACGCGTCGGCTGGTGCGGGGCCGAGTTTCAGTCGCGTCCGGCGATGGTATGTCGTTCACTGGCCGGTTCCCATGCGGTAACCAACTCCTCTGACCGTGCGTACGAAACGGCCTCGGGAGGCATCGTCGCCCAGCTTGCGGCGAAGGTGACCGATGTGGACGTCTACCAAGTGGTCATCACCCACCCAGTTCGGGCCCCACACGGCGGCCATCAGCTGGGCTCGGCTGAAGACGACCCCAGGGTCGCGGGCGAGCGCGGCGAGGATGTCGAACTCGGTGCGGGTCAGCGCGACATCGGCGCCGCCGACGGTGACCTCTCGGCCCGCGGTGTCAATAGTCAGGTCGCCGACGGTCCGTACCTGCTCCGGCGACCTGCCGTGGTCGATTTCGGTGGCGCCGGTTCGAGGTCTGCGCATCATCGCCTGGATCCTGGCCGAGAGCTCGCGCGGGCTGAACGGTTTGGTCATGTAGTCATCCGCGCCGACGGACAGGCCGATCAGCGTGTCGACCTCCTCGGTCCGGGCCGTAAGCATGACGATGTAGGCGTCGGAGTGCGTCCTGACCTGACGGCATACCTCGATCCCGTCCAGCCCGGGCAGCCCCAGGTCGAGAACGATGACATCGGGATCGATTCGACGAGCCAGACCCACCGCCTCCTGTCCGTCCCCGGTGATCGTGACATCGAACCCGTCGCGCTCGAGATAGGACCCGACCAGGTCGGCGAGGGGCTCCTCGTCATCGACCACCAGCGCCCGCGGACCGGCGTGCTGCTGGGGATGCGAACTGCGAGCGCCAGAAACGGAAGGGGGCATGCAGGCCATCTTCGCCGCAACTCCTGGAAATCCTTCACCCGAGTGGGCGCCTTGACCGAATCTTCACACGATCTCCATCCAGAACGCTCGGGTGGCCGGTCACCATGGGCGGTCGAGTCGGACACGGGAGGTACCTCATGCTCGGATGGGTCGCATTGTCGGTCGGCGCCGTGGTCGTCACCGCACTGTGGGCGTCGACCCTGCTCCTGGTCACTGCCCTGTTCGGGCCGTCGCCCTCGGCGGACGACCGGTGAAGGAGTTGTCACGGCGGGCATTTCTCATCGGTTCGGTCCTGGCCGGCGCGGGTGCGGTGACCGCCTGCAGCGAGCCGGCGCCCTCGGGGGTGCCGGTGTCGGCGTCGGATCCGGCGATCCGGGACCTGGAGGCCGAGCGCCAGCGACCAGGCCAGCAGGTGGTGAACGCTCGGCTGTCCCCGCGCCCGGTGGAGGTCGATCTCGGTGGTCTCGTGGTGTCGACCTGGGCATTTGCTGACACTGTTCCGGGTCCGGTCCTGCGGGCCCGGGCAGGAGATCTGCTGCAAGTCGAGGTGGATAACCAGCTCGACCAGGAGACGAGCGTGCACTGGCACGGCATCGCCCTGCGCAACGATATGGACGGAGTGCCCGGTCTGACCCAGGACCCGATCCATCCGGGCGCCCGGTTCACCTACGACTTCACAGTCCCCCACGCCGGGACTCATTGGTACCACTCACACTCCGGGCTGCAGCTCGACCGGGGCCTGTACGGTCCGCTGATCATCGACGATCCCGCCGACCCCGGGGACTATGACCACGAATGGATCGTCGTCCTCGACGACTGGATCGACGGCATCGACGGCACGCCCGAGGACGCCGCCGGGCGAGTGGGCATGGATGCCCCCGGCGCTCGGGGCCGGCCGATGGCCGGAATGGGGCACGGCCAGATGGGGGGCGCACGGTCCAGCAACCCGATGATGACCTCCCGGTTGCTCGGTGTCGCCGGGGACGTCCACTATCCGCACTACTTGGTCAACGGCCGAGTCCCGGCCGATCCGGTCTCGTGGACTGCCAGCCCGGGCCAACGCGCGAAGATCCGGATCATCAACGCCGGGGCGGACACGTTCTTCCGCGTCGCCCTCGGCGGACACACGATGACCGTCACCGACACCGACGGCTTTCCCACCGCTCCCCAGGAGACGGAGGCGATCCTGCTCGGAATGGGCGAGAGGGTCGACGCCGTGGTCACGCTGACAGACGGGGTGTTTCCCCTCTTCGCCGAGGCAGAAGGCAAGAACGGGTACGGGTACGCCCTCGTGCGCACCGGGGCCGGCGAGCTACCCGCCGACCCGCGCCCCGGCGAACTCGACGGACCGGTGCTGCTGGCCGCGGATCTGACCCCAGCGCCGGACTCTCGACTGCCCGGCCGAGGGCACGACCGCTACCTCAGCGTCGACATGGGCGGCAGCATGATGCCGTATCGCTGGACACTCAACGGGCAAACCCACCCCGACACCACGCCGTTGGAGGTCTCCCGCGGCGACCGGGTCCGGATGCGGCTGCGCAACATGTCCGACATGGCCCACCCGATGCACCTTCACGGTCACACCTTCGCCCTCGCCGACAGCGGGCTGCGCAAAGACACCGTCACGATCCGCCCCATGCGGACTATCGAGATCGAGTTCGACGCGAACAACCCCGGCCAATGGGCCTTCCACTGCCACAACGCCTACCACCAGGAAGCCGGAATGATGACCACCTTGTCCTACCTCGCCTGACCACCACCCGATCGACACACCACCCGATCTTGACGCCGACCCGAAAGGACATCGACCACGATGACCCGCACCACTCTGCTCCTGCCCGCAGCCCTGACCGCCGTTGCCCTGACGCTGTCCGCCTGCACCGACAGCACCGACAGCACCGAAGCCTCGCCCGCCGCGCCCACCACCGTGGCCGGCGCCACCACATCCGTGGCCGGCACCGTTGCCTCTGGCCAGGACGAGGAGCATTCGCAGGCCGACGTGATGTTCGCGCAGATGATGCTCCCGCACCACCAGCAGGCGATCGAGATGAGCGACATCATCCTGGCCAAGGACGACATCCCCGCCGACGTCGCGGCGCTCGCCGAGGAGATCAAGGCTGCCCAGGGCCCCGAGATCGCGCAGCTGACCGACTGGCTGGAGCAGTGGGGCGAGGCGACCGAACCGCAGGATGGTCACGGCGGTCACGACATGTCCATGATGGAGGGAATGCTCTCCGACGACGAACTAGAACAGCTGTCCGACGCACAGGGAGCCGACGCCGCCCGGATGTTTTTGGAGCAGATGATCGCCCATCACCAGGGCGCCATCGCCATGGCCGAGGAGGAGGTCGAAGGTGGCCGCTACCAGCCTGCGGTCGAGTTGGCCCAGACCATCATCGACACCCAGCAGCAGGAGATCGACACCATGCGCGACCTGCTCACCTCGCTCTAACCACCCGATCGCCATGGGCCACACCGGCCCGGAACGACACCCGAGACACCACACCACGCGGAGAGGAAAATCCATGTTCTCCACAACGCGCTCTGCGCTCCCGCTCACGGCCGTCAAGGAAGCGTGTTCGTGCTGCTCCACGCCCACGGACCTAGAACGAATCGCCGCCACCGGCCGTCCGCAGGCTGACGATGACGCCGCCGTGGCCGCCGGCGCTCACACGAAAGTAGCCAAATGAGTCAGCCACACGATCACCACCACCATGATCGCCGCGGCGGACCCGGTGACGGTTCGGCCGGCCGCCCCGACGAGATGGCCACCTCGGTAGCCGAACATCATCACCCGGGCGCAGCTGACGACGCGGCGGGCCACGGCCACACCGGACAGCATCACTCCGGTCATGAAGACCACGGCGGTCATGCGGGGCACGCAGACCACGTCGGGCAGTTCCGGCGGCTGTTCTGGATCATGCTCGTTTTGGCAGTGCCGGTGGTCGGCTTCAATGACATGTTCGCCGACCTCATCGGCTACCAGCTGCCGGAGGCCGGCTGGGTGTGGTGGGTCTCCCCCGCCCTGGGCACGGTGATTTATCTCTGGGGCGGTCGGCCGTTCCTGACCGGCGCGCTGTCCGAGCTCCGCGCTCGCCAGCCCGGCATGATGCTCCTGATCGGCCTGGCGATCACGGTGGCGTTCATCGCCTCCTGGGGCGCTACCCTGCGCATCCTGGATCATGAGCTGAACTTCTGGTGGGAACTGGCCCTGCTGGTGGTGATCATGCTGCTGGGCCACTGGATCGAGATGCGCTCCCTGGCGCAGACCACCTCCGCGCTCGACTCCCTGGCGGCGCTGCTGCCGGATGAGGCCGAGAAGGTCGACGATGACGACGTCGTCATCGTCTCCCCGGCCGACCTGGTGGTCGGCGACGTGGTGATCGTCCGCCCCGGTGCTTCTGTGCCCGCCGACGGCACGATCATCGACGGCTCGGCCAGCATGGACGAATCCATGGTCACCGGCGAATCCAAGGCGGTCCGCCGCGGCATCGGCGAGCAGGTCGTCGCAGGCACCGTGGCCACTGACTCCGGCCTGCGCGTGAAGGTCTCGGCGACAGGGGACGACACCGCTCTGGCCGGAATTCAGAAGCTGGTGGCCGACGCACAGGCATCCTCCTCGCGGGCCCAGCGCATCGCCGACACCGCGGCCGGCTGGTTGTTCTGGTTCGCCCTCGCATCGGCCGTGATCACCGCGATCATCTGGAGCGCTCTCGGGTTGCCGGACGCGGGTGTGGTGCGCACGATCACCGTGCTGGTCATCGCCTGCCCCCACGCGCTGGGATTGGCGATCCCGCTGGTGGTCTCCATCGCCACCGAACGCGCCGCCCGCGGCGGCGTACTGATCAAGGACCGCCTCGCGCTCGAGTCGATGCGCACCGTCGACGCCGTCCTGTTCGACAAGACCGGCACCCTGACCAAGGGCGAACCCACCGTCACCGGAATCGAATCAATAGACGGGCACACCGCCAACGAGGTGCTTGCCCTGGCTGCAGCCGCCGAGTCCGACAGTGAGCACCCGCTGGCCAGAGCCGTGGTCGGGGCCGCACAGACCCGCGACCTGACCGTGTCGAAGGCGACCGACTTCTCCTCCTCCCCGGCCGTGGGCGTCAAGGCCACGGTGAACGGCACCGTGGTCGAAGTCGGCGGCCCCCACCTGCTCGATCAGCACGGACGCAATGAACTCCCCATCGCCGACCAGTGGCGAGGCGAGGGCGCGATCATCCTGCACATCCTCGCCGAGGGCCGGGTGATCGGCGCGCTGCGGCTGGCCGACGAGATCCGGCCGGAATCCCGGGACGCCGTCGACGCCCTGCATGCCGCCGGAGCCCAAGTCGTCATGATCACCGGCGATGCTCGCGCCGTGGCCGACACCGTCGCCGCCGAACTCGGCATCGACCGGGTCTTCGCCGGGGTCCGGCCAGAAGACAAGGCCGCCAAAGTCGCCGAACTGCAGTCCGAAGGCAAGAAGGTCGCCATGGTCGGCGACGGGGTCAACGACGCGCCCGCACTGGCCCAAGCCGACGTCGGCATCGCCATCGGCGCCGGGACCGACGTGGCGATCGGCTCCGCCGGCGTCATCCTGGCCTCATCGGATCCCCGCTCTGTGCTCTCGGTCATCGAACTCTCCCGGGCGAGCTACCGCAAGATGAAGCAGAACCTGTGGTGGGCCGCCGGCTACAACCTCGCCGCCGTGCCCCTGGCCGCAGGTGTCCTGGCCCCGATCGGATTCGTACTGCCCATGGGCGTCGGCGCCATCCTCATGTCCGCCTCCACCGTCGTCGTTGCTCTCAACGCGCAGCTGCTGCGCCGTCTCGACCTCCGCCCGGACACCGTCACCACAGCGATGCAACGAGGATGAATCCGATGAACACCACCCACTCCACTCGGAGACGAGCCGCGATCGCGCTCGTTGCCGCCGCTGCCCTGACCCTGACCGGCTGCTCGCCCGGGCCCGCCGAAAATGCAGTACCCAACTGGCCTCCCGCGTCGTTGGAGCACTACGACCTCGCCGGCCTCGACGCACCCCAGATCATCAACACGCTCGACACCATGCCGGTGGCCGACAGGCCGAACGATCTGATCGCCTCGGTGCAGCCGACAGAGCTGGTCTTGACCAGTGGCGATGAGAGCCTCGAGACGATTCCTATTCCAGAGGACCAGTTCTATCTGTCAGTGGCTCCGTATTACACGAGCACCCACCCCTGCCGATTCCACAGCCTGACCACTTGCCTCGGCGAGATCGCCAACGAACAGGTGCACGTCACAGTCACCGATAACGCCTCCGGTGACACCCTCATCGACGAACCGCGCACCACCTACGACAACGGCTTCCTCGGGCTCTGGCTACCGCGAGGCATCACGGCCACGCTCACCATCGACCACGACGGCAGAACGGCCACCGCTCCGATCTCCACGGGCGACGACGACCTCACCTGCCTGACCACTATGCAACTCGCCTGACATCCCCACTCGCGCCGATATCGCCACCGACGCGGCCACCCACCGGCAGGAAGGTAGTGCGGTCAGCATGGACTGAGTATTCGCTCTTCTGAGGGCCAGTCATATCGGGCCTGGGAGCCAGCGGCGGCTTGACGCGTTGGACGCCGTCGGAGCCACCGTTATTCGGCTTCAGAGCCACCTTCTTAGGCTCCTCCCGCTGGGTGTAACGGGCACCTGGCGGAAGGAGCGGTTCCCAATGGTAAGGAAGATCAAGGCGAAACTCGTCTTGCAGTTACGGGCCGAAGGCCTGTCCGGGCGGGCGATCGCGGCCTCGCAGCAGATCTCGCGCAACAGCGTCGCGGCAGTACTGGAGGCCGCCGATGCCGCCGAGCTCAGCTGGGACGACGTCGCAGACCTACCGGACGGCGAGGTGTACTCGCTGTTGTTCCCCGGACGGGGTGAGCACGACAGCGTGTTCGCCGAGCCCGACTGGGCCGAGGTGCATCGGGAGATGGCCCGGGTCGGCGTGACGATGAAGCTCCTGCACGGCGAGTACACCGACCTCTGCGCCAGTTCGGGCTCCCCGGCGATGGGCTACGACCGGTTCTGCAAGCAGTACCAGCAGCACGTGCAGGTCGCCGGGTTGGCCTCTCGGGTCGGGCACAAGGCTGGGCAGACCGTCGAAGTGGACTGGTCTGGCCCGACGATGCACCTGACCGATCCCGTCACTGGCGAGGCGAGGCGGGTGTATCTGTTCGTTGGGTGCCTGCCGTTCTCCCGCTACGCCTTCGTCGAACCCACCCTGGACATGAAGCAGGACACCTGGCTGCGCGCTCACGTGGGGATGTTCGAGTTCTTCGGCGGCTCGGTCCCGCGGATCGTGCCGGACAATCTCAAGACCGGCGTGATCACCCATCCCCGTGAGGGCGAGATCGTCCTCAATGACGCCTACCGGGAGATGGCGGCGCACTACTCGGCCGCGGTCCTGCCGGGCCGGGTGCGCAAACCCAAGGACAAGCCGAGCGTGGAGAACACCGTCGCGCACGTGGCCACCTGGGTCATCGCCGCCCTCCGGACGCGGCAGTTCGCGACGCTTCCGGAGCTCAAGTCGGCGATCGCCGACCAGCTCGAGGCGTACAACGCCGAGCCGTTCCAGAAGCGAGCTGGCTCGCGGACCAGTGTGTTCACCTCCGAGGAGAAGGAGCTGCTGCGGCCGCTGCCGGCCACCGGGTACGAGATCAGCCGCTGGTTCTACGGCCGAAAGGTCGGACGCAACGGCCACGTGTCGTTCGCCCGCAACTACTACTCCGTGCCGTACCCGCACGTGGGCGCCAAGGTCGACCTGCGCATCACCGAGTCGATGCTGGAAGTGCACCGCGGACACCAGCGGCTATCGAGCCACGTGCTGCTGCCCGAGACCGTGGTCAACGAATACCGCACGAGCGATGCCGATCTGCCGGACGGGCCGAAGTACCGGCAGTGGGACCAAAGCAGAGTCCGTGAATGGGCCGAACGAGTCGGCCCCTCGGCGCTGGTCGTCACCGATCGGATCTTCGAATCGGTGCCCGTCGCCGAGCAGGGCATCAACCCCGCTCTGGCCGTCTTGCGGTTGACCCGCCGCTATTCAGCGGAGCGGGTCGAGGCCGCGTGCCGGATCGCGTTGGCCGGGCCGATCCGCTCCCCGCGGTACGCCCACCTGCGCCCGATCCTGGAAACCGGGCAGGACAAACCCACCCCACCGGCCGGGGATCCGCCCGCGGAGGCCGGCGGCTACGTGCGTGGAGCCGACTACTACGCCGCAGGAGGTGCCCGATGACCCGGCTCGACCCAGAGACCCGCCGCAAGCTGCGCGAGATGGGCGCCACCGCGCTGCTGGAGGCGTTCGAGGCCCGCGATGAAACCCTCATGCTCGGCATGGGATTCGAAGACCAGGTCAAGATCGTCGTCGACGAGGCCCACTCCACGTTCACCCACGCCAAAGTCGAGGGCCTGATCCGGCGAGCCGGCCTGCGCTATCCCAACGCCGACCTCAGGCGGCTGGACATGCTCCACGAGCGCGGCCTGGACCAGGGCGTGATCGCCCAACTGGGCACGGGCTCGTTCATCGACCGGCACCAGAACGTCGTCTTCCAGGGCTTCACCGGCTCCGGCAAGTCCTACCTCGGGTGCGCCCTGGCCAAGCAAGCCTGCACCCACCGAATCCGGGCGCACTACATTCGGATGCCGGACCTGGCCGAGACGTGGGCGCTGGCGCAAGACAAGCCGAACGGCAAGACGACGTTCCTGAAAAAGTACGCCGCCTTCACGCTGCTCGTACTCGACGAATGGCTACTCGACCCGCCCGACGAGGGCATGCGCAGCATGCTGCTCGAACTCCTCGAGCGCCGCTACGGACACGCCTCCACCGTGTTCTGCACCCAGTACGCCCAGAAAGACTGGCACCAGCGCCTCGGCTCCGGGGTTCACGCCGACGCCATCATGGACCGCATCGTCCACAACACCCTCTGGATCGAAACCGGCACCTTCAACATGCGAGAACACACCGCCGTGAACTAACCGGTAGGAGCGGCCCGAGAGAGCCGGTGGCTCCCACCCCATCGGCCACCGGCTCTCAAAGTCAATAACGGTGGCTCCCAACCTCAATATCCAGTGGCTCCCAAACCCTCAAATACTCAATGGACCACAGCACACAGTCCCAAGACAAGCTCACTCTCACCGGATCCGTCGCGCTGGGAACCGGGGTAATGATCGGAGCCGGCATCTTCGCCCTGGTGGGCCAGGTCGCGGAATTGGCCGGCGGCTGGGTGCCGTGGGCGTTCCTCGCCGGCGCGGTGGTGGTGGCGTTCAGTTCCTACTCCTACATCCGGTACTCGGCCACCAACCCGTCCTCGGGCGGGATCGCGATGCTGCTCAAAGCCGCCTACGGGCCCGGGGTGGCGGCCGGCACGTTCTCCCTGTTCATGTACGTGTCGATGATCCTCGCCGAGTCCCTGCTGGGGCGGACCTTCGGCACCTACGTGCTGCGGCCGTTCGGCATGCAGGACTCCTCCCTGTGGGTGCCGGTGCTGGCAGTGTTCGCCATCGCCGCCGCCGCGCTGGTCAACCTGGTGGGCAACCAGTGGGTCGAGCGGTCAGCCACCGCCACCGCGGCGCTCAAGATCGTGGGCATCGCGGTGCTGGCGATCGCCGGCATCCTGGCCGCGGGCGTGTCCTCGCTGGGCCGACTGTTCACCGTCGCCGAACGCACCCCACCGGAGCACGGCTGGATGGGCTTTCTGGCCGGGGTGACCCTGTGCATCCTGGCCTACAAGGGCTTCACCACGATCACCAACCAGGGCGCGGACCTACGGGACCCGGAGCGCAACATCGGCCGCTCCATCATGATCTCCATCGCCCTGTGCACCGTCCTCTACCTGTTGATCACCGTCGCAGTAACCGCCAGCCTGACCGTTCCGCAGGTCATCGGGGCCCGCGACTACGCCCTCGCCGAGGCTGCCAAGCCGATGTTCGGATCCTGGGGCGTCACGCTGACCGTGATCATCGCGGTGGTGGCGACGCTGTCAGGACTCATCGCGAGCTTGTTCTCTGTCTCCAAGCTCTACGACATGCTCCGCGACATGGGCCAGGTGCCGGGACTACCCGGGGCTGGCGGACACCAGTCGCTCTACATCACAGCCGGCCTGGCGATCCTCATGGCAGCCTTCTTCGACCTGTCACAGATCGCCTCCCTGGGGGCGATCTTGTACCTGGCAATGGACATCGCCATCCATTACGGGATCGTCCGACGCCTCAAGGACGACGTCAATGCCAAGGCGTGGATCCCGTGGGTCGCGATCGTCCTCGACGTCGCAGTGCTCGTACCCTTCCTCCTCCTCAAGGCGCAATCAGACCCGCTCACGCTGGGCATCACCGCCATCGTGGCCCTAGTCATCATCGCAGCGCAGTGGCTCACCGTGCGTCACCGCTCGGAACAATGATCCGCCCCCCTGCCAAAAGCAGCTACAACGGGTACTGGACGCTTGCTATTACAAAGATTCTGCGAAGGTCGGCCCGAGGGACTGTAGCCAGCACTGCGCATCAGTAGCGTCGGCGTCAGCTGGGCGCCTCCAGCGACGACTCGGAGAAGAAGGGAGCACATCGATGTCTCACATCACTTCAATGATCGAAACCCACCCCAACGACGCTTCCGGCATAGACGTGCAGAAGCTTGCCGACTGCATCGCTGCGTGTTTCGAATGCGCACAGACTTGCACCTCGTGCGCTGATGCCTGCCTGGCCGAAGAGATGGTCGCAGACCTACGGAACTGCATTCGCCTCAACCTTGACTGCGCCGATCTCTGCGCAACCACCGGCAATATCCTCAGCCGTCGCACTGGGCAGAACCTCGCCACGGTCAAGACCGCGCTCGAGGCATGCCGGACAGCATGCGCAGAATGTGCTACCGAGTGTAGGAAGCACGAGGACATGCATGAGCATTGTCGAGTCTGCGCCGAAGCCTGCCGCAAATGCGAACAGGCCTGCACCGAACTCCTGTCCGCGATCAGCTAACGATCATTGCCCGGCCTGGTCGGTCGCACGACAATCGACCAGGCTGGGCCACCCGCCGATATCCAGGTTTTATGTCAACCCGACCAGGCTGAGTCACGTCTGGAAGGTCGCCACTCCTCTCGTCCGCGAACCGGCACGAATTTCGTTCGGCCCGCTCCGGACGGCGGCTACAGCACGTAGCTGTAGGAGTACCACGGCCCTCCGAGGTGCTCTACCTGCAGATCTTTTACTCCAGGTTCGAACGTGGGAGGCCCCTATAGGGAATGTGCCCACCCGCGCATGTGAAATCCGAAGACGAACCTGCGTTCCGCAGAATTGGTCGCGGCTAGATGCACGGATAGGCATGCTGGCCTGCGGTGATGCGGGTGTGCGCTGGTGTAGCGCGTGTATCTAGCGTCGTGCGGGGGTGCTGGTCAGGCGGCGGGGGTCAATCCGGTCAGTCGTGTGGGCGCAGCCAGTCCGGTGGCGGTGAACAGGGCGTTTTGTTCGGCGGTGGGGCGGGTGAGGTGTTCGGCGGTGCCGTCGGGGCCGGTGAGGGTGACCTGGTGTAGGCGTTGGGTGTGGCGGCGGATGTGGGCCCAGGTGTGGCCGGTGCGGTTCTCGGCCAGGCGGATCATCAGCAGGGCGAGCCAGCAGAGCTTGACGTGGGAGCGGATGCGGTCCTCGCGGCGGTGGTACACCGGCCGCAGGTCCAGGGTCGATTTCATGTCCCGCCAGCCGCGTTCGACCTCAAGGAGCTGCTTGTAGCACAGGGCGATGTCCTCGGCACTCAGGTGCGGATCCGAGGTGCGCAGCAGGTACTTGCCATCGAGGTTGGCTTCCCGTTCGATGGCCTTGTTGTCGATACGCAGCAACCCACCTGGCGTGGTGCGCAGGTAGCGGTTCAGCCCGGGCATGGTGGAGATCCGCCCTTTGAGTTCAGCCCTCTTGGTCTCGGTGCGCTTGTCGGTGCCGGCGATCATCTTGGAGAGCTTGGTGACGAGTTCGTCGCGGGTGTGGGCATCCCGCTGGGCCTGGGCGGGGTTGAAGCAGACCACGAACCGGTCCGTGGCCCCGGTCGTGGCGGCGATGTTGACCTCTTTGACGTGCAGATTCTGGCGCACCTGCCGGTACTTTCCCGGACGAGACAGGGCCGCCCGGGCCTCGGGGGAGTTGCCGCGCAGCTTCTCGCCGAGGATGTAGCCGTCTCCACCTGCCATGAGTTCATGCCGGTTGGTCTTGGAGGTGAAGCCGCGGTCGGCGGCGTAGATGATCCGTGACAGGGACCAGTCCCGCAGCTCCGAGCGCACCTGCCGGATCAGCGCTGAGTCGGCGGTGTTGCCGGGCCAGCACCACACCCGGATCGGGATGCCGGTGCGGGTCACGGCCATCCCGATCACGATCTGCGGCAGATCATCGCGATGGTCCTTGGACTTGCCGTGCGTGCGAAACCCCACCCCGCCGGAGTCGTCGGCATTGGCGCCGGTGTTATCGGGGTCAACCGGGTGGCCGGCCTCATCACGCAGTACCGCTTCGTCGGGATCGGTTTCGAAGTAGGTGGAGGTGGTGTCGAAGAACAGCAGGTCCACCTCGAGGTTCAGCAGGTCTGCGACCTGGTCGAACACCGCCTTGTCGAACCCGGTGCCGGCGTCGTGGAGCCAGTCCATCGCCCGGTAACAGGAGTCCTCATCGACCTCGCCCGCGGCGTCGGCCAGTCCGGGGATGGCCACATCATGGTTGGCCCAGTCTGCGGCGGCGAGCTTGGAAGAGGGCGCCAGTGCCCGCGAGGCCACCAGGGCGAACACCGTGCGCTCCAACGCCTGAAGGTCACGCTTGCGGCCCCGCCCCGACTGGGCCGCAGAGGTGATCACCGCATCCAGGCCGAGCTGGCGCCAGAGCCCATCCAACAACAGGGCGCCCCCTGCGGGACGGGAGGCGGTCGGCTCCAAACCCGGCCCGCCCGCCTGGTCCGGGTCTTCCTCGCCGAGGTAGCGGCGCACCGAGGACACCAGGCGGCGGAGTCCGGCCTCGTCGACCTGCTCGGCGCGGCCGAACGAGTGCAGCACCTTGGCCACCGAGCGGGCCTTGACCGGGTCCCACTCGTTGTGCGCCAACTGCACATACGACACCTCGCCCGTGCGGGTGCGCCGCTTCGCCGTCCGAATGTACACACCTAGACCCTAACGCATACAGGCCAGTGCACAACAGTCGAAAAACGAAAAGCGTGTATCTAGGAAATCGTGCCCGTATGACTAGCCCAGAATACGTCCGGGCAGGTCACAGAGTTACGGGCACCCCGAAATCACGCCAGAACCGCCGAATTCTGCGGAACGCCGGACGAAGTCGGCATCGCTGACCACGACCACCCCGTCCTCTCGGTGGCTGAGCTTCCAGACCTCCACGTGCCCTACTTGCCGTGGGGTGTCGAAGCCGTAGTGCTCCGACCAACCCGGCGGATGGGAGCGAGCCTGCGCAACAGCATTCTCCATCTCTGAGCGAGAGGAATCGAACCCTTTTGGGACCGCTGCTCCAATCGCCAGCACCACGGCCACACCAGCCACGAAAAGGGCCGGAGGGGCCCCGAGCCACCACGTTCGTAGCTGCCGGAATCGCCACGCCACCAGCACCGCGATCAGCCACGCCAGGCCCGCGATCATCAGCCCCCAGCCGACCTTCTTGCCCCACACGGGTATATCGTCGTCTGGCGGGTTCGCCTGCGACAGATAGTCAACGGCGTGCCACAGGATCTCGTTTTCTTGCCCCTAAAAGTGGAGTCCACTGTGGCCGTCACGCGGCAACGATTCTCGGCGGCTCGCGGCATCGTCCGGCCTCGAAACCAGCGACTTTCCATGACCAAGGTCATTGCGGCGTTCCTTGCGGTGCCAATGTCTCGGTGACGCGAACACTCAGTTCCGGCTTGTCGTGGCCTTCGGTGTGGGTGTATGTCCCGAGATGGGACCACATCGAGTCCACGAGCGGCTGGAGGAACAAACGGCCCAGCTGAGTGACGATGACGTCGACCACCTGAACAGCATCGGCGCGGACCCTAGACGCCGCGCCAGATTCCCGCATAGCCGCCACTTCCCGGTGTGTCAGCTCGGTGAGTCGCTCGAGTAACTCACCTCGCTGACCGCCGGGATCTAGCAACGCGCGGCGCAGGTAGTTCACCACCTCGGGACGCCTGACCAGCATGTCGGCAACCGCGTCGTTGCGGATCCGGGCGATGTCGGCGCCTGGGATGTCCACGGGCGCCGAGGCAAGTGCGGTAGCGAAATGCTCTACGACCAGTCGCTCGACCGCCTCGCGAAGGCCGTCCTTCGTGCCGTAGTGATGGACCACGAGACCCACCGTCACTCCGGCCGCGGTTGCCACGGTTCGCAACGAAGTGCCGTCCTCGCCGTTGGCGGCGTAGAGATCCAGTGCGGCGTTGCGGATGCGCGCCTTGGCAGTGAGATCCTGGCCCGCGGCGCCTGGTGCGGAACGATTCACGCGGTTCCCCTTCAGTTGCGGTCGAGCCTACGGACCCCAAACTAGACTATACGTCGGTACCGCTTACTGTATGTTCGTACAGTACAAGGTGTCCCGGCTCAGTCGGCCTTGTCGACCTGACTATCGTGCCGTCGACAGCCAGTTGCTCAGGCCACCCGCATCGGGCCTCAGGGCCCCTTGGACGTCCCGGTCAAAGGTTGGGTCACGGGTCGGACGTGCGGGTGTCGGCGATATCTCCGTCGCCACAAGCCGAGGTATCGCACCCAGTACAACTTCATCGACAGGAAGGTCTGGACATGGACACATTTCGCGACAAGGCCGGCGAGCCGATAGGTACCGATATCGACAACTGGGTGGCCTCGTTCACGCGCATGGAATCCGGTTCCTCCGAGCTTCCTCCCCACCACCCCAACTGCCTTGGCTGTGGACCAGAGAACCCGAATGGTCACTTCCTCTCGGTACGGCGTGACGGAGACGGCGTCGTCGCACACCACCAGTTCGACCAGCGCCACGTCGGGGCACCGGGCATTGCACACGGCGGCGCGGTAGCGACCGTGATTGACGACCTATTCGGCTTCTTGCTGTATTCGGTCGGCGAGCTCGCCGTGACGCGCCGTCTCGAGCTCGACTATCTTGCGCCAGCACTACTCGACACCCCCTACATCCTGCGCGCTGCAGTTCGGTCTCGCGATGGCCGGAAATTGGACCTCAAGTCCACGATGGAGGATGCAGAGGGCCGCACTGTTATTACTGCCACTGCCCTGTTCATCGTGGTCGAGGTTGAACACTTTTTGCAGTCACAGAGAAACTCGAGGACTTAGGCCAAACTCACCGCCGCGAGCACCAGGCCCGAATACGTCGAGGGTGTCGGCGGAGCCTGAAGCTATTGAACGCCACGCCCAAAGAAAGGGCGAAGCTGAAGGCACCGTGCATTGCCAGTTGCCCTGTACGAGTCAACCAAGTGGCAGCGCTACCTACGACGGAACCCCGTCGGCGGGTGGCCGGTCCAGTGCTTGAAAGCGTGTGAAAAGCTGGCGAGGTCGCTATATCCGAGGTCCGTGGCGATCTCGCTCGCGGACACAGATCCGTCCAGTAAACGAAGAATCGCGTACTCACGAATGACCGACTGGCGCAGTCCGCGATAGGTCATCCCTTCCTCAGAGAGGCGCCGCTTAAGTGTGCTCGTAGAGATGGAGAGTTCGTCTGCAATCCACTGACTTCCACAATCTGCGGGACGCTTCTCTATCAGACGTCTCACCTTGTCCGAATACGAGGCGATATTACTCCGCTCGTCGAGCCTTCGCTGCAAGTCACTGATAGCGAGTCGATACGCCACGGGGTCAGAGAACCGGCAGACGTGATTGACCGCGTCAACGGGAAAATGCAGAATGGACAGTGAAGCGTCAAATACCAGGCGACCAGCTAACCGATCCTGATCCACGGGCAGACCTTCCGGAGCGGGCCAACCCAGTGAGAGTGTGATGTCTGGTGCATCGCCAACGAGTATATTCAGCAGCCTCAGCAGGACCGCACCACAGTAGGTGACCACTAGGGAGTCTAGGACTCGATCGCCCGTCTGCCCATTGAGCGCGACAGACACTCCGTGTCCACCTGCGTAGAACTGCGCACTCAGGGCTGGGGTTATTAGCGGCAGGTAGACAAGCAATTCCAATATCTCGCCTGCGGAACCTGCGCTTACTAGTGGGACGCTTAATGGTCCGAAGGACGTCAGATGAGCATGCTGGGCGAACGCCAAACCGAGGGTCGTTGCTTGGTCAACGTCGAGGTCGGGCAAGGCTTCCCTGATCCACCGCAGGGGAACTTGGGCGTTGATGGCGAGAAGTGACTCGACGTCGCTTCGCTCACGATCCATAATCTCGCGAAACCGTGCAACGGCGTCTTGCTCCAGAACTGGGCTCTCAAGTAACTGCGCGAACACGAGCGGTGGCACGCCCTCGCGATCAAGATTCATCGCCCCCGCCTTCTGAGCCAAATTAACAAGCTTCTGCCCTCAATCAACCTAGCCGCAGTCGTCGTTGTTAGCAATGCTGTGAGCAGCTATTACCCGAACAACCATGCAGGAGCCAGCGATGACAGTCGTAACCTTCGTCTCACATGAGGGAGAGAAGCACGTGGTGCCCTTAGAGGAGGGGCAGTCACTCATGCGGATCGCCGTCAACAACGCGGTGCCCGGGATTGACGCTGACTGCGGAGGCGAAGCCGCGTGCGGCACGTGTCATGTCATCGTTGATCCGCAGTGGTCCGAACAGGTCGGCCTCTCGGGAGCAAGTGAAGAGGAAATGCTCGCAATGAACCCGGAAAGGCTGCCGACCTCTCGACTGTCGTGCCAGATGACCGCGTCCGCGGATTGGGACGGCCTGGTCGTCCAGGTGCCAGAGTTCCAGATGTAACGACGAAGGGATCAAGAGTCGTGTCAAGCAATCATGTAGAAGTCGGGGACAGAATCCGGTCGGCCATCCCGATGGATCTTCAGATCCGGGGCGCCCATCTGTACGACAGGACTCGGCGCTGGGTGACAAGGACGAATGGGAAGAAGCTCTTCGTAGAGAGTCCCATTCCTCCCGTCGAGGATGTCGAGCTCGCCGACATCGACCTCAGTAATCCCTTTCTCTATCGCCAAGGCCGCTGGCAGTCCTACTATGAGCGCCTGCGAAACGAGGCTCCGGTCCACTTTCAGCCCAACAGTGCGTTCGGGCCGTTCTGGTCAGTGACCCGACATGAAGACATCATCGCGGTCGATAAGAACCATGAGGTCTTCTCCGCCGAGCCGATGATAGTGATCGGGGCCCCGCCTCGTTTTCTCGATATTGAGATGTTCATCGCGATGGACCCACCGCGCCACGACGTGCAGCGAGCAGCTGTGCAGGGGGTGGTGGCGCCGAAGAACCTGCGCGAGATGGAGACGCTCATTCGGTCTCGGGTTCGCGAGGTACTAGACGACTTGCCGGTGAATCAGCCGTTCGATTGGGTCCAGGCTGTCTCGATCGAACTGACAGCTCGAATGCTCGCGACGCTCTTGGACTTCCCATACGAGGAACGTCACAAACTCGTGTACTGGTCAGATATTGCAACTTCGTTCGAGGAAGCGAACGGTGGTCCTGCGGACCTCGACGAGACGTTCGACGGAATGCGCGAGATGGCGAGCGGTCTGAGTTCTCTGTGGTACGACAAGAAGGCTCGGTTAGCAGAGGGGGAGGAACCCGGTTTCGACCTGGTCACCATGCTGCAGAGCAACGAGAACACCAAGGATCTGATCGACCGCCCGATGGAATTCATGGGCAACTTTGTGCTGTTGATCGTCGGAGGGAACGACACGACCCGGAACTCGATGAGTGGTGGCGTTCTGGCGCTGAACCGGTTCCCAGACCAGTTCGAAAAGCTCAAGTCCAACCCTGACCTGATCCCCAACATGGTCTCCGAGATAATCCGGTGGCAAACGCCGCTGGCCTACATGCGCCGAATCGCCAAGACTGACACTATCTTGAACGGTCAGTTCATCCGTAAGGGTGACAAGGTCGTGATGTGGTACGCCTCAGGCAACCGCGACGAGCGTGTGTTCGAGCGGCCCGATGACTTCATCATCGACCGGGCCAACGTCCGCAACCACATCTCCTTCGGGTTCGGCGTACACCGGTGCATGGGCAACCGACTGGCCGAAATGCAGCTGCGGATCCTCTGGGAAGAGCTGCTCCCCCGCTTCGAGAACATCGAGGTCGTCGGCGAACCCGAGTACGTGCAGTCCAACTTCGTGCGGGGTATCAGCAAGATGATGGTGCGCCTCACCCCGAAATCCGGCACATGACATCGCAGCGAGCCCTCATCATCGGTGCCAGCCATGCCGGAGCCCAACTCGCGGCGAGCCTACGGCAGGACGGGTGGAGCGGTGAGATCGTCCTCATCGGCGAGGAGCCCACGGTGCCCTACCAGCGCCCGCCACTGTCGAAGGCGTATCTCGCCGGGAAAACCACCCTCGACGAGATCACCATCCGCAGTTCGGACTTCTACTCCAAGCAGCGAATCCAGCTTCTCAACGCGCACGTGGAGGCGATCGACCGCTCGGCTGGGCACATCGTTATGAGCACCGGCGACACACTGACATACGACAAGCTCGCGCTGTGCACGGGAGCCCGCCCTCGTCAGCTCCGCGTTCCTGGGGCCGATCTCGCCGGGGTCCATTACCTTCGTACCGCCGCAGACGTCGAGTTGATCCGCACGTCCGCCGCCCCCGGGCGGCGGGTGGTGATCGTCGGGGGCGGCTACATCGGACTTGAGACGGCCGCCTCACTACGGGCACTGGGCCTGGAAGTCACCGTGCTCGAGGCGACCACTCGCGTCCTCGAGCGGGTCACTGCTCCCGACGTATCAACGTTCTTCGAGCGGATCCACCGAGAGGAGGGCATCGATATCCGAACGGGCGCCAAAGTCGCAGCATTAGTCGGAGACGATTGCGTCCGGGAGGTCACACTATCTACTGGCGAGTCGATTCCGACTGATCTGGTCATCGTGGGTATCGGTGTTGAACCGAGAACAGAACTCGCCGAGGCGGCGGGCTTGACCCTGAACGATGGTGTGGTGATCGACGAGCACGCCCGAACCAGTGACCCAGCCATCGTTGCCGCCGGAGACTGTGCCAGCAAGTACATCTCTCGATACGGTCGCCGAGTCCGGCTGGAGTGCGTACCCGGAGCAACCGATCAGGCGAAACTCGCCGCGGCTACCCTTTGCGGGAAGTCCAAGAGCGCAGTGTCGCTGCCCTGGTTCTGGTCAGATCAATACGATCTCAAGCTGCAGATCGCCGGTCTCAACACCGGTTACGACGAAGTCGTCCTCAGCGGTGACCCCACCCGGGACCGCGACTTCAGCTGCTTCTACCTCCGTGATGGCGAACTCCTTGCTGCAGACTGCATCAATCGTCCCCGTGATTTCATGCTCAGCAAACAGGTCATCACACAGCAGCGTCCTTTCGTCCGGACCGATTTCGCCCATACGGGTTCTCCCGATTCCTTGCGCAATGGGTAAGCCAGTCCCGAGCGAGACTCGCACGGTCAGCGGCGGAGCCTCGACGAACGGCGCTGACATCCCACTGGCGCAGCAAGAGAGCCCGGTTCGTGCCCGCCTGCCGTTCAGAAAGGAACTCTGATGACTCGCCAGACGCTCATCGAGAACTATCCACATCGGGTCGGGGGGCACTGCGGCTCAGCCGCGATGCGAGACCTCCTGCACTGGCAAGGCCTCGGCTGGGAAGAACCGCCCGATGAAGGTCTCGTCTTCACCCTCGGGGGGTCACTTGGCCTGTCCTACTTGCGCTCGAGCGACCTCTTCCCGCCGCTTTATCTGGTAGGGAGAGACTCCGATTTCGAAGTAAATCTCCCCCATCTACTGGGCGCACAGGTCCAAGTGCTCACGACCGACGATCCCCGAGAAGGATGGTCGTGGATTAGCCAGGAGGTCGATGCCGGAAGGCCAGCCCTGATATGGGGCGACATCGCGGAGTTGCCCTACCTGCGGGTTCGGCTCCAAATGAGTCGCCACGATATCGTGGTAATTGGTTACGACGAGGCGGAGAGGATCGCCTTCGTTGTTGACAACGACCGTGCCGAGGTCCAAAAGGTTCCGTTCGACGCTCTCGCTCGAGCACGGTCGTCGATGTCATTCCCACAACCGACACGTCACACCACGTACCGCATCGCCTGGCCGCATGAGTTACCAGACCTTGCGCAGGTTGCCGCAGCGGCTTTCCGTCAATCGGCAGCGAACATGCGCCACCCAACTCCGCCAGGAGTCGTTGATCTCACGACCGCGGTGAGCGGTTCCGAAGGCTTAGCAGCGGTCGCCCAGCTCGCCGCTGATGTCCGGACTTGGTCCCATCTACCGGCTGACGAACTCGAGATCCTCTTATTCAGCTTGAGCGCTTTCATCGAGAAGGCCGGCACCGGTGGCGGCCTGTTCCGAAAGCTGCTCGCTGACGGCTGCGCGGACGTGGCACGTTTGACCGGTGACCTCGCGACCGAAGATCTCGCCGTAGCCGCCAGACACTGTGCACAGACATGGACGGAGGCCGGCCGAGCCGGGATCGAGCACGAGGTCGATGTGCGTACTCGGCTGGAACGTGTGGCTTCGGCGGTTAGCCTCCTGCCCACGCTCGAGCTTCAACTGGCTGAAGCTCTGGAGTCAGCTTCGCGATCGCTTGCAGCAGCCTGACTAATCGGGAAGTCAAAACTGGACGGTAGAAGTTCCGGCCGCACTCAGTGTTTGGGACGCCTTTCGGAAAGCGCGGGTCTGATGATCGGGTAGCGGTCGGACGGGCATCGGATAGCGGAGTTCACCCGTCCGACCGCTTGGCCGCTATGGCGTTGTCGTGGCGAGGTGTCGTCTCATGTTGGGTCCGTCGAGGGCGATGATCTCGGCGCCGGCGACGATCCGGTTGAGGATCGATTCGGCGATGACCGCGTCTTGGAGCGACTTGTACCAATCGGGCGGATCGAACTGCGAGGTCACCAGAGTCGAGCCCCGCCCTTCCCGAGCGGCCAGGATGTTGAGCAGCTCGGCCGCGGTGTGCGGAGCCACCGGCGTGGTCAGGAAATCGTCCAGCACCAGCAGGTCGCAGTTGTGCAGGTCGGTAAGGAAGTCCAGCCTGCGCTGCGAGGTCGGCTCCAGAACGGCGAGCCGGTTGGCCAGGTCATCGAGCCGGAAGAACCTCGCGGTGTAGTACTTTCGGCACGCGGCATTGAGAAGCGCCTGGGCGAGGTAGGTCTTGCCCACGCTGGACTGGCCGAGCACGACGAGATTGCGAGTGGCGTCGATCCATCGACAGCTGGAAAGTCGTGCGATTAGCTCGCGGTTGACGTTGCGGTCAGGCAGGTAGCGGATCTCTTCTACGCAGGCATCAGGGTTTGGCGATCTGGAGGCCTTGAGTAGTTTCTGGGTCCGGCGTTCCTGCCTGGCCGTGATCTCTTTGTCCAGAGCGTGGAAGATCTTCTCGGAGAAGGTCCACTCGTCGCAGGCGGGATCGTTGGCCAGGTCAATGACGGTCTGGCCGAACGCGGTCATCCGCAGCTGCGTGAACAGCGGCATGTCGGCGTCGGTGAGATGACGATCAGTCACTGCAGGTCCTCCTTCCCCGCGATGCCGGTGCTCGTACTCGGGCGTCCGGTGAGGGCGGCGAGACTGAACTGCTCAGGCCCGGCCAGATGCGCCCCGGTGGTATCTCGCCGACCCGGCGGCGGCGCCAGTGAAGTCGTCGCCGCCACCGCCGAGGTCGTGGTCGTGGGTCGGGCGGCGGCCTGGGCCCGCAGGGCCGCCAGTTGCTGTTTGACGGCGGTGTAGCTGATCGCCCGGCGGGAGGTCTCGGAGACGAGTTGGCCACAGGCCCGCTCGAGCAGCATCTTGTTGTCCCCGCGGGCCATGGCGAGGATGTTCTGGCACGAACGGTAGCCCTGCGCCTCGACCCGCTGACGATCCAGGACCTCACTGATCGCGGCCACGGTGTGCGGTCCGATCTTGTGGGCCTGGCGCACGAAATACGCCCGCGACCACAGGTCCGATGACTGCAGATGCTGCGCGGGCACGTGGTCAGGGTCCGTGACGAAGGCGTGCCGCCTACCGGAGACGGCATGGGAGGCGATGACCTCCCCGCCAGCCATGACCGTGAGCGTGGGACCGGTGATCTTCACATCGACGTGCTGGCCGGCGAAGGTGTAGGGCACCGAGTACTTCACCGTGGCGATCTCCACGTGGTAATCCCGGTTGACCTTGGACTTCTTCCAGATGACCGGCTGCCACCGCACTTCGGGCAGAGCGATCAACTCCGACTTCTCGTGCTCGGTGAACAGCTCCCGTCGGCTGATCTTCTGGCCGCGGAACGGGGTCCGGTCGTTGATCGCCTCGACCTCGGCGGCGATCGCCTCATTCAGATCGTCCAGGCTAGCGAACCGCCGATCGGCCAGCCGGCCGATCACCCAGTTCGTCACCACCTTCACCCCGGCCTCGACGTGCCCCTTGTCCGTCGGGCGCACCGGCCGAGTGGGCACGGCAGCGGTCTGGTGATACTCAAGGAAGTCCCGGTACTCACGGTTGACCTCCCGGGCCCGGTCACCGCGGGCGATCTGGTTCGACGCCGTCGAGGCGTTGTCCGGGACGATCACCTGCGCCGCGCCGCCGAAGTACTCGAACGCCTGCAAGTGCGCGTCGAGCCAGTTCGGCATCTTCTCGTCCACGCAGCCGCAGGCGAAGACCATCCCCGAGTACGGAAGCGACGCCACGAACACCGACACTGTGGTCTTGGTGCCGATGACGGGATCGAAGATGGCCATCTTCGTGCCCGCCCAGTCGACCTGCATCGTGTGCCCGGGCACGTGCGTGATCCTCATCGTCAGCTCGTTGACCTCGACGTACTCGCCGACGATCTGGCAGAACCGCTGATAGCTGTAATGCCGCTGCCCCGGCGTGCCGTCAGTGTCGAGGTAGTTCGCCCACAGCACCCGCAGCGGCAGCTTGTTCTTGCCCGTGCGCTTCTTCACGGTCGCCGCCACGTCGAAGGCGACGAACTCCTTCGACGGCGTCTTGCGCCCATCGGTGAACAAGGCGTCGATCTCCTCGCCACTGAGCGCCTCGACCTGGCTGGTGGCGGTCACCCCGTGCTCGTGGCACACCTTTTTCGCCTTGGCGATCGTGCGGTGTGAGCAGCCCGCGATCGCCTCGATGTCTCGGTAGGACCTGTCCTGCAGCAGTAGCGACATCACCAATCGGTAGTCAGTCACCCGTGCCTCCTGTTCGGATCCACGCGCAGCCTGGTTGCCACGCGTAGAACCGACACGAGCACACGGTGACCGGCGCCGCTATCGGATGCTCATACTCGCGCTACCTGATCATCACAACCCTGCTTTCCGAAGCACGTCCCTAACACACTCAGACTGCAGCGGATGGCTCGCCGCCGCTCGCACCGAAACGACCGGGCTCTAGGGTTGCCTCGCCACCTCCCCGGCGACCTCGGCGATCGAGCGGTCACACCCATCCGACAAGAAGAAGCCCCGATTTAGCGAGATCCGACGGCGCCAGGGCGGTTCAGATCGTGGCCGAACTCGGCCTGGATGGGTTCGCCTCCCTGCTTGCGGGCAGCAAGAAAATCATCAACGAGTTGCACGCATCCGTCGTGGTCGACCGTGCAGAGCCCAGTAAGGCGAGCGAACACGACGGGACCCAGGAGTTGAACGATCGCGAAGGTGGTGTCGACGTTGCCGAGCTGTGCTCGAACGTCAGGATGTGTGAGGATGCGGTCAAAGGGCTGCCGGTACTCCTCGATGACTCGACTACGCAGTGAGGTGATCGCGGCCGAATCGGCAGGATCGCCGCCGACTGATCCGATTGACAGCCAAGCCAGAGTCGTAATGTTCAGCGGCGCCTGGTCAATCAGGTCGGCTTGGGCCGTGAGAAGCGCGATGAGTTGGTCGCGTACCGACCCACTGTCGGCAGAGACCTCGACGCGAGGCAACAGCCGCTCGAAGGTCGCCGCAAGCAACTGGGCGGTCCCGCCGAAATGCCGATAGAGCGTGGCCCGCGCAACCTTTGACATTCGAGTGACCGCCTCGACGGTAACCGCCTCTACACCGCCAGTGCTCAGGAGATGCGTGGCAGCGTCGAGCAATCGTTTTCGTGAGCGCAGCAGTCGCGGATCGAGCTGATCGTCGTCCGTAGCGGGCCGGTCAGCACTCCAGTCGTTCACGCTCTCCCCTTCGGCCGACGGTCACTTCTCGTCCAAGCTAACCTGTCCAGCCAGCCGGATACTGTGATACTACTTGTCTCAGACCAAGACCGACCATCTCACAGCAAGGGGCCGGCGATGCACTCACCCCAACAGACCATCACCGAGTCATCCCGGTGGACCCGAGCCGAATGGTGGATGCTCACGGTGTCGTGCCTAGCCGTGGCGTTGGTGGTCGCGGCCATGGCCGCGCTGTATTCGGCATTACCGGAGATTGCGGTAGAGACTGGAGCGACGCAAGCCCAGCTGACCTGGATCGTCGACGGCTACACGCTGGTACTGGCGTGCCTGGTCCTGCCCGCTGGAGCGATCGGTGACCGCTATGGCAGACGCGCAGTTCTCGTAATAGGCCTGGCGATATTCACCATGGCATCCGCACTTCCCCTGCTCCTGTCTGACCCGGCCTGGTTGATCGCTGCGCGAGCGATTGCCGGGGCGGGCGCTGCACTGGTAATGCCCTCGACGCTATCGATTCTGACTGCTGGTTTCGCCGCCGTTCATCGCGGCCGAGCAGTAGGTGTGTGGGCTGGAGTCGCCGGCTCCGGAGCAGTGTTAGGCATCCTCGGCGCCGGGGTGCTGCTTGAGCGCTGGTCGTCCGGCGTTCCGCAGAATTCGGCGGTTCTGGCGTGATTTCGGGGTGCCCGTAACTCTGTGACCTGCCCGGACGTATTCTGGGCTAGTCATACGGGCACGATTTCCTAGATACACGCTTTTCGTTTTTCGACTGTTGTGCACTGGCCTGTATGCGTTAGGGTCTAGGTGTGTACATTCGGACGGCGAAGCGGCGCACCCGCACGGGCGAGGTGTCGTATGTGCAGTTGGCGCACAACGAGTGGGACCCGGTCAAGGCCCGCTCGGTGGCCAAGGTGCTGCACTCGTTCGGCCGCGCCGAGCAGGTCGACGAGGCCGGACTCCGCCGCCTGGTGTCCTCGGTGCGCCGCTACCTCGGCGAGGAAGACCCGGACCAGGCGGGCGGGCCGGGTTTGGAGCCGACCGCCTCCCGTCCCGCAGGGGGCGCCCTGTTGTTGGATGGGCTCTGGCGCCAGCTCGGCCTGGATGCGGTGATCACCTCTGCGGCCCAGTCGGGGCGGGGCCGCAAGCGTGACCTTCAGGCGTTGGAGCGCACGGTGTTCGCCCTGGTGGCCTCGCGGGCACTGGCGCCCTCTTCCAAGCTCGCCGCCGCAGACTGGGCCAACCATGATGTGGCCATCCCCGGACTGGCCGACGCCGCGGGCGAGGTCGATGAGGACTCCTGTTACCGGGCGATGGACTGGCTCCACGACGCCGGCACCGGGTTCGACAAGGCGGTGTTCGACCAGGTCGCAGACCTGCTGAACCTCGAGGTGGACCTGCTGTTCTTCGACACCACCTCCACCTACTTCGAAACCGATCCCGACGAAGCGGTACTGCGTGATGAGGCCGGCCACCCGGTTGACCCCGATAACACCGGCGCCAATGCCGACGACTCCGGCGGGGTGGGGTTTCGCACGCACGGCAAGTCCAAGGACCATCGCGATGATCTGCCGCAGATCGTGATCGGGATGGCCGTGACCCGCACCGGCATCCCGATCCGGGTGTGGTGCTGGCCCGGCAACACCGCCGACTCAGCGCTGATCCGGCAGGTGCGCTCGGAGCTGCGGGACTGGTCCCTGTCACGGATCATCTACGCCGCCGACCGCGGCTTCACCTCCAAGACCAACCGGCATGAACTCATGGCAGGTGGAGACGGCTACATCCTCGGCGAGAAGCTGCGCGGCAACTCCCCCGAGGCCCGGGCGGCCCTGTCTCGTCCGGGAAAGTACCGGCAGGTGCGCCAGAATCTGCACGTCAAAGAGGTCAACATCGCCGCCACGACCGGGGCCACGGACCGGTTCGTGGTCTGCTTCAACCCCGCCCAGGCCCAGCGGGATGCCCACACCCGCGACGAACTCGTCACCAAGCTCTCCAAGATGATCGCCGGCACCGACAAGCGCACCGAGACCAAGAGGGCTGAACTCAAAGGGCGGATCTCCACCATGCCCGGGCTGAACCGCTACCTGCGCACCACGCCAGGTGGGTTGCTGCGTATCGACAACAAGGCCATCGAACGGGAAGCCAACCTCGATGGCAAGTACCTGCTGCGCACCTCGGATCCGCACCTGAGTGCCGAGGACATCGCCCTGTGCTACAAGCAGCTCCTTGAGGTCGAACGCGGCTGGCGGGACATGAAATCGACCCTGGACCTGCGGCCGGTGTACCACCGCCGCGAGGACCGCATCCGCTCCCACGTCAAGCTCTGCTGGCTCGCCCTGCTGATGATCCGCCTGGCCGAGAACCGCACCGGCCACACCTGGGCCCACATCCGCCGCCACACCCAACGCCTACACCAGGTCACCCTCACCGGCCCCGACGGCACCGCCGAACACCTCACCCGCCCCACCGCCGAACAAAACGCCCTGTTCACCGCCACCGGACTGGCTGCGCCCACACGACTGACCGGATTGACCCCCGCCGCCTGACCAGCACCCCCGCACGACGCTAGATACACGCGCTACACCAGCGCACACCCGCATCACCGCAGGCCAGCATGCCTATCCGTGCATCTAGCCGCGACCAATTCTGCGGAACGCAGGGTCGTGGGTGTCGGTATTTGTCGGACTGACCGCAGCGGGAGCCCTACTGGCCGCGCTGGCATGCACGATCGCTGAGTCCAGCCAGCATGATCACCCTCCCGTGGACTGGGTGGGCGCGGCGGCAGCTGCAGTCGCGGTTGCGGGAATCGTATTCGCCACGATCGAGTTTCCCGCGCGAGGCTGGGCCGACTCGATCGTTCTCGCCAGCGCCGGGGCCGGCATATTGGCGACAGCCTTTTTTATCCTGATTGAGCTGCGATCCTCGGCCCCCTTGTTGGATGTTCGGTTGTTCGCCAAGCGCGGCTTCAGCGCCGGCTCGTTGTCGGTGGCCATCCAATTCTTGGTCACTTTCGGGGTATTCCTACTCCTGGTGCAGTACCTGCAACTGATCCTGGGATACGGACCGCTGGCCTCGGCGTTGGGATTGGTGCCGATGACGGTCCCCCTGATCGTGATCTCGGTGATCGCCCCCCGACTGTCACAGCGATTTGGACTACGAGTGATGACCGTCGCCGGTCTGGCGACCATCGCAGTTGGCCTGATGCTGGTCAGCCGGATGACCGTCGATGCACGTTACCTCGACCTGCTATGGCCGCTGTTGATCATGAGCGCAGGGCTCGGACTATGCACAGCCCCAGCGACCTACGCGATCATCGCCGAAACTCCGGAGAGCAAACACGGGGTCGCCGCCGCAGTCAACGATGCGGCCCGCGAGATCGGCGCTGCGATGGGGATCGCAGTGGCCGGCAGTGTGCTGGCCGCCGGATACACCCGCCACATCCAACCCGCCCTGCCTCAGTTACCCGAACCTGCCCGCGGTCCGGTCTCCGACTCCCTGGCCGCCGCCCTAGAGATCGCCGCACAAGCCGGACCAATGGCGCAACCATTGGTCGACTACGCCAAAGAGGCATTTGTCAACGGCAGCAGTCAGGCCACACTTACGTTGGCAATCCTCACCGCCGCAGCCGCAGTCTTGCTAGCGATCCTTGCCCCGGGCACTGCTCCGCGTGACCACAAGACCACGGCCAGTTCCACAGCACCGGCACACCGGGACAGCGTCGGATAGGTGGCCCGTCCGGCTTCCGGCTGCACTGACTCGTGCCTGGAGAAACTGCGCAAGGTCAGCAAGAACCGCGGTCACTTCCCGAGTGCAGAATCTCGGCGGTCGCGCTGCTGTGGCTAGCGATACCCACCATCTTCAGGGCGGGGGTCAGTGGCTGATGCGTCCACGCTGTGACTGCAGGGTGGGCGGTAGCAGCCGTTCGGCGACCGCGCCGGTGATGGCGGCGAAGACGGCTTTGTGAAGGATGTCCACGGCCTGCTCACTCGCGGGCCAGGTCGACGGCGGCGCTCCGACTCCGGTGGCGTTTTCCACGGTTTGGTCAAATCCCAGCCGGACGGCGGTGTGCCACACGGTCGCATGAACTCCTCGGATCCCGGTGGCCGCCCACACGCCGCGAATAGCACCCAGCGCCGCGCCGGTGCTGAAGTGCATGAGGTGGTTCCACCCGTCCGGGCGGTCGTCGTCGCCAGGCTTTTGGCCCAACAGCGTGAGCAGGGCGCGCGCCGGGACGTACGAGTTCGGCCTGCCCGTGATCGCCTGTTCGGCTTTCTCGCCGATGACCATCAATCCGGCCCCTACTAAGCCGGCCACCGCTCCGGTTCCGGCCGCTCGGGCAACATGGACTGCTCGGTTCTGGGTCATACTGCTCACTCCTTCGATGCTGTGGATATGCGGGCCTGTGGGAAGGGATAACTACGAGAAGGATTGCGGGACAGTAGCTGTACTGACCACGGACGTTGTGTCACCGGTCGGCATGGCGGGCTGACATGAGGAAGACCTCCGTGTGAGGTGTGAAAGCGACCAAGCAAACACATCCACAACGGAGGTCTTCGTGTCCCACGCTAACGCCCCGCTGACTCCGACGGGAAGACTGCGTCTGGCTCGGTGTGTCGTCGTCGACGATTGGGTACCGCGGCGAGCGGCGGAGCGGTTCGGTGTCTCGGTCACCACCGCCCGCAAGTGGGCCCGCCGGTACCGGCAGCTGGGCAAGGCCGGCATGGTCGACCGCTCCAGCCGCCCGCACCACAACCCGACCCAGACGCCGCGGCGGCGGGAACGCCGCGTGCTCGGTCTGCGCGTATCCCGCCGGTGGGGCCCGGCCCGGATCGCCTACCACCTGGGCATGCAACCGTCCACGGTGCACAAGATCCTGTCCCGCTACAGCTGCGTCAGGCTGGCATTCACCGACCCGGCCACCGGCGCGCCCGTCCGGGCGCACACGCGGCGCCCGCGTCGCTACGAGCACGAGGCGCCGGGCGATCTGGTGCATGTGGACATCAAGAAACTTGGCCGCATCCCCGACGGAGGCGGGCACAAGGTCTTGGGCCGGGTGAAGGGAAAGCGTGACCGCAAACGCGGGATGGGCTACTGGTACATCCACAATGCCGTCGACGACCACTCACGCCTGGCCTACAGCGAGCTTCTAGAAGACGAGCGCAAGGAGACCGCGGCCGCGTTCTGGCACCGGGCCCACGCCTACTTCGCCGACGCCGGGATCACCGTGCGGCGGGTGCTGACCGACAACGGCTCCTGCTACCGCTCCCACGCCTTCGCCGAGGCCCTCGGAGGCAATATCACACACAAGCGCACCCGCCCGTACCGCCCGCAGACCAACGGCAAGGTCGAGCGCTACAACCGCACCATGCTCGAAGAATGGGCCTACGCCACCGCGTACGTCAGCGAATCCGACCGCGCGGCTCGCCTACCCGCATTCCTGCACCACTACAATTTCCACCGCGGCCACACCGCGCTACGAGGCGCCTCACCCGCAGACCGCGTACACAACCTGCGTGGGCAGTACAAGTAGCCCGCGTTGAGGGCTCGCTCGCGGATACCAGCCACTGAACAGCAGGATGAGCAGAGCCAAGTCGATGACCTCGCCGCCGTAGAACATCAGTTGCGCGCCAATCCGCGCGCTGGCCGGATCCACGCCGGTCGGCGGGTGTCCGTATAGCCACCTACCGAGCATCGAGTGAGCGGCGATGAACAGCACCAGCACCACCGCCGGCGGCGTAGGTGGCCCGTTCGTGGACGAACTCCACGCTCGCGCCCTTGGCGGTGATCTCACCCACGATCTGCTTGAGGTCGACCAGGGAGCGAGCGAGTCGGTCCATCGAAGCAACAACAAGCTCGTCACCGTCTCGCAGGTACCCGATGCACTCAGCGAGCTTCTCTCGGCCAGTACGCGATCGCCCCGACTCCTTTTCTACATAAATCCGGTCGCACTCCCCCACCGCTTGGAGCAGGCGAGCTTCGTTCTGGTCGGCGGCGGACACTCGCACGTACGCCACCCGCTGTCCGCGTGGCCGTGACGATCGGCGGGCCGGCTTCTGTTTCCCCTCGACGATGTTCTCCGAGTCCGTCGTCTCCACGCGCAAGCCCCAGTCCAACTCGTCTCGGCGACGGAACCGTGTCTGGACCTTCCCGCGGCTGACGATGAGGACCTCTTCGCCACCGTCACCCGACCGCCCCCGCAGCGTCCCAATCCGCTCCGCTATCAAAAGGCCCCTCCGCCGAGTCTGTGTATCAATAGACTCTAGATTGTACGGGACCGCGTGTCATAATTAGGCATACCTGTGGACTTGATCGCTTTGTGGCGGTCTTCTGTGGTTACTTCTTGGCGGCGACGTACGACGTACCAATCGGGCGTTCTGGCCGAAAGGGTTAGAGCGAGTCGGCGGCTCACGGGTGGGCGGCCGGGTTTGCGTCTGTTTTGTCAGAGTCCGAATGCTCCGCCGCTGATCAGAATGAAGGCGCCTAGGCCGATCAGGACAATCGGGAACAGGATGTGTTCCCAGCGCTCCAGGACTTCGGCGATCGGTCGGCGGGTGGCGACGAACCTTGCCAGGCCCACCAGTCCCGCCACCAGCACCAGGAACACGATGCAGTAGGCGACCACGGCTCCCGGGCCCACGTTGAGAAAGACGGGGACGTAAACGCCGATGTTGTCTCCACCGTTGGCGAAGGTTACGCCGGCCACGGTCCACACGGCGACGTTCTTGCCCTCGACCTTTGCATCGTCGTCATCATCGTCCCCGCGCCAGGCCTGCCACGCGGCCCACAGTCCCAAGCCCAGTGGGATCAGCCCGAAGTAAGGGATGGCCTGCGGGGGCAGGAAGACTCCCGCGCCCAGGGAGACGAGCACAGCCACGCCGAGGATGCCGGCGAACCCGAGATACTGGCCGGCCAGAATGCGTGCGGTGGTTCCGCGTTGGCCTGCTCCGCGGGCGAAAAACAGCGACAGGACGATGATGTCGTCGATATTGGTGGCAATGAACAGGCCGATCGCCTGCAGGGCCGAGGACAGGATCACGCCTGCACCTCCGTGGCGTGACAACCCGGCACTGAGCAGTCGGGCTCCAAGCAGGAGGCGTTTTCGTTGACCGCGAGGGTGATCTCGACCAAGGAAGATAGCGACCGGGCCAAGTGCGGGTCTGCGATCTCATACCGGGTCTGGCGACCTTCGGGCACTGCGACAACGATCCCGCAGTCGCGCAGGCATGCCAGATGGTTCGACACGTTCGACCGTGTCAGCTCCAGATCCCGGGCCAGCTCCGCCGGGTAGGCCGGCTGCTCCAGCAAGGTCAGCAGTATTCGGGACCGTGTCGGGTCGGCCATCGCCCGCCCTAACCGGTTCATCACATCGACACGAGAAGCAATAGTCAGCACTTGCTGAACTATACAGCGTCTGCTGAACTGTTGTGACAACGCCCTAAAAACCTAAAGGTTGTCAAGACACTTAATCTCGTCCAGGACTACGGCCAGTTTTGAACAGGTTTCCTGGCGCTACAGGCACCCACCGGAGTCTCACTAAGTCGTCTTGACGTAATTTGTTTCAGAGCCGGCTTCGGTAGGGATTTGTGGGGCAGAATCGGGCTATGAGGCATCTGGGGTACACCCGCGTCAGTACTGCGAGTCAGGACGCGCAGTGCTCACGCGGGTGTACCCCAAGAGCCTCATGACATGATTATGACTCACAAACCCCTACCGAGCACCACCCTGCGACAGTTCACGGTGAGACGACTTCGCGAGAGGCAGAAGGTGCCCATCGGCCCATGAAGCGGTCTCGGCGTCCGGTCCCCGCCTGGTGTCTCATAAGACTGTAGGTTTTTAAGGCACATTCACGGCGCCAGGCGGGCCGCCGCGGGAGCCCTCGTCCACCCCGCTGGGGCCGCGGGTTTCAGGCGCAGCATGACGTCGGCATCTGGTTTCGGAAGAGGCCGGCCACGATGCGCAGGCTTTCGCTCATGGTCAGGTACGGCGCCCAGGTGTCGGCCAGATCGTCGACGGTCATGCCGCTTTTGATGGCGTAGGTGGCCGCCAGCATGATCTCCCCGGCCCCGTCCGCCAGAGCGTGCACGCCCAGAACCTTGCCGCTCACGGCGTCGGCGACGAGCTTCACCGCCCCGCGGGTGTCGTGCTGGACGAGCGCCCGGGGGACATCGGACAGGTCCAGGACGCGGCAGTCGCACGCGTGCCCTCGGGTGAGGGCCTCGTCCTCGGTCAACCCCGCCGAGGCCAGCTGGGGCCGGGTGAACACGACCGCAGGAAAGCCGGCGTAGTCGACCCGAGCTGCCGGCGGGTACCTGTCCTCGGTCAGGGCGTTGAGCGCGGCGGCCCGACCGCCGGCGGCGGCGGCGTAGACGTACTGGGGAGCCCCCGAGACGTCACCGGCGGCCCAGACGCGCGGGTTGGAGGTGCGCTGGGTCTGGTCGACCACGACGAAGCCGCGCTCGTCCACGTCCACACCGGCAGCGGCCAGGTTCAGGCCGTCGGTGCGGGGCAGGCGTCCGGTGGCCACCAGGACCTGCGCGCCGCGCACCTGTTCGCCCGAGTCCGTGGTCACCACCACCTCTCCTGCGGGGCCTGGTTCGCGGGCCACAGTGGTCGCGCGCTCTTCGACCACGGTGATGCCGTCGTCGGTGAAGACTTCCCGAAGTCTCTGGGCCAGCTCCGGCTCGGCGTGCGGCGCCAGACGCCCGACCACAGAGACCCGGGTGCCGAGGTGAGCGAACAGCTGGGCCTGCTCCATCCCGACGTACCCGCCACCGATAACGACCAGGGACTCAGGCAGCTCGGTCAGCTGCATCGCGGTGGTGGACGTCAGCCGGTCCACAGAGTCGAGACCGACCACCTCCGGGATGGCGGGGGTGGCACCGGTGGCGACCAGATAGGCCCGGGCCCGCAGCGCCTGGCCGTCGACGGCCAGGGTGTCCCCGTCCAGGAAGCTGGCCTGGCCTGGGCGGACCTGGAAGCCGTAGGCAGCGGCCACATCGGCGTACTTCGCATCACGCAGGCGCTCGATGAGTGCGTCCTTCTGGGCCACCAGATCGCCGAGGTTCACCGGTGCGGCTGACGTTGGGGCACCTTTGAAGGGATTGGTGAGCGCGGCGTGCCGGGCCCCGGCGGCCGCCAGGAGCGTCTTGGACGGCACGCAGCCGATGTTCACGCACGTCCCGCCCAGAACACCGCGCTCAACCAGCACGACGCTCTTACCGGCCTGGCTGGCCGCGATGGCGGCGGACATCGCCGCGCCTCCTGAGCCGATCACGGCCAGATCGACGTCGTAGTCCACACCCATTTGCCCACCTTCCTTCGCGTGACCCCTCTTCAGCGTCCATAGTGGACGTTCCAGCGCAGGGGAAGGTCAAGGCGAACATGGACGAGAGCCGAGAAAGGGGCCACTGTGCGCATCGGTGAGTTGGCCGTGGCCAGCGGCACCACAACCAAGACGCTGCGCTTCTACGAAGAAGCCGGCCTACTACCTGCGCCTGAGCGCACCGCCAACGGATACCGCGACTACACCCCTGCGGCCCTGGCGCGCCTGGACTTCGTTCGCCGCGGCCGCACCGCTGGGCTCACCCTGGCCCAGATTCGCGAGATCCTCGACATCCGCGACGCCGGAGTCGCACCCTGCCAGCACGTGCACGCCCTGCTCGAAGCCCACCTGGGCGACCTGGACCGCCAAATCGCCGACCTGCAAGCACTGCGACACACCGTCGCGCACCTTCACCACAGTGCCACCACCAGCGACCCCACCAAATGCGACACCACGACCGTCTGCCGCTATCTGTGACCAGACCGGTGCTCGCGTGTATCGCCATGAGCAGATGCCGCCACAGAGCGTCGACAGAACCCCGCCATATAACGGCGAAAGCCACAGGCATACCCACCCTGCGACACAGCGTCAATGCCCAATCCTCGACCGTGTCGTAAGGGTGTACCCCACAGGGGACGTGACTACGCCTCGATGCTGGCGAGCGCAGCTGAAGCCTCTCCGATCCTCACGGGTCTCGCAGCTGGCGTTCCTGGCGAGCCACGCGGCCCTTCGCCGATACCGTTGCGTCGGTTCGGGCTTCCTGGCGGCCGGAGGACACTGTCTGTTGCCCGCTGCCTTCGGCCTATCCGTTCAGCCCCGCCGCTTCGACTCTCGCTCCGGGCTCGACGCGTACAACCACGATTCCGCTTCGCCCGGCCGCACCAGCGCCGGTCCCACGAGGATCACCGCTGCCTGGCGCAGGCCAGCCGCCTCCACCGCTGCCGCGATGTCAGCGAGAGTGCCGCGCAGCTCCACGCGGTGCGAGCGGCTCGCGTTGGCCACCACCGCCACCGGGCAGTCGGCACCGTGCGTGGGCACCAGACGCTCGGCCAGCTCACGGATCCGGGTGATCGCCAGGTGCAGCACCAGCGTGGCGCCGGTGGCGGCGAAGTTCTCCAGTGACTCCGTCGACGGCATCGCCGTCGACCGAGCCTGAACGCGGGTGAGCACCACCGACTGCACCACCTCGGGAACCGTGAGCTCCACCCCCAGCTCGGCGGCGGCCGCCGCATAGGCCGGAACACCAGGAACGACGTCCCACGGCACGCCAGCCGAGTCGAGCCGGCGAGTTTGCTCGGCGAGAGCCGAGTACAGCGACGGGTCACCCGAACACAGCCGAACCACCTCGAGCCCATCGGCGTGAGCGGCGACGATCTCGCCGATGATCCCGTCGAGGTCCAGATGCTGGGTGTCCACCAGCCGGGCCTCGGGTCGGCAGTGGTCGAGCACACCGTCGTCGAGGTACGTCCCCGCGTACAGGCAGACGTCGGCCTCGCGCAGGGACGCAGCCGCGCGCAGCGTCAGCAGATCAGCGGCGCCGGGGCCGGCTCCTACGAAGTGAACGGTCACGAGCTCTCCCCTGTTTCCGAAGTATCAGCCGCAGCGACGAATGGCTTCACGGCCGCCCACTGCACCACCGCACGGGCGGGGGCCCAGCCGGCGAACCGGCCGATCGAGTCCGCGTGCTCGACCTGGATCCTGGTCAGCTCCCCGCCGAACTCGGCGCGGGCGTCGACCACCACGCGCTCGGTCTCCAGAGTCACCGCATGCGCGACCAGCCGTCCGCCGGGACGAAGTGCGTCCCAGCACTGTCTCAGCAGGCCAGGAGCAGTGCCGCCTCCACCGATGAACACCGCGTCCGGCCGCGGCAGACCGTCCAGAGCCTGGGGCGCCCGTCCGTGGACGACCTCCAACGACGGCACCCCCAGCCGCACGGCGTTGCGCGCGACACGCGCCGCCCGCTCGGGATCGGCCTCCACCGCGATCGCCCGACATGACGGGTGGGCGCGCATCCACTCGATGCCCACCGACCCGGCGCCGGCGCCCACGTCCCACAGCAAATCACCGGCCATCGGTGCGAGCCGCGACAGGGCGGAAGCCCGCAGGTCGCGGCGGGTGAGCTGGCCGTCGTTCTCGAAGGCGTCGTCGGGCAGGCCCGGCACCAGTCCGAGCGGTCGGGCGGACGCGTCGGCCACGCACTCAACCGCCAGGACGTGCAGGGCGGGGGCCTCGTGATCGACAGCCCAGTCGCGCGCCGCGCGGGAAAACCGGGCCTCGGTCGGACTCCCCAGATCGGCGAGCACGGTCATCTCGCTCCCCCCGTATCCGGCGCCCCGGAGCGTCGCGGCGACCTCTCCCGGCGTGTTCCGATCCGCCGAGAGCACCAGCACCCGCCGCCCCGGCGCCAGCTCACGGGGCAGCGCGCGGTGGTCGCGCAGCACCGCCACGGACTCGGCCGGCCACCGCATCCTGGCGCGGGCCAGCGCGACCGAGGACACCGCCGGGAGCACCTCCACCGCGTCCGCGCCGAGCAGCTCGATCAGGGTGGTGCCGATCCCGGCGACCAGCGGATCGCCCGAGGCCAGGGCCACGATCGACCGCCCGACCCACCGCTGGAGCAGCTCCGGCAACCCGTCCCGCAGCGGCCGCGGCCACGGCACGCGTTCGGCCGTCACCTCGCCCGGAATCATCGCCAGATGACGCTCGCCGCCGAGCACCACATCGGCGCCCATGATGGCGCGACGGCGGGCCTCGTCGAGCCCCGCCCACCCGTCGCCGCCGATGCCGACGACCACCACCCGTGCATTCATGACGCGGAACCCTACCGCGACACCTGAGGCGCCCCGGGACAGGCCGTTGGGCTAGCCTCGGCACCACACAACCGAACAGACCCCACAGCACGAGGTGCCCCACGACCGCGAGAGCGGGCGGAGGGGAGAATCAGGGAAGCCGGTGAGAATCCGGCACAGGGCCCGCTACGGTAACCCGGCCTCTCAGGCGATCGCGCCCCGCGCGCACATCCGAGATGAGCCGGGAAGTCCGGAGACCGGCCTCGCGCTGACCAGCCTGGCAGACGAGAGCGGGAGCCCCCATGCCACTGCACTACCCCTTCAGCGCTGTCGTCGGTTCCGACGACATGGCGCTGGCCCTGACCCTGACCGCGGTGTCCCCGGCGGTCGGCGGCGTGCTGATCCGCGGCGAGAAGGGCACGGCCAAGTCCACGATGGTCCGCGCCCTCACCGGGATCCTGCCGGAGGTCGAGGTCGTCACCGGCGACCGCTTCTCCTCCGCACCTGACGACCGCGGTTCCGAGACCCCGGACGGGCGTATCCCCCACGACGCGCCCACCGAGCGGCGGCCCGTCCGCCTGGTCGAGCTACCAATCGGGGTGTCCGAGGACCGCATCACCGGATCACTACACCTGGAGAGTGCGCTTGCCGACGGGGTGACCGTGTTCCAACCGGGCCTACTCGCCCGCGCACACCGCGGACTGCTCTACGTGGACGAGGTCAACCTGCTCCACGACCACGTGGTGGACCTGCTGCTCGACGCCGCCGCGATGGGCCGGGTGACCGTGGAGCGCGACGGCATCTCGGTGGAGCACGCCGCGCGCTTCGTGCTGATCGGCACCATGAACCCCGAGGAGGGTGAGCTCCGGCCCCAGCTCCTGGACCGCTTCGGCCTCACCGTGGAGGTGGCCGCGCCCCGGGACCCGGAGCTGCGCGCCGAGGTGGTGCGCCGCCGGATCGCGTTCGAGGCCGACCCGGCGGGATTCGTCGCCGCCCACGCCGCCGACGAGGCCGCAGTGCGCGAGCGGATCGCCGCCGCGCGGCGCGTACTCGACCGGATGAGACTGACCCCCTGGGCGCTGTCCACCATCGCCCGGGTGTGTGCGGGCTTCGACGTGGACGGCATGCGCGCCGACATCGTTACCGCCCGCACCGCCGCCGCCCACGCCGCATGGCAGGGCCGGACCCGGATCACCCGCGAGGACATCCGCGTCGCCGCGCGCATGGCACTGCCCCACCGCCGCCGTCGTGCCCCGTTCGATGCGCCGGGGCTCGACGAGGACCTGTTGGAACGGCTCCTGGGCGACGACGACGAGCCCGATCCCGACCCCCGGGACGAGACCGCGCCAGCCGACGACGCCGAACAGTCGGAGTCCGCAGACGAGTCCGCGTCGGCAGACACGACGGATGCCGAGTCGACCCCGGCGCGGGCCTCGGCCGAGGACGCCGGGCACGAGCACGCACCCGAGCAGACCGAGCAGACCGAGGACAGCCCCGACGCTGCCGACGCCTCCGGCACCGCGGGCACCGACCAGGCGGACGGCCACTCGGACGACGACGCCGACAGCCGAGCCGACGAGCTGCCCGGCGGACACGCCGCGGAGGACACCCCCGGCGACGGCTCGCGGTCCGACGCACCCGGGCCCATCCCGCCCGAGCCGGGCACAGTCACCGCGGCCGCGGCGCCGTACCGCACCCGCCTGCTCGCCGTCGCCGGTACCGGCCAGGGCGCGGCCGGCCGCCGGTCGAGGGCCATTACCAGCACTGGCCGCCGCATCGGCGCGGGCGCGTTCACCGGGGCCGACCTGCACCTGCCCGCCACGATCCGCTCCGCCGCGCCGCAGCAGTCCGCCCGGGGTCGCGAGGCCGGCCGCAACGGCGGTCGACTCCGGCTGGCCGCCGAGGACCTGCGCTCGGCGGTGCGCGAGGGCCGCGAGTCCAACCTCGTGCTGTTCTGCGTGGACGCCTCCGGCTCCATGGCCGCCCGCACCCGGATGGAGCAGGTCAAGACCGCGATCCTCTCCCTACTGCTGGACGCCTACCGCCGCCGCGACAAGGTGGGACTGGTGACCTTCCGCGGGTCCGCGGCCCACGTGACCCTGCCGCCCACCTCGTCGGTCGACATCGCGGCCACCCGCCTCGCGGAACTCCCAGCGGGCGGCCGGACCCCACTGGCCGAGGGACTGCTCACCGCCGCCGAGGTCCTGCGCATCGAAGGCGTCCGCGATCCGCGGCGGCGGGCCCTCCTCGTCGTCGTCACCGACGGCCGCGCCACCCACGGCCCGGACGCCCTCGCCAGGTCCCGCACCGCGGCGGCCGGGCTGGCCTCCCTCGGCGTGGCGTCCGTGGTGGTGGACTGCGAGACCGGCCGGTTCCGCATGGGCCTGGCCGCCGAACTCGCCGCGCACCTCGGCGCCGAGCACGTGCCGTTGGGCGAGGTCACCGCCGACGGCCTCACCCGCACCGTTCGAGAACACACCACCGCACCGACCCCCACGACGCGAAACGAGGTCGCCTGATGCCCCAGGGACAACCCACCACCGTCCCCGACGACGGCCTCAGCACCCGCCAGCGCCGAAACCGCCCGCTCGTCATGGTCCACACCGGGCCCGGCAAGGGGAAATCCACCGCCGCGTTCGGGCTGGCCATGCGCGCGTGGAACCAGGGCTGGGACATCGGGGTGTTCCAGTTCGTCAAGTCCGCCAAGTGGCGCATCGGCGAGCAGACCGTCATGGAGCGGCTCGCCCGCCTGCACGCCGAGACCGGCGAGGGCGGCCCGGTGGAGTGGCACAAGATGGGCTCGGGATGGTCGTGGTCGCGCAAGGAAGGCACCGAGGCCGACCACGCCGCCGATGCCGCCGAGGGCTGGGCCGAGATCAAGCGCCGCCTCGCCACCGAGCGGCACGACCTGTACCTGCTCGACGAGTTCACCTATCCCATGAAATGGGGCTGGGTGGACGTCGACGACGTGGTGGCCACCCTCGCCGCGCGGCCCGGGCGGCAGCACGTCGTGATCACCGGCCGCGACGCCGATCCACGGCTGCTCGAGGTGGCCGACCTCGTCACCGAGATGGGCAAGGTCAAGCACCCCATGGACGCCGGGCAGAAGGGGCAGCGGGGGATCGAGTGGTAAGTGAACTCCCGCGCCTGGTCGTGGCCGCGCCGGCGTCGGGGCACGGCAAGACCACCGTCGCCACCGGCCTCATGGCCGCGCTGCGCCGTACCGGGCGGGAGGTCTCGGGGCACAAGGTGGGCCCCGACTACATCGACCCCGGCTACCACGCCCTCGCCACCGGCCGCTCGGGCCGCAACCTCGACCCGCACCTGGTGGGCGAGGATCGGATCGTACCGCTGCTGCTGAACGGTGCGCGGTTCGGCGGGACTCGCGGCGGGCGGCCGGCCGACATCGCGGTGATCGAGGGCGTCATGGGCCTGTACGACGGCCACATCGGCCGCGAAGGGTTCGCCTCCACCGCGCACGTCGCCCGCCTCACCGACTCCCCCGTCGTGCTGGTCGTCGACATCTCGCACGCCTCGCGCACCATCGCCGCCACGGTCCTCGGCATGGCCACGTTCGACCCGGACGTCCGGATCACCGGGGTGGTGCTCAACAAGGCGGGGTCCGTACGCCACTCCGACGAGGTCCGCCGCGCCCTCGCGCCCCTGGGCATCCCCGTGCTGGGCGTGCTCCAGCGCGACGACGACGTCACCGCCCCCTCCCGCCACCTCGGCCTCGTCCCCGCCGCCGAGCGCCCCGAGGCCGCGCGGTCGCTGGACCACCTCGCCGGGAAGGTCGCCGCATCCATCGACCTCGAGGCCGTCATGCGCATCGCGCGGTCCGCGCCACCGCTGCGCGGGCAGGCGTGGTCGGCGCAGGAGGCGTGGTCGGCGCAGGAGGCGGTGGCAGGTGGCGGGCGCGGATCCGGCGACGACGACGACGACAAGGGCCGCCCGCTCATCGCCGTGGCCGGCGGCCGGGCCTTCACGTTCCGCTACGCCGAGACGGTCGAACTGCTCGAGGCGGCCGGCTGCTCGGTCGCGCCGTTCGACCCGCTGGCCGACGAGTCCCTGCCCGACGGGACCGCGGGGATCTACCTGGGAGGCGGGTTCCCCGAGGTGCACGCGGGCGACCTCGCCGCCAACGAGCCGATGCTGCGGGCACTGCGCGCGGCGACGTCCGCGGGCGTGCCGACCGTCGCCGAATGCGCGGGCCTGCTGTATCTCTGCCGGAGCCTGGACGGCGTGCCGATGGTGGGCGCGATCGACGCCGACGCCGCCATGGCCCCGCGGCTCACGCTGGCCTACCGGCGCTCGACGGCCGTCGCCGACAGCGTCCTCGCCGCCGCCGGCGCCGAGGTCACCGGGCACGAGTTCCATCGCACGGCGGTCACGCCTGCGGCGGGTGCGGACACGGAGCCGCGGCCGACGGGGCAGGGCTCAGGCGCGGGCCCGGGCCCGGGCTTGAGCGCGAGCCCGGCGTGGACGAGCAGCGCGGGGCCGGAGGGCTTCGTCACCGGGTCGGTGCACGCCTCCTACCTGCACACCCACTGGGCGGGGCATCCTGCGCTGGCGGTCCGGTTCGCGGAGCGGGTCCGGCAGTTCGCCGAGGCACCCAGGCCCGCCAGCCGCGCGTCGGGGCGCCGGCCAGCCCAACTCGCCCGGCCCTGACCCCGGTTTGGTCGTAGCCATCGCGGGGATGCGGCCGGAATCGCTCGATGGCTACGACCAGTTCCGCGATGATGACGACCGAACAAGATTGGGCTGGGCATCGACCGGACCAGCGCCCCGGCCGACCGCGGCAAGCGAGGAGACCATGAGAGCGTCCACGACGTCATCACAGCCCACTTCGAGGCCTACAACAGCGAGGACCCGCACCAGCTGGCGGCCGTGCTGCACGAGGACGCGGTCCTGCACTCCGCCGCCGGGACGCAGCTCGGGCTCTCCGCCTACCTCGACACCTACCGCGCGATGACCAGCACATTCGTCGACCGCATGACGCCCGAAGAGATCGAGGTCGACGGCGACCGGATCCGGGAGATCAACCTCGAATTGCTCTAGCGGGAGTCGGCCGGGCGCTCCACGACGGGCCAGGCGGTCCGCGACTGACACGACGCGAGACTTTGGTGTAGTTACTGCGATGAACCGGCCGGATTCTCGCAGTAACTACACCGAAGTTCGCCTAGGAGTTCGCGGCGGACGCGCTGACCCAGTCCGCGGCGGCCGCGGCGTCGTCCACCACCTGCACACCCGGCGCGGGGCCGGGTCGGCGCACCACCACGACCGGCACGCCGAGCTCGTCGGCCACAGCCATCTTCGACCACGTGTGGTCGCCGCCCGAGTCCTTGGTGACCAGCACGTCCACGCCGTGCTCGGCGAAGAGATCGCGCTCGGCGTCGACAGAGAAGGGGCCCCGGCTCAGCAGCAACCGCCACGGCTCGGGCAGCTCCACCTCGGGCGGGTCCACCACCCTGACCAGCGCCTGATGCTCGGCGAGGGGGCTCACGAACCTGTCCAGCGACTGCCGCCCGATCGTGAGGAACGGCCGTCGGCCCAGGCGGGCGGCGGTGGCCGCGGCTTCGTCGTGGTCATCGACCCAGTGCCAGCGGTCGGCCCCCGGAGCGGCAGCCCAGCCGGGTCGCTCGAGGCGCAGCAGCGGGACCCGCGCGGCCGCGCACGCGGCGGCGGCGTTGGACGAGATGCCCGCGGCGAACGGGTGGGTGGCGTCGACGACCGCTGTCACGCCGGCCTCGATCAGGTATTGCTGCAGTCCGTCGACGCCGCCGAACCCGCCGATCCGCACCTCGCCCACCGGCAGTCGAGGCCGCGCCACCCGCCCCGCGAGCGATGACATCACCGGCACCCCGCGCTCGACCAGCAGGGCGGCGAGCTCGCGGGCCTCGGCGGTGCCGCCCAGGATGAGCACGCTCACCGGTCCGCCCCCGGCGGCAGGATCGGCAGCGGCGGCGGGCCCGAGCGCGCCAACTCCAGCAGCGCGTCCAGGTCGAGGTGCTCCTCGGCGAGGTCGCCCAGCAGGTCGAGGCGGCGCTCCCGCGCGGCCGCGAAGCTCACGTCCGAGCGCTCGCGGGTCCGCCCCAGCCCTGCCGCGACCTCGCCCAGGAAGGCGCCCCGGAAACCGTCCGACTCGAGACTCCCGTGCCACATCGTGCCGAACACCCGCCCCCGCCGGGCTCCGCCGGGGAACACCTCGTCGTCGTCGCCCGTCTCTCCCCCGCCGCCGACGCTCACCCGGCCGTGATGGATCTCGTACCCGCTCACCGGCTGCCCCAGCGCGGTCCCGGTGGGCAGGCGCAGCACCTTCTCCGCGCCGAACCGCGTGGTCACGTCGAGCAGGCCGAGGCCGGTCACGCGCGCGCCGGGGGTGCCCTCGATGCCGTCGGGGTCGGCGATCTCGCCGCCGAGTATCTGGAAGCCGCCGCAGATCCCCAGCACCGTGCCGCCGCGCTCGACATGTGTAATGACCGCGCGGTCGAGGCCCCGCGAGCGGAGCCACGCAAGGTCGTCGAGGGTCGCCCTGGTCCCGGGGACGACGACGAGGTCCGCGCCCGCGAGGTCGCGGGGCTCCGTGACATAGGCGACCTCGACGTCGGCTTCCAGGCCGAGGGCGTCGACGTCGGTGAAGTTGCTGATGCGTGGCAGACGGATCACGGCCACGCGCAGGGCCGCGGTGGCGTCGGCGGCGCGGGGGCTAACCGCGAGGGCGTCCTCGGAGTCCAGCCACAGATCGGGGTGCCAGGGCAGGACCCCGTGGACCGGGCGGCCGGTGAGCGCGGTGAGCTGGTGCAGTCCGGGCGCGAGGAGCGTGGGGTCGCCGCGGAACTTGTTGATGACGAACCCCGCGACCAGCCGCTGGTCGGCAGGCTCGAGCAGCGCGACCGTCCCGAACAGCGCCGCGAAGACGCCGCCGCGGTCGATGTCGCCCACCACCACCACGGGCATGTCGGCGTGGCGGGCCAGGCCCATGTTGACGTAGTCGCTCGAGCGCAGGTTGATCTCGGCCGGGCTGCCGGCGCCCTCGCAAATGAGGAGGTCGTAGCGGGAGGCGAGATCGTCATAGGCCGCGAACGCCGCCTGCGCCAGGTGTGCGCGTCCGTGGACGAAGTCCCGCGAGGACACCGTGCCGGACGGCTGGCCCATCACCACCACGTGGCTGCGCCGGTCGCCGCCCGGCTTGAGCAGCACCGGGTTCATGGCGGGCTCGGGATCGGCGCGCGCGGCGAGGGCCTGGATCCACTGGGCGCGGCCGATCTCGGCGGTGGTCTGGCCCGGCTGTCCCGACTGGCCCGGTGCCGGGCGCGCGGCGACCACCATCGAGTTGTTGGACATGTTCTGAGCCTTGAACGGCGCCACCCTCAGGCCGCGGCGGGCGAACGCCCGACAGAGCGCGGTGGTGACGATGCTCTTGCCGGCATCGGACGTCGTCCCGGCGACGAGTAGGGAGGCCGCCGGGGCGTGCGGGGCGACCCGCTCCCCGCGCGGAGGGCGCGAGATATTCATGTGCTGGGGGCTCCTCGGCCGGCATGCGCCGACCACGGACGCGGGCGGCGGTCGGCAGGTATCGGGCTCGACCTCGCCCGCGGGGGCGCCGCGGCGCCGAGGGGCGAAAAGGTCACACCGTTGCGGGACAGCCCCGGACTCTCACCGGGTTCCCTGGACCAACGCACAGAATGCTACCGACAGACGCCAGGGCCCGCCTCCCGGGCTGGGAGGCGGGCCCTGTCAGCGGCGCGCGGCGCGCGGCGCGGTTCGCGGCGCGCGGGGTGCGCTACAGCGCGGTCAGGCGGACGCGCCCCCGGAGCGGGTGGTGCGGCCGATCTCGGCGTCCTCGGTGTACATCGAGGCCTTGCTGGTCTCCGGCGCGAGGATCAGCGAGATGATCGTCAGCACGGACAGGCCCACGAGGTAGTAGCCGACGTAGGCGACCGAGTAGTTCTGCACGAGCCACACCGCGACGAACGGGGTGAGCGCCGCGCCGAGGATCGCGGAGAAGTTGTACGCCACGCCCGAGCCCGTGTAGCGGGTGTTGGTGGGGAACAGCTCCGGCAGCACCGCCGACATCGGGCCGAAGGTCAGGCCCATGAGCATCATGCCGACGCTGAGGAACAGCAGCATGCGGGTGACGTCGAGGTCGTCGCCGGTGCCCATGGCCTCGGGCTCGAGCCACCAGCCGAAGCTCAGGCCGAAGACGATGATCGCGGCCGTGACGCCGATGAGCATCCGACGGCGCCCGAGCACGTCGGCCAGCCAGCCGGCGATCGGGACGAACGCCGCGAACAGCAGGATCGCGATGACCTGGATGATGAGGAACGACTGGTAGCCGTAGCCGAGCCCGCCGGTCTCCTCGCTACCGATCGCGAACGACAGGATCCACGTGGTCATGAGGTAGAACAGGCCATAGGTGGCCAGCATGATGAACGTGCCGAGAATGATCTCCCACCAGTTGCGGCGGAACACCTCGGACACCGGGGTCTTGACGCGCTCGTTGTTGGCGACCGCGCGGGCGAAGACCGGCGTCTCCTCGATGCGCAGCCGCACGTACAGGCCCACGCCGACCATGACGATCGACAGCAGGAACGGCAGGCGCCAGCCCCACACGAGGAACGGGTCCGACAGCTCGGCGGCGGTGGAGTCGTACGCGAACCAGACGGTCAGCAGCAGGAAGATGCCGTTGGCCAGGATGAAGCCGAACGGTGCGCCGAGCTGCGGCCACATCGCGGCGAACCCGCGCTTCCCGGGCTGTGCGGTCTCCGAGGCCAGCAGCGCCGCGCCCGACCACTCGCCGCCCAGGCCGATGCCCTGGAAGAAGCGCAGGATCGTGAGCATCGCCGGGGCCCACAGGCCGATCTGGTGGATGGTCGGCAACAGGCCGATGAGGAACGTCGCGATACCCATCGTGAGCAGCGCGCCGACCAGGGTGACCTTGCGGCCGAGGCGGTCGCCGTAGTGCCCGAAGACGATGGACCCGAGTGGGCGGGCGATGAACGCCGTGCCGAACGTGGCCATGGAGGCGAGCAGCGCCGTGCTGGCGTCGCCGCCGGCGAAGAACAGCAGCGGGAAGACCGACACCGCGGCGGTGGCGAAGATGTAGAAGTCGTAGAACTCGATCGTGGTGCCGATGAGCGAGGCGAGGATGATCCGGTGACGGGGCACCGGCTCGGCCGAGATCGTCTCGGCGACCGCGGCTGTGCTCCCGTGGGGATCGGTGTTCCCGTCCGGCGTTGCCATGTTCCTCCTAGCCTCGATTTTTCATCCGGCAGTTGAGCGGAGTGAAGGCGCCGTCAACTCGTGATTCTGCCCGATTTTCGGTGTGTGGGCGTGATTGTTCGGCCGGTGTCGCCCGGGTGGGCGTCGGGGTTCCACGTCTCCCGCGTTTTGCTACGTCTGTCGAGGGCCTGCAGGGTCTTGCCGGGGTGCTAGCCAGGGTCTTCGAGTCGGGCGAGGCCGCGGGTGATCAGGTGGCCCCATGGTGCGGTTTCGTCGAGGTGGAGGCGGGTTTTTCGGGCGTGGCGGGCCAGACTCGCGGCCACGGAGAGAAGCCGCAGGCGCAGGCGTTTGGGTTCCCAGGTCGCGGCTGGGGTGGCGTCGAGGGCGATGAGCTGGGACCAGGCCAGGAGAAGCTGTGCGAGTTGGCAGATGAGGATCCAGATCCGGTTCTGCGCGGTGGTCTGCAGGGGAAGTTTGGCCAGGCCGGTGTCCTTGGCGGTGCGGATGCGATCCTCGCATCGGGCCCGTTGGCGGTGGCGGAGCTCAAGTGTCTGGATGTGGCCGCGGCGGGTGTTAGTGACGAACGCTGTCAGGCGGCGTCCGGAGGCGTCGGTGAATCGCAGTTGAGCGCCCGGATGGGGTCGTTCTGCTCGGACTATCAGCCGCATTCCGGCAGGCCAGTGGCTCAAATCGGCCACACCGGTCAGTTCGACGACTTCGGCGCCCTCGCGGGTGTCGCCGTCTGAGGTCAGTGCGGACTGCCACGCCTGGTCCGGCATATCGTCGACCAGGGCGGCCAAGGCCGGGGTGAGGGCAAATCCGATGGAGTACTGGACCCGCTTGCGGTGCAGGTGCTCGAGGAACTTATGCGATGCGCCGGCTCCGTCAGTGCGGACCAGTACTCGTTTCCCGGGCCGGGGGGTGTTGATACCCGGGATCGACTTCAGCGCCGTGGCCAGGAGTTTCTTGTGGTCGGCGGCGGTGTTCGCGCCGGCGTTGCCCGGCCGCAGCAGCGCGGCCACTGGTTCTCCGCCCCCGCCGGGCCCGTGGTCGCAGTACGCCAGCAGTGGGTGGTGACCGTAGCCCTTCTTATAGGTCGGGGCAGCGTGTTCCTTGTCCGAGTGCGCGGTGATCAAGGTGGCGTCGATGTCGATGATGACCGGGTTCTCCGCGCTCGGTGCCCGCAGCGACGGCCTGTTCTCTGCCCGGTTCCACACGTGCTCCCGTGCACGAGATATTGCCTGCTGGACGACTGATTCGACGCGGTCGACATCGTCAGCGAGCACGGCCAGCAGGCGGGAGATCGTGGCAGGGGAAGGCACGGGGCCGACGATGGTGTCGGCACCGGCGAGTTCGCGGATATCGACCAGATGATCTCCGCCGGCGGCGACCGCCAGTGCCAACTGCGTCAGCATGTGGCCGGGGTCGAACACCGCGGTCGGCGCCCGCCATGGCGCCAACGCCTGCGATAGGCCTTCCACCAGGCCTGATGTTTCGGCGACCCGGGCGGGAAGCACAATCCCGGCGTGGGAGACGACCCCCTTCCCGGCGTGGTCAACCTCCAGGCGGATGGGCGAGAGGGTAGAGTTCTTCACCAGAAAGGTGCTCCTTGACTGGATACTTTGCGAGCTTCAACACCCCGCATTATTCCAGCTCAGAGCACCTTTCTTTATGCCCGACACGCACTACCGAGGCCGCCACCATGAAATCTCGAGGCTAGGTCCGGGTAGCGGGGTGGCTACCGACGACCGCGACAAGGCTAGGCGGCGCGGTGATCTCGGTCACCCCGCCCAGCGGTGGATGTGCACGTGGCACAGTGTGGATCGTCATTTTTCTCGCCCGCTGCGCACCGTGTCCAATTCCGGGCAGGTCGTCGGGTGTACGGGCGGGGGTGTGACGACGACGACCTGGCCGCGGCGCACGGGCTGCGCTACACCGCCCACGCGCTCTGTTGCGAGTTCACCGGCTCCGGTAGTGCAGGAACACCGTCCCGCCTCCGAAGACGCGCTGCTCGGCGAGCTCCAGATCCAGGCGCGCATCCGGCGGCAGGGCGCGAAGGCCCCCGCCGACCACCTTCGGGACGACGAAGAACAGGAAGTCGCTGACCATCCCCGCCCGGATCGCCTCCGCCGCGGTGGTCGGACCGAAGATCTCCACCTCACCGTCGGCCTCGTCGACGATGCGGCGCAAGGTGCCCGGGTCGAGACGCGGCACCAGGCGGTCGGTGTCCGAGGCGAGGTCGTCGGCCGTCATCGTGGACGAGACCAGGGTGCGGGGGATGGCCTGCCAGCGCCGCGCGAATTCCTGCTCGTCGGGTCCCCACTCCTCACCCTCGGGCGGGTTCTGCCAGTACTCCATCAGCGCGTAGGTATGGCGCCCCAGCACCTCGTGGGCGACGGCCCCCATGCGGTCCACGTGGAACCGGAAGACCTCGGCGTCCGGCGCGGACCACTGGAAGTCCCCGTCCGCGTCCGCGACGTAGCCGTCGAGCGAGACGGTCGCGGTGTAACTCAGCGTGCCCATGATCGACCTTCCGAGGGTGGCGCGGGGACGATGGGGACAGCCTAACCCCGGGTGCCAGCCCTACGCTGAGCGTTGACCGGGGTTCTCACGACGAGGGTCGGCAGCGTGGCCGACGGGCGGTCGCTGATCGCGACCACGGCGCCGAACTCGGCGGCCCGGCCGCCGGGGCACGTCAGGGCTGGCGCGGACGGGTCGGGCACGTTTCGCGGACTCATCAGCTGACTGGGTCACCGCACCCCTTCCGCCCGGGCTCACGTCGTCGTCGTCGACCGCCACGGTCCCACCCCGCACCGTCGGCCGCGACCGCTGAGCCCACCGGGCGCGGAGTCAGTCGGCGGCTGCGCCCGCCGGGCGCGGGGTCAGTCGGCCGGTGCGCGCTCGGTGTCGCGCTCGGCGACCTGCTCCGCGCGGGCGAGGGCTTGTCGCCCGTACGCCCACCGGGCCGTGGAGTTGAGGTGCGAGCGATGGTCGCCCATGTGCAGTCCCCAGGACAGCAGGGTGATGACCCGGTTCCGGAAACCGATGAGGAACGCCAGGTGCACGACCAGCCACAGGACCCAGGCGATGAACCCCTGCAGCTGGAACGGGCCGATTTTGGCGACCGCGCTGTAGCGGGACACGGTCGCCATGGATCCCTTGTCGAAGTACTTGAACGGGCGGCGTGCGGCCGGCGACCGTCCCGTCGCCACCTCGCGGGCGATCTGCTTGGCGACGTACTTGCCGCCCTGGATCGCGACCGGCGAGACGCCGGGTAGGTTGTCGAGGTTGATCATGTCGCCGATCACGAAGATCTCCGGCCGGCCCGGCAGGGAGAGGTCCTTGTTCACCAGCACGCGCCCCGCGCGATCCACCTCGGCGCCGGTCTGCTCGGCGAGCATCCGGCCCAGCGGGCTCGCCTGGACGCCGGCCGACCAGATCTTGCACGTGGCGTCGATGCGCCGCAGCGATCCGTCCTGGTCCTTGACCTCGATCCCGTAGTAGTCGACGTCGGTGACCATGGCGTTGAGCTGGATCTCCACCCCGATCTCCTCGAGGCGCGCACGAGCGGCGTTGCCGAGCCTGTTGCCGAACGGCGGAAGCACGGCCGGGGCGGCGTCGAGGAGGATGACGCGGGCCCGGCGCGGGTCGATCCGCCGGAAGCTGTTCTTGAGGGTCCGCCGCGCCAGTTCGGCGATCTGCCCGGCCATCTCCACCCCGGTCGGGCCGGCGCCGACGACGACAAAGGTGAGCAGCCTGCGTCGCTCCTCCTCGTCGTCCGTCACCTCGGCCTGCTCGAAGCAGCCCATGATGCGGCTCCGCAGCTCCAGCGCGTCGTCTATGGACTTCATGCCCGGCGCCCAGTGCTCGAAGTGATCGTTGCCGAAGTAGGACTGGTTGGCCCCGGCGGCGACGATGAGGCTGTCGTACTCGAGCTCGAAGTCGACGTGCCCGGCCGTCGCGTGCACCCTCCGGGCGGTGACGTCGATCTGGTCCACCTCCCCCAGCGCGACGGTGACGTTCTTCTGGTCCCTCAGCACGAGCCGGGTCGAGGGCGCGATCTCGCCGACGGACAGGATGCCCGTCGCGACCTGGTACAGCAGCGGCTGGAAGAGGTGGTGGCCGGTCCGGGCGACGAGCGTGACGTCGACGTCGGCCTTCTCCAGCGCCCGGGCCGCGGCGAGCCCGCCGAATCCCGACCCGATGATGACCACCCGATGGCGGTTCTCCTTCGACGGCCCACTGTTCATCGGCGAGTGCGAGTATCCGGTCATGGCGCCTCCTCGAACTGACTGTGCCGTTCCCATGAGCCCGTCGACGGGCTCCGTTGCGGCCGACCCTAGTCGTGTTCGCGGGGCGCGTCGTCCGGTTCCGGGTCGCTGTCCTCGTACATCTCCGCATCCATCAGGTACGACGAGCCATCGTCCCCGACCCAGAACCCGTTCGTGTACGTGCCGGTGACGGACGGGCGGCGTCTCCGCAGCTCCTGACGCCGGACCGGCTCACGGCATCGCGTCCCCGTGCGATCCCCAGGAAAAAATCAGTCCGCGAGCGGTTCGGAAGGGCGAGAGCCGCTGTTACCCTCGGCCAAGTGAGCGGAGATCACTCTCCGCTCGCGCCTCACGCCCGTCGAAAGGAGACACATCCATGGGTTCTGAAGCTCTCGGTTCGCTCGGTTCGCTCGCCGCGGGGTCGCTCGCGGCGCCCATCCTCGGCTCTCTCGGTCTCGGCTCGCTTCTCGGTGGGCCCGGTAGCGGCGCCGGCAGCGCGACCGACTCGCTGACCGGCCTCCTGCCGACCGACCTGCTCGGCGGACTGTCCTAGCCTCGACTTCTCGGCGACCCGGGGGCTCCCGCCCCGGACATCTCGGTGTCCGGCGGGCGGAGCCCCCGGGTCGCTGCGTCTGTGCGGCCGGCGAGCCACGCGCCCGCGCTGGCCGCCCGCGCCCGCGCCCGGGCCCGCGCCCGCTTCCGCGCCGCGATCGTCGATCGTCGATCGAAGTTTTTCCTGATTTTCTCAGCGATACTTTCTAGGCTGATGCCGTGAACACCGACGACGGCCGGCGCCGCTGGCGACCCACGGTGACGACCACGCGCCTCGCCCCCGGCGCGGCCGCCGCCCTGATCCTCATCCCGCTCCTGGTCTTCGGTGTCCTGGCCGTGGAAGTCGCCCGGCAGGGGTCCTTCGCGTTCGACCGGACCGTGATGTTGTGGGTGCACGGCGCGACGACGCCTTGGCTGACCGACGCCGCGACGTTCGCCTCGCTACTCGGCGGAAAGGGTGTACCGGTCGCCGCCGCCCTCACAGCCCTCGTGCTGTGCGTCAGACGCCGATGGGTGGATGCCGGCTTCGTACTGGCGGTCTACTTCGCCGCCTCGCGGATCAACGTCGCGCTCAAGGCCCTCTTCGAGAGAACGCGCCCCGACTTCTGGGAGCACCTCTCCGCGGAGAACACCTTCTCGTTCCCCAGCGGGCACGCGATGGGGTCGATGTCGATCGCGGCGCCACTCGTCGTGCTCGCCTGGGGCACCCGGTATCGCTGGCCGGTTCTCGTGGCTGCGGTGTTCTACGTGCTGGCGGTGGGAGCGTCCAGGGTCTACCTGGGGGTCCACTTTCCCAGCGACGTCATCGCGGGGTGGTGCATGACGCTGGCCGTGGTGGCGGTGTTCATAGTGATCCTGCAGGCCGCCTCTCAGCGGATCCGCCGACGCGCTCCGGCCCTCTCGAACTGAGGGGCCGAGCGCGCTCACCTCAGCGCTGCAGGTCGCTCCGGGGCGTGGGTCCGGCGATCAGCCGGACGGCCTCATCGAGATGCGTCGACTCGACGAGCACGTCGTAGGAGTCGGCTTCCATCGTCTGCACGGACGAGAAGTCGCGGCGTCCGCCCGTCAAGGCGTGGCCGATGGCGCCGAAGAGCGCGCCCCACAGTGCGCCGAAGCCGAGGGACCACACGAGGATCCACAGGAAGCTCGCCAGCGGGGCGAGGATGAGGAAGAGGATCGCGAGCAGGAGGCCGAACCACAGACCCGCCAGCGCTCCTCGACCCGCGGCCTTACCCGTGGTCATCCGACCCGTCACCTGCTCGATCGAGCGGAGGCCGCTGCCGACGATCCGAACCCGCTCGACGGGGAAACCGCGATCAGACAGTCGATCGACGATCTCCTGCGCGACCCAGTAATCCGGCACGCTCTGCAGAACCCGGTAGTCGGTCACACTCGTTCCGTACGCGGTCTCCGGGTGGTCATTCCGAGCTGACGTCAACGTGGTGTCCTCCTTCTCTGCGACGCCCTCTGCAGGCGTCGCCTCGGTAAAAGTTATGGATGCATACACCATCGTACCGATGCGAGGAGAGGGCCCAGGCCCACGAACGGGGCCCGCATGTCGAGCGCCGCGGGCGCCGGCGGCCTGGCCACGCCGCCCAGTCCGGACGGTGCGACTCGCCGACCTCCGGAGGAATCGGGTTGTCGGTTCCCAGACAGCTTGTCAGTACGCTGCCGGCCCACCAGCCTGTTGTCACCGGTATGTCAGTCGCCGATTGTCACGAGGTTGGCAGAATCCTCGCTTCTGACAGCCGGTGACAATCCCGCAGCTACTCGGAGGGAGTCGTAGCAGCACCCCCGGAGATTCGCCCGCGGGCAGCGCCAGCCGGCACCCTCGCACGCCCACACACGAAATCAGCGCCGTCGTCACCCGGCACCAGCAGTCCTCACGCTCCATGAATCAGCGGGGTTAGGAGATCTGGATGCACCGAATCATCAGCTACGCCCCAGAGCACCGGTCTGCGCTACTAGACCTCTCACTCCGAGCTTGGGAACCAGTCTTCCCGATAGTGAGAAACGAAGTGCCGGGTTTCGTGTACAGCGCGTTCTACCCAAATGGGTGGCGTGAAAGGCAGCTCAAGGACCTGTCAGAAGTGCTTGACAACGAACCTGAGAACGTCGATGTCGCGGTTGATGAGGGGCGGCCAATCGGATGGGTGTGCACTCGCTTGCACCCTGACGACAAGATGGGCGAGGTGTTTGTCATCGCCGTTGATCCCGACTATCAGCAACGGGGGTCGGGCGTCATCTCCTGGAGCACGCGTTCGCTCGAGTTCGCGCGGCGGGCATGGCAATGGTGATGGTCGAGACGGGTGGCGATAGCGGGCACGCGCCTGCGCGAAGAGTGTACGAGTCGATCGGCTTCGAGCCGTGGCCCGTAGCGCGATACTTCAAGCAGCTTGATCAGTAGGAGGCGCTCAGGGGCGCACATCCATCTCAACTGCCGAGAGGTTTGTAGCCGCCCGTCGGCTCCGATCTCTAAATGGGCCATCTTTCCAGGGCGGCGTCACATTCCAGGGGACTGCTGCACGAACAAGTGACATCTGATCTGTGGTGCCGAACGTTGCCGCTGGAAATATGTGTACCGTGCCAAAGCCGTACCCCAGGGCTTTCCGCGACGACGTCGTTCGCGTCGCAGGGGTCTTGCGTGAACCGCAGCTTGCCCACTACGTCGTGGGCTGGCCGCGTTACGGGGACCTTGGCGTGGTCGCGCTGTACGAGGTAGCGCCCGTGGGGGCAGCGTGGGTGCGACTGCTCCCAGAGAGCGATCCCAGCTACGGCTACGTCGATGCCGCCACGCCCGAGCTGGCCATGGGGTCGTGCGGAGTTGGCGCGGACACGGAATTGGGTCCCGACTCCTTGACGCGCTGATCGGGGCCGCACGACAGCGGGGGCTGGCATCGTTGAGCTTGAGCGTTGAAACGGACCTGGGCGGCAGTGCCTGCTGGGAGCGTGGTGGCCACTCTGGCAGGGCTGATCGCTGCGCTGGCTTCCGCCGTCCTCGTTGGATGGCCAAGTCCGACCTCAAGGCAAGACCGGTCTTCCACCGGACCAGGGATTCCATCGAGGCCCACTTGACCGTGGTGTTCGCCGCTCTGGCGGTCGCCCGCTACCTGCAGAACATCACCGGCGTATCGATCAAGAAGATCGTCAGCACCCTCGAACCCCTGCGCACGATCGTGGTCGCCATCGGCGACCACGAGATGGTCGTGGAGCCGAGCATCAACGAGGACGCCCGCAAACTCATCGATGCGATAAACGCGGGTCACTAAAAGTTGTGGAACTCAGGTCTGGACCAGCCAGATCCGCCATGACGATCTGGCTAACTTTCCCGCCGAGGTCATAGAAGAGTAGATGAACTACGCCTCAGCGGAGGGGGTCGTCGACGATGCGACCGTCTGACCGAGCTGCCCTGAACGCGGCTGGAGACGCGCTCTGCCCAGACCCATTCCGAGGGGACCGAGAGCTTAATTTTTCGTCGAGACAATCACTAGCGCCTCCCGCCGACGCCGCGACTGCTCGCGGTGTCCGCGACGAACGGAATCGCCACGCTCGCTTACAAGCAGGCCCATAAACGGTTCGTCCGAACGTCAACATTGAGTCCAAGAAGTTCAATTTCCAATTGAGGTGCAATACTACGGCGTACCCGAGCGCGCCGCATTGATCTTCGGAAGTGGCATTGGGAGACCAACTCGCATAGTAAAACGCGCGTAAGCTTGCGCGAAGTACTCCTTATACGGGCTCATAAGCCGCACCCCGTTCTCGCCCCTACGATCTATGACGTAATCTTTAGGAATAACGTGCAACTTTCTAAAACTAACAACCAAAAACTCCGAGCCTCCGGCTGGCTTTGGGGGCAGAGCGAATTCCGAGATCGTCGTACCTCGACTGAGTGAGGTGCGAAACTCGGACGATTTGAATGCTTCGTTAGATTCTGACAATTCCGAGTACGAGAAGACCAATCCCAGCAATAGGTCCGACTGCGCAGACTTAGGAATGTCGCAGGTTTGAGTTATCACCACGACGTCTCGCCTAGCACGAGCCAAACCCAGGTTATCCGTGGCGCTATCGTAGGTGACCGCAGGCAGTGGGAAGTCAAAGAGAACGTCTCCCTGCTCGAGACCCCCTTCGATATTTCCGTACCACTCACTGGAAAGGGCCTCGAACTCTCCCCCGCCGTCAGTCCTCCCAGACATCGAAATCAATATCCGTGAATTTGAATGATTCAGATTCAGAGTCTTCTACGATCGACACTTCCAGAACTTCTATCTCTTTCGGACCTGGATATACCGCATCGCCCGGCACCTCGAACCAACTAACAGGCGATGGGGAGACCCTGACTGCGCTTCGTTCGACCAGATCCCCCATCTTTTGTCGGAGTTGCAGCCAGTCGCTCTCGACTTTCTGGCCGGTGTCGGTTAGGGCACTTGATCGTGAAGTCACACTGAAGGCGGCAGTCTCGACAGCCGACGCCGCTGGGGTCTGCAGCGCGCCACTAAGGCCGAGCGGAAGTGCCGCCACTGCGAATCCATAGTTGACGAACCTGCTCGCCGCAATATCAGCAACGCTCACTGAAACAACTCCCTTGTGCGGTCCGTGATGCATGCCTCAAACTCAGTATTCTCGAGCCCCTTCAGCTCTTCGGCTACACGCAATGCGCTCTCAAAATCGCTAGCCGGAGACAAACTGCGCAAAAATTCCAAGTCGAGAACGAAAGCTTTGCCGCCCCTCTCGTCCTCAGCGGGTTCAACGCTTGAAAAGGTCAAAAGGCCGCGTGTCGCGCCATCGCTAAGCGTCGACTCGACTCGATGAAGAAGCGCATCAGTTGTCCCGTTGAGTCCCCCAACAGGACGGTACGGTATATTGAAGTACGATTCGACTGAGTCCGTGTCCGTTAGCGGAAGAAATACGCGATTTATGTAGCGGACCGAAACGCTTGCGACGGCAGCGCCGCGAAATAAGTCTTGAGCCTGGTCAACTAATTCCCTCAGGCGACGAGAAAGGCTCGGCCATCCTTCATAAGGGGCCAGGGAATTCGCACTTACAGTTGAGGGACTAATAACTGCGAGCCGCGTCAAGTCCTCACTTCGATAAATCAGTCGCTGTTCACCCTGCCCCAATTGGAATTGCGCTTGCCCGGCGGCGTCATTAGGGAACTGAACGTTGGCTTGTACCTGCTGTTGCACTTCCGGCTCCGCCGGATAAGTGCCTCGGATCTTCTCGAAGAGCATTCCGGGCAGAATAGGGCTCCACGCTATAGGCGTGGCGAAAGTAAACTGACACAAAGCCTCGATGATCGGCGGGCGGGAGTACTCTCGTCGATCTTTTTCGCCAACGGGCGGGCTAGCTTCAGAGGTCATGGTTGACCCAGCTTAGCGGCCAACCGCACCGGGGGTGCACAACTCGCCGGAGTGCGACTACAGCCAGGGTAGGTCACGTTGAGGTTCCACTGGTGTCCGCAACAGCGAACTCCCCTGAGTCCTCTTGCGCCCTGATCCGAGTCCACCCCGCAGCCGGTTTGGCAGCGCGCCTACATCAAAGCGTCCGCCCGCAAATTTCATGAGCACTAGCCCCGGTGATTCACGGGGATCTGAGGATTGTCGGGCGAAAATAGACCGAAGTGCTTCCTGAACAGGGGAAACTGGGACTTGTCGAAGGTTCCATGTCCCCACACAGAAAGCACTCGGTAGGTGAAGCGTACGTCGTGGTCGTCTGGTCTGTCCGTTACTGCTGATGGTGTCGGGGTGATCTCCCACGCCGGAGCCATCGCGCCACGCCTTCTGGCGGATCGAGTGGGGCTGACCGCCGAACTGTCGGGGGCCATGACTCGCAGACGGTTCATCCCGATCCATGACCGCGGCCGGGTGCTGATCGACCTGGCGGTGATGCTCGCCGATGGCGGCGAGTCCATCTCCGACATCGGCGTCCTGCGCCACCAATCCGAGGCTCTGGGCCCGGTGGCGTCGGCACCGACGGTGTGGCGCACTCTGAACGAGGTCACCGCCGGCAAGCGCAAGAAGATCCAGGTGGCGCGAGCCCGCACGCGGCGGCATGTGTGGTCCCACCTGCCCGGCGGAGTACCCGCATCCAAATGTGCAGGTTGAGACCTTGAGTCGACGGTCGTGCTCGATGTGGACGCCACGATCGTGGTCACTCACAGCGAAAAAGAGAACGCCGCACCGACGTACAAGCGCACGTTCGGGTACCACCCGATCGGTGTGTGGTGCGACAACACAGAGGAGTTCCTCGCCGCGAGCCTGCGCCCGGGCAATGCCGGGTCCAACACCGCGGCTGACCACATCGACGTCCTGGGCCAGGCGATCGCGCAGATCCCCGCCGCTCACCGCCGTGACCTGCTGATTCGATCCGACGGTGCAGGCGCCTCCCATGACCTTCTGGATTGGGTCACCGAGCAGAACCGCGTCCGTGGTCGACGGGTGGAGTACTCGGTCGGCTTCTCCATCACCGCCCCGCTACGCCGGGCCATCGCGACCTGCCCCGAGGAAGCGTGGGGGCCGGCACTGAACCCTGACGGAGACATTCGGGAGGGGGCCGAGGTTGCCGAACTGACCGGATTCCTCGCCCCCGGGCTGCTCGCCAAGTGGCCGGCGGGGATGCGGGTGTTCGTCCGCCGCGAGCGGCCCCACCCGGGCGCCCAGCTATCGATGTTCGAGGAGATCGACGGGTGGCGCTACCAGGCGTTTGTCACCAACACCGCCACCGGCCAGCTCCAATTCCTCGAGGCCAGGCACCGGGCTCACGCCCGAGTGGAGGACCGGATCCGACACGCCAAAGACACCGGGCTCGGCCGGCTTCCCTCCCGGGAATTCGCCCTCAACCAGGCGTGGCTGGTGGCGGTGATGCTCGCCGCTGACCTCGTGGCCTGGACTCGGATGCTGGCCTGCACCGGCGACGCCGCAGTCCTGGCGTTGTGCGAGCCCAAGGCGCTGCGCTACCGCTTCCTCCACGCCGCGGCCCGACTGGCCCGCAGCGGCCGACGACGAAAAGTGAAAATCCCCGAAACGTGGCCCTGGGCGACCGCCATCGTCGCCGTGTTCAACACAATCGCCGCGATCCCCAAACCCGCCTGATCCCACCCGCCCGCACTCGACAGCACCACCGGAGACCCGCCCACCGGCAGCGCCAGCCGGCACCCTCGCACGCCCACACACGAAATCAGCGCCGTCGTCACCCGGCACCAGCAGTCCTCACGCTCCATGAATCAGCGGGGCTAGGCTCTCTTCGGGCCGTTCCGCCGGTTCGAACATGATCGGTGCGTAACACCCTGACTCGCCACGAGTTTGCTGTTCCCGTCTGGGGACCGCGGTGATCTTACGGTTGACTCGTACAGCCGAATGTCGAATCGGGCCCGTAAGGGCTCCAGCCGTCAAGGTGCGGTTGGAGGTCTTTCGGTTTCGGGTCAGGGGTTGACGGCGTCGCCAAAGTTCCCGTCAACGGATCGATGGCGTCACGGTGCTGCTGGGCCCAGGCGATCCACTGCTGTGCACCTGATTGTTCGTCGACGGGAAGGGCCTGGGCTCGGACGCGCATCGCCGCCAGGTACTGGTCCAGCTCTTGGGTCCGGCGCCAGCGGTCCATCTGTTCGGTTAGGACGTGCGCACGGTGGTGCTCGGCGTAGCGCTGGCGGGCAACTTCAATCGCCTGTTCCCATCGCTGTCGCTTCTCGCGCTCTTGTCGTTCGCGTTCAATCCGCCGGACCTCAGCTTCGGCTGTACGCAGCTCTATTTCCTGCAGGATCTGGGCGAGGTCGGTCAATGAGCAATCGTTATCTGTCCAGGTTCCCTGGCGAACCGCAGGACCGCCGCCCACCTCAAATTTCGAGAGCCCGGCAGGAACGTAGTCGTACTTCGGATACGTGGTCCAGGAGTACTTCTCGGCCTGCCGCAGCTCTGCCCGTGTGGGCTGGTGCTCGACTCGCTTCGTGGGCTCGGTCACCGAGACCGTGAAGGTGTGACCCGAGACTGTGATGTCCAGGTCATGTGGTGGCCTCTGCTGGGTGCGGTTTCCATAGCGGTCACGACTTTCCGCGGCGGCCACGTCGAAGCCGCGGGCCGAACACTCCGCGGCGATCGCGTGAAGAATCCGGTGACCACGTTGACGCAATGGCGAATTCCGCTTCCCTGTTGCGCGGGCGCGGACCTAGGTCAGTGCGGGGTGAAACTTGCTCACTCGCTCTGGCACCGGGATCGGTTCGAGCTCGACTGTCATCCACTCCGGCGGATCGGTCAAAACGATCGTGGCTTCACCCCACCGCGCACCGCGCTCAACTACGAGCAACTTGCCGGCCGGCACCCGACGCCTGGTCGGTCTGCAGAGCCGCGTTAGCGACTCGGTCGACCTCCCTTCTTTCGGCTCGGGGCAGCTTGTCTCCGATCCGCCCATCTCATCACGGACATCTCTTGGTGGTCAATGGCCATTGATGGCCAATGCGCCCGATCCTGGCGGCGGTGCGTCTTGACCACGACGACAGGGGCGACCACTACGTTTAAGTAGTCAGCCATCCTCGATTAAGGACCACCCCGAGTTGCCCACCACCAACGCCGCCTTCATCTGGTCCATCGCCAACAAGCTGCGAGGCCCGTACCAGCCCAATCAGTACGGCGACGTGATCCTGCCGTTCACCATCCTGCGGCGCCTGGACGCGATCCTCGCACCCACCAAGGCAGACGTCCTGATGCAGTACGCCAAGTTGCAGGACAGCGGCATCGACCCGTTCGTGGTGCTGCGGTCAAAATTCGGGCTGCCGTTCTTCAACACCTCGGTGTGGGACTTCAGCAAGCTCGCCGCGGACCCGGCGGGTCTTGCGGACAACCTCATCGACTACATCGAAGGGTTCTCGGCCAATATCCGGGACGTCTTTGACGGCTACAAGCTCCCCGAACTCATCGAGGACTTGGACAAGAAGGATCGCCTGTTCCTCATCGTCAAGGACTTCGCGAACGTGGACCTGCACCCGGATCGTGTCAGCGGGCACGACATGGGTTACATCTTCGAGGAGCTCATCCGGAAGTTCGCCGAGTCCAACAACGCCCAGGCCGGTGACCACTTCACCCCACGTGAGGTCATTGCCCTCATGGTGAACCTGCTCTATGCAGACTCCGATCTCGAGCTCACCACTCCCGGCATCGTGCGCACCATCTACGACCCCGCGGCGGGCACGGGCGGCATGCTCTCGGTGGCCTACGACCACCTGGTGGAGATGAACCCCGACGCCAAGCCGGTGCTGTACGGCCAGGAAGTCAACTCGCGCTCCTATGCCATGTGTAAGTCGGACATGGTGATCAAGGGCCAGGGCGTGGACAACATCTACAACGGTGACACGCTCACCGACGACGGCTTCCATGGCGAGCACTTCGATTTCCTGCTATCCAACCCGCCGTTCGGGGTGGAGTGGAAGACGCAGCAGAAGGCAGTCAAAGACGAGCATGAGCAGCGGGGCTTCGCGGGGCGTTTCGGCCCCGGCCTACCGCGGGTCTCCGACGGCTCACTGCTGTTCCTGATGCACCTGATCAGCAAGATGCGGCCCGTCCGCTCACCGGAGGACAAGGGCTCCCGACTGGCGATCGTCCTCAACGGCTCGCCTCTGTTCACCGGCGGCGCCGGCTCGGGCGAGTCCAACATCCGGCAGTGGATCATCGAGAACGACCTGCTGGACGCGATCATCGCGCTGCCGACGGACATGTTCTACAACACCGGCATCTCCACCTACATCTGGATCCTGGACAACGCCAAGACCGACGAGCGCAAAGGCAAGATCCAGCTCATCAACGCGGTCGAGATGTTCGGCAAGATGCGCAAGTCCCTGGGCTCCAAGCGCAAGATGCTGCGCACGCAGGACATCGAGAGGATCTGCGAACTCTACGACGGCTTTGAAAACCACCAGAACGACGACGACGAGGCACCCGCTCTCTCGAAGGTGTTCGCCAACTCGGAGTTCGGATACCGCACCATCACGGTGGAGCGGCCCCTGCAGCTGCGTTTCCACATCACTGACGACACCGGGGAGCTCGTACTCGCGACCAAGGCGATCGCCAAGTTGCCCGCCGCCGATCAGGAAGCTATTCGCAGCGCCCTCGACGGTCTCTCGGGCCGCTCGTGGACCAACCGCGACGCCTTCGTCACCGAGCTCAGAGCCGCCCTGAAGTCTGCCGGCATGGCGAAGGTCGGCGCCCCGGTGATCAAGACCATATGGACCACCATCGGCGAGCACGACCCCGAGGCCGACGTCATCACCACCAAGGGCAACCCCGAACCCGACACCTCACTGCGCGATACCGAGAACGTGCCCCTGTCTGAGGACATCGAGGACTACTTCGCCCGCGAAGTCCTGCCCCACGTCCCGGACGCGTGGATCGACCATGACAAGACCAAGGTCGGCTACGAGATCCCGTTCACCCGCCACTTCTACCGCTACACCCCGCCCCGCCCCCTCGAAGAAATCCAGAAGGACCTCCGCCACCTCGTGACAGAGATCCAAGCCATGCTTTCGGAGGTGGGGGCGTGAACTGGGCTCCGTATGCGCGATACCGAGCAGTCGACACCACGTGGCTTGGGCAAGTTCCAGATCACTGGGAAACTCGTAACCCCAAGTCCCTCTTCAGACTCCGCCGGGAGCCGGCACATGCAGACGACCGGCAACTCACTGCTTCGCAGAGCGATGGTGTCGTCTACCAAGACGAATACATGGAGAATCGTGGTACCCGCGTTGTTCAGGTGATCGAGGGCCAAGCTGGTCTCAAGCACGTGGCTGCAGGAGACTTTGTGATCAGCTTGAGAAGCTTTCAAGGCGGAATTGAGTATAGCGCCGCAGCTGGAAAAATTAGTCCCGCCTACACAATTCTTCAGCCACTCTTCGAAGCTGACCATCGATACTTCGCACACCTACTAAAATCCGACGGTTTTATTCAAGAACTCCGAAGCACCTCGAACCAGCTGAGGGACGGCCAATCGCTGGGAATCGAGCATTTCGCGCAAGTGAGAGTACCTCTCCCGCCCAAATCAGAACAGCGTGCAATCGGGGGATTCCTCGACCGTGAGACCGCCAAGATTGATGCGCTGATCGACAAGCAGGAACAGCTCATCGCCACCCTGCGCGAGGACCGCGCCGCCACGATCCACAACGCGGTCACGACGAACCACGTGGACCCCAGCAGCCAGGCTCTACAGCTTAAGAGAATTAGTCGAATACTCGACTGTAAGCACCTCACCGCCGAATTCACCGACGATGGGATACCGCTAGCTAGCATCCGCGAAGTTCAAGGCCGATACGTAAACCTTGATTCCGCCAAGCGAACAACCGAGCATTTCTTTCATCTCCTTACTTCAGGCGACCGGCGGCCCCAACAGGGCGACCTAATTTTCTCGCGAAATGCGACCGTCGGGCAGGTAGCAGAAGTCCAAAACACCCACGAACCTTTTGCCATGGGGCAAGATGTATGCCTCATCCGACCCAACCGATCGTTAGTGCGTGCCGGATTTCTCTGGTATTCACTACGATCCGATTCCGTACTCCGTCAATTGGAACTGATGATGATCGGGTCCACGTTCAAACGGATCAATGTCGAAGAGGTCAAGAACATCATCATCGACGTTCCCAGCCTGAAAGAGCAAGACTCTGCTCGCCGATTTCTGGATGAGAGGGTCTCGAAGATTGACGCGCTGATCGACAAGTCCACCGGGATGATCGAGACCCTTCGCGAGTATCGCTCGGCACTGATCACCAATGCCGTGACGGGCAAGATCGACGTGAGGGAGGCTGTGTAGTCATGGCCCAGCATCACGAGTCCGTGCTCGAGGACGAGATCTGCGCGCATCTGGCCGCGCACGGCTGGGAGTACTCGCCCAACGATGCCGGGTACGACCGCGACCTCGCCCTGTTCCCCGAGGACGTGTTCTGGTGGCTACAGCAGACCCAGCCGAAGGAATGGGAAAAGCGCGTCAAGCCCGCCGACCCACCCGCCGCGCAGGAGAAGTCCAAGGCCGCGCTCCTGCAGCGGTTGTCCAAGGCGCTCTCGGCGGACCTCAAAGCCGACGGCGGCACGCTCGCCGTTCTTCGACGCGGCTTCTCCGACTTCAACGCGAACTTCGCGATGTGCCAGTTCAAGCCGAACTCCGGGCTCAACGCCACCACCGCCGCCAAGTACCAGGCCGTGCGGCTGCGGGTCATGCGGCAGGTGCACTACTCCAAGACGAGCCCGAAGAAGTCCATCGACCTGGTGTTCTTCGTCAACGGCATCCCCGTTGCCACCGCCGAGCTCAAGACTGACTTCACCCAGTCGGTCGAGCACGCGATCGAGCAGTACAAGAAGGATCGCCTGCCCAAGGGCGAGCCGCTGCTCGGGTTTGCCACCCGCGCCCTCGTGCACTTCGCCGTCTCCAACACCGAAGTTCACATGACCACGCGGCTCGCCGGCCAGGACACCGTGTTCCTGCCCTTCAACCGCGGCAACGGCCACCACGCCGGCAACCCGCCCAATCCGAACGGCTCTGCCACCTCATACCTGTGGGAGACCATCCTCGCCCGCGACACCTGGCTGGAGATCCTCGACCGGTTCCTGCACCTGGAGATCACCGAGAAGCGCGACCCGGACACCGGCAAGAAGACCCGCAAGGAAACCCTGCTGTTCCCGCGCTACCACCAGTGGGACGCCGTCACCCGACTCGTCGACGCCGCCCGCACCGAAGGACCCGGCCACAAGTACCTCATCCAGCACTCCGCCGGCTCGGGCAAGACCAACTCCATCTCCTGGCTCGCCCAGCGCCTGTCGTCGCTGTATAACGATGACGACGACAAGGTGTTCTCCTCCGTCATCGTGGTCACCGACCGGACCGTGCTCGACGCGCAACTGCAAGAGGCCATCCACCAGATCAACCGCACCACCGGAGTCGTGGCCCACATCGATGGGCTGACCGGCTCGAAATCCTCAGAACTGGCCGAGGCTCTCGAATCGGGGACCCACATAGTCGTCGTCACCATCCAGACCTTCCCCTACGCCCTGGACGCCATCTCCGACCGCACCACCCTCCGAGGTCGGTCCTTTGCGATCATCGCCGACGAAGCCCATTCCTCCCAGGCCGGCGGAGCGTCCAACAAACTCAAGCAGGTCCTGTCCCAGGCCGAGCTCAACGAGGTCGCCCAGGGCGGGGCCGTGTCGGCTGAGGACATGCTCGCAGCTGAGACCAAAGCCCGCGCCGAGGCCGGCAACATCTCATTCTTCGCCTTCACCGCCACACCCAAGGCCACCACGCTCGAATTGTTCGGCCGCCCCGGCCCCGACGGCACGCCGCAGCCGTTCCACCTGTACTCGATGCAGCAGGCGATCGACGAGGGCTTCATCCTGGACGTCCTGCGCAACTACACCCCGTACACGACCGCGTTCCGGCTCTCTCACAACGGCAAGACCTACACCACTAGCGAAACCGGCGAAGGCACCGTCGCCGTGACCACCGAGGGCAGCGACGACGACCTGGTGGACCGATCCGCCGCGGTGAAGTCGGTCATGAACTGGGTCAAACTGCACCCCACCAACATCTCGCAGAAAGTCCAGATCATCGTCGAGCACTTCCGCCAGAACGTCGCCTGGCGACTGAACGGGCAAGCCAAGGCAATGGTGGTGACCAGTTCCCGCAAGGCAGCCGTGCGCTACAAACTCGCCTTCGACAAGTACGTGACCGAAAACGGCTACACCGACGTCGCCGCGCTAGTCGCTTTCTCCGGGGAGGTCACCGACCCCGAGTCCGGAACCGACGAGCCGTTCTCCGAGATCAACATGAACCCCGGGCTCAAGGGCCGCGACCTGCGGGATGCGTTTGCCACCGACGAGTTCCAGGTGATGCTGGTTGCCAACAAGTTCCAAACTGGTTTCGACCAACCCAAACTCGTAGCCATGTACGTCGACAAGCGGCTCGGCGGGGTCCAGGCCGTGCAGACTCTATCCCGGCTAAACCGAACATTCCCGCCGCTGAAAGACCAGACCTTCGTGCTGGACTTCGCCAACGAGGTCGACGACATTGTCGACGCCTTCGCGCCCTATTACGAGGCCACCACACTGGCCGATGTGACCGACCCGAACATCGTCCACGACACCGAACGCAAACTCTCCGTCGCCGGCATCTACGAACGCTCCGAGGTCGACGGCTTCGCCGATGCCTTCCTCGCCCGTGAAGGCCACAACGCGTTGGTGAAGTGGGTGGCGCCCGCTGCCGACCGTTTCACCGTGCGGATGCGGGCCGCGGTCGAAGCCTCCGACGCCGTGGAAATCGACGAATTGCAGATGTTCCGCAAGGACGTGGGCACTTACGTCCGGCAATACGAGTTCCTGTCCCAGCTGTTCGACTACGAGAACCCATGGCTGGAGAAGCTCGCGCTGTATCTCAAGCTCCTGGCCCCGCAGCTGAGCAGTGGGGAAAAGGACACACCGATCGACCTGTCCGCGGTGGCTATCGACTACCTCGGCCACCACCGGCAGACCACCCGGGACGGCGAACTCTCCGGCGGGACTCCGCTCGAGCCGGCGCGCGAGGCCGGCACCGGCACCGTCCGCGACCCCGACATGGTGGCCCTCGACGAGGTGATCAACCGCATCAACGACCTGTTCGCCGGAAACCACCCCGACTCCTCCGTCCGCAACGTGGTCACCCACATCAAGGACCGGCTCGAAGAGAGCGAGACCCTCAAGACACAGGCCCAGAACAACTCGCTCGCCCAGTTCCGCGCGAGCCCCGACATCGATGTCGCCTTCACCGACGCCGTCATCGGATCCATGGACTCCTCGGCAGACCTATCCGCCCAGATCCTCAACAACCAGGACTTGGCCCGCGCACTGCTCGGCGAGCTCCTGCCGGCCGTCTACCGGACACTGAGCAAGGCGAGCTGAACCGTCTGATGACGTCCGACGAAAGTGCCAAATGGGCTACGTGCAACGACTGCGGGCAGTATTCACAGCTGGGAAGTAACGGCAAGCTGATCCCGCACTTCGACCGGCCGAATAAGCGCCGCCAGTGCGTAGGCTCAGTGAAGCGTGTGCGACAGCAACAGTTGCTGGAGCGGCCACCCGCAGACAACATCGCCCCAGCGGTTGCAATCCCTCCGCCCGCCCTAAACCGGCCCTTCCGGAATCAGAGTGCATTGATCCGATTCTGGAGCTGACCGGAGTGGATCAGTGACCGCAAGATGTAGTGGTTGAGGTTGCGGAAGCCCAGGGCGATCCCGCGGAGGTGCTCGAGGCGACCGTTGATGGCCTCGACGGGGCCGTTGGAGGCGCCCACGTCGAAGTAGGCGAGGATCTCGCGGCGGCGCTTCCACAGCGACCGGCCCAGCTGGGCGAGCTCGGGCAGCTCCTTGGGCACCCCGGCCCGGATCGAGCGCAGGAGCTTGTACATCGCGATCTTGCCCTCCCGCTTGCCCGAGGCCTCGTAAGCGGTGATGAGACGCTGGTAGACGCCGTAAGTGACCTCCACCGCCGCGTGCGCGTCATGGGCGGTGAACGCTTTGAACAGCCGGACTTGCTGCTTGTCGGTGAGTAGCTCAGCTCGGGTATTCATGGTCCGGCGGATCCCGTACAGCGGATCGCCACTGCGGCCCCGGTGCCCGGTGGTGGCCTGCTGGATGCGTTGGCGGCACACGGTGAGCTTGTCCGCGGCCAGCTGCACGACGTGGAACGGATCCATCACCGTCCGGGCTTCAGGGACAGCGTTGGCGGCGGCGGTGTGGTAGCCGGCGAACCCATCCATCGTGACAACCTTGACCCGGTCTCGAAACACCTGGTCACGGGCGTCGAGCCACTCGGTGAGCACCTTCGCCGAGCGCCCGGGGACCATGTCCAGCAGACGAGACGGGCCGGTGCCGTCCACGACCGGGGTCAGGTCGACCAGGACGGTGACGAACGAGCTGCTGCCGTCGCCGCGCACGTGCTTCCATTTGTGCTCATCGACCCCGAGAACGCGGACTCCGTCGAAGTGTCCGGGCTGGTCGTAGACCATCGCGCGGGTCTCGGAGACCGCCAGGTCATTGACTAGATCCCAGCCCAACCCGAGCGCCTTGGCGACCGCGGAGACGCTGGTGCGGTCGATCGCCAAGCGCTGCAAGATCCACCGGTTACAGCGTCGGGTGGTCTTGGCCCGCGGCTCGGCCAACGCCGGCATCCGCTGCTGGAAGACCCTCGTCTCACATCCGGTGTTGTCGCAGGTGAAACGCGGTACTCGCACGTGCAGCCTCGTAGGGTGACCGACGATCGGAAGATCGGTCACCCGCCGCTCGACGTGGTCTCGCAGGCGCCCCGCCATCCCGCACCCGGGGCAGATCGGGTCGACTATGACCGGGGCGCAGAACAAGTGCGTGAACTCGTCAGCAACGGCGGCGTCGGTGATGCTCACCCCGAGTTCGACGGTGCGGCAGATGGTGTCGGCAAGCAGGCTGGCGGTAGCGTTCAAGACGGGTCCTGGGGTGTTCGATGCGCGGTGTGAGAACCTGCATTTTCACACGCCCCAGGACCCCTACATCTTGTGCCTCACCGCATCACCGGCGAACCCCAGCTACGCACTCCGGATCCGGAAGAGCCCCTAAACCCCTCAGAGTCGAGTATCCCGACAACCCAAGTGGAAAGTCGATCCGAGCAATCAGCGGCGGCGCGGTCGAATCCAAGCGTAGATAGCCTCCAAGCGCTAGCCGCGCGCCGCCCGCCTACTCACGCGCGTGGTGTTGCCAGATCCGGGAGGTGACAGACTCCTGCGAACCGTGTGACACGCCAGTGAGAAACTGACAGATTCTCTGAGAACCGACACGGCAGCTACAGCCCCCGCGCCATGTCCACGAAGCGCGAGTAGTGGAGCTGGTGCGCGACCGTGATCGTGGACGTGGGACCGCCACGGTGCTTGCCCAGGATCAGGTCGGCCTCACCGGCACGCGGGTCGTCGCGCTCGGAGGCGTCCGGGCGGTGCAGCAGCATGACGATGTCCGCGTCCTGCTCCAGCGAGCCCGACTCACGGAGGTCGGAGACCTGCGGCCGCTTGTCGGTACGCTGCTCCGGCCCACGGTTCAGCTGCGAGATCGCGATCAATGGCACGTCGATCTCCTTGGCCAGCAGCTTGAGCTGACGGGAGAACTCCGAGACCTCCTGCTGACGAGACTCGACCTTCTTGCCCGAGGACATCAGCTGGAGGTAGTCCACCACGATCAGGCGCAGGTCGTGCTTCTGCTTGAGCCGACGGGCCTTGGCGCGGATCTCCATCATCGTCATGTTGGGAGAGTCGTCGATGAACAGGGGCGCCTCGGAGATCTCGCCCATCCGCCGGGCCAGCCGCGTCCAGTCCTCGTCGCTCATCTTGCCCGACTTCATGTCGGACAACTTGACCCGCGCCTCGGCGCTCATCAGACGCATGACGATCTCGGTGCGGCTCATCTCCAGCGAGAACACCACGGAAGTGAGCCCGTGCTTGATGGAGCAGGACCGCATGATGTCCAGGCCGATGGTGGAGTTGTGCGTCGGGATCGCCGTGGGCCCCGCCAGGTAGAGGTGGTCGTCGGCGGCCACCTCGATGCACTTGACCGGCACGCTCGCGGCGCCACGCACGTCGGTGATGAGCCGAGCCGCGCGTCCGGAGTCCGGGTGCTCGGGGACGACGATGCCGAAGTCGCAGACCAGCATGAGCGTGTCCAGCGACTTGGTGGTGACGATCTGCTCGGTGCCGCCCATCTCGATGCGCCACTCGTGCTCGGCGTCGGCGACCAACTCGGTGCCGTCGTTGAACCGCACGGTGAAGCAGGGGCGGTCGTCCCAGACCTCGGTCACGGCCACGACCTCGGTCGGCTGCCCGTCGGCGCCCAGCACGCGGTCCCCCACCGCGACCTCGCCCATGGTGGTCTGCCCGTCCGGGGTCGGCAGCACGGTGTCCAGGGCGAGGGCTTTACCGACGCCGGGGCGGGCGGCGATGATGATCATCTGGCCGCCGTGCAGGCCGTTCGTCACGGCGTCGAGGTCCGCGAACCCCGTGGGAACACCCTGCGCGAGACCGCCCGCGGTATGGATGTTGTCGATCTCGTCCATCGTGGGCTGCAGCAGCTCCTCGATGATGACGTAGTCCTCGGTGGTGCGGCGCTCGGTGACCTCGAAGATCTCCGCCTGCGCCCGGTCCACGACCTCTGCGACGTCCGAGCCCTCGGACCCCGAGTAGCCGTACTGCACGATGCGGGTGCCCGCGTCGACCAGACGACGCAGCACCGCCTTCTCCGCGACGATCTGGGCGTAGTACCCGGCGTTGGCCGCGGTGGGCACGGTCGAGATGAGCGTGTGGAGGTAGGGCGCACCACCGGCGCGGCGGAGATCCCCGCGGCGATCCAGCTCGGCGGCCACGGTCACCGCATCGGCCGGCTCCCCGCGCGCGTACAGGTCGAGGATGACGTCGTAGATGGCCTGATGCGCCGGCTTGTAGAAGTCACCCGGCTGGATCTCCTCCACCACGTCCGCGATGGCGTCCTTGCTCAGCAGCATGCCGCCCAGCACAGACTGCTCGGCGGTGAGATCCTGCGGCGGGGTACGGCCGAACTCGCCGCCGCCACCCTCGTCGGGCGGAGGGGGCAGCTCGCCGGGACCGTCGTATCCCGCCTGCGCCATGACCGCTCCTCTTTCACTGTCGAACTCGGCCGCCCGCCCGGTCCCGACTGGGAACCGGCGAGCGACCCCTTCACTGTAGGGCACCGACACGACACGCCCGGAGTCGCGCCCCCACGGTTATCCACAGGCTTCTCCACATTTGCGAGAGGGCGTCTGTGGAGAACTGTGAATGGTTGGGGGTTACGCAGGGCCGATGCGCGTATCACTGTGGAGAACCGGTGGAAAGCCCAGGTCACTTCCCGAATAACCGCAGGTCACGGGCATCGCCGCAGGTCGGAGGCCCCGTAGAGAACCTCGTGTATCACGTCACAAACCGGGACACAATAGATAACGAAAGATGAACGCGACGGATATGAGAACCCACCGGACCCTCGCCTTTACAGCTAGTTATCCACAGGCCGTCCACAATGGCGAGGGCCCCGGTCGTCACTGTGACGACCGGGGCCCTGCGCGGTGTATCAGGCGGGAACGACCTCGACCGCGACCCGCGCGGTGGTGTCGTGACCCAGGTCGACGACGACGTTGTGGCTGCCGGTCGCCTTGATGTGCTCCTTGGGCATCTCAACGGAGCGCTTGTCGAGCGTGGGGCCGCCGGCGGCCTTGATGGCCGAGGCGACGTCACCCGCGGTGACGGAGCCGAACAGCTTGCCCGTGTCGGAGGTCTTGACCGCGACCTTGACGTCGGTCATCGACTCGAGCTTCTGCTTGAGCTCGTTGGCGTGATCCGAGTCGCGGACCTCGCGGGCCTCGCGGGCACGCTTGATGGACTCGATCTGGCGCTCGGCGCCCGGGGTGGCCACGATGGCCATCCCGCGCGGGAGCAGGAAGTTACGACCGTATCCGCCCTTGACCTCGACGATGTCGCCCGGCGCACCGAGCTTGTCGACGTCGGCGGTGAGGATCAGCTTCATGATCCGTCTACCTTTCTTTCCTCCGACGGACCCGACCTGGGCCGGATTGTCGCGAGGTCATGTCTCATGCTTGTGGGGTGGGACGCCGGCAGCGCCCCGGGGAATCGACCCGATCTAGAACGGGGGCTCGTCGTCCATGCCGCCGAAGCCACCGGAACCACCGGCCTGCGGGGCGCTGCCCCACGGGTCGTCGTTCTGCTGGCCGCGGCCCTGGCCGCCGCCGTAGCCGCCCTGCGACTGACCGCCGCCGTAGCCACCCTGCTGGCCACCGCCCTGGAAGCCACCACCCTGCTGGCCGCCGCCCTGGAAACCGCCGCCCCCGCCGCCTTCGCGGTTGGTGCGGGTCACCTTGGCGGTGGCGTACTTGAGGGACGGGCCGACCTCGTCGACCTCCACCTCGTACACCGTGCGCTTCTCGCCCTCACGGGTCTCGTACGACCGCTGCCGAAGCCGGCCGTTGACGATGACACGCATGCCCTTCTGCAGCGACTCGGCGACGTTCTCCGCCGCCTGCCGCCAGACGTTGCAGGTGAGGAACAGGCCTTCGCCGTCCTCCCACTGGTTGGTCTGCGAGTTGAAGCGACGCGGCGTGGAGGCGATCCGGAAGTTCGCCACCGCGGCACCCGACGGCGTGAACCGCAGCTCGGGGTCCGCGACGATGTTCCCGACCACCGTGATGGGGGTGTCGCCCTGTGCCATTCGCTTGTCCTCCGTGTTTCAGGCCTGGTGTGGATGGTGATCGGAGGCCGACCGACCGCGCCCAGAGTACCGGGGTGGTCGGACAGTCCGGGTCACTTGTCGGCGCGCAGCACCTTGGTGCGGAGAACGTTCTCGTTCAGACCGAGCTGACGATCCAGCTCCTTGACCGCGTCCGGCTCGGACTTGAGCTGGACGACGGCGTAGATGCCCTCGTTGAGCTTGTTGATCTCGTAGGCGAAGCGGCGCTTCCCCCAGACATCGACCTTGTCGACCGATCCACCCTCTTGCCGGATCACGTTGAGGAACGTGTCCAGCGACGGCGCCACGGTGCGCTCGTCGAGACTGGGATCGAGGATGACCATCACTTCGTATTGACGCATGGGACCTCATCACCTCCTGTGGACTACAGATTCGGCCACGGTGTCTCCGTGGCAGGAGGGTCGTTGCGTCAGCAACCGCTCAAGGCTACCCCGTCCGAACTCGGCTGACGAAATCCCCGTCGGTCTCGGACCGTGCCGCGAGCAGCCCGCGCCCTCACAGATCGTCGAGCCGGACGTACCCGTCCTCCACGGCGCGCAGGAGTAGACGCACCTTGGTCCGCGCGGGCCTGCCCACCGCGTCGTACTTGGACCGCACACGCTGGATGTACGTACTGACCGTCGAGTCGGCCAGGAACAGCCGCTCGGTGACCTCCCGCTTGCTGTCCGAGGCGAGCCAGGCGATGAGGACCTCGACCTCGCGGTCGCTGAGGTCCGGCCGGTTCGCGGCGGATGGAAAAGGAAGTGTTGCCGTCATGATGCCCCCCGATGAGATGAATGTGAGTTCATCCTGAGGACTCGCACAATTACCGTCGACTCGGGGCGAGATGTCCGGACGAGTCCGTACGGTCGCGTCGTACGTTCGCATGAAACGCCTGGTTTTCCTGCGCCTTCTCCCCCCGCGCAGGCGGCGGTCGGCCGTACGATGTTGACCGTGGAGACAGCCCGCGGGCCCGGCGATCACGCCGACGGTCGATCAGCACCCTCTCAGGTTCGGACACGGGAGGAGCTCGGGGCCGCCCTCACCGCGCTCCGCGCGGGGGCCGGTCTGTCGGTCCGGGACGTCGTCCGCCTGGTGCCCTCACTGTCCCTGGGAACCGCCTCGGGATGGTTTTCCGGCCAGCACGTACCGACCCGCGCCAGCGAGTCGACGCTCGTCGAGATGCTCCGGCTCCTGGGCGTGGACGACGCCGGGTCCATGGCGGAATGGCGTGCCGCCGTCGAACGGGTCCGGTCCCGCCCGGGGAGCGACGTCCCGTCCGCCGCTCCCCGGGCGTGGGCCCACCGGGTGGCGGGGCCACGACGGCGGACCGGGACCGTCCCGGGGGAGGGATCACCGAGCCGACCCGGCCGGTGCCCCGCACACCGGTGCCCCAGCCCGACGACACCGGCAGCCCGTACGTCGGACTGCGTCTATCTGGCGGGTGACGCGCCGCTGTTCCACGGCCGCGAGGCGGAAGTCGAACAGATCCTCCGCCGGCTGGCCTCGCCGCGGGTCCGCCCGCTGGTGGTGGTGGGGGCGTCCGGGTCGGGCAAGTCCTCGCTGCTCGCCGCGGGTCTCGCCCCGCGCTGGACCGCCGGCGGCATCCCCGGTGATGCGTCCGTGGTGATCGTCCGGCCGACCGAGGTCACCGCGGAGTCCGCCGACGGCGCCGGCCTCCTGGTGGTGGACCAGCTCGAGGAGATCTGGGCGGACGACCTCGACGCCGGCCGCCGCTCGGCGATCCTCGACCGGCTGGGCCGACGTGCCGCCGCCGGCCGTCCGACCGTCCTGGCGTTGCGCGCCGACTTCTTCCAGTCCGCCCTCGCCGAACCGGTCCTCCGCGACGCGCTCGACGACCCGGTGGTGCTCGGCCCGCCGAGCCGCGAGCAGCTGGCCGAGATCATCGTCGAGCCCGCCCGGTCCCTGGGTTACACGGTCGAGCCGTCACTGGTGAACCTCCTGCTCGACGCGGTCGCCCCCACGCACGCCGGCGCCGACGAACGCTCGCTGCTGCCGCTGCTGTCCCACGTGCTGCTCGTGTGCTGGGAGCGCAGCCGACGGCGCCGTATCACCGTGGACGACTACTACTCGTCGGGCGGTGTCGAAGGCGCCGTCCGCGCGTCGGCGGAGTCCGTCTACCAGGAACTCGACCGGGCGGGACGGGCGAACTGCCGGGCCCTCTTCCTCCGGCTCGTCGACGTCCGCTCCGCCCGACCCGTCCGTCGCCACGCCCCGCTCGCCGAGCTGTCCGAGGACCTCCTCGTCGTCGCCACCCCCTTCGCCCACGCCGGCCTCCTCACCGTGGACGGTGACTCGGTCACCCCCACCCACGAGGTCCTCTTCTCCTCCTGGCCGCGCCTGGTCGACTGGATCGACGCGGACCGCGAGGGCCTGCGCGTCCTCGCCCGCGTGCGCGCGGCCGCCACCGACTGGGAGGACTCCGGCCGCGCCGACGCCGCCCTGCCCCCGGCGTCGGCCACCGCCGACTATGTGAGATGGAGGGACGACGACGAGGTCGCCAGCTCCCACCTGGCGGAATCGGAGAGGCAGTTCCTCGCCGCCGCGGAATCGCATCACCGGTCCGTGGCCCGGCGGGACCGCAGACGCATCCGCGCGCTGACCGGACTCGCGGCGTCGTTGGCGGTGGTGACCGTCCTGGCCCTGGTCGCCAGTGTGCTCGCGCTCCGGGCGGAGGCGGACGCCCGCCACACCCGCGACGTCGCCCTGTCGCGCTCGGGGTCGGTGTCCTCGACCACCGCGTTCAGCCGCGACCCCGGACTAGGGCGCGCTCTCGCGCTGGCCGCCTACCGGATCCACCCCACCACCGAGGCGCGATCGGCGCTGCTCAACACCAGCCGCGCCGACGTCCCGCTGCGATTCGAGGCCGCCGCCGGCTCCGGGCGTGTCGTGGCCCTGCCCGACGGCGCGGGCGTCGCCTCCGTCAGCTCCGACGGCGTGCTGCGGCTCTTCCGACCGGGCGACGAGGCCGCCTACGCCACCCTCGCGCTCGGCGCCGGGCCGCGGCACGAGCTGTACGCCGCCGACCTCTCGCCGGACGGCTCGGTCCTCGCGGCCGCCGGGCAGGGCGGGGTGCACCTGGTCGACCTCCGTGAACCCGCCGCCCCGGCGATCCTGTCCGTCCTCGAGGCCGGCACCGGCCCGTTCCACTCCGTCGCCTTCGCCCCCGACGGCGCCACCCTCGCCGCCGGCACCGGCGACGGCCGCGTCCTGCGCTGGCCGCTCGCCACGCGGGGCGGCGCCCCCGCCGTCACCGACCAGCGGGCCCGCGTGGCCGTTCCGGACCCCGGCACCGAGGTCGCCAAGCCCGTCGAATCGCTGGCCTGGCTGCCCGATTCGCGGACCCTGCTCGCAACCAACCGGACCGCCGGGATCAAGACACTGGTAGACGCCCACGCCGAGGGGCCCGCCCGTCGCGGACCCGCCCTCGACACGGGGCCCGTCGCGATGCCGATGTCGTTGGCGGTGAGCCCGGACGGCCGCCGCATCGCCGTCGGCACGACCGGCCGTACCGTGCAGCTGTGGCAGCTGCCGGGCGGCGCCGCGGGGGGCTCCGGCGGTGACGGGTCGGGTGCTGACGGCTCCGGTGGCGACGGGTCGGGCATCGCGGCGCTCGCCGGCGCGCGGGCGCTGCCGGAGTTGACCGGGTGGGACGCCTACGTCAACGACGTGGCCTTCGACGATCTCGGCCGGCTCGCCGCCGCCGGGTCCGACGAGCGGGTCCGCGTCTACGATCCCGCGGGGCGCGTGCTCACCGAACTACCCGCCTCCCAGGTCGCGACCGGCGTCCGGTTCACCGACTCCGACCACCTGGTGACGTACTCGGTCGACGGCCTGGTCCGGCTCTGGCCGCTGGGGCGCCTCGGGGCCGCGTCGGAGTCCAACTCGATCTTCCAGACCGCCTCCTCGCAGGACCGGACCTCCGGGGTCCTCGGCGTCACCGCCGCGGAGATGCACCACACCGTCGTCGACACCACCGGTCCCGTCCCGCGCGAGACCGGCCGCGTCATCCCCGGCCGCGACACCCGGTTCTCCGGGTCCGTGGCGATGTCCCCCGACGGGCGGGTCGTCTACGCGGGCCTGGCGGACGGCGGCGTGCAGGTGTTCACCGCGCCCTACGGACCCGCCACCCGGCCGGTCGCGAGCCTGCCCGTCACCTCCGGCGTCGTGGTGGCCAACCCGCTCAGCCCCGACGGCCGCACCCTCGCCGTGTGCAGCGACACCAGCCCCGACCTCGGCCTGGTCGACGTCACGGATCCCACCCGCCCCGCACTGCGGGTGACCGTGCCGCTGCCCGACCCGTGCGTGGTCGCCGAGTTCTCCTCCGACTCCCGGCAGCTCGTCGTCCCGACCCTCGGCCCGCAGACCGTCATCCTCGACACCGCCGACCCCGACCGGCCGGTGGTCGCGCACCGGCTCACCACCGGGATCGGCGCGTCACCGTCCGCCGGGTACGCCCACCACCCTCCGCTGCTCGCCACCTCCGGCGGCGACAAGACCGTTCGACTGTGGGACGTCTCCGACGCGTCCGCGCCCGCCGAACTCGCCTCGTTCGCGGCTCCACCCGGTGAGATCTACTGGACCGCGTTCTCCGCCGATGACGATCTGCTCCTGCTCACCTCCAGCACCGGGCAGGTGACGGTCATCGACGTCGGCGAGCCCTCCGATCCGCGACCGTGGGCCGTGCTCGGCTCGACCACCGACCCGCTGCTCTACCAGGGCCGCAGCGCCTCCCCGGCGGGCGGACTGCTCGCGGTGGGCGCGGAGGGCGCCATGTGGATGTGGCAGCTCGACCCCGACCGCGTGGTGAGCGAGGCCTGCGCCGGCGGGGTCCAGCTCACCGGCGAGGAGTGGGAGCGGCACTTCCCGGACACCGAGCCGTTCGACCTGTGCGGCTGAGCCCTCGGGCTGTCGCCGCGGCGGGGGCCGCACGCGGCGGGGATGCGTCAGCCGTGCTGCAGCCCGATCGTCAGCGCCTGCGCCACCGGGATCACGGTGAGGAACAGGAAGGCCGCGACGGTCCAGCCGATCCACACGGGTTGACGCCACCCCGCGCGGTAGCCGCCGGCGGCGGTCACCATGCAGATGAATCCGACCAGGATGCATAAGAACATCCAGATCATGGCGCTGGTAGTCATCGGATCGGGTCCTTCGTCTCGGGGTCGGCGGGCTGTGTCCCACCGGAGTCTGAGGGGGTCGCACGGGTGACCGGTCGTTCCCCGGGATCGGCGAGGACCCCGGCGAGCGGGTCGGGTCCCTCGGGCGTGCCCTGATGCGTCATGCGGACGCGGTCGAGGTGGGGCCGGTAGATCTCGAGGATCACGACCGCGCACACGGCGAGGACGAGCAGGTCGCGCACCAGCACGAGCGGGTGGAAGAGCTCGGGGCCGATCCCCTTGTTGGCCACGCCGTGGAAGTACGACATGTGCGCCACCCACAGCAGCGCGTCGAACGCCATCCACGTCAGCAGCAGGCGGACGCGCGGCACGGCGAGCACCGCGAGCGGGACCAGCCACAGCGAATACTGCGGGCTCCACACCTTGTTGGTGAGCAGGAAGAACGCCACGATGAGGAACGCCAACTGCGCCACGCGCGGAGTCGCGGGCGCGGTCAGACCGATCACCAGCACCGCCAGGCAGGCGAGCGCGAACAACACCAACGAGACGGTGTTCAGCGTCGCGGGGGCCTCCCCGGCGGCGCGGCCCGCGTCGAAGCCCTGCCAGCCGGTGAGCGTCTGGATGACGACGTAGATGCTCTCGGGGTTGGCGGGCCGATCGGAGTTGAGTCGGAAGAACTCCCGCCACCCGTCAGGGAACAGGACCATGATCGGCAGGTTGACGGCCAACCACGCCACGACGGCGGCGGCCGCGGCCTTCCCTAGCTCGACGAACCGCCTGCGGCGGATCGCCACCACCAGCAGCGCGCCGAACAGGAACAGCGGGTACAGCTTGGCCGCCACGCCCAGCCCCAGCACGACGCCGGCCCAGACCGGGCGGCGGCGGGCCCACAGCAGCAGCGCGACGGAGGCGAACATCACCGCCATGAGGTCGTAGTTGGTGAAGGCCTGGAAGATCACGAGCGGGCTGGCCGCCATGAGCAGCGTGTCCCAGGGCCGGCGGCCGGCCGAGCGGTAGGTGGCCCACACGGCGACCATCCACATGAACGCCAGCAGGACACAACCCAGCGCGAAGTATGTGACCACCTCGAGCGGCCCGCCGGGGAAGATCTCGTGCAGCGCCTGGGCGGCCTGCGCCGTGACGTACTGGAACATCCCGGACAGCACCGGGTACTCCATGTAGCGGACCTCGCCGCCGTCGGCGATCCACGAGTACTTGTAGGGCAGCGCCCCGGTGTCCAGGCCCTCGGCCGAGTACAGCGGCAGCGGGTCCGCATAGCAGGCCTTGTAGTACTGCCGACCGTCCCAGTTGAGGCCGGGCTGCGACCCGTCGGTGGGATGGGTGGTCTCCAGGCAGGCGGCCTTGGAGAAGAAGCCGAACGCCAGGAAGATCACGGCGAACAGCATGATCACGCGCAGCGGCGTCCAGAAGCGCTGGCGGCCGACCACGGCGTGCCGGCCGAGGGGGCCGCCCCACGCGGCGAGCGCGCCCGCACCGGCTCCGTCGCCGGGTCGGACCCGCTCGTGCGGCTCGAGCGACCGCAGGTCGTCGTCGAGAGGCAGCGGGGAGAGGTGGCCGTCGTTCTGCACGGTCACACCGGGTCAGGCCCCGCCGTCGTCGTCGCCGCCGGTTCCGCCGCCGGTTCCGGCCTCGGTCCCGCCGCCTCCCGCGTTGCCACCGCCCGCGTTGCCACCACCCGCGGCACCACCACCCGCGCCGCCACCGGGCGCCGGCTGGGGCGCGGGGGCGGGCTGGGCCGGGGCGGGCGCACCGGCGCCGGGGATGACGATCTCCGGCAGGCCGGGCACCTGGATGGTCAGCGGGCCGGGGGCCTGCGGGGCGGGTGCGGGCTGGACGGGCGCGGGCGCGACGCTCGGCTGGCGAGCGGTGTCGCCGGTCCCGGTACCGCCCGTGGTGCCCGAGCCGGTTCCGGAGGACTCCCACGACGAGCGGCCGGCCCGACCGCCGATGTAGCCGGGCTCGGGGAAGGACTCCCACTCGGTGCCGGACAGCGCGCCGTCCATGGCCGACTTCCAGATGTCGGCGGGCACGGAGGCGCCGTACATCGTGCCGCCCCAGGCGTTGAACAGCGGCTTGTTGTCGTCGGTGCCGACCCAGACCGCGGTGGCGATCGACGGGGTGTAGCCGACGAACCAGGCGTCCTTGTTGTATCCGGTGTCGCCGAGCTGGGTGGTACCGGACTTGGACGCCGAGGGGCGCCCGCCCGCCAGCGCGTGGCCGTTCGAGTAGGCGGCGATGGGCTCCATCGCGGACGTGAGGTTGTTGGCGACGTCGGCCTCGACCACCTCCTCGCCCTCGATCGACGAGTTGTCCAGGAGCACCTCGCCGTCGGCGGTCTCGACCCGCTCGATGAAGTGCGTGGGCCGGTGGACGCCCTCCGCGGCGAAGGTCGCCAGGCCGGTCGCCATGTCACGGACGCGGATGGGGTACTGGCCCAGGATGAGGCCGTCGTACGGGTCCTCGCCCTGCTCGCTCAGGGTCTCCCACGGCAGACCCGGGATCTGCTTGGGGATGCCCGTGCGGTGCGCCATGTCGCGGACGTCGTTGGCGCCGTTGTCGAGCATCCGCTGCAGGCGGATGAACGAGGTGTTGAGCGACATCAGCAGCGCCTGGGAGATCGAGCAGGAGCCGCAGGACTGACCGCCGACGTTGGTGACGGTGACGTTGCCCGTGGTGACCGGAGCGGAGGAGATCTGGGTGCCGAGGCCGATGCCCTGCTCGAGGGCGGCGGCGACGCCGAAGATCTTGAACGTCGAGCCGGTCTGCAGCGGGGCGTTGGCGTAGTCCCAGCCCTCGGCCTCCTCGCCGCCGTAGTAGCCGATCACGCCGCCGGTGCGCGGGTTGATCGACACCACCGCCGTGCGGTTGTCCGGGCTCTCGCCCTGCATGTTGGAGCGGGCGGCGTTGACGACCGCGTCCTGGGTCTTGGGGTCGATCGTGGTGATGATCTTGAGACCGCGGGTGTTGAGCATCTGCTCGTCGATCCCGGACTGGGCGAGCTCGGCGAGCACCTGACGTCGAATGGGCCCGTTGGTGGGGTCGCCGACGTTCTGCTCGACGGCCTGCGGGTCTTCGACGACCTGCGGGAACACGGCGTTGCCGCGCTGCTGCGCGTCGATGGCGCCCATGTCGCGCATGCCGTCCATCACGTAGTTCCACCGTCGTTCGGAGGCCTCGCGGTTGTTGAGCGGGTCCAGGGCGGAGGGCGACTGGATGACGCCGGCCAGCAGCGCACCCTCCTCCACCGTCAGCGCCTCGACGGGCTTGTTGAAGTAGGCGGTGGAGGCGGCGGCGATACCGTAGGCGCCGCGGCCGAAGTAGATGGTGTTGAGGTAGGCCTCGAGGATCTGGTCCTTGGACCACTCGTTCGTCATCTTGGCGGCGATGATGATCTCTTTGGCCTTGCGCTCGTAGGTGGGCGCGTCACCGACCATCGTGTTCTTGACGTACTGCTGCGTGATGGTGGAGCCGCCGCCCGCGCTGGACTCGCCGGTGATCTGCCCGATCACCGCGCGGCCGATGCCGGTCGGGTCGTAACCCTCGTTGGTGTAGAAGGAGCGGTCCTCGGCGGCGATGACCGCGTTGCGCACGTGGACGGGCACCACGTCGAGCTCGATGAGCGTGCGGTTACCCTCGGGCGGCACGATGCGACCGATCATCGTGGTGCCGTCGCTCTGGTAGATCTCCGAGATCTGCTCCGTGCGGACGCTGCCGGGCTCGGGGATCTCGGTGCGGTTGTAGGTCACGACCGCGACCGTCAGGGGGACGACGAGGAGGACGACGGCGAGGAGGATCACCGTCGTCCAGATCGGATGGCGACGGACCCAACCGGTCTGTTCCGAGGCCCTGCCCCGGCCCTCGTCGGCGGCCTTACCCGTCCTGCCGTTCTGCGCCATGCTCTACCCTCCCGCGAGCCGATCCGACCGATCCGGAAGGCCCCGGCGGCGGTGCTCTGGCGACCATTGTGTACGAAAACGTCGCCGACGCTGTACTCCGGAGGCGCCGTCGGGCAGCGGGCGGGGTGTTCAGCGGTGGCGTCGGAGCTCTCTCGCCGCCCGTCGTACGCGCTTTCCGGTCCCCGGCGTGAGCCCCACTTCATAGGACTCGACGAGGTGGTTCCACGAGCAGCTGCGGCACACCTCCACGACGTGTACCGTGAACTCGTCGTGGGACAGGGCGAGCTGCTCGATCTCGTCGACACCTCGGGCGGAGCCCGACGCCGGACCGAGGTCGTCGCCGAACACCCAGGACACCTCGGTGAGGTTCTCCTTGCGGCAGACGGGGCACACGGTCTCGGTGACCACGCCGTGGAAGCCGGCCGCGCGCAGGAGGTAGACGTCCGCGTCGCAGACCTCGCGCAGCGACAGTCCGCCCTCGCGCAGGGACGCCAGGACGCCGCGACGGCGCAGCGCGAAGTCCACCACCCGGCGGCGCCGCAGCGCCGCACGGCCGGTGGGGTCCTCCGGCCCCGGCGGGGGGCCGGGTCGCGGGAAGCGGGAGTCGGCCTGGTCCACGACCCCAGCCTACGGCCCCCGCCGGGGCATCGGGCTACACGTCGAGCCGATGCCACACGGCGGTATATCGGTCCGATACATCAGCGGGTGTACGATCGGTGACCGTCGCATGACATCCGCAGGCATGACCGACGTGGGAAGGGGGAGGTGGAGTGCTGGAACTGGCCATCCTGGGGCTGCTCGACGAGCGGCCGATGCACGGGTACGAGCTGCGCAAGCGGCTGTCCGAGATGCTCGGGACGGTCCGGACGGTGTCCTTCGGCTCCCTCTATCCGACGCTGCGTCGCCTCCAACACCAGGGCGACATCGTCGAGGACTCCTCGGCCGCCACCGCCACCCGGCCACCCGCCACCGCGCGGCGCGGTCGCAAGACCTACCGCATCACCACGCGCGGCAAGGAGACGCTGGCGACCCTGCTCGACGAACCCGGGGCGTCGTCGTTCACCGACGACGGCTTCGGCGTCCACCTGGCGTTCTTCGACCGCACGCCCGGCCCCGCCCGGGTGCGGTTGCTCGAGGGCCGGCGTCGGGTCCTGGAGGAGCGACGCGAGGGTCAGCGTGACGCGGCCGCACGCACCGGCCCCACCGAACTGCGATACGCCCGGCAGCTCACCCTGCTCGGGCTCGAGACCAGCGAGCGCGAGCTGCGGTGGATCAACGAGCTCATCCGGACAGAGAACCCATCACAAGGAGAACCCCAATGACCGACCAGAAGGTGCGCGTCGCGATCGTCGGCGTCGGCAACTGTGCGTCCTCGCTCGTGCAGGGCGTGGAGTACTACAAGGACGCGGCGATCGACTCGACCGTCCCCGGCCTCATGCACGTGAAGTTCGGTGACTACCACGTGGGCGACGTGGAGTTCGTCGCCGCGTTCGACGTCGACGGCAAGAAGGTCGGCATGGATCTCGCCGAGGCGATCCGCGCCTCCGAGAACAACACCATCACCCTCTGCGACGTCCCGCCCACCGGCGTGACCGTGCAGCGCGGCCCCACCCTCGACGGCCTCGGCAAGTACTACCGCGAGACCATCGAGGAGTCCGCCGCCGAGCCCGTCGACGTCGTGCAGGCCCTGCGCGACGCCGAGGTCGACGTGCTGGTGAGCTACCTGCCCGTCGGCTCGGAGGAGGCCGACAAGTTCTACGCGCAGTGTGCGATCGACGCCGGCGTCGCGTTCGTCAACGCCCTGCCCGTGTTCATCGCCTCCGACCCCGAGTGGGCCGAGAAGTTCCGCTCCGCCGGCGTCCCGATCGTCGGCGACGACATCAAGAGCCAGGTCGGCGCCACCATCACCCACCGCGTGATGGCCAAGCTCTTCGAGGACCGCGGCGTCGCGCTGGACCGCACGTACCAGCTCAACGTCGGCGGCAACATGGACTTCAAGAACATGCTCGAACGGGACCGCCTCGAGTCCAAGAAGGTCTCCAAGACCCAGGCCGTGACCTCCAACCTCGAGGGCTCGCTCAAGAACAAGGTCCACGACCGCAACGTGCACATCGGCCCCTCGGACTACGTGGAGTGGCTCGACGACCGCAAGTGGGCGTACGTTCGTCTCGAGGGACGTGCGTTCGGTGACGCCCCCATCAACCTCGAGTACAAGCTCGAGGTGTGGGACTCGCCCAACTCGGCGGGCATCATCATCGACGCCGTCCGCGCGGCCAAGATCGCCAAGGACCGCGGCATCGGCGGACCCATCCTGCCGGCCTCGGCGTACCTCATGAAGTCCCCGCCGGAGCAGATGGCGGACGACAAGGCCCGCGCCGAGCTCGAGGCCTTCATCATCGGGGCCTGACCAGCGCACCACAGAGGATCGAATGAACCCCACAGCGACGAACCACCGGCCCACCACCTCGGGACGTCGCCGTGTCCCGGCCGTCATCGCACTCGCGATGGCGGCCGGGGTCGCACTCTCGGCCTGTTCCGCCGACCCGGACGGCGAACCGGTCGCCCCGTCGGCGGCGACGTCGAGCACCTCGTCGTCGTCGACCCCCACGTCCCCCACGCCGACCCGCGACACCGCCGAACCGGTGTCCGCGACGGCCACCGCCGCCGCGCCCGCGGCGCCCGCACCCCCGCCGCAGCTGCCCGCCAACGTCGTGGGCGCCGGCGGGCCGTGCCAGATGCTCGGCGAGGTCGCCCAGGCCGAGGACGGATCCGCGCTGTTCTGCACCGAGGACCCCCGCGGCGCCGGCCCGTTGTGGCTGCCCCGCGCCGGCTCCGTGCCCGACGCCGGCGAGGGCGGGGGCGGGCTCGCGGAGGCCGCCGGCCAGCCACGCCCCGGCGGGCCGTGCGCACAGGAGGGCCTCGCCGTGACCGGCGCCGACGACACCGTCCTGACCTGCCGACTCACCGGCGGCGCGGACGTGCCCGGCGGCCTCTACTGGCAGTAACAGCTCCGTCTCGCGCGGTCACATCGGTTGCAGGCGCCGGCCCTCACAGATTGACTGGGCAACATCCGACCCCCTGCTCAACCGGAGGCCCCGATGACCCAGACCCGGTTCGCCCATATCGAGGTCGACGACGGCGTGTACGCGCCGCAAGACGATTCCTGGCTGCTCTGCGACGCACTCGAGGACTGCGACGTGGTCGCCGGTAAGCGCGTGCTCGACATCTGTACGGGCAGTGGCATCCTCGCCATCGAGGCCGCGCTCAAGGGCGCCCGCGAGGTGGTCGCCTACGACATCTCCCCCGCCGCCGTCGCCTGCGCGTCCGGCAACGCGGAGCGGGCGGGCGTCGACGTCGACGTCCGCATCGGCACGCTGGCCGAGGCCCGCTACGCCGGCCCCTTCGACGTGGTGGTGTCCAACCCGCCGTACGTCCCCTCCGACGCCCCGCTCGAGGGCACCGGCCCCAACCGCGCGTGGGACGCGGGCGCCAACGGGCGGGTCGTGCTCGACCAGCTCTGCGAGCTCGCCCCCGACCTCCTCGCACCCGGCGGGACCATGCTCATCGTGCACTCGGAGTTCTCCGACCCGCCGCAGACCATCAGCAAGATGGAGCGGTTCGGGTTCACCGCGCGCGTCGTCGCCACCCGCACCGTCGACTTCGGCCCCGTCATGACCTCGTACGCCGAGCGCCTCGAGGCCGCCGGTCTGCTCGAGCCCGGACGGCGCGAGGAGGAGTTGGCGGTGATCCGCGTTGACCGCAGCTGAGCGCGGGACGCGCGACGCCCGCGGGACCGGCGGCTCGGCTGGTGGCGGAAGCGGCGCGTCGCGCGACGCCCGCGGGGCCGGCGGGCAGGCGCCCGACGCCAGGCGCGTGCGGATCGTGCCCGGCGGTCCGATCCTCGTGGAGGGGCCGGTCGACATGACCACGCCCGACGGGCACCGGGTGTGTTCGGACCGCTTCATGGTGGCGGTATGCGCGTGCCGGCGCAGCAAGAACTACCCGCTGTGCGACACCAGCCACCGCCGCAAGGTGCGCCCCACCGACACGGACGACGCGCAGAGCTGACCGCCCAATCAGAAATCCGCTACTCCGAGTGGGGATCCGCTACCCCTGTGGGAGTAGCGGATCAGGAGCGGGAGTAGCGGATTTCGGGCAGTGGCTGAGCGGGCGGGGCTGAGCGGGAGTAGCGGATTCCGGGCGGGGGCCGCGTCGGCCCCGCGCTCCGCAGGGGTCGTCGGGCGTCAGGGCAGGAGCGAGGACTCCCCGCGCTTCCACGCCGCGAGCATCTTCTCGGCCGCGAGGTCGTCGAGGTAGTCGAGCGCCCGCATCCCGAACACGATGTCGGCGGCGAGCTCGGGCTCGCGTCCGACCAGGTCGCCCACCACGTCGTGGCGCATGACCTGCTCGTGGACCGCGTCGGCCTCGACGTGCTCGGCGTAGAAGTGCACGCACTCCTCGGGAGCGTCCATCCGTCGCAAGCCCGCCACCAGGCGCGCGGACCCCGGCGACGAGGTGATCTCGATCGCCGCGAAGTGCCCGATCGCGGCGCCGCGCAGCGACCGGTGCAGGCCGAACATCGACATGAGGTTGACCGTCGACAGCGTCTCGGCGCTCACCCGGTCGATATAGCCGAGGTACGACGGGTCCAACCCGGCCGCGCTCATGAGGTCCGCCCACAACTGCTGGTGGACGCGATCTCCGCGGCCACCACCGAACTCGTCGAACTCGACGGCCACGAACGACGCCTTGGCCTGACCCTGCAGCCGCGGGATCGCGAACGCGTGCGGATCCCCCTCCTTGAGGTGGTACAGCGAGCGGTGGGCGAAGTACTCGCGGATCTGATCCCACGTGCCCTCGTCCTTGAAGTACCACGACGGGCCGGTGCCGGAGGTGGCCTCGACCGACATCGCGTCCATCTCGGCCACCGGGTCGTCGCCCGGCTCGACCGCGCCGCGCAGGTGCTCGAGGAACACCCGCTCGAGGTCCCGACGCATCCGCAGGAGCTCCGGATCCCACTCGAGTTCGGCATCGACGCCATCGAAGCCCCGGTAGTGCAACTCGTACAACGTGTAGAGCGTCAGCTGCAGGTCGCGGCCCAGCGGCTCGACGTCGGCCGACACCGCCGGCAGGCCGCCCGTGCGCCCGGTCGACAGCGCCCCGATCACCGCGTCGGACAGCGGCCCACACGCGCGGGGCAGCGGCGGCGCGGTCGTGGTGGCGTCGTTCACGGGGGCGAGGTCGGCGGGTGCGGCGGTCATGCCCCTTGTCTACCCTCTCGACCGGTCATCCTCCACCTGCCGAGAGGACTCGGAGTCGCCGTCCGCGATGACGCCCCCGCGGTCCGGAGCCCCGTCGTCGTCGACCTCTCCGCGGCTTTCGCCGCCGGCGGCCGTGTCGACACCCGGATGCTCCCCGTGCCCCTGTTCGCCGTGGCCCTGTTCGCCGCGGCTCCGCTCGCCGTAGCTCCGCTCGCCGTGATGCTGCGTGTCATGGCCGCGGGCGTCGTCGTTGTCGTCGTCGTTGTCGTCGTCGTTGTCGTCGTCGTTGTCGTCGTCATGCTCGCGCTCGATCCGCTGCTGTTCCTGCTGCTCGTCCGGGTCGCCCTCACGGCTCTGGTAGCTGTCGAACATCTTGCGGCGCTCGTGCCACCGCAGGCTGTAGGTGGACTCGCGGACCACGTTCTCGTCGTCGAAGTTCGATCCCAGGGCGCCGGCGAAGGCACCCAGGCAGCTGGACAGCCACGCCAGATGGACGTAGTCGAGCAGGACCGCGGGTCGGTCGAGCTGCGTCGCGAGGTAGTCCGCGTCCATCACGGTGAGCGCCAGGACGAACATCGCCGCGAACAGACCGACGAACATGATGCCCACACCCGCCCCGACCGTGAGGACCGTGGCCGCGTTGTCCATCCGTCGGTTGCCGGGCGTGAAAGCGTCGTTCCGACGGGTCCAGAGTCCGTTGCGCAGGATGAGCCACAAAACGAGGGTGAGCACACCCATCATGCTGATGAGCAGCAGTCGGAGCGCGTGCAGCTCCACCGCGAGAGAAGCGATGCTGCCGTAGAAGATGCCGAAGGCACCGGAGCCCGCCCCGGCGGCCACGACACCGGACAGCGTCGTCACCATCCGGGTGGGTCGGTTGTTGTGCACCATGCCCGCGAGCAGGCGGGCCCGGTTGGCGAACCCGCGCCGGTGCGCCGGGGGCAGGTCGTCGGTGCCGGGCACGCCCAGTCCGTCTCGGTGGGTCCCCGAACGGACCAGCCGGAGCGCCAGCTCGCGGACCTTCGACCGCACGCGGAAGACCCCCAGCACCGGCACACACACCAGGGCGGCCGCGGTCGAGCCGCTGACGTCGTACAACACCGGCACGCCGTCGGGGTGGGTCGCCAGGTCCGTCAGATAGAGCACGAAGTCCCACCCGTGCTGCTGCAGCAGGCGGGGGGCGTGCTCGGTGAGCCGGATCTCCCCCTCCGGTCCGAGCGGGAGGGTCTCCTGGTCGACCTCCACCCGCCAGCGTCCACCGAGTTCACGGCCGAGGTCCTCGGCGAGGTCGTCCGCGATCGCCACCGCGACCCGGCGGGGCACTCCGGGGTCGGCCATGAGCCCTACGGTCGCGAACGCCCCGGAATCGGTCTGAGTCTGCTCGTCCACCCCACCATGATGCGGATCGGAGGCGTCCGCGTGACGGATCGGTCGCCCGCCCGCGCGCGACCGGGCGGGGCCGACGTCGATTCGCTTGCGGGGCCCGGGGGGCTCGCGTTACATGGGGCCCGTACGCGAGTACGGGAGGTGGCATGTCGGAGTCGGAGTACCAGCAGTCCGGGCCGGATCGGCCGCGGGGGTCCGGGCCCGAGCTGGCGAGGTACGGCTCGCCGCTCAACTGGCCCGTGTTGCGCCAGCTGGCCGGGTCCGACCTGCTCGGCCGCGGTAGCGCGACCCGTTCGCGCCGCTCACTGGAGATCACCCCTCGTACGAAGACGGCCGACAAGGTGGTCAAGAGCGTCTGCCCGTTCTGCGCGGTCGGGTGCGGCCAAGACGTCTACGTTTCCGACGGCGAGGTCGTCCAGATCGAGGGGGATGACGACAGCCCCATCTCGCGCGGCCGCCTGTGCCCAAAGGGATCCGCGAGCAAGCAGCTCGTGACCAACCCCGGGCGCATCACCACGGTCCTCCACCGCAAGCCGTACGCCACAGAGTGGGAGGAACTGGACCTCGAGACGGCGATGGACATGGTCGCCGAGCGCGTCCTGGCGTCGCGGGAAGAGTTCTGGGAGGACACGGACGACAAGGGCGACACGGTCCGGCGCACCCGCGGCTTAGCCAGCCTCGGCGGGGCGACGCTGGACAATGAGGAGAACTACCTCATGAAGAAGCTCTACACGGCGCTCGGCGCCATCGAGGTGGAGAACCAGGCCAGAATTTGACACTCCTCCACCGTTCCCGGTCTGGGAACCTCGTTCGGGCGTGGTGGTGCCACGAACTACCAGCAGGATCTGGCCAACGCTGACTGCATCGTCATCCAGGGCTCCAACATGGCCGAGGCCCACCCCGTGGGTTTCCAGTGGGTCATGGAGGCCAAGCGGCGCGGCGCGACCATCATCCACGTGGACCCGCGGTTCACGCGCACCAGCGCCCTCGCGGGCCTGCACGTGCCGATCCGCGCCGGCTCGGACATCGCGTTCCTCGGCGGGCTGATCAACCACGTCCTGACCACCGACTCCTACTTCCACGAGTACGTTCGTGCCTACACCAACGCGTCGACGATCATCGGCGAGGAGTTCCTCGACACCGAAGACCTGGCGGGCCTGTTCTCCGGGTTCGACAGCGGGGACCGGACGTACGACTTCGAGTCGTGGCAGTACGAGGGTCGCGGCAACGACATGCCGCACGAGAGCGGCTCGGGTCAGGACGACTCGGACGACGAGCCCGCGGAGGTCCCCGGCGCCGCCGGCGCCCGCGCTTCGGCGACCACCACCGACCCGAACGTGGACGAGACCCTCCAGCACCCGCGGTGCGTCTTCCAGATCCTCAAGCGGCACTTCAGTCGCTACACCCCGGAGATGGTCGAGCGCACCTGCGGCATCGCGACGGAGGACTTCCACCGCGTCGCCCGGGCGCTGACCGAGAACTCGGGGCGGGAACGCACGTCGGCGTTCTGCTACGCGGTCGGCTGGACCCAGCACACCGTGGGCGTGCAGTACATCCGCACGGCCGCGATCCTGCAGTTGCTGCTCGGCAACATCGGCCGGCCCGGCGGCGGCATCATGGCGCTGCGCGGGCACGCGAGCATCCAGGGCTCGACCGACATCCCCACCCTGTTCGACCTGCTGCCCGGCTACCTGCCCACTCCGGACGCGCACAGCCAGCCGGATCTGGACAGCTACATCGGCACCGACGACGAGGCGCAGGGCTTCTGGGGCAACATGCGCTCGTACATGGTCAGCCTGCTCAAGGCGTGGTGGGGAGACGCGGCCACCGAGGACAACGACTTCGCCTACGGCTATCTGCCCAAGCTCACGGGCAAGGCAGACTCGACCGCAACCGTGCAGCGTCAGGTCAACGAGGGCGGCGGCGGGTACTTCCTGGTGGGCGAGAACCCGGCGGTGGGTACCGCGAACGGGCGGATGCAGCGCGCCGGGTTGGCCAACCTCGACTGGCTGGTCGTCCGCGACCTGGTCATGATCGAGTCGGCCGACTTCTGGAAGAACGGGCCGGAGATCGAGACCGGCGAGATGCGCACCGAGGACATCGGCACCGAGGTGTTCTTCTTCCCCGCCGCCAATCACGTGGAGAAGAAGGGCACGTTCACCAACACGCAGCGGCTCCTGCAGTGGCGGCACCAGGCCGTCGAACCGCCGGGAGACGCGCGCAGCGAGCTGTGGTTCTACTACCACCTCGGGCGTCGCCTCAAGGAGAAGCTGGCCGACTCCACCGATCCGCGTGACCGGCCGCTGCTGGACCTGACGTGGGATTACCCCATGGAGCCGGGGACGGTGGACGAGCCGGACGCCGAGGCCGTGCTCGCCGAGATCAACGGCCGCGGCCCCGACGGCGAGCCGCTGTCCGCGTTCACGCAGCTCAAGCCGGACGGCTCGACGGCATGCGGCTGTTGGATCTACTGCGGCGTCTACGCCGACGGCGTGAACCAGGCCGCGCGGCGCAAGTCCCGGCACGAGCAGGGCCCCGTCGCGCCGGAGTGGGGTTGGGCCTGGCCGGCCAACCGCCGCATCCTGTACAACCGCGCCTCGGCGGACCCGGAGGGCCGTCCGTGGAGCGAGCGCAAGGCGTACGTCCGCTGGGACCCCGACGCGAACGACGGCGCCGGCCGGTGGGTGGGTGACGACGTGCCCGACTTCGAGGCCGACAAGTCGCCCGACTACACCCCGCCCGAGGGAGCGGTGGGTCCGGAGGCGATCGGCGGCGCGCAGCCGTTCATCATGCAGGACGACGGCATGGGCTGGCTCTACGCTCCCCGCGGGCTCGCCGACGGTCCGCTGCCCGCGCACTACGAGCCGCCGGAGTCGCCCGTGGCCAACCCGATCTATCCGGGCCGGGACGCCAACCCCGCCCGGTCGATCCGGCCGGGTCGATACAACGAGACGCAACCGGGTCACGGGGATCCGGGGACGGACGTGTTCCCGTTCGTCTTCACCACCTACCGCCTGACCGAGCACCACACGGCGGGGGCCATGAGCCGGACGCTGCCGTACCTGTCCGAGCTGCAGCCGGAGTTCTTCTGCGAGATCTCCCCGGAGCTCGCGCGGGAGCGGGGACTGGTCAACGGCGGGTGGGCCACGATCGTGACCGCCCGTTCCGCGATCGAGGCCCGCGTCCTGGTGACCCGCCGGATGACGCCGCTGCAGGTCGACGGCCGCACCCTCCACCAGATCGGGCTGCCCTACCACTGGGGCGGCAACGGCGTGAGCATCGGCGACCCGGCCAACGACCTGTTGCCGCAGCAACTCGACCCCAACGTGTCCATCCCCGCGACCAAGGCGACGAGCTGTGACATCGTCGCGGGACGTCGCCCGCGTGGCCCCGCGCTACTCGAGTTCGTCGAGGAGTACCGTCGCCGCGCCGGCGTGCCCACCGAACCGGGAACGGAGAGCTGAATCATGTCCGCCTTCCTGTCCGACCTCGGACGGTCCTTCTTCGGTGACATCGACCCGGCCGGGGACAACGGCTACTCGGATCCGCCGCCGCGCAAGGGCTTCTTCACCGACACGAGCGTGTGCATCGGGTGCAAGGCCTGCGAGGTGGCGTGCAAGGAGTGGAACCTCATCCCCGAGGACGGCATCGAGCTGTCGGGGATGAGTTATGACAACACGCAGGCGCTGGGGGCGTCGACGTGGCGGCACGTCGCGTTCATCGAGCAGGAGGTGCCCGCGCGGGTGGCGGACGCGTCCGTCGCGCCGGCGCCGAGCGCGCCCGTCGACCTGGGCATGCCGGCGCCGACCCTGCCCGGTGACTCCCCCGACGCCGGCGAGCCCACCGACTTCCGCTGGCTCATGGAGTCGGACGTGTGCAAGCACTGCACCCACGCGGCGTGCGTGGACGTGTGCCCGACCGGCGCGCTCATGCACACCGAGTTCGGCACGGTCGTGGTGCAGAGCGACATCTGCAACGGGTGCGGGTACTGCGTGAGCGCGTGCCCGTACGGCGTGATCGAGCGGCGCTCGGGTCCGGCTGGCGATCCGGCGGTGGGCATCGCGCAGAAGTGCACGCTCTGCTACGACCGGCTCACCGAGGGGCAGACCCCGGCGTGCGCCAAGGCGTGCCCCACCGACTCGATCCAGTTCGGCGATCTCGACGAGCTCCGCGAGCGCGCGGCCGGTCGACTGGACCAGCTGGTCGAGGCCGGCGAGCCCAACGCCCAGCTGTACGGCCACGACTCCCGCAACGGCGTCGGCGGCACGGGCGCGTTCTTCCTCCTGCTCGACGACCCCGAGGTCTACGGGCTGCCGCCGGATCCCGTGGTGACCACGCGGCACGTGGGGGCGATGTGGCGCCAGGCCGCGCTCGCCGCGGTGACCCTGCTGGGCGGGGCCGTGGCGGCGTTCGCCGCGGGGGGACGGTCCTGATGGCCGTCGACGGTGGGAACCGCGCCGAGCACGACGACGACAAGGCGGGCATTCCCGGGGGCCCGGGGCAGACCACCCGGACCCGCCGGAAGGGCCGGGGCGGCCGCGAGCAGGCCATGGTGCCCCCCGCGGAGTTCCGTTCGTACTACGGCAAACCGATCGTCAAGGCTCCGCCGTGGAAGTACGACATCGCGGCGTATCTCTTCCTCGGCGGGCTGGCCGGTGGCTCGTCACTCCTCGCGGCCGGTGCGGACCTGGCCGGACTGCCCAATCAGCGCCGCTCGGCGCGGATCGTCGCGCTCGGCGGGATCACCGGCAGCCTGTACTACCTGGTCCACGACCTGGGGCGCCCGGAGCGGTTCCACCACATGCTGCGGGTGCTCAAGCTGACGTCGCCGATGAGCGTGGGCACCTGGATCCTCTCCGCGTACGGGCCGTTCGCGGGCCTGGCGCTGGGTGAGGAGATCGTGCCGCTGCTGCCGGCGAAGCTCGCCCGGCGGCTGCCCACCGAGCTCATCAGCCGGGCGTCGCGGCCCGCCGGCCTCGTCGCGGCGCTCGTCGCCCCGGCGGTCGCGTCGTACACGGCGGTGCTGCTCACCGACACGTCCCTGCCGAGTTGGAGCGCGGCGCGCCGAGAGCTGCCGTTCGTCTTTGTCGGCAGTGCCGCGGCCGCGTCCGGCGGGGCGGGCCTGTTGCTCACTCCGCTCGAGGAGACCGGTCCCGCCCGTCGGCTGGCGGTGGGCGGTGCCGCTCTCGAACTGACCGCCGACCAGATCATGCAGCGGTCCATGGGCATCACCGCCGAGCCCCTGCACGAGGGCCGGGCCGGGAAGTACCACCGGGCGGCGCAGGTCCTCACCGGCGCCGGCGCGGTGGGCACGGTCCTCGGTCGGCGTAGTCGGCTGCTGTCCGCGGTGTCCGGGCTGGCGATGGCGGCCGGGTCGGCGTGCACGCGGTGGGCGGTGTTCCACGCCGGCATGGCCTCGGCGGAGGACCCGAAGTACGTGGTGGTCCCCCAGCGTGAGCGCCGCGACGCCCGCGGCGGCGGCGAGGCCTACGCGGAGCAGGTGGGCGACGACCGCGCCCGCTGACGACCCGTTCAGGTGACGACGTGGCCGTCGTCGCCCTCGCGGCGGGTGAGCCCGCGCGCGGCGAGCGCCTCGAGCAGCGGCATCACCACACGCCGCGACGAGCCCAGGTGGGTCCGGGCCGTGCTCGGGGTGAACGGCTGCGGCAGCTGGCGCAGTCGGCGCACCGCCTCGTCGTAGACGTCCGGGCCCAACCAGACGCCGGGACCCAGCCCGGTCAGCAGTCCGGCGCGCTCGCACGCGGCCAGCTCGCGCGGCCCGAGGCCCAGCTCGGCGAGCTCGTCGGCGGTGGGCGCGTCGAACGGGGCGGCCCGCAGCCGCTCGGCCACCTGCTCCGCGGCGGACCGAACCTTCTCCGGTAGCGCAGTCGCGCCGGCCGTCACCCGACCGCCCTCCGTCCGCAGCGACGCGGCGGCGGGCTGCGCGAGCACCGCCTCCAGAAGAGCGGCATCCGGCAGGTCGAGGGCGCGACGCGCGGCCTCCGTGGGCAGTCCGGGATCGAGGGGGTCGTCGCGATCGTGCACGCGGACGGCCTCGACCAGGCGTCCGGCCAAGGCGGCCGCCCACTCCGGGTCGATGAGCCACCCGCGGTACGCCCCACCGACGGGTGGGGCGGACACGCCCCACGCCCGCAGGTCGTCGACGTGCGCGACGCCCCGACGACGCAGCTCCGACTCCAACTCCGGCGACTCGGGCGCCTGCGCGAGCTCGTCCGCCCGCCGGCGGGCGGCGCCGCGGCGACGCAGTTCCGGCGGCGCGGGATCGAGGACGACGGCACCCGAGGGGATCCGGTCCGCGCCCGGTTCACGCAGGATGAGGCGGTCCCCGATCCGCATGGGCAGCGGCGCGGAGATCGTCAGCCGCGCGTGGCGCTCGTCGAGGGGCCGGACGCGGGCGGCCACCGCCGCGGAGCCGAGATGCACCATGATCTGCTCGGGCAGCGCGTCGGTCCGCCCGTCGACCCGCACGTCGACCGTGTCGACCGCCCGCCAGCGGCCCGGCGCGACCAGGGTGCTGCCCCGCGGGACGTCGTCGGCGGCGACCCCGCGGAGGTTCACGGCCACCCGCGCCACCGCGGTCACCTCGTCCCGCGTGTGCCCGAGCGACTGTAGGCCGCGCACGGTGACGCGCGGACCCGACGGACCGAGTTCGAGCGAGTCCCCCACGCGGATCGTGCCGGCGGGCAGGGTCCCGGTGACGACCGTGCCTGCGCCGCCGATCGTGAACGAGCGGTCCACCCACAGGCGCACGTCGGCGTCGGGGTCGGGCCGGGGCAAGAGCGAGCCGAGCTCGGCCAACTCGGCGCGCAGTCGGTCCATGCCCTCGCCGGTGACCGCGGAGACGCACACGGCCGGGATGTCGGCGAGCGGGGTGCCGGCGAGCGCCTCGCGGGCCTCCGCCAACGCGAGCTCCGGCTCCAGCAGGTCACTGCGGGTGATCACCAGGATCCCGTGCCGCACCCGCAGGGCCGCGAGGGCGTCGAGGTGCTCGGCGGACTGCGGCATCCAGCCGTCGTCGGCCGCCACGACGAACATCACCGCCGGCACCGGCCCCACTCCGGCGAGCATGTTCGGGACGAACCGCCGGTGCCCGGGGACGTCGACGAACGCGACGGTCCGGCCGTCGTCGAGGGTGGTCGAGGCGTAGCCGAGGTCGATCGTCAGTCCGCGGCGCCGTTCCTCGTCCCACCGGTCGGGCTCCTCGCCCGTCAGCGCGCGGACGAGCGTCGACTTGCCGTGATCGACGTGCCCGGCGGTGGCCACGACGAACATCAGGCGAGCGCCCACGCGCGGAGCACGAGCGCAGCGAGCTCGTCGTCGTCCCCCGGAGGCAACGCCCGCAGATCCAGGAGGCACCGGCCCTCGGTGACCCGCCCCAGAACGGCGGGGCGGCCGGCGCGCAGCGCGTCGGCGAAGGACTCCGGCAGGGACACGGCCGCGCTAGGGAGTTCGACGCCCGGTGCACCGCCGCCGCCGACGGCCGCGACCGACCGCACCGCCCGTGCGTCGACCCCGGCCTCGTGCAGACGGCCGGCGATGCGCTCGGCGCGCGACATGAGCTCGACGGGGTCCGCCTCGAGCCCCGCCACGACGGGCGGGCGAGGCCCCCGCAGCGTCGCCTCGAGCGCCGCGAGGGTGAGCTTGTCGACCCGCAGCGCGCGGGCGAGCGGGTGGCGGCGCAGGCGGTGGACGAGCTCGGCGTCACCGGCCAGGACCCCGGCCTGCGGGCCGCCGAGCAGCTTGTCGCCGCTCGAGGTGACGAGGTCCGCACCCGCGGCGAGGGTGGTGGTCATGTCCGGCTCGTCGGGGAGCGCGGGATGCGGCGTCAGCAGGCCCGAGCCGATGTCGACGACCAGCGGCACACCGAGACCGCGGAGGTCGGCGGGCGGGACGGACGAGGTGAAGCCGCTCACCACGAAGTTCGACGGGTGCACTTTGAGGATGAACGCGGTGGTGTCGTCGATGGCGCGGGCGTAGTCCTCGGCGTTGACGCGATTGGTCGTGCCGACCTCCCGCAGGCGCGTGCCCGTGGACTCGAGCAGCTCGGGCAGGCGGAAGCCGTCGCCGATCTCGACCATCTCGCCGCGCGCGATGACGACCGTGCGCCCCGGTCCGCCGAGCGCCGTGACGGCCAGCGCGAGGGCGGCCGCACCGTTGTTCACCACGTGCACGTCCCCGGCCGTCGGGACCGCCGCGCGCAGGGCGTCCAGCGCTCCGCGGCCCCGCCTGCCGCGGCGTCCCGTCGCCAGGTCCAGCTCCACGTCGTTGGTCCCCGCCGCCTCGGCGAGCGCCCGCACCGCGGCCTCCGACAGGGGTGCGCGGCCGAGGTTGGTGTGCAGGAGCACGCCGCTGGCGTTGAGGACCCGCGTCAGGGTCACCGCCGCGGTGGGCAGGGCCGCGATGACGGCGTCGACGATGTCGTCCGGGTCGAGGTCACCGGCACGGGCATCCTGCTGCGCGCGCCGGATCTCGGCCTTGACCAGCTCACGGCCCAGCTCGGTGACGGCGGCGGCGAGCCGCGGGTCGCGGAGCAGGACGTCGGTGGACGGGATACGTCGGCGCGGATCGTCGGCGGTCGCCGGGGCCTGCACCGAACGCGCGACGTCGGCCGGGGCCGGCGCCGAGCGTGGATCGTCGGCGGCGATCCGCGTGGGCCCCGCGGGCGGCTGCTCGGCGATCGTCGCTCCCCTTTACGAACGGTTGTGGCGGAGGCGGACGGGAATCGAACCCGCCTGACCGAGATACTCGGCCACGTCGGTTTTGAAGACCGCGGGGACCACCAGGTGCCCGGACGCCTCCCTGCCACCACGAGGGTAGGCGTTCCGCGGCGGACGTGCCCGTCGATCCTCGTGCGTGGGTGCCCACCGGCCGCCCGCGTGGCTAGGGTCGGGGCATGACCACCGATCCCGCATCTCCCCTCGCCCGGCTGACCTCGTACGCGCATGGTGGCGGATGCGCCTGCAAGATCCCGCCGGGCGCCCTGGAGAACGTCGTCTCCGGGCTCGTCGGCGCCCCGGTCCGAGACCCGGCGGCCGAGCTCATCGTGGGTCTGGACGACGGCGACGACGCCGCGGCGGTCCGGATCTCCGGCGGCGTCGCGGTGATCAGTACGGCTGACTTCTTCACGCCCGTCGTGGACGACCCGTACGACTGGGGCCGGATCGCGGCCGCCAACGCGTTGTCCGATGTCTACGCGATGGGCGGCACCCCGATCGTGGCCATCAACCTGCTGTGCTGGCCGATGGACGTGCTGCCGTACGAGATGGCCGGCGAGGTGCTGCGCGGTGCCCAGGACATCGCGGGAGCGGCCGGGTGCCACGTGGCCGGCGGGCACAGTGTTGACGACCCGGAGCCCAAGTACGGCATGGCCGTCACCGGGACCGCGGATCCGGACCGACTGCTGCGCAACGACGCCGGGCGCGCCGGGGTGCCGCTGTCGCTGACCAAGCCGCTGGGGATCGGCGTGCTCAACAGCCGGCACAAGAACACCGGCGCGGTGAGCGCGGAGGCGATCGAGACGATGACCCGCCTCAACGACGTCGCCTCGCGACAGGCGCTGGCCGCGGGCGTCGAGTGCGCAACCGACGTCACCGGGTTCGGGCTGCTCGGCCACCTCTACAAGATGGCCCGGGCCAGCGGCGTCTCGGCGGTGATCGACTCGGCCGCCGTGCCCTACCTCAAGGGGGCCCGCCAGGCACTCGCCGACGGGTTCGTCAGCGGCGGGACGCGCCGCAACCTCGACTGGGTGCGTCCGCACCTCGACGCGGGGGTGGGCGAGGACGAACTGCTGCTGCTCGCCGACGCCCAGACCTCCGGCGGCCTGCTGGTGGCCGGCGAGATCCCGGGCGCTCCGGTGATCGGCGAGCTCGTCCCCGCCGGCGACGCGGCCATCACCGTCCGCTGACGCGGCGGCGGACCCGGCCCCGGCCGGGTTCGGTCAGGCGTCGCGGTCGAGGCGGGCGAACTCGTTGAAGATGCGCGCGCCGTGGAGCAGCGCCCGCTCGTCGAGCACGAAGCCCGGGTGATGCAGGTCCGTCTCGTCCCCCTCGCCGTCCCAGACGCCCAGCCGCAGGTACACGCCCGGGATCTCCTCGGTATACCAGGCGAAGTCCTCGCCGCCGCTGGACTGGTCGGCCGTACCCACGCCCTCGGGACCGAGCACCGCCTCCACGGCACGGGCGGCGAGCTCAGCGCACTCGTCGTCGTTGACCACGGGCGGGACGCCCTGCACGTACTCCACCTCGGCCCGCACGCCGTACAGCGCGGCCAGGTGCTCGATCGCGTCGCGGACGAGCGGTTCGGCGGTGGCCCACACGTCGCGGTCGGCGCTGCGGAGCGTGCCCCACAGTTCGCCCGAGTCCGGGATGACGTTCGGCGCCGAACCGCCGGCCTTGATCGACCCCCACGTCAGGACCGTGCCGGAGCGGGGATCGATACGCCGGTCGACCACGCCGTTCAGACCCAGGACGATCTCTGCGAGCGCGTGGACGGTGTCCTGCGTCTCGTGCGGCCGCGCCGTGTGACCGCCGGCCGAGTGGACGTGCACGCCGATCTTGGCGTTAGACGAGGTGATGGGCCCGCCGGTCACCCCGACCTCGCCGACGCGGCGGTGGGGGTCGCAGTGCAGCGCGATGATCCGGTCGACGCCCTCGACCACGCCCTCCTCGACGCAGGTCTTGGCGCCACCGGGCATGGTCTCCTCGGCGGGCTGGAAGATGAGGCGGACCGGGCGCGGCGGCGGGTCGGCGACCAGCATCTCGGCCGCACCGAGCAGCATCGCGGTGTGCCCGTCGTGGCCGCAGGTGTGGCTCACGCCCTCGACCTCGGACGAGAACGACTCCCCCGACTCCTCGGACATCGGCAACGCGTCGATGTCGGCGCGGAGCGCGACGACGTCCTTAGCGGTGGCGCCGTCGGCCGCCGGCACGTCACACCACAGGCCCGTGCCCAGCTCGAACTCGCGCGGCTTCAGCCCCATCCCGCGGAGCTGCTCGGCGATGTAGGCCGTGGTCTCGGACTCCTCGAACGACAGCTCGGGGTGCGCGTGGATGTGGCGCCGCCACTGCACCAGGCGCTCCTCGAGACCGCTCGGGTCCTGATTCTCGGTCTTACTCTCGGTCTTTCCGCGTCCGAACATCGAACACCTCCTGACAGAACTGGACCACCCGGTCGCCGAGCAGCTGCCGGTTGGCCAATTTCACGAATTCATGACCCTCGTCCTCGAAGATCAGCACGTCCACCGGTACGTCCCTGCGTCGCAGCGCCTCGGCCGCCTGCTCGCTCTCGCTGGGCGGGACGTTGGTGTCGTTCGCGCCGTGGACGAACAGCATCGGCACGTCCACCCGATGGAACCGGCGCAGGGGCGAGACCTCCTTGAGCAACTCCTGCTCCTGGAGGGGATTGCCGTACTTGGGGTAGGCGGCCGCCGCGACCCACGGTTCGGTGTCGCGGTAGAAGGTCCGCATATCGCTCATCCCGCACGCCGCGATGCCGCCGCACCAGCGACCGGCGTGCCGGACGAGCGTGGCGTTGACGAGGTACCCGCCGTAGGACCGTCCCGCGACCACGGCGCGGTCCGGGTCGGCGATGCCCTCGTCGACGAGGTGCAGCAGCGCGTCCTCGACGTCGTCGATGGCGGCGAACCGCCCGTACCTGTCGTCGGCGTGGCTGAAGAAGCGCCCGAATCCGGTCGAGCCTCGGACGTTGGGGGCGAAGCACGTCACCCCGATGTCGAGGAGCCGCCGGGCGACGTCGTTGTACCCCGGACGCGACTGCCCCTCCGGTCCGCCGTGCAGGTACACCACGGTGGGCGCGGGCTCACCCTCCGGCGCGGCGCGGTATAGCCAGCCGCTCAGCTCGAGGCCGTCGCGGGCGGTGAACGTCACCAGCTCGGGGGCCGGGTCCGGCTTGTGCGGGCCACGGCCGGTCCACCGGCAGCGCTCGACGTCGTACATCACCACCCGGGGCGGCTCGTCGAGGCTCTCGACCGTCACCGCGAGCAGCCGACCGTCCGCGGTGATGGTGGGCGACGTGGCCACCACGTCGGGCAGGGGTGGCCGGGCGATGACGCGCGGCCGGTCGGACGCGATGTCCAGGACCTCCAGCTCGGAGAGCCCCCCGCGGACGTTCCACAGCAGGACGGCGGTCGACCGGTCCAGACTCACCTCGACGGTGTCGAGGTCGGCGTCGTCGCGGTAGGCGAGCGGCCACGACTCGGTGCCGTCCTCGCCGGCCTCCACCGCGAGCAGGCCGGTCCGCTCGGCGGAGTGGTCGCTGCGGACCACCATGCGCATCGGCCGATCCGGCCCGCCGGCGTCGAGGATGACCCCGGCGTCGGTCGTGGCCCCGGTGTCGACGGGCAGCAGCGGCCACCACCGGCCGTCGGGGACGATCCGCAGCAGCTCGCGGATGCCGCGGGCACCCACCCGGAACAGCGCCGCCCCGTCGCGGGCGTGGACGAGCGCGCCGCCCATCCGGCGGTCCACGACCGTGCTCTCCCCCGACTCCGGGTCGACGAGTCGTCCCTCGGCGACGCCCTCGGAGTCGAACGCCGTCACGGCGAGCAGCTCGCCGTCCCAGCACACGATCTGCACGGTCGCGTCGCCCCATGTGTCCACGGCGTACGCGCTGTGGTCCTCCGGGTCCGTGGTGACCAGGAAGATGCGCTCGCGCTCACCACCGTCCGGCGCGACCTCGCAGGCGAGCCACTTGCCGTTGGGCGAGTACGCGACCTTGCGGACGGGGCCGTCGATGGGCAGGACGACGTCGCGCTCCGGGCCGGCACCGTCCAGCCCGCCCGGCCCGAGCGGCCGCTGCACCGCCCGCGGGTAGCCGGTCCGTTCGGTGACCACGAACGCCAGCATCGACCCGTCGGGCGACAGGCACGGCGACGACGTGTGCCGGATGTACTCCGGGCCGCCGACCGCGTCCTCGGGCGACCCGGCGACGTCCAGTGACTCTCTCTCCTCTGTGACCTCGGTGATGTCAGGCACGGTGGATCCAGGTGTCCTTCCCGCCCCCTCCGCTGGAGGCGTTGACGACCATGGTGCCCGCGGGCGCGACGCGTGTCATGGCGACCGGCGGGGCCTCGGCGACGATCTGCCCGGCCGCGTCGCGGCTGAGCATCACGAACGCCCGCATGTCCACGTGGCGACGCTGCAGTTCGTGCCCGTCGAACGTCGGCAGCGTGGACAGCGACTGCACCTCCTGCGCCACGAACCGCGAACCGTCGCGGCGCAGTTCGTCGCGCCGCTCGTCGAGCTCCCGCGGCGAGCACTCCGGGCCCACCGTGATGCCGGACCCGCCGTAGCCGTCGATGGGCTTGACCACCAGCTCGCCGAGCCGGTCCAGCACCTCGCGCCGCTGCTCGGGGTCCGAGCACAGGTAGGTGTCGACCTGGCCGATCAGCGGCTTCTCGCCCAGGTAGAAGTCGATGATCTGCGGGACCCGCGCGTAGATGGCCTTGTCGTCGGCCGCCCCGTTGCCCGGCGCGTTCACCACGGCCACGGCCCCCTCGGCCATTGCGCCGAGCAGCCCACGCCGCAGGCGCACACCGTCCGCGCCGTCCGACGAGAGGAGCATCTCCTCGTCCATACGGACGTAGAGGACGTCGATGGGGTGGCGGCCCTCGTCGTCGTCGCCATAGACCTTCCCGTCCGCACACACCAGGCGATCGGGGGTCACCACCACGGCGTCCACCGCCTCGGCGGCGTGGATGAGGTCGAAGGCCTCCAGCTCGTCCTCGGCGACCACCACGGCGATCCGCGGATCGTCCACGCCCTCCGGCGCGGCCGCGCGCAACGTCCTCCCCAGCAGCTCCAGACCGGCGCGCGGGTCGTGCACCTCGGAGCGCGCGCCGAACTCGGGATACCCCTCGGCGATCCGGTCGCGCAGCGCGACGGCCATGGCCAAGCCGCCCGGCATGCGCAGGTTGTCCTCGAGCACGATCCACTCGCCCGGCCCCGTCGAGACCAGGTCGGCGCCACACACCGGGGCGTGCAGCACGCCCTCCGGCACCGCGCGGCCGGTCGGCCGGAAACCGGGCGCCCGCTCGAGCGCGTCGGGCGGCACGATCCCCGCGCGCGTGATCTCGCTCGGGCCGTAGATGTCCTGGAGGAACATCTCCATCGCGCGGGCGCGCTGCTCGAGCCCCGCGGAGATGCGGCTCCACTGGTCGGCGGGCACGATGCGCGGCACGGCGTCCAGCGGGAAGACCTGCGGCTCGTCGTAGCCGTACACCTTGAGCGTGATGCCGAGGTCGCGCAGGCGGTCGTCGACGCCGGCCTTGCGGTCGCGCAGGGTCTCGGGGCCGAGGTCGGAGACGGCCTTGAGCACCTCCACGTACTCGGGTCGCGGCGCGCCGTCGGCGGTGATCGCCTCGTCGTGGACGTCCTCGGTGACGGCCTCGCCGAGCGGCGAGTACGCGGACAGCATGGAGCGCATGCCACGGTCGTCGGAGACGGCACGCGGCCGCAGCCGGCCCGAGGTCTCGGCGAGCAGCACGGAGACCACGTCGCCGCGGCGACCGCGCCGCCGGTGCGCGGCGCGCTGCCGGGCGGCCGAGGTGCCTGTCGCGCGGACCCCGTCGAGGAGATCGCGCACGAGGTCGGCCTCACCGGTGGCCTCGATGTGCGACTCGAGGTCGGCGACCAGGTCCACGAGCACCTCGGTGGCGGGCCGGGGCGTCCCGGTGACCACGTCCACGAGGTCACCCTCGAGGCCGGACCGCGCCGCGCGCCAGAACGCCGCGTCCAGCACGGCCGGGGAGGGGTCGTCCCAGGGGCTCTCACCGTCGGCGCGCTCGGCCAGGAGGGTGTCGACGACCGCGCGGAACAGAGCGGCGACGACGACGAGGGTGTCCACCGTGCTACAGGAGTCGCACGCCCGGAATTCGACCCCGGCGCCGTCCCGGGACGGGCGGATGTCGATCTCGAGCGCCTCCCGGCCCGGCACGACACCGGTGCCGACGAGTTCGTCCTCGGCCGCGAGCAGGCCCTCGGCGGTGTCGGTGGCGAACGCGGTGACGTGGGCGGGCGACCAGCGGGCCTCGAAGGTGCGGGTGGATGCGTAGCCGGAGTCGGTGCCGTCGGCCCAGTAGGGCGAACTCGCGCTCATGGCCAGCAGCGTGGGGGCCACCGCGACCGCCCGCCGCGCGACGTACTGGGCCTCGTCGGCGTCGGCGACCTCGACCACCACGGAGAAGCGGGCGGCCGCGCGCGTCTGCGCCTCCCGGCCGGGGCCGGGGTGGAAGTCGCCGGGGCCCGGGTCGAACTCGACACCCGGAGAGGCGAGCGAGCCCGCGGCCACGATCCCCGCGTGTGACGTCTCCGCGGCCTCGCCGAGGGTCCGGCGGTTGCGTCGGATCGCCTCGGCGAGGTCCTCGAGCCGCGTGTGGGCGCCCGCATCGGACACCAGGAGCGCTCCGTGGTGTGCGGACGACACGGGGCTCGCGCCACCGTCAGCGGTGCCGGCGCTGTCAGCGGTGCCGGCGCTGTCGGCGGTGCCGGCGGAGTCGGCGCTGTCGTCGCCGGCGGGGTCGGTGCTGTCGGCGAGGGTGGCGAGCACCTCGGGCGCGCGGCGCACCGGTCGTCGGGTCCGGAGGTCGACGAGGTGGAGTTCCTCCTCGACCCTGATCCATCGTTGTCGGTCTGGCATGAGCCCAGACGTTAGGACGTGGGGTGGGCGCCCGCATCCGGTCGCGGGCCCGTCCCGGTCAGCGCGCCTTCCACACGGGGGCCCGCTTCTCGGCGAACGCGCGCGGCCCCTCGGCGGCGTCCTCCGAGGTCATGACCGTGATCATCTCGGTGTCGTTGACCGTCCACCTGTACGCCTCCGAGGGCCGCGCCCCGTCGGTGATACCGAGCGCGACGCGCTTGGTGCCCTGCACGGCCAGCGGGGCGTTGGCGGCGATCACCGCGGCCAGCTCGAGCGCCTCGTCGAGCAGGCGGTCGGCGGGCACGACGCGGTTGACCAGGTGGAGATCGAGGGCGCGGTCGGCGGAGATCGGCTCGCCGGTGAGAAGCATCTCCATGGCCACCCGGTGCGGCAGCTGGGCGGGCAGTCGGAACGCGCCGCCGGCGGCGGCGATGAGCCCGCGCTTGACCTCGGGCAGGCCGAAGACGGCGTGCTCGGCGGCCACCACGAGGTCGCAGGCCAACGCGATCTCGCAGCCCCCGCCCAGGGCGGTGCCGTTGACGGCGGCGATCACCGGGACCGACACGTACTGCTGCATCATCCCGGCAAAGCCCCACTCGCGGTTCTCGGCGGGGAAGATGTCCTCGCCGCGGGCGATGGCCTTGAGGTCCGCGCCCGCGCAGAACGACTGCTCGCCCGCGCCGGTGATGACCACCGCCCGGACCTCCGGGTCGGTGTCGGCCTCGTTTAGTGCACGCCCGAGCAGGGTGCTCATCTCTCCGTTGACGGCATTGCGGGCCTCGGGACGGTCGAGGATCGCGAGCAGCACGTGGTCGCGACGCTCGGTGCGGACGGCGGGGCGGATCTCGGGGTGGACGGCGGGGCCGGCGGAGTCGGTCATGCACCCAGTCTCACCCGGCCGGATCGTGCGTGGTGAAAATTCCCCGGTCGTCGGTGCGATCACTCCGCGGGTCCGGCGATCACCGATGTTTCACGTGAATCACTGCCGTGCCACGAGCGCATCGTCGGGTCGGGCGGGTACTGTGACACGCTACGGATATATCTGATTTGCGCTGCGGCCGCCCCGTGGCGAGCGCTTCGTATCGGGAAGTGAGGTGGCGGACTTGGCCCCCACGCGACTCGCTCAGCGTCCACAGCTGTCGGAGGAGGTCGCCGATCACGTCCGGACCCTCATCATGAGTGGCGAGCTCCGACCCGGCGACTTCATCCGGCTCGATGAGACGGCTGCAACACTCGGGGTCAGCGTCACCCCTGTTCGCGAGGCGCTGCTGACTCTGCGGGGCGAGGGACTGGTCGATCTCGTCCCCCGGCGCGGCTATCTGGTGTCTCCGATGAGCCGACAGGACGTGCAGGACATCTTCTGGCTCCAGGCCGAACTGTCCAAGCGCATCGTCGACCGTGCCATCGCCGGGTTCGACGCCGATGCCCTGGAGCGTCACGCCCGGCTCGTGGACGATTTCGAGTCGGCCGCCTCGTCAGACGACGCGAACGGGGTGGTTCGCGCCCAGTACGCGATCCACCGCTCGATCAATCGCGCGTCGCGGTCGGACAAACTGGCCCGCTTCCTCTCCAATGCCGCCCGTTACATGCCGTACCGGCTGTACGCGGAGGATCGGCAGTGGCGGGACGCCGCCCTCGCCGAAAACCGCCGCATGCTCGAGGCACTACGCGCGGGCGACACGGCCACGGCCCACGAGGTGATCGACTCGGAGTTCGACAGGGGCGCCCGCCTGCTCGTGGACCATCTCGAGCGGGCGGGCGTGTGGGACGAGTCGAGGGGCGGGGACTCCGCGGACGCCTGAACCCTCCGGTCAGACGCCCACGGTGCCGTGCTCGGCGCGGAGCGCGCCCTTGACCACCTTGCCGCTGGCGTTGCGCGGCAATTCGTCCACGTGCACCAGATGCTTGGGCAGCTTGAAGCCGGCGAGCTTGTCCCGCAGCCACTCGGTGAGCTCCTCCAGGCTGATGTCGACGGCGTCGTCCTGCTCGTTCAGCGCGACCACCGCCACGGGAACCTCGCCCCACTTCTCGTCCTTGCGTCCGATCACCGCGACCTCTCGGATCCGCGGATGGCCGGCGATGACGTTCTCCACCTCCGCGCAGTAGATGTTCTCACCACCGGAGATGATCATGTCCTTCTTGCGGTCGACCACGTAGACGAAACCCTCCTCGTCCATCCGCACCAGGTCCCCGGAGTGGAACCAGCCGCCCTCGAAGGCGTCCGCGGTCTCCTTCGGCTTGTTCCAGTACCCGGACATGGTGGTCGGACCGCGGTAGACGATCTCCCCCACCTCGCCGGGCCCCACCGGCTCACCGAACGGGTCGATCACCCTGGCCTGGAGGGTGGGGATGACCTTGCCCACCGAGCCCAGTTTGCGGATCGCGTCGTCGCCGTCGAGGGCGCACGTGATGGGACTCATCTCGGTCTGACCGAACACCGCGCAGTTCAACGCGTCCGGGAACGTCTCCGCCATGGCCCGCAGGATGGTGTCCGTCGAGGGGGCCGCCCCCCACGAGATGTTGCGCAACACCAGGCTCCGCGGCCGGGCCCGCTGTTCGGCGCAGACGGCCTGCCACTGCACGGGCACGAGGAAGACACTCGTGATGCGTTCGGCCTCGAGGGTGTCCAGGACCGCCGCGGGGTCGAAGGCCTGCAAGGGGTGGACGACCGTCACACCGCCGAGCTGCAGGCTGGGGGCGATCGCTCCGAGCGCCGCGATGTGGAACATCGGCGCTGCGCACAGGGAACGCCCTTCCTCGTCGAAGAGGCGGAACACCCGGATGCAGGTCAGTGACTGGGCGGTGAGGTTCTCGTAGGAGAGCATCGCCCCCTTGGGCCGGCCCGTGGTGCCGGACGTGTACATGATGAGGGCGGTCGAGTCCTCGGGGACGTCCACCGGATCATGCCTCGCACCCTCCTCCGCGAGCGCGTCGGCATACGTGGTCTGGTCTTCCGCAGCGGACTCGCCGCCGATGACGATGTGCTCCCCCGGCTCCTCGCCCTGGGTGCGGATCGCGCCCACGAGCGGGGCGAGCACCGCGTCGGTGATGACGACCTTCGGCGCGCAGTCACTGACCAGGTAGGCGAGCTCGCCCGGGGTGAGTCGGAAATTCACCGGCACCGCGATCGCACCCAGTTCGTTGATCCCGAGAATGGCTTCGACGAACTCGGGGTTATTGAGGGTGATGAGCATGACCCGATCGCCCCTGCCCACGCCGCGGCGGGCCAACGCGTCGGCGAAGCGGCCACTGCGCTCGTGCAGCTGCCTCCATGTGGTGGCCTGGCCGAGAAACCGCAACGCTTCGGCGTCCGGCTTCATCTCGGCATGGGTGGCGACCCACGTGTTCCAGGTGTTGCGGCGTGCGGCATGGAGTTCGGCGATGGGATCCGTTGTGGTGGGGTCCGCGACAGTGGTCATCATCTCGACCTTTCTGAGGGGTGAGGGAGGAGCGCGGGTCAGGAGAAGTTCGGGCGGCGTTTCTCGAGGATCGAGGACACGCCCTCGGCGAAGTCGGCTGAGGTCAGCAATTCACGCTGGCCCTCGTGCTCGCGGGCCAATGCGGCGTCGAGTTCGGCCAGGGTGGCGCCGGCGACGGCGCGTTTGGTCAGTTCGAGAGCCCGACGCGGCCCGCGGGCGAGCCGGCGGGCGAGCTTGGCGGCAGCCGGCCGGAGGTCCGATGACGGGTGGATCTCCAGGGCGAGTCCGACGTCGCGCGCCTCCGACGCGGAGACCGCATCGCCACGCAGGAGCATCCGCGAGGCGATCGACCGCCCGACGGCCGCCGGCAGCAGCACGCTGGCGCCTCCGTCGGGCATGAGACCGATGTTGGTGAACGCGAACAGCAGGTAGGCGTCCTCGGACATGAGCACGAGGTCGGAGGCCAGCGCCAGCGAGACTCCCACGCCGGCCGCGGGCCCGGTGACCGCCGCGATCACCGGCACCTGCGTGGTGAGCACCGCGCGGACCAGGGCGGCCGCACGATCCATCGTCGCGTCGGGGGTGGGCGCGTCCTCCCCCGCTTCTCTCATCGCCTGCAGATCGGCACCGGTCGTGAACGCCCCGCCCTCTCCCGCCAGGACGATGGCCCGGGTGGCCGGATCGGCACCGTACTCCGTGATGATTTCGACCAGGGCCGTCACGGTGGAGTGGTCGAGCGCGTTCATCCGATCGGGCCGGTTGATACTGATCGTCACCACGCCCGGGTCGTCGTGGTCGACCCTGATCGCGTCGCGTCCGGTGGCGGTCATCGACTCGACTCCTTCGCCTCGATCAACGTGCGGTCCCGCGGCCGGATGGGGCACGCCCCCAGGTCCGCGGGCCGGTAACCATCCGGGTAGCCGGGGTACGTCCGGTTCTCGGTCCCGCGAGCGCCCAGTTCCCGGCGACGCACCGGCATCCACCGGACGATCTTCGACCGCGCCCGCAGTGCCCCGTACGCGGCCTCACGGAGCACCGGCGGCTGCCACGGGAACCCGAAGGCGCGGGTCATGTCGTCGTCGATCAGCGACAGCACCACCCGGCGCACCACCGGCCGGACCGCCCGGGGATACCAGGAACACATGAGGTCCAGGGTGTACGTGCCGATCAGCTCGTTGGTCGGGGCGTACCGCATGGCACGTGACTCGTATTCGTCCCGCCAGCGCCGGAACTCCCCGATGTCCTCGGGGATGTCGGCGATCTTCATCCGCTGACCCACCCCCCGGTAGAAGTGGAACGCGGCCAGGCGCTCATGCGGGTGCAGGCGGCGCCACCCGTTGGCGTCGATCCACTCCAGCGGCTCGTAGATGAACGTCGACAGCACGTACAGCATGTCGTCGTTCGTGATCTCGTACCGCGCGTGCTGCCGGTTGATCACCCGCAGCGCCTCCTTGCCGCGCGGCGAGTCGTACCCGTGCTCGACGAGCTCCACCATGAGCAGCGCGGTGTCGTCGTACCGCTTCTGCGGGTGGTCGCGAAAGTTGCCCGCCTCCTCCAACACAGCCGAGACCGAGGGGATGCAGTAGGTCCGGTACAGGGCCAGCTCGAGCGCCCGCTGGTAGTCCCACGGGAACTCGTACGTCGAGGTGATGCGGCGGATCTCCGGTGCGTCCGCCACCGGATCGAGCGTCGCGATGAGATCCCGCCAGTACCACCGCCCGGGCGTGAGCGGGACCCGCGCCGTCAGCGGGTGTTCGACTGCCGGCTCCACGACGAGCTCTGCCGGGATGGTTCCGAACACCCCGGGAAGGGCGGGCCGGTCGGAGTCGGACGCCCTCGTCGTCGTCGTCTCTCCGGTCCTCTCGGGAGTGGTGGCGGTCATGTCACATCACAGCTTTCCCTGGACGTTGGCGAGCATCCACTTGACGATCTTGATGTCGCGCGGCTTGCGGGTCATGGTCATCAGGTTCAGCGGCGCCGAGAACTTCTGCGCGGTGATGGCCTTGGGGCGCGCGAACTCACGCAGACCGTCGGCACCGTGGATGCGGCCGAAGCCCGAGTCCCCGGAACCGCCGAACGGCAGAGCGGGGATGCCGGCAAAGGCGAGGAACGAGTTGATAGACACCATTCCCACATCGAGCTTCTCGGCCAGCGCCAGGCCACGCCTGCGGTCGCCGGTGAAGATCGACCCGCCCAGCCCGTAGCTGGTGGCATTGGCCTTCTCCACGCCCTCCTCCAGGTCCGCCACCGGGTTGATGACGACGGTGGGGCCGAAGGTCTCCTCGGTGACCGCGCTCGAATCCTCGGGAACGTCGACCAGCACCACCGGCTCGACGATCTTCTCGCCCACCGAGTCCTCGCCGCCGACGACGGCCTTGCCACCGCGGGATATCGCATCCTCGACGTGCCGGCGGATGATGTCGACCTGCGCCGGTAGCGTCATGGGCCCGTAGCTCGAGGTGATCGAGCTGCCGGGCGTCAGCGCGCGGACCCTGGCGGTGAACTTGCCGACGAACGCGTCCTTGACGTCCTCGTGGACGTAGATCCGCTCGACGCCAGCGCAGGTCTGACCGGCGTTGCCCATCGCGCCGAACACCGCCTGGTCTGCGGCCGCATCGAGATCGGCGTCCCTGTCCACCAACAGCGCGTCCTTGCCGCCCCCCTCGATGACGACAGGCGTCAGTGTCTCCGCGCACGCGGCCATGACCTTACGACCCGTCGCGGCGGAACCGGTGAAGGCCAGCTTGTCGACCCCCGCCCTGCACAGGGCGTTACCCGTCGAGCCGTCGCCGGTGATCGTCTGGATCAGCGGCTGGGACGCCCCGAGCGAATCCCACACCTCGGCGAGCCACACCCCGACACCCGGAGTGAGCTCGCTCGGCTTGAACACGACCGCGTTGCCGGCAGCCATCGCGTAGGACAGGGTGCCCATCGGGGTGAACACCGGGTAGTTCCACGGACCGATGGCCCCGACCACCCCGTAGGGCTGGTACTCGACGTACGCGGCCTGGTTCGCCATCAGCAACCCGGCCGAGACCGCGCGTCGACGCAGCACCTTGTCCGCGTTCTTGGCCGCCCACTCCAGATGGCTGACGGCGAGCATCACCTCCAGCGTCGCGTCCTCGTCCGGCTTGCCGGTCTCAGCGGAGATCAGCGACGCCAATTCCTGGGCGCGGGAGGAGATGGCACGCTTGTACTCCAGCAGCCACGCCCGGCGACCCCGCGGGCCCTGGCCGCGCCACCAGCGCGCGGCGGCCCGCGCCCGCTCCACGGCCAGGCCGACCTCCTCGGGCCCCGCGATCGGATACTCGGCGAGGACGGTTCCGTCGCGGGGGTCCAGGCTCGCGAAGGAGGGTCCCGTCTTGTCGGGCTCGGTGGTGGTCATGTGCGTCTCCCCGGTTCAGATCACATATATTTGATGCAGCGTCAGTGATGTGGGCCACACTAGTGGACCGGGGCGGATCTCGGTACCGGCCCAAGGAATCTCCCGACCGGAACGAGAAGAAGACCCTTCGGCACGTGGCGCGTCACGCCGACACCTGGCACTCGTTCGTCGACGTGGAGACGTACCGCCATGGGTCCGAGGTGCTCGCACGGCACTGCGCGGACGACGGGCGCGACCCGGCCGAGATCGAACGATCCACGGAGATCGGCGGCCCCAGCACCCCTGACGAGGCCCGACGGATGGCCGACGCGCTGCACCCGGAGGGCCCGGCCTCCGCGGATCCGGATTCCGGGTAGCGGACGTGGGCCACAACGGCGGGCGGCCGGCGACAGCCGAGGGCGGAGCCCCGGGCCGGGCACGCCCCTCAGCTCGCCCGGACCGCCCTGTCGACCCGCCGCCACGTGCGGAAGGTGAACCACGAGATGACCAGCATGAGCACCAGGACCAGCGAGGCGAAGATCGACGGGCGCCCGGTGAGGATCAGGCCCACCGCGTTGGCCAGCGCGAGCGCGGTGAAGAACGCGACGAACCCGCCAATCACCTCCAGCCGCTGGCGCGAGGCCAGCGCGTCGCCGCCGCTACGCCCCCGCACCACCCGGTCGGGGCCATCGGACCGACCGGCGCTGTCCCTGCGCCCCATGCCGATCAGCTCTTGAGGCCGCCGGCGGTGAGGCCGGAGATGATCCGCCGCTGGAAGAGCAGCACCATGATCACCAGCGGCACGGTGACGAGCGCCCCGGCGGCCATGATCGCCGCGTGCGGCGGGATGTACGGGTTGACGCCGGAGAAGCGGGCGATCGCCACGGTGACGGGCTCGGTCGCGGTGGTGGACAGCTGCTGCGAGAGGATGAATTCGTTCCACGTGATGATGAACGCCAGGATCGCGGTGGTGAACAGGGCCGGCGCCGCGAGCGGCAGGATGATCTTGATGAACGCCTGACCGCGGGTGGCGCCGTCGACGCGGGCGGCCTCCTCGAGCTCCCACGGCAGGTCGTTGAAGAACGACGTCAGCGTGTAGATCGTCAACGGCAGCGCGAACGAGATGTTGGGAATGATGAGCGCCTGGTAGGTGCCGATCCAGCCGATATCGGTGAACAGCTGGAACAGCGGGGTGACCAGGGCGACCCCGGGGAACATCGACGCGGCGAGGATGAGACCGGTGACGAAGAATTTGCCGCGGAAGTCGACCCGGGCGAGCGCGTAGGCGGTGAACACGCCGAAGGTCAGGGCGAGCGCGGTGGTGACGGAGCTGATGATCACCGAGTTGATGATCGCGCCCAGGAAGTTGTTGCCGCCGTCCGTGGACAGTGCCTCACGGAAGTTGTCCAACGTGACGTTCGACGGCAGCGGGCTGGCGGAGAACACGAACCTGTTGTCGCGGAACGCCGTGACGAGCATCCAGTAGAACGGCGCGAGCCCCCAGATGAGGATGAGCAGGGCGCCGACGTAGGTGCCCGCGGTGCGGCCGAGGGGCTTGCGCGGGGGCTTGAGGTCCCGGTCGTCGGGACGTCGGTGGGGGCCGGAGGTCGACGACGACGAGGTGGTCGTCGGCGTGGCCGGCGAGGTGCTGTGGTCAGGCACTCGGTGGCTCACCGGATCTCCTCCTTCTTGCCTGTGCGATCTTCCACGACGTTCGCGCCGAGGAACTTCACCATGATGTACGCGACGGCGAAGACCAGCAGGAACACGAGTGTCGAGATCGCGGAGGCGCTGTTGAAGTTGCCCATCCTCATCTCGTTGACCACGAGCATGGACACGGTCGCGGTGGGCGAGTTGGAGTTCGCCGAGACCAGGATGACGGGCAGGTCGTACATGCGCAGCGCGTCGAGCGTGCGGAACAGGATCGCGACCATGAGCGCGGGCCGGACCAGCGGCAGGGTGATGCGGACGAATTGCTGCCACCGGGAGGCGCCGTCGACGCGGGCCGCTTCGTAGACGTCCCCGGGGATCATCTGCAGTCCGGCCAGGATAAGCAGGGCCATGAACGGCGCGGTCTTCCACACGTCGGCGACGATGATGGCCACACGGGCGTAGAAGGGGTCGGTGGTCCAGGCGATGTTCGTGCCGAGGATCGTGTTGGCGATGCCGTTGGGATCGAAGATGAACGCCCACAGCTTGGCGGTGACGGCGGTGGGGATCGCCCAGGGGACGAGCACCGCGGCCCGCAGGAGGGAGCGGCCCCAGATGCTCTTGCCCATGATGACGGCCATCGCGAAGCCGAGCACGGTCTCGAGCGAGACCGTGGTGACCGTGAAGAACAGGGTGTTGCCCATGGCGGGCCAGAAGTCGGTGGCCGAGACGCCGTCGGGGCAGGTGACGGTGCCGCCGCCGGGGGCCGGGCACGCCTGCGTGAGCCAGTAGAGGTAGTGCTGGAAGCCGGCGAACCCGCCGGAGGTGAACATCCCGGTGGCGGGGTCGAGCCCGCGGTCGGCCATGAAGGACAGGTACACCGCGCGGACGATCGGGTAGCCGATCACCACCGCGAGGATGATCAGGGCGGGGCCCACCATCCACACCGGTCGCCAGTCGAATTTCTTCGCCACCAGTGGAGCCTGGGACTTCTCGCTCGTCGTCATCTCGCCGCTTCCTCGCCGGGTGCGCCACACCCTGTCACGGAGACCGCTGGGCCCCGGGCTCGCACCCGGGGCCCATCGGCCGTTGTTCAGAGAGGGCCCGTCACTGAGCCTGTTCGATCGCGGCGCTCATGTCGGTGAGCGCCTGCTCGACGGTCTTCTCGCCCTTCAGGGCCGCGAAGGTGTTGTCCTGGATGGCCTTCGACAGAGCCGGGTAGAACGGCGAGACCGGGCGCGGCTCGGCGTTGTCCAGGGCGGCCTTGAGGGCCTCCATGTACGGGAACTGCTCCTGCAGCGCGGCGTCGTCGTAGATCGAGGACAGCACCGGCGGGAAGGACTCCTGCGCGAAGCCCATCTGGACGTCCTCGGAGATGAGGAACTCGAGGAACGCCTTGGCCGTGGCCTTGTTCTCGGAGTAGACGTTGATGCCGTTGTTGTAGCCGCCGAGCACGGACTTGCCCGGACCGTCCGGGCCGAGGATCGGCGCGACGTCGAACTTGTCCACGACCTCCGAGGTCGGGTCGGTCTGGCCCGAGTCGTACATGTACGGCCAGTTGTAGGCGTACATGGTGCGGCCGCCCAGGAAGGCCTGCGCGGTCTGCTCCTCCGTGAAGCTGTCTGACTTCATGGCGACGACGTCGTTCTTGTACGCGTCGACCAGGGCCGTGAGGCCGGCGCGGGTCTCCTCGCTATCCAGCTCGGGGGTCTGGCCGTCGTCGCCGACGATCCTGCCGCCCCAGCTGTGGATGAACTGCGTGGCCGCGACGGTCAGGCCCTCGTACTGCTTGAGCTGCAGGTTGACGCAGTCGATGGCGGCCTCGACGGCAGCGCCGCAGGACTCGACGAGCTCGCCCCAGTTGGCGGGGGCCTCCGGCTGCAGGTCGGTGCGGTAGTAGAGCAGCTGCGCGTTGGTGTTCTGCGGCACCGCGTAGAGGGTGTCGTTGTAGGTCGCCGAGTCGACGGCGGCCTCGATCAGCCCGCTGGTGTCGACCTCGGTCTCACCCTCGATCGGCTGGAGCCAGCCGTTGGCCGCGAAGTACGCGGTGTCGGTGACGTCGAGCGCGAACACGTCGTACTCGCCGCTCTCCGTCTGCAGCGACTGCACGAGGGTGTCGCGCTGACCGTCCTGCTCGGCGGGGAGCTCGTGGAGGGTGACCTCCTGGTCGGGGTTCTCCGCGTTCCACTGTTCGATGACGGGGCGCAGCTTGTCCGTGTCGTTGCTGCCCATCGCGAAGGTGATGGGGCCGACGCCGGAGGTGCCGGAACTCGCCTGTTCGCTGTCCTCCCCGCTCCCGGAGGAACAACCCGCGGCGACCACCGCGACGATGGAGGCGGCCGTCGCCGCCTTGAGGAACCTGCCGTGAACGGCCATGCGCTCTCTCCTACTGTCGTGTCTCGACTCCCGTCGGCGCGCGCCGAGGGGCAGCTGATCGACGTCGAATGTGACTCGGATCTCACTGAGGACCTGCTGAGCGTAACCCACACGACGGCGGCGGCGCGGGACCACGGCGATCATCGGCCGGGTCGCTCGCTCCCGCCGTCACGTGGGGTTCACGCAGGCGAGGTCACAGCGTTAACTGTAACAACAACAGATGTTGCGCCGCTTGACGGTTCAGCGGAGGCGGTCGCCGGTCTCCACGTCGAAGAAGCGCACCTCGCCGTCGAGCGCCTCGAGGTACACGGTGTCGCCCTTGCGCGCGTGCTCGCCGGACCCGGCGCGGTACACCACGGGGTGGCCGTCGGCGGTCGAGCAGTGCAGATAGCTGTCCGCGCCGAGCTCCTCCACCAGCACGACCGTCACCTGCAACCCGTGACCGTCCTCGGCGATCCGCAGGTGCTCGGGCCGCACGCCCACCGTGACCCGCGGACCCGACCCGGCCGGCACCGGCTCACGGAAGCCCTCGAGGTCCACCGCCCCGTCGGCCACGGGCGCCTCGAAGAGGTTCATCGACGGCGAGCCGATGAACCCGGCGACGAACGCGTTGACCGGGTTGTTGTACAGCTCCCGCGGGGTGTCGACCTGCTGAAGCACCCCGTCCTTGAGCACCGCGACGCGGTCGCCCATCGTCATGGCCTCGACCTGGTCGTGGGTCACGTAGATCATCGTGGTGCGCAGATCCCGCTGCAGCTTGGCGATCTGCGCACGCGTCGCCACGCGGAGCTTGGCGTCGAGGTTGGACAGCGGCTCGTCCATGAGGAAGACCTGCGGATTGCGCACGATCGCCCGGCCCATCGCCACACGCTGCCGCTGACCACCGGAGAGTTCCTTGGGCTTGCGGTCCAGGTACGGCACCAGGTCGAGCATCTCCGCGGCGGTCTGGACCCGCTCGGCGATCTCCTGCTTGCTCGCCTTGGCCAACTTGAGCGCGAAGCCCATGTTCTCGCGGACCGTGTAGTGCGGGTACAGCGCGTAGTTCTGGAACACCATCGCGATGTCCCGGTCCTTGGGTTCCGTGCCGGTGACGTCCCTGTCGCCGATGAGGACGCGGCCGGCGGCCACGTCCTCGAGACCGGCGAGCGCGCGCAGGGTGGTCGACTTGCCGCAGCCGGAGGGCCCGACCAGGACGAGGAACTCGCCGTCGGCGATCTCCAGGTCCAGCCGGTCCACGCTGCGCCGCGCGGCCCCGGGATAGACGATGGACACGTTCTCGAAGGTCACCGAGGCCATGAGCGGGTCTTTCCCTTCACCGGCAGGAACGTGCCGGACGATCCGAGATAGAGGGTGGACACGACGACTGTAGCGGCCCGCGCCGGAGTTCACCGGCACTGCGCCCACAGTTCATCCGGACGTCCACCGGGCGCGTCCGTCCGGTGGTTCTGCGCACCTAGGAGCGTGGGTCAGTAACACGCCAGTTCAGGTCCGCTGATGGGGCGGGTTCGGCGGGATAATTGTCGTCATGGGCGAGGAAGAGTTGTTCGCCGCCGAGGAGTTCCGCGTCGAGCGGGCTGACCGGCAGGGCGAGGTCGAGCCGGTGGGCGCAGGCAAGACATTTCGGGCGTTCGACCCGGGCCAGGGGTTGTTGCTGCCGCCGTCGCTGGATGACTGGCTTCCGGCCGATCATCTGGCACGGTTCGTGGCGGATCTGGTCGATGAGCACCTGGATTTATCGCGGATCTACGTCTCCTACCAGGAGGGGCGCGGGGCCCCGCCGTACGATCCGCGGTTGATGGTGCGGTTGCTGATCTTCGGCTACACCACGGGGGTGCGCTCCTCCCGCGGGATCGAGAAGGCCTGCACCGACATCGTCGCTTTCCGGTGGTTGGCGGCCGGGGCGGCCCCGGACTACCGCGCGATCGCCAGGTTTCGCAAGAGGCACCTGGCCGCGCTGGGCAACCTGTTCTTGCAGGCGTTGGCGTTGTGCCAGGCCGCCGGGATGGTCACGCTTGGACAGGTCGCGCTGGATGGGACGAAGCTGCGGGCGAACGCCTCCAAACGCAAGGCCATGTCGTACGCGCGGCTGACGGACAAGGAGAAGGTACTGGCCCAGGAGGTCTCCGATCTGCTGGCCGCCGCCGAGGCCATCGACAAGGCCGAGGACGCCAAGTTCGGCAAGAACCGGCGCGGGGACGAGCTGCCCGATGAGCTGGCCCGCCGAGAGTCTCGCCTGGTCAAGCTGCGCCAGGCCAAAGCTGCTCTGGAAGCCGACGCCGCCGCCGATGCGGCGGAGAAGGCTGAGGCTAAGGCCCGCGGTAAGGGCGAAGACGAAGACACCGTCGCGCAGAAGGCCGCTGAGGCCGCCGAGCGCGCCACGCCCAGGCCGAAGGCCCAGCGCAACTTCACCGACCCGGAGTCGAAGATCATGCTCACCGGGGACGGGTCGTTCGCTCAGTGCTACAACGGCCAGGCCGTGGTCGATGCCGCCCATCAGATCATCGTGGCGGCCGAGGTCAACGACTGTGCCGCCGACGTCGGCAACCTCATCCCCATGACCGAGCAGGCCATCAGCAACACGGGGCAGGCCCCGAAGCAGATGCTCGCCGATGCCGGGTACTGCTCAGCCGCGAACCTCGCCGCCTCCGCCGAGGTCACCGGCGAGCAGGGCACCGAGTTCTTCATCGCCACCGGACGACAGCGCAGCGGGGAACCGGCGCCGATCGCCCCCCGGGGACCGATCCCGGCCAGCGCCACGGACAAGCAGCGCATGGCCCGCAAGCTCGCCACGAAGAAAGGCCGAGCGGTCTACGCCCGGCGCAAAGCGATCGTCGAACCGGTCTTCGGACAGATGAGCACCCTGCAGAACGGCAAGCAACTCCTGATTCGCGGTCTGGACGCCGCCCGCGGTGAATGGCTACTGCTCGCTGCCTGCCACAACCTGCGAAAGCTCCACGGTCATATCGGCGCCACCGGGCTCGGCGGCCTCCAGATCGCCTGAACTGGCAGGCCCGGGCGACCTACAGGCTGACCCGCGGACTGAACGCCATCACCGCGGCTTCGCAAACCGAATACCTGGCCGCCAGTGACGCCGGCCCGAGCGCAACGCTCTCACGCACTCCGCCGTACTCTCGGCGCGCTTCGAGCCATTACTGACCCATGCTCCTAGCGTCACAGCGTCCGTTGAGCCGTAGATGTCTTCAGGGAGACTCGAATGTCCGTCCGCCGCCTGCTTCCGATCGCCACTCCGGGGATCTCCGACCGCCAGCACGTGACCTGTGTGTACAAGTGTGGAGACCAGTGCGCCGCCCCGGTGCCGAACACCTCCGACAACGCCTACTTCGGCGACATCGCCACCGAGATCAGCCGCCGCGGGGCGCTCAAGGCCGCGGGCGTCGTGGCGCTGGCGGTGGGAGCCGCGCAGGCCCTGCCCGCGACCGCCGCCGCGCAGGGTTCCGCGGCCACCGGCTCGCTCGGGGCCACCGGCTCGACCGGCGGCGCCGCGATCGACACCGGATTCACCCCGGTCGCGCCCAACAAGGCCGACGCTGTGACCGTCCCCGAGGGCTACTCCAGTGACGTCGTGATCCGCTGGGGCGACCCCGTGCTGCCCGGCGCCCCGGAGTTCGACTTCGAGAACCAGACCGCGGCCGCCCAGGCCATGCAGTACGGCTACAACTGCGACCTCGCCGTGATGTTCCCGATGGACGACCGCGACGGCCGCTACCTGCTCACCGTCAACCACGAGTACACCACCGAGCCCACGATGTTCCGTGGCTACGACTCCGCGAACCCCACCCGCGAGCAGGTCGAGATCGCATGGGCCGCACACGGGCTGACCGTCGTCGAGCTGGCCACCCGCTCCTCCGACGGCGGCCTCGACCCCGTCATGGGCTCCTACAACCGTCGCATCACCGCCACCACCCCGTTCGAGCTGCGCGGTCCCGCCGTCGGCCCGCTCACCCGGACCACCGCCGACCCGACCGGCACGCGCGTCCTGGGCACGCTGAACAACTGCGCGGGCGGGCACACCCCGTGGGGCACCGTGCTCTCCGGCGAGGAGAACTTCAACCAGTACTTCGGCACCTCCGGTTCGGTCACCGACACCGAGCGCCGCGCGCAGCTGAGCCGCTACGGCATCAGCGTCTCCCCCTCCGGCCGGCTGTGGGAGCGGTTCGACGACCGCTTCGACCTGGCCGCCGAGCCCAACGAGGTCAACCGCTTCGGCTACGTCGTCGAGGTCGATCCCTGGGATCCCGACTCGACGCCGGTCAAGCACTCGGCGATGGGCCGCTTCAAGCACGAGGGCGCGAGCATCCACGTGACCGCCAACGGGACCGTCGTGGCCTACTCCGGTGACGACGAGCGCTTCGACTACCTCTACAAGTTCGTCTCCAGCCGCCGGATCGTCCCCGGCAACACGCGGGCGGCACGCGCCGAGAACATGCGGATCCTCGACGAGGGCACCCTCTACGTGGCCACCTTCTCCGGCAACTCGCCCGCGTCCGAGATCGACGGCTCGGGCACGTTGCCGTCCGACGGCGCATTCGACGGTTCCGGCACCTGGATCCCGCTCATGACCGCCAACGCGGACGGCAAGGCCGTCTCGCACGTCGAGGGTATGACGCCCGAGCAGGTCGCCGTGCACACGCGTATGGCCGGCGACAAGGTCGGCGCCACCAAGATGGACCGGCCCGAGGACGTGGAGCCCAGCCCCACCACCGGCAAGGTGTACATGGCGCTGACCAACAACTCCCAGCGCGGCGGCACCGGCCGGGCCGCGGCCGACGAGGCCAACCCCCGGCACAACAACAAGCACGGTCAGGTCGTGGAGATCACCGACGACCACGAAGGCACCACCTTCGGCTGGAACCTGCTGCTCGTGTGTGGTGATCCCGCCGAGGCCGATTCCTACTTCGGCGGCTTCGACAAGTCCAAGGTCAGCCCGATCTCGTGCCCGGACAACGTCGCGTTCGACCCCGCCGGCGGACTGTGGGTGTCGACGGACGGCAACGCACTCGGCTTCAACGACGGCCTCTACTCGGTGGCCACCGAGGGGCCGAACCGCGGCGAGACCAAGCTGTTCCTCACCGTCCCGATCGGGGCGGAGACCTGCGGTCCGCTGGTGTTCAAGGATCGCGCGATCGTCAACGTCCAGCACCCGGGCGAGATGGACGGCGCGTCGATCGAGAACCCGGCCTCGCACTGGCCCGATGGCGGCGACTCCCAGCCGCGTCCGTCGACGGTCGTGGCCTGGCGCGACGGCTTCTCCGGCGGCACGGGCTCGCTCGGCTCGGGTTCCCTGGGCGGGGGTTCCCTGGGCTCGGGGTCGCTGCCGATGGGCTCGCTCGGCCGCTGACCCCGCCGCGCCCCGGAGCGTAGGCCTCTGACCCTGCGCACCGGGGCGTAGGCCGCCGTCGAGAAGACCGTTTCGCACATTTCCACTCGGGCAATGCGGGGCAAACGCTCTTCTCGACGGGCCGGCGGACAGGCGGGCAGGCGGGCGGCGCGGCTTACCGCCCGGCGGGTGCGCCCGCGCTCGCGACCACCGGTGCCGCGCCCGCGTACGCCAGTCCGCGCTCGGCGCAGGCCGCGATCGACGCGGCCACGCCCTCGGGGTCGTCGGACATCGGCACGTGCCCGTCGGCGGTGATCTCCACCTTCGCCTGCGGGAACAGCCGCGTGGCGAGCTTGATCTGACCGACCGGTAGGACCATGTCGAACCGGCCCCAGCGGATGGTGATGGGGAGGTTCTCGTCGACGGGCGCGGAGAACAGGAAGGTCCGGCGGTCGGCCCGGTCCAGCACGGTGTTGGACACGATCGCCTCGCTGTCTATCGCGGCGGCCTCGGCGGGGTACCGCCACGGGCGGGCGCAGAACACCGCCATCATCACCGCGCGTCCGGCGGCCCGCTCGGTGAGGGCGGGGATGTGCCGGCCGAGTCTGCCGGCCGCGCGTCGGAGGCTGCGGAAGACGGTGATCGTGTAGCGCCACTCGGCGTGCGAGCGGAAGAACCCGGCGGGCGAGAGCGCGGTGACGCTGCTGGCCAGCCCGCGCGCGCCGAGTTCCAGCGCGAGGAAGCCGCCGAGGGAGTTGCCGGCGATGTGCGGCCGCTCGCCAGCCGGGACGACCGCCTCGATCAGGTCGACGAGCTCACCGACGAAGTGGTCGAGCACGTCCCCGGCGTCCGGCAGGTCGGCGGAGCGTCCGTGTCCGGGCAGGTCGACGACGACCACGCGGAACCGGTCGGCGAGCAGCGGCACCACGGCGTCCCAGGCGTGCGCGCGGTGGCAGACGCCGTGGATGAGGACGATGGTCGGTCCGGATCCGGTGATCTGGTGATACAAACCCATGCCTTCAGTGTCCACCACCACACGCCCCCCCACCAGTGCCTCGACGTGACGCCCCACGGCGGGAGAGGAAGGGCTTACATTCGGTGCCGCGAGGCTCCCGGGGGGGAGCCGGTCTCGAGGGGGCTGGGGTCATGGTGACGACGACGAGGGAACCGGACACCGGTGAGGTCGGGCCCGCTCTGGGTCTCGCCGAACAGTTCCGGCCGATCCTCCTCCGGCTGGACCTGCTGGTCCGCCGGCAGAGCACCCAGTACGCGCTGAGTAGAGCGCAGACGTCGATACTGCACACCCTGGCCTGCCACGGGCGGCTGCGCATGACGGACCTCGCCCGTCTCGAGAACGTGCGGGTGCCGACCACCAGCAACTCGGTGAGCGTCATCGAGGCCATGGGGTACGTCGAGCGCGAGCCCGACGAGTCGGACCGGCGTGGTGTCTGCGTTCGTCTGACGGACCTGGGCCGTGCGCGCATCGAGCAGGTGCTGGCCGACCGCGACCGCGACTTCGCCGAACACCTGGGGCGGCTGACCGGCGAGCAGCGTGAGCTGCTGTCGGCGGCGGTGCCCGCCTTCAACGCCCTCCTCGACGCCTTCGACGCCGACTCCGCCGGACCCGCCTGAACCCACCTGGCCCCCGCCCGACGCACGGCCCCCGCCTGGACCCGCGCGGCCCACTCCCCCGCCTTGCCCGACTAGCCTCGGCGGGCATGAGCACAGTCGTCATCACCGGCGCCTCCCGCGGGATCGGGGCGGCGACCGCCCGCGCCCTGGCCGGCAGCCACGAACTGGTCCTGGTGGGCCGCGACGCCGACGCGCTGCGGGCCGTCGCCGCCGACTGTCGCTCCGCACACCCGGACGACGGCCGGTCCGTCGAGATCGTCGAGGCCGACCTCACCACCGCCGACGGGGTCGCCTGCGTCGCCGACGGCCTCAGCACGCTCGACGGGCTCGTCCACTGTGCCGGGGTCGCCGATCTCGGCCGGATCGAACACACCGACGCCGAGCAGTGGCGCCGGGCGTTCGAGGTCAACGTGCTGGCCGTGGTCGAGCTGACCCGGGCACTGCTCCCGGCGCTGCGCGCGGCAGGCGGACACCTCGTCGTCGTCAACTCCGGCGCGGGGACCACCGCCAAGCCCGGCTGGGGCTCCTACAGCGCCTCCAAGTTCGCGCTGCGCGCCGTCACCGACACCCTCCGCGGCGAAGAACCCGACCTACGCGTCACATCGATCCACCCCGGCCGCGTCGACACGGACATGCAGCGCGCGATCGTCGCGGCGGAGGGCGGCACCTACGACCCCGGCGCCTACCTCAGCGCCGACTCCGTGGCCACCGCCGTCCGGCACGCGTTGGAGTCCACTCCGGACGCCCACCCCACCGAGGTCGTCCTGCGGCCCCGGCACCGCTGACGCCCGCCCCCACTCCCCTCGCGCGCCCGCGCCACTCCCCTCGCGCGCCCGCGCCACTCCCCTCGCACTTCCCGTCACAGTCACGTACGGCGAACGCCTGCCGCGCGGCCGTGCGTGTCGTAACGTCTGCACCACCATGACCAGCCCCGATCGCCCACTCCGGATCACCGTGATCGGCGCGGGCGTGGTCGGCTGCTACCTCGGCGGCCGACTCGCCCGCCACGCCGACGTGACCCTCGTCGGGCGACCTCACGTCCTCGACCCCATCCGCGAACTGGGCCTCACCGTGGAGGCGGGTGGCAACGAGGGCGGTCGCCTGCACGTCCCCGCGGACATGCTCACCCTGGCCACCACCCCGGATTCGGTCCGCCGCACCGATGTCGTGCTGATGTGCACCAAAGCCGGGCAGACCGCCACCGCCACCGCGGAGTTCGCACCGCTCCTGCGACCCACCACCCTCGTGGTCGGTCTGCAGAACGGGCTGCACTCCGCCGACCTCATCCGCGAAGGCGTCGACTCCGCGCCGGTGATCGCCGGCGTCGTGCCGTTCAACGTCGCCCGCACCGGACCCGCCACCTACCGCCGCACGTCCACCGGTGAGATCCGGATCGCCGAGCACCCGAGGCTCACCCCACTGCTGCTCACGGCCGCCGAGGCCGGCCTGCCGCTGCGTCCCACCGACGACATCCAGGCCGTCCTGCACGGCAAGATCCTCATGAACCTCAACAACGCCGTCCAGGCCCTCTCCGGCCTGCCGCTGCGCACCGAGCTGCTCGACCGCGACCTGCGGTGTTGCGTAGCCCTGTGCCAGGCCGAGGCGAACCGGGTGTTCACCGCGGCCGGCGTGGTGCCCCGGGTGCCGCTCGCCGTGCCCGCGGGCGCCCTCCCGATCGTGATGCGCCTGCCCACCCCGCTGTTCCGCCGACTCGGTCGGGCCGTGATGCGGGTCGACGCCGACGGCACCTCGTCCATGAACGACGACCTGCTGCGCGGCCGGCCCACCGAGATCGACGTCCTGCAGGGCAAGGTCGTGCAGATGGCCCGTCAGCTCGGACTGTCGGCGCCGGCCTGCGAGCGGATGGTGGAGCTGGTGCGCGAGGCGGAGGCCGACGGCGAGAACCGCCGTCGGTGGGGTGGCCCCGACCTGCTCGCCGAGTTGCAGCGCGCGCGGCGCCGGGCACGCCGGCTCGCCCGTTCCAGCAGATGAGCGGTCAGTCCTCGTAACCGATCGAGAACGCGGCCTCGAGGTCATGCTTGGACTGGGTGCGGAACGCGATGTGCGTCTCGGTGTCCAGCACGCCGGGTACCTTGTTGAGGCGGTCGGAGACGATGTCGGCGATCTCCTCGTTGCGCCGCGCCCGGACCAACACGATGAGGTCGATGGTGCCGGTGACGGAGTACACCTCTGACACGCCGTCGATCTCGGCGATGGCGGAGGCGACCTCGGGGATCCGCGCCGTCTCGGCGTGGACGAAGACGATTGCGGTGATCATGGGGCCCAAGGCTAGTGCAGTCGAGCGGCCACGGGACGGCAGTGGCCGGTGCGAGAACCTCCGGATGGTGGAGCGGCGAACCGCACGGGTCCGCTCCTTCAACCGGAGGCCCTCGCTCAACCGGGCTCAGCTTCCCGAGCCGGGAACGACCCTCTCGTAGATCACATCTCCCCTGCCTCATCGAGCACCGCATGAGCGCAGGCGACGAGCTCATCGACCGCCTCCGCCGGGATCTGACCCATCGCCGTGAGGTTGCGCGGATCGTCGAGCTGGCGCCGACGAACCCCCTCGAGAATGATCGCGAGCTTCCACAGTCCGAGACCATGCCAGAAGGGCAAGTCCGAAACGTCACGTCCTGACACCTCGGCGTAGTGCTCGACCAGCTCGGTCCGTGTTGCGAAGCCCGGCACGGTCGAGGCGTCGAAGCGCATCGTCGGCAGGTCTCCCTCTTGGGGCCAGTAGGCCAGCAAGGTGCCGAGGTCGGCGAGCGGGTCGCCGAGGGTGGCAAGCTCCCAGTCGAGGATCGCGCGCACCTGCGCGTCATCCGGGTCGATGATGATGTTGCGGAGGTGACTGTCGCCGTGGACGAGTGCGACTTCGCCGGGCGCCGGTTCGAGCCCGTGCAAACGATTCGTCAACCGATCCAGTTCGCCCAGCTCACGGGTGCGGGACAGCTCCCATTGACCAGCCCACCGACGCAGCTGCCGCGCGGCGTAGGGCTTGCGGCTCGCGAGGTCGGCGAGACCGACTTCCTCCAGATCGACAGCGTGAATGCGTGCCAGGGTCTCCGCCAGAGACAGCCCCACAGCGTGCCGAGCAGCCGGGGAAAGCCGCTCCGCATCCGCTCGATCATCGAGCACGAGCCCGTCGACGAAGGACACGACGAGTACCGGACGGTCGGCGACCGCCGGGTCCTCGCACAATCCGTGGACGACAGGCAAGGGTACCCGCGTGTCCTGGAGAGCCGAGAGAATCCGGTGCTCCCGCGCGACATCATGCGCGGAGGCGAGGATCTCGCCCATCGGTGGACGGCGTAACACCAACCGGCGGCCCCTGACGTCTGTCGCCAGGTAGGTCAGGTTGGACTGACCCAAACCCACACGTTCGTAGGTCAACGGCTGCTCGACCTCCACTCGCTCGGCGAGCCACTCCGTCATCGCCTCCGTGTCGATGCCCTCGATCACTTCTTCCGCCCCCACTCGGGATCGCGGCGACGGTACTCGCGACGCGCGATGGTCATCTTGTGCACCTCGTCCGGACCATCGGCGAGACGCAGGGTGCGCATATGGGCGTACCAGAGCGCGAGAGGGAAGTCGTCGCTCACGCCGCCACCGCCATGCACCTGGATGGCGCGGTCGATAACCTTCAACGCGACAGCTGGGGCCGCGACCTTGATCGCGGCGATCTCCGTGCGCGCCACCTTGTTGCCGACGGTGTCCATCATGTGTGCCGCCTTCAGGGTGAGCAGGCGGGCCATCTCGATCTCGATGCGCGATTCGGCGACCCAATCCATGATGTTGGCCCGGTTCGCCACCGGCTCGCCGAACGTCACCCGCGACTGTGCGCGGTCGATCATCAGGTCGAGGGCGCGCTCGGCGACACCGATGGCGCGCATGCAGTGATGGATACGACCCGGGCCGAGTCGTGCCTGGGAGATCATGAAGCCATCCCCCTCGCCGGCGAGAAGGGCGGAGCGGGGCACGCGCACATCGGTGAACGTCACCTCCGCATGACCTTCCCGATCCATGTACCCGAAGACCGGGAGACCGCGTTCGATCTTCACTCCCGGGGTGTCGAGGGGGACCACCATCATCGACTGCTGCCGGTGAATGGGGGCGTCTGGATCGGTTTTGCCCATGACGATCATGACCTTGCAGTTCTTGTGCAAGGCGTTCGACGTCCACCACTTGCGCCCGTTGATGACGTACTCGTCACCATCGCGCTCCATGCGGGTCTCGATGTTGGTCGCGTCGGAGCTCGCGACGGCGGGCTCGGTCATGGCGAACGCGGAGGCCATCTCGCCCGCGAGAAGCGGCCGCAGGTACTTTTCTTTGTGCTCCTCGGTGCCGAAGAGGGTGAGCACCTCCATGTTGCCGGTGTCCGGGGCGTTGCAGTTGATGGCCTCGGGTGCGATCTCAAGGCTGCGTCCGGTGATCTCGGCGAGGTGCGCGTACTCGAGGTTGGTCAGGCCCGGTCCCCACTCCGGATGCGGGTGGAACAGATTCCACAGACCCTGGCTACGAGCCTCGGCCTTGAGGTCTTCGAGCACCTGCGGCTGGTGGTTCGCATCGCCCGATGCACGCATCTGCTCGCGGTAGACGCTCTCCGCGGGATAGACGTGCTCTTCCATGAAGGTGAGGAGACGGTCGCGGTAGTCCTGTCCGCGCTCGCTGAGTTCAAACATCGTGGTGGTCCTTTTCTGATGGTGTGCCGGCTACTGGCCGATGACGGATGGGGCGGGCAGGTGCAAGAGGTCGTGAACGGCGCCGATCGTCTCCTCGGCGGTTCGGTGGAGGACGCCGGTGATTCCCAGACGGGCAGCACCGACGAGGTTGTGCTCGAGGTCGTCGACGAGCAGGCACTCATCCGGTGCCACGCCGAGCCGAGCACACGCGATGCGGTAGATCTCGCGTGATGGTTTGCGTACACCCACTTGAGCGGAGATCACACTGACATCGAAGAGTTCGTCGAGGTCGATGCGGGAATAACAATCCCGACCGAGGGAGTTGGAGACGAGCGCCACCGGTACGCCTGCGGCACGAATCCGGCGGACCAGGTCGATCATCGACGGGTCCAGCTCGAGGTGGGCGCCCAGGGCGGCCAGCAGCCCCCGCGCCTCGACCTTTCCCCCTGCCTCGACAAGGGCTGCCGCGAACGCATCCTCGAAACCCTCATCATCCAGCTGTCCCACCTCGTGCTCCACCAGCGCAGAGCGTGCCCCTTCATGGGTGCCGAGCACGCCAAGCACCTGACTCGGTTCGAGTCCCGCGTCGGCGGCGATTCCACGGAAGGCTGAACCCAGCGGGACCGTGAGCACTCCCCCGTAGTCGATCAGAAGTGCCCGCACAGGGCGCCCGTCGGACGGGGCCGTCACCGGAGACATAGACGTCAAAGCGGGACTCCTTCAAGGTTAATCTGACTACAGGTATACTTGAACCCTGATTCACCTTCAAGTCCTTGCCGCCTCGCCTGAGGAGTGACCATCTCCAGCGCCAGCCCGCCACCGGCACCGCACCGCGGGACGCTCGCCTGGGCCATCGCCGTGCTCTTCGGCGTGACCGGCCTCGGCAGCGCGGCGGTCGCTGTCGCCCTGCCGGCGATCGCGAACGATCTCAACCTCACAGCTGGTCGTGCCGCTCTCGTCGTCAGCTGCTACTCGCTGGCCCTTGCGGTGGGCAGCGCTCTCTTCGGACGCCTGGGCGACTTTTTCGGCATCCGGCTGCCCCTTCTCGTGGGCATATCGATCATGGTCACCGCGGCCTGTGCGGGGGCGCTCGTCGATTCCCTCCCGGCCCTCATCGCTACACGCACCCTGCAGGGACTGGGAGCTGCAGCCGTCCCGGCGCTGACCATCGCCGCAGTCCAGGCGCTATTCGCGGGCGACTCGAGAGCGCGCGCCATGGCGACGTACTCAGGCATCGGAGCGACCATCAACGCACTCGGTCCGGTGGCCGGGGCCCTGCTCGTCGACCCCTTCGGCTGGCGGCCGGTCGTCGCCATCCCGGTGCTCACCCTGCTCATCGTTCCTCTCGTGAGGCGCGACCTGCCTACAGATCGCCAGCAGGGCGCGACGCTGGACCCCGCCGGAGTGGCCCTCATCGGGGGCGCGGCTATCGGCGCCGTGATGTCCCTGCAGGCAGCGACGCTGGGCCCGATCGTGGCGGCCGCAGGTGGCGCGCTCCTACTCGTCTGCGGACCCACCGCGGTCCTGCGTTCGCGCTGGCGGCCGCACGGGGTCGTGCCCGCCGGCCTCGTCAGCGACCGAATAGCCCGCCGGAGCCTACTCACCGCGGTGAGCCTTCCAGCGGCGTGGTTCGGAATCCTGGTTGCTGTACCCACGGTCCTCATCGCCGATGGATGGTCCGGGGCGCGAGTCGGACTACTTCTCGTCCCCTGCGCCGCGCTCGGTATCGTCGCGCCGCGCATCACCGGCCCGATGCTCATCAGGTTCGGCGCGCCGCGCAGCCAACTTCTCGCGACGATCGGAACCACCTCGGCCATAGCTCTGGCCGCCACGGGAGCCGCCCGGGTAGACGCCGTCGCCCTCATCGCTGCCACACTCGTTCTCGTGCTCGCCTTCGGCCTGGGGCAGCCCGCGATGACCGCGCTCGTAGCCGACTCGGTGCCCGTGAACACCCGGGGCGGGGCCCTCGGTCTACTGACTTTGGTCTTCCTTCTGGGCGGCAGTTTGGGCGCAGCCGCGGTTGGCGGTCTCGGTGAGGCCATCGGCTTCCCCAGGGCCATGCTCGTGCTGGCCGTCCTCCCGATGATCGCCACCATCGCTTTCGTCCGACCATTCCCTTCCACCCGGCCCCGATCCGAACCCCGACACCAGGAGATCCCGTGACTGATACCGACCACGTCCTCTACGACATCACTGAGGGAATCGCGACCATCACCCTCAACCGGCCGGACCGACGAAACGCGATGTCGGTGCCGATGATCGAGCGACTCGGCGAACTACTCGCACACGCCGACGAGGATCCCGCCGTGCGCGTTCTCGTCCTCACCGGCGCGGGACGCGCATTCTGCGCTGGTGGCGACGTCCAGCAGTTCGACGAGGACGGCGGAGAAGGAGGCGGCGCCACCGAGGTCGACCCCGACGCGGTCGCCGAGCAGCTGCGCCACCAGGAACTCACCGTCGGGCGTCTGCACGCCTTCACCAAGCCGACGATCGCGGCCATTCCCGGCGCTGCAGCCGGCGCCGGACTGGGCTTGGCCCTCGCCACCGATCTGCGAATCGGAACACCACGGACCGTCATGGCGACGGCTTTCGCCGCAGTGGCACTGTCCGGCGACTTTGGCGTCGCGTGGCTGCTCGACCGGCTGGTCGGCCCGGCGCGTGCTCGCGAGTTGCTGCTGCTGAATCCCCGCCTCGACGGACAAGCATGTCTCGACCTGAATCTGCTCACCCAACTCGTCTCCGAAGATGAGCTCACACGGATGACCACAGAGCTCGCGACCCGTCTGGCCAACGGCCCGGCACTGACCCTGCGGTACATCAAGAGCAATCTGCGAGAGGCCCCGCACCAGACGTTGTCGGAGTCCATGATGGGAGAGGTCCCGCGACACAAGGAGTGCGGACTGACCGACGACCACGTCGAGGCGGCCCGGGCGTTCGTCGAGAAGCGCCCCCCGGTCTTCGCGCACTGACTGCTACCAGATTCCAGCCCCGCCCCGCCCCGCCTGAGTCGGGGCGGGGCGGGGCGGGGCAGGACGTATAGGCCAGTCACCCGGCGTCACCGCAGTACCGGAATGGATCACCCTTCGAAGTACGCGCGCGGATTCTTGATGAGCATCGTGTCTATGTCGTCCTGTGACGCACCGCCCTCGAGGAGCGCGGGGATGACGTCCTCACTGATGTGCCGGTAGTTCCACTGCGGGACCACCCGGCGCTTGGCTTCGGGGTCGAACCAGTCGATGAAGCACGCCGCATCATGTGCGAGCACCATCCGCTCGGCGTAGCCGCGGCGCAGCATCTCCAACACCGTGGCCACCCGATCCTCGAAGGGTAGGAGTACGTCCAGCCCAAACCGATCCATACCCAGGTAGGAGCCCGCGTCAGCGACCTTGCAGAGGTAGTCGACGTCGGTGGTGTCCCCGCTGTGGCCGATCACGACCTTCGACAGGTCGGCACCCTCTTCGGCGAGCACGCTCTGGGCCACAAGGCCCGAGCCGGTGTGGGGGTTGGTGTGCACCGTGATCGGAGCACCACTTTCGGCGCTGGCGGCACCGACTGCCCGCATCGCTCGCTCGACGCCCGGGGTCAGACCCTGCTCTTCGATGGCGCACTTGAGGAAGCCGGCACGCACGCCCGTGTCGGCGATGCCCTCGCGCAGGTCCTTAAGAAAGAGCTGCGTCAGCGGTTCAGGGACGTCGAAAAGGAGACCGGGACCCGTGTAGTGGAACTGGAAGGGGATCTCGTTGTACGTGTACAAGCCGGTGGCGACGACGATGTTGACGTCGACCTGTTCGGCTACCCGCTGCACTCGAGGTAGGTAGCGACCCAGTCCCAGTACAGTCGGGTCGAGGATCGTGTCGATTCCCAGGTCAGGCAGTTGTCCGAGTTCTGCTACCGCCTCGGCGACCTTGGCATCTTCGTCCCAGTCGTCTTGGTAGTTCTCCCGGTACTCCTCCCCCAGCACGAAGATGTGTTCGTGGGCCAGCACTCGGCCGAGATCGGCGGAGTCGATATCCCCTGTCACTGTCGGGACGGTCGCCATAGCTTTCTCCTTCTGGCTCTCAGGTGTAAAAAAGCGGTAGTTGAATGCGGATACAGGCGCTGGTCGAGCCCGCGTTTCCGCGAGGATCACACCCGCGGCTCGGGACCGTTGTCCTATCGCCGGGCATGTGGGTTGTCAGAATTCGCCGTACGAGATCGTGGACGAACCGCCGGGTCAGAGCGCGTGTCCGGGGATGACCACGGGCTTTTCGGTCTTGTGCTCGACCAGCTCCTGCGTCGGGTTCTCACTGTCGTGGCGCTCGAGCAGCTTCCTCAGCAGGGGGACAAGCAACAGTCCGATGAAGGTCGTGCCCACGACTACCCACAGTCCGGAGGACGGTGAGCCGGTTGCCGTCTCCGCAAGACCGAAGGCGTACGGCCCCACGAAGGCACCGGTGAGTCCGATGGTGTTGACGAAAGCCAGGCCGGCAGCTGCGGCGACTCCCCCCAGGCGAGCCATGAGGACGGACCAGTAGAGAGGCTGAACCCCCACGATGAAGAGCATGGCCGCGCTGAGGATGAGCATCTTGGTCACCGGATTCCCGACCAAGATGAACAGCAACGCCAGGACGATCACGGCCGCGGTCGTGATGCCGATGAGCCGCACCTCCGTGCCGGGATTGCGCTTGAGTACACGGGGGATGAACACCACGCCGATGACGGCACCGATGCCGACGACGCCCGAGATGAGTCCGATCATGAAGCTGTCGGTCACATTCATCGCCTCGACGATCGAGGGGACGAAGAAAATGACGCCGTAGGTCGCAATCTGGTTGATGAAGTAGATGCCCGCGATGGCCAGCAGAAAAGGCTTGGACATCGCAGTACGGACGATTGCGCCCGGGTTCGACTCCTCGACCTCGTTCCCGACGGCGCGGCGAGTCAGTTCGCGCGCCTCCTCCGGTTCGAGCCATGGTGCCTTCTCCGGCGAATTGGGCAGCGTGATGTACAGGATGACGCCGAGGATCACAGTCGGGATGCCCTCGAGTATGAAGAGCCACTGCCAGCCGTGCAGACCCGCGATGCCGTCCAACTTCATGAGTGCACCGCCGATGGGGTTGGCGACGATGAAGGCGACGGATGAGGCCGTGAGAATGAGGCCTACAGCCGTGGCGCGATCCTTCTGCGCGAACCAGGTGGTGATGAGGTACATGATTCCGGGGTAGAGACCAGCCTCGGCCGCGCCCAACAGTAGACGCAGGATGTAGAAGGTCATGGGGCTCGAAATGAACATCATCGCGATGGTGATGAGGCCCCAGGTGAGAGCGATGCGGCTGATCCACACCTTGGCCCCGATCCTGTGCAGGATCAGGTTGCTCGGCACCTCGAGGAACGCGTACGTGATGAAGAACAGGCCCGCTCCGAGACCGTAGGCCGCTGCGTTGATCCCTGCGTCGATTTCCAGCGCGTTCTTGGCGAGACCGACGTTGGTCCGGTCGACGAAGGCCATGAAGTAGGCCGCCATGAGCAGGGGCACCAGTCGCAGGAAAACTTTCCTGGTCGCCCTCGCGTGCACAATGTCTGACGCCGCTGTTGGTGCTGTCATCTGGACTCCTGTACTCGAACTCTGATTCAAGTCCCAATATTGAACTCAGATTCAGTTTGTGTCAAGGGTCACATCAGTCGACTTCGCCCGGCGCCCGGACCAGCTCCCCCACACGGCTGCCCGGGACGTGCCGGGGACACGGCGGAACCATCCTGACCAGTTCTGATGAGGATGGGGAAGGACTGTCTGCCCTCGTACTCCCAGGGCATGCGTGGGGTCTCGCCCTCGGATGGGCATGAGAATTCGCGACAGGAAACCCTCAGTCCAGAGTGTCGGCGAGCTCCTGCGCACGGGTCAGCAGCGTGAGTTTGCGGATTTTGCCCGTATCGGTGAGCGGAAAGGACTCGACCACTTCGACGAGCGGCACCTTGTAACTCGCCATCCGGCTGCGAGCCCACTCCTCCACCGCTTCCGCGGACAGTGATCCGCCGGCTCGGGCACTGACGAAGGCGACCGGCCGCTGTCCCGTCACCGAGTCCTCGGCCGGGACGACCGCCACCGAGCCGATGTCGGGATGGTCAGCGAGAATCATCTCCACCTCGGCGGGGAATACGCTCATGCCCCTGACCTTGATCAGGTCCTTGCTTCGCGCCAGGTAATGCAGGCAACCGTCGTCGTCGAGATAACCGGTGTCACCTGTGTGAAGCCAGCCATCGCGCAGCTGCGCGGCGCTGGCTTCCGGATTACGCCAGTAGCCGTTCATGATCGAAGGGCTCCGGAGGAGGATCTCCCCCGCCTCACCGAAGGGCATCGGGTCGGCGGTCACCGGGTCCACGACGATCACATCGGTCCCCGGAACCGGCAACCCGCAGAAGACGGGTTCTGTCAGCAAGTCGTGGTCGTTCAGATGGAAGCCGTAGGGCACGACGTCGACTGTGTGGCTCTCTGTCATGCCGTAGGACCCCTCCCGCAAGACCGACCCTTCACCGATGACATCAGACCATCGCCTACGGATCTCGGGAGTCAGTTTTTGGATGAAGGACATCGCCATGGGCGCGACGAAAGAGGTCAGGTCACGTTCCTCAACTCCGGGCACGCGCAGGATGTCGAGGAAGTTCTCGACGGTCGCCGCCGTCATGGTCACCCGGTGCCGTTCGACGAGGTCGACGACCGCGGCCGCGTCCCACCGTTCGAGCAGGACCGTCGTGCCCCCCAGCACGAGCGGGATGAGGATGCCCAGATCCTCCCCCGCGATCCAAAAGACCGGGATGAAACACAGTGACACGATGTCGTCGTCGACGAGACCGTTGGCCCCCGCCCCGCTGACCGCGGTGTAGACCATGTGCCGTTGGGTGTGCTCGCATCCCTTGGGCAGCCCGGTCGTGCCGCCGGTGTAGTTGAGCGCGGCGAGAGCGTCGAGGTCTCGTGCGGGCTCGGACAACGGCTCCGCGTCGACCGTCTCGGACCAACGGACCACCTCGACCCCGTCGACGGAGGGCAGTGGGTCCCCCTCTCCCCCGAGAACCACCACAGTGCGCACCTCGGTCTCGGCGGCGATGCTGCAGAGTCTGTCCGCCAGGGCGGCGCTGGTCACGACCACCTGGGCACCGGAATCACCGAGCTCATGGCGGAGCTCGGCGTGTTGGAACATCGGATTGACAGGGACGTGCACGCATCCCGCCCGCAGGGTCCCGAGGAAAGCCACGATGAACTCGGGCACGTTACCGAGGTGAACGCCCACGCGCTCCCCGGGTAGCACCCCGTGCGCCCGCAGCCAACCGGCCCACCGGGCATGACGGTCGGCGAGAGAACGGTAGTCGATCCTGACATCACCGTGAATGACGGCTGGCCGATCGGGGCGCTCCCGGGCCCACGCGTCGACATACTCGGGCACGGTGAGATCGCCCAGGGGGTGGACGACATCGCGCGGTGTGTCCGCGGGACGCACTCTCTCCTGGCGCCGTCGGACGTCCTCTACGTGTCGGGTGTGGTTCACTCCTGCGCTCCTCCGGTTCACCAGGTGTCGATGTAGCGGGTAGACGTGTCGACCGCGGCCGGGGTCGCCGCTGCCGCCGTGAGAATCCACCGGCGGGTGTCGGCCGGGTCGATGACGTCATCGAGTTCGACAGCGGCAGCGGCGTTGACGGCCCGCCCGCGCTCGTACATGTCGGCCAACAATTTCTCTTCGAGCTCGCGTCGTTCGACCGGATCGGCGATAGCCTCGAGTTCGCGGCGGAAACCGAGCCGCACGGCCCCCTCGAGCCCCATCCCTCCGACCTCGCCGGTGGGCCAGGCGAGCGTCGCGGCCGGTCGGTGGAATCCGCCGGCAGCCATCGCCTGCGCCCCCAGCCCGTAGGCCTTGCGCAGGACGACGGTGACGATCGGGACCCGCAGGTGGGCCCCGATGACGAAGAGACGGGCGAAGTGCCGCACGGTGGCGGTGCGCTCGTGATCGGGCCCCACCATGAATCCCGGGGTGTCGCACAGCGAGACGACGGGTAGCCCGTGGGCGTCACAGAGTTGCAGAAAGCGAGCGAGCTTGTCGGCGGCCGGTGCGTCGATCGCCCCACCGAGGTGGCGCGGGTTGTTGGCGACAAGACCCATCGGGCGTCCCTCGATGCGCACCAGGCAGGTGACCACCCCACGCGCGAAGCCTGCTCGCAGCTCCAGCACCGAGCCCTCGTCGGACAGCGCCTCTATCGCGGCGTGGATGTCGTAGGCCCGGACCCGGTTCTCAGGGACGACGTGGCGCAGTGCACGCTGATCGACTGCGGCCCACTCCGGCTGCACACCCTGGAAGTAGCCGAGGTAGCGCCGGGCCACCGCGACCGCCTCCGCCTCGTCGGCCACGACGACGTCGACGACGCCGTTGCCGCTCTGGACGTCGATGGGGCCGACCTCGTCCGGAGAGTAGAGCCCGAGGCCACCGCCTTCGATCATCGCCGGGCCGCCCATCCCGATGGTCGAGTCGCGGGTGGCGATGACGACATCGCAACACCCGAGGAGGGCGGCGTTGCCCGCGAAGCAGCGGCCGGCGGCGATGCCGATCGTGGGCACCTGCCCGCTGAGGCGCCCCATCGTCGCGAAGGTCGGCACGTCGAGGCCACTGACCACGGTCGTGTCGGTATCGCCGGGACGACCACCGCCACCTTCGGCGAAGAGGACCACGGGCAGCCGCTGCTGCTCTGCCAGCTCGAGCATGCGGTCTGTTTTCTTGTGGTTGAGGTATCCCTGGGTACCGGCGAGGACGGTGTAGTCGTAGGCGAGGACGGCGCAGCGGGTGTCCTCCGCCGGGGCCGCCGTGACCCGGCCGATCCCGGTGATGATGCCGTCGGCCGGTGTGTTCGCGATGAGGTCTTCCTCGGTTCGGCGGGCGCGTTGGGCCGCCACGGCGAATCCGCCGTACTCGACGAAACTGCCCTCGTCGACGAGGTCGGCGATGTTCTCCCGAGCGGTCCGCTGGCCGCGGGCGTGGCGCTTGGCGACCGCCCCGGTCCGGGCCTCGTCCATGAGCCGGGCGCGTCGCTCGAGCAGCCGCGTGAGGTCGGGCCGCTCCGAGTCGAGGTCGGGGCCGTCCTCGGCGACACCGGCCGCGGACTGGTCCGCCGACGGCCTGAGCCTCGCGATCAGGTCGCCGGCGGTTACGCTCGCGCCTGCGGAGGCCTGGACCGCCGTCACCTCCCCGGAAGCCGGCGCCGGTACGAGGTGCTCCATCTTCATCGCTTCGATGATCACGAGCGGTGTGCCTGCGGCGACGTCTTGTCCCTCCTCGACGAGCACAGCGATGACTGTCCCGCTCATCTCGGCGAGAATCTCTCCGTCCGTCAGGTCCGACGGCCCCGCTGCCCGCGTCAGGCCGGCGGAGTCGAACCACGTCGTCGTAACCGACCACGTGGGCAGGTCGGCATGCGCGAGCAGTTCGCGCAACGTGGCCAAGTTGGTGTCCAGGCCCCCGACCGTGCACTCATCGAGAGCCCAGCGCGCCTTGGAAAGCGCCCCGGCCTGCCCTTCCTGGCTGTGGGTGATGACCTTCGCGACGAGGGAATCGAAGGAGCCGTCCACGCGCGTGCCCTCTACGAGGTGAGTGTCGACGCGCACCCCCGGCCCGGCCGGCAGGGCGAGGGCGGAGACGACGCCGCTCGCCGGGAGGACCTCGCCGTTGCTGCCCGTGCGCTCGGCCGCCACCCGCAGTTCCACAGCCGCACCGACGACGCGGGGAGGCGATGCCAGACCGAGATCGGTCAGGGTCCCGCCCAACGCGAGACGCAGTTGGGTGAGAACGAGGTCGACACCGGTGACGAACTCGGTCACCGGGTGCTCGACCTGCAGTCGCGGGTTGACCTCGATGAACCACCAACGGGTCGGATCGTCGGCGTCGACGAGGAACTCGACCGTCGCGAGACCGCGGTAGCCACGGCCGGACAGGAGCCGGCGGGCCGCCGCGTGGAGATCGGCCCGTACCGCGTCGGGCAGGCCGGGGGCGGGCGCGACCTCCACAATCTTCTGGAAACGTCTCTGCACGGTGCAGTCCCGCTCGCCGAGATGGGTGATCTTGTCGCCGTCCCCGATGACCTGCACTTCGATATGGCGCGCCCTCTCGACGTAGAGCTCGGCGAAGAGGGCCCCGGAGCCGAAACCACGCTCGGCTTCCGACCGGGCCCGCTCCCATGCCTCACCCAGTTGCTCCCCGGAGGGGACTGCGCGCATGCCACGACCGCCCCCTCCGGCCGCCGCCTTGATCATGACGCCGGCGGGCTCCTGCTCGCGGGCGAAGGCCTCCGCCTGCTCGCGTGTGACACCGACATCGGTGGCGGGCAGAACCGGCACCCCGGCCTCCTGAGCCGCCGACCGGGCGCTGCCCTTGTCGCCGAACAGTTCGAGGAGCGACGCATCCGGACCGACGAAGGTGACGCCCGCGTCAGCACACGCCCGGGCGAGTGCAGGACTCTCGCTGAGGAAGCCGTAGCCGGGGTGCAGCAGGGTGCACCCGTGTTCCGTCGCCCCGGCGACGAGGGCGTCGGCGTCGAGGTAGGCCGCCGCGCCCTCACCCGGGAGGACGTGGACCGCCGTGGCGAGCCGAGCGGCGAGGGAGTCGACCTCGGCGCGGGTGACGGCGACGACGACGTCGAGACCGAGCTCACGGGCGGCCCGCACGATGCGCAGGGCCACTTCTCCACGGTTGGCAACGAAGACGGACTCGGGCACTCGGGCTCCTCAGTAGGGTTGGACGTCTCAGAAGATCTCGAACAAGCCGGCTGCACCCATGCCGCCTCCGACACACATCGTCACAATGCCGTACTTGGCGCCACGGCGACGGCCCTCGATCAGGATGTGCCCGGCCATACGGGCACCGCTCATGCCGTAGGGGTGGCCGATGGAGATGGCTCCGCCGTTGACGTTGTATTTCTCCGGGTCGATGCCGAGGATGTCGCGGCAGTAGAGGGCCTGTACGGCGAAGGCTTCGTTCAGCTCCCAGAGGTCAATGTCGTCGACGGTCAAGCCGTGTTGCTTGAGCAGCTTCGGCACCGCATAGACCGGACCGATGCCCATCTCGTCGGGCTCGCATCCGGCGACGGCGATCCCGCGCAGGGCACCGAGCGGGCTCAGTCCCAGACGTGAGGCCTCCGCGGCTTCCATGACGACCGCGGCGGAGGCTCCGTCGGAGAGCTGCGATGCGTTACCCGCGGTGATCGACATTCCCTCCGAGCCTGCCCCGGCGAGGACCGGATCGAGCTTGCGCAGGTCCTCGATGGCTGTTCCCGGGCGGTTACCCTCGTCCTTGGCGAGTGTCACCTTCCGCGACCCGACCTCACCCGTCGTGCGGTCCTTCGTGAGCATCGTCGACGGCAGCGGGACGATCTCGTCGTCGAAGGCCCCGGCCGCCTGGGCCGATGCGGTCCGTTGCTGGGACTGCAGCGCGTACTCGTCCTGGGCTTCCCGGCTGACGCCGTAGCGCTGCGCGACCACCTCCGCCGTTTCGAGCATCGACATGTACAGCGCGGGCACATGTCCGACGAGCCACGGGTCCTGCGCGCGGTAGTCGTTGATGTGTTCGTTCTGTACGAGCGAGATCGAGTCGACGCCTCCTCCGACGACGATGTCCATTCCGTCCATGGCTACCTGCTTCGACGCGGTCGCTATGGCCATGAGGCCGCTGGCGCACTGCCGGTCGACGGCCATCCCGGCGACGGATACCGGCAGCCCGGCACGCATCGCGGCCTGCCTACCGATGTTCATCGCGGTCGAACCCTGCTGCAGGGCCGCGCCGATCACGACGTCCTCGACGCGCGCGTCGTCGACGCCGGCGCGGTCGACGGCGTGCCGCACGGCATGGCCGATGAGCTCCTGGGCCTGGGTGTCGTTGAAGGCGCCGCGGTAGGCGCGGCCGATCGGGGTTCGGGCCGTGGAGACGATGACTGCTTCACGCATGGTGGGTCCTCTGTGGTGTGTAGTGGTCTCGGAACGGGTTGTCAGCTCACTGGGAGATCCACGAGTTCAGCGAGGTCGGTGCGGTGACGGTCCGGCGTGCCGAGGGCGAGTTGATCAGATTTCGCTCGTTTCAGCCTGGTGTGGACCGGCGCCTCCCACGTCATGCCGATGCCGCCGTGCAGTTGCAGGGCCTCCTCCGTGGCCCGAACGGCCGCATCGGAGCAGAAAGACTGGGCGAGGGCCTGGGCCACGTACTGGTCGGGGTCGTCTTCGGCGAGCGTGGCGGCGGCATATCGGGCGGCCGCCTGGGCGTTGACGAGGAGCAGATAGAGATCGGCCAGCCGGTGCTTGATCGCCTGGAAGGAACCGATCGGCCGGGCGAACTGCACACGGTTCTTCGTGTAGTCCACGGTGGCCTCCAGGCTCCACCGGGTCAGTCCGAGCTGCTCCGAGGCAAGGAGCGCGGCTCCTGCCGCGAGGGCGGCGTCGACGGACTCGGTGGCCGTGCGTCCGGAAGCGACCTCGGTGCCGGCGCCCGCAACGACGACCCGGGCCAGCGGCCGGGTCACGTCCAGCGAGACAATCGGCGTGAGATCCACTTCGTCCCGGTCGTAGGCGCGTAGGGAGGTGCCGCCCTCGGCGTCCCGGACCGGGACGAGGAACAGGTCGGCCCCGAGCGCCCCGGCGACCGGAGCAGCGTCGTGGTCTACCGGCGACCACGACCCCCGCCGGGCGGTCCACGGCAGAACGAGCGCAGCTGTGCGCTCACCCGCTGCGAGCGCCGGGAGGAGACCCTCGTCGCCAGCGTGAACGAGGGCGGTGGTGGCGATGACCGCGCTGGTGAGGAAGGGCACGGGCGCGACGGAAGCCCCCAGCTCCTCCAAGACGACTGCGGCTTCGCGGGCGCTCGCATCAGACCCCCCGAGGCTCTCGGGAACGAGCAGGCCGGCGAGGCCGAGCTGCTCGGCGAGTACCCGCCACATGGTGGTGACGTCGGTATCCGGCTCGTCGGCCAGACGGGTGAGAAGCGCGTCATCGTGAGTGCGCCGGAGAGCGGAACGGACGCTCAGGCGCAGGGACTCTTCGACATCAGAATTAAGTAGGTCGATCATCGCGGCACGTCCTTGAAGGCGATCCCCTTGTCAGGGCGGTGGTCGGCGGGCAGGCCGAGCACTCGCTCGGCGATGACGTTGCGCATGATCTCGCTGGTGCCTCCCTCTATCGAGTTGCCCTTGGCGCGGAGGTACCGGTAGCCGGGGCCGTGCCCGAGGAAAGAACCCCCCTCGGGCCGCACCATCGTCCAGTCGTGGTACGTCAGACCGTCCTCTGGCGCTACCTCGAGAGCGAATCCGCTCACCTGCTGCGCCTGGTGGGCGAAGGCGAGCTTCATCGCGGAGGTCTCCGGGCCCGGCTGGCCCGCCTCGAGGGACTGACTCAGACGCTCTCCGGCCAGCCGGGTCACCTCGGTGTCGACCCACCACTGCATGAGCTCGGCGTGGTGGCCCGGCGTGCGCACGGACACGTCCTCGCGCCAGCGCCGGGCCACGAGACCGATCTGGCCCGCCTCGCGGACGTTGCCGGCGCCGATGGCGACACGCTCGTTGTTGAGCGTCGTCGTGGCCACCTCCCACCCCTGACCGACGTCGCCGACCCTGTTGCTGTCGGGCACCCGGACGCCGGAGAGGAACACCTCGTTGAACTCGGCCTCGCCGGTGATCTGGCGCAGCGGCCGTACGTCGACGCCGGGCTCCGTCATGTCGAGAATGAAGTAGGTCATCCCTGCATGCTTGGGAACGGAGGTGTCGGTGCGGGCGAGGAGGATCGCCAGATCGGCGTTATGGGCCCCGGAGGTCCACACCTTCTGCCCGTCCACGACCCAGTCGTCGCCGTCGCGGACCGCGCGGGTGGCGACGGCCGCGAGGTCCGATCCGGCGCCGGGCTCGCTGAACAGCTGACACCAGACTTCGGTGCCCGCGAATAACGGCCGCAAATAGCGCTGCTGCATCTCTTCGCTACCGAACGCGAGAATCGTCGGTGCGGCCATACCCAGGCCGATGCTGTTGCGTCCGAGGTCCGGTCGCGGCGCTCCCGCCGCGTCGAGCAGTGCGTCGACCTCCAGCTGTCGTCCCCGGGCCAGGCCCAACCCGCCCTTCCCCTCGGGGAAGTGAACCCAGGCCAGCCCTTGGTCGAACTGTGCGGCGAGGAACTCTGCACTCGTCGTGGTCTGGGGGTCGTAGCTCGCGAGGAGTTGTTCGACCCGCTCGTGCAGATCAGACATCGGCCGTCATCCTGCGGATCTCGTTGCGGGCGAGCGCATTCTTGTGCACCTCGTCGGGACCGTCGGCGAAGCGGAGGGTGCGGACCTGGGCATACCACTCCGCCACCGGGAAGTCCTGACTCAGACCGCCGGCGCCGTGCACTTGAACCGCCTTGTCGAGGATCCATTCGACCGTGGCGGGCGCGGCGATTTTGATCGCCTGGATCTCCGTGTGAGCCCCCTTGTTCCCCACGGTATCCATCAACCAGGCGGTCTTGAGGGTGAGTAGACGGAGCTGCTCGATTCGCACCCGTGACTCCGCGATCCAGTCACGGACGACTCCCTGCTCCGACAACGGCTTGCCGAAGCTGACGCGGCTCGCAGCCCGGGCGACCATGAGCTCGAGCGAGCGCTCGGCGATTCCGATGAGGCGCATGCAGTGGTGGATGCGGCCGGGCCCGAGCCGGGCCTGGGCTATCGCGAATCCCGCCCCCTCCTCGCCGATGAGGTTGCTCACCGGAACCCGTACATCGGTGAAGTCGATCTCCGCATGTCCACCGTGGTCGCGGTCGTCATAACCGAACACCTTCATCCCGCGGCGGACGTCGACCCCCGGGGTGTCGCGTGGAACGAGGACCATCGACTGCTGCTTGTTACGTGCGGCCGAGGGATCGGTCTTACCCATGACGATGAAGACCTTGGCATCGGGGTTCATCGCACCGGAGATGTACCACTTTCGACCGTTGATGATGTATTCATCGCCGTCACGGACGATCGAACTCTCGATGTTGGTCGCGTCGGAACTGGCCACGCGTGGCTCGGTCATGGCGAAGGCCGATCGGATCTCCCCGGCGAGAAGCGGCTGTAGCCACTGTTCCTTCTGCTCCGGGGTCCCGAACATGTGCAGCACCTCCATGTTCCCGGTGTCGGGAGCCGCGCAGTTGGTCGCAACCGGGGCGATGTGCAGGCTGCGCCCGAGCGTCTCGCACAACGGCGCGTACTGGAGGTTGGTCAATCCAACGCCGTCCTGCCCCGGAAGGAAGAGGTTCCACAATCCCTGCCGGCGGGCTTCTTCCTTCGCCTGCTCGATGATCGGCGGCGGCGACCAGCGGTCGGGGGCCGCGTCGAGCTGCTCCTGGTAGGTCGCCTCGATCGGGTACACGTGCTCGTCCATGAAGGCGTTGAGCTGCTCCTGCAGCTCGGCGGTCCTGGCGTCCGTCGTGAAATCCACGGGTCGCTCCCTTCGTTCAGGTGGTGGGGGTGGCGGTCCGGGCGGGCCGTTCACCGGTTGTCGCGATGTCGCCGCGGTCGATCTGACGCTTGAGGATCTTTCCGGTCGCCCCCTTGGGGAGAGCTTCGACTACCCGGTAGATCCGCGGGACCTTGTAGGCGGCGAGCTGCTCGGAGAGCCACGCACGCAGGTCGGCGGGGACAATCGTCGAGCCGGGCTGCGGGGTGACCACGGCCGCTATCTCCTCGCCCAGTTGCTCGTCGGGGACTCCGATGACCGCCGCTTCGAGGACATCGGGGTGGTTGTAGAGGACCTCCTCGACTTCGCGGGGATAGACGTTGTAGCCACCACGGATGACGAGGTCCTTCATCCGGTCGAGAATCCACAGGTCACCGTCCTCGTCCATCCGACCGATGTCCCCGGTGAAGAACCACTCGCCGTCACGCACGGCGGCCGTGGCCTCGGGCCTGCCCCAGTACTCGCGCATGACCACCGGGCCTGCGATTGCCACTTCGCCGACCTCACCGGGAGGCAGGTGGTTGCGGTCATCGTCGACGATCGACAGGCGGCACCCGGCGAGGGCCCGACCGACACTCATCTCCTTGCGGGGATGGACGGCACGGTTGCAGGTCGCCGCCCCGGTGGTCTCACTCAACCCGTAGCCGTCGAGGACCATCGCGCCGAAGCGGTCGCGGAAGGCCCGGGCGACCTTGAAAGGCAGAGCGGCGCCGCCGGAGCAGGCCAACCGCAGGTTGCTCAGGTCCTCGGCGGTGACGTCGGTGTCGGCGTGGAGCATGGCGTTCCACATCGTCGGCACTCCGGCGAGAGCGGTGAGCTTCTGGTCGGCTGCCATGCGCAGCAGCGAGGCCGCGTCGAACGGCCGCAGCAGCGACAGACTGCCGCCGGGCGTGTAGACGGTGAACATCACCGCGGCCTGGCCGAAGACGTGGAACAGCGGGAGGGCGGTGCCCATCCGGTCCGCGTTCGTCACTTCGAGCGCGTCGGCGTAGGCGGCGCCACAGGCGAGCAGGTTGCCGTGGGTCAGGACAGCGCCCTTGGGCGAACCGGTGGTCCCTGAGGTGTAGAGCAGCACTGCGGCGTCCTCGGTCGAGACGTCGGCGAGGGCAGGCCGCTCCCGGGCAGCGGTGACGCAACCGGGCTCGAGCAGCCACAGTGGGAGGCCGCACGTGTCCGCGATTGCCTCCACTGGCCCGCGACTCTCGTGCCACCCGAGCACGGTGGTACATCCGGCGTCCTCGACGAAGTGGGACAACTCACGCTGCGTGCACAGGGGATTAACGGTCACGGCGGTCGCGCCGAGTCCGAGGACCGCGTGATACGCCACGACGAACTCCTCACTCGTCGGCAGTACGATGAGGACGCGGTCGCCCGGCTCGACGCCGAGGTGGACGAGCTTCGCCATCGCCCCGCCGATCTCGAACCGCAGCTGCGAGAACGTCCGGGACCTCTCCCCTTCTCGCAGCGCCACGGCGTCGGGTGTCTCGTCTGCCCACTTCCACACCAGTCCGGCGGCGTTGCTCATCGGGTCCCTCCTCGAAGTTGTTGCTGGTATCGCTGCATGCCGTGAATCCAACGATCGGGGTCGTCCACCTTGCGTTTCAGGAACTCCCGCACGTTCGCGTGGGGCGTGATGAGAAAGGTTCCCTCGGCGATCGCCGCAAGGACCTGATCGGCGACATCGCGGGGAGCGAGGACGTCGCCGGCGTTGGTCACGGCGGCCGCGGCCACCTTGCCTCCGTCGCTGCCCGTCGAACTCATCCCGGAGCGGAGCATGTCGGTGTCGACACCCATCGGGCACAGACAACTGACGCCGATACCGTCGGCGCCGTAGGTGACGGCGAGCCATTCCGCAAGGCCGACAGCGCCGTGCTTGGACACGGAATACGTGGCCGAACCGACCTGTGTGAGCAATCCCGCTGCCGAGGCGGTAGAGACGAAGTACCCGCTCCCCCGCTCGACCCACCCCGGTACGAGCTGTCGCGCGGCACGCACGTGTGCGAGCAGGTTGACGTCCAGTGCGAGCTGCCATTGTTCGTCCGTGGCAGCCAGGCCGGAGCCGTCGCCGACCCCGGCGTTGGCGAAGAAGAGATCGACCGGACCGTAGTGATCCTGCGCTGCGGTGATCATCTCGCTGATCGTCTCCTCGCGGGAGGCGTCCCCCGCGACCGCGATCGCGCCGAGACGCTCAGCGGTAGCGGTCAGCCGGTTCTCGTCGAGGTCGGAGACGACCACCCGCGCGCCGGCCTCGAGGAGCGCTTCCGCGAGGGCGGCACCGATGCCACCGGCAGCGCCGGTGACCACGGCCACCTTGTCCTGCACCTGCATCGCGGCGCCCATCAGTCGCACGGCCCGCCGGCGACGTAGAGGACCTGGCCGGTGGTGAAGCCGGCGCCCTCGCTCGCGAAGAAGGAGACGGCGTGCGCGATGTCCTCGGGCTTGCCGGTGCGGGCGACCGCGGCCCGCTCACTCGCCATCTTCTTCAGATCATCGAAGGCGATGCCGATCCGGGCCGCGGTCTCGGCGGTCATCTCGGTCTCGATGAAGCCGGGGGCGATCGCGTTGGCGGTGACGCCGAACTTGCCGAGCTCGATGGCCAGGGTCTTGGTGAGACCCTGCATGCCGGCCTTGGCGGCCGAGTAGTTGACCTGGCCCCGGTTGCCCTGCGCCGATGTCGAGGAGAGGTTGACGATGCGACCGAAGCGCTCCTGCGTCATGTACGCCTGGCAGGCCTTGGTCATGAGAAAAGCACCGCGCAGGTGGACCGCCATGACGGAGTCCCAGTCCTCGACCGACATCCTGAAGATCAGGTTGTCCCGGATGATGCCGGCATTGTTGACCAGCACCGTGGGCGCACCGAGTCGGTCGGCGATTCGAGCGACGGCGGCCTCGACCTGGTCGGGATCCGACACATCGGCGCCGACCGCGAGCGCCCGACCCCCGCTGGCGACGATGTCCTCGACGACGTCCGCACAGGTGGATTCATCCAGGTCCAGTACTGCGACCGCCATTCCGTCGCCGGCCAGTCGCCGCGCGACGTCCGCGCCGATGCCTCGCGCTGCGCCGGTCACGACGGCGACACGCTGCTGATCAGTGGTCATGTGAGCTCTCCTGTGTCCTTGTTTGCGACCTAGCTCACACGTTAGTTGAATGCGGTTTCAGGTTCAACTATGATCGCAGTCACACCGCCCAGTGACCCGAGGAGTTCCCCGTGACCCAGACCGCCCGACACCGCCCGACTTCCGTGCAGGACCTCAAAGACCTCTCGGGCCGAGAGCTCGGCCCCACCGAGTGGCACACCGTTGACCAGTCGCGCATCGACAAATTCGCCGAGCTCACCGGCGACCATCAGTGGATCCACGTCGACCCCGCGCGAGCGGCGGACTCGCCGTTCGGCTCGACCATCGCGCACGGTCTCTACAGCCTGTCGCGCACACCCGCCTTTCTCGAAGAGCTGATGGCCTTCGACGGGTTCGCCCACAGCCTCAACTACGGCTACGACAAGGTCCGCTTCATCCACCCGCTGCCGGTGGACTCTCGGATCCGGATGCGCGCCACGCTGACCTCGGTCGAAGAGACAGCCCCGGGCGCGGTGAAAGTCGTCACCACACTCACCGTCGAGGCCGACGGCATCGACAAGCCGATCCTGGTCGCCGAGTCGATCGGCCGCTTCACGGTCTGACCCGTTACTCGCGCGAAAAGGGACCGCATCTGCAGTGCAGGTGCGGTCCCTTTCTGGTTCCCGGTCCGGATTCGACCTAGTGGCGCACGGCCATAGCCCCCGAGAGGGGGAGCTGCCACCCGAGACCTCGGTGGGCGGCTACCTGCTCATCGATCCGCTGCGCGACGCCGGCGGGGAAGGGCGCCGTCCGTCGCGCGGTGAGGTCGACGTGGCCCTCGATCATCTCGAGCGTGTTGGCGATCCGCCCGGTAGTACGGTTGACGATCACCGAGATGCCGTGAAACACCTTGTCCCCGCGGTCGAGCCACCGGACGTGGACCGAGATCTCCTCACCGATCCGCACTTCGTCGAAGAACTTGAGGTGCTGCTCCATACTGAAGACCCCCATCCGCCGGCTGGCACGGTAGGCCTCGTCGATTCCCACTCGACGTAACTCCTCCTCAGCCCCTCGGATGTGGAAGCCGTAGAAGTGAGCGACGTTGACGTGGCCGTTGCCGTCCTCCCACTCGCCTCCGGCGACCGTACTGCACGCCGCCGGGATCTGGTCGACCTCCTCCACGGAGGGCAGGTTCTGTTTCACGGCACCAGCACGACCTTGCCGGTGACCGAACGCCCCTCGAGGGAGCGCAGTGCAACGGAGGCGTCCTCGAGTGGATGGGTGGCGCCGACGACGGGCCGCAGAGCCCCGCTTCGTAGGTGCGGCAGCATCGCCTCCCACTCCCTGCCGACATGGCCGGGGCGGGATAACGCGTAGGCACCCCATCCGACTCCCACGACGGAGACGTTGTTCAGCAGGAGCCGGTTGACCTTCACCTCGGGGATGGATCCTGCGGTGAAGCCGATGACGAGAAGGCGGCCGTGCTCCCGCAGGGAGCGCAGCGAGTCGGTGAACCGGTCACCACCGACGGGATCGACGATGATGTCGACGCTCGCCTTGCCGACCGCCTCGAGGAAGTCGTCGGCCGGGACCACCTCGTCCGCGCCGGCAGCCCGGGCGATCTCGCCCTTCTCCGGCGTGGAGACCACTCCGATGACCTTGCCCGCCCCGAACGCCTTCGCCATCTGGATGGCCGCGGTCCCGATGCCGCCCGCGGCGCCGTGGACGAGGACGGTCTCACCCTCGGCGAGGTGACCGCGCTCGACGAGGGCGAAGTAGACCGTCGCGTAGTTGAAGGTGAAGGATGCCGCCTCCTCGAAGCCGACCTCGTCCGGCAGTGCGAAGGTGAGGTCGGGGCGCGCCAGGGCCTGCTCCGCGAAGCCACCGAGCAGCGTCAGGGCCGCCACGCGGTCACCGACAGCCAGGCCGCTGCCCTCGGGCGCAGCGGTGACGACACCGGCGACCTCCGCCCCCGGGACGAAGGGGAGCTCGGGCTTGAGCTGGTACAGGCCTCGGGTCTGGAGCAACTCGGGGAAGGCGACCCCGGCCGCTTTGACCTCTATGGTCACGAGCTCGTTGTCGCGGAGGTCGGGGAGCTCGACGACCTCGACGGCGTCCGGGCCATCGAGAGAGGAGATGTGGATGGCGCGCATGGTCAGCCCTTTCGGATTCTCAGCAGAAGCTTGCCGGTGTTGACCCCGTCGAAGAGGCCGAGCAGGGCGTCCGGGAAAGCAGGCACCCCGCCCTCGAGGATCGTTTCGGTCGCGACGAGGCGCCCCTCGGCGATGAGTTCCGAGATCTCGGCGACGGCCTCGGCGTAGCGGTCCGCGTAGTCGAACACGACGAACCCCTGCATCGTGGCGCGGAAGACCAGAAGGGACATGTACCGCCGCGGGCCGTCGGCGAGGGTCTCGTCGTTGTACGTCGACACAGCCCCGCACAGCACGACCCGGGCGCCGCGGCGCAGGTTGGCCAGTGCCGCGTCGAGGAGCTCGCCCCCGACGTTATCGAAGTAGATGTCGATTCCGTCGGGGGCGGCGTTGCGGACCTGGCGCAGGAGGTCGCCCTCCCGCCGGTCGATGACCTCGTCGAGTCCGAGCTCGCGGAGCCAGGACACCTTGTCCGGACCACCGGCGACGCCGATGACGCGGGCCCCTTTCGCCTTGGCCAGCTGCGCGACGGTGCTCCCGACCGCCCCGGCCGCCGCGGAGACCAGGACTGTGTCACCGGCCCGGAGTCGGCCGACGTCGTGGAGGCCGAAGTACGCGGTCATGCCGGGCATGCCGAGCGCGCCTAGCCAGGTGCCCATCGGGGCGATGTCGGTGTCGATACGGTCCACCCCCTTGCCGTCTGACAGCGCGTACTCGCACACGCCGAAACTGCCGGTGACCCGGTCGCCGACGGCGAAGTCCGGGTGCTCCGAGGCGATCACCTCGCCGGCGCCCAGTGCCCGCATGACGTCTCCGATCCCGACCGGGGGAATGTAGGACCGCACGTCGTTCAGCCATCCGCGCATCGCCGGGTCGAGGGAGACCAGATCGACGCGTACGAGGATCTGACCGGGACCCGGGTCCGGGACCTCGGTACTGGTGAGATCCCAGGTACTGGAGTCTGGGCGGCCTTGCGGGCGGGCGGCGAGACGGATCTCCTGCGAGGTCCGGGACATAGGTCGACTCCTGTGTTCGATTGGGGTTTGTTCGCCACCCTCCCACAATCTGAATCTTGATTCAACTAGTATGAATCGGGACTCAACTAAATCTCGAGTCAACCCACCGCACCCGGAATGAAGGACAACAATGGACATCCCTGCCCTCTTCTCTCTCGATGGACGCGTCGCCCTGGTCACCGGCGGCTCCCGCGGCATCGGCCGCATGATCGCCGAAGGCCTGCTCGCCCAGGGCGCGACCGTCTACATCACCGCCCGCAAGTCAGAGGCCTGCCTGATCACCGCCGACGAGTTGTCCGCGACCTACGGCGAAGGGCGGTGCGTCGCCCTGCCGCACGACATCTCCACGACCGCTGGCATCGCCGCCCTACTCGAAACATTCCGCGAGAACGAGGACCACCTCAACATCCTCGTCAACAACGCCGGTGCAGCGTGGGGAGAGGCCTTCGACGACTTCCCCGAAAGCGGTTGGGACAAGGTGATGGACCTCAACGTCAAGGCGCCCTTCTTCCTCACCCAGGCCGCCAAGCAACTGCTGCTGGCAGGACGCGAGAGCACGGGCCACCTCGCCAAGGTCATCAACATCGCTTCGATCGACGGGCTCTCCCTCAACCCGATGGAGACGTACTCCTACCACGCGAGCAAGGCCGGCATCGTCCACCTGACCAAGCGCATGGCGGTGCGCCTGGCTCCCGAGGGCATCATCGTCAGCGCGATCGCCCCTGGCGCATTCGCGTCCGCGATGAACAAGGAGGCCCGCGACCACGCCGAGGAGATCGCCGGCGAGATCCCCTCCGGCCGTATCGGCCGTCCCGAAGACATGGCGGCCGCGGCGATCTACCTGGCCTCGGACGCCGGCGACTATGTCGTCGGCAGCACTCTCGCCGTCGACGGCGGGGTCAACATCGCCCGCTGACCGTGCGGAGTTGCGCGCTGGACGCCTCAGTCCGCGCGCAACTCCGGCGTCGTCAGGCCCAGGGCATTGGTCCACAACCGGGTCGCTGTCTCGACGAGTTCGTCGATGGACTCGACCACCGCGCCCCCGGAAAAGGATTCGAAGGCCAATCGGGCCACCATGCCGGACAGCGCCATCGCCGCCATCGAGGCGTCGACACCGCGATCTGCCAGGCCCCGTTCCTGCAGATCCGCTATGGCACGCGCGTTACGCGTGACGAAGGCCATCGTGCGGGCGTTGCGCAGCTCGCGGAATCGGGGATTGAGCGCCGCCACCTGCTGCAGGAGCACGTTCAGCTGGGCGTTACGCCGATAGGCTTCGAAGTAGGCGCGGTTGCTGGCGGCGATGATCGCGACCGGGTCATCGCTCGCCTCGATACGGCCCGTCCCCGGATGGAGCATGTCGCTTTGCGCTTGGTACAGGACAGCAGCAAGAACCTCGTCCTTGCTGTCGAACCACGTGTAGAAGCTGCCAATCGAACATTTGGCCTCGGCGGCAATGTCTACGAGCCGGGAATCAACGTAACCATCGCGCTCGAACACCGTGCGCGCGGCCGCGATCAGAGCGTCACGGGTGCGCCGGCCACGCTCCGTCTGCGGCTGCGGCTGGGCACCCAGCCGTGCAGCATCGACGAGGTCGGGGGCCGCCGTGCTGTTATCGCGGTCGCTGGACATACCGGTCATGCTAGCGGCCGCTTATCCGGGAGCGACAATGGTGAAACCCTAGGGCTTGTCTACTGCATCGCGTAGCCAGGTCGGCATGGAGCGGAGGTGACGCCGGGACGGCAGGTGGACGGAGCTCGTCATGGCGGGTAGCGAGGGCTCGCCATTGCGTGGCCAGGCTTCGGCGAGCATCGCGCCGTTGTTGCGTTGGCCTCCGGTGGTTTCGCTTGGTGCGAAACGGGTGCCCGAACGGGGGAGCAGAACTAGCGATGAAGTCGTCGGTCTCACCCGCGGGCAGAACTGACTCCTCATCCGTCTTATCGAGGGGCGGTGTGCGGGTGCACTACGAACATTCAGGTCAGTACCCACTTGTCGACGCGCACCATGTTGGTATGCGAGCGGCCGCGATCAGCTCATGTTCTCCGGGGTCCAGTAGGCGCGCATCGAGGCGACCTTGCCCTGGTCGTTGTGCACCATAAGGTCCCACACGTTGATGGTCGCCTTGGAGCCGCCGTCGAAGTGGGTGGTGATCTCGAAGTTGAACAGCAGGTCGTTGCCGCACACGCGGGTCTCGAGGACCTTCGCCTCGATCTTCAGCGCGGTGACGGTGGAGTAGAAGGCGCGGATCGCCTCCGCGCCCTCGTGCACGGTGCCGCCGCCGACGGGGTCCTCGACGGTGGCGTCGTCGGCGTAGAGGGCCATGACGGCCTCGAGGTCGCCGGCGACGAGCGCGTCGACGTAGGACTGCGCGGTGGCGCGGATCTGCTCGGGTGCGGTGGCTGCGGCGCTCATGGTGGGTGGCCTTTCGGTGACGACGACGAGGTGACCCGAGCCTAGAACGTGTTCTCACGCCGCGGGCGCGCACCGGGGTATTTCCCGGTCGGCCTCTCCGTCGGTTGCGCCTCTCCCGCCCCAGCCCTACCCTCCTCTCACCACTGTCACAGGGCCGGCGGGCCCGGGGAGCGGGGTACGCATGTCCACACAGCAGACGTCCCGACAGCCGTCCGACGAGGAGTCGTTCCACACGGGCCGGGTGGTGATCATCTCCCTGGTCGCCGCGCTCGGCGGGTTCCTGTTCGGCTTCGACACCGCGGTCATCAACGGCGCGGTCGACGCGGTGCAGCAGGACTTCGGGATCGGTGCCGGGCTGATCGGGTTCACGGTGTCCTCGGCGTTGCTCGGATGCATCCTCGGTGCGTACCTGGCCGGGCGACTGGCCGACCGGTGGGGCCGCACCCGCGTCATGGTCCTGGCGGCCGTGTTGTTCCTCGCGAGCGCCCTGGGATCGGGTTTCGCGTTCGGCCCGTGGGACCTCATCGCCTGGCGTGTCCTCGGCGGGCTCGGGGTGGGCGCCGCGTCGGTCATCGCGCCGGCGTACATCGCGGAGGTCGCGCCGCCGGCCGTCCGAGGTCGCCTCGGTTCGCTACAGCAGCTGGCGATCGTCTCGGGCATCTTCGTGGCACTGCTCTCGGACGCGTGGCTGGCGGGAGTGGCCGGCGGCGCGATCGAGGAGTTGTGGTTCGGGGCGGCGGCCTGGCGGTGGATGTTCTGGGCGGAGGTGATCCCCGCGGTGGCCTACGGTGTGCTGGCGCTGATGATCCCCGAATCGCCGCGCTACCTGGTGGGCCGCGGGATGGTCGACGAGGCCAAACGCGTGCTGCGGTCGATCCAGGAGGGCGGCATCGACTCGCGCATCCGCGAGATCCGCGCGACCGTCCGCGAGGACCGCCGCCAGTCGTGGCGGGACCTGATCCGCCCGGGCGGGTGGAACTTCCTGCCCATCGTGTGGATCGGCATCATCCTGTCGGTCTTCCAGCAGGCCGTGGGCATCAACGTGATCTTCTACTACTCCACGACGCTGTGGCAGTCGGTCGGCTTCGCCGAGGAGGACGCGTTCACCCAGTCGGTCATCACGTCGGTGACGAACATCGTGGTCACGATCATGGCGATCGCGCTCATCGACAAGATCGGGCGTCGCAAGTTGCTCATGATCGGCTCCGTCGGCATGACGGTCTGCCTGGCGGTGATGGCGGCGATGTTCAGCCAGGCCACCATGGTCGCCGGGCCGGACGGCGAACTCGCCCCGCAGCTCGGCGACACCTCCGGGCTCGTCGCACTCATCGCCGCCAACGGCTTCGTCGTGTTCTTCGGCATGTCGTGGGGCCCGGCGGTGTGGGTGCTGCTCGGCGAGATGTTCAACAACCGGATCCGCTCCACCGCGCTGGGTTTGGCGGCGGCCGCGCAGTGGCTGGCGAACTTCGCCGTGTCGACCGCCTTCCCGCCGATGGCCGAGTTCAGCCTGCCGTTCACCTACGGCTTCTACGCGGTCGCGGCGCTGCTGTCGCTGCTGTTCGTGGCGCGCTTCATCCCCGAGACGACCGGCCGCTCGCTGGAGGAGATGGAGTAGCCGCCCCGCACGCCGCCCGCGCCCAGGGGTCAGGCCGCGCACGCCGCCCGCGCCCGGGGCCAGGCCGCACCCTGGGTCAGGCCGCGTCGTCGGGCGTGCGCACCGCACAGAACAGGTCGGTGCGCAGCGTGGCCGGGTCCATGTCGGGCGACGGCTCGGTGACGTACGACTCCCAGAACGGCAGCCCGGACGCGCGGCCCATCCCCGCGATCTCGCCCATGAAATCGCCCCACGCCCGCCCGAGGTCGTCGTACGAGCCCACGTGGCTGATCACGGCGATCTCGCCGGCCGGCAGCTCGGAGGCGACGATCCGTCGACCGTCGACCTCGATCGGGTCCGTGCCCACCTGCTCGGCCAGCGGGGCGCGGAGCGGGAAGCCGATCTCCAGGTCCACCACCGAGTCGGGGCCCTCGACCGCGGCGGTGTAGAGCGCGATGGGCGGGCCCGCGGGAGCCAGGCCGGCCTCGAACGCACGCGGCAGGACGGTCCCGAAGACGGAGTCGAACACCCCGGTCAGCTCCGACATCGGCACGCCCGCCACACGGACCACGGCGGTGGGCACGGCCGGCGCGCGCAGCAGCCGGACCCCGTCGATCGGGTCCGCGCCCAGGTCGGGGTAACCGGACGGGGGGTCGGTCGGCGCCGTGGGTACCTGATCGTGTGGCGACGCCGTGGGTGCCTGATCGTGTGGCGACGAGGATGACGACGACATGGTGTGCCCTTCCGACGACGAGGTGCCTGCTCCCAGTGTGCGCTGCGGTCGGGGCGAGGGGAAGACCCGCCGAGCAGCGGGGTGGGTCCCCCGGCACGGGCGAGGGATGCGGCCCGCGTCCGGCGGGGGGACACTGGGGGCATGCCCCGTTACCGTCTCCGCACCCCCGACCAGACGATCGATCTCGGCGAGCACGAGACCGCCCAGCAGGCCCTCGAGTCCGCTGTGTCCGGTCATCGTGAGACCCGGTCCGCCGACGGGTCCCTCGAGGTGCAGGTGGGCGAGGCGTGGCACCCCGTCGACATCGAGGGGGACATGCCGTGAGCGCGGTGACCCAGTGCGCGACGTGCGGGGTCGAGCGGGCGGAGCCCCTGCCCGAGGTGTGTCCGATCTGCGCGGACGAACGCCAGTACGTGCCCGTCTCCGGGCAGCGCTGGACGACGCCCGAGCAGTCGCGGGCGGCGGGCGCGTCCATCGAGTTCACCGAGCGCGAGACCGACGTGATCGGCCTCGAGCAGAAGAACTGTCCCGGGATCGGCCAGCGACCGTCGCTTATCCGGACCGACCACGGGAACGTGCTGGTCGAGGTCCCGAACTACATCAGCGACGAGGCGGTCGCGGCGATCCGCGGGTGGGGCGGGTTGTCGGCGATCGTCGCCTCGCATCCGCACATGTACGGCGTGCAGTCGCTGTGGTCGGCCGCGTTCGACGACTGCCCGGTGTACGTCTCCGCTCCGGATGAGCAGTGGCTGGGCCTGCGACCGCGCGCCACGATCGTGTGGGGCGGGGGCCACGCGGCGGACCCGGCCGACGGCGGCGAGATCGAGATCCTGCCCGGCGTGCGGGCGTCGCAGCCGGGCGGTCACTTCCCCGGCAGCGTGGTCGTGCACTGGACCGCTCCGGACGGCCGCGGCGTCCTGTTCAGCGGCGACACGATCGGCACGGTCGCCGACCGGGAGTGGGTGACGTTCATGCGGTCGTTCCCCAACTGGATGCCGCTGTCCGGCGCGGTGGTGCGCCGGATCGCCGACCACGTCTCGCGGTACGACTTCGACAGGCTCTACAGCAACTTCGGCGGAGTCGTCCCCCGGGACGCGCGGGCCGCGGTGCAGCGGTCGGCCGAGCGCTACGCGGCGTGGGTCGACGGCGAGTACGACCACCTCACCTAGGCGCGCCCCGGCCCGACCCGCCCTCGACCGACCCGGCCGTCTCGTCGCGCTCGTCGGACGCGGCACTCTCCCCGCGCTCGGCCGCCTCGGCCCGCTCCAGGTGCTCGGCGCGCTCTCTGACCTGCTCGAGCCGACGATCCCATCCCCGCGACACCGCGCCGAGGAGGTCGGAGATCTCCCGGATGCGGTCCGGCCGCACGGCGTGTACCTGCCGACGGTGATGCGGTCGCGCGTGCACGAGCCCTGAGTCGGTGAGGATGCGCAGGTGCTTGGCGACCGCCTGGCGGCTCACGCCGAGATCGCGGGCCACGGCGCCGGCGTCGTCGGGCCGATCGGCGAGTCGGACGAGGACCCGGCGACGCGTCCGGTCCGCGAGGGCGCCGAACACACCGTCCGCCTCTTCGCTGAGCAGCCGGTCGTGCGGGTCCTCTCCCCTCGGGCTGCTCATCCGCCGCCCTCGGCACGCGCCCGCGCGAGCTCCAGCTCGGACACCCAGCCCTCGGAGTTCTCCTCGAATCGCCGGCGCCGCACGGCCGCGTCGTCGTGCAGACCAGCGAACCCGGTCTCGCGGACCGTCAGGACGACGCCCGATCCGTGGTCCTCGATCGTGAACTCGACCAGGTTGGCCTGCGCCTCGTCGACCTCTCCGGCCATGCCGCCGAGCCACCGGAACACCGCGCGACGCGGCGGGTCGAGCTCGACGGTGCCGATCGTGAACTCGCCGTGCACCGGGTCGACGACGCGGGACACGTCGCCTTCTGTGGTGATCTCGTGATCGGTCCACGTGCCGTCGTTGATGAACCATCCCGGCTCCGACACGATCGCCCAGACCGTCCTCGCCTCGGCCTCGATGTGGATGCTGCGGGCGATCTCGTCGGGTACGTCATCGCTGGTCGCACCCACTCCGGGCGCGCTACCGCCGTCCACGGGCACGGTGTTCTCGCTCATCGGGCTCTCCTCTCCCCCGAGGTGCCTCCCGCTCAGTGAGGTGGTGTCGCGGTTGCACCTGCCCTCCCACGATGACACGCCGCGCGCCCGAGTGCAACCACTCAGTTGCAGTTAAGCCGTCTCGGACGCGGCGAACTCCCAGAACCGCGCTGCCGCCGCGGGGTCGGAGGCCTCGGCGCTCCGACCGATGACCGTGGGCATGCCGCGCAGGTGCCTCATCGCGTCGGGACCGGTGTAGCTACACGGCGGCAGCGGCCGGGTCGCGGCGCTCATCGTCGTCAGGGCCGCCTGCGCCGCGGGCTGGGCGAACAGGGAGCAGACGCCGGTGACGATCTTGTCCAGCGTCGCGTTTCCCGTCGCATTGGAGATCCCGGTGGCCGCCCACCCGGGGTGCGTGAGCTGGACGTCGACCCCGACCCTGCCGGCCTCGGCACGTCCGTCGCGCAGCCGCCTCTCGAGCTCGAGCCCCCACAGCATGTCCCCGAGTTTGGACTGCGCGTACGCCGCCGCGGACGTCCACCGCCGACGCCGGAAATGCGGGTCGTCGCCGTCGAAGGTGCCCGCGTGGTGGGCGTTGGACGCGACGATCACCACTCGCCTGCGCACCACGGGCAGCAGCAGGTTCGTGAGCAGGAACGGGCCCAGCACGTTGACGCCGAGCAGCATCTCGAACCCGTCCACGGTCTCCCGCCGACGAGGCGTGATGGCTCCCGCGTTGTTGACCAGCACGTCGATCTCCTCGCCGCCCCGGCCGCCCTCCCCGGTGAGTTCGCCGGCCGCGCGTCGCACGCTCGCGAGGGAGGCCAGATCCGTCTCCACGACCCGCGCGTCGCCGGGCAGTTCGGACGCCACCTGACGACCGCGGGCGGTGTCGCGGACCGCGAGGATCACCCGCGCCCCGTGCCCGGACGCCGCCCGCACGGTCTCGAGGCCGACCCCGCTCGTCGCCCCGGTGACGAGCCACGTCTGGCCGGTGAGGTCGGGAATATCGATCTGCTTTCGCGCCACGGCCGAAGCGTACGACCCCGAGCTGCGCGCCCGCGCCACTTCGCATCGGTGCCGGCAGCTCGAACCAGCCCCGTGAGACGCCGCGCCTGGGGCTGCGGCGGCGATCCGGTCGTAACCACCGCGGAGAAGGTCGTAGTCATGTGGGCAAAACGCCGCCGGGGCCACGATGGTGACGTCCAAGAAATCGATGATGACGACCGGATGCGCGATGAGCCCGCGCTTGACCGGTCACGTGTCGAAACGGCGGGCCAGTTGAAGGCCAGTCGACCTAGCGACGACGGGGACGGGCACCCCATTGGGCTCGGGAAGAAAACCGGCTCGCCGCTTGCGGGGCTGGGTGAAGCCGGGACGAACGCGGCCCGCCGATCGCGGGACCGGGCGAACCCGCCTGGAGAAGCGCGGGCGGCGGACTACCCTCCGGGTATGAACTCCCTCATCTCCCCGAGACTCTCGCGGACGCTCTGCGCGGCGGCTGCGGCCCTCGTCGTCGCCCCTCTCACCGTCCCCACCGCCGGCGCGGCGCCCGCCGCGGCGACCAACCCGGCACCCACCTGGTCCGGACTCGACACCCGCGAATGGGCTCGGCCGGTCCCCGCGCCGGGGGCCGCGGCGGAGACCGTCCCGCTCGACCCGTCACTCTCCCTGCCGCAGGCCGGGCGGGCGGTGCGGCAGGTCTACGGCACCCTCGACCAGCACGGCCGGCCCGCGATCTCCGGGTCCGCGGTCTTCCTGCCCCACGGCGCCGCGCCGGAGGGCGGCTGGCCGGTCATCGCGTGGGCGCACGGCACCACCGGCCTGGGCGACGACTGCGCACCGTCCACCCAACCCCGCTCCGAGCGTGACGCCGAGTACCTCGGCCACTGGCTCGACCGGGGCTACGCCGTGGTCGCCTCCGACTACGTGGGCCTGGGCACGCCCGGGCTGCTCAGCTACCTCAACGGGCCCGCCACCGGCCAGGCGATCGTCGACTCGGTCATCGCCGCACGCTCCGCCGGCCTGCCCCTCTCCCCCACCTGGGCACTGGTCGGCCAGTCGCAGGGCGCCGGGGCCGCGCTCAACACCGCGGTCCGCGCCACCGAACTCGGCGCGCCCGCCGGGCTCGACTACCGCGGCGTCGTGGCCACCGGGGCCCCGGCGAACATCGAGCACATCTTCCAGTGGGGCGCGCCCGGCTTCCCGCCCGTACAGCTACCGACCGGACTCAACGTCTACGCGATGTACATCCTCGCCGGGTTCCGCGACCAGCACCCCGAGCTCGACATCAACGGCTACCTCACGCCGGCCGGGCGCGAGATGGTCGACGCCGCCGAGACCCTCTGCTACGCGGCGATGCGCGAGAAGGTGGGCGGATTCCAGATCTCGCAGGCGCTCTCGCGGCCCCTCCAGGAGATCCCCGACGTGTTCGGCCACCTGCGCCGCTACATGGGCACGCCGGCCACCGGGTACGACCGACCCGTGTTCCTCGGCCAGGGGTTGCTCGACCTGGACGTGCCCGCGCCGTCGGCCCTGTCGCTCGCCGCGGAGATGACGCTCAACCGGCAGCCGCTCGAGCTGCGCGTCTACCCGGACAGGGACCACAGCGGGACCGTGTACGCCGCGACCCCGGATGCGACCGCGTTCCTGGCGCGGGTGATGGGATGACCGGGTGATGGGGTGGTTCAGATCACCCCGAACACCCCGTTCGGTGCGGTCGTCCACTTAGCACCGCGCATTCCTGCACGTCAGGGCGCGCGCTCGAGTGCTCACAGTGTGACCTGCACAATAATCGTTACAGACTTGTCACATCGCGCTGTCACGGGTTAGAGTCTCGCCATCGCCGCGCGGGGATGTTTCAGGGACTCCCCGCGCGGCTGACATCATTTCGAGGCGACGCCGGGTTCGCCGGGCCGCTAGATTGCCGGGACAGCGCGATTCCTAGAACGCGTTCTAGTACCGTTGAGGCCATGAGCGCCCTCGACTTCGAGTCCACCAGCAAGACCATCACCGCCGGCCGTTTCGAGCTGCACTACCACGAGGCAGGGCGGGCCACGAGCGCAGCGGGCACGGCCGAGCCCGAGAGCGCGGTGCCCGTCCTGTTCCTCCACGGATCCGGTCCGGGCGTCACCGCCTGGTCCAACTTCTCGGGCAACTTCCCGGTCTTCGCCGAGCGGTTCCACACCATCCTGCTCGACATGCCGGGCTTCGGGAAGAGCTCCGACCTCGAGTGGGAGAAGGCCTACCCGATGATCGCCGCCGAGGCGATCGACGCGTTCTGCGAGGCCAAGGGCATCGAGAAGGTCGACATCATCGGCAACTCCATGGGCGGCAACGTCGCGTGCGAGACCGCCCTCGCCTACCCGGACCGCGTCCGCAAGATGGCCCTCATGGGCCCCGGCGGCCTCGCCGCGCCGCTGTTCGCGCCCGACCCCAGCGAGGGCTCGCGCCGCCTGTTCGAGTTCCTCGCCGATCCGACCGACGAGAAGATGAGCGCCTGGGTCGACACGATGGTGGGCAACAAGAAGGTCGTCTCCCCCGAGCTGATCCGCGCCCGCACCGAGGCCGCGACCGCGCCGGGCGCCGTCGAGCGCATGTACTCGATCTTCGGCTCGATCCTCAAGCCCGAGAACGCCTACACCCCGCTGTACACCCGCGCCTCCCAGATCCGCCACGAGACGCTCCTCATCTGGGGCCGCGACGACCGCATGCTCCCCTACGAGCAGGCGCACTTCGCGTTCCGCCAGCTCCCCAAGGCCGAGCTGCACGCCTTCTCCCGCTGCGGGCACTGGGCCATGATCGAGCAGAAGGACAAGTTCGAGCGCCTGGTGATCGACTTCCTGCTCAACTGAGCGCCCGCCGGGCGGCCGGGCATGTGGCGGCCGGGCGCGTGGCGTCCGGTCGCGTCGTGGGCCGGACGTGTCGCGGCCGCCGGGACGCGGGTTAGCCTGTCGTGCATGACCGACTCCCCGCAGCCCGGCCAGCCCGAGCAGCCGCAGGACCAGCCGCCCGCCGTCGACCCGCGGACCGGCGAGGACCTGTCGTGGAAGCAGACGCCCGTGGCGATCGTGCTGCTCGACCGGCCCGCCCCCGGCTACGACGAGATCGGTGAACTGCTCGCCGAGATCTTCGAGGGCTCCTACGAGGTCGAGCGCGGCACCGAGGACGACCCCGCCACGGCGGTGTACATCGAGGACGCGACGGTCATCGTCTCCTCGATCGACGCCCCCGTGGCGGAGGCCGCCCAGTACACGCGCGACCTGGCCGCGTGGAACGGCGGCGAGGCCGTGGTGGAGACGCACCGGTCCCAGGTCGTGGTGGCGGCGTTCCGGTGGGGACCGGTCGGCGACGACGGCGAGCCCACCGATCCCGAGTACCTGGACCCGCGGCTCGATACGCTCCGTTGCGAGTTGGCGGTCGCGAACGTCACGGCAGCACTGACCGCGCTACCCGGCGCGGTGGCCGTCACCGTGGGCGGCGCCGCGATGACCCTGCCGGCCGGCCCGTACCGCGATCTCGTCACGGGCAACCCGGTGCCGGCGCCGGCGCTCGTCGGGGTGCGGGCGGGGATGCAGTCCGAGTCCACGTCGTGCGTCTACACCACGGGGATGGGCCGGTTCGGCCGGATGGACCTCGAGCGCCTGGACGTGGACGCGCCGCCGGCGGCCGTGTACTCCGAGATGTGCAATCTCGTCGCCTACTCGCTGGCCACCGACACCGTGCTCGTGCCCGGCCAGACGATCGAGGTGGGCGGGCCGCAACCGCTGGTCGCCAGCGCCGAGGTCTCCCCCTTCACCGGCCAGGAGATCCTCCGGCTCGCGCCCGGCCCGAGGGGCTGACCGGCACGCGCCGGGCCCGGGCGCCGCGGCGCGGACCCGGCCCGAGGGGCTGACGGTCAGGGCCGCTGGCGGTTCATCCGCTCCACCACCAGCCGCGTCGTGGCCGCCAGCTGGAACGGCCGGATGACCGGCTCGATCCGGCTGGCCAGCCGCTCCTTCTTGAGCCGGGCGATCACGCTGCGGACCAGCTCCGGCAGCGGGTTGCCGAGGTGGTCGACCAGTGGGTAGATCCGCACCTCCGGCGCGATCCGCGCCATCTCGACGATCGCGTCGACGTGGTCGGACAGATCCATCCGGTCGGCGTACGTGAACAACAGGTGCGAGCACAGCACGAGGTCGGACGAGTCGCTGGCCAACGGCAGCGACGGCAGCGCACCGGCGATGTACCGCTCGGGCGAGGCCTCCAGGTCCGTGAGCATGCGGTCCGCCGCCGTGCGCCGGATCGCCTCGTGTCCCACGACGCCGCCGCGGACGTCCCAGTCGAAGTCCACCTCGCGCGCCTGCTTCTGCGCCACCGAGCGGTCGACGTCCGCGAGGATCCGGCCGCGGAGGTCGTCCGCACCCCGGGCGTACTGGGGGTCCACCGCGATCGCGTCCCCGCCGGCCGCGCAGATCTCCGCCACCGCGCTGGCCGCGCCGCCCGGGCAGTCCACGATCCGGCCCTCCAGGTCAGCCCCGTTCAAACCGAACATGTCCGTGTACTCGGCCAACGATCGCGCGCTCACGAGGACATCGGTGTCCTCCAGCGCGTGGAACGTGGTGTCGGGACTTACGGTCACCTGGAAACTCTCCTGAAGTGAGCCGGCGCGGATCTGATTTCCGCCGCCGTGGGGTCATGAGCATGGACCCGGGTTCCGGCGCGGACCGCCGCTGATACCGACCGCGGCCCGCCCTTCTCCGGTGGGCCCGCGCGTCGTCCGTGCTACGCCATGACGGCGTGGGCGACGCGGGACCTCTCCGGTACGCGTCGCCAGCACATCAGCACATCTTTCGGCACGGACTCACCGTAACAGCGGCGTACGACAGTGGCCACCGTGAAGTTCACGGTGATCAGAATCGACTCCTGAGGTGCACCACCGGCCGAACATGACACACGCTAGGGTTTTGTCCAGTTCACGGTCCTCGCGGACCACCTACCGTCTCGACCCCCGGGGAGCACTTGTGAGATCACCGACCAGCCGCCGCAGGAGAACGCCCGGACTGTCCGCCGCCGCGGGTGCGCTCGCCCTGGGCGTCGCGATGGCGCTGGCCCCCGCCGTCTCGCCCGCCGCCCCGGAGGCCGCCGCGCAGGGCTCGTCCAACACGCCCGACCGCAGCGCGTTCTACACGCCGCCGGCCGACCTGCCCGCCGAGCCGGGCACGGTCATCCGCACCGAGCCCATGACCATCACGCCCAGCTTCCCCGATCTGGCGAACGGCGGCGCACTGCCCGCCGACGCGCAGCGGATCATGTACCGCTCCACCGGTGCGGCGGGCGGGCCGATCGCCGTCACCGGCACGTATCTCCAGCCCAAGGCCCCGTGGACCGGGCCGGGCCCGCGGCCGCTCGCCGTGGTCACGCCCGGTACCCAGGGCCAGGGCGACCAGTGCGCGCCGTCCAAGTCCATGGAGGTCGGGCTCGGCGTGCAGACCGCACCGCTGTCGGCGGCCGCCGGCTACGCGGTGATCGACGCCCTGACGATGGTCCAAGAGGGCTTCGCCGTGGTCGTCACCGACTACGAGGGCCTCGGCACTCCCGGCCACCACCCGTACGTCAACCGCGACTCGCAGGGCCGCTCCGCGTTGGACGCCGCACGCGCCGCGCTGCGCCTCCCGGGCACGGATCTCGCTCCCGACTCCAAGACCGTGATCAGCGGCTACTCCCAGGGCGGTGGCGCCGCCGCGGCGGCCGGTGAGATGCAGCCGACCTACGCGCCGGACGTCACCCTCGTGGGCATCGCCGCGGGCGCACCGCCGTCGGACATGATCGGCACGCTCGAGCGCGTTGACGGCGGCCTGCTCACGGGCGCCGTGGGCTACGCGATCAACGGGATCCTGCAAGTCCACCCCGAGCTGCGAGAGGCGTTCGACCGCCAGCTCAACGACGAGGGCCGTCGGATGCTCGAGGTGACCGCCGGGCAGTGCGTCGCCGAGACCGGCTTCGCCTACGGCCTGCGCCGGACCACCGAGTTCACCCGGGACGGCCGCTCCCTCGCCGACGCGGCCCGGTCCGAGCCGGAGATCATGCGTGTCCTCGAGGGCTACAACCTGGGCGACGAGGCGCCGGCGGTCCCGTCGCTCGTGCTGATCGGGCGGAACGACGACGTGGTCCCGCACGACACCGCCGTCGACCTCGTCCGGGACTGGTGCGCACAGGGCACCACCGTCGAGCTGCGGACCGCCGAGGCGCCCGCCCTGGCCCCAGGCCTGGTGATCGACCACGCGATCCCGATGCTGTCCGAGCGCGCGACCAACGCCCGCTACCTCATGGACCGGGTGCACGACCGTCCCGCGCCGAACTCCTGCGGGACCGTCTGACCGACCGCGCGCCGCGGCGGTCTCAGGGCAGATTGTGGTGGTACGCCTGCTGCTGCGTCAGCCGCGAGATCCGCCAGCCGGCGTCCGCGCGGACGAACTCGAGGACGTACCAGAGCCCGTAGAAGAACACCTGCTGGTCCTTCTCCTCCACGGGCCGCAGCGCCATGGGGTTGAAGCACATGCACCGGCCCGTCGCCGAGTCCCCGTCCAGACTCACCTCGAGGTTGGCCATGAGGTGCTGCGTGGCCGTGAAGACCGGCAGCATCTCGGCCAGCCACGCACGGATCGCCGGGTAGGCGTCGTCGGGCCCACCGGAGGCCTCGTAGCTCACCCGCGCGTCCGGCGTGAAGACCCGGTCCAGGCCCTCGAAGTCGCGGGCGTCGATGCAGGTTGCGTACCTGGTCACGAGGTCCTGCAGGTCCCAGCGGTCGGATAACTCGACCAGTGTTCGGCTCATGATCCCTACGCTAACGTGGCCGTATGCAGTACGAGGAGGAAAGGCGCGCCCGCGAGGCTATCGAGCAGCTGAAGTACCGCTACTGGCGGGCATGCGACGCCAAGGACCCCGACGGCTTCCGCTCGTGCTTCGTGGCGACCGGCGGAGTACTCGACTTCGGCCCCCTCGGCCGGACCGACCCCGACACCATGGTCGGCATCTTCCGGCAGATCGCCCTGGCCACCGCCGCCGACGGCGGGCCCCGCATCCTCGACATGCACCACGGCTTCATGCCCTCCATCACCATCGAATCCGGCGGACCGAGCAGCCCGCCGAACCGCGCCACCGGCACGTGGACCCTGCAGTTCCGTCAGATCGACCGGGACAAGGGCACGGAGACCCTCTCCACCGGCGAGTACTCGGACGTTTACGTCCTGGAGGGTGACGGCGAGGACGAGCGCTGGGTCATGGCCGAGTGCCTGTTCACGCCCGGCTGGTCCATCACCCGCACCCTCGACGAGGCCACCGTGACCTACCCGGAGGTCAGCGTCGTCCCGGGTGCGGCCACCGAGGGAGCCGACTCGTGAGCGCCCGGGTCGCACTGGTGACAGGTGGCAGCCGTGGGGTCGGCCGCGGGGTGGCCACCGCGCTCGCCGACGCGGGGTGGGATGTCTACGTCACCGGACGGTCCGCCGAGCGACTGCAGAGCACGGTCGACGCAGCCGACGGCGCCCCGGGCCGGATCCGTCCACTCGAGTGCGAGCACTCCCGGGACGAGGAGATCCTCGCCGTCGTCGCCCGGATCGCCGACGAGACCGGCCGCCTGGACCTCCTGGTCAACAACGTGTGGACCAACCCCAAGGGCTTCATGGGGTTCAACGGCCGGTTCTGGGAGCGGCCCGCCACCGACTGGGACGCGCTCATGGGTGTCGGCCTGCGCGCGCACTACGTCGCGAGCTGCGAGGCCGCCAAGGTCATGGTGCCGCAGGGGTCGGGGCTGATGGTCAACATCTCGTCGTTCGGTTCGCGCGCGCCGTTCCACACCGTCCTCTACGGCATGAGCAAGACCGCCCTGGACAAGATGGCCTCCGACATGGCGCATGAGCTCGCCGGCACCGGCGTGTCCACCCTGTCCCTGTGGCTGGGCCTCATCCGCACCGAGCTGCTGCTGTCCACCGGCATGGAGGATTTCAACGGCTTCCCGCTGGCCCGCGCCGAGGACCCGACGTTCGTCGGTCGCGTCATCGCCGCCCTCGCCGACGACCCCGATCTCGCGGGTATGAGCGGCTCGACCGTCATCACGGCCGAGTACGGTCGCGAGAAGGGGATAAGGAACGACGACGGCGAGGTGCCGCTGTCGCACCGGGGTGCCTTCGGCGGGGGCCCGCTCTTCCCGCCCGTGACCGATGAGCAACTCGGGATCGAGACAGTGGACGAGGTGGCCGCGGCGGGCGGACACAACGGGTTCACCAAGGAGGGATGAATGACATCCGCCGAGTTCGGGGAGCTCAACGACCCGCTCGAGCGACTGGAGCGGAACGAGCGTCAGGGGAGCCAGGCGTTCCGGTTCGTGCTGCTGTCGGTACTGGCGATCGTGGCGCTGGTCGTCGCGATCGTGCTGATACGCGGCGGCGTCGGGGACGAGTGCGCTGACGAGGGTGCCCTGTGCCTGACCTCCGACCGCGTCGAGGTGGTCATCATCCCGCTGCTGCTCTCGATCGCGCTGGCCATCACGTCCGCAGTGAAGACGTACCGGCGGTGGCAGGCGCGGATTCGCTGGCGGCCGTGGCTGTACGCGACCTACGCGATGTGGATGGTCACCACCGCGTACCTGCTCATCTCGTCCTCGGCGGTGTTCGTCCAGCGGGGCTGAGGGCGGCACCGAAAACACGCGATTCGTCTGGTAGTAATCTCAGTAGATGAGTGTCCGAAAGCCCAGCCAATTGAGCGATTCACTTCGGGACCGAATTGATGTAAGCGACTGGAGCATTTCCGCACGGGAGACCCTCGGCAGCGATGCTGGGGAATGGCTCGTGGATCCCTCGGGCAGACGGTGGCTGCACAAGAGGGTTCGTACGCACGCTACCCATGTAGACGGCGAAGACTGGGCAGAGGTCGCGACCACAGCTGTCGCGGATCGGCTTACGGTTCCCGCAGCCCGCACACGACTTAGCTCCCGCAGGGGCGTCAACGGGTCAATTTCATTGCAGGTCAACAACCCAGAAACTCACGACTTTATCGAGGGGACTCTTTTGCTCCTCGATGTTCTCAACATAGACGTACAGAAATCACGCAAGTCGGGCGGCTCGACGTTCGTTCGAACCGGGCACTCACTCGAGAACATCAAAGCAGCCTTGAACGGTGTTCGGCCGCCCAGCACCTTCGTAGGCCCAGCTGACTTCTCGGCCTTCGACGTGTTTGCCGGGTACATATGCCTCGACGCACTGGTCGCCAACAGAGACCGGCACGAGCAAAACTGGGCGGTCCTCGAGCCGCGCTTGACTGGAGGAGACTTAGAACTTGCGCCGTCTTTCGACCACGGAAGCGCTTTGGGCTACAACCTAACGTCCGAGCAGCGCCAGCGTCTCCTTGCTGACACTGACCGCCTGATGCGATGGGTGGAGAGGGGCACAGCGTACCGCCTAGAGCACCGGAAACCGCCTGGACCTCTCACCCTCTTAGAGGCAGCAGTCACGGCGTTGAGACTAGCGACCCCGGCTGCCAGAACCCACTGGTCAGAAGCCGTGGCTAGCTTCGACGTCGCCGATTTCTCGCAGCAGCTTCCTCCCGCGATACCCCAGGCTGACGGGGCTGCCTGCCCGCAAGTGTCAGACCTCGTACCTACCATGATCACCAGACTGCTAGAGATCAACCAGAGGAGGTTCTGCGATGCCATCGCCAACCTGTGAGCGCACTGTCGTCCGCGGAAACAAGGTTACTGGTCGGGACCTCCTCGTACTCTGGCAGCACCCAGTGACGCGCGCAATCAAAGTCGTTGGACGCCTCCAATTCGATGGACGGACGTACACCTTTGGATATACCAACAGCGCCGAGGAGTCATTCGATAACGGATTCCGCGGCCTGCCAGGGCTCCGCGCACGGGGCCGGATTTATAGGTCCGAGAGTCTTTTCAAGGTGTTCTCGCAGCGGACTCTTGATCCTGCGCGATCGGACTTTACTCGCCACTTGGAACAGCTCGGTCTCGACGAGGCTTCGACACCGCTTGAGCAAATCGTGCACTCAGGTGGGAGAAGAGCCGCCGACACGATTCAACTCCTCGAGGTTCCGCGAGCATTGAACGGCGCAATTGAGTCAACGTTCTTGGCGCACGGAGTTCGTCACATCCCCACGCGCCCTCTCAATTTTGAAGATGGCTCGCGCAGTGTCTCTGGCATAGAGCACGAGAGAGCGCTTAGGAACATTCAAGGAGGGGATAGACTCGGTCATCGCATTGAGTCGGGAAACAAGAGCAATCCTCAGGCGACCATCTTGACTTCATCCGATGATGTACCGCTCGGATATGTCCCCGATGTGCTCGTAAGAGGTGTTCGATCAGTAATCGACCGGGGCGAGAGCATTGAGTTCCGCGCTCTCAGAGTAAACGGACCAGACGCACCGCCCCACCTTAGACTCCTTGTGCGCATGATTGCCCATTCCGACCAACGCGACGTGTTCGATGAGGCGGATTGGAACTTCGCCGCTGGTAGTAGCGAGGATTCCGATGAGCGATAGTCACACGCACCAAATACTCGAAGGCGATATAGACGCACCGACCTTCGAGGCATATATATCCGCTGGGCGCATCGCGGTCGACACAGAGACGAGCGGACTCTCGTGGGCTGCCGACCGACTGAATCTCATACAACTGTCGGCACAGTCAGTCGGCGGCTCGCTTGTCCGACTTTCTGCCGGCGCAGCGCCCCTACTAAAGGACCTGCTCGAATCTCGAGATGTAGTCAAAATTTTCCACTTCGCGCCTTTCGATCTTCGATTTATAACCCAACTAGGAGTGGCGCAAGCCCAAAACATCCGGTGCACCAAGACGGCCTCTAAGCTGTTAGACCCGCAATTAGATCCAAAGCAACATAGCCTGAGAGCGTTGCTTCTCAGGAAGCTTGGGGTCGAAATCACAAAAGGCGAGGCCCGAACGAGTGACTGGTCGGCTAGGTCACTCAGCGATTCGCAGATTCGATACGCTCTGGACGACGTAGCGCACTTAGAGCGCCTCCACTCGAAGTTGGAGAAAGAGCTGGAAGAGCGTTCGCTGATCGAGCTCTACCGTCAGATCTGCGATTACATCCCCATAGACGCGCTGCTTGAGACGTCGGGTGTACCGAATCCCCTTAGCTACTGAGTGTCAGCCTAACTTCACAGTCGCCAGCTAGTGGTCCGCATTTGAAGTCTTCTTACGGTTGGCTTTCTTGAGGACTTCGTCGGCGGTTTTCGTCCAGACGAAGGGGTGGGATCGGTGGTTCCAGCCGTCGATGAAGGCGCGGATCTTCGCGTTGAGGTCCTTGACGGATGTAAAGATCCCACGGCGGATGGCCTGGCGTTCGACGATGCCGAACCACACCTCGACCAGGTTCATCCACGACGCGTGGGTGGGTGTGAAGTGGACCTTGAACCGGGGATTTTCGGCCAGCCAGGCCTTGACGTTTGCGTGCTTGTGGGCGGCGTAGTTGTCCATCACCAGGTGCAGCTCAACTGGCTGACCGTCGGCATCGACGACATGACGGTACGCCCGCTCGATCTGCTTCAAAAACGCCAGGAACTCCTGGTTCCGGTGACGCGGTTTGAGTGCGGCGGTGACCTGACCGGTGGCGATGTCCAGCGCCGCGAACAGGGTGCTGGTGCCGTGCCGGACGTAGTCGTGGCTGCGCCGCTCGATCAGGCCGGGCTGCATCGGCAAGATCGGCTGAGTACGATCCAGTGCCTGGATCTGGGACTTCTCATCCACGCACAACACGATCGCGTTCTCCGGCGGCGCCAGGTACAGGCCGCAGATGTCGGTGACTTTGCCGACCAGCTCAGGATCGGTGGAGAACCGGAACGACTCCGAGCGCCACGGCTTGATCCCGTAGGCACGCCACGCCGTGACCACCGTCGAGGCCGAGACCTTCAACCGGGACGCCAGCAGCCGCGACGACCAGTGGGTCACGCCCAGAGACTTCGGCGGCGGCATCAAGGTCGCCGTCACGATCTCCGCGTGATCGATCGTGCGCGGCCGACCAGAACGCTTCTCATCAGCCAGGCCCCCGATGCCCTTGTCCTCGTACCTGGACCGCCAGAGGTTCACCTTCGGCCGCGACGCCCCGGCCAACTCGGCGATCTCCGCATTACGCCGGCCCTCCGAAGCCAGCAGCACGATGCGAGCTCGCTGCACCATGCCTGCCGACATCGACTGCGAGCGCGTCATTCTCTCAAGCTTCTCGCGATCGCCGGGACGCAACATCAATGCCGGGGCAGGTCGATTCGCCATGCCCCATGATTTCACAAACCCAACTGTAAAACTACTTCACACGCACGACACTAGCCGCTGGAGAGCGTCCCATCGGTCACCGCCGACTTCGCATTCGAGGTCAGGGCACGATGTTGACCATCTTGCCCGGCACCACGATGACCTTCTTGGGCGCGGCCCCGCCCAGGTTCTCCTGCACCTTGGCATCGGCCAGGGCGGCGGCCTCGACGTCGACCGGCGAGGCGTCGGCGGGCACGGTGATGCGCGAGCGCACCTTGCCCTTGATCTGAACCGGGTACTCGACCGAGTCCTCGACCAGGTACGACTCGTCGTACTCGGGGAACGGGCCGTGGGCCAGCGAGCCGGTGTGCCCGAGCCGGGCCCACAGCTCCTCGGCGAGGTGCGGGGCGACCGGCGCGACCATGAGGACCAGCGGCTCGACGACCGAGCGCGGGGCGCCCGGGCCCTCGGTGGGGTACGCCTTGGTCAGGGTGTTGACGTACTCGATGAGCTTGGCGATCGCGGTGTTGTCCCGCAGGCCGGCGTAGTCGTCGCGGACACCGGCGATGGTGCGGTGCAGCGCCTTGAGCACGTCCTCGCCGGGTGCGCTGTCGGTCGAATCCGTGTCGGTCACACGGACCTCGCCGGTGGACTCGTCGATCACCACGCGCCACAGCCGCTGCAGGAACCGGTGCGCGCCCACGACGTCCTTGGTGGCCCAGGGACGCGAGGTGTCGAGCGGGCCCATGGACATCTCGTACACGCGCAGCGTGTCGGCGCCGTAGGAGTCGCAGATCTCGTCCGGGGAGACGGAGTTCTTGAGCGACTTGCCCATCTTCCCGTACTCCTGGAACACCTCGATCTCGGTGGCGTCCGCGCCGGCGGAGGCGTCAGTCCAGTAGAACTTCCCGTCCCGCTCGGTCACCTCGGCCGCGGGTACGTAGACGCCGCGGGAGTCGGTGTAGGCGAAGGCCTGGATGTACCCCTGGTTGAACAGGCGCCGGTAGGGCTCCTCGCTGGTGACGTGGCCGAGGTCGAACAGGACCTTGTGCCAGAACCGCGAGTACAGCAGGTGCAGCACGGCGTGCTCGACGCCGCCCACGTAGAGGTCCACGCCGCCCGGGTCGCCGGCACCGTGGATCTCGGGGCGCGGGCCGGTCCAGTAGCGCTCGTTCTCGATCGCGCAGAGCTGCTCGGAGTTGGTGGGGTCGATGTAGCGCAGCTGGTACCAGCTGGAACCGGCCCAGTTGGGCATGACGTTGGCGTCGCGGGTGTAGGTCTTGAGCCCGTCACCGAGGTCCAGCTCGACCGTCATCCACTCGGTGGCCTTGGCCAGCGGCGGGGACGGCACCGAGTCGGCGTCGTCGGAGTCGAACGAGACGGGCTTGTAGTCCTCGACCTCGGGCAGCTCGACGGGCAGCATCTCCTCGGGCAGCGCGTGGGGCACGCCGTCGGAGTCGTAGACCACGGGGAACGGCTCGCCCCAGTAGCGCTGGCGGGCGAACAGCCAGTCGCGCAGCTTGTACTGGACGGTGCCCTCGCCGGTGCCCTCCCCCTCGAGCCAGGCGATCGTGGCGGCCTTGGCCTCGTCCACGCCCAGGCCGTTCAGGGACAGCCCCTCGTCGTTGGTGGAGTTCACGGCCACGCCGTCGCCGGCGTAGGCCTCGGCCTGCACGTCGAGCTCGCGCCCGTCGGCGGGCGCCACGACCTGCCGGATGGGCAGCCCGAACGCCACGGCGAACTCGTGGTCGCGCGCGTCGTGGCCGGGCACGGCCATGATGGCGCCGGTGCCGTAGCCCATGAGGACGTAGTCGGCGACGAACACCGGGACCTGCTCGCCGTTGACCGGGTTGACGGCGTAGGCGCCGGTGAAGACGCCGGTCTTGTCCTTGTTCTCCTGGCGCTCGAGCTCGGACTTCATGGACGCGGCGCGCCGGTAGGCGAACACGGCCTCGGCGGGCGAGGAGTGTCCGCCGGTCCAGCGCTGGTCGAGGGCGCCGTGGGTCGACTCGCCGGGGGCCGAGCCGGGTGCGCCGGCCGGGACCTCGGGCCAGAACGGGCCGGCGAGCTCGTCGACCAGCGGGTGCTCGGGCGACAGGACCATGTAGGTGGCGCCGAAGAGGGTGTCGGGGCGGGTGGTGAACACCTCGATGGACGCCTCGGCCACGGCGAACCGGACGCGGGCGCCCTGCGAGCGGCCGATCCAGTTGCGCTGCATGGACTTGACCTTGTCGGTCCAGTCGAGCCGGTCGAGGTCGTCGACGAGGCGGTCGGCGTAGGCGGTGATCCGCATCATCCACTGGCTGAGGTTCTTGCGGAAGACGGGGAAGTTGCCGCGCTCCGACCGTCCCTCGGCGGTGACCTCCTCGTTGGCCAGGACGGTGCCGAGCCCGGGGCACCAGTTGACGGTGGAGTCGGAGAGGTAGACGAGCCGGTGGGCGTCGAGGACCTTCTCCTGCTCGGCGCGGGTCAGCTCGCCCCAGGTGCGGCCGGCGAGATCGGCGGCGAGGTCGGCGGGCAGCCCGGCGGCCAGCGGACGGGCACCGGAGGCGAACTGCTCGACGAGCTCGGCGATGGGCCGAGCGCGGCCGGTGCGGGTGGGGTGGTCGCCGCCGTCGGTCGTCCGGGCGGGGGCGTCGGGGTCGTACCAGGAGCCGTGGATCTGCAGGAAGATCCACTGGGTCCAGCGGTAGAAGTCGGTGTCGGTGGTGGCGAAGACGCGGCGGCGGTCGTGGCCCAGGCCGAGGCGGCCGAGCTGGCGCTCCATGTTGGCGATGTTGGACTCGGTGGTCACGCGCGGGTGCTGTCCGGTCTGGACGGCGTACTGCTCGGCGGGCAGGCCGAACGCGTCGTAGCCGAGGGTGTGCAGCACGTTGGTGCCGAGCATCCGGTTGTAGCGGGCGAACACGTCGGTCGCGATGTAACCCAGCGGGTGGCCGACGTGCAGCCCGGCGCCGGACGGGTAGGGGAACATGTCCTGGACGAAGAGCTTGTCCGCGGGCAGCTCGCCGTCGGGCGCGGCCAGCGGACCAACGGGGTTGGGGGCCTCGAACGTGCCGCGCTCGGACCATTCGCGCTGCCAGCGGGACTCGATCTCGCCGGCGAGCGCCGCGCCGTAGCGGTGGGCGGGCCCTCCCTCGGGCTGGGTCCCGCTCCCGGACGCCGCCGCGGTCTCGGGCTGCGCGCCGGTGGCGCTCTGGTCGCTGCTGCTCACGTCGTCTGCTCTCCCTGGTCTCGCCGGTGCCCGCACGCAGGCCGTGTCCAGCCTAAACCCTGGCCGGGGCGGGGCCGCGTCAGCGTCGGACCCGCGCGGCCGGACGCGTGGCGGCGTCCGGCCGCGTGCCGGGTGGCGTGGATCAGGTGGTGGCCGCCCCGGATCGGGTCGGGTGCCGCGCCGGATCAGGTCAGGCGCGGTCCGCGCGCCCACGGGCGAGGACCGCGTCGACGCTGTAGCGGCCGGGGCCGACCAGCCCGAAGACGGCGGCGGCGAGTCCGACCACGGCGATGAGCTCCCGGCCGTTGTCGGAGACGTGGACGCCGGAGCCGAGGTGGACGGTGAAGAACGCGCCAATCATGACGACGACGAGGACGGCGACCAGGGGGGGTGAGCAGTCCCAGGACGAGCAGGATGCCTCCCACGAGCTCGATCACGCCGACGACGGCGGTGGCGGCCGTGGCCCCGGGGGCGCCGACTCATTACGTGTCGTGTCAACTATGCCGCTATAGTGGGGCTATGGCAGATCAGGCTCGGAATCACCAGGTGCGATGGCTGGACAACGAGGAGAAGGCCCTGTGGCGGGACTACCTCGCCGTCCAGGGCCGCCTCCACCTGGAGATCCAGCGAGACCTCAAGGCCTCGTCCGACCTGACCGAACCCGAGTTCGAAGTGCTCGTCTACCTGAGCGAGGCGGACGGCCCGCAGCGCATGACCGCCCTCGCCGACGTCCTCATGTGGGAGCGCAGCCGCCTCTCCCACCAGGTGAGCCGGATGATCAAGCGCGGCCTCGTGCAGCGGACCACCTGCCCCGAGGACGGCCGGGGCGCGTTCGTCTCCGCTACCGGCGAGGGGATGCGGGCCATCGAGCAGGCCGCCCCGGACCACGTCGCCACCGTGCGTCGGGAATTCCTCGACCGCCTCGGCGAAGACGACAAGCGGGAGCTCGCCCGGCTGCTCGCCAAGGTGCGGGGCGCCGACGGGGCTGAGGCGACTCGGCGATCCGCCGGCGCGGGCGTACCCTCAGGGGCGTGAACGCAGTGTCCGTGGTGGTCATGGTGCTCCTCGCGGGGCTCGCCCTCGTCATCGCCGGGACCGGCGTCGCTGCCCTGGTCGGCAGGCTCCCCGGCAACGGGGTCCTGGGCGTCCGCACGCCGGAGACCCGCCGCTCCCCCGAGGCGTGGGAACTCGCCAACCGGGCCGCCGGTCCCGCGTTCCTCGGCTCCGGTCTCGTGCTCCTGCTCGGTGCGCTCGCCCTGGGACTGATCGGCGGATGGGTGGGCGGCCTCGTCGTCGTCGTCTCCGTCGTCGGTTCCCTCGCCCTGCTCAGCGTCGCCGGCCTCGCCGGGGCACGCGCGGCGGCGATCTGGGCCGCCGCCGAGGACGGTGACCAGGCCGGATGTGGCTGCGGCCCCGACGGTTGCGGCGGTCACTCCGGCACGGACGCCGCCGACACCGGCTGCGCGGACGGCTCCGCCGACTCCCCCGCCGGCGCCTGCTCCCCCACCGACGCGGGGCCCAGCGCCCCCGGCGACCCCGCCGCCGACTGCGGCGTCACCGGCGGATGCGGCTCGTGCGCCCTCCAGGGCATGTGCGAGACGGAGAGCGCCACCCGCTGAGCGGACCGGTGGCCCGGCCCCACGGTCGCCCCTACGGTGTGGGACACATCAGTCGCCACCGTGGAAGGAGACCGACATGGCCGCCACAGACACGACCCGGGACGTCACCGAGATCCTCACCGCCGATCACCGCGAGATGATCGAGCTCCTCGACCAGATCGAGGCCACCACCGACCCCGCCGAGCGTCGCGCCCTCGCCGACGCCGTCACCGCCGAGGTCATGCGCCACTCCGTGGCCGAGGAGATGTTCGTCTACCCCGTCATGGAACGCGAGATCCCCGGCGGCAAGGACGAGGTCGAGCACGACAAGGAAGAGCACGACGAGATCGTCGTGGTGATGAAGAAGCTCGAGAACGTCGACGCGCAGGAGGCCGAGTTCATGGGCCTCGTCCGCGAGCTCAAGGGCCTGCTCGACCACCACGCCGACGACGAGGAGTCCGACCAGTTCCCCAAGCTGCGCGAGCACCTCTCGAGGGACACGCTGCTCGACCTGGGACGCAAGGTCGAGGCCGCCAAGCAGATCGCCCCCACGCGGCCGCACCCCAGCGCCCCCCACTCCGAGCTGTTCCACAAGACGATCGGCGCGGGCGTCGGGATGGTCGACCGGCTGCGTGACGCGCTGAGCGGACGCATGAAGAACACCTGACGCCCGCGCCGCCGGCGCGGGCAGCGAGGGGCGGCGCGGGGCGGCAGGCGGCGCGGGGCAGCGAGGGGCGTTTTGGACGCAACCATGTCGGCCTGGCGGCCGTTTCGCCTACATGGTTACGTCCATTCCCTGCCTGGCTGCGTCCACGTCCGCGGAGGTCTGTCCCTACGGCGCCGGCGAGGGTGATCGGCGGTCGACGCCCGGCCGGGTCACTGGAGGGACGTCACCACGATCGCGGCCAACCCGCAGGCGGCGATGACGATCACCAGGGCCACCAGCCCGATGTTGTGGCGGGCCTGCGTCTGCTCGACCTCGCCCGCGCGGACGAACCGGTCCACCCGCTGCTCGTGCCGACGCTGCACCCGCAGAAGGGCCAGCAGCGGGACCACCACGAGCGCCGAGAACGCGGCCGCCCATGCCCACGACAGTTCCCCCACCAGTTTGGCGACGAGGATGATGTTCACCGCCACCACGGCCCAGGTGCGGGCCCACGACAGGCTGGTGCGCTCGGACTGGAGCCCGGCGTCGGGCGGGACCGCCGCGGGCTCCACGCCGATGCGGCGCGGGCGCGGAGAGGTCACCCGAAGGTCCCGCTGAGAATCGCGACGATCAACACCACCGCGCCCGCCGCGATCCCGAGCACCAGCAGGATCGACGCCTGCGGCATGGGCAGCGGCCGCTGGTGTCGCATGGCCGACTCGATCCGGATCCAGCGCCGGAACGCCACGATCGCCAGCAGCCCGGCCAGCACCAACAGGATGCACGCGAGCGGGGTGCGGATGATCTCCGGGATCTCGTCACCCGCGAACGCCTCCAGCGCCACCGCCCCTGCCGTCAGCCCGAGGCTCGTGCGGATCCACGCCAGGAACGTGCGCTCGTTGGCGAGCGTGAAGCGAGGATCCGGTTCCTCGCCGTCCCGCAGCGCCCTGGGCCGCCACCCCTGCTCCGTCATCCGGCGTGCTCCGTCATGACCCGAGCCTATCGGGCGCCTCGCGCGGCGCGAGTGATGCAATAGGGGGATGGGCCTTCTGCGTCGTCTCCGGGTCGAGCCGTTCATCCTGGCGATCCTCGCCGCGGTGGTCGTCGCCGCGTTCCTGCCCGCCACCGGCGGCGCGGCCGACGCCCTCGACTGGGTGACGACCATCGGCATCGCCGTGCTGTTCTTCCTCTACGGCGCGCGACTCGAGCCCCGCGAACTGCTGGTCGGCCTCACGCATTGGCGGCTGCACTCGGTGGTTCTCGTGTCGACGTTCTTGCTGTTCCCCCTGCTCGGCCTTCTCGGGCAGTGGATCCTGACGCCCGTACTCGGCCCGGCGCTCGCAGCGGGGTTCCTGTTCCTCACGCTGGTCCCGTCGACCGTGCAGTCCTCCATCACGTTCGTGGCGATCGCGCGCGGGCACGTCAGCGCCGCCGTGGTGTCGGCGTCCGTGTCCAACCTCTTGGGCGTATTCGTCACTCCCCTGCTGGTGTTCGCCCTCATGACCACGGACGGGTCGGTGGTCATCACGTGGGACTCGGTGGGGTCGATCGCGCTGCAGCTGCTCCTGCCGTTCGTGGTGGGTCAGCTGCTGCGGCGGTGGGTTCTGCCGGTCATCCGCAGGATCACGCGGATCGCCCTGTTCGACAAGACCGTCATCGTGCTGGTGGTCTACGCGGCGTTCTCCGACGGGGTGGCCGACGGTATCTGGTCGACCATCGGCGCCGCCGAGCTCGCGTGGCTGCTCGTCGCGTGCTGCGTCCTGCTCGCGGTGGTGCTGGGCCTGACCGAGCTCGCCTCCCGCGCCCTGGGCTTCGAGGACCGCGACAAGCGCGTCGTGCAGTTCTGCGGTTCCAAGAAGTCGCTGGCCACCGGACTGCCGATGGCCGCCGTGCTGTTCGTCGGGCAGCCGATCGGCCTCATGGTGCTGCCGCTCATGCTCTTCCACCAGATCCAGTTGATCGTGTGTGCGTGGCTGGCCGGTCGCTACGGGCGAGCGACCGAGGCGACGCCCGCCTGAGCCGCGCTGCCCATTCAGTCAGTCAGGCCCTTCTGCCGGCTTCACGCCAGCGGGAGACTGCTGTACATTCGTACGCGTACTTTTGTACGGCAACGATGGGAGATCTCGTGACAGCCTCCGGACGCACCCGCGACCCCGAAAAACGCATCCGCGACATCGGGCGCGCGGCCGCCGACCTCATCGCCGAGAACGGCGTGGAGGCGCTCACGCACCGCGCGGTGGCGGCCCGGGCCGGCGTGGCCGTGGGCACCACCACCCGCTACTTCGCGGCCATCGACGACCTGCGCCGCCACGCTCTGGAGTACCTCGCCGACCGGGTCGACCGCGACCTCGCCGAGCTCGCCGAGGGGCTGGCCGTCACCGACGACCCCATCGCCTACCTCGCCGCCGCCGCCAACGCTGACCTCTCCGATCATCAGACGGTGCTGGCGGAGTGCTCGCTCGAGTACGCGGGCCTGTTCGAGGAGGACTTCCGTGATCTCGCCCTGCGCTGGTACACCGGCCTGACCGAGCTCCTCGCCCCCTATTTCGGGCGCGCCCGCTCCGAGATGCTGGCCATGTGCCTGGACGGGGTCTACATCAACACCGCACTCACCGTCACCCCGCCCGATGCCGTCCGCCTCGAGGCGACGATCCGTGCCCTGACCACCATGCCCGACATCACCGACGCACCCGACGAGGACCCCTCCGCATGAGCGGCACCACCGCCCCTACGCGCGACGCGATGCACGCCGACCCGCATATCGTGGGTTCCTACGACCCGTCGCGTCGCTGGCTCGGCCTGGCCACGCTGGCCTTCTCCCTGCTGGCCATCACCACGGACATGACCATCCTCAACGTGGCGATCCCCGCGATGTCGGCCGACCTGCAACCCACCGCCTCGGAACAGCTGTGGATCATCGACGCCTACTCGCTGGTCATGGCGGGTCTGCTCATCTCCATGTCCTCCATCGGCGACCGCTGGGGCCGCAAGCGGATGCTCATGACCGGGTACGTGCTCATCGCACTCGCCTCTGCCCTGGTACTGCTCGCCGAGTCCCCCGGGTACGTCATCGCGCTGCGCGTTCTCCTGGGCGTCGGCGCGGCCATGGTCATGCCGTCCACGCTGTCGCTGCTGCGAGTGACCTTCACCGACACCCGTGAACGCGCCACCGCGTTAGCCGTGTGGGCTGCCGTCGCCGGCATCGGCGCCGCCGTGGGCCCGCTGCTCGGCGGGTTCCTGTTGGAGACGTTCCACTGGCAGGCGGCGTTCCTGGTGAGCGTGCCGATGATGGTCATCGCCTTTGTCAGCGCAGTCGTCACCGTCCCGGAATCCCGCGTCCCCGAGCCCGGACCCTGGGACCCGTTCGCCGCGGCGCTGACCCTCATCGGGATGTCGACCACTATCTGGGCCGTCAAGAAGTTCAGTGAGGAGGCGTCGATGACCTACGTCCCGGCGTGGATCGCCCTCGCCGTGGGCCTGGGGGCGCTGTCCTGGTTCGTCCGGCGCTGCCTGCGCTCGGACTCGCCACTGCTGGACGTGACGATGTTCCGCCACCGCATCTTCTCGGCCGGCGTCCTGGCTGCCCTCGTCGCGAGTTTCTCCATGTCCGCCGGCCTGTTGCTGCTGGCCCAGTGGTTGCAGCTGGTCAACGGCGCGAGTGCGTTCGAGTCCGGCCTGCAGCTCATGCCGCTGGCGCTGGCCGCCGCCGTCACCTCGCTGCTGGCGCCGGTGGCCTCGGAGCGGATCGGCATGCGCTCCACGATCTTCCTCGCCCTGTTCGTCACCGGCGCCGGCATGGTCTTCCTCGGCCTCCGCGGCGAGGACCTGGACCTGACCTCGGTGTTCATCGCCCTCGCCCTGATCGGGGCCGGGATCGGAGCGCTCGCGCTGGCCTCCTCCATGATCATGGGCGGTGTCCCGCGGTCGAAGGCCGGAAACGCCGCCGCCATGGAGGACACGGCGTATGAGTTCGGCGCCGTCCTGGGCATCGCCCTCCTGGGCTCTCTGGCCTCGTTCCTCTACCGTCGGGAGCTCGGGACCCCGGCCGAAGCACTGGTCCTGGGCCAGGAGGCGACGGAGGCTGCCCGCGACTCGCTGGGCGGGGCCGTGGCCGTGGCCGAGGCCGCTCGACTACCGGACCTTGCGGTCCGCGCGGGCGAGGCCTTCACCTCCGGACTGGGGGTGACGGGACTGATCGGCGGGGCGATCCTGCTGACGTTCGCGTTCGTGGTGTTCGCCCTGACCCCGAAGGGCACCATGCTCGCGGATCTGGAGCACTGACAGACCAGCTGCGCCCGGCGGCGAGGAACTCCACTAAACGATCGTGATCTCGCGCGCGTGCCGGGGGTCGCAGTGGGCGACCCGGTGCCGGACAAAGCTCGTCCGGCCGATCGGTCCGCTGATGAAGTCGCGGTGGGCGTGGAGTGCGTCGGGTTCGAAGTTCTCCGGGTCGCCGTGCGTGGACAGTAGCCAGTCGCGGAAGTGCTCGCGGTGCTCGGACAGTCCGTAGCCCAGCAGCCCGAAGACGTGGGTGCGGTACCCGGCCTCGGTGCGACCGGGCACCACGACCGCTAGATGTCCGACGACGAGGGCGTTTTGTGGTTGAGGACGACGGGTTCGCCCTCGCTGTGGACGCCGAACTCGATCCGGTGGCCGCCGATGACGGCGTCGCGGTCGACGGTGTGCTGCACCGGCACCGGGTCAGCCGAGGTCGGACACGATGCGCTTGGCCAGTTCCTCGGAAGACTGCGGGTTCTGGCCGGTGTAGACGTTTCGGTCCACGACCACGTGCGAGCTCCACGGCTCGGCGGCCTTGGAGTAGTTCGCTCCCAGCTCGACGAGCTTGTCCTCGAGCAGCCAGGGCGCGTTGGCGGCCAGGCCCACCTGCTCCTCCTCGTCGTTGGAGAACCCGGTCATCGTGTAGCCGGCGAACGGAGAGGAGGCCGGGTCATCGGACGCGGCGAGCACCGCGGCCGGCGCGTGGCACAGGAGCGCGACGTGCTTGCCCCCGCTGACGCGCTCCCGGAGGATCGCCCCGGAGGTCTTGTCGACGGCGAGGTCCTCCAGCGGGCCGTGGCCGCCCGGGTAGAACACCACGTCGAACTCGTTGTGGTCGACGCTCGCCAGGTCGGTCGGCGCCTCGAGGACCTGAGCGAGGCGGTCGAGGGAGGCACGGACGTGCTGCAGGGTCTCGGGGTCGCCCGCGCCCTCGTCGAGGCTCGCCTGGTCGACGGAGGGGGTGCGGCCGCCCGGCGTGGCCACGGTGATGGACCATCCGGCGTCGGAGAACACCTCGTAGGGGGCCACGAACTCCTCGGCCCAGAAGCCCGTCGGGTGCTGGGAACCGTCCTTGAGAGTCCAGTGGTCGGCTGCGGACAGGATCATCAGTACGTTCACCATGAGCGCGACCCTACTGATCCGAGACGGCCTCGCAAGTGGTCTCACCGAGTCACCTCGCGCGTGACCTCGCCCACAGATATATACATCTTCACCTGAACCACATGTGACAGAGGATGACATTCGCGATCCCGCTACCAGCACCTTTCTGCCGCGCGAGCGATTGGCGACATATCAGCAGGTCAGGACGGGTGCGGTCCGGAAGGCTGCTTAGGGAGCAAAACGTTGAAGAGCGGTGGGGCGACCCTTAGCGTTCACGCGGCATGAGCTGAGCGGCTCACGCGAGTCGAGGGGTGACCCGGGCCCCTCCCGGTGCATTGAAGGAGTTCTCGTTGGCCACAAAGCCCGTCTTGCTCCATCGCACTGCTCCACTCACCGTCCTGACCGGTCTGGCACTGCTGGGGTTCTCGGCAGGGGCGGGAATCGCATGGATGACTGGGGCTACCGCCTCAGCATCCACGAACCACCGCGCGGATCCTTCCGTCGCGCAAGCGGGTTTGGTCTCTCCGACGACAACCGACCCGACGTCCACAGCGGCCACATCGACTCCGGCGACGTCGACAGCACGCGTAGATGCCAAATCGCCGGAGTCTTCGAGATCCGAGGGGCCCTCGCCCGGGCCGGCGCCTGCTTCCGCACCCGCGCCCGCCGTCCGCGTGCCAGTGGCGCCCGTACAACCACCCGTGCGGCCTCGGTACACGCCGGCTCCCGCGCCGCAGCCTGTGCCGCCACCCGCACCAGCGCGGGCGCCGGCGCCCGCACCGATAGTGCCAGCAGCGCCTGAGCTGCCTCCGATCAACATTCCACTACTACCCGTCAATCCTCAGCCACCCATCCAGCCGCGGCACGTCACCCTCGGCTGAATCTCGCCAGAGAAAAATCCGAACATCAAGGAGAAAACACAATGATCCCCGCTGGAATCCTCGCCGCCATCGCCGCGATCGGGACCACGATCACGGCCGCCCTCGTCGGTCTCGGACCCGCTGCCGCGTCCGTGGCCGGGCCGGCCATCGCCGCCGGCCCGCCCGCGGTCGCCGGCGTTGCCGCGGCGGCGCTGGGCGGTGCCGGCAGCCTCGGCGCGCTCGGCGTCGGTGCCGGCGCCGCCGGCACCAATCCCCATGTGGCCGGCGGCCTCCAGAACGCCGGCGCCCAGATGTACAACGATGCGGTCGGGTCGGTCGCGGGTGCCGTCAACGGCCTCAACATCCCCGGCGTGCACATTCAAGTGAACTGACCCGCCGATCAGCGCTCGGCCCCGCCGGATCCCGACTCAGATCGGATCCAGCGGGGCCACAGTGTTTCAATTGGGCGGTGACCAGCGTGACCTACCTTCAGCAGACCACCGCGGATCAGCTACGGCCGGCCGATCCCGTCGACCTCACCATCACGCGCGTCTTTCCCGCCGAGCCCACCTTCAATGAGCGGATGTACCGCGAGATCGGCAGCGACTGGAAGTGGGGCGACCGCCTCGACTGGTCGCAGGGTCGCTGGGACTCCTACTGCTCCGACCCGTGCGTCAGCACCCTTCGAGCAAGACTGGGCGACGAGGTCGTCGGCTACGCAGAACTGCGCATGAGCCCCTGCGACAGCGCAGCCGACGCTGCCACCGCAGCCGGGATCGGACCCGCCGGTGACGGAGTCGACGTGGAGATCGTCTACTTCGGCATCCTGCCCGCTTTCGCCGGCGGCGGCCTGGGCGGCTGGTTCCTCTCCGAGGTCTGCCGCATCGCCTGGAACGTCCCGGGCTGCCGTCGAGTGTGGCTTCACACCTGCGACGACGACTCCCCCGCCGCCATCCCCAACTACCTCGCCCGCGGGTTCGTCGAATACGCCCGAGCTGGCACTGGCTGCTACGCCTGCACTGCGTGATCCAACGAGCGGGCCCGGCTCACTGCTCCGGAAGCCGACTCAGCGCCCGCCCACTCATCCGCGAGATCAACTTCTCCGCGACCGCCCCGAACGCCTGCAGCTCGTCGTCGTCGAATCCCTCGAACAACCAGTCGGCGAGGCCGACGCGCGCCGTCACCACCTCATCAACGATCCGTCGCGACTTCTCCGTCAGGCTCACCAACCGCACCCGCCGGTCATCCGGCGGCATCGTTCGCTCCACGTGACCACTCGCCACCAGGCCGTCCACCAGCGCCGTCACCTGGCGCGGTGAGCAATCGAGGTACGTCGCCAGCTCCACCTGCTTGCACTCACCCTGCAGGCCCAGCACGAACAGCAACTCCAGCCGCGGCACCGTCAACCCGTAGTTCGCCGCCGCGCGCGCGATGTGCCCGGCCATCTGCTCGGAGAGCATCAACGCGCGATCGAGAACTTCCCTCGACGATAGTGCCACGTGTATATAGTTACCACTATTCACGGTTTCATCCCCGCCGGGGGCCGGTGGGCGACCAGTCCCAGGAGACACCATGGACGTGACCATCCCGGCGGGCTTCGACTTCACCGACCCGGACCTGTTCGAGAAGCGACTCCCGCACGACGAGTGGCGCCAGCTCCGGCGGACACAACCCATCCACCGCGTGGACAAGCGCCCCGGCTCCGACGGGTTCGACGACGACCACTACTGGCTCGTCACCAGGCACGCCGACGTCAAGGAGATCTCCCGGCTGACCGGCGAGATCTTCTCCGCGGGGGAGAACACGATGATCCCGCGGTTCGCCGAGGGCACCCCGCGCGAGATCATCGAGGCCCAGCGCGCGATGCTCGTCAACGAGGACGGCGAGATCCACAAGAAGCACCGCCGGATCATCTCCCGCGGCTTCACCCCCCGCGGCGTCGCCGGCATGCGCGACGAACTCGCCGACCGGGCGCGCAAGATCGTCACCGCCGCCGCCGAGAGCAACGCCGACGACTTCGTCACCTCCATCGCCTCCGAGCTGCCACTCCAGGCGATCGCCGACCTGCTGGGTGTGCCGCAGGAGGACCGCCACAAGATCTTCGAGTGGTCCAACATCATGACCAGCTACGACGCCGGCGGTGACCCCGACGCACCCGCCATCGCGTCCATGGAGCTCATCGGGTACGCCAACGCCATGGCCGAGGACCGTGCCGCCAACCCGCGCGACGACATCGTCACCAAGCTCGTCCAGGCCGACGTCGACGGCGAACACCTCTCCGCCGAGGAGTTCGGCTGGTTCGTCACCCTCTTGGCCGTGGCCGGGAACGAGACCACCCGCAACGCCACCACACACGGCATGGTCGCGATGCTCGAACACCCCGAGCAGTGGGAACTGTTCAAGCGTGAGCGGCCCGAGACCGCCTACGACGAGATCCTCCGCTGGGCCTCGCCGATCACCCAGTTCCAGCGCACCGCCATGGAGGACACCGAGATCGGCGGGTTGCCCATCGCCAAGGGCGACCGTGTGCTGATCTGCTACGGGTCGGCGAACTTCGACGAGGAGGTCTTCGACGACCCGTTCACGTTCACCATCCTCCGCGACCCGAACCCGCACGTGACCTTCGGCGGCCAGGGCCCGCACTACTGCCTGGGCGCGAATCTCGCGAAGATGCAGCTCGAACTGATCTTCAACGCCGTCGCCGACCACCTGCCGGACCTCACCGCGCTCGGCGATCCCAAGCGCCTGCGCTCCGGGTGGCTCAACGGCCTCACCGAGTGGAAGGTCGACCTGGGCGTGTGCCCCGTGGCGAGCTGACCAGCCCGCTCAGGCCAGCCACGCCTGCAGCACCATGTACGTCGCCGTGCCCAGCACGATGCTCGCGGCGGCGCGCCGGAACGCCAGGTGCACGCCCAACGTGAGCGCGAGCGCGACGGTCGCCGGCACCCACGAGCCGAGCGCCGTGGTGGTGTCGCGCAGGGTGTAGACCACCAGCACCACCATCACGCCGGCCGGCATGGTGCGGCCGAGATAGCGGACGACGCCCGAGTCGCGGAGGCGGGTGAGCGCGACGAACGGAGCGGCCCGCAGCGCCACGGTGACGAGGAACATAACGCCCAACCCGGCGAGGAGGTAGGCGGTCCCGGGGACGGCGGTCACGCGACATCACTCCCGGGCCGCTCGGTCCGCCCGGTGTGCTGCGTCTGTTCGGCGTTCTCCGCCTGCCCGGTCCGCTGCAGCCACGCGTACCGCACCAGCAGCACGCCCACGAACGCGCACAGGCCCACGATGAGCATCTGGTCGGGCGCCACCACGGCGGCGACCAGACCGCACACCAGGCCGATCACCGGTGCAGGCAGGTCGCCGGACGACCGCCACGCGTCCACGGCCAGCACGGCGAACAACCCGGTCAGCGCGAACTGCAACCCGTCCAACCCCTCGGGCAGGGCGGTGCCGACGAGCGCTCCGATCACGCCCGGGATCACCCACAGGGACTGGCAGGTGATCGCGATGGTCAGCGTCCGCGGACCGCTCATCTCCGCGCGCCGCTTGGTCGACGTGATCGCGTAGACCTCGTCGGTGAGCGCGTACACGGCGTACAGCCGACCCAGCCGTGAACGGATGGCCTCGAGCGGGAAGCTCAGGCCGTAGAAGACGTGCCGGAAATTCACCAGGAACGCGGCGGCGGCCAGCGAGTACAGGGGAGTGACGGCGGTGAGCAGACCGATCGCCAGGAACTCCATCGACCCGGCGTAGATCACCAGGGAGAACACGGGCGCCCACCACCAATCGAACCCCGCCTGGGTCATCAACACCCCGAACGCCAGCCCGAGCGGCACGAGTCCGAGCCCGACGGTCGAGCAGTCGGCCAGACCCTTGCGGATCTCGCCGCGGATCCCTGCGCTGGTGGAGAGGCTGGTCGACACGCCGGGCAGTCTAGCCAGCCACGATTTCGCATCACCCCCGACAGAGGCCTTCCGCTGCCCGGCCGGCGGGCGCAGACTCGACCCATGGACGAACAGTCGGGCGACGCGCCCGCGCCGACGGTGTGGCACTGTTTCCGGTGCTCGGATTCCCGGACGGTGATCGCCTGGCTGGTCGCGGCTCTGGGGTTCGTGGAGACGGCGCGCTACTCCGAGGACGGCGTGGTGACCCACGCGGAGCTCCTGTGGCCCGAGGGCGGAGGCGTGATGCTGGGTGACGCGGGACGTGGCGCGGACGATCCGCACGCCTCGCCACCCGGCACCGGTCTGGCCTACGTCGTGACCGCCGACTCGGAGAAGGTGTACCGCAGGGCCGTGGGCGCCGGGGCGGAGGTGGTGCTGGCGCTGCAGGACACGGACTACGGGGATCGCACCTTCTCCGTGCGGGACCCGGAGGGCAACGTGTGGTCGGTGGGGCAGTACCGGGGCGCGCCTGCGCCCTGACGATGACGCGATGCGGGGCGGTCAGGCCCGCCGCTGGTCGGCGACGGGCACGAGCGGGATCGCCAGCGCCGCGATCACGGCCGCGCCGGCGAACACCGGCCAGTAGCCGACGGCGTCGATCACGGCGGCGACCAGGGGTGTGGACGCCGAGATCGCCACGAACTGGGTGGTGTTCTGCACCCCGAGCGCTCGGCCGCTCCAGCGGGGCCCGGCGAACTCGGCGACAGCGGTGAACGCCAGGCCGTTGTCGGATACCGACAGCACGGTGGCGATCACGCCGAGCGTCACCGCGATGACCCCGGGCGCGCCCAGTGCTTCCGCCGCCGCCAGCGCGGCCAGGCCGGCGGTCACCGAGATCGCCACGCCGCGGATGGGTGTCGTGCGGGACCCCACTCGGTCCGACACCGCGCCCACCACGATCCGCGCGACCGCACCGAGCACCTGACTCACCGTCACCACGACGCCCGCGGACATCGCCGACCAACCGTGCCCCAGCACGAGCCACGTCAGCAGGAACGCCTGCAGCATGCCCTGTGGCACCACGAGCAGTACCGACACGCCGTGGACGCGGTACAGGTAGCCGGAGCCGCGGTAGGGCGACCCTTCGGTCGCCGCGCCACTCACCGCCTCACCGTCAGCGGCAGTCGCCGCGCCACTCACCGCCTCGGCGCCCGCGTCGCGCGTGGCCTCGGGTGGAGGCGGATCGGTGACGACGACGAGGGCCGCCACCGCCGAAACGGCTGCCATCGCCAGGGGGAGCGCGAACGCCGCGCCCAGACCGTACGACTGCGCGAGCAGCGGCATGGTCATGGCCGCGACCGCGGATCCGGCCGGCTGCGACATCTGGCGGACGCCCATGGCGAGCCCGCGGCGGTTCGCGGGGAACCAGCTCACGACCAGTCGCCCGCTCGCCGAGTTACCTGAGGCGGTAAAGGCACCCGTGATCAGCAGCAGCGCCGCCAGAAATGCGAACGAGTCAACGAACAGAGCCGCGGCGAGGGTGACGGCGGCACCGACCGACCCGGCGACCAGGACGACCTTCTCCCCGGCACGATCGACGAGCCAGCCCCACGCGATCAGCGCCGCGGCCATGCCGACCAGCGGCATCGCGACCAGGATCCCGCCCTGCGAGAGGGACAGTCCCATAACGCTCGTGAGGTGGGGGAGCAGGAAGCCGACGCCGATCACGAACGCCGATCCGGACGCGGCGACGAACGTGGCCACGGCCAGCACCAACCAGTGCCGGGCCGTCACCGTCGTCGACTCACCGTCCACCGTCTCCACCTGCAGGAGCTTATGCCACTGCCCACAATACGGAAACACTGTCCCGAATCGTGAGATCGCGCACGGCTTCTATGTCAGTTGAGGTCGCCGTCCTGCAGGTATGTGGCGTACAGGGGCAGGGGCATCTCCTGGCGGCGCAGCACCGCACCCCACACGTCGACGCGGGCGGGCGCGAGCAGGTCGCTGGGCAGGCTGGGCGCGACGTACCAGTCGCCGCGGTCGAGCTCGTCCTGCAACTGACCCGGCGCCCAGCCGGTGTACCCGACGAACACCCGCACGCCGTCGATGTGCTCCCGCAGGAGGTCGGGGTCGCTGTCCAGGTCCACGACGTGCACGCGGCCCTCGATCTGCTGGAGCCCGCTGAACCGGTGGCCGTCGACGCCGGCGCTCAACACGACCAGGGCGATGCCGGTGTCGGGCTTGACGGGTCCTCCGATGTGGAACACGGACGGGGGAGCACACATCTCGGACCAGGCGGGCAGGATCTCCTCGACGTCGGTCTCGCTGCGTCGGGTGATCACCACGCCCAGCGATCCGGAATGGTCGTGTTCGATCATGTAGATGATCGCGCGCCGGAAGTTCGGGTCGGGCATGTCGGGCGCGGCGATGAGCAGTGAACCGGCGACGGGATCGCGCTTGTCCATGGCGTCGTAGAGGCGGTCGCCGAACAGTCCACCGCCGCTCAGATCATCCGGTCCCGTGTCCATGTATCCATGATGCCCCCGCCGTCGCCGGGCCACACGCGCGTCCCCTCGATCGGGTTCCGCCGCGGTGGCCGGTGGCCCGGCCGCGAGCACTACCGTGACTCTCGTGACCTCACCGCCCACCGATCCGGCCGTACCCACACGGGGCCGCCTGGCCGCCGCCCTGGGCGAGTCCGATGGTCTGGGTCGGCTGTCGACGGCGCGGTTGGCGGCGTTGCTCAGCGAGGGGATCCATCAGGCCGCCCTCGGCGGGATCGTGCTGTTCAGCCCGGAGTCCGGTACCACTCCAGCGGCGATCGTGGGCGGGTTCGCGGTGATGCTGCTGCCCTATTCGATCGTCGGGCCCTTCGCCGCGGCCGCGCTGGACCGGTGGGACCGCCGGGTCGTGGTGGCCGTCGCCGCCCTGGCGCGGACCCTGGCGATCGTGGCGACCATCGCGCTCATCGCCGCCGGTGCCGTCCACTCGGGCGTGGGTCTGGCGGTGTTGTTCGCGCTGTCCCTCGTGGCGATCGGTCTGGGCCGGCTCATCAACACCGGGATGACCGCGGCGATGCCGAAGGTGGTGCCGGACCGGCTCCTCGCCGCCACCAACTCGGTGCTGGTGACGGTCGGTTCGGTCATCACCGCGGTGGGCGCGGTCGCGGCGTTCGCGGTGCTCGCCGTCCTGGGCGCGGGCGACTCCGCGGTCTCGTGGACCCTCGTGCCGTCCGTGGTTTCCGCGTTGGCGGGGGTGTGGGCGGTCCTGGCCCTGCCGCCGCGCCACCTGGGACCCGACGACGACGAGCGCCTCTGCCACCCGGACGAGGCCGTGACCCGCCGTGCCGTCCGGGCGTTCGCCGGGGGGCTCGCCGAGGGCGTCCGGGCCGCCCGTTCCTCGGCTCTGGTGTGGGTGTCGTTGACCGGCGTGACGCTCGGGCGGGTCGCGTTCGGCATCACGACGATGCTGGCGATCCTGCTCCTGCGCGATGCCGAGTCCGGCGGGTCAGGCGGTCCGGTCGTCGCCGGGATGGGCGGCTTCGGCTTGATGTCGGCGGCCGTGGCCGCGGGCATGGGTCTGGCCGCGGTCGTCACCCCGTGGGCCATCGCCCGAGCCCGACGCGTCCTCGTCGTCGCCGCCGGGGCCACCGCATCCGCCGTCGCCCAGCTCGTCGTCGGACCGACCCTCGACCCGACGGTCCTGGTGGTCGGCGCGGTGGCGATCGGTCTGGGGGCGCAGGTGGTCAAGCTCGTCGCCGACAATGCCATGCAGACCGACGTCCCCGATGTCCGCCGAGGCGGCGTGTTCGCCCTCCAGGACGCGCTGTTCAACTCGGCGTTCGTCGTGGGCATGCTCGCGGTGCTTCCGCTCGTGCCTGCGGACGGCCGGTCGGTGTCACTGATGCTGGTGCCGGCGGTGCTGTACGCCGCCGCGGGCGTGATCGCGGTGGTGGTGGGCATCCGCTCAGGAGCCCAGGCCGAGCGAGCCCGCGGCGATCGAACCGCCGCCCACTGAGCCCCCACCCACTGAACCCGCGCCCACAGAGCCCGCGCCCACAGAGCCCGCGCCAGCGCTGCCTGCTCCGACCGACCCGACGCCGACGCTTCCGGCACCGACTGAGCCCCCGCCGCCCGACCCGGCCGCGGCGGACCCTGCGGCAGCCGATCCGGCCGCTGCCGAACCCGCGGCCGCGGAGCCGGCTCCGAGCGCGCCCGCGTCGATGACCCCGACATCCACCGAACCGGCCACCGACCCCGCGTCGACGTGCGGCAGCTCGACATGCGGGAGCTCGATGTGGGGCGGTTCGAAGTGCGGCAGCTCGATGCGCGGGGGTTCGAACGGCAGGGCGGTGTCGAGGCGACCGTTGCCGTCGACGTCCGCGACCGACAGCCAGCCGCCCCCCGTGTCGACCGTGATCGATCCGTCCTCCTCGACGACCGGGGCCGCCGGCTCAGCAACGGTCCCACCCTGGACCGGCGGGGGCGGCGGGCCCGGGGCGGGCTCGGTGACCGGGGGAGTCGACCATCTGGACGAGTCCGCGACCGCCGCGGAGCCGTGGTGGATCGCGCCGATCGCATCGGACAGCAGCGAGCCCCAGTCCGGCAGCGCCCCCAGGGACTGGGTACCGGCGGCGATCGCGTCCGACCCCGCGGCCAGTGCACCTTCGACGAGACCGCCCGATCCGTGTACCCCGGCGGCGATCGAGCCGGCCGCCAGGGAGCCGGCGCCGACGGAGCCGAGACCCGCGGATCCCGCGCCCACGGAGCCCCCGCCGACCGAGCCCCCGCCGACCGAGCCCGCGCCCACGGAGCCACCACCCACGCTCCCTGCGCCGACCGAGCCACCACCGACGCTGCCCGCGCCGACCGAGCCCGCGCCCGCAGCCCCCGCGCCGAGAGAACCCGCCGCGAGCGCCCCCACGCCACCCGCGTGAACGTTCCACACGCCGCGGTTGCCGTCGTCGGCGTAGGCGACCTGGCCGGCGGCACCGACATCGGTCACCACTCGGTCCGCCGTGCCGTCGAGGTCCGAGTCCCAGAGGGCGTCGTCGGCGTACCCATCGCCGTCGAAGTCCAGCCACAGCGCGTCCGGCGCGCCGATTCCGAGGGTGAGATCGGGCTCGCCCTGCCACTGCGTCGGCTCACCGACGCCGTCTCCGAAGAAGTAGTCCATGCGCCGATCGTGTCGCTCACGAACCGCACCGACCAGAGCCACCGGCCGATCTGTGGAGAGCCCACCGAGTTGTCCACAGGCCACGCGGAGCGCTTGACGCGATCCCGCCGGACAGGTCGGGGGAGGCGCGGTCAGCGGGCTAGCGCGCGGTCCAGCACCACGGGCTGGCGGGGGTCGCCGCCCAGATCGGGCCGGCCCAGGCGGGCCGCCCGCAGCCCGAGCACCACCAGGAACACCAGCGCCCAGATGAGGTAGGCGTTGCCGACGAGGTGCTCGACCGGGCTCCAGCCCAGCTCGCGGCCCTCGCTGTTCGGCACCCACCACTGGGGAGTCGCCAGGAAGATCACCACGCCGCTGGCGGCGAGGCCCAGCCAGAGGCGCTCGTCGCGGTCGCCCCGCCGCCCCGCACGGTCGGCCCACACCAGCGCGAGCACGACCGCCGGCACCGCCCACACCCAGTGGTGGCCCCACGACACGGGCGAGCAGAACAGCGCGACGTGACCCACCGCCACCGCAGCGGCGACCTCCTGACCAGACCGCAGCAGACGCCACGCGACCCACGCGATCCCCAACCCGATCGTGGCGGCCACGAGGAACCACACGATCGACGCGGCGGTGTCCTCGAGGCCGAGCCGGTAGACGACGCCGTTCACCGACTGGTTGGAGGTGAACGCGAGGCCGCCGATCCGCTCGGGATCACGGATGGCGAAGCTCCAGTAGCGGGCGGAGTCGTCAGGCGCGAGCAGGTGGCCGAGGCCGGTGAACGCCAGCGCGGACACCACCGCCGTGGCCAACCCTCGCCAGTCCCGCCGCAGGAAGAAGTACAGCAGGAACACCGCGGGCGTGAGCTTGATGGCCATCGCGAGCCCGGTGAGCGTGCCGCCCCACCACCGCCCGCGGCCGAGGATGACGTCGACCAGCACGAGCGCCATGAGGAACACGTTGACCTGCCCGAACCCGATCGTCTCCCGGACCGGGCCGGACCACAGCGCCACCACCATGACGGCGGCCGTGAGCCACCACAGCTCGCGCGCCGGCCGCTCGCACGTGCGCGTGAGCACCAGCTGCACGACGAGCGCCAGCACCGCGATGGTCGCCAGCGTGACGAGCGCGGACGCCACCGGCAGCGGCACCAGCGTGAGCAGCGAGAAGATCTGCGCGGACAGCGGGGGATAGGTGAACGGCAGGTGCGCGCCCTGCGCGAGCTGCGGCAGTTCGCCGTACAGCTCGCCGCCGTCGCGGAACACCTGTCCGCCGACGCGGTAGACGTCGAGGTCGATGCGGTACGGCGGGATCTGTTGCAGGCCGGGGACGCCGACGGTGTGCAGCAGCGTGCCGACAGCGGCGAGGACGACGACGACGAGGCGACCGACCGCCGACGAGAGGTAGCGGTCGACCGCTCCGCCGGTCACGCCGGGTCGCCGTTCTGCCGGTCCGTGTCGGATCCCCCGGCCGGCTGGTCCCCGCCGTTCTGCTCGGTCCACCACCGGAGGAGTTCGGCCTCGGCCTCGTCCCGGTCGAGCGGGCCGCGGTCCAGGCGGAGTTCCTTGAGGAACGCCCACGCTCGGCCGACGTCGGGACCGGGCCCCAGGCCGAGCAGGGTCATGATCTCGTTGCCGTCGAGGTCGGGGCGGACCCGGGCGAGGTCCTCCTTCTCCTCGATCTCGGCGATCCGCCTCTCCAGCGAGTCGTAGTTGGCCTGCAGCTTGGCCGCGCGGCGCCTGTTGCGGGTGGTGCAGTCGGCGCGCACGAGCCGGTGCAGGCGGGGGAGCAGGTGACCGGCGTCGGAGACGTAGCGGCGCACGGCCGAGTCGGTCCACTGGCCCTCGCCGTACCCGTGGAAGCGCAGGTGCAGGAACACCAGTCCCGAGACGTCCTCGATCATCTGCTTGGGGTATTTCAGGGCGCGCATGCGCTTGCGGACCATCTTGGCACCGACCACCTCGTGGTGGTGGAACGTCACGCCGCCGCCGGGTTTGGGCGCGCGGGTGGCCGGCTTGCCGATGTCGTGCAGCAGTGCGGCCCAGCGCAGGACGAGGTCGGGGCCCTCCGGCTCGAGGTCGATGGCCTGCTTGAGCACGGTCAGCGAATGCCAGTAGACGTCCTTGTGCTGCATGTGCTCGTCCCGCTCGAGCTTCATGCCGGGCACCTCGGGCAGCACGTGGTCGGCCAGGCCGGTCTCGCACAGCATGTTGATGCCGTCGATCGGGTAGTCGCCGAGGATGGTCTTGTCGAGCTCGGCCCGGACCCGCTCCGCGGTGATGCGGTCGATCTCCGCGGTCATCTCCGTCATCGCCCGGAACACGCGCGGCGCTAGGGTGAAGCCGAGCTGGGAGACGAAGCGGCACGCCCGCAGCATGCGCAGCGGGTCGTCGGCGAAGGACTGCTCGGGCGCGGCCGGGGTGTCGAGCACTCCGGCCAGTAGCGCGTCCATCCCGTTCAGCGGGTCGACGAACTCGTGCCGGCCGTCGGGGTGGAGACGCACCGCCATGGCGTTGACGGTGAAGTCGCGCCGCACCAGGTCCCCGTCGAGGGTGTCCCCGTAGACGACCTCGGGGTTGCGGGTGACCCCGTCGTAGGAGTCGGCGCGGAAGGTCGTGATCTCGATCTGCTGCTCGATCCCGTCGCCGTCCCGCTTGACGGCGGACAGGGTGCCGAACTCGATCCCCGTGTCCCACACCGCGTCCGCGTAGCGGTCGAGGATCTCCCGGACCGTCTCCGGGCGGGCGTCGGTCGTGAAGTCCAGGTCCGTGCCGAGACGCCCGAGCACGGCGTCGCGGACGCTGCCGCCCACGAGGTACAGCTCGTGCCCGGCCTCACCGAACGCCGCGGCCAGCGGGGACAGCACGTCGGCGAGCTGGTTGAGGGTGGTCTGGGCGCCGGCCAGCAGTCTGACCCGCCGGGCCTCGACCTCCGCCGGATCGGGCCTGGCGCCGGGGCCGTCCTGCAGACCCGAGAACACCGCGGCATCGTGTCGGTCGGAGGCGGCACGATCGTCGGCGGCGCTGCGATCGGAGGTCGGTCTGCGGGCTGTCACGGCGCTGACTTTACCGAGTGGGCCCGACATGTCCCTGCCGGGCGGAGAACCGGCGCGGGCCGCCCCCGGACGTGCCGGTTCGCCACCGCCCGCGGTCCGCCCGCTCGACCCGCCGCGGGTCTCAGTCGTCCGCCGCTACCGCCTTGGACCACAGCGGCTCGACCGCCTCGACCTCCGGCGGACCGCTCAGCAGGTCCCCCGCCTCCTCGAGATACCGCAGGTAGGCCGGGTTACCGAGGAACTCCTGCGCGGCGGCCGCGTCCCGGTAGTGCTGGAACACCACCATCACGTCCGGGTCGACGTACGAGGCGCACAGGACGTAGGCGCGATGCCCGTCGTTGGCCTGTACCGCCTCGGGCATGTGCCGACGCCACGCCTCGATCAGATCCTCGCGACGGCCCGGCTTGGCCCGGTGTCGCAGGACCAGGGCGTGCGCGGGCGGGCCAGAGCTCATACAGCGGACTCTAGCCGCGCCCGGGTAGCCGGTCCCGCCTCACGTGGCGCCCACCCCGTCACCCTGTGTTCGGTGACAGGAGTGACTTAGAGTGACGGGCGTGTCTCGTCGTCGTCGCCCCCGTCCACGCCTGTCACCCACTCGTCGGACCGGTGCCCCGGCCGCCGTCACCCTCGCGGCGGTGGCAGCTCTGACCGGCGCGGCGGTCACCCTGACCGCGGTCGTCCCCGGGACCGTCCCCGCGGCGGCCGCCCAGTCCTCCGGAGGGGTCGACACCTCCACCGCCCTGGGCTTCACCACCGCACCGCGACCCACGGCCCCGCCGCCTGACGACCGCTCCCGCCCGCAGGTCCTGCGCGTCCAGCCCGTGGAGGGCCGCAAGGTCCTCGCCGACGTGTGGTCGCCGGCCATGAACAAGGCGGTGCCGACGTTCGTCCTCCTCCCGGCGAGCGCGCGCCCGGCGCCGCTGCTGCTCCTGCTCAACGGCGTCGGCGGCGGCGAGGACCACGTCGGCTGGGCCTATCACACCGACTACCAGGACTTCTTCGCCGACAAGCACGTCCTCGTCGCCAGCCCCGAGGGCGGCCGGTTCAGCCTCTACACCGACTGGCAGCGACCCGACCCCGTCCTCGGCGTCAACCGCTGGCACACTTTCCTCGACTCCGAGCTGCCCGCCGCGCTCGCCGGCGCCTGGGGGCTCAACGGCACCCGCGGCGTGATCGGCGTGTCCATGTCCGGCGGCCCGGCCCTCACCCTCGCCGCGACCGGCCGTCACCACTACGCGGCCGCCGCGTCCCTGTCCGGGTTCCCCGAGGTCTCCTCGCCGCTCGGCCGCGCCGCCATGACGGCGATGGTGGCCCGCGGCGGCGGCAACGTCCACAACGCGTGGGGCGCCCCCGGGGACCCGGCGTGGCTCCACAACGACCCGTCGCACGACGTCGAGCGACTCCGCGGCACCGCCCTCTACCTCGCCTCCGCGCCGGGCAACCCCGGCCCCCACGACGCCGCGGAGTTCGGTTCGGCGACCCTCGTGATCGGCGCCCCCACCGAGCACGCCGCCGACCTGGGGACCCGCCACATGGCCGCCGCGCTGCGGGCCGGCGGCGTGCCGTTCACCTATGACCGCTACTCCAGCGGCGCGCACACCTTCGGCCTGTTCTCCCGCGAACTGCGCGACTCGTGGCGGGTCGTCGGACCGGCGCTCGGGGCCTGACCCCGCGCGGTCCGGCGACGGCACGCCGTGGATTCCGGTCAAGTCACCCCCGGCCGGTAGCATCGATGGGTGTCCGAAGCCGATCGTCCCGCCGAACCGCGCGCCAACGCGCCGCGGCGTCGTCGTTCGCGTCGGCCGGCCGGACCCGGCTCGGCCGCCCGTGATTCCGCAGGTCACCACCCTGATCGGGGCGGCGGGCAGAGCTCCGACGGGCAGCGGTCCGGCCACGGCGACGCCCCGAAGTCAGCCGGCAAGAACACCTCCGGCGGCGCCGGTGGGCCGTCCGGGCCCAAGGCCGCCCAGGGGGGACGGTCCGGCGCCCCCGATGACGGACAGCCCCGCCAGGGCCGGCGACGCCGTCGCGGAGGCCGCGGACGGCGCGGCGGCCGGGGGCAGGGCCGCGCGGCCGAGGCCCAGAAACAGCAGAGCGCCGACACCACCCACACCGTGAAGTCCGGCGACGGCACCGCCGGCGCGACCTCACGCCAGGCGCCCCGCCACGCGCGCGCCTCCAACCGATCCCGATCCGGTGGGGGACAGGCGGCCTCGGCCAACACCACCCGCACGTCGCCGCCCGGGAAGGCCGGCGGCAAGGGCGGGTCCAAGACCGGCGGTAAGACGGCCGCCAAGAACGCGCCCAAGACCGGCGCCAAGACCGGTGCCAAGGCCGCGTCCAAGCCGGGCGCCCAGGGCGGCAAGGGCGGCGCCAAGAACGCCCGCGGAGGCCGCGGGGGAGCGCGCCATCCCCGCGGGGGTCAGCGCCTCAAGACCGTGCTGGAGACCTCGGCCGGCGGGCTGGTCGTGCGCGGCCTCGAGCGCGCCGCGAACGCGCCCGAGCCCGACCTGTCCCGGCTCGAGGTCGCGCTCATCGGTCGGCTCGACCGGCGCGGGCGCATGCTGTGGTCCATGCCCAAGGGCCACATCGAGCCGGGCGAGACCGTCGAGGAGACGGCCCGACGCGAAGTGCTCGAGGAGACGGGCGTCGACGGCACGGTCCTGGCGGCGCTGGGCACCATCGACTACTGGTTCGTGGCCGAGGGTCGGCGCATCCACAAGACCGTCCACCACCACCTCATCCGCTACGACCACGGTGACCTGTGCGACGAGGACCCCGAGATCACCGAGGTCGCGTGGGTGCCGTTCGATGACCTGCCCCGCCGCCTGGCCTATCCGGACGAGCGGCGGCTGGTCGAGGCCGCCCGCACCCTGTTGCCGCAGCTCGCCCGCGCCGAGGCCGCAGGCGACAACCCTCCGCCCGCCGACGCGCAGGTGGTGGACCCGTCCCGCCGGGCCGACGGTCCGGAGCCGGTCCGCCGCAGTCACGCCCCGGGTTCCGCAGCCGCGCCCCGCGACGACTCCCCGGAGGAGTCAGGGCCGTGATCGGGCGGCCGGTTGGGCGTGCAGTCCGGGCGGTCGTCCCGACGGCGTTGTGCGCGGCACTGGCGATCGGACCGGGCTGGGGCGTCGGCACCGCGTGGGGCCCGGCCGCGGCCCGCGCGATCACCCCCGAGCAGGCCTCGGCCGCCGGCTACATCCCCAATCCGGCCCCCGCACTGGCCAGGATCAGCATCGACGAGCTCACCCCTCGGGTCCTCGACGGCGCGAACGACCCGGCGGGCGCCGGGGGCGGGGGAGGGGCCGCCGTCGGCACCGAGGCCGGCGTCCCGGTCGTCACGGTGTCGGGGACCATCACCAACGTCGGCGACACCCCGCTCGAGGCGGTCGACGTGCGCCTGCAGCGCGGGCCGCGGTCCGCCGACGCCGAGTCGGTGCGCGAACCGCTGGTGTGGTCGGAACCGTCGTTCGGGGTGCGCGGCGAGTTCGTCCGCGTGGCGGAGGCCGTGCCGCCGGGCGCGTCGGTGACGTACCGGGTCTCCATGCCCGCGCGCGCCGTGCCCGGTGATCCGGGCCCCGACCTGCAGCTCACCGAGCCCGGCGTCTACCCGCTGCTCGTCAACGTCAACGGCACGCCCGCGGGCGGATCCCCCGCGCGCCTCGACGACGCCCGCACCCTGTTGCCCGTGCTGGAGGCGCCGCGGCCGGCGACAGTGCCGGGGGTCGACGACGACGAGGTGGTCGACCCCACGCCGGCGGACGAGCAGGGTCCGGCGCCGGTCCCGCTGACGGTGCTGTGGCCGCTGGCCTCGTCACCGACGCGGGTCGCGGCGGTGCCCGGTGTCGAGGGTCCCGATCCCGTGGTGATGCTGACCGACGATTCCCTCCTGCGGGAGCTGTCGGACTCCGGTCGCCTCACCGGTCTGGTCCGCGCGGCCGACGAGGCGTTCGACGGACCCGGGGGTCAGGAGCTGCGGCGTTCGATGTGCCTGGCGGTGGATCCGTCGCTGCTGGGGACGGTGTCGGAGATCGCGGGCGGCCGCACCGTGGTGATCTCCGACGACGCCGGATCCGATCGCACGGGTGACTCCTCCGCGCGTGGCGCGAGGGCCCGCGGCGGGGATGACGACCCCGGGGACGGTGGCGCCACCACGCGCCCGGCCGATCCGGAGGCCGTCGCCGCGGACGCCACACGGTGGTTGGACGAGCTGCGTGCCCTTTCCGACGGCGCGTGCGTGGTGAGCCTGCCGGCCGCGCAGGCGGGCCTCGAGTCGGTCGCGGCGGTGGGGTCCACCGACCTCACGCGTGCGGCGCTCGACAACGCGGGCTCGGTCGAGCGGATCCTCGGGGTGGCGCCCGTCCCCGACGTGGTCGTGCCCGCCTCGGGCACCCTGGCGCCGGGCACCGCCGAGGCCCTCGCCCCGCAGGGTGGTGGCGCGGGCAGCGCAGTGGTGGCCGCGCCGTCCACCCGCACCGACACCGGCCTCGTGCCGCCCCCCGGGATCGTGGGACTGGCCGGCACGGCGGTCGGGCGCGCGCTGACCTACTCCGCGACGATCGGCTCGGCCCTGGCCGCGACCGGCGACGTGCCGGAGAACCCGCGCTACTCGGACCCGGACACCCGGTACTGGCTCACGGCCGACTCGCCGGCGGCCCGGCTCCAGGACGCCCGCGCGGCCCTGCTGGCGCCGGTGGTGGACGCGATCGACGCGGCGAGTGGCCCGGGGGACGCCACGGCGGACGCTCAGGGCGTCCTCGCCGTGCCGCCGCAGGTGTGGACCGTCGACGGGGAATCGGCCGGCTCCCTGCTCGAGTCGCTCGGCGCCCAGCTGGCGGCCGGCCGCATGCGGGCGCTCCCGCTCACCGAACGCCTCACCGGCCCCCTGACCGTCCCCGACGGGACCCTCGCCCCGGATCCGACGGGCGCGGTCGACCCCGGCGCGCCCGACCCCGCCGGCGCGGACCGGCGCATCGCCACCGCCCTCGAGGCCGTCGGCACGCTCCGCTCGTTGGTCGACACCTCCGATCCGACCTCCGCGGGCGCCCAGGATCACCTCGACCCGATGGTCACCGACGCCCTGCGGGTCCTCTCGGAGACCGGGCGGCGGGCCGGCGGCGACGGTGTGGACCCCGGATCCGGGACCGGCGAGGACGCACTGGCCCGGTCCGCCGCGCGACTCGACCGGCTCGAGGAGACGGTGACCGCCTCCCTCGACCGCGTCGACCTCCTGCCGCCGGGCAGCGTCTTCACGATGGCCAGCCCCAACAGCCCGCTCCTGCTCGTGACGCGCAACGCCCTGCCGTTCCCGGTCCGCGTCGGCGTGACGGTGACCGCCCCGGAGGACATCCGGGTGGATCCGGTGGGGGTCGTCCAGATCCCGGCGAGCGGATCGCGCACCCTGCAGGTGCCCACCCAGTCCGACGCCGAGGGCGGCACCCGGCACGCCGTGACCTTCATGCTCACCGGACCCGACGGCCGACCGCTGTCGGAGCCGGTGGAACTGTCCGTCCAGACCGGCGGGTACCCGGTCGCGCAGGCGTTCGCGTTGGCCGCGGCGGCGCTCGCCCTCGTCCTCGGGGGTCGGCGCTACCTGCGCTACCGTCGGGGCATCCTCGACCCCGCGGACGAAGGGCACCGACCGTGAACGACGAGCAGGGGTTCACCGGACCCGAACTGCGCAGACCGGATCCCGGCCTCAGGGCCAGGCGGCGTGAGTCGGGCAGCTGCGTGCTGCCCGGCCCGGCGTCGCCGCCGCCGGTCGCCGACTCGTTCGTCCCCGACGCGATCCCTACCCCAGCCATGACGGCCGCCTCCGTGGGCGCGGGGGCCCCGGTTGCCGGCACGTCCACGGACGGGTCCTCCGAGTCCCGCTCCGGGGGCGGGACCGGGGGCCGCACGCGCGACTCGTCCGACGCGTCCGTGATGCGGTCGACGGGCTCGATGGCCGTGGCCAACCTCGCGAGCCGTATCACCGGCTTCGTCCGGATGATCCTCATCCTCACCGTGCTGGGCCCCGCGGTCGCGTCGGCGTTCAACACCGCCAACACGCTGCCCAACATGATCACCGAGCTCGTGCTGGGTTCGGTGCTCACGGCCATGTTCATGCCGCTGCTGGCCAAGGCGGCGCAGGAGGACGCGGACGGGGGCGTGTCGTTCATCCGCCGCCTGCTCACCGTCACCTCGGCGCTCGCGCTCGGCGCGACGGTGCTCGCCGTGGCGTGCGCGCCCCTGCTCACCGAACTCAACCTCGGCGACGGCGAGGTCAACACCGACCTGGCCACCGCGTTCGCGTTCCTGCTGCTTCCGCAGATCTTCTTCTACGGCGTGTTCTCCGTGATGCTGGCGGTGCTCAACTACAACGGCGTCTTCCGGCCCGGCGCGTGGGCGCCGGTGTGGAACAACGTCGTCGCGATCGCCACGCTCGCCCTGTTCGCGGTGGTGGGCAGCGGTATCGACCCTGCGGCGCCGGTCAACCTGCTCAGCGGCCCGATCCTGCTGCTCGGTCTGGGCACGACGCTCGGCGTGGTCGTCCAGGCCGCCGTGCTCGTCCCCGCGCTGCGCCGCGCCGGTGTCGACCTGCGCCCACAGTGGGGTCTGGACCCGCGGATCAAGCAGTTCGGCGGGCACGCCCTGGCCGGTGTGACGTACGTGCTCATCTCGCAGGTCGGTCTGGTCATGACCAACCGCATCGGCGCCGCCGCCGACGAGGCCGCCATCGCGATCTACCAGACCTATTGGCTGCTGCTGCAGGTCCCGTACGGGATCATCGGCGTCACGCTGCTCACGGCGATCAACCCCCGCCTCGCGGACAACGGCGTCGCCGGGCGGAACGACGCGGTCGCGCGCGACATCTCGCTGGGGACCCGGCTGTCCCTGTTCGGCCTCCTGCCGATCATCGCCTTCATGACGGCGTTCGGACCGACCATCGCCACGGGCCTGTTCCGCTACGGCAACTTCGATGCCGACAGCGCCCGGGTCCTCGGCCTCACCGTGGCCGCCGGCGCGTTCACCCTGGTGCCCTACGCGATCGTGCTCCTGCAGCAGCGCGTCTTCTACGCCCGTGAGGACTACTGGACGCCCACGGTGATGATCCTCGCGATCACCGTCGTCCGGGTCGTCCTCTCGCTCCTCGTCCCCGCGGTCGCGGACGAGCGCTCGCACGTGGTGATCGGCCTCGCCCTGGCCAACGGCATCGGCTGGGTCGTCGGCGCGGTGGCCGGGTACGTCCTGCTCCGCTCGAGGCTCGGGTCGTTGCGCGGCCGGGAAACCCTCCGGTCCGCCGCGTGGACGCTCGGCGCCTCGGTCGCCGGCGCCCTGGTGGCCCTCGCGGTGGACACGGTGCTGCCGATGGACGCGCTCACCGACGCCGTCGGCAGCATCGGCTACGTGCTCCGCGCGGCGCTCGCCGGTGTCCTCACCCTCGCGGTCACCGGGCTGGTCCTGTCGAGATCCCGTCTGCCGGAACTGGACTCCATCACCCCCGTTCTCCGCGGCCTCGTGGGGCGTCTGAGGCGATAGTCGATTCCCCGGGCGGGCGGTACGTACACTCGAGGGGTCACGAGCGGCCGACGGGAGGCCGGGCGCACCAGGCGAGGAGGACAGCGGGTGGGCGATCAGACCGGGGCCCCCGTGGGGTCCGCTTCCCCCACTCCTCCTCGTCTGACCGTCGGCGGCCTCGTCTCCGGTGGCCGGTACGAGCTGCTCGAGCCGTGCGGCGGCGTCGCCGGGCAGGCGTTCTGGAAGGCCCGCGACCGGCGCCTCGACAGGTTCGTCGCCCTCACCTTCGTCGACCCCCTTCCCGGCGAGCAGCCCCCGGGTTCGGCGACCGGGGTCCTCGACCGGACCGTCGCCCTGACGTCCGTCTACTCGGACGGCCTGGCGCGCGTGCTCGACGTCATCCGCGGCCGCGCGGGCGGCATCGTGGTCACCGAGTGGATCCCGGGCCGCAGTCTCGCCGCCGCCGTCGCGGAACCCGACCCGGATTCCGCCGTGGGCGCGGTGTGGGGCCTGTCCGACGCCGCGACCCGCGCCGAGGAGGCCGGCCTCGCCCTCGGGTTGGACTCGCCGGACCGGGTCCGCCTCACCGAGGACGGGCGCGCCGTCCTGTCCTTCCCCGGAGTGCGCGAGGGCGCGGACGCCCGCGCCGACGTGCGGGGTCTGGGCGCGGTCCTCTACGCGCTGCTCACCGGGACGTGGCCGCTGCCCCTTCCCGACGGGTCCGACCGGCACGATCCGGCCGACGGGCGCCCGGGGGAGGCCCCGAGGGGCGACGACGACGAGGTCCTCGATCCCACGGTGGTCGGCGCCGGGGTCTCGCCCGAGTCCGCCGTGCTGGCGATGCGGACGCTCGACGGGTCGTCGGTGAGCTCGGCGGCCACCGTGAGGTCCATGGTTGCCGACCGCGTCGGCGGGCCGGTGCGCGCCGCGCGTGTCACCCGCCCGGTGGACCCGGACCCGGCGGGCGGGGCGTACGACGGGGCGTACGCGGGCGGGACCGCCGGGCCGTACCCCGAGACGCGCTCCGAGCCGGACCCGGAGACGCAGAAGCGGCGCTGGCAGATCATGGCGGGCACCTCTGCCGCGGCGGTCGTGCTGATCGGGCTCATCCTCACCTGGATGCTCGGCGGCTTCGGCGGCACGAGCAGCGACACTCCGCTGTCGCAGCAGCTCGACGCGATCGAGCGGGCCGCCCAGGCCAGCCGCGCCTCCCAGACCACCGAACCCGCGCCGGAGGATCCGGCCGGCGCCGACGCGGAGGAGACCGAGCAGGACACCCCGGACACCCCGGTCGGCGTCTCGACCGTGACGACCTGGCAGCCGGCGTCCTCGGCCGGCACGGCGGAGAACTCGGCGAGCGCGCCGAACGTGGCCGACGGGGACCGGTCCACCTCATGGTCGAGCGACACCTATCGCGCACAGATCGGTGACGCGCCCTCTGCCTACAAACCGGGCATCGGGCTGATGTTCACCCTCGACGACGAGCAGGAGGTCCGGCGGGTGGTCCTGCACTCCGAGGACGACGACGTGCGCTTCGAGGTGCGCTCGTCGCCCACCGCGACGCCGACCTCCCTGGACGAGACCACCCGGCTCGGCACGGGGACCGTCCGCGGCGGCGAGGCGACCGTGACGATCGACGAGCCCGAGGAGACGCAGTACCTGCTCGTGTGGATCACCCGGCTCGGCACGTCCGGTGCCCAGGCCTACGACGCCGAGATCACCGAGGTCGAGCTCACCCGCTGACCCGCCCGGCGCCGAGGTGGCACCCCCACCGGCCGAGGCACCGGGTTACCGTGACGCCCGTGAACACCGGTGCCACCGTCACCCCCGACCCGGCGACGACGCGTGCGTCCCTGCGGGCGGAGTCCCCGCTGACGGACGCGGAGTTGATCGACGCGCACGTCGCCGGCGATCCGGACGCGTTCTCCGCGCTCGTCCGCCGTCACTACGACTACCTGTGGCGGCTGGCCATCCGGACGTCGTTCAACCGCGATGACGCCGCGGAGGCCCTCCAGGAGGCCCTCGTCTCGGCGTACCGCAAGGCGGACACGTTCAAGCACGCCTGCCCCGTCCAGGGATGGCTCTACCGGATCGTGGTCAACGCGTGCCTGGACAAGATGCGCGCCCAACGCCTGCGCACCCATACGCAGCTCACCCCGTCACTGCACGAACAGGTCACCCTGCGCGATCACTTCCACCAGGATCCCGCCTACGCGATCATCGTCGCCGAGGCGCTCGCGGGCCTGCCCGACGATCAGCGCGACGCCGTCGTCGTCGTCGACATGTTGCGGTGCACCGTGGCCGAGGCCAGCCACCTGCTCAACGTCCCCCCGGGCACCATCAAGAGCCGGTGCGCCCGCGGCCGCGCCAAGCTCGCCGTCCTCCTCGAGGGGGTCACCCTCACCGCGTGAGGGGGAGACCGGGGACACTGGGGGAACAAGCCGCCCCACCCGCGTGTTGAGCCCTGGTGAGTAGGCCTGACACGGTGGTGCAGGTCCGCCACCCTCCCCATCGACCGCCCACCCCGAGGAGCCCCGAGAACTCATGACCGACACCGTCCACGACGTCATCATCGTCGGATCCGGCCCGGCCGGGTACACCGCCGCCATCTACTCCGCGCGGGCCGAGCTCAAGCCGGTGGTGTTCGAGGGCTCCCAGTTCGGCGGTGCACTCATGACCACCACGGACGTGGAGAACTTCCCGGGCTTCGCCGAGGGGATTATGGGCCCGGACCTCATGATGCAGATGCGTGAGCAGGCCGAGCGGTTCGGTGCCGACCTCCGGATGGAGGACGTGACGTCGATGGACCTGGCCGGCGACGTGAAGATCGTCCGGGTCGGCGAGGAGGAGCACCGCGCCCGCGCCGTCATCCTCGCGATGGGCGCCGCCGCCCGCTACCTCGGCGTCCCGGGGGAGCAGGAGTACCTCGGCCGCGGCGTCAGCTCGTGCGCCACCTGCGACGGCTTCTTCTTCCGCGACAAGCCGATCGTGGTGGTCGGCGGCGGCGACTCGGCCATGGAGGAGGCGACCTTCCTCACCAAGTTCGGCTCCTCGGTGACGATCGTCCACCGCCGCGAGGAGTTCCGCGCGTCGAAGATCATGCTCGAGCGTGCCCGCGAGAACGAGAAGATCTCCTTCATCCTCAACACGACCGTCGACCGGGTCGTCGCCGGCAGCACCGGCTCGGTCGAGAAGCTGTGCCTGCGCAACACGGTCACCGGCGAGACGAGTGAGCTCGAGACCGCCGCGATGTTCGTGGCGATCGGCCACGACCCGCGGTCGGAGCTCGTACGCGACCAGGTCGAGGTGGACGAGGACGGCTACGTCCTCACCGGCCAGACCACCGCCACCTCCATCCCCGGGGTCTTCGCCTGCGGCGATCTCGTCGACAAGCGCTACCGCCAGGCCATCACCGCCGCCGGTTCCGGCTGCTCGGCGTCGATCGACGCCGAGCGCTGGCTCGCCGAGCAGGCCTGACCCCAGCCACCCGAACCTCCACCGAAAGGACCGCCATCATGGCCGACACCCCCAACATCGTCGACGTCACCGAGGCCGACTTCGCCGACGCCGTCCTCGCCGCCAGCGCCTCCAAGCCGGTGCTCGTGGACTTCTGGGCCACCTGGTGCCGCCCGTGCACCATGATGGCGCCGGTCCTCAACGAACTCGCGGGCGCCGAGGCCGACAAGCTCACCGTCGCCAAGGTGGACGTCGAGGCCAACCAGGAGCTGGCCGCCGAGTACCAGATCACCGCGATCCCCGCGCTCCTGCTGTTCTCCGAGGGACAGCCCGTGAAGCGCCTCACCGGCGCGAAGTCCAAGTCGGCCCTGCGCTCGGAGCTCAGCGACGTCCTGGGTTCCTGAGGGTCCCGCAAGAAGCTGCTGAGAGACCCCCTGAGCCGTCCCCCGCCGCGCGGCGCGGAAACGGCACTCGGGTGGGTGAGGCGGTAAGTTCATTCGAGTACGTAACTCGAGAGAGCGGGAGGAACCCATGGCGTGGAGGCGTGGTGACCGCGGGCCCGAGGTGGCCGCGATCCGGGCCACCCTCGCTGGGATGGGCCTGCTTCACAACATCGATTCGGTCGGGGTCACCGAGCCGGAGACCGGTTCGGTCCTCGCCCGGACCGACGCGGTGTTCGACGCCGATCTCGAGACGGCCGTTCTGGCCTTCCAGCAGGCCCGTGGGCTGATCTCCGACGGGATCGTGGGTCCGGCGACCCAGGCCGCCCTCGACGACGCCAGCCACGTCCTGGGGACGCGGGATCTGAGCTACATCGTCTCCAAGCCCATGGCCGGGGACGACGTCGCCCAGCTCCAGCGCCGGCTCGGGGAGCTCGGTTTCTACGCCGGTCTCGTCGACGGGACCTTCGGCGCCCTCACCCACGCTGCGGTCACCGACTTCCAGCGGGACTGCGCCCTCGAGGCGGACGGCGTCGTGGGCGCCGAGACCCTCGACACCATCAACCGCTTCTCGACCCTCTTCAAGGGCGGCGACATGGCGTCCCTCGTGGAGAAGGAGCGCGCCCGCACCTCCGGTCCGATGCTCGCCGGCAAGCGGATCGTGCTCGATCCCGGCCCCAGCGGGTCCGAGAACCCGATCCGCATCGAGACCCCGAACGGAACGATCACGGATGCCGAGCTCCTGTGGGACATCACCCGCCGACTCTCCGAGCGGATGAACCAGGCCGGCGTGGAGGTCTTCCTCTCGCGGCCCGAGGCCATGATCCCCACCGATCCCGAACGCGCGGAGATCGCCAACGCGTTCAACGCCGACCTCGTGATCTCCCTGCGGCTCGACCGGCATCCCAATCCCGTGGGCAACGGGGTCGCGACCTTCTACTTCGGTAACTCGCTGGGCGCGGAGTCCATGCTCGGTGAGGCTCTGTCGGGATTCATCCAGCGGGAGATCGTCAGCCGCACCGAGCTGCGGGACTGCCGCACCCACGGCCGCAGCTGGCCACTGCTGCGGATGACCCGTATGCCGTCCGTGCAGATCTACCTCGGGTACGCACACAACGCCGGCGACCTCGCCATCCTGGGGGACCGCGACGCGCAGGACACGATCATCGATTCGATCCTCGTGGGCGTCAAGCGCCTCTATCTACTCGACGAGGACGACCATCCCACCGGGTCTATGTCCCTCGACGACCTCATCGACTACGAGCAGCGCCAGCGCAGCTGAGCCCCGCGGCTCGCCCGGCACACGCATTCACGCGCTACCAGGCTCGCCCGGCACGTACTACCCGGCCCCGGCCGGACATCACGCCCGGGCCGACGCCCCCGACAACACGCCGACCCGGCGGGTGGCGAAGCCGTGCTCCGCGAACAGCTGATCGAGGGCGCGCTCGACGTCCGCCTTCCACAGGTGCTCGCTCTGGATATCGAGCCGGAGCCTCGGATGGGTCTCGTGCGGCGCGATGATGGTGAACCCGTGCTCGATGAGGAAGCTCGTCGCCGGCACGCACGAGTCCGCGCCGCACGTGTCACGTGACGCTATTTCGCCCGTGTCCTCGGACGTCACCCCGAAGGCCTCGATGGCCTTGATGCCGCGACTCCGCAGGTCCACCACGACCGCGTCGAGGAGCGAGGTGAGGACTCCGGCGGGGGCGCCATCCTCGACGCTCATCCCCGCCAGGAGGATCGCGTCGGCGCCGACCGGTGAGGTCGGGAAGCAGGACGCGCGGGGAATCATCCCCGGGGGCGCGTAGAACGCCGCCGCAGCGGGCCGGTCGGCGGCCCGGGCGATCTGTCCACACACGCCCCACTCGAGCGAGACGTGGGAGATCCACGCCTCCTTCTCGAACTCCGGATCGCCGGGGGAGCCACTCGTGGACTCGCCGTCCGTCTGCCAATAGACGCAACGCCGGGCCCGCGGGCCGAGATGGTCCACGGCGGACAGGTCCAACGAACGGATCGAGATCATCGTGTCGTACCGGTCGACCCGCCCTCGAGTAGAGAGAGGACACGCGCCAGGTCGTCCGCGTCCCCGACATCGATCGTGATGCGGCCCTTGCGGCGACCCATCGTCACCGACACCGAGGTCTCGAAGCGGTCGGACAGCCGACCGGCCACCGCCTCGAGTTCGGGGTCCTTCCGACGACCGCGGGGGGCGGGCTTCGGTTTCTCCTCGGCATCGCCGGCGTCACGGTTGGCCAGAGTGACGATCTCTTCCGTGGCTCGGACCGACAAGCCCTCGGCGACGATCCTCGCGGCGAGCTCGTCCTGTGCGGCCGCACCCGCCTCCAGCCCGAGAAGAGCGCGGGCGTGCCCTGCGGACAGGACGCCTGCGGCCACCCTGCGCTGAACCGCCGTGGGGAGCTGGAGGAGACGGATGCTGTTGGTGATGGCGGGCCTGGACCGCCCGATCCGGTTGGCCAGCTCGGACTGCGTCACGTTGAACTCTTCGAGCAGCTGCTGGTACGCGGCCGCCTCCTCCAGGGGATTGAGCTGCACTCGGTGGATGTTCTCGAGCAGGGCGTCGCGGAGGAGGTCCTCGTCCTCCGTCTGACGGACGATCGCGGGTATCGTCGCCAGCTCGGCCCGCTGGCTCGCGCGCCAGCGGCGCTCGCCCATGATGAGCTGATACCGGCCGCCGGACATCTCACGGACGACAATCGGCTGCAGTAGGCCGAACTCCTTCACGGAGTGCGCGAGTTCGGCGAGCGCCTCTTCGTCGAAGTAGGTCCGCGGCTGCTTGGGGTTCGGGTCGATGTCGCTCGGCGAGATCTCCCGGTAGACCGCGCCCGGATCGACCAGGTCAGCGGTTTCACGTGAAACCTCGCTCGTACGCTCGCCGCGATCGCCGGACGGCGTTTCACGTGAAACAGCGCCCCGCTCACGACCCCCTCCTGCGGACGCCGAGGATTCGGCGCGGCCCGCACGGGACGCTCCGGCATCGCCGGCGGACTCCGCCGGCGCCGCGGTATCCGCAGCCGCGCGACGGGGGCGCGGGGGAGAGGTACGGGGACCGCCGGCGCGGGGGCCCAGGATCACGTCGGCCGCGTCGCTACCGAGCCGCGGGCCGTCCTCGGGTCCGGTCGGGATCAGGGCCGCCAGCCCACGTCCGAGACCACCCTTGCGTTGCTGACTCATCGACTCTCCTCCGGACGCGATTCGTCCGCGCTCATGCCGGGGGCGGGGGTGCCCACCAACTCGTCAGTCGTCGTATCGCCACCCGGGCTACTCGCCCCCCGGTCGTCCGGCCCCCGGTCGCTTGCGCGCCGGCTGGTGACGCCCCGGCCGTTGATCTCGCGGGCGGCGTCGAGGTAGGCCAGGGCACCTCGGGATCCCGCGTCGTACTGGAGAATGGTCATCCCGAAACCCGGCGCCTCCGACACCTTGACGCTCCGAGGGATGACCGTCCGCAGCACCGTGTCGCCGAAGTGGTTCCGTACCTCGCCCGCGACCTGCTCGGCCAGCTTGGTCCGGCCGTCATACATGGTGAGCATGATGGTCGAGATCTCGAGCTCGGTGTTGAGGTGCTGCTGAATCAGCTCGACGTTGCGCAGCAGCTGCCCCACACCCTCCAGTGCGTAGTACTCGCACTGGATGGGGATGAGCACCTCGCTCGCGGCCACCATCGCGTTAACGGTGAGCAGGCCCAGGGAGGGCGGGCAGTCGAGGAAGACGTAGTCGATCCCGAGCAGCCGGAGATCGTCGGGGTGAAGGACCTCGGCCAGTCGCCGCTCCCGGTGGGGTAGGCCGACGAGCTCGATCTCCGAGCCCGCGAGATCGATGGTCGCGGGGATGCAGTACAGCTGCTCGGCGTGCGGGCTCTTCTGCATGAGGTCCTCGATCGAGGCCTCCCACATCAGCAGCTCGTAGCTCGACGGCGTCCCCTCGCGGTGGTCCACACCGAGAGCCGTGCTCGCATTCCCCTGGGGGTCCATGTCGATGACGAGGACACCGAGCCCACCGAGAGCCAGAGCTGCGGCGAGATTGACGGTGGACGTCGTCTTCCCGACGCCGCCCTTCTGGTTGGCGATCGTGATGATGCGCGGCGTCTCAGGCCGGGGGAGCGCGGGGGCATCCCCGTGGAGCACCTCGTTCGCCTGCCTCGCAGCCGCGAAAATCGGGGTCTCGTCGTCGGACATCCGTCACCTTTCGACTTCCATCATGGACACCGGCCGTGCAGCATCCGCTGCCCGTGGAGTCAGTGTTTCACGTGAAACCGACACGATCCCGGACCGGATGCCCGGGCCGGTCACCGGCCGCGTCGTCCTCCCCCGCGAGATCGCGAGCCACGGTGTCCCATCCTAGTCGCCAGACTGCCGATCACCAGTCTCGTCGGCTCCGCATCGGGGGCGGCCACGGTCTCGACGCGAAGCCCCTCGAAACCGAGCGTGGCGAGCGCCCCGCGATCCCGCTCGACCTCGTCTGCCGCGGACTCACCCTTCAGCGCGACCATTCGCCCGCCGACCCGGAGTAGGGGAGCGGACCACCCGGCCAGCTTGGCCAGCGGCGCGACCGCGCGGGACGTCACGACGTCGGCATTCCCCGCCGTCGCGATGACGGCCTTCTCCTCCGCCCGGCCACGCACCACTCGCACGTCGATACCGAGCTCGTCGATGATCTCCTCGAGGAACGTCACGCGCCGCAGCAGTGGTTCCACGAGCGTCACGCGGAGATCCGGTCGGGCGAGAGCGATCGGGATCCCGGGCAGGCCGGCGCCGCTGCCGATGTCCACGACCGCCTCCCCGTCCTCGAGCGCAGACGCCGCCGCAGCCGAGTTGAGGACGTGCCGATCCCACAGACGGGGACGCTCCCGCGGCCCCATCAGACCGCGCTCCAGTCCCGCGGTTCCGAGGAACTCGACGTACCGGATCGCCAGTGGGAGACGCTCGCCGAACACGTCCGCGGCGCCTGCGGGCACGCCGCCCAGGCCGCTGTCACGTGTCGTTTCGTTAGTGGTGTCGTCGGTCATGGCGTTGCGCTACCTCCATCGGGCCCAGGCCCGGTTTCACGTGAAACATCGAACTACATCGTTGTCATTCTTCCCCGGACACGCGACAGGGGTGCGAGCCGCTCGACTCGCACCCCTGTCGGGTCCTCATCGCCTCACTCCGGCAGGACGACCACCCGGCGGTTCGGCTCGACGCCGGTCGAGTCCGACGTGACCCCGTCGATCTCCGCGATCGCGTCGTGGATGATCTTCCGCTCGAACGGGGTCATCGGCTCCAGTTCCTCCGACTCTCCGGACTCGAGCACCCGCTGGGCGGCGACACGACCGGCATCGGTCAACGCCTCCCGCTTGGCCTCGCGCCATCCGGCGATGTCGAGCATCAGCCGACTCCGGTCACCCAACTCCTGCTGGACGGCGAGACGGGTCAGCTCCTGGATCGCATCGAGCACCGCGCCGGCCGGACCCACGAGCGTGTCGAGATCGTCGCCCCCGACGATGCTCACGACCGCGCGGTCGCCCTCGACATCCAGGTCGATGTCCCCGTCGAAGTCCAGGATGTCGAGGAACTGCTCGAGATAGTCACCGGCAACCTCGCCCTCCTCGACCAATCGTTCCTCGGACACCTCGATGCTCCTCTTGGACATGGACCCGCCTCCATCGTGACCGCCGATCGCCGTACCCACATGAGCCGACGAGTATCTACCCCAAGTATGGGACAAGGTCCCCGACGCCGGAGCATCGGGGACCTCGTCCAGTTGCGTGCCCTACCGGGTCAACGCTTCTTTTTCTTCTTCTTGTTCTTGGGCCGCGATCCGGAGGCCTTCTGAGCCGGCCTACTCCGCTGACCGCCCGGCGCCTGTGGGCGCTGCCCCGGGCGGGGCCCGCTCGGCGAGGGAGAGGCGGGAGCGGCCTTCGGCGGGACCACCTCGTCGTCGTCCCCATTCACCTCATCCGCGCCCACGGTGGGCGCGGTGGCCACGGCGGTACCCGACGCGGCGGCCGACCCGCTCCCACGGCCCTTCTTGGGGTTGACCGGCTTCACCCCGACACGCGGGGCGAGGGCCTTCTGCTCCTCACGGCGCGCCAGCGCGGCCGCGTCGTCCTCCTTGGCCATCCTCTCGTACAGGAAGTACTGCTGACCCAGGGTCCACAGGTTATTGGTGACCATGTAGACGAGGATCGCCATCGGCCAGAACGCACCGGTCACCAGGATGCCGATGGGGAACGCCCACAGCATCAGCTGGTTCATGATCTTCGCCTGCGGGTTCGCCGCCGCCTCCGGCGACTGACGCGAGAGCGACACGCGGGCGTTGAAGTGGGTCGTGACCGCCGAGATGATTATCAACGGAACGGCGACCAGGATGATGTTCCAGCGGGCGAAGTCCAGCGCGGCGCCCGGTTCGACGAAGGCCTGGAACTGCTCGACCGGCTGCGAGATGAACGACGACAGCGGGGCGCCGAACAGGCGGGCGTCGAGGAAGCTCTGGACCTCGTCCGCGTTGAACACGTAGTTGCCCGTGTTGCGCGTCTCCTCGGCCGTCATCCCCAGCGCGCCGAACTGCTCACCCATCCGGTTGAACGAGCGCAGCACGTGGAACAGGCCCAGGAACACCGGGATCTGGATGAGCATGGGCAGGCAGCCCAGCAGAGGGTTGAAGCCCTCCTGCTTCTGCAGCTTGCGGGTCTCGACGGCGAGCTTCTCGCGGTCGTTCTTGTACCGCTTCTGCAGCTCCTTCATCTTGGGCTGCAGCTCCTGCATCTTGCGGGAGAAGCGGATCTGCTTGGCCGCCGGCCAGAACAGCAACGCGCGCAGCGTGACGACGAGGAAGATCACCGACAGCGCCCAGATGACGCCGTTGGAGTCCGGAGCCTCGACCCAGGGGAGGAGCCCCCCGAGGAAGGCGAAGATCTTGTGCCAGAACCAGAGGATCCCGGAGATCGGGTAATAGACCAGCGGGTTGGTGATGAACGACATGGGTGTGTGAGTCCTAGCTACGTTCGTGAATTGTGGTCGTGCGCGTCATGCTCGTCCGGGGGATCGGGCGCGCGTGGCTCCGGGACCGGGTCCCACCCGCCCGGCGTCCACGGGCCGCAGCGCAGCAGGCGCCACACAGACAGCCAGGTGCCGTACCAGGCGCCGTGGACACGCACGGCCTCGACGGCGTACGCGCTGCAGGTCGGCTCGAACCGGCAGCTCGGCGGGGTGAGCGGCGAGATGCCCTTCTGATAGAAGTCCAGCATCCACAACAGGACCCGTGCCACGGGCCCCGGCCGGCCCCGGGTCACGATGACCCCCGAGCCCGCGACGCCGCCGCGGCCAACCCGGTTCTCATATCCCGCACCAGATCGGCGTGAGGCGCCGTCGCCGACGCCGGGTTCGCGCGCACGACGACCATGAGGTCCGGGTCGACGTCCGCCAGCACCTCGGCGGCGATATGACGAAGCCGCCGGCTGACCCGGTGGCGTGTCACCGAGTCCCCGACGGCTTTGCTCACGACGAGCCCGAAACGCGGACCGCCCACGCGGACATCCGAGGAGTCCACGTGGGCGTGTACGACCATGGTGCGGCGGCCCTTCCTGGCACCCTTGCGCACCACCGTCGCGAAATCAGCGGAACGGTGGAGCCGGTGCGACCTGGGAAGCACGCGCCACCCCGGCCGGGATCAGGCCGTCAGCGAGGCGCGGCCCTTGCGACGACGGGCGCCGACGATGCCACGGCCGGCGCGGGTGCGCATCCGGAGACGGAAACCGTGCACCTTGGCACGACGACGGTTGTTCGGCTGGAAAGTCCGCTTGCCCTTGGCCATGGTTGGCTCCTCACGTGAAGTCGGCGCCGTGACCAGCGCCTGTTCGAGTACGAGACGTCGTCGAATCACCGGGGTCGGCGGCACCACGACGCGCCGTACGCCCGCGGGCGCACGACAGACTGTTCAAGATTACGCGCACCACGCGCCGGCGACCAAACCGTGTAATCCCATTCGTCCCACCGTCACCACTTCGCAGGCCATCTCGACACGCCCACGGCCGCGATGCTTGACTTCCGGCCTCCAGTCGATCTTGAGGGTTGCCCCTGGCTGGGACGTGTTGTTACGGTCATTCACCAACGAGCCCCCCGGGCTGTACATAACCTCAGATCCGAACCAGTACCGCCGATCCCTCGCCGCTGATCCTCCACCTGCGCACGGCCCATGGGTGAAGTCTGTCTTCCCACAGCTGTGGACAACCATGTGGATACCTCAGTGGACCTGGGTCGGAGCCTGTGGATAGAGTGTGGTGTCCGGCCTGGCCGGCCCCCCCCGGCCCACCGGGATCGCCCGACACGCTGACGAGAGGAGACCACCCACC
>NZ_CP143054.1:0-73967 GCF_036287335.1 Dietzia maris
ATGACTTCACCGGAGGCAAAGATGAACAGCAATTCCCGACCCGTCCCCGACCTCAACGCCATGCTGCGGGGCCGCGACCCGCTGGCTCCGTTCAGAATCACTCTCGACGTTCAATCTGTTTTCGACCAGGCGGGTCTGCTGGATCGGCGAGAAGACGACCTCGCCAGTTGCGGAAGCCGAGAGGCTTGGCGAGCGCTCGTAGATGCAGTCGCCACCGAGTCAGAAAAGGCCTTGTTTCAGGATCCGGACTACGTCATATTCGACCCGCCGGAGGACGAATACGGTCCGCTCAACCATAGTCAGATCGGCCACCTCTTCGACGTGACAATTAAGCAGATTATTGAACGGGCGGAGAACTCGGAGTTCTGGCCTTATGCGGAGGCCTGGGAGCGAAGCCAATTCATGGAGGAGGAGGTCTTTGCAAGTTGGAAAGGCGTCGAGGGCGAGTACACGAGCGCGTTCGCCAAGACGGTACGACTTGCTCTTGCCGACCACGGAGTCGACCGGTTCGTCGAGATCGTCGGCCCCTACTCGGCACAGGCGGGGCATGACCATGATCCGCTGCTAGTCGCCCTCCATGATTTCGCTCTCGAGGCGACACCGGTACCCGCCCCCCCGCGGCTGTTCGACGTCGCTGGCGACCAGGCGGACGAGGGCTCCGGCGGTAACACCAAAGATGCCATAAAGGCTCTGACCGCACTCGCAAGGCATACACCGGACTTCACCTATGACATGGTCGAGATCCTGGCCACCGTAGCAGCGAACGTCGGCAGCGTCGATCAACTGCTTCCCAACCAGGACTCTCCGACTGCCGCATCCCTGCGCGATATCATCACCAACTTAACAGGCACCAATACCGACGAGCTGCTGCGATGGCGCACTGAGCCCATCCACATCTATGTCGACGCATACGAGAAGTTCCGCGAATCAGGCCTGGTTGAACGTCACTACCAAGACGCGGACCGCCTCGCCAAGCAGGTGAGCGAAAATCGTCAGAGTTTAATCTCCGCGTCAGCTAACGATTATGAGCGTGAGGAGCTGAAGTCGATCAATTCCCGGCTCGCATCGCTTCCATCGGTCGACGACGGCGCTGAAGAGCTAATGGATAGGCGCCACGCCCTCGAAACCGCGATCATTGGGCGAAGCCGGAATACAGAGGATCCCCACTCCCGAGCATTGACCCGGAGCGTCGAGCTTCAATCGGCCGTCGAGCATCGATGGATGGACCTCGAGGAAGAGTACGTGCTGAAGGTCAAGTCGACAGTCGAGGATTTGGTCGCTGAGCGCGGGCTTTCGCACCTTCCACTGGAGGTGAAAAACAGTCGCTGGCGTGGCGACAACAGTCACACACACGATCAGCTCGCCGTCGAGCTCCATCAAGCCGCGCTCGCACGGACCCCCCTGCCCGACCCCGACTCCGTCATGCCGTGGGCAATCGCGAAAGTCGACGGCACCAGCTGGTCTGATTCGTACCTGGAGCACCGAGGAACAGAAGGCGGTGGGGGCCACCTCAGCCCTGACCCTTACGCTCCCGATGCGACCGGACCGAGCTCCGCGCCACAAGTAAGGCAGGTACTCGGCCCGGACCTCTGACCCGCCGATTCTCGGCTCGACACCACGCTCGTGGCAATCACTACAGGTCGGGGGAGGCGCCGGTTTCAGCTCCCCAATCCCATTGCGGTCCGGACGTCGACTCGACGTCCGGGCCGCGTTCTTGTTCTGCGGCACGGTGGGCCAGATAGGACTCAGCGAAGTCGTCAGCCGCTGCGGGCGCCGGCGCGGTGGTGAGCGAGCCGTATGTGGTCGCTAGCCACGCTGCCAGTTCGGTGTCGGTGGCCGGCGCGATTGGGGGAGGGGTGGGCAGGGCATCCCGGTCCCGGTCCTCATTTGTCGCGTGACGTATCCGGTGCGCGATGACGGCCCCTGGATTGTCGGCGGTCTCCAGGTTCGCGGTGGCCTCGGCCCACAGCTCGCGGGGGTCGTGGCCGGTGGTGGCGGCGTCGGTCCAGGCTCGGGCGAGAGCGTCGTATTGGTCGCCTCCGGGCTCGAGGTGTCGGCCGTAGAGGCGCGGCAGGGCGTCGATGTAGGTGGGCAGCGTGGAGCTGGTGAAGGCTTGGGCAGCGAGGTCGACGCCGTGGCGGTACAGCGCTTCAATGCGCGCCGGGTCGGTGGCGCCTGTCATCTCCTCGCGCAGTGTTGCGGTCGCGGAGGCTTGGTGGGTGTCGCGCCTAAGAATGGCGGCCAGTACCTCGGCGGCGGTGGGGGCGTCGTGGTCGCCGGCTGAGTGCATGTGGGCGTCCTCGGCAGACAGGTCGATCGTGGGTTCGCACACGGCGTAGGCGCGGTTCTCTCGTCTGCCGCGGGTCATCGCGACGTACAGGCCGGCACGGTCCACCGAGGTGTCGACGACTGCGTGGGTGACATCGACGGTGGCGCCCTGGGCACGGTGGATGGTCGTGGCGTAGCCCAGGTGCATGCTCTTGCTCGCGTAGCTGGCCGGCACGAGCATCTCGTTGCCGGTGTTGATGTCGCGCACGCTTAGTGAGCCGTCGTCGGCGATGCCGGTGAGGGTGAATAGTTGACCGTTGATCACCCGGCCGAGGTACTTGCTGTCGGAGGTGTAGAGCTTGGCGTTCTCACGGGCGATGATCGTGTCGCCGACACCGGCAACATCGCCCCTGGATAGGCGCGTGGTGCGGGTGTCATCGACGTGTCCGTGGGCGATCCGGTCGGCGCGGATGACCTCGTTGAGCGAGTCGACGTCACTGTTGTTCGAGGCGATGACCAGGCTCTTGCGGCCGGCCTTGGTGTCGTCGAGGAAGGCTTGAACGGCGTCGGTGAGCATCTGCTCGCGGTGCCCGCCACGGATCCAACCGCGGCGTGCGTAGAGGCCCAGGGCGTCGGTGTTGCCTTCGCGTAGGGCGAGCGTTGCCTCGGCCTGTTCGGTGTCTGCTCCCATACGCATGACTTCGCTCAGTTCAACTGTTCCCGGGGTGCGGGTCAGGTCGGCGAACAGGCCGCCGGTCTCGACGGCGGCGAGCTGCTTCGGGTCTCCGATCAGGCGCAGGACAGCGCCGGATTCGGCGGCGATTTCGGTCAGCGCGGCGAGGTTTTCGGTGCTGGCCATGCCCGCTTCGTCGACCAGCAGCATGTCGCCGGGGCGGATGGTCACCGGCAGCGCCTCGAGGCTCCGTCCCGGGGCGCCTGGGTTGCGGCCGAGCCAGGTGAAGGTCACCGAGTCGATGGTGTGGCAGTCGGTGCCGATGTCCTCAGCCAGCACGCTGGCCGCTGCCGCGGAGGGCGCTAGACCGATGACGTGGCGGCCCGTGTTCTCCCACGCCTGCACGACCACTTTCATGGCGGTGGTCTTGCCGGTGCCGGCCGGTCCGACGCCGGCGGCGAGCAGGGTTCCCGCTCCGACGAGGTGGTGGGCCAGTTCCTTCTGCCCGGTGTTGAGCGGCCAGCCTGTGGCCCTGGCGTGGGCGGCAAGTGCCTTCTCGAGCTTGGCGCGGGGTGCGATCACTGCCACCGGGGTGCGGGCTGCATCGAGGACACGGGTCTCGGCGTCGAGCACGGCTTGGGTGGTGTACTTCTCGGCGTTGGCGTGCCGGTCGATTCCTGCGCCGGTGTGGCCGGTGAGGGGCTCGGGCAGGATCAGCGGTTCAGGTGGCGTCAGCTCCACCATGAGCTCGCGAAGCGCGATGTCCATGACCTTAGTGTGGGCCTGGTCGAGGGCGCCCGAGGAGGCGAACCGGTAGCCCTTCAGAGCTGTGGATACGGCGGTGTCTACGTGCGACCGGCGGAACTGCGCGCGGCGTGACGACACCGATTGGACGGCCTGTTCAGCGACCTGTCGGGCGTGGCTGTCGGTGTCAAAAACCTTGCGCTGCGCATCGACGGTGGCCTGCTCGGTGACGTCGCGGACAACGGACGAGACGGCGTCGGCGCCGATGGCCTGCTCAGCCACCTGGCGCCACTTGGCACGGTGCTCATCGAGGGACTGGGCGGGCTTTTTGGCGTCGCGGGTATCGAGGATCGCCTTCTGCCACAGGGCGTACGCCGCTCGCTGGGTGGGCTGGCGTCCGCATCTCTCTACGTACTCGTCGACGAGCTGCTCGTAGACCGGGCGGGCTAGTGCGCGACGGGACGAGAACACGTCAATGAGACGGCGGTCGATGCCCTTGATTTCCCAGATCGGCGCTTTGTCCGGGTGCGGGTAGTGCGCCTCGAAGTCCAGACCCATCCGGCGGGAGAGTAGGTCGTGCAGGACAGCGTCGTAGCGAGCCGAGATCGCCTGGTGCATCTGGTGGATCGTCCGCGAATCCAGCGTGCGCCACTGGCCGTCGGGGCCTTGCACCTTGTTGGCGATCAACACGTGCGAGTGCAGGTCCGGGTCTCCGCCACGGGTGTCGAAGTGCGTGAACTCAGCGGCGACGATGCCTCTGGTTTTCACCTGCTCGATGCCGCCGGCACCCACGCGGGTGTAGATCGCATTGTCCTCGGCCCATCGCAGGGCCTGGGCCACGGCCTGATGGTGTAGCGCCGCCACTTTCGAGGCCGTGTGCTCGTCGGAAAGCGCCCACAGAACGCTGACACTTTTGACCGGTGAGAAGGTGAAATCGAATCCGGCGACGGCCTGGCGGACCTTGTCCCGTTCGCGGTTTACCCAGGCGATGACGTCCTTTCCGGAGGCGTGTTCATAGCCGAACTCGCTCGTGTAGAACGGGCGGGCCACGCTCTCGGCGAGTTGGTTTCTCTCGTCGGGAGTGGGGCGGCGCCCCTCGGCGGCGAGGAACGCCTTTTCAGCGGCGGAGATCGCCGCGAGCACGGGGACATCTCCGGAGTACAGGGGGTAGGCCCGGCCCAGCTTGCAGGCGCCCAGACTCTTCCCTTCAGCCATCATCTGATCGGTGTCCGGGTGTAGCCCTTCGCCGTACAGGGCGGCCATTTGGACCTCTCCCACGACTGCGCCGGCGGTCGCGGTCTCAGAGAGCAGGCCGGCCAATCCGCTGCCGATCCACCGCCCGGGCGGTGTTCCCTTGGCCGCGTAGTAGTCCGACAGCGACTTTCCTTCGGGGTCAGCGTCATGGGTGGCGACCGAACGCAGCAGGTACTGGTATCCAGTACCGGCGTGCACCGCTCGGAGGCTCATCATGAGCCCCAGCGTAGAGCCGCCGCGGGGCGGCGTCTACGCACGACGCGTCGGCGGCGCGCTGAGCAGCCGTTTTCCGGACGTCACTAGTAGTGCCTACTGTGTGAGGCTGTTTAAGCGAGCGACAGCGCGGATGCTCTAGCACGGCCGGTGCTAGATGCGGTGCGGCGATCGGGGACCAGGACGGCGAGACGATGACGGCGGCATGGTGGTTGGGCATTGCGGCCCGATGGGTGGGGCAATAGGGTCGATCGCATGGCGGCTATCAAGACTGATTCGCGTTCACAAACCGCACGCGCGAGGGCTCGTCAGGCGATGGCCGACGAGCTGGAGCGGGCTCGCAAGCGTGAGGCCAAGTTGGTCGCGGTGTTCTCGGCGATCGATGCCCGCGATGACGCGCAGATCGCCCTCGGCCAGGCGCTGGTCGAGCTTCGGGACCTGGGTGTGGCGCAGGCGGACGTGGCGGAGATGACCGGCCTGTCGGCCCGCGAGGTCGGAGCGGCGATCCGCGCCGCCAAGGACAACACCGCCGACACCGACGACGCGGCCACGGATGCGGCCGACAGTGACACCACGGCGGCCGGCCAGACACCCGCGGACACCAACGGTGACCAGCAGCACTGAGCCCGTCTCCGGCGGATGGTTCGAGGACATCCCGCTGCCGGGAATGGACGCCCGTCCCCGGCCCCGGCCTGCCGCGAGGCGGTCCAGGCCGTACGACTCGACGCTGCCTCCAACCGAGGCGGCGATCGCCGCGTTTTACTCCCGTGTCGTGCGCGCCCCGGGCAATGGGTGTCACATCTGGACCGGCGCCATCTCCGACGGGTACGGACGGATCACCTGGCGTCGAGACGGCGTCAGCAGAACCGAGTACGCGCACCGCTTCGCGCTCCTAGTCGCCGGCCAATTGACCGACAGCTCGATCGGTGAGCACCGCTGCAATGAACCCTTGTGCGTGCGCGTAGACCCGGACCATCTCATCGCCTCAACCCAATCGGCGAACCTGCTCTACGCGGTCGCCTGCGGACGCACCGGCATCATCCGCAACACCACCGAACGCCACGATCGTCACGCCCGGTCCCTCGCGGTCCGCGAGGCGGTCTCCGGCGGCTGGAACCCCAAGGCCTACGCCCAAGCTTGCGGCAACACCGCGCCGCTAGAAGAGCCGCCACTGTTCTAGAATCGTCTCCAAACACCTACAGCAATGGCCCCACCGAAGCGGTGGGGCCATTGCTGTTTCGGTCGGGTGGGAAGTGTCAGCGGGCGGCCGCCATGCGTCTCTGGCGGCGCAACTGCCAGTAGCGCGGAATCGTCCATTTCAGCGGCGTCTTGTCGATAACGATGCGCCCGAGGTTAGTTCGGTAGACCACATCGTGACGGACCGCGAACGACCAGTGCCCGACAAACCACGCCACCATCCCCAACGCCATCACCGTCGGCCCCCAAGAGCTCGACTGCACCACCCCACAGAAGCCGATCACGGCGCAGATGCCTCCGATGCCACGCGCCAGCGGCGGCAGGAGAAGCGAGGCCACCGCGACCACCGCCACGGCCTGTACCGCGGTCTGCAGGTCCCACATGACACCCCTCCCGTGTTGGCGTTCGTCCCGTCACGGCCCGACCGCACCTGACGGAGGTCCGGGCCGCTTGTTCATTGGCAGTCCTGTTCGGTCAGTGTGCTCGCCCGGTCCGACACGACAAGGCCACCACGGTGCGGATCGCTACTTGTCCTCGTCGGCCTGCCCGGAGGAACGAAACGCGTCCAGGAGTTCACGCAAGGTGTCCGACGTGGCCTCGGCCCGCACCCGGGCGCGGTCGGCCTCCTCAGCCTGGACGCGCGCCTGCTCCGCCTCACGCTGCACCTTCTCGAGTTGCTGGCGAACCTGGGCCAACTCGGAGCGCAACTGCTCGGCGTCCCGGACCGCCGCATCCCTGGCCGCGTCGGCGTCTGCTCGCTGCGCCATGGCTTCCTCCGCCGCAGCGAGGGCATCGGCCTCGCCCGCGCGCGCGGCATCCAGCGCCACCGCAGTGGCCTCGTCTGCCTGCTCGGCGGCGCGCTTCCACGCCGCCGCCCACACCGAGGCCACCATCGCCGACATCGGCTCAGACAAGTCCGGAGCCTCCGGCACCTCGCCCGCTGCGCCCGTGGCGTGCTCGCGCATCCACGCCGCCACCTCGCCGATCCGCACCCCCGCCTGCTTCTGCACCGCCCGCACGGTGACCTTGTCCCCACGCGCGACGAGCACCCCATAGGCGTGAGCGATCTTCTCCGACGACGACATGGCGCCCCTTCAGATTCTATGCATGGTATCGGGTAACCGGTAACGTATCCCGTTCCCGATGTTACCCATGATAGGGGACGCCCGCACCCATGTCGAGGATCAAGCGCTGACCGCTGCTAAGGCGCCCGGCGTCCGGCGGCGAGCACACCGGCGGCGACATGAGCCGGGTGGACAATTCCACGTACCAACGACTGAACGGAGAAGATTGTGGATGCAACAATGCTCGCGCTCACTCTGAGCGTGTGCGCGTACTGCGCGATCGCGGTGACCGTGATGGTCGCCGTGCCCGCCGGTCGCGGACATCACATTGGCCGGCCGGGGCAGTTCGTCGGCATCGCCTCCGGCGTGACAGGCCTGGGACTGTCCGGAGTCGCCGTCCTGGCGTCGTCGGCGGTCCTGCCCATGGTCGCCGGAGGCGCCATCGGCGCCGGCCTCATCGGAGCTGGCCTCGGCTTGGCCCTGAGTGAGGCGGTGAAGGCTCTTCCCGCCGGCAGGGATTGAACTTTGAGGGCCCGGCCCCGGCGAGTCGCCATTGACGGGCCTGGCACATCTGCAGCCGGTTGCTATCCAGCGTGCCGGGGTAAACCTGTCAGGATGGGCGGGTGACCTCCCGGGACCTGGACCTGCCATCCAACTATGGGCGCCTCGTCGAGGACCTCAAGGACAGGGTCCGACGAGCACAGGTCACCGCGCAGCGAAGGGTCAACACCCAGCTGATCGAGCTGTACTGGTCCATCGGACAGGCTGTGCGCGAGGAGAGCGCCCGGCAGGGGTGGGGTAGCGGTGTGATTCGCAGGCTCGCCGAGGATCTTCGGGCCGAGTTTCCCCAGATGAAGGGCTTTTCTGCCCGAAACCTGCAGTACATGGCGACCTTCGCCGGCGCCTGGCCCGCCGGGCCAATCGCGCAACAGCCTGTTGCGTACTTGCCCTGGGGACACGTGACCGTCCTGCTGGACAAGCTCAGCGCTCAGGACGATCGAGACAAGTACGCAGCCGCGGCCGTCGAGCACGGCTGGTCGCGCAACGTGCTGGCCAACATGATCGCCAGCAGCGCCCTCGAACGCACCGGGGCGGCTCCGTCGAATTTTGCGCAACAGCTTGTTGCGCAAGATTCCGAGCTTGCCCAGCAGATCGCCAAGGACCCGCTGATCCTTGATTTTCTGGACCTGTCCGGCGAGGTCGCCGAGCGTGAGCTCGAGGAGTCCCTGACCGACCGGATCGTCGATACGCTGCGCGAGCTCGGCCCGGGATTCGCTTTCGTGGGAAGACAAGTGCACTTCGACGTCGGGGGCGAGGACTTCTACGCTGACCTACTGTTCTTCCACGTCGAGCAATTGCGGTACGTCGTCATTGAGCTCAAGACCGGCAAGTTCAAGCCAGAACACGCCGGGCAGCTGCAGTTCTACGTCGCCCTGGTCGAGGATCGCCTGCGCCGCGCCTCGCATGCCCCGACTGTCGGGATCCTGGTCTGCGGCAGCCGCAATGATCGTGTCGTCCGCTACGCACTGAACCAAGCCGGCGCACCCCTGGCCGTCTCAACCTTCAGCTATGAGGCCCTACCCGCCGCAGAGCAAGAGGCACTACCCAGCGAAGACGACCTCACCGCAGCCCTGGCCCAAATCACCGAGAACGACCAAGACCACTCGTAAACAACGCTGGAACACACCGTAGCCCCAAAACAGGGCCCGACCAGCCATTACGTTAACGCCGATAACTTTGATTACGTAAAGCTAGCAGGTCACAGGGCCGAAAGTGCCGCCCCCTACGCCGCGATGCGGACATTTGATGGCTACATCATTCACGCGCGAACCGTGCACGGCCGGGTCGGCGTCGGCAAACTCAAGCCAACTCGCCCGGGCGCGAATGCCGCGACATCCGACTGGCGGTGATGTGCGCGATTGCCATGTTTAATTACGCGTCGACACCACTGCGGTGCGCCACCAATTATGTTGACAAGCATGAGTTCAGCGCCACTGGCATACTTGATGCCACAACAAGCGAAAGGCGATAACGATGGCTCAGCATTTCCAGACCCGCTATATCGACGATCTCGACGGGACCGATCTCGGCGAAACCGCCAACACCCTCTCGTTCGGATTCGACGGTAAAAAATACACCATCGACCTATCTGACGAGAACGCCGAGGCGTTCCGACAGGCCATTGCCCCGTACATCGAGGCCGGCCGCCGAGTGACCGGCAGCCAAACCAAGACAACCCGGACCCGCTCCAACAGCGGGAACACCAAGGCCGTGCGTGAATGGGCTCGCGCCAACGGCTACGACGTCTCCGACCGCGGACGCATCCCCGCCAACATCATGGACGCCTACGCCGCCGCGAACTAGCCTCCGCGCGCACACCTGAGGCGAACGGAGCAGATGTGTCGCCACGGCCGCACCCCGAAAGAACCCACGACGGGGAGTTCATTCTCGGAAGACTCAACTCTTGAGCATCGTTCGACCTCAGCATTGAAAGGACCACCATGGCACTCTTCCGAATCACTGATCCAGACGACAACCTGGTGACCTTCACCCAGTACACCCCTAGCGAAGGACTGTACGAGAAGGACATCGAGAACCTACTTTGGAATAACCTCGACGATCTTCTGGACACATCGGTATTCCGAATTGCTAGACAACCTCGCCTTCCCGACAGCGGCATCCCAGACATCCTGGCGCTGGACGAAGCAGGCCGACCTATCGTCGTCGAAGTTAAACGAGACCTCGACCGTCAGCAGCTTGCCCAGGTTCTCGAGTACGCAGGGTGGGCGCGGTCTACCAACGTTCAAGAAGTCGCGACACTGTACTCGCAAGGTGCCGATCAATTCTGGGGGGATTGGCAGGAGTTCACCGAAACGGATCAACCTGTACCCATTGCCACTACACCTCAAGTAGTTCTGGTTGCCGAAAACTTCCACGAGCGGACCCGTTCCGCGCTGACCTACCTGCGCGAGAACGGGTTGCCCCTCGTCGTCCTTTCAGTGCGCATTTATGAGGACTCCGACAACACCAGGTACCTCGACGTCGACCGAGAAGGCAGACTCGACGCTGCCGGTCAGACCGTCATGAATACTCGGCCACTCCAACCTGCGACAACAGGACCGCGACGGTCGTTCAGTGTGTCTGTTCTAGACCTCCTCAAGGCCGGAATGCTCCGAAGTGGAGAGACTCTCTCCTGGACTCGGCCTCGCAGTGGAGAAACCCATCGGATCACCGTCGAAGAGGATGGCAGACTCAAGCTGCCGACGGGAAAAATTGTCTCATCACTTTCCACCGCCGCGACCGAGGTCGTCGGCCACGGCAGCTTTCCAGGATGGGAATGTTGGCATAGCGAATCCGGTGAGCGGCTATACGAAATGCGCTCTCGGCTCCAAGCAGAGAGAGAAACCGCTACCGCGACACCTTGAACAGTCCAACTTGAACTCGCCGATAACCAGGTCTTATGTCAAGTACCAGGCACTCTATGGTCGCTCTCCGCACATAGTGCAGATCCGGGTAACGGAGCGCCCCCCAACTCGGGGCCGACGCACTTAGATTCCTTCGCAGGGCCTCAGCGTCCGCCGCGGTGATCAGGAGTACAGACGGCAGAAGAGCCACTCGGCGCCAGTGGCGGTTCCCGATATGTGGCTTGGACGTGTGCCATCCTCATAGGGAGGCTCACGCCCTCAGCTGCGGGTATCGGACGGTTAAACCTTCAGTAAGCCGACAGATTGGAACCGAAAGACCATGCCGCGCATACCGGGTTATTACGAATGGGACGACGCCAGTTTGAGGCCCGGACAGAAGCGTGAAGGAGGCCTTCACCAGAATTTGTTCGATGAAAACGGTGACCTAAAAGGTAATGCCCGATTTGTCGAGGCGGACGAGGTCCAAGCAGACGCCCCGATCGTTACGGAAACCGTTTACATTCCGGCTGAGGAGCGCCGCGAGGACGCTGAGCTGGCCGCGCTGATCGCGACCCTCATTGTTGTGCTTGGCACGCCGGTAGTCGCCAGGTGGTGGAACGAAACAGCGAGACCGTTCGTCCGCTCTAGATTTGGTGGCTTGAGAAAGCGCGGAAAGGCCGCCGCGGTGCACGAAAGCGCTCCGAAGGCGACAAGGGAGGGCCCCACGGAGTTAGTGGCAGCAGCTCCTGATGACGCGCGTCCTGGCATGTCTCAGGCTGAGGCTAGGGCTCGCTACATCGCGGCAGTAGCCGCGCAAGCGTTCGCCGAGGAGCAGATGCGGTTGGTCAGCGGTGCCCGCATTGTTGACGCGGGGCCAGGCGAGGTGGATGCCGAGTGGGCGCTCGGCGGGCTGTCGGCCTTAGACCAACAGCGCCTGATCGAGGCACTGGTGCGGAACCCGACGCTATTGGCTGAGGACAATCTGGCACAGCTGGCCAGCTTGCTGGTTCAACCCGCGGCGCTACGCGAACTGCAGACGACAGAGGATGACGGAGCGCTCGGATCGTGACCTTCTAGTCGCGGCGACTGATGCCACGTTCCTGCCCTTCTTTCATCGCCAGGTCAGCGGAACGCGGTCCGGCCAGTGCAGTTCGATTCCCGCTAACGGACCAACCAAGTCTCATCCGGGCTCATTCGGAGCGTGACCCTCTCCCCGGTGCCAGTGCGGCCGGTCGCCTCCACCAGACCGTATGGCCGCACGACTTGCCTGCTCGCCTTGATCCACGATCGCAGCCGCTCAGAGTAGACCTCTGACCTGAGTTCCACAAGTTGACAGTGATTCAGCGTTCTTGGGTGTGGTCGTCGCTGTTCACAGCGTTGGACGCTCCTCGCGCGGGTCACTAATTGGGCGGCAGTGGGGAGTCGCCCGGACACGATCACGGCCCGCAGTACGGATCTACCGCGCCAGCAAGCGCCTAAACATCCTGGCCGGGCGCGGCTTCCAGGAGCTTCGAGTAGCCTCAGTGACCCGCCTCGACGGCCATTAGTGGGTTGCACGCCCGCTGGGGGAGATCAGTCGGACACCCAGCGCCCCAAAACACGGTTGAGCTCGACGTGAACGGCTGCGGCAGCGCCCTTCCTGGATCGCTCGCAGCTCCACAAACTCCCTGCGTGGCGAGGTCCGCGCAGAAGTGCGCACCCAGGCCGTCCCTCGCCATGAAAGCGGGTCACTAAAAGTTGTGGAACTCAGGTCTGAGTCGGCCGCCAGTACGCCCCGCGAGCACTGCTACCGAACTGAGCGCACTGACCGCGTCGTGCTGATCGCCGAGGACGAGGCCCGGCTCACCGCCTGGATGCAATCGCACCTTCGCCTGTCCTGGTGCGAGCATCCTGACCCGGTTGAGGTCGAACGCGCTGTTATAGCGCGATGGGCACCGCCGCTAAACATCGACCATGCCACCGGCGCGATCCGCGACATCGTCACGGCCGCCCGAGCCGCGTACAACAGCAGCGCCTGAGCACGACGGCCGCCGGTATTCAGACGTTATGACAAGTAGATGGTCCTACCTGCGCTCGCCGCGCATAGCCGGTGCACTCCACAGCGCGTGGAAGTGGTGCACGGGTCCGTGGCCGGAACCGACATCGAGCTCGTCGGCGTGCTGAAGGGACCCTGTGAGGTAGTCCTTAGCAAGGCGCACGCTCGTGACGACGTCGTTATGCGGTACTAGCGCGGCGATAGCGGCAGATAAGGTGCAACCGGTGCCGTGGTCACTGTTGGTGTCCACACGGGCCGCGGATAGCTCCACCGTGGTCGCGCCGGTGAGGATGTCCACGCTCGTTCCTCCTGGCAGATGCCCGCCTTTGAGGAGCACCCAGGGCGCTCCGAGCGTACGCAGGGCCGGCAAAAGCTCACGCATCTGGTCGACATCTGCGATCGCATCGGAAGCCCCGGTCAGGACCGCAGCCTCAGGGAGATTGGGGGTGAGAATCGTCGCTCGCGGGACCAATAAGTCACGGACCGCGGAGACGGCGTCCGGGGCGAGCAGATAGTCGCCACTCTTGGCGACCATCACCGGATCAAGCACTACGGGACAACGCGGATACGCATCCAATGCTCCAGCGATACTCAAAGCGATCCCAGCGTTGGCGACCATACCGATCTTGACCGCATCGACACGCACATCGTCGAACACCGCGGCGAGCTGATCCGCGACGAAGGCCGGCTCGAGCGCAACGAATCTCCGCACGCCCTGCGTGTTCTGGGCGACCACCGCGGTGATCGCACTCATGCCGTAAACGCCGAGAGCAGAAAACGTCTTCAGGTCCGCCTGAATACCCGCGCCACCACTCGGGTCCGTTCCGGCAATCGATAGAACATTTGCGATCATCAGTCCCAGCCTCGTTTCCGGTATCCCTGAACCGCACGAGGAGCGAACGCGCAAAATTGTCCCAAAGCGACTGCAACGCAGTGCTTAGCGTCGACATTCCTCCGCGAGTCCGAACTCGATCAGGTTCTTCGGGTGTGATCTCAGCCCTGGCGGGCACCCCGTGTCGAACGCCAGCGTACCTAGTCTCATGGGGCAATTCTCAACAGCCATGCGCCTAGGCCCCAGCACGATGGCCCGGATTGTGGTTCGCGCAAGGATCGGCCGGGCCTGGCGCTCAGGCTGCGTCCGTTCCAGACAGGGTTGTCATGTTGGTGAGCATCACGTGCCGCTCTCATTCCCGTAGATCCTGGCGGCAAGTTCAGCAACCTCGGCGACGTCCTTGCTCAAGTCCAGCTGCGTCTCGTCGACCTCGTCGAGTCCGTACCAGCGCGCCTCTAACGCGTCATCACCGGCAAGTAGAGATCCTGAAAGCCAGCGGCACAGCACCGCGATTAGAACGAAATGACTGGTCACAACACCACGTTCATCGAAGCCGAATGCGTCGACCGACGTGACGATGCACATCGCTTCGGCCGTGATCGCGGTCTCCTCGGCTAACTCACGAATCGCAGCCTGGTCAATCGTCTCGCCGAACTCGATCTTTCCCCCGGGAAACCCCCACCGTCCGGCGTCCGGCGGATTCGCGCGCCGCACCAGGAGAACTCGGCCATCCATGACAACGACAGCGATCACCGCCACCACCGGCCGGATCGATGAGGTCCTGGCGATACTCGCGTCAGCAGTCACAACGAACATTGTGACCTAGGGGCGATCGCTACGCCGTGGGCCCGAGCCTGCTTGGCGCCGGCCACCACGGCCCGCCCGCGGGCACCGGCCTGATCTCGAGCCACTCCCCTGGCCTCCGCCCCGGACACCTGAGGAGCATCCGGACCCCCTCACGCGCAATCGAGATCGAGAGCGACGCCTCTCCAAAGCAAAGGCAAGCTGTGTCGCGTTTGACGATCCCGTATCGGGACACGGCTCGGAGCGGACTCGGCAGCGTCCCGACCTAGGCTGGGTGTCTCGTAGACGTGTCGCACTAGCGAGGCCCGGGAAGCGCGACTAAATGCGTCACACGAGCCCGCCGAACTCACCGTCAACCCACTCAACGTGTGACGCTTATGCCCCGGTGTCGGAGATGGCAACTAGATTCAGGTCATGCTGCGTCGTCTTGATATTGAGGCCCCTTGGCGGTCGCTTGATAGTGGTTTCTGGCCTGAGCACCTTCCAGCCGGATGTAAGACGGTCATCTACGGCCACAATGGCAGCGGGAAGTCGACCTTGTCGGAGTTGCTTCTAAGCCTTGCCGACGGATCGTCGGCGACAAACGTCGTGTGGGAAGACGGCCACATGAAACGAACCAAGGTCAGGGCGGGTGGTTCAAGCCCCTCTCCGGCCATGGCGGTCTTCACTCGCAAGTGGGTCGAGGCGAACCTGTCGGCGTTCCTCGATGGCGCCAACGCCGCAGCGATTGTGACACTAGGTCGCGAGGCCATCGACGCCAAGGAAGAGGAGGAGCGTCTGGTTAGTGAGATCAGGACGCTCCACGAGCAGGCGGACGAAGCAGAAGAGCAGCGCAGCACTGCCGCCGCCGAAGTAGATGCGTTGGTTCGCAACGTGCAAGAACAGATCGTTTCCCAATTAAGGACGTTCGACCACGCCCACTTCACGAAGAACCGCTACAGCTCGCCCAAGGTCCAAGAGGCGCTACGTTCGTTTCAAGATGAGTTCCCAAACAGCGACGCCCACGCCGAGGCGTTGAAGCGACTCGCCGAAGGCGCGCCCGCCCCGGTTGATGCCCTCCGTCCACCTCCCAACGATACTGCCGCGAGGCTTGATGGCCTGGCGGAGCTTCTCGCGGAGACGCCGACGCGGGTGGCAATCGCTGCGCTCGACGGAAACCCCGAAGCCCAGGCGTGGGTCGAGCATGGGCTCACGCTGCACGAAGGAAGCGACCGCTGCCACTTCTGCGACGGCGAATATACGAGTGAGCGGCGAGCGCAGCTTGCTCGTCATTTTGATGAAAGTTGGCTCCAGATCCGCGGTAAGGCTAAAGACCTGCTCGGGACCGTAACGCGCGAAAGGCAATCACTTGATGACTGGCTTGTCGCGTTGCCGGCGGCCCCGAGGCTCACCGGTGAGCTTCAGTCAGCGTATGAGCAAGCCCTCAAGCAGGTTAGAGACGCTATCGACATTCGTCTCACTGCCCTTGATTCCTTGGAGTCAGCAATTGAGGTCAAGGCCAACGATCCCAGCGCAACACCGGCGGTGCCAGACTGGTCCGCGCTCGCCACGCCGCTGCCCACCGCGACACTTGTTCAGACGGTCAGCGAACACAATGATCAGGCGCGTCGCCATGAAGAGCTGACAGATGAGCGAAAGCGGACCGTCCTCAGCCACCTCATCGGTGCGCAGAGCACGGAATTCCGGACGCTTGAGCAGCAAGTCAAGGACCTCGCCGACAAGAGTGGGGCGAGCAGGCAGGCGGCGGCGCTGGCCGAGCGAAGTCTGGACGAGGTCCGCAAATCGAAGTTCGCAACCAAGCCCATGGCTGACACGCTCACCCGCGATCTTGCACGTGTCTACGGCAAGGATCACCTCAGCGTGACGGTCACCGACGACGGAAAGTCGTACTGGTGCCGACGCGGCGATCAGCCCGGTACCGACCTAAGCGAGGGAGAACGCACCACCCTCTCGCTGCTCTACTTTCTACGGAAACTCGAGGACGAGCAGCAACCTGGTGGTGAGGCGTCTCAGCGGATCGTGGTCATCGATGACCCATCGAGCTCACTAGACCGGGAAGCCCTGTTTGCCACACACCAATGGCTCATCGACACGCTCAGCGGGGTCGGTCAGTACATCGTGCTGACACACGATTTCAGCCTGCTCCGGCTCTTCCTCAAGTCTCAGAACAACGCTTGGGGAAAGTCCATGAAACGAGTCACCAAAGGCGAAGCCGACGAGGTGCGCTTCCCCAAAGTGTCGTTCTTGGAGATGTATGCGGCGTCGGCGGACGGTGAGCGTCGATCGAAGTTGGGCAAGCTCCCGCGGCTACTACTCAACAGCACTTCGGAGTATGCCTATCTCTTTGCCATGGTGATGGCCGGCGTGGCCGACTCCGAGGACCACGAGCGCCTCTTCCTGCTACCGAACGCAGCGCGAAGAGTTCTGGAAGTGTTCGCGAGCTACAAGGCGCCGCACCTATCTGACTTCTTGCCAGCGCTAGAGGCAATGGTGAAGGAGCAAGACGGCGAGCCGTACCGCGATGTTTACGATTTCTGTAACCGCTTCTCCCACGGTGAAGGTAGCGAGACCGTGGACGTCCTTGATGCCCGCGCCGTTCATGGCCAAATACGACGATGCATGGAGTTCCTGCAGGCGGTAGACGCCGAGCATTTCCGACGCATGTGTAGGGCAACCGGTGCAGACCCGGCCATGTGCACCTAGCCCGACCGACGTCTACGTCGTATGTCGTTGGAGGGCGCGATACAACGTCGACCGCCCGACTTCCAGATCGCGGGCGATCGCTGACGGCCCCTCCCCCGCCTCGATGCGGGCACGGACCTTGTCGATCTGCTCGTCAGTCAGGACGCGCTTGCGCCCCTTGTACTTGCCCTTCGCTTTGGCGATGGCGATGCCCTCGGCCTGGCGTTCACGGATGATGGCCCGCTCGAACTCGGCGAACGCCCCAAGCAGCGAGAGCATCAGATCCGCTCGCGGATCCTGGGCGCCGGCGGCGTAGGTGGCCCGCTCGTGGACGAACTCCACGCTCGCGCCCTTGGCGGTGATCTCGCCGACGATCTGCTTGAGGTCGACCAAGGATCGCGCGAGTCGGTCCATCGAGGCAACAACCAGCTCGTCACCATCTCGCAGGTATCCGATGCACTCTTCGAGCTTCACGCGATCGACACGAGAGCGGGCGGACTGTTTCTCGATATAGACCCGGTCGCACTCCCCCACCGCCTCGAGCTGACGCGCCTCGTTCTGATCGGCCGCCGACACCCGCACGTACGCCACCCGCTGCCCACGAGGACGCGAGGCCCGGCGAGCCGGCTTCGGATTCGTCTTCGGCTTTCGCTTCGGGTTCTGCTCGATGATGTTCTCAGAGTCCGTCGACTCCACCCGGAAGTTCCAACCCAACTCGTCCCGGCGGCGGAACCGGGTCCGCACGCTCCCGCGGCTGACGATGAGCGCCTCCTCGCCACCATCACCAGAACGGTTCAGCAACGTCCCGATCCGATCAGCCATGAGGAGACCCTTTCGCCCGGAATCTGTATCAATAGATACTAGACCCAACGGGAAGCCGTGTCATAAGTGCCGAACCTGTGGCTTTCGCCGTTATATGGCGGGGTTCTGTCGACGCTCTGTGGCGGCATCTGCTCATGGCGATACACGCGAGCACCGGTCTGGTCACAGATAGCGGCAGACGGTCGTGGTGTCGCATTTGGTGGGGTCGCTGGTGGTGGCACTGTGGTGAAGGTGCGCGACGGTGTGTCGCAGTGCTTGCAGGTCGGCGATTTGGCGGTCCAGGTCGCCCAGGTGGGCTTCGAGCAGGGCGTGCACGTGCTGGCAGGGTGCGACTCCGGCGTCGCGGATGTCGAGGATCTCGCGAATCTGGGCCAGGGTGAGCCCAGCGGTGCGGCCGCGGCGAACGAAGTCCAGGCGCGCCAGGGCCGCAGGGGTGTAGTCGCGGTATCCGTTGGCGGTGCGCTCAGGCGCAGGTAGTAGGCCGGCTTCTTCGTAGAAGCGCAGCGTCTTGGTTGTGGTGCCGCTGGCCACGGCCAACTCACCGATGCGCACAGTGGCCCCTTTCTCGGCTCTCGTCCATGTTCGCCTTGACCTTCCCCTGCGCTGGAACGTCCACTATGGACGCTGAAGAGGGGTCACGCGAAGGAAGGTGGGCAAATGGGTGTGGACTACGACGTCGATCTGGCCGTGATCGGCTCAGGAGGCGCGGCGATGTCCGCCGCCATCGCGGCCAGCCAGGCCGGTAAGAGCGTCGTGCTGGTTGAGCGCGGTGTTCTGGGCGGGACGTGCGTGAACATCGGCTGCGTGCCGTCCAAGACGCTCCTGGCGGCCGCCGGGGCCCGGCACGCCGCGCTCACCAATCCCTTCAAAGGTGCCCCAACGTCAGCCGCACCGGTGAACCTCGGCGATCTGGTGGCCCAGAAGGACGCACTCATCGAGCGCCTGCGTGATGCGAAGTACGCCGATGTGGCCGCTGCCTACGGCTTCCAGGTCCGCCCAGGCCAGGCCAGCTTCCTGGACGGGGACACCCTGGCCGTCGACGGCCAGGCGCTGCGGGCCCGGGCCTATCTGGTCGCCACCGGTGCCACCCCCGCCATCCCGGAGGTGGTCGGTCTCGACTCTGTGGACCGGCTGACGTCCACCACCGCGATGCAGCTGACCGAGCTGCCTGAGTCCCTGGTCGTTATCGGTGGCGGGTACGTCGGGATGGAGCAGGCCCAGCTGTTCGCTCACCTCGGCACCCGGGTCTCTGTGGTCGGGCGTCTGGCGCCGCACGCCGAGCCGGAGCTGGCCCAGAGACTTCGGGAAGTCTTCACCGACGACGGCATCACCGTGGTCGAAGAGCGCGCGACCACTGTGGCCCGCGAACCAGGCCCCGCAGGAGAGGTGGTGGTGACCACGGACTCGGGCGAACAGGTGCGCGGCGCGCAGGTCCTGGTGGCCACCGGACGCCTGCCCCGCACCGACGGCCTGAACCTGGCCGCTGCCGGTGTGGACGTGGACGAGCGCGGCTTCGTCGTGGTCGACCAGACCCAGCGCACCTCCAACCCGCGCGTCTGGGCCGCCGGTGACGTCTCGGGGGCTCCCCAGTACGTCTACGCCGCCGCCGCCGGCGGTCGGGCCGCCGCGCTCAACGCCCTGACCGAGGACAGGTACCCGCCGGCAGCTCGGGTCGACTACGCCGGCTTTCCTGCGGTCGTGTTCACCCGGCCCCAGCTGGCCTCGGCGGGGTTGACCGAGGACGAGGCCCTCACCCGAGGGCACGCGTGCGACTGCCGCGTCCTGGACCTGTCCGATGTCCCCCGGGCGCTCGTCCAGCACGACACCCGCGGGGCGGTGAAGCTCGTCGCCGACGCCGTGAGCGGCAAGGTTCTGGGCGTGCACGCTCTGGCGGACGGGGCCGGGGAGATCATGCTGGCGGCCACCTACGCCATCAAAAGCGGCATGACCGTCGACGATCTGGCCGACACCTGGGCGCCGTACCTGACCATGAGCGAAAGCCTGCGCATCGTGGCCGGCCTCTTCCGAAACCAGATGCCGACGTCATGCTGCGCCTGAAACCCGCGGCCCCAGCGGGGTGGACGAGGGCTCCCGCGGCGGCCCGCCTGGCGCCGTGAATGTGCCTTAAAAACCTACAGTTTGATGAGATGCATGTCCGGCTCCCGGACGCTGGGCAGCCTCATGGGTCCACCGGCTCATCCTGTGCCTTACTAACTCATCTCGCCATAATCTGTCGCAGAGGGGTCCTCAGCAGGGGTTTGGGAGGCAGAATCGGGTCACGAGGCTCTCTCCACTGGCCCCCGAGCAGCGTCAGTGGCTACCAACTTTCGCTGACATGACCTGTCAAGACCTCGAAGGCTCCACTCCTGCCGCACCCGAGTAGACGATTGAGCCTGCGGGGCAGCACCGGCCGTCCCGCACTGGAGGGCACCTTGTGAGACCTGATCGAGAACCTGACCCGCGGGCGCACCTGCCCGACACGCTCTACGAGCTCGCACAGCATCATGCGCGACGAGCGATCAGGGCACCGCGTGTCGCGGATCCGCTCGACGAATATGACCGCACAACATCCCTCGGGGCGGCTGCGGAATTCTTGGCGAAGTCGACGCTCGCTGGCATCAGCCTCACCCTCCTTGCGGGGAGCAGCAGCACCGCTACTCTCGCCGAATTCGGGGCGCGTCAAACCGCACCGAAGAGAGGCACTGGCGAGCCAGTGACAGTCGGCGCCGTCGACGCCGTGAAACGGCTCAACCAGCTGGCTGCGATATCCCCCGCGTTGCCCCAGCCAGACAACCTGTTCGCGACTCGCAACCGGGCGATCCACCTGGGCGCGTTACCGACGCCGACCGACGCCACCGCAGCCCAAGCTGAGCTCGTAACGTGGGTGGACGTCGTTCTAGAACGACGTCGTGCTCTACATCAGTCCGGCGACTGGGAAGCGTTTTGGTCACCGACGTACGCAGAGATCGCGACCTCGATCCTCGATGAGACATACGAGGAACTACGAAGCGTGTTCGATCGGGCGGTGCAGGACGCAGCCGCGATGTACGGATCGCTGGTCGACGACTTGGAACCGGAGGCCCGACAGATTCTGATTGAGACACTGGTGCATCGCGCCCACTCGGTCGATCTCTACACCCAGTCTTACCGATGTCCGGCATGCCACAATCACACCTTGCACGGCCTCTACGAGGTGCATCGGACGGTAGAGGTCGATGACAGCGACGCGCCCGAAAGTGTCGGCTACTTCGTGAGGGAAACAGCGGAACTCGACTTCATTCACTGTCCCGTCTGCGACCTTCATCTCGATCGGAGCCTTGCCGGCTTCACCGACGTCCCACTTACCCGTGACCACGGTGACAAGAACGCCACCTCGGACGAGATCGAGGCTTGGAACGACAATCAGTACGAGAAGCATCGCATCGCCTTCGAGCACGCGGAGATCGGCGAACCAGAAGAGCCCGATCACTCATAGCCAAGAATGGGCGCCCCCTGAGACCGGGGCCATCACGTCATCGTCATAGTCCTCGCCAGCCTGACGATAACCATCGGATTCGCCAGTTCCCTCCCCGATCAAGACGCCCCGCCACCGCCCGCAATCCTCGCACGCGCGCATCCTCAAGCTGCCGCAGAAGCAGCGCTCCGCCACGAACCGACAGTGGAACGCGATCTCGTTACGCTTCAGCGCCCGAATCCACATCTTGCGGCGCAAGGGTCACATCGTGGACACGGTGAGAGAGCATGACGGGTTGTCCCGCTCCTTTTACCGCGGGCATCGCGACGAAGAGGACAGCGCCAACACCTAACTCGGGTGTGTCGTACACACCACATATAATCGGGCCACCATCTTCGGAGGGGTCCGGCGTGAACTATCGGGACTACATGGACGATCAGACCTGCCGGCTCGTAGAGCAGACTCGGCAGCAGATGATCGCTGGGATGATCCCGGAGATCAGCCAGCCCACGTTCGACATTTCCAAGCTCGCCAGGCCCCAATTAGGTGTGATGGACCAGCTCAACAAGCAGGCCAGTGAGATCGCCGGCACTGCACTCCTGAGCAACACCCGTCTCGAGGCACAGCTCGACCAGCAATCGAAGAGGTTCGCTGATGCCGCGCTGCAGCGCTTCGGCCACATGGGGCCATCGATCAGCGAGCAGATCGAAACGTCCGGAACAAACGTTTTCGACACCTACTTCGGCACGGGACTAGGCGTTATCGGGCGGGCACAAGAGGCACTGAAGCTAATCAACCGGCCACCCACAGTCTTCGAAGCGCTGTACGGGACCTCCAGCTCCCTGTTCGACACCATGGGACCTACCGTCTCGCAGATGACCGCCCGCCTGGCGGACACGGACGCGTGGAAGGGGCTCGGAGCCACTCCGGCTTACAGCGTCAACGAAAATTGGCGCCTCGCCAACGTTGGGGCACTCGCCAACATCGACGGTGTCTTCGGCTCTCTCCGAGAGGCGATTGACTTCGAGGGCTCACTGAAGACGTCAGGGCTGGCCCAGGCTGTCTTCTTCGAAGCAAGGAGGCTGCTGGACGACCAAGCCGCCAGGCTGGCTGAAGCCGAGCTCACTGAGACTGCCAACACCGGGGTTGATGAAGCACTCGAAGCAGACCAGAACCTCTCAGTCGTTGTCGACTACATACAGCGGTACTTCGTCGTGTACCTGGGCTACCCACCCGCGCAAGCCCACACCCTGGTACGTCGAATTATCTGGATTCTTCTATTCAGCCTCTCGCTTTATACCCACTCTCAGGTGAAGGGCCAATTGAACGACACGGTCGAGTTTGGACTCGGCATGGTCACGCTGTCTGCAATCGGTGCGGTTTCTACGAAGGGGGCCGACACCCTAATTCCCGACGGCAAACCAGACATAACTGACTGACTCTCTCTACGGAGTCTGGCGTTGGAGGGCCCGGTACAGCGTGGACCGCCCCACACCGAGATCACGGGCGATCGCCGATGGCCCCTCCCCTGCCTCGATACGGTCGCGGGCCTTGTCGATCTGCTCAGGGGTCAGGACACGTTTGCGTCCCTTGTACTTGCCCTTCGCCTTGGCGATGGCGATGCCCTCGGCCTGGCGTTCACGGATGATGGCCCGCTCGAACTCGGCGAACGCCCCGAGTAGCGAGAGCATGAGGTCCGCTCGAGGATCCTGGGCGCCGGCGGCGTAGGTGGCCCGTTCGTGGACAAATTCCACGCTCGCACCCTTGGCAGTGATCTCACCAACGATCTGCTTGAGGTCGACCAGGGAGCGAGCGAGCCGGTCCATCGAAGCGACAACCATCTCATCACCATCTCGCAGATACCCGATGCACTCGGCGAGCTTCTCCCGATCGGCACGAGAGCGTGCGGATTGCTTTTCCACATAGACCCGGTCGCAATCCCCCACCGCCTCGAGCTGACGCGCCTCGTTCTGATCGGCGGCCGACACTCGCACGTACGCCACCCGTTGCCCGCGCGGTCGCGAAGATCGGCGAGCCGGTTTTGGCTTTCCGTCGACGATGTTCTCCGAGTCCGTCGACTCGACTCGCAGACTCCAGTCCAGCTCGTCCCGGCGCCGGAACCGAGTCCGCACCTTCCCGCGGCTGACGATGAGCACCTCCTCGCCACCGTCACCCGAACGGTTAAGCAACGTCCCGATCCGATCAGCCATCGAAAGACCCCTTCGCCGAGCAGATGTATCAATACACCTTAGACCCGACGGGACGACGTTTCATAAATAGAAAAATGGACCCTGCGATACAGCGGCGATGATGGACCCCCGTCCGTCCCGTACGGGTGTACCCCAAAGGGGCAGGATGAAGGCCATTGGGGCGGCACGAAACAAGCTCGGTCGCGAGATACGAGGCAGCAGTCGCCGCCGGCCACGACCGGAAGTTGACTGGGCGCCCGCAGAGAAACAGGCGGCGAGCCACTTGCTCACGGGCTCACCCAACCATGATTGAAGAACTGCCGGCGGCTTGGCGACCCTAGCGCCCGCCCCCACTACAGCCCCAAGGAGGTTGACGTCGATACTGTTGCCGGCGCCAGAATCGCCAGCCTGCCTACCGCAGGCCCTGGCCCTACTGTTCCGCCTGTTGCACCACAGTCACCTGAAGATCTAGAACAGCCGCGACCTGCAGCAGAGTCGACATATGAACTCGATGACCAGCTTCGATCCGAGCAATCGTTGGCCTCGAAACGCCGGCCCTGAAAGCCAGCTCCGTCTGCGACCAGTTCCGCCGTCTACGCGTCTCGCGCAGACGCTGGCCCACGCTCGGGCAGGGACTAGCCCCGGTGATTCACGGGGATCTGCGGATCGCTGGGTGAAAATAGACCGAAGTGCTTCCTGAACAGGGGAAACTGGGACTTGTCTAGAGCTCCAGGTTCTCAAGCAGAAAGCACTCGGTAGGTGAAGCGTACTTCGTGGTCGTCTGGTCTGTCGTTCTCCGTCGAGGATGTCGGGGTGATTGCTCATGCCGGGGTCATCGCGCCACGTCTTCTGGCTGATCGCGTCGGCCTGACCGCCGAGCTGTCGGGGGCCATGGCGCAGCGCCGATCCATCCCGATCCATGACCGTGGACGGGTGTTGACCGATGTCGCGGTGATGCTCACCGGTGGCGGCACGTCCATTGCCGATATCCGCGTCCTGCGCCACCAATCCACGGTCCTGGGTCCGGTCGCCTCCTCTCCGACGGTGTGGCGCACGCTGGATGAGGTCACCGCTGGTAAACGCAAGAAGATCCAGGTCGCGCGTGCCCGCACGCGGCGGCATGTGTGGTCCCAGCTGCCTGGCGGGGTGCCGGCCTCTAAGTGCGCGGGCCGGGATCTGGGGGACACGGTCGTGCTTGATGTGGATGCCACCATCGTGGTCACCCACAGCGAGAAAGAACAGAGCGCGCCAACCTATAAGCGCACCTTCGGCTACCACCCGATCGGCGTGTGGTGCGACAACACAGAAGAGTTCCTCGCTGCGAGCTTGCGCCCGGGCAACGCGGGGTCGAACACCGCGGCCGACCACATCGACGTCCTCGGGCAAGCCATCGCCCAGATTCCCGCCGCCCATCGGCGTGATCTGCTGATCCGATCCGACGGCGCCGGCGCCTCCCATGACCTGTTGGAGTGGATCTCCGAGCAGAATCGGATCCGTGGTCGGCGGGTGGAGTACTCGGTCGGCTTTTCGATCACCGCCGGAATCCGCCGGGCCATCGCGATCGCCCCCGACACCGCGTGGGGGCCAGCGGTGAATCAAGGCGGCGACCTGAGGCCGGGCGCGGAGATCGCCGAGCTGACTGGACTGCTGCCGCCCAGGATGCTCGCCAAGTGGCCCGACGGGATGCGGGTCATCGTCCGCCGTGAGCGGCCCCACCCCGGCGCCCAGTTGTCGATGTTCGAGGAACTCGACGGGTGGCGCTACCAGGCGTTCGTCACCAACACCGCCACCGGTCAACTGCAGTTCCTCGAGGCCAGGCATCGGGCGCATGCCCGGGTGGAGGACCGGATCCGCCACGCCAAAGACACCGGCCTGGGCCGTCTGCCCTCGCGAGAGTTCGCTCTCAACCAGGCATGGCTGGTGGCGGTGATGATCGCCGCCGACCTCGTCGCCTGGACCCGGATGCTGGCCTGCACCGGCGCCGCCGCCATCCTCGCAGCGTGCGAGCCCAAAGCGATGCGCTACCGCTTCCTCCACGTCGCCGCCCTACTGACCCGCAGCAGCCGACGTAGACGGGTCAAAATCCCCGAAACCTGGCCCTGGGCCACCGCCATCGAAGCGGTGTTCCACAAGATCGCCGCGATCCCCAAACCGGCCTGACCCCGCCTGCCCACCCTTGAGAGCACCACCCGGAGACCCGCCCACCGGCAGCGCCAGCCGGCGCCCAAACACGTCTACACGACCCGCCGGGCACAACATCCGTAGAGAACCGACTCCATCACGCCCCATGAATCAGCGGGGCTAGCAGCGGCCATCTGATGCATCTCCTCGAGTCGCTCATCGAAAATGTATCAGCTACTGATACATTCAACGAGCTGAGAGGGACGACCAAGAGGCAGCTTCCGAGTTGTGCGACTGCCTCGATAGTCCGCGCAAGCAGATGAGAAGTTGCCCGAAGGAGATTGCAAGTGGGAGTCCGTTACATCGGCAGCAAGGCGCGGGTGGCGGACGCAATCCTGGACCTCGCAGGGCCACCGAATGGTGGGCGATTCATCGATGCCTTTTGCGGGACCGGGTCAGTCTCCTCTGCTGCTGCGGACCGAGGATGGCCTGTCACCCTAAACGATTCCCTTCCGTCCGCCGTCGCCATGAGCATTGGTGCGACTGCAGGCCGAGACAACGTCCCCTTCGAAGCTTTTAACGGGTACGAAAGCGCCGTTCGTGAACTGAACGCGACTCCTGGTCGACCCGGATTCATCCATGCCGAATACAGTCCGGCATCCGCCGCTACCGCGCCGGTAGAGCGCCGCTACTTCACCGAACACAACGCAGCTCGATTAGATGCGATGCGCGCACAGATCAGGCGCTGGTCAGACACAGGCTCGCTTACCTGGATCGAGGAAGAGCTGCTGCTTGCCGACCTTCTCCAGGCAGCCAATAAGGTAGCCAACATCTCCGGCACATACGGCGGCTTCCTCAAGGAATGGTCGGCGACTTCCCTCCGAGACATTAGGGTCAGCAAGAGGGCTCTCCCGCAGCGCGCTACCGACATAAATGCGATCGTGGGCGACGTCTCGGCGATTGCTACGTCAAGTCACGACACCGTCTACTTCGACCCGCCATATACTAAACGCCAGTACAGCGCGTACTACCACGTGCTTGAGACACTCCACGCTGGCGATTCGCCCCAGGTAGGCGGTGTAACGGGACTGCGCCCGTGGAAGCACAAAGCATCCGATTACTGCTACAAGTCGCGGGCCCTAGGTGCGCTCACTCAACTTGTTCTCAGCACCCGCGCCCACCGCATCCTGCTCAGCTATAGCAACGAGGGGCACGTGCCGCAATCGCAACTCGTGAACGCACTACAGGAAGCCGGGAACGTCACCCTTCACGAGATCAAGACGATTGGCCGATATCGGCCAAACGCCGCGGCATCCGCTGGTGGCGATAGCGTCGTCGAATACGTCATCGAGATCGTTCCCTTCTCAGCAAGTGCCTCCCCCCCTGCCCCGCGGAACAGCGGGCAAACGGCGGTCGTCGCATGAAAAGCCTGGAGCAGCGCCTGCTGGCCCCCACCGATCTTCTCCTTGAGCGAGCAGCTGCCGAAGTCATGCCTTTCGAGGGCCGAACCGATGCCCGGCTAACGGTTCTGGAAGCTGCTGCGGCACGTGTGGGCGGTTGGGAACTCAAACAGTTTTGGGAGGACATGGGCCGTGAAGTGGCTGGCCTGCGCTCCGACCCTCAGCCGTGGGTCGACCAGATCCTTAGCAGCGTCGCGGCAACGCCGATCCCGATACCACTAGCGCTTTCTGCGCTAAGCAGGGAGGTTCTGCCGCCCAGCCATCAGCGGAAGACGGGGGCCTACTACACCGACTGGCGTTTGGCACAGTTGTTGGCGGGAACCAGCGTGCCAAAGGTTAGGGTCAACGGCCCATGGATTGACACAGCGTGCGGCTCCGGCGTCCTCCTAGTAGCGGCGGCGATGCAGTTACCCGCCGGCGCCGAAAGGGATGCCGTAATTCGCGACCGCTTGTCCGGTGCGGACCTCTCCACCAACGCCTTGCGCGGGACGCTGTTATCTGTCGCCAGCCTCACCAGTGACCTATCCGCCGTGCATCACTTCGCCAGCCGACTTCTCCGTCAGGACAGTCTGCGAAGCCGAGGCGTTTGGAAAGACCTGGCGCCCTCGGGTGCCGCCCTTGTTATTGGAAATCCCCCGTGGGAGAAGCTCAAGGTTTCTCGACACGAGCTCGCGAAAAGTAAAGGATCGCGGCGGGCGTACGGACAGAGCTTTGAAAAAGAGATCGACTTGGCTCACGACCGGTCTGAACTGCTCGATTACATCCAGCAAGTCGCGTCCGGCACTCGGCTTCAAGGTCGCGGCGAGCATGATCTCTACAAGCTCTTCCTCGAACTCGGAATGGGCATCGCTGCAGAAGACGGAGTCTTGGCTTTACTACTTCCTGCTGGCCTCATCCGGGCGCAAGGCACTGAGGGCCTTCGGCGCGAACTCAACACTGTAGCCCGAGAGCTCTCGATCTCCGTGATCGAGAACCGAGCTAGCCACTTCGCCATCGATACCCGGTTCAAGTTCTTGTCGGTCGTCGCCACTATCGGCAGTGGCAGAAGACGGCCCATCTCCTTAAAGGTTGCGGACCGTACCGGCGCCTTGCCTGCCGCCCCAGTGGCCATAAGTCGAGCCAAGCTGGCTCAGGTGCGAAGCGACATCAGCGTTCCTGAGGTTCGCACCCAGAACGAATGGGATCTCTACGCGCGGCTCGCCCGGAACGCGAAGACGATCGGCGATCCTACAGGCCCTTGGCATCCTGAGTACCGACGTGAGGTCGACATGACGCTCGACCAAAAATCATTCCGCCGCACAGCGGGCCACGACACACTGCCCCTCCTTGAGGGCCGCCACGTCGGCCAGTATCGCTGGCGGGCTAAGACTTACCAGTCGGGCGAAGGTCGCTCTGCCATCTGGCGTCCCGAGCCGCTGTCACAAACCTCCTTGAAGACACAATGGCACGTGCCCCTCAGAGCGATGCACCCAACCACGGCCCAGCGCACGGCAAGGTCGCGAATCGGGTTTTGCGACATCACCGGCCAGACGAACGAGCGATCACTGATAGCCGCCCGGATCCCTCACGGTGTCGTCTGCGGGAACAAGGTCCCGACTCTGACGTTTCAAGGCGGAGGACTTGACCGCGAGGACCTCTTTCTCGCACTCGCCAATTCCCTCATCGTCGACTGGATGCTGCGACGCATCGTCACGACAACAGTGAACTTCTTCCTGCTGGACACCTTGCCCCTTCCTCTGATCGACGAGGATTCCGATGTTGGCCACGAACTCATCGGCATCGCCCGGAACCTGACCGCTTCGGAGGGAGATCCTTCAACCGATCCGCGGATGATTGGCCGCTGGCGCGCACGCTCGGACGCTCTCGTTGCCGCATCGTGGGGACTCACCATTGCGGACATGGAAACCGTATTGCGGGACTTCCCCTTGCTCGACCGCGGCCAACCCGCGCTCGACGGGGAGCTCAAGTCCAGCGTGACCTCAGACTGCGTACTCTCTGAACTCGCCGCCATACACGGAATCGAGCACACAAGCACGATTCGCTGCCAGAATGCTCGGGAGGCCGGAGCGATTCCTTACGTCCCTGCCGAGTATCACGCAAGGGGTGTTGAGTGACTGTTCCAGTCTTATTTTTCTACAAAGAGATCGTCGCTGGCGACCTTCGCAAGCTCGTGGCTGAGTCCAACGACGCAAAGACCGGTGGCGGTGCGCGCGACCTCAGAATTCCGTGGAAACCCTTCCAACAGATCATGCACCGCATCTTCACTAAGGACTCGATCGGCAGCGGCGGAAAGCCCATCAGGACCGCCAACGTCACGTACCTAGATAAACATGGCAAACCACAGCACACCGAACTCTCATATTGGCCGCCAACCACTTCAAGGCCCACTGAAAGCCGCATTGCCAAGGTTCATGCAAGCCCGGCATTAGGTGGACAACTCCCCTCAATGGACAAAGGACGAATCTTTGTTGTGTTAACCAAATTCGACGACGGCACAGTTCGATGCGATTACGCCTACGAACAAGACCTCAAAACGAAGGGCGTCTGGGCTACTGAAGCGAGCAGCCAGATCCTGAACTGTATGGCTTCCGCGGCCCATACCAACCGGACGGTGCAGGGGTATTACGACTTCACCGAGGGAGTGGGCTTCTGTCATGCCGACTGAATCAGACATTAGCAATGACGCTACGACGATTCTGAAGGAATTAGCCACTCGAAAGAATGTAATAATCACCGGCCCTCCCGGGACAGGCAAGTCCCGGCTCCTCAACGAAATTCGTGAGCTCTTCCAGTGGGATCAATCTCAGACCGGATCAGCGCCGACCGGACGCATCCCGATCCCATCAGCATCTAGCCCTATTCCCGAATGGTTTCCCAGCCCTAACCAAACCATAAGTCGAAATGTGTACCAGACCGTTTTCGACCAGAACACCAAGTACCGGGACTTCATGCGCGGGTTAGTCCCTAAGGTGAGCGAGCCTGGTGCCTTCACCGTTACGAGCGGCACCCTGCACCGAGCTGCACTGAATGCGCGCCCTGACGGCAACGCCGCACTAGTGATTGTGGACGAGATAAACCGCGGACCCGCCGTTGCAGCGTTCGGCAGTGCGCTTGTCGGATTGGAACCCGACAAGCGGCTTCCCACAGACGGCAATGCAACCAGCACCACGCAGTTCTTCGAGATCCTCGGAAACAACGGTGAGCACGAAAAGTTCGCACTGCCGGCCGATCTCTACATCCTCGCTGCGATGAACGAGGCAGACACCAGCGTTGAACCGCTTGACGTGGCGTTCTTGCGACGTTTCCACATCCATCGGCTTGAGCCCAGCGAATCGGTTCTTCGTGACCACTTCGGGGCTGCCCTGACCCCGACGACGTTGCCTGCCACTCCGTCCGAGCCCGCCGACTACTACGAGGCTCTCATCCAGGCCTTCACGAAGATAAACGCGCAAATTCTCCTCGGGCGGGGGCAGGCATACCAGCTTGGGCACGGGGCTCTCATGCACCAGCCTGCGGGTACCACCAACGTTGGAGCCGCCCAGGCGTACGTGGCAACCGCATGGGCCACACTCCGCGGGCACATCGACGAAGTGTTCTACGGCAACACTCGCGCAATCTCCGAAATCCTTCGCGCAGACACCTCCAAGAGCATCTACACCATGATCGAGTCTACGTTCGCCGGACAGACCGTCCGTCGAATCGTCGGGCCGCTGCGGCCCTCTCCTGGCGAGCTGTACACACTCCTGCGGGTCATTGCGACCGAATGACACCCATCGAACGGCTTGAGCTACACGAACTCCGCGAACGACCAGGAGCCATTCGCGAAATCGCCAACCAAAGCGGTGTCTCCGACGCAGATGTGTTAATCCAGCTCCGCGAGCTCAACGACCGGGTCAAGAACCTGCTTGGCTACGACAACGACCCAATTACCGCCTCCAGCAATGGCTCATTGAAAGCCGACGGTGTAGCGGGATTGGTCCGGTTGAACTCGCGAGTGGAACTTGAAATCGTTCCAAAGTTTCTCGACCCGAAGTCGACTGCTTGGCGGAGTGACTTCTTCCTTTTGGCCGTACTCGTGAAGACCGGGCATCTTCTTCTTTACGATGAGATCTCCGCAGGCATCCAGGACCAGGGCGACCTGGCAACTCTCATCGCACGCTCGTTTCTGACTCTGTACGCCGAGAACGAGCGTCGCCCAATTCGGGGCTACCGTCGATCTGCTGGAACAGACTTCGCCATCGACGGAGACGTGGACTGGGAGACCATCTTTCTTCCCGATCCCGACGGTTTCGCCGTGACTCGGCTCGAGCTAACGCGACAAAACCCGTACAACGCGGTGCTCGCCACTGCGGTCGAGATTCTCATCCCAGAAGTTGCAGACGCGGACACGCAGACCCAGCTTCGCCTCGTGGCCCACCAGATTGCTCCGCAGCTGGCAGCGCCTGCCATCGCCCCGCCGCTTCCGCCACGCCATGGCGGATGGCAACGCGCCTATGAGTTGGCGAATCTGATTGTCGCTGGTTTGGGACTGAATCTCGACAACGGAGTCTTTACCGGCCCCGGGTTTGTACTCTCCACATGGTCGGCCTGGGAATCCCTCTGCGAGGAAATTGTGCGCCGCGCGCTGCCGGACCATAGAGTCATCGGGCAGAAGCAATGGGTGCTCGGCTATCGAGGAGACAAGCCGGTGCATGCCAAACCGGACATTTCTCCGATAGCTGGAGACGTCGCTGCACTTCTATTGGATGCAAAGTATAAGACTCGACGCGGACTTTCCCCCCGAGTTGCTGCCGCCGACCTGTATGAATCACTTGCTTTCCTCCGAGCCGGGAAGGCCAATGTCATGTGTCTTCTCTACCCGGCACTACAGGCTCCGGACGATCTGCCATTGGGAGAATGGCGGCAGTTCGATCAGATCGACGTCGACGATCTCATCGTCCAAGGCTTCGAGGTCCAAGTCCAGGGGCTCGCTCGCCGAGGGGGTTTCGATGAGCTTGTCCTCGGCGCCAAGAAAGCGCTCTCGTCGAAGATAGACAAGCAAGAGCCTCCAACCTTCCCTGGCGGCAGACGTAGGGACTGATTCGACATCAACGACGTTGACTTGTGGCGATCATACCGGTCCTGGACCGGGGCGCCGATAATGTCAGGTTCCGTCAATTGTGCAGGTCAGCGTCCGATCTCGCTCTCGCTTGCTACTGTCTCCCGCATGTGTGGTCGGTACTCGGTAGCCGTGTCCGGCGCCGCCCTGGTCGACGTCCTCGAGCTGGACGGCGTTGAACCGGGTTTTGAGTGGTCGCCGGCCTATTCGGTGGCTCCTCGCACGCGAGCTCCGGTGGTACGGGATCGCCTGGCCGGCGACCAGCGGGTGCGTGAGGCGTTCCTGCCCACGTGGGGGCTGCGTCCGTCGTGGGCGAAGGAGAAGGGTCCGCGGCCGATTAACGCCCGCCTGGAGGGCGTGGCGACGAACGGGATGTTCCGCTCCTCGTTCGCCTCGGCGCGTGCCCTCGTGCCGATGACTGGGTATTTCGAGTGGCAGGAGGCCGTCGAGGACGGCAAGAAGGTCAAGAACCCGAGTTATGTCCACGCCCCGGGCGACGAGCTACTGCTCGCCGCCGGCCTGCTGGCCTTCCACCGGGAGGGTGACGACGAGGAGTGGCGGACGACGTTCACGATCATCACCCGCACTGGGGAGGATGCGGCCGGCGAGGTCCACGACCGGATGCCGGTCTTCCTCACCCCGGCCTCGTGGGACACCTGGCTCGCCCCCGAGAAGATCGGCAAGGAGCAGGCCGCCGATCTGCTCGACCTGCTCGACGTCGAGTCCCGGGCGGTCGCGGCGACCCTGCGAACCCGTCCGGTGTCCCGGGCGGTCAATAACGTGCGCACCTTGGACCGCACTGACCCCAGTCTGATTGAACCGCTCGCCTAGACACCGCATGGATATTCGGGTGGTCAAAGGTGAGGCCCCCGCGTACATGTCACCGCCGGTAACCTCCACGTCGACGTTCTCGCAGATCACAGGTAGGTAGACGATGGACCCGGTAACTCAAGCGCTCAACTCCATCCCCGGCTTTCAGGGATCGGTGCAGCAGATTAATCGGACGAACCTCGAGATTCTTCGGGCTAACGGTTTTGGGGACGCCTGGTGGATCCCCGATTTCATTCGGGACATGACGGTCTCCGGCTGGCTCTGACAGGCCATCTGCGACACCTCGCACCGAATCGCCACGGCCCCTCGTGCTGGGTTCAGCACGAGGGGCCGTGTCGTCTGTACGCGCCGACCCTGAGCGGAGGGGGCGCGCTACCGGGAGCCGTATCGGCGCGCGCTGGTCGTTCCGTCTCGGTAGCGGGGTTTGCCGTCGGCGCCGTTGCGGTAGCGGCGGGGGTTCCGGGCCAGCCGTCGTAGGTCAGCGAGCAGTTCGGCGGCACGGCCCTCTCCTAGTTCGGTGATGGCGATCCGGTAGGCGCCGCGGGCGCCCCAGTCCAGCTCGGGAAGGCCGGCGACGACGCGGTGCCAGCGCAGGACCTCGAGGAAGTGCGCATCGCCTGTCTGGTCGGCCGCGTGTCTGATTCGGTCCACCAGCTCGTCCACGCCGGCACCGTAACCGGGGCCTCCGACACCGGCGGTCAGTGCAGGTCGCGGGCGGCGATGAGACCTGCGACGAAGGCGGCTGCTTTGTCGGCCTCGGCGTCGGTGAGGTCGTACTCCTGGCCACCAATCACCGTGCGAGCCGCGCCAAGAGGCTCGAGTCCGAAAATGAGGCGGGTGCTGGCCGACAGCGCCGCCCGGTCGGCGATGTCACTGACGGTGCAGTCCAGGGCCTCGGCGAGTGCTGCGAGCTGGTCCCTGCTGAGTGCGCTGGGCGTCGCGGATGGCCCGTGGGCGGTGGGCTTTGATTGTCCGCGCTCCCAGGCGCTGATCCAGGGGGATTTCACGCCGACGGCGACGGCGAGTTTGAGCTGGGACAGTCCGCGCTCGAGGCGGACGGCGCGGATGGCGCGGCCGAGTGAGCGGGCCTCGTCGGGTGTCATTGCCCCTCCGCCGCTGTGTCGGGTCGGATCTCGGCGACGACCGACCAGTGCCCGCCCTCGTGGGCGGTCGACACCACGGACGCCTCGGCCCCGCCGAGGGCGCGCCTGCGGCGGTCGAGGTCGATGTGGGCGTGCAGCTCGCTCGGCCCAGTCCCGATGAGGTACATGGTCGTCATCGTGCCTGGGCGCTACGGCTCTACGGGTGTCGCCCCTGCCGGGTGCGCCTGGGGCGGCGCGTCGAGGGTCAGCAGCCATGAGGTCGCAGCCTCGATCGCCGCGGCGGCGACGGCCGCACCGATGGCGTCCCGGTCGACGGGCTGGCCGGTCTCGCGCTCGCGTCTGCACAGGTAGAGGTCGACGGCGTCGGAGACGGTGCCGGGGTCGATCGTGGCTCCGAGCGCTGCCAGGGCGTCGCTCGCCTGGTGCTCGAGCTGGGCCTGCGAGTGCATCTGGTCTTCCCTTCTGGGTGGTGTCGGTCGCCGACTGCTATTGGGCGGCGGCCGGGCCTGCGGTGAGTGAGGCGCGGCGCTTGGTCTCGGTGCGCATGGCGCGGCCTTGGGCGAGGAGGATCTCGAACAGCTCGTCGGTGGGGGCTTCGGCACTGGCGCGGGTGAGGGTCTGGGCGATGGCGGCGAAGCGGCGGCGGTAGGCGGCGTCGAGGACGTCGGCGGCGAGGGTGGTCAGCCCGCCGGCAGGGGTTCCGAGCAGGGTGACGGTCTGGAGGGCGTCGGCCAGGAGTCGGCCGTGGTGGCCGGCCATGCGTCCGGCGCTGGTCAGAGCGGCCAGAACTCGGGTCGGGTGGTGGGGCTCGTCTGCGGCGATGAGGTCTGCGATGACGGCGTACAGCTCGCCGTAGCGGGTGTTGAAGAAGTCGGACTCGAGGAGGTGCGCGGTGATGTGGCGAGCCTCGGTGGTGTCGGTGGTGTGCAGCAGGGCGCACAGTAGGGCGGCTTCGGGGTCGAGCTCGGGGACGGTGGGGGCGTCGTCGGTGGCGGCGAGGTCGTCGACGTCGACCGGGTCGGCGGTGGCCTGCGGGTCCTCGGTCATGGTGGCCATTGTCTGTCCTGCCTGTGCGGGGTGGGTGCTGGTGGTTATGTGAAGAGGTCGAGCTGTTGAGGTTCGGCTTCGACCGTGGTGGCGGGTTCCCAGATGGGAGCGGCCAGGAGTCGCAGCTGTGCTTCCAGGTCGGCGATCTGGTCGCGTTCGCTGTCGGTGGGCCGGTGTAGGACGCCGGGGGTCTGGTCGCCAGCCTTGGCATAGCACCATGCTTTGTCGGTCTTGCGAAACGCGGTGATGAACTCGTCGGTGGTGTAGCGGCTGATGTGGCGGCGGATCTGGGTCCAGGTGATGTGACGGTCTGGGGCCGCGGTGGAGGGAAGCGTTCCCCCGGTCCAGACGGATAGCCCCTTGGCGCGGTACTCGAAGGCGAGATCTGAGCCGTATCCGGAGGACCGGCTGGCGACGATGTGCGGGATCTGGGTTTCGGGGGAGGCGGCTAGTCGGCCGAGGCCGTGCAGGGACATGGTCCTGCGGAGGTAGTGCAGATCGGTGTGGTCGAGAGCGTGCATTCCGGGTGTCCTTCCTGGGTGCCCGTCTGCCTCGCGGCGATGGGCGGGCGGCGGGTGACTGGGGAGCGTCAGCCGTAGATGACGTCGCCGAAGACGCCCATTTGCAGGGCCATGTCGGCGTTGGCGGCGTCGATGTCGCCCCGGTGGCCGTTGGTGCGGTTGGCCTTGCGGAAGTCGTTGACCAGGTCGTTGTCGATGCTGGTTGCGGCGAGCTTGGTGGCGCCGCGTGCGATGGTCTCGAGAGTGACCTTGTATTCAGTCCCGGTCTCGTCCTCGCGGATGAGGGCGGCGTAGCAGTCGCCGCCGGAGCCGAGCGGATCGAGGTTGTCTCCCTCGGGGGTGGTCCCGGTGTGGTCCTCGACGTGTACCGTCTCGGCCCAGTAGCTGATGCCGGTCTCGACGGCGGTGCTGAGCACGTCGACGAGGAACTGGGTGCGCTCGGGGCTGCGGGGGTGTGCGGACGCCAGGGCCTTAATGCGGTCGGGGCGGAATCCGGACCAGTGGTCGTCGCCGTCGACCTCGATGATCGGTGCGGAGCTGTAGCCGAGGGTGTTCATCACGTAGTCGCGGGCGTCGTGGTCGGTGGTGAGGTCGACGGTGGTGTAGACGATGCCGGCGGCGTCGAGGGCGCGGATGGTGCTGTCGCACTGGACGCAGGCCAGCTTGGTGTAGACGACGATGCTCATGGCGATCCTCCTGGGGGTTGCCGGGGGCGGTGTTGCCCTCTCGGTATGTCTCCATAGTAGCACTTGTGCCACTAGTGGCACAAGTGGAAAAGGGTGTTTTGCTGGGGTTTTTGGCGATCTCGCCGCCGGCGTAGCGCCGATCGCGCATGGTCCCCCTTTCCCTGACACCTGCCGAAATGGTGTGGAGCGGACGGGGTCAAGAGAGGGCACGGCGGCGGAGGCGAGAAGGTCCGGGCGAAATAAGCGAGCGCAGCGAGCGCGTCCGGGGCTTGTCGCTGGAGCCGGCGCACCCGAAGGGTGCCGACCTTGACGCCGGGAGTGGAGCACCAATCATCGGCGTGGCAGGGAAAGAGGGCTGTTCACCGGGTTGCCCCATTGGGCGTGGTGATTGGGTTCGGGGTTGGGATGGAGGTGCGGTAGGAGCTGGACGGTGTTGCACGCGGGAGCTGGGGCTAGAACCACCGCTCCAGGCCGGGTACATGGTGCTTTTCGCTGTCTTGCGGGTGCGGGTGATCGTCGCTATCTGGTGCCGGTACGTAGTGACCAAGGCCGTCGGCGGTGAAATAGCCGTCGGTGTAGTGGCCGTCGTCGGAAGACAGTCCGAGGGCAAGGGCGTAGGCCTGGGCGGCGAGGTCGGCGGTGTCGAGGTGGCCGCTTTCGGTGCGGTGTGGGGTCAGGATGGCGGTGTTGCCGTTGATTCGTGCGGGTCGCGCTCGGTGGTCGCCTGCGCGGGCTAGGCGTAGTGCGCGGGCCGTGACGTCGTCGAGGGTGCCCTGCAGAAGGTCGGTCATGGCGTTGAGGCTGCCAGGCTGGTGGCGGGGCCGGGTGTTCTCGGGGCGCTCGGCTGGGGTCGTCTGTGGATGGTTGGGGGATGTGGAATACCGGAGAGGCCCGCCCCTTAGGGCGGGCCTCTCGGCTGACTCTGGGGCTCACAGGATGGTGAACCCGGTGAATCGGTAGTGGCCGTGGCTGTCACGGACGATGGTGGCGGCCAGGGCGCGGTAGCGGGCATCCCAGGTGATGATCGCGGGGACGTAGAAGACGGTCCGCTTGGGCTCGCGGATCGCCTGGGCCTGCTGTCGGCGGATGGTCACGGTGGTGGCTAGTCGCGCAGCGGCGACTCGCTCAGCGGCGACGTTGATGCTGGCGCGTCCGGCGGCGGTGGCGAGTTGGGTGTCGAATAGGTCGCGCAGGCGGCCTCGGCGACCGTTGACGATGGCCAGGGCGACGGTGAGCATCCGGTGCAGTTCTGCCCATTCCTGGCGGGTTGGGGTGAATCCGTCGTCGCCGATCGGCTCGGGCTTCGGCGCTGCGGGCGCGGCTGCGGCCTCGGCTTCCATGCGGCGGACGCCGACGCTGGCGACGAGGTCGGTGAGCCATTCGCGGGCGGTGAGCGTGTCGACGTGGTGGCGGGCGAGTTCGTCGTACGCGGCCTGGACCTGGCCTTCGGCAGGTTCGAGCAGCCCGCTGCGGGTGATCGGGTGTGCAGGCGCGAGGGCTGTGGCCGGCTCTGTGCGGGGCAGGGCTCGGACCGTGGCGGGCGCGTGGTTCGTGGTCATGGTGTCCTCCTGGGGTTTCCGGGGGCTTGGAGCCCTCTCGGGGTGGTGAGTGGTGGCCGGACTACCGGCCCGCGGGGCGGGCCGGTAGCGGGGTCTAGTCGTGGCCGATGACGAGGCCGTCGACGCAGGCGATGCAGCAGCCTCCGGCGGCAGCGGCGGTGATGATCTCGTTGCACCGGACGCAGCGGCGGGCGGGGTGCACGAAGCCGAGGTGATCGTTCTCGTAGTGCCACAGCATCTCGGTGCCGTCCTCGGCGTGCATGAGGCGGATCTCCGCCTCGATCGGGCCGCGATCGGTCTCCAGAGTGAAGGCGTCGAGCAGGGTGCCGGGCTTGGCGGTCATGGTGTCCTCCTGGGGTTTCCGGGGGCGGTGTTGCCCTCTCGGTATGTCTCCATAGTAGCACTAGTGCCACTAGTGCCACAAGGGGTATAGCGGGTTTGGCCTGGGCTTTTTCCGGTCGCCGGGACCGGCGGTGACCTCCACGCATGGTGCCCCTTTCCCTGATACCGGCCCGATTGGTGTGGAGCCACTAGTGCCACTAGTGCCACAAGGGGTATAGCGGGTTTGGCCTGGGCTTTTTCCGGTCGCCGGGACCGGCGGTGACCTCCACGCATGGTGCCCCTTTCCCTGATACCGGCCCGATTGGTGTGGAGCGGACGGGGTCAAGAGAGGGCACGGCGGCGGAGCCGAGAAGGTCCGGGCGATATAAGCGAGCGCAGCGAGCGCGTCCGGGGCTTGTCGGTGGAGCCGGCGCACCCGAAGGGTGCCGACCTTGACGCCGGCAGCGGAGCACCAAGACTGGCGGGAGCAGGGAAAGGGACCCCCACCAACTAGTGGGCATCTCCGTTAGTTCGTCGGGGGTCATGCTGCGCGGAGGGTGCCGTCGTTGTTGAGGCGGTCGAGGTGGCGGTTGAGGTCGTCGCGGGTGTACTTCCAGCCGAACGGTTCGGCGCTTCGGTTGTAGCGATCCTGGAACGCGAGGATGCGTGCGGCGAGATCGTCGAGGTCTGCGAAGTCGCCGGTGGCGATGGCTTTGCGCTGCAGGATCGAGAAGTAGATTTCGACCTGGTTGAGCCACGAGGCGTGCACCGGAAGGTGCACCAGGACCGCGTTGGGAAACGCATGACGCATCCGGTCTTTCGAGGCCTGACCTGCGTGGGATGAGCCGTTGTCGACGACCCAGAACACTCGCTTCGCGGATGCGTATGGCTCTTGGGTCATCACCTGCTCGACCAGTTCGGTGAACGGGGCGATCCCTGTCTTGGGTGCGGTCATTCCCATCACGCGGGCCTGGTGGACGTCGTAGGCGGCGAAGTAGGCCAACGTCCCACCGCGGCGGTACTCGAACTCCACGCGCCGCGGCTGACCGGGCCTGGCGGGAGTCTCGGCGTGACGGCGTTTGAGGGCTTGGAGCTGTGATTTTTCGTCCGCACTGATGACGTACTCATCGTCGCCGAGAGCAACGCCGTTCCAGCGCCGGTGGTACAGGTCCAGCACCCGGGCGGCCTTGACGGCGAAGTCGGGGTCGCGGGGAAAAATCCACGACCGGTGCTGCCACGGCTTGATCGCATCTGCGGCCAGCCAGCGCCCGATCGTCGCCGACGCCACGGGGCGCACCAGCCCTGTGGCCACGGCGTGGGCTCTCAACTCGGCGGCCGACCATCTGGTCAGTGGCAGACCGTGGTCAGCCGGGCGCGTACACGCCAACGCTTTGACCTGGGCGACCTCGACGGGGGTGAACACTCGCGGTCGTCCCGAGCGGGGCCGATCTTTGAGACCCTCCAGGCGCTCGGTGCAGAACCGATGCCGCCACTGGCGCACCGTGTCTTCGCACACCCCGACCTCGCGGGCGATCGCAGCGTTGGCATCACCGGCAGCGGCCGCCAGGACGATCCGGGCTCGCAGTACATCGCGGTGCGCACAACGAGCAGCGTGCGCGCGGCGGGTCAGCACGTCGCGTTCTTTGCCGGACAGGATGACGATAACGGCGCTGGTGGGAGGCATGTTCATTTCTGACGCACCCAGCGGCGCCCGCCAAGCCGCCACGCCGGAACAAGCCGAAAGTCGAGGGCGAGAAACGGCGGCGGCGATGATGGAGACCATGGCCAAGATCCCCGACTCGACACAGACCTCACTGCGACAGAAACTCCTGGCCCGCGCTGCCGAACGGTGGCCCCAGATCCAGGCCCTGCACACCCGCTACCGGGCCGGATTCGCCTACATCGATGCCACCTTGACCGACGGGGACGAAGTCAAGCTCTGCCGACTGCGCTACGCCGGATCAGCCAGCCAGTGGGGTTTTGCGATCTACCGCGCCAGCCACGACGACTACCAGCAAGCCGCCCTGCCAAACGGATGGCCCTCAGGCACTCCCGCAGAAGCCCTCGACACCGCCTGCGGCCTCTATCTCGGCGACCCCACCGCCTGGATCACCGACCCCCGACGAACTAACGGAGATGCCCACTAGCTACTCCACCCGGCGGGGCGGCTTAGGCGTCAGGATCGTGTCCGAGCTCCGGCCCGCTGGGCGAGCCTGGGTTCTGCCATTCCGATAGCGGGTCGAGATCCGGGGCTTGGGCGCGATGCTCGAGGTAGGAGGTCGTGAAGTCATTGTCGACGGGGGCCTGCTCGGCGCCGGCACTGCGTGATTTGAGGTCGCGGGTGAGGTCATCGAGCGGCCGGGGGTTTCCCGTTTCGCCGATCTGATCTCCTACGTCGATGAGCCGCCGGCCGATGTCCTGGTCTGGTCCGCCCTGTCGGATCAGGTCTTCGGCGAAGCGGCGATAGTTGTCCATCGCCGAGTCCAGGGCCAGATCGCTTTCCTCGGCCGCCCGTTCGATGGCGTCGGCGTGGTCCATGATTTTTCCGCGCAGGTCGTCGTAGTCCACGGCCCGAGTCGGGGCGGTGTTCTGGGTTGCGCCCGGCAGTGACGCCCACGCTTCCAGGGCTTCGATCTCGCGCTGTCGCATCATCTCGCGCACCTCGTCCGCGGTGTCGAAGCCGAGTTCTTCCACCAAGGCTGGAGTCGGGTTGAGCATCAGTGACCAGCCGGGGCTGCGGCCCTTGGCCGCGAGTCGCTGGTCCAGTTCTGTCTGGGCCAGCTGGGCGGCGTCGGAGTTCTCGTATGCGGCGAGGTCGTCGTTGATGCTAGCTAGCTCGGTCTTCATCAGCTGGAGTTTTTCGGCGTCCGGGAAGGGCTCATCTGGGGTGTTGTGCAGTTCGTCGAGCCGCTTTCGGTCGGTGTCGAGCTCAGTTCTAGCGGCGTCGACCTGGCCAGGCGCCCTGCCGATCGCGTTCTCGATGCGAGTCATCACGCCGTTGGCCATCGCAGCTCGGCTGGACTTCGCTTCGTCGGCCTCCACGTCCAGCGCCTCGGTGCTGCCTGCGCCCCAGACTCCGAATCGGGAGTCGTCCCGTTGTGGCCAGAGCTGCTCTTGAGTGATGCTCACGCCGGTCAGTGGGAGGTCGCCGAAGCGAAGGATGACCATGTCGTGTTCCATCACGCGGGTGACGTGTAGCGGCACCCCTGCGAACGTGGCGACGTGTGCGGATTCATTGGGGCCTGCTCCGCGCAGTTGAACGTACGCCTCACGCAGCGCCTCCAGCAGACGATCCGAGGCGTCCTTTCGGACGCTGAACGACGCGCGGCCGATGGTGTAATCCTTCGTCTCCTTCTCGGCCCAGGCCTTAAGTTCCGGGGCGACGGCGGCGAGCTGCTCGAGTCGCTTTTCCTCGTTAGGGATGGAGCGAGTCAGCGCCGCGATCTCCTCGCGGCGGGATCTGACCTCTGACAGGTGGCTCTCGCGTCTTGCGTCGAGTGCTTCTATGTCTCGCTCGAGTTCCACGCGCCGCAGGTATCGGTCATCTCCGGTGGCGATGGCTTTGACCAGAGCGGTCGACTCGGCCAGGTTGTCGGCCGATAGGTCCTCGATGCTGCGGATGGAGCGATCCGCGGCGTAGAGCTGCTCGAGGAATGCGGCCTTGCGGTTGAGCGTCTGCCACATCGCGGTGTCGTAGGTTGCGGTGGCGACATAGTTGTAGACGGCTACCTCTGGGTTCTGGTTGCCCTGTCGAATGATGCGGCCCTCGCGCTGTTCGAGGTCGGCGGGTCGCCAGGGCACATCGACGTGGTGAAGGGCGACCGCTCGTGTCTGCACGTTCGTGCCGGTGCCCATTTTCTCCGTGGAACCCATGAGCACGCTGATTCGGCCGGCGCGGCAGGCCTTGTAGAGCGCGGCTTTGTCTTCGGGCTTGGGATGATCGTGCACGAAGGCGATCTGCTCGGCAGGCATCCCGCCGGCGACCAGCTCGGCCTTGATGGCGGCGTAGATGTTCCAACGCCCATCATTTTTGGGCACGGACCGATCGCAGAACACGATCTGCAGGCCTCCGCGGACGTCGGAAGGCTCCCCGAAGTCGTCGAGGTAGGCGCGGTCTCGGGTCGACTCCCACTCGGCCAGGATGCGTGTGGCGACCTCGCGTGCCCGGCCCCCCTCGGAGGGCGGGGCCAGGTGGGCGCTGCGCGGGTCGAGGGAGACGTTGCGGCCGTCGTTGGCGATCTTGAGAGCGTTGTCGAGATCCATCCGGCGGGGGTCGAGAGTGTCGGCGCGGTGGCCAAGATCCTGGATGAAGTCCTTGACCTCCTGGCTGGGCTCGAAGTCCACGACGATGTTGCTTCCGGAGCGCTTTGCGGGCAGATTCACCGGCACCTGATCGCGGGTGACGGCGTCGGTGAACTGGCTGACCATGCCGACCAGGTCCCCGACGTTGGCGAACTGGCCGACTCGGGTGACCGAGCGCAGCTTCGTGCCCGACGCGTTGAGTTCAACAGTCTCTGTGGTGTCGGTGAAGTTCTGGCCCCACGCGTCAATGCTGTCGACTCCTGCGTGCTCAAGCAGGTCAGGGCGGAGGTAGGTCTGCATGACGAAGAGCTCGGCGAGGGAGTTCGCGACCGGAGTTCCGGTCGCGAAACAGGCGACCCGCTCGACGTACGCATCGTCGGGAACGCCTGCCGCTGAGGATTCTTGTCGTTTGCGATCGCGCAGGTAGTCGAGTTTGAGCTTGAGGTCCATCGCCTGATCGGACCCCGGGTGGCTCAGTTCCTGCACGCCGGAGGTGCGGGCAAGGTTCTTGTAGAGGTGGGCTTCGTCGATGAACAAGTAGTCGCAGCCCGATTGCTCGAAGGTTAGGCCTTCGTCTTTGCGGGTGGCGTCCATCGCTTTGTCGAGATTGATCTGCGCCTTGGCCATCGCGTTCTCGATCTGCTTCATCGTCGCCGCGCTCTGGTTGCCGTCCTTGGCCTCGAGGAGCGCCGAGCGCATGGCGTCGATCTGGTTGCTGATGAAGCTAGCGCGGGTTTGAGCCGAGGTCTTCATGCGGGTGAACGCCGAAAGCGGGACGATCACGATGTCCCAGTCCTGCGCTGCGGACTGGGCGACGAGCTTTTGTCGGCCCTCTGCGGTGGTGCGGCCGGCACCGGACAAGACGTTGGCGGCCGGGTACCACTGAGCGGCCTCACGGGCGACCTGGTCCACGATGTGGTTGGGCACCACGATCCACGGCTGGCGGACTAGTCCTAGACGCCGCAGCTCCATCGCTCCCATCAGCATGGTGCCGGTCTTGCCAGCACCGACGACGTGGTTGAGCAACACGGTCGGTTCGTTGACGATGCGCTCGACGGCGTTCCGCTGGTAGGGGTAGGGATTGAAGGTCTTTCCCAGCCCGGGGAAGGTTCGGTGTGAGCCGTCGTAGCTGGGGGCGACGGTGGCGTTGAACCGCCAGTTGTACTCGGTGAGGAGGCGTTCGCGTCGCTCGGGATCGCCATTGAGCGCCCAGTCGGCGAATGCCTCCTGGAGGCGTTCGGCCCGTTGCTTGGCCGCTCGTGTGGCGCCGGCGTGGATGTCTCCGCCGGGGACGGCTTCCTTGTACTCCTTGGAGCGGTTGACCGTGATGGGCCGAGAGTTCATCAGGCAGTCGAGAACCTGCCAGTGGTCGAAGCTACCCGAGCGGTCGCGGCCGAGGGAGACGCCCTGATTGGCCAGGGTTTGCTCGCGGTCGGTACCCACGAAGTTGTAGGACCGAGAGTAGCGGCCCTTCTGGGGCACGAGACCGTAGGCGAGGGCGTCGGTCTGGTAGCCGTCGTACCAGGAGCTGCCTTCGATGACCCACTCGTTGTTGACGTAGCTGACCGTCACGGAGTCCTTGTCGATGCGGAAGGTGTCCGCGATGAACTGTTCATAGTCGTCGGGGCTGACCCAGGTCACTCCCAGCCGGGCGCGGATCCCGTCCTCGATGCGGGCGGGGATGGCCTCGCGCAGGGCGGCCACGTTCGAGCGGTATCGGTCATCGGTTGCTGCGGCGGCGTTCGCCTCGGCGAGCTTTACGCGCACGTTGCCGGCCAGGTAGCGGCTGCGCGGGATCCACGTTCCGGGGTCTTCAGTGGAGCGGAACGCCAGCGCCTCGGCCTGGAGCTGTTGCTCGACGGTGCCAGCGTCGACGTCCATGAGCTGAGCGATCCGCGCGACGTCGACGCTGGCGCTTTCGTCCATGCTCACCGCCAGCGCATCCTGGATTGTCTCTGCGGCGATGATGGGGGTTGCCGGCTCGAGGACGTCGGCGGTGAACATGGCCGCTTTGCGGCCGACCATCCGTTCCTCGTCGAAGTGCTCGAGGGCTAGGAGCATGGGTCAGTAATGGCTCGAAGCGCGCCGAGAGTACGGCGGAGTGCGTGAGAGCGTTGCGCTCGGGCCGGCGTCACTGGCGGCCAGGTATTCGGTTTGCGAAGCCGCGGTGATGGCGTTCAGTCCGCGGGTCAGCCTGTAGGTCGCCCGGGCCTGCCAGTTCAGGCGATCTGGAGGCCGCCGAGCCCGGTGGCGCCGATATGACCGTGGAGCTTTCGCAGGTTGTGGCAGGCAGCGAGCAGTAGCCATTCACCGCGGGCGGCGTCCAGACCGCGAATCAGGAGTTGCTTGCCGTTCTGCAGGGTGCTCATCTGTCCGAAGACCGGTTCGACGATCGCTTTGCGCCGGGCGTAGACCGCTCGGCCTTTCTTCGTGGCGAGCTTGCGGGCCATGCGCTGCTTGTCCGTGGCGCTGGCCGGGATCGGTCCCCGGGGGGCGATCGGCGCCGGTTCCCCGCTGCGCTGTCGTCCGGTGGCGATGAAGAACTCGGTGCCCTGCTCGCCGGTGACCTCGGCGGAGGCGGCGAGGTTCGCGGCTGAGCAGTACCCGGCATCGGCGAGCATCTGCTTCGGGGCCTGCCCCGTGTTGCTGATGGCCTGCTCGGTCATGGGGATGAGGTTGCCGACGTCGGCGGCACAGTCGTTGACCTCGGCCGCCACGATGATCTGATGGGCGGCATCGACCACGGCCTGGCCGTTGTAGCACTGAGCGAACGACCCGTCCCCGGTGAGCATGATCTTCGACTCCGGGTCGGTGAAGTTGCGCTGGGCCTTCGGCCTGGGCGTGGCGCGCTCGGCGGCCTCAGCGGCCTTCTGCGCGACGGTGTCTTCGTCTTCGCCCTTACCGCGGGCCTTAGCCTCAGCCTTCTCCGCCGCATCGGCGGCGGCGTCGGCTTCCAGAGCAGCTTTGGCCTGGCGCAGCTTGACCAGGCGAGACTCTCGGCGGGCCAGCTCATCGGGCAGCTCGTCCCCGCGCCGGTTCTTGCCGAACTTGGCGTCCTCGGCCTTGTCGATGGCCTCGGCGGCGGCCAGCAGATCGGAGACCTCCTGGGCCAGTACCTTCTCCTTGTCCGTCAGCCGCGCGTACGACATGGCCTTGCGTTTGGAGGCGTTCGCCCGCAGCTTCGTCCCATCCAGCGCGACCTGTCCAAGCGTGACCATCCCGGCGGCCTGGCACAACGCCAACGCCTGCAAGAACAGGTTGCCCAGCGCGGCCAGGTGCCTCTTGCGAAACCTGGCGATCGCGCGGTAGTCCGGGGCCGCCCCGGCCGCCAACCACCGGAAAGCGACGATGTCGGTGCAGGCCTTCTCGATCCCGCGGGAGGAGCGCACCCCCGTGGTGTAGCCGAAGATCAGCAACCGCACCATCAACCGCGGATCGTACGGCGGGGCCCCGCGCCCCTCCTGGTAGGAGACGTAGATCCGCGATAAATCCAGGTGCTCATCGACCAGATCCGCCACGAACCGTGCCAGATGATCGGCCGGAAGCCAGTCATCCAGCGACGGCGGCAGCAACAACCCCTGGCCCGGGTCGAACGCCCGAAATGTCTTGCCTGCGCCCACCGGCTCGACCTCGCCCTGCCGGTCAGCCCGCTCGACGCGGAACTCCTCGGCGGCGAACAACCCTTCCTCGCCCATGACGACAATTATCCCGCCGAACCCGCCCCATCAGCGGACCTGAACTGGCGTGTTACTGACCCACGCTCCTAGGACAGTCTGGAGATGAGGGTCGGCGCGTAGTGCGCCGGCCAGGTGAGGTTGTCTCTTCGTTGCCGCCGATTTGGGCTGCCAGGCTTCTTCGTCCAGGCGTGATCGGACACCGTCTGGGATGTCCTGCATGTTCTCGGCGCCGTAGTTGGGCCCCTCGGTGTCGAGCCAGGTGGTTAGAGCGGCCTCGAGGCGGGTGTCGTGCTCGTCTTGTGTGACTTCCGGTGGCTGCTTCCAGCTGAACCGGTTGAGGAACCCGTACTTGGTCACATAGGCGTCGTAATGCTCGTTGAGTGCGGCGCGCAGGGCGGCCTTATCGGCAGGGTCTCCCCCGTCTCGCTGGATCTGTACGAGGGAAAGCGCGGTGTCGCGCAGCTCGAGGATGGAACGCCACTCGGCGAGCCTGCTCTTGGGGCACTTGCTGTCGACCCACTCGGTTCCGTCGAAGCGCTCGATCAGGTTGTGATCGCTGTTGTAGCGCAGTGTGTCGCTAGCGACTTCGCCGTGCTTCTCGACGGGAACGACGAGGCCCCGATCGGTGGCCAGGGAGGAGTCGTAGACGACGAGATCCCGGTTGGCGAGCAAGCCGCGGCCGTCAAGAACTGCCGCGTCGATCACGGGGCCGAGGACGTCAGCGATCTGCCTGTCGAGCGGAGCGTCATTGCGGGCCAGGACGCGTAGTTCGTCCTGCCCATACATGCCGTGGCCAGCGGTCAGTGTGCCGAGGATGTGATGGGGGTTGTCGAGGAAGTACTGATTGACGGTGAGTCGGGCCGGTGGGGCGTCCCCGTCGGCGAGATCGGTCCGCACGGTGACGTCATTGGTGCGAACGAACTGGCGGGTCGTTTCAGTAGGTTCCTGCCCATGTTCGCGGACGCGGAACACCAGCAGATCGGTGACGACTTCCGTGCCTGCGACCCGGCGGAAGGCGCCGGTTGGAAGGCGAACCGCGCCGATCAGGTCAGCTCGATCGGCCATAGCGGTGCGAGCGTCGACTCTCGCTGCGTCGGCGGTGTACCGACTGGTGAGCAGAGCGACGTAACCGCCGGGGGCGGTGAGGTCCAGCGATTTGATAATGAAGTGGTTGTGGATGGAGTGCTGGCCCCTGTTGTGGGCGTCGTCCCACAGCTTGATGTCGCCGAATGGGACGTTTCCGATTGCGGCAACGAAAGAATTGTCGGGTACCGCGGTGTCGGCGAACGATTCATTGCGCACCTGGGCACTGGGATATAGCGCCGCCGCGACTCGAGCGGAGAGGGTGTCGAGCTCCACGCCCACCATCTGTGCATCGGCCGGGGAGTGCCCGATGAAGGTTCCACTGCCGCTGCCGGGTTCGAGGACGAGCCCGCCCTGGAATCCGGCTCGTCGTAGGAGACTCCACGTTTCGGCGACAACAGCCGGGTCTGTGTAGTGGGCGTTGAGAATGGTGTGCCGCGCCCGGTTCCACTCGGCTGAGCTGAGTAGCGACTCGAGTTCCGCACGCTCGTCGGCGAAATCGGCTCGACGCGGATCGAAGACTTCGGGCACGGCGCCCCAGCCGGACCACTGCGCGATGATTGCCTGTTCGTCGGGGGTCGCATAACGATCCTCGGCGTCGAGGGTCTGGAGCAATCTAATGGCGGCGATGTTCGCCTCGACTCTGGCCTTCTTGCCGGACGGGACGACGACGTCCCGGGGCGGCGCGTAGTCGACGGGTTCGGGCCGCTGGTCGGCATCGGGGGCGACCACTCCCCCACCGCCGCCGGCTAATGCCAGGCTGGCCGGCTCTTCTGCCACCTCCGATTGACGCACGGGCGCCGGCAGAGGTTCAGAATGGACGTTGATCGTTGCCGGGTCGACCGGCGCCGCTCCGGTGTCGTCGAAGACTAGGTCGAGTTGTTCTGGCTCAGTCCTCTTGCTTCGGACAGGACGCTTTCGCGTCGCTTCAGCTCCCGTTCGACGAGGTCCGTAAACAGTGCTCTGAGTGGATCGTTCGGCGTCTCCGGTATGGGTTGCCCGTCCTCGTAGCGTGTCTGCATCAAATAGGCCGCCATCACTCGGAAGCGTATCGTCTGCTCCGGCCAGACGTCCTCCGTCTGCACGTCGATCTCGGGACTCGGGTCGCCCACCACGTCGGTGTGCGTCCGCCACCGATCCGGGCTGGTCCGCCAGCTCTGGTCGTCGAAGGTCTCCTGGTCCTCCTCTTCGGCTGCCAGTTCCACCTCTTCCCCCAGTTCCTGCCACAGGATCGTTTCCTCGGCCTGTGCTCGTGCCCGGTTGCCGATCTGCACGGTCTCCATGTAGGGCGGGAAGTTCCCCTGATTGTCCGCCCGGAACTGAGCGATCCCCATGCTCCTGAGCCGTTCGGTCTCGTCTCCGATCATCTCCGCCAGCCTCTCGGCCTCCGCCTGAATCGCGGCCTCCAGCGCTTCTGGAGTCGGGTACTCCCGGTCCCGTCCGAGCTCCTCCCATGCCGCCTGAACGGCTCTGCGCGTCATCTCTGACATGGTTGTCTCCTTCGGGGGCGTCGTCGCCAAAGCTGAATAGGTCCGGCTGTTCTGACAACGGTGCCTCCACGATCGGCTGCGGTTTCGCTTCACCCTACGACCCCGGAAATGCCTGTTGTGGGACGTGCACCGTGATGATTCCTTCTCATCCATGAGCTTTGCCCTCCTGCCCGATTCCGCCAGTTCGCCCCAGGCTGTCTTCAACGTCGAGGGCTAGATCTGCCCAGTCCAGATCCGGCTCAAGTGCGTCGCCGATGAGCTCGCCCACCTCGCGCACGGTCGAGGCGACTGATAGACCTGATTGCGCGGCGACAGCTCCGACGGCAGCCGCGATGAGACCCACGCAGTCCGGTCGTCGACCCCGCGATGCCAGGACCGCCAGCAGTCGGCGGTACTCCCCCACGTCAGGCCGAGCTAGCCCAGCGCTCCTCGCCGACGCCAGCTCGAACCCGAGCGCTCGCCCGGAAAGCGCTGCCATCATGTGCAGCTCCGGTTCCGGCACCTCCGAGTAGGTGGACACCAGAACTGCCTCCGCCCTGCGATGCGCACCGACGAACACGCGGCGCCGTGGATCAGCAGCCACGTGGCGGATGTGCGCGGCGAGATTGGACTTCATCTCATTGGTCGCAAGGACTCGAGTTGGCATGGTCTCGGTTATACGCCACGGGTAGGCCTAGTTCTAGGCCTACTTTTTGTCGCCAAAAGAAAGTGCCCCTTGTGGCACAAGGGGCACTTGTTCGAATGGTGGCGCATGTGGCACGTGCGCCACAAGCTCTACCTCTCCAACCTGTCGAGCTTTTCGTCGATCGCCTCACGAATGAGATCGGCGATGGCGTCGTAGTCACGAGCATTGGAAGCCCACACGTCCTTGAGCCTCTCGTGACGCTCCTTTCCCAGGACCACCGACACCTGGCCGGTGCGGTCCCAGCCCTTCTTCTTGCCGGCCCCCCTCTTCTGTGGGCTGGCGGCCTCGACCGGGGCGACCTCGGCGACCGGCGATGGGGCTTCGTGCGGAACGGAGCTCAGGTCGCTGAACACCGATCGCTTCCTGCGGTTCGGGGGCTTGGGGCCCTCCGGCAACTTGTCCGCCATGGTCGATCAGTCCTTTCCCGTGATGGTCGTGAGCATGTCGTCAAAGAACCGGGCGACCTCGACCGCGCGAATTTCGGTGAGCTCGTCGAATCCGTACCCGGCAGCGTTCGCTCGTTGGATGAAGGTGAGTCTGGGAAGCGGGCGGCCAAGGACTGGAATCTCCGCGTCGCGGGCGTAGTCCTCGATCTCAGACACGAAGGCCTCTTCGGTCTTGACGTTGGTTCGGTGCCCGTTGATGACGATGCCAGCGATGTCGATTTCGCGGCCAAGCACGCGTCCGAGCTGCTCGTTGGCGGTGTCGATCGTGTTGACGATGCGCCCGACGCCGACGAATCCGGCCGACGACGGGTCGGTGACGATGATGACCGAGTCCACAGCCGCGAACGCATTGGTCAAGGTCAGGCCGAGCGCTGCGGGGCAGTCGATCACGACGAGGTCGTAGGCGTCGTCCGGCAGCTGACTGAGGGCCTTGTGCAGCGTCAGTTCGCGCATCATCGCCCCGGTCAGCGTCATCTCTACTGCGACGTAGTCGTCCAAGCCCGAGGGCACGAGGTCGATGCCATCTCGTCGGGTCGGAACGACCGCCTCGTCGACGCGCACGTTCGTCGACGGATCCATGACGTCGGCGATGGTGACGTCGAACCACTCGTCCGCGTTGCGGGCGGTGAGCTGCTGGGTCAGGTTGCCCTGGGAATCCAGGTCGATACCCAGCGCCTTCTTTCCGCGGGCAGCGGCGGCGTGCAACAAAGACTGCGCGACGGAGGTCTTTCCGACTCCGCCCTTCTGGTTCGCTACTGCAACGATTTTCATGCTTCCTCCCTCTAGTGACCCTAGTGCAACTAGTGGCGCGTGCGGTGCACGCGCCACTAGTTGATGTTGCGTGTCGCTCTAGTCGCGTCGTGCGCTGTCGAGGACGATCCGCCCGGGCAGTGCGATCGTCGCCAATTCGATCGTGTCGGTGTCCACTTCGAGGCCGAGCTCACGCAGAGCGTTGCGCAGCCCTCCGGTCGAGAACTCGCGGACATGGAAGGGGCCGTCCTCGATGCTGCTGTCGGCAAAGTGGTTGAAGTACTCGATGCGAACCGAACCGGGGCCGGTGACCTCCGGGGTCGCCACCGCTCGCACCTCCTCGTCGCCGTGGATGATGCCCTCAACCACGCAGCGGTGGGCGTCGTCCTTCCCGGCAGCCTTGAACAGTCGGGCAAAAACCAGCACCTCACGTGCAGTCAGGTGGGAGGTCAGGGCGTGCAGCACTTCAGCGTCGGCGAGCAGGGACGCGACCTCGGACAGCGCTAGCCCGAGGGCGGCGAGACTGGTGGGCGAATCACTCATGGTGTCCTCCTGGGGTTTCCGGGGGCGGTGTTGCCCTCTCGGTATGTCTCTATAGTAGCACTAGTGCCACTAGTGCCACTAGTGCCACAAGGGGTATAGCGGGTTTGGCCTGGGCTTTTTCCGGTCGCCGGGACCGGCGGTGACCTCCACGCATGGTGCCCCTTTCCCTGATACCGGCCCGATTGGTGTGGAGCGGACGGGGTCAAGAGAGGGCACGGCGGCGGAGCCGAGAAGGTCCGGGCGATATAAGCGAGCGCAGCGAGCGCGTCCGGGGCTTGTCGGTGGAGCCGGCGCACCCGAAGGGTGCCGACCTTGACGCCGGCAGCGGAGCACCAAGACTGGCGGGAGCAGGGAAAGGGACCCCCACCAACTAGCTACTCCACCCGGCGGGCAAGGGGCTGTGTCGCATGGCCAACGTCGATGCCGTACACCACCAGGGTGGAGGATCCGTCTCTATCGCCCTGGACCCGGATCGCGTCCTCGGCGTAGACCAGCAGGTCGTCGCCGACCGTGAACCTCGCCTGAATTGCGGCGGACCACTGAAACAGCTTCGAGTCAACGAACTGAACTTCGTATCGGGTGGGGGAGTGGCGTGCCCCCGGTTGGCCACCGTGCTGTGGGCGCGAGTGATCGTCCACGACCCGCAGGGTCGTTAGTTGGGTGGATCCGCGCTTAGTGGTGATTATGGTGGTGTGCAGGTGAATGAGGGAGCCGCGAACGATCATCGTTGAACCCTAACGTCTCGTCTTGAACACACGCGGCACAAGTGGCGCACGTGGCACTCGTGGCACCAGCGCCGCTAGAGCACTTCGTTTCGGGAAGCTATGACGGTCCGGATGTGTTCGGGCCGGTAACCGCACCACTTCAGTCCGGGCGTGATCACAACCGGGAGTGCGGTTACCCACTCCAGCTCGGTCAGGCCGTCTAGTGCAGCGGGGTCTTGGTCGACGTCGACGTAGAGGAACGTGACGCTGCCTTGCTCAAGCAGCTTCTTAGTTCTCATGCACGGAGGACAGGCTGCTCGGCCGTAGAGGGTCACTGTGGGTGCGGTCATCCTGGACTCCCGATCAAAGCACTGCTCTCGTTAGGGTAATGAGCGTGCCTCGTCTGTCGCGGTTGCTCCGCCCCACCCGATCCCCGATAGACGCCGCGGTCGATGAGCTGATGAGTCGGTTGGCTGGCGTCACCGGTATCGCTAGCGAGGCGGAGCTGGTGACCGCCGCCGTAGAGGTCTGTGGTGCGCCAATCGAAGTCGAGGAAGTCGCGCAGCCCCAGGGCCGGTACGGCATGGTGGCTCGGACTGCCCAGGGGCACGTGATTACCTTGGACCCGCAACTTCCCGGTGACCTTCGACTGCACACCTTGCTGCATGAGATCGGTCACGTGCTCCTGGGCCACACCGAAAACGCGGGCGCCGGAGCGCCGGACCGGCTGACTGCGTTGGTCACCGGCCAGCCGGTGACTAATGAGGTCAACTGCGCTGTCCCCGAGTTTCGCCAGTGGGCGCAACGGGAGAACGACGCGGAGCAGTTCGCCTCGACGGTCGCCCGCAGGCTTCGACGAGGACTGACTGGCCGGCATCTTTCACGGTTGGACGAGGCGTTCGGATGACGACGTTGGTGGTTCTGATCCTGCTCGAGGTCGTGCTCGGCGCCTATGTGGGGACACGTGTGCTTCGGTACTCGGCCGCTCCCAGCCCCACGCTTCGGGGGGCGATTCTCACCGCCGGCTCGCTGTTGGTCGGGATGCTCGCCGTGACCGAGCCCGTGGAGGTGCTTCTGCGCGGTCCGGGCGCGTCGACGGTCGCTATTCCGACGGTCCTCAAGCACTTAGGGATCCTCGGATGCGCCGTCGGCGTCTTGTTGATGGCCCTGGCTCAGCGAACGCGGTACCGGCCGCAGGTCGAGTACGCGATCTGGGCTGTGTTCGGGGCCGCGGCAGTGTCGATGGTGGCGTTGCATGTCGTGCCCGGTGGGGGAGGGCACCGGACAAGCGTCGACTATGTGGAGTGGTCCCATACGCAGCCGTTACTCCTGCTGGCGATGCTCATCGCCTACATAGGTGGGCTCGTGGCCAGCATCGGTCTCCTGGTCGTGATCTGGCCTCCGCGCCTGCAAACGGCCGCCGGCCGGGGCTTGTCGATCATGGCCTGCGGGTCGGTCCTGCTAGCCGGCTGGTGTGTCGTACGCGTGCAGTATCTGTGGCAGTCCACGATCGCGACGGACTCGCCCGCCGACGAGGATTTCTTGATTACCCAGTTGTTGTCGGTGGTCGGGATGCTGCTGCTGACCGTGGGTCTGGTGTGGTCGACCGCGGAGGCCGACCTCGTAGCGTGGCGGCACTGGAGGAAGTTCCGCGAGCTCCATGCTCGAGTGGTCGAAGTGCTACCCGAGGTCCGTCGGAGGTCGGACGTTCGCCTGGGCTTCGACGCGTGGGTCTTTGACCGTGCGGTCGAGCTGCTGGACGGGCTGCACCAGATCGAGCAGGTCGCGGGCACTGAGACAGGGTTCCCGCGCCCACCGGAGACCGTCAGCGACGGAGAGATGACAGCGGCCGCCGAGCGGCTTGGCCGCGCTTATCGAGAGGACAAAGCATGGGCGTGAGCCCCGAGAAGGCGTTGACCGAAGTGCTCGCCCCGTGGGTGGTGCTGGCGGTTGGGGCAACGCATCTGGGGTGCGCTGTGAAGTCGCCGGGATGGGGAGTCGCCACGGCGGCGGGGCTGGGCCTGGTGCCGCAGGCGGCGATCACCTGGAGGGTGCGCCATCGAGGGTTGAGTGATCACCACGTCACCAAGCGGGAGGATCGGCCGCTGGTGATCGCCGGTATTGCGGTGTCGGTGGCCTCGCTGATGGTCGCTCAGCGGCAAGGATCGGCGCCGGCGGAGCTGCGCCGGATGACACGGGGAGCGCTGGTGACCTTGGGCGTGGCGGGCGCCGCGACGCTGCGGGTGAAGGTGTCGTTCCACACGGCGGTGCTTGCGGGTGTGGTGGCGGTGCTCGCACGGGAGGTCTCCCCGCGTTACTGGGCCGGGCTGGGGCTTGTTCCTCCGCTGGCCTGGGCGCGGGTGCGGATTAGTCACCACACCCCGGTAGAGACGGTCTTGGGCGCTGCGATCGGCGCGGGCTGCGGTTATTGGGGAGGCGGACGCTAGTCCAGTCCAGCTCGCCGGCGCTCTTCCTCGACCGCGTTTCGGATGCGGGCGAGGGCATCGGGAGGCAGGTCGACGGCCCGGGCCGAGACCGCCAGAACCTCGCTGTCGCTGACTTTGCGCAGCAGAGCGATGTAGTCGTTGGTGCGTCGGTACTCGTCGTCATCGACGAAGTACTCGGGTGAGACGCCGAAAAAAGCGGCGAGATCTCGTACGACTCGCTCGGACGGCTCGTGGGTGCCGCGCAGGAGCTGCGAGAGGTAGGGCTGGCTGAGATCCCCGCCGAGCTCTTTGACTCCCGCGACGATTTCCATCTGAGTGAAGCGGCCTCGTCCCGGGGGATGAGCGGTGGACACGAGCGTCGACAGGCGTTGAGCGAACGTCTGCTTGGTGCTCGGTCGTGACCTCATGGAGCCAATCTTACATTGATGCTGACGCGTCACGCGGGCGACAACACCGGCTGAGTCCACTCCGGAACGTCGCCGTCGGGGTGTGCATGGCTCGAGGAACCCGGCGGCGCTGCCGTGCAGGGCTCACTCGTGCGTCGACTTTGCTGGCTATCGTGCGAGGTCAAAGCGATCATTCGCAACTGGTCCTCGCTGACGTCGTCGCAGGATCGAGCGGATGGCGTCCATGTGGCGTGACACCTGCTCGGGAGTAGCTGCGCGTTTCTCGGCCGCGGCGGCAGCCTCGGCCCGGCGTCGCTGCTCTTCGAGAGTGCGCTGCCGGTGCTGCTCGGCCACCTCGCTAGGCGAGGGGCCGGCGAGCACGTCCCGGAGCCGGGAGAGGCGATGTCGCAGGAAACCGGCTGGGTTCTGGATGGTGGAGGGCCAGTCGCGGGGGTTCTCTCGCGCATCCTGGTTGAGGACCGCCACTAGATCGCGGCCCGTCCAGCGATCGCAGTCGACCAGCTCGGCCACTACGTCAACCAGGGAACCCAGATGCCGGCCGTTGTCGAGGCTCTTTGCTGCGGCGACGAGCTGGGCGGCGACGATGTGTGCCTGGCGAGGTCGCTCTCGATCTTTGAGTCTTTGTGAGCGCCCGGAGGGCGCCGACGCGCGCTTGCGCGCGTGTGTAGGGGAACATTGCCTACGGGGAGTTTTACTCCCCGTAGGACCCCTACGGGGTAGATACGATTTTGCGTACCACCTGCGGGGAGTCGTCAGAGCCCACGTGGATGCAGCTCGAAGCTGCACGCCGTCGTGGTGCACGGCGGCCTGGAAACGCTCATCGACGGTGAGATACCGGCCCCTCGCGACCTCGACCGCGAGCTCAAGCTCCGCAAGGACGGCGCGGGCGTTGGAGACAACATCGTGGCAGAACGGCCGAGAACGGTCGGCCAGCTCGGCCGCGATACGACCGATGGTCTCGTTGGATGCGGTGACACGGCGACCGGTATCCGCGTCGGCGAGGCGAGCACAGGCCCGGGCGACGAGCAGGGCGGTCCGTGCGGAAACGCGCCACTTGCGGCACAACTGCCGGCCACGAATGCACGCAAGCTCTGCCGCGGTGCCGGCAAGCCACTTGGCACGGGATTGCCACACCAGGGCCGGCTGTCGGCCATCGAGGGCCCACGAACGTCCGCGCTGACCGCGAAGCTGGTTTTCTTTTTCGGCGCCTTCGATCCGCGTACGGATCACGGTGCCGAGGTTGGGTTCTTCGGAGGTATCGAGGTCTGTTGGCGCACCCTGCGACGCGCCCAGCTTCGGCATGCTGGACACGGCATTTGGGTGTGCGCTACCCTCGGAACAGCTACGCAAGCTGGTTCCGCCTTTCGGGGTGGGCACCAAAACCGGGGTTACGAGCGGCTAACTCGTCCCGGTCACACGTTCGCGATCGCCCTTCGGATTCGGCCCCGGGGGGCGATCGCTTTTTGTGTGGGTGCGCTATGCGGTTGTCAACGACGCTGGTTGAGTCCCGTGCGCCTCCTATCTCTTAAAGTCAGTGATGATCAGCCAGTGCGACCGAGAAGGTCGAGCGCACTGGGCGTCTCTGCCTCTCGCCGCTTGTACTCGGCGAGACCGTAAGTGACGACGTCTTGCAGCACCTCCCACCGCTTCCGGCCAGATCTGCGCCAGATTGCGTTGAAGTCGGCCACTAGAGCCTTGTCGATCTCGCCGTTGAGCTGCGTGCGGTGATCGCGGGTCCGCGGGCGGCCGAAGGTCGTCATGGCCTTATTAATAACACGCGTGTAGTTCGGCGTCGAGCATTTGCCGCCACACGGGCGTGTCCGAATATAGCGTGGGACTAGACGAACTTCGCCCCGGACTGCCGTCGTCGGTCGTTTCGGGTGCGATTCCAAGCCTCGAGGACGCGGGCAGGAGGGACACCATAAGCCGCGGCCAGGGCGTTGCAGAGCTCTTCGCGGGGCGCCGACACTCCCCGTTCCATCTTCGACAACTGCGGCTGGCGCAGGCCCGCCGCCTCGCACGCCTCCTGCTGGAGAAGGCCGGCGTGTAGCCGAAGATCGTGCAGCCGCTCCTCGTCCTCGCTGACCAGGGTGAGGTCCGCTGGCCGCAGGCCCAAGGCTCGAGCCAGGCCAACGAGTAGGGGGGCGGATGGGGCGCGAGTGCCGTCCAACCAGCTGTGCACGGTGTTGGGGGAGATATCCAGGTGGGCGGCGATGTCGTCAGCGCTCACCCCTCGACGGGACATGGCGGCCCGGAGGGTGGTGGGGCTGATTTGCCCCGCACGGCGAGGCATCGGCTCCCCTTCGTCGGCGTGTCTTGCCCGACAAGTCTGTCCAACGAACGGCCTTAAACCTTCCACTAGCGGAATATGGCGTGGAGTTATAGAGTGTGCCCATGCCGACAGCCGGCCAGCCGCTCGCGGCGGGTCGAAGCCCTACGCCGGGATCATTGGCGGTACCCTACCAATATTGGTACCAATATCGCGCCGGGGAGCAAGGAGTCGAAGTGACGGAAAACGACCAACGGTCCACAGCGGGTCCAGCTCTACGAGGAGCCCTCGTTGGGGCGACAACGGCCCTAATTGCGTTTGGGGGCGTATCGGTGGCCCTGGCTGCGACTCAGTCGGGAATCGAGGAGGCGACTGCGCCCGCAGCTCGACCGTCGACCACGCAGGCCGGCGTGGACGTGGCCCAAAAGACCAGCGCGACTCCGCGTTCCGCGAAGGCCGCTCAGTCGACCTCGCCCCGGACGGCTACGCAGCAGCGTTCTGCCCAGGCCCAACAGGCCGGCCTAGCGAAGGCGGTCCAGCCAACCCGTGAGGTGAAGGAAGAGAAGAAGCCCGACGAGCGCCGAGAGTCGGCCCCCAAGGTCGAAATCGCTCCGGCGCCGCAGGCTCCCACGCAGCAGGTCCGCTCTCCGCAGCCCGTGCCGGTGCAGCAGTCCCCGTCGTATCCCGTTCAGCAAGCCCCGACGTACCCGGTGCAGCAGGCGCCGGTTCGACAGGCTCCCGCTCCTGCACCCGCTCCTGCCCCGGCAGCCGCTCCGGCTCCTGCTCCTGCCCCGGCAGCCGCTCCGGCTCCTGCCCCGGCAGCCGCACCGCAGGGAATCACGATCGACCTGGGTGGCCGCGCGCCCGTCGTGCCGCAGGCCCCGATCCTTCCGAAGCAGCTTCACATCGGCTGACGGCCGCCCGGTCGCCGGTCCCACCCGTAGAGAAAGAGGAACAACCATGCTCACCGCCGCTTCTGCCATCTCCGGCGCGATCATCGCCGCGCTAGCGACCCTTGGCCCGATCGCTGCCCCCGTCATCGGAGCGGCCACCGCCGCCGGTCCGATTGCCACCGCTGGTACCGCGATCGCCGGCTTGGCCGGCACCGGAAGTGCCGCCGGTGGGGCCGCCTCGCTCGGTGCCGGCGGGGCCGCGGTCAACGCCAACCCGCACGCGGCGATGGGCGTGCAGAACGGCATCAACGACTCGATCAACCAGGCCAAGGACCACGTTGCCGGGTCGATCAACAACCTGAACATCCCGGGCGTTCCCCCGGTCCACTTCAACTGATCCCGCGTACTGATCGCCGCACCGATCGAGGGGAGTGGAAATGAGCCGCGACGACGATCTGCCCGAGTGGTTTTCGGAGTCGTCAAATTCTGCTGACGACCGCAACGGACCCCGCCACCTAGAAGCCGTGGCCGGAGGCCCGGAGTCCGACGACGAGTGGTTCGACCAGGCAGAGGCCACCCCCTCGGCTGTCGAAGCCCCGCCGGCGCGCGATAGCAGCCGGAAGCGGACCAAGCTCCTGTTCGGCGGCACGGTCGCGGCGGTGCTGCTAGTGATCGGGGGCGGCGCGTGGCTGCTGTCGTCGCTCTTGTCTGGCTCCGAGACGTCGGCCTCCCCGACGTTGACGGTCCCCACGACGGCGACCACCGCACCACAGGGCGGCGACGAGGTGGTGGCCGAGTCGGAGTGCGAGTCCTCCGAGTCGGCCACCACAGTGTCGGGCAACGGCAAGGGCGACCGAGAGTCCGCCGCCGGCGTGGTCCTGGCCTTCCAGCACGCCTACTACGTCGCCAGAGACGCCGACGCCATCAAGCCACTGCTGGCGAAGGATTCACCGATCACCAATCTCGATGCTCTTCAGGAGGGCATCGACTCAGTGGCCCGCGGGACAACGCACTGCCTGCATATCGAGCGCGACGGCGCCGACGCCGTGGTCGAGCTGACCGAGACCGCTCCTGACGGCAGCGAAACGACCTACTACCAGCGCGTGACGACCACCCGTGAAAACGGGGAGGTCCGGATCGTCTCGATCGAAGAGAACTCTGAAGGAGCCAGCGAATGAAGCCGGGGAACGTGGCAAGGATCGGCGCTGTCATCACGGCATCATCGTTGGCAGTGGCAGCCCAAGCGGGAGGGGTCCAGGCGCAAACCACGGCTAGCGCTACACCCTCCGCCACCACGGCTCGACCTTTGACCTCAACCGCTACGGTCCCGACCTCGTCTCGAGGGACCTCGGAGGTGGCGTTGCCCGAGGGCGATGAGTGCCCGCTGGTGCAGCTCGTGGCGATCAACGGCACGACGGAGTCAACGAGAAACTCCAAGACCGACGCGGACACGGGATGGATGGCTCGCGTGGTGAGTCCCACCGTCAGAGCGGCTAACGCCGATGGCCAGGCGCGTATGAGCCGCACCTACGTGCCGTACCCGGCATCCTTCGGAGGCTTCGTCCCCTCAGAGGATCAGTCGAGTTACGCCGAGAGCGTCACCGTCGGCATAGAGAACGGGCGAAAGCTCATCGCCGAGACGATCGAGCGATGCCCGGAGACCAAGATCTTCGTCTCCGGCTACAGCCAGGGCGCCCAGGTCGCCTCGGCGCTGGCTCGAGAAATCGGCGCCGGCTCCGGGCCTGTCACTCCCGAGCAGTTCGCCGGTGCGGCGCTGATGAGTGATCCCACCCGTGCTCAGGGCGCCCCGATCTTCCAGGAGGGCTCGTCCCGGACGACTCCGGGGGCGGTGCCGGGCACGGAGGGTGCGGCGGTGTCGGCGATCAGCGTGGGCGAGGGTGCTCCGCGGCCGGAGGGGCGCGGAATCTCCCCGAACACGTCGGCACCGGATTTCGGTGCGGTGGCCGATCGAGTCGCCTCGTTCTGCGTCCCCGGAGACCTGGCGTGCGACACCCCGCCCGACTCCGATCTGTTCCAGGTCGTAGCCAACATCGCCGGACAGAGCGAGACCGGGGGAGACCCGATCCGTGCGCTGGTCAACGTCGCCACCGTGGCGGGGCAGTCGGTGCTGTTCACGGCCGCAGAGACCATCGCCGAAGACGTGGAGTACTCCGACGGAAGTGGTTTCACCATCGCCCCGGCCAGCCGGGGCAACACCACGCTGTCGCGGATGGCGCGCTACTCCGATCCGACCCAGGTGCAGAACCCGACCGATCCGACCGCACTGCTGGTGGAAGCCGGGACCAAGCTGGCCGGGATGGCGCTCGGAGCGTCGATCACCGTGGCGAAGAAGACCCTGACGCCGGCGAACATCGCGCAGATCGCGGTGGCCGGCGCAGCGAGCCCGGCAGCGGCGGCAGCGGTGCTGGTGGGCCAGCTCGCGGTTGCGGCGTCTGAGGTCATTACTCCGGCAACCGTGGACTCCGGTCTGCAGCGGGTGATCGGCGAGATCGAGCACACGGTGTCCGACACGACGGGGCTGGTCGATCTGGCGACCCAGACCCAGACCTGGAACGCGATCGACGCCCACGGCATGTACGACCGCACCCCGTTTACGGCGTCAGGGCAGTCCCCGGCGGCGATCACCCAGCAGTGGGCGCTGGCCGCGGCCAACGACCTGGCCGTTGCCCGGGGGATGGAGCCGGTCAGTCAGATCAGCCACTCCACTGATGCCGACCGCATGTCCCTGATCCGGTCGGGAGCCGGGGACGACCAGCTGTCCAAGCTCCCGGCGACGTCGCAGACCGCCGACATCGCCGGACTCTCCGAGGCCCTGGCCTCGGTGACCGCGTGACGCCCGCAAGGGACAAGACGAAGGAGGCGAGCATGACCAGCGCCCACAAACTCCCGCACCCGACATCTAAGGCTGTGCCCGGGTGGCTGGCGGTGCCAGCCGAAGGGGACCGCGCACCGGTGTGGGACGCACCCGTTCCTCGCCCCGCTGGCAGCCGGACCCCGGTGATCTGGCTGCTCGGCGCCCACGGAGGGGCCGGGGTGTCGACGTTGGAATCTATGTGGGCGCCGGCCGCGGACAGTCAGCGAGGCTGGCCGTCCGCCGAGAAGGCACCGTTCGTCGTCGTCGTCGCACGAATGCACACGGTCGGCCTCAATGCAGCGCACCGGCTGTGCCTTCAGCACCAGGCAGGAGAGGTCGGTGGCTGCTCGCTGCTGGGCCTGGTCACCGTCGCCGCAGCCCCCGGCAAACCGGACCTGACACTGTCCCGCCGACGCGAGCTCGTCGCCGCCGCTGCCGGGGCGAGCTGGCACATCGACTGGGTTCCCGAGCTGCTGGCCTGCGAGCCAACCGAACTGGCGCAGTGGACCCCGGACTACACGCCGCCGCCAGCAAAGCGCTTCGCCCGTCCGCTAGCGCCCACCGACGCGGTCCCGGAATCGGTCGCCACCGCTGCCGCGGAGGTCTTCGCCGCCGCGGGCGAGCAGTGGCGAACGCGCCGCGCCGACAAATGATCCCCCTGCCCAGCCCCTCTGTGATCCAAGGAGAACGCAATGTTTGTTGAGACGATTCACGCCGCCGCCCCGGTGGCCGAGCAGGTCATCGCCGTCGGAGAGAACCTGTCCCCGATGGAGATCCCCGGTGCCGGCGAGAAGGTCGACACCGCCCTGGCGTACTTCATGTGGGGCTGCATCGCGCTCGGCGTCATGGGCGTGATGGCCGCCGGAGCCTACTTCATCATGGCTCGCCGGTCCGGCAACGGCGACGAGGTCCAGAGCACGGTCGCACGGATCATCGGCGGCTGCCTGCTGATCATGCTGGCCGGCCCCATCGTCAACGCCCTGGTCTCCTAACCGCCGTGCTCACCGACGTGGTGACCGTTCTGGCGCAGGACCCGGCGGTAGTGCTGCCACCGACCAGCCCTGTCGGCCCTCCAGCCGAGGCGATGACCCGGTTCACCCAGGCGGTCGGCTGGGTCAAATGGGGAGCCACCGCCGTCGTAGTCGCCGGAGTAATGGCAATCGGGGCGCTGCTGACGATCGACAACCGCCTAGTCGACCAGTACGGCCCTTCGATCCAGGCCATCACGATCAAGGTCATCCTCGGCTGCGTGATCGTGGCCTCCGCCGGGCACATTGCCGACGTATTCATCTAGAGGGAGTTCCTGTTGTCCAAGATGCGACGCGCTTTCACCGCTGCGGCGGTGACGCTGCTGCTGACGGCGAGCACCGCCTGCTCAAACGATGAGCAGGTCGAACAGCCGCCAGTTGTGGACACCGCTTCTGCCCCGGCCGATCTGACCTGGCGCAACGTAGCCGGGCTCAAGATACCGACCTCCCGCGCCGACGGGCCGGCGCGAACGTCCCCGCCCCAGGGATACAGCCACACCCCCCAAGGCGCAGCCCTGGCCGCGGCGAACGGGCAGGCGGCTTTGGCCACGGCGCCCGACTCCACGTGGCCCGAAGTCGTGCGCACGGTCACCGCTCCCGGCCCCGGCCGGGATCAGTGGGCACAAGCCCGCGTGCTGATGAGCGTGTCGGGCGCAGTCGATCCCTCGGTGGCCGCCACCTTCACCGCGTTCAAGATCACCGACTACTCGCCCGAGAAGGCGATCGTCTTGCTGGCGACATCGACCCCGCCTGCGCCGGGAGAACAGGAGCCCCTGCTGACGGCCTACCCAGTGCAGGTGGCGTGGACAGGGGCGGACTGGAAGCTCGTGCTTCCCACACAGGAGGACGACATCGACGCGACCGAGATCCAAGCCCTCGACGGCTTCACGACCTGGGATGAGGACAGCAAATGACGAAGAAGGCATGGATCAGCGGCGCAGCGGTGCTGATCGTCGCTCTGATGGTGCTGATCCTGGTCATCGCCATGAGCGGAACCGATGAGCAGAGCGACCAGGCGGCACCTGCGCCGGTCACGCCCACTGCGCCGTCGAGCCCGGCGCCTGCGGAGCAGCCAGGTCGGGTGGTCAGCGACCTCGTGGGCCGGCAAGTAACGGTCGTGGACGCTCCCGAAGGTGAGCCCGTTGCACAAACCGGCGAAGCGGGCGAGTTTCCCGGCGGTACCGAGCCGGTCGCGGCGCCAGCGGGTCTAGCGCTTCAGCGTGTCCCGAGCGGGACCACCTTGATGGTCTCGTCCTCGGATGGTCCGACCGCGGTGGAGCGAGGAGTGATGACCGGGTACGCCCGTTCTCCCGTTGGCGCGGCGCTGCTCACGGCCAACTACATCGGTCTGGGGCTGGAGATGGGGCCGGTCTACGCCGACTTCATGCAGCGATACGCGCCTGATCTGGTCGCGGAAGATCCGGAGCTGCTCGAGGAGATGCGCGCACGTGGCGCGGCCACCCAGGGGCGGGCCATGCAGGCAGCCGAGGGGTTTCAGGCACCACGGTGGTTCCGCTTCAGTCACTGCTCGCCCGACTTCTGCACGGTAGAGGCGGCGATGCCGTCGGTGTCTGAGGCCGTCGGCCAGGTCGACACCATCGACGTCAGCGCAACAGAACACCCGGTGATGCGCGTGTCCCTGTCGTGGACTGGCGAGCAGTGGGAGATCGTCTCCGGGCGCTCGCTGCCGCCCGTGGAGGAACTGGATCGGTCGTGGGTTCTGTGGATCTGACACGCCTCAAGCGACTCGCGATCGCTCTCTTGGCCGCGGTCCTGGCCTCGGTTGCCTTCGCGGCACCGGCTGCTGCTCAGGACACGGGCCAGAATGAGTTTCAGTCGTTTTATGAGGACTGCCGCAACGGCGATCTCGACGGTGAAGGGTTCGACGGCGGATTGTTCGCCGGCACCGGCGCCCATGAGTGGTTGAGGGAGTCGGCTCAGGCCGGCGGACTGCGTGAAACGCTCACCGCGCCCGCGCGCGGCGTCCTCTCTGGCGCATGCAACACCGCCGGTGCAGCTCTTCATCCGACCGATGCGATCGAGGCAGTGACGTCCGGCTTCTGGGGCGACCCGATCGGAGATTTCGTCAAGTCCCTCCTGGAGGGAAATGCTCAGGCGTTGTCGCTGATCATGACGATGTGGATTAAGGAGTCACCGTTCTCAGGAGCAGACTTCGAGTCGTCGGTGGCGGGCGTGTTCAACCTGACGCTGTGGGCGCAGGTACTGCTGTTCGTGGTGTCGCTGATCATTGCGGGGGCACGGATGGCGGTCGCCCGGAACCGCGGATTGGGTGATGGGTTCGAGGACGTCGGACAGCTCGTCTTCAACTTCATCCTCGCCGGGGCCGCGCTTCCTGCGGTGATCATGTCGCTGCACATGGCCACCGACCTGGTCTCCACGCAGTGGCTCACCGACGGTCTGGGCGGGGATCCAGAGGCCAAGATCAACGCGGTCGCGCTCATCGACGAGGAGACCGGACTCGGGCCGGCCGCGGTATTGATCCTGGTGGTGTTCGCGCTGCTGGGCGCCCTGGCGCAGATGCTGGCGCTAGTGATCCGCGAGGGCCTTCTGGTGGTGGTGGTGGGACTGTTGCCGCTGGCGGCAGCATCGTTCGCGCTGAGCACCGGCAAGCAGGCCTTCAAGTCGATGATCGGGTTCGTCGTCGCGGCACTGCTGTTCAAGCCGGTGGCAACACTGCTGTATCTGGTGGCGTTCTGGCTCAGCTCGGGAACAGACCAGCCCTCGGTCATGGAGGCGGTCTCCTCGATGCTGCTGCTGGCCGCCGCCGGCCTCGTACTGCCCGCGCTGATGCGCGTCGTCGCCCCGGCGGTGTCTGCCTCAGTGTCCGGTGGCAGCGCCGCAGGCATCGGCGCCGCCGCTGCCGGAGCCACGGGCGCTGTCGCCGGCGCCGCCGGCGCTGCACTGGGCAACGCCCAGCAGAGCCTTGGCGGCGGAGCGTCGTCGTCCGGCTCCGGGGGACAGAACGCCGCGAACGGCGCGGCCTATCTCGGCCCGCACTCCTCTGGAGGCTCGTCGTCACCGCCGGCGTCCAGCCCGTCAGGACCGACTCCGTCGGCACCCTCGGGGGGCGGCGCACCAGCCGGAGGCAGGAGCTCCCCAGGCACGGGCACCAGCTCGTCGGGTCGTGTCGGCGGGGCAGTGGCAAGCGCGGCCCGCGGCGCAGGCGCCGTAGCGGGCTTCGCCGCCGCCGGGGTGGGCGCGGTCGCGACCGCAGCCCAGACAACGGCTCGAGCGACACAGACGACCGAGCAGATGATCGACGGTGCGCTGGCAGCTCACCCGACACCCCACCACTACCGCTGACGGCAAGGAGATAGCTGGTGTCTGCATCAGGTGAGCAGGCGGACCTTCGGCTCTACACGCTGGGCGAGAAGTCGCAGCGCACCGGCATGTTCGGCCTGCCGCTGCGGGCCACGATCATCGCCGGGATCGCCTTCATCGCGGCGATGTTGGTGCTGATGCAGGGCGGACTAGGCGCGGGAGCGCTCATTGCGGTGTTGGCGGTGGCGTACCTGGCCCCGGCAGTACTGCGTATCGGTAATCGAACTCTCTACGAGGTGGCTCAAATGCGTTGGCAATTCTGGCGGGCACAGGCCGCGGGTTCCACGGTGTACCGGTCCGGGCCCAACTCGCGGGTACCGGGAGGCCGATACCGGCTGCCCGGTGCCCTGGCCAAGACCGAGCTGCACGTCGGCCGCGACGTGGCCGGCAACGATTTCGCGCTCATCCGTGACCGTGCGCTCAACCAGTACACCGTCCTGCTGGACGCGGCCTCACGTGGCCAGGAGCCGCTGACGGTGGCCGACCGCAACGACATGACCGCCGAGTGGGGCGCCTGGCTCGCCGAGCTGTCGCTCAACGACGACGTCGTGGCGGCCACGGTGACCGTCGAGTCGTACCCGACGACCGGGCAGGACCTCATCGCCGCGGTGAAGGACTCGGTCAGCGAGTCCACCCCGGAGATCGCCCGCCGCATCCAGGCGGAGTCGGCGGTGGAGTTCGCTCGCGGCAAGCTCGTCACGCGGTCATGGATCGCGGTCACCTTCAAGGCCGCCACCGCGATGCAGCGCAAGGACCCCGAGGCGATGGCCACCGATCTGGGTTTCCGGCTGCCCGGGCTGTACCAGCGGCTCGAGTACGCGGGAGTGTCTGCCACACCGATGAACCCGGAGGACGCGATCGGGCTGGCGTTGCGTTGCTACCGCCCCGACCTGGAGGAGACCATCAACAGCGCTCGCCTGTCCGGCGAGCCGCTCGGAGTGGACTGGGACGACGCCGGCCCGGCCGAGGCTGTGGCGAAGTGGAATCACTACCGCCACGAAGACTGGGTGTCCCGCTCGTTCGAGATGGCCGCCCCGCCGGCCGCCGCGTTCCCGGACCATGTCCTGCGGCCCCTGTTGGAGCCGAAGTCAGACATTCCCCGCAAGCGCGTGACGCTGATCTACCGCCCGATCGCCGCCGGTGACGGGGTGAGGCAGGTAGAGAAGGAGCACACCGACGCGGTCAACGCTGCGAACAAGACCCGCTCGATCGGCAAGGCCACGGCCAGCCTGCGCCTGGAACGCACCGAGGCCGCGCGGCAGGCGCTGGCCCGAGGAGGCCAGCTCGGCGAGTACTCGCTGCTGGTGACGCTCACCCTGCGCGATCCTGAGCTGCTCGACCAGGGCTCGGCGATCATCGGCCAGCTCGGCAACCGGTCTCAGCTTCGGCTGCACGCCACCAACGGCCAGCAGGATGCGGCGTTCGCCGCCGGGCTGGGTCTGGGCGTGCTTCTCGATCAGAAGTCCACGATTTCCTCGTTTGCGAAGGCGGAGTGATGGCCAGGCGCACCAAGACCCCTGTCGGGCCGGCCGAGCTGGAAGAGCTGCACGCCCGCATCACCGCCGGCGATCAGCTCCCTCCCTGGCCGCACACACGAACCGGCCGTGCGTACAAGCGGTGGTGCGATGAGCACCCCGACCGGGCCGAGCAGGCGCGCACCGCCCGCCAGGCACCGCAGCTCCGCTACGGAAAGCCCCGGTTCACCAATCGCTACGCCTCCCTCGACGGCCGCGGCTTCAAGGGAGCGTTCTCGGGGCGGATGGCGGTGGTCTCCGCCCCGGCCGCCACCCAGACCTCCACCAACTACGGCTGTGGCTTCAACCCGTGGGTGGTCGGGGCGACCGCCCCGGCGGTCGGCGTCCCTCTGGGAGTTCACGCACAGACCGGCCAGGACGTCTCCGGCGACGTGTTGTCGTGGTTCCGCGCCGGCATCATCGGCAACCCGTCAGCGTTCGTGCTTTCCTTGCCCGGGCTGGGCAAGTCCACCATCATCCGCAAGCAGTTCATCGGCGCGGTCGCCCAGGGCCATGTGCCGATCGTGGCCGGGGACATCAAAGGCGAGTACGTGGCGGTGACCGATGCGATGGTCACCCCGGCCGGAAAGCGCGGGCAGGTGATCCGTCTCGGACATGGGCACGGGCACCTGAACCCGCTGGCCGCCGGCGCTCTGGGCGAGGCGATCCCGGTGATGCAGGCCCACCTGGACGAGCTCCGCGCCCGGGGCGAGGACAGCACACGCCTTGCCGAGGCCATCACCGAAACCGAGGAGTCAGTGCACTCGCGGCAGGTCACGATGGTCGTGGCGCTGGCCGAGCTGATCCGCGGTCGGCCGCTGGACGACTTCGAGGGCCTGGTCATCTCCACCTCGTTGCGGGAGATGCGCCAGGGCGGCAAGTTCTCCTTCGCCTCCCCGCCGCTGCTGCGGGACCTGATCGACTACATCCGATCCGGAAACGCCGACCTGCGGCGAGCGCTGTTCGTCGCCGACGAAACTGAGTACCGGCGCACGGTCCGAACCCTGGTCCAGACACTGGAGTCGCTGACCGACGGCGTCATGGGCCAGGTGTTCGCCGAGCACACCACCACCAAGATCGACCTCGACGCCCCGGCGATCTGCATCGACGTCTCGGCGATCGCTCGAGGAGACCAGTCGCTCAAGGCGGGCGTGCTCCTGGCCTGCTGGTCCGATGCCTATGGAGCGATGGAGGCCGCGCACGTGCTGGCCGACTGCGGTCTGGCGCCGCAGCGCTACTTCCTGGCGATTCTCGACGAGATGTGGGCGACCCTGGGCGCCGGGGCGGGGATGGTGCAGCGCGTCGACGAGCTCACGCGCCTGAACCGCACGGACGGCACCGGCCTGTTGATGATCACCCACACGGGCCGAGACCTGGAGACGCTGCCCAACGAGGTCGACGTCAAGACCGCGATGGGCTTCATCGAGCGGGCAGGCATGGTCATCTGCGGCGGCCTTCCCGCCGGCGAGCTGGAGCGACTCAAGGGCGTCCTCCAGTTCACCGACGCTGAAGCAGCGATGATCACCGCCTGGTCCAAGGGCGCGCCGATCGAGCGAACCGAAACCCGCGAGCGTAAGAAGCCACCCCTGGGGCGAGGCAAGTTCATGCTCAAGTCGTCCAAGGACGGCACCGCCGGGATCCCGGTGCAGGTTCTGCTGACCGCGACCGAGCGGGAGACCAACATCCACGACACGAACGTGCGCTTCCGCGAACTGCTCGATGGCGTGCCCTCCGGACAGGCGGTGCCGGCATGAGCTCAGCCGCGTACGACGCCGATTTCCGCGACCAGGTGGTTGCGCGGCTGGCAGAGCTCGAGCCCCAGTTCCCCTCGACCTCAGCAGCCGCCGAGGTCGTCGCCCGCGAGTTCGGCATCAGCCGCGACTCGGTGCGCCGCTGGTCGGTCGCCGCGGGGACGTGGCAGGCGCACAACTCGTCCACCCTGCGGGCGCTGCAAGCAGAGAACGCGGCCCTTCGAGCGCAGCTAGGGCTGTAGACGGATGCGGTCGGCCAAGCTCGTCGTGGGCATCGTCATCGGGATCATCCTGCTGTCGCTGGTGGTCGTGGTGATCCTCGGAGACGGCAGCGACGATCGGTGCCGCCCGAACGGGGACATAACCGGCGGTGGGGGAGTGCCCGCCGGCGAGCTGAGCCTGCCGATCGCCGAAGGCGATTACGTCGTGTCCTCGACCTACAAGAGCGCAGACCGGCCCGGCCACCGAGGCATCGACCTGGCCGCCTCAGGCGGCACCCCCATGTACGCGATGGCCCCAGGCGTGGTGACCGCCGCCGGCCCCGCCAGCGGGTTCGGCAACTGGATCGTCATCGACCACACCATCGACGGTCAGCCCTACTCGACCGTCTACGGCCATATGTGGGACGACGGAGTGGCCGTGCAGGTGGGCGACACCGTTGCCGCAGGACAGCACATCGGTGAGGTCGGAAACAACGGCCAGTCCACCGGCGCCCACCTGCACTTCGAGGTGTGGCAGGGCGGGCGCCTGACCGGTGGGAGCGAGACCGATCCGCAGCCGTGGCTCGACCGAGCGGCGAACCCGGGCTCGGGAGGCAGTGCGCCGCCCGACGACGAGTCAACGACCTCCCGTCAGCCGTCTCCGCCCTCGAGTGGGGAGATGCCCGATTCGGACAAGATCGCCTCCAAGGAGAACTTGCAGGTCGACTCGATCCGGGTGGCCCGGGCCGTGGCGCAGCGCTTTCCCGACGTGAAGACCATCGGCGGATGGCGACCGGTCGACGCCTACCCTGATCACCCGTCGGGCCGCGCCGTGGACATCATGATCCCGGACTACTCCTCGAGCGAGGGCCGCGAGCTGGGCAATCGCATCAAGAACTACCTGCTGACGCACCGCGAGTTCTTCAACATCGAGTACCTGATCTGGCGGCAGCAGTACATCCCCGCCACCGGGCAGCCCAACCAGATGGAGGACCGGGGCGACCCGACCCAGAACCATTTCGACCACGTGCACGTCACCGTCGCCGGCGGCGGAAAGCCCACCCCGAACCAGCGCTACGGCGCCGCCCCCACCGACGGTGCCGACGATGACTCCGAGACCACCGGCGCCGCCGGGGGCGACGACTGCGCCCCGGACTTCGGGCATCGCAGCCTGAACGCGGGCGAGATCCCCGCCGAACTGCGCAAGTGGATCGACCTGGGAGGCCAGGTCTGCCGCGAGGTCGACTCTCCGCTGCTGGCCGGGCTGCTGTACCACGAATCGGCCGGCTTCCAGGCCACGGCGGTCTCGACGGCCGGAGCGCAAGGGTACGGGCAGTTCATGCCCGGCACGTGGGCGGCCAAGGGCGCCAAGGTCGACGACAACGGCCAGATCGCCGGACCTCCCGGCTCGGGTTCTCCGTCGGACCCGGCGGACGCGACGATGGCCGCCGCCCGCTACCTGTGCGAGATCGCCGAGGGCCAGCGAGAGGGCATCGCCTCGGGCGAGCTCAGTGGCGACCCGCAGGCGTTGATGCTGGCCGGCTATAACGCCGGCCCCGGCGCCGTGCAGCAGTTCGGCGGGGTACCGCCGTATGCCGAGACGCAAAAGTACGTGGTCATCGTGCCGCAAGAGGCCGCAAGGTTCGCCGCCGCATGAGCACCGCCGACGAGTAGGAGACAGCGATGAACACCAAAGGCGTAGCCGTGGTCGCCGCGGCGGTGGTGGCGGTAGTGGTCGCCGCCGTCGCGATGGCTCTGACGCTTGGCCGCGATGATGAACCGGGAACCGATGCGCACGTGCACATCGACCCGATCACGACCGCCGACGAAGTGGCGGTGGCGGTGATGGCAGGGATTCACACGTGGACCCCCGCGCAGCAGCAGTCCCCGTGGGATGCGATGCACGCGATCTCCGGCCAGCTCACCGGCCAGATGGCGGACGCGGCCACCACCCGCCCGGACCCAGATCCCGCCCCTGGGCAGTGGTCGGCATGGGCGCGCTCGGGTGACCGCGTGATCGGCGCCGCAAGCCTGGCCGGATATCAGGACCCCGTCCCGCAGGACGCGAGCGAAGCTCGGCGCCTGGTCACGGTGCAGCAGAAAGTGCTGCACCCCGACGGAGCAACGACCCCGCTCGAGCGCATCACCGCGACCGTCGAGCTCAAGCGCACCGGCGAGACGTGGAAGGTCGCCAGCTACCAATACCGATCTGTGGGCGAGTAACCGCGCACATCACACCAGGGAGGCAACTATGGCAGGTAAGGACCTGGCACGAACGTCCCAGACCCGCGAGCCCGGACCCACGATCGCGCTGGTCATGATGGGCGTGGTGGCGGCCGCGGTGATCGCGGTGTGGGGCAGTATCACCCTCGGCGAATCCATCGCCCCCACCGGTCAGGAGGTTCCCGGTAACCCCGCGGTGGCGGTGATCGACCTGGCCCAGGGGCAGGTGCAGTGGACCACCGGCGCCACGGTCGTCGCCGTGGCCCTGGTGGTGATCGCCGTTGTGCTCGTGGCCGTGGTGGCGGCGCTCGTCGGGCGTCGGCAGGGCCGCAGGACTCGCGTCGATGGGATCACCAAGCATCTGGCGGGCCGCGCTGACGTGAAGTCACTGTCGGCCAAGAGCGTGGTCCGCGCCAACCGCGAGCGAGGCGACACCACCCAGATCCCGGGGGTGTACATCGGCAAGGAGGTCGCTACCGGCCAAGATCTCTGGGGCGGGTGGGAAGACCTGCATCTGGATCTGTGGGGTCCCCGCCAGGGAAAGACCTCCAGCCGCATCATTCCGATGATCCGCCGCGCACCGGGAATCTGCATCTCCACCTCGTGCAAGCGCGACGTCATCGAAGCCACGATGCCGTTCCGTCAGCAGGTCGGCCGCGTCTGGGTGCTCGACCCGCAGGACAAGGCGGTCGGGCTGGACACCTCCAAGTGGTACTTCGACCCGCTGGACTTCGTGCGCCGCGACCAGTGGTGGGACGGCAACGCCGAGGAGCTCGCCGAGATCTTCAATGCCGCCACCGCCCGCGGGGAGGCCGGCAGCGACCCCAACGCGTACTTCTACTCCCAGGCCGTGGACCTGCTCGCCTCGCTGTTCCTGGCAGCGGCGATGAAGAACCGTCCCATCACCGATGTCTACGGATGGGTCTCCAATCTCGAGGACGCCACCCCGGTCGACATCCTGGCCGACAGTCAGTGGAAGCCGCAGGCTGCGGACCTGGCCAGCAAGTACAACGCCGAGCCCCGCACCCGCTCCAATGTGTTCTCCGCGGCCAAGAACATGATCTCCTGCCTGGGGCGCCGGCAGATCGTGAGGTGGCTGACCCCCCAGGCCGGCGCCCAGCGTTTCGATCCGGTCGCCTTCGCAAACTCTGAGGCCGACACGCTGTATCTGGTCTCCGACGAGGAGAACCCGATCGGCCGGCCGGTGACGTCCATCCTGACCGTCGCGGTGTTCAAGGCTCTGGTCGACCGGGCCGACACCTGCCCCGGTTCGCGTCTTCCGGTGCCGGTGACCGCCGCCCTGGACGAGATCGCCAACATCGTGCGGTGGCCCAGGCTGCCCGACTACTACTCGACCTTCGGCTCCCGAGGCATCATCTGCTCGACCGTGCTCCAGTCCTACGCCCAGGGCGTGGAAGTGTGGGGCGAGCAGGGCATGAAGAAGCTGTGGTCTGCCGCCGCGATCGTCGTCATCGGCCCCGGCCACAAGGACTACCGGTTCCTCGACGAGCTGGCCCATCTCATCGGCACCCACACCGAACAGCAACGCTCCATCTCCAGCGGCGGCGGCGATCGCGGGCGGTCCGTGTCGACCCAGACGGTCGAGAAGCAGACCATCACCGCCGCTGAGCTGGCCGCCCTGCCGTTCGGTCGGATGATCGTCCTGGCCACCGGCCGGCGCCCGATCCTGGCCCGGATGGTCCGGTGGGACCACCAGGACCTTCCCTCCGCCCCTGAGAAGACCGAAGAGGCCGCAGCATGAGCCACCTGTTCGACAAGAGAATCGTTGAGGCGTTCGGCCCGCTGCTTGGCGAAGTCGCGACGGAGGCCCTTCCGGCAGCCGTCAAGGACGCGCTGGCAACTCCAGGGCTCGGTGACTACCTGGCCCGCACCATCGAGAAAGACGTGGAGACGTTCGCCCACGACGAGCTCGGGTTACCGCGGCCACTGCGATTCTCAGACGAGTTCGCGTTCTTCGATGACTACCTGCGGATCGCGTACGAGGCCGGCGGGATGAGTCAGGGCAAAGGGTGGTGCGCTCGCTGGTGGGATCACCGCTCGGCCCGGTTTCGGGTCAGGGCGATGTGGCAAGCCTACGAAGCTCTGGCGGTTCGGGACCCCGCAACGTGCGATGAGGTGTTCCTGCGCACGGTCGGCGATCACCATATGGCCCTGCTGATGGGGGAGCGGTCCCCGATGTACGCCTGTCAGACCTCGCACCAGCCCAGCAAGCCCCTGAAGTCAGAGCCAGTTGAAGGAGCGCCGAAATGAGTCCGCACCCCAGCGACCACGTAGTCGCCGCCCTGGTCCGGAACGCCCGGCTGGGCGCTGCGGCCACGCCGCAACAGCCAGCCCGAACCCGATCCGTCGGCTCGCACAGCGCCCGCCAATGCACGGTGGGCCGGCTGGTCGTCGAAGCTGCCCGAGCGGACACCGGAGTGTCCGAGGAGGTCGCCGCCGCTCGACGCGAGATCATCGCCGCAGAGTTCGAGCGCCGCCGGTTGATTGAGGCCGCAGAACAGACCCGCCGGCAGGCCGAGCTCGACCTCGGCCGAGCCGAGCGGGAACGCGACGACGCGGTGCGGCAAGCACGCCAACAAGGCGGGCCGACCCCGGACTTTCTCACGCTCGCCCTCATCGCCGCCGCCACTTTCGAGATCACCGACTCCGATCTGGAGCACGTCATTGACGCCGCGGTCACCGATCACCCCGATCTGACCGATGCCGATGTCAGCGCACTGACCGGTGACCGCCACGTCGGGCTGAGCCCCGAACAGCTCTCCGCGGAGCTCGCAGCGACAGGGGCTTCTCAGACGGTCGCGAACGGGCTGATCGACACCGGCGTGGCCACGGTCGCGCCGGCTGAACTCATTGCCCACTCCGTGTCCATCTCTCCTGCGCCCGAAGTCGCCGAAAACGTCATCCCCACACCCGAGACCGCACCAGAGGCAGAGCA